>NZ_JAFJYC010000001.1 GCF_018777395.1 Candidatus Sodalis endolongispinus
GAGGAACCGCACGCCGCTCTGTTACCGGCCTCCCCGCCTGCCGCAACGCATGACGAGGAACCGCACGCCGCTCTGTTACCGGCCTCCCTGCCTGCCGCGACGCATGCCGAGGAACCTCCCGCCGATCTGTTACCGGCCTCCCCGCCTGCCGCAACGGGCGATGCGCAACATCCTCACGAGCCGGACATCGCTATCGTCGCGACAAATGCTGCCGCGGCAGACGAGCCTTCCTCTGACACCGCACTGACCCAGGATGTGCCGGCGGCGGACAGCGAGAATAGTGGCACGGCGCAGGCGGCGCCTTCCGCCTCTGACCAAGATGCCGCCCGTTAGCACGCCACGGGCGCAGGACGGACTGCCGTTGCCGGCGACGCACGTCAAGCATCATGCCAGCGCGCCGATGACCAAAGCGCCGGCGCCGGCTTATACGCCTTCGCCGCAGCCGGTCAGCGATTGGCAACGGCCGGATTACCGCTTCGACGGTCGCGGTAGCGCCGGCGGTCACGCTGCGGACAATCAGGCGACCGCGCCGGCAACTCGTCCAGAGTCGCCGGATCCGCTGTAAGGCCCCTCTCTCAGACCCGCTACGGCGGGTCTTTTTTGTTCGCTTTGGGCCGGCCATTTGCCAAGAAAGTAATGCAATGACTTCGCTTTACGCTTATTCTTGTCTCCCGCCATGACCCACAACGCACAACGACATCACCCCGTTTAACCGGAGCTAGACCCCATGACCGCACAGCCCGCAGTACTGAAAATTCGCCGGCCGGATGACTGGCACGTTCATTTGCGCGACGATGCTATGTTGCGCACGGTGCTGCCCTACACCACTAGCCGCCATTTTGACCTGGCGATTATCATGCCCAACCTGACGCCGCCCATTACGACACTCGCCCAGGCGATAGCCTATCGTGAACGCATTTTGGCTGCGCTGCCGGCGGGTCACCGGTTTACCCCCTTAATGACCTGCTATTTGACGGATTCGCTGGACAAGCAAACGCTGATTGACGGCCACCGCCAAGGGGTGTTTACCGCCGCCAAGCTCTATCCGGCCAATGCCACGACCAACTCGCAGCACGGCGTCACCAATATTGCCGCCATTTATCCGCTGTTTGACGCCATGCAAACAATCGGGATGCCGCTCCTTATTCACGGGGAAGTCACGGCGGCTGACATCGATATTTTTGATCGCGAGGCGCGCTTTATTGAACAAGTCATGACGCCGATTCGCCGCCAATTTCCGGCGCTGAAAATCGTGTTTGAACATATCACTACCAAAGAAGCCGCCGACTATGTGCTGGCCGGCGACAATTATTTGGCCGCCACCATTACCCCGCAGCATCTCATGTTCAACCGCAACCATATGCTGGTGGGTGGCGTGCGTCCGCATCTCTACTGCCTGCCTATCCTGAAACGCAATGTACATCAGCAAGCATTGCGCGCGGCGGTGGCCCGCGGCTGCGACCGTCTGTTCCTCGGTACCGACACCGCCCCTCACGCGCGAGGGCGTAAAGAGTCGGATTGCGGCTGTGCCGGCGTATTTAACGCCCCCGCCGCTTTGCCGGCGTATGCCACGGTGTTTGAGGAAATCGGCGCGCTGGCGCATTTTGAAGCCTTTTGTTCGCTCAACGGTCCGCGCTTTTACGGTCTGCCGCTTAACGAAGATCATATTACGCTGCGCCGTGAGACTCACCGACAACCGGCGGCCATCCCACTGGCGGGCGGTGACGGTGAAACGCTGGTGCCCTTCCTCGCCGACCAAACGCTCAACTGGACAGTGGTAGACGAAAGCGATCGCTAATCGCACGGATCCGGCGCCCGCCACCGCCCTCTTAGTCGGTCATCGGCGTCAGGCGCCGGGGTGCGAGATGGCGTTCGTCAGCGGTGTCAGGCACTGCGTGTCGACATGGCGTTCGTCTTCGGCCTGAAACGCCGGTCTGACGCCGGCCATGGAGACAATACGCTATATCGGTTGCGCTCTTTCTTAAAGTACTGTATAAATGAACAGGCACCGCTACTGTGAGAGCAGACACATGCGCATTGAAATCACCATCGCCAAATCGACACCGCTCCCTGCCGGTGCCCTGGAGGCGTTGAGCAAAGAGTTACATCTCCGTATTGATAAACAGTTTTCCGACTCCAAGCTGCAGATACGTTATGCCAGCGCCAATGGCATTACGGTCCTGGGCGGCAACAAGGAAGACAAAGCGCTCATCACCGACATCCTGCAAGAGACGTGGGAAAGCGCCGATGACTGGTTCGACCCGCCCTCCTAACCCTCATCATTTTGTAGTACTGTCGCTTGCCGGGCTCGCTACCCGGCCTTTTTTTCTTGTAGCTTTCGCCCAAAAACGCAGGCTGACGCTGTAAAAATTCCTAATATGGCTTATGATAGGGAAACCATTGCCGGTATCTGTCCAAGACGGCACCACCGCTTTCGGGAGAACACCATGACGTCGGAAAAGCCAGAAGAAGCGATGACCTTCGGTGAGTTACTGCAATTGATAAGCGAACAGCAGCGCAGGCTGAGCGTGCTGGAAATTGCTTTTTCCTATCTTTCTTTCATCCTGGACGAAAAAGCGAACCAGTTGCTTATCCATAACCTGATGGTGGAAGCCCAGAACCAAAACCGCGATGCGCTGATGCAGAAATATTTCGCGCAATTAGCGGAAGAGCTGGACCGTCGCGTCACGCCGATGACGCCGCCCCTCACGCCACGGCAGGATTAATGCGCCGCGCCGTCGCGATAGGAAAGGCGCGCCGCCCCTACGCCACGCGCGGGATGATGTGCCGCACCGTCGCAGTAAGTTAGGCGCGCCGTCCCTTACGCCACGCGCGGGATGATGTACCGCACCGTCGCAGTAAGATAATCTCGCCGCGGGGCGGGGGGCCATCACCCGCGTTCGGTGCGTTCAGTAACCCTTTGCGACGTTTCCTATTACAAAAAAAGTCTCTAATTGCGTAAAAAATTTGAAAAGGCGGGTATAATGAGGCTACCTGCGAACCAGTAGATGCCAGAACCTCATTGTCACTCAAATCATAACGAGTCAAAAAAGGGGTATAATGGACAGAAAAAACGAAATAATTCATACACACCCGCTCGTCGGCTGGGACATCAGTACGGTAGATCCCTACGATGCCATGATGATTCGCCTGCATTATGTCAATTCCCCTGACCAAGCCACTGCCGATGCGGAAGTTGATCGGACCTTGTGGTTGACGACGGATGTCGCCAAGCAGCTGATTTCCATACTTGAAGCTGGTATCGCCAAAATAGAATCAACGGAACATCTGGATTACCGCAAGCATTAGTTCTGCCCCCCTATGCACCCGGCAGCCCTGCCGCGGGTGTTTTTATTTTGCGTCAGCCCTATTTCGGACAGATGACAATATTCGTACTCCCAGACTGTTACTACACTTACCCGACCAGGCGCGACGGCCGGCGGAATTCAGTCAGGAGCATGAGGGTATGGTTTAATATTTAATCGTCATCGGCAGCGGTTCCGTGGGGACGGCCGCGGGTTTTTACGCCACGCAAGCCGGACTGAATGTGCTGATGATCGACGCGGCATTTCCGCCGCACCAGGGCGGCAGTCATCATGGCGATACGCGTCTTATTCGCCATGCCTACGGTGAAGGCGAGAAATATGTGCCGCTGGTGCAGCGCGCTCAAACGCTTTGGCAAGCGCTCAGCTACGGTGGCGAAACCCCGGTTTTCCACCGCAGCGGCGTGATAAATCTTGGGCCGCGCCAATCGTTGTTTATCCAAAACGCCGCCAGCGGGGTAAAACGCTACCAGCTACCTTGTGAGTTGATGACCGGTGCCGCGGTGAATGCCCGCTGGCCGGTGCTGCGGGTACCGGAGGATTATATCGGCGTCTTTGAGCCGCCGGCCGGTTATTTAAAATCGGAGCTGACGGTTGCCCGTTATATTTCACTCGCGGAGAAGGCCGGCTGCGCGCAGCTCTTTAATTGCGGGGTCACCGGCATCAACCTCGCCGACGGGGTCGCGCAGGTGGAAACGCGCGAAGGAAGCCGTTATCAGGGGCGAAAGCTGTTGGTTGCCGCCGGCACCTGGGTTAAACAATTGCTGCCGATAACGCCGGTCCGCAAGGTGTTTTCCTGGCATCAGGCAGATGGACGGTTCAGCGAAGATAATCGTTTTCCCGCCTTCACCGTCGAAGCGCCCGATGGCAGCCATTACTACGGTTTCCCGGCGCTGGAGAATGCGCTTAAAGTGGGTAAGCACAACGGCGGTCAGCGCATCACCGCGCCGGATCAGCGTAAACCGTTTGGCGCACTGGCCGAGGACGGCACGGAGGTGTTTGGTTTTCTGCGCACATTTTTGCCAGGCGTCGGTGTGTGTCTCAGCGGCCAGTCCTGCAGCTATGATTTATCCCCCGATGAGGATTTCATCATCGATACGCTGCCGGGACACGACAATGTGCTGGTAATATCCGGCCTGAGCGGCCACGGTTTCAAATTTGCCAGCGTGCTGGGAGAGATCGCGGCGGCCTTCGCCGAAGGCCGCGACAGCGGTTTTGACTTAACGCCGTTTTTACTGCGCCGCTTTGCTGTCGGTTAATCGCTTCCCGTCAACGGCAGGCACGCGCCATCGGCTAGTCGCTCCCCGTCAACGGCAGGCACGCGCCGTTGGCTAGTCACTTCCCGTCAACGGCAGGCGCGACGCTATTCCTGTGCCGGATCGTCCCCCGTTAGCGTCATCTGCAGGCGTTCACGGGATTTATTGAAAATTTTCATGCCGTTATCCCGGCCGGCGCGGCGCGCGCGCTGCTCGGACAACGGCAGCGACAGCTCATCCTGGCAGGTCACGCTGCAACAACCTTCATAGCGTTTGGCGCAAGCGGGGCATTGGATGAACAGCAGGTGGCAACCCTGATTACGGCAGTTGGTATGGCTGTCGCAGGGGGCGCCGCATTGGTGGCAGCAGGCGATAATATCCGGCGTGATCCGCTCGCCCAAACGTTCGTCAAAGACAAAATTCTTGCCGGTAAACTTCAGCGGTAGGCCTTGTGCCCGCGCGCGACGAGCGTATTCGATAATCCCGCCTTCCACGTGGTAGACATTGTTAAATCCGTTATGCCGCATCCAGGCGCTGGCTTTTTCGCAGCGGATCCCGCCGGTACAATACATCACGATTTTCTTATCTTTATCATGCTGCAACATTTCCACCGCCATCGGCAGTTGCTCGCGGAACGTGTCCGAGTGGATCTCGATGGCCTGGTCAAAATGCCCCACTTCATACTCATAGTGGTTGCGCATGTCCACAAACAGCGCTTGGGGATCGTCCGCCATGGCGTTAACCTCTTCCGCTGTTAGATAACGGCCCACATTAGCCGGATTAAACGTGGGATCGTCAATACCGTCGGCGACAATGCGCGGCCGCACTTTCATGCGCAGCACCCAAAAAGATTTACCGTCGTCGTCCAAGGCGACATTCAACCGCAGCCCATCCAATTGCGGATGTGCGTGGTACAGTGCCTCACGCATGGCGTTAAATCGGCTTTGCGGCACACTGATTTGCGCATTAATTCCCTCGGCGGCAATGTAGACGCGGCCGAAGACCTGCAGCGCCGTGAGCGTACGGTAAAGCTCATCACGGAAGCCCTGCGGGTCGCTCAAGGTAAAATAGCGGTAAAACGAGACGGTGGTGCGCGGCTCGCTTTCGGCTAACATGCGCGCCCGTAATTCCTGGTTGGAGACCCGGTTATGTAACACTGGCATGGTGTACGTTCCTGTCGCTAGTCAAATTATCGGCGGCGGCTACCCCGGCCGCCGGGCCGCATTTTACCGCATTGACGCCAAAGCGCCAGCCACGGCGCGAAATTCCTCTTCCCCGACCGGACTGGACGTGCTCATGCCAGAGCAACAACTTGACGATACCCCCGCAGGGCGATCACTATTAGTGCTGACACGTGTCGTTTCCGGGTTTCTCCACGCCCGGCCATTCATTGATGAGAGGCCGGCTAATGAGTCACCTGTTCAGCCCTATCGCTTTGGGCAAACTGCAGCTTGAAAACCGTATCGTTATTGCCCCGATGTGCCAATACTCCGCCGTCGAGGGAGAGGCGACTTCCTGGCACACCGTGCATCTCGGCCATCTGGCGCTGTCGGGCGCAGCCCTGCTGATCCTCGAGGCCACCGCGGTCAATCCGGTTGGGCGCATCTCCCCGCAGGATCTGGGTTTGTGGGACGATCGCACCGAGCGCTCCCTGGCCGCAGTGGTGGAGACGTTAAAAACCCATTCCCCCATTGCGCTGTGGATCCAGCTGGCGCACGCCGGGCGGAAAGCGTCTACCGCGCCGCCCTGGTCCGGCGGAGGGCCTATCGCTACCGGGCATGGCGGTTGGCAAACGGTCGCGCCGTCGGCGCTGGCCTACGATGACGCCTCCCCCGCTCCGCAGGCATTGAGTCTTGATGAGATTGCGGCGCTGAAAGACGAGTTCGTCACCGCAGCCCGACGCGCACAGCGTATCGGTTTTCAGCTCATCGAGTTGCACGCCGCCCACGGCTATTTGTTGCACCAATTTTTGTCGCCGCTCACCAATCAGCGCGACGATCGCTATGGCGGCAGCCTGGAAAACCGGATGCGTCTGACGCTCGAAGTCTTTCAGGCGTTGCGTCAGGCGCTGGGGTTAACCATGGCGGTGGGGGTGCGCATTTCCGCCACCGACTGGGTTGAGGGCGGCTGGGACGAGGTGCAATCCGTGGCGCTGGCTCAGGCGCTAAAAGCCGCGGGTTGCGATTATATTCACGTCTCCAGCGGCGGCCTGTCACCGCAGCAGCGTATCAGCGTCGGTCCCGGCTATCAGGTGCCCTTCGCCAGACGGATCCGACAGGAGACCGGGCTTACGACCTTCGCGGTCGGTATGATAACCGAATCGGAGCAGGCGGAGGCTATCATCGCCAACGGCGACGCGGACGATATCGCACTGGCTCGCGGCGCGTTATACGATCCTCGTTGGCCCTGGCATGCAGCCGCTAAACTCGGCGCCCAGGTGCAGGGGCCCAAGCAATATTGGCGCTGCGAACCCCATGAGGTAAAGGGGTTATTTCGTCGGCCGTAGCGTTATTCACCGCTTATTGCATAGAAAGCGCGCGAGCTTAGGCCAATAATGCCGATCGCGCGACGCTTTATTCCACCGCAGCAAAAAAAATGCCAGAATATTGCAAGGTATTAACGGCACGAATTGAAGGGACGGACTGACCCGTCACATTCGCACTTGGGACGCTATGACCACACTTCCTGTTTTTAATCGTTCTTTGCTGCATCCGCGTTATTGGATAACCTGGATGGGCATCGGGGCGCTTTATTTGCTGGTGCTGCTGCCTTATCCGCTGCTCTATGCCCTGGGCACTCGTCTGGGGCGGCTGGTAATGCGCTTTATGCGCCACAGAGAGGCAATCGCGCGCCGTAACTTGCAATTATGTTTTCCCGCCATGCCGGATGCGGAGCGTGAAGCGCTGCTGCGGCAGAATTTTGAATCGGTCGGCATGGGCCTTATCGAAACCGGCATCGCCTGGTTCTGGCCTGACTGGCGCATCAAACGCTGGGTTTCCGTCAGCGGCCTGGGGCATATCTCCGGCGCGCGCGCGGAAAATAAGGGAGTGTTGCTTATCGGCATGCATTTTCTCACCCTTGAACTGGGGGCGCGGATTTTTGGCATGTATAACCCCGGCATCGGCGTCTATCGCCCCAACGATAATCCGCTGCTGGACTGGCTGCAGACTTGGGGGCGTATGCGTTCCAACAAATCCATGCTGGACCGCGCGGATATCAAAGGCATGATTCGCGCCTTGAAAAGCGGCGAAATCATCTGGTATGCCCCGGATCACGATTACGGTCCGAAAAGCAGCGTGTTCGCGCCGCTGTTCGCTGTTCCTCAGGCCGCGACGACCGCCGGGACCTATTTGCTGGCCAAAACCGCCAGGCCGGCGGTGATCCCGTTCACGCCGCGCCGGTTACCCCAGGGGCGCGGATATGAGCTGCTGATCCTGCCCGATGAGCGCAACATGCCGCTGGATAGCGATATAGCCGCCGCCAGCTATATGAACAAGGTGGTGGAACAGGCGATACTGCGAGCGCCGGATCAGTACATGTGGCTGCATCGGCGCTTTAAAACCCGCCCGCCCGGCGAGCCTTCGCTGTACCGCTGATGCCTGTCGCACCGGCCGGCGCCGGCGCGGTATTTGCGAAAAGCCGCGCAAAAAACGGCCGGTGAAATTGCCCCTGTTGTCCATTGGGCGCATACTGTGTCCCTGAATTAATCTCCCCCGGCGAGAGCGTTCCCAGCCCTGTTGTGTTGTCGACCGCCGTAAATTTGTAACAGGACGTCATGACGCCGGCACCGACACTCATAAATTGGAAACGCAATCTTTTCGTGGCCTGGCTGGGCTGTTTTCTCACCGGCGCCGCATTCAGTCTGGTGATGCCATTCCTGCCACTCTACGTTGAATTACTTGGGGTATCCTCTCCCGAAAAACTGAATATATGGTCCGGCGCAGTGTTCAGCATCATCTTTCTATTTTCCGCCATTGCATCACCGATTTGGGGCGGCCTGGCCGACCGGAAAGGCCGCAAAGTGATGCTGCTGCGCTCGGCGTTGGGCATGGCGATTGTCATGATGCTGATGGGACCGGCGCAGAACGTCTGGCAGTTTTTAGTGCTGCGCGCGCTACTCGGGCTGCTTGGCGGCTTCGTGCCCAACGCCAACGCGCTAATTGCCACGCAAGTGCCGCGCAACAAGAGCGGCTGGGCCCTCGGCACGCTGTCCACCGGCGCGGTCAGCGGCGCGCTGATAGGCCCCCTGATTGGCGGCCTGCTGGCGGATCTCTATGGTTTACGGCTGGTCTTCTTCATTACCGCGCTGGTGCTGCTGGTCTGCTTTATCACTACCGTGCTGTTCGTTCAGGAGCGTTTCACCCCGGTGCCAAAAAAAGATATGCTCTCTGGCCGGCAGGTACTGGCTTCGCTGAAAAATCCGCGTCTGGTGTTGAGCCTGTTTGTCACCACGCTTATCATCCAGGTCGCGACCGGCTCCATTGCGCACATTCTCACTCTGTATGTCCGTGAGCTGGCTGGCAGTTCGCAAAATCTGGCCTTCATCAGCGGCATGATTGCCGCCGTTCCAGGCATGGCGGCGCTGCTGAGCGCCCCGCGTCTGGGTAAGCTCTGCGATCGCGTCGGACCAGAAAGCATATTAATTAGCATGATGGCATTGTCGGTATTGCTGCTGATTCTCATGTCATTTGTGCAGGCGCCATGGCAGCTGGGCTTATTGCGTTTTTTGTTGGGCGCCACAGATGGCGCGCTGCTGCCGGCGGTGCAAACCCTATTGATTTATAACTCATCCAGTCAGATTGCAGGCCGTATTTTCAGCTACAACCAGTCGTTTCGCGATCTGGGCAACGTCAGCGGGCCGCTGCTCGGCGCCTTTATCTCGGCCAGCTACGGTTTCCTGACGGTGTTTTTTGTCACGGCGCTGGTGGTGATGTTTAATGTGGTGTATTCCTGGTGGAGTCTGCAGCGCAGCGCGGCACGTATCAGTTGCCTAATGATTGAGCGTTAGAAAGGGCAGCGCGTGCAAACGCAACCGCCCAATTGGCCATCACAGGGGTGACGGCGGGCTACTGTTGGGACGCGTGCGCCACAGGGCGCAGTGAAATAGCTGCGGCCTCTTACGGTTGCGGCACGCTTTGCCCGGGTTTTGGCGCCGGTTTGCCGCCGTGATCATCCGATGCGCCAGGCCCATGGTCCGGTATCGCCACCACGGCCACCCGTACCTGATAATGCACCTCCTTGGCGGTCGGCGGCAGGATACTGTTCAGTTTCTGCAGGCTGTCCGCCGGATTTTCGCTTATCATTAAGGCGCAGAAAAGCGCATTGCCGTGACAAAAACCGTCGCCGTGGCCGTCCTGGCCGCCGTGTGGTCCCGGAAATGGCGGTAGCGGCATTGCCAGCGTGGGCTGACCGTATTGCGCGCCCGGTGGCACCGGCATCGGCGGATTGCCAGCGCCGGTCGGCGCGGCTGCCTGCACGCCGAGGCTCGCTACCCCGGCGGTGGTGATCATGGCCATAGCCAATAATGTTTTGCGCATCATCATGTTGTCTCCTTTACATCGGGTTTATCCCTTCACTGTAGCGACTCCTGGCTGCCCTGTGCTGACCTTTGCGAAACCTTTACCCCTTGCCGCAACCTTCTTTGCAAAATCCCGTCGCCGGAAACATCCTTGGGGGAATCAGCCGGTTATCGGGCTACCCTCCCTCTGTCACGCCGCCAATCACGGTTTTTTCTTATGCTATATACTGTTTAGCGAGCGGTACTTGCAACTTTGGCCAGAGCGACAACAATTACTTTTACGCCCGTATTCGGCGTGACGGCCTCTGCCCCCCTCATCAGCACAGGAGAGAACTAATGAGCATGTATGCAACTCTGGAAGAAGCGATCGACATCGCCCGCGAGGAGTTTCTGGAAGCGTCTGCCGACAGCAGCAAGGAGGATGAAACCCCTTCAGTGCAGCAATTTAGCCTGCAGAAATATGTCCTGCAGGACGGCGAAATCATGTGGGAAGCCGAATTTCAGGCGGAAGAAAATGACGCCAGCGAGACAATGTCGTTTCGCCTGGTCGAAGCCGCCCAGGCGATTTTCGACGGTGATTACGATGAAACCGAACTGCGTCTGGAGTGGCAGGAGGAAAATACCCTGCACGAGTGGGACGAGGGCGAATATTAATATGAACCGCCGCTGGACACCGAAGAGGGAAAAACCGCCTCGGATGAATGGGACGCCATGTGAGCAGGCGCTGTCCCTCCTTGACCTGCATGCCGCGCAACCGCGGCATGTGGCGCATCAGCCCGGCGTCGACAACCACGGCCACGCCGGCAGTCTAATCGTAAGGGCCGTGGCGCCAGTCCACCGGTAGCAATAGCGTATCTACCACCATAGACAGTGGCAAATCGATAATGGTGAGGTATTTCCACGCCGAGTCGCGCAGATCCCATTGCACGCCCGGATAAAATTGATTGCCGTGCCCCTGGCCGGGCATCGTGCGGCTAATGATGCTGCCACAGCCGGAAAACAGCAGTAGCGCGGCCAGAACCAGACAAAATCGTCCCATAGTGGCTTCGTTTACCTAATTATCAAGCAGCGTCCCGCGCACGCCTATTGATGTCAACCACCGTACCGGAGCAGAGGCCGGCACGCCCACATTATCGGTCTATCGCGGCAGGCTGTACCACAGGCGCACTTTCGCTGCGCTGGGAGCGGAAATACGACAGCGTCGCCAGCAGGCAGAGCGCGTAACCGAACAGTTCGGTACCTTCTTCCACGGCGTTTTTGACGGTACGGATGAAATCATCCGCCAGCAGCGTATGCCATAGCGTGCACATCCCCATCAGACGGGCGAACAACAGCACAGTCAGCAGACCGGCGCTTAGCATACCGTAGCTGGGGTGTTTAAAAAAGACAACCAGGCCGGCCAAGGTACGTTGCGGACTGCGGCCGGCATAGAGCAGCGCCGCGAGCGTCACCGCCAGCGCGAACCACAGCCGACTGCCGTGGCGGATGAGATCAAAGGCGAAGTCCATCTCGCGTATCAGCATACACAAGAAAAAACCGCCAATCAGCGCGCTGCTGTGGCGCAAAGCGGCATTACGCAGTAACAGGCCGTGGATCATCACTAAAATCAGCTCTTGCACAATTTCGGTCAGTGAAGATTCATGCTCCCCGTTATGAAATCCATTAATATCGATAAATAGTAAGGAAGTCAGCAGCGCGATCACCACGGCACACAGCAGAAAAACGCCCAATTTTTTCAATACAAACAGCCAATCACTCTGCATGGTATCCTCATACCCTGAATTTTGAGGGGATTTTAACGGCCAACCTCCACCGTCAAGTTACAATAAATGCTCCCGTCGCACGATCTGGCACTTTTTGTGGAACCAAAGAGAGTTTTTGTGGCCCGAGAGGGCTTTTTTCCACCCTTACCTATGCTTCTAGGGCAACATGGCCGCACTGGCCGCAACGGCTTCAAATGCCCATCCCCTCGGTCGGCCACGATGGGAACGTTAATTAGCCTTCTAAGTATAGCCCAGATATTTTGCTGCCCGGTGCAACGGGGCAGGCGACATGCCGAGATACGGCGAGTCCAGCCCTACCCGGCTTTGGCAGCATGACAAGAATTGATTAGCGCTGGTGTATTAAGCGTCGGTCACCCGGTGTCTGGACAGGAGTGACACCGCAGCCTGTCGCCCAAAAAAACCCGGCCGCTATTCCAGGCCGGGTTTGATGAGGATGGGTCTGTGGTGAGGGCGTGGGCGCGCTCAGCTCCGTCTGACGACGGCGGTGGTGCGCCAGGCGGTCAATTGCTCCGGCTGCGACCACAAGCGCAAGTGCAACCGGGACAGCGTGACCGGATCGCTTAATATAGCCAGACGTTGGGCGGTATTGAGCTTCGCCGGCCCCAATGTCATAGCGGCGGCGAGATGCTCTTGACGGTTGCGCTCCACAAGGTCCGATACGCCATGACGGGCGGTCGCCATGCCCACGGCCAGTGCATTATAGGCCGGATCAATCACCGCACGGCGGAAACCGTCGGACAGTATGCGGGCGCGGTTACGCTGCAGATAATTCTCGGTAGCCACGAGTTCATTCGGCGGCGAATATTCCTCGGGAATCAGAAACAGTCCGGCGCGCTGGCACTTCAGCCCCAGCCGTGCCCGGCTGGAATAGACCGACACCCACGGCGACAGGATAAGCGACACGACAATCGGCGACAGCCACCACAGAAAACGCAGATCCAGCCAGGCCATGCCGCCAGCCCAGACCAGACCCAGCAACATTTGCGAGCCGTGACGCTTAAAGGATTCACTCCAGGGCGTCGCGTCGTCATCGCGCTGGGGTGAATTCCACTGCACCGACCAGCCAAGGAACGCGCTAACCACAAACAGCGTGTGAAATAGCATCCTCACCGGCGCTAAGAGCACGGAAAACAGCATTTCCAGCAGCATCGAAACGGTAACCTTCAGCACGCCGCCGAACTCCCGCGCGCCTTTGGCGATAATGAGGATCACGCTCAACAGTTTGGGCAGGAACAGCAGCACCAGCGTGGTGGAAAATAACGCTATCGCCAGCTCCGGGCGCCACTGGGGCCACACCGGGAAGAGCTGACGCGGCTGCAGGAAATATTGCGGCTCCATGAGCGTATGCACCACCTGCAGAGCGGTGGAGAGCGCCAGAAACATAAACCACAGCGGCGCCGATAGATAGGACATGACGCCGGTCAGGAACACCGCGCGATGAAGGGGATGCATCCCCTTCACCAAAAATAGGCGGAAGTTCATCAGGTTGCCCTGGCACCAGCGGCGATCGCGTTTGAGCTCATCCAGCAGGTTGGGCGGCAGTTCTTCATAGCTGCCGGGCAAATCGTACGCTATCCATACCCCCCAGCCCGCCCGGCGCATTAATGCCGCCTCGACAAAGTCATGGGACAAAATGGACCCGGCGAAGGACCCTTCCCCAGGCAGCGGCGCCAGCGCGCAGTGCTTGATAAACGGCTCAATGCGGATAATGGCGTTATGCCCCCAATAATGGGATTCCCCCAACTGCCAGAAATGCAGGCCGGCGGTGAATAACGGCCCATAAACCCGGGTCGCGAACTGTTGGCAGCGCGCATACAGCGTGTCCATGCCGGACGCCTTCGGCGCGCTCTGAATAATGCCCGCGCGCGGATTGGCTTCCATCAACCGCACCAGATTGGTCAGGCAGTGGCCGCTCAATAACACTGTCGGCGTCCAGGATCACCATATAGGCGTACTGGTTACCCCACCGCCGGCAGAAATCGTCGATATTAACGCTTTTGCGCTTCACCCGACGGCGGCGGCGACGATAAAAAATGCGCCCGGTGCCGCCGGTTTCCTCGCACAGCCCCATCCAGGCTTTCTGCTCAGCGACGCAAATATCGGGATGATAACTGTCGCTTAAGATATAGACGTCGAAGTGATCTATTTGGCCGGTTGCGGCAACGGATTCATAAGTCGCGCGCAATCCGGCGTACACCCGCTCTACGTCTTCGTTACAGATAGGCATAATCAACGCGGTGCGGTGCGCCGGATTCAGCGGTTCATCTCCGGTGGTACTGGCGGAGATGCTGTATTTATCATGGCCAATCAACAACTGCCAAAAGCCCATCAGCGCGGTCCAAAAACCGGCCGACACCCAGCAGAACAGGATGGCGAACGGAATAAGGATACCGCTTTGCAACACATAAGGCAGCAACTGCAGCACCGACTGCAGCACGTCCTGATGGATCATATCCATCGGATCGATGAGCGCCCAGCCCTGGTAAGGCAGAATGGTTTTCATGTACCAGGTGGCGATGGCGGTCTGGAACAGCGTCAGCGCCAGCAGTATATAGCGACGGATAGTGCCGACGGTCCGCCAGTTGCCGTCTTCGCTGGCAGCCATTTCCTGCTTATGGCGCGGCTTGCGGGATTGGCCCCGCAGCACACCCCAAAAGCGGACCAACGGATTGGTAAACCACGGTTCGGAAAACATGGTGGTACGCTTGATGGTCGGCATCGCCTTGATAGCCGTGCGCCCTCGGCTGTCTTGCACCAGAAGATCAGGATGACGCGCGGTTTGCGGCCAGGCCATATATAAACGGCGGGTCACCGATCCCAGCGCCGCATCCTCGGCGGCCATGGTCTCGCCCTGGGGCCGGGATCCGTCGCTAAGGGCGTGGTGCACGGCATCGGGCGCGACTTCGCCTTGCCCACGCAGCTGGTCGCGCAGGCCGGACTTTTGCTCAGCGGCAAGCGGCAACGCCTCGACATAGTCGAGGCTGGTGGAGGTAGAATTATTCATTGGCAGACAGCAGATAGCTCCAGGTTTCGGTCAATGTCTTATCGCCGTTAACCAGTGCTGCACGCATCTCGGTAGGTTGCTTGGTGTCTTTCACCTTCAAACGCAAGGTCAAACGCCAGCCGTGGGTGACCGGGTTAAAACGGACGCTGTTTTCCACTACCTCGGCGTTGTCGCCCACGCTAATCTGAGACGTGACCGGCGCGGCCGGGTCCACCTCTTTCAGCGGCTGGCCGACAAAATCCACCTGAAAAGCGGTGCTGCCGTCCGGCTGACGCGTCAGATTAGTCTGTTTCACATCGCCCGCGGAACGCAAGGTCTGCTTCACATAGGCGAAGTCCGCAGAATGAATTTTGTCTTCATCACGCGAGAAGTGCAGCCGGTAGGCCAGTTCCAGCGGCTGACCGACCTCCGGCAGTTTTTCCGGCGTCCAGAACGCGACAATATTGTCGTTGGTTTCATCGTTGGTCTGGATTTCCACCAGTTCTACATGCCCTTTGCCCCAATCGCCGCGGGGTTCCACCCAGCCGCTCGGGCGCAGGTCGTAACGATCGTCGAGATCCTGGTACTGGAAGAAATCACGTCCGCGCTGCAGCAGACCGAAACCGCGCGGGTTTTCAATTTGAAAAGTGCTCACCGACAAATGACGGGGATTATTCAGCGGGCGCCAGATCCACTCGCCGTTGCCGGCGTGAATCGACAAACCGTTAGAATCGTGCAAAGCCGGGCGGAAATTCATGGTCGTGGCCGGCTGATTGGGCCCGAACAGGAACATACTGGTCAGAGGCGCCAGACCCAATTTGCCAACCTTGTCGCGCAGATAAACGCGCGATTGTACATCTACGCTGGTGTCGCGCCCCGGATAGATGACAAAACGATAAGCGCCGGTGGCGCGGGGAGAATCAAGCAGCGCATACAGCACCAAGTGTTTATCGTTCGCCTTGGGACGCTCAATCCAAAATTCACGAAAACGTGGAAACTCTTCGCCGGACGCCAGCGCGGTATCAATAGCCAGGCCGCGCGCGGACAGGCCATATACTTGCCCTTTGCCGATAACGCGAAAATAGCTGGCGCCCAGCATGCTGACGATTTCGTCATTTTTATCGAGCTGATTAATCGGATAGAGGATTTTAAACCCGGCAAAACCGAGATCCTTTACCGCATCGGGGTCGTGATTGACCGAACCGAAGTTGAAAATATCCGATGAATATTTAACCTCATTAACGGTGGTTGCCGTCACTTCATTGATTTTCACCGCCTGATCGAAATACATCCCCTGATGGTAAAACTCGATTTTGAATGGGGTCGGTAAATCGTGCCACAGCGCTTTGTCATGATTGAATTGAATTTGCTGATAGTCAGCAAATTTCATTTCGCGAAATTGCGAAGGCACATTGCTCTTTGGCGCTTCATAACCTTTAGCCGCCAACGCCTGGGCTTGCTTAGCCACATCGTCAATAGAAAATGCCCATGAGGGCAAAGCGTATAGCGTCAACAGCACCGTGGCTCCCAGCCAACGGAGACTCGCTTTGGATGATTTGACGAAGAATTTATTATTTGGCACATCCCCCCCTCTGCGTGTGCTCTTAATCATTTACAGCAATCTTTATTACTGAAATCACTTGTCCGACAGCATGATACAGTAATGGTTCCTCTTATTCGCCTTCCCGGCATCCTGTGTAGAAATAGGCTGAAAAACCGACTCTTTGAGTGATAAAAGATAGTCTATAAAAGGGTAAGCCAACAGCTGGCGCCCGGTTTGATTTTACCTGAGCCATCGGGCGGGGGTTAATGCTTTTTTCTCTCTCAGCGGATTATGGGCAAAAAAGCAGAATTTTTAACCCCGACAAATCAGCATATTGCCCTGACCATTGACAATAACCTGCCAATCGGGTCGGATGGCGCGCTTTGACCGTCGACGCGCGGAAAGATCTTATTACATTTCCTTGCCGGGGATGACAGGTCAAAACAGGCCGCCTCGGCATGCCGTCGCCCTCTGGCAATGCCTTTGTCGCCACGCTCACCCGCCGGCTGCCGCCGAGCCAATCCGGCATCATTGACAGTCCAGGGCCACTCTAAGCCAGCGCCGTTTGATATAAACGTGCATTCTCTTCGTCGAAACAGACAAACATCACCTGCTGCGGCCAGGCATTGTGCGCCAGAAACGCACGCACGGCATCAATGGCGATGCGGGCCGCGGCAGGCTTGGGGAAGCCGTAAACGCCGGTGCTGATATTAGGAAAGGCCAAACGGGCAAGGCGGTGCGCCGCCCCGAGCTGCAGACTGCTGTCATAGGCGCGGCGCAGCAGCGCGGCCTCATGCTGATCGCCGCCGCGCCAGATGGGGCCGACGGTATGAATAATGTACCGCGCGGGCAGATTGCCGCCGCCGGTTATCACCGCCTCCCCCGCCGCGAGCGCGACGAATCACCGCACACGCCTCCCTCAGTGCCGGCCCCGCCGCGCGATGAATGGCGCCATCCACGCCCCCCCCGCCCATCAGTTGTTGATTGGCCGCATTGACAATGCCCTCCACCGACAAGGTGGTGATATCGCCGGTCATGAGATGAATTCGTCTGCGCATTATTTCTCTTCTCATCTTTGCACGGAGAGAACCATTATCCCCTTTGCCGGTCATAAAGTGAACGGCGCGAAAAACCCTGACGCGCCGACTTAGCGCCCGCATGGGGCGATCGCATTTCAGGCGCTTTTCGTTCGCGTACCCTGATGCTGAGTCTACGCTTAAAGGATACGCTTCATTCGCCCTGCACGGCGTAACACCGTTACGGTTAGGGAGACGCATTATGCAAGACCAAATTATCCATAACCTGCCCGCGATCCACAGTCCTTCTTTATTCCAAAGCTTTTTCCAGGGCGGCTTCGACTGCTCCACCGAATGGCGCGGCGACGGACGCCGGCTGGATATCATTCACTCCAGCGGCCATGAAATGCTGGCGGCGAAAGATTATGCCCAGATGGCCACCTGTCATCTCACCACCGTGCGCGATGATTTGCGCTGGCACCTCATCGAAGCCACGCCAGGCCAGTATGACTGGTCCAGCTTTCTGCCCATGTTACATGCCGCACAGGCCAATGGGCTGCAGGTCATTTGGGATCTCTGCCACTTCGGCTGGCCGGCCCACCTTGACATCTGGCAACCGGCATTTGTCGACAGTTTTGCCCGCTTCGCCGGGGCGGTCGCAGCGCTGGTGCGCGGTGAAGGCGTGGTGCAGCCCGTATATACCCCGATCAACGCGATGTCTTTCTGGAGCTGGGCGGGCGGCGATATGGCCTCCATCGCACCGATGGCGTCCCGCCAGGGCAAGGCGCTGAAACAGCAGTTGGTCCGTGCGAGTCTGGTCGCAATGGCGGCGATCCGCGCGGTGGATCCCTCAGCGCGTTTTTTGCAGCCTGAACCGGTGGTACATATTAATGTGGCGGCGGACAAACCGGCGCTGATAGAGGAAGCGGAAGCACTGCGCCTGCTGCAGTTCGAGGTCTGGGACATGCTTTGCGGCCGCGATACGCCAGAGCTGGGCGGCGCTGAGATGTGGCTGGATATCATCGGCGTCGGTTACCGACCCGGCAACCAATGGTTTTACCGGGGCGAGACGATTGCGCTGGATGACGGTCATTACCGGCCGTTTGCGGCCATCTTGCAAGAGGTGTGGCAACGCTATCAACGCCCGCTGCTCATCGCCGAAACCGGGGCGGAAGAGGACATGCGCGTCCCCTGGGCGCGTTATATTTTTGAACAGGCGGTGCAGGCCCACGTGGCGGTGGAAGGTATTTGTCATTATCCTATCGCCGATTACCGCAGTTGGAGTGAAGAAAAGCATCGGCTTTTCGGCCTGCTGGGTATGCAGGACGTCAACGGCTGCCGTTCACTTTATGAGCCTTTAGCGCTGGAGTTGCGTGGTCAACAGATACGCCTGGCAGGGATACTCAAGGACGCAGAGCCGGGCAATCAAGCGGTTTCCGCCTGATACGGCGGGTGATAACGGCGGTGGAGGGCATTGGCGGGGCACTAGGTCGGCACAGGCTTACCGCCCCGTCATCAGGGCATCTTTTTATAGCATGACTGTGCATCTATAGAGTCCGTGGAGTGACGGATATCGTTAAACCAGGCGATACAAGACAGAACCGTCACGGCGATTAAAATGGATATTAACAAACCGATTAACAGCAATAATTTTGTCTCATCAAGTTTGCTGGATTCCATATCTGCTCCTTTCCCTCGCCGATAATCAGATTATCCAGAGTGTCATCAAACTGACAAAGATGATAAGGGTTCCTGAAGCGATCGCCAATACCGCTATGGCAAACTGCCCATCGCTCAACGTCTCGCGATGATATTTCTTGCGACTGATTCGACGGCGTATTTTCACAACAGATTATTCTAATGGAGAGACGGGAACCCAACCGGACTGGCCGGTGAAACAGAAGATAAAGTAGGTGAAATGAGAAGTGAATGCAAGAGGAAACGGTCCAGCCGGCCGGCGCAATGGCCGGCGGATCTTACGCCAAAACAACGGAGAAAAACGTAAAACAACGGCGAGAGCGTGATGTAAAGCCTATTGCTACGGGTTTGGCGAGCCGGTGCGGCCTGCGGCATAACTCTGCGTGAACACCGACGGCGATTCACTCTAGCACACGCCGAAATCCCCTTCTTCTTTATAGAGCGTCAGTTCTTGCGGTTTGAATGCCTTACTCTTCTCCTCGCCGGGATCCATCATCTCGCAGTACACTAAGTCGTTTTCAACTTTGACTACGCTCATCGCGGGCCCCCCTTTTGTCGGTTGCACGATATCGCCTGTGGCAAATGTCATCCTATCCTCCCGCCCGCAGGCCAGTTGGGTGTTTTATTCTGGCTCACCGGCCAGCAAATAGTCGGGGTCATCATAAACCGGCGTCGGAACCATCACCCCTTCTGCGCCGGGTTGTGTATGCTGCTGCTGTGCCGGAGGTGCCTGCTGTGGATATTTATCGCTCATGGCCGCGTTACCTCATCCCGCTGTTTTATCCGATGGTTAATTATTAGCCTAGTGGCTGCCATCAGGAGCGTCAACCCGGCGACATATTAATGAACCTTATCTCGCACCGCTCGGTTTACCCTCGGGCAAAGGACGGGTCAGCCGGTGCTTCTGTGTCCCCCTTGCGTAGCCACTGGGGCATCCTCCCCCTGCGCGCCGTTCAACTGGTTAACTAAATGACGAAAAACCGTTAAAAGCAGCCGATCCAGGCGATTAATGTGCGAGTAAATAGGAATGACTCGCAACTATAAACATAGCCTACCGCTACCGGTCGCCACGACGCCCTGTGCGGCCGGCAACAAAACAATAGATATTATTCATAATTAGATAATGACAATAAGAAAAATTAACGTGATACTTCAAGTTCATTCATGGATGTAGGGAAAGTTCGGGCCTAAGGCAAATCATCGACCAGCTGTGGCGAATTTTCTCAGGAGGGCGCCATGTTTAGAAAATATTCCACCGATTTCGCCATTGCCAGCCTGGATGCCCAGGGCGTTGTCCGCCGTTCGGGTTGGATAGTCGTCTACTGTACCCACCCGGTGACCAGAGAGAACCTCTGCGCAACGCAGGAATACTTATGCGTGGACGCCCTACTGCCGCCCCATAGCTATGCCGATAAACCGGCGTTGCCGGCGCAACGCCAAACACGTGCATTGGTGCGCAGCTGCGATGGACGCTTTTGGCAAACGGTGGAGGACCTGCGCGGTAAAGCGGCCTATTGCAAGGACACCGGCCATCGGCTGATTGTTGACTTCCTGGGCGCTTTGCCGACAGAGTTAACCCTGCTGGCACCGACCTCGCCGAACGATACCTGGGATGGTCAGAAATGGGTCCAGCCGGACAACCATCACTGTCATAGCAGCACGGGCCCCGAAACCCCCGGTTAATCCTACCTTGACCTTTTGCCACAGGGTGTTGGTGGCAGGCGGCCAAGCTGCAGCGCCGGCATCTTCGTTTCCGCCGGCAGCCCCTGAAAGACATCGCCTCTGCGACGCCTTGATCATTGCAGCCGCTGACGCCTGCACATTATTGCACCTTGCGTTGCCGCCCGCGCCTTTTTACGGCGTAATATCTGGCACATTCTTCCTTCTACAGGCGGGCATGCTGCGTATTTCCGGCGCCGGCCGCTAACATCATAAGTAATCAATAATAAAAAACGTAATAGATAGCAAACAAGGGCACGAAACATCTTACTCCACCGCAGGTTGCCCCTCCGCTTTATAGCCCATACCAAATCTGTCCAGTGTTTCCTTATCCAGCTGGTAATATTCGCCTTTTAATTCCGCACACAGTTTACTCATAAACGTCACCAGATATTCAATATTATAGCGGGCCATTTCTATTCCCAGCTCCGTTTGCATACTGTCAGCCAGGGTTAATAATTTGGTTTAGAAATGATCAAAAGTATAATTGACATCATCCAGTGGCCGGTGCAGCGCCAGCGGATCCTCGGCGTGAAATAACCCACGGCCCAATTGCCCGGCCACATGAAACACCCGCGCTAACCCGATGGCCCCCAAAGATTCCAGCCGATCGGCGTCTTGCACGATTTTTGCCTCCAGCGTTTCCGGCGTAATGCCGGCGCTGAAGCTGTGCGCCTCAATAGCGTGCGCCACACCGCCATACAGCCGCGCCGGAAAATCAGGGAAATAGTCGGCGAGGATCTTTTGTGTTTGCCGCGAAGCCAAATGTCGTTCGGGATGGTTTTTTGGTAAATTGACTACGTCGTGGAAATAACAGGCGGCTAATACAATCCTTTCATCCGCATCGGTAAACTGCATTATTTTACGGGCGGTTTTCCAAACCCTACTAAAATGGGCAATATCATGCGCTTTGTCATCCTGCGGAAAATGTTGCTCCAGATACTCATGAAAATGACGTTCCCAATCCTCTGAAGTCATATCCCACTCCTGCTTGCTATTAATTGCAATAGTATTATTTAGCTATTGCTCACTGCGTTATCTCGCCGAAATAGCCTTCAATGTGACAGCTTAGCATAATCATGCGCTAAAAAGGGGCGCAAACAATATTGCAGGTTATGTCTTATTTCGGCGCAATTATCGGTAATTAGCCGGGCGCACCGCGCAAATGCGGCATCGCGCCTATCGACCACCGATGCGTCTGCCTGGCGTCGCGATGGACATATTCATCATCATCCTGCCACGCGAGTGCGGGCGTGCTGACGCCGATCTTGACCAGGATGTCACCGTGCGCCATGGTTTCTCGCCCGCTTAAGCGCTGCGACGACGCCGCGGTCTTGTCTCCTTCGTCATTCCTGCCCTTTGTCGCTCAACGCCTTCACCCCTCACCACCTTGCTGCACCCCCGTTTATCAACAGGCCCACCGAAGGCTATTTCATCATATTAATATGACAGCCTGTCAATCCCCCTCGCCCAGGGCATCTCTTGGCGCCTCTTCTGACAAGCGATGCGCCCGTCCTTCCTCTTGCTCCTTGTCACCTCTCAGCCTCAGCGCGCTTTCCCCTCTTCCTGTCTTTCCCTATTCATGTCTTTCTCACCTTCTTCCCCTTATAGTTGCTTCTCCTCAAACTCATTTTTGCGAAAGGATAACAAGTCCCTCTGGCAACTCGCCGTCATGCAGGCCTCCCGCAGGGGTGGAATGCCTTGAGCGAAATAGGGAAACTGAACAGTCTCTCTCATTATGCCGCTGGCGATCGCGGCAGACGGTTATTTAACTGCTACGCTTACTATTGCACAATCAATACCCCTTTCTTTCTGCTGTGGTTGAGAGGCTTGTCGCGCCGAACCGCTATCACTTAATAGGAGTTAAGATGGATAATTACCACGTCACCAAAGCTGAAGATAAATGGGTTTTAACCAAGGAAGGGAATAGCCGCCCATCAAAAACGGCGGCAACCAAGGACGAAATTATTACCCTCACCCATAGCTATATGTCGGGCAAAACGGCCTCGGTGAAAATTCATAAACAGGATGGCACTCTTCAGGAAGAACGCACCTATCCACGCACCAGCGATCCGCGCAAATCCAAGGGGTAACCGCTGCGGCCCCCCCCTATCGCCCTGACGCCCTTTTCGCCCGCGGGAAACGCGTCAGGGCGCTCTACAGCTCTCTGATTAACGTCTGGGCAATAAAACGCCCGGCGAGCAGAATACCCTCAGGTGAGAGAGTATGGCCCAAGCCCGGAAATATTTTCGCCGTCGCTCTCATGCCCACGGCGGTCAACAGTCGGGCGGCCAGCGGACTTTCGCTCGCGGGAATGACATCGTCCTGCCCACCGTGCAGCAGTAACACCGACGTCCGTGCCGCAGGCCTGAGCGGTAACGGCGTTGCCAGCCTACCTTAGAAAGCCACGACTCCCGCCACCGGCCAGCGGCCGGAAGCGATTGCATCCAAAGCCATGGTCGCGCCTTGGGAAAACCCTACTAACACCACCTTTTCCGGTTGCCTGGCGATCCCGCGGGCCGCCATCACCTGCGCCAACGTATCATCAAACGCGGCACGCGCCGCCTGAATGCGCCGCAGCCGATTTTCTTCCGTGACGCCTACAACGCTGAACCACTGATAGTCTTGACCAAAATCGGAATGCGTCGGCGCATCGGGAGAAGCAAATTCACTGTCGGGTAACGGGTGCTTCCAGGCTTACGCCAGAGGGAGTAAGTCATCACCGCTGCTGCCTACGCCGTGCAAAAGAATAATCAGGCTATTGTTCATCACGTATTTCTTACCATTACAAATCCAGTATCACCAACGCCGAAGCCACCGGGTCAATGCCGCTCGTTTTTTCCGCCCTTGCTGGCCGGAAGAGGAACCTCCGGCACCTTTATCTGCGACAATCAGGCGCGCAAGCCTATGGCAGCGTTCATATTTCGCAAGATACCGTGATGCCGATAAGATGATAATCCTCCCTGTCAGAGGTTATTAATTTCCATTATGGAAGCAATTCCTTACCAGCCTTGATCCCAGGCCGGCTGACCGCGGAATCGGTTCGCGAGATAATCCACCAGCGCGCGTACCTTGGTCGCCAGATGACGTGCCGGCGGATAGATGGCATACAGACCGAGCGGCGTCATTTCCCGCTGCGAAAATGCTCACCGCAAATAAACGAAGGAATACGGGTAATGCCCAGGCCGGACATCGCGGCGCACAAGCAGGCGTCGGCGTTGGCGAAATGCAGCCGGCCATTGATGGTTATCGACACCGCGCCATCGGCGCCGTTAGCGCCAAATTGCCAGTTAGGATCGCGAAAATTGGTATCAACGATACAGTCATGAAAACGCAGATCGGAAGGCTGCATCGGTTCGCCACGGCGTAACAGGTAGTCCGGCGAGGCCGCCAGCACGATACGCACATCACAGAGTTTGCGGCAACCAAACTGCTGTCGTCCAGTCGGCCGATGCGCAGAGCGATGTCATAGCCCTCATCGACCAGATTGACCATCTGATATCCGAGAAATCAACATCGAGAATAATTGCCGGATACTGGCGGGCGAAATCGACTAGCACCGGCGCCAATTGCCGGGCGCCGAAGGAAATAGAAGAGGTCAGTTTGAGTCGCCCCGACGGCGCGTCGGCGGCGCTGCGCACCGAAGCGTCCAGCGCATCCAGCTCATCGAGCAAGATCTTGATCCGCTGATAATAAGCTTGGCCTACTTCGGTTGGCGACAATGCGCGGGTGGTCCGCTTGATTAGCTGCACGCCCAGATCGGCTTCCAGACGCGAAATCATTTTCGACGCCTGGCCACTACTGGTGCCGAGACGAACGGCGGCGGCGGCAAAACTCCCAATCTCCAGTACCGCCACCAGCATGCGATCGCAATCGAGCCGTTTCATTCGCGCTCCTTTTTTTGACGCAGTCACCCTCACAGATTATCACAGCATGCGTTGATTCGCGTATACGCAGAGCAGACCGTTACCGTTTCGGTTACACTTACTCTTTCCACGCCGGGGATTGAGCACCTATAATGCACCTCCGGCACTCTTTGCCGGGTAAACACTCATTGACAGCCTGCAAGGCGATAACATCTGACACTTTATGAAAATGAAAATTCGCGCGTTCTGTAGCATGGTATTGGCAATGGCTGTTTACAGTCAGTCCGCCTTCGCCGTTGTCTATCCGCTGCCGGAAGGTAAAAGCCGCCTGGTGGGGGAAAATCTGCAAATCATCGTTCCCGAGGGGAACAGGCTTCCACTGGAACATTTTGCCGCACAGTTCCAAATGGGACTGAGCAACATGCTTGAAGCCAATCCAGGCGTGGATGTCCTATCTACCGGCCGCCGGCACCGAGATGATCATTCCGCAGCAGCTGATTTTGCCGGACACCCCGCATGAGGGCATTGTGATCAATAGTGCCGAAATGCGGTTGTATTATTACCCGAAAGGCACCAATACGGTCATCGTGTTGCCCATTGGTATTGGCGAGCTGGGTAAAGACACCCCCTCCAACTGGGTGACCTCGGTGCAGCGTAAAAAAGATGGCCCCACCTGGACGCCGACCAAAGCCATGCATGCGGAATATGCCGAGCGCGGTGAAACGCTGCCGGAAGTATTTCCCGCCGGCCCGGATAATCCGATGGGGTTGTATGCGCTCTACGTCGGCCGCCTGTATGCGGTCCACAGCACCAACGCCAACTTCGGTATCGGCCTGCGCGTGAGCCACGGCTGTGTGCGTTTGCGCGCCGACGACATCAAATATCTGTTTGATCATGTGCCGGTCGGCACGCGGGTTCAGTTCATCAATGAACCGGTAAAAGCCACCATCGAACCGGACGGCTCGCGTTATCTGGAAGTGCACAACCCACTCTCCGCCACCGAAGAGCAATTCAACTCCAACGAGCCGGTACCGATTAATCTGCCCGTCAACGTCAGCCATGTGCTGGTGGATCCCAGCGTAAACCAGGGTACCGTCGACCAGGCCTTGCAGCGTCGCTCCGGCATGCCGGAGAACATCATCGCGCAGGTCGACAGTAGCCAAACCGCTACGGTACAGGTTCAGCCGGTTGATGAGCGTACCATTACCGAAGGTCCCGACACCGAGCAGGCGCAGCAGGGCAATGCCGCACCGGTCACCCTGCGGACCAGCGTGCCCGAGCAAAGCGGTGCCGCGGTCCCGGTAGGCAACACCGCGCCGGCGCAAACTGATGCCGTTGCCGCCCCCATCGAGCAGGCCACACCGGCTGCCGGTGGCGACGGTCAAAGCGCGCAGTAATCGCGAAAGGTCGCCCGCCCGCCCCGACCAGGCTCCCCCGCCTCCCTGGCGCATCCGTCGCGTCAGGGAGGGCGAAACGCCGGCTCCCAACAACACTCTCTTGCAGTAATCCCACCCCTGAGGCGTTTTATCACCGTCGTGGATTTCCCCGCGCCGTCGCCTTGCTACGCAAGTCTCTACTATGGTGAAAAAAATGATGACGGTAACGGCCGCCTGGCAAGGTATGCTTGTGGCATCGTGTTCAACCGGAGTGACCCATGTTTCTGATTACGTTGCGCTATAACCAGCCCATGGCGCAGGTTACCGCCCTGCAGGAAGGCCATATGAATTGGCTAAAGACGTATTTTGCCGAAGGTATTTTCGTCGCCGCCGGCCGTAAGATCCCCCGCACGGGTGGCGTCATTTTCGCCAGCCGCGTGGCACGGGATGAGTTGGAGCGGATTTTGGCAGAGGATCCGTTCAGCGCTGTCGCGGACTACGACATAATCGAATTCTTACCCACCCTGAACGACGACAGACTCAGCGCGCTACTAACGCTATAAACTCGGTACCGGCGCGGCAGGCCGCCGCCACCGCGCGCTGGCGGCTTTCGCCTTCAGCGCGCGGCAAAAGAGGCTTTCTGAATCAACTTGCCAATCGCACATCTGCGGCGTCCGGGCGGGCGCCTTCATGCCGCTCTGGCTATGAATAAACGCATCGAACTGCGTCCGCATGTCCTCCAGCAGAGCGTAGCGCCTGCGATATTCGGCGCGTTTTTTACTGGGCAGCTCGTCCATGGCCTTGCGGGTTATCCTCTGCGGCAACGCGTAAAGCCCGCCTGCCATAGGTAGCCCTTCCACCGACGCCCAAAATTCATCGTAATGAGCAAAAAATACGTTTTGCTTACTACTGCGATAGCGTGCGCTTTGGAAAACATGGCTTTTATCACCGACTGCGATAATCTGCTGCGCCTTAATATCACCATTGATGAGCTGTATCATTTCTACCAAGAGTCGTTTGGGGAATAAACCATGGCAAGCTTTGGTCGCTTCTTTGATGACATTATGCGAAGTGTTGCGACTGGCGCCCTGCAAGCCGCCTATAAACAGCGTTTGTTTTTCCTGATACCTTACGATAGAGAAGGTAAGCGAAGCCAAACGTCCTTTATCGCCGTGAATGGTCAACGTCGCCTCCCATTCACGCTCGAAGCGGCTCATACTTAATTTGATTTCGAGTTGCTCGCCGTTTTTGCCATCCAGGACGCATAACCGGGTTGCCGCAGGCACGGTCAACGCCTGCAGCAGCGGCAAACATGACAGCGTTTTGACAAAGGTGTAGTGCTCAAGAATAGCCCGAGCGCGCGCCGCTACCGGCAAGGCGGCAAAAAGATAGGGGCGATGGATTTTCGCGGGCAGCGTATTTTGCGCCAGCGCCGCGTGGCGCAATTGCGAGTCGGTCGCGACGCACTGCAAATAACGCAGCGTCACCGCCGGATTAATCAGCGTTCGCAATAAGAATTTCAGGCGAAATTTAGTGTTATCCCAGATTTCCCCTGGTCTACATACACCCGAGAAGAGCGCCCAAAATAGGCTCAATCCGCTTTGCGGATAACCATCAATTTTCTGCACAACGGAATGGGACATAATGGAGTATCCAAACGAAAAACTATTGTGGTACTCAGAATAATTAAACGGATTATCAATAAAATAATTATTCACAGCCTTACATCAGGTTGAACATAAACCAACAGTAAACAAGACGATTTTTTCAATGAAGGGCTTTAGCCTCCGGCTTCCCCGGCCAGAAAGGGGGAGCCTGCCACGGTGTTTTATCGCTCAAACAACCGCAAACGGCCAATCACGGCCTACCACGCTCTTTGCAACGCGGAAAAGCTACTGAAGCTAATGAGGCAGACGGCCTTAGGACTAGACGTATCACCGCGGATGCCGTCCAAAAGATTTTATCTGCGCTATTAATGAAGAAAATGCATGTTCCAGGCGTTTGCGCCTGCATGAGAGTCCGACCGGTGCGGCGTTTTGTCAGCACTTAGACAACGGGTAACGACCGACCCGACTTAACGATGATGGCAGCAGGCTGGATCCCTTGCCCACTAGAGATGAATTGACTCGCCACCGATACTAGTATGCCACGTTTTTATTAATGCAAGTATGTTGACGAACCACCGTTTATTGGGAAGGAATTACTTTTTACCCGCCACCTAAATTATGTAATTTTCTGAGTCACCGGCCAGAGGTTTTCTTAAACTGACATTTCATTATATAGGAATAGCAATCATGGGTAGTCTCAATGATCCAGTCTCCGGCAGTTTAACACTACACACCTTGAACCACATTCCCCTTATCGCCATAATGGAGCATGCATCGATCCCTTGTGGAATAAAAAACAAAGAGTCCAAGTTCGTTTATTTGAATAAGGCCAGCCTCGATTTTTTGAATATCCCTAGCGGCTTTGATTTTGAGGGACGACGGGATGAGGAGTCCCACTGCGCCTGGTCGGAGCTGGCGCCAGATTTCCAGACACAGGACCGGGCGGCGGAACAGAGCCGCACCGTGGCGGACATCGTCACAACATCTTATTATGGCCGCCACGCCGTGATGGAGCCATATTATTGCCCGAAATTTTTCATTAATAATAAACATGGTGAAATATTGGGCACTGCCTATTATATCCAGAAATTTAAGCTATTATCCGTATCAGAGTTTTTTGATAACATCAAACCTTCGGTCATTACGCTGACGCCGCCTGATGCCACCTTTACCGAGAGCGAACTGGATATTATTTTCTATGCCAGACAGGATTTAAGCAAAAAAGAAATCGCGGAAAGATTATTTTTGTCATCGAAGGCGCCTGAAACCAGGCTAGCCGGCATTTACAGTAAAATCAGCGTCCACTCGCTGTCGCAACTTAATGAATACTGCCGTGCCACCGCGCTCAAAAATTATATGCCTAAGAAAATCTTCAAAGAAGGGGTTGAATTTTTCTGGTAATCAGAAAGTTACCGTGCCAGCCCGGGATGGAGCATCGGGCTAGGGGTTACGCCTCGCGTGTCTTTTGCTTTAACAATCCTTTGTATCAGGCCAGCCCGCCTTTGGTCACCCGGTGTTGCCCTTCAGCGCCAATACTATAACACTTGTTGCCATAGAGGCTCTTGAGTCTAGAAGCATTGGCGGTCTTACGTCTTATGCCAGAATAAACAATTGCCCTTATGGGTTTATCGCTGATTTAGCCTGCACGTCGGTCCGGGCGGCGAGGTTAACTCAGCCGCGCCGAAATCTCATCCCCCCTCCCGTGCTGTGTCGTTATCGTCGTCATGCCACGATTTAGGATCCTGATGGAATCGGCGTGCTACCAGCCTTGAGAGGTAAATCACAGCTTACCCATTTCTCCCCCATCCTTTGACCAAAACTTATGAGAGAGGGCTAGAGATGGCACTGACATGCATTCTGCCATTAACGTCGCAATGGGTGCTGAGGTACGGCGTTAGTATAAGCCCTGTTATTGTCGTTTGTACCTGCGCCAACGTAGCCAGGGACATAGGGTGCAGCATTTTTGAGTGGCATCGGTGCAGACGTTGACGGACTCACCAGCGAACAGACCTCTCTACCAACCGTTGGGTAGCAAGCGGCAAAGGGCACAGAAGTTTGCCTGGCATCAACGCCCTCTTGCCTATATAAGGCATCCCCAGTCTGAACCGCTCGCAGTTTGATAAGGCGCCCTGCGCTTATCATTAATGCGGCAGCACAGAGGGGTAAAACATAAACAGAGGGACCCGCTATCACCCATGTCACCCCCATAGCGATAGATAACAGACTAAGCGGATAGTTATCTGCCCAGCGACATAGCGTTTTCCCGACAGGTACCGACAACGCTTTTATTCCCCGCCTGCGGCGGTGCGGTCGGGCGCGGGCTTTTACTATAATTGGTGAAAGGATTATGCTTAATAGCATTAACCGCCGACTGTGAGTACCCCATATTAACGTCCTCCTATCACTTTCGGATCATTATCGATGTTGACTAAACGAGTATAATATCGCCCCATTAAACCCAGCGTTAAAAATCCAGGAATAGGAAAAACTATCTTTTTATCATAAAATAAATGAACCAGCGGCCGTTTATACTACCAATTATTTTTACTCACGCACGTGTGTGAATTACCCCAGGCGGGAAACTGAGAGGATGACCGTCTTCACGCCAGTACATTGCCATTCTCATCTGGCCCTCGGCGCGAAAACATTCTGACGCAGGAGACTTCCCGGTTCATTTAGCGCGAATATTATTGATTTCAGGCATTTTATAACTGTTTCTTTTAACATGATGATAATTAGTGTGGGATGAATAACGAAGTGCCTAAGTCACGCACGACGCAATATTCAATTGTTCGAGCGATGAGGACGGTGTAACATCATCGGTGCATTTTATTAAGAGTATTAAAGGGAGGCATAATGGAACACATTATTTTATCGCATGGTGTTAGGTTGCTTGTTTTTCCCGGTGACGGCTATCGCGAAAGTGCTATTCACCGACTTTGTCCTGCCACTAGCCGTAATATAAGCCAAAAATCGAACATTAGAGGCAAAAAAGGTCAATCGCCTAAACAAACTGCCCGGTTTTTTCAGAATATCAAAGCGTTTAACAATATGGGACTCGTTGAGCTTTCTTTATATGCACAGAAAAAATATAACCTTAGCCCGCTTTTGATTGAACATTGATTAAGGCTTCACGCCTTTGTGTAGCCAGTTTGGATGTGTGCTGGAGGCAATGCCAGACGAGCGTACCCGACGATGTAAGACCAATTCGTCGGCGATGCAACGTGCCACGGAATGGGTCGCTCTGCTAAGCTATTTAACTGTTAGCATGCCAGATACCGACAAACACTGACCAAAGCGAATGCGCGACGGTGCGTAATTTTTAGGGCTGATGGATCTTCTCGAAAGTTTAATGAAGCCGATATTAACGCTTCAATAACATGAATTCGCCGCAACCCCGGTCAGTAGCAGCATAGTCACTCGAAGTTGCATACAGTCCGGCAACCATCACTGTGGCCTGTGCCAACACGCTTGCCGCGAGCGGTACTCAATGGAAGGATATGACGCTTATCATGTCTTAGGCGCCAGCTGGTCGATTTCAAAAATGCCAATATCGTGATGGTTGAAATCGGTGGCTTTATTACTAACAACAGACCAGATTACCACTTGCTGCTTATCAATACTCTAACCCGCGAACATAGGTCATAACTCGACGAGTTTGTGCCGCGGCACAGACCGACGCCCCGACACTTTTATGGGGCCGCAGCTTTCAATACATTTGTAATGAATAATTATCTTTAACCCAGATATAGTGTCGAGATGCCTAGCAATGCTTATGAATTATGATTAGCGACTCTTACGCTATGCATTTTTTCTTGGTTTGTTAAACAACCTGAGCATGCTAGAAAAATATTGCAGAGGACTAAAGCATCATAATCAATAATATTAATTAGGTCAGCGATAGCGCATATCGCCCAATATCTCTGATATACATGGTTAAACAGTCAGCATTACATAACTTAATTCTCCAATGTAGTGATGGACTCGAAAATATCCTTCTTATATTGGGTTCATTGTATGGAATATTATGCAATATACAATTATACTTCAAGTAATCGGATAATTTAGGGTACATCGTTTCAAATGAAGTAAACATTTCTATCTGTTTTAACGCTAGCTATAATGATGGTAGATTTCCCTTACCATTAACCGGTAGGAGATACATAAGATCTACACTGTTTGCTACATCATGTCTATGTGTTATTTCATGAATGATTGTTTCCACTATGTCACCTGCAATGAATTTTTTTAACGGCTCCGGATGATCTTCCTGTCGGTAGAAAGTCGTATCTGAAAATATAGCGATACACTCTTCTTTATTACTATTATAGAAATTTGCCCCTACTGGTATTTTATAAAATCCCTCTTCATTTCCAGCCTTAGCAGAAATAAAATAATCACAACCTTCTGGCTTGATTTGTTTTGTTGAAAAAATAAAGAAACTCGCATGGTCTTCATTAAGTGATTTCTTAGTAAATATATCTATTTTTGATACTGTATCTTTTATTGAGTTAATAACATCAGGTAATAAGTCACTAGTAATGAAATGTGAAAAACAACTTGTAATAAACTTTTTGAATGCTGACCCGCCTTGCATATTCATCAACTTAACATTTAAATTATCAATGATTATTTTAACTTGATGCATTGCATTGTTGACTATTTATCTTGTTTCCAATATATATAGTGGTATTGCAGAAGTATCTTTTGCCTTATTTATTTCCTGAAGAGAAAAACAATCATACTCCGTATTTTCTCCGAACACTGCATTTACTAATTCTTCTTGCGATTCATGAATAGGTGTTAAGTGTGAAAATGTCATTCTCGCTACGTCATCAGAGGAAATACTACTTTCATCATCAGAAACTTCTTTTTTATTGAAGAGACTATCTGGTTCTTCACAAAAATCAATTTCTTCTTCAACGAACGCTGAAATCTCGCTATTACTCATCCCCATTAATTTTAGCGTGCAAGCTAAAGTTTTTTCCTTATTGATATTTCCGTTGGAATTCCTCATCGTGACTAGCTTCAAAATATTTTTACAGCAATACAGTTGGCCCAGAGATAAATTTGAGCCTAAAAGCATAGCTGTTTGTATCCCCACGTATTGTGCCATTACAGCAACAATGATATTTACGAATGCCACTCCTGTTATGGGAATTCTTCTTTTATCTGAAGGACAGGGCGTTAGATACAATTCATCCTTTATACGCTCAAGTTTAACAATATCATTTTCTTTATAAGTATTGTCATTTTTGATGATAAATATATTGTAGCCTAGCCTTTCATTTGATGATTTCTTTACAATATTGAAAACATGACTACCTGAACTTTCTTTCCCACAATATTGCAAGAAAAAATATCACCGTCATCCACATCTCTCTTAGCTTCAGGATATATTGTAACTGGAAATAATTTTTTGTCTACAGAGGAAAAAGAATCACAGGTGGTTTTGTTTTTTTTCGGTGACCGTAATGCAATGGCGCAACAATTTAATATAAAATCTCCATTGATATATTTAAGCTCGAATACTTCGTTGTTATAATATGCAAGACCATCCTCTGCAATGAATATATTGAACGCTAACGCATCACTGTTTGCGGCGTATATTATATTAAAAAAATTTCTATTGCCTTCATCTTTTCCCGTATAGTGTAAATATAAAACATCTCCTTCTTCCAATTTTTTCGATTCAGGTTGTATGGGAATCGCTGGAACTCTTAGCTTTATCGCAGACAATAAATCACACATGGTCGGCATTTCATCTTGTTTATAGTTGAAATTTTTATTTCTTAATCTGGTGCTAAACGTCATATCAAGCTCTTCGTGGTTTATTGATTTTTCCATAGCTTACCTAATAGTCTATTTATGTTTAGTTATTAACCCCCCATCTCATCAGCCAGAGTAAGACTTTATCCAGCGGGCGGGTTATTCCGTGCTATCCACATTCTGAGCCACATACACCGTGCTGACCTATGCTTTAAGCGCATCTATCTCTGCCAGCTGCCTTTTCACTTTAGCGGACTGTTCCTTAATCGCCTCGATCAGTAACGCGAAAATGCTGCCGTAGACGACGGCTTCCCCCCCTTGATAACCGAGTCATCACGCTGGTGGTAATCGCCCGAATTGAGCACGGTTTCCGGCAGCACGTCTACCCGTTCATCAGCCATCACGCCTGTTGACGCTTACCGGCGAGGACATACGTTTAGCCCGTCAGCGTTTCGACTTTTGCCAGACCATGTTATAATGTCTTGATGTCGCTTCTAATTCGTCGATCGGCGTTATTGACCCAATGCCCCTGCGCGGCTAGGTATTACCGTCATCCGTGAAAATGAACTACCCATGATGACCAGGACCTCGATTGATAAGCAGACGATGTTCAAGATGGCTGTCAACCACCGTCCATCTGGCGCGGGTAGTAGCTAAGCTGGGCACAGCTCACGCCCGAAGTCCACGAATGAGCCACCGTTGAAGGACACGATAGCATAGGACGCCACCTTTACTGCTGTGCTGTGGGTGGCCCGGCCGCCAGGAGGTAGTTCTCTATCGCTCACCACGCTGGCAACTTCATACAGCGCCACAGAGCCGGTGCCGGGCAGCAACAACATCTGACCAGGGCCAAAACCCTGCTTTTTATCCGCTCAGCGGGTGCCGTGGCCCGTGGCTTTTTTACCGTTGGCCGCTATCGAAAGCATGCCGGTTTTGTACCATATCATGTGTTACCTCCATCAGTTTGATGAAGCGGTTTGCAAGTGACTTGAGGAAAAAAGAAGTTCGGGGCTATAGGCGCCTTCAGGTGCTGAACACCCCCTGGAAGCGGAGACTGCGCCCGTTAGTGCTGCGGTATTTTTGTGTCCATATTTTGATTTGGCCGAATGTGGGTGAATAAACCACCAGCAATGGGAATAAGCCCGCTTACCTTCATACACGTTTCTAGCACCTGGTCCCCCGAGCCTTTCGGGTTTCCTCTAGAAAGGGGTACAAAAATGTACTCGATAATTCTTGACATCCCCCAAATATTACACATAGCAATATACGGGTTATTACCACCGAACTATTGGCTATCTTATAGGACGCGGAAATAGATAGCATCCAGCAAAATTTATAGCGCAATGCTACAAGATTTATTGAACGTAAGCGTTTTTTCAAGCTGGAAGGTGATAAGCTTCTATAATACAAAACAAACTGACAGAAAGTCTGTCTGTTGTAACACACACACATAGTCTCATCCTCTGGACAGAACGTTGATCTTGCCCCGCCATCTCCGTACAGCTTTTGTATCTTAAGTTAACGAAGCCCGATGCCGCCGGTATTCTCTCGGAGAGTGATATCCCAGCGCGCTGTGCGGATGGTTTTCATTGTAATGCGTGAAAGCTGCTGCAAGGTTTCGCAGGGCTGTTCTCGCATCCGGTTTTGGCATGAACTCGATATAGTCTTCCTTCATCGTCTTCACGAACCGTTCGGCCATTCTCTGCGGGCTGCTCACCGCTGTTGTGCAGGGCTCCAGATCCAGTTCTCTGGCGAACCTCTGCGTTTCATGCGCGGTATACGCTGAACCGTTGTCCGTCAACCACTGCACCGCTGTATCGGGTAACCTGTCGCCGAAGCGCTTTTCTACCGACCTCAGCATCACATCCTGCACGGTCGAACTGTCGTAGCCTCCAGTGCTCGCAGACCAGTCTATGGCCTCTCTGTCGCAGCAGTCCAGTGCGAACGTGACCCGCAGTTTTTCACCGTTGTCGCAGCCGAACTCGAAGCCATCTGAACACCAGCGCATATCGCTTTCTGCCACCGCGATCCTGCCCTTATGCTCACGCCTCGGCCGCTCTGGTTTTCAATGTAATAACAGCAGGTTATGCTCACACATGATCCTGTAAAGTCGTTTCGCATTTACCGGCGGCAGTCCCTCTGCGCGACGTTGTTTACGCAGGATTCCCCACACCCGCCGATAGCCGTAGCTGGGCATATCGCTGATGATGTCGAGGATGTCCGACAGTATTTCAGCGTCTGCTTCGTCATTACGCCGGTTACAGCGCCTGTCCTGCCAGTCGGCAGAACGCTTAATCCGCAGTGACAGCGGCGCACGCGACCCGCTCATGGCGCGGCTGACCTGTGCTATTCCCCGGCCTTTGGCAACAAGGGCGCGTGCGCTATCCATTTTCGTGACTGGCCGTACTCCACGGCTTCTTTTAGGATCTCAACCTCCATCGTCTTCTTACCCAGAAGGCGCTGGAGCTCCCGGACCTGCTTCAATGCAGCTGCAAGCTCAGAGGCAGGAACAACGTCCTCCCCGGCAGCCACGGCGGTGAGGCTGCCTTCCTGATATTGCTTTTTCCACTTAAACAGCAGGCTGGGCTGGATACCGTGCAGTCGTGCGAGATGGGAGACATTCATGCCGGGCTCCATCCTCTGCTGAATAATGGCCATTTTTTCCTGAGGAGTTTTACGTTTACGGACTTCTTGACCTAACAGGATCCCGGTCATATCAAAATTGGCGTTAGTGTTAGACATATATTTAAGCCTATCTCTTATCTGGAGATACAGCTACTTCACTCTGGACAGAACGTGGAGCAGCGCGTTACGCCAAGAAGCTTAAAACCGATCAGGCATGGGCAGTGTTCGCTAAGCTGGAAAATTGCTACTTTAATACTGAGATAATACTGAAAGAGGTAATCGCCCACCTCAATATAAACTCGAAGCCGCCGAGCTATTATCCAACCACGAGATTAACTGTTTGACGCATTTGGTTTAGAGCATGGCTAACGGGTTTCATTTCAGCAGGGCATGGAGCAATGCTATCTGGCACGCTCTGCGCCGCGCTACCGGTGTACCCTCCCCTCAACATTGAAATCCGACATATCCCCTGCTGGCCGAGGATTGCTGCCAAGTTTACGTCAATACCAATCAGCTTAACGGTGCCTGATGGGGAAACTCCCGATGCCATTTGACATCGGTGATTTCACGTCCCAGCTTGCTCTCGACCAGTGTCATGCCAGCCGGCATGAAGGTCTTGGTGCGCTTGGACGCTAGGGCAAACGCCACCCCTCTACCATCAATGTCTGCTGGCAAGCGGTCATAATTAGTGAGTGCGACCCGTTTGTAATCGGCGAAGAAAAATACTCATTGACGGCCAGCTTATTTTGATTAATGAACCATCACGAAAAATCTTATCATGAATATTGTTGTCGTTACCTTGAGTACTCAAGCGGGGTGCTGCTTCGCGACGGGCACGAAATGTTCGCGCCCGTCGCTTTTTAGCATGCCCCTGGTCTGTTTCTTGTGTCATCTGCACCATAAGCATATCCGCCGGATCGCATTCAATGCTGTGAATTATCCAGCCATCAATCAGACCGAGCGTTTTCCCCGTTCGCGCTGGGCCCACAAACTCCACAGCGTCGAATTCTCGTTTCGTCAGACAATTCATCGGCTCACAGATATAGGGCGTCAGGTTAGTGCGCCACCTCGCCCGGGGCGGCTACTGGTCAGAAAAAGGTTGTTCCGAGGTGGCCATACTTTCAGGCATTCGAGGTTAACAACTTGGCGCCAATGCCCACAGAGGATAATGCCTCGATATTTTTTGAAGTCAGTTCACCGTACCCCCGGATATAGGCACCTGGATCAACCATCACATCGTCGTGCCCCAGACGCTCGTGCAAGGCGGTGATGGTGTCCTCAAGAAAGGTGGGGTATTTGTAGGCGGTCGAGACTTTGACCGGGTCCTCTACTGTCTGCCCTACCCGCTCGGCAGCGAAATACAGTACACCGCGAAGGTGCTGGCCGTATTTCCCTTCCAGATGCTCTAGCATCTGGGTACAGGCGTTAAAAGACTGGCCTTCAAGCTCTGCCGTCAGCACAGTCCGGTTGAAGCTGCGTCGTGCCACCTGGTCACACAGGCGCTCAGGGTTATCGTGATTCATATCTGCCCAACTGATATCTGTCTCTTTAATCAGATGGTCGAGATAGCGCAGTATACCTACCCCTTGGGGCTTTTTTGTCATCAGGCTTGTGCTACCAATGTCAGGCTTGGATGGGTAGTTTTTAGCTCGTCCCCTGCATGACGTCAGCTCAGCCAACGCTTCAGGAATGGCCTGACAGACTCGTACAATTTTGCTAAGCAACGGAGCCAGCGTGCGCTTAGCTAACGACCAGCATGAGGGATTGCTGTCAAAGTCTACCGACCGGTTACGAACACTGGCGATACTTCCTGCCAGCGTATTTAGCGCAGTGTGACCGGGGGAGGGTTTTATATTTGCTGAAAAGTAATGTATTGAGTTGAAATTAATAATGATCTCAAGTAATTAGGTAATTATTAAGTTGTTTATTATTAATTTATTAGCTATTATTCAATACGTAAAAAACCCCATCCACTAGAAGGTGTTGAGGCTTCATGTCCTGCGCACTTTTGTCGCAGCATGAGGGGATTATGTGGGGTCCCGGGACCCCAGCCAAGCAATTAACTGACCTTTTGATCAGTATGCTATGATAGATTGCTGCGAAATTGCACATTGCTCGGCGGCCTTTTTACCCACGGCATGATATTGCTGTAAGGAGGGTTGCAAAAAATGGCACCGTGGGTGTGCCAGTCGTCATTCAGGGCATCATCCGCTTCGGTCAGGTAGTGACGACAAAGGGTGTTATCATGGTCGGCGGCGCTGTCAACGCAGAATCCGAACTCTGCAGCCAATGCCTGGAGTAGTTTTGCTCTGCATTCGCCATATATCTTTGTGCTCTGGTCGCGTGCGTGATGTTAATGCCATATCTGGTCTCACAATTTGTCAACCATCGATGAACGGGTCATGAAGCAGCGTGACTCGAAGTGCAGGGTGCAGAACATTTGATTACAGGCGATTAAGCGGTAAAAAGGTGAGAGGGATGAAATAACGCTATGAAAAGTGAAAATGACATTCTTACCGATGCAGTTCTAATAGCACTAACAGGGTAAAAAATCCCATCAAAGCAATGCGAAATATTGCGATTCGCTGAGGTTTTCTTCATAACTCGCAGTGATGGGCGCCCCAGAACAACGTGGGCGTACTTTAACGAACCTTGTAGCAAGAAACATATGACTGAAATATCGAAATATGTTGCACCGAACTACGGAGCGCTAAACTTATATGGCGAAAAAGAAAGAATAGTTCTGATAATTGGCTACCACCGCACGTCAGCAGAGGTAAGTCAGCATTTGAGTTTATACCTCGATCCGGGGGAACTGTTAGACTATACGGCTTCAATGCAACGCCAGCTCAAGTTCGGTCCGCATATGAGGCATGTAATAATACTCGTAGCGACGCATCACTGTTTGAAGGGCTTGTTGAACGTTGTTTAATTTGATGAATTTTCTGAATTAGCAATTGAAACATAGGATGATTATAGAAAATACGCTGAAAAGGTTGTTGCTATGTTCTGGAAATTAGATCTGGATCACATCAAACCTGAACATCTTAGGCGATACCTGGATAAAAGAGGTCTAAAAAGTCGGACTCAAGCTAATCGAGAAAAAGCCTTCATATCACGAGTTTTTTGATTTTCTTATCAATGCGGCCTAGTAAAAGTAAACCCGTGCAAGGGTGTATGTCAATTTAAAGAGTCCGCGCGCGCATAATATTTAACTCACGCGGAATATTAAGCGGTCTACAAAATATCGACTACCTTAGTGAAAGTTACCATGAAGTTGGCATATCTTTGTTGCGCGCGTCAATCTGTTATCTTTCATTATAGAAAAGTCAATATCCCGCGAAGAAATTTTGGTTCAGCAAAGTAAAACAGGCGTAGCGCAAATAAAAACATGGTCCCAGAGACTTGAACAGGCCATATCCGTGAGTAAAGAATCGTTATTAGATGATGGCATGAGTAACATTAATGTCATACACCAATCATCAGGCGCACGATATACACGCGATGGTTTCAATACACGTTGGTTGAAAACAGAAAACGAAGCTGAAAACAGTTTGCCGAGCTTGATTTAGATTTTACATTCCATGATTTTAAGGCCAAAGGTGTCTCCGATTTAGACGGTGGCCTGTACGAAAAACAATCTCTGCCTGGGCATAAAAATGTAATTCAAACGGCTCGATATGCTAGAAAACCGACTAGTGCCAGTTGCAGGTGGTCAGCAAGACAGTAAAAATACTACGAAATGATATTACAAAAGGGATGTCAAGACGAAAAAAAACCGCACAAGGCGGCATCAAATTTTAATACAACTTTTTGTTTTTATTTTTCTTGTTGAATTGGTACCCGGGACGAGACTTGAACTCGTACAGACAAAGGCCGAGGGATTTTAAAAAATTTCATCTTCTTTTTAAAAACAACAAGTTATTTAAAATCATGGTGTTACAAAGTGATAATGACTACGTTTTGTGGCACGCTGTTAATTTTTGCTGCCACTTTTTAGGAAGATTTTTAAGAAAATTTATCGAATGGGTTAAGTGATAATGCTGCCTCAAGGTGATCAGGTGCAAAATGATCATACCGCATTGTCATCATGATCGTGCTATGACCAAGAATTTGTTGTAATACCAATATATTACCTCCTCCCATCATAAAATGACTACTAAAAGTGTGACGTAGAACATGTGTTCTTTGTCCAGATGGCAAATTTATGCCAGCTCTCTTGAGTGCATGCTTGAATGCATCATAAGCAGATGAAAATAATTGTCCGCGATTTTTAGGCAATAAATATTGAAGTCGCGCAGAAATAGGCACTGTCCGATTTTTTTACTTTTAGTGTTGATAAACGATACCTTCCCAGGCAATACCTGAGATTGACGCATTGATTCTGCCTCTCCCCAGCGAGCACCTGTAGCTAGGCAAAGACGAGCCATAATACCTAAGCTTATATTTTCTGATTCATCACAGGCAGCCAGTAGGCGCTTTATCTCATCAGCATATAGAAATGATAACTCCTGCTCCCCTTCTTTAAATTGTCTAATTCCATCTAGCGGATTATTTCCTTCCCACTCACCAAGCCTCTTCATCTCTGAAAAAACGGCATGTAGATATGACTGCTCACGGTTAACGGTAGCTTCCTTGACTGTTTTTCGCCCCTTTGCTAACCACTCTCCAGCGAGTCGACGCTCGCGGTATACGGCAAACATATTTTTATCAATTTCATGAGCAAGAGGATCTCCAAGACGCCCACAGATAGCCTATAGCTTTGCAAGACGAGATTCGCCTGTGATTTATCCCCCTGAAACACCAGACAGTAGCTGTATCTCCAGATAAGAGATAGGCTTGAATATATGTCTAACACTAACGCCAATTTTGATATGACCGGGATCCCGTTAGGTCAAGAAGTCCGTAAACGTAAAACTCCTCAGGAAAAAATGGCCATTATTCAGCAGAGGATGGAGCCCGGCATGAATGTCTCCCATCTCGCACGACTGCACGGTATCCAGCCCAGCCTGCTGTTTAAGTGGAAAAAGCAATATCAGGAAGGCAGCCTCACCGCCGTGGCTGCCGGGGAGGACGTTGTTCCTGCCTCTGAGCTTGCAGCTGCATTGAAGCAGGTCCGGGAGCTCCAGCGCCTTCTGGGTAAGAAGACGATGGAGGTTGAGATCCTAAAAGAAGCCGTGGAGTACGGCCAGTCACGAAAATGGATAGCGCACGCGCCCTTGTTGCCAAAGGCCGGGGAATAGCACAGGTCAGCCGCGCCATGAGCGGGTCGCGTGCGCCGCTGTCACTGCGGATTAAGCGTTCTGCCGACTGGCAGGACAGGCGCTGTAACCGGCGTAATGACGAAGCAGACGCTGAAATACTGTCGGACATCCTCGACATCATCAGCGATATGCCCAGCTACGGCTATCGGCGGGTGTGGGGCATCCTGTGTAAACAACGTCGCGCAGAGGGACTGCCGCCGGTAAATGCGAAACGACTTTACAGGATCATGTGTGAGCATAACCTGCTGTTATTACATTGAAAACCAGAGCGGCCGAGGCGTGAGCATAAGGGCAGGATCGCGGTGGCAGAAAGCGATATGCGCTGGTGTTCAGATGGCTTCGAGTTCGGCTGCGACAACGGTGAAAAACTGCGGGTCACCTTCGCACTGGACTGCTGCGACAGAGAGGCCATAGACTGGTCTGCGAGCACTGTAGGCTACGACAGTTCGACCGTGCAGGATGTGATGCTGATGTCGGTAGAAAAGCGCTTCGGCGACAGGTTACCCGATACAGCGGTGCAGTGGTTGACGGACAACGGTTCAGCGTATACCGCGCATGAAACGCAGAGGTTCGCCAGAGAACTGGATCTTGAGCCCTGCACAACAGCGGTGAGCAGCCCTGCGAAACCTTGCAGCAGCTTTCACGCATTACAATGAAAACCATCCGTACAGCGCGCTGGGATATCACTCTCCGAGAGAATACCGGCGGCAGCGGGCTTCGTTAACTTAAGATACAAAAGCTGTACGGAGATGGCGGGCAAGATCAGACGTTACCCAGGAGCAGCAGATTATTCAATTATTCTGCCGCCATCTGATTATGGCGCACAGCCCCTTTATCGAAGACAACCTGTATGCCTTAGTACAGTTTATGATCTTCTTACAATCGCTAAATTATCGGGTGGAGGAGAATTACCCTCGGGTGGAAAGTCTCTTTAATTCGCTCGTCAAGGAGTTGACCGACGGCCAGATTAATCAAAAAAGAAAGGCTATCACCACACCGGCCAGACACCACTTCAAATTCTCCTTGCTTTTGGTGATGCTGCGTTTTTTCACCAACTCGGGACGATCGCGACAACATTTACTTTCCTCGGTTGGCGATACCATGCAATTTTTTGGTCTGCAAGACGAAACGTTGCAGGCGGCTATGCCCGAGAATTGGCAAATATTGGATGATGAATGGAGAAAACTGCTTAATGACAGTTGCCTGGCCGCGCCGCACGTCTTAAAGAATTACTTCTTGTATCAGTTCCATCACACGACATTTGGCTTAAAGGATCTTAGCCATAGCTTAAGAAATTTATATTACTATTTTATCGATTTTTTCTACCTGAAAACCCTGCTATCGGTGCAGTCGGTTCGTGGCCGCGCCGTATCGGAAGAAGCGGTTCAGTTAATTTTTAGTCACTACGCTACCGTGACGATGCACTCCGCCCATTTCCGGCCCCAGCTTGATGCGCTCATCGATAAACTGAATTATGGCGACGACTTGTCGTTCCTGCTGTTATTGAATTAGAACTCACCCGCGGGCAAACGGCGCGGCCGCCTGCGGCATAGGCGAATGCGGACAGGTCAAGCCGTTTGCCACGGTGGGCGCAGAAGCGGACGTCGCCAAGTCCGGCGTCTAGCGCACACTTGGCGCCTGCTGGCAAAATCCCGGGGTTTTCCAACGCACCGCCTTTCCCGTCAGTCGTCGCCCCGCTTGGCGCCCTGGATGCAAAGCATTTCCAGCGCCAGCGTGGCGGCGGCCAGCGCGGTGATCTGCGCCTGATCGTAGGCCGACGCGACTTCGACGATGTCCATACCGACGATATTCAGCGGTTGCAGCCCGCGCACCAGCTTCAACGCCCGATCGCTGGTCAGGCCGCCGATAACCGGCGTGCCGGTGCCGGGCGCCGCCGAAGGATCGAGACAGTCGATATCAAAGGTCAAATAGACCGGCAGGTCACCCACAATCTGCTTCACCTGCGCCAGAATATCATCAACGCCGCGGTCATTAACCTGTCCCGCGTCCAGCACGGTGAAACCGTTATCGCGTTCAAACTCGGTGCGGATGCCTATCTGCACCGAATGCGCGGGGCTGATTAACCCTTCGTTTGGCGCATGATAAAACATGGTGCCATGATCGAACTTGCTGCCGTTGGCATAGGTGACGCTGTTTCACCAATTCGGCCAGATCGACGCACGCTTCGGGGAAGTCCGGATCCGGGCAAACGCTAATATGACCTAACTCATTGACGTCATAGTAGTTATTGCCCCAGTGCGTGACGTTATAGGTTCGCAGCATTTTACTGGCGTCGCTGTCGTTCATGGCTACCTCCTGCATTGAGCGCAAAGTGTCTTGTCGAGCCGCGCGGCGCGGCTCCGGGTTCGGTCGCGAGTCAGTCATGACGGCATCCTTCCGCACGCGAAGCCCGCTTGCCGGCCCCCATCGGGTAAGCGCCGGCAACGGAACCCTGCCCGCCCGCGCGCAACGAAAGCGGCAAGAAACGTCGCCGAACGCCGCCGGCGCCCGGTCTATCCAGACAGTAATTGTAAAACACCTTGGTGAACTCCGTGCTACAGGATGGCGGAACGCCATCAATTAGGATCGCATGAAAGGCCGACTGACCCGTGATCAGAAACCCGCGGCACTTAGCCGGCCCGGTCATCCTGAGCCGCTCCGGTCGGGCGGCGTCTTCGACAAGAAAGGATACACGCGGCGCCGGTGGCGCATGCGGCCCGACGCGCCGCACACGGGAGACGGGGGGCAGAAACGACTGGCATCGTACGCGTCATAAATCCTGTCTCCTAAGCAAACACGGTCCGCAACCGGGGCCGGAAATTGAGTGTAAAAGGTTTGCGCGCTTTTTCGGTTAATTTTTACGTTACCTGATGTTAGCACGCGCGATTTTATACCGCCACAGGGGGAAAAAAGCAAAATGAAATTGGCCTATGTCACTTTATTGACGTTTTTTTGTCCTTTGTAGTATCAGGCTGACTTATTTCAGCCAAAAAATTACTGGCGTTCAACCAAGACCCTACCCTAAAATAGCCATCCAGAAGTTAATCCATCTATACTGATTAACTGTTTTACTGCTGAACGACAGTTTCAGGGGGAGGCAGCATGGCGCGTACCGTCATCATCAGGGCATCGTGCAGTGCGGGTGCCCAGTCCCCAGCGCCACGCAGTCATTTCCAACCCGCATCCAAAGGTAAAAAGACCAATGGCTAAACACCTATTTACATCTGAATCTGTTTCAGAAGGGCATTCTGATAAAATCGCTGACCAGATTTCCGACGCCGTGCTGGACGCCATTCTGGCGCAGGATCCCAAGGCGCGCGTCGCCTGCGAAACCTATGTTAAGACCGGCATGGTCCTAGTGGGCGGCGAAATCACCACCAGCGCCTGGGTGGATATCGAAGAATTGACGCGCAGCACTATCCGCGAGATCGGTTACATCCATTCGGATATAGGGTTTGACGCTAACTCTTTCGCCGTGCTGAGCGCCATTGGTAAACAGTCTCCGGATATTAACCAGGGCGTGGATCGCACCGATCCGCTGGAACAGGGCGCGGGCGACCAGGGGCTGATGTTCGGCTACGCCACCAATGAAACCGATGTGCTGATGCCGGCGCCGATCACTTACGCGCACCGTCTGGTGGCGCGCCAGTCACAGGTGCGGAAAAACGGGACCCTGCCCTGGCTGCGTCCGGACGCCAAAAGCCAGGTCACCTTCGCCTACGACAACGGCAAGGTGGTGGGTATCGACGCCGTGGTGCTGTCGACCCAGCATGCCGAAGATATCGCCCTGCCGCAGTTGAAAGAAGCGGTGATGGAAGAGATCATCAAGCCGGTTCTGCCCGCGGAATGGCTCTCCGCCCAGACCAAGTATTTTATCAACCCGACCGGCCGCTTTGTCATCGGCGGCCCGATGGGCGATTGCGGTCTGACCGGCCGCAAGATCATTGTCGACACTTACGGCGGCATGGCCCGTCACGGCGGTGGCGCCTTCTCCGGCAAGGATCCGTCCAAGGTGGACCGCTCAGCCGCCTATGCCGCGCGCTACGTGGCAAAAAACATCGTTGCAGCCGGTCTGGCCGAACGCTGTGAAATCCAGGTGTCCTACGCCATCGGCGTGGCGGAGCCGACCTCCATCACCATCGAAACCTTCGGCACTGAAAAGATCCCGGCGGATAATCTGACGGCGTTGGTGCGCGAGTTTTTCGACCTGAGTCCTTACGGGCTTATCACCATGCTGGATCTGCTGCAACCCATCTATCGTGAAACTGCGGCCTACGGCCACTTCGGCCGCGAGCATTTCCCGTGGGAGAAGACCGATAAAGCTGAACTGCTGCGTGACGCCGCCGGCCTGAAATAACGCACGTTGTCGCGCTCATAGCAGCCGTAATCACCGCTACACCGCAACGGCGATCGTAACGATCGCCGTTTTTTATGCCCTCAGGCAAGAGGTTGTTATGCCCACAGGTAAGGGGTTGTCATGCCCGCAGGTAAGGGGTTGTCTTGTCCGCAGGTAAGGTGCTGTCTTGTCCGCAGGTAAGGGGTTGTCATGCCCGCAGGTAAGGGGTTGTCACGCCCACAGGTAAGGGGTTGTCTTGTCCGCAGGTAAGGTTTGTCACGCCCACAGGTAAGGGGTTGTCTTGTCCGCAGGTAATGTCGTCTTGATGCCTGTTATGCCATCGTGAGTGCACCGAAACTGTCCTGATAGTACTTATGTCGCCACTGATTACGTTTGAACGCACCCATAGCCTTATGCCGCCGTGAATACACTCCAGTCGCTCCGTTTAAGTCCATTAAAACTTATTGAGCGAAAATTTTTGTTTCATCTACACTAAAAAACGCGGCTGTTTAAGACAGATTACGCTCTTTTTTGGAACCGATTACAAATCAATTATCATTTATAATCAGAATATTAAAAAAGTCATGTCGCCAAAATAAATTTAAATTTCAAAATCGTTACAAAATGAATATGACATCCGGATTATTCCCGATGACAACGCCTCTTAATGCCCTATATTAGCGGGGCATCGCATTACGCTACGGATGAATATGCTGATGGACAGTGATGAGAGGATGTAACCGATCACATAATTGTGATTGACTTCACACTTTGTCAGCATACATTTACATAACATTCATAATTATTAATTTACGTAGTACACGGAGGCATTATGAGTACTGCCACACGTAAACCCGGCAGATCCCATGCTCGTTTTACTTTTTTTGTTTGTTTTATGGCGGCTTTGGCCGGCCTGCTATTTGGACTGGATATTGGTGTCATCGCCGGCGCGCTGCCTTTTTTGTCTGCAGATTTGCACATCGATAACCATCAACAGGAATGGGTCGTCAGTTCCATGATGTTTGGCGCCGCGGTAGGCGCAGTCGCCGCGGGCTGGATGTCGGCCAAGCTGGGGCGGAAATTCAGTCTGCTTACTGGCGCCGTTTTGTTCATTATCGGTTCGCTGTGGTCGGCGCTATCGCCCAATGTAGAATCCCTTATCATCGCCCGTATTCTGCTGGGTCTGGCGGTCGGGATTGCCTCCTATACCGCACCGCTTTATTTGTCGGAAATCGCGCCGGAAAAGATCCGCGGCTCGATGATTTCCATGTATCAGTTGATGATCACCATCGGGATTTTAGCAGCCTACCTGTCTGATACCGCTTTCAGCTATAGCGGATCCTGGCGCTGGATGCTGGGCATCATCACCATCCCCGCGGTGCTGCTGTTTATCGGCGTCTTGTTTTTGCCGGGAAGCCCGCGCTGGCTTGCGGCCCGTGGACGTTACCATGAAGCGCAGAAAGTGCTGGATATGCTGCGTAGCTCCAGCGAACAAGTGCGCAAGGAGCTGGAGGAGATCCGCGAAAGTTTGAAAATCAAACAAAGCGGCTGGGCACTGTTTAAAGACAACGCCAATTTCCGCCGCGCGGTATTTCTCGGCGTCCTGTTGCAGGTGATGCAGCAGTTCACCGGTATGAATGTCATTATGTATTACGCGCCGAAAATCTTCGGTATCGCCGGTTTTACCAGTACCGCCAACCAAATGTGGGGAACGGTGATTGTCGGGTTGGTCAACGTACTGGCGACATTTATCGCCATCGGGCTGGTGGATCGCTGGGGTCGTAAACCGACCCTGAAACTCGGTTTTCTGGTTATGTCGGTCGGCATGGGTGTGCTAGGGACGCTGCTGCATCTGGGCGTCGACACCGACTTCCAAAAATACTTTGCGATTGTCATGCTGATGTTGTTTATCGTCGGTTTCGCCATGAGCGCCGGCCCGCTGATTTGGGTATTGTGTTCCGAAATCCAGCCGCTGAAAGGGCGCGACTTCGGTATCACCGTCTCCACCGCCACCAACTGGATTGCCAACATGATAGTCGGGGCCACCTTCCTGACCATGCTGGAAACGCTGGGTAATGCCAACACCTTCTGGGTCTACGGCGCGCTTAACGTTCTGTTTATCGTATTGACCATTATGCTGATTCCGGAAACCAAAAACGTTTCCCTTGAGCATATCGAACGTAACCTGATGACCGGCAAAACGCTGCGCGAAATCGGCGCGCGGGACTGACCGCTTACGTCTGTGGCCAAAACGCCGCCGCCCCGACTGGACGGCGGCGTTTTTTTGCCCGAAAACCTTCCCTGGATATACCCTGTACCCTTGGCGCGCGGCGGCGTGGTTATGACCTTATGTAGCCAGGTCTCGCCGCGTGTCGTCGCCTGGTGTTGCCATAGGGTTGCATCCTTTGGCGCCGACGATTAGGCTGGCGAATATGAAACCGTTACGCATCCCTATCGCCCTGCAGCAGGGCGTCATGCAGTGCCTGCGGGCCAAGCTCGCACAGGCAGGGGAGTATTTTGACTGTACCTTTCCCGAACCGGCGATAAGCTTTCAACAGCGCGGTACCTCCGCCGGTAACGCCTGGCTGGAGCGCTGGGAAATCCGCCTGAACCCGCAGTTATTGCTGGAGAATCAGCAACGTTTTATCGACGAAGTGGTGCCGCACGAGTTGGCGCATCTGCTGGTGTATCGCCAATTTGGCCGGGTCGCGCCCCACGGCCGGGAGTGGCGCTGGATGATGATGACCGTGTTGCAAACGCCCGCCCGCCGCACCCATGAATTCGATTCGGCGGCGGTGCGTAAATCTATCTTTCCCTACCGCTGCGGCTGCCAGCAACATGCCCTAACCGTACGCCGCCATAACCGCGTTATACGCGGCGAAACCCAATACCGTTGCCGCCGCTGCGGCGACATCTTGCAGCCCGAGGCGACCGGTACGGAACGGTAATAGTCCGCCAATGCTTCCCCTGATTTCCACCTGACGGCGCGGCGCGCGTTCGATTTGCCTGTCTCGACGCAATTAGGTAATCTGCGATTTTCCAAATTGAACACACTGATATGCTGCAGAAAATTTTCGGCCTGCTGGCCGTCGCCTTACTTACCTTTTCCTTTCCCGCCGCGGCCAAGGTGCATGAGATCACCAATTTTAACCAGGCAAAAGCGGCAGCGGTGAAAATCAATCGCGACGCGCCCGGTACTTTTTATTGTGGTTGCCGCATCAACTGGCAGGGCAAAAAGGGCATCCCGGATCTGGCGTCCTGCGGCTATCAGGTGCGTAAAAGCGAGCTGCGCGCCAACCGCATCGAATGGGAACATGTGGTAGCGGCTTGGGAATTCGGTCATCAGCGCCAATGCTGGCAAAACGGCGTGCGTAAAAACTGCGCCAAAGACCCGGTGTATCGGCAAATTGAAACTGACCTGCATAACTTGCAGCCCGCGATCGGCGAGGTCAATGGCGATCGCGGCAACTACCAGTACAGCCAGTGGCGCGGCGGAGGGGGTCAATACGGCCGCTGTGAAATGAAAATCGATTTCAAAAACAAGCAGGCTGAGCCGCCGGCCCGTGCCCGCGGCGCTATCGCCCGCACCTATTTCTACATGCGCGATCGTTATCAATTACGTCTTTCCCGGGCGCAGACCCAGCTGTTTGAGGTATGGGATCGTGCCTATCCGGTGACCGAATGGGAATGCAAGCGCAACCAGCGGATCGCCGCGGTTCAGGGCAACCCCAATCTATACGTTCAGCGGGCTTGCAGCCTTTAAAAGCGCTGCTCTACACTAGTATCGCTCCGCCGGCCGTTCCGGCAGGGGGCAAGCCCGCCGCAAGCGGCAAGACAACCAGGACTGAAACCACGTCTTATGCGAATACCTCGAATATATCATCCGGCACCGTTGGCCGTCGGCACCGTCCTCGCGCTGGGTGAGGAGGCTGCGCATCATGTGAGCCGGGTGCTGCGCATGACCGTCGACGCGCCGATAGCGCTGTTTGACGGCAGCAATCACGTGTTTGCGGCCCGGTTGACCCGGGTAGACAAAAAGGGCGTCGAGGCCACCGTGCTGGCCGCACAGAGGGAAGATCGCGAATCGCCGCTGCATCTGCATCTGGGACAGGTGATGTCACGCGGGGAGAAAATGGAATTCACCATCCAAAAATCCATCGAATTGGGGGTAAATGTGATCACCCCATTGTTTTCGGCGCGCTGTGGCGTCAAGCTGGAGGGCGAGCGGCTGGAGAAAAAGCTGCAGCAGTGGCGCAAAATCGCCATCGGGGCCTGTGAGCAGTGCGGCCGCAATCGCCTGGCGGAGAGATCCGCCCGGCGATGACACTCGAGGCTTGGTGTGCGGAGCAGGAAGCGGGGTTGAAACTTAATTTGCATCCCCGCGCCGAACAGAGCATTAATACTCTGCCGACGCACGGCATTCGTCTGCTGATTGGGCCTGAGGGCGGCCTGTCGGCGGAGGAGATTGCATTGACCGCCAATGATGGGTTTACCGATATTCTGCTGGGGCCACGGGTGCTACGCACTGAGACCACCGCCATCACCGCCCTGCAGGTGCGTTTCGGCGATTTGGGATAAAGGAGAAGACAATGATTAAGCTTGGCATCGTGATGGACCCGATTTCCACCATCAATATCAAAAAAGACAGCAGCTTCGCCATGCTGCTGGAAGCACAAAGCCGCGGCTACGAAATTCACTACATGGAGATGAGCTCCCTGTATCTGCGCGGCGTCGAGGCGCGGGCCTCCACCCGTTTGCTGTCGGTAAAGCAGGATTATGATGCCTGGTACAGTTTTAACGGCGAACAGGACATCAATCTGGGCGAACTGGATGTCATCTTAATGCGCAAGGATCCGCCTTTCGATACCGAATTTATTTATGCCACCTATATCCTGGAACGTGCGGAAGATGAAGGGGCGCTCATCGTCAACAAACCGCAGAGCCTGCGGGACTGTAACGAGAAACTGTTTACCGCCTGGTTCGCGCGCCATACGCCGGATACGCTGGTAAGCCGCCGGGACGATCACATCCGCGCTTTCTGGCGAGAGCACGGCGATATCATCCTGAAACCGTTGGACGGCATGGGCGGTACGTCGATTTTTCGCGTCAAGCAAGACGATCCCAACCTGACGGTCATTGTTGAAACCCTGACCGGTTACGGCCGTCACTTTTGCATGGCGCAAAATTATCTGCCGGCCATTAAGGACGGTGATAAGCGGGTGCTGGTGGTGGACGGCGAACCGGTCCCCTACTGCCTGGCGCGCATTCCCAAAAGCGGCGAAACCCGCGGCAATCTGGCGGCCGGCGGGCGCGGCGAGGCACGCCCGCTCAGCGACAGCGACTGGAAAATCGCCCGCGACGTGGCGCCGGTGCTGAAAAAGAAAGGGCTGATTTTTGTCGGTCTGGATATCATCGGCGATTGCCTGACCGAGATCAATGTCACCAGCCCCACCTGCGTGCGGGAAATCGAAGCTGCCTTCCCCGTTTCCATCACCTGTATGCTAATGGACGCCATTGAAAAACGTCTGGCGGCGCAACAACGCTGATGTGTGTGACGTGGCCGCAATCCGATTTCGCTTGCGGCCAGTGACTTATCCCCAGTTTGCCGCATACTGAACACCGTCTATTTTTTAAACTTACTGATGTTGCCTAATTAAAGCATGAATTTACAGCACCATTTTCTTATCGCCATGCCCTCGTTGCAGGATCCGTTATTCAAACGCTCGGTAGTCTACATCTGCGAGCACAACAGTGACGGCGCCATGGGTATCGTCATCAACAAGCCCGTCGAGCAGTTCACCGTGGAAAACGTGCTGCACAAGCTCAAGATCATGCCTGCCGACCGCGATCCGGCCATTCGGCTGGATAAACCGGTGTTCGCCGGCGGCCAGCTGGCGGATGACCGCGGCTTTATTCTGCACACGCCGCGCGACGGGTTCGGCTCCAGTATCGGCATCTCGCCGCAAACGATGATAACCACGTCCAAGGACGTGCTGGAGACGCTCGGCACCGCCGATCAGCCCGACGATGTGTTGGTGGCGCTGGGCTACTCCGGCTGGGAACAGGGGCAGCTGGAGCGCGAGCTAATGGAAAACGCCTGGCTTACCACCCCTGCCGACAGCGAGATCCTGTTCCATACCCCCATCGCCGCCCGCTGGCGCGAAGCGGCCAAGACCTTGGGCATCGATATTCACAATATCGCCAACCAGGCGGGTCATGCCTGATGGACGCCGCCAGCAGCATCATGGCGTTCGATTTTGGTACGCGTAGCATCGGCGTGGCTACTGGCCAGCGTATAACCTGTACCGCCCGGCCGCTGACGGCGTTTAAGGCCCGCGAGGGCGTACCTGACTGGCAACAGATCGAAAAATTACTAAATGAATGGCGGCCGGAAACGGTGGTGGTGGGTTTACCGCTAAATATGGACGGCAGCGAACAGCCGCTGACCGCCCGGGCACGCAAATTTGCCAACCGGCTGCACGGCCGCTTCGGCGTTCAGGTGGTGTTGCACGATGAGCGCCTCAGCACCGTCGAAGCCCGCGCGGGTCTGTTTGAGCGCGGCGGCTTTCGCGCGCTGGAGAAGGGCAAAGTCGACGCGGGGTCGGCGGTGATCATCCTGGAAAGCTGGCTCGAGCAGTTTCCCGAGTAACGCTTCGGCACCCTCGCCGCTCCGCCTGTGGCGCCATGGCCGACACCCCCGTCGCTCTACCTGTGGCGCCATCACCGACACCCTCGGCACTGCGCCTGTGGCGTAATGGCAGCCCCCCGTCACTCCACCTGTGGCGTCTTCAGCAACGCCCTCCCCGCTCCGCCTGCGGCGTCATGGCCGGCACAGGCGGCACGGCCACAGCTCGCAGCAGGGTGTCCCGGCCCGCAACAGTGGCGGTGTTATCACTGGCGGCAACGGCGCGTCCCTCCCGCCGCTGCCGTGGGACCGGCTTACTCCAGGTAAAACACCGGCCGCAGCGTCGCGCTGATGGGGCTGTTATCGGCGTTGGCGGGCATGACGTCGGTCATATGGCGCCACCAGCGCTGGCAAACCTCCGTCTCCGCCACCGCGTTCCAGCGCACTTCGGATTCCATCTCTACATAGGCGAACAGCAGATGGCGCTGTTCATCAAGAAAAATACTGTAGTGATGGGCGCCGTGCTGCTTTAGAGTCTGCGCCAGCTCAGGCCAGATCGAATTGTGCCGGCGTTCATACTCCTGATGCGCTTCGGGATTGACCTGCATAACAAAGGCTTTTCTTATCATTACATTTCCCCGTTCAACGCGACTCAACGTCCAGCGCCGCCGCCATCGGCGTCACGCCGAAACGCTCGCCGAGCGCGACGAGTTCAGCGCGGATGATGGTCTGCTTTTTGCCCACCATCGCGCGGACTTTCACCATCACCTCGGCGGATTTTTCCGCGGTATCGATCAGGCCGAAAGCGTCATCCAACGAGGGACCGCTGGAGAAAATACCGTGAAAAGGCCAGAGCACCAGCGAATGCGCGTGCATTTTTTCCGAGGTAGCGGCGCCAATACCGTCGGTGCCGGGGACCATCCAGGGAATGATGCCTACCCCGTCGGGGAACACCACCAGACATTCGGCGCTGCCTTCCCACAACTCGCGGGTAAAGCGGGCGGTATCCAGCTCCAGCACGTAGCTCAAGGCGATAAGGTTAGTGGCATGGCAGTGCATGATGTCCCGATCGCCGCCGTCCGTGACCTGCTTGCGCACGGCGTGGGACTGAAGGTGGGTGGCCAGCTCGGAGGTAGGCAATCCCCCCGCGATAAGCCCCCACAGAATACGGTAACCGGTGCCCTCCTCATTAAGTTGCAGCAGCGTCAAACTGTCGGCGGGCGAGAGCTGTACGTTGCGGAAAAACTTGCCGGAGCCGGTGACCAGAAAATAACTGCCGGCCAGCGCCGGCACCGGCGCAGATAACGTTTCGCTGCGCGGCTGCGGATTAAATTCCGCCCGGTAGGGCGCGACATCCTCGGGCGTCAGGCGCAGGCTTACGTTACCGCCGTTGCGCTCGTCCCAGCCTTTGAGCCACATATCGCTGGTCGCTTTGACCATGCCCTGTACGAACCAGGAAGAAAGTAATGATTTCATAATCAAATATCCTCAGCGTTGACGTAAAACGGATTGTTCATAGTCGCGCACCGACGACAGCCAATATCTGCCCACCGGTACGTGATGTTGTTGGCAATAGCGATCCCATACCGCCTGCCACGGCAGCGATTTTTGCTCCTCCAGCAGCGCCAGACGCGCCGTATAATCCCCCTCCAGCTCTAACCGGCGATGCGGTTTATGGAGGCATCAAAGAAATCCAGGCCGATATGAACCCGGCTAAACAATTTCTGCCGCACAATCTCATTGGCGATAGCCTGAGTTTCATCATCCAGCAGCACCACGTGATCGCTATCCCAGCGCACCGGCCGGCTAACGTGCAGTAGCAAACGCGGCACAAACAGGCTCACGCTTGAAATCTTGTCGGAGATGACTTCGGTGGGATGGAAATGACCGGCATCCATGCACAGCGCGGTCACGCGGCTGGTGGCGTAGGCAAGATAAAATTCCGCCTACCCGACGGTGTAGCTTTCCGCGCCAATACCAAATAATTTACTTTACACCGCGTCGATATGATGGCGTGGGTCCAATTTCCCCGCCAATACCGTATCAAGCGCCGCCATCAGCCGTTCACGCGGCCCCAGGCGATCGACGGTGAGATCTTTCATCCCGTCCGGGACCCAGATATTCATTACCGATGCCGTTCCCAGTTCGCGGCCGAAATAGGCAGAAATGCGACGACTTGCCTGGCAATGCTCAATCTAAAACTGGCGAATATTGTCATCGGCATGGGAAAGGGTAAAGCCATCGGCGCTTAACGGATGGGAAAAGCAGGTGGGATTAAAATCCAGTCCCAACTGGTGTTCCCGCGCCCAGGCGATCCAGCGGGCGAAATGCGCCGGCTCAATGGCGTTACGCGCCACCGGTTGCTCCGCCTCTAGGTAGATTGCGTGCAAATTGAGCCGCTTCGGTCCCGGAATCAGGCTGAACGCCTGCTCCAGATCGGCACGCAACTGCCGGGCGTTGGTCGCTTTGCCGGGATAATTGCCGGTAGCCTGGATCCACCCCGTCAGGGCGACGGAGGGATCCTCAAAGCCGGCGACATCGTCGCCCTGCCAGCAATGCATGGAAACGGGCAGCGTATCAAGCAGCGCCAGCGCCTGCTCCACGTTGACATCGATGTCGGCGTAGCGCTGCCTGGCCAATTGCCAGGCTTGTTCAAGGGATGAGTTCATAACAGGATTTCCTATTGCGTATGGCAAAGCGCCTGGAAGCGCTGCCAATGATGGGCAAAATCAGGTATCGGGCTGGGCTGGTAGTGCGCCAGCGGGAAACTGCGCGTTAAGATCCGGCGCCAGGCCGCGACATCCGCCACCTCGTTTAGCGCCATGAGCTGACATCCCACATAGCCAAGCGTCGACGCCTCCACTGGCCCAGCAGACACCGGCAACTGGCAGCAATCGGCGGTCAGTTGGTTGAGCCAGCGGTTTTGGCTGCCGCCGCCGACGATATGCAGCCGGGACGGGGAAATGCCGCGCAGCGCGCCCAGTTCGAGCAGCACCTGGCGATAGAGCATCGCCAGGCTGTCGAGAATGCAGCGCGCCAGCGCCGCGGCCTCTTGCGGTACCGGCTGCTGGCGCTCGCGGCACGCCTGGCGTATGGCCTCCACCATTGAGGGAGGGTTAATAAAGCGTTCATCGTTAGGATTTATCAGACTGGTAAAAGGCGGCGGGGTGGCGGCCGCTTCCAGCAGCGCCGGCAGTTCGGCTATCGCCAGCTCTTGCGTAATGCGGTTCAGCAGCCACAGGACCATAATGTTTTTCAACACCCGGTAGCGGCCGTCCACACCGCCTTCATTAGTGATATTCAACGCCAGCGCGCGACTATCGCTAATGGGGGTGCGACTCTCCACGCCCATGAGCGACCAGGTGCCGGAACTGAGGTAGACGCAGCTTTCGTCTTGCAGCGGCGAGGCGACCACCGCGCTGGCAGTATCGTGGTTCGCCACGGCGATGACCGGTATTCGCTGCCCGGAGGGACTGAACCAATAACCGGGCGTATTACCCGGTTGGCGTAGGGTCCCGAACCAGCTTCGGGGAAGCCCGAGATACGCCAGCAAGGTATGATCCCAGTCGCCCGTCGCCACATTAAGCAACTGCGTGGTGCTCGCGTTGGTATATTCCCAATTAAGCGCACCGGTTAGCAGGTAATGAAAATAATCTGGGATCAGCAGCAGGTGCGCGACCTTCGCCGCCTCCTGCGGCTGCCGCTGCCGCCAGGCTTTCAACTGATAGAGGGTGTTGAACGGCAGAAATTGGATCCCGGTGCGTCGGTAGATTTCTTCCCGGCCCAGATCGGCGCTTACCTGCGCCATGACGCCATCAGTGCGATGATCGCGGTAACTGACCGCCGGCTCCACGCGCTCACCCGCCTGGTCGAGCAGGACATAATCCACTCCCCAGGTATCGATGCCGATGCTGTCGATGATCGTGCCGGCGCGATCCAACTGACCGATACCGTCGAGGATCGACTGCTCCAGTCGATCCAGATCCCAACAATCCGCCCCTTGCTGCTGTACAAAGCCGTTAGCGAATCGGTGTACTTCCTTCAGGCTTATTTGCTGCGCGACGTCATCCCAGACCGCCTGCATGACTCGGCCGCTGGTGGCGCCCAGATCGACCGCTATCACATTTCGCACCGCCATAGTCCTTGTCCTCGTCACTACGCTGGCTGGCAGTGTAGGCAGGATCCGCAGGCGCCACCTTCCGGTGGCTGCCACCGGTTATCGCGGGCTGGCAAAATCGTCAAGTTGAATGTGAAGTCGATCACAAAAGCAATATTGCTCACCTTTAACAACCCGCCGCCGGGCTGCGCCTTGTGATCTTCTCCGCAAATTTGGTAACAGGTGGCAAAACCTTGAAAAAAAAACCGCAATGCAGCGTTTGACGGTCAGTAATTGAAGGCGGACGGCGTTATCGCGGCATAAGATAAGGTCCCTGTATCATGCTGAGGTGCCTGAAATGACGTTACTGTATGGTGATGATTTTTTTGTTTCCCCAGACGCTACGGTAGCCATCGAACCCCGCCTGCCGCAATGGGATTTTCCCGAGCATTATCACGATTTCTGGGAGATAGTGCTGGTGGAAAACGGATCGGGCATTCATGTCTTCAACGATCAGCCCCACACGCTGTGCAGCGGCACCGTCTGTTTTGTCCGCGCCGATGACCACCACCTGTTTGAAAGCGTGGATCGACTGAACATGATTAACGTGTTGTACCGCGCCCCCAACGGGTTTCGTTTTTTGCAGGATATCGCGCCGTTCCTGCCAGGCGAAGGGCCGGGGGAGCGACAGGTTCACTGGCAGGTCAATCACGCCTCGCTCCAGCAGGCTAAGCAATTGATTCACCGTCTCGACGCGCTGAGCGGTGATCTGTCGCCGGAGAATATCGCCGCCAGCGAAGGGCAATTTCTGCAGTTGCTAATCGTGCTGCGCCAGGGGTGTTTTCAGGCCCACAGCGACGGCAACCGCGATCAGCGCCTGCAAGACTTGTTACGCTGGCTACAGCACAACTTCAGCGACAATGTCGACTGGCTTACGCTCGCCGATCAATTTCAGTTACCGCTGCGCACCCTGCATAGTCAGCTAAAACAGCAAACCGGAATGACGCCCCAGCGCTATTTGAACCGGCTACGCCTGTTGGAGGCGCGTAAGCAGCTGAAACAGTCTGATAAAACGATTACGGAAATCGCGCACGCCTGCGGGTTTAGCGACAGTAATCACTTTTCCACGCAGTTCCGACGTGAATTCTCCCATTCGCCGAAAATGCTGCGCCAGGGGGATGCAGGGCTGCAATAGTCCCGGCACGGGGCGGGAGGACGCCGGGTCATACTCCCGCCTCGCCGCCCCGGAAATAAATGCGTTTTGCAACGATCATCAGATAATTATCTATAGAATTATGTCATTATTCCCCATTACCTTTGAGCTTAGGGGATAACGGCATGAATGGCCTTAAGCTGCACGTTTCCGATTATTTTTTGACGGATAAAACCGCAGTTACCGTCGCCGGCCGCAGCCCGCCTTTCCACAGCACTGCCACGAGTTTGACGAAATTGTCTTTGTCTGGCGCGGCAATGGTCTGCATACCCTCAATGATGTGCCCTACCCCATCACCTGCGGCGATGTCTTCTATATCAACGCCTGCGACCGCCACGGTTATGAGTCGGTCAACGATTTGGCCTTGGATAATGTGTTGTATCGCCGCGACCTGCTTACCTTGAACGTTAATTGGCAGGCGTTGCTCCCCGGCCGGGTAACGGGGCCTGAACAGCGCCAATATTGGCGCTTGAGTACCCACGGCATGGCGATTTTGCGCCAGAGCGTCGATGCGCTGTCTAAGGAATGTATGAAATCCGACACGCTGTCGCTGCTGTTGAGCGAAACCCTATTTTTGCAGTTGGCGCTCATGGCAAGACGTTTTCGTCACGCACCGTACAGCCCGTACATTTCCGACGCCGAACAACTCGATTTGCTTTTGATGGCATTGCGCGTCAATATCAGCGCGCCCTTCCGCCTGGAGGATTTTTGCCGCCAGTACGGTCTGAATGCCCGCACCCTGCGGGTGATGTTCAAACACCATACCGGCATGGGCATCCATCACTATTTGCGCCAGTTACGTCTGTGCAAGGCGATGGACCTGGCGGGCGTGGACTGCGGCGGCTGGCCGGAATGGCCGCCGCCGGCAGACGACGGGGCTTAATCTTTTTGGATCACCAGCTCAAAATACATATTGGTCACGTCAGCATCGTCATCAGGTCCACCCTGCTCGGTCACCGAGACAATTTTCCAGCCGTCCTGCGCCAGCGCTGGGATGGTTTTACTGCCGGCGTCAGGGCAGTTAAAAACAACGCTGTCTGATAATTCATGACTGCCTGGGCCTTTGCTGAGGTCAATTTTCATGGTGGAGGAATGACAAACATGGGCCTGACCGGCAACGCCGGCAAACGGCGTCACCAGACACGCCGCGGCTATAAGCAATGGCTTGATGTTCATTTTGTACCAGTTCCTTGTTGTGAAGCGCGATAGCGCTACCCTTCCCACAGCGCTATAAAGCGCCTGGGACAGCAGCAGCATACGAAACGGCATGACAAGAGGCAAAACAATCCTTGGCAAAATGGCTAATAACAAAGCAAACCACGGCGGCACGGCCCCCAGCGGCACGGCGCCGTGATGGCGTCTCGTGATACCCGCAACAAGTAAAACAATAAGGCTGGATAGCGCGATTTATTTCAGGACATCGCGGGCGAAGGCCGGTTTCCCGCGCGCCGACAGCCCGGCAGCAGTCCCTGCAGCAGATGGGTTTTCCCCTCGCGTATCAAATGACGTACCGCGGGAGTCATGGTCAGCAGCTCAAACAGCCCCATCCGCCCTCCCGCAGGGCGACGCACCAGCTGCTGCGCCATGACCCCCAGCAGAATGCCGGCGAGCAACATGCGGGCAAAATGCTGCTGAGCCGCGGGAAAGGCATCCACCAGCCTGTCAACCGCCTGGCTGGCGCTGCGGGCGTGCAGCGTGCACAGCAAAAGATGGCCGGTCTCGGCGGCGGTGAGCGCCAGCGCAATACTTGCGCAATCGCGCAGCTCGCCGAGCAGGATAACGTCGGGATCCTCGCGCAGGGCGGCGCGCAGCCCCTGACGGAAGCCGCTGCAGTGGCGCCCGATTTCCCGCTGGTGAATCAGGCAGAGCCTGGAGGCGTGCAGGTGTTCGATGGGATCCTCAAGGGTAATGATATGCAGCGACCGGCTGTCGTTGAGGTGGTTCACCATCGCCGCCAGCGAACTGGATTTCCCGCTGACCGCCGGGCCGGTCACCAGCACCAGTCCCCGCGGCTGCGACAGCAGCTCCACCGCCGCCTCCGGCAGCCCCAGATCCGCCATGCATGGCGGCCGGGAGGGAATAATCCGCAGGCTTACGGCCAGACCGCCCTGTTGCAAAAAAAAGTGGGCGCGCAGACGCTGGCCGCCGCGCGCAAGCAAACGTCGCTGGCGGGCGTCAAGATAGCGCCGGGCGCAGTCGGCGATAGCGCCCTCGGTCAAGGCCAGCGCTTCCAGCGGCCGCAGCAGACCATCCACGCGAATTATCGGCGGCCGGCCGGGACAAAGGTGCAGATCGGAGGCATTATGCTTTACACTATGGCCCACCAGATTATCCAATTCCATATGACCTCCTGAAACCATGAGCATTATCGAGCAAAATCTACAGCGCGTTCATCGGCAAATCCGCACGGCTGCGCAGGATTGCGGCCGCGATCCCCGGCAGATTACCTTGCTCGCCGTCAGTAAAACCAAACCTGTGACGGCGATCGAAGCCGCCATCGAAGCCGGTCAGCGGGCCTTCGGGGAAAATTATGTGCAAGAGGGCGTGGAAAAAATCGGCTGGTTCCGTGAGCGGCCAGAGGGCGCCGGTCTTATCTGGCACTTTATCGGTCCGTTGCAGTCCAATAAAAGCCGGTCGGTCGCGGAAAATTTCGACTGGTGCCATACCCTGGACCGCCCGCAATTGGCCCGGCGGTTGAACGATCAGCGGCCGGTGGAACGGCTGCCGCTCAACGTGCTGATTCAAATCAACATTAGCGGCGAAGCCACCAAAGCCGGTATCGCGCCCGAGGAGATGTTGACGCTGGCGGCGCTGGTCACCGAGTGCCCGCGCCTGCGGTTGCGCGGTCTGATGGCGATACCGGCGCCGGAAAGCGATTTCCAGCGCCAGTTGGCGGTCTTCAAGCGCGTGTCCGCCCTGTATGAGGCCTTACAACGCGTTCACCCCGGCGTAGATACGTTATCGCTGGGCATGACGGACGATATGCCGGCGGCCATCGCCGCCGGCAGTACGCTGGTGCGGATTGGCACCGCGATTTTCGGCGCCAGAGAATAAGCTCCCGTCGTCACCAGACAGCTTAACGAGGAATAGCATGCAACAGCGTAACATCAATTTTATCGGCGCCGGCAATATGGCGCAGGCCATCATCGCCGGACTGGTGGATAACGGTTATCCCGCGCATTTGATTACGGTTTGCGCCCACTCCGCCACCCACCGCGACGCGCTGGCCGAGCGCTACGGCGTGCAAAGCAGCGGCGATAATCTGCGCGGCGTGCGCGCGGCGGATGTGGTGATAATGGCGGTCAAGCCGCAGCTTATCGCCCAGGTCTGCGACACCCTGCGCGGGGAGATAGATTTTTCTGGCAAACTGGTGCTTTCCATTGCCGCAGGTGTTACCGTGAGCCGGTTTTATGCGCTGCTGGGCGAAAATATCGCCATTGTGCGAGTGATGCCAAATACCCCCTGTCTGTTGGGCCAAGGGATGAGCGGCCTGTACGCGCCGCCGCAGACCCGCGAGGAGGACAGGGCCTTCAGCGCCCAGTTAATGGGCGCGGTGGGAAAACTATGCTGGCTAGAGCAGGAAAGCGATATCAACGGCGTGATCGCCGCCGCCGGCAGTGCGCCGGCCTATTTTTTCCTGTTTATGGAAGCCATGCAGCAGCAGGCGCAGGCGATGGGTTTTGATGAAAGCACCGCCCGCACCCTGGTGCTGCAAGCCGCCGCCGTGGCCGCCGCGCTGGCCGCGGAGGCGGGGGATATCCCCTTTGCCACACTGCGGCAAAATGTGACCTCGAAAGGAGGCACCACCGCTGCGGCGTTGCAGGTTTTCGAGCAGCAGCAGTTGCCCCGTACCGTCGCCAGCGCCATGCAAGCGGCGGTCGCGCGCGCCGAAGAGATGGAAAAATTATTTTGAGTATTGTCGCCGACGCGGCGCTTGTTAACCTGATTAAGGACATTACCTTCTTATGCTGACGCTGACGTTTTTGGTCAAAACGCTTATCGATCTCTATATTATGGTGCTGCTGCTGCGCATCTGGATGCAGTGGACGCGCTGCGACTTTTATAATCCTTTTTCGCAATTTATCGTCAAAATCACCCAACCAGTGATCGGGCCGCTGCGCCGGGTTATTCCCGCCCTTGGGCCGCTGGACACCGCCTCGCTGCTGTTGGCATTTATTCTAGCGATGATCAAATTCCCGCTGCTGACGCTGATTGAGATGCATGTCCTGATCCTCGATCCCATTTACGTGCTGGTCGGCCTGCTGGCGCTGTTGAAAGCGGCCGGGGAACTGGTGTTCTGGGTGGTGATTATCCGCTCACTGCTTAGCTGGGTCAGCCAGGGACGCAGCCCAATGGACGCGGTACTTTATCAATTAAGCGAACCGCTGATGTACCCTATCCACCGCATTTTGCCGGCCATGGGCGGCATCGATTTTTCGGCGATAATCGTGATCCTTATCCTGTACGCCCTGAATTATCTTGGCATGGATTTGTTCCCGGGAATTTGGTATCGCCTGTGATCGGCGTTTGGCGCGAGGGCGACGCGCTGGTGCTGCGGCTGTATATTCAGCCCATGGCCAGCCGCGACCATATCGCCGTCGCCCACGGCGATGAAATCAAGGTCGCCATCACGGCGCCGCCGGTGGATGGCCAGGCGAACAGCCATTTGATTCGTTTCCTGGCGAAAGAATTTGGTGTGGCAAAGAGCCGGGTGATCCTTGAAAAAGGGGAACTGGGGCGCCATAAACAGCTCAGAATCGACCAGCCCCGGCAGTTGCCCGAGGTCATTGCACGACTGCTGGACGCCTGACCCTCCTGAATAAATGCCCGCGGTGACACCGTGCGGCGCACGATAATGATGGTTATTCCTATGCAAAAAGTAGTCCTGGCCACCGGCAACGCCGGTAAAGTACGCGAACTCGCCGGCGCGCTGGCGGATTTCGGCATGGAGATAGTGGCGCAGAGCGCGCTGGGTGTAACATCGGTGGAAGAAACCGGTCTGACGTTTATTGAAAACGCGCTGATAAAGGCCCGTCACACGGCCCGGGTCACCGGCTTGCCGGCCATCGCCGATGATTCAGGCTTAGCGGTGGATGCGCTTGCCGGCGCACCGGGCATTTACTCGGCCCGTTATGCGGGCGAGCAGGCCAGCGACCGGCAGAATCTGGACAAGCTGCTGGCGGCGCTGGCCTCGGTACCGGACGGCCAGCGCGCCGCGCAATTCCATTGCGTATTGGTCTATCTGCGCCATGCCGACGATCCGACGCCGCTGGTGTGCCATGGCAGCTGGGCCGGCATCATCGCCCTCCGGCGCCGGCGGTTTCGGCTACGATCCCGTCTTCCTGCTGCCTGAACAAGGCCGCACCGCCGCCATGCTCAGCGCGCAAGAAAAGCAGGCGCTTTCCCACCGCGGCCGGGCGCTGGCTGGCCTGCTGTATGCGCTGCGCCATGCCTAATTTGCCGCCGCTCATCCTGTACCTGCATATTCCCTGGTGTGTGCAAAAATGCCCTTACTGCGATTTCAATTCCCATGCGCTAAAGGGCGAAGTGCCGCATCAGGAATATGTCGATCATCTGCTGGCGGATTTGGATCATGACCTACCGCTGACATCGGGTCGCACCGTCAACACCATATTTATCGGCGGCGGCACCCCCAGTCTGCTTTCGGCCAGCGCCATGCAGTCGCTGCTTGACGGCGTCCGCCAGCGTCTGCCGCTGGCGCCGGACGCCGAAATTACCATGGAAGCCAATCCTGGCACGGTCGAGGCGGATCGTTTCTCGGGCTACCAGTTGGCGGGGATCAACCGTATTTCCATCGGCGTACAAAGCTTTGCGGCGGATAAGCTTGCCCGCCTTGGCCGCATCCATGGCGCGGAGGAGGCCCGACGCGCGGCGCGGCTGGCGGCGTCACTGGGCCTGCGCAGTTTTAATCTTGATTTGATGCACGGCCTGCCGGATCAGTCGCTTGCGGGCGCGCTTGATGATTTGACCGAGGCGATTGCCCTGGCGCCGCCGCATCTCTCCTGGTATCAATTGACCATCGAGCCGAATACGTTATTTGGCTCGCGGCCGCCGGCGCTGCCGGATGATGATGCGCTTTGGGACATCTACCAGCGCGGCGACTCGCTGCTGAAGGCGGCGGGTTACCGCCAGTATGAAACCTCCGCCTACGCCCGTCCCGGCTTCCAGTGCCGCCATAATCTCAACTATTGGCGCTTTGGCGATTACCTTGGCATCGGCTGCGGCGCCCACGGCAAGCTGACCCAGCCGGACGTCGCGGTATTACGCACGGTGAAAACCCGCCATCCGCGCGGTTATATGCAGGGCAATTATCTGGCTAAACGCTATCCGGTGGCGCCGGCTGAGTTACCGTTTGAATATTTCATGAACCGTTTCAGGTTACTGGAAGCGGCGCCGCGCGCCGAGTTCACCGCCTTCACCGGGCTGACGGAAGACGCGGTGCGCCCCGCGCTGGAGCGCGCGCTGGCCGGCGAGTATATCACCGAGAGCGCCAGCCACTGGCAGGTGACAGAGAAAGGAAAATTATTCCTCAACTCGCTGCTGGAGCTGTTTATGTAAGGCGCGGATGCCATGCAGGCGGTGAGCGCGTTGGCCATAATCGTAGTGCCTATCGCCACGCGCCCGGGCTCATCGCCTGTCTTCTCACTGGCCGCCCACTCCAGGCCCCGCAGCTCACGTCGGCACCTCAGGCTTTATCTCGCGCTGCGGCAAGGTTCTATTCGGCGGCACCTGAGGCGTTAGCCGCGCTGCGGTAAGGTTCAATTCGGCGGCACCTGAGGCGTTAGCCGCACTTCGGCAAGGTTCAATTTGTCAGCTTCACCAACGCCGTTCAGGGCAGCGCCTTGACCAGATCGCGGCGCTGCTGCTCAAGGGCGGTTACCCGCTGGCAGACATCCCGCCCGAATTGCTGGAAATCCTGTTCCTGATTATTCCATTCCGTCTGTAGCGCCTGTTGCAGGCCGCCCACGCCGCCCATGCTCTGTTCCACAATATGACGGCCGTCCTGCTCTACCTGACTCACGGCCTGATGATGGAAAGTGAGGCCGTCGCTGCGATACTCGATAATACGGTTCATCTGCTGCTTAAGCTGACTGTCCAGGGTGGTCAGCCGATTGCGCACATTACTGTCGCGGCCGAGCTGCTGCACGATAATCCTATCCAGCGCCTGACGGCCTTTTTCCAGGTGCGCACGGGCGCCCTCGTCAATCCAGGGTAGATCCCGCCGCAGGGCGCTCTGATAAGCCTGGGCCTGCTGGCGCTGTCCGGCGTCCCGTCACGCTGAACCTCCCCCGCCGGGGTGATGGTCAAGGTGCCGCTTTGGCCTATCACCTGCACCGTTTGCGGCGCAATGATAATGTCGTCCTGGGGTTTGACCGGGCACTGATACTCCGCCTGCGCCTGCCAGGCGGTCATGAGCAATAATCCGAGCATTGCTTTGCGCAACATACCTTCTCCTGATGATGACCTGCGTGAAGAAAACGAGGATTGCTCCTGCCTATGGCTCAGACCGTTTTGGCAAACATTAAATCCCAAACGCCATGACCTAATCGCTGACCGCGCTGTTCAAATTTGGTTAACGGGCAGCTCGCCGGCCGCGGCACATAGTCGCCTATTGAGGATAGATTACGGAAAAACGCGGCATCGGACATCACCGCCAACATATGTTCGGCATAAGGTTGCCAATCGGTCGCCATATGTAAAACACCGCCGGCGGCGAGTTTGCGTCCGACCAGCTCGACAAACGGCGCCTGTATGATACGGCGTTTATTGTGCCGCGCCTTATGCCAAGGATCAGGGAAAAACAGCTGCACCAGCGCCAAAGACGCATCCGGGATCATCTGCTCCAGCACTTCCACCGCATCGTGACACATGACACGCAAGTTGCTGACGCCCGCTTCCTGCGCGCTGGCAAGGCAGGCGCCGACGCCCGGCAAGTGCACCTCGATTCCGATAAAATTCTGCTCGGGATGCGCCGCCGCCATGGTCACCAGTGACGCCCCCATGCCAAAACCAATCTCCAGCGTCACCGGCGCGGCGCGGCCGAACAGCGCAGTAAGGTCGAGCGGCTGCGCCTGATAGTCCGTTCCCATTGCCGGCCAAAGCGTATCCAGCGCATGCTGCTGCCCCTTGGTCAGACGGCCCTGACGCCGGACAAAACTACGGATCCGCCGCAGCGCGCGTCCCTGTTCGTCGAATTCGGGGGAAATGACATTGTTGCTCATAAAGTTCCGCAATGTGAAAGTGGTTGGCAAACGCGCATTATGCAAAGATAGCGCTGTTTAGCAAGCGCGCAACAGAGGAAAGTTCCTGTTTACAGGTTGTTCGCACTATGCTGCAATCGCGCACTAGGATAATGATGCGGATTTTCGCCCACAGGTAATGATTTCACAATGACGCAAGCGCCACAGTTCGCGCAACTCGTGCTGGATTGGTACCAGCGGTTCGGCCGCAAAACGCTGCCCTGGCAGTTGGAAAAAACGCCGTACAAGGTCTGGTTATCGGAGGTCATGCTGCAACAAACGCAGGTGATGACCGTCATCCCCTATTTTCAACGCTTCATGGCCAAATTCCCTACCGTCTGCCAACTCGCGGCGGCGCCGCTGGATGAAGTGTTGCATTTATGGACCGGCCTGGGCTATTACGCCCATGCACGTAATCTGCATAAAGCGGCCCAGCTTATTAGCGAGCGGCACGACGGCGAATTTCCAGAAGACTTTGACGCCATTTGCGCCCTGCCCGGCATTGGCCGCTCCACCGCAGGCGCCATATTGTCGCTGGCGCTGGACAGGCACTATCCTATTCTTGACGGTAACGTCAAACGGGTGCTCGCCCGCTATTATGCCATTGCCGGCTGGCCCGGGAAAAAAGAGTCGGAGCAGCGTCTGTGGCGGCACAGTGAACAGGTCACCCCGGCGCAGGGGGTAGCACAATTCAATCAGGCCATGATGGATCTGGGGGCGATGGTGTGCACCCGCTCGCGGCCGAAATGCGAGCTTTGCCCGCTGCACTTAGGCTGCCAAGCCTACGCCACCCATAGCTGGGCCAGCTATCCGGGCAAAAAACCGAAGCAGATCCTGCCGGAAAAAACCGCCTGGTTTCTGCTGCTGCAGGATGGCAACCGCGTGTGGCTTGAGCAACGCCCGGCGGCAGGTTTGTGGGGCGGGCTGTTTTGTTTCCCGCAGTTTGCCGACCCGCAGGCGCTGTCGCTCTGGCTGACCGAGCGCGGTTTGCCGGACGGCCACCTTGAACAAATGACGGCGTTTCGCCATACCTTCAGCCATTTCCATCTGGATATTGTGCCGATGTGGCAACAGGTCGGCACAACGAAACGCTGCATGGATGAAGGCAGCGGACTCTGGTATAACTTAGCCCAGCCGCCGGCGGTCGGACTGGCGGCGCCGGTCGAGCGTTTACTAAGCCAACTACGTCAGCCTCGACAAGCTGCTTTATTGCCAGCGGCTGCCAACAAAGAGGAAGAATGATGAGCAGAACGATTTACTGTACTTTTTTAAAACGTGAAGCCGAAGGGAAGGATTTCCAGTTTTACCCAGGGGAACTGGGAAAACGTATTTTTGACAACATTTCTAAAGAAGCCTGGGCGCAATGGCAGACCAAGCAAACGATGCTAATAAACGAAAAAAAACTCAGCATGATGAATGTCGCCGATCGTAAGGTGCTGGAGCAGGAGATGATCAATTTCCTGTTTGAAGGTCAGGATGTGCATATCCATGGGTATACCCCGCCGAGCGAATAACGCCTTTTCGGGGTGCCTGGCGCCCCGGAAATTTCCAGTCCTGACACGTCCCGTAACATGAAGAAAATATTACCTTTAGTGATCATTGCCCCGTTATTGATCTCCTGTTCCAGCAGTAAAAACAATGCCGAAAATGAAGCCTACATAAAAGACACTAACGGTTTCGATATTTTGATGGGGCAGTTCGCCCACAACATTGAAAATCTTTGGGGGCTGAATGAAGTTCTGATTGCCGGGCCGAAAGACTACGTAAAATACACCGATCAATACGAAACCCGCAGCCACATCAATTTTGATGCCGGAACCATTACCGTCGAAACCATCGCTGGCGACAACCCCAGCGCGCATTTGCGCCAGGCCATCATCAGTACGCTATTAATGGGTAACGATCCCGGCACGATCGATCTGTACTCGGATGCGGACGATATTCCTATCAGCAAAGATCCTTTCCTCTATGGTCAGGTGCTGGATAATAACGGTGAGCCGATCCGCTGGGAGTGGCGCGCCGCCCATTTTGCCGATTATTTGCTGCAAACCCGCTTACAAACCCGCACCACCGGCCTGCGGCAAATTTGGTCCATCACTATTCAGCTGGTGCCGAACCATGTGGACAAACGCGCCCATAAATACCTTGGCATGGTGCGCAAAGCTTCGCAGCAGTATGGCGTTGATCAATCGCTGATCCTGGCGATTATGCAGACGGAATCGAGCTTCAACCCCTATGCGGTGAGCCACGCCGACGCGCTGGGTCTCATGCAGGTGGTGCAGCACAGCGCTGGACGCGACGTGTTTAAAATGAAAGGCAAATGGGGCCAGCCGAGCCGCAGCTACCTGTTCGATCCGGAAAATAATATCGATACCGGCACCGCCTATCTGGCGATGCTGCAAAACAGCTATTTGGGCGGCATCGTCAATCCGACATCGCGGCGTTATGCGGTGATCACCGCCTATAACGGCGGCGCCGGCAGCGTGCTGCTGGTGTTCTCGCGCGATCAAAACCGGGCGTTCCAGATAATTAACGGCATGCCGCCGGATCAGGTTTATCAAACGCTGTCCACGCAGCATCCGTCGGCGGAATCGCGTCGCTACTTGTATAAAGTGAATAATCTGCAAAAGAACTACCGGCGCTGACGGCGGCGGACGACATCGGCGCGCGCGGCGCGCTGATGTCGCCACCACCACGCCCTAGGCCATAACGCAAGAGGGTGCCGCGACCATGGCCGGCAGTAATGCGATAATTGCGCGCGCTGCGCGCCGATATCGCCACCACCCCTCCCTAGGCCATAACGCGAGAGAGTGCCGCGACCGTGGCCGGCAACAGTGCGATAATTGCGCGCGCTGCGCGACGGTATCACCACCTCAACGCCCTATGTCCAAGCGCGTGAGGGTTCCGCGATCATGGCTGGCATAAGTGCGACAATGCCTGCGCGGCGCACATATGTCGCCACCTCAAATGCCCCAGGTCCAAGCGCGGGAGGCACAATCCACCATGGCCGGCAAAGCGGCAGCCATGGCGCGCGTGCCGTCGCGGCAGTAAACGGCATGCGGCTAACCGTAGCCGTCAGCGGCAGACCACATGGCCATACAGCCGCCGGGTGCCGCAGTCATCTTGCTGGACATACACCCCTTGCAGCTACGGCTGGAAGCCGGGCAGCAGGTTCAATTCCTCTTCCTACGCCAGGAAATAGCGCCACGCCGGCCCGCCCCAGACCTCGCCGGGCACAACGCACAGCACCCCCGGCCGGCGGATAAGGCAACGCCACCTCGGCGGCAATACGTCCCTCTGCCCTGGACAGAGGAACCAGCTCTATCTCGCCGCGCAGAAAAGCCCTATTAGCCTCCTGCGGGTTTAGCGCCATACGCGGCAGATGGGGCTGGCGAAACATATCCTGCTGTAGATGCTTGGCGTCAAAACTGACATACAAGTCATGCATTTCCTGACACAAACGGCGCAGGGTATAGTCTTGATAACGCCAGGGGTATTTCTCGCAAATGCTGGGCAACACCGCTGTTAGCGGCGCATCTTGCTCAATATAGCGTTCAAACTGCTTGAGCACCTCCACCAGCCGGCGCATCTTCGCCGCATCTTCGGCGGGGGTGAGCAGGAACAGGATGGAATTAAGATCGCATTTCTCCGGCACAATGCCGTTCTCGCGCAAATAGGTCGCCAGAATCGTGGCCGGAATACCAAATGCAGTATAGCGTCCGCTGGCGGCGTCGATTCCCGGCGTGGTCAGCAGCAGTTTACAGGGATCGACAAAATACTGATCGCGGGTATAGCCATCAAAGCCATGCCAGCGATCGCCGGGAACAAAATTGAAGAAGCGCTTTTCATGCGCCATGTCCTCGGTGGCATGATCCTGCCAGCGCCGGCCGTCAACGTAGTCCGGCACGAACGGCTTAATGAGGCGGCACTCCGCCAAAAGCTGCTTGCGGGTCTCAATACCCAGTTTGACGCACGCCATCCACATCCGCCGGCCGCTGGCCCCTTCGTGGATCTTGGCGTTGATCTCAATGGCCGCGAACAACGGATAAAACGGGCTGGTGGACGCATGCAGCATATAGGCATTGTTAAACCGCTTATGATTGCAGAACCGTTTTTGCCCTTTGATATGGATGTCTTTTTTATGAATCTGCGAAGTTTGCGAAAACCCCGCCTGCTGTTTGTGCACCGATTGGGTGACAAAGATCCCCGGATCGTTCTCATTTAAATCCAGCAACAGCGGCGAACATTGCTCCATCATGGGGATAAACTGCTCATACCCCACCCAGGCGGAGTCAAACAGGATGTAATCGCACAGGTGGCCAATTTTATCCACCACCTGCCTGGCGTTATAGATGGTGCCATCATAAGTACCCAGCTGGATCACCGCCAAACGGAACGGCCGCGCATCGCCCGCCCGCTGCGGCGCAACCTCTGCCACCCGCTGGCGCAGGTAGGCATCGTCGAAGCAATGGGCATCAATGCCGCCAATCAAGCCGAACGGATTGCGCGCCGTTTCCAGATACACTGGGGTGGCGCCGGCCTGCAACAGCGCGCCATGGTGCACCGACTTGTGATTATTACGGTCAAAGAGCACCAGATCGCCGCGGGTCAGCAAAGCATTGGTCACGACTTTATTAGCCGAAGAGGTCCCGTTAAGCACAAAGTAGGTTTTATCGGCGTTGAACACCTTGGCGGAAAACATTTTCGCCGAAGAAATCATAAAACGCCCGCCCGGCGGGGTGCTTGCGAAAGAATTGCCCGCCCTGATGCCCCGGACAGGCGAAGGTACTGTTGCCCATGGCGACATAGCGCGTCAGCGTATCGAAAAACGGCGGCAGCAGCGCCTGCTGATAGCCATCCGCGGCCGCTTCCAACCGCGCGGCCGCGGGGGCCGCATCATCAAGCCACAGCGGTTCGACGCCGGCCTGCAGCGCGACACCGTCGTCGCGGCGTGCGACGTCAACGCCGACGAATGCCGGAATGGAAAAACAGGTATTGCGCAGCACGGCCAGCACGCCCGACCGGGCATCCTCAACGGAAACAACCAGCGCGGCCACATCCGTGAAATCGGTCTGGTCCAGCGGCACTATCGCGCGCGGAGTGTGCAGACGATCGGCCAGCGTGGTGCTGGCGGCTATTTTTAACAAAGTCATATCACCGATGCCCTAAGGTAAGGATGAGTCGATGTGCCTGAGCACGCAATGGGAGAGCAAACGCGTCCCGCACCCGATGCCGGCCGTACTTTCCCGAAAAAGGAAAGCGCAACTTAATGGAGAGACTGGAATCAGCAGCAGCCAATAGACATCAGTAAAAGCAGAGCCGGACGTCTGTTCTTACTAATGCCTAACAGTGAGCCTAAGAGCCCTCACCGCATGGTGATGACGGACGAATACGCGCGGTAGAGAAAATGCGGGCAGGATATCCGCATCACTGGACAAGGCTGCCCCGTGACCAGACGCGGCGACAGTGCTGAATGCATAGCGGCGGCCTCCTGTGATCCTCTGCGTAATAAGAAGTGATAAAAAATTTGCGCAATAATTGCATGTTTCCCCGCCGGGTTCAAGAAAAAACCCCCCAAGCGCGATAACGCGCCATCTTATTAACTTTATGATAATTAAGTTAATAGTTATATTTAGTTAAATTATGAAATAACTAAATATTACCTCGCCCCTTTGCCGGCAGCCTGCCCTCGCCGGCAAATGGGCACCTTGGACGCCCTCGCGGCTGCCTGAAAACGCAGCAAACGCACCGCGTAGATAAATTAGGCGTTGACGCCATGCGATCAATACGGTTTAATATGCGCCCCGTTGCCAGGATAGCTCAGTCGGTAGAGCAGGGGATTGAAGATCCCCGTGTCCTTGGTTCGATTCCGAGTCCGGGCACCCTCTTCTCGTCATCCCTTATACCTTTCTACAGCATTAATATTCAAGCAGTTAGTCGATAACCCCCCATAACGCTTTTTGTTTTATTTTCCCGTATCCGGCGAAAAGGTAAACCAATGACGTTACCGGGCAAGCGCATCAGCATCTGATCAACCTAATGTGCTTGAGGGCGTAGATGTTTTTGGTCGCCTTATTCACCGACTGGCGCCGTGTCGCCGGTGATAAGCCAACCCCCCCTCACCCCATGCGCTAAAACATTTGTCGCAACCCCAGCAGAATTGACAGCGAAAACAGTCGGTGGCGTATCCTTATGGAACTGGCGTTGATCCCTGCGGTTTCTTGCAACCCGTACTGGGCTCTTTTCGCTGGGCCGTGTTAAACCTGCGGGCGCGGTGTATCCCCGGCCCTCACCGCATAAGCCGTAGATGACGATGTTTAAATTTGGCGCACAGATGAAAGAGGAACATCCAGTATTGCTGACACAGCAGACCTGCATTTTTTAAACCAGATTTCAGTGAGTTATGGCCTGACGATATTGGGTTTGCCCGGTGGATATGCGTCGAATGCATTGAATGCGTTAAAGGCGTTGAATACCATGTATACGTGGGGCGGGGCCGATCAATGTCAACTTCATTAATACTCATTACGGATAAAACCAAGTTGAGAAAAGCGTACTGAGGCACCGACAACGATAAATAGAAGCGGCGAGATGTAAAAATAGCGAGGTCGGTTCCAAGTTAGCCATAATTACTCTCCCCAATGACACATCAGTCAATTATCTAACTGGGTAGGGTGGTATGATGGTCGGCAGCCGCAATTGCAAAAAGCTTACAACATCCATAGGAACCTGATTATAAACTGATAACACGATTAGTGTAATCTTAGCATTAACTTTTTTCGATTACTCTACAGGGGGCTGCATAGTGTTAAGGAGGTTTTAATCAGCGACAATCATGTGACAACGCATTTCTATAGAAAATTATTTTTTTGCAAACCACCCTAAATAGTTTCCAGGTTCAACTGATTAACGGTCTTGATTATGGAATTTACCATCGGCACTCCTTTGACATATGTACTTTTAGCATTATTTTTTGACATTACTAATAGCAAAACAACAAATAAGGCATTCTATTTATTAATATTTGTACCCTTTCTATCTAATATCTATATTTATCTCTGGGAGAAAGGTTGTAATTTCTCTTCTATCACAAAGAATGAAATAAATAGTTTTCTTTATTCATCATTTGTTACCATACTCATTGCAATAATTGCATTTTTAATATATCGTTTTATCAAGAATAGGAAATGATCTATGCTCAATTGTTCAAAAGCCGGATTGGCGCCAGGGTACGTCGCGGCGTAGTGAGGACTGGAATTGTTCATGCCATCTCCTGAGCAAATCAGGCTTTGCCCTGTTTTCGTTATCGGATAGGTTTCGCTTCAGAGGTACAAGCCACTGCGTTGTAGGATGACGTCAGTGTTGACGAAGGCCGGCCGATTCGCCATAACGGCATGGTATTACGTGAGAGTAATCATAAAATAGGCCGGAAAAATGCTTCACATAGTGAAGCATAGCCGCTAAACGCTTGCCGGGGCGGTTCAAGGTGAAGATGGGAACAGGCGATGCCGCGGTCTCCGCTTCCCCGTCAGGACCTTGATAGCCCGGGCGAAAAAAAGGGGCGATTTTGCGCCCAAAGGCTAAAGTTTCGCCGCGCCGTGCCGATAATGACTAAAGCCCTCTTTTCTGGAGAGAGACAGTGATCAAGCGTTTAGGCGTCAACGCGCTGCGGCTGGGCATCATGTATGTCCAGCGGCTGGAGCTTTCGCGCCACAGTTCCACCACGTTGCGCGACGGTTTTCTGCTGACCACCTCAGCACAAATTACCGCCATTCATCGCGTCGGTATCAAACACGTCTGGATTGACGAGTTGAAAGGCGTGCGCGCCGTTAACGCCCGGCCTTGGTTCGGCCAGTTGCCCGGACTCTCCGCGCCGCCCGCAAGCGCTGCCGACGACGGCATCGACAGCGCGCTGGAAAACGCCCGTCAAATCTGCCTGGACGGCACGCTGCAGATGAAACAAATCTTCAGCGACGCGCGGCTGGGTAAAATCCTTGATCCCCTGGAGACCCTGCCTCTGGTGGAAAGCGTGATCCGCTCCATTGAAGACAACCCGACCGTCCTGCTGGGTATGGCGCAGCTGAAAACGCAGGATAACTATACCTATCAGCATTCAGTGGCGGTATGCGCGCTGATGATTGCGCTCTGCCTGCAATATCGTCTGCCGCAGGAAACGCTGCAATTTCTGGGCATGGGGGGCCTGTTACACGATTTGGGCAAAGCGCTGATCCCGGCGTCGATATTGAACAAGCCCGGCCGGCTCACCGTCGCGGAGTCGGCGATAATCAAACAGCACCCGCTGCTCGGTGTCGCCATGCTGGATCCCGACACCACACCGCCCGCCATACGGGATATTCTGCTGCACCATCATGAGAAAATCGACGGCGGCGGTTACCCCTTTGGTCTGCGCGATACGGCTATCTCCCGCTATGCGCGTATGGCCGCCGTGTGCGATGTCTACGATGCCTTAACCTCCAGCCGCAGCTACAAAGCCGCCTGGAATCCCGCCGCCGCCATCCGCAATATGGCCACCTGGAAAGGGCATTTCGATCAGTCGGTGTTTTTTACCTTCGTCAAGGCAGTGGGCATTTATCCGGTGGTTTCCGTGGTGCGCCTGGCCTCCGAACATTTGGCGGTGGTGACGGAAGCGAGCGGCGCATCGCTGCTGCATCCCAAAGTACGCGTCTTTTTTTCCCTGCTCACGAACGAGCCGGTGCCGGCGCGCAATCTGGATTTGGCGATACCAAGCATCGGCGACAGTATCGCCGGCCCTGACGCGGCGCTTGGCTGGAGCAGCACCGGGTTTCCCGGACCGGAGGTCTCTTTAAGCAGGAACGGCGCCGGCTACGCGCCGCAGCGACAACAAGAGCGGGAATGGGAAGGCTGACTGCCAGCGCGGGCGATGGCAGTCAAGCGGCGGGCTCACCGCCGGTGGCGGGTTAGCCCACGCGGGTTGCCTCTGTCGCAGACGTGCCGGCAAAACAGCGCCCTGGCCGCGGGCGCATCGTTGGGTGGCGGTGTGGTGGAGGGCGCGCCGGCGTCAATGGCGGCGCGGCAAGGCTTGTTTAGAAATCAGACATCAATTTCGCCCGCAGGCGTTTGATGGATTGGCTGTGCAGCTGGCTGACCCGAGATTCGCCGATACTCATCACTTCACCGATCTCCTTCAGGTTGAGCTCTTCCTGATAATACAGCGTCAGCATCAGTTTCTCCCGTTCCGGCAACGCCTCAATGGCCGCAATCACGCGGTCGCGCAGACCGCTTTCCAGCAACTGCTGCAGGGAATTATTGGCCGGCTCGTGTTCCGGCAGCAGATTATCCGCGGCGGCGCCATATTCTTCGCGCCATTCGTCATAGGAAAACAGCTGGCCGCTATTGGTATCCTGCAACAGCTGATGATAGTGGGCCAGCGGGATATTCATGGTATTGGCCACCTCCTGCTCGGTGGCGGTTCTGCCCAACGCCTGCTCGGTTTTCTGTATAGCCTGAGCCATTTCCCGGGCATGACGCCGCGTACTGCGGGGCAGCCAATCGCGGCCGCGCAATTCATCCAGCATCGCGCCGCGGATCCGCTGCACCGCATAAGTGGTAAAGGCCGCGCCCTGAACCGCATCAAAACGGTCCAATGCGCTAAGCAGGCCGATACTGCCGGCCTGCAATAAATCATCCAGGTCCACGCTGGCGGGTAAACGCACCTGTAGCCGCAGCGCCTCGTGACGCACCAGCGGAATATAACGCATCCATAGCGACTGTTTATCCATCACGCCTGCGGCAGTATACAGATCGCTCATCTTTTAACCCTTTCTCACCCGGTACTGCGCCTAATTATCCGTACTCGTTCAACAATCAATCGACCGAATAGTCGGCAAAAAGCCGCTTTTATCCTCTCATACCCGCTGTTGCGACGGCGCTACCCTATCATTGGCCCGCCAGAATGGGGGAAGTTACCTTACCGCCTACCATTGCCTGCAAACCATAAAAAAACCCCGACGAAGCGGGGTTGGACTGCCAATGGCGGCAGCGAAGCCAGGTGTGGAGCGCCCGGCCGTCGTGTGCGACGAACGTTGCCGACCGAGATGACGCGGCCGGGACGGTTTGCAGGCTTACTGCAGAAGAGACAGTACGGTCTGCGGTACCTGATTGGCCTGGGCCAGTACCGAAGTACCCGCCTGCTGCAAGATCTGCGCCTTGCTCATATTGGAGACTTCGGTGGCATAGTCAGCGTCCTGAATCCGCGATTGCGCTTCGCTCAGGTTGCTGGTGCTGCTGGTCAGGTTGTTAATGGTGGACTCGAACCGGTTCTGCACCGCACCGAGATTGGAACGCATAGTGTCAACGGTGGACAGCGCGTCATCTAGATTAGCCAGCGGATCGCTGGTGGCGGTGGTCAGCGCTTTGCTGGAGTCGTAGCTGGCGGCGGTCACATTGCCGTCATCGTCGGTAGTCACTTTGGCCGCATAGTATTTCACGGTCGCATCAGTAGAACCCGCGGTTTCATCTTTGATGAAATAGTGGCCATTTTTGTCTTGCACTAGCGGGGTTTTGGCGCTGTCGACGTTGGACGCCGCGGTGCTGTCGGTGATACCGGGCGTGGTCGCTTTGGCATCGGCCGCGACGGTGGCGGTCAGTTTGCCGCTGCCGTCGGTGGACACCGTGGCGGCATAGTAATCACCGTCGCTGGTTTTTACAAAGTAGCCATCATCGTTTTTCACCAGGCTACCCGCTTCGATATCGGCCTTGGCGGCGTTCGTGCCCGCGGACAGCGTGACGGAGCTGACCGAGACGCTGCCGGTGGCGCCAACATTGGTGGTCGGCGCAACGGTGACGCCGGTCTGGGTCGGACCGTTAACGTTAAAGGTGCCCAATTTTAAGGAATTGGAGTCGATCTTTTTCAGATCGATAGAGATGGTTTCGCCATCGTTGGCGTCGACCTGGATGGACAGGCTCTTGTCGGAGCTTAATACCTTGACGCCGTTGAAGTCGGTCTGCTGGGAAATACGATCGATTTCGGCCAGACGCTGCGTGACTTCATCCTGGATGGACTGCAGGTCGCTGGTGGAGTTGGTGCCCGTCTGTGACTGTACGGTCAGCGTACGGATCGCCTGCAGGTTATCGTTGATTTCATCCAGCGCGCCTTCCGTGGTCTGCGCCAGGGAGATGCCGTCGTTAGCGTTACGTGATGCCTGAGTCAGGCCGTTGATGTTAGACGTAAAACGGTTGCTGATCGCCTGACCGGCGGCATCGTCCTTGGCGCTGTTGATGCGCAGGCCAGACGACAGACGCTCAATAGCGGTACCCAGCGCAGATTGCGATTTGTTCAAATTGTTCTGGGCCATCAGCGAGATGCTGTTGGTATTGATGACTTGTGCCATTGCAGTATTCCTAAATAATCGTCCCTCGGGACAGAAAAAGTGAACCCGTGCATTTTGCCAAGGGGCTTTAATGACCGTCTTCAATGGTATCGGCGTTCTTTTTCCATTCTTTAGCCTAAAATGGAAATTTATTGTCCTTCATAGGAATACCCTGCCCCGTCGCTAAAGGGTCTATTGCCCGAATTACCCGCTATTCACCTTCGTTTCACCGCCATTGCCCCAGGTAAGAATCAGGTAAATTTTTTGACGTTCGTGCCGATAACACTTTATCTACCGCGTTCAACCAAAGGGCAAAGCGATGTCAACCATCAGTTCATTGGGTATCGGTTCGGGACTGGATCTGAGCAGCTTATTGGATTCATTACAGACCGCCGAAGAGGCGCGTCTCACCACGGTGACTGACAAGCAAGACAGCTACAATACGAAATTGACGGCTTACGGTACGTTGAAAAGCGCCTTGGAAAGTTTTAACGAGGCGACAACCGCGCTGACCACCCGCTCTACGTATACGCAAAAAGTGGCCAGTACCCATGATGCCTTCACGACCGACGTCGGCGACGACGCCGTCAGCGGCAACTATAGCATCAGCGTATCGCAGCTGGCGACGGCACAATCCCTTGCCTCCACCAGCAGCTTTAGCAGCACGACCTCCCTCATCGGCACCAGCGGCAGCGGCAACCGCCAACTGAGTATTTCCGTAGGCAGCGCTGAAGCGGTCACCATTCCTTTGACCGACGATCAAACAACGCTCAGCGGCCTGCGCGATGCCATTAATCAGGCCGATGCCGGCGTCACCGCCAGTATTATCCAGTCGGGGGACAGCGGTTATCAGTTAGTCATTACCGCCAATAGCACCGGCAGCGACGCGACCATGACGCTCGCGGTCAGCGGCGATGACACCTTAAATGCCCTCATCGGCTATAACGGCAGCGACACCGAGAGTTCCTCCGGTATGGTGCAAACCACGGCGGCGCAAAACGCGCTGCTGACGGTGAACGGTATCAGCGTCGAACGCAGTTCCAATACCATCACCGATGTCCCGCAGGGGGTCACGCTTACATTAAATGCCACCACCAGCAGCACGCAAAATCTCATCCTGCGCCAGAGTACCACTGATTCAGCCAAGGCCGTCGAGGATTGGGTCAGCGCCTATAACAGCTTGATATCAACCTTTAATAGCCTGACGCAATATACCGCCGTCAGCGCTGGCGAAGAGCAGAGCGACAGCAACGGCGCCCTGATTGATGATAGCACACTTCGCACCATCCAGAATCAATTAAAAAGTCAATTAATCTCAGCGCAGAGTAATAGCAGCTTTCAGGTCATTAACGATTCGGGCGTCACGCTGAATAAAGACGGTACGCTGTCCGTTGATGAAAGTACGCTTGTGAAGAATTTGGCTGATAATCCTACCGCCGTGGCGGATTTCTTTATTGGCGATGGGTCCACCACCGGCCTGGCAACCAAGATGGTTAATTTATCCAGCAGTTATATTGACGATGATGGCATGATTGCCAACGCAACCGACAGCATAAATACCATTTTATCCAAATTGTCTAAAAAATATGATAGCGTCCAGAGAAGTATTGATTCCAATATTGCACGTTATAAGTCGCAATTCACTCAACTGGATGTATTAATAACGTCATTGAACAGCACCAGTGATTATTTAACTCAACAATTTGAAGCCATTTCCAAAACCAGCAGCTCATCCTGATTCTTCGCAGGGCACTGACTGGAGGACGAGTATATGGACGCGACATCATGGTAAAAATGTACGGTACCGCAGCCTACGAGAATGTAGGTTTACAGGGCAGTGTGCTGAACGCCAGCCCACATCAATTGATTGTATTGTTGTTTGAGGGTGCCATCAGCGCTCTGATTAAAGCAGAGATTTATCTCGAACATAACAACATGGCGGCTAAAGGCAATGCCATCTCAAAAGCGATTAACATTATCTATAACGGTCTCAAGATGGCGCTTGACATGGAAAAGGGCGATGAAATCAGCCGTAACCTGGCGGCGCTGTATGATTATTTTATCCGCCAACTGATACGGGCGAATGCAAAAAAAGACATTGCGAGATTAAACAGGTGCGTGCGCTATTAACGGATATTGCAGACAGCTGGAAACAGATTCCATCCGAACAACCGCAACCACAATATTGAAAAACGGCATTCATCATTTCTACCGCTGTTTCTTCTGCCCGGGTACCGGCAGAAGAAACATTTTAGAAATCGAAAGAATATATGAAACGCGTTAACTTTGCCTATTAGGACCGTTATGTTGGATGCTTTCGCTTCCCTCTTGTCATATTATCAGCAAGTTGGTTCGCTTAGCGAATTAATGCTTGAAATGGCACAGCAAGGACAATGGGAATTATTGATTGATCAAGAAAAGAAATATGTTTTTGCGGTAGCGAAAATCGCTGAACACACCGGCGCGATGACGGCGGTGCTATCCGACCATCAGCAACAATGCATCGCCAGGGTTTTCCAGCAGCTGATCAAAAATGAAGAAGAAGTGAAACGGCTCATGCAGCAGCGGCTCAGTGAACTTCACGGCATGATTAGTGTTTCAAGCAAGCAGCATACGTTAAATGCAGCCTACTCCAAATTTTCCGATAGCGCGTCGATACTGCCGGGCGATATCAAATAGCGGTGGCGCGCACCGGTTCCATTGTCCAGCCGGCTTCGGGTGGCCGCGGCGCTACAGAGGACGATCGCAACTGAATGACGGCACTGGTCCGCTAGCTGTGGACTCTGGACTGTAGGCTCTCGGCTATAGACTTTGGACGCTGGGTTCTGGGCTCTGGGCATGGTGGTTGGGGCTATGGATGGTGGACTGCTTATTTTATTTCGCTGTAGCGGAGGGAGAGACATAACAAAGTGTCCCGCAGCACAAACTGCCCTGATTTAGCCACGTCACGACGATGGTCGCGTTAACCGGCAGAATAATCCCCACCACCTTATAGACGAAGTCAGGATCGAAGGCCACCATCAAATATTGCGAAATGCAACTGGCGAACTGACTGGCCACCAGGCTGCCCAAGGTACCGCCAATGGTGAACCAGATAAGCCTGCGGTCTTGACGTAAAATGGTCAGGGTCTGACGGAAATCAGGCGCCTGACGCTCCGCGGCCTGGCGATGATCTTCAAGATTTACCGGCGGCGGCCCGAAACCCGGCATCGCTTTGCCGAGCAGCACTGTTGCGAGCAAACTTACTATGCCGGCCAATAAAAAAGGCGATAAGGGATGGGTAGCCGCCATCGCCACACTGAGGGGCGGGCCGATAGCCCACCCTACGTTGACCAACGTATAGTTGGCGGAGAACGCTTTAATGCGCTCACTCACCGGCAGCCACTCCGCCAGGGTCGCCTTCAGCGTCAAGCTAAACAGCGAATAGGCAAAGTTGATCACCACCATTAAGACGATAAGCAATATGATCGGCGTGGTGAACGGCAATATAAAAAAGCTGAGCGCAAAGCACGTCATGGCGCACAAGATCAGGCGCTGCTTATTGAAATTATCCACCAGGTAGCCGCCATAAAGGCTGAGCAGAATGGCCAGCGTAAGACTGGCTCCCAGCACCAGGCCCGTCTGACCGGGTAACATGCCGCGCTGTTGCGAGAGGAAAATAGCCAAGAACGGCAGCGTAAGTCCGCGTCCAACGGTTAATATCAGCGAGGTAAGCAGTAACGCTTTAATCAGCGGGGGAGATCCTTTCATGACAACCCACATCCATGATGATTATGTATCGGCATTAAGGATAACGGCTTTCCGGTAAACTGAACAGCGGCGGGCAGGAATAAAACCGGGCAAATGAGCGCAAGATGGCGCGCAGGAAAGTGGTGACGAGAGGCAGCGATAATACCAGGACGGCAACAGAGGCCGCCGTCCGGGAACGCACCGTGCGGGTTATTTCACCGGCATGCCGGGCAGCGCACCGGCATCCGGGCTGAGCAGGAAGATATCCTTACCGCCGGGGCCTGCGGCCATCACCATTCCTTCCGATACCCCAAAGCGCATTTTGCGCGGTGCCAGATTGGCTACCATAATAGTCAGGCGGCCTTCCAGCAGCTGTGGGTCGGGGTAGGCCGCGCGGATACCCGAGAATACCTGACGGCTGGTGCCACCGAGATCAAGCGTAAGTTTCAGCAATTTATCCGACCCTTCCACCGACTCGGCGCGCTTAATCAGCGCCACCCGCATATCCACTTTGGCGAAATCATCGAAATTTATCGTGTGGGCGATAGGGTCCTCTGCCAGCGCGCCCGCCGGCGTCGCGGCTGGCGTGCCGGCTGCCGCCGCTTCCAGGTGCGATGCCTCGATAACGGCCTCTACCTGGGCTGCCTCAATGCGACTGAACAGCGCCTTGAACGGACGGATACGGTGCGACAGCAGCGGCGCTGATAGGGTGTCCCAGGTGAGTGGGGCCGCGAGAAAGGCTTCAGCCCGCTCAGCCAACGAAGGCAGAACCGGTTTTAAATATGTCATCAACACCCGGAACAGCTGGATGCCCATCGAACAGATAGCCCGCAAATCCGCCTCGCGGCCCTCCTGTTTCGCCACCACCCAGGGCGCTTGCTCATCGACATAGCGATTGGCCAAATCCGCCAGCGCCATGATTTCGCGGATTACGCGGCTGGTTTCCCGGCTGCTGAATGCATCGCCTATGGACGTTGCGGCTTTAACGAAAGTGGCATAAAGCGCCGGATCGGACACCGTCGCCGCCAGTTGGCCGTCAAAGCGTTTATTAATAAAGCCGGCGTTGCGCGAGGCCAGATTGACGACTTTATTGACGATATCGGCATTGACCCGCTGGATAAAATCTTCCAGGTTAAGGTCGATATCATCAATGCGTGACGACAATTTGGCCGCGTAGTAATAACGCAGGCAGTCCGCATCCAGGTGCGCCAGATAGGTGCTGGCTTTGATAAAGGTGCCGCGCGATTTCGACATTTTGGCGCCGTTGACGGTCACATACCCGTGCACGAACAAATTGGTCGGTTTGCGGAAGTGGCTGCCTTCCAGCATCGCCGGCCAGAACAGGCTGTGGAAATAAACGATGTCCTTGCCGATGAAATGGTAAAGATCAGCCTTGGAATCCACATCCCAAAACTCATCAAAGCTGATGTCGCTGCGCTTCTGGCACAGGTTCTGGAACGCCCCCATATAGCCGATGGGCGCATCCAGCCAGACATAGAAATATTTGCCCGGCGCATCCGGCACTTCAAAGCCGAAGTAAGGCGCATCGCGGGAAATATCCCACTGCTGCAACCCTGACTCGAACCACTCCTGCATCTTGTTCGCCACCTGCTCTTGCAGCGCGCCGGAACGCGTCCAGGCGCGCAGCATTTCGCTGAAGGCGGGTAGATCAAAGAAAAAGTGTTCCGATTCCCGCATGACAGGCGTGGCGCCCGACACCGCTGACTTCGGGTTGATAAGATCCGTCGGGTTATAAGTGGCGCCGCAGACTTCACAGTTATCGCCGTATTGATCGGGGGAGTGGCATTTCGGGCAGCTGCCTTTCACAAAACGGTCGGGCAAAAACATGGCCTTTTCGGGATCAAACAGCTGGGAAATGGTGCGTGATTTGATAAATCCGTTTTCTTTCAAACGCTGGTAAATTAACGTCGACAGCTGCCGATTATCCTCGCTGTGGGTCGAATGGTAGTTGTCGTAGCTGATGCCAAAGCCGGCAAAATCCGTCTGATGCTCCAGATTCATTTCATTGATCATCTCTTCCGGCGCAATCCCTAATTGCTGCGACTTAAGCATGATTGGCGTGCCGTGAGCATCATCAGCACAAATGAAATAAACCCGATGGCCGCGCATTCGCTGATAACGGACCCAGATATCCGCCTGAATATGCTCGAGCATATGGCCGAGATGGATGGAACCGTTTGCGTAAGGTAACGCACAGGTTACCAATATTTTTTTCGCGACTTGAGTCATGGTAGGAATAGGCTTTTGTTAAGTGTCATAAGGGCAGTCGATGGTAACCGATAGCGATGCCTCACGTAAACAAGCGGCATGCCCGCCATCACGGCGGCGAACTTTTTTTCCGCGGTGGCGGATGAGCCCTGTTATGCTAACGCCATGGTTACTCATCCTCTAAACAGAACCCAAAGGAGCCGGGATGAATCCTTCAACGCCACCAACCACCCCTGAAGCGCTGCGCGAGCTAGTAAGCCGCGTGCTGGGCGCTTTCAAACATCCGACGCTGAAACGCGATTTAACCGTGTTGAAAGCGTTACATCACAGCGCGTTGCTTGACGGCACGCTGCACATTGAGCTGGTCATGCCATTTGCCTGGCAAAGCGGTTTCGCCGAACTTAAGGAAAGCGTTAGCGCGGAGCTGCTGCGCCTGACTAACGCCTCCGGCATTGATTGGAAACTTAACCATAATATCGCCACCATGAAACGGGTCAAGGATCAGGCGGGGGTCAGCGGCGTGCGCAACCTGATTGCCGTCAGCTCCGGCAAAGGCAGCGTGGGCAAATCTAGCACCGCCGTCAATCTGGCGCGGGCGCGTCGGGCTTCTGGACGCGGATATTTACGGCCCCTCGATTCCGACCATGCTGGGCACCACCCACGAGCGACCCACGTCGCCGGATGGCCAGCATATGGCGACGATTATGGCCCACGGTCTGGCGACAAACTCCATCGGCTACATGGTGACCGAAGACAATGCCATGGTCTGGCGCGGTCCCATGGCCAGCAAAGCCCTGCTGCAACTGCTCACCGATACGCTATGGCCGGAGCTGGATTATCTGATACTGTATATGCCCCCCGGCACCGGCGATATCCAACTGACGCTAGCGCAGAATATCCCGGTGACCGGCGCGCTGGTGGTGACGACGCCGCAAGACATCGCCCTGGCGGATGCGCGCAAGGGCATTGTGATGTTTGCCAAAGTCGGGGTGCCGGTACTGGGTATCGTGGAAAACATGAGCATGCATATCTGCAGTCATTGCGGCCATCTCGAAGCGATTTTCGGCACAGGCGGCGCGGAAAAGCTCGCGGAGCAGTTCTAATGTGCATTGTTGGGGTAACTGCCGCTGCATATCAGCCTGCGCGAGGATCTGGACCGCGGCGAGCCTACGGTGGTCAGCCGACCGGATAGCGAATTTACCGAAATTTATCGTCAGCTCGCGGGGCAGGTGGCGGCGCAGCTTTACTGTCAGGGTGAAGTGATCCCGACCGAAATTGCCTTTAAAGCCGTTTGACGGCGCCTCGCGCCAGACGGGGTAGACATTGGCTCATCCCGAGGCCGTCAGGGTAATATCGCGCTCGGCGTCTTGCGGCGAGGCCCAGGAATAATGAGTCACGAGGGCAATGGCGCGCCGTGCAGACACGGCGCGTCATAAGGAATTCGTGGCGAGATGAGAAGTTAACTCGCCGGCGCCGGCCTAGCATCCTGCTCTGGCCTCAGCGCCGGGGACGGTCGGTGCAGATCATCGCGGGTATAGACTTTGGTCACCGGCGCCACGCTAAGGGCTATCTGCTCTAGCAGATTCTGGGTCGGCGCCTTTTTGCCCTGCACGACCAGCAGCAGCGGCAAAATAAGCATCGACACAATTTGGCCTGATTTAGCCCCCTGAAACACCAGACAGTAGCTGTATCTCCAGATAAGAGATAGGCTTGAATATATGTCTAACACTAACGCCAATTTTGATATGACCGGGATCCTGTTAGGTCAAGAAGTCCGTAAACGTAAAACTCCTCAGGAAAAAATGGCCATTATTCAGCAGAGGATGGAGCCCGGCATGAATGTCTCCCATCTCGCACGACTGCACGGTATCCAGCCCAGCCTGCTGTTTAAGTGGAAAAAGCAATATCAGGAAGGCAGCCTCACCGCCGTGGCTGCCGGGGAGGACGTTGTTCCTGCCTCTGAGCTTGCAGCTGCATTGAAGCAGGTCCGGGAGCTCCAGCGCCTTCTGGGTAAGAAGACGATGGAGGTTGAGATCCTAAAAGAAGCCGTGGAGTACGGCCAGTCACGAAAATGGATAGCGCACGCGCCCTTGTTGCCAAAGGCCGGGGAATAGCACAGGACAGGCGCTGTAACCGGCGTAATGACGAAGCAGACGCTGGAATACTGTCGGACATCCTCGACATCATCAGCGATATGCCCAGCTACGACTATCGGCGGGTGTGGGGCATCCTGTGTAAACAACGTCGCGCAGAGGGACTGACGCCGGTAAATGCGAAACGACTTTACAGGATCATGTGTGAGCATAACCTGCTGTTATTACATTGAAAACCAGAGCGGCCGAGGCGTGAGCATAAGGGCAGGATCGCGGTGGCAGAAAGCGATATTCGCTGGTGTTCAGATGGCTTCGAGTTCGGCTGCGACAACGGTGAAAAACTGCGGGTCACGTTCGCACTGGACTGCTGCGACAGAGAGGCCATAGACTGGTCTGCGAGCACTGTAGGCTACGACAGTTCGACCGTGCAGGATGTGATGCTGATGTCGGTAGAAAAGCGCTTCGGCGACAGGTTACCCGATACAGCGGTGCAGTGGTTGACGGACAACGGTTCAGCGTATACCGCGCATGAAACGCAGAGGTTCGCCAGAGAACTGGATCTGGAGCCCTGCACAACAGCGGTGAGCAGCCCTGCGAAACCTTGCAGCAGCGTTCACGCATTACAATGAAAACCATCCGCACAGCGCGCTGGGATATCACTCTCCGAGAGAATACCGGCGGCAGCGGGCTTCGTTAACTTAAGATACAAAAGCTGTACGGAGATGGTGGGCAAGATCACATGATCTTGAAAAGTCGGCGTGAAGTAGTCTTATAGCCTTGAAAATTGACACTAGGTATTAATCGCCGCTATGCGAGACAAGACGCCTTACCGCGCTACCCGGCAAGAGATGTAGCGCCTGCACAAGCGAGACAGCGTTTGAACGGGATATAAGCCCAAGTGACTTACTGCGGCGGTTGAGAAGTCTGGCTTAGCGTTTCAGACGTTTTTAACACCAAAAATTCTCTAACGATCATGGCCAACCCTATATTATGTTAACTCTTTTTCAAACCTAACGGGTTTATGTTTTGCAGGTAACATGATAATATACTTAGAAAAGTAGTCCGTTCAGTTCTCCGCTGCATAAGCCTTAATTGGATAAAGGCAGTGTGGGGGCTTGCTTGATATGAATCCCTTCTTGCACGAATCCGTAACATTAGGTTGAATCACCTATAGGCAATACCATGAAATTACTTAAGTTAGTTTTCTTTAGATAATTTATGGGAAGTTTGCCCTAACGGCCTCAGTTAGGTTATCCCCTGTAGTTGCACAAGCTGGCAAAGATAACGGCATAGGATCGTTGCACCTCCATGCTACGTAAATCGCTACTACCAAAAATAGAGGGTGCCCACTTTTGTTATGATTTTACTTGCGCTTGGACTATAAACTCTTATATGTGAATTTACGACGGCAAGTAAATCGTCCAGATGGCCCTCCCAGCATGGCGTCTCTCTCTAAGTAACCCGTTTAAATGCGAGGTTAAAACAGCATTTGATTCTGGCAGTTTCCCATAGCAGGCTGATAATGTATAAAAACTCGTATCACGCCGGTCCTACTGCTGGCCAGTGGCTTTGACTTAAAAGGCTCCGAATTTCGGCTATGACCTCTCGGAGCAAAACTATCCTAATTTTGCATCGGCGTTGTCCATTTCCCTGATGATGCTCTCTTCCAAGGGGCTCCCTTGCTCATCAGACGCAAAGCCGATGTATGGCTATGCCACTTGCGTAAGGGTTACCGACAATCCTTGTGGTAACTCTGATAATCTTACTATTTAATCACTATCGACTTTACCTCAGCATACAACGTTCAAACGCTGCCAAAGGGCAGCGTTTGTTGACGGCTCAGCTATCACTATCCTTGTTTTAATTGACTCCATGGCCGCTTATTAACTAGGGTCATGAAAAGGTTTTTCTTGCCTTGCTCAATAGGTCGCGCGGATTTTTTTGCCCCATCACCCGATGCCTTTTCACCTTTCCCTGGTTTGACTTTACCACTCCTTCAACCGTTTTTTAACCTCATCCTCCAGGCGTTTGCGCAGGAGTTGGTCCACATTAAGTTGATAGTTTAACCCATCCCAGGAGCCATACACCCGCAGCGGGATAGCGGTTGAAGTGAGCATGCTCACCAGTTGCGGATCCCCTTTCCACCCCTCTAACACACGAATTTGCAGATTCACATCGCACTGCCGTGCCGGTAAATTTAGGGTGCCGTCACCGGTCAGCGCCAGCAATTCCGAATCGCCCGCCAAATTGTCAAGACGCAGGTTGCCCCGGTTAAGAGTGGCGTTGGCGGTAAGCTGGCGTACCTGTGAATAACGCTCGGCACGCTCTTCGGCCGCCACATTACCATGGGTACGCGTTACCGCTCTTTGGATCAACTGGGAAATATTCAGTCCTTCCAATTTGGCGTTATCCAATGTCATGGCGGCCGCACCCTGCCAGGCGCGGGCGAAATCGCTCGCGGTAAAATTATGTCCTTGGACTTCGCCTTGTAAGGAGAACTGGCCGGTCAACGTCTGGGGTAATGAGAAGGCTTTCAGCAGCGGGCCAAGGGCTACCCGGGAAAGCTGTGGCTGCAAATGGAACACCGGCTGATCCCCTGTGGCGTCCAAGGTACCGGGCAGATCAAATGTCCCCTCGCCAAGCTTACCGGCAAAGGTATTCAAGGTGAGCTGCCCGCGGCGGTTGTCCGCCTTCACCTGCAGGTCGGTCATCGTCAGGCCGTGATAAATGACGTTCTGGGCGCTCAAATTGAGTTGTCCGCTAAAATCATTCAGATTGGACAGAGCATTATCCGTCAGGGCACTGTTGGAAATAACCGGTCGACCAGAGCCGGCGTTTGGGCTTTGTGCACGTGCCCCGTTGTCATTTGCAGGCGGCTGCAACCCCAGCAGCGTATCGAGATTTAAGGTCTTCGCCGATAAATCAAGTTGATATACCGGCTCGTTGCCCAGCCGGGCGCTTATCTGTCCGCTTAACTCGCTGTCGTTGGCGCTGAAGGTTAACCCCGCGAGCGTCAAGGTTTGATTGACGGCGGAAAAATCGGCGTTGAACGCCCCCTCACCCTCGATTCCTTGCTCCGGCAGGCCACTCGCGCGCAGTCTGTAGCTGAACTTATCCATGTGGGCGCTGACCTGACGCGGGTATTGACTCAGATCCAGACTACCGTTGAGAGAAACCGCCAAATCGCGCTGATCGCGATTGAGACGGCCGGAGAACTCAACGCTCGCTTTGTGCGCATCGTCCTGTTTCATTTGCAAATTCAGATCGCGCAAATTAAGTTGTTCGTTAGCATCGCGCTGCCAGATAAGCAAACTGTCGGCGACCTGCAGACTGCCAATATTCCACGACCAGCCATTGCCCTCCTCCAGCTCCGGCGTACCCGCCGGCGCAATAGGGGCATTATCGGGCCGCCGCGCCGCGCTGTCGTGCGTTAAGGTAATCACCGCCCCTTTCAGCATGACCTGCTTTACCGACAGCTGATGAGAAAACAGCGGCCACAGCGCCACATCCAGGCGCATATTTTCCGCGCTAACCAGCGGGACCGACGCGCCGGGGGCGGTGAGTTTCATACGGCCCGCGAGAATGCTTAATTGCGGCCAGGCATGCCAGCGCAAATCGCCCTCCAACGCCAGATGATAGCCGCTGCGCTGTTCTACTTGCGTGATCATATAGCTGCGCAAATCGTTGGGATTGATTAGCGCCACCATAGCCGTCAGCCCGGCCACCACCACCACCAGTAAAATGAACAGCGTCGTCAGTAATCTTCTCATGCGGTCCTCTTTCGTTATCACCCGATGCCACAGGCCTCTGACGATTCAGTCCTTATCGATCCGGCTGGCCACGGCGCCTTGCTGATTGCGGTATTTGGAATCTTCGCGCCGGTTATAGGGGCGGGCCGCGGGACCGCTCAAAGGTTCAAAGCTCAGGGCACCTATCAGCATGCCGGGGCGCAGCGCCAGCGGCAACTTACCTGAATTATAGAACTCCAGCACGATTCTACCCTGCCAGCCGGGGTCGATCCGATGCGCGGTCACGTGTACCATGAGACCAAGACGCGCCAGTGAGGAGCGTCCGTCCAGCCAGCCGACCAGATCATCAGGCAGCGTAACCGATTCCAAGGTGACTGCCAGCGCTAGCTCGCCTGGATGCAGGAAAAAGGCTTCGCCTTCGGCCAGTTGGATTTCGTCGCTCATCACCCGGTCCAGCGCCGCGGTCACTTCATCTTTTGGCCCGCTGAGATCGATATACGCCGCAGTATGCCCCCGGAAAACCCGAAACTGGTTACCCAGTCGCACGTCCACCGTCGCCCCGTTAATCCTTTCTCTCGGCGGGCGCGGCGCGATGTCCAGCCGGCCTTCATCCAGCCAGATCTCAATATCACGGTCACACAGTCTCATCGCTTGTTTCTCCATATGGGCGTGATGGTAGGGTTGCCGCCCGTTCGGCAGCCGGCCAGGTCTCAAATACTACACGGGAATTATTCGAAAAACTGACTGATTTTTGCTTTTAAAATGTCGATAGCAATCCGGTTTTTACCGCCGCGCGGGACAATGATGTCGGCGTATTGTTTCGACGGTTCAATAAACTGCAAAAACATCGGCCGCACGGTGCGCTGATATTGCTCGATAACGGAGTCCATCGATCGACCGCGCTCATTGACATCGCGTTTCATGCGGCGCATCAGGCAAATATCCAGCGGCGTATCAACAAAAATAGAGAAATTCATCTCCTGGCGCAGGCGCAAATCGGTCAACAGCAGGATCCCTTCCAGAATAATGACTTTCTTAGGCCGCAGGTGAAGGGTTTCAGGACGGCGGGTATGTTCTACATAACTGTAGACCGGCATTTCAATCGGCAAGCCCGCCTTCAGCATCTGGATATGTTGAAACAGCAGGCTGTGGTCCATGGCGCTCGGATGGTCATAATTGGTTTTGACCCGTTCCGTCATGGTCAAGCCGCTTTGATCTTTATAATAGCTGTCTTCGGGGATGATGCCGATATGCTCATCGCCTACCTGGTCGCACAACTCCCGATACAACGTGCTGGCGATAAGACTTTTTCCTGAGGCGGATGCGCCGGCAATGCCGATAATAACGCACTGGTGGGGCTTGTCAGTCATACAATCAAAGGCCTGATAATCTGAGTATGCCTCTGCGGTGAGGCTGCAATTTACGCGGCAATTATAGGGTGCGGGGCAAACACACGCCAGCATTACCGGACACAGGACAGCCTGGCGGGGATTTTTTTTGCCGCCGGTCATGCTCTGGATCCTATTTAGCCGCGCGCGTCCTGTTCCACGCGGTGCGGCGGTGGTAGGAGGCTATCTATTGGCGTTGGCTATTGGCGTTTCACGGTTGGTCATTCAGGCGCATTCGCTGTCTGAAGTCGTGTCCGGTCTGGCGTTAGGCTACCTGATAAGTACTTCTTTCCTGCTGATGCAATTCAGTCGGCATACGCATATTCGTTTCCTTACTAACGGCCAAATTGTGGCGTGATCTTGCCCCGCCATCTCCGTACAGCTTTTGTATCTTAAGTTAACAAAGCCCGCTGCCGCCGGTATTCTCTCGGAGAGTGATATCCCAGCGCGCTGTGCGGATGGTTTTCATTGTAATGCGTGAACGCTGCTGCAAGGTTTCGCAGGGCTGTTCTCGCATCCGGTTTTGGCATGAACTCGATATAGTCTTCCTTCATCGTCTTCACGAACCGTTCGGCCATGCCATTGCTCTGCGGGCTGCTCACCGCTGTTGTGCAGGGCTCCAGATCCAGTTCTCTGGCGAACCTCTGCGTTTCATGCGCGGTATACGCTGAACCGTTGTCCGTCAACCACTGCACCGCTGTATCGGGTAACCTGTCGCCGAAGCGCTTTTCTACCGACCTCAGCATCACATCCTGCACGGTCGAACTGTCGTAGCCTACAGTGCTCGCAGCCCAGTCTATGGCCTCTCTGTCGCAGCAGTCCAGTGCGAAGGTGACCCGCAGTTTTTCACCGTTGTCGCAGCCGAACTCGAAGCCATCTGAACACCAGCGCATATCGCTTTCTGCCACCGCGATCCTGCCCTTATGCTCACGCCTCGGCCGCTCTGGTTTTCAATGTAATAACAGCAGGTTATGCTCACACATGATCCTGTAAAGTCGTTTCGCATTTACCGGCGGCAGTCCCTCTGCGCGACGTTGTTTACGCAGGATTCCCCACACCCGCCGATAGCCGTAGCTGGGCATATCGCTGATGATGTCGAGGATGTCCGACAGTATTTCAGCGTCTGTCCTGCCGTCGGCAGAACGCTTAATCCGCAGTGACAGCGGCGCACGCGACACGCTCATGGCGCGGCTGACCTGTGCTATTACAGAAACTTTGCGATCCCCGGCCTTTGGCAACAAGGGCGCGTGCGCTATCCATTTTCGTGACTGGCCGTACTCCACGGCTTCTTTTAGGATCTCAACCTCCATCGTCTTCTTACCCAGAAGGCGCTGGAGCTCCCGGACCTGCTTCAATGCAGCTGCAAGCTCAGAGGCAGGAACAACGTCCTCCCCGGCAGCCACGGCGGTGAGGCTTCCTTCCTGATATTGCTTTTTCCACTTAAACAGCAGGCTGGGCTGGATACCGTGCAGTCGTGCGAGATGGGAGACATTCATGCCGGGCTCCATCCTCTGCTGAATAATGGCCATTTTTTCCTGAGGAGTTTTACGTTTACGGACTTCTTGACCTAACAGGATCCCGGTCATATCAAAATTGGCGTTAGTGTTAGACATATATTCAAGCCTATCTCTTATCTGGAGATACAGCTACTGTCTGGTGTTTCAGGGGGATAAATCAGCGCCTAATTGCTCGCAATAGACTGACGCTGGATTCGCCATTCCTATAGGCGGTGTTGACGATGATTTCTCCGCCGTTGAACAGCCGCTTATTATGAATAAGGCAAATAGGGACAGGGTAATTAGTCGTTTCATAGGTCCTCATCATTCACATAAAGTGGCGTACTCACCCCGCCGCCGGATCCGGTTTGCGCCACCGCTATCTGGCTTTGACAGCTATGGCTTTTGCCAAGAGTGATGATCCTGCCGCAGACACACGGTATGATTCTGCCACAGCCGTTACTATACCCTTTTTTCATCAGTATTGAGGATGGTCAGTAAACATCCCCTGTCTTTGCCGGCCCGTTATGACGAGAGTCAATGTCACTGAAGAGTGCGTATCGGCGACCTGGTACAGAAGTCACCTACGCTTGTTTTTGTGAATGACGTCGGCAAAAACCTTCGCGAGACAATAACTTTCTTTGTTCAGCCACTTTGGTGGCAGGGCAATTAGCCCACTGCAGTGATAAAAGAACAGCGCATCCAAAAGGGCCTGAATAAAGCACCTTTACGTGCCCCAGTATCCCGGGGCAAATCATTGACGGCGATATTTGGCCAAGGGTTTGACCCCGGGAAAAGTGATGAGCAACCTACGCGTCCGGCGCGGTCAATAAAGCGCAGTACCTGATAAGACAGAATCTGGACGTTGATACAGGCCCTTTGTGATTAAGAGGCCGGTTTATTCTCCTCGGTCGCATTTCTCCTCAGGCCGGTTTTAGCGGCAAACAGCAGCATAGTGATCAAACTTATCGACAACATCAGGACGTTCACCAATAAACCCGTGCCAAAATCCCCGGTGAGATCTTTGACATAACCCATGGCCGTTGGGCCAAAAAAGCCCACCAGGTTGCCAATGGAGTTGATGACGGCGATACCGCCAGCCGCCGCAGGAGCCACCATAAACAGAGGGGGAAAGGTCAAAAAAACGGGTAAGACTGCAAACAGGCCCGCGGATGCCATTTTCAGTCCGACGACATTTAACAGCGCTCCCTCTTGCTGAATGCCGTAATGGCAATGCCGGCAATTGCCAGCAATAGCGGAGCCACAATGTGGAAGACGCGCTCGTTGCGGCGGTCCGAACGTTTTCCCCACCACAGCAGTGCCACCACTGCCGCAATATAAGGTATGACCGACAGAAAACCTGTGACGATAAATGAAAAGCCGGCATTCTTAATCAGTTGAGGAAGCCAAAAGTTGACCGTTGCATTGGCCATCGAGATCCCGAGAAAGATAAGTGCCAGACTGAGTACCAGCGGGTGTAAAAAAATACGGGAAACGCCGATGTGGGATTTATGCTTACACTCGCTAAAATCCTCATCCAGCGCTCGACGCGCGATGTGTTTTTCCTGTTGGGTCAGCCAGCTTACATCCTCCACTTTTTCCGGCAGACGTAATAACACAATGACACCGAGAATCAGCGCCGGGAAGGCTTCAATAATAAACAGCCATTGCCATCCTTCCAGCCCACTATGCGCGCCGCCAGCTAGAATCAGCCCCGATATCGGACCGCCGATAATGGTCGCCAGAGGATTTGACAGCAAAAGAAATCCGACGATCTGCGCGCGGCGTTTATTCGGGAACCACTGCGTCAGATAATAAAGGATGCCTGGATAAAAACCGGCCTCCGCCGCGCCTAATAGGAAACGCAAGGCAAGGAATGATTTTGCATCCCAAACAAATGCCGTACAGGCGGATAAAAGCCCCCAAGTGATCATGATGCGCGCAATCCAGCGTCTGGCGCCCACTCGAGCTAACATCAGATTACTTGGCACTTCAAAAATAAAATAGCTGATGAAAAAAATACCGCTGCCGAGACCGAAAGCGGTAGCGGATAAGCCTATATCCTCACGCATGGTTAAGGCGGCGAACCCGACATTTACCCGGTCAATGAAGGCGGCGAAATAGCACAGCACCAAGAAGGGGAGTAAACGTAAGGCAATTTTATTAAATGTTTTTTGATCACTTCGCTATCAGTATCTAATGTGTCCATAGGCTTAAGAGAGGTTTCCTGAGACATGATGTTCTACCTTTTTTTTTGTATTAACCGAAGCCGACAACCTGCCCCGGGTCAGACGCTGTTGCCAGCGGCGGGAAATGAATACCCCGCTGACCAGAAAGTCCCCGGTTGACGGGAGTGACGAATTCCGGAGTTTCGCAGCCGACCAAGTCGCCATTTTTGATCCATGCCAGATCGCTGCCGTAAAGCTCATGCCGTAGCGCCGCCCTCAGATCGGCGATGACATCCTGCAACGATTCTTGTCCGTAAAGATTGTGTTGCTCGCCGGGATCGTTGGCTAAATCAAACAGATGGAAATGATTGCCCGCCGGGTACCAGAGCAGCTTGAAGCGCCCATCGGTCAGCATCCGGGTGGCCAGCGCGCCTTCCAGGCTCTCGCCATAGAATGTGCTGCGCTGCTGCTCGCCTGTCATGGGAAGACCATCACAACTCTCCGGCACGGCGATATCGCACAGCGTCAACAGCGTCGGCATGATGTCCTGTAATCCCACCAGACGGTTATCCACGCTGCCGGGTTGAATGGACGTTGAATTCGCCCGATCGACAACAATCATCGGTATTTGCGCGGAGCCCTGATAAAAATAGCGTTTGGCATACATTCCGTGATCGCCAAGCATATCGCCATGATCGCTGGTAAAGACAATGATGGTGTCATCCAAAATGCCTTCCTCCCGCAGCGAACCTATCAAGATGCGAATTTGGTGGTCGATGTGGGTGCATTGCGCATAAAACGCGCGTCGCATATCGTCGTACTGTTCCGGTGGCAAAGGCGGTTTGAGCTGCTGATTAACGGCGAGCGCATAGGGAAGATCGTCCGCCCGTGACCAGTCGCTTTGCTGCGGGCCATCAATGTTGCGCTGACGATAGCGATCGAAATAGGCGCTGGGCGGCACGATAGGCGGATGAGGCTGGCTGTAGGAAACGTACCAGAATGCGGGGCGCGTAGGATCCCGGCGCCGAATATTTTTGGCGGCCGTTTGGGTTATCCAATTGGTCATATGCAGCCTTTCGTCGAGATGCCACGTCCGCCAGCTGTATTCGTTGTTGCTCATCCCATGCATAAACTGCTGACCGGCGAAGCCATTTTCCGCCAGGAAAATTTCATAATCGTCCACGCCGCCCAGATGGCTGCGCCCCTCTTCGGCGATGAAGGCTTCTTCAAAACCAATACGATCGCGCGTCGGGTAAACATGCAGTTTTCCGGTGGCGGAGGTTTGATAACCTGCGCGCGTAAACGCGCCCGCAAGCGTAGGCATAGCCGGCATTGGCAGAGCAGGCTGGAAGATGCGATCGCCGTGTTTTCTCGACGTCGCTCCGGTCATGATCGTTCTGCGCGCCGGGATGCAGATAGGGCAGGGGGACCAGGTATTGGGAAAATGAACGCCCGAACGCGCCAAATTATCAATGGTGGGCGTTTCAATGAAACGGTTACCTGCAAAGCCAAACAGGTGCCCAGGCCATTGATCCACCGTGATAAACAGTACATGGGGGCGTTTGATTGGCGCGCTCGCCATCTCTGTGGTGTTTTCGCTCATTTTTTTCCACTCTTTCCGATGATGATGGTGTTATTGCTGGCTCTGGAAACGATTCCCCGGGTGACAGTGTTGCCATTAAAAATGATATGTAATAAAAAATGAGCTACAAATTAGATTTACTAATTACTTATGTATTAACTTCACCAAGGTCACAGTTATGGATCAAAAAAGTTTAACGTCATTTGTCGTGCTGGCTGAAGAGTTGCAATTCAGCCGCGCGGCAAAACGGCTTTACGTCACGCAATCAGCGCTCAGCCAGCAGATCGCCCGCCTCGAAAAACAGCTGTGGGTTGAACTTTTTGAACGCACCAAACGTAGCGTCCGTTTATCAGAATGCGGGCATGTTTTCTTGCCGGAAGCGCAGAAAGTGATTAACGATATGGCGACAGCGGCGGAAACCGCCCGACGTGCTGCGCGGGGACAAGTAGGAAAAATAGCCATTGCCTATGTTGACGCGGCACCGTTTAGTTTGCTTTCGCCGCTGGTCATGCATTTTCGTAAAACCTTTCCGGATGTCGAATTAGTGCTGCATGAGATGACTTCCGCCGAGCAATTTGACGCGCTACAGGATGACCGCATTGATATTGGACTGCTGCTGCCGCTTTACGAGGCGGAATGGATGCGATCCGCGACCCTGCTGCGGGAACCTTACGTGGTGGCGATGCATGAAGCGCACGACCTGGCGGCACAGCCTGAGATTCATATCCGCGCGTTAATCCAAGAAAAATTTCTCTTCACCTCCAAGCAAAAGGCCAAATATATCTACAGCAATTGGGATGCCATATTCGCCCGTCATGGCATGCTGCCGATAGTGGTCCAGGAAGTGAATCAGTTGCACGCCTTGCTCAGCCTGGTCGTGGCTGGTATGGGAATGGCGTTTCTGCCATTGTCTGTGGCGCAAAATAACAATCATGGGGTGGTTTACCGTCCTATTGGCGGTATTGATTCTCCCAGCGCGCAACTCAATATTGCCTGGCGAGACGGTAGAAATAACACCCTCATCGGGCACTTTATCCACACCGCGAGGCAGGTTAGCGCAAGGTTCAAGGGGGAGAAGGAATCATTAACGGCGCGATGAACGCGCCGCTGAAAATAGAGGCCCGGTGACGCCTGGCCTCGAATCCGAAGTCGTCCGCTTTAGTGCGGTGCGGGCAAGACATCCTCCATGCGGTTGAATTTATAAAAGAACGGGACGGGATCGATAACGGAGGGATTACTGTATTTTTGCGCTTCTTGTTGCCACAACGTTTTCATCTCTGCCAGTTTTTCGGGGTACTTGGCCGCGAGGTCATTGGCTTCTGAATAATCGTTAGCCGTATTAAATAACTGCCACTGGTCAGTCGCGTAATCGGTGCCTATCCGATGCATAGCCACCGCACGCCAATCACCCTGGGTGATGGCTCTCTGCCCACGTAGCTCAAAATACTGGACATCACGGGTTTTTGCCGTAGCGGAAGTAAACGTTGGCAGGAACGATTTACCGGCTACCGGTATTTGCTTCACGCCCTGAACCTCATCGGCAAATTGGGTGCCGGCGGCGTCCAGGATCGTCGGCGCCAGGTCAATAACGCTGACATACTGGTGGCGAATGGCGCCCGGGGTCTGAATGTGGTTGGGCCAGGAGACAATCATCGGGGTGCGAATGCCGCCCAGATACGGCCATAATTTATAGCGGCGGAAAGGCGTGCTGCCCGCATAGGCCCACGGACGTTGATAAAGCATATCCGTATCAGGGCCGCCCGCTTCATCGAGATGCGCATCCATTTCCGCAACCGTCGTCTTGTCCCCGTAAGCGTGACGGAAACCACCGTTCGGACCGCCTTCGGAAACGGCGCCGTTATCGGTGATAAACATCACCAGGGTATTATCAAGTTGTTGGGTCGATTTTAAATACGCAACCAGTCTGCCGATTTGTTCGTCGGTATGGGTGATAAACCCGGCATAGGTTTCCATGAAGCGGCTGAAAACGCGTTTGTGTTGTTCATCCAATGAATCCCATGCGGCATCGCCTTTCTCACGCGGCGGAAGAACGGTATTTGCCGGGATCACGCCCAATTTTTTCTGACGCTCAAAACGTTCGAGCCGCAGCTTATCCCAGCCCTGACTATATTTGCCTTTGTAAGCCTCGATATAGGATTTAGGAACCTGTAGCGGCGAATGCGCCGCGCCAAAGGCTAAATAGACAAATTTAGGTTTATCCGATTTTTGTTTGAACGCATTAATGGCGTGATCGACCGAAAGGTGATAGCCAGGCTGGTTTGGGAAGTTCTTTATTGTTTTCTACCAAATCCGGATGATATTGCGGCGAATGACCGCCCAGGAATCCATAGTAATAATCAAAGCCCCGCTGTTTTGGCCAGAATGTCTGGTTGCGTTCCGGCGCATCCTTGTACTCAGTGGCCATATGCCATTTACCCAGGGCAAAGGTGGCATACCCGGCGGTTTGTAACGCCTGCGACACATTTTGTGCATTGACTGGCATCTCGCCGCTATTGGCCGGACCGGCGCCCAGGGGAGTGTCAGGGGACGGTGCCGGGGTACCTTTCGGCGGTAATTCTTCCATATTGACGGTTTGATTATTACGTCCTGTCATGAGGGCCGCGCGAGTGGTGGCGAACATTGAACTGGTATCAAAACGGTTATAGCGCAGCCCTGAGTAAGCCAGCAAATCGATATTAGGCGTTTTAATTTCAGAGCCAAACGCGCCAATATCGCCAAAGCCCATGTCGTCTAACACAATCATAATTACGTTGGGCTGTTTGTTCTGGTCTGTGTTAGCGGGCGTTTGTACCGCCGCCGCACAGGAGGTTATTAACAACCCGGCGATGGCGGTGCCGGTGCCGGTGCCGGTGCCGGTGCCGGTGGCGAGCATACCGGGCCTTTTTTCTGTGGATAACGCGGGAGTACGTTAATTTGCCCACTCTCTGCCTTCTCGTGCGAGTGGCGGAATTGTCGCAGCTGGTCGTTATGTACTGAGCTTATAAGTGTTCTCATTGGGTAATACCTTCTTAGAATAGGGACGGAGTTTAAATGTCCCACTGGAATTCAATACGGGTGATATCGTTAGCGTTTTCTTCCCAGGTGTATGACAACCAGGCGCGCAGGTTCGGTGAGCCAAACCAGTATTCCAGCTGTGGCGTGAGACTTACTCCGCCAAATTCATCATAGGTGTTATACAGGATGTAACTGAACCCCGACGCCTTTACGGGAAACATTTGCGCACCCATGGTTGCCGAATGGCCCAGGCCACCCTTAGCCCAGCCGCGCTTTTTGATTAATGCCTTGGACTCACTCTTATCACGCTTTGAATAAGCGGTTTGTCCGACGAGACGATATTGGCCCCCCCACGTTGGCATAACCCGCCAGCGCCCAGGTAAGCAACGAGGTGCTGTCGCGTGCATATCTTGAATCGGCATTTTTGGTGTCGCCGCGGTTTGTTGCCGCGATATCGACGTTACCTACAATGCTGGTGCTGCCTACCGTTACGGAAGGCTGACCGTTATGTACCGAGGCGTAGACGCCATAATCGCCGGGGCGGAAACTGTAGAGATCGTCGGTTTGATAGCCGACATCCACACCAAAAATTTTGGAGGTCCGGTCGTAGCTCCCCGCGAGGAAAAGATTATCAGGGAACTGTTTTTTATAGAGGAATTTGCCAGCGTTTTTCACGCCAGCATCGGCCTGAGTATCCAGCAGCCCCTGCGATCCCATATCTACCGCAAAGAAACTCCAGGTTGCAGTGTGTTTACCGTACATAAAGGCGCCAAGATCGTCATGAGAAATCCCCACCCTGAACTGTTCCCATTTAACGGTGTCATCGAAGTCGTTAAATTCATTGATGGTCTTGCCATGCAGGCGACTATAATTTTCTTGTCCACGCATCCAGAAATCACCCACGAATGCGGTCTTATCAGCAAAGTAAGTTTTCCCCCGAAGCCGGCCATTTAATTGAAGGTATTCGGCATGGCGGGCATTTTCGTTTGTGTATGAGCCTTTGAGGCGAAATGTCGCATACCAGCGTGAATCCTTCGATAAATCGGTTAACGCGGGCACCGTACTTCCTTTTTTATCGGAGAGGTAGTTTTCAACGACATCATCCCGGATGCTGGCTTTATTTTCATCAGCATAGGCAATCCCTTTAAAGAACAAAGAGGCGATCGTCAAAGCAAGGAGAGAACGTGTTATTTTTATATTCATGATAATTTGCCAGAGTTTTTGTTATTTCGGCTGCATGGGAAATAACAACTGCAGCCGAATCAACAATGGTGATCATTATTGCGCGCAGCAGGCACGGTGATGAGACAGCGACAATTCATGCGCGTAATTTAATTTTTCGTCGTGTGTCTTCCTTAACAGCTAAAGTGAGGATCCTGCTAAAAGGACTGAATCATTGAATGATGCTTTTCTCCTATTAATGATGATGGCGAACTCAGGGCAAAAAAACCTAAATCGAAAAAGGCCAACAACACCTTCCCCGATTTAGGTTTTGCCTGCTCTTGGCAGTGACAATCCTTAATCTGATGTCCTTATAAAGCTATTAAATCTAGTTAGCAAGTTTTTTTAGATAAACATCAGTCTGTGAGACGACTCACTTTTCAAACATCGGCTAGTGCGAACGGTATTGGGATATAACCTGTGAATAAATGAGATCACTATCACAGTTTTGAATATGTGACATTGTCCTGCGGAATTTGCATGTTAATCTCGGCGAAAGTTGGGTTGTTACTGCATTTCGATGCAGGCAAAACCAGATAAACTTTCTTTGCATTTAAGGAAAGGTTTATCTGGTTTTTTGGATTCTTTGTCTGGCAGGACGAAAATGATGAAACGAATTCTGGCCCCTGGATTGCTGGCAATGCTAATTGCACAGCCATCGCCAGCAGCGGATTTCTCCGCGCAGGTGCAAAGTCAGCGCCCCAATATCGTGTTGATTCTCGCGGAAGATATCAATTCACGGTTGGGGGTCTATGGCGATCCGAATGCGCTCACGCCCAATATTGATGCCCTGGCCCTGGATTCCGTGTTGTTCACCCGCGCGTTTACTATGGCAGGTGTCAGTGCGCCTTCCCGCGCCGGATTGATTACCGGGATGCCGCAACAGGCTACCGGCTTGCTGCATATGAGAACCTCCACCTACCAACATAAATATCAGGGTGTACCCCCATCTTACGTAAAAGCGTATCCGGAGCTGTTGCGTGCCAACGGTTATTTTACCTATAACGATACGAAAACGGATTACCAATTTTCAGATGGTCATGCGGATGTCGGACCCTTTTCTCTATGGACCGAGCATGGATCTTATGCCAATCTTGAGGACCTAATGGTACCGGCAGCCTGGGAAAACTATGATTTAGAAGGGAAACCCTTTTTCATTAATCTCAACCAGCAAATCACCCATGAATCAGGCATTTTCACCGCGCAAAATGTGGCTAAAATCGAGCCCGCTTTTAAAGAATTGCTCGCGCTATGGGATAAACTGCGCGCGCATTACACCTTGCCTGAGATCGACCCCGATAAATTAAATATCGATCCTTACTGGAAAGATACGGTAGAGGTGCGTAATGAATTGTCGTTATTTTATAAGAATATTAACGTCATGGATCAGCAGGTCGGTAATATCCTCAGCAGGCTTAAGAAGGATAAACTCTGGGACAACACAATAGTCATTTTTGCTGCCGATAATGGCGACGGTTTACCCAGGCATAAACGTGAAGGATATGATTCGGGAACGCACGTTCCTTTAATCATGCATGTGCCGGAAAAATACCGACCATTGGGCTGGAAAGGCCGGGGAGAAAAAGATGACCGGCTGATTTCCTTTGAGGACCTGGCGCCGACAATACTCGGATTTAGCGGCACAAAAATACCTTTTTATATGAAGGGAATTAATTTATCAAGAGACGCTCCTCCTGAGCGAAAGTATATTTTTTCCGCCCGAGGTCGCATGGACGATATAAATCTTCGCTCCTATTTTGTACGTGACAAAAATTATCAGTATGTCCAAAATATCGATAAAACGCCAAATGGCGAAAACATTGCCTTTCGAGATGTGCTGGATACCACGAAAGCGCTGAACGTAGCGCACCAGCAAGGCAGGCTTAGATACCGCTCAGGAACAGTGGTTTGCTCCTAAAGAGGCAGAAGAATTGTATGATCTACAAAGGGATCCGTGGCAATTGCATAACATCGCCGCAGTGCCTGCCTATAAAACCAAGATTGCCCTGTTCCGACAAAAGTTGGAGCAATGGCGGAATGAAACCAACGATACCGGCGTGATTCAGGAACAACAGCTGGTTAAAGATTTGCAGGATACACATGGTCAAACCCGGGTTACGCTTCCCCCGGTAGCGGGAATTAACCCGCAGACAAACAAAATTTTTATCGCCAACCGGACCGATGGCGCGTCGATCGGTTACAGCCTGGATGGGAAACGCTGGGAATTGTATACCGGCGCGCTGGCGGTTCCTGACGATGTACGCCAGCTCTATATCAAAGCGGTACGTTATGGCTGGCAAGAGAGTGAAACACGAGCAATTCCGTTATCCAGGTGAAATGACATAATGTTTATCGGTTTTTCAAACAGCGGCGATTTGACACGGAGAAGTAAGTCATGAGTCAGAAGATAACGAACTTTCAATTGATGGCCAAGCCATCAGGTTCTGTCTGCAATCTCGACTGCACGTACTGCTTTTATCTGGAAAAAGAGCATCTCTACCCGGAGCGCAAAAGCCGGTGGAAAATGGATGCGGCAACGCTGTAAGACTATGTGCAAAAGAATATCGCGGCACAGGATAATGACGTAGTGGATTTCCTTTGGCAGGGTGGCGAACCGACATTGATGGGGCTGGATTATTTCCGCGAAGCCGTCCGCTTACAGAACCACTATCTCGGTTCAAAGCAGATAAATAATTACTTTCAGACCAATGGCACCAATATTGACAATGAGTGGGCGCTGTTTCTCAAAGAGAATAATTTTCTGGTAGGGCTGTCCATAGACGGAGACCGCATCAGCAATGACGCTTATCGTCTTACCCGTGCGGGTAAAAGCACCTTTGACACCGTGATGAATGGACTGGCATCGCTTAAGCGTCATAATGTTGAATTTAATACCCTAACCGTGGTGAATGCGGAAAATGTTAAGCGTCCGCTGGATGTCTATAATTTTCTCAAGCGTATCGGCAGCCGTTATATGCAATTCATTCCCTTGGTTGAAAGGGCGGCAGCGGATCCTGATAGTCACGGCCTGACGCTTATCCAGCCAGACTTTTCCGGGCAATGTCTGGTCACCGGCTGGTCAGTTCCGGGTAAGGCCTGGGGACGCTTTATGAACCAGATTTTTGACCGCTGGGTTCAGCACGATATTGGCGAGGTTTTTGTCATGAATTTCGAGCAAACCCTGACAAAAATGTGCGGTAATCTTAGTGCCTGCGTCATTAATGAGACATGCGGTAGCAATTTGATCGTGGAAGCGAATGGTGATGTCTATTCTTGCGATCATTTCGTCTATCCGGAAAACAAGATCGGTAATCTTAATGAAGATGATCTTTTGACGCTGGTGAACTCACCGCAAAATATTTCTTTTGGGCAAAATAAAAAGAGAGGCATCAGCAAGGATTGTCTCAATTGCATGGTTCGGCCGGTATGTAATGTCGGCTGTCCGAAACACCGCTTTGAACTCTCCAGTGACGGTAGACCTGACAAAAACTATTTATGTGACGGCTTCGCTACGCATTTATTCCATGTCGTGCCGAAAATGAAAACATTGTTATCCTTGCTTAATGCAGGCACGCCGCCGGGAAAAATTCGCAAGGAGATGAGACAAAATTACTACCGATGAAAATATTTTTGCGAATCCGGAATCGTTTACGGATCGCTTTTTTGGGGTCATGATGAAAATCGCCAGAGTTCTTAACAATAATGTCGTCGTTGTTTTGGATGAACGACAGCGGGAACAGGTGGTAATGGGCCGCGGGCTGGCCTTTCAAAAACACGCTGGCGATGATCTGGATGAGGAGAAGATCGAAAAGGTCTTTTCATTGCAAAGCGATGAGATGGCGCGGCACCTTGGCGAATTGCTCAGCCAGATCCCGCTGGAGGTCATGACGACCTGTGATCGCATTATCACGCTGGCGTCCCAGCGTTTAGGTAAACTACAAGAAAGTCTCTATATCACTTTAACTGACCACTGCTGGTTCGCCATTGAACGTCACAAGAAAGGCATAACTATCAAAAATGTTTTGCTCTGGGAAATTAAACGTCTCTACCCCCGAGAATTTGAAATTGGTCAGGACGCGCGGGCGATTATCGCGAAAAGATTGAATGTCGCGCTGCCCGAAGATGAAGCCGGGTTTATTGCCTTGCATCTGGTCACCGCTCAGCTAAATAGCGAGATGCCGGAAGTGATGCACGTGACGCGAGTGATGCAGAAAATCCTGCAATTGGTTAAGTACCAATTTCATCTTGAATATAATGAAGAATCTTTAAGCTATCAGCGATTTGTGACGCATCTGAAGTTCTTTGCCCAACGGATGCTCACCCGAACAGTGGTACCCGACGATGATCTTACGCTGCACAGCGCCGTGAAAGAGAATTATGCGAAGTTGTGGAAATGTGCTGAAAAGATTGCCCGGCACCTGCTGGTCGCCTACCAGCGAGAGCTGACGACGGAAGAAATCATGTTTCTCGCCATTCATATTGAACGGGTGAGAAAAGAAAGGCGTTAGCTCTTCGCGATAATCGCACAAAAAAAAGGATTGTTACTGCATTCAGCAGGCAAAACCTGAGCGCAGCTCTTATCAGAGCTGTTCTCGGGTTTTTTTATTTTTATCACCGGGCCACTGGATACCCATGTGTATCAAAGGAAGGAAAAGAATATGAAATACCAAGCTTTGGCGAGGGATATTCTCAGCCATGTGGGGGGACGGGAGAATGTCGTCAGCCTTGTCCACTGCGCCACCAGATTGCGTTTCAAACTAAAAGATAACCATAAAGCGGATGCTGAGGGCCTGAAAGCAAACCCGGGCTTGATTATGGTCGTGGAAAGCGGCGGCCAGTTTCAGGTAGTGATTGGCAACCATGTGAATGATGTTTGGCAGGCGGTACGCAATGAGGCGGGGTTAACGGATGACACGCCGCCAGCGGGCGATGCCCAGGGGGAAAAAACCAATTTGCTTGGGCGGCTGATTGATGTCGTCTCCGGTATTTTTACCCCTTTCATTGGCATTCTGGCCGCGTCGGGGATCTTGAAAGGATTGTTGGTGCTTGCCGTGGTCTGCCATTGGCTGAGCGTCGATGGCGGGACCTATAAAATCTGGTTCGCCGCCAGCGATGCGTTATTCTTTTTCTTCCCGTTAGTGCTGGGGTACACCGCCGGAAAAAAATTTGGCGGCAATCCCTTTATTACGATGGTAATAGGTGGCGCATTAACTCATCCGCTGATGGTGCAAAGCTTCCAGGCCAGCCAGTTGCCGGGGGCGACGCAGGACGCGTTTCTGGCTGTTCCGGTCACCTGGTTCAATTACAGCGCCTCGGTGATTCCGATTATTCTTGCCGCATGGGTAAGTTGCTGGCTGGAAAAGCTGGGGAACACATACATGCCGCCGGCGGTGAAAAACTTTTTCACACCGCTTATTTGTCTTGCTGTCACGGTGCCATTGACCTTTTTGGCGATAGGTCCTTATCGCCACCTGGCTGAGCCAATTGCTGGCGGGAGGCTATCAGACTATCTATGGCGTTGCGCCTTGGCTGGCCGGCGCCGCCATGGGCGCCGTTTGGCAGGTGTGCGTCATTTTTGGTCTGCACTGGGGGTTGGTACCCTTGATGATCAATAACTTGTCAGTGCTGGGGCAAGATTCTATGGTACCCATGCTGTTACCGGCGGTAATGTGGCAGGTGGGGGCGGCGTTCGGCGTTTTCCTGCGCACCCGCGATCCTCGTCAAAAAGTACTGGCGGGATCGTCGGCAACGGCCGGCATTTTCGGAATTACCGAACCTGCGGTGTATGGCGTTAACCTGCCGCTGCGCCGCCCGTTTATTTTTGGCTGCGTAGCGGGAGCGGTAGGCGGTGCGATTGTGGGGTTCAGCAACAGCCATGTCTATTCGTTCGGATTTGCCAATATTTTTACCCTGGCGCAAATGATCCCGCCGGGTGGCGTCGATGCCACGCTCTGGTGCGGGATCCTGGGGACGCTGGTCGCCATGGTCCTAAGCTTCATCCTTACCCTTGTAGCAGGTATGCCTGCACGTGCGGTTGGCGGATCGCAGGCCGTGAACATCGACGTTGGCGAAAAAGACATCTTCGCCCCTATGAGCGGCACGGTACTGGCGCTCGACCAGGTACCGGATCGCACCTTCGCCAGCGGCCTGCTAGGCGAAGGCATCGCGATCATTCCTTCCGGCACAACGGTTATCGCCCCCTTCGACGGTGAAGTCGCCTCGCTTTTTCAGACCGGACACGCCGTAGGTTTACTGAGCGAGAGCGGCGTAGAACTGCTTATCCATGTCGGTATCGATACCGTGAAGCTTAACGGAGAGCCCTTTACCGCCCATGTCAAGGTGGGCGATAAGGTGCGGGCAGGCGATCTGCTGCTTGAGTTTGATCGCAAGACCATTCTGGCCGCCGGTTTTGATCTGGCTACACCCATCATCATCAGTAACAGCGACAACTATCACGCCATCACGTCGGTAGCGTCCACCTCCGTTGAAGCGGGCATGCCATTACTGACCGTAAATCGTGATTAATAGGAGAAAAGTATGAAGATTTTCCCGAAAAACTTTTTATGGGGCGGGGCCGTAGCCGCCAACCAGGTCGAGGGTGCTTATTTGGAGCAGGGCAAAGGACTTTCTACCTCGGATGTTCAGCCCAAGGGGGTGTTTGGGCCGGTGGTTGAACGTGTGGCGGGAGACAGCGGCATTAAGGATGTGGCTATCGATTTTTATCATCGCTATCCAGACGATATCAAACTCTTTGCCGAAATGGGCTTTAGCTGCCTGCGGGTTTCGATTGCCTGGACAATAATTGTCCCCAATGGCGACGAAACGCAACCTAATGAGGCGGGACTGGCGTTCTACGATCGTCTGTTTGATGAGCTGGCAAACTACACTATCACCCCGCTGGTCACGTTATCGCACTATGAAATGCCGTGTGGATTGGTGAAGCAGTATGGCGGCTGGGGCAATCGCAAGGTCATCTCGTCCTTTGAACGCTACGCACGTACGGTATTCAGCCGCTACCGAAATAAGGTGAAATTGTGGCTGACTTTTAACGAAATTAATATGTCTCTGCATGCGCCAATGACCGGCGTAGGGTTGCCTGAAACCAGCAGCAAGGCGCAGCTCTATCAGGCCATTCACCATCAGCTTGTCGCCAGCGCCCTGGCCGTGAAAGCCTGCCATGACATCATCACGGACGCGAAGATAGGAAACATGCTGCTAGGCGGCCTAGTCTATCCGCTCACTTGTCAACCGGCGGATGTCTTCAAAGCGTTACAGGAAAATCGAACCTGGCAATTCTTTGGCGATGTGCAGTGCCGCGGAAGGTATCCGGGCTATATGGAGCGCTATTTCCGCGACAGCGACATTCATCTTGAGATAACGGCTGCGGACCGGTAAGCTATGACGTGCACCGTCGACTTTGTTTCGTTCAGCTATTACATGACGGGGTGCGTGACCGCTGATGAAAAACGGAATCAACAGGCGCGTGGCAACATTCTGCGCATGGTGCCTAGCCCGCATTTGGCCAGTTCGGAATGGGGATGGCAGATTGACCCGATCGGATTGCGAACCTTATTGAACGAATTAGCGGACCGTTATCAGAAGCCGCTGTTTATCGTGGAAAATTGGATTGGGCGCGGTCGATAAGGTTGAAGCAGATGGCCAAATCCTGGATGACTACCGTATCCGCTACCTTAACGATCATTTGGTTCAGGTACGCGAGGCTATCGAAGATGGTGTTGATATCATAGGATTTACCAGTTGGGGACCGATTGATCTGGTCAGCGCCTCGAAAGCAGAAATGTCGAAACGCTATGGCTTTATTTATGTCGATCGGGACGACATGGGGCAGGGAACGCTAGCCCGCCGTCGGAAAAAGAGTTTTTATTGGTATCAAGAAGTGATAGCAAGCCACGGCGCCTCTCTTACCGATACTGTGTCGGCATTATAAGGCTCCTTTTAGGAATGAGGGTAGGAAAATGATATTTCCCTGCTCTTAACTTCGATGTGCTAAATCTAGCGCCTGTCAAAGTCTTCATTCAAGAAGAAGCCCCGCAGATACCTGAGGTCAAAAAACCAGGGCCCGCTCAACTAGGCCAGGTTTAACGCAAGTCCGGCGGGCGGGGTCGTAATTCTCTCCTCAAGGTTCGCCTGCAATCTAATCGTAGGATTGGTGTGTCGTACTCTATACTTACATCGATCGCTATGGGTAAATAACGCCAGCATGCCCGAGTATGCCATAAGCGGCAACAATTCATGGATTGATATTGTGGAGAACAAACCAATGAACAAGGGTAAATGTCTGACGCTTGAATCTTTGAATGCTATTCCTATACTGGCAATGATGGAAAGATCATCTTTGCCTTGGGGGATGAAGGATAAAAACTCGCGTTATGTGTATATGAACGCAGCAAGCCTGGCGTATTTTAATGTGCCTGAGAAGTTTGATTTTGAGGGAATGACTGAGGATGAATTTCCTTGTCGATGGTCGGCTCTCGCACAATACTACCAACTGCATGACCGAAAAGCTGAACAAACCCCTGGCGGGGCCGAGATTATCACCATGACCTATTATGGTAAAGACCAGATTCTTGAACCTAATTATTGCCCTAAATTCCCTCTATATTCACAAACAGGCGAGGTTTTAGGCACCATTTTTTATACAAAGAAACTGAGTTGTGTCTCAATAACCGATTTTTTAATAAATTACGACCATCGGTTGTCACGCTCACGCCGCCGGTAGCGGTGTTTACCGATAGAGAGTTAGAAATAATTTTCTTCGCCACACAAAAAATGAGCGCAAAGAACATAGCTGAAAAATTATTTATCTCACCGAGAACCGTAGAGCACAGTATGCTCAAAATCTATAGAAAAATAGCAGTTAATTGCCTTAGCGAATTAATTGACTATTGTCATCATGTGGGTTTAAGCCATTACATACCTAAAAGGCTCATTAGAGAAGGGATTAACTTCTGCTGGTGAAAATTCTCGGTCGCATACCCGTTGGCCTTAACTCGTAACTTTGCAGCCTGGTTATATTAGTAAACCTAATCGAGCGTTTAGTCAAAAAATAGATTATGAGTAATGATGTCTGAGTCTGAATTAATGCTAAATCGCGAATTCGTCGTGTGGTGAAAGCTGACACAACATTTACTCGCTGCTAACGTCCCCGTATCCAGCTCGTTGATGATCTGTATATAGTGTTATTACTAGTAATGTGATTATTAATAACTCGGGAATTAACTGCAATGAGGAATGTTGAAATGAAAATTAACATACAGCTTAGAGAAAGTATTGAAGATAGCATCGTAAACGGGAGCGGGGTATTGTCAGATGTCATCACGCCTGATGAGCAGCGCGTATTCAAACTCGAAGAGCTTGATATCCTACGGGTAATCACTGCCCTGAATGGTAGAACACCTGACGATGTCTTTGTGCATAGCCCTACACCCTGGGTGGATCTGTACAGCAGTTATCAGTGGCGCGAGGTTCACCGAAACACGGAGATCATCAGTGCCAAATTTTTGGATTTCAGTTCTGTCCCGGAGATCATCTCGGAAACTGAATTGGTGAATAATAGCGCGGTGGCTGGTCAATTCAACGTTAATTTGCTGGCGGAAGTCCTCAACACCGTCTCATCGGGATGGCAGGTGGAAAATGGCCTTTCCGTCGGTCAAACGATCTCCTATGGCGTTAGTTGGCTTAAAGGCGAAACCTCATTTGAATATACTCACGGTTGGGGGGAGAATGGCCAAGTGCCGTAATCAGTCACCCTCACGACCGGCGCCGGGGTGACCGTCGCGCTGGAACCCGGTCAGGCGGTGGTTGCGCAAATGATAGCAAGCCGCGGGCGGGCGAAAGTCGAAGTGGAGTACCTTTCTCATCTCGATGGCCTTGTCGCCATGAATTATGGGTCGCCCTATAACGAACACCATTTTTGGGGGAGGGATGTGGCCTCTGTTTTGCGGTAAAATATGACACCAAATACCTGTCGTTCGACTGAAGTGGTCGAGGTTGCCATGTATTCTAAAGGTCGGGTGGAGTTACGGGATAAATTAACCCAGAAAAGGCTAAAAACGATTTGGCTGAATGAAGAGGTTAAGCCTGTCGATAATAGTGCTAGGCCGGCTGCACTTTGCTAAGGTCAGAATCTACGGTGTTTTCGCCGTATTTCTCCTGGGATACCAGGCACAGTAGCAGCTTGTTTAGCCTCCGGTGGAGAAATGAAAATACTTCCAATGACAATGCCAGGGTCAGGTTAAACGGGCATTGTCGTTTCGGTGCGTGGGATGATCCGCGTTGCTAATTGTAAGTAGGTTGTTTTTATGACCGGCGCTGGTAAAGGTGGCCGTCTGTTTGAAGGAATATTGCCGCCGCTGTCCGCGACGCGGGCCGTCAGATATAAGAGGCCAACGTCTGCACGCCATATTTTATACCGCGTTAGCGCCAACGCATGAACCCACCATAATCAACGCCGCTGCCGTCAGGCAATGCCTGCCGTTGTATCTTTGCGCCTTATGGCGAAAGGCATGGTTATTCGTCGCCAATTACCGCGTCATACAGCCCTTGTAGCCGCAGGCGTAAAAATAGCACCGCCTGATGCTTACGCGACAGTAAGGTTTCTACGGTGATGCCGGTTTCAAGGGCAAGCTGTTTGTAGGAATAGCCTTGCAGCTCGGTCTTTTCAAATGCTTCCCGCTGTTGCGCGGGCATATCCGTTAGCGCCAGATCCAACTCTTGCAAAATCAATTGGCGTAAATAGTTATTTTCGGCGTCATCTTGCGGATTAAACACAACTTTCGCCAGCTCTTCGCCATCGGGCCATTCGCTATCGAATTCGTCGGAGAATAACCGTTCACGCTTTTTACGCGACCGGTAGATAAGCTCATTGCGGGCGGCGCGAAACAGCCAGGCGGCGACCTGTTCGATCGGGTGTAGATAGCTATCGGCTTTTAATAGCTGATAGGTTATTTCCTGATACACATCTTCCGCATCGGCGATATTGGTTGTTCGCCCGGCTATAAACTCCCGCAGCCGTTGTTGACAGCCGCGCAGCGCGGTGAGCAGATCTTGGCGCCGGTCCGTGGCCTTAGTCATTACGCCTGGCCATTATCGTCGGAATGGGGACGGGGGGAATTGTCCCGATCCTGTCGACGACAACGTTCGTGCCAGGGGCCATGCCGGTGGCCCATGCCGCGGTGGTGAATAAATGCTTCGCGTTCTTCGGGGCTCATCATCATCCAGCGCTCGCGTAGTGCCCGGCCATGGCGTCCAAACATGCCGCGGCCGCCGAAGCTGCCAAACAAAATTTTACTAAGAATAAGTAAGCCAAGCGCCTGGAGAAAGCCGATACTTTTAACGCCAAAGATATCCGGCAACAGCGCATTCCACAATAGCATTACCAACGCGCTAACGGCGCAGATTGCCACCGCCGCCATCGCTAATCGCCACAATTTACGATCTCTCATAGTGTCTACTCCTTGATGGTCAGTTACTGAGGTAGACGAATCAGCGGCAAAAATATTTGCGACGGCGGGTTATATTTTAGTTTAGCGATCGAGCGCCGTTGGTTAAAAGTGGCGCTGCACCGCGAGCGCCATCGCCGTTTTTACTGCCTGAGATACCCTAAGGGGGGAGGCCATAACGGGATGCGGCGCCTGCAACCTGCCCTCTGAAAGGGCTTGCAACCGTGCGCTACCGGCTTGGTTTACCCGTCCCAACAGGGCTTTAGCGTTATATATCTTAGAAGAAGGTTTCCATCTGTACGCCAAAACTCCACTCCCCGCCCGAGGTGAAATCATTTTGCCCCAGCGTGTCGTTCGGGCTGTAATTTATCCAGCGCCTTATCCCAATTCATCCAGGTGGCAAACAGGCGCAATTCCGGGCGGGTAAAGAACGGCGAAATATTACTGGCGCGGAAGGTCGGTGCCAAGGTCAGTTTATAAAAATTGCCGTGGACCTTTTGGTATTCCTGATAGCCGTTAGGATCGAGATCCATGTACTGCCAGGACGCTTCATAAGCCAGGACAAAATTTTTGGTAATGTTCTGCATCAGTCGGGCATTAAGGGTGAGCCAGCGATAATCATCGCCCTCTATATACCGGTCTGCGCTGTGCTGCGCCAACAGCGAGGGCGCGAAATCCCAATTGGGCGCCACATTGACCATGCCATAACTGGCCAGGCGCAGCGTTTTGGCCTGGGAGAGCAATGCGGGATCGGCACCAATGTTTTTCACATCCGCCCCCAAACCTTGTCCCCGGGATAAGGCGCTGCGGGTTTCGCCGGCGGCTAGGCCATAAAAGCTATTGCCCTGATACCCCAGCAGCGCGGTATAAACCTTATCGGCCGCTTTGAATACCTGTATGCCGTTAGGCGTTTCACGCTCGTCGTTGTCTTTGGCCTGCATTCCGCTAAGGAGTAACTGCACCGGTCAGAAATAGTTGTTGGCGGTCAAAATATAGTTTTGTATGTCGTTATTGACGATATCGACATCGCCAAAACTGCGGCCTATCAAGGAGAAATTGCTATGGATTTGGTTATTCCATTTAATATCATAGATGCCGCCGCCCGTTCCATTGAGCGCAACAAATTTGGAGTCCAGCCATGGGATCTCGTAATTATCACGGTCAACGCGTTTACCGGCCCACAACGTACTGTCGGTAAATATGCCGCTAAAGCTGGGTAGGGAAGCAATTTCGGCGAAGACTTGGCTAACGTTAAGGGTGCTGGAATCCGCGGTCCAGTCGTTATAGCTTTTTTGCTGGTCGGCAATCATGGTCATGAATCGCGTGGCGGCGCCATTGTCCAGCCGCTGTTTTTTCTCGAGATAAACTTCAACATAGGTATCCGGCTCGTTGCCCAAACGGCCCACTGCACCACCGGTCTGCCCGGCGGGTGTCAGATAAGGTCCACCTTGTGAATGACGGGCGTTTTGCGATGTCATCATCCCCGAGCGTGCATAGCCGTGTAACTCAAAATAGCCGTTATCATCCGGGGTTATTTTCTCTATATTGCTGGTGCGCTGTGCCAGATCCTGACTAACTTGCTGAGCCTGCTGCGACTGCCGCTCGGCGTGTTGTACCTGCGCGTTAATTGCGCATTTTTCTGCTCGGCAATCGACGCCCGTAATTCAGCCTGTTGCAAACGCGATTCCAGCTGATTCAAACGCTGTTCTACCGTGAGTTTTGACGCAGCAATACCGGGGGATATTGCCAGGAAATTAATGAGTCCGAAGCCAATAAGTGTGGAAGAGGTAATTTTCATCGTGGTCTCGTTTAATGCGCTATCAGGTAAATAAGAAATAGGGCGTCCTGCGCCCAACGGCGGGCGCCAACAAGTTTATTTTTTATATTCAGAAATTAGTCGAGATGATAAATTTCTTCCATTTCCGACCACAGCGTTACCTACGGCTCGCAGTCAGGAGGCTGCTGGCACGGATCCGTTTCCCGCCACCATGCTTGCGTTTCCAGATGCGCAACCATTTTTTTCTGGTCGGCATCATAATCATCGCCAACATATTCCAAGTAACTGAAAAGAAGATCATTCTTAAAATAAATGGAGAAATTACGCAGATGGCACGCTTTTATCATGGCATTCACTTCTGGCCAGGGATTGGCATGGAGCTGCTTGTAATAATCTACTTTCTCCGGTTTGACTCTGACAACGCAACCGAAGCAGCGTACAATACTCATGCTTGCTCTCCTATTACTTAACGTCACGCACGCGAAATTAGGTCATTCAGTTTCGGTCTTTTAATTGCGTACGTTGGGCGTGAGCGGTTACACCCAGAAAGAGTGTAAGAATCTCTATGTTTATGCGCTTGTCTTATTTTACCGATTTAATCGTCAAGACAAAGAACGATGATGCAAATACGAAAATGATTGCCGCAATAAATAACGAGGAATAATCGTTATTAAATTCTGCCAACAGCCAGGCCGATAATATTGGGCTGAAGGATTGCGGTAATACCGTGGCGATGGTTAAAATCCCCATATCTTTACCCGCTTGTTTGCCGCCGCCGGGTAAAACCTGTGTCATTAACGCCATATCAATGGACGTGTAGACGCCATAACCGAGGCCCAGCACCGCCGCATACAGATACATGCCCGTAAGCGTAGGCATAAAGAGCGGGATTATCAGGCCGATGGCCATTAATACGCTGGAGGCAAAGACAAATATTTTCCGTCGCTGGAGTTTGTCCGATAAATAGCCTGAAACCAGACCGGAGAACAGCAGCGTGGCGAGAGTTATAACAGAGATGGTACCGATGTCATGATTAGATTGCGCAACGCTCAAGCCGATATAGTCCTGCAAAATATACAACTGGTAGGTCACCACGCCTTGATAGCCGAGGAACATAGCGAAACGTCCAAAGAAGGCCCAGCCAAAATCGGGGTACTGGCGCGGGCTTACCCAAAAGCTTTTGAAAAAACGGCCCCATTTAAATGGCTCCACCGCCAGCGACCGGGTGGAGGGTTCGCGATTTAACAATACGAAGGCCAGGCAGCAGGCGGCGATAGCCAGTCCGAACACCAGGTAACCCAGCTGTAAATTCCAGGCGAGATAGCCGGCAACGATAATCCCGACGGTGCCGCCGGCCGTGAAGCCCGCCCCCACAAAGCCTGAAGCGATACCGCGGTTCTCTGGTAAAAAACGATCGGCCACCACCGTGGCTAACGGACCGTTCATACAGTTAAGCGACACCGCCGCCATCAGCCAGAACACGGCGATCCCCGCCACGGTCGTCATCATGGAAATGCCGAAAATGGCCGGACCGCCTATCAGCGCTACGCCGACGATCCACGGCGAACGGCGGCCCCAGGTGGAACGGCAACGGTCAGAAAGCGCGCCGGCAATCGGCTGCGCGAAAATGGTAAACAGCAGCGCGGAGGTCATGACGATCGCCAGGTTGTTGGCTTTATTCGCCGGGTCTATTTGCGCGATGTGCTTGGGCAATAAAACGGAAATGACACCGCAATAGAGCGCCAGTAAGACAAAGAAATTGGTAAATAACGACGCCAGCAACAGGCGTTTTTTGCCGCTGGTGACGGTCAGGGCATGATCGACGTTGCTCGCGTCGCTCTGTCCGGTCGGATTTGCCGGGTATATGGTCCGACTATTATCAGACATGCTTATTTCCTCTATTATTGTGATGCTGTAGTGTTATTTGAAAATAAACGACATCCCGCTTCGTTAGGTATGGCCCCTTATTGCCGGCGCTGACGCCGCGGGCAAAGGTGCAGGCCTTATTTGCCGCTGGCGCCTTGCGTATCGCGAATGCGGCAACAGGGCGCTGACCGTGCAGCGCGCCGGGAACGAAGGCGCGGGCGATATCATTTTTGCGCCTTGCCGCCGTTGCAGGGCAGCACGTCCCAGCCGATATTGAGTACCGGCGCCATAATGGATTCGATATGCCCTAATAGTGCGGTATCCACCGGTTGTTCGCTCCAGCGAATATTTTCCAGCATATTCTCAGCGCTGGCGGTGCCGATGACGGTGGAGGCAATGCCTTGTTCCGCCGCCGTGGTCAGGGCGAATTGCAAAGCGACCTGGGCGAGATTGACTCCTTGCCGATCGCAAAGCGCGGCTACCGCGCGACACACCTTTTGCACGTCTTGATGCGCCTGGTGCCAATCGGGCGCCCCGGTTTGCGTTAACAGCCCCATCGACAACGGCGAGGCGTTCAGGACGCCGATACCCGCCTGTTGCAGACGGCTGGCGACCGCGCCCAGCCGGCGATCTTGCAGCGTCCAGGTACAATAGGCCATGACGGTATCGACCTGCTGGTCAACGGCCAGCCGCTCCAGCACGTCGAGCCGGTAACCGGTGATGCCGATGTGGCGCACCACGCCGCTGGCGCGTAATTCGCGCAGCGTGGGTAACGCTTCCTCGCGCAATTGCTGTTGATTGCCGTATTCGACGTCGTGGCATTGGATGACATCGATATAGTCAACCTTCAGGCGCGCCAAGCTTTGCTCGACGCTTTGCAGGGTCGCGCCACGGGAGAAGTCCCATAGGCTGTCGCCGTAGCGTCCCACTTTGGTGGCAAGGGTATAGTCGCGCTGCGCTACGCCCTGTAGCGCGATTTCCGACTTGGTTAAACCATAATAAGGGGCGACATCGAAATAATTGACGCCATGCGTCAGCGCCGCCGCGACCGTCTCATTGGCCTGGCGCTGCGAAACCGGATGATAGATGCTGCCAAGTGATGCGGCGCCCATCGCCAGCAGGGGAATCTGAATTCCCGTGCCTCCCAACGTTACCGTTTTCATGTTGTTATCCTGTGGTTGACGCATTACTCTTTGCGTGGATTTTGTAGCGACAGGCCAAGACCCGCCCGTTCAGGACGCACATGCGGCCCCTGTGCGGCGTGGTCCAGCTCGCCGACGGCTGTTGTTCCAGCGCCTTATCGAGCGTAATACCCAGTCCGGGGGCATCGCCCAGCAAGATGCCGCCGTTCTCAATCCGCTGATCGACGTGTAACCCCTCTGGAAACGCGAGATCCTGAACTTCGCAGCTCAGATGATTTGGTATATCCGCCGCCGCATGCGCGACGGGATTGGCGTTATAGCCAACCGGGCTCACCGGTAAGCTGAAGGCGTGCGCCAGATTGGCGAGCCGCAAAAAATGGGTGATGCCCCATCACATCCACGCCTGTAGCACGTCCACCCCCTGCTCGCGCAAAAGCGGCGGGAACTGTTCAAGGCCGGTCAAATTTTCACCGGTGGCGATGGCGCAACGCGTTTGCTGACGCACCAGCGCATGGCCCGCTGCGTCCCAGCGCCGCACGGGTTCTTCTATCCAGCTGATATCCAGCGTCTCCTCCAGGCGGCGAACGTAGCGCACTGCCTGCTTGGCGTTCAGCGATTCATTGACATCGATCATGATGGCCGGTGAGGCGGTGTTACGCAGGTAGACCTCGCGCACGGCGCGCAGGCGTTCAATATCCTGCTCAACGTCCCAGCCCCCTTTTAGTTTAAAGGCGCAAAAGCCTCGTTCGGCAAAACGCGCATGTAAGACGACCAGCGCATCTAGCGATAGCGGGTAATCGAGACCGGAGGCGTAACCGGTCACAAAAGGGTGGCGCGCGCACAGTAATCGCCACAGTGGTTCGCCCGCCAGCTTGGCTTTCAAATCCCAAAGCGCCATATCCACCGCGCCGATAGCGCCAAATACGCTGCCGGCATGGCCACTTTTGAATACCCAGGCCAGCATCCGATCGTAAAGCGCCGTGACCGAGCGCGGATCCTGACCGTCAAGGGCCGGGAAAAGCCGGGCGAATTCGGCGTGGCCGCCAAGGCCAATGCCGCTGACGCCCTGATCGGTTTCTAAAATAAGCACCGGTACGTCGGTCACGCCGCTGTCCAGGGTGCCATTAACGTCGCCAATCGGGCGCTGCCAGCGGTGAACCGTATTCAGCGTGCGCCAGCCCGTGATTTTCATGATGTCCGCTCCTCTACCGTTGATGCTGACGGGGTCTGCCGCAGGCGTAAATCAACTACCGTCCGCCCCTGGACGGCACCGTGGCCTTCATGGTCTGGCTCGGCGCCTGCATCGCCTTTAACGACAGGCAGCTCGGTAGGGCCAAGGCCAACGCCGCAGCACTCCACATCGACCGGGGCTTTGCCTAATTGTGGCGACCGCAGGACGGTTTTTGGGTGTTCGACGTTGCCGGGATGGCGTTGATGTACCACGGCTGAGCTCATTGTTTTTCCTTGTCAGTTAAGTACCGGCACCACGTTATCGCGGATGCGCTGGCGTCTTGCGACGTAGGCCGGCAGGGGTTGCACGCCTGACGCGTCGGTGAACCAGGCAAAGGGATCGGTGCTGGCAACCAGAGCGACATTGGCCCAAGGGTTAAAAGAGCCGGAACGGATGATAATTTTGGCCTCATAGGCGATGTCGCGGCAGAGTGTTTCATGGCTGGCGGCGCGGAACTCGGCGCCGGAGCCGGTGTACAGCTCCTGTAGCGCCTGATAAAGCTGTGGATGACAGTCGCGCACCTCTTCGACGAAGATCGTCTGGCGCAGGATTTCCAGCACGTCGATAGTGCTGGGCCAAAATCCCAAATCAATCCGTTTCGCCTGGGATGGAATTGGAAAGCCGTCGTCCGTGACCAGCACAATGTCGGTATGGCCCAGCGTTGCCAGAGCGCCGGCGAGTTCGGGATGCAAAATGCTATCTGGTTTCATGAGAGTGATACCTCCACGGCGGACTGGGTTTGCATAAAAGCGGCGACCTCGTCGCGGTTGCGATAGGAGGGCACGGTTTCCCAACCGGTGCAGCACAGGGCGGCGGTGGCGTTAGCAAACAGCACGGCGTTCGCGATGGGCTGGCCTTCATCCAGGGCGCCGGCCAGCGCCGCGTTAAAACTGTCTCCCGCGCCATTACTGTCGACGACCGCCACCGGGCAGGGTGGAACCGTACACATCCGGTTGCGGCTGAACCGGCCTCGCCGAGCGTCATGACAACATAGCGGCGATTTCCCGGTTGCTACGCCCATCGTCGGGCGCGAGGCCCAGCGCGACGCGCGCTTCCGTTTCATTCGGCGTCAAATAGTCAATGGCGCTAAGATCAATGCCGCGTAAGTCCCGGGCGGGCGCTGGATTGAGCACGGTGGTTTTGCCGAGTTTCTTGGCCTGTCGCAGACCGTATAGCGCCGTTTCCAGCGGAATTTCCAACTGTGCCAACACCACCTGGCTGCCTTTGATATGCATCAACGCCTGATCCACCAGCGCCGGCGTAAATAACCGGTTGGCGCCCATATCCACGACGATGACATTCCGCGCCTGGCGGTCTTTTATGATAAGCCCGGCGCCGTTCGGCAGCGCGGTGGACACGGTGAGCGCCGTAATATCGACGCCTTCTTGCTGCATCAGGGCAATGAATTCCTGCCCAAACGCATCGTCGCCCACTACGCCGCTGTAGGCGACGTCGGCCCCCAAACGGGCCGCCTGAACGGCCATGTCGGACCCTTTGCCACCCCAGGTCTGACGAAAATCCTCGCCAATAAGCGTTTCCCCGGCGAGGGGAATACGGTCGGTTGTCATCACCAGCGCTTTCGCGTAGCTACCGAGAATAAATACACTCATCACCTGCTCCGTTGTCTGTACTGCGCGTTGTTATGGCTTGCGCGGCGCCGCCGGTGCGTATCGGCGGCGCCAGCCGGTCAATAAGCGTTAATATCGCCGACCAGACCGGTCACCAATTCCGGCCCGGAACTGGTGACCACCAGTTCGGCGCCGGAGGCGAACATTTCTTTCATCTTGGCCAGCGTATTAACTTTACCGGAAACTTTTACCCGACAAGGCGCCTGAATATTCGTTTTGAGAAGTCGCACATCTTCTACCGTCGCCGCGCAGCCGCCTTTATCCCAGCCGCTGGATTGTTTTACCCAATCGATGCCGGCTTCCCAGGCAAAACGGGTGGCCTTGATTTTCATGGCTTCTTCGGTAATAAAACCGAATTCCAACATGGACTTGACCTTCATTACCGCATCGTGCGCCACATGGGTGACCTGTTTTAATTCGTTGAAATACAGCTCATCCATGCCGCCCAGTAAATAGCCCGGATTGGGCGGGAAATCGAATTCGTCGGCGCCTTCTTTGGCGAGTTCGCGTACCACCGCAACTTTCATTGCCGTCGTGTCGTTAGCCTGGGGAAAGTTAACGGTAGTGGCAATGCGCACGCCGCTGCCTTTCAGCACCTCTCTCGCCAGGGATACCCAGCAGGGCGCAATTATGGCGGCATCAAATTTGTGCTCCATGCACAGGGTCAGATGCTTAAGCAATCCCTCGCGCGTGAGGTCCGGGTTGACGTTGGTGAATTGGATGGCCTTCGCTATCTGCCGCGGGTCGTTGAAATCAATCATCTACCACTCCTGTTGACTCAGTAATTGCACGAAAATATGCGGTGAACATGGCGTTACTGTAAGCAAGAGAGGGAAAAAGCGTGATAGGGAGAAGTCCCTGGGATATGGATAGAAATTTCATGTTAATAAAGTTGTGAGCAAGGTCAAAATTCATTCGTGAAAGGGTGTTTAAAGCATGTGTTCATGGTCATGTCATGCCACGATGAACGGCAACATCACCGGAGCCTTTATTGTTTTTAGCGGGTGGGGATATGGAAAAAAGCGCACGGCGAACGCGGGTCATCGCCAGCTGGTATCGGGAAGCGGATGAATTCTCGACGCTCATGAATTACCGTATTTTGCGCGCGGGGCATATCCAGTCCGGCGAGCATTTCCATGTCCAGCGCCAGTCGGTGGTCGGGCATGAGCTTATTTACTGCCTCAACGGCAGCGGGTATATCCGCCTAGAAGAAAAGCGTTATGAAGTAAAAACAGGCTGTCTGGCCTGGCTACCCGTGCGCTGGCCCCATGAGCATTTCCCCGATAAGCATACGCCGTGGGAAATACTGTGGCTGCGCATAGAGGGATCTAAACTCAACAACATCATGCAAATACTCGATATCCATCAAAAGCCGGTATTCCATTTTGACCAGCCGCAAAAGGTGATTGAAATTTATCACCATATCTTCAGCCTGATGACCAGCCATACTCTGGTTGCCGATGCCCATTGTGATGTGCTCTGTACCGAGTTGATATTCACCCTGCTGGAAAACCGGAGTTTTGAAGTGGCGAAGTCGCCGGTCATTATGCACCGCGGCCTCGGCAGATTAGTTTATCAAATTCACAGCCACTATCATGATGATTGGGACATCGAGAAATTCATGCATTATTGTCAGGTCAGTAAATCCCAGTTATTTCGTCTCTTTCAAACCACCTTTAACCAAAGTCCCTTAAAATGGCTGAAAAATTATCGTCTCTCGCAGGCACGCCGTCTGCTGGTGGAAACCGATGAATCGATAACCCGTATCGCCGGGCAGGTGGGCTATAACGATCCGCTGCATTTTTCCCGCGCGGTCGGCATTGCGCCAACGGCATTCCGTCGGCGGGAGAAATTCCACAAAGAATAACGCCCACGTTCAGTGGCAAGCGGGGGTGGCTGTTACCGCCAGCGTGAAGGTGATTTTCACCTAGGTGGTATGAACGACGCCGTCCGCCAGAATGGCGTTTTGGACGCTAAACCAACCCATGCAACTGGTGATAATCGCCAGGCCCACCAGCGCTGACCCGTAACGCCAGAAACCACACCACTTCGCCAGCAGGCTGGTGGATAAGCCTTCTTTATATGGTAATACCTTAAAATAGTTGGCTTTTGTTATATTCTGCCGCTCTTTGAGGTTCCCACGTGGTTCCAGTTTCTGTTCATTGCCCTCGCTGCCATACAGATAAAGTTTATCGACATGGCCTTAATCCAACTAAGCGCAAACGCTTCCGGTGTCAGTGCTGTCGCCGTGTATTCCAGCTTAACTACCGCTATAAAGCGCGAGCCAGGAGTTAAACAGCAGATCGTTGATAGGGCCTTTAACGATGCCGGTGTTCGCGATACCGTCAGAACATTGAAAATCGGCATCAATACGGTCATCCGGGCTTTGAAAAGCTCTCGCCCCGCAGGATAACGTCTTCTCCCGTTGCTCACGATGACGTTACCTTTATCTGTGAACTTGATGCGCAATGGAGCTTCGTTGGTAGTAAGGCGCAACAGCACTGGATCTGGTAAGCTTACAATACCAAAACGGGCGGTGTTCTGGCCTACACGTTTGGCCCCCGAACCGATGAGACCTGCCGTGAATTGCTGGCTCTGTTGACGCCTTTCAACATCGGAATGATCACCAGTGACAACTGGGGCAGCTGGGGCAGCTGTGCATGAGAGGTGCCGAAGCAGAAACATCTGACTGGCAAGATCTTCACGCAATGCAAAGAGCGCAATAATCTGACGCTCCGTACCCGCATTAAACGACTGGCAGGTAAACGATTTGCTTATCGCGCTCCGTCGAGATCCACGAAAAAGTCATCGGAGCCTACATCGTAAAAAACATGTTCTCCTAATTAGAGTCATTACCGTTTATATCCCGCCAGTCCGACACCAAAACTTATGCCTTGCAACAGTAAATTGCCTAACAGGGTCGCGAGCATCGCCTGGGTATATGTCAGCGCATGCCCGAGCATCGCGCCCAACATGAATTGTGCTAACGCTGTTGTCATGCCGGTCCTCACGATCGAAACCGTCCATAAATTAACCTTGGCGTGGGGAGGAACGAGGGTAAAGTAATACTGTTTATCATCCATGATATGACTTAACAAGTTATATTGGTCCCATTAAATATCGAAATTATTAATAGTTACTATGTTGCTTTATGCAATGCCCTACCGCCCTGTAGGTGTTTAAAAACGAGCAGAGAGAATAAGTCCTTTTACCTCAGGGTCTATCAGCATGATGCAAATGACTACCGTCCCCCAGAATTCGCCGTGGCTGATAACCCTGTGATGGCCCAGGGGGAATAATAAAAGGTTAGTTATTCGATTAAAGCAAACGAGATGTTTATTGCCAATAATCATTCCATTGCATTCCAAATTTCCGGCGGCGAAATGGCCGTTAATAAATAGTTTTATACCAAAAGTAACTGCTGACCACGCTGGCGCCTGAATACCCGCTGTCATGAATCCAATGGCGCTGCATTCTGCCGTTGATGTAAGCGGCGAAGTGAGGGGGATGTTACGCTACTTTATCCCGCCAGGATGAGGAGTTTTTCCGCGTTTGCGGCCTGCTCATTATGCCTTTTGGGGGTGATGCTGTTGTGTCAAAATCATGACAACAGGCAGCAATTGATTATGGCGGTGCTGATGTTGAAAATAAGTAACACCGAACACCAGGGTGATTTTCATGACATTATTGCTGATCATCAATAAAGTTTATCGCGCACCAGGCGTTTTACCCATTCAGTGAAGATGTCATATTTCTTTTGGCGGAGTAATGGGTTGCCAACACAGAAGTCGGAAGTCAGTTTAAGGCTTAATCGATCTTGTTGAGGGCATTATGCGTTGTTCTGTGGCATCGATAAATCTTCTTAATAGACAACCGGTGCATAAGCCTGGCGTTAGTGTTTGTCAGTCAATGCCAGAATGGATAGTAGGTCGGTAACTATTTCGTCTGAAAAAGCGAAGTTATTTAAAACAGCTCGTGAAGAGCGAACATTAATAATAAGGAGTCATTCCAATGTCTTAGCCGATAACGGGCAGCGACTTTGCCTCCGTACTCGCAACGGGTGTAACGTTGATAAGCGTGTTCGGGCCGCAGAACGGGCCCACCGTTATCGGCGCTTTCGCCGGCGCGGCAATTTTTGTGGCATCAGCAGGTGATTTTGGTCTGCTGTGGCGACTGTTTCTCGGCAGTTTGTCTTTTGCCGTTGGTCAGGTTGCCGCACCCTTCACTACCAGTTTGTTGGATTCATTTCTGCCGGCCGGCACGGCAATTGATTTACCGATTGGAGCACTGGTCGCTTCGGCCGCAGCAGTGCGTATTTTAATGGGGCTATGCAGTAAAGACGGCCTCTCTCTATTTTCACGATTTCGTGGAGGACGGCAGTAATGAGCCAGCAAGTGATGCTTCACGCGAATGCCTTTATTTGCGCGGCGGCCTGCCTGCGGCTGATGACCTATCGCCGGAGGGAGGCTGAATTTAACCGGTTTATGGCTTTTGTTGCATGGTTGCTCACCGTGGCAATGGGGGCGGTGGCTATTCGGGTCGTCATGGGCGGCTATGCCTATATTTACTGGTCGGAATTGATGATTAATGCCGTGCTTTGCAGCATGCTTTATCGCGCGCAGGGTAACGTTGGCCATTTGTTCAAAACCACTAAATAGAGGCAAGTCCTGTCACTAACTGTACGGGTGATCCGGGGCCGCCAACCTCAGATTGGCGCACAACGCCACCCTTACCGCCATCCGAGGCGGCCTTAAATACCCGAATTGGGAAAATTTATCGCTATGCAGCAGAAAAAGGCCTGGTTCTGAGTCCTGGTGACGCCCGGTCTTTGGCTGAAGGTAAGGTGATGAAAATTGACGGTCAGCGTTATTGCGCCCTTGCAACCGGCGTATTGCTTGCCCGTGCGCCCAGCGCTGCCGAAAAAGCCAAAACATTGATGCAGCGCGTCGCGCAGCTATGCAAACGGAAGGTGACATCAGGTTTGCATAATCTCGCCGACTAACATGACCGCCGCGCGACATGATGAAAAAATAGGCAAATAAAATAGATAGATAAACAATGAATATTCAAGATACTGGCATGCAAACAAAGGTGATATACATTGCCGGCCCCATGACCGGAAAACCCGATTTCAACCGGGCAGCTTTTTCCCTCGCCGCTGTTCGGCTATCCGCTCAGGGCGCTATTCCACTCAATCCCGCCATACTGCCGGATGGTTTGTACCAGGCCGATTACATGCGTATCTGCCTGGCAATGCTGCAATGCGCCGACGGAATTTACCTGCTGGACGGCTGGCAGGACAGCGTTGGCGCCTGTGCTGAAGTTGCCTTGGCTAAAAAGTTGGGGCTGACCTTACGCTTTCAGGCAACGCAGGCGGCCATGAGGGGGCGACCCGATGCATGATATTATCGATATTGCCAGCGAACGCGAAGCGTTGTTCCGTGAACACGCGATTGCTGAAGCAAGACGGCGTTACCGTCCGATGCCGATCACTGGCCGCTGCTACCATTGTGAAGAGAAGGCGCCTGGTAATTTTTGCTGCCCGTAATGCCGGGAAGATTGGGGGAAGCACCAGTATGCCGAACGACAGCGAGTTCGCGACGCATAAAAAAAGCTGACCGGATAGTCAGCATCATGGGCAAATGTTTAATTTGACCTGGCGTTGGAGGGATAACTGATGATCGGTATTACCTGTGATGATGTTCATCCCTGTAACGTTTTTTTAAGCTTTTGTACCTGTTCAGGACTAAGCTCCTCAAGTTTTCTGGCAAAAAACAGAAAGACTTCTTTGGTCTGCTCATTCACCTTTATGAGATTAATTTTTATTGATGGTTGAGAAAGGTCTGCTAATTTTTTAAATTCCTCCAGCGCCTCACCCTTAATTTTAAAGTGGTTGGCAATACTTTCAATAAAGGGTGCGGGGGCTGCGCGCTTACCCCGTTCGATTGCGGATACATAGGCAGCGCTTACGCCCAGACAGTCGGCCACATCCCTAAGGTTCATGTCGTGATCTATTCTTAGTTTTCTAAGATATTTTCCCAGATTGCTCACCATGCTCTCTTCTCTCTGTATTCATCCGGTATACATAGAAGCATGATACAAAAAATCAACAAACAGGGTTATTTTTATGCATAAAAATCAGGCGTAAAGTCGATGGCTGTTGCTTTTGGATGCCGCTATACTGCGGCCATGCCAAAAACACCTTCACATCACGATGCACTGTTCAGAAAATTCCTCGGTAATATCGAGGTTGCCAGGGATTTTCTTGCTATCCATCTGCCGTCTCATCTTCGGGAGCGTTGCGATTTTACTACCCTTTCAATGGAGTCTGGTTCGTTTATCGAAGATGACCTGCGCACGCAGTGTTCCGATATGCTCTACTTCGTGCAGACCCCTGTGGGGAAAGGGTATCTCTACCTGCTCATTGAGCACCAGAGCCGACCAGAGAAGCTGATGGCATTCCGGCTGCTAAAGTACGCCGTCGCCGCCATGCAGCGGCATATAGAACAGGACAATGACACCTTGCCGGTCGTCATTCCCTTGCTCTTTTACCATGGCTGTACCTCACCTTACCCCTACACGACCCGCTGGCTGGATTGCTTTGCCGATCCTGAGCTGGCAGAATCAGTCTACAGGCAAGCTTTCCCGCTGGTTGATATTACCGCCATGCCGGATAATGCGATCGTCACCCACCAACGCGTCGCCTTGCTGGAGCTTGTCATGAAGCATATTCGCACGCGGGATATGCTTGAGTTGGCCGAAGAGATTGCACGACTGCCGAATCAGTGGACGCTGCCGCAAGCGCAGTTTCGTAGTCTGATGTACTATATTGTTGGTCGAGGCGAAACATCAGACGCCAAACAGTTTTTGCATACCATAGCGGCACAGACACAGGATTATCGGGAGGATGTTATGACGATTGCAGAACAGCTACGGCAGGAAGGCGAGCAAAGAGGCATTCAGCTTGGCGTACAAAAAGGCCGACAGGAAACCCGTATCCAGATCGCCCGCTTCTTGCTAATGGTGTCGATCGCGCCGTTGTCAGGTTGTCCACCGGCTTGACCGATAGCGAGCTGGATAACCTGCCCGCGCCGCAATAATTTAACAGTCGGTTAACGTTCCCTGATCTTCAGCGGTCAGGGCGTGGAGTTTTTCGCATCCCGCGCAGACCTTGCCGGTATTTTTCACCACCTGGATCGCCCGATCATCCCATAGCTGTGACATCTCGCTGTCTTTCATATTCGTCACTGCTAACGCCGGTAACCCCTGCGTGTGCAGCAGCCAGCGCTACGCATAAGCTGCCATCAGCCACTGATTTTTATTGTATTATATGAGCATGAAAGCTATTCAGAGAGACTTTTCTCTATCATCGATAGGAAACGTTTTGCTACTTCAAGACTCACTTCGGCCAGATTTTTATCATATATGAGTAAATCAAGGTTGTAGTCAGCTTCATTTCTTCGTGAGCGCTCCTGTTTTAAAATACGTCCCATTAGCCTTCTCGTTTTTGCTGGCATTTTTTCAGCATCGTTGCTTTGGCTATTGTTTAAATAGTTAATGAGATTTTTATGGTGGTTGAACGATACTTTTGGCAAATGCCTGACAGAATGTCGGGAAATATGGTAGAGACCATAGTAGCATCGAGACGTAACGTTTCTCATTGATGCCTCACTGTTGTCCTCAAAGCTCACTAATGCTGAATGAATGAAATCTACACCATTCATGCAATGTACTCCGATTCTGTTTTATGCTTTCTGATGTGCTCAAAGCGCGTGGTCATCTCCGGACTGTCTAACCTAGCGTCTTTTGATATAAGCTCGGCTATATGGAAATTCATGTCAATGATTTTAGCTGTGTCCGTTTTGACCTCAACGATATAGTCTCCCCCCATGAATGGGGTAATTTCACGGCCATTAACCAGAACGCCGAACTCTTCAACAACGTGTTCAGCGGCGGATGCAATGAGAGCAAATCGCTCTTCTGTTGCTCCTGTGATGTTATATGTCTCTCTCAGTGCGTTCATTTGGTTACCCACTGTTACCATTAAATTTTTTTAGACAGCTTTATAGCCTTGTTGAAAAATAATTCAGCATTTTTTATATCGCCTCGACTATGGTATGTCATCGCGGCTTCTAGGCTAAATCCCCGAACTGCTGTCTCCTTTGCAGCCCTGATCGAAACGTCACCTCTGCGCTTTAACCATCCCATCTGGCCACACAAAAACAAATAATTTACAATTTCATGGTAATTATTGGTATTACAACAAATTTCCATACAAATTATTGCCTTTGTTTTTTCTCCATAGGCTGCATGCACGTAACCCTCCGCACTCATGGCGCTTCCATGATCTGGAATTGATCTGGCTTCACGAAGAAGGCGATGGTAGTTTAGCTGATCAAGTCTCTCCACGCTCTTCAGGTGGGGGGTGATGAGCTGCAGTATTTCATTAGCTTTATTTGTCGGCTTGGGGCGATGTATTGACATAAATGGAACTTTAGCAAGTAGACTGAGCATAGCCTAGCATCTTGGCCAGCGTGCCGTCCAGGTCGAAGCCTGTCCATCCCATACATACACAAATTCTCCTAAAGCCCGTACATTCTGCCTTGCCCTGACCGCCGCCAGCGTAAGCAAAATGCCTGCTAATTCATAAAAATGAATAACATAACGGCTATTCACTGTCATCCCAACATTGCTAAAACCCCATCAGAGCGCCTGTATGGGTCATAGCGAGGCGTCGCGCTGCTGAAGGGGATTTCTCGTCCTGAAAACGAACGCGTCACAGAATGGCTTTCATGCGCCAGGGCGCAAGGTTGATTTTGCCTCCCTGACCCCTTTGCGCGCAGTCCCCCCGCCCCGCGCCTCCGCGCTGTTCACTTAATTATTCACTTTTTATGCACCGAAAAATCACCTTCAACCCTTATCCGGCGGGGTTTTCAGGGCAGTTTCTTACTGCACAAAATTGTGCAAATTTGTGCACCCTGGTTGTGCAGGCTCAATTCCAGCATGATGCTGTCACCACCGGTTTAAATCTGATCCATCCTGCTAATTAAACCACTATTCTTTTACGAGGAAGATAACAAAAATAATCTTGGATATTTGAAAACCATAAGACAGTTCGACAAGTGGTCATAATCGCATCCATATGCGCGATCTCTACATCGAAAAAAACGCCAAGCAGTGAGCTGACGCGGTTTCCGGGGCTATGCCAGTCAGAAGTTCGCTTCGCTCACGTATCGGCGCGCAGAAGCTTCAGAGCGCGTTTATAAGTACTTTTCGCGCCTCGCATGCCTTCGGCATAATGGCGTATTAATAACCACTGATTTTAACAAAAAAGCCTATTTTACTTAGCAGGGTGGATCACTTTTCAAGTGGTAGTGACATGATGCCTTCCCCTAGCGCTTATCCAGCCTCATTATCCAGCAGCTCATAGGGCTTAAATCGCACCACCTCTTCGCCCACCCAATCGTTAATTTCGCTCAGACGTTGCTGGAGAGGGGCAAGCTCATTGATGGCAAATACCCGTGACGCTTTTTCCACATCACCAAAGCCGCCGGTATTGTTGGGCAAAATCCCCATCAGCTGCGGCGGGATGCGCTGCGCGGCCAGCTGATCATCCCGGCTGGTATTTTTGATGTGCATAAACTCATCCTTTGCCGCCACCTCGGCCAGCGGGATAAGCTGCAACCCGTCTTTTTTGCCGGTCGGCGCATACATAAACAGGTTGCGGAAGTTGCCTGGGCCTTTCGATTCTTTCATTGCCTTGCGCAGGGCGTCGATATCGTCCTGACTCTGCGCCGTATCGTTCATGTACAGGATGAATCCGGCATGGCTGCCATTGAGGTAGTACTTGCGGCGAAACAGCGTCGCCGCTTCATTCAGCCACACCGAGTTCAGGGCGGACAGGTACTCCTGCACGCCATAAATCTCCTGGTTGATATCCGGATCCAGCAGATGAAAGACCGCGCCTGACGCAAACGGAAGGGGTGTCTGAGGTTGGGCGAAATACCAATAGGTGCCCGGATCAACCCCCACGCGGGTATACTTGGCCGGGCTGGGGGTGAGTGTCATCACCTCACCCAGCCGGTTCACCCGGCTTTCAAGAAAGGCGTTGCCAAACACCATAAAATCGAGCGCAAAGCGGCTAAAATTCTGCTTGGACAGCAGGCGATGGGGTTGAAACAGGCTCACCAGGACATTACGTTTCATATAGATAGGTGAGCTGTGATGCACCGCTGTGCGGAAAGTCTTTGCCAGCCCGTTAAAGGACACCGGCGGCGCATACCAGCGATCGACGATGGCACACTCCAGATAATCGAGCATTTCACGCCGATCCATCATGGGGAGCGGATCATCAAAGGTAAACACCTCGGCACGTGGCGCGCCAGTGCGCGGTTGCGGGCCTTTTTTTGGCCCCTTGCGGAATTTGCGCATCTTAAAATATCTCCATAAAGCCGGCGTTGGTGCCGGTTGTCCCTTCGAGGGGTTCATTTAACAAGGCATGCATCACCGCCCAGGCCACGTCGCCGTGGTTGACGCTTTCGGCGCGGCTGGTGACATAGGTGGCCCGCCGCCCGGAGGCGGTCAGTTGCCGACGGATAGCCATAAACGCCTTGGCGATATCCAGGCATCCGGCATCAAACTCCAGGCGGCCGGCGCGGATGACATCCTTGGCTTTCAGCACCAGATCGGTTTTCATTTCCAGGCTGTAGTTAATGGTGTTGACGGCAGGGAAAAATTGGCAAACCAGCTGCGATACCGCGCGCCCCAGCCCGGTATTGTCAATGCCGATATAGGTCACGTTGTAGCGCTCGGTCAGCCCCTTGATGTTGGCGGCCTGGGCGGTAAAATCCATGCCTTTCCACTGGTGGCGCTCCAGCACCCGAAACGGGCCGCCCGGCACACGCGGCGGCATCACCACCGCACAGCCGGCGCTGTCGCCGTGCTCGGAGCTGGCCGGATCGTAGCCTATCCAGACTTCGCGATCGGCGGCCGTCCGCCGGGCAAAGGGTTTCACATCCGTCCAGCGCACCCAACTGTCCACCATGCAGCGCTCCATTTCCGCTAGGGAGAAGGTGGCTGTGGCATCATCGATAAAGTGGCACAGATAGAGGTTGGCAAAATCCTCATCGCTGTTTTCCGCGCGCAGATCGTCGAGACTAAACCGATCGAAGCCCCCGCGCACGGCATCCTCTGCGGTGACAATCTCTCTGAACTGTTTATCTTCACACAGCACGCCACCGGCCAGCCGCTGATGGCTGACATCGATGTCTTTCTGCCGGGTGGCCGCTTTCCCCTTGTTAAACAGCGTGCCGTTCCAGAAGGCATAAGCCTCATGGGTCACACTTGACGGGGTGGAGAAATAGGTTGACCGGTAACGCTGTTGTGAGGCCATGCCGGACGCCGCCCGTCGCAGCTTGCGAAAGCCGGGGATCCAGAAATATTCGTCCAGATAGAGATTACCGGGCCTCCCTTGTGTGGTATTGGCGTTGGTGCCCAAAAAAGTGTAGCTCCGCACCGTTGGGCAGGATAATCACCTCGCCTTTCAGCGCGACATCCACTTCCTGGGCAAACGCCACAATATAGTTCTTAAACTGATGCGCCTGCGCTTTGGACGCCGAGACAAACATCTGGTTGCGCCCGGTATCCAGTGCGTTAATCAGCGCTTCGCGGGCAAAATATAACGTCGCCCCAATCTGGCGCGATTTGAGTAAATTGCGAATGCGAAATTCATTGGAGAGGCCCGCCTGATACCACCTGCGTTGGTACTCATAGAGCGAGTTCAGAAAAAGCGCCTTAAGCTGCGCATGCTGCTCAGGCGTGAACGCATTGCGCAGTGGTTTTTTGCGCGGGCCACGGTTACGGTTTTCTACATTGGGGTTCAGATCGGCTTCATTGCCGCCGGCGTTATATTTGCCAATCCGCGCATGACGCTCTGCCTGACGCGCCAGCAGGTCGATTTCCTTAAAGTCACGGCCCGCCTTGTCTGGTTTCATGATGAGCTGGTTATAACGGGCTGCGGTGATCGCCTGCATCTGTGCCAAAGGGGGGTAGTCATCCCATTTATCTCTTCGTTTCCAGCTGTATACGGTAAACAGGTTTTCCCCTACCCGTTCAGCAATGCTGGCCATCTTCATTCCCTGCCAGTAGAGGTGCATCGCTTGACGGCGGTGATCTTGCTCTCTGTGGTTAATATCGTCTGTCATCGCCTGTCCAGAATCGGAATTACCTGACTGCAAGGCTATCTTGCACGGCCGGACAACACGCCCGTCGCACCCTGTGTCCACCACCACACAAGAGCGGCACATTGTTCCTGTGCGCCCGCCACGCCAACATGGGGAAAACACCCGGCCGCGAGCGGCCCACCTTATCGAGATCCTTGGGACGTCATCCATGAAATCACAGTTTTTCCGCGTCGCTGTTGAAGGGGCGACCAGCGACGGACGCACCATTGAGCGCCAGCATATTCAGGAAATGGCGGACGCGTTCGATCCGGCTTTCCGACCGGCCCGCGACAATCTGGAGCATGTCACCAGTCTGCTTCCAGACAGCCTGTTTAAATCGCAAGGGGATGTACTGGCCCTGAAAGCCGAGGAAATTGCCGACGGGCCGCTCAAGGGCAAGCTGGCGCTGCTGGCCCAGATTGACGCCACCGACGACATGGTGGCGCTGAACCAGCGGCGGCAGAAGATTTACACCAGTATTGAGTACTACAAAAAGTTTGCTGACACCGGCAAGGCTTACCTGACCGGCATCGCCTTTACTGACAACCCGGCTTCGCTCGGCAGTGAAATGATGATGTTCAGTGCGCAACACCTGGCGGACAGAGGCCTCTTCTTCGGCGCCTGCGAGGAAACCCACCTGGCCTTCGAGGCGCCGGCGGTCGACAAGCCACGTCTGTTTACCCACATCGCCGCCCTGTTTGGCAAGAAGCCCCCCTCCGATGATCAGCGTTTCGACGACGTGCATCAGGCCGTGACCCTTATGGCGGAGCATCAGCAGGGGCTGGACGCCCGGCTGGGAGAATTCTCGGCGCTGCAGGAGGCCATGGCGGCACTGCAAGCCCGTCAGGGGGCAACAGAAAACACACTGGACGCCTTGACCGCCCGTCTTGGCAACACTGACCGCTCCCCAACGCGACGCGAACCGGCCACCGGCGGCAAAGGCGTGACGTTAACCGACTGCTGACAGACGCAACGGCAGATGAAAGGAAAACCCGAATGAATCCGAATACACGCAGCCAATACAAGGCGTTTTTACAGCAGGTCGCGCACCTGAATCATCTTGACGCCGAAGATGTGGTCACCCGTTTTACCGTTGACCCGTCGGTCAGCCAGACGCTGGAGTCCAAAATCCAGGACAGCAGTGATTTCCTGAAAAAATCAATATCGTGTCGGTCGATGAGCAGAGCGGACAGAAGATTGGTCTGGGAGTCGATCGCCCGATTGCCAGCACCACCGACACCGATACCAAAGAGCGTGAACCCCTCGACCACAGCAGTCTGGATGAGGTGGGCTATGTCTGCACCCAGACCAACTTTGATACCGCACTGAAATACGCCAAGCTGGATGCGTGGGCCAAGTTCCCGGATTTCCATACCCGTATCCGCAACCAGATTGTGAAACGCCAGGCGCTGGATCGCATCATGATCGGCTGGAACGGCACCTCGCGCGCCAAAACCTCCGATTTCAAGGTCAACACGCTGTTGCAGGACGTGAATATTGGTTTTCTGGAAAAAATTCGCAAAGGCGCCGCGACCCAGGTGATGAATAAAATTGTCTCCTCCACCGGTAGCGTGGTGTCCGAGAAGATCCGTGTCGGTGTCAAGGGGGATTATAAAAACCTGGATGCGCTGGTAATGAACGCCACAGATGAGCATATCGCCACCTGGTTCCAGGACGATACCGAGCTGGTCGCCATTTGCGGTCGCTCGCTGCTGGCGGATAAATATTTCCCGCTGGTTAACCAGGTGCAGCCCAACAGCGAAATGCTGGCGGCTGACCTGATTATCAGCCAGAAGCGACTTGGCGGCCTGCAAGCAATACGGGTGCCGTTCTTCCCTGATAACACCATTTTGATCACCCGCCTGGATAACCTGTCCATCTACTGGCAGGACGGCACCCGCCGCCGCCACCTGATGGATAACCCGAAGCGGGATCGCATCGAAAACTTTGAGTCGATCAACGAGGCGTATGTGGTCGAGGATTATCAGTGCACTGCGCTGATTGAAAATATCCAGATCCTCGAGCCGGAAGCGGGGTAAGGGGCGATGAACAACCCTGCCCGCCATCACCGCGCCTTTGTGGCCGCCCAGTTGGCGGCCTCACAGGATGAAAGCGCGCAAATGAGCCATCTGGGCCATTACGAGCTGCTGCTGTTCAAGCTGAAGCAGGATTTGGACCGGCTGCATCACGTCGAATCCCGCCGCCGCAAGGCGCAGCTCAAGCGCGAGATGTTGCCCACCTATCAGCCGTGGGTCGCCGGCGTGCTGGCAAGCGGCACCGGGGCGCAGGACGCGGTACTGATGCGGATGCTGGTCTGGCTGCTGGACGTGGGCGACATCACCGCGGCATTAGATATCGGCGACTATGCCCTGCGCCACGGCCTGCTGGCCCCGAACGGCTTCGAGCGCGCCACACCCTGCCTTATCGCGGAAGAGGTCACCGCCAGCGCCCATGAATGACGGCCAGCCGCTCGATACTGAGCAGCTCTTGCGCGCCCGCTCATTGCTGGCCGGGCAGGATATGCCGGACAAGGTGAAGGCCCGTTTGCTAAAAGTAGTGGGCCTCGCGCTACGCCAGGACGGGGAAGACGAGCAGGCCCTGGATTGTTTCAGGCAGGCGCTGGCCCAGGATGAGACCTGTGGCGTGAAAACCGAGATTAAGCAGCTGGAAAAGCAGCTCGCTTCCAGCCATTAACCGAATCGCCCCCGGCGAGGGCGGCACGGGGTGCCGAGATGAGCCAGTGGCTCTGCCAACGCGCACCGTCCACCGCCCCTTTTTTTAAGGAGTCGTAGGGAGATTGCCATTGCCCCGGTCAATAAGGCCCAGGAGCCGCCTGTCGCCAATACGGCGTTCTGGCCGACCATCGACCTGGAGCAGTACCGCGCGTCGATGCGACAGGACGGTACCCTGACCCCGGCCCGTGTGCGGGAGGCGGCGCTGAACGCCATGCATGAGGTCAATGCCCGGCTGGCCGTCTGGCGTCAGGCACAGGAAAGCGCCGGCTATTTGGCGCTGGACGCGGTACCCGCTGACCTGCTCGACGGCGAAAGCATTCACGTCCAGCGCTATCGCCGTGCGGTGTTCTGCCTGATGCGGGCCAGCCTCACTGAGCGCTTTCGCAGCATTGAGGCCACCGGCACCGGCCAACGTCGCGCCGAGACGCTGGACAGCACCGTTGATGATTTACGCCGCGACGCCAGCTGGGCCATTAACGATATCCAGGGCCGGCCGCGCATGACCATTGCGCTTATCTGATGAAAATACACGCCGGGCAGCACGACACCGTGGACGCGCTATGCCAGCGTTACTACGGCCGCACTCAGGGCGTCACCGAGTGGGTCTTGCAGCATAATCCGGGGCTGGCGGAGGTCGGCCCCTTTTTACCTCACGGTTACCCGGTAGCGTTGCCAGACCAGGTAGGCGAGGCACCGCTACAGACGGTGCAATTGTGGGATTAACACCGATGGAAACAGACACCACGGCCACCTGCCCTGGCCCTTTTTTTCTTATGAACGCAGATGATGAAAATGCCTGAGAAAACACCGGGATTCTGGATAGCCGTGCTGGCCTGGCTGCAGGGGTATCAGACTGACCTGGGCTATGCCATCCTCGCCGCCCTGTTTTCGTTTTTACGCAACGCCTGGGCGAAATATCCCTGGAGTCGCCGGTTACTGGATGCGATGTCATGCAGTGCGCTGGCGTTTTTTGCAAAACCGCTGTTGATGCTGGTAGAGCATGTTCTCGGCTGGTCGCTCCCCGCCGAGGCCCCGCAGGCCCTGGCCATTTATATCGGCTACGTTGGCACCGACTATATCCGCGAGCGCATAAAGGCGTTTACCCGGCGTAAGAATCAGGAGTCATGATGAATATCAGTCAGAATGGCGTCGCGCGGATAAAGGCGTTCGAGGGGCTTAAACTTACCGCCTATCAATGCAGCGCAGACAAATGGACTATCGGCTACGGGCATACGAACGGCGTCAAGGCAGAGGAGGTTATCACCCTCGAACAGGCAGACGCTTTTTTGCGTGACGATATTGACGCGGTGGTTGAACGGCTAAATGCCTTGATAACCGTGCCAGTGTCGCAGAATCAGTTCGATGCATTGTGCTCACTGGCGTTCAACATCGGCATTGAGGCATTCGCCACCTCGACGCTGCTTAAAAAGCTCAATGAGGGCGATTACCCCGGCGCAGCGGCAGAGTTTCCCAAATGGTGCCGTGCGACCGTCAAGGGCAAAAAAGAGTCGTTGTCGGGTTTGATTGAGCGCAGGCAGGAAGAGAAAGCGCTGTTTGAGTCAAGAGAGTAAATGAATTGACTCGTACCTGTGACGAGATACGGCCCAGGAAGTCTATTGGTGCCAACGTCTCTAAAGGGAGAATCAGTCAGTGGGTGGTGGAGCGAGAGCTTTGCCAAAATAGTCTGTAATATTACTAAAGGTGATAAAAATGAAAAAACACAAACTTCATGTCAGAATTTCCTTATAATTTAACCCCTTCATCTGGGCATTATGTTAATTCCGTATTTCACTCAACATATACAGAGCTAATTTACACGGAACAATATATCACTTCTGAGGGCGATGCTGAAAACATATACTGGTCTACATGTAATTTTTATTTCGGAAAACGAGGCGGATACGCAGGGCTTCAGCATAAAAAGGATTCTGTGATAGAGGGAGTCCCCTTTGTTTATAATAATATTTTTTCTGTTTGGGATGAAAAAGAAACCCAGCCAGGAGAGCCAACAGAAGTAAAATTAGAGTATGCATGCCCTGGATTATATTCAAATCGCTTTGGTGGAGAAGGTACAGGCTTGCATACGTCACATCCGATGCCCTGGAAAACCAATCAGTGGTATGCAACAGCAATCAGACGTTGGTATATACAAGGGGAAGATGTTACTCATGCAGGGATGTTTATGTATTCCTATGAAACTAAAAAATGGACACATTATTCATCCGTAATAATCCCAGAAAAAGACATTCTTATCACAGACGGAACTATTTGTGGTTTTCTTGAACGTTTTGGGGGTAATGCTCTTGGATATCACGGTATTTATGGCCAGCATTTTAAAATGCATCCAGATGGTTCCTGGGAAAAGCCTTTGTATTATAAAGCATCAGCGGGTGGTTCGCCGAGAACGTGGAATGCTGAGTCTGTAAACAGCAACACCAATATTAATCTTATTGCTGGCGGTGATTTTGAAAATGACAAAGAAGAAAAAGAATTTAAAATCAATCAATTCGATGATGCACCGAAGCCGACAAAAGCACCTGGAATAGATGCATTTTCTGCGGAACTTTTATGTGACATATTGAAAGTTAGTTGTACTGTTGATGATGGTTTATCGCCACAATTGTCTTACACTATTGAAGTGAGAGAGGAAAAAGTTAACGGCGCTATTGTTGCACAGGAATCAAAAATTATTCCACATCAAAGATTGGCATATATTAAACTTCCACAAAATTTGATGTCTGGAAAATACTTTGTGACATTGAAAATTACAAGCATCTTTAATGATGACTCAGATGTAAAATGTAGCTCCTTTGAAGTCAATAATTCAATCTATCCGGTATGGGATAAGAGCACTACATATCAACATGGCGATAGAGTAACCTGGGATAATTCCGACTGGGAAGCAAAATGGTGGAATGTTGGACAGGAGCCTCAAGTTACCACTCCTTCATGGGCTTCTCCATGGTTAAAGATGTAAGAGTAAAGTAAAGTTATTTAACTATTTATTGCTAGAGGAGCAAGAGGCTTTATGTTTGCGAAAAGGCTTCTTGCTACCGCAATATTCGCCACAATAGTTGCTCTCGCTATCGTGGCTAGACTACAGTACGTCGAAATCACCCGCCTAAAGCAGGCGAATCAATCGATGGTCGCCGAGCGTGACGCCGCGCGTGCACAATTTACCCACTATGAGCAGGCGGTCGCGCTGTTCAACCAGATAGCCGGAGCGACACAGGATGCGCATCAGCACGCCGTGCAGGACTTTCAGTCCCGTATCATCCCGATACGCGAGGCCATTACGCCTGAGCACTGTGCTCGTCTGCCTGTGCCTGCTGACGCTGTTAACCGGCTGCGGGCGCACGCAGACAAGATACCTGTTCATCCCGCCCACGCCGATACCGGCCACGTTGCTCGATGATTGCACACCGCCGGTTATCCAGGCGCATATGACCTGGGGCGACAGTGTGATACTCAACGAGCAACTGCTGTTGGCGCTGGAGATGTGTAATCAAGACAGAGCCGCACTGAGACAAATTGAGGCCCAAAACCATGACGAAGCATGAAAAACAGCAACTCACTACCCTCTGCTGTTATCTGAATGACGCCACGGTCTGGCACGGCGTGGCGGCTGCCACAAAAGCCCACGCAGGACTTCACATTTTACTGGCAGAGACGCAAAATCCGCCCCCCTTAACGAGAAAAGCCTGTGCTAAAACCTGATTCGTTTCGCGCGGCATTAACCGCCGCTGTACCCTATGTTGCGCAAAACCCAGACTGCCTGCATATTTTTATTGACGAAGTGGCGATTGTCAGCACGCTGGCGCCGTCCCTCTCGTTTGAATACCAGTACACCCTGAACCTGGTTATTACCGATTATGCCAGCAGCGCCGACCCGCTGGTTGTGGCTATCTTGCACTGGTTGCGCACCCATCAGCCGGATATCATGGCGAACCCCGATAAACGCGATAAGGGTTTCACCTTTGAGGTGGATTTTCTCGATAACCCGATGCGGGATATCAGTCTCAATCTGCGGCTGACCGAGCGGGTGATTGTGCTCGAAGACGGCGGAACATTAACCGTTAGTCACGTGGATGAACCCGCGCCGCCGCCCTCAGACCTCAGTGAGGTTGAAATCTGGATGGCCGGGCGCAAGGTGGCAGCGTGGCGCAACTAAACGACGTTCAGCCGCTGGAGGATGCCCTGGCGGTCCTGCTGCAACAGCTCGCGCCGCCGGCGCGTCGTACACTGATGCGGGAGATAGCAAAAAACCTGCGTCAGCGGCAGAAAAAGCAGATCCAGGCACAGAAAAACCCGGATGGCTCGCCCTATATTCCCCGTAAACGCCGGGTGCGCGACAAGCGCGGCCGCCTGCGCCGCACGATGTTTGCCCGGCTGCATACCGCACGTTTTATGAAAACCGCCTCAACCCCGGATAGCGCGTCGGTCAGCTTCACGCCTGCCGTCGAGCGCCTGACCAGGGTGCATCACTACGGTTTGCGCGATCGCATCAGCCGACACGGCCCGACGGTACGCTATGCCCGTCGTCAGTTGCTGGGCTTTACCGACGACGCCCGTCACTGGATAGCCGACCTGGCGCTGGCCCACCTCGCCCGCTAGCCGCCTTGTAACGCCCCTGACACAATCCCTACCCCGTGCCGCGCGCGTCCTTCTGCTGCACACTGAGCGCATGAAAACTGCTCTCGCTGACATTAAACGCCTGCTGGCCAACCTGATACGCGCGGGTGTCGTCTCCCACGTGGAAACCGCCACCGGCCGCTGCCGGGTCGCCATCGGCCAGATGGAAACCGACTGGCTTCCCTGGCTGACGCCTCGCGCTGGTCGGGTCCGTGTCTGGTCTGCGCCCTCGCGCGGCGAGCAGGTGACCGTCCTCAGTCCGTGGGGTGATCTGTCCGGCGGTTTTGTGCTGCCGGCGGTCTTTTCCGATATCCACCCAACACCTGCCACCGCACCAGATGCGGTACACCTGACGTTCCCGGATGGCGCGGTAATGGAATACGATCCTGACACCTGCGCACTGACGGCGCGCGGCATCAAAACCGCCCACATTCAGGCCAGCGAATCGGTCGCGGTGACGACCCCTGTTGTCTTGGTGACCGCCAGTGAGCGTATCACGCTCGATACGCCGGAGGTCATCTGCACCCAGCATCTGCGCGCACGTACGCTCAGTATCACTGAGGGCGGCACGATACAAGGCATCTTCACCCACAGCGGCGGTAGCATGACCTCCAACGGCGTGACGCTGGACAACCACCGGCACGGCGGCGTTAAAGGCGGGGGTGACCTGTCTGGGGGGCCGAGCGCATGATGTTGATCGGGATGCACCGTTACACCGGAGAAGCCCTGTCCGATATGGCCCATCTTCGCCAGTCGGTGTCCGATATCCTGCAAACGCCCACCGGTAGCCGCGTTATGCGCCGGGACTACGGCTCGACGCTCTTTGCGCTGATTGACCAGCCGCAGACGCCGGCATTAAGGCTGCAAATCATGGCCGCTATCTACGGCGCGCTGCTGCGCTGGGAAGATCGCCTGACGCTCGCCCAGCTCCGTCTATCCAGCGAGGCCGGCGGAACAATGACGGTTGACCTGGTGGGACAGCGTACCGATACCGCCGCACCGCTCACCCTGAAGCTACCCTTAAGATGATAACCGTGGCCACCATCGATTTAAGCCAGCTCCCCGCGCCCAGCGTCATTGAGTCCCTCGACTTTGAGACGCTGTTTGCCCAACGCAAGGACAGCCTGCTCGCCCTTTATCCATTAGAGCAGCGCGAGGCGCTGCGGCGTGCGTTGCGCTATGAATCCGAGCCGCTGGTCAAGCTGTTGCAGGAAAACACCTACCGCGAGCTGTTGCTGCGTCAACGCATCAATGAGGCCGCCCAGGCGAACATGCTGGGCTACGCCACCGGCACCGACCTCGATCAACTGGGCGCCAACTACATTGTTCAGCGCCTGATTATCACGCCGGCGGATGACACCCGACTTCCGCCAACACCGGCGGTAAAAGAGAGCGATCGGGATTTTCGCCTGCGTATCCAGCAGGCGTTTGAAGGACTGAGCGTCCCCGGCCCGAGCGGCGCTTACCAGTTCCACGGTCGCAGTGCCGATGGCCGTGTCGCGGATATCTCTGTTATCAGTCCGCAGCCCGCCTGCGTGACCATCTCGGTGCTTTCCCGTGAGGGCGACGGCACCGCCAGCCCCGAGCTGATAACGAAAGTCGCCGCGGCCCTGAATGCCGACACCGTGCGCCCGGTTGCCGACAGGGTGACCGTGCAATCCGCGCGCATCGTACCCTATGAGGTGGAGGCGGTCCTCCACCTGTTACCGGGACCGGAAGCCGGCCCCATCCGCCAGGCGGCAGAGCAACGGCTTGACGCCTACGCCCGCGACCAGCACCGGTTGGTGCGGGATATACGGTTGTCCGCCCTCTATGCTGCCCTGCATGTAGAAGGCGTGCGGCGCGTGGTATTAAAACGCCCCGAGGCGGATATCGTGCTGGACGCTACTCAGGCGTCATACTGCCAACGCCATACACTGACCCTTGGGGGTAGCGATGCATGACGGTCGTTTACTGCCAACAGGCTCGACGCCGCTCGAAGTGGCCGCCGCTGCGGCGTGCGCACAGCTGGCACATCTGCCTGTCCCGCTGCGTTAGTTGCTCAACCCGCAGACCTGCCCGGTGAATTTGCTGCCGTATCTGGCGTGGGCCTTTTCCGTTGACCGCTGGGACGAACGCTGGCCGGAGGCGGCCAAGCGTCAGGTGATTGCCAGCAGCCATTTTATTCATCGCCACAAGGGGACTATCAGCGCCTTGCGACGCGGGGTAGAGCCGCTGGGCTACCTGATAGAGGTACGCGAATGATGGCAACTGAACGAAACGCCCGGTACATTTCGCCTGATTATCGGCGTGCTGGAAGGTGGCATTACCGAAGAAATGTACCAGGAGTTGGAGCGCCTGATTGCTGATGCCAAGCCGGTCAGCCGTCATCTTGTCGGGCTGTCCATCAATCTCGACGTTAACGGCCCGCTGCCGGTCGCCGTCGGTAGCTATGACGGCGATATCCTAACAGTTTACGCCTATACCCCTGAAACCCTGAGTGTCACCGCCTCGCTCCCAGGCGCGGCCGGCACGCAAACCGCTGATACCCTGACCGTGAGCATCACATCATGAGCATCAAATTTTTTGGCATCCTGACCCACCAGGGCGCGTCCCGGCTGGCGAACGCCGCCGCATTGGGCACCAAGCTTGACCTGAGCACCATGGCGGTCGGGGATGGTGGCGGCAGCCTGACGTTTCCTGAGCCGACACAGACCGCGCTAAAGGGCGAACGCCGCCGCGCTGCCCTCAACCAATTGAGCATTGACCCGCTTAACGGCAACCAGATCATCGCTGAGCAGGTCATCCCGGAAAATGAGGGTGGATGGTGGATAAGGGAAATTGGGCTGTTTGATAAAGACGGCACCCTGATAGCGCTAGCCAACTGCCCGGAAAGCTACAAACCACAGATGCAGGAAGGCAGCGGGCGCACCCAGACCATCCGCATGATCCTGATCGTCAACAGCACCGAGGAACTGGTGCTGAAGATTGACCCGTCCATCGTGCTGGCGACGCGGAAATATGTGGATGATGGCGTTATCGAGGTGAAAGCGCTCGCTGCACAGATGCTGGCGAAAGACCAGAACGGTGCAGATATTCCCGACCCGACGCGCTTTATCAAAGATCTGGGGTTGCAAGCGCAGTTTTCAGGCCGGGTTCTGCGCATAAAAAAAATCACCCAAAGTCAGGCCTATCAGTGGCCGGACGATGTCGCGGCGATAGACGTCACGATCTGTGGTGCCGGCGGCGGCGGTGGTGCGGGCGCATCGTCGCCCTCAGGGCATGGTTCGGCAGGCTCGGGCGGCGGTGGTGGCGGCCGGGCGCGGTCGTATTATCAACGCGTTAGCATCCCGGCCGCCATTGCTATTGAAATCGGTATAGGCGGTCAAGGAGGAAGTGCCGATGAGCAACAACCCACCGGCGGCGGCCCTTCGCTGTTCGGCGATCTCATGACGGCACGCGGCGGCGCAAATGGGCTGAATGGCCCTGTCTTCCGCAAAGGCAGCGCACCGCTGTTAGTCGGGAATGGCGGCGGCGGTGATGCGTCAGGCGGAAAGCTGTTTTCGAGTCGCGGTGGCTCAGGGGCGCCCGCGCTTTTTCTGGGTGTCAACTATGAGTCCGGGGCGGGCGGCGATTCTGTTTTTTCTTTTGGTTCCCCACCAATCATCGATGACCACACCGTAGAGTGCTTTGCGGGGGTTTATGGCGCGGGCGGCGGCGGAGGGTTCGTCATTGAAAACTCTGCCGGCGCTAACGGCGGAAACGGTGGTGGCGGTGTTTGCCTGATTGTGGAGTATTCAGAATGAGACACTATGCAGTGATTGATAACGGGGTGGTCATTAATGTGGTGGTGGCCGCTGATGACATGGATTTTACCGGCTGGCCCCATGAACGCGTGGATGTTACGGATAATCCCGAACGCGTTACCCTGGGGTACCGCTATGCCGACGGCGTATTTTCCGCGCCGCCAAAGCGCAAGGCAGAGTTCGTCGCTGAAGCGTCAATGAAGAAAGGACTGGTGATAGCCAACGCCCGCTATGAGGTGACGGAATTACGCACGGATTTATTCCTGGGCGACATCAGTGATGTTGACAGGAAACGTCTGATTGCCTGGCGGGATCACCTTCGCAGGCTTGAACGTATTGACGTGCAGGCCGCGCCGGATATTGACTGGCCGACACCACCGGATGAGGAAGCATAACTTGTCCTCGCCGATTATTCCCTGGGTTGGCGGCAAACGCCGCCTGATAAAACAGATTTTGCCCCACTTCCCGGTGCACAAGTGCTATGTCGAACCATTTTGCGGCGGTGCCGCGCTGTTCTTCAGCAAGCCGCCAGCCAAAGTAGAAGTGCTGAACGACATTAACGGCGAGCTGATGAATCTCTACCTGGTGGTGAAAGTGCATCTGGAAGAGTTTGTGCGCCAGTTTAAATGGGCATTAAGCAGTCGCCAGCTGTTTGACTGGCATCAGCAGACGCCACCGCACACCTTGACCGATATCCAGCGCGCCGCCCGGTTTTATTATTTGCAACAACTGGCCTTTGGCGGATGGCTCGGCGGAAGCTTTGGCACTAGCACCACCTGTTCTAGGCGCTTCAATTTGCTGCGCCTGGAAGAGCAGCTTTCACAGGCGCACCTTCGGCTCTCAGACGCCACCATTGAGCATCTGGGCTGGCAGGACTGCATTGAAAAGTACGACCGCCCCCATACGCTCTTCTATCTCGATCCACCTTATTGGAATACTCAGGGTTACGGCGTGTCGTTTCCGTTTGATGAGTATGAGAACATCGCGCAGCGAGCCCGAACCCTTCAAGGGAATATGCTGATTTCGGTCAATGATATTCCCGAGATGCGCGAGGTGTTCGCCGGACTGCCCCAGAAAAGCCTGACGCTTAACTACTGCGTCGGCCGCCAACCGCACAAGGCGCGCGAACTGCTGATTGGCAACCCGTCTGTGGGGGACGCACTGACCCTGTAGCAGTCACCACACAAGCGCCCGTACAGGTATCGCTGACGGAGTGTCGTTATCATAACCTAATCACCTTACTTCCAAAATGAGATTGCCTTTATGCCACAGGACTATCACCATGGCGTGCGCGTGCAGGAAATCAACGAAGGCACCCGCACCATTACCACGGTCAGCACCGCGATTGTGGGCATGGTTTGCACGGCGGATGATGCCGACGCCAAAACCTTTCCGCTCAATACGCCGGTATTGCTGACCGATGTGCTGGACGCCAGCGGCAAGGCCGGCACTAAAGGCACGCTGGCCCGCGCGCTGGACGTCATCGCCGACCAGGCCAAACCGGTTACCGTGGTGGTACGTGTCCCCCAGGGCAAGACCGAAGCGGAAACCACCACCCATATCATCGGCGGCGTCACCGCCGAGGGCAAAAAAACCGGTATCAAGGCGCTCCTGGCCGCTCAGGGTCAGCTCGGCGTCAAGCCGCGTATTCTGGGTATGCCAGGACATGATACCCAGGCGGTCGCTGCCGAGTTGCTGGCTGCCGCACAACGTCTGCGCGCCATGGCCTATATCAGCGCCTGGGGGTGTAAAACCCTTACTGAGGCGATTGAGTACCGCAAGAATTTTAATCAGCGCGAAGCCATGCTGATTTGGCCGGATTTTCTCGCCTGGGATGCGGATAAAAACGCCAGCGCTACCGCCTGGGCGACCGCCCGTGCGTTGGGGATGCGCGCCAAAATCGATGCGCAGACCGGCTGGCACAAAACCCTGTCCAATGTCGGCGTCAATGGTGTTACCGGCATCAGCGCCGATGTGTTCTGGGATCTGCAGGACACCGCCACCGACGCAAACCTGCTGAACCAGAACGCCGTCACCACGCTTATCCGCAAGGACGGTTACCGTTTTTGGGGATCGCGCACCTGTTCCGATGATCCACTGTTCCAGTTTGAAAGCGCCACCCGTACCGCCCAGGTGCTGGCCGATACCCTGGCCGAGGCGCAGATGTGGGCCGTTGACCAACCCCAACACCCCTCGCTATGGCGGGATATTATCGAGGGGATCAGCGCCAAATTCCGCGAGCTGAAAAGCGGCGGCTATCTGATTGACGCCAGCGTATGGCTGGATGCGTCCGCTAACGACAAGGACACGCTCACGGCGGGCAAGCTGACGATTGATTACGACTATACGCCGGTACCGCCGCTGGAAAACCTGGCGTTACGCCAGCGTATTACCGATCGCCATCTGATGAACCTCACCCAGGGTGTCAAAGGTTAAACGGAGGGTGCCATGGCCTTACCACGCAAGTTAAAAAACATGATGATATTCAATGACGGCAACAGCTATCAGGGGATTGCCGAAGAGATCACCCTGCCCAAGCTGACGCGCAAGTTTGAAGCGTATCGCGGTGCCGGCATGGGTGGCGCGGTGAATGTTGATCTGGGGCTTGAAGACGGCGCGCTGGATGCGGAGATCACCCTGGGCGGTATCGATCCACAGGTTTTCCGCCAGTGGGCCATGACGAAGGCAGACGGTATCCCGCTGCGCTTTATGGCCAGCTACCAGCGTGACGACACCGGCGAAATCAGTGCCGTTGAGATAGTGATGCGCGGCCGTTTCGCTGAATTTGATTTTGGCAACTACAAATACGGCGACAACACCCAGACCAAGCTCAGCGTCAAAAACGTTTATTACAAACTGACCATATACAGCGAGGTGCTGATTGAAATCGACACCATCAATATGGTGGAAGTGGTCGGCGGTGACGATCGCCAGGCCGAACACCGTCGCGCCATTGGCCTGTAATACAGAGGAGACAGCACCATGAAAGACATCACCGTCCCGGAAACCCCCGACATCCAGGCGCTAAAACAGAAGCCCGTCACCCTTGACGTGCCGGTCACGCGCGGCAAGACCTGTATCACCGAAGTCAGTATCAGAAAACCCACCACCGGCGATCTGCGTGGCGCCCGCCTTCAGCCCTTGCTGGAAACCGATGTCGATGCGCTTATTCGTGTGCTGCCGCGCGTGACCGTCCCGACCCTGACGCCAGAGGAAATCCTTAACCTCGATCCGGCCGACCTGTATCAGCTGGCGGCTATCCTGACACTTTTTTTGTGCCGAACTCGGCCCTGTCCGCTTCCCCGACAGACTGACGGTTGACGATTTGACGGCGGACATTGCCGCCGTATTCCATTGGACGCCAGCCGATACCGCGTCCATGTCGCTCGGTGATCTGCTGGCCTGGCGGCATAAGGCCCTGATCCGCAGTGGAACGGTTGATGAGTGATAAAGACCTTCGCCTGCAGGTAATATTAAGCGCGGTAGACAAGCTTACCCGCCCGTTTAAAACCATGCAGGCCAGCAACAGGACGCTGGCGTCAGCGGTTAAATCCGCCAAGGACCAGCTGAAACAGCTGGATAGGCAGTCAGGGCAGCTGCAATGGTTCGCCAAAACCAAACAGCAGGCCGCCCAGGCCGCTAGCGCGTTGCGCGCCGCGCGCGACCAGGCCAGCCGTCTGGCGTTCGCCATGAAAAGCACCGACGCCCACGCCGCCCGCCAGATCAGGCAATTTCAACAGGCCCGCGCGGCCGTCACGCAACTGCAGGCGAAGTACAGCACGTTGCAGGCATCGCTACAGACTCAGCGCACCGCCCTGCAACAAAGCGGCATCGCCACCCGTCAACTGGCAGACGCCCAGCGCGCCTTAAAATCCCGCACCGCCGAGGCCAATACCCATCTCGCCGCCCAGCAGCAACGCCTTGAACAGCAGGCCGCCCAACAAAAGCGGTTAACCAACGCCCGCAGCCGTTACCACCAGGCCGTGGGGGTACGCAACCAGCTTGCCGGCACCGGCGCGGCCATGGCGGTCACCGGCGGCGCCACGCTGCTGGGCATGAAGCCGGCGTTAAGCGAAGCAGCGGCCTACAGCCAGCATGTGCAACGTTTCAAGGCGCAGGGCGTCAGTGAGCAGCAAGTACGGAATGCAAAGGACTTTGTCGCCGTCCATCCCGTGCTGGGCAACAGTCAAACGGAGCTCATGAAGTTATACACTGAATCATGGGCCATCACCCGCGATCAACACCATGCTCAGGACGCCACTGTGCAGCTTGCTCGTGCGGAAACCGCTATCAAGATGCTGGGCAATCAGGGCTTGCTCACCCCCGAGCAGACCGAAAGCTTCAATCAGCTGTCTTACGCCATGCTGAAGAATGCCGAGCTGCGCAACGAGATCCAGGATCCGAAACGGCTCGCCAGCTTTATCAATGAATCGGTAAAGGCGTTTGCCGTCACGCAAACCATGGTGACGCCGAAAGATACCAATGATTTTATGAAGCGCGGCGGCTCAGCAGACAAGGATATCGACAGAAGCGAATATTTTTATGCCTTCGGGCACTTGATCCAGGAAATGGGCGGCGAGTCCACCGGGAACGCCATGAACTCTGCCCGGCGTAACTGGATTGGCAAGAGCATTACCGAGCGCAGCAAGGATGAGATGGATCGCATCGGTCTTATTAAAAATACCACCTATTCCAAAACCGGCCATGTCAAGGATTTTAGCCTGGTCAATCAGGAAAAATTCATCAAAACGCCGTTTAAATATTTAATGGAAGAGGTGGTGCCGCGTATCAAAAAAGCCTTTCCGAACCTCTCCGATGAGGGAGTGCAACTCAAAATTGGCGGGATGTTCTCCAATCGCACGGCCTCCGACCTGTTCGCCACCATGTATAACCAGCGCGAGAACATTCAAAAGCAACTGCTGGCCGGCACCCAGGCGCAAGATATTGATACCTTGCTTCGCCAGGGGCAGCACACCGCCGGCGGCCAGGGGCTGATCCTGGAAGCCAAAAAACACGATCTGTATAAAAATATCGGGGAAAAGGTGCTGCCGCTTTACGTTAAGGTACTGGAAAAGGTGTCGGCAATGTTGGACCGGGTAAACGCCTTTTTTGCCCGACATCAACAGGCGGCGAAGGTGCTCACCGTGACTGCTGCCGGCTTTGGCCTGCTGCTGTCCGTCGGCGGCGCATTAACCCTGGCGCTGGCCTCACTGCTGGGGCCTGTCGCCCTGCTACGTTATGGCTTCAGCCTGTTAGGTATCAAAGGCAGCGGTGCCTTTTCTCTACTCGGTAAGGCGATACGCGCTACCGCCACGGCAGGCCACGTGCTTCTGGTGGGTGCCCTCCGGCATATTGGCACCGCCATTGTCTGGCTGTGGCGCCTGATGTTCGCTAACCCGATCCTGGCTATAATTGGCGTCATCGCCGGCGCGGCGGTGCTGATATGGCAAAACTGGGATACCCTTGGGCCAAAATTCAAAGCGCTATGGGAGTCCGTCAGCCAGACCGTGCGGGAAAAATGGCAGGCTATCCAGGATTATTTACAGGCGCTGCCTGGCCGGTTTAAGGATTTTGGTACCCGCATCATCGATAGTCTGATGGATGGCATCAATGAAAAATGGCAGGCGCTGAAAAACAAACTGACCTCGCTCACCGACTACCTGCCGGACTGGATGAAGGGCAATACCACCGTGCAGGCGACTGCCGCGCTGCATCCCTACAGCCTGCCGGCCAGCCATTACCGTACGCAGCATGGCACGGCGTCCCCCGCTGGCGGCGTGACCCATATCAGCATTGATGCGCCCATTCATATTGTGGCGCAGCCGCACCATAGCCCGCAGGATATCGCGCGGGAGGTGGCCCGCCAGCTTGACGCCCGCGAGCGACAGGCCCGCGCCCGCGCTCACAGCCGTTTTGAAGACCGCGAGTAAACAACGATGATGATGGCATTAGGTCTGTTCGTTTTTATGCTGCACACCGTGCCCTATCAGGAATTTCAGCACCAGATGGCCTGGCGTCGTCCGTCCAACAGCCGGATAGGTCGCCCTCCGCAAAGCCAGTTCCTCTGCCCGGATGAAGAAACCGTCACCCTGAGCGGAGTCCTGTTGCCGGAAATCACCGGCGGCCGCGTCTCGCTCATGGCGCTGCAAAAGATGGCGGAAACCGGTAAAGCCTGGTCGCTGATTGAAGGTAACGGCGCTATCCATGGGATGTTTGTGATTGAAAGCCTGAGCCGCCCCAAAAGCGTGTTCTTATCCGACGGCGCCGCACGACGTATTGAATTTACCCTGACGCTTAAACGCACCGATGAAAATCTGAAAGAGATGTTTGGTGACCTGTCGCAGCAGCTTAACGACCTGAGCGGCACCCTCTCCGACACCCTGGGCGGGCTGCTATCATGAGCCTGTCGGCCTTGCTTGATAGCGCCACCGGCGGCCATACCCCGGACTGGCGGCTGAGCGTCGACGGCGTCGATATCACCGGCAACATAGCACACCGCCTGATGTCATTAACCCTGACGGATAACAGGGGCTTTGAGGCGGACCAGCTGGATATTGAACTGGATGACAGCGACCGTAGTCTGCTCTTGCCCCGCCGGGGGGCTAACGTTGCTCTGTCTCTCGGCTGGAAGGAAACCGGGCTGATAAACAAAGGCACCTTTACCGTCGATGAAATCGAGCACAGCGGCGCCCCCGACCGGCTAACGATACGCGCCCGCAGCGATGATTTTCGCGCCTCGCTCAACGTCCAGCGCGAAGCGTCCTACCATAACACCACCCTCGGCGATGTGGTGAAAACACTCGCTGCCCGGTATAAGCTGACGCCGGTGATAAGTCAGGCGATGGCCCACACCAGACTGGCCCACAGCGACCAGAGCCAGGAATCAGACGGCAGCTTCTTAACGCGACTGGCAAGGGAACATGGCGCGGTGATGGCGGTTAAACAAGGGAAAATGCTGTTTTTTAAACAGGGGCAGAACCAGACCCTGAGCGGTAAACCGCTTCCGGCGCTGACCATCACCCGCCAGCAGGGCGACAGTCATCAGTTTACACTCACCGACCGCGACGTCTATACCGGCGTGGTGGCGCACTGGCTCAATACCCGCCAGGCCAAACCCGAGACGGTCCGCGTCAAACGCAAGCGGAAAAAGCCGTCCGCCAACACAGAAAAACAGGGCGACTATCTGATAGGCAGCGAGGAGAACGTGCTGGTTCTGCGCCACACCTACGCCTCAAAGCACAATGCTGAACGGGCGGCCAGAGCGAATTGGGAACGGCTGCAACGCGGTGTCGCCACCTTCGCCATCACGCTGGCACGCGGCCGCGCCGAACTTACCCCCGAAATGCCGGTCAAGGTCAGCGGCTTTAAACGCGAAATTGACCAGGCCGCCTGGACGCTGGTTACCGTGACACATACGCTGAGTAGCAGCGGATTTACCACCGCCCTGGAGCTGTAGGTGAAAATCGATGCGCTTGAAATGGAATGAGAAAAACCAGAATGCTATACTGGCCGCTACCACCGACCTTAGTCGGGCGCGTGATGGAGATCACTCACGCCATGATGCATTGCCCCCTTTGCGGCCAGGCCGCCCATACCCGTACCAGCCACTACATTACCACCACCACCAAAGAGCGCTACAATCAATGTACTAACATTAATTATGGTCACACTTTTATCACACATGAAACCTTTACCCGCTCCATCTGTGTTCCTCGGCAGATAGAGCCCGCCCCGCCACATCCAGGCCAGAACGGTCAGGGAATGCTACAGTTTGGATAGGAAAATCAGGGCGGGACTTTTTGGGCTGCCGCCCGCTGCCGATAAGGCCACATTAATTTACTGACGCTTCGCGTCTGGCTTGCCATCAGGTGAAGAGCGGGAAGTGCTTGGCGTTTGCCCTGCGTCGTGAGTTACGATGATGGTTTGCAGGATCTTTATCGCCTCTTCGCAATTATACCCATCCAGATCAACTTTGGTGCCGTGAGGCGGTTTCAACATTGACTTTGTATTTTTGTACAAACATGGTGATAACCTTTTTAAGAATATAAATAGACTCTTTTGAATTTGAGACTTCTGCTCCAGATTAATAAGATTATAATTTCTCCTTTAATTTTTCGCACTGTGTATTTCCTGACGCTGAGTAAAACTCGTCATTTATAATACAAAAAAAGCGAAGAAAAAGGCCCGGCAGAAAACTGCCAACGTCGAAACTTTCGATATCCATTTGGAATGAAGCGTAGTAACTGACTTACCCTCTCTGAGGCCCTGCTGCCACTGTGCTGCCACTTGTCGCTGTCAATGCGAAAAAAAACCGCCTTGACAGCGGTGACTAACGTAGAACATCCTATTGATTATTATGATTTTTTCTGTGTGGTACCCGGGACGAGACTTGAACTCGTACAGCCAAAGGCCGAGGGATTTTAAATCCCTTGTGTCTACCGATTCCACCACCCGGGCGTCGGGAATTTAAAACTGGAGGCGCGTCCCGGAGTCGAACCGAGGTGGACGGATTTGCAATCCGCTGCATGGCCACTCTGCCAACGCGCCTTATCTCATCGCTTGTCTTCGCATAGCAGCCGGTTTATCGACAAATTGCCGAATCACTACATTGCAACTAACTGATCATAAAGACAATTCGTTTATTCCATGTTTCGGAATGGGCGCAATTATGGCTTGCCTGAGCAACGATGGCAAGCCTTTTTTGGCGCGGGACGTTTAGATGGTTACATCACAGCCAACCCAGCGTCGCATTAAAAATTTCGACTTTCTCTGCGCCGGCAAACCTTGCATTACCCCCTACCGCCACCCCAACGTCATCCAATTACGGGGCCATGCTCTGCTGGCAGGCTACCCACTGTCATTGGCGAGGAGCGACCTTGAGCGGGTAAGTCCTCCGCCACAGGCTCACCCGCGGTCGCGCGCGGATACAGCGGCCAAAATAGTACGCACCTGAACAGCCATGGACGGCACCCGCGGTCGCGCGTGCACACACCGGCCAAAATAGTACGCACCTGCACAACCATGGACGGCACCCGCGGTCGCGCGTGCATACACCGGCCAAAATAGCACGCGCCTGCACAACCATTGACGGCACCCGCGGTCGCGCGCGGGTACAGCGGCCAAAATAGTATGCACCTGCACAACCATGGACGGCACCCGCGCGGTCGGCGCCGGTACAACGGCCAAAATAGTACGCACCTGCACAACCATGAACGGCACCCGCGGTCGCGCGCGCATACGCCCGCATACCGTATCAGCCGCTGGCCATACCCGTTGCATGCTGCATAGCGTTGAGCCAGGGCTAAACTGTGTGGCCTGAATGTGTTTACAGTCGGCGATAACGAAAAAAGGACCCGTGCGGGTCCTTTATGGGTCTTCTGGGGGATAAATTACCCTGCTGACCGAAATTTGGAGCGGGAAACGAGGCTCGAACTCGCGACACCAACCTTGGCAAGGTTGCGCTCTACCACTGAGCTATTCCCGCATGACTAACAACAACCTGGTTTTAACGCTAGCGCCAGACAACCGCGGTTGCTTTCGATGCATTCTACTGACCTCAAAGTATGAGTCAATACAAAATTAGCCATCGCCGATGCGTTTGCTGGTTTTTACAGCGCTTCTCTCAATGCTCGAACAAATCGTGCCGGGCTGCATACAAATATTGGAACATTGACCAAAACGTCAGCACCGCCGCGACATACAGCGCAGCAATACCAATACCCGAGACAATGCCGTCCGGCCGCCACAACAGAGCCACCAATGCGAGCATTTGCGCAGTGGTTTTAACTTTACCAATCCAGGAAACCGCTACGCTACTACGCTTGCCTATCTCCGCCATCCACTCGCGCAATGCGGAGATAATAATCTCGCGGGCGATCATCGTCGCTGCGGGTAACGTAATCCACCATGCATGAAAATGTTCTGCCACCAGCACCAGCGCCGTGGCGACCATCACTTTATCCGCCACAGGATCGAGAAACGCACCAAAGCGGGTAGTTTGTTTCCAGCGACGGGCCAGAAAGCCATCAAACCAATCCGTCACCGCCGCCAGCACAAAAATGAGCGCGCAGCACAGCGGTGCCCACTTGAAAGGCAGATAAAAGGCCAGGACAAAGAACGGTATCATGACGGCACGGAACAGGGTAAGCCAAGTCGGTATATTAAGTTGCATAGTACTTTGGTAACTATCTGGCCGAAGTGGAAATGATAAGTATGTTGCTACATTGGCGCTAGTGTTTCAACGCATTAAATATTTTTTCTGCCAAGGCGCCCGAAATACCCGGCACTTGGGCAATTTCTTCCACGCTGGCATTACGTAACGGCTGCAGACCGCCCATGTATTTTAGCAGCGACTGTCTGCGTCGTGGCCCGACACCCTCGATTAATTCCAGCGCGCTGGTATTCTTTACCTTAGCACGTTTATTGCGATGGCCGGTAGTAGCATGGTGGTGTGAATCATCGCGGATATGCTGAATCACGTGCAGCGCGGGTGAATCCGGCGGCAGCGCCATCCCCTCGCCGTGAGGCTGCAAAAACAGCGTTTCCAGACCCGCCTTGCGGTCTACCCCTTTTGCCACACCCAGCAACACCACGCGCGATGTGTCCCAGGGGACATCCAACTGCTCAAACACCGCTTTTGCCATACCCAATTGCCCTTTACCACCATCGATAATCACCACGTCGGGGATTTTCTTTTCTTCCAACGCTTTACCATAGCGACGGCGCAGGACCTGATCCATGGCGGCATAATCATCGCCGGGGGTAATGCCATCAATATTGTAGCGGCGATACTCGGCGCGCACCGGCCCGTTGCCGTCAAATACCACACAGGAAGCGATAGTCTGCTCCCCCATGGTATGGCTGATGTCAAAACATTCCATTCGGTTGACCGCCTGGATGCCCAACAGTTCCGCCAGGGCGACCAAACGCTGATGCACGGTCGATTGCTGCGACAATTTTGTCACCAGCGCTGTAGCGGCATTGGTGCGGGCCAGCTTCAAATAGCGGGCGCGATCGCCACGCGGCTGCGTCTGGATCTGTATCTTCCTGCCCGCCTGCTCACTGAGCGACGCCGCCAGCAGCGTTTTTTCAGGCAGCGTAAAATCCAGCAGAATCTCGCCCGGCAGCGACCGCATCTGACTGCCCTGGAGGTAGAATTGACCGACAAAAGCCTGCACTACTTTCGCCAGTTCAGTCCCAGCCGGCACTTTCGGGAAATAGCTGCGACTGCCTAACACTTTACCCTGGCGGATAAACAGCACATGGACGCAGGCCATTCCAGCGTCAAACGCGACGCCAATAACGTCCAAATCTTCCCGGTCGCCGGAAACGAACTGTTTTTCCGTCACGCGTCGCACCGCCTGTATCTGATCGCGCGCGCGCGCCGCATCCTCAAAATTCAGCGCACGGCTGGCCAGTTCCATCCGCTCTACCAGCTGATTAAGCACCTGCTGATCTTTGCCCGACAAAAACAAGCGCACATAGTCCACCTGCTGCTGGTATTCCTCATCGCTGACCAGACCTGCTACGCAGGGTCCCAGACAGCGGCCGATCTGATATTGTAGGCACGGACGCGAACGGTTGCGATACACGCTATCCTCGCATTGGCGAATCGGAAACAGTTTCTGCAACAGGGCCAATGTTTCCTTTACCGCGTAACCGTTGGAAAACGGACCGAAGTAATCCCTTTTCGCATGCTTGGCTCCGCGATGGGACGTGATGCGGGGATGCGCGTCGCCGCTGAGGAAAATAAAGGGATAGAACTTATCGTCGCGCAACAATACGTTATAGCGTGGCTGGTACAGCTTGATATAGTTATGCTCAAGCAGCAGCGCCTCGGTTTGCGTATGGGTGATGGTAACATCAATATGATGAATGCTTTTCACCAGCGCTTCAGTCTTGCGGCTGGCAACCTGGGCACGAAAGTAGCTCGCCAGGCGCTTTTTCAGATCTTTAGCCTTGCCGACATAGATCACCGTACCGGACGCATCAAACATGCTATAGACGCCAGGCTGGCTAGTTACGGTGCTTAGAAATTGTTTGGCGTTAAAACTGTCAGTCACTACTTAATAAAATCTCCGTGTTGAACAACCCGTGGCGAACGGCCAGATGGGTTAATTCTACATCACCACTGATGTTTAGTTTACTAAATATCCGATAGCGATAGCTATTGACGGTTTTGGGGCTCAGATTGAGCTGCTCCGAAATATCGGTGACCTTCTGCCCGCGGGTAATCATCAGCATAATTTGTAATTCCCGTTCGGACAAGCATTCAAAGGGGGTTTCCGCCTGGGGCTCGAGCTGGCTGAGGGCCATCTGTTGGGCGATGTCCGACGCGATATAGCGTTTACCGGCGTTGACCGCGCGTATGGCGCAGATGACCTCGCGCGGCGCGGCGGCTTTGATGAGGTAACCCGCGGCCCCGGCCTGCATCACCTTAGCAGGTAATGGATTTTCTGTGTAAATGGTCAGCATGATGACTTTGATATCCGGCGAAAAGCGCACGATTTTGCGCGTCGCCTCCAACCCGCCAATACCCGGCATATTCATATCCATTAACACAACGTTGACGCAATTGTTGCGGCACCACTTTACCGCATCTTCGCCACAGTGTGCCTCGCCAACGACTTCGAAGCCTTTGATATCTTCAAGAATGCGTCGTATCCCTGCGCGCACCAATTCGTGGTCATCAACAAGAAAAACGCTTATCAAAGAGAAATTCTCCAAAAAGAGGGAGTGATGTAAAGCGAATCAAATATTTAAGACTTAATATTACAGCTTTTAAGTAAATAAAGAAAAATGATTATTCGCTTATACTGGAAAAATTCAGCAGTGTCGCCTGCGAAGGCTCATTTTAGATAGATAGGTTATTGCACCGCAAGGAGATTTCACCAAAATTCGCGCAACCGTCGGGAATTGCCGATTTGCCCTGTTAAGTCACCTCGTCTGCGCATCCAAGGCGAGGTCTGGATTGTATAAAAAATGAACACATCACCGCTCAATATACTTTAAAATCATAGGATTGTAGTTGAGACACCTGATAGGAAATATTAACATCAATCATTTCATATACATATTTTTAAAGAATAATTATTTATGCAATATTACCTTTATCGTACATTCAAACTTTAAAGTTTATTATAATAGATTGCCGCTCCGCTTAATCAGTCTCGTCCCTGAGTGGCGGCAAGCGTCGTAGCAGTGGTGTTTTTTTAACCTGATGCATTGCATCCATGATAAATGATCTACGTCAGTTAAATTTATAAAATAAAACCTGTTATAATCGCTCTACTTGGCGTCTAATGCCGACGCGTAGCGGTTCGGCTGACGCGACGCCAGTCATCATGACCACTGATAACGGGGAAAATAATGGGCAACGTTGAATTCACTACCGATAGCGAAACCGCAATAATTGCGCAGGAGCTCAACTGCATGAAGGCGATGATGTCGCTGTTGTTGAAAGCCATTGGGCAAGCCGATGCCGGCAAGGTCATCCTCAAAATGGAGAAATACATCAGCCAGCTTGATGACCCCGAACAGCAAGCGGTATTTACCAGTACCGTAAAACAGATAACCCACGCTTATCGCCAATAACGGCCGCGTCCCGCACGGCAGTGCCTGACAGGCACCGCCTGCCTTTGCGGTCGTTATGCCCGCTTACCTATCCTTGCGGCACCGTGGTAGACTCTCGCCACGGTTTCCCGACTTTCCTTGCTGTCATGACGCTACTGTTCAAAGCCCTGCTGGGCGCGCTCGTGGTGGTGCTTATTGCGCCGCTCGCGAAAAACCGTAACTATTATATAGCCGGTCTGCTGCCGCTTTTTCCCACTTTTGCCCTTCTCGCCCATTATATCGTGGGCACCGAACGCGGCAGCGAAGCGCTGCGCATGACAATTCTTTTTGGTATTTGGGCCGTCATCCCCTATCTGGTCTATCTGACTTCCCTTTACACCTTTGTCGGTGTCATGCGTTTGCCCCTGGCACTGTCCAGCGCGGTGGTGTGCTGGGGAATCGCCGCGTGGTTGCTGATTATTGCCTGGCGACGTTGGTATGGACTCACTTAACGGAAGCGTTCGTGCAGCGGCAGGGGAATTTCGCGATAAGTAGAGAAAAAAGGCTATACTCTGCCTAACTCCCTGGAGACAACCATGAAAAACATCGGGATAATTGTGTTTATTGCGCTCGTTGGGTCGTCAATAACCGGCTGCGCCGATTCATCGCCCACCACGACGCGGACTGCTGAACCTGTGCCGCATGGCAGCCCGCAGAATGTGGGCAACTGCACCTGTAGCAGTTTAATTTCCTGCAGTTGCGGCTCGCCGTCCGCCCCGTGACGATCGGTCCGACCGCATTACAGCGAGCGTAACCACGCCACCTGTGATTTCTCCATCGCGTCCAGCGCCCATATATCCTGGCGCTGTTTGCGTGCCTGGGTGGGTGTAGTGCCATAGGTCACGATAAACAGCCGATTGATGAAAGTAGCCGGCTCTAATTGCCAATAATAGGCTATTTCGGCGATCCGCCAACGGCTGTATCGCGGGTGTAACAACATACGCGTCGCTGCCGTGAGGCGTTTTTTGCGGATATGCGCGGCGACGCCGCCGTAAGGTTCAAATAACCGATATAACGACGAGCGGGACAAGCCATAGTGCTGGCCTATCAACTCGGCAGTTAAACCGGGTAATTGCAGGTGCTGATGAATGTACTGGCAGATCCGGCTAATTACCAACAGTCGGGTATCCGCAATCAGCGGCTGGCCGAAACTTACCGAAGTCTTGATGGCGCTTATCAAAAAATCGATAACCGGACGGGCAATGCGGCTTGCTTCGGTTGCGGTAATGTCGTTACTGTAGGCCATCAATTGATGAACATGACTGGCGATCAGTCTGTTGAGTAATTCCCCGCGACAAATAACCTTGCCGTGTAACGACGCGGTATCTTCTATCGCCACCAACTGCTGGCGTGGTATTACCACATACATTGCATGAGCCAGCGTCTACCAGCGACCCGCTTTCAATTTCAAGTTGAGTGGCTGCAAAACGTCTATCAACAAAATATCTTCAGCTTCAAGCGATAAAGCTTGTCGTCTCAAACTACCCTCTATCCCCCCTTCAAGCATAATGACCAACAAAAAATGATCATTTAAATCACCCCCCCGTGATGGGAAATTTACAAATGTCTGTCCCGTGGCACGAATATGCCCGCAGATAAAAATATCAAAATGATGTGCTTCAACACGCCAATCGAGGATATCAACCTGTGACCGGGTGAAGTGCGATTGCAACAGAGAAGCATTGACACCTGAGCGCCAACGTTCAATCTTTGAGGACGATATTTCCCCTTCAAACGTGTTGTCATGAATAATCCGAGCGTTATCATCTTTCATGGTGCTTTCTTGAAGGGGACAGGCGTACCCGCGCACGCAATCGCTCCCCAAAAATTAAATTGTACAGATTTCCCTCTGAAAGCGTACAGTGTTTTTTTATTTATCACCGACCTACTGGGAGGTATTATTATATCGCTAAATTTAAAAATGGTGATATAGATTTATTATACTGAAAAGAATATTTTTTTAATCGTGTAATTAATGCGGCAGAATAAATTATTAACACCTTAAAAATTATGATTTTATTTAATTATCCACTTTCTCACTCATCCAGAAAACAACCTAAGCATCACTAACACGGTCTTATGGCCATGCCAGCAGTATTAGCTATACGTGCTTTTGTGCCATCGCTGATACCGGCGGCGAGAAGTTTAACATTAATAACATAGGACGAGAAAGTCCTTAAATGATATCCTCTTGACAGAAATTTCGTTATGAAAAATAATATTGGCTTATAATGCATAACAAGTTAGCAATTTTATTACTTATTCCTCAAAGAAGAATAGGAAATTATTCTGAAGTTTGATCAACTCCGCAGTTGGCCGCCCGGAAAGAGATAAACTTGCTATCAACGTGATCGTCTTCGCTCGGTCTGTCTGGCGACATTGCCATGCAACCTTATCACATCAACATTAATCGCACTGGTTGCGGTATGCATAGAGGGCAGATCACTATTTAAGTACCCAGAGGACAAGACAGAGACATGCGTGTTCACCGAACGCGATAAAAAGAGCATCAGTAATACAAGTCCTGGTATTCATTTTCCAACTGAGCTCGCGGTTGGGGAAAGGTTTGCCAACCGAACTTCGTGGCAGTGCCGGTGATATTTATTTTCAGTGACCAGGTCATCAAGCCTCTGTCGCGCCGTCACCACTTCAATGTCTGAATCAACCCAAGGCGGTGACTCAGCGCTATGTCGCCACCGGGGTCTAAAAAGACATGTGCCCGAGCAGAAAAAGGATTCGGCTAGAAAGGAAGGCGAACATGGACCCGCTCTCGCTGACAACATGGCAACTGCTAGTGGCAAGCTACCTCACTGGCATTGCTGTCACCGCGTCTTTAACGTTCTTTTTCAGCCGCGACCCCTCGCTTGGTATACGACTACTGTGTGCCGCGCTTATCGGTTTAACATGGCCGCTGAGCTTTCCACTGGTGCTCATTTTTATTCTGCTTTAAGCCGATAAATAACGGTCGTATGGAAAAGAAAGGTGAATTTCCGTCCATTTGACGCTATGGGCTGTGGCGCCTGTGTAAAAAATAAGGCCGCGCCAGGGCGGCCTCGATTAAGTTGTCCCCACCAGGCGCTTATATCCGGAACTCGCCAGACGGCGGTTTTAGCTCTGCAATGGGGATAACTATTTATACCATCTAAGAGCTTTCCGATTCAATACCAAATGAGAATGAAAATCACATCTATTTGCATATGCTGTGATCCTCCTCTGCAATGCGCGCCTCACCTCGGATGTTAAGCCTGTAAGACCAACGAAAACGTTTTGATTTGTCACACAAACGTTTCATATCCGGGTTTTTTGTCTCTTAATGAGACATGAGTTTCCTTATGTGCGTCTGCCGCTCGCATCTTTCGCTTAGTTCAATGAAGCCCTTGGCTCTAAAGAACTCCGGTCACAGAGGAGAAAGCAACAAAGATGTCACGCCCACCGCGGTAAATGTCTTACACTATCAACAACGGTGACCGACGGTGTAAAAGCGGAACGTCAGATAATGTCCAGGCCGATTTCCCCTGAACGTCAGATCCCAGGTAGCGCTCGACCACCGTGACCTGATAACCGTAGCGTCTCTCCGACCAACTGGTATGTCAACCCATTGATAAACGTCCCCTACAGACGGGAAAAAACCGAGTACATTATGCAAAAATGGATATGCCAACATAAATTAGGCGTATTGCTGATTGTAGTGCTGGCGCTCGAGTTGATAATGTATTTGCTTACGTCCTCTTGGTTTCCCTGGGGGCTGGAGTAATACGCCTCATCCAATATCGGAGACGATTATTATCTGCCTTAAGCTGTATCTCCAGATAAGAGATAGGCTTGAATATATGTCTAACACTAACGCCAATTTTGATATGACCGGGATCCTGTTAGGTCAAGAAGTCCGTAAACGTAAAACTCCTCAGGAAAAAATGGCCATTATTCAGCAGAGGATGGAGCCCCGCATGAATGTCTCCCATCTCGCACGACTGCACGGTATCCAGCCAAGCCTGCTGTTTAAGTGGAAAAAGCAATATCAGGAAGGCAGCCTCACCGCCGGGGAGGACGTTGTTCCTGCCTCTGAGCTTGCAGCTGCATTGAAGCAGGTCCGGGAGCTCCAGCGCCTTCTGGGTAAGAAGACGATGGAGGTTGAGATCCTAAAAGAAGCCGTGGAGTACGGCCAGTCACGAAAATGGATAGCGCACGCGCCCTTGTTGCCAAAGGCCGGGGAATAGCACAGGTCAGCCGCGCCATGAGCGGGTCGCGTGCGCCGCTGTCACTGCGGATTAAGCGTTCTGCCGACTGGCAGGACAGGCGCTGTAACCGGCGTAATGACGAAGCAGACGCTGAAATACTGTCGGACATCCTCGACATCATCAGCGATATGCCCAGCTACGGCTATCGGCGGGTGTGGGGCATCCTGCGTAAACAACGTCGCGCAGAGGGACTGCCGCCGGTAAATGCGAAACGACTTTACAGGATCATGTGTGAGCATAACCTGCTGTTATTACATTGAAAACCAGAGCGGCCGAGGCGTGAGCATAAGGGCAGGATCGCGGTGGCAGAAAGCGATATGCGCTGGTGTTCAGATGGCTTCGAGTTCGGCTGCGACAACGGTGAAAAACTGCGGGTCACGTTCGCACTGGACTGCTGCGACAGAGAGGCCATAGACTGGGCTGCGAGCACTGTAGGCTACGACAGTTCGACCGTGCAGGATGTGATGCTGATGTCGGTAGAAAAGCGCTTCGGCGACAGGTTACCCGATACAGCGGTGCAGTGGTTGACGGACAACGGTTCAGCGTATACCGCGCATGAAACGCAGAGGTTCGCCAGAGAACTGGATCTGGAGCCCTGCACAACAGCGGTGAGCAGCCCGCAGAGCAATGGCATGGCCGAACGGTTCGTGAAGACGATGAAGGAAGACTATATCGAGTTCATGCCAAAACCGGATGCGAGAACAGCCCTGCGAAACCTTGCAGCAGCGTTCACGCATTACAATGAAAACCATCCGCACAGCGCGCTGGGATATCACTCTCCGAGAGAATACCGGCGGCAGCGGGCTTCGTTAACTTAAGATACAAAAGCTGTACGGAGATGGCGGGGCAAGATCACGAGCAATTAGGCGGTAAATCCAAGATCGTGCCATCCGCCGCAGGGGAGACCGGCTATTGTACGCTGCCAAACGGTGAACAAGTGGATGAGTGGGCACTGTACCGGCAAGGCCATAAAGCGCACTAAGGCCGCTCGCGTTAGTTACACACTCTTAGTTGCCACTGCATGCCATGCGTGAAGGCGCCGGTTAAGCGCTAAATAGCGCCTGGATCGGTTTCTATCCCCTGGCGCCGCGGTATATCTCACTGGCGAAGGTTGCCGCTGCTTTGCTTGAAGTATCTCTTAGGCCCTGGCATGCTGATTTCCAGGTTTGAGAGGGCCATGGGGTAATGGTTCGCCAACGTCGATGACATTCTCTACGCATCACCCTATACCCGCCAAAAAAATCTGCGCATGCTGCACGTTCTGCATAGTCTGCACATAAGGGTGTGAATGTTGCCAGCCCACAGTCAACCTGCAAATAACACAACAACGTTATTTGTGGTGAGTGCTGATTGAAAAACCAAGGGGCGTTAAAAGTGATTCGCGTGGAGCGGGTGAAGGGAACCGAACCCTCGTATGCAGCTTGGGAAGCTGCCGTTCTACCATTGAACTACACCCGCCTCGGTAGGCGCGAAGCATTATAACCATATGGCGCCAACTGACAAGGGCGCGCGCCCCTGACCGTCGTTATTTTGAACAATCAGAGTCGCTTGCGCCCCACGCTACCGCGCGCTTATTGCGGTGTAATATCCTGGCCGAACCACTTCATACCCAGCGTCTTCAGGGTACCGTCCTGCTTGGCCTTCACGATGGCATCGTCAAACATTTTCTTCAGTTCGGGATCGGATTTACGCAGGCCGATAGCCGAACCTCTGCCCAGCAGGCCGCCAATGAATTGCGTCCCTGCCAGGACCATATTGGCGTTGCCGGGTTTTTCCCGCGCGCCATTCAAATAGGTTACCGAGGCGATAACCAGATCCACGCGGCCCGCGGCCAGGTCCAGATCGTGCTCCTCGGTGGTTTTATATTCCCGCACCTTCACCACGCCCTGCAGATATTTATTCAGAAAAGTGGCGGCAATCGAGGCGGTCTGAACACCGATGACCTTATCCTGTAAAGCGGGTTTGATCTTCTCCAGCTCCTTCACCGCGCAGGCTTCATACTTGGTCAGCGAAAAACGCAGGCCGGTATCCGGTAATTTAGCCAGCGGACTGTCTTTCATGGTGGCGAAGGTCTGGCCCGAATTGCTGTATGGCAATGAAAAATCAATCACCTGACGACGCTTATCGGTCGCTGACATCCCGGACATAATCGCGTCGAACTTACCCGCCTGCAGCGCCGGGATCATGCCGGTAAACGGCTGGACGACAATCTCACATTTCACCTGCATCGATTTGCACAGGACCTTGTACAAATCGATTTCAAAACCATCCAGCGTCCCGTCCGGTTTGGTGAAATTGAACGGTCGGAATGCCCCTTCGGTACCAATGCGCACCGTCGTCCATTTTTTTCTTCCGCCGCCTGGGCGCTGACGCTGGTGAACAGCGTCGCCGTCAGGCACAGCGCGCAAACCATTGTGGATAATTTCATTCTAAACCTACCTCTGGTCAAAATTGCCAACGAAAATATCGCCGGGGCGATATGAAATCATGTCTTGCCACCCTCAGGAGGCAGGGCGCGTATTTTTCACGTAAGACAGGCTCTGTTGCGGCCGCAAGTGCGGCGTCAGCCGATATTCCAGCCATTGCAGCAGGCGGGTCAGAATGAGATTGATCGCCAAATACAGCGCCCCCGCCACCAAAAATACTTCGAGCGCGCGGTAGGTTTCAGCAATGATGCCGGCAGCAATGCCGGTTATCTCCATCAGGGTAATAATTGACGCCAGCGAGGTGGATTTAACCATGGAAATCATTTCGTTACCGTAGGCGGGCAACGCCTGGCGCATCGCCACCGGCAAAATAATACGGCGGAACACCTTTTGCCGGGTCATGCCGCAGGCATAGGCGGCTTCAATATGGCCTCCCGGCACCGATAACAGGCCACCGCGGATGATTTCGCTGGCGTAAGCGGCGGTGCACAGCGTCAGCGAAAACAGTGCGCACCAGTAAGGCTCGCGCAGAATAGGCCACAGCACGCTTTGCCGTACGGCGGGGAATTGCCCCATGCCGTAATAAATGAGAAACATCTGCACCAGCAGCGGCGAGCCGCGAAAGGCAAAGACGTAAAGGCGGGCAATGTTATCGAGGATCCACACGCCGCTCAGGCGCATCAACGCCAATAGCAGAGCGAGGAAAAAACCTAGCGCCACCGAGCCAATCGCCAGTTCCAGCGTTAACGGCACGCCCGGCAACAGCTGCATGAGTGTGCCACGTAAAAATTCAATGTTCATCAGCATGTCGCACACCGTGAGTAGTGATGTTCCGCCTTACGCAGCGACCAGCCCGACAACGCAGAGATAAGCAGATACAACAGCGCGGCGGCGATATAAAAATCAAACGGTCGGCCAGTCGAGCCAGAGCCGGTCTGAGCCTGGGTCAGCAATTCCGCGACGCCGGTAACCGAGATAAGCGCCGATTCCTTTAACACCAGCTGCCATACGTTACCCATGGCCGGCAGCGCAAATCGCAACGTAAGCGGCGCGATAATGCGGCGCAGCCGGGTCGCGCGCACCATGCCGCAGGCCACCGCCGCCTCCAACTCGCCGGGAGAGATGGCCCGGTAGGCGCCGCGGAAGATCTCGGTCTGCTGGGCGCCGGCGGTGATCACGACCGCCAGCATGCCGGCCAAAAAGCCGGGAAAGGCGATAAAACCCTCCGCGTGGAACAGCCCGCCGAGGGCACTCAACAGGCTACTGCCGCCAAAGTAAAAAAGGTAAATCACCAGCAGGTCGGGAATGCCGCGCAGTACCGTGGTATAGATGTCGCCGGCGATGCGTAGCGGCGCATTGCCGGCGATTTTGGCCCAGGCGACCAGCGCTCCGATGACCGCGCTGAGCACAAAGCCGAACAGTGAAAGCGCAATGGTCACCGCCATGCCCGACAGCAGCATGGCGCCCCAGCCGTGTTCGCCGAAGCTGACCAATTGCCAAAAGTTAATCGTTTGCATGTTGTTATCCGTTAAGCCTGCAGCGGGTGGCGCGCATCACTCATTGTCGGGGAACGGCGGTGTTACGCCCTCGGGAATTGGGTTGATGAACTCAACGCCGGCAAGCCTGGCGCGATGTTCTGCCTTTGCCTGCGCAATGAATTCCGGGTGCTGTAGCAGATCGACGGCGGTACTGGCCGTAATCTTGGCGGCATGGATCATCCCTTTATGGGCCACGGCGGCTTTGCCCTGCGCAACCAATTGCCATGAATGCCCCGGCGTGCCGATGGCGTAGGTGGCGCCATAAACCTGCACGGTCGGCACTACCCAGCTCACGCTACCCACATCGGTCGAGTCGACCATGTCGCTATAGGGACGCCGCAGCGGCAACACGAAATCGCACAGCGGACGTTGATAATCCACCGCCAGGCCATAGCGATCATAAGCGCTTTTCATATCGTCCTGAGAGAGGGTTTTCTGGAAACGCGCGGCATAAGCGCGGTCCGCGTCATCGAAAGGCGGCGGTCCCAGCAATTCCAGATGCGCCTGCATGCGCGCTTCCAGCGGACCGTTGCCGATAAGATTGGCATCACCGATCAGCACCTGACTGCTGAAGGTGGTCTCGATCATCAACGCCGCGCCGGCGGCGATGTTGTCGACCCGCTTAACCAACTGCTGCAACGCCGGCAATTCGCGCGCGCGGATCAGATAGCGTACCGTTGCCCGCGCCTGCACAACATTAGGAGAATGGCCGCCGGTATCGGTTACTGCATAATGGATCCGCGCCGAACTGGGCATATGCTCGCGCAGGTAATTGACGCCGACGTTCATCAGTTCGACCGCATCCAGCGCGCTGCGGCCCAGGTGCGGGCTGGCGGACGCATGAGCGGCCCGGCCGCTAAAGTGGTAGTTAATTTCATTACAGGCCAGGGAGTTGGCCTCTATCACGCCGCTAAAAGCGTTGGGGTGCCAGCTGATGGCGATGTCCACATCATCGAACACCCCCGCGCGTACCATAAAACCTTTGGCGTAGCCGCCCTCTTCCGCCGGACAGCCATAGAATCGCACCCGTCCCGGCAGCTGATGGACGGCGAGAAAATATTTCACCGCGCTGGCGGCCTGTAACGCCGCGCTGCCCAGCAGATTATGACCACAACCGTGACCGTTACCGCCCGCCTGCACCGGCCGGGGTTCCGCGACGTCCGCCTCCTGGCTGAGACCCGGCAGGGTGTCATACTCGCCGAGGATGGCAATGACCGGTCCTCCTTGTCCGGCTTCACCGACCATGGCGGTCGGGATACCAGCGATGCCGCGCTCGATGCGAAACCCTTGCTGTTGCAGCATCGCCGCGATTTGTGCCGAAGAGTGCACTTCGTCGTAATTGAGCTCGGGCGTGGCCCAAATGCTGTCGCTTAAAGCGCAAAATGGCGCGCGGCTGGCCTCGACGCGTGACCAGATCTCTTCCAGTGTGTGGCTGTCCGGCTGTGAGGTTGACGGGGTTGCTACCGGAGTGCTGGCGTCCACATTCATTACCTGGTGACCTCTAAAATAAATAAAGGGGAAATTATTAGAATTACTAGCAAGATGCAGGCCAATGCGACCCCATTCGGTAAGCGCGCGCGACGGGGGATATCGCGGGGCAATGACCTGCCGCCAGCACTTATTGAACCAAATAAGTGCAACCCGGGCAGTTATTCGCACCAATAATGTGCAAACGATGACACAGAAGCATGCCCGGGGGCGAAGCCGTGACGCGCCAGCAATAGCGCAGAATTAGCGGGCAAAAAGAAGCATTACGGCAGCGGCGGGAAGCTCATTAACACACTTAATGGCGTACCCACAAAGAGCGCCATCATGCGGCGGGATGTGCCGCCATGGTGCATTGATGACAGACGGGGCGGACACGCTTGTTATCCGCCCCTGAAAGGCTATTTTTGCGGGCGCAACGCCGGGAACAGGATCACGTCGCGTATGGTATGGCTATTAGTTAACAGCATCATCAGGCGATCGATACCGATACCCAACCCGGCGGTCGGCGGCAGGCCGTGCTCCAGCGCGGTGACATAGTCCTCGTCATAAAACATCGCTTCATCGTCGCCGGCGTCTTTGGCCTGGGCCTGCTCGGCAAAGCGCGCCGCCTGATCTTCGGCATCGTTAAGCTCGGAGAAACCGTTTCCGATTTCGCGCCCGCCGATGAAGAATTCAAAACGATCGGTAAAGAACGGATTGTCATCATTGCGGCGCGCCAGCGGCGAGACTTCCGCCGGGTAGGCGGTGATGAAAGTCGGCTGAATGAGATGGCTTTCCGACGTCTCTTCAAAAATCTCGGTCTGCACCCGCCCCAGGCCCCAGCTTTTGTCAACCTTAATGCCCAGTGACTCGGCGATGGCGGTGGCGGAAGCAATATCGTCCAGCGCCTCCGGCCGGGTCTCCGGGCGATAATGGCAGATGGCCTCTTTCATGGTCATCTGGGTAAACGGCTTGCCGAAATCGAAGGTTTGATCGCCATAGTACACCACGCTGCTGCCGAGTACCCGCTGCGTCAGGGTGCGGAACAACGTTTCCACCAGCACAATCAGGTCGCGGTAGTCCGCATAGGCCATATAGAGTTCCATCATGGTGAACTCGGGATTATGGCGCGGCGATAAGCCTTCATTGCGGAAATTGCGGTTGATTTCAAAGACCCGCTCAAAGCCGCCCACCACCAGCCGTTTCAAATACAGCTCCGGCGCGATACGCAGATACATATCGATATCCAGCGCGTTATAATGGGTGATGAACGGACGCGCCGCGGCGCCGCCTGGGATGGTTTGCATCATCGGCGTTTCCACTTCCATGAAATCGTTATCCATCATAAAACGGCGAATTTCCGCCATAATGCGCGAACGCACTTTGAAGGTTTGGCGTGATTCATCGTTGGCGATCAAATCAAGATAGCGCTGGCGATAGCGGGTTTCCTGATCGGACAGGCCGTGGAACTTATCCGGCAGCGGACGCATCGCTTTGGTCAGCAGGCGAATTTCGCTACAGTTTACCGACAGCTCGCCGGTGCGGGTTTTAAATAATTTGCCGCGCGCGCCCAGAATGTCGCCGAGGTCCCATTTTTTGAACTGCTCGTTGTATTGTCCTTCCGGCAAATCGTCGCGGACGACGTAGAGCTGAATTTTCCCGCCCACGTCCTGCAGGGTAGCGAATGAGGCTTTACCCATAATACGGCGGGTCATCATGCGCCCGGCAATGCTGACCTCAATGTTCAACGCTTCCAGTTCTTCATTACTCTTCTCGCCGTAGCGGGCATGGAGCTGGTCGGATACGTCATCCCGGCGGAAATCGTTTGGAAAAGCAATACCCTGCTGACGCAACTGGCCGAGTTTCTCCCGCCGCGAACGCAGCTCGTTATTCATATCCAGCGCCTGAGGGGCACCGTCCTGTGAGTGTGATTCAGACATATGGGTTCCTCATAGCCCTGCTTTAAGACTGGCTTCAATAAATTTATCCAGATCGCCATCCAGCACCGACTGAGTGTTGCGCGTTTCCACGCCGGTACGAAGATCCTTGATGCGGGAATCGTCCAGCACGTATGAGCGGATCTGGCTGCCCCAGCCAATATCGGACTTGGTATCTTCCAGCGCCTGCTTTTCCGCATTCTTTTTCTGCAGCTCGAATTCATACAGCTTGGCTTTCAGCTGTTTCATTGCCTGATCTTTGTTTTTATGCTGCGAACGGTCGTTCTGACACTGGGTGACGATATTGGTCGGCAAATGGGTAATACGCACCGCGGATTCAGTCCGGTTAACGTGCTGGCCGCCGGCGCCGGAGGCGCGATAAACATCGATGCGCAGATCCGCCGGGTTGATGTCGATATCGATATCGTCGTCCACTTCCGGGTAAACAAAGGCGGAGCTGAACGAGGTGTGGCGCCGGCCGCCGGAGTCAAACTGACTCTTGCGCACCAGGCGATGCACGCCGGTTTCGGTCCGCAGCCAACCATAGGCATAGTCGCCGATAATCTTGATGGTCACCGATTTGATGCCGGCTACTTCCCCTTCGGACTCTTCGATAATTTCGGTTTTAAAACCGCGCGATTCCGCCCAGCGCAAATACATTCTGAGCAGCATGCTGGCCCAGTCCTGCGCTTCGGTGCCGCCCGACCCGGCCTGGATATCGACGTAGCAGTCGGCGCTGTCGTATTCGCCGGAGAACATACGGCGGAATTCCAGCTGGCCCAGTTTGGCCTCAAGACCGTCCAGTTCAGCCTGGGTTTCGAGAAAGGTCTCTTCGTCGTCCTCTTCCACCGCCAGCTCTAACAGGCCGGCAACGTCCTCCAAACCCTGGGTAAGCTGGTCGATGGTTTCAACAATCGCTTCCAGCGACGAGAGCTCTTTTCCCAGCGCCTGCGCGCGTTCAGGCTCATTCCAGACGTCGGGCTGTTCCAGCTCGGCGTTTACTTCTTCAAGACGTTCTTTCTTGAGATCGTAGTCAAAGATACCCCCTCAGAACGGATGTCCTTTCCGACAGGTCCTGAATACGGTTTTTTACCGGATTAATTTCAAACATGGATTAATGTGCTCATTGACGAGAAGGAATGCGTGTTAACCCGCTATTCTAACGGATCCGCGCCGCGGAAGGTAGTAGCCGTCGCCATCGGATTGGCGACGGCGGCGGTGGTCTACAGCGGCCAGATATGCTGTATCAAAAGCTGCAGGGAGCGGTTACCGCGAAACTCGTTAACCTCCAGCCTGTAGGCCAATTCGACGGTATGCACGCTATTGTCAGGCCACAGCCGCGGGTCGATATTGAAAGCGATACCATCCAGCATGGGGCCTCCCGCCACGGGTTCGAGCAGCAGTTTCAGGTGTTTCTCTCCCACCAAACGCTGATTAAGCACGCGAAACCGCCCGTCAAACAGCGGATCCGGAAACCCCTGCCCCCAGGGACCGCCGTCACGCAGCAGCTCGGCGGTGGTCAGCGACAACTCCTGGCCGGCCAGCTCGCCATCCGACCAGATCACCCCTTCGAGCATCGCGGGATCGAGCCACTCATCCACCAATGCGGCGAAACGCTGGCGAAAACGCTCGAACTGCGCCTGCTCCAGCGTCAGGCCGGCCGCCATGGCATGGCCGCCAAATTTCAGTATCATACCGGGATGCAAGGTGTCCAGCCGCTCAAGCAGATCGCGCATGTGCAAACCGGCCACCGACCGTCCCGATCCTTTCAGTACGCCCTCACCCGCGGGCGCAAAGGCAATAACCGGCCGGTGGAAACGCTCTTTGATACGCGATGCCAGAATGCCCACCACCCCCTGATGCCATTGCTCATGGTAGATAGCCATCCCAAAGGGCATCGTCTGCTCGTCGCGCGCCATTGACTGGCACAGCGCCAGCGCTTCCGCTTCCATTCCCTGTTCGATTTCACGCCGGGTTTGATTGAGGGCATCGAGCTCCGCCGCCAGCATGCGCGCCTGCGGCAGATCCTCGCTCAGCAACAGCGCGACCCCGACCGACATATCGTCCAATCGCCCGGCGGCGTTGAGGCGCGGTCCCAATGAGAAACCCAGATCGCTGGCGCACAACCGGGTAATGTCGCGATTGGCCACCTCCGCCAGCGCGCGGATGCCGGGACGGCAACGGCCGGCGCGAATGCGGCTTAGCCCTTGATGCACCAGGATACGGTTGTTGGCGTCCAGCGGCACCACGTCCGCCACGGTGCCCAGCGCCACGAGGTCCAGCAGTTCTGCCAGTTTGGGGGCCGCTATGCCCCGCTGTGTAAACCAGCCTCTGTCGTTGAGCCGCGCGCGCAGCGCCAGCATCAGATAAAACGCCACCCCGACGCCCGCCAGGGATTTCGAGGCGAAGGTGCAGTCGCGTAAATTGGGATTAACGATGGCGTCGGCGGCCGGCAAAGTCTCGCCAGGAAGGTGATGATCGGTGATGAGCACCGGGATGCCTTTGTCATGCGCAAGAGTGACGCCGGCATGGGAAGAGATGCCATTATCCACGGTCAGGATAAGCTGCGCGCCGCGCGCCGCCGCCTGCTCCACCACCTCGGGGCTAAGACCGTAGCCGTCCTCAAAGCGATTCGGCACCAGGAAATCTATCGTCTGTGCGCCCATTTGTCGCAGCGCCAGCACCGTAAGCGCGGTGCTGGTCGCGCCGTCGGCATCGAAGTCGCCGACCACCATTATTCTGCGCTGATCCGCCAGAGCGCGCACCAGCAGACTCACCGCCTGCTCGATGCCGGTCAGGGGATGATAAGCCAGCAACCCGCGCGCGCCCCGCTCCAGCTCACCGACGGCACAGACGCCACGTTGCACATACAATCGTTTCAGCAGCGGCGGGATATCCGCCTCGGCCAGTACAGCGCTATCGCCCAGCGGACGCCGACGCAATTCCGTTGTCATATTCACTGCCGTGTTAACCGCCCATTGCCTGATCCGATCCTTGTTGATCCAGGATAGCAGCCAGCTCTTTCGGGCTTTGATAGCTCGGGATGAGGGTCCCGTTGTCCAGCAATAACGCCGGCGTACCCTGGATGCCATATTGCACGCCGAGCGTATAGTATTTGCTGATATCGATGTCGCAGTGGCGGCCGGGACGTTGCCGCCGTTCATTGTCCGGTTAAAGGCACCTTTCGGGTTGGCGCTGCACCACACCGACGCCATGTCCTTCTCCGTTTGGGAATTCAGCCCCTGACGCGGAAACGCCAGATAGCGGATAGTGATCCCCAGCGCGTTATACTCTTTGATTTGTTCGTGCAGCTTGTGGCAATAACCGCAGGTGATGTCGGTGAACACCGTTACCACGTGCTTTTCCTGCGGCGCTTTGAAGATAATCATCTCCTTTTGCAGGGCGTTGAGGCGCTTGCTGAGAAGCTGATTGGTAACGTTGACTGGATGGTTGCTACCCACATCATACAGCGGGCCTTGAATGACATGGCGACCGTCGTCGGAGACATACAATACACCGCTTTCGGTCAAGACGGTTTTCAGCCCGGCGACCGGGGACGGCTGAATGTCGGCGCTATGAATGCCGAGGCGCGACAGAGAATGCTTGATGCCGCGTCGTCAGCGTGGACGAGCGGGGAAAGGGCCAGCGCTATAAAGGATAGCAGTACCAGGCTTTTGTTCACATTTTAATCCTTATTTAAACACCCGGGTCGGGGTCGGCGCATGCATACGCCTTGAATTCATTTCAACGCCACCGCTCAGGCGCGGGGATGATGCTGCTGGTGGATAAGCTTCAATCGTTCAGTGGCGACGTGGGTATAGATCTGTGTCGTCGAAAGATCGCTGTGTCCCAGCAGCAGTTGCACCACGCGTAAATCCGCCCCGTGATTCAGCAAATGGGTCGCAAAGGCGTGCCGCAAAACATGGGGGGAGAGCCGCTCGCTGTTAATGCCCGCCAGAATGGCATAATGTTTAATGCGATGCCAGAACGTCTGGCGGGTCATCTTGCGGCTGCGGTTGCTGGGAAACAGTATGTCCAGGCTTTGACCATGGGTCAGCGCCGGACGGCCATGTTCCAGATAATACTCAATCCAGTATACCGCCTCTTCCCCAAATGGCACCAGCCGCTCCTTATCACCTTTACCAATCACCCGCACCACGCCCTGCCGCAGGCTGACGTCCGACAGGGTCAACCCGACCAGCTCGGACACCCGCAAACCGGTGGCGTAAAGCACCTCCAGCATCGCCTTATCGCGCAATTCGACGGGATCGGCGATAGTGGGCGCCGCCAGCAAATCACCTACCTGGGCCTCGCTGAGATCTTTGGGCAGACGCTGCGGTAATTTGGGCGCCAAAATGCCGGCGCTGGGATCGTCGCCGCGCCGTTTTTCCCGGTACAGATACTGAAAAAAACGGCGCGTGGCGCTGAGCAGCCTGGCGGAGCTGGTGGCCTTGTAGCCGTGATCGAGACGATCGGCCAGAAAGGCCTGCAAATCCGCCGAGCTCGCGTTCAAACTGTCGCGTTGCTGGGATTGCAGCCAGGCCGCGAGCGCCTGCATGTCGAGGCGATAGGAGGCCAGGGTGTTTTCCGCCAGGTTGCGCTCCAGCCACAGGGAATCAAGAAACTGCTCAATAATGACGTCATCCGGTCGTTCCATAACTGACTCCTGTACGGGGCGGCAGATGACATTATGCCTGACATACCGTCAAATCTGGTACACTTGACGCCATTAGGTTGTTTGCAAGAGTAACACGAGAGATGAAAGTCGGTTTATTTTATGGCTCCAGCACCTGCTACACCGAGATGGCCGCCGAGAAAATCCGCGATATTCTCGGGCCGGAGCTGGTCGATTTGCATAACGTAAAAGATGTCCCGGCGCAGCGCATGATGGAGTACAGCATCCTCATCCTCGGCATCCCCACCTGGGACTTTGGCGAAATTCAGGAAGATTGGGAAGCCCTGTGGTCAGAGCTCGGCACCCTTCAACTGGACGGTAAAATCATCGCGCTCTACGGGATGGGGGATCAGTTGGGCTACGGCGAGTGGTTTCTGGATGCACTGGGCTATCTTCATGATGTGCTTAAGCCGCAGGGCGCCAGATTTATCGGCTACTTGCCTACCGATGGCTACGAATTCACCAGTCAGAAAGCCGTCACCCCCGCCGGCGACCAGTTCGTCGGGCTGGCGCTCGACGAGGTCAATCAATATGATTTGAGCGAGCACCGACTGCAACAGTGGTGCGAGCAGATCCTGGGGGAAATGGCGGCGTTGCTGTAATCCGGCGCGGGCCTGAATTCCGCCGCAGGCACCCGCTACGCTAGGACCAGGCCTGACGCGCCAGAAACTGGCGCAGGTGGCGAAATTCTCGGCCGTCCATGCTGTCTGCCGCCAGAAATAACCGACGGCGCCGTTTGCCGCCCGCTTTGCGCAGGCTGAGCAGCACGCCGCGCCGCCCTTGAGCATCCAGGCTTTGCGGGTGAAGATCCACTCCTCGCGATGCCATTGAATACTGTTGTCGCTCATTAACACCAGTTCGCCGCGGCACGACATAATGTTGCGCTGGATGCGGATACATTCAAACACCACCACCAGTACCAGCGTCAACCATACCAGTCCGTAATTTTCCGGCCAGGGCGAGAGTAAAATCAGCATAATCAGGATCCCGTAAAACGCCAGCGAGCAAAGCTGAGTGCGCCAGGAGACCAGAATATCACATCGCCAAAGGGACACGGGCTTTGTTTCGCGTCTGAATCAGGGTAATAATCTGCCGCATCTCGCCGTCGTCCGGCTGGCCGTGGTTCATCAGCCAATTGAACAAATCGGGATCGTCGCACTCCAGCAGCCGAATAAAGCGCTGCTTATCCTGGTCATCCAAGGCGTCAAAATCGTGTTCAAAGAACGGCATAATGGCGATATCCAGCTCGCGCATGCCACGGCGGCAGGCCCAGTGGATCCGCGCTTTGTTGGTAATATCCATCTAAAAATTTCCCCTTATAACCGCTACGCTCGCGGCTAGTTTACCCCGTTTCACCCGGGGGCATGAGACAAAACGACACATTTCGCTACATTATGCGCTATTTATTCCATACCGGGCACGTATCGCTAAACTCGCAGGTAAGATCCGCTTGCAAACCCCTCGCGGTCTTTTACCATTAGGCTATTGTCAGACTACTGATAGGACTGTCCCATGTCATCTCAAGTTCCTTTTCCTCCGCGTCTGCCGTCGCCCGCAAGCCACCTGCCGCTGACGCTCATTTCTCTGGAGGATTGGGCATTGGTCACGCTTAACGGCGCGGACACCGTAAAATACCTGCAGGGGCAGTTGACCTGCGATGTTGCCTCACTGGACGCCGATCGCTTTAGTTTCGCCGCCCATTGCGATGCCAAAGGCAAAATGTTCAGCTATCTGTGCGTATTTCATCACCGCGAGGGGATGGCGTTTATCGAACGACGCAGCGTGCGCGATAGCCAGCTCGCCGAACTAAAAAAATACGCCGTGTTTTCGAAAACGACCATCGCCGCCGACGATGACGCGGTTTTGCTGGGCGTGGCAGGTTTCCAGGCGCAGGCGGCGCTGGGCGGACTCTTTACCAGCTTGCCCGATGCGGCTCAGCCGGTAGCGCACCATCAGGACACGACGTTGCTGTATTTCAGTCTGCCGGCGCCGCGCTATTTGTTGATAACGACGCCGGCCGTGCGCGCCGCCTTGCAGCACAAGCTGGAAGGCCAGGCCCAGCTCAACGACAGCCAGCAATGGCTGGCGCTGGATATCGAGGCGGGCTATCCGGTTATCGACAGCGCCAATGGCACGCAGTTTATCCCGCAGGCGGCCAATGTACAGGCGCTGGACGGCATCAGCTTTAACAAAGGCTGTTACGCGGGCCAGGAGATGGTGGCGCGCGCCAAGTATCGCGGCGCTAACAAACGCGCCCTGTACTGGCTGGCGGGCAAAGCCAGCTATCCTCCCGCCGCCGGCGACGATTTGGAACTCAAGATGGGCGACAATTGGCGGCGGACCGGTACGGTGCTGGCGGCCTGTCAGTTGGAGGACGGCAGCGTCTGGGTGCAGGCGGTGTTGAATAACGACCTGGCACCCGACAGCCTGCTGCGCGTGCGCGACGACAGCGCCGGCGCGTTGTCCGTGCAGCCGCTACCGTACGCTATCGGCGAGTAAGCGACGCGCGCCAGTGGCAACGGGACAGGGCCAACAGACCCGCCCGGCCGCCGCAGACTGTCGTTTGAAAACCACCCCCGGAGATACGGGCGCGGTACCGGCCCCACTTTACGTCCATGGGGCATAGCGATAAACCACCGCGGTTTACGTGACAAACAGATAAATCGCCAGAAAGTGGCAAACGGTTCCCCCCAATACGAAGCCATGCCATATCGCATGGTTGAATGGTATTCGTTCCCAAACGTAGAAAATCACCCCCAGCGAGTAAATCACGCCACCGGCGGCCAGCAGCGCGACGCCGCCGGCGGGCAACCGTTGTAGCAGCTGATAAATGAGCACCAGCGACAGCCAGCCCATGGTCAGATAGGTAATGATGGAGATGGCGCGAAAGCGATGCGCAAACACCAGTTTTAACATGATGCCGACCGCCGCCATCAGCCAGATGACCACCATCAGCCATTTGGCCAGCGGCGAGGCCAGACCTATCAGCAAAAACGGCGTATAAGTACCGGCGATGAGCAGATATATTGCGCAATGGTCCAGCTTCTTCAGCCAGCGTTTGAGCGGCGGATGGGGAATGGCATGATATAACGTCGACGCCAGATAGAGCAGAATCATACTACCGCCATAAAGGCTGTAGCTAGTCAGCGCAAGGGCGTTGGCGCCCGCCTGCCCTGCCTGATTAAGCATCAGCACCAGGCCGACAATACCAAAGATCACCCCCACGCCGTGGCTGACGCTATTGGCGATTTCTTCCGCCAGAGAGTAGCTTTTGGCTAATGGTTTGTTTCCCATAAATTTTCTGACCTCTGCTTAAAGATATCTCCGTCCGTGGGCTTGCAGTGTATAGGGTAATCGAGAGGCAACTGAGTGTACATGTGTACGCTGAAAATACACGGTGAAGATTTGTAAAGCCGCGCCGTTCAAGGCGAAGCTATATTAGTCGAGTTCGTGCGCAAATTGGCCTACACTAGGCCGTTCAATTAGATTATGCTGGGGAACCTGATGGCTGTAACCTCTTCCGCGCTGGCATTCGGTGAACTGACCGATGTCGTCGCTTTTATCATCGAAATCGATAAGCTTAAAAACATACAACGCCGTACCAAAGTGCTCACTACCCAGCGGCAAGAAAACACCGCGGAGCACAGCTGGCACTTTGCGGTCGCGGCAATGACGCTTGCTCCCTATGCCGATGACGGGGTGGATATGACCCGCGTGACGCAAATGGCGTTAATCCACGATATGGCTGGCTGAAGTAGCGGCCGGGCCGGAGAGGGAGCACAGTTAAGGGTTGGCGGATGTCATGACGTCGGCGCCATCAGCGTTCATCACCCACGGCCGGCGCCTGAACCGCACGCAGCCGCCGTGGGCAAAGATCACGCCGCCGGCGCTATCAGCATTCATCACTCACGGCCGGCGCCTGAACCGCACGCAGCCGCCGTGGGCAAAGATCACGCCATCGGCGCCATCAGCATTCATCACCCACGGCCGGCGTCTAAACCGCATGCAACCGCCGTGGGCAAAGATCACGCTATCGGCGCTATCAGCCTTCATCACCCACCGCCGGCGTCTGAACCGCACGCAGCCGCCGTGGGCAAAGATCAGGCCATCGGCGCCATCAGCATTTATAACCCACGGCCGGCGTCTGAACCGCATGCAACCGCCGTGAGCAAAGATCACGCCGCCGGCGCTATCAGCCTTCATCACCCACCGCCGGCGTCTGAACCGCACGCAGCCGCCGTGGGCAAAGATCACCTCGCCGGCGCCATCAGCCTTCATCACTCACGGCCGGCGGCCGAGCGGTGGTTACCGCTCTGATGCCGGCCGTCCTGGGCATGTGGCCGCTACACGCGGTCAAGACGCTTACTGATAATCGCTCAATGGCACGCACGAGCAAAACAAGTTTCGGTCGCCATAAACATCGTCCAACCGTTTCACCGCCGGCCAATATTTATCGCCATACCCTGCCGGGAACGCCGCAGTCTGACGATCGTACGGATGGCGCCACTCGCCGGCCAGACGCCGTCCGCCACTTGCTGGATTTCGGCGCGGATCGCCAGCATTGCGTCAATGAAGCGATCAAGCTCCAGCTGGCTTTCCGATTCGGTCGGCTCGACCATCAGCGTGCCGGCTACCGGGAAAGACATGGTCGGCGCGTGGAAACCGTAGTCGATCAGGCGTTTGGCGATATCCATTTCGCTAATGCCGGTGGCCTCTTTCAGCGGCCGGATATCCAGAATACATTCGTGCGCCACGCGGCCGTCACGGCCGGTATACAGCACCGGATAGGCCTGCTGCAACCGGGTGGCGATATAATTGGCGTTGAGAATGGCCACCTGGCTGGCTTGTTTCAACCCTTCCGCGCCCATCATCCGAATATACATCCAGCTGATAGGTAAGATCGACGCGCTGCCGAACGGCGCCGCGCTGACCGCCCCCTGGCGGGTAAGCACACCATCGAGCTCCACCACCGAATGGCCCGGGACGAACGGGGCCAGATGTGCTTTCACGCCGATGGGACCCATGCCCGGACCGCCACCGCCGTGGGGGATACAGAAGGTTTTATGCAGGTTGAGATGCGACACATCGGCGCCGATATAACCAGGCGAGGTAATCCCCACCTGCGCATTCATGTTGGCGCCGTCCAGATAGACCTGGCCGCCGTACTGATGCACTATCTGGCACACTTCACGGATGGTTTCTTCATAGACCCCGTGGGTCGAGGGATAGGTCACCATAATGCAAGATAGCTGCTCGCCGGCCTGTTCGGCTTTGGCGCGCAAATCGTGCAAATCAATATTGCCATTCTTGTCGCAGGCCACCACGGTGACCGACATGCCGGCCATCTGCGCCGACGCCGGATTGGTGCCGTGGGCGGAGCTGGGGATCAGACAGATATGACGCTCGCCCTGATTGCGGCTCTCATGATAACGACGAATGGCCAGCAGGCCGGCATATTCGCCCTGGGCGCCGGAGTTCGGCTGCATGCACAGGGCATCATAGCCGGTCAGTTGGATAAGCCAGCGCGACAGCTGGGCGATCATTTGCTGATACCCCGCCGCCTGTTCAGGGGGGCAGAAAGGATACAGCTCGGCAAACTCCGGCCAGGTAATGGGGATCATCTCGGCGGCGGCGTTGAGCTTCATCGTGCAGGAGCCGAGGGGAATCATCGCCTGATCCTTGCGCTCCAGCCGGTGCATATAGCGCATCATTTACGTTTCGCTATGGTAGCGGTTGAACACCTCGTGCGTCAGGATAGGCGTGGCGCGCAGCAATGCCGGCGGGATCACCTCGTCGCATCCGGCATCCAGCGCGTCGATAGCCAAGGTGCCAGCAGCCCCCGTCACCACCTGCCAGAGGGTTTGCACATCTTCGCGCACGGTCGTTTCGTCAAGGGTGATGCCCACCGCGCCGTGAATGTCGTTGCGCAAATTGATCCCGGCGGCGTCGGCGCGCGCCAGCACGCCCGCTTTATCGGCCACCTCGACGGTCAGGGTATCGAACCAGCGATCGTGCCTGAGCGTCAGTCCGGCGTCGCGCAGCCCCTGCGCCAGAATTGTTGTCAGCCGGTGAATACGCCCGGATATGCGCTTGAGCCCCTGCGGACCGTGATAGACGGCATACAGACCGGCGATATTGGCCAGCAGCACCTGCGACGTGCAAATGTTCGAGTTCGCCTTCTCGCGGCGAATGTGCTGCTCGCGCGTTTGCATCGCCATGCGCAAAGCCGTATCTCCGGCGGCGTCGCGGGAAACACCGATAATTCGGCCCGGCATGGCGCGCTTCATTTCGTCGCGGGCGGCGAAAAACGCCGCGTGCTGGCCACCGTACCCCATCGGCACCCCGAAGCGTTGCGACGAGCCGAATACCACATCGGCACCCTGCTCCCCAGGCTCCGCCAGCAGCACCAGCGAGAGCATATCCGCCGCCACGCAGCTGATAATTTTGCGGCGCGCGAGTTCGGCCATCATGGCGCGATAGTCGTGTAGTTCACCGGTGGTGCCTACCTGCTGCAACAGCACGCCAAACAGGTCGGGATGCTCCAGCGCCGCCTGTGCCTTATCGATGACCAATTCAAAGCCAAAAGTACCGGCGCGGGTGCGCAGGACATCCAGCGTTTGCGGATGCACGTCGTCGGCGACGAAAAAGCGGTTGGCCTGCTTCAGTTTACTGTCGCGTTTGGCGAGCGCCATGGCTTCGGCCGCCGCGGTAGCTTCATCCAGAAGCGAGGCCGAGGCGATATCCAGACCAGTCAGATCCAACGTTAGCTGTTGAAAATTAAGCAACGCTTCCAGCCGCCCCTGGGACACTTCAGGCTGGTATGGCGTGTAGGCCGTGTACCAGCCGTGGTTTTCCAGCATATTGCGCAGAATGACCGGCGGCGTCACCACCGCCCTGTAGCCCATGCCGATAAAGGATTTGAAGCGCTGATTTTGACGGGCGATAGCCTTCAGCTCCGCCAGGGCTTGCGCTTCCGTCGTCGCGTCGCCCACGGCGGGCGCAGCGGCAAGCTGAATGTCCGCCGGCACGATTTGGGCGATAAGCCCCGCCAGGGAATCGCTGCCCACGGTGGCAAGCATATGCGCCTGTTGCGGCGCGGAAGGGCCGATATGACGCGTGATAAAGGCGTCATGATGTTCAATCTGGCTAAGAGTCTGGGTCATGGACAACAATTCCTGCATCGGGCATGGGACCGGAAAAAGGTAAGCGCAAGGTGCGCCCCGGCGGTCGCGGCCGTGGCGTCGGCGTTATTCGTCTTCTTCGTCAATGGCGGCCTGATAAGCGGCTTCGTCGAGCAATTCGTTCACTTCGCTGTCATCGGTCGCCTTGATTTTGAACAGCCAGCCATCGGTGTAAGGCGCGCTGTTGACCAGTTCCGGCGACGCTTCCAGATCATCGTTCACCGCCACAATTTCGCCGCTAATAGGCGCATAAATATCCGACGCGGCTTTCACCGATTCCGCCACCGCGCAATCTTCGCCGGCGGAAAACGTAGCGCCTACCTCGGGCAAGTCCATAAACACCATGTCGCCCAACAGTTCCTGGTCATGCTCGGTGATCCCGACGCAGTAAACGCCATCGCCTTCATGAAGCACCCACTCATGGGATGCGGTATATTTTAGTTCTGTCGGCACATTGCTCATCGCCATCCTCACTCTGACAAAGTTAGTTATTGCGCAACCGCTTTACCGGCGCGCACAAAACCGGGTTTAGTGACCTTAACCAGCATTTCACGGTTACGGATCAAGACTATCGCCTGCTGGCCGATACCGGCCGGCACCCGCGCCAGCGCAATGCTGACGCCCAGCATCGGCGAAAACGAGCCGCTGGTGATAATCCCTTGCTGCATGTTACCGGCAGCGTCGGTAACATGGACCGGCAGGCCGTTACGCAATACGCCTTTTTCAGTCATCACCAGTCCGACCAATTGCTCGCCGTCGCCGTCGGCGCGCTGGGCCTACAGCGCCTCGCGTCCGATGAAATCGCGCTCCTCCGGCTGCCAGGTGATGGTCCAACCCATATTGGCCGCGAGCGGAGAGATCCCCTCATCCATTTCCTGACCGTAAAGGTTCATCCCCGCTTCCAGCCGCAAGGTGTCGCGCGCGCCGAGGCCGCAGGGCTTCACGCCGGCCGCCAGCAGTTGCCGCCAGAAATCGGCAGCCTGGGTTGCCGGTAACGAAATCTCGTAGCCAGCCTCGCCAGTATAGCCGGTGGTGGCAATAAACAACTCGCCGGCCTGAACGCCAAAAAACGGTTTCATTCCGCTTACCGCCTGCCGTTGTTGCAGGCTAAATAGCGTTTGCGTCTTGCTTTGCGCCTGCGGCCCCTGCACCGCGATCAGCGCCAGATCGTCGCGCACGGTCACCGTCACTTGATAAGGCTCGGCGTGGCGGGTGATCCACTCAACGTCTTTAGCACGGGTCGCGGAGTTGACAACCAGGCGGAATTCGAGTTCGGAAAGGAAATAGACGATAAGGTCGTCTATCACGCCGCCGGACGCGTTAAGCATGCCGGTGTAAAGCGCTTTGCCGGGCACCGTCAGCTTGGCGACATCGTTGGCCAGCAGATGGCGCAGAAAATCGCGGGTGCGCGGTCCGGCTAAATCGACAATAGTCATGTGCGACACATCAAACATGCCGGCATCGCGCCGCACCTGATGATGTTCATCCAGTTGGGAACCATAGTGGAGCGGCATCATCCAGCCGTGTAAATCCACCATTTTGGCGCCGCACGCGAGGTGCTCTTCATACAGCGGGGTCTGCTGAGCCATCTTTTCTCTCTTTCTCAATGGGAAGACAGATAATTACCGAAGCGCGCAAACCCCTTGCCCTGGCGGGTAATGAGGGTGTACGCAAACGATACCTTCTGGGCAGAAGTTATCACCGAACGGCGGTGGAAACCATAACTTAAATTATCGGCCTGCCGGAAAGCCACGTGAAAATTAAGGAAATAAGAACGCTATTTTATGCTACCTATAAACGGATTACGGCGCACAATACGGGCGCCAAGGCGGAGTAATGGGAAGTTTAATAACAAAAAACCCCGCCACTGCTTTGTTAATCCCGGCGGGGTTTGGTAATCGGATTAGAAAATGTAATCCAAATGGTGCGGTAAAATTAGAATAATTCAGTCGAAGGACGCGTCCGCCAACCAGGAGGGTAAATCATGCAATCCAATCGCCTGTTGAATGAAGCGCGGTTTTACGCCGGGGAGCGTATCCGCCAGCCGCAACCCCGCATCGCGCACCCATTTTTTTAGCGGATGCTGGCCGGAGAAGAGCTCGCTAAACCCCTGCATACCCGCCAACATCAATGCGGCGCTGTGTTTGCGGCTGCGCTCGTAGCGTCGCAAGTACGGGTAATGGCCGATATCCTCCTTGCCGGCTTTTCGCAGCCGCCGCACCTCTCCCAACAGCACCGCGACGTCCATGAACCCCAGATTCACGCCCTGCCCCGCCAGCGGATGGACGGTATGGGCGGCATCCCCTACCAGCACCAGACGATGGGCGGCGAAATTACGCGCATAACGGCCGGTAAGCGGGAAGGTTTGCCGCTCCCCCTGCAACTCGCATAAGCCCAGAGCAAGACTGAAGTTTGTCGCCAACGCGACGTTGAATGCCTCCGCCGGCGCCGTCAGGCGTTCACGCGCCTCCGCCGGCGGCAGCGACCAGACGATGGAGCTTAAATGAGGATCGCTTAGGGGTAAAAACGCCAGAATACCGTCACCGTGAAACGTCTGACGGGCAATATTGCCATGCGGCCGCGCGGTGCGAACGGTGGCCACCAGCGCATGGTGCTGATAGTCCCAAAAGGTCAGCGGGATATCGGCCTGGGCGCGCAGCCAGGAGTGGGCGCCATCCGCTGCCACCACCATCCGGGCGGTCAGCATCCGATCGTCGTCAAGGGTGATAAATGCTTCGTTTTCTCCCCAGGCCACCTGGCGCAGCGAGGCGGGCGTTATCAGCGTCACCTCCGCTAATTCACCTGCACGTCGCCATTGCGCCTGTTGAATGACCGGATTCTCAATGATATGTCCCAGCTCTGGATACCCCAGCTCGGCGCCATCGAAGGCGATACGGCCAAAACTGTCCCGCTCCCAGACTTCCATGCCGCGGTAAGGGTTGGCCCGCTCCGCGGTGATGGCGTCCCAGACCTGCACATGTTGCAATAGCCGCCGGCTGGCGGCGTTAATGGCAGAAACCCGCAGCGCCGGCCGGTCGGCAGGTGGGATCGCCTCCGGCGCCTGACGCTCAATGACCGCCACGCGCAGTCCGCTCCCCTGCAGGCCACAGGCCAGCGCCAGACCGACCATGCCGCCGCCGTTAATGACTATATCGAATGCTTGCATAGCGTATCAGATCCTTGCGTGCGGGACAGGGTCATCGGGCCACCCAGCCCAGCGTTTTACGCGCCAGCGCATCGCGCAGCGACGGAATATGAGCCATGGCCAGCAGCCCCAGATTACGGCCGACCACTAACGGCAAATGACGGTTGGCGAACAGATGGATCAACCCGTCGGTGATGCCGACGGTACCCGCCTGATCTGGCTGACGACGCCGCTGGTAGCGCGACAGCACGGCATAGTCGCCGATATCTTCCCCCTGGGCCACCGCCTGCGCCAGCGTTTCCGCCAGCGTCATCACATCGCGCAGGCCGAGGTTGAATCCCTGGCCGGCGATGGGATGCAAGGTCTGCGCGGCATTGCCCACCAGCGCCAGGCGGTGGGCAATATGCCGCTGCGCCGTGCGTAAGCGCAGCGGATAACACTGGCGTGCGCCGGCGGCGGTAATGCGTCCCAGCCGCCAGCCGAACGCCCGCTGCAACGCCTGGCAAAACTGCCCGTCATCCCAGCCGGCAATCTCATGCCGAAGCGCCGCCGGCAAGCACCAGACCAGAGAACTGCGCCCGCCGGACATGGGCAACAATGCCAAGGGTCCCCGGGCGGTGAACCGCTCGAAGGCGCCGCCGCCGTGGGGTACGGCGGTGGTGATATTGGCGATAACCGCAATTTGCTGATAATCGCGCTGCCGCCATTGGATGCCGCACTGCGACGCCAGCGGCGAGCGCGAACCGTCCGCCGCCACCGCCAGCTGTGCGTTAAGCGCCACGCCATTATCCAGGGTGATGATCGTCTCCTCGCGCTCGCGCCTGAGGCGCGTGAGCGTCGCCGGGCAATGCAGCCGCACGCCGGGCGCCTCGCGCAGCAGCTCGAACAGCCGTTTACCGGCCGCATGCAACTCCACAACATAGCCCAGCGCCGGCAGCCGATAGTCCTCGGCCGCGATCTGGACTTTCCCCAGATGCCCTTTGTCGCTCACCTCAACCCGGGTAATGGCAGTGGCGCAGGACGCCAGCGCTGGCCAGACGCCGATGGCGGTCAGCTCGCGGCAGGTCCCCTGCGTCAAGGCAATGGCGCGGGCGTCAAACCCCTGATGATCGCGGCTTTCCGGCGTCTGCGCCTCCACCAGATCGATTTGCAGGCTACCGCGACTAAGATGCGAAAGCGCCAGTGCCAGCGTCGCGCCGGCCATGCCGCCGCCGATAATGGTGACGGTCATCCTTGGCGCGCCGCCGCCATGAGGGTTTCAATCGCCTCAGCCTCCTTGACCACCGAGGCGGTGAGATTTTCGTTACCAGAGGCGGTAATAACGATATTATCCTCAATGCGGATACCGATACCGCGGTAAGGGGCGGGCACATCGGCGTCGCTGGCGATATAGATGCCCGGTTCGATGGTCAACACCATACCCAGCTCCAGAACCCGGCTCCGCTCCGAGGAGCCATAATCACCGACATCGTGAACATTCAGCCCCAGCCAATGGCTTAGGCCATGCATAAAAAACTGCCGATGCGCCTGTGCGGCAATCAACGTCTCCACCTCCCCTTTCATCACGCCAAGCTTCACCAGACCGGCGACCATGATGCGCACCGCTTCCTCGCTCACATCCTGAATACTGCGCCCCGGACCGTAAAGCTCAAGCGCGCGGTTAAGCATCGCCAGGACGAGATCATAGGCAGCGCGCTGTTCCGGCGAGAAACGGCCATTGACCGGGAAGGTGCGGGTGATATCGCCGGCGTAGCCCTGGTATTCGCAGCCGGCATCGATCAACACCAAATCACCGCTTTGCATGCGGGAGGCGTTTTCCGTGTAGTGCAAAATGCAACCGTTTTCACCGCTGCCGACAATCGTGCTGTAGGAGGGAAAACGCGCGCCCTGACGGTTGAATTCATGCTGTATTTCGCCTTCCAGCTGATATTCGTACAGGCCGGGCCGGCATTGCTGCATGGCGCGGGTATGCGCCAGAGCGGTGATTTCACAGGCGCGGCGCATCACCGCCAGCTCTTCCTCGGATTTAATAAGCCGCATCTCGTGCACCCAAGGCCGCCAGTCGACCAGCGTGGCCGGCGCCTGCCACTGCTGACGCGCGCCGCGCCGCAGTTTATCCAGCGCGCTAAACAGCATCTTGTCGGCGAATTCATATTCACCCTGGGCGTGATAAACCACGTCCAGACCGTTGAGCAGCAGATGCAATTGACTGCCGATGTCGTCCCACGGCAACGCCCGGGAAACCCCCAGGCGCTCCGGCGCCGCCTCCTGACCCAAACGGCGGCCGGTCCAGATTTCAGCGGTTTTATCCCGCACCCGGTTAAATAAGACGCCGTGATGGTGGCTTTCATCGCTTTTGACCAATATCAGCAGCGCCTGTGGCTCGTTAAAACCGGTGAAATACCAGAAATCACTGTTTTGGCGATAGGGATAGTCACTGTCGGCGCTGCGCGTCGCCTCGGGGGCGGCAAAAATCAACGCGGCGCTTCCCGGCGCCATTTTCGCCAGCAACCCCTGACGACGGCGGGTATATTCTTGTGGAGTCATCGCTCCCTCCAGCCTAATTGAAATGCTCGGCTCGCAAGCCGCGGCCAAAACACCGGTTCAGATCCGGCGTTGTCGTCAATGTAATACCGGAGCGGCCGGCGCAGGCGCCGCGTCGTCATCCGGGCGGGTAAAGTCATTATGGCAAAGGATAGCGGCCATACGGACATACTCAATCACTTCCTCCAGCGATTGCGCCAATGCCTCGCGGTCTTCGTCCTCGTCATATCCTAATTGACCGATATTGCGCAGATCGTCAATCGCCTCGCGCACATCGCCCTGTACCTGGTCCAGTTGCGGCTGCACCACGCCCAGTCCCAGCAGAAAATGGTTCACCCAGCCGGCTAGCGCATCCACGCGCGCAAAGAGCGACGCGCCGTCGTCGTCGTCCACCGGCAGCAGCAGTTGAAATTGGAACGATGCGTCCGCCAACGCGGAGGCGGTGGCCTGGTGCAGCTCGCGCAGCGGCCCGGCCAGCGTTTGGGTAAACGCCAGTCCGTCGTTGGTCAATTCATGTACCAGAACCTGCCAACCGTCGTTTTGCTTACCGCCGCAGAGTATCCCGCTAAGCAAGCCATGCATTTCCGCCGCGGTTAATGCTACTGCCTGTGCGGCCAACAGCCGGTTCAAATTTTCGTAATCGGGGAAGGTATTTTGTTTAGACATGCGCTTTCATCAATGTTGGCGGGATAAGTTCGTGTTATGCTACCACCAAGGTCCGTCGCTATACCAGAAAGGGCTTGTAACTTCTGTTTTAGATAGATTATAGTTGCGCCCCTTCGCGCCTCGTCGGCATTCATCGGCACAGGCGGGGGTTGGCGCGGTAACAAAGGCAGGAAGGTGGGTATGTCCGCACAACCGGTAGATATTCAAATTTTTGGCCGTACATTACGGGTCAATTGCCCCCCTGAACAACAAGAAGCGTTGAATCAGGCGGCGGAAGATCTTAATCAGCGGTTGCAAGATCTGAAAGTTCGAACTAGAGTCACCAATACGGAACAACTTGTTTTCATCGCCGCCCTGAACGTCTGTCACGAATTGGCGCAGGAAAGGTTGAAAACCCGGGATTATGCAGCCAACATGGAACAACGTATCCGCCTGCTGCAACAAACGATTGAGCAGGCGCTGGTTGAACAGGGCCGCATAACGGAACGTCCTGGAAACCAGTTCGAATGACGACATACGCGCCGCGGGGCCGATACCGAAACCGCGGGCGGAAAACCAAATTTCTCTGAGGTGTTCGCCAGCGGGTCAGTCCCCTGAGCCGATATTTCATATCACAAGAATGTGGCGATTCCTGACCGGTGCGCATGCTCGGCTTGTCCGAGAAGCCTTAAGGTCTCGACGCTGCGTTCACCTTGAACCAAGGGTTCAAGGGTTACAGCCTGCGGCGGCATCTCGGAGATCCCCTTTAAGCACAGTTCCCCTATGACTTCGTCAATGGAAAAATCACTGCTGCGGCAGTCGTTGCGCAATCATATCCGCTTACGGCGCCGTGCATTGTCGCCGCAGCAGCAAACGGCTGCCGCCCAGCGCGTCGTCAGCCACGTCATGAATCACCCCCGCATCCACAGCGCCCGCACCCTGGCCGTCTTCCTGTCGTTTGACGGCGAGCTGGATACCCGGCCGCTGATTGACGCGCTGTGGGCCGCCGGCAAGCAGGTGTATCTGCCGGTGCTGCATCCCTTCACCCCCGGCCATTTGCTGTTTATGCGTTATACCGCCGCCACGCCGCTGGTGTTGAACCGGTTACGGATACGGAACCTCAGCTGGACATCACCACCTTACTGCCGCTCGCCGGCCTGGATATACTGTTTACGCCGCTGGTGGCGTTTGATATCCAGGGACAGCGCCTCGGCAGGGGCGGCGGCTTCTATGACCGCATGCTGCAACACTGGCGGCCAGCAGGTGGCGGAGCCGCTGCCGGTGGAACAGTGTGATATCGGCCTTCCGGAAATTATCACCCCCTCCCGCCACTGGCGCTGGCATGACGCCGGGGTGAAAAAAAACGGCTGACGCCGTTTTTGCCCTTTGTTAGCCAAACCGGAATGGCGTTTCCCAGAACGGGATGGCGCAAAACCCCGCGTTACGCCCGCCGCGAGAGCGCGGTCGAAGAGAGACCATGGAGACATGGCGCCGGGCTAACCTTACCCCCGCCCGCGAGAGTGGACGCCATTAGATTGGCCGGGCTGACCTTACGTCACTCCCACCGCCATCGATGACCGCCATTGCAGGTGCCGGGTTTTTTTATTATCGCCTGCAGCGATGATAGCTATCGCGCGCCGAGCATGGCTTTAAGCCATTAGTAAAGCAAGCGGGCGCGAACGGTGCCCGGAATCGCTTTCATCAATTGCAGCGCGGTGTCTTCCGCCGCGGTTTCTACATCAATGACCACATAACTGATTTCCGGCGTCGTTTGCAGATACTGTGCGGCGATATTGATCCCCTGCTCGGCAAAAATCTGGTTAATACGGGTTAACACGCCGGAACGGTTTTCATGGATATGCAACAAACGGCTGACGCGCTCGCCGTGCTCCGGCAGCGACACCTCGGGGAAATTCACCGCCGACAGGGTAGAACCGTTATCGGAATATTTGACCAGTTTGCCGGCCACTTCAATGCCGATATTTTCCTGGGCTTCCTGAGTAGATCCGCCAATATGCGGCGTCAATATAACGTTATCGAATTCACACAGCGGTGAGGTGAATGGATCGCTGTTGGTGGCCGGATCCTGCGGGAAAACGTCTATCGCCGCCCCGGCCAGATGTTTGCTGGCCATCGCCGCGCACAGCGCAGGAATATCCACAACGGTGCCGCGTGAGGCGTTGATTAATAACGCACCGGGTTTCATTTGGGCGAGTTCGGTTTTCCCCATCATGTTGCGCGTCGACAGCGTATCCGGCACATGCAGACTTACCACGTCACTCATCGACAGCAATTCGGCCAGCGTGGCGACCTGTTGCGCATTGCCCAGCGTCAGCTTGCTTTCGATATCGTAGAAAAATACCTGCATCCCGAGGCTTTCCGCCAAAATACTCAGTTGAGTGCCGATGTGGCCATAACCCACAATCCAGAGCTTTTTGCCGCGCGCTTCATAGCTGCCATGCGCCTGTTTGTTCCATTGACCGCGATGGGCACGGGCATTGGCTTCCGGGATACCGCGCATCATGAGCAGCATCTCACCCAACACCATTTCCGCCACGGAGCGCGTGTTGGAGAAAGGGGCATTGAATACCGGAACACCACGCTTCATCGCCGCCGGCAGATCCACCTGGTTGGTGCCGATGCAAAAACAGCCTACCGCCAACAGTTTCTCCGCCACGGCGAAAACCGCTTCCGTCAGATGGGTGCGGGAACGGATGCCGACAAAGTGAGCGTCGCGGATCGCGTTTTTCAGCGTTTCGGTATCCAATGCGCCTTTGTGATACTCAATATTGGTGTAACCGGCGCGCTTCATGTTCTCCAGCGCCGACGGGTGAACCCCTTCTACCAGCAGAAATTTAATCTTATCTTTTTCCAGCGATACTTTTGCCATTTCCCGACCCTTTAAGATGCTCACGATGCGGCTGCGACGCGCAGCACTCCGACAAAATAACAAAAATTTCCGGGTCGGCAACCGGCATGGGGCCGGTGGCGACAGCATAAGACACAGCCATAAGGTCAGGTTATGGATTAATCGTCTGGCAGGTTGTCAAACGTAACGATATCCGGTAGGGAAGGACGAAAAGTGTGAAATTAATCACTAAATTCAGGGTGGGAAAATAAAACATATTATCGGATTTTTATTGACTTCGGCGGCGGCAGAGTTAACCGCGCGCCGACGGTCGGTTTAGCCAATGATTTTGACGCCCTGCTCGCTGCCGATAAGCACCACATCGGCGCCGCGACGCGCGAACAGGCCAACGGTGACGACGCCTGGGATGTTGTTGATTTGCTCCTCAAGCGCCACCGCATCCATAATGGCCAGATTGTGGACATCCAGGATGATATTGCCGTTGTCGGTCACCACGCCCTGGCGATAGACCGGCGCACCGCCAAGGCGAACCAGTTCGCGAGCCACCCAGGCGCGAGCCATAGGGATCACCTCCACCGGAAGCGGAAAGGTGCCAAGCACGTCCACCAGCTTGCTGGCATCGGCGATACAGATAAACTTACGCGCCACGGCGGCGATGATTTTTTCGCGGGTCAGCGCAGCTCCCCCGCCTTTGATCATTTGCATGCTGCCGTTAATCTCATCGGCGCCATCGACGTAAATATCCAGAGAATCCACCTCATTCAGGTCGAATAACGTGATGCCCAGGCTTTGCAATTTGGCAGCCGATGCCTCGGAGCTGGATACCGCTCCGTCGATTTGGTGCCTGACGGAGGACAGCGCGTCGATAAAATGCGCCGCGGTAGAGCCGGTCCCCACGCCTACAATCGTGCCGGGCCGGACATATTTCAACGCGGCCCAGCCGACCGCTTTTTTCAGTTCATCCTGCGTCATGGTCTCTTTTTGCCCGTGTGCAATTCTGTGTGGCCGCCAGTATAAATCAATCTTCGCGGCAATGGCGTGAAGATTACCACAACCTCGTCCGCGCGAGGCCGTAAGTCGAGCGCGAGACATTGCGCACGCAATCGTGTAAAACTATGGCATAGTGCAGGTATATCATGCTGACAGGGGAAGATGAATGAAACGCCCGGATTATCGGACGCTCCAGGCGCTTGACGCCGTAATACGCGAGCGCGGTTTTGAACGTGCCGGGCAGAAATTGTGTATTACCCAGTCGGCCGTGTCGCAGCGCATTAAACAGCTGGAAAACTTGTTTGGCCAGCCGCTGCTGGTACGCAGCATTCCTCCCCGCCCTACCAGCAGGGGCAGAAATTACTGGCGTTGCTGCATCAGGTGGAATTGCTGGAAGAAGAGTGGCTGGGCAGCGATACCCCCCTTGCTGCTGTCGCTGGCGGTTAACGCCGACAGTCTTGCGACCTGGCTGCTGCCGGCGCTCAAACCGGTGCTGAGCGATTCGCCGATTCGATTAAATCTACAGGTGGAAGACGAAACCCGCACCCAGGAACGCCTGCGTCGCGGCGAAGTGGTGGGTGCGGTCAGTATTCAACCCCAGCCGCTCCCGAGCTGCCTGGTGGACCGACTGGGCGCGCTCGATTACTTGTTCGTCGCGTCGCCGTCGTTCGCGGCCCGTTACTTCCCCAATGGCGTCACCCGCAGCGCCTTACTCAAAGCGCCCGCTGTGGCGTTTGATCATCTCGACGATATGCACCAGTCCTTCCTGCAGCAGAACTTTGATCTCTCGCCCGGCAGCGTACCGTGCCATATCGTTAACTCCTCGGAGGTCTTTGTGCAGCTGGCGCGACAGGGCACCACCTGCTGTATGATCCCGCATTTGCAGATTGAACGCGAGCTGGAGCAGCGCGAGCTTATCGATTTGACGCCGGGGTTGTATCAGCGCCGCATGCTGTACTGGCACCGTTTTGCGCCGGAAAGCCGTATGATGCGTAAAGTGACGGATGCCTTGCTGAACCACGGTCATCAGGTCCTGCGTCAGGACTGATAAACGCGTGCACCGCGTACAGACCGCCGACGGCCCTGGCACGATGTCCCCTACCGCGCCCGGCTTCGGACGCTGACCTGGACCGTGCAGCGTGGTGACTTCGCCGTGCGCACGCCGCTTGCGGCGGCACGATAAAGGCTCCCCTGCCGTGCCCACGCCTGCCGGGCCAGCGCGGTTAGCTTTCTCCACCATATTGCACTGCTGGCCGGCGCAGTTAACCTCTTTCCACCGTGTTCAACCGCAACCGGGACGGCGAGATGAGCAACCACGCTCCGCCGCCACAGATGCGGTCAGATTAGGGCTGCGGCTTCATTTCAAACACGACGTCCACTTGATCGTCGAAGTGAATCGATTGTTGGGCATAGGTTTGATCGGCATCAGCCTGGGCGGAGGCGCTGGTAGCTTTGAACATCCGCACCGCCGGCATCGGCTGGTAATTGGCGACATGATAACGGATGCTGTATACCGGCCCCAGCGAAGCGTGGAAGCCTTCCGCCAGCGCCTGCGCCGTAGCGTCATTAATCGCCTTCTGGCGGGCCTGAGCGCGATATTGCTCAGGGTTGGCTACGTCCAGATCCACCGAGCGGATTTCATTCAAGCCCGCCTTCAGCGCGCCGTCCGGCAATTCGTTGAGCTTATCCAGCTGATGCAGGGTCACCTGCACCTGGCGCACAGCTTTATAGCCTTTCAGCACAGACTCGCCGGTTTTGAGATAATCGTATTCCGGCTGAGTACGTAAATTGGCGGCATTGATATCTTTGCTGGCGATGCCGTTCTTCTTGAGGAAATCTAAATATTGCGCAACGCGGTCATCGGCCTGCTTTTTGGCATCCGCCGCATCTTTGGACGAAATGGACACCTCGATGGACAGCGTGGCAATATCCGGCGTCGCATCGACCGAGGATGTCCCCGAGGTGACGACATGCGGTCCCTGCGGCAATTCAACCGCCAAAGCCGGCATGATATGGGCTACCAGTCCTACGATGGCGGTTAACACCAGTGCTTTTACCTTCACGCTTCCTCCCGGGGAATATGACTCGCTGAATGTGTAAAGTAACCCAGTATATCATCCCCCTTTTCCCCCGTGGGACAACGTTATTTGCAGTTTTTTACCGTTACGTTTATATCGGTTGCCAGCCTATCCTGTTGCCGATGATTAAAACTATAGGATAAGTTCTGAATAGCGCCGATGCGGCACGAATTGCTTAAAAAGCAATCAGCAGCCTGAACATCCGCCAACCCTGATGGAGAAGTTGCAGCACCACGCACCACATGACGATGCCCACCAGCCACTGAATGGCGCGCTGCACCCGGGGTTGTATAAGCCAAGGCGCCAACCGTACCGCGATAAGCGCCAACCCGTAAAACCAGACCAGTGAAGCGCTAATGGTGCCGCCGGCAAACCAGCCGCGATCTGCAGGCGCCAATTGGCCGGCGACGCTGCCGAGTATCACCACCGTATCCAGATAGACATGAGGATTGAGCCAGGTGACCGCGAGAATGGTTAATAGCACCCTACGTCGGCTACTGCCGGCGGTCGTCCGCGTATCGCCCTGCGTCACCGCGCCGCGCCAGCCATTGCGCAAGGCACAAAAACCATAGCCGCCGAGGAACAAAACGCCGGCCAGCGTGACTGCCAGCAACAGCCACGGCGAGCTGCCGACCAGCGCTGCACCGCCGAACACCCCCGCGCAGATAAGCAACAGATCGCTGATGAAACACAGCGTCGCGGCCAGCAAAAAATATTGCCGCCGTATCCCCTGATTCATTACCATCACGTTCTGCGGCCCGATAGGCACAATCAAGGCCATGCCGAGAAAAAATCCTTGTATGAACAAACGACACATATGCCGCCCTGCTGGTTGCCTCTTGAGGCGGGCAGTTTACCGGCCGTCCGACGACGGTTGAAATGGAATGATCTTATCCCCGATAAGCGGCGTTAATGTGTGCCCGCGCTGGCGCAGCGCGCCTGTAAAAGCGCGCCGACGGTGCGGGGGTGCCGCGATGCGACCCAGGCCGCTCAGGAAAACGGGTCATGCGCCTTGCGCAGCGCCCACAGGCTGACCGGACGCGGAATATCAGGGATGGGAAATACAGCGCCGCCGGGCATTTACCGTTGCCCGGCGACGACATGCGGCCCGGCCCAAAACCTGTTTCGGTTGCGCGCAACAGGTTTTGGCGCTGCCTTACGCGACCGGCTTGCCGGTATCGGCGTCCGGCTGCGATTGCACCTGCTGGCTCTCTTCCTCGGCACGGGCGGCGTTCGATGAGGTCGCAGCGTTGGCCGTTTGCTGCTCCTGCTCAGACCGCGCTTTCGGCGTGCGATAGAGATGCACATCCATTTGCGGATAGGGAATACCGATCTGATGCTCATCCAACGCAACCTTGGCTTTTTCCAGCAGGTCGAAAGTGGCGTTTTGCTGATCGCTGCGCGGAACCCAGGCTCGCACCATGAAATCCATCGAGGACGGGCCAAGCGCATTTAATCGCACGGTCAGGCCCATATCCTGAATCACGCGGCTATCGGCGACCAGAATATCGGTAATCAGCTTCTTCACGACATCGATATCGGCCTCATAGCTGACGCTGATGATGGTATCGATCAACCGGTTCGGCTCTTGGGAGAAGTTGGTAATATTGCCGGAAAGGATTTTGCTATTGGGCACCACCACAATCTTGCCGTCATAGGTTTTCAGCGTGGTGGAGAAGATCTGCACCACCAACACCGTACCCGAAGTGCCCGAAAAATCCACATAGTCGCCGGCGTGGAAATGGCGGAAGGTCACCAGCAGCACCCCTGCCGCAAAGTTGGACAAGGACCCTTGCAGGGCAAGACCGATAGCCAAACCGGCGGCACCGATAACGGCGATGACCGAGGCGGTCTGTACACCTATCCGGTTCATGGCGGCGATAAGGGTGAAAATCACGATGCCGTAGCGCAAAATCGCCGAGACGAAATCGGCGACCGTAGCGTCGATGTGACGCGCCTTCATCATTCGGTTCAGTGTGCGGGCGACGATCCGGGAGATAAGCAAACCGATAAACAGGATGATGATCGCGGCGACGATATTGACCGCATAATGGATCAGTAACTCTTGATTATTAACCAGCCAGTTGCCGGCATGATTGATTTTATCAACAACGTCTATATCTTCCATTTAGGTTTCCCGCTCTGGTGTATTTCAAAGGTCCCTCGGCCTGGCGCCGATGACAAGATAGTATTAAGCCTATACCGCAACACCCCATCGTGCCAATAGCATTGGCAAAACGGGTGGAAAAACGCCCGATGTTTCATGGGGTTAATAAAGCCTGCGGCCCTTGTCATCTCTGAGCGTTGCCGCCACGATAGGGCGTGTGCTCCCGGGCCCCAGGACACAAAAAAACCGCGCCATCCAGAGGAGAGAAGACTTTCCGGTGGATAGCACGGCGATTAACGTCCGACCCGCATCAGGGCGGGAGGGAGCACATGGACCCACACCGCGCTGCACGCGCGGTGTGGGCGCCACTCAGTGACTACAGTACGTCGATAGCGTTCAGTTCTTTAAAGGCCAGCTCCAGGCGCGTCGCCATGGAGGCTTGACCGGCGCGGATCCACACGCGCGGATCGTAGAACTTCTTGTTGGGTTTATCGGCGCCTTCCGGGTTGCCCAGCTGTGCCTGCAGGTAACCTTCGTTCTTCTGGTAATACTTCAGAATCCCTTCCCAGGTAGCCCACTGAGTATCGGTATCGATATTCATTTTCACCACGCCGTAGCTGACGGCTTCCTTGATTTCTTCCGGTGTAGAACCTGAACCGCCGTGGAAGACCAGATTCAGGGATTTGGCCGGCAAACCGAATTTTTCCGACACGTATTTCTGCGAATTATCCAGAATTTTTGGCGTCAGATGCACGTTACCCGGCTTGTAAACGCCATGAACGTTGCCGAACGCGGCCGCAATGGTGAAACGCGGGCTGATGGCATGCAGTTTTTCATAGGCATAGGCGACATCTTCCGGCTGGGTGTACAGCGCGGAATTATCCAGATGGCTGTTGTCCACGCCGTCTTCTTCGCAGCCGGTGCAACCCAGCTCGATTTCCAGCGTCATATCCAGCTTGGCCATGCGCGTCAGATATTTGGCGCTGATTTCGATGTTCTCTTCCAGCGACTCTTCGGACAAATCGATCATATGGGATGAGAACAGCGTTTTGCCGGTGGCGGCATAGTGTTTCTCGCCGGCGTCCAGCAGCCCGTCAAGCCACGGCAGCAGCTTCTTGGCGCAATGGTCGGTATGCAGAATAACGGGGATGCCGTAATACTCGGCCATATGGTGCACATGCAGCGCGCCGGACACCGCGCCCAGGACGGCCGCGGTCTGGCCTTCGGCTTTCAGGCCTTTGCCCGCGATAAAGGCGGCACCGCCGTTGGAAAACTGCACGATAATCGGCGCGCGCACTTTGGCGGCCGCTTCCAGCGCGGCGTTAATGGAATCGGTGCCTACGCAATTGACGGCGGGCAGAGCAAAGTTGTTTTCTTTCGCGACAGCGAACACTTTCTGAACGTCATCACCGGTGATGACACCTGGTTTAACAAAATCGAAAATCTTAGACATATTACTTTGTCCTGTTTTGTAGACCATTAAAGGGGGTGAGTTCTCGCCGCGGCCAGAGCCTGTATACCAGCCGCGGCGACGGCGAACGCCGGTGGCGTCCGCCCGCTCAATACTTACTGTTTCGCGCGTTCTTCAAGCATGACCACTGCAGGAAGTTTCTTGCCTTCGACAAATTCAAGGAAAGCGCCGCCGCCAGTGGAAATATAGGAGATTTGATCGGCAATGCCAAACAGGTCGATGGCCGCCAGGGTATCCCCGCCGCCGGCGATAGAGAATGCCTCGCTATCGGCGATAGCGCGGGCTACCACCTCGGTGCCTTTACGGAAATTGGCGAACTCGAACACGCCGACCGGACCATTCCACAAAATGGTTTTGGCGTTTTTCATAATTTCCGCCAGACGGGCGGCGGAAACATCGCCCAAATCCAGGATCTGTTCATTGTCTTGAATTTCGCTGGTGGATTTCAAGGTTGCGGTCGCGGTTTCAGAAAATTCGGTAGCAACGCGAACATCGGTCGGTACGGGAATATCGCTGTTTTCCAGCAGGCGTTTGGCCTCAGGGATCAGGTCGGCTTCGTAGAGCGATTTACCGACGTTATGCCCCTGCGCCGCAACGAAGGTGTTGGCGATGCCGCCGCCGACGATGAGCTGATCGGCAATTTTCGACAGCGAATCCAATACGGTCAACTTGGTGGAGACCTTTGAACCGCCAACGATGGCCACCATCGGCCGGGCCGGATTATCAAGCGCTTTGCCCAGCGCATCCAGCTCATTGAATAGCAGCGGGCCGGCACAGGCGACGGCCGCGAATTTACCTACGCCGTGGGTGGAGGCCTGGGCGCGGTGGGCGGTACCGAAGGCATCCATTACGAATACGTCGCACAGCGCGGCATATTTCTTCGCCGGGGCTTCGTCATCTTTCTTTTCGCCCTTGTTGAAACGCACGTTTTCCAGCACCACCAGTTCGCCCTCGGCGACATCCAAGCCATCAAGGTAATCTTTGGCCAGACGGACCGGAGAGGACAATTTGCCTTTCAGATAATCCACCACCGGCTGCAAAGAAAACGCGGCGTTGTATTTCCCTTCGGTCGGACGGCCGAGATGGGAGGTCACCATGACGCGCGCGCCCTGTTTCAATGCGGCTTCGATAGTGGGTAGAGAGGCGCGGATGCGCGCATCGGAAGTCACTTTCCCGTCTTTAACCGGCACGTTCAGATCGGAACGGATAAATACACGTTTACCAGCCAGATCCAGATCGGTCATCTTAATTACAGCCATGGTGAACCCTCTTGTTTGATGCTTGCTAAATTGCCTGAGCGGCGGAGAATGGCTTCCTCACACCGGACCAGTAGTCGCTTGCGTCCCCGTCCATTCAATGCCAATGGGCCAGGCCTGATTCTTTGACATATTAGACGCTTAAACGTTGTGCTATGCCCGCTCACCGTGGCGGGCGACCTGCCTGCGGCGCGCAAAGCATGTCAGCCTGACTAACAATTCTCTGTTATCAACTATATCACGAAATGACGCCCGTGCCCGCTTTTGCCATCCGCTCGGGGAGTAATACCGCACGCAACATCACTTGCCGGGGTCACGCCAGCCGCGATCGCCAAGCTGATGACTGAATCGCTTCAGCTAGAATAATCAAATCCGCTCGCGGTAGGAATAAATTTGCTGATTTTGTGATACAGATCTTCTTACTGGCGCAAAATTATCGCGTCTGGGCCATGACAATTCCAAGGATTGCGTCTAGAGGCCAACGGTCTGTTATCTGCTCTGGATACGTCAGCCGTCGCGACCGGGTGCCGGGGTGTTGGGGACTGCCAAGCCTGATGGCCGGCCAAAACGCTGCCAGAGGAGCCCTCTGCCGGCGGTCGTAAAACGGCGTGCTTTCGTCACGGTCTTAAGGCGATTGCCGGGCGACCTCAGCTGATAACGTGCCCTCTACTTTCTCTAATACCTGATCTTGCCCGCCGTGTTTTGGGATCTCCGTTAGGGAAAGAAAATAAGCCGTTTCACAGCAGGACTGTGCTAGAAAGTATGCGACCCTGTGTTTTGTCATGATTTCATGGACGTATATCAAGGCAATTTTTTTATAACCTTTCCCGAAATCGAAAAAACGACCTGCTGACCTGCTTCGCGCCACGCCTATCGACCGTTTCTCAGCCTATGAGTCAGGGAGCAAGTCGGGTGTGATCTGCCCGAATGCAGCCCGTGAACACGGAGACATGCTGCCGCATGAAGGGGGTGAAGAATTCAGCCAGAGATGGGAACCGGAATTTAAAATCAAGACGTCTGGCACGGCAGGTGAGGGATGAGAGCTGCGCCGCATCACCTTTCCGACAGTAGCTGTACGCGCCTGTCTGAACCCGTGACAGCCCGCGTCAGTGCTTGCCTGAGTGCAGTTTGGTATAGGGGTACAGCAAAACCACCAGAAGCCCCGATGGGTTCATGCTGGCAGTATCGTTCAACAGGACAGATATCACCATCGTATCAATATCAATAAAAAAGGCGCTTTACCATAGGTAAAACGCCTTTAAAACAATTTGTTATATTGAATCTATCAGTTCATGCCGTATTTTTTCAATTTCTTACGCAGGGTGCCGCGGTTGATGCCCATCATCTGCGCCGCGCGGGTCTGATTGCCGCGGGTGTATTGCATGACCATGTCCAACAGAGGCTGTTCTACTTCAGCCAGTACCAGCTCATAGAGGTCGTTGACGTCCTGACCGTTTAGTTGAGCAAAATAGTTCTTCAGTGCTTGCTTTACCGAGTCACGCAGGGGTTTTTGCGTTACCTGATCCTGAGAGTTAACGGTGGAAACGGTCAGTACGTCAGAATTTACGCGTTGTTCGAACATAGTTCTGTCTGCTCTTTTTTCTATTACGCAAGATTTGCAAAGTATGCCTCCAACGCCTCCAGCTGTTCGCTGGCATCCTCTATGGCGTTGAATGTGCGCCTAAACTGGTTGTCAGGGGCATGCGCCTGTAAAGACCAGGACACGTGCTTACGAGCGATGCGGAATCCCTTGCCTGGACCATAAAAGTCGTGCAATTTCCTAACATGCTCCATCAACAAATGCTTCACCTCGCCTAACGGCAGCAGCAGCAGTTCCCCCCGTATACAGATAATGCTGGATTTCCCGGAAGATCCAGGGTCTTCCCTGAGCGGCACGACCTATCATCAGGGCGTACGCCCCGGTGTAATCCAGCACCGCTCTGGCTTTCTGCGGGTCAGTGATGTCTCCATTGGCGATAACCGGAATGGAAACACCCTGCTTAACTGCCCGAATACTGTCGTACTCCGCGTTGCCGTTGAACAGGCAAGCGCGGGTGCGGCCATGAATCGTGATGGCCTGTATACCACAATCTTCGGCCAATTGGGCAATTTGTACACAATTTCGGTGATCCGGCGCCCAGCCTGTACGAATTTTCAGCGTCACCGGGACATCGACGGCACGCACTACCGCGGTCAAGATCTGCTTGATGAGATCCGGATACTGCAATAATGCCGAGCCAGCCAATTTACGGTTCACTTTCTTGGCTGGGCAACCCATGTTGATATCAATCAGCTGCGCGCCGTTCGCCACGTTAATGACGGCGGCGGCGGCCATATCAGCAGGATCGCACGCACCGCCCGGATACCGGGTTCATCACTATGTACCATGCGCAAACGCGACTTATCCGTCCGCCACACCTCAGGGCTCGAGGAGAGCATTTCCGAAACCGTCATTCCCGCCCCCACTGCGTGACATAAGGCTCTGAACGGGCGATCTGTCACACCGGCCATCGGAGCCGCAATCAGGCAATTAGCGAGCTGGAGGTGTCCAATACGCATAGACAGAGAGAGACCATACTGTGTCCGCAAGGGCGCATATATTACGCATTTTTTTCATCAGATGAAAGGCCAAACTTTGAACAATTATGTGTCGGCGATCAATGATTTCAGTCTTTTTTTTGCAATGGTTACGCTTTTTTCAATAAATACATTAAGTTAACAAAAATAGTCTATTTTGTCTGATAATCATTTTTTCCGCCGGACGCCGGCGAGAGTGGACCAGAGGATGAAGCGGCTCCCGTCGCCGCGCACACTATCGGCGCCGCGGTTCGGTTCGTCTTCAGCATGGTGCGCGACACCCGCGTCGCGGTGCGATTCGTCCAGCAGGGTACGCGATACCCGCGTCGCGATGCGATTCGTCCAGCGTGATACGCGACAACTGCGCCGCGGTGCGATGGGTCTTCAGCGTCGCGTGCCGGTAATCCGGCACCACTCGTCATTTTCGGCCACCGGATCGAGGGCGAAGGCTGCGGCATAGGCCTGCGCCACGCTTTCAGCCTGGCTGGCCAGGATGCCAGACAGACCCAGTGCGCCGCCCGGCCGAGGTAAGTCAATGATAAGCGGCGCCAGCTCGCGTAGCGGCCCGACGAGGATGTTCGCCACCACCACGTCGGCATGCAGGTGTTGCGGCTGCTGTTGCGGCAGATACAACGCCAGACGTTCCGCCACACCGTTACGCTGAGCATTGTCGCGGCTGGCCAGAATCGCCTGCGGGTCGATATCGATGCCGACAACGTGCGCGGCACCCAACTTCAAGGCGGCGATGGCCAAAATGCCGGAACCACAGCCGAAATCGATAACTGTCTTGCCGCGCAGATCGAGACCGTCCAGCCATTGCAGGCACAGCGCGGTGGTCGGGTGCGTGCCGGTACCGAAAGCCAGGCCCGGATCGAGCATCACATTCACCGCCTGCGGGTCCGGCACCGGGCGCCAGCTGGGGCAAATCCAGAGTCGTTCGCCGAAGCGCATGGGATGAAAATTGTCCATCCATTCACGCTCCCAGTCTTTATCCTCCAACTGCTCGATTTTATAGCTGAAATTTTCGCCCAGAAGTGGCTGGGCCTTTAGCACGTCCACAACCGTCGCCATATCGGTCGCGGCGTCATACAGGCCGATAACATCGGTATCGCCCCACAGGCGCGTCTCGCCCGGTAGAGGCTCATATACGGGGACATCGTGGGTATCTTGAAAGGTTACCGACACCGCGCCGCTTTCCGTCAGGGCGTCGCTTAAGGTATCCGCCTGTTGGCCGGTGGTGGTGATTTTAAGTTGTATCCAGGGCATAGCGGTTCTCGTTATTTCGGTTAAAAGGCGGTGGCGGCGCCCGAAGCGGTTGCCCGCCAGAAACGCCAGCAGGCTCAGCGCTAGCGCCATTACGATCGGATGAAAGCCGCCCGGCTGCAGATGGAAACCGGCTAACGCGGCATAGCTTGCTCCGCCGGTTATCATGCTGCTCAGGGCGCCGGCGGCGTTGGCACGTTCCCAATAAAGCCCCAGCACCAGTGGACAAAGGAATACCGCCTCCATTCCACCGAACGCCAGCAAGTTTAGCCAGATGATCATTTCCGGCGGACGCCAGGCGGCCAGCAACAGCAGCAGGCCCAATACTAAGGTGACCAAACTCGATATGCGCTTCAGGCGGCGTTCGTTGCTCGCTTGATGCGGTTGCAGGCTCAAATAGAGGTCTTTGATAATGGTGGCGGAAGATTGCAATAATTGCGCATTAATCGTCGACATAATCGCTGCCAGCGGCGCCGCCAGAAAGATGCCCGCCAGCAGCGGCAGCAGCAGTTGTACCATCAGGGTGGGCACCACCAGATCGGGCACGTCCAGTCCGGGCAATACCGCGCGTCCCAAAGCCCCGGCGAGGTGGATGCCGCGCATTAGCACCCCGATGACCACCGTGCCGAGGATCATGCCGCGGTGAACCGCTTTACTGTCGCGATAGGAGATGCAGCGCACCGCGGTATGGGGCAGGCCAATGACGCCGAAACACACCAGGATCCAAAACGAGGTCATGAATTTGGGCGTCAGTATGCAATCCACGCCGTGAGGGGATGCCGGCGGCGGTCTCCAGCAGGCGGGCGCCGCCGACAAACTGTACCGTCATGGCGCCGATGAAGGCCACCAGCAGACTGATGCTGGCGAGCCATACCAGTAGCGGGCTACCAACACGGGCCAACAGCATATCGTTAAGGGTGACCGCGTTATAACGCCTGGCAAGAATGGCGAATTTTTTGCCCAAGACGCCCAGAGATAACCACACCGCCGGCAGTTGTATAATCGATAACAGCACCCAGCCGAGACCGTATTTATAGGCCGCGCCAGGCCCACCGATGAAAGAGCTGGCGCTGATGTAGGTAGCGGTAATGGTCATAGCCAAGACAAAATCTCCCATCGAACGGCTGCCAAGAAAGTATTCCTGCAGAAAATTGCCCTGTGCGCGCTGGCGGAAGGCATACAGCGAGAGCAGGAACACCAGCGCCAGGTAGGCGACAAAGGGCACTATCACGTCACTGCGCATCGCTGTCCTCCAGCGAAATATCGCGATAGATTATCCGCACCATCAGCCAGCACAGGCCGATAAACAGCAGCGGCACCCACAGACAGGCCATCTCAAACCAATGGGGCAGGCCGGTGATACCCGGGCCATTATCCGGCAGGTAAGCCGCCAAGATCCAGGCGGCCAGATAGGCCAGGGTCAGGCCGAAGGCCCACCGCGCTTCGCGGTGAGCTTGGTGGAATCGTTTATCCATAATGATCTTCGCCTTAAGAAGTTAACGCTTGCCGCAAAACTCACGCGTTTACGGCATGTTGACGCATCGCCGGGCTTTCATCGCCGTCATAGCAAAAGGCCGGTGTTTAACCGGCCTTGACGTATTATGCGCAAGCGTAAGGGCTCTCGCCCTAGCGCTTAGGTTTCCTGCAGCCCGAGCTTCTTCTCCAGATAATGGATGTTGGTGCCACCCTGCTGGAAATGCTCGTCGTTCATAATCTTCAACTGCAGATCGATATTGGTTTTGATGCCGTCGATAATCAGCTCCGTCAGCGCATTTTTCATGCGGGCGATAGCCACGTCCCGGGTCTCACCAAAGCAGATAAGCTTGCCTATCATCGAGTCGTAATAAGGCGGTACCGTGTAACCGGCATAAATATGCGATTCCCAGCGTACACCTAAGCCGCCCGGCGCGTGGAAGCGGGTAATTTTACCCGGACTCGGCAGGAAGCTGGTGGGATCCTCGGCATTGATGCGGCACTCCACCGCGTGACCGGACACTTTCACCTCCTCCTGCTTCAACGAAAGGGGGTGGCCGGCGGCGATGCGCAACTGCTCTTTGATGAGGTCTACGCCGGTTATCATCTCGGTGACCGGGTGTTCTACCTGAATACGGGTATTCATCTCGATAAAGAAGAATTCACCGTTTTCGTACAAGAATTCAAAGGTACCGGCGCCGCGATAACCGATTTCCACGCAGGCTTTGGCGCAGCGCTCGCCGATAAAGCGGCGCAGCTCCTCGGTGATGCCCGGGGCCGGCGCTTCTTCTACCACTTTCTGATGACGGCGCTGCATGGAACAGTCGCGCTCAGCGAGGTAAAGGGCGTTACCCTGACCGTCCGCCAGCACCTGAATCTCAATATGGCGCGGATTCTCTAGGTACTTCTCCATGTAGACCATATCGCTGTTGAACGCAGCCTTCGCTTCGGCGCGGGTCATACGGATTGAAGCTTCTAGCTCTTTGTCGCTGCGCACCACGCGCATCCCACGCCCGCCGCCGCCGCCGGAGGCCTTGATGATGACCGGATAGCCGATGCGGTTGGCGATGGCGCGGTTTTTATCCATATTCTCCCCCACCGGGCCGTCGGAGCCGGGGACGCAGGGGACATCGGCTTTTTTCATCGCGTTGATGGCGGAAACTTTATCACCCATTAGCCTAATGGTTTCCGCCCGCGGGCCGATAAAGATAAAGCCGGAACGCTCAACCTGTTCGGCGAAATCGGCGTTTTCGGACAGAAAACCATAACCCGGGTGGATAGCCACTGAGCCGGTAATTTCTGCCGCAGAGATAATGGCGGGAATATTCAGGTAACTTTTAACCGAAGGCGGCTGGCCGATGCAGATAGTTTCATCGGCCAGCAGCACATGTTTCAGGTCACGGTCGGCGGTGGAATGTACCGCCACGGTTTTAATACCCAGTTCTTTGCACGCGCGCAGAATACGCAATGCAATTTCACCGCGGTTGGCGATGACAATTTTATCTAGCATTTGGCGCCTCGTTATTCGATGACGACCAGCGGCTCGTCGAATTCTACCGGTTGACCGTTGTCCAGCAGGATAGCTTTCACCACGCCGGCTTTGTCCGATTCAATCTGGTTCATCATTTTCATCGCTTCAACGATACAAAGGGTGTTGCCAACGTTGACCTTCTGACCGACCTCGACGAAAGGTTTCGCATCCGGGCTGGTGGTGCGATAGAACGTCCCCACCATCGGCGAGCGCACCAGGTGACCGCTCATGGTCGCAGGCGCGGCGGCGGCTTCCGCTGCGACTGGCGCGGCGACGGCCGGGGCCGCTGGCTGTTGCTGCACCGCTGGGATATAAGCCTGTTGCATCATCGGATAGGCCGGTTGCGCCCCAGCACGACTGATACGAACCGATTCTTCACCTTCAGAAATTTCCAGCTCGGAAATGCCGGATTCTTCAACCAGTTCAATCAGTTTCTTGATCTTACGAATATCCATGAGTGGGGTTCCATACTCTAATTAATTGGATGTTGACAGGCGTTTGACCGCCGTCTGTAAAGCAAAGTGATAGCCGTCGGCGCCGAGGCCGCATATCACGCCAACTGCAATATCAGACAGATAGGATTGATGACGGAAAGGTTCCCGCGCATGGACATTGGAGAGGTGAATCTCAATGAACGGGATGTTTACCGCTAACAGCGCATCGCGCAGGGCGACGCTGGTATGGGTAAACGCCGCGGGGTTGATAACGATAAAATCGGTATTGCCCCGGGCCTGATGGATACGGTCGATCAGCGCATGCTCGGCGTTGGATTGAAAATGGCTAAGTTCTGCCACCAGACTGCCGGCCAGCGCGCTTAGGCCCGCGATAATATCGGCAAGCGTGGTATGACCATACTTGTCCGGTTCGCGGGTGCCGAGCAAATTCATGTTCGGCCCATTGAGAAGCAAAATGTGGAACTTATCGGCCATTGTGCGGCGATCTCCCTTCAATTTACGTTACCCCGTAGAAAATAACCAACGGTAAACGATTTGTCATCTTTTTGCTGACATTTCGATGCTGATTTGCCATCGGGGTCAGGCATTATAATGATATCGCGGATTTTCGCAGCAAATTACTGGCGGTATCCGCGAAGATATCTTTTAACGACCTGTTTCGGGCGGGAGCAAGATAACGCAACTGGCGGTCGGAGCGAAAGTGAAAATTGATCTTTCACCGTAACCATTGGCGAAATTTCTTATAGCGCAAGGTCAGAAGCGCCAGCGCCGCCACTGCATACAGCACCGGCTGTGGCGACAGGATCTTGACTGACCACAGATAGTGAATCGGCGCCAGGATGGCCACTATATAAATCAGATTGTGCAAAATTTGCCAGCGATTTTTTAATTTGCGCTGTGCCCAAAGGGTAGAGGTGCAGGTCAGCAACAGCAAAATGATCCAACTGGTCATACCGAGAATCAGATAGGGTCGGGTCACCAGCTCGCGGCTAAGTAAGCGCAGATTGTCGATCCCGAGCTCCAGTAGCGCATAACTGGCTAAATGCAGCGTCGCCTAGGCGAAACACCATAACCCGAGCAGCCGCCGACAGCGAGTCAGTAGCGGCTGACGGCCGTAGCGGGCCAGCGGCGTCACCAATAGCGAGGCCAGTAACAGCTTAAGCGCCATGCGGCCGGTGAAATGTTGAATATCTTTGACGGGATCGGCGCTGAAAGCCCCCTGGTTGACGGCGTAGACCAGCCACAGCAGGGGCAATAAGGCGGCCAGATGCAGAAGTATTTTCAAGAAGACGATGTGTTTCAGATTCAGGCGCATTAAAAATTCTCCCGCAGGTCGAGGCCGCGATAGAGGCTGGCCACCTGATCGGCATAACCGTTGAACAGCAACGTCGGCTGCCGTTTGACGTCCAGAATACCGCCGCTACCGATTACCCTCTCTGTCGCCTGCGACCAGCGGGGATGATCCACATGGGGATTGACGTTAGCGTAAAACCCATATTCATTCGGCGCCGACAAATTCCAGGTGGTGGGCGGTTTATCGCGGGTTAACCGGATATGCACGATCGACTTTATTCCTTTAAAACCGTATTTTCAGGGCGTAATCAGCCTAATCGGGGCGCCGTTTTGCGGCGGCAGCGTCTTGACATAAACGCCCACGGTCATCAACGCCAGCGGGTGCTTCGCTTCATCCAGCCGCAGGGCCTCCACATACGGATATTGCAGGCAGCCGCCGATGAAACTGTCTTTCTCTCCCGGCATTTGTTCGGGATCATGGAGCGTCTGGAAGGCAACAAATCGCGCCTGACCGGTGGGCTCTACCAGCTTCAGAAGCTTGTTAAGTTCAAAACCGATCCAGGAGACCACCATCGACCAGGCCTCCACGCAGCGCAACCGGTAAATACGTTCTTCCAGCGCGAACCGCTTAAAAATATCGGCCATGTCCAGCGTCATCGGTTTCGCCACCTCGCCGTCGATACGGACTTGCCACCCTTCGGTTTTTAACCCGCCGTCGTGCGCCGCGGGGTCCGCCTTATCCAGCCCGAATTCATAAAAATTATTGTAACCGGTGACCTTGTCTAGCGGCGTTAGCGGCGTTTCCAGGTGCCATGCCGCCGGTCGGGAAAAGTCCAGCGGCTTGTCCGGCGCCGCCGCCATCGCCTTATCCCGACTGAAAAATGACAGCAGGTCGGCGAGCGCCGAGGGGGACAGGCTGACGGTAGCGGCAGTAATGCCTAACGCTTTCAGTACCTTGCGGCGCTGGAAGAACACCGCTTCGGCGGTGACGTCGGCCTCGCGTAAGGGGGGCAAAGGTTTCATGGCGTACTCCAGCGGGATTATTTTAGTGCCGGTTTAAGTATGACGTATAAATTGCGTTTTTATTCGCTGGCGGAAACGGCTATTTTTAATGCGGCCCGTTAACAAATACCGGTAACCTTCTTTTGTTATGGAGTTCAGGGATGCGACTCAACGTCCGACTCTCGGCCATGACGGCCATGCTTTGTGCCCTGGTGACGCTGCTGATGCTGGCGGGCAGCGCATTAAGTTATTTCAGGTTACACCAGCAGCGCCTCGACAGGCAGTTGACGGCGATGGCAGACAACTTCGATCGCCTGATGTTGACCGAGCCGCTGTCTTCCATGACGCCTTGGCTGCCACTGGCGATGGACGGTTCCGGCATCACCCAACTGGCGCTGCAGCGTCAGGTGTAAACCGTTTACCGCCTGGCGCTAACGCCAGACAGCGGACGCGGCGACCCGTTATCGGACACCCAGCAGCAGCGGGAACTGCCCCTGACGCGCCATCCCGATTACCAGTTGGTTATCTCCTACACTGACACGCTGGCCAGCGATGTCCATTCCCTGCGCGCCACCGCGCCGGTCAGCGTGGCTCTGGGGTTAACCATCGTGTTTTTATTCCTCGCTCTGCGCTGGCTGCGACGGCAAATACAGCCGCAAGAGTCGCTGGAAACGCGCGCCAGACGCATTATCTACGGCGAGCGGGACAATGTTGGCGAGCAGCCGGATGAAATGCCTAGCCTGACCGGCAGCGCAATCGATCGCCTGCTGCGCGATTTGGCGCAGGCGCGCGAGCAACGCAGCCGTGTCGATATTCTGATTCGCGCCTTTGCCGCCCAGGACGCCCGTACCGGTCTGACCAACCGGCTGTCGTTCGATAGCCAATTGGCGTTGCAGCTGGAGGACAATCAAGATGCCGGCGCTCATGGCGTGGTGCTGTTGCTTATGCGGCCGGACCCGGAGCGGCTGGCTGAGCGGCTCGGGGCGGCCCATGCAGCGGCAATTGACGGTGCACTAATCAATCTGGTGTCGGTATCGCTCAAACGTTATCCGGACGCGCTATTGGCGCACTATTTCCGCGACGATCTGGCGGTACTTTTGCCGCATCGCTCCCTCAAAGAGGCGGAATCGCTGACCCAACAACTGCTGGGCGCGCTGGCCACCCTGCCGGATATACCGGCCATCTGTCGCGACGAACTGCTGCATATCGGTGTGAGCGCTTACCGTCCCGGCCAGACGGCGGTGGAGGTAATGGAGAGCGCCGAACATGCCGCCCGCGAGGCGGGACTGCAGGGGGGCAACGGCTGGTCGGTCTACGATAATCGCGTACCACAGCAGGCGCACGGGAATGTCAAATGGCGCACTTTGCTGGAGAACACGCTAGCCGGTGGCGGCCCGCAATTGCTCATCCGCCCTGCCTTCGGCCGCGACGGCGCGCTTGATCATTATGTGGTTATCAACCGGATCCACGATGGCGGCGATACCTTAACCGCCGCCGAATTTCTGCCGGTGATGCGCCAACTCGGCCTGGCGCAGCGTTATGAACGACAGCAATTGCTGCGGCTCATCCCGCTGTTGTCCCAATTGCCCGGGGTAGTGTTATCAATCGCGGTAAGTGTGGACTCACTTTTGCAACGCGATTTCCGCCGCTGGTTGCGCGATACCCTCATGCAGTGCGGTAAATTGGTTCGTAGCCAAATTATGTTTGAACTTGTTGAGGCGGATCTCTGTCAACACTTGGAGCCGTTACGTCCGGCGCTGCGCCTGCTGGCCGGACTCGGTTGCCCGTCAACGGTCAACCGGGCGGGGATGACCTTGGTCAGTACCGGTTATATCAGTCTGGTGCCGATTTCGGTCATCAAGCTGCACCCCGGTCTGGTGCGCGATATCGACCGACGTCAGGAAAATCAGCTGTTCGTGCAAAGTTTACCGGAAGCGTGCCTGGGCCACCCGGACGCGGGTTTTTGCCACCGGCGTGCGCAGCACGCGCGAGTGGCAAACCTTGCTGGATAACGCCGTGGCGGGCGGCGAGGGGGATTTTTTCGCCCCGATCGCGCCGTTAGGAGAGTTGCTAAAAAAATATTCACGATTTGATCCGAGATTAGTATAAAAGTCCGTGCAAAATTAACGTACAATACGCCCCAATAGCATCACACGTTAGTAGGCGCTCACAATGCACGAATAGGGGAATTTACCCGATTCTGACCCTTATATTCGTTATATTGAACGTCAGAAAAAGTGATAACCTCGCACTTCGCCTGGCTAAAATCCGCAGAGGAAATTTCTTCGGTAAGTGTGAATGTTAACGGGGACGTATTTTTCATAGAAGTCGCGCGTTTTTACGCCTTGTCGCTGCTTCTCGTGGTTGGTAAGGTAGGCGGATTTCATTTTTCGCCCCAGCTTGCAGGATTATCCTTCAGTTATGTTTAAAAAATTTCGTGGCATGTTTTCCAATGACTTGTCCATCGACCTGGGTACCGCCAATACCCTCATTTATGTGAAAGGACAGGGCATTGTCCTGAACGAACCTTCCGTCGTTGCCATTCGCCAGGACCGCGCCGGTTCTCCGAAAAGCGTTGCGGCCGTCGGCCATGAAGCGAAGCAGATGCTGGGGCGTACGCCCGGCAACATCGCGGCCATCCGGCCGATGAAGGATGGCGTAATCGCCGATTTCTTCGTCACCGAGAAAATGCTGCAACACTTTATCAAACAGGTTCACAGCAACAGCTTCATGCGGCCCAGCCCGCGCGTGCTGGTCTGCGTTCCGGTGGGGGCCACCCAGGTAGAGCGCCGTGCGATTCGTGAATCCGCCCAAGGTGCAGGCGCGCGCGAAGTGTTTTTGATTGAGGAACCCATGGCCGCCGCCATCGGCGCCGGATTGCCGGTCTCTGAAGCCACGGGCTCGATGGTGGTGGACATCGGCGGCGGTACCACCGAGGTCGCGGTTATTTCGCTTAACGGCGTGGTGTACTCTTCTTCCGTACGCATTGGCGGCGATCGCTTCGATGAAGCTATTATTAACTATGTGCGCCGCAATTACGGCTCGCTGATTGGCGAGGCCACGGCGGAGCGGATTAAACACGGTATCGGTTCCGCCTATCCAGACGACGAGGTGCGCGAGATTGAAGTGCGCGGCCGTAATCTGGCCGAGGGCGTGCCGCGCGGTTTCACCCTGAACTCGAACGAGATTCTGGAAGCGCTGCAGGAGCCGTTAACCGGTATCGTGAGCGCGGTGATGGTGGCGCTGGAACAGTGCCCGCCAGAGCTGGCCTCCGATATCTCCGAACGCGGTATGGTGCTCACCGGCGGCGGAGCTTTGCTGCGTAACCTCGATCGCCTGCTGATGGAAGAAACCGGCATCCCGGTCGTGGTGGCGGAAGATCCGCTCACCTGCGTCGCCCGCGGCGGCGGCAAGGCGCTGGAGATGATCGATATGCACGGCGGTGATTTGTTCAGCGAAGAATAACCTGCCTCGAAAAGGGGGGAACCGTCCGGGTGAATGCGGCGATGGGCAGTCCAGGACGGCGCCCCCCTTTTTTGTTGAGGAAAACGCATAGTTTATGAAGCCGATTTTCAGCAGAGGCCCTTCTCTGCAACTGCGACTTTTTCTGGCGGTCATGGTCGCTATTGCCGCCATTATCGCCGACAGCCGGCTGGGGACGTTCGTGAAAATCCGTACCTATATGGATACGGCCGTCAGTCCCTTCTACTTCCTGGCGAATGGCCCGCGCCAGATGCTGGATAATGTGTCGCAGACGCTGGCGACCCGCGCCCAGCTGGCGCTGGAAAACCGGGCGCTGCGCCAGGAGTTGCTGTTAAAAAACAGTGAGCAACTGTTACTGGGCCAGTACAAGCAGGAAAACGCCCGGCTGCGTGAGCTGCTAGGCTCGCCGCTGCGCCAGGATGAACAGAAAATGGTCACCCAGGTGATCTCTACCAGTACCGATCCCTATAGCGATCAGGTGGTGATCGACAAGGGGCTGGATAACGGCGTTTATGTCGGCCAGCCGGTTATCAGCGACAAAGGTGTGGTAGGCCAGGTGATTGCCACCAGCAAGCTCACCAGCCGCGTGCTGCTGATTTGCGACGCTTCCCATGCGCTGCCGATTCAGGTATTGCGTAACGATATCCGCGTGATCGTCGCCGGTAACGGTTGCACCGAGGATTTACAGCTGGAACATTTGCCGGGCAACACCGACATCCGCGTCGGCGATGTGTTGGTCACCTCTGGCCTGGGTGGCCGTTTCCCGGAAGGGTATCCGGTGGCGGTGGTGTCCTCGGTCAAAGTCGATACCCAGCGCGCCTATACTATCATCCAGGCGCGACCCACCGCCGGCCTGCAGCGTTTGCGCTATCTGCTATTACTATGGGGCGCCGACCCGCGCGGCGAAGTGCCGCTGCCGCCTGATGAGGTGCACAGAGTGGCCAATGAGCGCCTGATGCCGCAGGTGCTGCTGCCGCCTGACGCTATGGGCCCGCCCGCGCCCGCCAGCGGTGTTGCCGCGGGCGGCACGGTGACCGAAAGCGCGGGCGGTGGCGCAACCGCGCCCGACGCGGGTAACCGCAGCCTGCCGGCCAACGGCGGAACTCCCTCCGGCGCGGCCACCCGCAATCCGCCGACTAACGGCGGCGCCTCCGCCGGAGCGGGTAACGCCGGTAGCAACGGCGGTCGTCAGGACGCCGCCGGCGCAGCCCAGAACGCGCCGCCTCGGCGGCCCCTGTTCAGCGGCGCTGGAGAGCGGCAATGAACAGGTATCACCGCCACGGCGGCTGGATCATCTGGCTCTCATTCCTAATCGCGATTGTTCTGCAAATCATGCCCTGGCCGCCGCAGCTGTATCTTTTCCGGCCCTACTGGCTCAACCTGCTGCTCATTTACTGGGTGATGGCGCTGCCGCATCGGGTGAATGTGGGCACCTGCTTTATCCTCGGGCTGATAATGGATCTGATCCTTGGTTCAACGCTGGGCGTGCGCGCCCTGGCGCTCAGTATTCTCGCCTATCTGGTGGTCTTCAAATTTCAATTATTTCGCAATATGGCCCTTTGGCAACAGGCGCTGATTGTGATACTGCTGTCATTAACGACCCAGGTGATCGTATTCTGGGCGGAATTTTTAGTGATTAATGTTTCATTCCGCCCGGAAATATTCTGGAGCAGCGTGGTGGATGGCGTATTGTGGCCCTGGCTGTCTCTGCTGATGCGCAAAATACGCCGTCAATTTGCCGTGCAGTAGCGATATGGGGAACCGCAATGAAAGCGATTTATCTGGCGTCCGCTTCTCCCCGGCGCAGGGAATTACTGGCGCTGCTGGATGTCCCCTTTGCGGTGATTGCCGCCCCGGTGGCAGAGCAGCGCCATTACGGGGAAAGCGCGCTAGACTACGTGCAGCGGCTGGCGCGCGAGAAAGCGTGCGCCGGCGTGGCCTGCGCGCCGGAACCCCGGCCGGTGCTGGGCGCCGACACCATAGTGGTGCTCCAGCAACAGGTGCTGGAAAAGCCGCAGGACCGTCGACACGCCCGGCAGATGCTGACTCAGCTTTCCGGTCAGCGCCATCAAGTGATGACCGCGGTGGCGATGGCTGATGACGAGCGGGTCGCGAGCCGCGTGGTGGTGACCGACGTGACATTTCGCGCACTGACGTCTGCCGAGGTCGACCGCTATATTGCGGGCGGCGAACCGATGGACAAGGCCGGCGCCTACGGCATTCAGGGTAAGGGCGGCGCGTTCGTGCGAGCATTACACGGCAGTTATCATGCCGTGGTGGGCTTGCCGCTGGTGGAAACCTGGGAACTGCTCGGTGAATTCAACGCTCAGGTTTGAGCAAGAGGAATCTATGACAGCTGAATTACTGGTCAATATAACGCCCTCTGAAACGCGGGTTGCCTATATCGACGGCGGCATCCTGCAGGAAATCCATATCGAGCGGGAAGCGCGGCGCGGTATTGTCGGTAATATTTATAAAGGGCGTGTCAGCCGCGTGCTGCCGGGCATGCAGGCGGCGTTTGTCGATATCGGCCTAGATAAAGCCGCCTTCCTGCATGCCTCGGATATTATGCCCCATACCGAATGCGTGGCCGGCGAAGAACAAAATAATTTTCAGGTGCGCGATATCGCCGAGCTGGTGCGCCAGGGGCAGGATATTATGGTCCAGGTGGTGAAAGATCCTCTGGGGACGAAAGGCGCGCGGCTGACCACCGATATTACGCTGCCATCGCGCTATCTGGTGTTTATGCCCGGCGCCGCCCACGTGGGTGTGTCACAGCGTATTGACAGCGAGGCGGAACGCGAACGATTGAAACAAATCGTGGCGCAGTACTGCGACGAGCAGGGTGATTTCATCATCCGTACCGCGGCCGAAGGTATCGGCAGTGAAGAACTGTCTCAGGATGCCGCCTTTCTCAAACGGCTCTGGACCAAGGTCATGGAGCGCAAGCGCCGCAATCAGACCCGCTATATGCTGTACGGCGAGCTGGCCATCGCCCAGCGTATTTTGCGGGACTTCGCCGGGGCGGCGCTGGACCGTATCCGGGTCGACTCACGGCTGACGCAAGAATTACTGCTAGAGTTTACCGCCGAATATATTCCAGAGATGACTGCCAAGCTGGAATATTACAGCGGCAAGCAACCGATTTTCGATCTTTACGATGTGGAAAATGAAATCCAGCGCTCGCTGGAACGTAATGTGGAGTTGAAGTCCGGCGGCTATCTGATCATCTATCAAACCGAGGCGATGACCACTATCGATATCAATACGGGCGCCTTCGTCGGCCACCGCAATCTTGATGAAACGATCTTCAATACCAATATCGAGGCGACCCAGGCCATTGCGCGCCAACTGCGGCTGCGTAATCTCGGCGGGATTATCATTATTGATTTTATCGATATGAGCAATGAGGAGCATCGCCGGCGGGTGCTGCACTCCCTTGAGCAGGCGCTGAGTAAAGATCGGGGGAAAACCGGTATCAACGGTTTCTCACAATTGGGACTGGTGGAGATGACACGTAAACGCACACGTGAAAGTATTGAACATGTGCTGTGCAGCGATTGTCCTACCTGTCACGGCCGTGGAACGGTGAAAACCCTTGAAACGGTGTGCTATGAAATCATGCGCGTCCACCATGCCTATGACTCCGATCTTTTTCTGGTCTATGCATCGGCCGCGGTGGGCGAAGCGCTGAAAAGCGATGAATCCCACGCGTTGGCGGAGGTGTAAATTTTCGTCGGCAAGCAGGTGAAGGTGCAAATCGAGCCGCTTTACAGCCAGGAGCAGTTTGATGTGGTGATGATGTAAGCCGTTGCTCTCAGGCAGTTCCGAAACCAGTAAAAGCCGTCACGTCGGACGCGACGGCTGCGCAACAGCAAGCAAGGAGACAGGCGTGAAGCGACTACCGGGGATACTGATGGCGATTGTCGTCACCCTGATCGTCCTGGTGGCCTTGACGGTTAGCGCGCTGCGTCTGGCGTTGCCGCACTTGGATCGCTTTCGTCCGCAAATAGTCTCGGTGTTAAACCGCGCTTTCGATGCCGATATCCAGCTGCGACAGCTGCAGGGTAGCTGGCAATCCTTTGGACCCACGCTGGATATTGGCGGCATTGATGCCGCTAGTGCCGATGAGCGACTGCACGTGCAGCGCGCCACGCTGGCGCTGGACGTGTGGCAATACCTGCTGCACTGGCGCTGGCAGTTCCGCAATGTCACCTTTTACCGCCTGCAATTGGATCTTAATACCACCTTGATGGGACGGGACCACCGCGGTAGCCCCATCAGTTCCGATCGTCTTTCCAATCTTTTCCTGCGTCAGTTCGATCATTTCATCCTGCGCAGCAGCCAGATCACCTTTTTGACCCCGTCGGGAGAGCGGACCCGGCTTTCCGTACCGCAGCTCACCTGGCTTAATACCCCCAACCGTCACCGTGCAGAAGGCAAGATAAGCCTCTCGAGTACCGAGGTGCAGCAGGGGGCTATCGACGTGCGCATGGATCTGCACGATCAGCAGGGGCTGCTCGATAACGGCAAGGTGTATCTGCAGGCCAGCGATGTCGATCTTAAGCCGTGGTTCAGCCAGCTGCTGCAGAGCAGTACCGGCCTGCAAAGCGCCGATTTCAGTCTGGCGGCCTGGCTTACCCTAGAAAAGGGGGAGATCGCCGGTGCGGACGCGCTGCTCAGCCGTGGCGCGGCGCTGTGGCAGGACGGCGACCAGACGCACCGGCTCGACGTCAGTCAGCTGGCGCTCCATCTTAGTAAGCGGCAAGATGCCTGGCAGATGGACGTGCCGGCGCTGAATATTGCCACCGACGGCCAATCCTGGTCGCACGCTGCGTTGTCCTTATTCTGGCTGCCGGCGAAACGGCATCTCTTTTTCCCTGATCGGGAGAGCGAGATCCGCCTGCGCGCCAGCGGGCTCGCTTTGGAGCGGTTCAGCCCGCTACTGCCGCTTATTTCGGCGGTGACGCCGGCGCCACGCGTTTTCAGGCGCGCTGGCGGAACCTCAGTTGGCAGACCTGGGAGCTGCTGCCGGGGGCGGAGCACGTCTCTTGCTCGGCAGAAGGCTCGCTGGCCACCGGCCGGCTGCAGCTGGCGCTGGACGACAGCACGCTCCCCTATCCGAGCATGTTCCGCGCGCCGCTGATGCTGTCCCGCGCCCGTGCAACCTTTGACTGGCGTCATAACCCGCAGGAAGGGTTGGTGCTGTGGGGCCGTCATATCGATGCGCAGGCAAGGTCGTTGTGGGCCAACGGCGATTTCTATTTCCATAAGCCGGTGAAAGGCGAGCCCTGGCTGGATATCCTGGCCGGTTTGCGCCTGGATAACGCCGCTGATGCCTGGCGCTATTTCACGGAGCCACTGATGGGGAACCGCCTGGTGGACTACCTGACCGGCGCGCTTAAAGGCGGTCAAGTCGATAATGCGACTCTATTATTTGCCGGCAACCACAGCCGGTTCCCGTTCAAACATAACGACGGACAGTTTGAGGTGTGGGTGACGCTCAAGCAGGCGGAATATGAGTTTGAACCCGGTTGGCCGGCGCTAACGCAGTTGGATATCGACCTGGATTTCGTCAACGACGGCCTGTTTATGCATGCGCCGCAAACCGTGCTCGGTGAGGCTAAGGGCAGCAATATCGCCGCCAGTATTCCCGATTATTCCAAAGAAAAGCTCTTGATTGACGCCGGCCTTATCGGCACCGGCGACGCTATCCGCGACTATTTCCTGCAAATACCGCTCAAAGCGTCGCTCGGCAAAACGCTTGATGAGCTGCAGGTTGGCGGTGAGGTGCATGGCGATCTGCATCTGGATATTCCTCTCGACGGCCAGCCGGTGACCGCTGCCGGCAATGTAGCGCTGCACAACAATTCACTGCATATCAAACCGCTGGGCACCACGCTACAGCGGCTTAATGGTACTTTCCATTACAGCAACGGGAATTTGGACAGTGCGCCGCTTGACGCGCAATGGTTCGGCCAACCGGTCGCGGTGAATTTCACAACCACGGAGAAGCCCACCGGCTTCGATGTCAACGTCGGCCTGAAAGGGGACTGGGCGCTTAACCAACTGCCCGGGCTGCCGGAAGCGCTGAAGACATCGGTCAACGGCCGCGCCGCCTGGCAGAGCGATATCGCCGTCGCTTTGCCGCTGAAAGGGGACACACGCTATCAGGTCGCGGTGAAAAGCGATTTGAAAGATGTAAGCAGTCACTTGCCTCCGCCGCTGGACAAACCTGAAGGACGGCCGTTAACGCTTGCGGTAAACGCTACCGGCGATCTGCGTTCTTTCCTGTTAAGCGGCCACGCCGGCGGCGGCAACAGTTTCAATAGCCAATGGCTGCTGGGGCGTCAAGTCACGCTGGCACGCGGCGCCTGGGCGGACGGTGGCAAGATACTCGCGTTGCCGGCGGACCGCAGCCTGACGCTGTCGCTGTCGGCCCTCGACGGTGAAAAATGGCTGGCGCTGCTGAAATCGCCGACAGGGGCGGGGGATCCGCTATCGGCCGCGCGTTTTCGTTTTCCCGATGCGCTGACGCTGCGTACCCCGGCCCTGACCCTGGGCGGCCAGGTCTGGCATCAACTGGCGCTGACCCGCAGTAATGTGGCCGGCGGCAGTAAGGTGACGGCGCAGGGGAAAAAAATTAACGGCACGCTGACCATGGCCGCGAAAGCGCCCTGGCCCGCCTACCTGGCTTATCTTACAACCCGACTTTTGCTACTGCCGGCGCGGGTGGCGCGACGTCCCCCACGGCACAGTTTTTAAGCGACAGCGATTCCTTCGCCGGCTGGCCCGCGCTGTCTGTCACTTGCCGCCAGTGCTGGATTAAGGGCCAGAATTTGGGGCAGATCAGTGCCACTATCCATCCGCAGCAGGACACACTGATGCTCACCGGCGGCGTAATCGACACCGGCAATGCGCGGCTGACCGCCGAGGGCAGCTGGCTGCATAACCGCCGCGAGAATCGGACTTCACTTAAAGGGACGCTGGCGGGGAAAGATATCGGCGCCGCGGCTGATTATATCGGCATGGATTTGCCGCTGCGCGAGTCACCTTTCCATATCAATTACGATTTGCACTGGCGCGAAGCGCCCTGGCAGCCCGATATCGCCAGTCTGAACGGGGTACTGCACAGCCAATTGGGCAAAGGCAAAATTGACAACATCAGCAGCGGCAGCGCCTGGCGCCTCCTGCGGTTGGTAAGCTTTGATGCACTGCTGCGTAAATTGCAGTTCGATTTTAGCGACACCTTCGGCAAAGGGTTCTATTTTGATTCGATCAAAGGTACCGCCTGGTTGAAAGATGGCACGTTACATACCAACGACCTGCTGGTCGATGGCCTGGAGGCGGATATCGCCATGACCGGCGATGTAGACTTAAACCGCCAGCGCATTGATATGCAAGCCGTGATCGCGCCAGAAATTTCAGCAACGGTCGGGGTGGCGACTGCATTCGTGATTAACCCGGTGGTGGGGGCCGCGGTCTTTGCCGCCAGCAACGTATTGGCGCCCTTATGGAAAAAGCTATCGCTTATTCGCTACCATATTAGCGGCAGCCTCGACGAGCAGAAAATACAGGAAGTTTTACGTCAGCCGCGGGGTGCAGAGGCCAAGTCGAATTAAAAGGCCGGCTATTTGACGCCGACAGGGAATTGCCGCAGTCTATAAACATGACGCAAGCCTGTATTCGAGCCGTGGCGGGTCAAATTCATTCATTTGAGAGCGAGAACCTATGAGTCTGACGTTAGTCAGTGAGCATCTACTTTCGGCTAATCATCTGCAGCATGAGCATCTTTTCTCTCTGCTGGAACAGATGAGCGCACGGCGTCTGGACTATGCCGATCTCTATTTCCAATCAAGCTATCACGAAGCCTGGGTCATTGAAGACGGCATCATTAAAGAGGGGTCGTATAACATCGACCAGGGCGTCGGCGTGCGGGCGATAAGCGGCGAAAAAACCGGTTTCGCCTATGCCGACCAAATAACCCTCGCGGCATTGAATCAAAGCGCGATGGCCGCGCGCAGTATTGTCAGCGAAGCGGGCAGCGGCCGGGTGCAAACCCTTGGCGCGGTGACCTACCTCCCCCTGTATCCGCAGTTGGATCCGCTCGGCAGTCTGCCGCGCGAGGAAAAAATCGCGCTACTGCATCGGGTGAATAAGGCGGCGCGCGCCGCCGATGCGCGCGTCCAGGAGGTCAGTTTGTCGGGTGTTTATGAGCAGATCCTGGTCGCCGCAACGGACGGCACCCTGGCTGCGGATGTGCGCCCGCTGGTGCGTCTGTCCATCATCGTGCAGGACGGGAAACGCGAACGCGGCGCCATCGGCGGCGGCGGCCGCTTTGGCTACGATTTCTTCCTCGAAGACGTTGACGGAGAAGTGCGGGCCGACAGCTGGGCGCGGGAAGCGGTGAGGATGGCGCTGGTGAATCTTTGTGTCGCTGCGGCCCCCGCCGGGGCTATGCCGGTGGTGCTCGGGGCCGGTTGGCCTGGCGTGCTGCTGCACGAAGCGGTGGGACATGGCCTGGAAGGGGATTTCAACCGTCGTGGCAGTTCGGTGTTCAGTGGCCAGATGGGCAAGCGGGTGGCTTCCGAACTCTGCACGGTGGTTGACGGATGGCACGCTCGCCGGGCTGCGCGGCTCGCTTGTAATCGATGATGAAGGCGTGCCGGGACAATATAATGTCCTGATCGAAAACGGCCGGCTGAAAGGGTATATGCAGGACAAACTCAATGCCCGGCTGATGGGGGTTGCGCCTACCGGCAACGGCCGGCGCGAGTCTTATGCGCACTTGCCGATGCCGCGTATGACCAATACCTACATGCTGGCAGGCCAATCGACGCCGGAGGAGATTATCGCCAGCGTGGAGCGTGGCATTTACGCGCCCAACTTTGGCGGTGGACAGGTGGATATTACCTCCGGCAAGTTCGTTTTCTCTACCTCGGAAGCCTATTTGATTGAGAATGGACGCGTTACCACGCCGGTGAAAGGGGCAACGCTTATCGGCTCCGGTATTGAAGCGATGCAGCAAATCTCGATGGTGGGTAACGATCTGGCGCTGAACAAGGGGGTCGGCGTTTGCGGTAAAGAGGGCCAAAGCCTGCCGGTGGGCGTGGGCCAGCCGACGCTGAAGCTGGATAAAATCACCGTGGGCGGTACCGCCTGAGCCGCATCGTTCGCCGCGTTTCCTGCGCTAGCGCGGCAGAACGCTCAAGCGGCGCAAGACGCTGTGCTTGCGCCGTTGCTAAAACCACGGGTGCGCCGGATGCCTGCGCAATGGCGGCAAAACACCTAAGCGGCGCAAACCGCAGTGCTTGCGCCGCTGCTAAAACCCCGGGCGCGCCGGATGCCTGCGCAATGGCGGTAAAACACTTAAGCGGCGCAAGCCGCTGTGCTTGCGCCGTCGCTTAAGCGGAGACCGCGGGGCTCGCACAGCATTACCCCCCGCTGTCCTGGCGGAAGGTCTGGTACATCTCTGTCACGTTGCAGAAATAGTCGGTCAGATAATTAATGCACACCTGTACTTTAAGCGGCAACTTATCGCGCGCCGTATAGACCGCGTACACCGTCCGCGGATCGGAGTGATAACGGCTGAATAAAATCTCGACATTACCGCGTTTTATTTCGTCCAATACCCACATGATCGACACATAACATATGCCCGCGCCGGCGTTAAGCCAGCGAATCAGCGTCTGGGAATCGTTGGTGGCAAAGCGGCCCGCCGGCGACAGGCGCAACGTGCTGCCTTCCTGCGCCATGAGCTCAAACTCGCTGTCAGGGCGAACGTCGTACTCCAACCAAGAAAAATTGACCATATCGCCGGGTTTCTCAGGCGTGCCCCACTGCGCGAGATAGCTTTTTGCCGCGCAGACCACCATCGGCATCATTCCCACCCGGCGTGAAAACAGACCGGAATCCTGCAGCGCCCCTACCCGCACCACCAGATCCAGTCCATCGGCGATCAGATCCGGCGCCGGAATGCCGGTCACCAGATTGACCGACAGGTCGGGATACTCTTTCAGCATCTCGGCGGTTATCGAAGCCAGGACATTATGGGCCAGCATCGACGAGCTACCGATGCGCAACGTGCCGATAGGGGTATTGTTAAAGGCGAACAATTGCTCGTGCACCTCGTTGAATTCCTGCAACATCCGGCGACAGCCCTGATAGTAGATCTTGCCGGATTCGGTCAGACCGATACTGCGGGTGCTGCGATTGAGCAACTTAACCTGTAATTCATTTTCCAGTTTCGCCACGGTCTGGCTGACGGATGAAACGCTCATTTGTAGCCGGCGGGCGGCGCTGGTAAATGAATTGGCCTCCACCACCCGGGCGAAAATCAACATACGTTTTAATCTTTCCATTATTCACTCTGGCTTAAAAGTGATTTATATCACGTTATGTTGAAACCAACGGAATGTACAGGGTAATATAACAGCGCTGGTTCAGTGTATCGCGTCCATCAGCCTAGGTCCGCTTAGCAGTTTATCAGTTTTTAATAAATAGTAACAATTTGCACGGGCTGTACCCGATCGGCCTGCCCCCGCCTCTCCCGGAAAGCGTCTTCATTCCCCCGAAGGGGTTCTATACTCATCCTGAGCGCGACCGGGGGATGACGGCCTTTTGCCGCCTCAACCATGCCCGAGCGGCGCAGGGTACATCAGGAACCGACACGGTTACAGTCAAAGGAAAAAGTATGAGTTTACTTCCGGTCATGGTGATTTTCGGCCTGTCTTTTCCACCGGTATTATTCGAGTTGATTCTCTCGCTGGCGCTGTTTTTCGCGCTGCGCAGGTTATTGTTGCCCAGCGGACTCTATGATTTCGTTTGGCATCCGGCCTTGTTTAACACTGCACTGTATTGCTGTGTTTTTTATTTGATTTCTTGTTTTTTCGTCTGAGGTCGCCGTGAAAACCCTTACCGCCAAAATCCTGCGCGTCGGTGTCACCCTGCTGCTGGTGCTGATTGCCGCTATTGCCATTTTCCGCGCCTGGTCCTTTTATACCGAGTCTCCCTGGACGCGGGACGCTAAATTCACCGCCGATGTCTTGGCGATTGCGCCGGACGTCAGCGGCCTGCTAACGGCTGTGCCTCTTCGCGATAATCAACCGGTAAAAAAAGGCGATCTGCTATTGGTCGTCGATAAACCGCGCTATCAGGAAGCGGACGTGAGTTATTATCAGGCGCTGGCGGAGGAGAAAAAACGCGAAGCATCGCGGCGACGCAGCCTCGTCACCAACGCCATGTCCCAGGAACAAATCGATCAGGCCAGTAACGATTTTTCGACCGTCAGCCATCAACTGGCCAAAGCCATCGCGGTGCGGAATTTGGCCAGGATGGATCTGGCGCGCACCGAGGTGCGGACGGCTGGGTCACCAACCTGAATGTTCACGCTGGCGAGTTCATCACCCGCGGCTCGGTAGCGGTTGCCATGGTGAAAAAAGACACCTTCTATCTGCTGGCCTATATGGAAGAAACCAAACTGGAAAGGGTACGGCCGGGCTATCGCGTGGAAATCACGCCGCTTGGTAGTAACCGTATCCTCACCGGTACCGTCGACAGTATTGCCGCCGGTGTCAACAACAGCAGTAGTGCGGTGGACAGTAAAGGGCTTGCCAGCGTCGACTCCAATTTGGAATGGGTGCGCCTGGCGCAGCGCGTACCGGTGAAGATACTGCTTGATGAGCAGCAAGGCGATCTCTACCCGGCAGGCACGACGGCGACGGTGGTTATTACCGGCCGACGCGATGGCCAGCCCGGGCGGGTGTCTCCTTTGATGCAGCTGATTCACCGCCTGCGCGAGTTTGGCTAACCGGTGGAACGCTGATGCTGCAACCTCTCTTTTTCCACTGGCGCTTTGCTTTTAAGCTGACGTTTGCCATTCTGCTGGCGCTGGTACTCGGTTTTCATTTTCAGCTGCAAACGCCGCGCTGGTCGGTTCTCACTGCCGCCATTGTTACCGCTGGCCCGGCCTTTGCCGCCGGCGGCGAGCCGTTCGCCGGTGCGATCCGCCATCGCGGTCTGTTGAGGATTATCGGCACGTTTATCGGCTGCCTGGACGCGCTGGTGATTATTATCCTGACCATCCGTGCGCCGGTGGTGATGCTGTTGTTAAGCTGCATCTGGGCCGGTCTGTGCGTGTGGATTTCCTCGCTGGTGAAAGTGGAGAACTCGTATGCCTTCGGCCTGGCAGGTTACACCACGCTTATCATTATTGTCGGTATTCAAAGCTTCCCGCAGATGGTTAGCCGTGGAACGCGTAAGCGAGATCGTTTTGGGCATTGTGTGCGCCATCTTGGCCGATATCCTCTTTTAGCCCCGTTCCATCAAGCGCGATATCGATCACGCGCTGGATAAGCTGCTTGTCGACCATTATCGTTTGCTGCAGCTGTGTGTGAGCAATGGGCCGAAAGAAGACGTTGATAACGCCTGGAGCGCGCTGGTCAAAGCCACCAACGCCTTATCGGGCATGCGCAGCAACCTGATGATGGAATCGGCCCACTGGCAGGCCAGCAATCAGCGGCTTATCGCCATCAATACCCTGTCGCTCACGCTGATTACCCAGGCGTGCGAAACGTTTTTGATCCTGCAAAATCATCCTGATTACGTGAAGTCCCATCTCCTGTTGCTGCTTAGCGAACCTGCCGATACCGTGGGCGCGATCCATCGCCGGATGAAGCTGATGCGTCAGGTGATCGCCGCCACGCCAACGCGGGATACGCCGCAAACCCTTTATACTTGGGTGGGTAGCGCGACGCGCTACCTGCTGCTGATGAAAGGAGTGAAGAGCAACGCACGGATAAGCGGCGTCGAGGCGTCGGTACTAAACACGCAGCAAGAGGTGACCGCGCCTTCCCCCGAAGGGCGGCATGCGATGATCAACGGCTTGCGTACCGGTATTGCTACCGCGCTCGGTTGCCTGTTTTGGCTGTGGACCGGCTGGAGCGCCGGCAGCGCCTGTATGGTGATGTTGGCGGTGGTCACATCGCTGGCGATGCGCTTGCCCAATCCGCTGCTGGTGGCAAAAGATTTTGTGATCGGCATGGCGGCGGCGCTGCCCATTGGCGCGCTGTATTACATGTTGATTATGCCCTAGACCCAGCAGAGCTTGTTGTTGCTCTGTATTGCCCTGGGCATTTTGGCTTTCATCATCGGCATCGAAGTTCAAAAACGTCGCCTCGGCACGCTCGGCACCCTGGCGGGCACTATCAATGTCCTGGTGTTGTCTAACCCGATGTCGTTCAATATCAGTACCTTTCTCGACAGCGCCATCGGCCAACTTATCGGTTGTGTTCTGGCGACGTTGGTTATTTTACTGATTCGCGACACCGCGAAGCAGCGGGCGGGGCGGATCCTGCTCAACCGTTTTGTCTATGGCGCGGTTTCGGCAATGTCCACCAATAAGACGCGCTGGCGGGTCAATCACTTGCCGTTGCTGTATCAGCAGCTGTTTCACTTGATGGCGATCTTTCCCGGCGATGTGGCCAAATATCGCCTGGCGCTGCTGCTGATTGTGGCGCACCAGCGGCTACGCAGCGCGGGATATCCCGGTCAATGAGTATTTGTCGGCCTGGCACCGTCAGATTCGTGCCACTGCCGATCAGGTTCTGGTGTCGCGCTCCGATCCGCGCCGCAGCGGTAAATTCGATCAGCTGCTCGAAGAAATGCGCGTTTACCGGCATAAGCTGGAGGTGTATCAGGTTGCACCGGACATCATTGCCTCGGTAGAGCGCCTGATCGATATTCTCCGGCGCTACCGCCACGCCCTGAGCGGTTAACGCGGCGCGGGCATCCGCGGTCGGGGCGTTATTTCCTGCGCCGTAGGCGGGTGAAGGCGGCACCCCGTCCTATTGCCCGCGCAGGCTGCGCCAGCGCCGCTCACCCATTTCCTCCCACCGCGTCCGCGCGCTCCAGGCGCCGGCAACTATACTGATAGCTAACAGCCTTTTTCTCCCCGGCAGGGACCTCTTTTCATCGCGAGGACACCATGACAGATAACGCAACGCTTCAGGCGCATACTTTGTTCCAGACCGGCTATTTTATCAATGGCCAATGGCATACGTCCGACACCACCTTCGATGTGGAAAATCCGGCCACCGGCGAAGTGCTTGCCCGGGTTGCCAAAGCGGGCAAAACGGAAACCGATGCGGCCATTGCCGTCGCCGCGGCGGCCTTTCCGGCCTGGCGCGCCAAAACGGCAAAAGCGCGTTCAGAGGTGCTCTACCGCTGGTATCAGCTCATCATGGAGAATCAACCCTATCTGGCAAAACTGATGAGCGCCGAGCAGGGCAAGCCCGTCAAGGAAGCCGCCGGCGAAGTAGCGTATGCCGCCAGCTTTATACAATGGTTTGCCGAACAGGCCAAGCGGGTCAACGGCGAAATCATTCCGCCCGCCAAAGGCCACTCGCGCATCTTCGCCACCCGAGAGCCGGTAGGCGTAGTCGCGGCCATTACCCCCTGGAACTTCCCGATGGCGATGCTTACCCGCAAACTCGGCCCGGCACTGGCCGCAGGTTGTACGGCGCTTATCAAGCCGGCGAACGCGACGCCGCTGTCGGCGTTTGCGCTGCTGGCGCTGGCGCAGCAGGCCGGCGTGCCGGACGGGGTTCTTAATGGCGTTGCCGGCGATACCCATGCAATAAGCGATGCCATTATGGCCAGCAGCACCGTGCGTAAGGTGACGTTTACCGGGTCGACCGAGGTCGGCAAAACGCTGATGCGCAACGCGGCCGATACCATGAAAAAAATCTCCATGGAGCTGGGGGGCAATGCCCCGTATATTGTGTTTGACGACGCCGATATTCCGGCTGCGGTGGCTGGCGCCATGGCCAACAAATTCCGTAATGCGGGGCAGGTGTGCGTCAGCGTCAACCGCTTCTTTATTCAGGACGGCGTCTACGATCGGTTCGTTACGCAGTTGGCGCAGGAAGTGGAGAAACTGACCGTCGGCAACGGCGCCGAGGACGGCGTGGTAGTCGGGCCGCTGATTAACCGTGCCGGAGTGGAAAAAGCCGAGGAGCATGTGAATGATGCGCTGTCGAAGGGCGCGCGCGTGGTCACGGGCGGTAAACGCCACCCGCTGGGCGGCAACTTTTTCCAGCCTACGGTGCTGGCCGAGGTGACCGACGACATGCAAGCTGGCGTGTGAGGAGACTTTTGGCCCGGTTGCCGCCTGCTTCCGCTTCACCGATGAGGAAGAGGTGATCCGGCGCGCCAACGATACGCCCTATGGTCTGGCCGCTTACTTTTACACCCGGGATCTGGCGCGGGTGTTTCGCGTGGCGGCGGCGCTTGAGAGCGGCATGGTGGGGATTAACGAATGCGCGGTCTCCACCGAGCTCGGGCCGTTTGGCGGCGTAAAAGAGTCCGGGTTGGGGCGTGAAGGGTCAGTGCTGGGTATGGAAGATTATCTGGAAGTCAAGACGCTGCACATCGGCGGGCTCTGAGGGCGCCGGTGGTCGCCCGCCCATGCCGGCGGGTACCGCCAATGCGCCCGGACGGAGAGACAACAACCGGTTAAGCGGAGAGCGCCCTATGGAGAAAGTATCCTTCGATTTTAATCATATAGCCGACCTGCCGGCTTTTTATCGCGCTTTTGATCGCCAATTCGCCATTAGCGAGCCTTATGATGCCAATCTCGACGGCCTGTGGCGTATGGTCATGAGCCGTTTGCCGTTGCCGGTTGAGATCGAATTTCTGCATCTAACCGCCTCGAAAAGGCGGCGTTTTGGCGAGCTGATTTTGCTGTTTGACGAAGCGGAAGAGGAACTGCAGGGAAAGCTGCATTTCAACGTGCAGGCAGACGGCAGCGGGCGCCGGACGGTGGCGCAACGCGCGGCGCCCCCGACGCGGCGTTAGTCTGCCTCGGCCAGGGTGCGCAAGTATTGGTAAAGCTGGAGCGCGGTTTTTGGCGGTTTGTTGGCTGCCTGCTCTTTCTGAGCATTGCGCACCAGTGCCCTTAATTGTTCTCGGTCGGCCTGCGGGTAACTTTCCAGCACTTGTGCAATGGCGTCTTCGCCATGGACAAGCAGCTTGTCGCGCAGCACTTCCAGTTTATGAAACAAGGTGACTTGCTGGTTATGGCGGTTTTTCAGTTTGTCCAGCGCCTGCTGGATAGGCTCCGGGTCCCGGGCGCGCAGCATCTTGCCGATAAGCTGTATTTGCCGGCGCTGCCCTTCGCGTTTGATGCGCTGCGCCAGCGCGATGGCGGCGCGCAGGTCATCGTCCAGCGGGATTTTTTCCAGCGCGTTTTTGCCGAGCGACACCAGCTCGACGCCTAGCTGTTTTAGCGCTTCGGCGTCGCGTTTGATTTCACTCTTGCTGACCCAGATTATTTCATCTTGCTCATTGGCCTGCTGCTGCGAAGGCTGCGGGTCCTGCCACTCTTCCGGCTGTTTGTTCATAGGGGTTCCTCAAAAAGAGGCTCATCCTAGCAGGTTGCCTCGGATTATCAACGGCATTATTTCACCGCACGATATCAAAATGTCAATTTTAGCCGCCTTTCACCGCACGATGTCAAAACGCCTCTTATCGGTGCATTTCATGCTACGAGGTCAAACGGCCACTTATCGCCACCATCCACGGCATGACGCCAAGCGGCCGCTTATCGCTGCCATCCACGGCATGACGCCCAACGGCCCCTTCGCCGCTATCCGCCGCACGACGATAAAACGCCTCTTAGCGCCGGATGAGCCCGATGGCAAAGGCCACGAGTGCCATCACGGCTGAGGCCGCGCGGCGTGCGCGAGCATCATCCGCACAGCGAGGGAGGCTCGCCGGCGGCTCCCGCCTGCCGTTCTTCGCGCGCACAGTGCCAAATGCATTACGGACTGTTAGACTGAGGGCATGATGCAAAGCGGTTTCAGATTGGCTGACCGCATAATCCGATTTTGCCGGGCGTGCGGCGAGATCCCCTCAAGCGGATAATGCTCTATGAATAATAGCGGAAGCATAAATTTAGTCACCCAGGTCGCTCAGCAACGTACACTTTTGGAAAATGCGGTCGCTCAGGCGCTGGAGCTGGCGCGCGCCGGGTCGGACGGGGCGGAAGTGGCGGTGACCAAGACGACCGGTATCGGCATTAGCACCCGCTATGGCGAGGTGGAGAATGTCGAATTCAACAGCGATGGCGCTCTGGGGATTACCGTTTATTATCAGCAGCGCAAAGGCAGCGCTTCCTCCACCGATCTCAGTCAGGATGCGATTGCCCGCACCGTGGCCGCCGCGCTGGACATTGCTCGTTACACTTCACCCGATCCCGCCTCCGGGCCGGCGGAGAAAACGCTGCTGGCGTTCGAGGCGCAGGATCTGGATTTATTCCACCCCGCCGCGCTGGATGCCGAACACGTGATTGCCCTGGCTGCCGAGGCCGAGCAGACGGCCCTTAAAAGCGATAAGCGTATTACCCACACCGAAGGGGGCAGCTTTAATAGCCATTTTAGCACCCGCGTGTTCGGCAATAGTCACGGCATGCTGCAAAGCTACAGCAGCCGACGCCATTCTCTCTCCTGTAGCGTGATAGCCGAAAGCGGCGGCGATATGGAGCGCAATTATGCCTATACCCTTGGCCGCGCCTTCGACGATTTGCGCTCGCCGCAGTGGGTGGGTGAGGAGTGCGCACGCCGCACGCTAGCGCACCTTAATCCACGTAAGCTGCCGACCATGGAGGCACCGGTGCTGTTTGCCGCCGAAGTCGCCACCGGATTGTTTGGCCATCTCGTCGGGGCCATCAGCGGCGGTAATGTGTATCGCAAGTCGACATTCCTGCTCGATTCGCTCGGTAAGGCCATTTTGCCCGATTGGCTCTCCATTCAAGAGTGCCCTCATCTGCGCAAAGGACTGGCCTCGTCGCCGTTTGACAGTGAAGGGGTGAGAACCAGCGATCGCGCCATCGTGCACGACGGCGTGCTCAACACCTGGTTGCTCGGCAGTTATGCGGCGCGCAAGTTGGGCCTTGAGAGCACAGGGCACGCCGGCGGCATACACAATTGGCGGATATCGCACCAGGCGATCGATTTCGCCGCTCTGTTAAAACAAATGGGGCGCGGATTGGTGGTGACGGAGCTGATGGGGCATGGAGTCAGCGCCATTACCGGCGACTATTCCCGCTGCGCCGCCGGTTTCTGGGTAGAAAACGGCGAAATTCAATACCCGGTCAGCGAGATAACCATCGCCGGCAACCTGAAAGAGATGCTGCGCAATATCGTCAGCATCGGCAGCGATACCGAGATCCGCAGCAATATCCAATGCGGTTCGGTACTGCTGTCGGCGATGAAAATCGCCGGTCAATGACGCTGCCTTTCAGCCATGCTCAATATCGTCGGTGGGTGAAACGAATCGCTCCTCGGTGACTGCTAATGCCACCAACGATGAAGGTTCTTGCTCCATGACGAAGATCGCCGGCCAATGATATTTCTCATTGGCTTCGGCCTACCTTCCTTAGCCCATAATGGACACTGAACATGATCCTTGTCGCCACCGGTATGAGAAGGTTCTTGCTTGCGCTGTTACCGCTTCTGGCCGTCCTGTTTGCTACTGCGGCGACGGCGCGGGAGCTGAGCGAAGATATGGATATGATTGCCGCCAATGACAGCGCGGTCCTTCACACCGATAATCCGGCCACCCTGAAACAGGCGCTGGCGGATATGCACGCTGCGGCCATAGATGCCCGCCACGCCGCCGAAACTACGCGGGCAAGCGCCGGAAAGCCCGCAAATGCAGGACTATCGGCGGGGTATCGATACGTTACTAGGGCAAATCGAGCAGGCGCAGGCAAAGGTGGAGAAAGGCGATATAGTGGGCGCGAAGCAGCTAGCGGGCCAGTTCAAGCAGACCCGTGATGAGAATCACGCCAAGTTTCGCTAAGTTGGGCCCGTCACGTTATTCCCGGTTTTGCTGATAAACCGACAGGTGCGTCCATACCGCACTCAGCAGCGGAACGGACAGGCCGGCGTGGTCGGCGTGGGCTTTCAGATCGCCGATGATCTGATCGGCCTCCACGGCGTTACCGGCTATCAAATCCCGATACAGAGAAGAGGTCATGGGCGACCCCTGTTGGCTCATCAGGGTGGTGGTTTCCGCGATGACATCATCACGCCGCCGGTAGCCGCCGGCCTCTGCGATCGACACCACCTACGCCACCAGCGCGTGCGCGAAGGCTGGCCCGCCGGGCGCCGCCGCGACTTGGCCGATGGTGCCGCGCATCAGGCAGGTGATACCGCCAAGGCTCGATAACAGTATCCACTTTTCCCATAGCGCGGTGGTAATTGACGGGACGGCGCAGGCGTCAAAACCGGCGTTGCCCAGGGCGGCGTCGACACGCGCCAGCCGTTCCGTACGGCTATCATCCAGCTCGCCATAACAGAGCTGATGCAGCGGGGTGAATTGTACAATGCGGCCCTGTGCGTACAGCGTGGCGGCAATTTTACACACGCCGCCCATTATCGCCTCCGTGCCGAAGCGCTCGCGCAGGCGCGCCAAATGCGCCATGCCGTTGAGCAAGGGCACGATAGTCGTTGTCTGGCCGACGGCGGGCGCGATACCGTCCATTGCCGACGCCAGCGAGAAGGCTTTTACCGATAACAGGATCAGATCATAATGACTCGTGAGGCTGCCGGCTTCCACCAGCGCTGGCTGCAGCGTCACATTGCCGTTGGGGCTTAAGATCCGCAGCCCGTTGTGGCGCAGCGTTTGCGCCGGCGCCTACCACTAATATGCGCATTGCACCCACCTTATTCAGCCGAAAAAAGGCGATCCGCCGCCGAATTCGTCGTTGCTAATGTTGCTAACATAAAGCGATCGCGGGCGAAACGCCCTTACCCGCACCGGGGTGGCGATAGGGCTGCCATAGCGGATCTTTTCCGTCAAGTTTGCGATCGAGGAAGAAGGCGGCGCTTATCAGCGCCAGATGCGTCAGCGCCTGCGGCGTGTTGCCGAGCGCGTAGCCGCGTCGGTCAAACTCTTCTGCGTACAGACCCAGCGGATTGGCATAGCGCAGCAGCTTTTCAAATTCAAAATGCGCTTCGCTGACTCGCCCGGCGCGCGCCAGGCATTCCACATACCAAAAGGAGCAGGCGGCGAAGGCGCCTTCTTCGCCCTCCAGAGGGTCGGCTGGCGTCTCTTCGGCGATATAACGCCGTACCAGACCATCATGCACCAGATGGGCACGGATGGCGTCCAGGGTTGCCAGACAGTCGGGGGCGGTAGCGCTGACAAAGCGGAACAGCGGCATCAGCAGCATCGATGCGTCCAAATCTTTGCCGTGGCGGGTGGCGGTAAAATGGCCGAGTTCCGGGTTCCAGAAATTTTGCCATATATCTTCGCGAATGGCGGCACGGGCTTTGTCCCAGCGGTCATAGGGCATTGACAGCGACCGCTTCATGCCGAGGCGCAGCGCGCGATCCAGTGCCACCCGGCACATTAATCGCGAATGGAGAAAATGCTGCGGCTCGCCGCGCATTTCCCAAATACCGGCGTCCGCCTGTTGCCAGCACTCACACACGTGATTGACGGTATTCACTACATACTGCCAGCCCTGATTTTGAATGGCATCGCCATATTTATTGGCCAGATAAATGGCGTCCAGCAGTTCGCCATAGATATCCAGCTGTAACTGGCGATAGGCCAGGTTACCGACGCGTACTGGTTTAGCCACGCCATAGCCGGCCAGATGGGGCAATTCGGCTTCCGGCAGTTCGGTGCCGCTGTCGAGACGGTAAACAACCTGCAACTTCTCCGGTTCAAACTGGCTGTTGGCCATACACTGGCCGACCCAGTGGTTAAACGCCTTCGCCTCTTCGGTATAGCCCAGTCGCATCAAGGCATAGACGCTAAACGAGGCATCGCGCAGCCAGGAGGCGCGATAATCCCAGTTGCGTTCCCCCCCCCGGCGTCTCCGGCAGTCCGAAAGTGGCGGCGGCGGCAATGGAACCATGCCGCGCGGAGGTGAGCAATTTTAACGCCAGCGCCGACCGGTTAACCATTTCCCGCCAGCGGCCGCGGTAATTGCTGCGGGCCGACCAGAGTTGCCAATAATGCAGCGTCTCGGCGAAGAGAAGGTCGGTATTCTCCACCGCTACCCGGTCATCGTCGGCGCCGCCGAAAACGAAAGTCGCCTGTTCGCCCGGACCCAGTGAAAATGCCGCCATCGCGGCATGCTCGTCGCACTTGAGCGCGACGCTTGCGGCCAGCCGCAAAGAAGGCTGGCCGTCGGTGACAAACGTCACCGCGCCATCATGGTACCTGGCATCGGGGCGCGCGCGCGTAGTCGGGCATCGGCGCGCAGCGCATGCGCCAATTCGCGCTGCCCTTTAGCACCTGTAATCGACGTACGATAAGCGGCATCCGATCGGTATCGTCGCCGATCGGCATATAGTCCGTTACCTCCGCCACCCCCTGTTGCGATAGCCAGCGGGTTTGCAGAATATTGGTATCCGGCAGGTACAACTGTTGTAGCCGCGCGTCGGACCAGTCCGGTTGCAGTCTGAACAGGCCGGCTTGCTCGCTGTCCAAGAGTGCGGCGAAGACCGACGGACTGTCGAGATCGGGCCAGCAGAAGTAATCAATGGTTGCGTCGTGCGCCACCAGCGCACAGGAGCGCAGGTCGCCGATAATTCCGCGATCGCCAATATTGCGGGTAATGCCGGCTTTAGGTAAATCCGTCATAACAGGCGCTTTCCTTCCAGCAAGTCTGAAATCGGTTACCTCTCAGTGTAGCTGACGCGCAATAAAGGCCCGACGTCGGCGCCTGGAAAACGCACGGGCGGACAAAAAAAGCCTGCCCGCCGGGCAACACGAGGGCGGCGGCGGTTGTCGCGGCGACGTTTGTCCCGGTGCTCGGCTAATGCCCGCCGGCACGTCACCCCGAGAGCAACGTCAGCAGCGTCGGCAGTTGTGATAGCAGATAGAGGACGACGCCAATAAGTCCCCCCACCAACGTGCCGTTGATACGGATAAACTGGAGGTCACGGCCGATATTGAGCTCTATTTGCCGCGACATGTCCCGCGGATCCCAGCTTTTTAACGTATCGCTGATATGGCGGGTGAGAAACAGGGCGAATTCCGGCGCCATTTTCGTCGCCGCTAATTCCATATGATGGTTTAACGATGCGCGCAGGCCGGGATCGCGCGACAGGGTTTCGCCCAGCCAGCGGCCAGATCCCGCCACCCGGGCATGCAGCAACGAACTATCGCTCGCGAGATCCGATTTCAGCCAGGTGCGCATATCGCCCCACAGCTTCGCGGATGTAGCGGTTAAGCGCCTCATCATTTTTCAGATACGCCTTGATCTCAACGGCTCTGAGGGCCATTGCCGAGTCCTGCTTAAGCCGGGTGATAAGATGGCGCGTGATCCTATCGAACCGCCGGCGTAAGGCGTGGTCGCTGTCCTGGCTGATATCGTCCAAAATGGCATTGACCGCGTTGGAAATCAGCTCAGCGCTGTGTTCACCCAGCCAGTCCGTCGGCAGCAGTCGTTCCTTGATGGGATGCTCGCGTTTGAACCAGCGCACGATCTGTTCGCTGATAAGCGCACGGGCTTCCGGCTTGTTCAGCAACAAAGTTAATTGGGAAATCGCCGCATCCAGCAGGGCCTGGTGGCGCCCGTCGCGGGTCAGGATATCCAGAATCGAGGCCGTGGAGCGGGTCAAATCGATTTTGTCGATCGCCGCATGCACCGCCTGGCGCAGAAAAGCTTGAATACGCCGATCGTCGGTGAAATCCAGCAAGCCGCGCAGCAACGGCAAGAGATAACCGCTTAGCCGGGCGGCGTTCTCCGGCGCGGTGAGCCAGCCGGCAATGAGCTGTGCCGGATCGTGACGGCGTATCAGGGCAACTATCGACGCGGTATCCAGAAATTTATCCTGGACGAACAGCGCTAGATTATCGGCGATTTTCGCCTTATTACGCGGAATGATGGCGGTATGTCGCGCAATAATAAGGCAGCGGTACGCGGTGAAACAGTGCGATCACCGCGAACCAATCCGCCAACGCCCCTACCATGGCCGCTTCAGAAACGGCTTTCAGGCCGTTGACCCAGAAATTGGCCGGCAGGAAAAGCGTGAGGATAAAGACCGCCGCGGCGCTGACCAGCAAGGCCAGCGCCAGACGCTTCACTTTCCGTAGTTCGGCTTCTTTTGCGGTCATGGGGCCATCAATCGGCAACGGTACGGCTGAATGCGTCGACGGCGATAATTGCCTGCGCCACGTCCTCAGCGCTTAGATAAAGATTCAAGTTGCGCAGGGTGTCTCCTTCAGCGCAGGCAAGCGCGCCCACTTTTACCAGGTTTTCATAGGGCTCGTTTTCCAAATGCAGCGCCTTAAGCGTGGTCGGCATGGCGATGGCGCGGTAAAAGCGGATATAACGGGCGATTTCTTCATCCGGCCGCTGCTCCAGCACCATATGCGTCAGCGTGCCGTAAGCGACTTTTTCGCCGTGGGTCAGGTGATGGATATCCCCCTGAATGGCGGTAAAGCCATTGTGAATCGCATAAGCGCCCGCCAGACCGCCGTTTTCAAATCCCAACCCGGAAAGCAGCGTATTGGCTTCCACCGCGGGCGTGACCATGCGCATCGCAACCGCCTGGTAAGCGCTGTAGCCATACGTGAGCAAGGTTTCCTCACAGGCGGCGGCAATTGCCATACCGGCGATGGTCGGTTTGCCGCCGACCATCGACAGGGCATTGGTGCGTTTGACCGCCTGGGCTTACACGTAGGTCGCCAGGCCATCGGCGATGCCAGAAGCAAACAGCCGCACCGGCGCCTGGGCGCAGACGGCGGTATCCACCAGCACCAATTCCGGATTTTTAGTGTAAAAACGGTAACTGTCAAACACGCCATCGTCGCTATAAATGACCGACAGCGCGCTGCACGGCGCATCGGTGGAGGCGACGGTCGGCACAATGGCCACCGGATGTTTCAATTCATCCGCCACCGCTTTGGCGGTATCCAGCGTCTTGCCGCCGCCGAGACCGACCACAACGGCGGTTTGCTCATCGCGGGCCACGCTCGCCAGACGGAGGATTTCGTTGCCCGATGCCTCGCCGTTAAAACGTTCATAGCGGTAGGCGATGTCGGCTGTTTTCAGCGTGGCCTGCACCCGCTCCCCGGTGATGCCCCACACCACATCGTCGGCGATGAGAAAGGCTTTGCTGCCCAAAGCGGACAGGTAATGACCCAATTCATCCAGGACGCCGCTACCCTGAACATACTTTCCCGGTGACGAAAAGATAAAGTTTCTCATAGTTTTTTTACCTCGGTCTTTGTTGAAAAAGGCGCCGGCGGGCACCGGCGTGCGCCAGGGTAGACAGTTGCTACGATTGTAGTACAGACGAGCGGATAGTGAGGGACTGAATATGCCTAAGGCCGTTTTCAATAAATGGCGCGATCCGCGAAGGTGCTGACTGTCAGCTGACGATGACGCTAAAAACATAATAAGCTGGTAAGATTGTTGACGCCACCCTGCATTCGCCGGCGATGGAAGATTTGCGACGCGACCGGTCCCCGGCACGTCTGGCTGCTGCTTTAACGATTGCGAGATAAATTACGCTATGCCTAGGTTTTCCAATTGTATTATGAAGGCTGTTTGGATCCTTCTTTTCAGCGTCATGCTGGCGTTTGGCACTCTCTCAACCGGGGCGCGTGCGGATGACGCGCAGGAGGCTGCCGCCGACAGCGCCAAGCCGGTGAAAATCAATGCCGCGGCGGAGCTGAACAAATTGCAAAAAGGCCTCGATACGCTAAAGCAACAAGTGTCGAATGCCACCGCCGACAACCAGTTGAGCGCCCTGAACGACAGCGCCATGCAATTAGCCAACGACGCCGATACGCTGATGACCGCGTTGCAGCCCGATCGCACGCAGCTACAGGGACAGCTGGACGTGCTGGGCCCGCCGCCGGCGGCCGGCGCGATGAAGGAAACCAGCGCCGTCGTCCAGAGCCGCAATAGTTTAAACGCGCGCAAAGCGCTGCTGGACAGCCAAATCGAGCGCGCCAGAACCGTCAGCTCCAGCGCCACCAAGCTGTCGGTGCAGATAGCCGATATTCGCTGCAATACCATGTGCTCGCAGATGGCGCTCAATTCGGGCAGTATTTTGTCGGCGCGCTTCTGGACGCCGGTGACGCAGCCCCAGTCTGAGGATAAGCGCCGGCTGGCCAGTTTCTCCGACGACGTGGCCGACGCCTTGCAGCAAGACTGGTCGCCGGAATGGCGCGTCGGCTCCGCCGCATTGCTGGTGCTGGCGCTGCTGGTGTGGGGTTTCAGCTCTCGCTGGCTGGATAGACCCCTGGGTTGGTTCAGTATCCACATTATGCCCGAAGGCCGCCTGCGCCGCAGCTTTCTTGCCTGCTTCACCGCGCTGGTCACCGTGTTAAGCGTAGGGGTAGGGGCGCAATTGCTTTATTGGCTGCTCACCCGTCTGCCGGATGTCTCCGACGAGCTGGTAGATTTTGCCGATGGCGTGTTGCGTTTGACGTTTTTTGCCTCGCTCATCGCCGGGCTGGGCCGCGCGTTTTTATCCAATCACCGCCCCTCATGGCGCCTGCCGGCGATCCCCGACGCCATCGCCCTTGCCATGAAGCCGCTGCCGCCGCTGCTGGCCACCTTCGTGCTGATTTCAGGCGCTATTGAGCAGCTCAACAGCAGCGTCGGCACCAGTGTGTCGACGACCATTTTCGGCTATGGGCTTTCGGCGCTGCTGGTGGCGCTGGTGGCGTTCAGCGGCCCGCTTCGCATCAAGCGCACGCGGCGTAAATTGCTGGCCGAGGGCGCGCCGCTGGAAACGCGGTCGGCCGTGGTGGGTCTGATACAAGTTTGCATTACCGCCACCGCGATTTTGATTACCTTGCTGATTGGCTATATCTCGCTGGCCCGCTTCCTGACCTATGAGCTGGTGTGGTTGGCGATGGTGCTGTCGCTTCTTTATTTGCTGATTCATCTGGTAGTGGATTTATGTGACGGTCTGTTTGCACCGAATACGCCGCTGGGGATGCGCATTAAGCACATGTTCAATCTCGATGACCGCCATTTATCCCAGGTGGCCATCCTGCTCGCGGCTATCGGCAAAACGCTGCTGATTGTGTTCGGCGCCGTGGCCCTGATCAACGGCAATTTCGGTTCCACCACGCCGTTGGCGTTGTTGCATAAAGTGCTCGAAGTCTAGGGCGGCAAATGGCTTGAGAAGCTCAATATCGTCCCCGCACATGTGTTGAACGCTTTGATTTTCCTGGCCATCTCCCTTTATGTCCTGCGCTCCGCCAGACGCTGGCTGGAAAAAGATTTCCTGCCGAAGACCATGATGGAACCGGGAATGCGTTCCTCGCTGGTGACAATGTTTAGCAATGTCGGTTATGTGTTGGTGATCCTGCTGGCGCTGTCCACCCTCGGCATACAATGGAATAATCTGGCCTGGATCGTCAGCGCGCTGTCGGTGGGGATCGGTTTTGGTTTGCAGGAGATCGTGAAGAACTTCATTTCCGGCTTGATCCTGCTGACGGAACGACCGGTTAAAGTCGGCGATCTGATAAGCATCAGCGGCATTGAAGGCGATATTCGCCGTATCAATGTGCGCGCGACCGAAATCCAGCTCGGCGATCGGTCGACGGTCATCGTGCCGAATTCCCAGTTGATTTCCCAGAACGTGCGCAACGCGACCATGGGCAACGCGCAAGGGGTGGCCACCATCGCGCTGACGTTCCCGCTGGATATCGATCCTGAACAGGTACGCACTCTGCTGCTGGAGGCCTACCGCGAGCACGAAGCGATCCAAAGCGCCCCGGCGCCCTCGTTCACTTTCAGCCAGTTGACGCCGTCGGGTATCGTGCTGAGCGTAACCGGTTTCGTCAGCAGTCCGCGCGTCGTGGCATCGACCAAAAGCGATCTGCTGTTCGAGATCCTAAAGCGCCTGCGTGCCGACGGCATTACGCTGTCGATGCCGCAAAAAATGATTGTCGAGAACGCCAACGTTACCCCCGCGACGCCGCCTGAAGCCTGATCCTTCCCTCGCCGACCTGTAATCGGGACTGCACGTGCCGGCGCTATAGGTAGGGCTGCGGGCGCGGCGCCGTCTGTGACGGCGCTAGCCATCATGGGGCGGTGTTTGCTGGCCTTCTCCCAGACTACGCTGCATCAACAGGGTATCTACCCAACGGCCATGTTTAAAGCCCACCGCCGTCAGCTGTCCAATCAATTGAAAACCGAGCTTTTGATGCAAACGTAATGAGGCATGATTGTCCGCATTGCCAATAATTGCCAGCATCTGACGCCAGCCACCCTGTTCCGCCCGGGTAATGGCTTCGCGCAACAGTAACTCGCCGAGTCCGCGTCCGATTTTGGCCGGATGAATATACACGTAATCTTCGACGGTGAAACGGTAGGCGTAACGGGGACGACAAGGGGAAAGATAACAATAGCCCAGCAGTTCGCCGTCTTGCCGGGCCACAAGCCAAGGCAGCCCTTGCGCCTTTACCGCGGTATAGCGGGCCATCATATCGTTTAGCGACGGCGGCTCGGTCTCGAAACTCGCGATACCGTGTTGCACATGCCAGGCATAGAGATCACGAATGGCTAGCAAATCCGCCTCTTGGGCATCGCTGATGAGAATAGCCGAATGTGTCACTGTACCTCCTTTGGCGCAGATTCTGCTGACGTTGACGATAACGCCAATAATAGTTAAACCTAGCCTCGCCAACCGATAATCGCCATAACAAAAAATGTTAGCGCCAAAAGCCGACATGGCACGCCTGATGCCGGGTGACACGACCGTTTCTCTACGGCAGAGCGGGCCTGGCACCACCGCTGTCGGTAAATGACGGCTTGTAATGAAGGGGATATTGAGTGAGGTATGTCACAAGGTGATCGATAAATCAAAAACGGATCACATGTTTCGCATGTAACAAATGTAATAAGCGCCACCATATTCCCGTTGTTTCCCCCTTTTGTTAGACTCAAACGGCTGAAAATACTATTGGACTGAGGAGCGGATGACCCAGGGAAGAAACGTCATCGCGCGCCTGTGTGGCCTCTATTTATTAGCGTCGTAATAAACCATAGGGACAGTGAGGAAACAATGAATATTGCGCATTATCTCGAATTGCAGGGCATGAAAAAAGGCAGGCTGGAGGGGTTGATGGAAGGCATGCGTAAAAGGATGCTCGAGGGGTTGCTTGAGGGGATGGACAAGGGCAGGCTGGAAGGAAAAAAAGAAGGACGCCGGCAGGCCACGCGCAGCATCGCCATGCATTTGCTGGCAGGCGGCGTTGATCACACGCTCATCAAAAACTGCACCGGACTGACTGAAAAAGAACTGCAGCATCTGCACGCGGAATATTTTATGAAATTAATTTAATAAGGTATTTACCTTATTCCTAAAGTGGCAGAATAGGGAGGAGGTCTTCAATCTGTTAAGCGTAAATAATAAGTTTTACTGAATAATAATCAATAACGTTGAGATAATCGATATTTAAAACTAATTTATGATAATTCTGCATTATTATTGCTCGCAGGCTAAGAAAAAAGCCGCGCCGAAAACATGCGCGGCAATATTGTTTCCATAAAATCTCAAGTAAGGTTTAGTCTTACAGCGATCTCAGTATAATTGAAAGAAAATTACGCTGTAAATACCGAAGTCGTTAACTCAGCATAATAATTTCTGTCCGATTAGCCGATGTCCGGTACAGCATTAAAACCCTATTAATTATCATCAATAGCATTAGGGATTACGACCGCCGGTCGTTATACCTCATCATGTTACCGTACTGACAATTTGTTAAATTATAATTTTTGCCTATCGTATTTTTTATTATTGAGTTAATTAATCTGTGCCTGACGGTGGTCTTATTAATCGAAAAATGTCGATCTTGCCACGGGGCGTCGTGTTAACAGCGGCGCCTGAATGCCAGACGATGTGGAGAAAGCGTATCCCAGGTGCGCCAAGGCGAGCAATCGGGTGTGGATAAGCCGGTGCCACCCGGTGTTGAGCCGCTTGGTGCCTGGCTTAAACTGCTGTATCGTTAAGCGTGCGCGCGTTACGGCACGGCGGCGCAATATCGGAAAGTAAGCACGGGCTGTGGTGTCCCGATGTCAGTAAGACCGTGACTTTGAGCGGCGCGGGCAAGCCTGCGGCCAGGAGAATGCCGGCGCCGCTAAGTCGTCTGACGCCCTCCTTAAACGGCGACGCAGCTAAGGCGGAAATGTCTGGTCAACGGTGTAAAAGCCAGGCCAGCGACATCTGCTCGGGTCATTGGCGTTCGTCGATCTTGGGGGCAGGTTAGCGGCGCTTTCATTCCAGGTCGTCATTCCTCGCTAGTCGCTGGACGCTTAATGCCGGCCACTTTGGCGCAGCAGGCACTACCTCTCTGGGTGCCCCGGTGCGGGTAAATTTCGCTGATGCCGTCAATACAGCGCTGAGCACCGGGATAATCACGCCGCATCGTTCTGGCCACCGGTAATGAACGGCAAAGCGTGCGAATATCCTTTGTGCTGGCGCCATTAAACGGCAAATGGCGCAGATATCCTCAGCATCGACGTCATTAAACGGCAAATGGCGCAGATATCTTCAGCATCGACGTCATTAAATGACAAAGGGCGCAGATATCTTCAGCATCGACGTCATTAAATGACAAAGGGCGCGAATATCGTTGGGTTCGGCGCCGCAGCACGGCACAGGACGCAGGACGGGGCCCATAAACAGAAAATGGCGCAGGGTGCCGCCGGCGCCGGTGCGCTGAACAGGATAGTGGGCGCGAACCAACGCATTCCGGGAAGGGGTGAGCCGGTCAGATATTTGCCGATTCAGCGCTATCAGCGTCGAGTGGCGAGGTAAGCCGCAGTGGAGGGAGGCGTCGCCCGGTAGCACTCGTCGTTCGCGTGGCCAGTCCGATGACGCAGTTCGGCATGGGGGCTGCAATCGCAACAGGATGACGTTAAACCTTAATTATCATGGCAAAAAGGCCGCTGGCCTGGTTAAAGCGTCTATGGCTAAAACGCGTGCCCACGCCGCGCACGGGGAAACCCCCTCTTTGTCTGTTAGGACCGGGGTGCTGAACTCACATTTTGTTATTACCAGAATAAGTTAAGTAATAATTACTGGTAAGTTGATTGTCAAAAAAATAATTTTATGTTGGCCGTCAGGCAATATTAAGGAAATAACAGATGTTAGTGTTGTTAAAAGTATGAAAAAAGCCGCGCCGTAAACGGTGAGCGGCTAAAAAATTTCCAAAAAAACGCTAAATGCGTTTGTTTTATAACATATAGAGGCGGCAGTATAGTTTAATTTACAACCCGTTGTAAACAACTGAGTGATAAAAGGTTCCATTAATGGAGAAAGGGAATTTAATCCCGCGGTGGATTGTATTAGATCTATTTTTTCGCGTAGTGTTTAGAATAATCACTTTCCGTAATTTAGTTAATTTATAACTAGAATGGTTGATTATCTAACCTTTTACACGCGGCCTCTCTCTGTATCAGGTATATATTACTTCTGGCGTAGGGTCTTCATCGCGGGTGATGCGTATGCCGTGTCGACGGCGCCTTCCCGGTATGAGGTTGGCAAACGTAACGCGGCCATCAACCCAAGCAAGGCCGCCAGCGACAGCCAGGCGCCAGGCAGCGCATTATCCCCGCTCTCATGGATAAGCACGCTGGCGATGGCGGGGTTAAAGCCGCCAAAAACCGCCGCCGCCAAGCTGTAGGCGATGGAAAAACCGGTAGCGCGTACGGCGGGGGGCATAATTTCCGTCAGCGTCACCACCATCGCCGCGTTGTAGCCGGCGTAGAGAAAGGAAAGCCAGAGTTCCGCGGCAATGAGACGCGGCATGGAGGGTGCGGCCGCCAGCCAGTACAATACCGGATAGGCCGTCAGCAACATCAGACTGGTAAAGGTCAACAAGAGTGGGCGGCGACCGATTTTATCCGATAGCGTGCCCATTCGCGGCAGCCAAAAAAGATTGGAGAGGCCCACGCCGAGCGTGACGATAAAACTTTCCCCGGCGCTGAAATGCAGTACCGCTTTGCCATAGGTAGGCGTGAACGCGGTGATCATATAAAACGAGACGGTGGTGGCGGCGACCATGCACACGCCAAGGCCGATCAACGGCCAGCTGCGCGCCACGGAGCGAAAAATTTCGCGCGTGCGCGGCACAGGCCGGCGTTTTTGGAAAGCCTCGCTCTCCTCCAGCATGCGCCGGATCCAGAACAGGCAGGGCAGGATCATGCAGCCGACGATAAACGGAATACGCCAGCCCCAACGCGACATCATGTCCTCGCCAACGTAACGATTGAGCGCCATACCCAACAGGGCGGCAAAAATGACCGCTAACTGCTGGCTGGCGGATTGCCAACTGATGTACAAGCCTTTTCTGCCGGCGGGCGCAACTTCCGCCAGATACACCGACACGCCCCCCAGCTCAACCCCGGCGGAAAACCCCTGCAACAGCCTGCCGGCCAACACCAGCGCCGGCGCCAGCAGACCGAGCGTGGCGTAACCGGGCGCGCAGGCAATGGTCAGCGTACCGAACGTTATGAGTCCGAGTGTTAACACCAGTCCGGCGCGGCGGCCGCAGCGGTCGATATAGGCACCAAGCACCAATGCACCCAGCGGGCGCATCAGAAATCCGGCGCCGAACGTCATCATAGTCAACATCAACGAGGCGAAGGGCGTATCGGCAGGAAAAAAGGTGGCGGCAATGGCGCTGGCGTAATAGCCAAATACCATGAAATCATACATTTCTAAAAAGTTACCGCTAATTACTCTGACCACGTCCGGAAATAAACTGCGGGGGCGGCGCAATGCGCGGGCCGTCATACGGCCGCGCTGTCGCCCCAGTCGTAATGCTGGAGTATAAGCGGCCAGCGACGGTGGAGAATGCAGAAACATGTTGCGAATTAGGGCAATAACGGCGGTGGTCGGTTTGTCCAGTGAGGCCCGCATTTAGGCTATCTCGGCGGTGCCGTTTTACGGTAAACTTTGGTGCGAGTTCAGCGTCGCAATGAATTTTCTCCACTCAGCGTTGTCGAAAATTTTCGCAACCCGGTGGAGCATGATGCCCGCAGTCCGGTGTCTTTGTTGCCTTTAAACGGCTCCACGCGGACAATACATCGCCCAGTACAGGAACCTATTCCGGCATGGAACGAAGATCATTTATCAAAGCGTCCCTGGCGCTGGCCGCCTACTGCGGCGCGCCCACCATGGCCACATTGTTTACACGTTCAACGCAGGCCGCGGAAAACATCGCCGACGGCACAGCGCGAGCCACTTCGATTTCTCCACGCTGAAAACCCTGGCCGCCGAACTCTCACGCAATCCTTTCGGCGGTCCCCCGGCGGAGCTGCCCAAAACGCTGGCGGAGCTTACCCCGCAGGCCTACAACGAAATTCAGTACGACGCCGATCATTCGCTTTGGCATGACATTCCCAATCGCCAGTTGGATGTCCACCTGTTCCATGTCGGGATGGTCTTCAAGCGCCGGGTGCGCGTATACGCCGTTGACCAAACCCAGGCACTGGCGCGCGAGATCCATTTCCGGCCGGAATTGTTCAACTACCACAATGCCGGTGTTGATACCCAACAGATTGAAGGGCGCGACAACCTCTGGTTTGCCGGTTTTAAGGTCAACAAAGCCCCGGAGCTTACCCGGCGCGATATAGTGTCTTTCCTGGGCGCCAGCTATTTCCACGCGGTGGATGACACTTACCAGTACGGCCTGTCGGCCCGTGGCCTCGCCATCGACACTTTTACCGATAAGCTGGAAGAGTTTCCCGATTTTGTCGCTTTCTGGTTTGAAACCCCGAAAGCCAGCGACACCACTTTCACCGTTTACGCGCTGCTGGACGGTCCGAGCGCGACCGGCGCCTACCGCTTCGTCATTCACTGTGAACCGCAGCGCGTCGTGATGGATATCGAAAAACATATTCATGCCCGTAGCGATATCAAGCAGCTCGGCATCTCGCCGATGACCAGCATGTTCAGCTGTGGCACCAACGAGCGCCGCATGTGCGACACCATTCATCCGCAAATCCACGACTCCGATCGGCTGGCGATGTGGCGCGGCAACGGCGAATGGGTCTGTCGTCCGCTGAATAATCCGCAGAAATTGCAGTTTAATGCCTATCAGGATGAGGATCCTAAAGGGTTCGGTTTGCTGCAGCTAGACCATAATTTTGATAACTATCAGGATGTTATTGGGTGGTATAACCAGCGGCCCAGTCTATGGGTGGAGCCTGTCGGGCCTTGGGGCAAAGGCAGCGTCAATCTGCTGGAAATCCCGACCACCGGCGAGACGCTGGATAATATCGTGTGTTTCTGGCAGCCCGCCGAGCCGATCAAAGCCGGTAATGAATACAGTTTCCGCTATCGGTTGTTTTGGAGCGGCGAGCCGCCCGTCAGCAGTCCGCTGGCCCTGGTTAAGGCGACCCGTACCGGCATGGGCGGTTTTCCTGAAGGGGTGGGCCCCCGGTGAACACTTCCCGGATACCTGGGCGCGTCGTTTTGGCGTCGACTTCGTTGGCGGGCAGTTAAAAGCGTCGGCGGACAAGGGTATTGAGCCGGTTATTACGCTTTCCAGCGGTAAGGTGAGCAATATTGAAATTCTGTACGTGAAGCCGATGGACGGTTACCGCATCCTGTTCGACTGGACGCCGACCAGCGATGCCGTCGATCCGGTCGAGCTGCGCATGTTCTTGCGTACCGGACAGGAGGCGCTGAGCGAAACCTGGCTGTACCAATATTTCCAGCCGCCGCCGGATAAACGCAAGTATATCGACGATCGCACGATGAGCTGACGCCCGCGCCGAGCTGCTTACCGCCCGATTCAGGTCGGCGCGGCGCGTCCAGCGCCCGCCGGCTTTGAGGCGTAGGAGCGCCGGCCTTGATGATGCGCTGCTGCACGATCCACTGTCCTTCCGATGTCATAAGCGCCGGCAAATCGCTCTTTAACTGGATGCCAAAATCGGTGTCACGTCACATCGTTTCCAGCGCGCTTTGCGGCAGGGTGCCGTGCATTGACTGAGTCACCAGCGTCATGGCGCCGGCGGGGTCGCGTTTTAAATCGGCGTCCGCGCGCAGTAATGCCGTCAACAGCCCGTTGACCACTGCTGGTTTATCGTTGAGAACGGTCTGAGACGCCGCCAGCAAAAAATGGGATTGATAGCTTTCGCTTTTCAGCTCGCGATAGTCCTCTCCCAGCGCTTTGCGCGCCACGTTTTCAACGCCGGCAAAAGGCACGATAGCCTGGATATCACCGCGGATTAGCGCGGGGATCAAATCCACCGGCGCGACATTGACGCGTTCGGCGCTCACCTTGGCCGCAGCCAAAAGCTGACTGAGATAGTAATCAGTGTTGGTGCCGAGAGGGGTGCCGATCTTCATCCCGGCTAAATCGCTGACGGTGCGCAGCGGGGTGTACTTGGCCGAGCTGATGACCCGCGTTCCCCGGTAGCGGGCGACGTCGGCAACGATGCCAAAGGGCTGCTGGCGCAGTGCGCCGGTGATGGCCGGGAATTCCGTGAGGGTAGCCACGTCCACTTGTCCACCCAGCAGCGCCTCGAAGGCTTCCCGGCCGCTGGGAAAATTAATCCGCTGCACCTTGATGCCGGCATCGCTGAAATATCCCTTGGCCATGGCGATTTCGACTTGCGGCATCAGCATCAGCGGCGTCGGCGACCACGCGAGATTAACCGTTTCCGTCGCCGCCGACGCCGCCATGATTTTCAGTGCCAGCAACGCCGCAGCGGTGCGCCATAATGGTGTTAATCTCATCGTTTTTCCCGTTGTTGGTGAAGCTCGGTGTCGGTGGTCATGATTGGTAACCCACGGCAGGTTTCGGCCGGTTGTCGCCTGGAACTGTTAATAGCGGTATGCCTGGCATCGTGGCTGCTGCGACGCCGTCGCGAGCGTTGTCGGTGTCGCTTGCTGTGACGACTTCAACGCCTTTTACGGCGATGTCTACGTCGACTACACCGACCATGTCGACCACATCGACTAAACCACGTCGACCATGTCGACTACATCGACTCTATTGGCTGCTACGTTGGCGTCATGAAGCCAAGCAGCCGGCGGTGCATTGCGTCAGGACGGCAAAGCCTGCGGCCGCAGCAGTGTCAGAATTTCTTCGCGGATATCCAGCAAATCGGCATTGTCGCGATTGAGCGCCCGCGGCCGACCGCAGCTGACTCAAGCCATAGCTGCGGATAATTTTACCGGACGCGGCGGACATCACCTCAATGCGGTCCGCCAGCAGCAACGCTTCATCCACATCGTGGGTGATAAACAGCACCGTTGCCCGGTGTTTTTGCCACACGCGCAACAGCAGATCCTGCATCACCCCCCGCGTCTGCGCATCCAGCGCCCCAAAGGGTTCATCCATCAGCAACACCCGTGGCTCGAACGCCAGCGTACGGGCGATACCCACCCGCTGTTTCTGGCCACCGGATAATTGTCCGGGGTAATGATGGCCTAGCGAGGCAAGACCCACCTCTTCCAACGCTGCCAATGCGCGCCGATGCAGTTCCGCGCGGGGTAATTTAAAACGTTTTAGCGCGAACTTTACGTTGCCCAGCGCCGTCAGCCAGGGAAAAAGCGCATACTGCTGGAATATGACGCCGACGTCCGCACAAGGCCCGTTTAACACGCGGCCGTCAAGGCGGATTTCGCCGCTGGCGGGAGGAATAAACCCGGCGATGGCGTTTAAAAATGTCGACTTGCCGCAGCCGGACGGGCCGATAATGGCGCTAAAGGTACCCGGCGCCAACGCCAGGCGGGTAACATCGAGCGCCAATTGTGACTGACGCCGGGCGCTATAACGGATACTGATATCGTCAATCGCGACGTGGCCTGACATACCCCCCTCCCGGATTAATGCTGCTGCCAATGCACCAGACGACGCCCGATGCGGTGAATAAGCGCGTCCATCAGCGCGCCGAGAATGCCCAGTTCAATAAGCAGGGCGAACATGCGATCGGTACTGATATATTGACGGGCTTCCTGTAAGCGGTAACCGATGCCGGAAGACGCACCGGATAATTCGGCCGCCACCAGGCTCAAAAAAGCCAGCGCGACGCCCAATCGGATACCGGCGAAAATATGCGGCGGCGCCGCCGGAATCACCACCACCAAAAATTTCCGCGTCCGGCTGGCCCCCAGCGAGCGCGCGGCGCGCAAATAGATTTCCGGGACGTACTCCATGCCGTGATGGGTGTTAAACCACACCGTTAAAAAAACCGTGTAGGCGATAACGAAATACTTCGATCCCTCGCCGATGCCGAACCAGACAATGGCGACCGGGATCAGCGCGATGGCCGGAATAGGCCGCATTAAATTCAAAAACGGCGCCAGCAGCAGGCGGAATATCGCCATCCGTCCGGTCAGTAACCCGGTAATAACCCCCAGGCTGGCGCCGAGAGCAAAGCCCGCGGCCGCCCTGCCGGCCGAAATGGCCAAATCGCTTTGCAGCACGCCGCTGCGGGCCATGTCCACTGCCGCCGTCCAGACGCTCCACGGCGACGGTACAATCGTTTCAGGAAATAGCCCCAGCGCCGACAACCCACTCCAAAGCAGCAATACGGCGGCAAAAGAGAGCAGTTGACGCAGCGCGGAGGCGACATGATCAGCAACGGCATCGGTCATTCTCGGCTCCTTCAGGCAAAACGAATTGCCGCCACCTCAGGGTTTCCCGGCCTGAAGCCAGGGGATAGCCGCCGACGGATAGCGGTGGGCGCGAAAAGCGCTTTTTTGATAGCCGCTTATCACGCCTTTCACGCTGTCAGGGTACTCGGCAAAAAATGGGATAACATATTCCCAAACCGTCTCTCCTACGGGGGTGACTTCAAACAGCCGGCCGAATGCTGATTCACAGATGAAAGTATTGCCGTTGGCCAGGCGTTGGGCGCTGCCCATATAAGGCGAGAAAAAGGCCGTCGGCAGAGGGTCGCGGTATTGCCAGGTAATGTTGCCGTTACTCGGATCGAACTCCAACGCCTTCGAGTGCGGCGAGGTAGCGCCGGCGCGCAGGTTGCCGTTATCAAAAACCAGTATCGTACCGCTCGCGGTCTGCACCGGGGTATGCTGTTGCGCCAGGACATCATGGCCGACATGCCAGACCACCTCGCCACTGGCGCGGCTGACCGCCACCACGCCCGACGTGACGCGCGAACTCATCAGCACCAATCCCTCCGGCGTCAGAGACAGACCATTGATCATGGGCCAATGGCGGCGATCAAAGATAGTGTGGACCGAAAAGTCCTCCGGCCGCAGGTGTTGCCAGGCGCGCCACTCCCAAACGATTTCCCCGGCGCGGTTAACTTCACGCACCACGTCCCCCTGAATAACGCCATCGGGTGCATCGCGGCGTTGGTCGCCACCGCAGATGCGCGCGGCAATCTCCGCCGGGATAGGTTCCGCGGCGGTGTAAAGCAAATTGCCATTGGCTAGCCATTGGGCATCGTGGTGGTGGTAGATATCTTCGTAATGCCAAACGATGTCACCTGCGGGGGTGACTTCATAAAAATCGCCGCCGTGCCAGATATCCCACGCCGGATATAGCGCGGCAGAGGTGGCATGGCTACCGTTATAACCAAGAATTCAGGCCATCGACACCGCCGGGTCCGGCATGCTCGGCAATCGAGTTCAGCGCCGCGGTTTTGAAGTCTTCGGTCACTGCGGCGGTAATGATGGGGTTGAAGGTGTGGTCCATCGTGCCCACCGCCGCTTGATGATTAACCGGAATATCGCAGCCGGGAAACGCGCCGTCGAGAAAGAATTTGGCGGTATCAATGGTGCGCGGCAGGCTGTTGGCGTAGGCGAACACCGCGCCACTCTCGGGGCAGCCGCGTTTACCGAACAGATGATTTTGCGCCAGACACGCCTGAAAATAGTGTCCGACATGGCTTTCCACCTTGCCGCCCTTGGGCGTAAGCAGTCCCCCCTGGATTTGCCATGTTGGCCAGTGGTGTGGCGTCGCTTCAGCCAGCGCGTCGCCATAATTCACCAGCGGGGCGCGGATGCCGTGACGACTGAGCGCCACCACCTGGACCAAATGGTAAGTGGCCGGCGTAGCACCAGCTGGCTCTGACGCCTGCGCGGGGGCGCCGGCGGAAAACGACAAGGTCAACAAGGTGGTGGTCAGGCAGGACAACACTTTCGTCATAAACGTTTCCCATTCATTTGGAAAGGCCGCACGGGCACAAAGGATAAGCGTAAGAGGTAGGCTATCGAAACGCCAGCATAATGGATAATGGGCAAAATAGAGGGACCCTTATCACACCGCGACACTCTGACCATAACCGCGCCTGCGTGGCACTACCCACCTAACACCACGATGTCATGGCACCCCCGGGTGTCACAACCGAGCACGATGACTGTGACCATGGCTAAGCTCCCCGACCCGACCCGGCGCTGCTCTGGCTGATACCCAGCGGCATCAGAGCTGCCGTGGTCGGTGGTTTTAAGGCGGTATCCTCCCCGGCTGCCGTTAGCGCACCACGATTGGCGGCAACGGTGCTTCGGTTTCTTCAGGTTCCGCGGGCGTTGGCAGAATCAACTGATAAAAGGCCAAATCCAGCCAGCGGCCAAATTTATAGGCGACGTGATTCAGGGTGCCGATATGGCGGAAGCCGGCACGTTCGTGCAGGCGAATGCTGGCCTGATTGGTGCTATCGATACCGCCAACCAAAACATGACCACCCTGTTGTCCGGCGGCGCTAATCAACGCCTGTAACAGCTGCTGGCCCAGACCGCGGCCGCGGTAAGCCTGATGCAGGTAAAGGGAATGCTCCACGGTATAGCGATAGGCTGGCCATGCGCAGAAGGTGCCATAGCTTGCGAAACCGGCCAATTCCCCCGCATCGGTTTGCAGGCCGATAACCGGAAATGAACCGCTGGCCTTGGCCGCAAACCATGTCGTCATGCTGGCGCGGGTGCGCGGACGATAATCATACAGCGCGGTGGAATGCACAATTGCCTCATTAAAAATAGCCAGCATGGCGTCGGCATGCTGTGTTTCCTGGCAGGTAATCAATTGCATAATAGGCGTCTCCAAATTCTGATTTCTACTATAATAAAACTACACTAAATTAATCAAGGATCCGCTGTCATGTCAATTGATTATCTCATTGCCGCGCGTTTGCAGCGGCTGCGTAAACTTCAGGGGTTGACCATCGAGACATTGGCGGCCAAATCGGGCGTGAGTCGCGGGATGATTTCAAAAATCGAACGGCGGGACAGCAGCCCCAGTGCGCATGTGCTGGGCAAATTGGCGGCCGGTCTGGGCGTATCGTTAACGGCATTGCTTATTGACGAAATGAACGGCAGCGACGGCGAGTTATTGCGGCCACGAGAGAAACAAACCGTATGGCGCGATCCTGCGGTGGGCTATCTTCGCCGCCAGGTGACGGAGCGCTAGGCCGATTAGGGGCTGGAATTGGTGGAGATTACGCTGCCGCCCGGCGCCAGCGTCAGCTATCCCCGCTGGAGTTCGTCCCCTTACCGGCAGCGATTATGGCTGGTGACGGGCGTGCTGGAGGTGACCTACGGTGAAGGGCATTATGCCCTTTCCGCCGGCGATTGCCTGACGTTTGGCGTTGATTTACCGCTTGATTTTAGCAATCCTGGTGTTCAGGACGGCCGTTATTTACTGGTGATAGCGGCCAAATAATGACATCATGCGGAAGGTAAGTTTAAGACAGCCCGCCAGCGACGCTGTCGCGCCAAGCCTGACTTAGTCAACGATGGATGCATACGCCCAATGGAAAATTACACCCTGTCGGTGACCGATGAAATCGAGCCGGCATTTGAGCAGGTTATTGCCGGGGGTCTGAATCGATTCAATGATGAAATGACCGGTTATAACGATCGACAACCGCTGGCGGTCATTGTACGAGATGCCGTAACGGAGGCCCCGTTGGGCGGCATCCTTGGACGCTCGTCGCTCGGGCTGCTGTTTCTGGAGCTGTTTTATTTACCCCCCGCGCTGCGCGGCAACTGTCTCGGCAGCACACTGCTTGCAACCTTCGAGCAGCAGGGCCGCGAACGCGGTTGCCGCTGCGCCGTGCTGTACACCATTAATTTTCAGGCCCCCGCGTTTTATGCTCGCTACGGCTGGCGGGCGTTCGGTGAAATTCCCTGCGCGCCGCCCGGCACCAGCCGCATTTTTATGTCTAAGGAATTATAACACCGACGGATACCGACCTGGCCGCGTGGTTGCGCCGGCGGCGTCAGGTCGGGGAAGACCGTTAATCGGCAGACAGTACCCGCTGCAAAAAGGTGCGGGTGCGCGGCTGCTGTGGATTTGAAAAAATCTGTTCCGCCGGGCCGGATTCCACGATGCGGCCATGATCCATCACCACTACCCGATCCGCCACCTGGCGGGAAAATCCCATCTCATGGGTAACCACAATCATGGTCATGCCCTCTTTGGCCAGCAGCTTCATCACGCCGAGCACTTCGCCGACCAGCTCAGGATCCAGCGCCGACGTCGGCTCATCGAACAGCATCACTTCCGGCTGCATGGCCAGCGCGCGCTCGATGGCGACCCGCTGTTTCTGACCGCCGGACAGGCTCGCGGGCATTGCCTGCGCCTTTTGCTCCAGGCCTACCTTACCCAACAACGTCATCGCCAGCTGGTGGGCGTCGGTCACCGACAGCCACAACAATTTGCGCGGGCCAATGGCGACATTGTCCAGCACCGAAAGATGGGGGAATAAATTGAAGGATTGGAACACCATGCCCACGCGCGTACGCAGATGATTTAACTGTTTATCGGGTAAGGTCTTACCGTCGCGGATCAGGCAGGATCCGCCGATATGCACGGTGCCACGCTCCGGCAGTTCCAATCCGTTACAGCAGCGCCACAGGGTACTTTTACCGGAGCCGCTGGAGCCGATGATCACCACCACCTCATTTTGCTGCACATCGAAATCCACCTGATGCAGCACGGTATGCTCTGCATAAGACTTTACCAGACCGCGCACGCTTACCATCGGAGACTCGCTCATTGCACCATCCCCCCGCATGCAGTCGGCGTTCAAGCCGGGTCAGTAATTGTGCCGTGCACAGCGTCATGACTAAATAGATCACCGCAATGACCAGGTACACTTCAACCGAACGGTAGGAAACGCTGATGATTTTTTGTCCTTCGTGCATCAAATCATCGATGGTCAGTAGCGAAGTCAGCGATGAATTCTTGATAAGCGCGATAAATTCGTTACCGAGGGGCGGGATCATCCGCACGATGGCCTGGGGAATAATGATAAGCCGCATGGCCTGTCCCGACGACATGCCGACAGACCGTGCCGCCTCCATTTGACCACGCTCCACCGATTGGATCGCGCCGCGCACAATTTCCGACACGTAGGCGCCAGAATACACGCCCAATCCCATGATGCCGCACAGGTAGGCGGGCAGCAGGACACCGAACTGCGGCAGACGTAAAATAGAATAAACAGCTGCACCAGCAGCGGCGTTCCCCGGATAAGCGGTGCAAATCCCATACACCAAGCGTCGTTTGGGATTGAGACGGCCAATGCCAATTAGCATTCCCAGCAGGCATCCCAATAACAGGGATGCCGCGGTAACGCCTATGGTGATCTCCGCACCCCGCAATAAATCCGCCCAGCCGGCAAAGGCGGGGGTAAAATCGAGATCCATAATGTACCCTTAGTGCTGAAATTAAGATGAAGCCGATTCAAACCATTTTTTTACCAGCGCATCGTAGACGCCGTTGTCCTTGAGCGTTTTCAGCGCTGGGTTAATTCCGGGTGGTTTTTACCGACCACCACGCCGTATTGCTCCACGGTCAATTGTTCATCCAACACGCGGGTAGTCTGACGTACCCTGGCATAGAGTTTGGCTGCGGGTTTGCCTGTCACCACCGCATTGGCCCGGCCGGTTTCCAGCATATTGAACATTTCCTGGTTTTTCTCCACCTCAAATACCTGGGCCTTGGGGAAATGCTCTTTAACAAACTGGACCGACTTGGTGCCCACCTGAACGGCGATCTTTTTATACGCTAAATCTTTCGGGCCATTGATGGTTTGATTATTCTTCTGGACCATAATGACCAGGCCGCCGGCATAATAGGGATCGGAGAAATCGACCACTTTTTTGCGTTCGTCGGTAATATAGATTGCCGACAGTGCAATATCCGCCCGGTTGGCCAATACCGCCGGGACCAATCCTTTATAGTCTATATCAACAAACTGGACCGTACGCTTCAACTCTTTGGCCAGCGCATGCGCCAATTCAATATCAAAACCGGTATGCTGATCCTGGTCGATATATTCCATCGGCGGGAAGGTCGGATCGACCGCAATACGCAACGGCTTGTCGGCCGCTTGCGCGCCGACAATATGAGAACCAAGCAGTAATAACGCAGGGACAAGGCAACGTGACAGCTTCATTTTTCCTCACTTATTAACCAGTTAATAGATGTATTTGGAAACAGTGTAACTCACCCCTGCTTTATTCGCCTCGTTTACCGTCAAAGTAGCCGGCGCGTATGGCGGCGCCAATCAGGTTCAGGACGAGGCGGCCGGCAATCATGCATGATATTTGATGAATATCGCGCGACGGGACAATCTCCACAATATCCATTCCTACGACCCGGCCCTTGGCCACTAGGCCGTGAATAAGTTTACGCGCCTGGACAAAAGTGACGCCACCCGGCGCGGGTCCGGCAACTGCGGGCATAATCGACGGATCAAGACCGTCGGCGTCAATGGAAAGGTAATAACGCCCGCCGTCGGGAATGCGTTTTAGCACTTCATCCATACCGATATCGTGCAGCTCATAGGCGGTAATAATCTGCGCGCCCCATTCACGGGCGTAGTCCGCCTCTTCCTGGCGGGAGCTACCGGTGGCGCGCATGCCGATTTGGATGATATCTTTGACGAAAGGATGTTCCGACGCGCGACGCATCGGGCTTGACAGACCATCGTGCACGCCGTTGACCTCGTCGCGCCAGTCGAGATGGGCATCCAAATGGACAATGGTCAGCGGGCCCTGATCATCGAACGCGCGCAGGATGGGGTTGGTAATGCCGTGATCGCCGCCGAGAACGATAGGAATGGCACCGGCCTGAAGAATTTTGCGGGTCGCCTGTTCGGCACGTTGATAATGCCCATCGGGATCGTCAAAATCCGGCACCACGTCGCCGCAATCGACAAAGCGGATGTCGTCGCGATTTTGCAGCAACGGACCATCGATATCAAAATCATAACGCTCCGGCGCGCGGATGACCCGATCGGAGGCCTGGCGAATCGCCGTCGGCGCGCGGGTTTGATCGTTGGCGGCATCATCGGGGGGTATAGGGTTTACCATAAGGCATGCCGAGGACCGCGAAATCGGCATCGAGATTATCCAGGTCGAGCGCGAGCTCGGAAAACAGCAGAGATAGGTGGTTAGTTTTCGGTTTAACGGTTAATGGCTTATTCATTGACATGCCCCTGGCATAAATAAAGCTGACTGATGATAACGGGTGATGTACTGTTTGGCCTGATCCCTGTGCTGCGGCGAGCTAAGCTATTCGCGTCGCGGGAAAGCTGCCTGCGGCTAACGCCGGTAATCATTGAATACTTGCGTATAAAAGCAATCGTTTGCCCACGGCACCATAACATCGGTATGCAAAAATACCGAATAATGCCGGGGGATACTGCCGTCGGAACACGATCGGGACGGCAAACCGCACCGGGCGATTTCGTCCCGGGCCGGTGAAAACATAGCCTGGATGAGGTGGTTCCCGCAGGATGATAACGGCCGCAGGTCGAAAATGCCTCGTTAAGGCGGTCAAGACGTCGCTATACCGGCCAAGAGCCCGGTAGAAAAATGCCCTGAAAGGTGTTGCTGTTCTATTAGTTATTACGGCCAAAGGCCGTTAAAAAAGGGCCGTGAAGAGGCCATGTTGTTATTGTTTTTGGTCAGGGTGCCGATAAAACAGTGCACTGGTAAGGCAGTATTTATTGTTATGCCGGTAAAGACCGGTAAAAATGGCCCTGGTGCGGCGCTTTTTATCGTTATGCCGGCCAAACACCGGGAAAAAATGCCCTGGTGAGGCGTTGTTTTATTGTTATACCGGTCAAAAGCCGGTGAACAGCCTGCGTGTCGCGAACTTCGTTATTATCATGGCCAAAGGCCGTAACATTACCCCCGGTGTTGCAGCGGTGACTATCGCCCGGGGACAGGCGAGAGCAATAATGCTCATCTCAACGTTCCGCCGCTTTTCACTTATTGGTTGCCGGCCGGGAGTGACGACCGGCATTGGGTAAAACAAGGCGGGGGCGACAAAATCGAGATTTGCCCCGTAGACCTATCCTGCCAAACCCTGGCCGGTTAAAAAACTGCCATTTTTTGCAATCATGGTTACGCTTTATGCAACGGGAAGGCTTGCGTGAAAAAAATATCACCCCTTAATGAACGAGACTTGCGCGCTCTGCGTATATTCCGCGTCGCCGCGCAGGCCAGGGGTTTCTCGGCCGCTGAAAGGTTACTTGGTATGACTAAGGCCACGATAAGCCGGAAAATCAAGGATATCGAGGATCGGCTTGGTGCCCGCCTTTGTACGCGGGGTCCGCAGGGGTTCGAGCTGACCGACGCGGGGCGCGCCGCATTACTCGCGACACAGGAAGCCCTGGATGCCCTGGACCGTATTCGTCCAGAGGTGGATGCCGCGCGCCAGGTCTTAAGCGGCAAATTATCCCTGGGATTGACGGATAACGTGATAGGCAATCCGGCCGTGCGGATCCATCTGGCGCTGGGTGCTCTGTGTCGCATGGCGCCGGAGGTGGATTTGACCGTCGAAACCCTGACCACCCGAGAATTGATTCGTGCGTTGCTTGATCGCCGGTTGCATGTCGCTATTAAAGGGGTATACTAGTAGCTAGTGGCGCGTGGCTTCGCTTGAATATGCCGATTTGTTTACTGAACAGCATTACATTTACGGTCTGGCCGAAGGCTCTGTCAGCGGCGCCGCGGCCATGGCAAAACCGGGACGAAATTTACCCTTGGTTTATCGGGCCGAGTAGCCTTTCGTGGAAGATGCCCTGCAACAGCAGGGTTTTCGCCGCGGGCCGGGGGCGTTTGGTCTGGAGTCGGTCGATACGCTTATCGCGACGGGCTATTATTCGGGCATTCTGCCGGCGCATTACGCCGCTTTGCTCAGCCCGCGCATTCCGATGCAGGTGATTAATGATACGCCGAACTATAAGGTGACGTTCAGCGCAGTGTTCAATAACGCCCGGCCGCTACCACGTAGCGCCGAGGTGCTGGTGGAATTGTTGGCCGCGGAACATGCCTCTTCAGGTAACCGCGCGCCATGAGAATACGCCGTCATGGGCGGCGACAGCATCATTGCTGGCAATAAAAAGGGAGGGAATATCCTGCGAAGCACCGAAGCACTACTCTCTCTTACGAAATCTTTACTCCTATCAGCTGCAATACAAAGGTACCGCTGCGCAGTACCTTATGGCTAACACCTTAATTGTACAGCTCAGCCCTTATGACTAACACCTTATTTGTACAGCTCGGCATTGCCGCTCAGGGTATCGTTACCGCCGGCGGAGATGATGCGATACGAACTGGCATTAGCTGCATCCGCTTTGGCTGCCAGCTGAGCTTGCAAATCAGACAGGTTGCTGCTGTTGGTGGTAGCGGAGACGACACCGATACGCTGTTGGCCCGCCGGTGTGGAGGTGACTTCCTGAGCGGCGAAGCTACCGAAGGACAGCGTGCCCAGTGCAATGGCGGCGATCAGGGTTTTAATGTTTTTCATCTTCTGTTCTCTCTTTAGTGTCCCACCGGCAGGTTATGCTCTGCCGGAGAGAAGATTATGCGATGGCGCCGGTCACTGATGCACGGCTGGCATCGGAATACTGTGTTGGTCCACTCCGGCGATGCAACACCGATTCAGGCCATAAGGAAACGTAGGCGCCAGCGGTTAACGGCGGCGGGCAGGCCGTAGAGCTTACTGATAAATTACCGCGGTACCGTGCAGGTTATTTTGGCCCGAGGTAGAGGTAATCTTGAAAGATTTTGCGCCGGCGGCGTCAGCCTGTGCGGCCAGCTGGCTTTCCAGCGAGGACAGGTTGGTACCACCCGTGGCGGAGACGACGCCGACTTTCTGCTGATCGACGGGAACGGTGTTAACCAGATCGGCGGCGAAGCTGCCAAAGGATAAGGTAGCAAGAGCAAGGGCGGCGATGGTGTATTTGATGGTTTTCATAATGTCTTCTCTCTTATAATTAGAATTGGGTATTGGTAATGCGATTGATGGTCGGCGACGTTATTTGTTAACGTTCGATAACTAAATACTAATCTTGTCTGTGGCACCGATCAACCTATTTTTTTAATGATTATTAATTTATTTGTCATGTTATTGAATTCACTGTCATTAAAAGTCACAGACTGTCAATTCAGGTCAGCAGGTATGTCGGAATATCACCGTCAGGCGGAGTGAGAAGCCAGAGCCGCTTGAGGTAGTCCAAGACGGGGAACATCGGCGTCATATCTCTACGCGTCGGTTCGCCGGTCAGAGATTTGTTTGCCCCTTGATGCCACGGCTACCGATTGCCGATGCGTACAGGCTGCCGATGGTTTTTAGCGACAGTATGACAAGGAGGAGGTCGGAGTAGCCGGTGCCCTAAGTGACGAAATAGGTGAGAGGGCTGCGGCATCGCCGTAATGGCAGGGCTGAATTATGCGCCCGCTCAATTCGCTGCGCGCGTCGAACGTTTACGACTGTCAGTCGCTGTCGGTTAAACCTTACCGGTATGAGCATGGTACGCGACTGATAACAGGGTGCCGGCGGCAAACTATCACCGGGTAAGCCGCAACCGGTAAGCTGTCGCCGGTGTCATTAAACAAGGCGCGGGAGTTAACATCGGTCCCAGGCATTATGATGCCTGCCGTGGCGCCACCAGTAGGTAACGAACACGCCTCTCAAGCCGGCTACACAGGCGCGTTGACCGGGCAGGGTGTGGAACTGACCTTGTGGACATGAGGGAGTATAGCGCAAAGCGACCTGCGGTGAAACTTAATTTTTAACGATCATTAATTATATGCTACTCTCTCCGGTAACCAAGAGAGGATGCCATGAAAACTGAATCAGTCACCGTCGCCAGACGCGGCCGCGGCCGGCCAAAAAAATTTTGCCGCGAAGAGGCCCTGGATAAGGCATTGGAACTGTTTTGGCGTCATGGCTTTGACGCGACGTCGCTCGTCGATCTGGTCGATGCCACGGGGGCTAAAGCGCCGACACTGTATGGTGAGTTCGGCAACAAGGAGGGGCTATTTTGCGCCGTCATGGACCTCTATGTGGTAAAATTTTCCGCGGCGGCCCGCGAGCGCTTATCCCTACCCGGATTAACGACACTGCAGGCATTGGAAAATTTCTTTCGCGCCGCCGCTGCGCTCTATACGGACAAAAACCTGCCGACCGGATGCTTTATTATCTGTACGTCCTCAACGCTCGCCGCCTCTTCGCAGGCCGTAGAGGAAAGATTGCGGGCGCACCATCATCTGCAGGAACAAACGCTGCTGGCCTTTTTGCAGCGCCAGCAGCAGCAGGGGCAATTGGCTGGCGTTGCTGATTGCGGGCGTCTGGCCAAATATCTCACCTGTACGCTGCGGGGTATGTCGGTGCAGGCGCGTGACGGCGCCGGCCGCGAGGATCTCGATGCTATCGTTACCACCTTGCTGGCGCAGTGGCCCCAATTGGTAGAAAACGCCTAAACTTAGAGTCTCCCTTTATTAAACCGCGTTTTGGTTCCCCCGCCGGCGTCTGATACACAGGCGCTGGCTTTGACATGAGACTGGAGAAGAAAATGTCCTTTAATGTTCTCGGCTTTGCAGCCCGATGCGGCGCTGGCGGCACACCGTTTCGTCCGCCGCAGTCCGCGCGCGGATGATGTGGTCATCGACATACTTTATTGTGGCGTTTGCCATTCCGATCTCCATCAGGCCCGCAATGACTGGGGTGGGTCGATGTTCCCGTTGATCCCCGGCCATGAAATTATCGGTAAGGTGACGCAGGTTGGACGGGACGTAACCTCCTTCCGCGTCGGCGATATGGTTGGCGTCGGCTGTATGGTGGATTCCTGCCAGCAATGCGAATCGTGCCAGGCGGGGCTGGAACAGTACTGCCTGGACGGGTTTACCGGTACCTATAACAGCAAAGATCGCCATGACGGTCAGGTCACTTTCGGCGGTTATTCGGAAAAGATCGTCGTGTCGGAAAAATTTGTGCTGCGGATCCCGGAGAAACTGGATCCGCGTTCCGCTGCGCCACTGGAACGTACAGCCGGGCGACAAAATCGGCGTGGTGGGACTAGGCGGATTGGGCCATATGGCGCTGAAACTAGCGAAAGGAATGGGGGCAGAGGTGACGCTGTTTACACGCTCGTCTGGTAAAGAAAGCGAAGCCCGTCGTCTGGGCGCTGATCATGTGGTGCTGTCGACCGATAATCAGCAGATGGCGGCGGTGGCCGGCCATTTCGATCTGATAATCGATACCGTCCCGACCCGGCACGATGTTAATCCTTACACCGCAACGCTGAAACTTAACGGCACCCTGGTGTTGGTAGGGATGATTGGCAACATTGAGCCGGTACCGCACACCGGTCCGCTTATCATGGGGCGTAAATCCATCGCCGGTTCATTAATTGGCGGGATTGCGGAAACCCAGGAAATGCTGGATTTCTGCGCCGAAAAAGGCATTACTTGCGACATTGAAATGATCGATATGCAATACATCAACGAAGCCTATGAGCGTATGCTGAACAGCGACGTCAAATACCGTTTCGTCATTGATATTGCCTCACTGAAGCAGTCTGCTTGACGGCGGCGGGCGCGGCGTCAGCCGCGCCTGGTTACCACTTCACGTTCTCGCAAACCGCAGCACCCGACCTAATTCAACCCGCACGCCCTAACTCAACCCGCATACCCTAACTCAACCCGCACACCCTAATTCAACCCGCACACCCTACCTAAATTCGCACACTCTACCTCATCGCCGTCCGCGGCGGGGAGTGCAGGCGCATCAAACCACGCCAAGGCTTTAAGCCTTCGCCGAGGTTAGACGTTATCTCAACCTGCCGCAGGTCGTATCGGTGCATCTTGCTGTGACGGGGCTTCCCAGCCGCCGCCGAGCGACAGGAACAGCATGACCTGATCGTCGGAAAGCTGACCGGCGGACTGCGCCAGCGCCGCATCGCTCGACGCCAGACTGCGCTGTGCATCCAATACGTCCAGATAGCCGATTTTGCCGCTGCTATACAGCAGACGGGTTTTCTCGGCGACATCGCGGGTTTCGGCGCGCGCCGCCGGCAGCGCCCGGTAGCGATCCAGGTCGCGGGCGTAATTGTTCAGTGCGGTTTCCACTTCCCGCAGGGCCGTCAGTACGGAGCCATCGAAACGGGCCAGCTCAGCGCGGGTGCCGGCCTGCGCCTGCTCGATACGCGCCTGAACCGCGCCACTGGACGGTAGAGTCCAGGAAATGAGCGGACCGAGGCTCCAACCGTAAGTATCCTTTTGGCCAATGCCGTTAAGCAACCCGGCCGAAGTGCCGGAAAGTCCCAGGGTCACTTTGGGATACAGGTCCGCCATCGCTACGCCAATACGCGCGGTTTCCGCCGCTAGACGAAGCTCGTTCTGGCGAATATCCGGCCGGCGGCGCAGTAGGGCGGCGCCATCGCCCACGGGTATGACCTGCGTCAGGCGCGGCGGTGTGGTGCAATCCGCCACCTGGCGTGGGAAATCCTGCGGCAGGGCGCCCGTAATCGTGGCAAGTTGATAAAGATTATTCTGACGCCGCGCTTCCAGCGGCGGCAACGTGGCCTTGAGCTGTTGCAGTTGCGCGGGAGCGTACCGTATCCAGTTCCCCGGTGCGGCCGGCCTGCAGCAGGCGACGGGTGAGATCAACTGAGCGTTGCTGCAATTCGATAGAGTGGCGCGTGGTCATTAACTGTAGGCCGGTGGCGCACAGATCGGCATAGGCACGGGCGGTATTGGCGGCGACGTTGATTTTCACCAGATCCAGCGCGGCCTGTGCCGCTTCGCTATCGGCGCTGGCGGCCTCCAGCGCACGCTGGATCTGGCCGAAGAGATCTAATTGATACGAAAGGGACAGCCCGCCATCGTAGCGCCAGGCATTGTCCGGAACGTAGCCCGGTTCCAGCACCGACAGTCCCGATGGGTGACCATAATAGGGTTCGGCATTGGCGCTCAACGACGGATTTTGCGCGCTGGCAGCTTCTTTGAGCAAGGCCTGTTGCCGTTCTAGATTTGCCATGGCAAGGCGTAAATCGGTATTGCGCGCCAGCGCCTGACGCACCAAGGCGTCCAATTGCGGATCTTGATACAGCCGCCACCAGTACGGCGGCAGCGGCCGGGCACTGGCGAGTGCGTCGGCCGCGGTCATCGGCGCGCCGGCGTCGGTGTTGTGCAGCGGCAGGCTACCGGCCCTGCTGATGAGTGCCGTTGCCGGCGGGCGATAATCGGGTCCGACCGGATGGCCGCCGCAGCCGGCAATAAACAGCGCCAGCGCCCGCGGGGATCGCCGGTCACAGGCGCCGTTGCCGGAGACAGACCCCGGAGCTGGCTGCGAGAAAGCGCCGCCGGTTAATGCGCTGAGGATCATGCGCCATGCCACCGGGAAGCCTGTCCGGAGGCGGCATGAGCATTATTCACCGCCTGGACTTCCACGGTCACCGTTTGCCCCGCCACCAGCCGCTGCGTCGCCGGCAGCGGATCGATTCTGACGCGTACCGGGATCCGCTGCGCCAGCCTTACCCAATTAAATGTCGGATTAACGCTGGGCAGCAGATTATCGCCGGTAACGCGATCGCGTTCGGCGATACCGGCGGCAATACTCTCTACCCTGCCGGTAAAGGGGCCATTTCCCCCCATCGGGATCACCCGCACCGCCGCGCCGATATGAATACGCGGCAGCTTGGTTTCTTCAAAATAGCCTTCGACATAAAAAGAACCACTGTCCACCAGCGCCAACACGGGTTTCCCGGTAGTGGCGTAGCTGCCCTGACGCAACACCAGATTGGTTATCATCCCGTCGACGGGCGCTCGCACCTGAGCGCGCGCCAGGTTGAGGCGCGCGCTATCCAGCGCCACCTGCGCCTGCGCCAGGCCGTTCTGCGCCTGCTCGTATTGGGTGCGGCTGCGTTCGCGCTCCTCTTGCGGCACCAGGGTAGCCAACTGGGCATTGAGTTTATCTTCCCGCTGCGCCTGCGCCATGGCGATACGTTGCGCATTTACCGCCCCCTCCGCCTGACGCACCGCCAGCTCGTAACGGCTGCGGTCCACCACGAACAGCAGCGTTCATGCCGCGACATGCTGGTTATCGTGCACCATTACCTCGGTCACCAGGCCGGAGACGTCGGGGGCTATCGGCACCACATTGGCGCGCACGCGCCCGTCCCGCGTCCAGGGAGCCAGCTCATAATGATCCCACAATTGCACCACCGCCCATAACGCCGCCAGCGTCACCCCCAGCGTTATCAGCACCCGGATAAGCTGTCGGCCCCGTAAGGTAAAAGTTTCTGATTTCATTGCGCATTATCGCTGTAAAAGAGAGGTAGCATAGGTGAGCCCATGCAATAACAAACAGTAAAAGGCGATATCGAACAGCGCCGGATGCCAGATCCAGTGATACAGCCCGAGAGCGGCCAGCAGCCGGCGGACGACGAAAAATAGCCCCAGCGCGCCCAGGGCCAGCAGCATTAGCCAGGGGATGAACATGCCATAAAAGCTCGCTTCGCCTATCATGGCGTCTCTCCGGCGGTCAGGTAGTGCGGCGCATGAGGAAACAGGTTATGGCGAAGTCCCACCAGCGCGGTAATCAATGTGCGGCGGTGATGGGTGGTTTCCGGCAGGGATAAGATCGCGGTGATGGATTGGTCAACCGTTAACAACAGCGGCGCGGGCGGCTGATTTTCCGCCCGGTTGAACAGCACCGCCAACTGCCTGAGCAGGCCCGGCAGCGGCAGGGACGGAAAGTGCTTTTTCACCTGTTGCAGGGCGATGATATTGGCGCCAAGGCGCAAATCGCGCAGCGACTCTCGGGCGACGGTGTTATGACGCGTGACCTCGCCCTGGGCAACTCGCGCCACCAACAGACCAATGCGGTCGAGCATCCGTACCGCGAACACCTGCAGTTGATACGCCCGGCTGCTGCTGGCGATCATCACCATCTCGCGGCGGATGGCGCGGCGGATCCGGCGCGCGCTCCAATCGGCCCCCACCGAGCGGATAAGCCGGGTAACGCGGGCGGCGATGAAGGTGCCCAGCACCTGCGCGGTGGTGGTATTGATGAAACTGGTGACGTCGGCGCGGGCGCTATCATGCAAAGAGAGCGGGCCGGCGACGCCGAACAGCAACGGTAGGGCAACCATCAGCAGCGCCGGTCGGGCGCTGTAGCAGCCGAGAATGATGAACAACGGCGCGCAAACCAGCACGATCATGCCAAAATACTGCACGTCCGGCAGCAACACCAGAATATAGAGAGCGGACAAGGGCACCGACCACAGCGTATATTTTAAAAACATATTGATGGCGGGAACAGGATCGTCCATCACTGCAAAAAATCGCCGCCGTGTCGCCGTCGGTCCAGCCGCCGAGGATCCAAAGAAAGCAGGTCAGGCCGATGGCGACAAACGCCGCCAGCGCCGATAACAGTGCCATGCCGATATCGCGGTGCAGCACCCGGTCACCCAGGGCCGGCGTACGGCGCTTCGGCATCACCCCTTGCGCCACGCCGATCTGGATATCCCGACGCAGCAGCAGACATTCCTGCCACTGGCTTAGCAGATCTTCCAGATAGCCGGCGAGCGAAATGCGCAGTGCCTGGGTCTAGTCGCTGTCGCCGCGAGTGGTTTCCAGCACGCGTACCGCGTCGCGCAGCGCCAGATTGGCCGCGCGATCGGGCGCCGGCGTGCTGCCCGTCGACAGCAGCGGCTCTTGGGAGGCCAGCCAGCGGTTGATGTGCTGTTTCACCGTCCACACATCCGGGCGCCAACCGCCTTCCGCCTGATAAAGCCCCTGCGGGCGATCGTCCACCGCAGACAGCGTCGGCAGCAGCGCCGCCACCCGGTCTTGCAGAGCACGTACCGCGGCCGCGGTCCAGCGTAAGTTGCCGGTATCGAAGGGAATATGGGTTGCCAGCAGGCGCAACTGGGTAATGTCCAGTGACAGACGGACCCGGGCAGCGGACAGCGCACCCTCCTCATCCGGCGGCGGTGGCGCCGCGTCCGCGAAGATATCCGTCAGCCGGCGGCGGGTGTCCTTCAGCGTTTTATCCATCAATCCCATGACGCTGGCGCTGAGGCCGGCGGGCAACACCATGCTATGAACCAAAGTGGCGCACAGAATGCCCAGGCAAATTTCCTCGACCCGCGACACCGCGGTATCAAAGATGGCGGCCGGATTCTGTACGGCGGGGAAACCGATCAGCGCGGCGGTATAACCGGCCAGCATGAACGCGTAAGCGCGCGGCGTCCGGTCCAACAGCGACACGAACAGGCAAACGCTGACCCACACACCCATCGCCAACGTCAGTAGCACCGGCGCATTGGATAACGCCGGAATCAACAGCACCTTGGCGGCGCTGCCGATAAAGGTCCAGGTGATACGAAATAGGGCTTTTGACCGCACCATCCCCGCCAGCGGCTGGCTGACCACATAGACCGTCATCAGCGACCAGAAGGTATTGGGCAGTCCGGCCCGGCTGGAAAGATACAGCGCCAGCAGCGCCGCGGTGTAGCTCTTCAGCGAATAAAGGATTTCGCCGCGGGAAAAAAGCGGCCATGCCGGCAGGGACATCACGGTTCAGTCCTTGGTGCCGGCGTCGTCGTTATCCAGCGTGGACAGTCCATTGATGACCAGCCGCTGCTCCAGCAGGCTGAAAGTGCGCAGGCATACCTCAAGATCAGCCTGCGCTACCCCGGCAAACAGCTGGTCGCGCAAGTCATTAAGCAGATCTTCAATACGCACGCTGATTTTTGCGCCGGCCTCGGTGAGAAACAGCATCTTGGCGCGTTTGTCGACGCTGTCTTCCCGGCGTAAAACCAGGCCGGCTTCCACCAACTAATTAAGCGAACGCACCAACGACGGCCCCTCGATATCCAATTCCAAGGACAAGCTGCCGGGGCGGATGCCTTGCGGGTGGCGCACGATGAGCACTAACGGCCAGGCGATAGCGGCGGACAGGCCCAGCGGCGCCACGACTTTATCGGCGCGGGCGCGATAGGCGCGGGCGACGGGCACCATTGACACCGTAAAAGCCATTAAGGCCTGTTGGCGAAGAAGCGTCATGAGAGTATATTTTGTTAGTGGATAAATAGATAGGTTGCTAAATATATGGTGAGCGCCTACATGAGTCAATTACTTCTTGGTGCCGCGTCGGCAGTCAGGCAGGCGAATCCTTAGCGCTTTGCCAGATACTCGCCGCGCCGTCCATGGCGCGGCGTGCGTTAGAGGTACACCCGCAGATACTCTCCCAGGCAGAGAATCGCCATCGCCTGGCCATAAGGCATGGAGGTCAGGGGGATTTGACGGTAATAATCCAGGTCGGCGCCCATGGCGGTACCGAAGGATACCTGGCTTAGCTCGCCATTGGCATTGATCCTTTCAATCACGACGCGCACCGCTTTTTCCGCAACCGGCTGCCAGCTGGCGTCCAAATAACGCTTACGGATACCCTTGAGGATTCCGTAGGCGAAACCCGCGGTGGCGGAGCTCTCCAGGTAGGAGTTGGGATCATCCAACAGCGTGTGCCATAAACCGCTGTCGTCCTGGCAGGCGGCCAGTGCGCTGACCTGGCTTTGCAGCACCTGCAACAGGAAACGTCGGGTAGCGTCATGGGCCGGCAAATCCAACAGTTCGATGAATTCAGGGATGACGACCGTCAGCCAGATGTTGCCCCGCGCCCAGCGCGCGTTGGCGAAATTATGATTACCATCGAAGCTCCAGCCATGGAACCATAAGCCGGTTTGCCGATCCATCAGATATTGCACATGCAGCAGAAACTGATAGGTGGCCTCGGCGACAAATTCCGGCCTGTCTAGCAGCTTGCCAATTTTTGCCAGCGGCAGCACGGTCATCATCAACGTATCGTCCCACATCTGCTGATGATTCTCATTGTTGTAGACGATATGCTGCATGCCCTGCTTCTCGGTGCGCGGCATCTCGTACATGGCCCACTCCGCCCAGCGCTCCAGATAGGGGCGCCACGCAGTATTGCCGGTCTCCTCATAGCGATAGGCCAGGGTAAGAAACGGACAGACGGTATTCACGTTTTTGGTCGGCGTGCCCTGCGCCAATTGCTGCGTGAACCAATCATCGATAATGGCGCGCATCCGGTCGTCGCCCGTTTGCTGATAATACTGATAAATACCGTACAAGACGACGCCGTGGGTCCATTCCCAGCCGGCGGCCCAGCCCTTGGTATCAATGACCCGCCCGTCGTCCAACCGCAGCAGGAATTCGCCGCTATCATCGGTGATATTCACCAGATTATCGGTCACTTTCTCAATCAGCGCCTGGAGACGGTCGCGGGAGAAAAGGTATTCCGGCTGCCGTAGCAGGGCACTGTGCTTCACGCTGAAAATCGTCATCATCTTTTCCTGCAAGTTTATCGTCTCTCTGAATCCGGGGTCGGCAGTGGAAGGTATGGTCGCTCGTTTACCCGCGCCGGCTTATGCCGGTTAAGGTAGCCGATATTATTGTTCCCCCACAGATATTCATATTTCATGCCTGTCAGCATCTCGACGATGGCTTTGTTTTCCGGCGTAATCTGTTCCGGCACCAGACGATTGGCATCGCGTATTTTGCGCGTCTCTGCTGCCAGCACGCCGTGCGTTTCCAGGTTAAGTTTAAAGCGTAACGAGATGAAAAAGCCGATAGCCAGCACGATGACCGTGCCCACGCTCAGGACAGCCATAATGGTATTGGCCACTTCCGGCGCCTGCTGGCTTTGTCCCGAAACGAAGCCGGACAATTGCAGCACGATACCTACCAGCATCACCGCGCCGGCCTGAGAGGCTTTACGTGTCAAGGTCATGATGCCGGCGAAAATCCCTTCGCTGCGCTGGGCGGTGATGGTCTCATCCACATCGGCGATGTAGGTATAAATATTCCACGGCACATAGTTGATGCCGCCGCGTCCCAGACCGGCTATCGCCGACACCAGAAGCAGTAGCGCATAGATATCGCTTAACCCGGCGTACCACAGGACGGAATAGGCGACAACGCTCAGGCCGAACAGCGAGACCACCAGGCGATAAGAGGGGGCCGGCCCGAAGCGGATGCACAGTGGGATCATGCCGATCACGGCGACGAATTGCAGAATCGCCATCACGCCCAAGCAGGTTGGAGGCGACGGTCGCGCTTTGCATCAGCACGAATACCACGTAATAGGTAAACACCGCATTAAATACATCCTGCGCAATATAACCACCGAGATACAGCCCCAAATGCTGGCGGAAAATGCGGATGCGTAACGTCGAGGTCAGTTCGACATGCAACCGCTGTAGGCTTTGTTTCAGCGTAAGCTGTTGCTTATCTTCCTCGCTGGACATCAAACCCGGCCAGCAGATAAAGCCAGGTGAAAAAGTGGCGGTGATCGACAAATTGGCCGTCTATCACTTCGAGGCTGAGTTTAGCGAATTCTACCTGGATAAGATCCGTCGCGGTATGGAGGTGATGGCGCACAGCGGCGATGCGGATTTCCCGCTGGTCATCGATTCGGTTTCGTCGATGGTCGATAACGGCAAATTCAAAGCCAAACTGGTTTTGCATCAGCCACTGCAACGGTACCTGAAGCGGGGTCAGTCCATTGAGGTACGTGTGGCGCTGGCCGCTGCGGGTGAGGCGCTGCTGGTCCCCTCCCGGGCGATTTTCTACCAGCAGGGGCAGGCCAGGCTGTTTGTCAGCTATGCACAACGGCGACGTGCCGTGAAAACGGCGGTGACAATCAAGCCCACGGGAGGGGCACAAACCGCAGTCATAAGCGGCCTGCAAGAAGGCCAACAGGTTGTCGCCTTCACCCATAACCAGTACCCGAGAAATAACATTATCGAGTTCAAGTAATATGAGTGGTATTGGAAAGGCTGAAAATATTTCCTGGCGCGGACCATGAAGATCTTGGCGCTCAACGAGCTGAGTCTGTCGGTGAGGCCGGCGAATTTATGGCGGTGATGGGGACATCAGGATCGGGGAAAGCCACGCTGCTGAACGTGTTGTCTTGTTTGAAACCCTGGCTGCGGGACGTCTGACGCTGGCGGGACATGACGCCGCCGGTCCGGGCAATGCGAAGAAAATGGCGCTGCGCAGGCAACTGATAGGCTATATTTTTTTAATCATTTAATTTCATCAGTCCGCTAACGGTGGAGGAAATTGTGCCCTGCCGCTGAAATATCGCAGCGTGCCGGCGGCCGAGCGACGGCAACGGATCTCCGCCGCGCTGGTGTCGCTCGGGTTGCGAAACCGCGCTCAGCTTTATCCGGCTCAGCTTTGCGGCGGGCAGCAACAGCGGGTGGCTATCGTCCGCGCCATGATCGCCCGGCCAGCGCTGATTCTGGCGGATGAGCCTACTGGCAATCTGGACAGTAAAAACAGCCGCGACATGCTTACGCTGCTGCGTCAATTCATCTTCATGGGACCACCATTATTATTGTGACCCATTCCGAAGATGCCGCAGGCAATGCCAGCGGTGTTGTCATGATGAGGGGCGGCTATATTAACTAAATGATAAAAGGAAGGCCCCCATGTTAAGGACGTATACCGGTAAAGGATATTACCCGAACCTCATTGGACCCTTCGTTTGCCAAACTGGCATCAAACCACTATCCCACTATCGCAACATCCACTATCGCTCTATCGCAAGAGCGTGGAGAGTCTGCTGGTGAATAAGCTGTGGCGATCTCTAAGCAGTCGCCGGCCAGCGTTTGGCTTGACGAGGTCACGTCACTTTCATCAGAATTAAAAAGTCAGATCCGGTATTTCTTCCTTCGGTCAACGTGGCATTCTGTTCACACAGGTAAAGGTCGGCTACGGCCGCGGTATTAACACGGGAGAATACGATGGCTTCGACTACTATGCTGATAAACGACATCACCCAAGATCCGCGCTGGCGAGCGATAGCGCGCCGGGACACGGCCGCCGATGGGTCGTTCGTTTATGGGGTCGTCACTACCGGCATTTTTTGCTCACCCTCCTGCGCTTCGCGCCGGCCGCGGCCGGAAAATGTTCGCTTTTTCAGCGACGGTGACCACGCGCTAGCGGCGGGTTTTCGCCCCTGCAAACGCAGCCGGCAGGGTCTGCCGTCACGGGCGTCAGATCACGCGGCGCGTATCGCGCGCGCCTGTCGACAGATAGAGGCGGCGCAGCGGCCTCCGGCACTGCCTGCCCTAGCTGCACAGGCCGGTATGAGCGCCAGTCATTTTCATCGGGTATTCAAAGCCATTACCGGTGTTACGCCGCACGCTTATGCCGTTGGTTGCCGCCAGGGCCGCTTGAGCCAGGCGCTGACCGGTGCCGAGAAGGTGACCGGAGCGATGCATGATGCCGGTTACCCTTCCAGCGGTCGTTTCTACACCGAGGCGGAGCAGACATTGGGAATGACGCCCGGCGAGTTTCGCGCTGGCGGTAAAGGCATGCGCATTGACGTCGCGATCGGGCCGTGCTCACTAGGCTATATTCTGGTTGCCCATAGCGATCGCGGTATTTGCGCCATTTTGCTTGGCGATGACGCAGTTCAACTGCGGCAAGAGCTGTGCGATACCTTTCCCCACGCCGAGTTGCACGATAGCGATTCGGCTTATCGCCAGCGGGTCGCGCAGGTGGTGCGTTTTGTCGACGCACCGTGCCACACGTTTGATTTGCCGCTGGATATTCGTGGTACCGCTTTTCAGCAACGGGTTTGGCAGGTGTTACGCACTATCGCGCCAGGGGAGACGCTCAGCTATCGACAGGTGGCGGAACGCGTCGGTGCGCCTGGTGCCGTGCGGGCGGTCGCCAACGCTTGTGCCGCCAATCGGCTGGCGGTGGTTATCCCTTGTCATCGGGTGGTCCGCAGCGATGGCACGCTGTCGGGCTACCGCTGGGGAATTGACCGTAAACGCCGGCTGCTGGCGCAGGAAGACGACGACGGTGAGGCGCCAGCAGGACGATGAACACTGGCTGCTGGCGCAGGAAGCAGTATGCGGGCGGCGGTCCCCTGGGGCAGCGGGCGTTGACGCTTAACCCTTTTTCCGGCGCCCTACGGGCAGCAGCTGTAGTCCCCATGCCATGATGCCAGACAGAAGTCCCCAGAAGGCCGCGCCGATACCCAGCAGCGTGATGCCGGATACTGTTACCAAAAAGGTGATAATGGCCGCATTCCGGTGTTTCTCATCCAAAAGCGCGCTGTGCAGACTGCCGGCAATCGTGCTGAGCAGCGCCAGGCCGGCGAGGGTGTGAATCAGCGACACCGGTAGCGCTCTGAACAGCAGGCCAATGGAACCGCCAAACAGACCGGTCAGCAGATAGAATCCCCCTGCCGCCGCCATATAGCGCCGGCCGGGATCGTGGTGCGCCTCCGAGCCGAGGCAGACGGCGGCGCTGATGGCGGCGATACAAATGGAGAAGCCGCCGAAGGGGGACAGCAGCAGCGTGGTCAGCGCGGTCCAGGAAATAAGGGGGGATATCGGTGCAGGGTAGCCAGCGGCTTTCAGCGTCGCGACGCCAGGCGCATTCTGCGAGGCCATGGTGACGATAAAAAACGGCAGGGCGATGCCCAACAATGAGGCAAAGTGGAAGCGCGGCGTAATCCACTGCGGCGGGGCGAACGGCACCGGTTGTGCGCTAATCGCGAGATCCCCCTGCCAGGCCGCCACCACTAATCCCGCCGCTAGCGCCATGAGGACGGCAAAACGCGGCAACCACCGACGGGCGAGCAAGAAACAAAGGCTCATCGTGAACGTCATGGCAAATTGGCTTTGCAGCGAGACAAACGCCGACAGGCCAAAAGGCAGCAGAATACTGGCCAACATCGCCGCCGCAATTCCTTGGGGGATATGCGCCATGAGCCGGGCAAAGACGCCGGTAACGCCGCAAAGCAGGGTCAACCCGGCGGCGAAGACAAAAACGCCTATCGCCTCCGCCAAGGGTATCCCCGGGAGGCTGGTGACCAGCCGGGCCGCGCCGGGCGTCGACCAGGCGGTCAGTATCGGCATCTTGTACCACAGCGACAGGCCGAGTGAGGTGATGCCTATTCCCAGGCCGAACATTGTCAGCCAGCCGCCGATTTGCAGCGATGAGGCCTCCGCCGCGCCCGCCGCTTGAAAGATAATTGCCGCGGTGCTGGTAGGTATAGCCCACCAACACCGCGATAAACCCGGCGACAACCGCGGATAATGACAGATCGGATAGCCTTGCGCGTGCAGACATTGTATAACATCTCCAAATTGGGCGCGATAACGTACGATTGGCGCCAAACGTGATGATGCGCCATAGCGCTGCGCGTAAAGCATGCCATCAGGGAATTCCCCTCCGTGCGTTATAACGCATGATTTGCCCGGAAAGATACCATTATGCGTGATAAGGCACAACTGCCCGTTGTGCTTATGCTGGGGCTTTGCCCTGACGTTGAACCAAAAGGAGCATTATGCAGGGAGTAACCGAACGGATAGCCCATACGCTCAAATCCATTCGTAAAATGCGCGGCTGGAGCCTGTCGCATACCGCGCAGCATACCGGGGTGAGCAAAGCGATGCTGGGGCAAATTGAGCGCGGCGAATCCAGCCCCACCGTTGCCACGCTATGGAAAATCGCCAGCGGCATGCATGTCGCCTTTTCGGCTTTCCTTGAGACGCAGGGTAGTACTGTCGCCGGCGACGCACGCCGAGCTGAAACACCGGTCTTCCTTGAAACCGGCGGCGGGATGCGCGTGGAGTCGCTGTTTCCCTACGAGCCTACCTTGAGTTTTGAAATGTTCATCGTCGATCTGATTCCCGCCGCGCGCAGCGAGTCGTCACCGCATGCAAACGGCGTGGTGGAGCATGTCGCGGTAATCGAAGGCGTTCTGGCGCTGACGGTGGATGGGGGGGCGCATCGCCTAAGCTCGGGGCAGGGGATACGCTTTGCTGCCGATTGCCCGCATAGCTACCACAACCCGGGCGTAGAGCGAGTACGGTTTCATGATCTGATCCACTACCCCCCCTGGTGTGAGCGCTCCCCTGCATGGTCAACATGAAGCGCTCGCCCTGTTCGGGCGGCGTTTGCCGCAGAGAGTGCCCGACCCGACCGGCGCCTGCTTCCGCGGGTGTGCGGTCAGGGTGGCGCTATGGCCCGCGGACAATCGATCCTGCCGGCGATTACTCCAGCCGGCGTTGGGCGCTAAGCGCTCAGCGGTATAATTTGCGCAGCGTTGGCGTAACCCTGCGGCATCGACGCCAATACGCCCGCGTCTGCCGCGTCAGAAGGCCAAGGCCTTGATAAAAAGGGTGCGCGGTGCCGTCATTAAGCAGCGTCAGAAAGCGCGGCGCCCAAGGCAGCAGATGCTCAGCCAGCAGTGTATCCAACCGGAACGGGTTATTTTCCGCGAGCCAGGCGCTGAGCAACAGCAATAAGCCGCAGTGATCTTCCGGCTCATTTCTCGCCATGGCGGGAACGATCCCTTGCTGACGTAGCCAGGCGCGCAACGCCAAGGTGGAATCGCCGTACACTACGCTTTCCTCGTCCAGGCAAACCGACCACCACGGGGGCGCCGGCAGCGCATGCGGTCCAAGAAACAAGCGCTGGAATTCCTGCGCCAGCGTTTCACGCCGGCCAGCGGCCAGTCCTTGCCGTATTAACGCCGCTGCTTCGGCCAACCCCGGTAGCGCCGGCCATTCTGCCTGCCAGGCATTCCCGGACAGCGCAGCCAGTAGCGGCTGGCCGGCCCCTCGGGGGAGTAGTAAAGCAACGTGCCCAGCGTCCTGCCGGTGAAGGCGATGGTGTCGCACGCCTCCGCCGACGCGATGGCCGTGCTGCTGTCAGCCATTGCCGCGCCGTTTTCGGTCGCGTCGCGGTGAGCCGCTGCCGCGCCGTTGTCGTTGGGGCAGCGTGCGGCTGGATCCCTGCGACAATCCGCGCCGGCTGGCGGGCGATCCGTCTGCGGCTGCGCTAGCCCCTCTCGGCCGTCGGTACCGGAAATCTCAGTCATCATCCACCCCCTCGCAAAGCGGGCTGCCCTCAGCCGCCCACGCGTGGTTAACCGGCCACCGCCATACCGACGGTCATATGCAGCCCGTAAAACACGGCCCGGCCGATGAGTTCGCCGCACAATACCCACAGCATCCCGAACGCCAATCCGCCGACCGGCGGCGTTTTTCCGCGCAGCAGCGGCAGCAGCCAGAACGCCAGCCCAAGCACCAACAGCACCAGACGGCCGGCCATCAGCAAACCGTAATCGGGAATCAGCGTTACCGCCTGCTGGACGGAGCTGTGGATTGTGGGCAACTGGCTGGCCTGCAAAATGACCACCAGCAGGCTGGCCAATAGGGAAAGCGAGCTTACCCAGGGCAGATAGCGCATGGCATCATCCGGGATCCCCGCCGCGCGCAGCAGCAGATAGCCGAGCAGCGGACCGCCTATCAATACCGTCAACACAAAACCGAGCGGCGTAAAGACGCTGTACCAGGTCGGCACGGTATCAATAAGATAGACACGCCCCATGGCGTACAGAAACACCAGTCCCGCAAGCGCTGTCACCACCAGCCAGAGTTTATACAGCCCGACCGGCAGGCGATTTAGCACCGCCAATAGCCAGTAAAGTCCGCCCAGGGCGAAAAACAGCGAGCCGGTCGCTATCTCGTTGCTCAACGGCGAGGCACCCAGCCGGTTGAGGGCGTTCATCGCGCGCAGCGGCGACCCCAAATGCAGCATGGATGCGGCGAAGCCCACCCCCATCAGCGCCCACAGAAAAAACATCATTCTGCGCACCCGGCGACCGCTGTCTGCCGACAACCGCCCGCCGAGCAGTAGCGCCGCCATCGCCAGATAGCCGCCGGCCACGGTGAAAAACATTAACGGCCATTCATGCCATCCATTACCCATGTTACACCTCCCGCTGGTTAGCCAGGTAGCCGGTGGTATCGCCCACCGTCCGGCTATTGCTATTGGCCTTCAGCACCAGATTGGGCCGGGTGAAACGTGCCGTCGGCAACGGAGCGACTTCCGCCAGTTGACCGTACTTGGCGCGTAGCTGTTCGATAGGCGCCAGATCCAGCGCCCGTAAGGGGCAGGATTCAACGCAAATGGGTTTTTGCCCCACCGCCACCCGCTCGTGGCAGCCATCGCATTTGGTCATGTGGCCTTTGACGGCATCAAACTGCGGCGCGCCGTAAGGGCACGCCATATGGCAATAGCGGCAGCCGATGCAAATCTCTTCATTCACCACCACAAAACCGTCTTCCCCTTTATGCATAGCGCCGCTCGGGCAAACTTTAACGCAGGCAGGATCCTCGCAATGGTTGCAAGCGATAGACAGATAATATGCAAAGACGTTCTGATGATAGCTGTCGCCATCCTGCTGCCAGTGTCGCCGCCGGCATACTCATAAATACGACGAAAACTCACCTGCGGCGACAGGTTTTTATAATCCTTGCAGGCCAGCTCGCAGGTTTTACAGCCGGTGCAACGTTCGGAATCAACACTCAATCCGTATTGAGTACTCATGACCGGCTCCCTACGCCTTCTCTATCTGGATAAGATTGGTATGCTGCGGATTGCCCTTCGCCAGCGGCGACGGACGCTGCGTGGTGAGGGTATTGATGCAGCCGCCGTGATCCACCTTATCGCCGTTCATATCGGCCTGGTGCCAGGCGCCTTGGCCAATTGCGGTTGCCCCGGGCAAAATGCGCGGCGTGACTTTTGCCAGAATGCCGACCTCGCCGCGGTCGTTAAAGACTCTGACCCAATCGCCGTTTTTAATCTCCCGCGCTCGGGCGTCGAGGGGATTTATCCAGATTTCCTGCTGGCAGGCCGCCTGCAGGACATCGATATTGCCGTAGCTGGAGTGCGTCCGCGCTTTATAGTGGAATCCCGCCAGTTGCAGGGGGAAGCGCGTGCGCAGCGGGTCATCCCAGCCCTCAAAGGTCGAGGCATACTGCGGCAGCGGCGTAATGGCATCACCTTGTGGCAATTGCCAGCGGGCGGCGATATCCGCCAGGCGCGGCGAGTAGATCTCGATTTTCCCTGACGGGGTTTTTAACGGATGGCCTGCGGGATCCTCGCGGAATTGGCGATAGGCGACAAAATGGCCGTCGGGATCGCGCCGTTTGTATATGCCCTGGGCCTTGAGGGTGTCATAGTCTGGCAGATCAGGATCGCGCGCGCGTATTTTGGCATACAGATAGTGCAGCCACTCCGATTGACTGCGGCCCTCGGTGAATCGTTGCAAGACATCATCGCCCAACCGGCGGGCGATTTCGCTGGTCATCCAGTAAAGAGACCGGCGTTCAAATTTCGCGCTGGTGGCCGGCTGGCCAAAAATCAGGTATCCCATATTGCCGGCATAATCGTTTGGCACGATATCTTCCTGCTCGGTGGTCATCAAGTCCGGTAGCAGCAGGTCGGCGTACTTCGCCGACGAGGTCATAAAATTCTCCACCACCACGATCATCTCGCAATCTTTGTCGTTTTGCAGGATCTCGTGGGTGCGATTGATGTCAGAGTGCTGATTCACCAGCGTATTGCCGGCGTAATTCCAGATAAATTTAATTGGAACGTCGAGTTTATCCTTGCCCTGAATGCCATCTTTCAGCGCGGTCAATTCCCGGCCGCGGGCAATGGCGTCGGTCCATAAAAACACCGGTATCTTGGTTTTCACCGGGTTGGTGCCCACCGGCAACCGTTAGATGCTAATGGTGTAGGTGGATTCCCGGGCGCCGCTGTTACCGCCGTTGATACCGACATTGCCGGTAAGGATCGGCAGCATGGCGATGGCGCGCGAGGTTTGCTCGCCGTTGGCCTGCCGTTGCGGTCCCCACCCCTGGCAGATATAGGCTGGTTTGGTGCTGCCGATTTCCCGCGCCAGCTTGATGATGCGATCGCGCGGTATCGTGGTGATTTTTTCCGCCCAGGCGGGGGTTTTGGCGATGCCATCGTCACCATCGCCAAGAATGTACGCCTTGTAATGCCCGTTGGCGGGGGCGTCCGCCGGCAGGGTCTTCTCGTCATAGCCGATACAGTAAGTATCGAGAAACGCCTGATCCACCAGATTTTCGGTGATGAGAACCCAGGCGATGGCGTTCACCAGCGCGGCGTCGGTGCCCGGGCGGATGGGAATCCATTCGTCCTCGCGGCCGGCAGCGGTGTCGGTATAGCGTGGGTCGATGACTATCATGCGCGCCTGCGAGCGTTCCCGCGCCTGCTCCAGATGATAGGTAATGCCGGCGCCGCTCATGCGGGTTTCCGCCGGGTTATTGCCGAACATCACCACCAATTTGGTATTGACAATGTCTGAGGTGCTATTGCCTTCATTGCTGCCGTAGGTATAGGGCATGGCGGCGGCAATCTGCACGGTGCTGTAGGTACCGTACTGGCCAAGCGATCCGCCATAGCAATTCATTAGCCGGGTGACCAGCGAGCCGGAAGGGGACGACCGGCAAAAGTTGCCGCCGGTTATGCCGGAGCTGTAATGAATGTATACCGCTTCGTTGCCGTAATCTTTGACAATTCGCTTTAAATTGGCGCTCAGGGTGTCCAGCGCTTCGTCCCAGCTGATGCGTTGAAATTTACCTTCGCCACGCTTGCCAACCCGCTTCATCGGGTAATTCAGGCGGTCGGGATGGTTCATGCGGCGGCGAATAGAGCGGCCGCGCAGGCAGGCGCGCACCTGATGATCGCCATACTGATCGTCGCCGGTGTGATCGGTTTCCACCCAGTACACCTCGTCATCGCGCACATGCATGCGCAGCGCGCAGCGGCTGCCGCAGTTTACCGAGCACATACTCCAGACGACGTTATCTTGCGCGACGACGGGCACGGTAGACTCGGCGTGCGCCTGGCGAAAAGGCAGGGGAATAACGTGGCTGGCCAGCAATAAACCGCCGGCTGCGGTGCCACCTTTAAGCAGGTTGCGCCGGCTGATAGCTACCGGCTCCTGCGGGGAAAGGGAGTTAGTTTTCATCGATCACCCATTGATTGCTGACATAAAATTTAACCGCTCAGCGCAAGCACATTATTTGTTATGAAAACTATTTGCTTGCAGACTAATAATGAACCTATGAACGCAGTCGTAATTTGTTTTCACGCAATGTTAATGTGGTTAATCGCCGTCGCGGCTCAAGAATGTGACAGGGATAGCGTTATTGGCGGCGGTATCGCGTTATGGCACGCCGGCAAGGCAATACAAGGTGCGACATTAAAGGGCAGGTAAGGCAAGGTAAGACGTTGCAGGGCAGGTAAGGTAGGGCGCGACATTGCAGGGTAGATGAGGTAGGGCGCGGGTGTCGGGTTTGCTGCGGGGGGGCACAAGCGCGCAGGCGCCACAACCTGTGAGGGTGGACGGGCAGCGGTGGGTAGCAAAGAGGGAACGGACGTGATGAACTGACGTATTAGCGGTATCATCGCTCGGGGATTGGCACCCGCAGGCATTAATTATTAAGCACGACGGAAAACAAATGATTACACTACGAAAAATGACCGCGGCGGAGTTTGCCGTCTACCTGCCCGGCGCGATTGAAGATTATGCGCGCGATCTCAGCGACAATCACGGCTATTCCCTGACCGTTGGCCGCGATAACGCCGCGCGCATTATGCATGATTATCTTCCTGAGGGGACTGATACCGCCGACCACCGGTTATGGTGTGTCGTCAGCGACCACGAGCGGGTGGGCTACCTTTGGGTCAGCCTGCGTAACTTACCTGAGGCTTATATCTGCGATTTCAGTATCCTGCCCCAGTGGCGTCGGCGGGGTTACGGTCGTGCCGCGCTGACGGCGCTGGATAGCGAGCTTATGGCCGCGGGATGCACCGAGGTGGCGTTGCGGGTGGCGGCCAATAATCCTCACGCCCGCGCGCTGTATGAACGTCATGCCTTCCGCCTTACAGGTTACACTATGGCTCGACAACTGGTGCGGAACTGAGAGACAGGCGCGTGGCGGTCTCTTCGGCTACACCATGGCCCGGCAATGGGTGCGGAACTGAGAGACATGCGCGTGGCGGCCTGTTGCCCCTGAGGTCGGTAGGCCAGTGCTCACAGGGGCCTATCGCCGCCGGGCAGCGTTGCTCCCCGACGGCGCAACGCGGGATTATTTTAATACCAGAGCATCACGCAGGGTATAGTACAGATCGGTCTGGTCCGTCAGGCCGGCAACGTTGGCCGCATGGGGACCATAGGCGGCGATGCGCAACTGGGTGCCGGTATGGCCCTGGGATTCCGCATCTTCCGAGTTGCCGTAGCTTATCGCCATTACCGCGCCATCTTTGGTGCTCAGCGCCTGCGTCAAACCCGGCGCCTTGGCATCGGCCTCGATGATCTGGCTGGAATGGGCATGGTCCGCAGTGACCACCACCAGCGTATTCCCGTCGGCACGGGCAAATTCCAGCGCAATTTGAACCGCCTCATCCAAATCCACCGTTTCACCAAATTGACCGCAGGGGTTGGCGGCGTGATCTTGCTTATCTATCGATGCACCCTCTACCTGCAGGAAAAAGCCCTGCGGATTGACTTTCAATAAATCGATGGCCTTTTGGGTCATCATCGCCAGCGTGGGTACGCTGGCGCTACGGTCGGGATTGTCGACACAGGTGACGGATTGACCATCGACGTTGCCGTGATACACCGCCTTCGGTCCCTGCCAGCGTACCGGCATATTGCCCTCGGCGAACAGTCCGAGCAGCGGTTGCTGCTGATTGGCGACGGTAACGGCTTGTAAGCTGTCGGCATCGTCTACCAGCCGGTATCCCCGCGCCAGGGCCTGCTCATGTAGGGTTTTGCCCTGCCATTGGCCGGCTTTCGCCTGCTCGGCAAAGGTTTTGCCGCCGCCGCCCAGGGTGACGTCGGCCCGCGCCGCCAGCAACTGTTCCGCAATCGAGCCGCGGCCGTTATTTTTCAGCGCCTGCGCGCTGCAAAGTTCACTGGTTTTCACCGGCCCATAGCATTTCCGTGAACTAACATGGGCCACCAACGCCGCCGGCGTGGCGTCTTCGAGTTCGGCTGTTGAGACGTTGCCGGTCGCTTTACCCGCCGCTTTGGCCATCTCCAGGATCGTCGGTCGGTCTTGTCCGCGCACATCGACGCCCAGCGCGCCATTATAGGTTTTTACGCCGGTCGTCCAAGCGGTGGCCGACGCGGAGGAATCGGTCACATAACTCGGCTTATGGCTGGTTTTATCCAAAGAATAGTGGGTGTATTGACCGGTGATCGGCAGCGCGTCAATGCCCGGAAACATTTTTCCCGCGCCATAAGCATAGTTGCGTGCGGCGGTGATTTCGGAATCTCCCATGCCGTCGCCGATCAGCAGAATCACGTTTTTGGCCTGGCGGTTATTGAGCTATGCCACCAGCGCGGCGGTTTGATCGCCCTGCAGACGTCGGGCGCCGCCGGGTTGTGTGATATCGCCATGGGCCACGCGATCGGCCAGGACATCATCCGCGGCTATCGCCGGCGCGGCGAGACCGCTGGCTGCAAAAATAGTGGCGCTGATTGCTAAGGAGAGAAGTGAACGTGAACCAGAGGAATGCAACATAATAAAAGAGCTCACATTGTCATTTTAGTGTCTTAAACCTGACCGGAGTCTACGAAAGCGCGATGACGCTTTTATGACAATTCGCCGCGGGCGTTAGGGCCCCCTGCGACAGCAGGCGGCGCAAACCTGGCGGGCGGCGAGTTGGGAACGGGCACACGCGACAGCGAAGGGCGTAAGTTCGGCCGGCCCGCGCGGCAGCAGACGGGCTATGGCTGATGCCCCCGCGCTACAGCGGGTGGCGCAGTTGTGTCTTGGAAGCTACTATTATAAGCATGATTATTTTATAACGTTTAAATGGATATTTCGATGACGACACTGGCTGATATCTCGGTGATGTTAAAACGCGCCCGCCGCCACGCCGGCCTATCGCAGGAGATTTTGGCGCAGCGTGCCGGCGTGGCGCGCACTACCGTGGCGCGTATGGAGACGCAGGCCAATAACGACATGAGCGTCTCCGCGCTGGTGCGCCTGCTGTACGCGGCGGGGTTCGACTTGCGTGCTGTTTTGCAGGGAAATTACTCCCTTGAACGTTTTCTCACCCGGCAGCGACAAGACGAAAATGCCCGTTGAGGTGGCCTTAAGCCCGCGCTGGTCGATTGACCGAACGTGAGGCGTTGTTTGTTTACTAGGGGTTTGGCGACATGCTTCGAGCTGAAATTCAGGATGATAATACGCACACCAGGATCACCCGCGCCGGTCAGGGTTTTTCATTCAAGGTTCTGACCATCAATACCCATAAGGGCTTTTCCGCCTTCAATCGGCGCTTCATTTTGCCTGAACTGCGGGAAGCGGTCCGAACCGTCTCGCCGGATGTGGTGTTTTTGCAAGAGGTGCTGGGCGCCAATGAGAAACACGCCCGGCGCTTCGATAATTGGCCGGTAGTGCCGCAATATGAATTTCTTGCCGACAGTTTATGGGAAGATTTCGCCTATGGCCGCAACGCGGTTTACCCCGATGGCGACCATGGCAATGCGTTGCTTTCCCGCTTTCCTATTAGTCGTTATCAGAACGTCGATGTCTCGGTAGCGGGCGAGGAGAAGCGCGGTATGCTGCACTGCGAGCTGACGGTCCCCGGCTACGCGGGTGCGCCGTTGCATATGATTTGCGTGCATCTCGGGCTGCGCGAGCAGGACCGACAGGCCCAACTGCGGCAGATGAGCGATCATATCAACACGTTGCCCGCCGATGCGCCGGTGGTGGTGGCGGGGGATTTTAACGATTGGCGCCAGCGAGCCAGCCCGATTTTGCATCGCGCCGCCGGGCTAAAGGAGGTGTTTACCGAAGCCCATGGCCGGCCTGCCCGCACGTTTTCCCCTTCTACGGCTGGATCGCATTTATGTGCGCAACGTCCGCATCAGCCAGCCGACGCTGCTGGCGAAACGTTCCTGGTCTCATCTGTCCGATCATGCGCCGCTGGCGGTGGAGATCCATTTATGAGTAAGCCCGACACCATGAACATGGAGTGGCGCGAGGGAAATCGCATCAAATTGTTGGAGAATGGCGAAGCGTTCTTTCCGCGTCTGCACGAAAGCATTAACGCCGCCGAAAAGGAAGTGCTGCTTGAGACCTTTATTCTGTTCGAGGATAAAGTCGGCCGCGAACTGCAACAGGTGCTGATCGCCGCCGCCCAGCGCGGCGTGCGGGTGGAATGCACGGTAGACGGCTACGGCTCGCCCGATCTTTCCGACGACTTCATTGGTGCGATGACCAGCGCCGGCGTCCGTTTTCGCTATTACGATCCCCGGCCGGCGTTTATGGGGATGCGTACCAATCTGTTGCGCCGCCTGCACCGGAAAATAGTGGTGATCGACGCCCATCTGGCGTTCGTCGGCGGCATCAACTTTTCCCATGAGCACTTAAGCGATTACGGGCCGCAGGCCAAACAGGATTATGCGGTGGAGATTGAAGGACCGGTGATGGAGGATATCCACCGCTATTGCCTGCAGGCATTATATAAGCGCGACGAGCAGCGCAACTGGTGGGGCCGGCGCTCCCGTCCGCCTGCCGCTAACCGCCAGCCCGGCGATGCCCAGGCGCTGTTCGTTTATCGTGATAACGATGAGCATGCGACCGATATCGAGCGGCATTATCTGGAAATGCTGCGCACCGCCAAACGGGATGTGATCATTGCTAACGCCTACTTTTTCCCCGGTTATCGCCTGCTAAAAGAGATGCGCAACGCCGCCCGGCGCGGCGTCAATGTTGTGCTGATCGTACAGGGCGAACCGGACATGCCGATAGTTCAGGTGGGTGCGCGCATGTTGTATCACTATCTGGTGCCTGAGGTGGTGAGAATTTATGAATACTGCCGTCGGCCGCTGCACGCCAAAGTGGCGGTGAAAGACGATGCCTGGGCTACCGTTGGGTCCAGCAATCTTGACCCGCTGAGTCTGGCGCTCAATCTGGAAGCCAATGTGATCATTCACGATCGCGGCTTTAACCACACCTTGCGCGACAACCTTAACCGTCTTATCGCTAACGATTGCCAATGGGTAGATGAAAGCAAAGTGCCGCGGCAGACCTATTGGCATTTGGCGAAAAGCGTGGTGGTGTTTCACTTCCTGCGCCACTTCCCGGCCTGGGTCGGCTGGTTGCCGGCGCATACACCGAAGCTGGCGCTGGTCCCCGCGCCGGTGCAGCCGGAAATGGAGAACCAGGATCGGACCGACGCGGAGAAGGGGGGCTTAAAACCATGAGTCCTTCCTCTTCCCGCGCGCGCCAGGGCACCCGGCACGGCGAGGGATCCGGCGGCGGTGCCAAGCCTCGTTGGCTGAGCTGGGCCAAGAAGATTATCACCTGGGTATTCTTACTGGGCGTGGTAGTGCTGATGGGGGTATACGCCGGTAAGGTGGACTGGGATGACGTACTCCAGTCACTGAAAAACTATAGCCCCGGCGCCATGCTGGCGGCAATTGGCCTGGTGGTAGTGAGTTACCTCATCTATGGCGTCTACGATCTGATTGGCCGCGCCTATTACGGCCACAAGCTGGCCAGGCATCAGGTGATGCTGGTGTCGTTTATCTGCTACGCCTTTACCCTCACGCTCAGCACCTGGGTGGGGGGTATCGGCATGCGCTACCGGCTGTATTCCCGGCTGGGACTCTCCAACAGCGCCATCACCCGCGTGTTTACCCTGAGTATCGCCACCAACTGGCTGGGGTATATCCTGCTGGCCGGACTGGTTTGCGCTTTCGGCGTCATTAAGCTGCCGGCCAACTGGGGGATTGGTGAAGTCGCGCTGCGGCTGATAGGTGTCGGGCTGCTGGCGTTTATTGTGGTCTATCTCGGCTTATGCACCTTCTCCAAACGTCGCCGCTGGATGGTTCGCGGGCAAAAGCTGGTGTTACCGTCGTTGCGTATGGCGATAGCGCAGTTGTCGGTGTCCGTCGCTAATTGGCTGGTCATGGCCGGCATCATTTATATTTTGCTGAATGACAAAGTGAACTTCCCTCTGGTGCTGGGTGTGCTGCTGGTGAGCAGTATTGCCGGCGTCATCATCCATATTCCGGCCGGGATCGGGGTATTGGAGGCGGTATTTGTTGCCATGTTGCACGGGCAGTCGATTTCCCATGGCACCATTATCGCCGCGCTCCTGGCCTACCGCGCCATCTATTTTATCGCGCCCTTGCTGCTGGCGATTGTGCTCTACCTCGGCATGGAAAGCCCGCGCCAAGGCGCTGCGTGCCAAAAACGAGCGTGACGCGCAGCGACATGCCCCCGCTGGCGACGAGGTGCCGCCGGCGTAGGCGTCAGAGACGGCCGTCGCCTGCCGCGGCTAACGGCGGTCGACCGGCCGGGGGGGCCGCGAGGTAGCGGGATCGGCCGTTGCTCGATGCCCGATAGGGATTAGCACCCGGGCAGGAACGGTTCATAGCGTGATGTGCCCTTCAATAAGCGTCGAAGAATAACCGTCGATCCACGGCTCGCCCCGCAGGTAATCGACAAATACCCGTCCGTCGCGCTGTTTGCAAGTACCCTGGCGCACCCGATAACTTTCGGCAAACGCCGGATTGCCGGCAAAATCACGCTGCGGCAGCAGCAGCGCCAAACAGGCGTTGGCGCTGCCTGTGACCGGATCTTCCACCAGGCTGCCGTGTTCGATAATAAACGCCCGCATTTCAAAGTCGACATCGCTTGCCGGGCCATGCCGGCCATAAAACGCCACGCCGGTGGCGTCGCATTGCGTCAACAGTTCGCCCAGCGCGGTACTCTCCGGTTGCAGCCTGAGACAAACCTCAGCGCTGGCCACATCGACCATCAACCAGCGTATGCCCATATTCACCACGGTTGGTGCCACGTCGACGGCCGAAGGCTCTTCCCCGGCAGCCGTGGTCAATAACGCATAGCGTGGCGCGGCGAGCGGCGTCATCGTCGCCCGGGGGGACTCGAAAGCCAGCATGCCGTCACGGGCGATAGTGATAGCGACATTTCCGACGCCACATTGTTGCACCAGGATGGCCGGGCAGCTTGGGTTTAAAGCCGTTCTCCAGCAACGCATGGGCGGTGCCCAAAGTGGGATGGCCGGCAAAGGGCAATTCGCCGGCCGGAGAATATATTTTCACCTGATAATCGGCCTGCGGCTCGGAAGGCGGCATCACAAACGTGGTTTCTGACAGGTTGGTCCAACGGGCGATAGCCAGCATCTGGCCGTCAGACAGGCCATCCGCATCCATCACCACCGCCAGCGGATTGCCATTGAGCGGCACCGCGGAGAAAACATCGACTTGTTTAAAACGGCGTAATTCACTCATAATTTTCCTGGTAATCTTCTAGCCAAAAGGATTGCCGCGTGCGGGCTTTCAAGATTAAGACTACTCCAAGTGGCGTATAATGAGAAAATTCCTGTTAAGCCATACCGGTCGCGTTATTTTGGCATCGTTGTCGCCCGCAGTACATTTTGCTGCCAGGGGCGTCACAAGGGAATAGATTTGACAATAAAGGATTCGTTGGCAAATAAAGCTAACGTTAAGTTATTGACGCCAGCGCGCAATAATGAAAATTCACTTCAGGCCAATAAAGTCAACATCCAGGTCACAACGCTTCTGATGTGAAACGGTAATCACCGCCGCTGTGAATTCACGCGCCCAATATCCCCACCTGACAACCAGTACCGCTCACCATCCCTACCCCGACGAGGGTATTAAAGTCGCAACGCTAACAGATTTACCGATGCCTATCGGCTTGAGAAGCAACGTGTTGGCACAAACGCACCAGGGGACATCAGTTTGACCAGACCGGCCTGCGAACGGGACATTCTTGAAGATCCATCGACAGGCGGGATAAGCGGGGTGAGAGCAACCTGCGGCCGGGAAACGCATTGATAAATTCGCCGGCGGGCGGGTGGTGTTAATAAAAGCGGCCTGCGATCGGGACATTGGCCGGGAAACGCACTAAGAAACTCGCGGGCGGGCGGGTGGTGTTAATAAGAGCGGCCTGCGACCGGAACATGGGCAGGGAAACGCACTAAGAAATTCGTTGTCGGCCGGGTGGTGTTAATAAAAGCGGCCTGCGACCGGGACATGGACCGGGAAACGCATTAAGAAATTCGTTGGCGGGCGGGTGGTGTTAATAAATACGGCCTGTAACAGGGACATTCTGAAAGACCCCGCGGCGGGCGGGATAAGCGTAGTGAAACCCGCCTCTGGGCAAGCAAAGCCTGAGAAAACCGGCCTTTATTCAGGCCGGGACTGAATGACTCGCCCACGGCAGAAATACAAAAGGCGCTGACGGGGATGGTTAGTGTGGCGCTCCACCTTGCCAGTGCGGACCGCCGCCGCCGGGAGGTGGCCACAGACAGCCGCTTAAAGCGGCGCTCAGAAAGACAATGCCGAGAAACATGATTAAATGACGCATGCGTTAACTCCATGAGTAAATAATTCGATACGTCAAATCATTTACCGACAAAGTATTTTGATCAATGCATGACAGAGTAAAGGAACTGTAAAACCAGTGACGGCTGTAACAAGGTGAAGATAAATAATACGGACAGCGCAAAAAATAGAAATAGTAGCGATGAACGCTATAGGAAGAAGCCGAATAAAGTTCGGCTGACAGCGCCAAAATTACAATCAGGAAGAGTCTTAATTTATTCTATCATGGCTTATTGGCCACCGTTTATTGCAGCGGCAAGCTGCATTATTCTTTGCCTGCCTCTTAAGGGCGCCATACAAGTTTAACGCTTGCCACTATAAAAAAGACCGCCCTTTTAGACGGTCAACTTGCAGACAGCGGTAACCACGGCTTTGCCGGGTGAGGGTTTAGTTATAGATAACGGCGGTACTGTGCATATTGCGTTGTCCCGACAACGATGTCGGTGGGTAGCTCGGCGAGTGATCGCCGCTCACTTTATCTCCCGGCTCGCCAGAATATAGGGTAAGACCACTATGGCTCGATGTAGCGGCAAGCGTAAGAGGCAGGCAATCCGCCGTAGGGCGCAGACCGGCGGCCATCGCGCCGGAAGACAGCAGGCTAAGGGCAACAGCAAAAATAAATAATCTCATGTTTTTCATAGAATTATCTCCCGACTTCACCGTCAGAATGATGGCGGCTGGATAAATAATTAACATTTGATAACTAAATGATAGACCGCAGCGGCCACGCAGGAAATATAATTTTTTAATGAACGTTAATATAATTTATACCGCTGGGCACATATTGCGAAAAGCCCCTCGACATGGGGGTAAGTATTTTTTATAATGACCATTAATTTAGTGCATTTTTTCACCCATTCGGCAAGAGAGGATCTATGAGCGACCATCAAGCCGCCTGTGTCAAAAAGGGGCGCGGGCGTCCGAAACAATTCGACCGTGAAGCCGCCCTGGACCAGGCGTTGCAACTGTTTTGGCGCCATGGCTATGAAGCGACATCCCTTGCCGATCTTGTCGAAGCCACGGGTGCCAAGGCGCCTACGCTTTATGCGGAATTCGGTAATAAAGAAGGGCTGTTCCGCGCTGCGGCGGAACGCTATGTGACCAAGTTCGCCGAGAAGGGTAAGGCCCTGCTGGCGCGTCCCGGTTATACCGTCACCCAGGCTATCGAGGATTTTTACCGCGCCGCAGCCGGTATGTTTACCGATAAGAGCCTGCCGTCCGGCTGCTTCATTATTTGTACCTCGGCGGCGCTGGCCGCGTCGTCAGATGAAGTGGCGCAAATCTTGCGCTCGCGTCATCATTTGCAGGAGCATACGCTGCTAGATTTCTTGCTGGCGCGGCAACATCATGGGGAACTCCCTGCCGGCACCGACTGTGCCGCACTGGCGAAATACCTCGCCTGCACGCTGCAGGGGATGTCGGTCCAGGCGCGTGACGGCGCCAGCGAGGGGGATCTTAATGGCATTGTCACCACCTTGATGGCCGTCTGGCCGACGTTAACCCAGACCTGCCGCCAGATGAGCGGTGCGTTAGCGACGGAACACGCCTAACACCGCGTGGCTGACGCAAGAGCTGATAGTTCTTCGCTGATACCATCGACGCACTGTTGCCTGCGCCGTTAACCTGCGCCGAGACAACTGACGCACGATGACTTGAGCCATTGACCCGCGCCGGTACCCCCGACGCGCTCTTCTATTGCGCAGTAATGGCCTCCGGCGCCTGCCAGCCACCGCCAAGAGCCACGATCAGCTGGACGCTGGCCACCCATTGCGTGCTTTGCAGCGATAGCAGACTCTGCTGCTGGGAAAGGCTGGTATTTTGCGTGGTGGCCACATCAAGGTAATCAATCATCCCCGCTTCGTATTGGTTGTAGGTCACCCGCGCTGACTCTTGCGCCGCCTGCGCCGCCCGCTGCCGGGCCGCGATCTCGTTCTCCAGGGTCTGCAACTGCACCAGATAATCTTCCACTTCCTGGAACCCTGCCAGCACCGTTTGGCGATAGCTGGCGACGCTTGCATCGTAGCTGGCCTCCGCCTGTTCCACCTGCGCTTTGGTGGCGCCGAAATCCAGCAGGGTGCCGCTCAATTCCGGCCCAAGTGACCAGGTCCGGTTAGGCAACGACAACAGATTGTGCAACGCCGAGCTACTGAAGCCGCCGCTGGCGCTCAGGGTTAAATCGGGATAATAAGCGGCTTTGGCGACGCCTATCGCGGCATTGGCGGCCACCACATTACGTTCTGCATAGGCAATATCGGACGGCGCCGCAATAATTGCGACGGCAGCGCTTGCGGGATAGCGGGCAGGGTGGCGATAAGCGGTGCGGCGGGCAGGCTTAACGCCGAGGGCGGTTTGCCCATCAAGACCGCAATCGCATGCTCAAGCTGGGCGCGCTGCCATTGCACATCCAGCGCCGATGCGCGGGCGCTATCAAGGGTAGTTTGCGCCTGGGCCAGCGTGTCACGCCCTTCGCTGCCGGCCTGATATTTATTGTTGATGATACGCACATAACGCTCATAAGCGGCAATACTTTGCTGATAGAGAGCCAACTGCTGATCCATCACCCGCAGTTGGAAATAGTCCTGCGCCAGCGTTGACTGCGCGCTGAGGGTGATATTAGCCAGTTCCGCCTCGCTCGCCTGGGCGCTGGCTCGGTTTTCTTCCAGCGTGCGGCGCAGCTTGCCCCACAGATCTAGCTCCCAGCTGGCGGTGGCGCTATGACTAGTGCTGGTCGCGCTGCGGTTGCCAGAACGGGTGCTAGACGCCGTGCCGGTGACGCTGGGGTAGAGATCGGCGCGTGATTGCCGCGCCAGGCGCCAGCGCCTGACGATACAGCGCCTGATATTGCGCGACGTTCTGGTTGGAAATTTGCACCTGACGTAACAAATCAGACAGGACCGGATCGCGGTAAACTGCCCACCATTCGCCCTTGCTGACTTGATCCTGCGGCGTCGCCCTGGTCCAGCCCTTGGCTTCTTTGTACTGCAGCGGCACCTCCGTCGCTGGTCGGTGATAGTCCGGTCCCACGCTACAGCCCGCCAGCGTCAAGGCCAGCGCCAGGGGAAGCAACTTCAGTGCGCGGTGTGTATCATTCATTGTCATGTTTCACTCTTATAGCGGCGTCATGCCGTGCCGGTTTTCCGTAAGCGATGCCAGGCGCGCTGGCTTTTGCGGCTAAGGCGATCAAGATAGAGATAAACCACGGGTGTGGTAAACAGGGGCAACAGCTGGCTCAGGGCCAACCCGCCGGCGATGGCCATACCCAGGTGGCTGCGCAGATCCGCGTCACCTCCGCTGCCGAGCGCCAGCGGCAGCGCGCCAAAAAAGGCCGCCAGAGTGGTCATCATGATCGGCCGAAATCGCATCAAGCAGGCCTGGGTGATGGCCTGCTGCGGCGTCAGCCCCTGAGTGCGTTCGGCCGCCAGGGCAAAATCAATCATCATGATCGCGTTCTTCTTCACAATCCCTATCAGCAGTAAGATACCGATCAAGGCGATTACCGTCAGTTGGGTGCCAGTAGCCAGCATCAGCAGCAATGCGCCCAGGCCCGCTGAAGGCAGGGTGGATAATATCGTCAGCGGATGAATATAGCTCTCATACAGGACGCCGAGCACAATATAGACCGCCGCCAGGATCAACCAGGGCATGGACGCGGCCAGCGCGGCGAACGCTTTGGCGGTCCCCTGGAAACCGGCCTGAATGGTGCTGGGCAGGGCAATTTTTACCATCGCGTCCTTGATGGCCGTCTGCGCCTGTTCCAGCGACACGCCATCGGCCAGATTAAAGGCGACGGTGCTGGTGGCGGACTGCCCCTGATGCGCCACCGACAGCGCCGCGTTGGCGCTGCTGAAGGTAACGAACGCCGACAGGGGTATTGTTTCATCGTTGTCGTTGACCACAAACAGTTTTTTCAGCACCTCGGCATCGCCAGTATACGCCTCGTTAAGTCCCATAATCACATGATATTGATTCAGGGTTTTATAGATTGTCGCCACCTGGAGCTGGCTGAATGAATTATTGAGCATCGCGTCGAGCATATCGGCATTCACTCCCAGCCGGGTGGCTTTATCGCGATCTATGTTCAGCATGATCTCTTGACCGCCGTTTTCACTGTCGGCGTCCACGCTGGTCAGCTCGGGCAGTTTTTCCAGCGCCGCTTTCACTTTCGGCGTCCAGACACGCAACAGATTGAGATCATCGGCCTGCAGGCTATATTGATATGACGCGTTGGCGCGGCGTCCGCCGATATGGATATCCTGCGCCGCCATCAAAAACAGCTGCATACCCGCCTCGTTGCGAAACTTATTGGTCAGCCGGTTAGCGACTTCGGTGGCGCTATCGCTGCGCTGGTCATAATCCTTCAGGCGCACAAAGAAGGTACCGCTGTTGCGCGATCCGAAGGCGCCGCCGCCGATGGACGACATCACGCCATCCACCGCCGGGTCCTGCTGGATAAGCTTGGCTATCGCTTCCACTTTGGGTTTCATCGCCTGGAACGAAATATTTTGATCGGCTCGCACCATCCCCATCAGCAGGACGGTATCCTGGTTGGGGAAGACCCCCTTTTGCACCACGCCGTATAAAAAAGGTTGAGCATGATGGTCAGCACCAGGCTGAAGAGCGTCAGCCTTTGATGGCGCATCACCCAGCCCAGCGCTAGCGCATATCCCGCCAGCATCCGGGCCAGTCCGTGCTCTATCAGCAAATAGACCCGGTTGGGGCGTTTGCTCACCGGCGGTTTGCGCCGCAGCAGCCGCGAGCACAGCATCGGCGTCAGGCTAAGCGACACGACCATCGAAATCAATAGCGTGACGGCGAATTCCCGAAACAGCCGACCGACAATACTGCCCATCAGCAGAATGGGAATGAACACCGCCACCAGCGACAGCGTCATTGCCAGGACGGTAAAACCGACTTCCTGCGCGCCCTTGATCGAGGCGCGTACTGGTCCAAGACCTTCTTCGATATAGCGGGTGATGTTTTCCAATACCACAATGGCGTCATCGACCACAAAGCCGGTGCAGATGATAAGCGCCATAAGCGACAGGTTATCCAAACTGTAATCTAGCAGGTACATCACCACGCAGGTGCCGATAAGCGATACCGGCAACGCCAGTGCCGGAATGATCACCGCCTGCAGGTTGCGCAGAAAGACAAACACCACGGCGATCACCAGGAAAATCGCAATCAGCAGCGTCTCTTCGGTGTCGTACAGCGAGGCGCGAATGGTGGGCGAACGGTCCACCACTTTATGCAGCTCGACATCGCCGGGCAATTCCGCCTGCAGCGCCGGTAGCGCGGCGTTGATGGCGTCGATGGTTTCCAGCATATTCGCGCCAGCCTGGCGGGTGACGCCTATCATTACCGACGGGTTTTGATTGTAATAGCCGATGTTGTATTTATCTTCCACCGAGTCGATGACGGTGGCGACATCGCTAAGGCGGATGGCGGTACCGTTGATATAGGTAACAATAAGCGAACGATAATCACGCGCTTTGTCCAACTGCCCGTTACTGTCCACCAGAAACGAGGTCCGTTCGCCCTGCAACATCCCTTTGGGCAGATTGGTGGTGCTATTGGCAATGGCGCTGCGTACCGTGTCCAGCGAAATCCCCATATGGTTCAGCATTTGCGGCTGCAGATCGATGCGCACCGCAGGCAGTGCACTGCCGAGCAGCGACACCTGACCGACTCCCTGCACCTGAGCGATCTTTTGCTGGATGGTGCTGGACGCCAGATCGTATAACTCGCCGCTGGCGCGGGTGTTGGAGGTCATCGCCAACATAACGATAGGCGCATCGGACGGATTGGCTTTGCGGTAGGTGGGTAACGACGGCATGCTGCTTGGCAGCAAACTGCGTGCGGCATTGATGGCCGCCTGCACATCGCGGGCGGCGCCATTGATATCGCGGTCTAGCTCGAATTGCAAAATAATCCGCGTCGACCCCGTGCTGCTGCTGGAGGTCATTTCGGTAACACCGGCTATCTGGCCCAGCGAACGCTCAAGCGGGGTGGCCACGGTAGCCGCCATGGTTTCCGGACTGGCGCCAGACAGGCTGGCGCTGACCATAATGGTAGGAAAATCAACCTGCGGCAGCGGCGCCACCGGCAGCAGTCGGTAACCCAACAAGCCGAGCAACAAAATGGCAAGCGTGAGCAGCAGCGTCGCCACCGGACGAAAGATAAACAGCCGAGAGATATTCATTGCGATGCTTGCCTGCTTTTGCGCCGCATATAACGCTGTCCTCGCTGCGCTAGGCCGTCAAACCAAAGATAAATCACCGGCGTCGAGAACAACGTCAGCACCTGGCTGAAAATAAGACCGCCGACAATCACCAGCCCCAGCGGCTGGCGCTGTTCGGCGCCGGAGCCGTGCGCCAGCATTAACGGCAGCGCCCCGAGCAAGGCGGCCATCGTGGTCATCAGAATTGGCCGGAAACGCAGCAGGCAGGCCTGATGGATGGCCTCGCGCGGCGTCATGTGATGCTTATTTTCCGCCTCAAGCGCGAAGTCGATCATCATGATGGCATTCTTTTTCACTATGCCTATCAACAGGATGACGCCTATGAGTGCGATCAGACTGAATTCCGTGTCGGCGAGCAGCAACGTCAACAGCGCACCGACCGCGGCCGAGGGCAGGGTGGAAAGAATGGTGACCGGATGAATAAAGCTCTCATACAGGATACCGAGCACCACGTACATGGTGAGCAACGCCGCCAGGATAAGCCACAGCGTATTGCCTGTGGCGCTCTTGAACGCCGAGGTTTCCCCTTGATAGCGCAAGGTAATGCTTACCGGTTGCTCAAGAGACTGACTCACTTTGGCTATCGCCTGTTGCGCGTCTTCAATCGTATAGCCGTCATTCAAGTTGAAGGATACGGTGACCGCAGGGAACTGATTCAGCCTGACATGAACCAGGGAACCCGTCCGACGATGGAGTGTGGCGATGGAAGTCAGTTTGACCATTGCCGTCGTGCTGCTGGCACTCGAGCTTGAGCTGGAACTAGAGCTTGAACCGGAGCTGGAGCTGGAACTGGCGGCGAGATAAATATCATCCAGCGAGGCCGGCGATTGCTGGTACTTGGTCTGGACCTCCAGCACCACCCGGTACTGGTTGGACTGGGTGAAAATTGTCGACACCAGCCGCTGACCGAAAGCGTTGTAAAGCGCGGTATCGACATCCGCGGCGCTGATGCCGTAGCGCGCCGCGGCGTCGCGGTTGAGCTCCACATACACCGTTTGCCCCTGATCCTGCAGATTGCTGACCACATCGCTGAATTCCGGCTCCTGCTGCAGGCGCGCGATAAGTTTCGGCGTCCAGTTCACCAGATTTTCGCTATCGGCATCGTCGAGCGTGAATTGGTATTGGCTGGGTGTCACCTGATCGTTAACTGTTAGATCATGTGAGGATTGCAGATACAGCTTGATGCCGGCGACCTGTTGTGTGGCCTCTTTCAGCTGTTTGATAATCACATCGGCGCGATCCCCAAAGGGTTTCAGGTTGATCTGCAGGCGGCCGCTATTCAGGCTGGTATTGTTGCCGTCGATGCCGACGGTGGAGGAGACGCTTTCCACCTGTGGATTCTTGAGGATATCATCCACCAGCGCCTGCTGGCGTCGGGTCATTTCGCCGAAAGACACATCCTGCGAGGCGACCGTCACCCCCTGGATCAGACAGGTATCCTGCTGTGGGAAGAAGCCTTTCGGCACCACCAGATAAAGCAGCGCGGTCAACGCCAGGGTCGCCAGCAGGGTGAGGCGCTGATGATCAAGCACGATTATCAGCAGCCGATCATAGCCGGCGATAAGCCGGTCGAAAATCTCGCCGCCCTTGCGGTAAAAACGGCTTTGCTCCGCCTCGGTGATATGGCGCAGCAGATAGGCGCACAGCATCGGCGTCAGCGTGAGCGACACCAACATCGACACCAGAATCGACACCGCCAGGGTAATGGCGAACTCCCGGAACAGCCGTCCGACTACATCGCCCATGAATAACAGCGGAATTAATACCGCGATGAGTGAAAAGGTCAGCGAGATGATGGTAAAGCCTATCTGCCTGGAGCCATTAAGCGCCGCCTGCATCGGCGTTTCGCCCTCTTCCAGCCGGCGCGAGATATTTTCCACCACCACGATCGCGTCATCAATGACAAACCCGGTGGCGATGGTTAACGCCATCAACGACAGGTTATTCAGACTGAAACCGGCCAGATACATGACGCTGAAGGTGCCCACCAGCGACAGCGTAACCGCCACGCTGGGAATCAGGGTCGCGGCGATATTACGCAGGAAAAGAAAGGTCACCATCACGACCAACGCAATGGACAGCATCAGCTCAAACTGCACATCGCTGATGGAGGCGCGAATGGTTTGGGTACGATCGGAGAGGATCTGTATTTTGACACCGTCCGGCAGCGCCGCCTGCAGCGTGGGGAGCTGCGCCTTGATATTATCCACCACCTAAATAACATTGGCGCCCGGCTGGCGCTGGACGCTGATGACAATCGCCGGATTCCGGTTGGCCCAGGCGGATTGGAAGGTGTTTTCCTCCGCCTCCTCGATTTGGGCGATATCTTTCAGCCGCAGCGCGGCGCCGTCCTGATAAGTCAGGATCAAATTACCGTATTCGGCGGCGGTACGCAGCTGATCGTTGGCGTCGATGGTAATCGAGTGATAGCGGCCGTCAAAGCCACCTTTAGCGGTGTTAACGTTGCTGTTGCTGATAAGGGTGTTGACATCTTCCAGCGTCAGGTGGTGAGCCGCGAGCGCGCGGGGATCCATCCGCACCCGAATCGCCGCCTGATGGCCGCCGGCCAGGGTAACCATGCCGACGCCGGCGATCTGCGATAATTTCAGCGCCAGGCGGGTATTGACCAGATCCTGCACCTGAATCAGCGGCAGCGTATCCGAACTCGCCGCCAGGGTGATGACGGCGGTATCCGCCGGGTTAACCTTTTTATAGGTTGGCGGATTGGGCAGATCGCTCGGCAGCAGGCTGTTGGCGGCATTGATTGCCGCCTGTACTTCTTGCTCCGCCACATCCAGCGACAAATCGAGAGAGAATTTCAGGGTAATGACCGATGCCCTGCCTGAACTGGTGGAATACATCTGGCTAAGGCCGGCCATCTGGCCGAGCTGCCGTTCCAGCGGCGCGGTGACCGACGACGCCATCACATCAGGACTGGCGCCCGGGTAAAGCGTGGTAACCTGAATCGTGGGATAATCCACCTGGGGCAGCGCCGAGGTGGAAAGCATTTTGTAGGCGAACAGCCCGGAAATCAGCACCGCAATCATCAGCAAAATGGTGGCGACCGGGCGCTCGATAAAGAGTCTGGAAGGATTCATTGCGCGGCGCCGTCGTTACCGCCGGTGTTCGAGGCGCGCTGCGTCGCCGCGCTGCCGGTAGGGCGGCTGGTGCCGCCTTCCGTCGTGCCGCTATCGCCGGTGGTACCCTTCGCCGTGCCGCTATCGCCGGTCGTGCCGGTAGCCGTATCTGCGCTGGTGTTAGGGCCCGTGGCACGGCTATTCGTTGTGCCGGCGCTGCCCTTGACGCGGGTGGCGCTACCTGGCGCGCCGCTCTCGACGGCACTGCCGCCGCCGTTATCATTGTCGCTGACAATTGTCACTTTCGCGCCATTGCTCAACCGGTCGATGCCTTCGGTGACCACCCGTTCTCCCGGCGAGACACCGCTTATAACGGCCTGCAAAGAGGTCCCGAAGCTCGGTCCTGCCTTTACCTTGACGGCGTTCGACGCTGTTATCCGGCTTGATGACGTAGACGAAATCCCCATCGCTGCTCAACTGCAACGCCTGGGCGGGGATAACCGTCGCGTCCTTCAGAACATTGGTTTGCAAACGCACATTGACGAATTGGTTGGGGTAGAGTTTTTTATCTTTATTGGCAAACATGGCTTTAAGCTTGATACTGCCGGTGTCGCTGTCAATTTCGTTGCTGATAAAATTCAGCTCTCCCTCTGCCAGCACCGTTGTGGCATCTTGATCCAGCGCGGTGGCGGGCAAGGTTTGGTCGTGATGCAGCGCCTGCAACAGCGTGGGTAAATTGGCCTGCGGGACGCTAAAGGTGACGGCGATAGGCTGGGTCTGGGTAATCGTCACGATGCCGGTGGTGTCGCTACTGTGCACCATATTGCCAGGATCCACCAGCCGCAGCCCAACCCGGCCGCTGACCGGCGCGGTAATTCGCGCATAGTCCAGATCCAATTTTGCGGCGTCGATTTGCGCCTGATAGGATTTGATTGCTCCGGCGTATTGCCCCACGGTAGCGGTCTGGGTTTCCAGATCCTGACGCGATAGCGAGTCCTGCGCATAAAGTTTCTGGTAACGCGCCAGCGTCAGCTGGGCGCTTTTCAATAGCGCCTGGTTTTGCGCTAGACTGCCCTGATATTGCGCCAGGCTGGCCTGGTAGCTGCGCGGGTCGATCTGCGCCAGTAATTGCCCCTGCTCAACCTTTTGCCCCTCGGTAAAATAGACCTTGAGCAACTGGCCATCCACCCGGCTGGTCACGGTGACGCTGGCGTTAGCCACCACCGTCCCCAGGGCCGACAAGGTAACGGGAACGTCCGCCTGCCTGGTAACACCGCCGTGTACCGCTGTCGGGCCGCCCATGCCCATACCCATTCTCATGCCGCCCGCTCTGCCGGTTGGGGCCGCGTCGCCGCCGCTGCGGTGAGCGAAAAGGTAGTAACCAAGGCCGGCAACTATTAACAGTAAAAAAACCACTACTAAAACATTACGCCACTTAATCGTCTGCTTTGAATATCTTCTCATGGGATGGGGCTGGCCAGTTCCGGTTAAAATCGTGTTATCTTATCAGATTAAAGTAATTCGGATGCTTATTCTGTAAGCGTTTCATTTGCCGTACCGCGCCCGCCGCCGCGTAACGTGGTGTTAAGGCCCTTCAGCCGCAGGGATTTCGACCTGCCAGACGCGGCAACAAGAGAAACATCATGCTATGCCTTTTCAAGCGCGCTAACGCCCGGCGGCCCGCGCCGGGGCACAGGGCATGTCAAGTATAGCGGCTCGGGGCATAATGGTCAGACGCGGCGGCAACCCGGCGCTCGTCAAACCGAGCAGAGGGGTGCGTATTGGCAGCACCCTGAACGCATGGCACTGTGCGTTTGTCCACGCCGACGTCAAGGATCCGCGCAACCTTCTGAGCGCCTTGGTACGCGCCCGGCTTCGAGCGTAACTTAGGCGCCGGCGGCCATTGCCAGCGCGGTATCGGACATCACTCCTCGCCGGGCGTTCGTTCAGTTCCTTTCCAGGATAAAGTCCCACTGCGGATGACCTTGGTGGATAACACCGACGTCGGTCGCGAAAAAATAATTATATCAAAATATATTATTTTATTTGAATAAAATAAACGGGTAATATTTATGAGTTGGTTTAATTCCATCATCTATTCACAGAAATACCGGGTTAATTAGTTTTTAATTTCTCGATTCTCCTGCGGGTTATAGGCCCGGATGTTTATCTTTGGTTTAAGTCATTACTATAACCTTTAATAATTAGATGAGGATTTATTCGTTAAGTCACAAGATTAATAATCATTATTTTTAGTGGAGAATTAAGTGTCGTATTGAAGAATGATGCATTTGCCATGAGCTACGCTGGACACTATTCCGTGATGAAATAATGAAATGGAAGTTTATCGGACAACAGGAGATATTAAAGGATGGATATAGCTCTGAAAAAAGATCAGGCGTCTTACGCATGCACGCCCTTAGCGCCCATCGGCCCGGCTGGCGGAGGCAAACATTCTCTGCCGCCCGTACAATACGCTTTTGGCGATTTTCTGCTGAACTCCTCCCGTGTGTTGTTTCATAAAGACAAACGGCTCAGCATCTCCCCCAAGGAACTCGGGGTGCTGAGTTTATTGCTGGAATCCGCCGGCGAACTGGTGACCAAGGCGCAGATTATTCATGAGGTCTGGTATGGTGGCAATGTCGGTGAAGAATCGCTGACGCGCTGTATATACGTATTACGGCGTATTTTGCAAGAAGAGAAGGACCGCCGCTATATCGATACCGTCTACGGTAAAGGCTATCGGTTCACCTTACCGGTAACGCGCATTTTGCCGGCCCGGCCCGGCATGCCGGCACGTTGCGTGCTGGCGGTATTTCCCTTTCGGCTGGCCGGGGATATCGACACAGTGGGTCTGCAGGATGCCATCGTACAGCAGCTTGCACCGTGCTCGCCGCTGGGGCTGCATGTACTGCCGACCTCACTGACCATGAACTGCCACACGACGGATGCTACGCTGCAGTTGCTGGATAAAATCCGGCCCGACTATTACCTCACCAGTTACGAACTAAACCTCGGTGGCGCACCTTCGCTGCGTATCGAACTGAGGCGCGCCGAAGATCATCTGGTACTGCTGCGCGAACGGGTGGCCAAAGACCATTTGGGGGGCGATGGGCGCTTTCTGCAAACGCTGAAGCCCATGATTTTAGGTGCATTGCCCGGTATGAAAGCGATGGGGCTGGCAGTGGGGAACACGACGGAGACGGAGCCCGGGGGGCCTTATATGCCGGGTAAGGACGAAATAAGAAAATGAACTGGCTGCTTTTGGGCAGCGTAGGCGAAGCCGGCAAGGGCCGGGCAAGGCCCTTGGGAGCGGGCGCATTATTTCGCAGCACAATCCAAGTAGCCTTCACGTGGCGTCCTGTTCGCCAATGCCTGCAATGAGAGAGAGCGTTTATCACGCGTCAGGCATGCTGTGAAACGCTTTGACATTGAGAGACTTTTGCAATTCTTTCCCACCGTGAGTCATATTTTCATCATGATTTCTTTAGAAGAGATAGGCAATGTATGGCTATGAATATTAAGCAAAAGCGAACTGAGATAATGATGAGCAAAAAATCATTGTCTCTCCCGCTTCGCTGCTGGACGAACATCATCAGCAGGATATCTTGGAGCCCAAATGCTGGTTGCTGGAAATTCCCGACGGTGATTGCGATATTCATGTTCGCTGGGCGAATGAATCGACACGTCTGGCATTATCCGCCGGCTGGCGCGGCATGCTATTAATGCAGCGCCTGAATCTGGCGCTGCGCGCCGGCACGGCGCGGCACCAGGAACTACCGCTGTTCGCCTTGGCGAAACTGCAGGTATTTATCGACGAGTCCCGCGGCGTCCAGGTCGATTACGCCCAGCAGCAGTGGGCGCAGGTCGAACTGGACGATTACCCGAATATTGGCACCTGTGCTGATAATAGAGCAGTGGATGTTGGGCAATTATCAGCGCGCGCCATCCCAGATGAACGCGCTGGCGGTATTTTTACGCCAGACGGAGTGCTATTGGCTAATACGATTTTTATTAAATGAATCGGTCAATAACGGGAAGTTAAACGTTATGGGCGCGCGTTACGGCTTGTCCTATTCCCATTTCCGCCGCCTGTGCCGCAATGCGCTGGGAAACTCGGCTAAAAATGAGCTGCGTGGCTGGCGTATCGCCAGGGCGCTGCTGGATATGGTCGAAGAGCGGCAAAGCCTTACCGAGGTGGCCATGCGCTATGGCTATGCCTCGTCCTCGCACCTCTCCAACGATGTCAGGGACGCCTTTGGGGTCTCCCCCCGTGGGATATGGAATATGATCAACAAGAAAGCGGAACAATGAATAACATCGCTCTGATAGGCCGCGGCTTGCTCTGCGTAATATTACTGGCCTGCTCCGGCCAGCGCGCGGGCGGCGGAGTTACCGCGACAAGGCGACGGCTATGTGGCAAACAAAGACGGCGTAAAAGTGTTTTTTGACGCGCTATCGGCGCGCCTCAACCAACCGGTTATTGTCAGCAAGCTGGCGGCGCGTAAGCAGATTAGCGGCGAGTTCAATCTGGCCGATCCACAGGCATTACTGGTGCGCATTACCCAACAGATGGGGCTGATGTGGTATAGCGACGGTCAGGCTATTTACATTTATGATGCCAGCGAAATGCGTCATGCGGTGGTGGCGTTGCGCACCATCTCGCCGGCGGCGCTGCGTCATTTTCTCCAGCAGGCCCAGTTGCACGACCCGCGCTATCCGCTGCGGGGGGAGTCTGGCGGGCGGATCCTTTATCTTTCGGGACCGCCGGTGTATATCGAACTGGTGGAAAATGCGGCCCGTTTGCTGGATAAGGAACCGGACGGAATTCACGAGCGCGAACAGGCCGAAGTTATCCCGCTAAGTTACACCTTTGTCGGCGATCGCTATTATGCCTTGCGCGGCGAGAAGGTGACCATTCCCGGTATCGCCACGGTGATCGAGCGGCTGATGAGACGGGAGGGGCGGTTGGCGGTGGCTGGCGCCCCTGTTCCGCTGACGCCGGCGTAGGCCCTGCTGCCTGCGGCGGAGGCGCGGGCGGAACAAGACGCGGAGCCGCTGTCGTCATGGCCGGTACAGGTCATTGCCAATCCCAGCAATAACAGCCTGCTGGTCAAAGGCAGCGGACGTCAGGTCCAATTCGTACGCAATCTGGTGCGATCACTGGATATTCCGAAGCGCCATGTGGAGTTATCGTTATGGATAATTGATTTGGAGAAAAGCGATCTCGATCAGTTCGGCATCGATTGGCAGGGCGGCGCCCGCATTGGCCAGCGGGGTGGCGTCACGCTCAATCAGGGATCCTATAGCGCCTTGGACGGCACCAGGTTTGTCGCATCGATACTGGCGTTGGCGCGAAAACACCGCGCCAACATTGTTTCGCGGCCGATTATCCTGACCCAGGAGAATGTGCCGGCGATTTTTGATAACAATCGGACGTTTTATACGCGGCTCCTGGGAGAACACAGCGTTGAGCTGCGCGAAGTAACCTACGGCACCATGATAAGCGTTCTACCGCGGTTTTCCGGCGACGATCAGATTGAGATGGTGCTGACCATCGAAGACGGCGGCGAGGTCGCCCGGCAGCACAGTAATCCCGGGCCTGACGACCTGCCGGAAGTGGGACGGACCCATATCAGCACCGTCGCGCGCGTGCCGCGGGGAAAAGCCTGCTGATTGGCGGCTTACACCCGCGATGAAATCAGGAATAACCGCGACCGGTTACCCGGTTTGGGGTCGTTACCGCTGATTGGCGGGTTGTTTCACCATCGCATCGATAAACAGGCCAATACGGTCAGAATTTTTCTCATTCAGCCGCGGGAAATTTCTGAGCCGCTGCAGCAAGACACCGCCGCGTTTGCCCGTTCCATTGTCGCGCGTAGCCATGCGGGAACCCTTAACCCCCGCCGGCATCAATGTGTGTTGGTATACGCCACCTCCAACTACTCTTCGCTGGAACGGTGCAACACCGCGCTGGTGGCGACAACGGTGGCGGAATATTTTCGCGATCAAGGCAGGCGGGTAGTGCTGTTTCTCGATTCCCTGACCCGATTTTCCCGCGCGCTGCGGGATGTAGCCCTCGCCGCGGGGGAAGCACCGGCCAGGAGAGGCTACCCCGCTTCGGTATTTGACGCGCTGCCCCGTATTCTGGAGCGGCCCGGCAACAGCCCCACCGGCAGTATTACCGCATTTTATACGGTACTCCTGGAAGGCGATGACGAGCAGGACCCCATCGCTGACGAAATCCGCTCGATTCTCGATGGCCATATCTATCTCAGCCGCAAGCTGGCGGCGGCGAATCACTTTCCCGCTATCGATATCCTGCGCAGCGCCAGCCGCGTGGCAGGGCAGGTGACGGACGCCCGGCAACAGGCGCTGGCCGGCGCCATGCGCGGTCTGCTGACCCGGCTGGAAGAGATGCAGACCCTGATAGATTTAGGAGAATACCGCCCCGGAGATAATGCGGAAAATGATCATGCGCAGGCGAAAAAACAGCTGCTCTGGGACTTTCTGCGTCAGGACGCCGAAAAGGCGGAAGAGTTCGGGCAAACGCTGAGGTTAATGCATGCGTTTGAGGCGTGATATCGAACGGCTCCGCGCGCGCTGCGAGCAGCGCCGGCAGACATTGGCAGCGACCCTGGCGGCGCTGGCGCGGCAAAGGGAGACGCTTGTCGCACGGCTCAGGACGCTGGCGGAGCAGCAGCAGGTACTGGTGCAGCAGATGGCGCTGACGTGGCCGCAAGGGGTGGTCAGTCACCGCGCCCTGATGCTGCATCAGCGGCGATTGATGGCTCGGCGCGAAGAAAACCGACAGTTGGCAGACCGGCAGCAGCAGCTGGAGCAGGACGTGATGGCGCTGGACGAGCAGCAGCGCGACGCGCTTTGCCAGCAGCGCGCATGGCAGCGTAAGCGGGAAAAATATGATGGCTGGCTTGAGCGACAGCGGCAGGCCCATCGGCTGATGCAATTGTACCGGCAGGAGACAGAAACAGAGGAGATGATGACATGGAACCGCTCGCGAGGATAAAGGACTGCCCGTCGGTAACGGCGGCGTCCGCGGCTATTACGCCGCTGGAGGAGAGAGTTTCAGCCTCATCGCCAGAGAGTGTGGATCTGGAGCGACGCGACGCGCCACCGTCGAGCGGCGATGGGGAACATCAATGTGGGCGGTACGCCGACACCAATGATCGCACGCTGGATGAGCGTCCGCCCGCTTGGGGGGAGCAAGCGTCTTCGTCTCCGTATCGACTGAAGACCCAGTGGCGCAAGCCAGCGTCGCTCCTGGCCGGCAAAGGGCGCCAGCACGGCGGCGGTCAACGCTATTGCCCCTGCGCATCCGTGCTGCGGAACAGCCCCCGCTTGGCGCGGGTAAACTGCGCGCGCCCGTCGCGCTGCCGGAGCCGCGATCGGCGGCGGAAGCGCTGATTAGCACGCTTACCCGATAATTAGAGCAAAGCCAATGGCTGACGCTGCAGCGTGCTGCCGATCCGCTGCTGATGTCCGCCGCGCTTGCCGAGCGTTCAGATCCTCGGGGCGTCCGCGATCGGCAGAAGTGGCGGACACCGCGCCGGCGGGGAGCCGCAGCCCCTGCCGGCGCCTGTGCGGCAGGAAATGGTGGCTGAGGTCACGCAGTGGATCTACCGCTCTCACAGTGAAGAGGGGGCATTCGTACAGATCCAGGCGACGAACGACGAAGGCGGGTATCGTCTGATCCCCTCAAGCCATCAGGTGCGGGATCGCCTGACGGCATATCTCCCGGGCGCGCCATCGGGCGTTCGCCTGATGAATGTCCCGACAACACCGCCGACGCTGCCGGAGGCGCCGACGTGAAGGCATTCCGGTTACGCAGACTGACACCCGCCGACGGCCACTGGCGTCAGCTACAAGCGGCTTGGAACGCCCTGGGCATAGCCGTCCGTTTGCGCAGTCCGCCCGAGGGCGTTTATCTGTCTATCGGTGACGAGTATTGGCGCGGGCTTATCGATCCGCGCCAATGGCTGACCTGGCACAGTCCGCAGCTGGCGACGTTGGCGCGCGAAGCCATAAGCGAACGCCAGATCCAGACGCTGATAGAGGCCATGCCCAAGCCTTTGTCTTTTGAGCCGCCGGTATTGTCCGGTCGGGCCCTTGAGATTGGTCCGCTTGTGCACTACCGGGCCGGTGACACCCCCTGCCTGTATCTGCCTGCGCGGGAATGCCCGGTCTGGCTGACGCACTTCAACGCGCCATTACCCAAGCTGCCCGCCGCCGGAGCGCCCTGCTTGTCCGGCGTACCTTTGGTCGTGGAATGGGTGATTGGCAGCAGTCTCCTTCCGGCGACGATGCGCGGCCAGCTGGCGTCTGGCGACGTCTTGCTTATCTCGCGAGTCACCCGCCAGGTGAAATGCCAAGGGCGACCGATCGGTTTTTATTTACAACAGGAAGGAAAGATCAGCATGAAGGCCAATGATAACGATGATGGCGCGCTGGTGGCCGGCCCTATTTCACGGTTGCCCGATTTTACTTCAGCCGCGGCCGGCGTTGCCGCTTCGTCCGGCAATGCGCACGCCGCCGGTCATTCCCACCACCTCTCCCATGCCGCAGCGGCGGGACATCCGCAGGTACGTGAGCGCCTTGCCGCCGCCGCGCCTGGGATACCGCAGCCGCCGGCGGGCCCTGGGTCCCTTGGCGGATCGGGTTCCGATGCCGGCGGCGAATGACCAATCCCGGCGGGGCGGCTCGCATTGGGCGACGATACGGCGGCGGATCCGCTGGCTAACCTGCCGCTAACGCTGGAGTTTATTTTGCAGCGCCGTTATTTGTCGCTAGGGGAAATCCAGCAATTTCGCCAGGGTAAAGTGCTGAAGCTGGATCCCGAGGGTGAAAAACATATCGAGATACGCGCCAACGGACATCTGCTGGCGCTCGGTGAACTGGTACAACTCGAAGATCGTCTCGGCGTAGAATTGATGGAGTTGTCGCTGGATAACCGTTATGATCGCTAATCTCGGCCTGCCCAACGACATGGGTCTTATCGGGATCCTGGCGCTGGCTACCCTATTGCCTTTTATCATTGCCTCCGGCACCTGCTATATCAAATTCTCCATTGTTTTCGTTATGGTGCGTAATGCCCTGGGCCTGCAGCAGGTACCTTCTAATCTTACTCTGAACGGTATCGCGCTGATGCTGGCGATGTTTATCATGGGGCCAATCGCCGGCGATGCCTATAATGCCTACCAGGCGCAGCCGGGGGCGTTGGGCAGCGCCGCCTCGGTGCTGGAATTTCTGGAAAACAGTATGGAGTCCTACCGGCATTATTTGCAGAAATACGCCGACCCGATCCTGACGGAATTCTTCGATCGGGCCCACGGTGGCGGCGCGCATGACGCCCCCGCGCCCGGTCATACGCCCTCCATGTTGGCGCTATTGCCCGCCTATGCGCCGAGTGAAATCAAGGACTCGTTCAGAATCGGCTTTTATCTGTACCTGCCCTTTGTGGTGGTGGACCTACTGATTTCCAGCGTTTTGCTGGCGCTTGGCATGATGATGATGAGCCCGATAACCCTGTCGGTGCCGATAAAATTGGTGTTGTTTGTCGTGCTCGACGGCTGGAAGCTGCTGTCTCAGGGGCTGGTGCTGCAGTATCTCGATATGGGCATCGGCGCAGATATCGCAGGAGGCCCGGGATGAACAATCTGTTGTTTGCCGGCAATAAGGCCCTGTATCTGGTGCTTATTATGGCGGCGGGGCCGATTGTTGTGGCGACGCTTGTGGGACTGCTGGTGGGGCTGTTTCAGACCGTGCTGCAACTGCAGGAGCAAACCCTGCCTTTCGGCATTAAGCTGCTGAGCGTCACGCTATGCCTTTTTTTGCTATCGGGCTGGTATGGCGAAATGCTGCTGCAGTTTGGCCATGAAGTGATAAGGCTGGCGTTAAGCCGCTCCTGACTGATGATCTTACCGCTGTGGTCTTCACTGTTTGAATGGCTGGTCACCCTGACGGTCGTGTCGGCGCGCATTACGCCGGTGTTTTTTCTGCTGCCGTTTTTTAGCGTCAGCGTGCTTAGCATCACCATCCGCACGCCGGTTATTTTTTTCATCGGTGCTGCCCTGTGGCCTTATTCCTACGACGCCATGGCGTCGCTCGACAGTGCGCGGATAATAAACATCCTGCTGCGCGAGGTAGCGATCGGTCTGCTATTGGCAATACTGCTGGCGCTGCCTTTTTGGATTATGCATGGGCTGGGAGCGCTGATTGACTATCAGCGCTGCGCTTTACTCAGCAGCGCCTATGATCCCATCAGCGGCGTCAATACTTCGGAACTGGCCAACCTGTTTAATCTGTTTTTTGCCGCCGTGTTCTTGCAAGGATGCGGTATGACCTTGTTACTTGAGGTTTTTCTTGGCAGTTATCAACTGTGCGATCCTCTGCAGCCTTGCCTGCCGTCGCTCGCCAGAGTGACAACGCTGTTACAGATGATGGCGACGCGTATTCTGGTTCTGTCGAGCCCGGTATTGGCGGCGCTGTTGCTCATTGAAATTTTGCTGGGCCTGCTTTTCCACTTCGCGCCGCAGATGAATGCCTTTGCCATCGCGTTGACGCTCAAAAGCGGCGTAACCTTCATCATCATTTTGATTTATTTTGCACCGCTGTTGCCGGAGATGTTTCGTCAATATTGGTGACGCCCTCCCAATTGGAACTCTGGCTCAGTAGCGGGCAACCGCCAGGGGGGGAATGTGAGTAATAAAACCGAGAAGCCGACGCCTAAGCGTCTGCGCGACGCCTCGAAAAAAGGGCAAACCTTCAAGTCCCGCGACGCTATCATTGCCTGCATGATGTTATGCGGCGTCAGCTGGTTAACCTCCTTCACCTCCCTTGACAGCCTGATGGAATTATATCGCCAATTAGTGGCTGGCAATTTCTCGTTATCGCTGACCGCCTACCGCAATGCGCTGGTGTTTATCGCGCTAAAAATGCTGTTGCCCGTCATAGCCATAGGGATTGTGGCGTCAGCGCTGCCGGTGTTGCTGCAAACCGGCTTCATGCTGGCGACTCGGGCGTTCAAGCTGAATTTTCAAGCACTTAACCCCACCCGCGGTATCAAGAAAATCTTCAGCCTGCGCACCGCGAAAGACGGTGTCAAAGCGATATTGTATCTGGCCGGTTTCGCCGTGGCGCTGGTGATAGTTTGGCGCAACCATCGGCAACTCTTGTTTGGGCAACTGTTTGCCAATCCGCAGGACATCGTGACCATTTGGCAACAATTACTAATGTCACTGGTACTTACCTGTCTGCTATGTGATCTTGCCCCGCCATCTCCGTACAGCTTTTGTATCTTAAGTTAACGAAGCCCACTGCCGCCGGTATTCTCTCGGAGAGTGATATCCCAGCGCGCTGTGCGGATGGTTTTCATTGTAATGCGTGAACGCTGCTGCAAGGTTTCGCAGGGCTGCTCACCGCTGTTGTGCAGGGCTCCAGATCCAGTTCTCTGGCGAACCTCTGTGTTTCATGCGCGGTATACGCTGAACCGTTGTCCGTCAACCACTGCACCGCTGTATCGGGTAACCTGTCGCCGAAGCGCTTTTCTACCGACATCAGCATCACATCCTGCACGGTCGAACTGTCGTAGCCTACAGTGCTCGCAGCCCAGTCTATGGCCTCTCTGTCGCAGCAGTCCAGTGCGAAGGTGACCCGCAGTTTTTCACCGTTGTCGCAGCCGAACTCGAAGCCATCTGAACACCAGCGCATATCGCTTTCTGCCACCGCGATCCTGCCCTTATGCTCACGCCTCGGCCGCTCTGGTTTTCAATGTAATAACAGCAGGTTATGCTCACACATGATCCTGTAAAGTCGTTTCGCATTTACCAGCGTCAGTCCATCTGCGCGACGTTGTTTACACAGGATGCCCCACACCCGCCGATAGCCGTAGCTGGGCATATCGCTGATGATGTCGAGGATGTCCGACAGTATTTCAGCGTCTGCTTCGTCATTACGCCGGTTACAGCGCCTGTCCTGCCAGTCGGCAGAACGCTTAATCCGCAGTGACAGCGGCGCACGCGACACGCTCATGGCGCGGCTGACCTGTGCTATTCCCCGGCCTTTGGCAACAAGGGCGCGTGCGCTATCCATTTTCGTGACTGGCCGTACTCCACGGCTTCTTTTAGGATCCCAGAAGGCGCTGGAGCTCCCGGACCTGCTTCAATGCAGCTGCAAGCTCAGAGGCAGGAACAACGTCCTCCCGGCAGTGAGGCTGCCTTCCTGATATTGCTTTTTCCACTTAAACAGCAGGCTGGGCTGGATACCGTGCAGTCGTGCGAGATGGAGACATTCATGCCGGGCTCCATCTCTGCTGAATAATGGCCATTTTTTCCTGAGGAGTTTTACGTTTACGGACTTCTTGACCTAACGGATCCCGGTCATATCAAATTGGCGTTAGTGTTAGACATATATTCAAGCCTATCTCTTATCTGGAGATACATCTACTGTCTGGTGTTTCAGGGGCTAAATCATTACCTGTATGCTATGTATTGTCTGCATACTGATACATTGATATCGTAGCCGATTATTTTTCTGCATCGGCGCGAAGCTTAAAATGGATAAGCAAGAGATTAAAGGGAGATGAAAGAGCAGGAAGGGGACCAGGAGATTAAAACATCGTCGTCGCGAAGCCCATATGGAGATCTTGTCCGAGCAGACCCAATCCGATATTAAAGGGTCGCAATTAATCATTGCGAACCCTACCCATCTGGCCGTGGGCATTTATCATAATCCTGACTTAACCCGTTGCGTTTATCTCGGTACTGGAACGCAATCAACGGGCGTTGGCCGTGCGCGCCTATGCGAAAAAAGTCGGCGTGCCGGTGATTGAAGATGTGAAGTTGGCCGGCGGATGATTTATCCCCCTGAAACACCAGACAGTAGCTGTATCTCCAGATAAGAGATAGGCTTGAATATATGTCTAACACTAACGCCATTTTGATATGACCGGGATCCTGTTAGGTCAAGAAGTCCGTAAACGTAAAACTCCTCAGGAAAAAATGGCCATTATTCAGCAGAGGATGGAGCCCGGCATGAATGTCTCCATCTCGCACGACTGCACGGTATCCAGCCAAGCCTGCTGTTTAAGTGGAAAAAGCAATATCAGGAAGGCAGCCTCACTGCCGGGAGGACGTTGTTCCTGCCTCTGAGCTTGCAGCTGCATTGAAGCAGGTCCGGGAGCTCCAGCGCCTTCTGGGATCCTAAAAGAAGCCGTGGAGTACGGCCAGTCACGAAAATGGATAGCGCACGCGCCCTTGTTGCCAAAGGCCGGGGAATAGCACAGGTCAGCCGCACCATGAGCGTGTCGCGTGCGCCGCTGTCACTGCGGATTAAGCGTTCTGCCGACTGGCAGGACAGGCGCTGTAACCGGCGTAATGACGAAGCAGACGCTGAAATACTGTCGGACATCCTCGACATCATCAGCGATATGCCCAGCTACGGCTATCGGCGGGTGTGGGCATCCTGTGTAAACAACGTCGCGCAGAGGGACTGACGCTGGTAAATGCGAAACGACTTTACAGGATCATGTGTGAGCATAACCTGCTGTTATTACATTGAAAACCATAGCGGCCGAGGCGTGAGCATAAGGGCAGGATCGCGGTGGCAGAAAGCGATATGCGCTGGTGTTCAGATGGCTTCGAGTTCGGCTGCGACAACGGTGAAAAACTGCGGGTCACGTTCGCACTGGACTGCTGCGACAGAGAGGCCATAGACTGGGCTGCGAGCACTGGAGGCTACGACAGTTCGACCGTGCAGGATGTGATGCTGATGTCGGTAGAAAAGCGCTTCGGCGACAGGTTACCCGATACAGCGGTGCAGTGGTTGACGGACAACGGTTCAGCGTATACCGCGCATGAAACCACAGAGGTTCGCCGAGAACTGGATCTGGAGCCCTGCACAACAGCGGTGAGCAGCCCTGCGAAACCTTGCAGCAGCGTTCACGCATTACAATGAAAACCATCCGCACAGCGCGCTGGGATATCACTCTCCGAGAGAATACCGGCGGCAGTGGGCTTCGTTAACTTAAGATACAAAAGCTGTCCGGAGATGGCAGGGCAAGATCAAGTTGGCCCGGCGGATATATCATACGCATCACCTCTATTCTTTTGTTAAGATTAACGAGTTGGATACGGTGCTCCGATTATTAAGCTGGCTGCAGGATGTGGAAAACGCCGGGCGTTATGATTATGAAAAAGAGAATGAAGAATAGAATTTCTTTTGCATAATAATTAAGTGTGTCATTTAACTCCTATTTTACTCTGATAATTTATCTTACTTGATATGGCTATTTTCAGGAGATAAAGATGACCGCTGATAATTATATTCAGAAAAAGAATATTGCTGAAACATTATGGAAGGTGGTGAATAGCGGCGCCGGGGAAAGAGCTATGTGCGAGATGCCTGAAGGGGGGCTGACGGAGCTTGCCGGCGGTGACGATAATGACGATCTTCATCAACAGCTGGAAAATGCGGCGGCCTTCTTCCGCTTTCTGTGTATTTACGACTGCCACAACCCTGACTATTATATAGGTCTCGGCGCGGTCTATCAGTTACAAAAGCAGTATCAGAAGGCGGCGGATATGTATGCGGTGGCGTTTTCAATGGCGAAGCATGATTACCGGCCTGTCTTTTATAGCGGGCAATGTAAAGCGCTTATGCACAAAAAAACAAGGCGAAGCGCTATTTTCAACTGGTTATTGATCATTGCCAGCAAAATGAATTGACCCTCTGGGCGCGCCATAGCCTCCATGAGCTGAATCATCCGGCGCAAGGGCAAGATAAGCATAACGCCAGCCTGGATGACTGCCCTTGATGGCAGGAATTGTTTCCGACGCCGAGGGGGAGGTGTCGCACCTTTCCATTGGCGATTGGAAGTTTATGCCTTAAGGACGATAACGGCGGTCAGGTGGGCAGTGAGGCCGCCTTAATTCCGGGACAGAATGGTAGCGCCATCGGGTTAACACCCGAGATTAATCTTGGTTCATGAAGATTGCCGCCAACGCGACAATATTATTGCGACAATGGCAAGGGGCTGGCGGGTAAATAATAAATTGCAGCGATGAACGCCTATCATGATTGGCGTATCATGCCGGCGAAAGTGATAATTTGTTATCTGCACGGTTGGCGGCTGGGGGCCATTGGCGCCGGCCTGGCCTTGCTGTTGTCGGCCGGATTATGGTGGCGAAAAAAACGGGCCGCGTCCTCGCCCACCCGCGAGATGAGCGATGAGTGTCGTGCCCCTTGATAGCGTCATGTACGATCCGCTGGCGTGGATCCATACGGCCCGTTTTGCGCTGCCCACCAGTCTGGACGGCATCGCGCAGCGCTCGATACTTAACGGTATGCTGATAAGCCTGTATGGGCTCAGCCTTGAGCGCCCGGCGTTGCCCGCCAAGTCCTTTGCCACGGCAGTTGGTCGAGGCATGGCATCTGCTACCGCAGACCGCGCTGCTGATGGCTTGTCAGCGCCATCTGGCGTCGCTCGCCAAAGGCGGATACGGCATCAGCTTACCTGATTGGTTAGGGCAATTTACCGCGTTGCCGCTGGTGGCGTCGCGTTCATCGCCGGCGGAAAACGTACCGCATCCGGCACAGCTGTTAGCGTGGGGGAAATATGAACTGCTGGCGTTTGCGGACGGTTTGCCCCGCAGCCTGTGTCAGCGTCTGGATTTGCTATTCCCGCCGGAAGAGGGCCGGGATAATGCTTCAAGATTATCCCGACCGTCCCCTTGTCGACTATTACTTAAACTTGCCTTTCAACATGCCAAGAGACATCCCGCTACGCCGGATGCCGCCGGTCTACGGCGGTATATTGATAAAACGTGAACACCTCCAACGCCAGCGTTGCGCGATGGATTTAGTCAAACAGGCCCGCCGCGAGGCGGTAAAATGCCTTAAACAAGCCGCAGAAGAGGCGGAGCAGCTGCGTAGTCAGGCCAGAAACGAAGGCTATCAGCAAGGGGTGTTGGCCGCGGCAGACACGGTGGCCGGCTTCTTCGCCGAACGCCAACAGCTAAGTTTGTCGCTGCAGCGCGAGGTTGAGGAGCACGCCAGTGCGCTGGTTATGGCTGCGTTATCCCACACCGATCTGCTGTTGCTGGAGGAGTGTCTGGCGCAACAGCCAGCGCCGTCAAGGCCGGAACCATTGGAGCTATGGGTGCCGACGGACAGCCGGGCCGCAGCGTTACGGCTAAAGCGACAAATAGGCGCACTGTGGAGCGGTAAATATGACATCATTACCCACGAGGGCGACAGTTTTATCATGAAGTATGGCGATCAGGTCGCGGAATTCGATGCTGGAGCGTTTATTGACGCGGCAACGCGCCAGCTGGCGTCTCGCCCTGATTATGACAGCCAGGCCCAACGCCTGAGTGGACAAGGGTTGCAGGCGCTGGCGGACCGGCTGACGCGGCATTTCGCCGGCGAGCCTGTTACGTCGATACTTGAACCTTAGAGTACAACCTCAGTCTGACGTCAGAGCGGCAGCAAGCTGAAAAAGCATAATGGGAGCAATGATGAATGGATCTTTACCTCAGCGCGGACGAAAGCGCCGCCTCGAGGTTGCCATCGCGCTGGCGGCGGCGCTGGCGCTAAGCGGCTGTGCCAGAGGCCAGGCCGACGACAATCCCGCACGCGCCTGGCTGGTAAGCGTGGCCGATCCCGGTTGCACGGGGGGCTCCGCCGTAACGAACCGACAGACGCCGCCGATATTGTATCGCGCGCTGGCCAGCTGTATTCGTGCCCAGCATTACCAGGACGGTGTATTGCTGTTCGCCCTGGCCGGCAGCTACAGTTGGTATGACGCGCTGCGGGTGGATAGCGATGAAGCGCGGGAAGCCCACAGCATGCTGCTGGCGGAGACCATGCAAAGCGTCGATAAGCGTCGGCGACAGGCATTTTGGATGGTGGTGAAGGCAACCCTCGCCGATAAGCAGGGGCGGCAGGCCATCTGCCAGCGCATCCAGGCAATAGGCAAACCGACCTATCTGCCCGACTACCTGTCCTCATTTGCCGCAGCCGGTGTCCTTACCAGACCGATGGACGATGAAGCGATGTGGAAGGCCGCGACGGCAGGTTATGTGCATTGTCCCACCGACATGCTGGTGATCCACTAATCGCCACGCTTCCGGCTATTTCTTCATCATAGCTTTCAGATTGGCAAACGGATTGTGGGTGGCTATTCCCACATCCTGCTGCGCATCTTCACCCGCCACCACCGTCGTGCCATACAGGCTTGCTTCGGTGTATTTTTCATGCTCATGGTCGTGACAATAAAGACACAACATCTCCCAATTGCTGCCGTCTTCGGGATTGTTGCCGTGGTCGTGATCAATATGATGCACCGTCAACTCGCGCAGGTTGGAGTAGGTAAACTCGCGGCTGCAGCGACCACAAACCCAGGGAAACAGTTTTAGCGCTTTTTCGCGATAGCCGTTTTCAAGCCGGGCATAATTCTTCGGAATAAAAGCCATAAATGACACGCTCTCTGCGCGGTAGTAAATCCAAAGGGAGTGTAGCCTAAATCCCGCTGCTGTCGCTATAGCCGTCTGGCGGCGACGGGGGGCCGCGCGTATTTCCACAGTCGCAACGTTGATGTTTAGGCAATGTTTAGCGCCGCGGCACTATGGTAGGAAAAAATTTATTAACCGAGTTGCATGAAAACAGATCGAATTATTCTGCTTGGCTGGTGTGCGGGCTATGCCATGTTATGGGCAGGCGTCACATTCCTGTTGGATCCTACCGTGCCTTATGATGCCATCGAGGCGGTAAATTGGGCGATGAATGCGGAGTTGGGTTCTCCTAAAAACCCGTGGCTGGTGGGTCTGGTCATGCGTCCGGCGCTGGGGCTGTCGGCTACCTGGTTAAGCTTTTACTGGTATGCGACGCATTTTTTGGCGGTAGCGGTGGGCATGTATGGCGTCTGGCAACTTGCCTGGCGCTTGAGCGGCGACCGTCGTCTGGCCTGGCTGGCGCTGCTGGCGCTAAACCTCAGCGGCGTTATCAATTTTGATATCATCTCGTTTAACGATAATTACCTGCTGGTAATGCTGTGGCCCTGGCTGTGGGTGTTTTTCCTGCGAGCAGCCTACGAGCGCCCCGGCTGGTGGCTGGCGTTTGCTTTGACGGGAGGTCTGGCCTGTATGGCAAAATACTCCAGCTTCTCTTTTATTTTCTCGGCCTGGATGTTGACGCTTTGGGTGCCGGCCATCCGCCGCTGTTATCGTCAGCCGATGTTCTATTCGACTATTCTGCTATGGCTGATGATCGTGGCGCCAAACGGCTGGTGGCTATGGCAAAACGACTTTGCCGCCTTCAAATGGGTGAATTCTCAAGTGACGCCCGGTTTGACGCTGCACGGACTAACATCGGCATTGACGGTGTTTTATCCGCTGGCGGTACTGGCCGCCATACTTGTCGGGCTAGGTGCCCGGCTGGGATGGCCTTGCGCCCCGCAGGCCCGGGCGGCGCTGGGGATGATGCTGATTCCGCTGGCACCTATCCTTATAGGATTCAGTCTGCATGACGGCGGTCGTATCACTGAATGGTTGCAGCCTTATATGATGCCCGCCACGGCGTTGATGATGGCCTGTGTTAGGCAACCGCCCACCCGACCGCTGGCGGGCGCGCTGAAGAAACTGTCGCTGTGCGCGCCGCTGGTGCTGGGGGGGTACAGCGCGGTGATGCTGTTAAACGTGCGCGGCGCCGGCGAAAAATTGGCGGGCATCAAGCCCTTCAGCCAGGAGGTTAGTGCGCGCTGGCAACAGCAGTATCACCAGCCGGTGCGCTTTGTCGGCGGTGATTACTTATCCCAGTGGCTAACGTTCTACATTGACGACCGTCCAGAGGTAATTACGCCTTGGTCGGTAAGCCAGCGGCCAAACATCTACTCCCGCACGGTGCGTGTGGAGAAGTTGCTGCGCGATGGCGTGGCGCTGGTGGGGCCGCGCGGCCAGAATTGCGGCGAAGCGGATTTCAGCGAACTGCTGGCGCCATGGCCGGCATTGTACGTGGGTTATCGCGTGGAGATCGCTTTCGTGCCCCATCCCGGCGCGTCCCCTATCCCGATTTGTCTTGCATTTGTGCCGCCTTCGACGCCGGAGTGATTCCGGCAGACGGCAGGCGTAGACAGCAGATGCAGACGGCAGAAGCCGACGCGGGCAGCAGACGGCGGATGCGGGCGCCAGATGGCAGGCGCAGACACCAGATGCAGACGGCTGGTGAAGCGGTCAGCGCCGCAACGGCGATCGGTGCAGGAACCGGCTAAAGCGTTCCGCGCCTTGCTCCATCTTTTCTATAGAGCTGGCAATACACCACCGCAGGCAGCCTTCGCCCGCGTCGCCGAATGCGCTGCCCGGCGCCAGCCCTACGCCGGCCTCCGCGACCAGCGCTTTGCAAAATGCCAGGCTGTCGTCCAGACCGCGCACGCGGAAAAACAAATACATGGCGCCCGCGGGCAGCGGCACCTCGATGTCCGCCAGCGTGCCGAGCCGCTGATAAAGATAATCGCGCGAGGCCTGAAAGCGGGCCACCGTTTCTTGGCGCACCGCCTCGCCCTGGTTGACGGCGACCAGGCCGGCTTTTTGCACAAAACCGGGGGCGCAGCTGCTGTTATATTCAATCAGCTTGCCCAGCTCATACATCAGCGCCGGCGGCGCGACCACCCAACCCAGACGCCAGCCGGTCATCAGCCAGCTTTTGGAAAAGCTATTAATCACCACCAGCCTGTCGTTGGGATCGGCGATATCCAGAAAGGAGGGTGCGCAACCCTCAGGCGGGCCGTCAAACACAATACGACTATAGACCTCATCAGAAACGATCCAAATACCGTGCCGGCGGCAGTGCGCCAGTATCACCGCCTGCTGCTGCGCCGACATAACCCAGCCGCTGGGGTTGTTGGGAGAATTGATCACCAGCGGCGTCAAAGCGTTTAACAACGTCTCCAGACAGAGATGCCAGCGAGCAATACCTTGCTCGTCCCGCCGCAGCTCCAGCGCCACTTCCTCAACCTGCGCACCGAGAATGCGCGGGATCTCCACCAGATTAGGCCATACCGGCGTCACCACCACCACCCGATCCCCCGGGCTATACAGCGCTTGGGCGGTCAGCATCAGCGCCGACACACCGGAAGAGGTCACCACCACCCGACTCGGGCTCACCGGCCGGTGCAATTGCGAAAGGGCGTTCGCCAGCACCTTCCTCAACGCCGGTTCGCCTAAATTCGGCGTATAAAAGGTGTCGCCGGCGGCTAACGCTGCCTGCGCCGCGGCGCAAATAAACGCCGGCGTCGGGAGGTCCGGATCGCTAAACCAGAACGGCAATACATCGTCGCGGCCGATGCCGGCGTTGGCGACGTCGCGAATCGCGGAGAAACGTAAATCGCGCACCGCTTCCCGGGCCAGGGCGGGATGACCGGGCTGTAAAGGAGTCTCTGACATTATAACGGCAGCCTTTTATCAGAAAGAGATATCCGCTGCGCCCACTACCCGCACGCTGTGGTGCCGCATGACAAACGCGGCAGCGCTTATGGCACGATAGCGGTGTTGCAGCCACAATGAACTATCAGAGTAACCGATACTCTCCCTCGCCAACAATAGGGTTCATTGCCGCCATCCGTGGACGCGCATGTCGCGACCACGGTCATTTTGCAACGCACCGACCCAAGCGCGCGGTGGGAAAACGGCATTGGATTTGCGTGCTTGTTTACTTTGCTTCTGAGATAGGAGGCAGTATGGCTGCCAAACAAAACGATAGCCTGGATGATGCCGCGATCGTCCGCCTGGCCCACGAGGCGCTCGCCGCCTATCCCTGGCTGACGCCGCGGCTGGTGGATCTGTTTTGCCGCTCCGAAAACGCCACGTTGCGCGTCATTGACCATCGCAATCAACGTTACGCGCTGCGCCTCCATCGACCGGATTACCACACATTGGCCGGTATCCGCAGTGAACTCTGTTGGCTGCAAGCGCTGCAGGCCGATGGAATTCCGGTACCGCAGGTCAGGCTGCCGCAGGATGACCAGTCTGTCGTCACGGTGCGCACCGCTGACGGCTCGCCGCGCTATGCGGTGCTGTTTGACTGGATTGACGGTGAGGTGTTGCAGAGCGATGTTAACCGCGTGCGCCATGCCGATTTCGTGGTGCTGGGCGAAATCACCGCGCGTCTGCACCAGCAGAGCCGGCAGTGGTTGCTGCCGGCCGGGTTCAGCCGCCTGACCTGGGACCATGACGCAATGGTCGGCGCGCAAGGACACTGTGGAAACTGGCGGGAGGTGCCCGGCTTACGGCCTGACGATTGCGTCCTTATCGAAAATTGCCTTCGCCTGACGGCGGACACCTTGCGAAATTATGGCAAACCCCCCGCGCGTTTTGGGCTTATCCACGCTGATTTACGGCTGACCAACGTTATGCGTTGTCAGGATGACACGCGGGTGATTGATTTCGACGACTGCGGATTCGGCTGGTATTTACACGACGTGGCGGCGGCAATAAGCTTTGTCGAACATCATCCCGTCGCGCCGGAATGGGTGGCGGGCTGGCTGGAAGGCTACCAGCGCCACTGCCCCCTAGGCGCAGAAGATTGGTCGGTATTTGCCGGCGCTTTTTATGCAGCGGCGTATCCAATTACTGGCGTGGGTAGGATCGCATGCCGATACCGAGCAGGCGCTCTCCCTCGGGCCGCAATGGGTCGATGAAACGCTGCGTCTCTGCCGCCGATATCGGGATAGCGCCGGGCTACCGATAGGCGCCGGCTGAGCCATGGCGACGAGGAAGGGTGGCAAGGAGCCCCGTCGTGACGTCGCTGTTCCGGGTTCCCGGCGTCAGGGGATGCCAGCGGCGCACGCTCATCACCGACGGTGGTACGTAACGCGTTTAATGAACCTGACGAAGGGTTAAAAAGGGTTAAAAAAATCTAAAAACGCACGTTCGTCAATATATGACCCTGGTTCGATTTAACGCCTGAGACGACGGGCCGGGAAGGGTGAGTTATGTTATCAAGTGATAAAGCGATTAATAGTAAGTAGACCAATCAATAAATGTAAATTAAATGAATTTATAGTATTTTAATAATCAAATCATTTTTTATGTGTAATGATTGATATCACCAATAAGTATTTAGAATTTACTTATTGTGAAGTCAGGGTTTCATATTTTAATGGCTTGTGGAGAATGTTACTTTTTTGTGCCGAAAGATAGATTTTCAGTGCAATGGTCATTACGCCTGAATTATCCCGTCATTGATTTATCCCCTGAAACACCAGACAGTAGCTGTATCTCCAGATAAGAGATAGGCTTGAATATATGTCTAACACTAACGCCAATTTTGATATGACCGGGATCCTGTTAGGTCAAGAAGTCCGTAAACGTAAAACTCCTCAGGAAAAAATGGCCATTATTCAGCAGAGGATGGAGCCCGGCATGAATGTCTCCCATCTCGCACGACTGCACGGTATCCAGCCCAGCCTGCTGTTTAAGTGGAAAAAGCAATATCAGGAAGGCAGCCTCACTGCCGGGAAGGACGTTGTTCCTGCCTCTGAGCTTGCAGCTGCATTGAAGCAGGTCCGGGAGCTCCAGCGCCTTCTGGGTAAGAAGACGATGGAGATTGAGATCCTAAAAGAAGCCGTGGAGTACGGCCAGTCACGAAAATGGATAGCGCACGCGCCCTTGTTGCCAAAGGCCGGGGAATAGCACAGGTCAGCCGCGCCATGAGCGTGTCGCGTGCGCCGCTGTCACTGCGGATTAAGCGTTCTGCCGACTGGCAGGACAGGCGCTGTAACCGGCGTAATGACGAAGCAGACGCTGAAATACTGTCGGACATCCTCGACATCATCAGCGATATGCCCAGCTACGGCTATCGGCGGGTGTGGGGCATCCTGCGTAAACAACGTCGCGCAGAGGGACTGCCGCCGGTAAATGCGAAACGACTTTACAGGATCATGTGTGAGCATAACCTGCTGTTATTACATTGAAAACCAGAGCGGCCGAGGCGTGAGCATAAGGGCAGGATCGCGGTGGCAGAAAGCGATATGCGCTGGTGTTCAGATGGCTTCGAGTTCGGCTGCGACAACGGTGAAAAACTGCGGGTCACGTTCGCACTGGACTGCTGCGACAGAGAGGCCATAGACTGGTCTGCGAGCACTGTAGGCTACGACAGTTCGACCGTGCAGGATGTGATGCTGAGGTCGGTAGAAAAGCGCTTCGGCGACAGGTTACCCGATACAGCGGTGCAGTGGTTGACGGACAACGGTTCAGCGTATACCGCGCATGAAACGCAGAGGTTCGCCAGAGAACTGGATCTGGAGCCCTGCACAACAGCGGTGAGCAGCCCGCAGAGCAATGGCATGGCCGAACGGTTCGTGAAGACGATGAAGGAAGACTATATCGAGTTCATGCCAAAACCGGATGCGAGAACAGCCCTGCGAAACCTTGCAGCAGCTTTCACGCATTACAATGAAAACCATCCGCACAGCGCGCTGGGATATCACTCTCCGAGAGAATACCGGCGGCAGCGGGCTTCGTTAACTTAAGATACAAAAGCTGTACGGAGATGGCGGGGCAAGATCAGAATTATCCCGTCATGCTTAATTATCGCTAATGAATCTGCCTGTAAAGGCGACCTGCCTGGCTTCATACCCATTACCCATCTGACTTAGGTCATACAGGTGCAACTTATCGTGCTTAAAAAATATATTATCAATGATATCATTGAATTTAACGCAGATGAATATGTCCTCGTCTATATCCACACCGGCGATGTGATACCGCTTACCTTGTCCGCCTCGCATTTGCTGGAGTATTTCGTCAACTACGGCGGCATAATTCTCACCCGCGAATCATTGCTTGAGAATGTGTGGAGTAAATACGGTCTCACCGCCTCCGGCAATAATCTTAATCAATACGTTAGCGTACTACGGCGCACGCTGGCGGGGCTTGGCATCAATAACTTTATCAATACCTTACCGAAGGTCGGATTCAAATTGAATCCGGCGATGACTATCACTCCGCCACCGGACGCGATAATGGGGCAACACACGCCGCTTAACGACCTTGAGAGGCTAGCCGATGCGGGTGAGCCTGCGCCGCCGCCTGTTGTCGGTCATCAGCCTGGGCCGAACCGCAATCATCAACGCCATTTAGCCCTGGGTGGGGGTCTGGCGTTGATGATGATACTTGGCGGGCTGAGCTATTCTTTTTGGTCGACCTCGGGCGCGGAGGCTGCCAACACGCTTACACTTCCCGCGTCAGGGAAATGCGAAATCACTTTCCTGCGCGATTTGCCTGCAGCCGCACGCGCCCGTAAGCTGCAAGAAGTGAATGCCATCATCAAGGAAAACCATAGGGTGTGTGATAAGGATAAACGTGTCTATTTCGTCAGCGAAAAAGATAATGACCCCGCCAGTTTTGGCCGCACCTTGCTTTCGCTATGTCACATCGGCGCTAAGCAGGAAAATATCAGCTGTGAGAATTTCTATTATTACAACCGGAAAATGTTATGAAGGTTAAACGTCTTATTTTGATTGCATTGGCGGTCGTCGTCGTCGCTAGCGGACTGTTACACGCTCTGGGCGCTGACGATGACCTTTTCAACCGAACGCCGCAGATTGATTGCAAAGCTTTCACGGTAAATAATCTTGATGACGATAATCAACGCATTAGATTTTCCCTCAATGTCCGTGCACGCTTATTCGGCAAGGGACAGGGAATATTGTACTATGAAGGGTATATAAATTATAACGGTAGTGATAGTTATTTCGCCCGCACGGTTTATCTTAGCCATGCGCAGCGGGTGGGGAAAGATGCCTACCGTTATCAAATCGACGATGTGGTTAAATCGCCACTAGACCAGACTCAGGAAGCCGTATTCGACGAATTTTGGAGCGAAAACACTGCCGACAAAAATGTGCTCCTGCTTTCAGTGTCACCGTTAACGCGTAATAGCTACCTTTTCAGCAGCGCCTTCTCTCCCCAGTTTACCTGCGTTGTGCAATAGACGCCGCCCCGTTGGCATGACCGGCAGGGGACAGGCCCGCTGGCGGATGACTTCAATTTGCACATGACAAAATCGGCACCCGCAGTCTCAACAGGCGTTTCTTTATATAAAGGTGACATAATCGAGCTGAGGCCGAAGGCACCTGCGCTAGCGCCAGGGCAGAGCAATCGCTCGCAGCGCATGCGATCAATCAGGCGGGGGCTGTCGTCACTGCAGGGCGGTACCTTGACTATCTAGACGAAGAGAGAAAGAGAAATCAGGCTACTGCGGTGTGCCTGAAAGAACAGTTCGGTCATAATACCCTCTTCGACAGTGTTTCCGACCCCTTCGGCGGGCCTAAACGGCAATCCGTTGACATATTTGATGACGATGCGGCCGGAACACGCGCTGTTAGGTCAAGCCTACCCCAAAGCGGGGCAGGTATGACACATATCGTGCTTGGTACAACAGGAAAAGACTATGACCTCGATAACGATTTATCACAACCCCGCCTGCGGCATGTCGCGCAAAACGCTTGCCTTGATCCGTGACAGCGGGATTGAACCCACCGTGATCCTCTATCTTGAACAACCGCCCAGCCGAACGCAGCTAAAAGAGATGCTCAGCGCCATGGGATTAAGCGCTCGTGAACTATTGCGTGCCAAGGAAGAGCCCTATCAACAAAAGGGGCTGGATGCGAGTCATCATAGCGAAGACTTTCTCATAGAAGCTATGCTTAAGGCGCCTATCCTGATTAATCGGCCAATCGTGGTCTCTTCGCTCGGCACCCGGCTATGCCGCCCTGCGGAAACCGTGCTGGAAATAATACCAGCGCCGCGTTAACAGACGTTATCGCTAAACGTGCGTTGCCGTCTGCTCGGTATCATCAGGGGCAGGCGCCGCGCGTGCTTAATAAAACGGCGGGGCAGCCGGCGTTAACAGACATTATCGCTAAACGTGCGTTGCCGTCTGCTCGTTATCATCAGGGGCAGGCGCCAACGCGTGCTTGATAAAACGGTGGGGCAGCCGGCGTTAACAGACATTATCGCTAAACCTTCGTTGCCTTCTGCTTGATATCATCAGGATCGGGCGCCGACGCGCGCTGGATAAAACGGCCGGGCAGCCGGCAATGCTTCAGGCAATGAGGGTTATTCTGCGGCGCCTCTTGGCGGGAGCAGGCGCGATGCTTTCTATTTATCGCCCGCGGCATGTGTTGAGGACAGCGCGCCTTTGCGTCACGCAAGCAAATCACAAGCGGCAAACGTTAGCGCTTATTACTATTTAAAACGGGATAAGTGTTATTTGCCTAACAGGCCATAGTCTCTCTCAGACACCTGTTACAAGTGATTAAAGAAAGGTAATAGCTAAACCCTGACTCCAGACTTTACTAAAGGCGTACGACGATTTGTTCCACGAATAAAGATGTTTATCCCGCTGTGTTTGCGGCGATAATTAACGTTGCGCGTGATAAAGAGTGAATTAATAAGCCTTATGGTAAGTATATTATTATGGGATAAATATTATTATCACTAAGACGTTAATCCTGTCTTATTGCGCGAAGCCAACGGGCACCGGCAACGCATTAGCTTATATTTTAGACGAATAATGGCCAGTATTTGAACTGGTTCGCATAACAATAAAGGGGGTATATAGGTCATATCCCGCCGACAAAGCGATAAAGGATAAGGGAGAGGGCGTTGCTTGGGACAACGTTGTTTAAGGAAAATATACAATAGGACTCCCTACCTGCTTCGACTGCTGCGCTAATGGTTAGCGCGCCAATGCCACCAGCGCGTTTTGGCAAATAACCGTGTTATTGGCGTAAGTGCTGTAGTGAAATAACGAAACCGCAACTTTTATAACATTTCCAAAACAATAAGCCATGAATAATAACGTCCATGCTGGGGCTAATACTCGAAAAGACCGCAGCCTCTGCCTCATGAGTACACACACGGTTACTCTTCAACGCTAAACGCCAACATTTTCGCCACGCTTTCTTAAGCGCTGATTACGCTTGCGGCCAGGGTACAGGCGTCATCAGCACCCTGTATGCCGGGCGTCAGGTGAAATTGGTCGTTTTTTTGCTTAAAAAATGATCATATCGGATGGATTAGTAATTTCGTCTAATGATGGAGCTGATATTGGCATAGTCGACTATAAAATAATGAAAGTCAGAAATTTGATCTGCTAAAGGACGGGTTTTAGAATTAAATCACTAATTTTGGGCTTTTATCATACGATTCTTAGGCAATTCTTTTGAGCGACAAAATTCTTGACTCAAATGTGAAATCTGCTAGCAGACTAAGAAAAATCAGCTAAAATGTTCCAAAAGTGTGATTCGTATCACGTTTTTAGTAAATATTTCCACTTCACTGATTGTGTAACAGCCAGATTCAGCGGTAGAGTCAGCCAACTTTCGGATTAATCGTATAATTTGTTACTGAATCTTATGGATGAGTCCTGGCGGGCCGACAAGGCTAACGTCAGCGGCTCTGCTATTGTCGCCTCACTTTTTGCAGACGGTAATAACGGCGTACGCCCTGAAAGTACGCTGGCCACGTGATCACAATTTGGCCAATATCCTGTTCTATCGATCACATCCTCATATTCCAGGGAGATTATGATGACCCGACTACACCTAAACATAGTCATTAGGGATGTAAAATGAATACCAGTGAAGTGCTGAAGAATATCTATGGTATCAATCTGTCTTATTTATCACTAGCGCAACGTTTAATTCAAAATGATAAATCCTCTGCGATGTTTCGCTTAGGTATTAGCGAAACCATGGCGGAGACTTTGCAGAAATTAACCATGGCGCAAATGGTAAAACTGGCAGAAACAAATCAGCTTCTCTGCGTTTTTCGTTTTGAAGATCCGAAAGCAATTACCCAACTGACACAGGATTCACGGGTGGAAGATCTTAATCAAATACACGCCAGTATTTTGTTGTCCAGCCGACTAAATGAGCAATTAACGACGAAAGCTGGCTCAACGCTTAAAAGAAAGAGTTAAACATGGCCGAAAAAAGTATTGTCCAAGAGGTAAAAGAAATCCAGCTTGCAATGGAGTTGATTTCTCTTGGCGCACGGTTGCAGATGCTGGAAAGTGAAACGCAGCTTAGCCGGGGCCGGTTGATAAAGCTTTACAAAGAGATCCGAGGTAATCCGCCGCCGAAGGAGATGCTGCCGTTCTCCACCGATTGGTTTATGACCTGGGAACACAATATCCATTCGTCGATGTTCTACAACATCTACCAGGTGCTGCTGAATCATGGGCGCTGCTCGTGGGTGGAGGCCGTGATTGGCGCCTATCGTCTCTATCTGGAGCAGTGCCCGGAGCAGGATGGCGATATTCCGTTGCTGGCGCTGCCCCGCGCCTGGACGCTGGTGAAATTTGTCGACAGCGGCATGCTGCAATCGACCCCCTGTGCCCATTGTCATGGACATTTCATCACCTACGCCCACCAGCCAAGCCAGAGTTTTGTGTGCAGTCTCTGCCAGCCGCCGTCGCGGGCGGTAAAAAGACGTAAACTTTTGCCGGATGCTGCCGATAATAGTTCTATGTTGTCAGATGAGCAGAGAAGCGTCGCGGTATGACCGCCTGAGGCAGCGGGGTATCTGCCGCCACGGCGGAGAAGGGGGGTAGCCTGAGGGTGCCAGCCGGGTCGCTTTTGCTTGCCTGCTCTTCGCCGAAGGAGCGCTATCGTGTTAGTCATACTGGGTTACATTGTTGTTATTGCGACCGTTTTGGGTGGCTTTCTGATGGCAGGCGGCCATCTTGGCGCGCTGTTTCAACCGGCTGAATTCTTAATCATCGGCGGTGCCGGTATCGGCTCCTTCATCGTCGGTAACAATGCCAAGGCCATTAAAGCCACGCTCCGGGCGCTACCGCTGTTGTTTCGCAGCGCCAAATACTCCAAAGCCCGCTACATGGACCTGATGACGTTGCTGTTCAGGCTAATGGTAAAGTCGCGCCAGCAGGGGATGTTCAGCCTGGAGCGCGATGTCGAAAACCCCGCCGAAAGCGATATATTTAAGCAGTATCCGCGCATTCTTAACGACCCCTCCTTGGTGGATTTTATCACTGACTATCTGCGGCTGATGATAAGCGGCAACATGAACGCGTTTGAAATCGAAGCGCTGATGGACGTGGAGATCGACACTTTTGAGGAGGAGTGCGACATCCCGGCCAACAGTATCAATTTGCTGGGCGACTCTCTGCCCGCTTTCGGTATCGTGGCGGCGGTGCTTGGCATGGTGCACGCTCTGGGATCGGTGGATCGCCCTGCGGTGGAGCTGGGCGTGTTAATTGCCCAGGCAATGGTCGGCACTCTGCTCGGTATTTTGCTGGCGTATGCCTTCATCTCACCGCTGGCCTCGCTGCTGCGCCTGAAGAAAACCGAAACCGTCAAAGTCCTGCAATGCATCAAAATCACACTGCTGTCCAATTTGCATGGTTATGCGCCGCAGATCGCCATCGAGTTCGGCCGTAAATCGCTTTTTACCACCGAGCGACCTTCGTTCCTCGAACTGGAGAACCATGTCAAACAGGCGCGTGGATTGATTAAAGCGGCAGCGCAGGATGGGGTGCAAGAAGCGGCGTAATGCAAAAGCCTATTGTCATCGTTCGCAAGCGTAAGCCCGCGCGTTCTTCGGGTACCCACGCCGGCAGCTGGAAAATCGTTTTCGCTGATTTCATGACCAGCATGATGGCCTTTTTTCTGGTGATGTGGTTGCTGGCGATCGCTAGCCCGCAAGAGCTGACGCGTCTGGCCGAATATTTCCGTACGCCGCTGGAAGTGGCGCTAACCAAAGGCGAGAGCAGCAGCTCGGATTTCAGCCCGATACCGGGCGGCGGTGAGGATCCTACCCGCCAGGAAGGCAATGTGCATAAAGCGCTTGCGCCAGCGGAGGCCGGCCAGGATGCGGTAAAACTGAAACAGTTGCGGGACGTATTGGAGCAATTAATTGCCAACGATCCCCGTCTGCAAAAGCTGCGTCCTCAGTTGCTTATCGGTCTGGTGGAAGAAGGTTTGCGGATACGAATTATCGATAACCAAAATCGCCCGATGTTCAGCAACGGCAGCGCGGAAGTGGCGCCCTATATGAGCGTGATCCTGCGTACCATCGAGCCGGTGCTGAATGATATTCCCTACAAGATCTCCATTTCTGGCCATACCGACGCCACGACGTATGCCAACGCGGGTCACGGTTACAGTAATTGGGAACTCTCTGCGGACAGAGCTAATGCGTCGCGGCGGGAATTAGTATTGGGCGGCCTCGCTGAAAACAAGGTGCTGGGCGTGGTGGTGATGGCGTCCACGTTCAATCTGGATAATCAGCATCCAGACGCGGCCATCAACCGCCGCATTAGCCTATTGGTATTGAATAAGCGGACCGAGCGGTCTTTGGCCCATGAAAACGGCCAGAGTCAGGAGGTGATCTTTGATGGCACCTAGGCGCGCCAGCGGCCGGAGCTGCTGCGGGATATCCCCGCCGCGCCCGGCGCTGCGACGACAAAATGAATTTTTCCATCGCAGAGGTGAAGCCGTGAGCATGGATTTAAGTGCTTTTTATCAGACGTTTTTTGATGAAGCCGATGAGCTGTTGGCCGACATGGAGCAACATTTGTTGCAGTTGGATCCGCAGGTACCGGACGGCGAGCAATTGAACGCCATATTTCGGGCCGCGCATTCCATCAAGGGCGGGGCGGGAACCTTTGGTTTTAGCGCATTGCAGGAGACCACGCATTTGCTGGAAAACCTGCTTGATGAGGCGCGGCGCGGTGAGATGTCCCTGAATACCGACAGCGTCGATCTGTTTTTGAAGACCAAGGATATTATGCAGGATCAATTGGACGCCTACAAAATGGCCCGGCAACCCGATGAAGAGAGTTACCGGTATATTTGCGAAGCATTACGCGAATTGGCGCGAACGGCGCGAGGCGAGCAGAGTAGTGCGTCTGAGCCGGCCGCCGGCACGACGTCCACTGATGCCGCTTCCGGCGCTGCAGAGACAATCACCACAGAAAACGGGGGGGCAATGTCCGCCGCCGGCGATGCCGGCACTGTAGGTGCCAGGTCCGTAGAAACCGATTCCGGCGCGGCAGGGGCAATATCCGCTGACGGTGGATGCCAGCGCTAAGGTGGCCGCGCTAGCGGGTAACGGTGCCGGCCAGGCGACCACGGATGAAATCGTGCATGGGATCGTGCTCAGCGGGCTAAACCGGCAGGAAATCGCCTTAATGCGCGACGAACTGGCGAATTTGGGTGACCTGCTGGCGGAGAGTGAAACCGAGGACAGCCTCAGCGTGCGGCTGCAAACTACGCTCGGCGAGGAGGATATCGTCGCCGTGCTGTGTTTCGTGCTGGAGCCGGAACAGATCGGTTTCACCCCTGCTAACGCCGCCGGGCAGGACCGGCACACGACAGCCGTCGCGGAGGCGGTTGCCGGCGAAAATGCGCATGCCGGGCAGGAAACGGCCGACGCCTCGGTCGATGCGCCGCCGGTTTCCGCAGAGGCTGCCGCCGGCGAACAGAATGCGCCCGCCGGGCAGCAACCGGACCATGCCTTGGTTGATGCGGCGGCGGCGTCCGCCACCACCCCTGCCGCCGCCGTCGTGTTGCAGGATGCGGCGTCCGTGGGCCGGCAGGGGGCGTCCGCCGCCCCGGCCGCAGCGCAGAAAATGGCGGTTAAGAGCACCGACGGTAGCCTGCGCGTGGCGGTGGAGAAAGTGGACCAGCTGATAAATCTGGTGGGTGAACTGGTTATCACCCAATCCATGTTAGCGCAGCGGTCCAGCGAGCTGGACTCGGCCCGCTACAGCGAACTGCTCAACAGTATGGGGCAACTGGAGCGAAACGCGCGGGATTTGCAGGAGTCGGTGATGTCGATTCGCATGATGCCGATGGAATACGTGTTCAGTCGTTTCCCGCGGCTGGTACGCGATCTAGCCGCCAAACTCGGTAAAGAGGTCTGGCTGGAGATGCAGGGAAGCTCCACTGAATTGGATAAAAGCTTGATTGAACGCATCATCGATCCCTTGACCCATCTGGTACGCAACAGCCTCGATCATGGTCTGGAATCTCCCGACGTCCGTCTGGCGGCCGGTAAATCCGCCGTCGGAACCCTGGTGCTGGCCGCCGAGCATCAGGGGGGCAATATCTGTATCGAAGTGCGTGATGACGGCGCCGGCCTTAACCGGGCGAAGATCCTCGCCAAGGCCAGCGCACAGGGCATGGTGGTCAGTGAACATCTTAGCGATGATGACGTCGGCAGACTGATTTTCGCGCAGGGCTTCTCCACCGCTGAAGCGGTGACCGATGTTTCCGGGCGCGGCGTGGGTATGGATGTGGTGAAACGTAATATTTAGGCGATGGGCGGCCATGTCGATATTGTGTTCGAAGCGGGCCAAGGCACCACCGTTCGTATTCTGTTGCCGCTGACGCTGGCCATTCTTGACGGCATGTCGGTGCGGGTCAGCGATGAAGCGTTTATTTTGCCGCTGAATACGGTGATGGAATCGCTTCAACCTCAGGCGCAGGATCTTTATCGCATGGGCGGCGATGAGTTGGTGTTACAGGTACGGGGGGAGTATCTGCCGCTGGTTGCGCTGCACCATATCTTCAATGTCTCCGGCGCCAAGACCTACCCTACCGAGGGCATCGCGGTCATTTTGCAAAGCGCGGGGCGGCGGTATGCGCTGCTGGTGGACCAGTTGGTCGGCCAGCATCAGATTGTGGTGAAAAATCTGGAAAGCAATTACCGCAAGGTGGCGGGGATTTCCGCCGCGACCATAATGGGCGATGGCAGCGTGGCATTGATTGTGGATGTTTCCGCTCTGCAGTCCCTGAATCGTGACAAATGCCAGGCCAGCGCCGCTTAGCCTGATTTTCACTCACGTTGACTAAAAGGGTAAACCATGGCAGGACTTGCAAATATAACGACATTAGCCGGCGAGAGCGCGGGAGAAGAATTTCTGGTTTTTACCCTGGGGAGCGAAGAGTACGGCATCGATATTCTTAAGGTCCAGGAAATCCGGGGCTACGACCAGGTCACGCGCATCGCCAACACGCCGGCGTTTATTAAAGGGGTGACCAACCTGCGCGGCGTCATCGTGCCGATTGTCGATCTCAGGATCAAATTTGCGCAAAGCGACATCAGCTATAACGACAATACGGTGGTGATAGTACTGAACCTTCAACAGCGGGTGGTGGGCATTGTGGTGGACGGCGTATCTGATGTCCTGTCCCTGAGCGCCGAACAAATCCGGACGGCGCCCCAGTTCGCGGTGACGCTGGCGACAGAGTATCTGACCGGCCTGGGATCGCTGGAAGACCGCATGCTGATCCTAGTGGACATTGAGCGATTGCTAACAAGCGAAGAGATGGCGCTGGTGGACAGCGTTGCCTGATAGCAGGGGCTGGACAACGAAAGGCGGAAGCGGGGCTTCCGCCTTTTTTTCTGCCGCCGGCCATAAAGTTTGCCGGCCCCATGCCGATAAAACAGCATTAGGTGAATCAGGAACCAATGACATGTTAAACAGATTGAAAGTGGTTGACGTTATTTTAATCGCCCTGGTGTGCTATGGCTTGATTCAAATAATTAGCGGCGGATTATTCTATTCGGTCCAGACGCAGGACAGACACTATTTCAAGGTTTACCAAACGCTGCGCGAACAGCAAACGCAGCTCAGCGCCAGCTGGGTATGCATTCTGCAGGCGCGTGACGGCTTCAATCAAGCGCGCATTTCGGTGCTAAACGGTGCCGGTCCGGAGGAGCTGTGCAGGCAGACACGGCGACACCCGACAATTTTACCGCCCTGCAAACGACCTTTACCCGCCTGCATGACCCACTAGAGCAGGCCACTCTCGCGTTGCAAGACAGCGGCGACGATACCGTAGACGGCGCGGCGCTGCAGGCATCGCTGACGCAATTCGACGCAGCCTATCGCCAGTTTCTGAACGGCAATAGCCAGCAGTTCGACCGGGCGGTGGGGCAAACCGGCCAGGTCATTTACCGCTCGGTGGCCATCATGCTCGGCATCTTCCTGTGCGCGGTGGCGGTGGGCGTAGTGCTCTGGTTTGCCATCAGCCGGGTGCTGATGACGCCGCTGCACCGCATTATCGAACACATACAGCGCATTGCCGCCGGGGATCTCACCGAGCGTTTGGCCATCGACAGCCGCAATGAGATGGGCACGCTGGCGCACAATGTGCGTCAGATGCAGCAAAGCCTTATTGATACGGTTATGGCGGTCCGCGGCAGCGCCGACGGGATTTACAACGGCACCGGCGAAATCGTTGCCGGTAATAATGATTTGTCCGCGCGCACTAAACAACAGGCGTCGGTGCTGGAAGAAACCGCTGCCAGCATGGAGCAGTTGACCGCTACCGTGAAGCAGAACGCCGATAACGCGCGTCAGGCGAAACAATTGGCGATGAATGCCTCGGACTCCGCGCGTCACGGCGGCAAAGTGGTGGACAACGTCGTGCATACTATGCAGGACATTGCCGGCAGTTCGCAGAAAATCGCCGATATCACCGGCGTCATCGACGGTATCGCGTTTCAGACCAACATCCTGGCGCTTAACGCGGCGGTGGAAGCGGCCCGCGCCGGCGAGCAGGGCAGCGGCTTTGCGGTGGTGGCCGGCGAGGTGCGTAATCTGGCCCAGCGTAGCGCCCAGGCCGCCAAAGAAATTAAAACCTTGATCGACGATTCGGTCAGCCGGGTGGAAGAAGGATCGGTACTGGTGGAAAGCGCCGGCGAAACCATGCAGGAGATCGTCACGGCGGTGACCCGGGTGACCGACATTATGGGCGAAATCTCGTCCGCCTCGGACGAACAGAGCCGCGGCATCGATCAGGTTGGCCAGGCGGTTATCGATATCGATCGCGCGACGTCGCAAAACGCCGCCATGGTGCAGCAGTCCGCCGCCGCCGCGGTAAATTTACAGCAGCAGGCCGAACGGCTGACCCAAGCAGTGTCGGTATTCCATCTGGACGCGGCCGCCGCGCCGTCGGAAGGCGGACCTAAACCGACCCCCGAGGCGCAATCCCCTACCCGCAAACCCGAGGTCGTCACCAGCCGGACGCCGGCGCGTGCGCCGGTCAGCGCCGCGCTCTCGGCCGACAATTGGGAAAGTTTCTAAGCGTATTGATTTATCTATTTGTAGCTACGGTAAGGGGTTTTCGATGTTATCGCGTATCAAAATTTCCACCAGTATGGTGGTGTTGGTGGTGCTGTTTAGCCTGATGCAGGTGGTGGTGGCCGCTGTTTCTTACTATAACCTGCGCAGCGGTACCGAGCTTAATCAGAGCGTGCAACGGGTCAATCAGCAACGCAACAACCTGAATCAGACCTGGTCCAGCTTACTGCAAACCCGCAACACCCTGAACCGGGCGGCGACGCGTTATGTTTACCACAGTCCGCTGACACTGATTACACCGCTGATGGACAGCGCCAAGCAAACGCTCGCCGAGGCGGAAAAGCAATTCAAATCCTATAGCACGATGCCGGTCGGCGACGCCCGCGGGCAAGCCCTGCATGAGCGGACGGTACAGGCGTTTAATGGTTTGACCGAAAACCTGCAGGGGTTGATTGATTTTCTCGATAACGGCAACGTCGACGCTTTTATCGCCAGCCCGACCCAGGGCGCGCAGGATGTCTTTGAAGCCGCGTAAAAAGCCAACCTGTCTTCGCTCGATGCCAGTATTGACATGGCGGGCAGAGAGATTGTCGATATCAATGTCTACTCCGGCTGGCTTAATGGCGTTTTTGTGTGCGTTGCGCTGGGGCTGGCGTTGCTGGCGCTGATCTGGCTAAAACGCATGTTGCTGCGGCCGCTGACCGAGATGCGCGAACACTTCGACGCTATCGCCCGCGGCAATCTGAGCCGGCATATTCTGGTACACGGCAGTAATGAAATCAGCCAGCTGTTTCGCCAATTGCAGGCGATGCGTGACGAGCTGGCCGGGACGGTCAGCGCGGTACGAAACGGTACCGATGCCATGTTGAGCGGGGTGTCGGAGATTATCGCCAGCAACAACGATCTGTCCTCGCGTACCGAGCAACAGGCGGCGTCGCTGGAAGAAACCGCTACCAGTATGGAACAGCTTACCTCGACCGTGAAACAGAACGCCGGCAACGCCCATCAGGCCAGCGATCTGGCCAGGGCGGCGTCTTCGGCGGCCAACAAGGGTAACGCCATCACCGGCGATGTGGTGAAACATATGGCCGAGATTAACGCCAGCTCGCTGAAAATCGGTGACATCATCGGCGTAATTGACGGTATCGCTTTCCAGACCAACATCCTGGCGCTTAACGCCGCGGTGGAAGCGGCGCGCGCCGGTGAACAGGGGCGCGGGTTTGCGGTGGTGGCGGGGGAAGTGCGCAATTTGGCCCAGCGCAGCGCCCAGGCGGCCAAGCAAATTAAGGGCCTGATTGATGAATCGGTCAGCCGGGTACAGCAAGGCTCGCGCATGGTGACCGCCGCCGGCGATACCATGAATGAAATCGTGCGCTCGGTTACCCGCGTGTTGGCGAAAAAATTCGCACGGCGGCCCGCGTCCGGCTGCCGCCGCATCGCCCGAAGCCGGCGGCGCCGGTTATCCTGGACGGTCCACTGCTCAGCAGCGAAAAGCTGTTTTCCATCGGCGCCTCGACCGGCGGCACCGAGGCGATTCTCCAGGTGCTGGAACCGCTGCCGGTGACCAGTCCGGCGCTGCTGATAACCCAACATATGCCCGCCGGCTTCACTTGTTCGTTCGCCAATCGGCTAAACAAACATTGCCAGATTGCGGTGAAAGAGGCGGAGGAAGGGGAGCGGGTATTACCGGGACACGCCTACATCGCCCCCGGCGCCCGTCATATGGAACTGGCGCGCAGCGGCGCCAAATATGTGATCCGGCTGCACGATGGACCGCCGGTTAACCGTCATCGTCCATCGGTGGACGTACTGTTTCATTCGGTGGCGAAATTCGCCGGCCGCAACGCCGTTGGCGTTATTTTGACCGGTATGGGCAACGATGGCGCGGCGGGCCTGCTGGCGATGCGCCAGGCCGGCGCCTGGACGCTGGGCCAGGATGAGGCCAGCTGCGTGGTCTATGGGATGCCGCGCGAGGCGGTAGCGCTGGGCGCCTGCAATGAAGTGGTACCGCTGGCTCATCTGCGCCAGCGGATGCTGGCGCAAATCGGTACCGCTCAGGCGTTACGTATCTAAAGCCCGGCAGGGTACAGAGGGTGTGAGGAGGAGTGATGGCAGATAAAGAACTCAGGTTTTTGGTGGTGGACGATTTTTCCACCATGCGGCGCATTGTTCGCAACTTGCTGAAAGAGCCAGGTTTTAATAATGTTGAAGAGGCTGAGGACGGCGCCGATGCGCTGGTCAAGCTGAAAGCGGCGCCGTTCGACTTTGTCATTTCAGACTGGAATATGCCGAACATGGATGGCTTGTCTTTGTTGCAGGCCATTCGCGCCGACGGCGCCATGGCGGCGATGCCGGTACTGATGGTGACCGCTGAAGCCAAAAAGGAAAACATAGTGGCGGCAGCGCAGGCGGGCGCCAGCGGCTATGTGGTGAAACCCTTTACCGCGGCTACCCTTGAGGAAAAGTTGAGCAAAATTTTCGATAAGCTGGGCATGTAACCAGGAGCGACCATGACGACCCCAATGGATATCTCAGACGCTAACGGTACGGATATCATCGCCCGCATCGGACAATTGACCCGTATGCTGCGTACCAGCCTGCGCGAGCTGGGTCTGGAGCAGGCGATCGCCCAGGCGGCAGAAGCCATTCCCGATGCGCGCGATCGGCTGGATTATGTGGTGCAAATGACCGCCCAGGCGCCCGAACGGGCGCTGAATTGCTTCGAGGCCGCACAACCTCGCCAAACCGCGCTTGAGCAAGGGGCGCGCACGCTGACGTCGCGCTGGGATGCGTGGTTCGCCGAGCCGATGCCGCTGGAACAAGCCCGCGAGCTGGTGGATGAAACGCGCCAGTATCTGGCCGATGTGCCGGAGCAGACCGCTTTCACCCACGCCCAATTGCTGGAAATTATGATGGCGCAGGATTTCCAGGATCTGACCTGGCAGGTGATAAAACGCATGATGGATGTGGTACAGGAAATCGAGAAGCAGCTGCTGATGGTGCTGCTGGAAAACATGCCCGACAAGCCGGCCCAGCCTCGGGGTAGTGAACGGCTGCTCAATGGCCCGCAATTGGATCATACCGCCGCCGGCGTGGTGGCGAATCAGGATCAGGTGGACGATCTGCTCGACAGCCTCGGTTTTTAAGACCGACATCTGCGGCGTCACCGGGCGGCTGGTCGGCCCCTCTGCGGCGTGCCGGCGTGGCCGTACCCTCAGGCGTGCTAGTGTCACCGGGCAACTGGCCGGCCCTGTTGGCGACGCCGATCTATCCGCTGAATAGCCTGCGGTTTAGCCTTATGTTCGCGCCATAAAAATAGCGCTATTTTTGGCATTCTTACGCCCATTATTCCAACCGGCGCTGTGCTTGCGGGATCCTGGATGGCGGAAGACAGTGATGTAGAAAAAAGCGAGGCGCCCACCCAGCACCGGCAGGAAAAAGCCCGTGAAGAGGGACAGATCCCCCGATCGCGTGAGCTGACCTCTATGCTGATGCTGCTGGTGGGGTGCGCCATGCTCTGGCTGGACGGCGCTTACCTGGCCCGCCAACTGGCGGCGATGCTCGCCCAGGGCCTGCATTTCGATCATGGTTTGATCGGCAACGATCGCCAAAGTCTGACCGCCGCTGCTCAGCCAGACCGTTCTGGCGCTGATACCGCTGTTCGCAGGTCTAATTTTGGTGGCCCTCGGCGCACCGATGTTGCTGGGTGGGATCACGTTCAATCCGTCGTTGATCAAGTTTGATATCAAAAAAGTCAATCCGCTCAGCGGACTAAAGCGGATGTTTTCCTCACAAGTCCTGGCGGAGCTGTTCAAGGCGATACTGAAAGCGGTGGTATTTGGCTGCATCACCGGCGGCTTTTTATGGCACAACTGGCCGCGTATGCTGCATCTGGTTATGGAGCCCGCGGTGCCGGCGCTGGGTGATGCCATGTGGACAATCACCGCCTGTATGCTGTTTATCATCGTCGGCCTTAGCCCCATCGTCGGTTTCGACGTGTTCTGGCAACTTTGGAGTCACCTGAAAAAACTGCGCATGAGCCGCCAGGACATCCGCGATGAATTTAAAAATCAGGAAGGCGACCCTCAGGTAAAAAACCGCATCCGCCAGCAGCAGCTGGCCATGGCCCGGCGCCGTATGATGGCCGATGTACCCAAGGCGGATGTGTTGATTACCAACCCCACCCATTTTGCGGTGGCGCTGCGCTATGAGGACGGTAAACGCAGCGCGCCGGAAGTGCTGGCCAAAGGCTTCGGCGAAATCGCATTACGTATCCGCGCGGTGGCGGCGGAGCACCGCATTCCCCAGTTGGAGGCGCCGCCGCTGGCCCGCGCGCTGTATCGCCACAGCGAGATAGGCCAGACCATTCCCACCGCGCTGTACGCGGCGGTGGCCGAGGTGCTGGCCTAGGTTTATCAGCTGCGTCGCTGGCAGCGCCAAGGGGGCTTCATGCCGAAAAAACCCATCGACCTACCGGTGCCTGAGGCGCTGGATTTTGATCCAGAGAAAGAGTGATATGGCTAATCTGGTTGCGCTACTGCGCTTGCCCACCAATATGAATACCGGTCAGTGGCAGATCCTGACGGGACCGGTGTTAGTCCTGATGATCTTGTCGATGATGGTGCTGACGCTACCGGCGTTCATCCTGGATCTGTTGTTTACCTTCAACATCGCGCTGTCGATCATTGTGCTGTTGGTGGCGATGTTCACCCGCCGCACGCTCGATTTCGCCGCTTTTCCCAGCCTGCTGCTATTTTCCACCTTGCTGCGCCTGTCGCTGAACGTGGCCTCCACGCGGATCATTTTGCTGCAGGGCCATACCGGCACGGATGCGGCGGGGAGGGTGGTGGAGGCCTTCGGCCATTTCCTGGTCGGCGGCAATTTCGCCATCGGTATTGTGGTGTTTATCATTTTGGTGGTCATCAACTTTACAGTCATCACCAAGGGGGCCGGGCGTATTGCCGAAGTGGGCGCCCGCTTCGTGCTCGACGGTATGCCCGGCAAACAGATGGCTATCGACGCGGACCTCAATGCCGGCCTTATCGGCGAGGACGAGGCGAAAAGCCGCCGCAGCGAGGTTACCCAGGAGGCCGACTTTTACGGCTCGATGGACGGCGCCAGCAAGTTTGTACGCGGCGATGCCATTGCCGGCATATTGATCATGGTTATCAATATCGTCGGCGGTCTGATGGTCGGGTTATTGCAGCATGATATGGCGTTGGGGCAGGCCGCGCAAAGCTATACCCTCTTGACCATCGGCGACGGATTGGTGGCGCAAATCCCGGCGCTGGTGATCTCCACCGCCGCCGGCGTGATCGTGACCCGCGTTGGTACCCATCAGGATGTCGGCCAGCAAATGGTCAGTCAACTGTTCAGTAAACCGCAGGTGATGTTGCTGGCCGCCGGCGTGCTGTGGCTGTTGGGCCGGCTGGATGCGCCGGCGCCGGTCTCCGCGCCGGTGGCCCGACGCGAGGACAGTCCGCAGATGGCCGAGGCCAGCTGGCGCGACGTACAGTTGGAAGATCCGCTGGGTATTGAAGTGGGCTACCGGTTAATTCCCATGGTGGACGCGCTACAAAACGGCGAGCTGCTGGGTCGGATCCGCAGCATCCGTAAGAAATTCGCTCAGGAAATGGGCTTTTTGCCGCCGGTGGTGCATATTCGCGATAATTTGGAAATGCAGCCGGCGGCGTACCGCATTTTGCTCAAAGGGGTGGAGATCGGGCGCGGCGAAGCCTTTCCCGGCCGCTGGATGGCGATCAATACCGGCAATGCGGAAGGGGCGTTGAGCGGCGATGTGACCCGCGATCCGGCCTTTGGCCTGCCGGCGGTGTGGATTGATAGCGCACTAAAAGAGCGGGCGCAGATTCAAGGTTATACCGTAGTGGAAGCCAGTAGCGTGGTAGCGACCCATTTAAACCATCTGATAGGCAAATACGCCAGCGAGCTGTTGGGGCGGCAGGAAACGCAGCAGCTGCTGGAACGCGTTACGCAAGAGATGCCCAAATTGACCGAGGACTTTATCCCGGCCACCCTGCCGCCAACGCAGTTTCAGAAAGTGCTGCGCAATCTGCTCGCGGAGAGTATCCCCATCCGCGATATGCGTACCATTATTGAAGTGCTCACCGAACATGCGCCGGTGAAAAAAGATGCCGCCGATTTGACCCAGGTGGTGCGCGGCGCGTTGGGCCGTGCCATTACCCAGCACTACTTCCAGGACAGTGAAGAGATCCAGGTGATCGGCCTGGACGTCACGCTGTAACGCGTATTGCTGCAGGCGCTGCAAAACGGCGGCGGGATGGAGCCTGGCATGGCGGACAGGCTGCTGGCACAGGCGCAATCCGCAGTACAGCGGCAAGAAAGCCTTAACGCGCCGCTGGTATTATTGGTGGCGCCGGCGCTGCGGCCGCTGCTGGCCCGCTTTTTACGCCGCGCGTTGCCGCAACTGGCCGTGCTCTCCACGCAGGAGATCGGCGATGAACGACGTTTGCGGATGACCGCCGTGATTGGCGGGCAGGCGTAATGGAGTGGCGGCATGGGGGGGGCGTATCGACCTGCTGGCTCTTGGGACTACTGGCGATAGCGCCGCTGGCGCGGGCCGTGGACGGCGCCTGGCAGGGGAGCGGCACGCAGTTAATCCTTACCCAGCGCGGCGGCGCCGTTGTCAGTCCGGCCCTGCGCCCGCGCCGTCCGCCGCCGGCGGATGCCGTTGTCACCTCTGTCAGCTGGCATCTCGAGAGCGAACGACCGCTGGCGGCGGGCGTACGGCTGGCGATTTGTCAGGGAGAGCGGTGCTTTTTTCCCGATGGATTGGCCGGGCGCAGTCTGGCGCTGACGGGGCAGCCCGCCGGCAATTCGGTGACGCTGTGGCTGAAATGGTCGGGGCGTGGAGCGATTGTGCCGCCGGTGCGTCTGCTGCACTATCGGCTACTGATAAACTACCAAAGCGCAGGGAGGAGCGTCGTTACCCGCTGAAGGTAACCACTTGCTGAATATCGTTATTGGCTGACAGTGACCACATGCTGGCTATCGTTGTAGGATAAATGTAACCACCAACTGCGTATCGTCACTGGCAACATGTGACCACTTGCTAGAAAGCGTTATCCGCTGAATGTGCCCCCCTGCCGGATAGCGCTACCCGCTGAATGCGAGCGCATGCTGAATATCGCGACGTGCTGAATGTGACCCCCTGCCGGATAGCGTTACCCGCAGAATGCGACCACCTGCGGAATAGCGCTAGACGCTGAATTTGGGGCCTAGCAATGCATGCGCGCTGGCGTGCCCTTTGGGATCGTACATTCTGCTCAGGCTGCGCTGCTCCGTCATGGAGGACAAGCCGCGCTGATTCAATTTGAGATGAACATCCAGCAGCAGGCCGTTACGCTGATTGTGCTGCTGTAGCGTGCGGGTCTGGCCGACGATAGTCTCCCATCCGGCCTGAAGATTGGCATCGTTAACGTAAGGCGCCTGCCATCCCGTCTCTTGTTCCAGCGCCTGACGCTGATGATTCATATGCTGTAGCGTGCTTAGTTGCTCATCTTTGGTTTCGGTGGTGCGGTGCAGCAGCGGCGCATTGACCTGTCCGGCGCTTAATAATTGCTGTTCCTGGGCAAGCGTTGCCTCCAGTTCGGCCATCGCGGCCAGCAACGTTTTCATGGCTTAATCATCCAACATCGACTGCGCCTGGCTTATCAGCGCTTCGGCGATTTTACCGCTATCCATGGTCAGTGAGCCGTCACGAATGGCATTTTTGATACGCTCGACTTTGGCCACATCGATATCCTGACTGTCTTGCTTTTGCAGGTGATCCAGCGTGTCGCTCAGACTGACCGTGCTTTGGTTATCTTGGTTTCCGGCGCTGGCGGCAGTTTTGTTTTTCTGCGCCTGCACGGTGTTGCCGTCGATGTTTTGCAGCGGTGCCAGGGATTGAACAGGACGGCTACTTTCAATACTCATACAAGCCTCGCTTACGTTGAGTTCGGTAATTGGAACGGCGCTATTACCTAATTATCGGCGCCAGGCGCGAAAACTTTAGTCATTTATAATAAGACACGCACTTGTCCAGCGGTAGTGACCGTGCCGCTGACCTGTTGGCCGGAATCCATTTTCACCCTGATGGTGTCGTTTGCGGCGCCGTTGCCAAGGGCTTTGCCTAAACTGTGCAGCGCGAAACCGTCGCCGCCGGCGATGACCGTCACCCTCTGTCCCGAGTGAATAAGCCAGGCGCGACGCAGCAAGGCAGCGGTCAGCGGCTGGCCGCTGCCGATAACGCGCTCGCTAACACTGCCGGTGACCGCGTCGCGATCGCGCAACGGCGGCAGATCCAGCCGGCCGGTGCGCCAGTCAATGTCGGCATCGCTAAGCGTCTGGCGCGCCGCAATGGGTCGCGCCGCTACCAGATAGCGGTCGGTCACCTGCACCGGAGACCTGTAGGTAACGCGTCTGGCCGCCACATACCATGCGCAGACTGAGATTGCCCATCACCCGGGTGCGCGCGGGCAGTGAAAATAACGGCTGCGCGCAGGTCAATCGCCGTTCGGCGGGCGTCATTACCTGCACCCGCAGCGACAACGGCGCCGGCGTGAATTGGCGCTGCATAAACGCCGTTAGCTGCGCGGTCAGCGTCCCTTCGGCGACGGCCTGGGTGGCGCTGAGCAGCAGCATGCAGGTCAGTGCATAGCCCAGCCTGCGCCGTTGCGGCCTGTCGCAGGATGTGATGGGCAACGTTGCCAGCTGCCGCGCGACAGCGTCGGCGGCGTGTGATGACGCTTTCCACTGCCGCGTTATAATACGGGTGAGGCGGGCCGGCGGGCAAAACCGCGACGCGCCCCCGCATTCGATAGGCAGGGTAGGAACAGACACCTTACCGACGGGCTGGCCAGCGTCCCCTCCCGCGTCGCTGTGACGTTGCGCGCAGACGTCGGAAGTCATGTTTATTGTCACCCCTGCCTCTCCCATTCTGCTGGTTTGCGATTTGTCATTTGCGAACGGCATGTTACGACGTGCGATTTAGGGCATCCGTCTTCTGGCGCCCTTTCCCACCTATTAACACCCAACGCCGGGACCCTCTCTTCGGCTGCCGCATGCCGGGTGCCCACTAACCGCCCTGTGAATACAGCGTCCAGTTTACCGACACCGACTTTGGCGTGGCCGTCCTGTTTACCGGCACCGCACTTAGCGTAGTCGTCCAGTTTATCGGCACCGCACTTTGGCGTTGTCGCATGCGGCTACGGAACCCGCTGTTCGCCTCCCGATTTGGACTTCTGGTTTAGTCTCTAATTTCTGTTTTGGTTTCCGGTTTCTGGTTTCCGGCTTCGGGCCTGGCGCCGCCGCCGGCGATACCGCCGGTGGCAAGTAGTTTACCCTTCCCCCAGCAGCCCAATGGAGAAAATAGCCCTTCTTTTCGCCCTTATTCGGGCGATAGGGCTGGCTGCATTAAGCATAAGCTGTGTTCCATTAATCATTATCCTTAAAATAATATGCAAATATGCTTGTATAAGCTCGATGACATGATGCGGTTTCAACAAGAAGCCCTCAACTTACGCGCGCAGCGCCAAAGCATCATCGCTGCCAACGTTGCCAACGCCGATACCCCCGGTTATCAAGCGCGCGATATCGATTTCTCGGCGGAATTATCCAAAGCCCTGACGCAAGGACGGGCCAGCGGCGAGACGTTAGCGCTTACCACCACTTCCGCCGCCCATATTGCCGGGACCAGCAAGATTGAACCCGCAACCGAGCTGCTGTACCGCATTCCCGACCAGCCGGCAATGGACGGCAACACCGTCAACATGGACAGGGAACGCACGGCCTTTGCGGAAAATAGCCTGCAATACTAAACCGGCCTGACCCTGCTGGGGGGCCAGATCAAAGGTATGAACAGCGTATTACAGGGGTAATAAGCCATGGGGATGACCTCGATTTTCGCCATCGCTGGCTCGGCGCTTAATGCCCAGTCCGAGCGCATGAACGTGGCCGCCAGCAATCTGGCCAACGCCGACAGTGTGTCTGGTCCTGACGATCAGCCGTACCGGGCCAAGCAGGTGATATTTCAGGTCGCCGCGCCGGCCGGGCAGGTGATGGGCGGCGTCCAGGTCAGCGATGTTATCGAGTCGACGCAGCCGGATAAGTTGCTGTATCAGCCTGGCAATCCGCTGGCTGACGACAAGGGCTATGTCCGCATGCCCAACGTCAATGTGGTCAATGAAATGGTTGACAGCATGTCCGCGTCGCGCAGCTACCAGGCCAACATCGAAGTGTTGAATACCGCCAAAACATTGATGCAGAAAACGCTGACGCTCGGTCAGTAACGGGAGGCCAAAAATGAGTTTAGCCGTGAATTTGAATGAAACCGCCTCCAGCGCCAGTGCCGCAAGCGCGACGTCCAGCAGCGGGAGTGAAAGCAGCGCGGATTTGCAGAATAACTTTCTCACGCTGTTGGTGGCGCAGTTGCGTAATCAGGATCCCACCAATCCGCTGGATAACGCCGAATTGACCACCCAACTGGCGCAGATCAGCACTCTGAGCGGCATCGAAAATCTCAATACCACGCTGGGATCGATCTCCAGCCAGCTCACTACCAGCCAGAACCTGCAAGCGACCACCCTGGTTGGACACGGCGTGATGATCGACGGCGATACCATCCTGGTCGGCAGCGATAGCTCCACCACGCCTTTCGGCGTAGAACTGGATGCCGCCGCCAGCGATGTGGTGGTCACTATTCAGGATGCCAGTGGCAACACGGTTAAAACCGTAAACCTGGGCAGCCAGACCGCCGGCGCGCACGCATATAGCTGGGACGGCACCGACGATGCCGGCACAGCGGTGGCCGAAGGTTCCTACAGCTTTAGCGTCAGTAGCAGCACCACCACCGCGACGGCGCTGAAATACGCCGAGGTGTATGGCGTCAGTAATAGCAACGGCACCACGCAGCTGAATCTCGGCCTGTCTGGAAATGTCACCCTCGATAAGATCAAACAAATTATTTAACGACTAATTAAAGCGCGCAGGGCATGCCGCGGCCACTCCCACAGGAGAGTATCAATGAGTTTTTCACAGGCGGTCAGCGGGTTAAACGCCGCATCAAGCAATCTGGACGTCATTGGCAATAACATCGCCAACGCCGAAACCAACGGCTTTAAAGCCGGCTCGGTCTCGTTTGCCGATGTATTTTCCAGCTCGAAGGTCGGGCTGGGGGTGAAGGTGGCCTCGGTGACCCAGAACTTTAATGATGGCACGGTAAGCTCCACCGACAATGGTCTCGACGTCGCCATCTCCAATAATGGTTTTTTCCGGCTGGTCGACAGCAGTGGCGCCGTATACTACTCCCGCAACGGCGAATTTTCCCTCAACGCGGATCGCCAGTTGGTCAACAGCAGCGGCTACGTGGTCACGGGCTATGCCGCCAGCGGCAACCCTGCCACCATCCAGCAGGGGGCCGACCCGGTGGCGCTGACCATCCCCAGCCAAGGGTTGTCCGCCAGCGCCACTACCACCGGCTCGATGGTGATGAGCCTGACCTCCAGCGCGACGTCCGTCGGCACGGCCACCTTTGATCCCGACGATAGCAGCACCTACAGTTTTTTCCAGCCGTTGACCACCTATGACAGCCTGGGCAACCCGCACAACGTGAGCCTGTATTTCGCCAAAACCGACGATAACACCTGGCAAGTCTACAGCGTGGACAACAGTGACGGCGACGGTACCGTTAACGACGTCGGCACGCTCAATTTTGACACCAACGGCCAGTTAACCGGCACCGATACGTTTTCCATCAATATGGCCGCGCTGAACGGCGCGCCGGCGCAGACCTTCAATCTCTCCTTTGACGGCACCCGGCAGCAATATGCCAGCAGCAGTAGCGTGAGCAGCCAGACCCAAGACGGCTACAGCGCCGGCGATTTGACCAGTTACACCATTAATGACGATGGAACCATTTCCGGTACCTACTCCAACGGCAAAACCCAGCTGTTGGGCCAGATTGTACTGGCGAATTTTGCCAACCCGCAGGGGCTGCAATCCGACGGCAACAACCTGTGGTCCGCCACCGCCGCCTCGGGTCAGGCCATTGTCGGCACCGCCGGTAGCGGGACGTTCGGCACCTTGACCAGCGGTGCGCTGGAGACGTCCAACGTCAACCTCAGTCAGGAACTGGTGAACATGATCGTCGCCCAGCGTGATTACCAATCCAACGCGCAAACCATCAAAACCCAAGACGCGATTTTGCAAACGCTGGTCAGCCTGCGCTAACCGTAACGGAACAACCCTATGGATCACGCTATTTACACCGCCATGGGCGCGGCCGCGGCGTCGTTGGACCACCAGGCGGTGATTGCCAACAATCTCGCCAATGCGTCTACCACGGGTTTCCGCGCACAGCTGTCTGCAGCGCGCGCGGTGCCGGTGGAGGGGGAATCCCTGCCGACCCGAACCCTGAGCGTAGCCTCGACGCCGGGCGCGCTAATGACGCCCGGGCCAATTCAGACCACCGACCGTCCGCTGGATGTTGCGCTCGGCGGCGACGGCTTTCTGGCGGTGCAACTGACCGATGGTCAGGAAGCCTATACCCGCAACGGCAATATTCAGCAGGATGCCGATGGGCAGCTGACGGTGCAGGGTTATCCGCTCATGGGGCAAAACGGCCCGCTGGCGGTGCCGACGCAGGCTTCCCTCACTATCGGCGATGACGGTACCGTGTCGGCGTTGGGCGATGGCGATGCGTTGAACACCGTGGGGCCGGTAGGGCAACTGAAGCGGGTAACCGACGATACTGGCGCGCTGGTGCGCGGCGATGACGGCCTGTTTCATCAGTACGACGACGGCCAGGGCGCACAGGCGCCGTTGCCGAATGATAATGCCGTCCGCGTCATGTCCGGCGTGATGGAAGGCAGCAACGTCAATACGGCCGAAACCCTGGTGGACATGATTGGCACCGCCCGTCGTTTTGAAATGCAAATGAAGGTGATTGCCAGCGTGGATCAGAACGCCCAGCAGGCCAACCAGCTTTTGTCCCTTAGCTAATTTCAGGAGAGTCAACGGATGATCCGTTCTCTGTGGATTGCCAAAACGGGACTGGATGCCCAGCAGACCAACATGGATGTGATATCGAACAACCTGGCCAACGTTAGCACCAACGGCTTTAAGCGCCAGCGCGCGGTGTTCGAGGATCTACTGTATCAAATTATCCGTCAACCGGGGGCGCAATCGTCGGAGCAGACCTCGCTGCCCTCGGGGCTGCAATTGGGCACCGGGGTGCGTACCGTCGGCACCGAGCGGCTGCACAGCCAGGGCAACTTGGAGCAAACCGACAACAGCAAAGATGTAGCCATCAACGGCAAGGGGTTTTTCCAGGTGCAAATGCCGGACGGCTCCACCGCCTATACGCGCGATGGCTCGTTTCAGGTCGATCAAAACGGCCAGATGGTGACCTCCAGTGGCTACCCGATTCAACCGGCTATCACCATTCCCGACAATGTCCTGACCGTGACCATCGCCCGCGACGGCGTGGTGAGCGTGACGGTGCAGGGGCAGGCCAACGCCACGCAGGTGGGGCAGTTAACGCTGAGCAACTTTATCAACGAGGCGGGGCTGCAAAGTCTGGGGGAGAACCTGTACCAGGAGACCGACAGTTCAGGCGCGCCCAATGAGTCCACCCCCGGGCAAAACGGCGCGGGATTGCTCAACCAGGGCTACGTGGAAACCTCGAACGTCAACGTGGCGGAAGAGCTGGTGGATATGATCCAGGTGCAGCGCGCTTACGAAATCAACAGCAAAGCTGTCAGTACCTCCGACGCCATGCTGCAGAAACTGACGCAACTTTAACATGATGAACGCCTACGGCGCGGGTGCGTTGTGTCTGGCGGGCTGCGCGTATCTGCCCCACAAAGATCTGGTGGCAGGGCCTACCTCCGCCCAGCCGGCCCCGGCGTCGATGCCGGTAGCGAACGGGTCGATTTTTCAGGGCGTCCAGCCGATGAATTATGGCTATCAACCCCTATTTGAGGATCGGCGGCCGCGTAATGTGGGCGACATCCTGACGATTACCTTGCAAGAGAATGTCAGCGCCAGCAAAAGCTCGTCGGCCAACGCGTCGCGCGAGGGTAGCAACACGCTTGAGTTCGCCACGGTGCCGAAAATGCTTAACGGGTTGATTGGTAACCAGAAAGCGGACCTGGATGCGAAAGGCACCAATGATTTTGACGGTAAAGGCGGCGCCTCGGCGAAAAACACCTTTACCGGCACCATGACCGTGACGGTGGCCGAGGTCCTGGCTAACGGCAACCTGAGAGTGGTGGGCGAAAAGCAGATCGCTATCAATCATGGCACCGAATACATTCGCTTTTCCGGCGTCGTAAACCCGCGCACCATCAACGGCGATAACACGGTGGTGTCGACGCAGGTGGCGGACGCCCGCATCGAGTACGTGGGTAAAGGGTATATCAACGAAGCACAGGAAATGGGCTGGCTACAGCGCTTTTTCCTGAATGTTCTTCCTTATTAGAGGCCATCATGACCAGGAACCCGTCCGCCGCCGCCGCGCTGCTCATCTCGCTGTTGGTGGCGCCCGCCGGTGCCGAACGTCTGCGGGATCTGGTGTATATCCAGGGCGTGCGGGATAACCCGCTCATTGGCTATGGCCTGGTTGTGGGCCTGGACGGCACCGGCGATCAGACTACCCAGACGCCGTTTACCACCCAAAGCCTGAAAAATATGTTATCGCAGTTGGGGATCACCGTGCCGAGCGGTACCAATATGCAACTGAAAAACGTCGCGGCGGCGATGGTGACCGGGAATTATCCGGCTTTTGCCCGCGCCGGCCAGACCATCGATGTCGTGGTATCGTCGATGGGTTCGGCCAAAAGCCTGCGCGGCGGCACGCTGTTGATGACGCCGCTCAAGGGCGCGGACGGTCAGGTCTATGCGCTGGCCCAGGGCAACCTGCTGGTCGGCGGCGCGGGCGCCAGTGCCGGCGGCAGCCGGGTTCAAATCAATCAGCTGTCGGGAGGACGGATAAACAATGGCGCGGTGATTGAGCTGGAATTACCCAGCACCTTTGGCCGCAGCCCGCTGTTATCGTTGCAGCTCAAGACGGAAAACTTCAGTCTGTCCCAGCGCATTAGCGACGCCATAAATCGCTTTAACGGGATGGGGGTTGCCCTGGCGCTGGATGGCCGCACCGTGGAAGTCAGCCTACCGGCCGACAACAGCGCGCAGGTTCGTTTTCTGGCGCAAATCCAGGATATTGATATCGCCGTCGGCCAGATGGATGCGAAGGTGATTATCAACTCGCGTACCGGTTCGGTCGTGATGAACAGGAATGTCACCCTGGAGAATTGCGCGGTGGCGCAGGGCAATCTTTCCGTCGTGGTGGACAGCCAACTGAACGTTAGCCAGCCGGACACGCCGTTCACCAACGGCAATACGGTTGTCACGCCGCAGACCCAGATTTCGGTACGGCAAAACGGCGGTTCGCTGCAAAAAGTGGAATCCAGCGCCAGCCTGAATAATGTTATCCGGGCGATGAACGCCCTGGGCGCGACGCCGAACGATTTGATGTCGATCCTGCAAGCGATGAAAAGCGCCGGCTGTCTGCAGGCCGAACTGGAGATTATTTGATGCCGCCGCTGGAGAGTATGGATTTATCCCCCGCTTATGACGCCAACGCGCTGAATAAACTCCATCAGCAGGCGGCGGCCCAGTCACCGCAGGCCCTGAAAGCGGTGGCGAAACAGGTCGAGTGCCTGTTTGTGCAGATGATGCTAAAAAGCATGCGCTATGCGCTGCCGCAGGAAGGGCTGCTGGATAATCACCAAACACAGCTCTACACCAGCCTGTATGATCAGCAAATAGCCCAGCAGCTCTCCGCCAAAGGGCTGTGGCTGGCGGATATGATGGTGAAGCAATTGAGGTCTGCGACTCTCCCTCCTTGCTGAGGCATCGCGCGCCGCAGCATTTCCCCCAGCAGCGCAGGCGGCATAAAGGTACCGGCGGCGGCAGCTTCACCGAGCGGCTGGCCATCCCCGCAATGATCGCCGGTGCCCGCAGCGGTATTTCCCATCATCTAATTTTGGCACAGGCGGCGATGGAATCCGGCTGGGGTAAGCGAGAAATCCCTACCGCCGACGGAAAACCGAGCCATAACGTCTTCGGCATTAAAGCCACGCCTGATTGGCAGGGCGCATCGACCACCGTGATGACGACGGAATATGAAAACGGCAGGGCGGTAAAAATCCCTCAGCGTTTCAAAGTATACGACTCTTATTTGTCAGCCATCGAAGACTATATTTCGCTGCTCACCACCAATCCCCGCTATCGTGAGGTGGTCAACGCCCGGCAACCCGAAGTGGGGGCTTATGCGCTGCAGCGCGCCGGCTACGCCACCGATCCCGGCTATGGGGAAAAACTGGTGCAGATAATCGGCCAATTGAAAGATACCGCCCACCGGGCGGTAAAAGACTATACCCATGATTTAAGCTCGCTGTTTTAATAACGCCCGGCGAATTCTTTTTTATGCGCTCTAAAGTTTTGCCCCTTAGCGCCGTTATTTTTTTAATTGCCGTTATTATCCGCCGGTTTTTTTATTTACCACCAGGAAGAAAGGAAAAGTTATGTCCAGCCCATTATACAGTATCGCTTCTTCCGGATTAAAAGCCGCCCAGATAGCGCTGGCCACGACCTCTAACAATATCAGCAACGCTTATGTCGACGGCTATAATTTGCAGCGCGTGACGCTGAGTGAGGCCCAGCAAAGCGGGGCGCTGGGCAATGGCGTGACCATCACCGGTATCAGCCGCGCCTATGACTCGCTGGTGGTAGGACAGCTACGCGCCGCCTCTACCTCTGCCGCCGCGGCCAGCACCTATTCGGATAACATCAGCCAAATCGATAATCTGCTTTCCGATTCGGATACGGACTTGTCCACCCAGATGAGCACTTTTTTCGCCTCCCTGCAGGCGTTGTCCTCGGCCGCCAGCGATAGCGCGTCGCGCCAGACGGTGATCGGCAGCGGACAGAATCTGGTCAGCCAGTTCAGCAGTCTGGACAACACGCTGCGTGATATGGACAGCGCCATCGACAGCCAGCTCTCCGCCACCGCCGATCAAATCAACACTTACGCGAAACAGATTGCCAATCTTAATGCCCAGATAGCCCGTCAGGGCACCGGTTCAGAGTCCAATGCGCTACTGGATCAACGCGACCAATTGGTCAACTCGCTCAATGGGCTGGTCGGCGTCAATGTGACGGTGCAGGACGACAGCACCCTTAGCCTGACTATCGGTAGCGGCCTGACCCTGGTGCAGGGCAGCAGCGCCTATTCATTAGCGGTGGTACCGTCCGCGGCGGATGCGTCGCAGATGGCGCTGGCATACGATCGCGGCAATGGCACCCTGAGCGAGATAAACCCCGCCACCCTCTCGGGCGGCAGTCTGGGCGGTATGCTGAGCTTTCGTGACGGTGCGCTGGCCGACGCCCGCAATCAGCTGGGGCAAATTGCGCTGGCGTTCGCCGACAGTTTTAATCAGCAACATCAGGCCGGGGTGGATCTCAATGGCGATGCCGGCGGCGAATTCTTCACCCTCGGCAGCCCGACGGTCGTCAGCAACACCCGTAATACCGGCAGCGCCGCGCTGAGCGTGGCTTTTAGCGACGGCACGGCGGACAAAGCCTCCGATTACACGGCCAAATACACCGCCGACGGCTGGCAAATAACCCGCAACAGCGACGGCGCCAGCGTGGATTATACCACCAGCACCGACGCGGGGGGTGCCACCGTCCTGAGCTTCGAGTGGCTGAGTATGTCGGTGAGCGGCACCCCGAGCGTCAATGACAGCTATCAGTTAAAAACGGTCTCAAATGTTATTCAGGGCCTCAGCGTCGCCATCACCGACCACGGTCTTATTGCCGCGGTTCAGGCGGACGACGAGAGCGGCGACGGCGATAATCGCAATGCCGAGGCGCTGCTGGCGCTGCAAAACACCAAACTGGTGGGCGGTAGCGCGACGCTGTCGACCGCCTATGCATAGCTGGTCAGTAAAGTCGGCACCGAGACCAGCAATGCCAAAATCACCGCCACAACGCAGGCCAGCATGGTAAGCCAGCTGACCGAGAAGCAGCAGTCGATTTCCGGCGTCAATCTGGATGAGGAATACGTGGATCTGCAGCGTTATCAGCAGTACTACCAGGCCAATTCCAAGGTCATGACCACTGCCGGAACCATTTTCTATGCCTTATTATCGGCGCTTGGCTAACGCCATCGCTGCTCTTTTGTCATGTCGTAAGGGGACACCACCATGCGCCTGAGCACCAGTATGATTTACCAGCGTAATTTAGACGCTATCAGCGAGTCTTACAGCAAATGGGAAAATACCGGTCAACAATTGGCAACCGGTAAGCGGGTTAATGTACCATCCGACGACCCGATTGCCGCCTCCCAGGCAGTCAAACTCAGCCAAAGCCAGGCCCTCAACAGCCAATACAGCGCGGCGCGCACCAGCGCCACCAACAGTCTGTCCTCGGAAACCACGGTGCTGGAACAGGTGACCGACGTCATTCAAAGCGCTCAGACGCTGTTGGTGCAGGCGGGCGACGGTACGCTTAGCGATAAGGATCGGCAGTCGCTGGCGACGCAGTTGCAGTCTTATAAAGATCAGTTGCTGAATCTGGCCAATAGTCAGGACGGTAATGGCAACTATCTGTTCTCCGGTTATAAAACCAACAGTGCGCCGTTCGTCGAGGCCGAGGACGGCAGTATCAGTTATAGCGGCGGAGGCCAGGCGATGACGCAGCAGGTCGACGCCAGCCGCAGCCTGACCGTCGGCGATACCGGTTCGGCGGTGTTCATGAGCCTGACGGCAGGTTATACCCCCGAGCCGGACGGCGGCGACAGCGAAAGCAATATTTTCAATACGCTGGATATCGCGCTTAAGGCGCTGAACACCCCCCTCGAGGATGCCGACAGCACCGTGACCGATGACTATACCGCCGCCATCGGTAAAGCCAGCCGCTGTTTGTCTAATTCGCTGGATACTGTCCTGTCGGTACAAAGTTCGGTGGGCAGCAAGCTTAATGAGCTGGACAGCCTCGGCACCAGCCGCAGCACGCTTATCAGCGATAATATCAGCGCGCTGGTGGATTTGGACTGGTATCAGGAGATCTCCGATTACAGCCAGCAACAGGTTGCATTGCAGGCCGCTTACAGTACCTTTACCGCTATGCAATCCATGTCGCTGTTCAGCCAGTAATCGGCGGGATCCTCAGCGGGACATCCCGCGGAGGATCTCCGACAGCAGATCGAACACTTCTCCCATCATTTTTTCCCAGGATGGCGCCAGCAGCGGCAGCAGCAGGCTAAAGGTCAGAATGCCCACCGTCAGGGTCAGTGGAAAGCCGATAACGAACACCGTTAACTGCGGCGTGATGCGGTTCAGTAATCCCAGGGCGATATTGAGCGTCATCAGCATGCAGATAAGCGGCAGCGACAGCATCATGCCATTCAAGAAAATAATGCCGCCGGCGCGGGCCAGCGCCATAAAGGCGCCGGGATCCAGCTGCTGACTGTCCAGCGGCAAAGTATGAAAACTGTCCGCCAGCAGCGACAATAGCCACAAGTGGCCGTTCAGGCTGATAAACACCAGCAGGGCGAGCAGATTGAGCAGGCGCGCCAACAGCGGGGTATTCAACCCGCTGGCGGGATCAAAAAAGGTCGCAAAAGACAGCCCCATTTGCAGCCCGATGACCTCGCCGGCCATGCGTACGGCGGCGAAGGTCAGCTGCATCGTCAGGCCGAGGGCGGTGCCTATCAGGATTTGTTTGACCGCCAGCCAAAAACCGGGGAGCGAAAACAGCGGCATGTCGACGGTGGGCAGCGAGGGCGCAATCAGCAAGGCTATCAAGACCCCCAGCCCGAGTTTTACCGGTACGAGAATCGATTTTTCGCTGAACAACGGGGCGGTACTAATGAGCGCCAGAATCCGCAGCAGCGGCCAAAACAGTTGCGGCAGCAGCGCCGCGAGCTGACCGCTATCCCATTGCAGCATAGTCAGCCCCTCCATGAGCGGCAGATTGGTCAACAGAGTGCGCATGTAGTCCAAAATCAGATTTAACATCCAGGGACCGGCGAGGGTGATGGTGGCCACCACCGCCAGAATTTTCGGGATAAACGAGAGCGTCATCTCATTGACCTGGGTGGCGGCCTGGAGCAGGCTGATGACAAGCCCGCTGAACAAGGCCGCCAGCAGTAACGGCGCCGCCAGCGCCAGCGCGATGAGCATACCTTCATGGCCGAGGGCCATTACCGATTCCGGTGTCATTGGTACCGCCTGTAAAAAAACTAGCTATAAAAACTTTGCGCCAGAGAGCTGAGCAGCAGCTGCCAGCCATCCACCAGCACGAAGAGCATCAGTTTGAACGGTATCGAGATGGTCGCCGGCGGTACCATCATCATCTCCAAGGCCATCAGTACCGAGGCCACCACCAGATCGATAATCAAAAAAGGAATAAACAGCGTAAACCCTATCTGGAAAGCCGTTTTCAGCTCGCTGGTGACATAGGCCGGCAGTAGGATGCGCATCGGCACCGCCTCCGGCCCCTCCAGAGGTGGCACGTTGGCCAGGCGGGCGAACAGACCCAGATCCGCCTCCCGCGTCTGGCGCAGCATAAAGGCGCGCAACGACTGCGATCCCCGCTCCAGCGCGGTCTGCATCGAAATTTTATTTTCGCTTAGCGGCAGATATGCCTCGGTGTAAATGGAATCCAGCACCGGCGACATGACAAAAAAAGTTAAAAACAGCGCCAAACCCAGCAGCACCTGATTGGGGGGCGCCGACGGTGTACCAATGGCGCAGCGCAAGAGCCCCAGCACGATAGTGATGCGGGTGAAACTGGTCATCATCAATAACGCCGCCGGGATGAAGGTCAGCGAGGTCAAAAACACCAGCGTCTGTACCGGCAACGACCAGTTCTGACCGCCGCCGGGCAGCGGCTGGCTGATAATGCCGGGTAATTGCGCGCAGCAAGGCCGGGGCGAACAGCAGCATAAGCGCTGCGGCGTACGCGGGGCGGAACCCGCTTGATTTTCTGCGTTGGCGAATCATGCGTTACCGCTCCGCTGACGAGACAGCCGCAGTAGACGCTGGCGAAAATCCTCCGGCGCGGGGCCGCATGCATCGTGCTCAGTCTGCGCCGGCGCGGGGCCGCATGCATCGTGCTCAGTCTGCGCCGGGGCGGGCAAGCTATGCAGCGTGGTGATATGCTGCGGCGTAACGCCCAGCACCAGCCAGGTGTCGTCCACCTGCATGATGAGAACTTTTTCCCGCGGCCCGACGCTACAGCTGGCCCGGATTGCCAGCCGATTACCGCTGCGGCCGGCGGGCGTCAGCCGCAGCGTTTTCAGCAGCCAGCCGCCGATTATTATCAGCAGCAAAATACCGAGCAGCGCACAGCCGACCTGGGTAAGCGCGCCGCTGGCGCTAAAGGCCGGCGCGGGCGCGGCGTATTCCCCTCCCGTGACGGCGGGGCGAGTCTGACCCGGCAGCCCGGGGTGGGCGTGCGCGGGCGGTATAGCGGCGTCGCCAGCGCTGATTATGGGCGACTCCGTCAGCCCGGGGTGGCGTCCATGGACGATATAGCCGCGTCGCGTACGCGGGTTACGGGCTGCTCTGTCAGCGCAGATTGGCCGGGTGCAGGCGCTGCGGCGGTAGTCAGTGACGGACTGTTGCGTAACGGCGAAGCGGTCATTTAGCGGCTCAACCTGCGCATCCGCTCGGACGGGGTGATAATGTCGGTGATGCGAACGCCGTATTTGTCCGCCACTACTACCACCTCCCCCGGCGCGATAAGATAACCGTTGATAAGAATATCCAGCGGTTCGCCCGCCAGGCCGTCCAGCGGGACCACCGACCCTTGCGCCAGACGCAACAGCTCTTTGATGGTCATTTTGGTGCGCCCAAGCTCCACGGTCATCTTGACCGGGATATCCATAATCAGGTCGATATCCTGTAGCGGTCCGTTGCCGCCTTTTCCCGCCAGCGGGGAGAAAATGCCGTCGGTGGACGCCGCCCGTTCCCGATCGCCATCCTGCTGCGCAAGCGCTTCAGCCCACAGATCGTCCGCGGCAGGGTTCTCATCGGCAGACGGTTTGGTCGGCTCAGTCATTGGGCGATTCCTCATTCTGGGAGTTCAATACAGGATTAATCAGTTGGTCGACGCATAACGCATATTGGCCGCCCAACGTGCCGTACTGGCCGTTGAGCACCGGCACGCCATCGACATAGGCGGTGATATGCTCGGGCTTTTCGATGGGCAACACATCCCCCGTCGCCAATCGCAAAATTTCCGATAACCGTAGCGACACGTCGGTAAAATTGGCCACCAGCTCCAATTCCGAGTGCTGGACCTGCCGCACCAGGTTTTCGCGCCAGCTTTGATCTTCCAGACGGGAGTTTTCCAGCGGCGGATTGGCCAGCAATTCCCGCAGCGGCTCGATCATGGAAAACGGAATACAGATATAGAATTCCCCTACCAGTGATCCAATTTCCACGTGGAACGGGGTGGTCACCACGATATCGTTAGACGAGTAGGTAATATTGGTGAACTTCACCTGCATCTCGGCGCGGACATATTCGATAGTGAGTTGGTAAATGGCCTGCCGTGCCTCCTGATACCCTTCCAGCGCCAGACGCAGCATACGGCGGATAATCCGCTGTTCGGTATGGGTAAACTCCCGTCCTTCAACCCGAATGGGGAAGCGTCCGTCGCCGCCAAACAGGTTATCCACCGCGATAAACACCAGACTGGGTGAAAATACAAACAGCGCCGTACCGCGCAACGGTTTGAGATGAATAAGATTCAGGTTGGTCGGCACCGGTAAATTGCGGGCAAACTCATGGTAAGGCTGGATCTGGATGGCGCCGACGGTAATGTCCGGGCTGCGGCGCAACAAATTAAACAGCCCCATGCGGAAATGGCGGGCGAAACGCTCGTTGATAATTTCCAGCGCCTGCAATCGCTCGCGCACCACCCGTCGCTGGGTGTATGGATCGTATGGCTTGATCTCCGGTTCGGCGCCGGGGCTGGCCGGCTGCTCGACGATATCGTCGCCGTTGAGCAACGCATCGATTTCCGCCTGCGAGAGGACGCTGTCGGCCATAGTGGTCAGCGCAGAATGAAAGCGGTAAACAGCACGTCGTCCACCACTTGCCGCGGTTGACCTGCGACCAACGGGTCGGCCAAGGTTTGTTTTATCTTATCAATGAGTCCCTGCTTGCCCTGCTGGCTGGCCAGTTCGCCGGCCTGCTGGCGCGACAACAACAGCAACAGGCGGCTGCGCACCAGCGGCAGATAATCATTGAAGGTTTTGCGCGTCTGTTCATTGGGCAGACGCAGGGTCAGGCCGACATACAGTACCCGGTCCAAGTCGTTGTCGGGATTGGCGACGTTAACGGTAAAGGTTTCCAGCACCATAAAGACCGGCGCTGGCGGTGGCGCCAGAGACGTTGTCGCCGGCGTCTTCGCGGCGGCACGCAATTGCCACCAGAAATAACCCGCCGCGCCGCTGGCGGCAATGAGGACGATGACCAGCAGCGCGATCCAGGGGGCGGACGTGCGGGTGATGGGACGCGCAGATTCAGACATGGGGTAACAATTCCTTGAGCATGACGATGGGCATCAGGCGTAGCTGATGCCCATCGGTTAATTGCCGCCAATTATGCCGCTATTTCTCGCCATCAATGGCCTGAATAGAAGATGTAATTTATGCTTATTTCCCCGCGCCGGTCAGATATAGGTGTTAATGCGGCCGTGGCTGACGGCGGTAACGCTCTGGAGGGGTTGGCCCTGTGGCGCACTATCGTTAACCGGGGTAAACACCCGCGGCCGCGTTGCCGTCGCCGTTCTGGCCGCCGGAGTAGGCCTGGCCGCCGATGCTGCTTTGGCCGAGCTGTATGCCGCTTTCCGCCAGCGCCGTGCGTAAATGGGGCAGCGCGCAGGGCCGTGGCCGGTAGAATGACGGTATCCACGTCGCCGACGGGCGAAACCGCAGGCGCTTGAGACAACTTTACCGGGTATGCACGGGGGCGCGTGAGGGCCAGGCTGGAAATCATGCCCCCTCTCCAGCCGGGGCGAACAGGGCCTGTAGTTGCCGTCGCGCCTCATCATAACCGCACGCTTCATGCATGCCCTGCTGCAAAAAACCTTCGATAGCGGGATATAGGGCGATCGCTTGATCTAGCAGTGGATCGCTGCCGGGCGCATAGGCGCCGACGCTTATCAGATCGCGGCTGCGTTGGTAGCGTGACAACAGCTGTTTTAACTGGCGGACATCACGTTCCTGTTCCGCCGTCACCAGCGCGGTCATTACCCGGCTGATAGACGCCTCGATATCGATCGCGGGATAGTGGCCGCTTTCAGCCAAATCCCGCGACAAGACAATGTGGCCATCCAGTATCGCGCGCGCGGCATCGGCAATGGGATCTTGCTGATCGGCACCTTCGGTCAGCACGGTATAAAAAGCGGTGATGGAGACGCAGCCGCTGATGCCGTTGCCGGCGCGCTCCACCAGCGCCGGCAGGCGCGCGAACACCGACGGGGGATAGCCTTTGGTGGCGGGCGGCGCTCGCCGATGGCCCGCGCGATTTCCCGCTGCGCCATGGCATAGCGGGTCAGCGAGTCCATAATCAGCAGCACGTGCTGGCCGCGATCGCGGAAATCCTCGGCGATACGGGTGACGTACGCGGCGCCCTGCATGCGCAGCAGTGGCGAAACATCCGCCGGCGCCGCAATCACTACCGATTGCGCCAGTCCCTCGCTGCCGAGGATATTCTCGATAAAGTCTTTGACTTCCCGGCCGCGCTCGCCGATAAGCCCAACCACGATGACATCGGCGCGGGTATAGCGGGCCATCATGCCGAGCAGCACGCTTTTACCGACCCCGGAACCGGCGAACATCCCGATACGCTGTCCCCGACCGATGGTCAGCATGCCATTGATGGCGCGAACGCCGACATCCAACACCTCGGTGATGGGCGTACGCTGCAGAGGGTTATAAGGCTTGGTGATAAGCGGCGCCCGCACCAAGGCGCCGGGGGCGGGCAAGCCATCGAGCGGTCTGGCGCGACTGTCCAGCACCCGTCCCAGCAGCGCCTGCCCGAGGGGAAGCTGCTTGCCGTGATCCGCCTCCTGCCCGGCGGCAACCACCTCGGCGCCCGGCACAATGCCTTCCACGTCTTCGAGCGGCATCAAAAACAGTCTGTTGCCGTTGAAGCCCACCACCTCGCACTCTACTTCGGCGGCGTCATCGCCACCGTGCCGCACCACCCGGCAGGCGGCGCCCAGCGGTAACTGGAGACCGCTGGCCTCCATAACCAGACCCGTCGCCCGCGTCAGCCGGCCGCAGCGCCGTACCAGCGGGACCGGCGCCAGCCGCTGTTCCAGCGCATCCAGCGCGCCGAGCCAGCGTTTAAGCCGCGCGGTCATCTAGAGCACCTCCGGCGCTGCCAACCGGCAAAGCGCCTGCCAGCGGGTGGCCAGCGACGCGTCCAGCGAGCCGTCAGCGGCGCTCAACGTGCAACCGCCCGGGTGCAACTAGGGATCGGCCTGCAGGCGCCAGCCCAATTGATCGATCGTGACGGCCAGATGTTGTTCCACCAACGGCAGCATGGCGGGATGGACCCGCAATTGCAACGGACCGCTAAAGGCCGGTTCTTGCTGCAACAAATGCTGTATCGGAGCGGCCATGATGTCGTCCCATTGCGCGGGCAGTGCGCCCAGTACCTGCCGGGCGGCATTCATGGCTAACTGTGCCAGAAGGTCGGCGATGATTGTATCCATGGCGTCCAGACTATGTTGAAATTCACTGGCGAGATTTTGCCACCGGGCAATCGCCGGCTGCTGTTCACGCAGTCCTTGAGCGCGGCCTTCCTGCAGACCCGCCTGAAAACCTTCTTGTTGCCCTTGCTCAAAACCTTGGCGCTGCCCTTGCGCGAAACCCGCCTCCCGGGCGTCCTGCAGCACTTTTTCCCGCATCCGCGCCAGCGCGAGCTGCTGATGGTGCTGCTCGCTCGTGTCGTTGGCCGGCGCGGGGCGCGCTCCCGGCGGCGGCGCGAAATCCGTCAGCGACCAGGGACGCCAGGCGGCATCATGGCTATCAGACATAGAAATCCTCGGCGCCGCTTATCACGATCTCGCCGCTTTCGGCCAGGCGGCGGACGATCTGCAAAATGGCTTTCTGTTCGTTTTCCACCAACGACATGCGGATCGGCCCGCGGTTGGCGAGGTCGGCCCGCAGAATATCCGCCGCCCGCTGGGACATATTGGACAAGAACCGCTCGCGCAGGGGTTCGGCGGCGGTTTTGAGAGCGATTATCAGCGACTTGCTTTCCACTTCCTGCAGCAGGCGCTGGATACTGCGGTCGTCCACCTGCACCAAATTCTCGAACAGGAACATCTCGTCGATGATCTTCTGCGCCAGTTCGCGGTCGAAATCGCGCATGGCATTGATAACCGCCTCTTCCTGCTGTGTTTTCATCAAATTGATAATCTCGGCGGCGGTACGAATACCGCCCATCTTGCTGCGTTTGAGATTCTGACCGTCCAGCAGGCCGTTGAGCACCTCGGTCAATTCCGCCAGCGCGGCGGGCTGTACGCCGCCAAACATGGCGATACGCAGCATCACATCGTTACGCAATTTTTCGTCGAACAACACTAGAATATCGGCGGCCTGACTGCGCCGCAGATGGACCAGAATGGTGGCGATAATTTGCGGATGTTCATCGCGAATCAAATCGGCGGCGCTCTGCGGCTCCATAAAGTTGAGCGTTTCCATACCGGTGGTGGTTTCACGGGTTTCAAAAATATCTTCCAGCAGGCTGGAGGCGCGCTCTTCGCCAAGCGCCTTCACCAGCACCGAGCGCAAATAATCGCCGGTATTGACGCTCAACGCGCTGAATTGGTCCGCCGCGACCTCAAACTTCTTCAGCACCTCATTTAATTGCGCCTGGGAAATTTGCCGCAACCCGACCATCGCACTGCTCAATTGTTGCACTTCGCGCACGGCGAGATGCTTAAACACCTCCGCCGCGCGATCTTCGCCGAGGGTCAACAGCAAGATGGCGCTTTTCTCGATACCGGTCATAGTCCTATTTCGTTCGCTATCCATTGACGCACTACCAGGGCCACGATGCGCGGGTCGCTGTCCGCCAATGTGCGTACCCGCTCAGCCCGGGCTTCGGTGTGATCGCGCTGTGGGCGGCGCGCTGCTGCGCCTCCTTCTGCTCTTTGCTCAGCTTAACCACCACATCTTCTTCCGCCGCAGCCGCCGCCTGCTGAGCAACCGCGGCGGGCGGCACGGGGGTTTTATTCGCCACCAGCGATTTCACCACTTTGCGCCAAAGCCACCAGGCCGCCAGCAGAACAATCAGCCAGCGTCCGGCGCTCAGCAGCGCGTTGAGCAGCATAGGCTGTTGCCAGAACGGCAATGCCGGTTCGCCGTCGTTGTTTTGCATGAATGGCGTGTTAATGACGCTCAGCGTGTCGCCGCGCTCGCTGGAATAACCCATCGCCTAGCGGGTGATGGCTTCAATTTGCCTAAGCGTTTCGGCCGGCAGCGGTTTACCGGCGGCATCCTCGCCGGCCACCTGATAGTTCACCACGACCGCCACCGAGAGCCGCTGGAGCTGGCCTACGTTGCGCCGGACATGGCGTAACGTGCGGTCGAGTTCGTAGTTAACGGTTTCATCCTTGCGGGTATTGGACGACGACATCGGCGCCCGCCACGACGCGGCGTTGGTGTTGGCGTTTGGCGTCGGCCGCGTCGCGGTTTTGGCCGGGGCGCGGTTGGCGGGCGTTCTATCAATAGGGGCGCTATTGGCCGGAGCGGGTTGATTGGAAAGCGCGCCCGGTACGCCGCCCTGTGCGCCGCCGCCCAACTGCTCGATCTCAGACGCCTGGCGTGAGCGAATGGCGGCATTATCGCCACTACCGTTAGGGGCGTAACGTTCTTCGGTTTGCTCTTGACTGTCGAAGTCAATCTGCGCCGTAACTTGCGCGTGAACATTGCCGCTGCCGACCACCGGCGCCAGAATATTTTCGATGCGGCGCTGAAAGCTGTTTTCCAATTCGTTGCTGAATTTGAGCTGGGTTGCGTTCAGTTCACGTCCGTTGGCATCGGCCTGGGTCAGTAAATGCCCCTGCTGATCCAGCACCGTCACATTGGCCGGCGGCATCCCGGCCACGCTGCTGGCGACCATATAGACGATTGCGCTGACCTGACCATCATCCAGCACCCGGCCGGGTTGCAGCGTCAGGGTCACCGAAGCGGAGGGATTTTTTTGTTCACGAATAAATAGCGACGACTTGGGCAGCGCCAGATGCACCCGCGCGGACACCACCGGGACGAGGGTTTCCATAGTACGCGCCAGCTCGCCTTCCAGACCGCGCTGGTAATTGATCTGCTCGCTGAACTGGCTGATGCCGAATTTTTCCTGATCCAGCAATTCAAACCCCACCGCGCCGCCCTTCGGCAGGCCATGACCCGCGAGTTTCAGCCGCGTTTCATGCACCTTGTCCGCCGGGATCAGCAACGCCGTACCTTGTTCCGAAAAGCGATAATGGATGTTCATTTGCGTCAGCTGCGTGACGATATCGCCGCCGTCGCGATCGCTTAAGTTGCTATACAGTACCCGATAGTCAGGACTTCTGGCCCACAGCACCAGCACGACAATCAGGGCGATGGCCGCCGCCACCGCCACCGCGGCGGTCAATTTGGGATGAACACGCAACCGCTCCAGATAGGGAACGAAAGGGTTATTACCTTGTGTGACGGAACCATTTTTAACCGTGCTCATACCTTATTCCTGCCAACAATGGAACGTAACGGGCTGCGTTGCTGATAACAAAACTCTCTCCCTGGCGCGTACGCGTGGGGTTTTCGGTGAACAACATCAAATATGAGGGGTGTTATTTACTGGAGCAGGCAAATCAATGGCCTAAATAGCCGGGTTTTTTAGCGTTAATTGCTCGCTTAACCCCCGGCGATTTCTGCTAGGGTGGCGCCAACATCACAAAAGGAAACAAACGGAATTTCGGTTCAGGGTATTGAGGCGGTAGTGGCGCAACTTACTGCCACCGCGCGCGCGGCGGATAGCATGATAAGTCACGACGCGGCGGGCAAATCGGCGGGGTTCGCACAGCAGCTCGGCGCGGCGCTGGATAAAATCAGCGACACTCAAATCCAGGCGAACCGTGATTCACAAGCGTATTCGAGCGGTGAGACCGATTTACAATTAAACGATGTGATGATTGATTTGCAGAAGTCATCCCTTTCGCTGCAAATGATCTTGCCCCGCCATCTCCGTACAGCTTTTGTATCTTAAGTTAACGAAGCCCGCTGCCGCCGGTATTCTCTCGGAGAGTGATATCCCAGCGCGCTGTGCGGATGGTTTTCATTGTAATGCGTGAACGCTGCTGCAAGGTTTCGCAGGGCTGTTCTCGCATCCGGTTTTGGCATGAACTCGATATAGTCTTCCTTCATCGTCTTCACGAACCGTTCGGCCATGCCATTGCTCTGCGGGCTGCTCACCGCTGTTGTGCAGGGCTCCAGATCCAGTTCTCTGGCGAACCTCTGCGTTTCATGCGCGGTATACGCTGAACCGTTGTCCGTCAACCACTGCACCGCTGTATCGGGTAACCTGTCGCCGAAGCGCTTTTCTACCGACATCAGCATCACATCCTGCACGGTCGAACTGTCGTAGCCTACAGTGCTCGCAGACCAGTCTATGGCCTCTCTGTCGCAGCAGTCCAGTGCGAACGTGACCCGCAGTTTTTCACCGTTGTCGCAGCCGAACTCGAAGCCATCTGAACACCAGCGCATATCGCTTTCTGCCACCGCGATCCTGCCCTTATGCTCACGCCTCGGCCGCTCTGGTTTTCAATGTAATAACAGCAGGTTATGCTCACACATGATCCTGTAAAGTCGTTTCGCATTTACCGGCGTCAGTCCCTCTGCGCGACGTTGTTTACACAGGATGCCCCACACCCGCCGATAGCCGTAGCTGGGCATATCGCTGATGATGTCGAGGATGTCCGACAGTATTTCAGCGTCTGCTTCGTCATTACGCCGGTTACAGCGCCTGTCCTGCCAGTCGGCAGAACGCTTAATCCGCAGTGACAGCGGCGCACGCGACACGCTCATGGCGCGGCTGACCTGTGCTATTCCCCGGCCTTTGGCAACAAGGGCGCGTGCGCTATCCATTTTCGTGACTGGCCGTACTCCACGGCTTCTTTTAGGATCTCAACCTCCATCGTCTTCTTACCCAGAAGGCGCTGGAGCTCCCGGACCTGCTTCAATGCAGCTGCAAGCTCAGAGGCAGGAACAACGTCCTCCCGGCAGCCACGGCGGTGAGGCTGCCTTCCTGATATTGCTTTTTCCACTTAAACAGCAGGCTGGGCTGGATACCGTGCAGTCGTGCGAGATGGGAGACATTCATGCCGGGCTCCATCCTCTGCTGAATAATGGCCATTTTTTCCTGAGGAGTTTTACGTTTACGGACTTCTTGACCTAACAGGATCCCGGTCATATCAAAATTGGCGTTAGTGTTAGACATATATTCAAGCCTATCTCTTATCTGGAGATACATCTACTGTCTGGTGTTTCAGGGGGATAAATCACGACGGGATAAAGCTCTCAGTTAAGGAGAGGCATTTATCCATGCGCAAACGATTACCTCAGGGGGAGTCTGATAATGTCCGTTATACGTACCCGGCTAAAATTGTTTGGCGGCGATACGGTGGTTGTGCATTGTTCTGAGAAATGCAACATCCATTTGATGTGTGAGAGCCAGCCACATAATGGGCATATGACGGTCGGATTTGGCGAAATCCTCGGAGTGAGCGATACGGATACGGCCTATCTTTGGGTGCCTTATAGCGGTTTGTGGAGCGTTATTATTGATGCCAAAAGCGAAAGCCAGGAACACTCGGTCAGTTATTTGACCGCATGAAGAATTGGCCGCTGGTAACACTCGTCTCCAGCGGCCGGTGATCGCATGGATCGCATGATGACACTTTGTCGCCAACGCTTTAACTACCCGCGCTGACAGTGGTTTACGACTTACTCTCGATACTTACTCTTACCTTTACTACTTCAACTTACTGTTACTGCTTAGCTTTACTAATAAACCTTACTGCTTCGTTCAGCTTGGGCCAGAAACTCCCAATTGCAACGCATATTTTTCTCTTAACTCTCAGTAAACCGTCTTTGAGGTGACATAAAAATGCCAATTGCGACCGTCATCATGCCCCCAAGACAATCCATAACCGCTCAATTGCCTTGAGGCCGCCGTCATAAGGGACTTAAGCACTATTCCTACTACGGCCGCCCTTTTCCCCGGCTCTAGATGCACGTTGAGGATCATTTTTGAAATTCCCCCCGCTGTGCTGACCACCTTTTTGGCCTGCTTGTGATGCTCTTTCACGATCTTCCGCAAAGTTACCTGATCCACCGCTATGTTGGGCCATGTTAACCTCCATTAGGATGTTAGAGAGATCATTTGCAATTGGAAACGCGATGATAGTGCGTTTCCTGGACGACGTTAGGATAATGTGTTTTCCCAACGTCATGATAAAAGTATAGCCGCCTGACTCGTCAGATTTGAAACTATTAACACTATGAAACACATGCTTGGCAATTTTGTCTATCCTCGTGAGAATGAACAGATAGACTGTTAAAATTCAGTTCGTTAAGCCATATTCCCCCACAATAATGATATGGTCATTCGTAATATCTATTATCATTTATAATGAATTTAGCTCTATTTTGGCGGGGTGCGCATTTGTCTTGCCCGAAAAGCGCAGCTGCTTTTTCGCGTGTGTCGGGGAGTTGATTTGCATCCGTAGGTTTTACGGTTATCTTTAAATTATTCTTCCCCGGTCCTTGTCGCCCAGGCAAGGCCGCACACGGAGCTTAAGGAATTTCTATGGCGAAAATACTCGTGCTCTATTATTCCATGTACGGTCATATCGAGACACTGGCTGAAGCAGTAGCGGAAGGCGCGCGCAACGTCAGCGGTGCAGAGGTGACAATCAAGCGGGTTCCAGAAACCATGTCGCCCGAACTCTTTGCCAAAGCCGGCGGTAAAACGGCTCAGCAGGCGCCCGAAGCAAAGCCGCAAGAGCTGTCTGACTATGATGCCATCATTTTTGGTACCCCCACGCGATTTGGTAATATGTGTGGGCAAATGCGCACTTTCCTCGACCAGACAGGGGCTTTGTGGGCGTCAGGAGCATTGTACGGCAAGATAGGCAGCGTATTTACCTCTACTGGCACCGGTGGGGGCCATGAACATACCATCACCTCCACTTGGACAACTCTGGCGCATCATGGCTTTATCTTGGTGCCCATTGGTTACGCGGCGAAAGAGCTATTCGATATCAGCCAGGTGCGCGGCGGGACGCCTTATGGTGCTTCGACGTTGGCGGGTGGAGACGGTTCGCGACAGCCGTCCAGCGAAGAACTCACCATTGCCCGCTATCAGGGGCAATATGTCGCGGGCATTACTTTGAAAAATGAAGGGCTAGGCCTCAGCCCCACCCAAGCTTTCTAAGGCGGGTGCCTGACACGTATTGGCCTACAACGCGTGTTTCGTCTACAGTACTGTGAGTCAAGTGACGGTCTACTAACGCTAATCCAGCAACATTTGAGGGAGGAGACACAATGGCATCTAATGTAGAAGCATGGGCAGAGGTACGCCAAACGTCCATTGAGATCGCGCAAGCTATCTTTGAAGTTGCGCATGACGATGAGGCGCTGGCGCAGAAAATCTGGGAGGAAGGTAGCGATGAGGCGCTGCAAATCGCTTTTGCGCGCACCGATAAAAATCAGTTATTTTGGGGTGAGGAAACCGTAGAGCGCCAAAACGTGTGATCCTATGCACGGCGATGGCGACGAGTCGACCGTCCTTATCCTTTACCTTGACTAAGATTATGTTCAAAACGCGGCTGTTGCGGTATTTCCCTGCGTAAAATACCGCCGATTACCCTTCTCCAAGAAAGCGATCCTTGCGTTATCAGGCCCGTCGCCACCATGCTCGCCAGTGTTAAAGATTGCAAGACGAATAGGACCGTATAAACAGCCGCTTATTTTATCCACGCCGCGCAGGACAATAGCGAGGGCTTGCGGAAAGATCGATACCGCCCTTGCGTCTTCTCCGAGATTTTTTCTCCTTTTTTGGTCACTCAAGCACGATAAAGCAAAAATCTTATTATTTTTTATTAAATTCTTATCATAATTTTACCCCCGAATAATTTTTTCAGCAGCATATGCGCGGGGCATCAATCATTCAAATAACGATGATATTTTTCACGGGTGATTGTTTTTTTGCTGGCCTAACTGTTATGATGCGCCCGGTTGGAGAGACCGGACATTCCCCATGAACAAATGTGTCTTACGTAATGTCTATTTACACAAGCCGTTGAGAGGTTAACGCGGGGTTTAACATTCAAAATTACGGCAACCGCCGTTATTACCCTCAGCAATTGATAGCAGGATGATTAGCATGTTGCTGCATTGTTTAGCGTTGGATTGTGCTGACAGATAATGGTCTATTATCAGGCGGTTATTATTAAAAAGGTTGTTGAGCTAGAGGTATAGGAATAATCACATGTTTAAGGGTAAAGTCGATTTTTTGATGCGACTCCGGCGCTGCAGTAATATCGATACGCTGGAAAAGGTGATCGAGCATATGAAGGATCGGTTAACCGCAGGAGAATTAGTGGAGTTTTATGGCGCCGCCGATCATCGCTTGGCAGAGTTGACAATGGGTAAACTTTACGACAAGCTACCTTCGAGCGTTTGGCAGTTTGTACGTTAATTGTACAGCAGAGCGCTACTTATCACGTGAAGAAGCTCCCGGTCCAGCAAGAGTGACCACGCATGAGAATGCCCAGGGGATACCCTGGGATAACAGCGGCGAGGTGGAGCGCAAGCGCTTACCCGACTTTTTGCTGCCGGCTGGCAAAGCGCTTGCGTAAAAACGCCTGTCCTTTTTCAGTCACGCCGCCGGTAACCATCACTTTGGAAAACGTCAATCGCTCTGAAAATTCTTCAATCCCGAACTGGCATTGTTCAACGAGCTCTTCGCTGTCGGCATAGCTGATGACCTTAGCGATCTGTTGGAATTTCTCCATTGCTTCTTGAGTGCCCGCCTCGGGTGTGAACACCTTTTTCCCCGTGCAGATCTCTTCGAGAATTGTCTCAAGAACTAACCCTAGTGTTTTCATGATTATTAACCTGCTAATGAAAAACCACACGGTCTTGATGACCAAAATATTATGCTCGGAACTAGTATATTCATTGGTGCCAGGAATGCTCGCGTAAAAACGAAATTAATCACTTTCAACTACAAAAAGAGGATATTTTAGACAGATATACGAATGCATGGGCAGGCAACTAAGTATTGTAGCATAATGCAGGGTGGTGTGGGCTGCAAACAGAGATAAAACCGTCAAACATTATAAGCTTATCATTGGGCCAGGCTCTGGCACAAACAGGAGAACATTATAATTGACCCATAGCAAATAAATGTCAAGAGTCATTAACTCAGGCGTTAGGACGGTGTAGCATTATCAGATTGAATTGAGGCACTAAATGATAAAACTAATAGCGAATGTTCCATGTTGAGGATGACCCTAAGCCGCAGGAAAACGCCCGACCAGGGTCATCCTCGGTTAGTGTCGGCGCGCGGCCGCCGTGATGCGAGTGATATTATTATTAAGCAGTTCAATATCCGAGCTGTGCCCTGTCTCAAGATTGCACGGTAGATTCTTCATCGCCACATCGATTGAGCCGACCAGCTCATTCAGTTTATCGGGAGTAAGTGAAGATATTAAGGCTGCAACCAGAATTTCAAGGGATTGCACCAGCGCGTGCAGTTCCTTTTCCGCAGCTTCCTTTTGTGCCAGGCGGATCAGTAATTGTGAAAGTAAGCTGTTCATTGTGGCTCCTGAATAGGTAAAGTAACGGATTTGCCCTGACGGGCCAAAGCTCAGCCATACAGCTTTATTCCGAATGCATAATAATTGATATCTTTATTTAATATCAAGAGAATATTAAGTGTTGCATAAAAATTTTTACATCTAACTTTATGAAAAATAAGGCAATAAAAAAACGGCCCCCTTTAGGTGACCGTCATTTTTGCGAAATAGGCGCGTCAGGATAATGTTCAGCTGGCAAGCAGCAGTGCCTGTTTCTCCAACGTTGGCTGCGCAGCCATGGTCGTCATCAGGGTTTTGACCGCCGAGGCCGCAGGAGAAAGCGGCAAACGGGACGAGGTAGTCAGCGTCAGCGGCAAAGGCATACCGGGGCTGATGATACGCGCCATCCAGGCACTCGCCGTGCTGACCACCGCCGCAGCTGTCGACTCCGGCAGTACCGCATTGCCCATGCCGCTGGCGACCGCCGCCGTCAATGTCGCAATCGAGTCAATTTCACCAATGATTTTCGCACTCAGCCGACGCAGGGAAAATGCTTCATCCACTCTTTTTCGGACAGCGGAGAAATCACGCGGCAGGAAAAGCTCTCGCACCGCTACATCGCTTAGCTCAATACTCGCGCCCGGATTATCGCGAGTGCCGACCAGGAAAAGTTCTTCTTTCATGAGAGGAACACTTGTCACACCGCTAAATACCGCCGGATCATAATGTATCGCCATATCTAGCTGGCCGCGGCTGAATTTCTCATTCAATGCGGCGGAGCTATTTTCATGCAGGTATACCGTCATTTGCGGATATTGCTCGCGCACTGCCTGTAATAAGGGGCGGATTAGAGGACTTGAGGAGGTGCCCGGTGCCAGTCCGATCGATATCTGGCCGCTTAAGATCTGCCCGACATTGCCTACCGCCCTTTGCGCCAACTCACATTGCTGAAGGACGGTGCGGGCATGGGAATAGAGGACTTTTCCCGCTTCGTTCGGTGTTACGCCGCGCTTGGTACGTACCAGCAGTTTCTGATCAAGCTCGCTCTCCAGAGCGGCAACTTGCTGACTTAACGCCGGTTGCGCAATATGCAGAACTTCCGCCGCCTGTGTCAGGCTACCGATGTCGACGATTTTTACAAAATACTTGAGTCGTCTTAAATTCATTTCTGCCTCCGTCGCAGCTGTGCCAGAATCGATGAGATATGTAGTGCAAATAGCATACCAACACGCTCAGCTGGTTTAAAAACTACATCAAAATGGAGGGTAAATAGTTAAATAAGAATAATTTATGGCTGAATAAGACTTTTCAGAGGATCACGGTAGTCACTCTGCTGTCCCTTATGTAACAAGGCGATGCACCATAACAAAGCATAAGATGACCCTATGAGGGCGTTGCTTAACGTTTAAGGCATCAGCTTTAGTCGCAAGGGTGTGGGATAGCCCCCGCAAGATGAGTCGCCGGCACGAGATTAATGTTGAGTTGACCGCCGCTCCAAGGCATTGAAACGTTTACTGCTATAGAGATAAAAAATAATAAAGAATATTCCATGAAAAATATTCACGACAAGATGGCAATGGAATATATCGAATAGTTAAACAATGACCCTAATGATAAGAGAAAAAACCTGGAATGATTTTACAACCATGGATGTCAGCTTTATAAGAGATGTTTACGTTATTAAACCACTTATATCACCTCGCAAGCTTGCTATCATCGACCGCGGAGTTCATATGAATAACCGAGTGATAATTATCGATTCTGCCCATTCACCGCCCTGACATACCCAGTTTATTTTCAGTCAATTCAGCTTGCTGATACCTCACGTTTTTTCTTCATTCAACAAAGATGAAACAGGAAAAGGACGTTTTAGTTAACCCTAGACGAAATAAATGGCTATTACGAAACATTACCTTACCTGCAAGGAGAACACGCTTATGCCTATGTCATCCTGCGATTATGCGAAAAACGTTGTCCTATTTCAGCTCCACAGTCTGTCTTATCGTGATAAAAAGAAAACCGTGCACCGTATCCATAATTTGAACGATAGCTCAGCCGCTATCCCCTCAGCACCGCCGTTTGCTGTTGCTAAAGAAATAGGTGTCTGCTCCTGCGCCCTCCGTCGAATTCGACGACAAAATCCGGTTTATATGGCCTTGTCGCTGATGCCATTTCTTACGCTGGTGCATGGGCTAACATCGGAAAAGGGACCACCTGATGCTCATTCGCTCAAGCCGCGCGGGCGATACAGGTTGCACCGTAGTCTCTCTGCCTGCACCGCTGCAACGTTAGCGACGGAAGTGTACAGCGGCCGGCGGCCAATCCACATCCCGAAGCTTATTCCAACCATAGCCACGCGAGCATTGCCGCAGGGCGGCAAAAAGGCAAAACGGGGGGCGAGAAAAGAGAACCGTTAGCGGCCCCGGCAACGGTAATTGCAAACGAACAGACCTCCTATCAGTGGGATATCGCAGCCCGTGAGCCCCTACGGACTCGCCTTAGCGTGCCAGCGTCGGCAGAGACTCCCCCCCCGGTGGCCATTGCGGCTTTAATAGGGACCCTTCCTCCGGCGGTAGCTGACGTTCCGGCTGCGGCTATCTCATTGGGCACACCGCCCGGCCCGGTGATGGCGACACCCCCGCCACCGGCGGTGCAGGTATCCTCGACGAAAGCGCCGGTTTCAGCGCAGGTTGTCTCGCCGCTGTCGACGGTAGTTTTATCGCCCGCGCCGACCTTTCCTCCCCCTTTGCTGTTGCCCTAGCCCGAACAGGGGTTTGTGCCATGGCGAGATTATCATCTTCCCGTTTGGCTTGGGGCAACAAGCGATAAAGCGGCCGCGATGCCTACCTTCATCATAGCTGCTATCGATTATTGGCCGGGCGTTAACGCCTGGGAACCGCTCATGACGCAACGATTGCTGGCCTATACCGGCTTCTACAAGGCCGACGAACATGAATTTTTGCCGCCCGAGGGCTACAGCAAAACGCCAATAGATTGGTTTGGCCGTCATCTGTTGAGCATTGCGCTAAAAAGTCTGCTGCTCGATGATGTCGACGCGTTGTATGACGAAAGTCGGTCGCCAATGTTAGTGCGGGTAAATTTGGCGTGGGGTCATAGCCTCAAATACCGTTTGAGACGTCTTCCAACTTGCCAGCGTCAAACCGCTAATGCCGCTGCGCTTCAGATTGTTGTAGCGCCACATTATCGACGGGTCAATACCGGGCAATACGCTTCTCATGCCTATGATGACTGCGAACTGAACCTTGTCTACACGGCTATGCTCCATACGGCCAGACGCACTTTCCACACCGACAGTCTGGCTGAAAAAGACCGCATTGCGCCCGCTAACATGTTGTTTATCGGGTTGGTCGCAAAAGCCCTGCCGCCTCTCTTCGTCACCGATTTTCGGCTACCGGCATTGCTGTATGACCATATCAACAGATTGGTGAAGCGGCAGTGGATGCCATGGGCCAGCGCGGAAGATAAAACGCCTGAACAGATAATGTCACATCACCTTAATCATCTCGGCGTTGCTGTCAGCGGTGAGGGTTTTTTACCGCATGATCTACCAATCAAACTCCTTTGGCCACGCCGCGAGCCATTGGCCCGACAATGGCCGGCGCTAGGCTGTCAAGAAGCAAGCAACTCTATGAGCACTTATCTGACCTTGGTGAAATACCTCTGCCTACACGACATCTGCCAGCAAGGTAAGGCGAGCCCCGGCGAATGGCGGAAGATGCCAGATATCCATTATCGGTTTCACCCTCACAACCCGCCACTCTCCTGCGCCTATGAGCACCTGCTCAATGTCATGTGGGTGAACCAAGGGACTCGATTCGCGCCCGAAGCAGTCGATTTTCTTCAGCAGGACGCTATTTTCAAAGCCCAAGCCCGATTATGTGTCGGTAAAAACCGCTATCAGGGTTATCCCGTTAATGCGCCGCACTGTATTGCCACACACACTCCACGCAAAACTCCGGGTGTCGAGGTGTTTGTCGCCAGGTCGCCGCGTAAAAAACGCTATGATGCTTTGATGATTAGCAAAAATAGGTTGTACATCATCAGGGGCGACAAGCATAAGTCCCGCGATAGCGGAATATTCCCCCAGGCGTTCACGCTTGATGCAACCCGGCAATTTCCCTCTCTCGTTGCGCAGACAAAGCCGCTTAAATTAACCGCAGCATCTGGGGATGTTTTTTTCGACACTGTCAGCACGGACTTGCAACAATCCTATTACGATGAGCGTAGGGAACAGCGATATGCCGCTAAAACAATCCCCAAAGCACAACTTGCGCTTACATCGCTGGTGCCCTGTTACGATTGTGCGGGTGACCTCATCCGCCGGCGCCGGGCGCTGGCGGTTCTCAGATATTCTCTTGAGGTTCTCTCTTTTTTACCCGGTAGAGGTTCACTTGCCGGCTTATCCGCCCGCTTGAGCGGTAACGCGATACTGGGGCTGATGGGACAGGTCACCCGAACCGGATCCACCCGTCGGGGGTTACAAAAAGCTTTGCTGGAAGACCTGATACCGTCAATAGCCAAGGCGTTGGACAAAAAGCAGGCCTTAGTCTTCGCCAGGCAATGTATCAAAGCCATGGATCCCGGTGCGGAGTGATCTTGCCCCGCCATCTCCGTACAGCTTTTGTATCTTAAGTTAACGAAGCCCGCTGCCGCCGGTATTCTCTCGGAGAGTGATATCCCAGCGCGCTGTGCGGATGGTTTTCATTGTAATGCGTGAACGCTGCTGCAAGGTTTCGCAGGGCTGCTCACCGCTGTTGTGCAGGGCTCCAGATCCAGTTCTCTGGCGAACCTCTGCGTTTCATGCGCGGTATACGCTGAACCGTTGTCCGTCAACCACTGCACCGCTGTATCGGGTAACCTGTCGCCGAAGCGCTTTTCTACCGACATCAGCATCACATCCTGCACGGTCGAACTGTCGTAGCCTACAGTGCTCGCAGCCCAGTCTATGGCCTCTCTGTCGCAGCAGTCCAGTGCGAACGTGACCCGCAGTTTTTCACCGTTGTCGCAGCCGAACTCGAAGCCATCTGAACACCAGCGCATATCGCTTTCTGCCACCGCGATCCTGCCCTTATGCTCACGCCTCGGCCGCTCTGGTTTTCAATGTAATAACAGCAGGTTATGCTCACACATGATCCTGTAAAGTCGTTTCGCATTTACCGGCGGCAGTCCCTCTGCGCGACGTTGTTTACGCAGGATGCCCCACACCCGCCGATAGCCGTAGCTGGGCATATCGCTGATGATGTCGAGGATGTCCGACAGTATTTCAGCGTCTGCTTCGTCATTACGCCGGTTACAGCGCCTGTCCTGCCAGTCGGCAGAACGCTTAATCCGCAGTGACAGCGGCGCACGCGACCCGCTCATGGCGCGGCTGACCTGTGCTATTCCCCGGCCTTTGGCAACAAGGGCGCGTGCGCTATCCATTTTCGTGACTGGCCGTACTCCACGGCTTCTTTTAGGATCTCAACCTCCATCGTCTTCTTACCCAGAAGGCGCTGGAGCTCCCGGACCTGCTTCAATGCAGCTGCAAGCTCAGAGGCAGGAACAACGTCCTCCCCGGCAGCCACGGCGGTGAGGCTGCCTTCCTGATATTGCTTTTTCCACTTAAACAGCAGGCTGGGCTGGATACCGTGCAGTCGTGCGAGATGGGAGACATTCATGCCGGGCTCCATCCTCTGCTGAATAATGGCCATTTTTTCCTGAGGAGTTTTACGTTTACGGACTTCTTGACCTAACAGGATCCCGGTCATATCAAAATTGGCGTTAGTGTTAGACATATATTCAAGCCTATCTCTTATCTGGAGATACAGCTACTGTCTGGTGTTTCAGGGGGATAAATCAGCCTTAGTCGCGGGCAACAAGTGCATACCCAGCCCGGCGACAGGGATAACGGCCTTCAGATTTTTCATTTTACCAACCTTAACGTGAGTAACGCGCAATGGGGGAATTCGGGTCGGGCAAACGCACGCGGACCTCTTTGGGCCGCTACCGACCGGTAACTAAACAGTTATGAACATAATCGTAGGTGATGAAACGGCTGCCGGCAATGCCCGGCGCGACGACACAGCCGCCGTCGGCGTAGCCTGTACAACCGAGTCTATCGCAAGGCAAATAGCGCGTCAGTCATGTTTTCACTCGATCAAGTCCTTCTAGTAAGTGCGCAAGATTATGCTAAAAAATGTTGTCTTCCCTGAGGTAGCCATCCGATTGCTGTGCTACAAGCATACGTTGCGCCACTTTGGCAACACTTTCTTCAATTTAGCCGCGCGCGTGGCGCTCTTCACGCGCCCGAATCAACTTATTAGGTACTTTATAGCGTAGGTTTAACAATTTGTAAGATACCGATTCCCTTTGCCGATCGCGGAAAACTGTTGCTGTTTTTTGAATACCGCAAACGCTTTTTCCACATCGGCACCAGGCTGAATCGCGGGCGCGCCCGGCAATTACACGACGTTAGCTTTTAGGATAAGCCGCTGCTAAGAACTATCCATTTTTAAGTATTTCAGCGTTAATGATGCTACCAATCTCGGAAAATCTGACGCGGTCATCTTCAACAAAAAACCAGGCAATCAGGTACCTAAAAGCTAATCTTCTGCATAATAGCTAGACTGACCATAAACAATAATACGATATTATCGTTGCAAATCATCAACTCCAAATCCTAAAATCACGGCCAAGACGTAACAAGCAAACCACTGTGGGGGTTTATAGCATTAGGTTTTGTTCATTAACAACGAGCATAAAATATCATAACATGTTGAGCATAATCCTATCATTATTGCGAATAATTATCGGTATACTTTCTGCTGTAACTCGTCGCAACCTTTCTTTGGCAAAATAGCAATTTTTAAGAAAAATCTCATCATTAGATTCAATTCGTAATGCACAGCAATCCTAGTCACTTAAGAACAAAAGGCGTCTTTAAGATAGTATTACCGGGTCAGCGCTCATTGTGCAGCAATCGAGGAAAAATTAATGAATCAGATTGCCTAATTTTCCCACTTTGATAGAATGTAAAATCTTAAGCGGGGTTCAGATAGGGCAAGTTTATGATTTTCAGAGCAGCTTACCTAAAGGGATGAGGATGCATAATAAATTTTCGCCAAGAGCATAATATTATACTACTCAAAACCAACGTCTGTCCTTTACCAATGGATATTATGCATGCAGTATTTTCCATAGCCTTAAGCACACGACCATCACACATGCTTCATGAGAACGAAAGATGATCAAATCCGTACAATATTTGCGCGCGATAGCCGCACTGATGGTAGTTATGCATCATGTCATCATCAAATGGCGACAGTATGACGTGCCGTCTTTATCTTGGTTTCATATAGGCTATTATGTCGTAGACCTTTTCTTTATCATTTCAGCTTATATCATGTGCAATACCACCGAGCAAAGAGAGGTGACTTTTCGTCGATTTATTTTTGCACGATGCACACGGATCCTTCCACTTTACTGGCTAATGACAGTCGCCGCGCTGGCCATTTTCATCATCAAGCCAAGCGTTGTTAACAGCTCGAGCGGAACGACGAGCGTTATCGCGTCGTTTTTTCTCCTTCCCGACGGCACGCGCTTTCTTGTCAATAATGGCTGGACGCTAAGTTATGAGTTTTTATTTTATTTTTGGCTTTGGGCTATTTTTATCCAGGCCCAATAAAAAACTATCGTCGTGGCCATTATCTTAGTTCTGGCTGCCATTGGGCTTACTCTGCACCCCAGTGCCGCTTATTTCAAATTTATTACCGACATCATCCTGGTTGAATTTGTACTGGGAATTCTTGCTTATGAAATTTTGAGAAAAAAATAATTTCCGCGCCGCTGGCGTTAATTGTGTTAGTGGCGGGGATTGGTATGTTAATATGGGAAAACATCAACGGCAGTATCAATACCCCTCTTAACCGCACGCTTTACGCAGGATTACCCATTTTGCTGGTTTTCCTTGGTTTGGTAAGCTTCGAACAGTTTATTCAGCAGTTTCGCAGTAGGCTGCTTAATCTACTTGAAACCATGGGGGATGCCTCTTATTCGCTCTATCTGGTGCATGGTTTTATCCTCAGCCCATGCGCAATGATTGCCCATAAATTGCATCTCACCCGCTATCCGCTGCTATTTTGCCTTTTTCTGCTTCTTTCCGCCGTGTTAAGCGGATGGCTGTGTTATCGCTATGTTGAGCTACCGCTCAACAAACGCATCAAAATAACCCTCGCCGCTAGAAAAGCAAATGCCGTTTCCCCCTGGGCCCTCACGCCGGTTAGCGCGTATGCGGGGCGTGGGGATCACATGGTAGAATTAGGCATCGGCGCTGATAGCGCCGAATTCCCTCCATCCTTGCGTTGTCATGACAATACCTTCTTTGCCACCGGCATCAGGCAACAAATAATAGAGCCGCTCACCGGGTAACGGCTTAAATTGTGGGGCCAGGTTGGCCGCGCGATTGGGCTCCTCACCCAGCTTGGCGCGGGATATCACGCCGGCAAAACTGTTCTCCTTGCGGGCATCTAATATCCTCACAATGCAACATATTAGTATAGTTTCGCTGCACAACGCCTCTAACACCACTACATGTAATGGGAAAATAACAGTTAAGAACCATGTTGTTCAACACATAAATGTCTGTTTGCGTTTCGCCTTTGATACCGATAACATAGCCACTGACAATGCAATTACTGATCTGAATGCCGCGAGAAGCGGTATCGGCATCTTGGTCGATATGCGTGGCACAATCAATCAACGGCGGCCCTTCGTTATCTCGGTTTTTGCTCTGAAAACCATATTCGCTCCAAAAGCCGATGTACCCGCACAAAGTACCATTGATTTGCTGCTTATTATCCGGCGAAAGAAAATCCACCGTATATTTACGGGTATTACAGGCGATACAGCTATGTATCAAACCACCGAAACAAGACCAATAGAATATAGCACCAACACTATTATCTCGGTCCATCCGCTTATCCCTTGCAACAATTTGATTAGCTGATACGTTGTAGAATGAGAGTTTCTCACAAAGAGGATAATAACTGCGCCGTAAGTAAACACCGCTGCCGTAAACATTTGAGAACGACACATTCCTAATAACAGGGTTCAGACAGTAGTTTAAGTATAACGCAATGGTTCCGGTAGAATGTAGCGTGGGATGAAATTCACCAAGCGCCTCGAGGCTAGTCCCGCCCTGATTACGCTGCCGCGCATAATCAATACAAAAGTTCTCTAGGACCAACGAATCTATATATTGGTTAGCATTTGCCCCACGAAAAGTAAAAAGAAATGGCTCAGACACCCAATTCTTTTTATTTGAGCGTATTGGAGGATCGATATTATCAAAGGTTAGAACCGTATTCTTGCCCTGACCGCGGATAGCGAATTTCTTGATGCCGTCAAACCATTTTATAGTCTTTCGCAGAGTGCCGAGGTTAATGATGCCCAAAGGCAATAATAGAGCTCCTTCTTGAGCCACAACAAAATCCAGCGCACGAGAAAAGGCATCTCCACACACCCGTCCATCGTTATAAACGCCAAACCATTTCGCATCGATATTGTGCTGCATCTGACGCTGCCAGCACCAGCACCAATCGGCATTAACAAGAAAGACGATGCCATCATCGTCCTTGAGCTCACTGTTCCTTAACGCGAAAAGCTCGCCAACGCCAACTGATTTTTGTCCGGGTGGGGCTGATTCACGGCCGGACAAAACAATTCTTTGCCCATCGTGGCTGGGCAAGTTCTGACGCAGCGTTTCTAGGTCGGGGCAGCGACCAACATATTGCGCACCATCGGCGGCGGCGAGTTTGTTGAAAATGGATTGGATAAATCCCGCAACGCTTCGGATTAAAAAAGCTCGTCGTTTGTTAGACGACGAAGATTTTTTTTGGCTATATTCGGGAAAAATTTCATAAGCCCTTTTAACTCAAAGCGCGATTTTACTGACAAACGCCCTCGCGCGGAATCGATGCTCAATAGGCACTTTTACCGATAAATCCTTTAAAAATGGTGAAAAAGATAATCTTCAGATCCATCCAAATGCTCCATTCACGAATATATTCCAAATCAAAGTCGACACGGCGCTGAATTTTTTCTATTGAATCCGTTTCCCCTCGCCAACCATTGACCTGGGCCCAACCGGTTTTACTTTATGACGCAGCATGTAGCCTTTAATCAGGCTGCGATATTGCTCATTATGAGCAACGGCATGCGGCCTGGGTCCTACAATGGACATATCACCTTTCAGCACGTTGATAAATTGCGGTATCTCGTCAAGGGATGTACGGCGTAAAAAGCCTCCGATAGGCGTCAAACGTGAGTCTCCCCGCTTGGCCTGGACAATGGTATCGCCATCATCCATTACATTCATCGAACGAAATTTACACACAAGAATGGGTTTACCATCAATGCCATACCGTTTTTGTCTAAAAATAATTGGGCCAGGAGAGGTGAACTTCACCATTAGAGAAATCACCAACAGCACCGGTGTGATAAACGTTAATATCATCAGAGACAAGATGATATCTTCGATACGCTTAAGCACTATGTTGATACCGTTCAAGGGCGTGTCGGCAATGGATAATACCGGCAGTACGTTGATATCCTCTGAGCGTGAACGTAGGATGCTGAAGGTAAAAATGTCGGGAATCAACATGATTGAACACGTGGTATCACAAAGCTCATCGACAAGATCTTTAATTTTTGCCTCTTCTGTCATCGGCATCGCAATATAGATACGCTCGATTTTTCCCGTTTTGGCATCCTCAATAACCTGGCGATACTCGTTGATATAGTTGAGGCGCTGATCGATTTCCACTGGATTATCGCTGTAGATACCCACAATATTGAAACCCAGCCATGGGGCATCCAGCAGGCTGGTCGCCAGCTCAACCCCTACGGGTGAATCGCCCACAATCGCGACGTTACGCGTATTATAGCCGCGATGACGCACCATGCCGATGATATGGCGAATCAATAGTCGGCAAAAAACCAGCCCGAGTGACGCCAACAAGTACCATTCAGCATACAACATAAAAGTAATATTGATCACCTCGACAAAGGAGATAATCCCTGCGGTGATAATCAAACTCAGCGTCCAGTTTTGCAGTATAAGCAGCAGTTCAGTTCTTATCTTCACACCGCGCCAGGAACGATAGAAATCGGTGATTCCTCCTATCATTTAGAAAACAACCAGCGCCACCAATACGATAAAGAAATGCATATTGGTCATTTGAGTGCCGTTAACCTGACAAATCGCAAATAGCGCGAAAAACATGATAAAAATGTCAGAAAAACGTTGGATCACCGAAATGAGTGACGCATTTGTCGATGTTCGATGAGAAATTATGCTGTTCATAGCTGGTACCTGATGCATTAGAATTACCAAAATTTAAAAGTGAGGAGTGTTTTAACTTACTTCACAATTGCTTTTTTTAACTTTTAACATTTTTTCCACAGCGCGTCGTATACCTGAAATGTCTTTGAAATCATTAGCTCAGACGTAAAGCTGCTTTTGTATAATTTATAACCCGCACTTCCCATTTCTCTGAACTCGGCAAGCTATAATGCTAGGATTTTATCTTTCAAATCATTGGCATTGCCATTTTTGAATAATCGTCCCGTTTTACCGTCGATGACCACCTCAGGCAAAGAAGTGGAATCACTCGCCACGATAGCCAAGCCATAGCTCATGGCTTCTAACGGTACCATCGCGAAACCTTCCCAGCGACTGGGGATCACTAACGCGTCCGCCGCTAAAAAATACTTCTCCAGTTCCCGGGACCGCAGCCACCCGGTATAGGTAATATTAGGCAGTGCAATCTTCTCCTGCTGTCCATTACCGCTATCACCTACGATGGTTAAATGAATAGGATTTCCCTGAAGTTGGCGCATCGCATCAATGATGATGTCATAGACTTTTTGAAAATCGAGCCGGCCTACAAAAAGCAGGTTGAGTTCATCATGGGCGCGCAATGCTTCAGGAGGATGACCGCGGTCCGGCACACCATTATGCACAACCACCATCTTCGCCGCAGACAATTTCAGCTGGACCGCACTGGTTTTTTCATAGTCACTTACGCAGATTATCTTGTCGGTCATCGGCAGCAACAATTTCTCTACCCAAACATATAACTTGCGTTTGGTCGGAGAGTTATCCATTAAAAAAGCAAACGCATGCGGGCAATAAACGACTTTAGGTTTCCGCAAAGGCCTCAAGGCGATAAGGGCCAGACGCCCCAACACCCCCGCAAACGTGCTATGGAGATGAACGACATCGGGCTTTTCACGCCAAACATAGCCGCAGAAAGCTTTCAAAAATCGCCAAAAGGATCCCACATCTCTGCCGGTGCGACGGAAGGTCAGAAGATGGCCGGCATCAATTTCGTCGATTTCTGAAACCTGGTCCTCAGGGACCAAACAGGTGACCTGATTTATCCCCCTGAAACACCAGACAGTAGCTGTATCTCCAGATAAGAGATAGGCTTGAATATATGTCTAACACTAACGCCAATTTTGATATGACCGGGATCCCTTTAGGTCAAGAAGTCCGTAAACGTAAAACTACTCAGGAAAAAATGGCCATTATTCAGCAGACGATGGAGCCCGGCATGAATGTCTCCCATCTCGCACGACTGCACGGTATCCAGCCCAGCCTGCTGTTTAAGTGGAAAAGCAATATCAGGAAGGCAGCCTCACCGCCGTGGCTGCCGGGGAGGACGTTGTTCCTGCCTCTGAGCTTGCAGCTGCATTGAAGCAGGTCCGGGAGCTCCAGCGCCTTCTGGGTAAGAAGACGATGGAGGTTGAGATCCTAAAAGAAGCCGTGGAGTACGGCCAGTCACGAAAATGGATAGCGCACGCGCCCTTGTTGCCAAAGGCCGGGGAATAGCACAGGTCAGCCGCGCCATGAGCGGGTCGCGTGCGCCGCTGTCACTGCGGATTAAGCGTTCTGCCGACTGGCAGGACAGGCGCTGTAACCGGCGTAATGACGAAGCAGACGCTGAAATACTGTCGGACATCCTCGACATCATCAGCGATATGCCCAGCTACGGCTATCGGCGGGTGTGGGGAATCCTGCGTAAACAACGTCGCGCAGAGGGACTGACGCCGGTAAATGCGAAACGACTTTACAGGATCATGTGTGAGCATAACCTGCTGTTATTACATTGAAAACCAGAGCGGCCGAGGCGTGAGCATAAGGGCAGGATCGCGGTGGCAGAAAGCGATATTCGCTGGTGTTCAGATGGCTTCGAGTTCGGCTGCGACAACGGTGAAAAACTGCGGGTCACGTTCGCACTGGACTGCTGCGACAGAGAGGCCATAGACTGGGCTGCGAGCACTGGAGGCTACGACAGTTCGACCGTGCAGGATGTGATGCTGAGGTCGGTAGAAAAGCGCTTCGGCGACAGGTTACCCGATACAGCGGTGCAGTGGTTGACGGACAACGGTTCAGCGTATACCGCGCATGAAACGCAGAGGTTCGCCAGAGAACTGGATCTGGAGCCCTGCACAACAGCGGTGAGCAGCCCGCAGAGAATGGCCGAACGGTTCGTGAAGACGATGAAGGAAGACTATATCGAGTTCATGCCAAAACCGGATGCGAGAACAGCCCTGCGAAACCTTGCAGCAGCGTTCACGCATTACAATGAAAACCATCCGCACAGCGCGCTGGGATATCACTCTCCGAGAGAATACCGGCGGCAGCGGGCTTCGTTAACTTAAGATACAAAAGCTGTACGGAGATGGCGGGGCAAGATCATTCGTTTTGGGCATTGTCTTTGGCGTCGCATAAAAACAGTGTATAGCCAAACGGGGTACATACCCCTTCAATACCTTTTAATATATCCATTGAATAAGGATTGAAGATATCCGCCATAATCACGGCGATCGTCTTGCTCTGCGTGCTGCGTAAAGAGCGCGCAACATCGTTCGGTTTGTAGTTCATCTTGGCGATAACCCGGCTGATACGCTCCCGCGTCGCCGCGCTCATCGAGCCAAACTTGCCGTTTAAATAGCGTGAAATCGTCGCCGTCGATACGCCAGCCGCCTTGGCGACATCGCTAATGGCTACCGAGATTCCATTATTGATGACTGTGATCAAACACTCATTTTTATTACATCGCCGCCGGTGAAACATGTTCACTTTTGCCCGCCCGCTCCACGCCGCCGGCCCGAGTAGGGCGCGTCGACATCCGGCTGTCACGCCCTTTCCAGCGCCGGAAACCGGTTAAGGGAGGTCACCGGCGGCGCTGGCGCAACAGGTTCTGTGCGACGCCAGGCGAATCGATTTGCTGATTGTCCACAGCTAATCCGCGGCCGAAATCGGCTGCGGACTAGCGACGATAGGTTGTGCATTGATTGGGGTTTCTCACGGCAATATGACCCCGTATGGACCCGGGCACCGCCAGACGACGCTGTTCAGGACCGGCGTGTCCGGTCCGCTCCAGTGCGCACGTTTTGCGCGTAGGCCGGATGATGCTATCAGGACGCATTCAGGGAACGTCCCGACGGGCGCTACGGCGGCGATGATCGCGTTCGCAGCTCTCTTCGCCCGCCGTTATTTGCTGCTGATGACGGTCCAGTTGTTGATTGTGGTGGCCTTCGCAACGCTTGCGGTACATTACCTCTATGGCGACGCCTCGCGCCCCTTCTGGAGTCTGGCGCCGTTTCTCGATCAGCGCGATCAGCTGTTGCCAATCTTGGTCGCCGGCGCCGCCGTGGCCTGTTACTCCTTCCTGGGGTTCGATGCCATTACCACACTGGCCGGCGAGACCCTCAATCCTCAGCGCAGCATACCGCGCGCGATTATGCTTATCACGCTCAGCGGCGGCATCCTCTTTATCCTCGTCGCCTGGTGCGTGCAGTTGGCCCATCCCGGCGCGACGTTTCATAACACCGACTCGGCGGCGTTTGAAATTGCCGGCAATATCGACGGTGATGTGTTCGTCACGTTATTTATGATAGGACTGGTATTCGGCCAGTTCGCCTCCGGCATCTCCGCCCAGGCCAGCGCCAGCCGAATGATTTATAGCCTGGGCTGCGATGGCGTACTGCCCCGCCTGCTCGGACGGCTGGGCCGTTTTACCACGCCGGTAAACGCCATTGTGCTGTGCGCGACCGTCGCGCTGCTGGCGCTGATGATGAACGTGACCACCTCTACCTCGTTTATTAACTTCGGTGCCTTCCTGGCGTTTACGCTAGTCAATTTAGCGGTCATTGGTCATTACTATCTGCGGTTGAAGCGCCGCGGCGTCTGGGATACGTTGCGTTATCTGGTGGCCCCCGCGCTCGGCGCCCTATCTTCTTGGTGGTTGCTGATAAGCCTGGATCGCACCGCCATCATGCTCGGCTCCGCCTGGCTGGTGCTGGGGGCGCTACGTTTGCTCTGGCTGCGCCTGGGCAACAAACGGCTGGCGCTGCATGCGGAGGGAGACACCAAGTAACGGCCGCCGGCCATGCCCTTTGCCAAAGGTGCTGGCCGGCGCTTGAGCGGCCACGGCGCTACAACCGCTCTGCGGGCAGCGGCGGTTATGTTACACTGGCCGCCGGTCATCGTTCCCCGATAGAGAAGGTCAATGAACACTATCACCTTGTCAGCCGTCGCCATTCCCCGCGACCAGTTCACCGGCCAGATCGTGCGCGACAGGCGCTTTTCGGGCTGTGATTTTTCCCGCGCCGATTCGACCGACAGCCAATTTTTGAACTGCTGTTTTTACGATGATGACCACCACAGCGGCTGCAACTTCAGCCGCGCGCTGCTGCGTGATGCCAGCTTTGTCGGCTGCGATTTATCGCAGGCGGATTTCCGTTATGCTGACGCGCTTGGCCTGGAAATCCGCGAGTGTAAAGTGCAGGGCGCAGATTTTCGCGATGCCAGTTTTATGACCACCCTCAGCCGGCGCCGTTTTTTCTGCCGCGCCTACATCACCAAAAGCAATCTGAGCTACTGTAATTTCAGCCGGGTGACGCTGGAAAAATGCGAATTGATGGACAACCGCTGGCGCGGCGCGGTACTGACCGGCGCGAATTTTCGCGGCGCTGACCTGTCGGGGGGCGAGCTGCAGCAGATAGACTGGCAGGCGGCCGATTTTACCTATTGCGATCTGACCAACACCTGTCCGGGCGACCTGGATCTGTGCCGGGTGAACCTGGAGGGGGTCAAGCTGGAGAGCTGGCAGCTAGCGGGCTTAGTAGACCAGCTCGGCATTTTGGTGGTGGATGCGCCCTGAAACGAGGCTGCCCGCCCGACCTGCGATCTTCGCCAGCCGCAGGCGGCGACGGCAATAACCTTCTCGTTCCCGCCGCCGTAAAAGTGGTCGTCGAACGCACAGGCTGACGGCGCCCGCTGCCCGGTTCAGTTGGCTTTCACCACCGGCAGATCCGCAACACGCGTCGTATAGGCCGGCGACAGCATCTGCCGCTTCATTTGCCAACCGCGCTGTATCCCCTGCCCGGCAAACCACACTTTATCCTTGCCGGAGTGATTGATTTCGTCCAGCGCCGCCATCAGCGCTTCGCTATTGACGCGGGGCTGATGATCATCGAACAAGGGTAATTGCCCCACGTTCTTGCTATAAAAATCGCCCAGCATCACGCCGGCCTTATGATAGCGCATCCCCGGTACGAAAATACGATCCAGGCAGTCGGTAGCCAGGTTGACGATATCGCGGGTATCACTGGTGGGAACGGACAGTTTGCCGCTGGCCTGATTGCCGTAATACACCTCTCCCGGCGCTTGGGGGCTGGTTTTAATGAATACCGCCACCATACGGCAATATTGCCGCTCGGTGCGCAACTTTTCCGCGGCGCGCTCGGCGTAGGCGCAAACCGCTTCACGCAGCGCGCCATAGTCGCTCACCCGCTCGCCGAAGGAGCGGGAATTGATGATCTGCTGCTTGACCGGCGCAAACTCCTCCAGCGCCAGGCAAGACTCGCTGCGCAGTTCGCGCACGGTGCGCTCCAGCACCACGTTAAAGTGTTTGCGGATAAAAGCGCTGTGGCTCTCTGCCAGCTGCAGCGCGGTGTCGATGCCCAGCGCGTTCAGCGATTTACCGATGCGCCGGCACACCCCCCACACCTCATCCACCGGCAGCAGCGCCATCAGTTTACGCTGGCGCTCGCGCGAGGAAAGATCTACCACGCCACCGGTTTTACGCCAGGTCTTAGCGGCGTGGTTGGCAAGCTTCGCCAGCGTTTTCGTCGGCGCGATACCGATGCCGACATGGAGATTGGTCCATTTGTGGACCCGACTCTTGACGCTGTGGCCGAAGGCCGTGAGATCAACGCAGCGATCGACGCCGGTCAGGTTCATGAAGGCTTCATCAATAGAGTAAATCTCCACCGCTGGCGCCATCTCTTCCAGGATGGACATCACCCTGTGCGACATATCGGCATACAGCGCATAGTTGCTGGAGAACACGGCAATGCGGTAGCGCTGGCATAATTCGCGCATCTTGAAATACGGCGCGCCCATTTTGATACCGAGCCGTTTGGCTTCGGCGGATCGGGCGATCACGCAGCCGTCATTATTGCTTAACACCACCACCGGCGTCCCGCGCAAATCGGGCCGGAACACCGTTTCACAGGACGCATAGAAGGAATTGACATCCGCCAGAGCAAACATGATCAGGGCGCCGAATGAATAATAAAGGTCACGACGCCGAAGATTTCGATATTGTCATCATCTCGGATCGGTATTGGCCGATAAGCGGGATTCATCGGGATTAAACGCGGCGTCGGAGTAAGCTGCAGCTGTTTTACGGTAAACTCGCCCCCTACCGCCGCGATGACAATTTGCCCGTGGCGCGCGGTAATAGCACAATCCACCACCAGCATATCCCCTTCATTAATAAACCCTTCTATCATCTAATCGCCGGTGACGCGGACGAAATAGGTGGCAGCCGGATGGCTGACGCAGAATTGGTTGAGATCAATGCGGTTCTCAATATAATCCTGCGCCGGACTTGGGAAACCGGCCGGTACGCGTTCGACAAACAGGGAACGTGGCATAACGCCGGCGGCATCATCTGCGCGAAAAAAGAGCATACTTCATGACTCCGAATGTTTCTTTACTGTGTTTACATACAGTATAAACATGGAATATTAGACTTGTGAAGCGAAGCCGAAGCGGTAAACGATAGGTGTTTTAAAGCGACGAATAATAAAAATTCCTGCCGTCGGCAGCCGTGACAATAAAAGGCGCAATGTGCCGGGATAGCTGATGAGACTGCGCATAATCACTCACGGCGATTATTGTAAACGCAGCGGTACGGAACGTGAAAAAAGCGGAACATCAATAAGCGCGGATGAATTCTTTGGCGCGCCCTTTTCCGGGAAGAAAAGGAAACAGGCGCGCGGCAAGCAAAGAGAATTGATTATGATTATTTGACTATCGGGTCGACTCGCCGTTCACTATGTAGATCAACAACCCCCAACAGATAATGCCGCTTGGTGCACTATCGTCGTCATGCCATAGCAGGATGTCGTCCGGCGCGTCGAGATTTTCCAGATATTTTTCCGGCCGCTGCCGCAGCCGCCGCAAAGAGAGATCTTCGCCATTCTGGATGACCACAATACTGCCGTCCTGCGGCTTTGCCTCCGGGTCGATCACCAGTAACGCACCGGCGCGGATACCGCAGGTGGCGCTCGCCTCGCAGGCGCGCATCAGATAGGTGGCGTTTGCTTCGCCATAGTAGAGGGTCTCCAGCAACACCCGATGTCCGTTATTCGCCAGGGCAGAAGGACGTTCATTCATCGCTACCTCCTTATGGGCAATGTATATATATACAGGCTAGTATAAACGGCGGTTTCTGTGAAGTTAGTGGGCGCTCGCAAGCGATATAGTTCGGACAAATCCGTCTCGGAACGCTTAAAAATCCGTCGTCGCCGCGTTTTCCACATCATCCCGGCCATAAGCGATAAACCAGGAAAAGAGAAAAAGCCACAGGCGGAGGCGCCATAGGGAAGGCTTCAGGCGGCAGCGGATAGGCGAAAGGTCACCGGGGACGGGGCGAGGAATAAGGGGCAATGGCAAACCATTGCCGGCTCGGGCGAACCGTCATCACCCCCGCGCGCAGACCGGCATGCAGACCCACGGGTAGACCGGTATTCAAGGCCGCGGCATGCAGACCCACGGGCAGACCGGCATGCAGGCCGGCGAGCAAAGCGGCGCTCAATGTCGGATGATTTTCTCCACCAGCCGGGCGATTTCCTGCCGGCTGGCGGGGGTGCGATCCACCGCGTGATGCAGCGTCATTCCCTCAATCAGCGTATCCAGCGCCCGGGCGGTGGGAAGATCGAAAAAGCGCAGCAGCGCACGCTGACTGCGGGCCATCCAGTCCTGCATCACCGGTTTCAGCTCGGGTTGACGGCTGCCGTAAAGGTACAATTCATAGCTCAACAGTAAATTGCGCTCCCGCGTGGCCTCGTCGCCGCAGATGATATCCACGATAGCCTCCCCCACCTCGTCAACGCTGCGGGCCAGCCCGAGCCGCGCCGCATAATCCGCCGACATCGCGACGGCAAACTGGCTAAACGCTTCTTTCAGCAGTTGTTGCATACCAATAATACGCGCACGCCGACTCGGATCGGTTCGTCGGCTTTTCTTGCTGATCATAAAAGTACCCTCGGAAAAACTGGCGTGTTGGCGGAAAACCACCGTCCGTCAAAGTGTACAATTGTACATTATCATGGAGGATGCTAGTCTCAGAAGCAAGATCCCTTACCATCAGGAGTACGCTTGAGCCTGACCAGTATGCAACGCCGCGGCCTCGCGCTCTTTCTCTTCTTCTTCATGCCCGGACTTTGCATGGCCTCCTGGGTCACGCGCACGCCCGCCATTCGCGACCGCCTGCACACCTCCACCGCCGAGATGGGAATGGTGCTGTTTGGCCTCTCTCTGGGATCGATGGGCGGCATACTCAGCTCCGGCTGGCTGACCCGCCGTTTCGGTACCCGGCCGGTCATTATTACCGGCATGGCGCTGGTAACGCTCGCGATGCTTATCATCGCCTGCGGCGCGGCGGCCTCGCTGGCGCCACTGGTATCGGCCGGCCTGTTTTTCATCGGTGTCGGCATGGGCAGCGCTGAAGTGGCGGTCAACATTGAGGGAGCGACCGTGGAGCGGTTGCTTGGCCGCCCGGTCATGTCGATGCTGCACGGGTGTTACAGTCTGGGTACCTTGGCGGGCGCGGCGATCGGCATCGGACTGACCGCCGTGGATTTCCCCATTCAATGGCATCTGTTGCTGATTGCAGGTATTGCACTGCCGACGGTGCCCTGGGGATGGCGCGCGATCCCGGCCGGCACGGGTCAGGCCCAGGCCGCGGCGGCCGAAGAGCGGCGCAGCGGATCGCTGCTGAAAGTGATGAAAAACCGTCAGTTGCTGATGATAGGGGTCATTGTGTTAGCGATGGCGCTGGCGGAAGGCTCGGCCAGCGATTGGCTGCCGCTGCTGATGGTGGATGGGCACGGTTTCAACGCCACGTCCGGTTCGCTGATTTACGCCGGCTTCGCGCTGGCAATGACCGCCGGGCGCTTTGGCGGCGGCATGTTCCAGATACGCTACGGCCGGGTGAATGTCGTGCGCGGCAGCGCCGTGCTGGGGGCCACGGGACTGGCGCTTATTATTTTCGCCGATAACCCGATCCTAGCCGGCAGCGCGGTGATCTTGTGGGGGCTCGGCGCCTCTCTCGGCTTTCCGCTCACGATCTCTGCCGCCGGCGACAGCGAACATTTTGCCGCGGAGCGCGTCAGTATCGTGGCCACGTTGGGCTATGTGGCGTTTTTGGTCGGCCCGCCGTTGCTGGGCTTTCTGGGCCAGCATTTCGGCCTGCGCGCGGCGATGATCCTGGTCCTGTCGATGGTCGCACTCGCCATCGCCATGGCGCCGGCGATGCGAGAATCCTCGCTGCCTGCCACGGCGCGACCATGACGGCAAACAGAGAAGACGACAATGAATGACAAAGAAAAAGCGGCGGCGGGATTGCTTTACCACCCCTGCGGCGATCCGCGACTGAGTCAGGCGCGGCAGGCGGCCAAGGTGACGCTATGGCAGTATAATCAATGCGATCCACGAGATGACGCGCGGCGTCAACGCCTGCTGAAAAGCCTGCTGGGCAGCAGCGGCGAAGGATTATGCATAGAGCCGCCGTTTAACTGCGACTATGGCTACAATATTCACCTGGGCGCACAGTTTTATGACAACGTCAATCTGGTGATCCTCGACTGCGCATCGGTCACCATCGGCGATAATGTCTTTATCGCGCACAATGTCGGGATTTATACCGCAGGCCATCCGCATGACGTCGCGCGACGCAATCAAGGGTTAGAATATGCCCTGCCGATCACCATCGGCAATAACGTTTGGATATGCGGCGGCGTGACTATCTTGCCGGGCGTCACCATCGGCGACAATACGGTTATCGGTGCCGGTAGCGTGGTCACGCGGGATATACCAGCGTCGGTACTGGCATTCGGTAATCCTTGCTGGGTGGCACACCCCTTATCGCCGCAGGACGACGCTCACGACCGCTAAAACGTTCCGCGCCAGCGCCGGGCGCGCATTCGTTAATCCGCCCCGACCGGGCCATCATGGGCACGCCGAATCAACTCCGCCGTGGCCGCGTCGTTACGGGCGCACAGGGGTCTAACCGCACTGACCACCCCATCATGGGCAGGCAATGGTTTACTCCGCCGTAGCCGCGCCGTTACGAGCATGGGGCGGTTTACTCCGCCGTGGCTTTCCCGTCATGGGTCGCCGGCGCCGGAAAGACTTTTGGCCGCTCCTCACGAGCGCGGCGATCTTGCCTGACGCTGCTGCTGGCGTGCGTGCCGCCGCTGCGCTCATCACTGACGCTGCCGCTGGCGTCATTGCCGCTGCCGTCGCGAGGGTCACCGCTACTCTCATAACTGGCGCCCTTGCTACCATGACTGGCGCCGCGGCGGCGGCTTAATGCGTCTTGGGTACCGCTTTGCAGAGAAAGCGGTTCACCGCTCTCTGACTGGCCGACAAATTGCCCGCCGCGCTGTATGGTCATGCCGGCGCAGCGGCTGACGCCGTGCAGTTCGCCGTGCTCCAGAATATCCAAGGTCGTGGCGCAACAGGTGCCTTCCACCTTACCATCGATAATGATCTCAGGCGCCAGCAACTCCCCTTCGACCTGGCCCGCATGCATCACATGAATAGCCCCTTCTTTGACGCGAATATTGCCGGTAATTTTGCCCCAGATATGGATATCACCCTCGATATCGATATCGCCTGCAAACACGGCGCTTTTGGCAATCAAAGTAGCGCGCTGTTTTTCCAGCCGCGGAGAAGCGCCCGCAGGCGCGGGCTCCGGCGGAAGCGGTGCTTGCGCAGGCATTTTTTTTCCAAACATAGTCCGGTTATCCACCCTCGTTTTGACAAAATACAGGCCTAACAGACCCAGCGCGGCGAAAGCTGCCGCGACGCACAACAGCGTTTTGTCCGTCAGATACGCCGCCAGCGCCAGGATCCACACTGTCCAGGCGCCATTCAGCCATAGGCCGTCCGGGCACCGTTGTTTGGTTTTTCTGTTCATTCCCTTCGTTTCCGGCGCCGCGCCGGAAGTGGTCAGCGGGCGCTATCGCGGCAACCATACCGGATAGTCTCTAGCCATGAAGCGGGAATAAGCCCCGATGAAGAAGGGGATTTCGCTCTATTCCCCGCGTCAATGCAGCGCGCCGGCCCACACGCGAATATCGCTGGTGGTGGTTAAGGCGGTGCGGAGCGGCGTCTTTACGGCGTCCAGTTGAGTCGCCAACGCCATACTGGGCGCGCCGGGATGCGCCGCCGCCATCTCCGGCAAATAGGGTAAATGGACAAATCCGCCGCGCATCGGGGCATGCTGGCTGGCGATATAGTGGCAAAGACCGTAAAAAATCGCGTTGCAATTATAGGTGCCGGCGGTCTGAGAAACAGAGGCGGGGATCCCCTGCCGGCGCAGCGCGCGCACCATGGCCTTGATGGGCAAGGTAGAAAAATAGCCGGCGGGTCCCTGCGGGAAAATCGGTTCATCCACCGGCTGCTGGCCGGCGTTATCGGGTATGCGCGCGTCGACAATATTAATCGCCACCCGCTCCAGCGTGATATCGACACGGCCGCCGGCCTGACCGAGGCAAAGCACCAGCGCCGGGCGCAGCGCCGTCAGCATTTGAAATAACGCCGGATTAACCCGCCCGATTACGCACGGCAGTTGTCGCGACACCAGCGTCGCGCCGTCCACACATTCTCCGTCCAGCCGGCGCGCGACCTCCCAGGACGGATTCAGGCTTTCGCCGTCAAAAGGCTCGATACCGGTTACAAGTACAACTGACATGGCGCTTCTCCCATTACCTGGCGTTATCGCGGGATAATAGCCGGCGAGGTGGCAATTCTTGAAATGGATAAACGCTATCTATATCATTGATTCTATGAATCTTTCCTCCGTCGATCTTAACTTACTGGTGGTGTTTGAGGCCCTGTACGAAACGGGAAACGTCACCCTGGCCGGCAAACTGCTCAACCGCGCGCAACCGTCGGTGAGTAATGCATTAGGCCGGCTGCGCCTGCTGTTTCAGGACGAGCTGTTCGTGCGCACCGCCGGCGGCATGGTAGCCACCGAAAAAGCGCAGACGCTGATACCGGCCATTGCCGCCATTCTTGACCAATTGCGCGATACCCTGGAGCGCGACACCGCGTTTAATCCCGAACAGGCCAACGGCCGGCGCTTTACGCTGGCCGCCAGCGATTATGCCGATATTGTCCCGGTTCCCCATATTGTTCGCCGCCTGCGTCGGCTAGCACCAGGCATCGATTTGCGCCTGTGTACGCTGGATCGCGAGCGGATCTATACCCAGTTGGATAATGCACAGGTCGACATCGCCATCGGCGGCCATTTGACGCCGCCGAAACGCATGCAGGCGGTGCCGCTGTACAGCGAGGATTTTGTCTGCATCTCCGATCGCGCCACGCTGGCCGCCGGCCCGCCGGGTGGCGCCCCGGCACCGCTGACGCTGCAAACCTATCTGCAGCGGCCCCATGCTCTGTTCGTGCCGAGCAACGACGGCTCGCGGCGCGGGGTTATCGACCGGAAACTCGCGGCCCTGGGCTTAAGACGCCGCGTTGCGGCGACGTTTTCCCATATCGTGGCGCTGCCGCAGGCCGTAAGCGGTACCGATCTCATCGCCACACTGGCCGGACGGGTGGATCATCGGTTGCTTACCGAGCCGCTGCATATCCTCGCCCTGCCGACAGAATTGACTGACACCGCCTTCAGCATCGATATGGTGAGCGGCCGTGACGATAGCGCAAGCCGGTGGCTGCGCCAGCAACCGCTGTTGGCGGTGCGGCAGATGCAGGCTGAGGAAGCCGGACCGGGTTGACCGGCGGCGACCAATAAGCAACCAACAGCAATGGGCAGGCGACTGAAAGCAAGGGAGAGCCGACAGCGCCTGCCCGGCGACAGATGCCGCAGCAAAGCGGCACGCATCCTGATACACTAAGGGCATCACCCATGATGACACCGGTAAAAACGCGGGTAGGGATCGGACAATATGAAAGAACAGGAAAAGACGGAAATCAAACGGCTCAGCGACCTGCTGGATGCCCTGAATCATAAAGAGGCTAGCGTCATTGCACAGGGCGATCCTGGCATTATGGCGCAGCATCGAGAGGAAAAAACCACGCTGGAAACGGAAATTCACCGGCTGAAAAACCTGCGCGTGGCAAAACTGAGCAAACAGGCGCAGCAGCTACAGGCATTATCGTTTAGCCGGACAATCAGTAAAAAAGAGCAGGCCGACATGGGCGCGCTAAAGAAAAAAGTGCGCGGTCTGGTAGTGGTACACCCTATGACGTCGCTTGGGCGCGAAATGGGGCTGAAAGAAGTCACCGGCTACGCCAGCGGCCCTTTTTAAGCGGTGGCCTTCATCGCAGGCATCACGAAACCGCAATGAGCGATCTGCCATATTTAAACGGTTATCCCGTCGACCTGGTCGAGCGCGTCCGTCACCTGATGACGCAGGGCCGGCTCGGACCTTGGCTCCAGAGGCGATACCCGGACCGCCACACTATTCAGACCGACAAAGAGCTGTATCAGTATGTCAAAGAACTGAAACAGCGTTACCTGAAAAACACCGCCGCCCTCGCCAAAGTCTATTTTTATAACCGGCAAAATCCCATCAAAGGGACGTTGGGCACGAATACTTTCGTCTCCCGCCCGCGAGGCGGTAAGCTCAAAAGTAAAAACGAAATCCGCATCGCCGCGTTATTCCGCGACGCGCCGGAAGCGTTCCTCAGAATGATCGTGATACATGAACTGGCCCATCTAAAAGAAAAAGAGCATAACAAATCTTTCTATCAATTATGCTGTCATATGGCTCCCCACTATCATCAATGGGAATTTGATATGCGTGTCTGGCTGACCTGGCGCGAACGGTCATCAATCCATCACACCGACGGGCAATAGCGCCACGCTTGACCTTTAACGCCAGCCGCGCCAGACAGTAGCACAGCTTCCCCGTGCTGCCAATAAAGCCATCGCCCGGCCGCGGACAACCGCCGGCTAACGGCCAGCATCAAACCCACCTTACTGCCAACGCCAACAACGACACCCGTTGATACTGGACGCTGAAGCAGCGTTTGATGACTCCCGAAGGGATTATCGACAGAATTCCTTTTAACGCCGACGTTGCCTGCCGTTACGTCGAAGGCATAATTAACCGGCCCGCCCCCACAGCGAACATTATGGCAGACTTCTGGCAACAACGTCGTCCCGAAAATTAATAATATCGCCAGGTTCCTGCCGGAAAATAATGTTATCCGTCATGCCTGAATTGAAAAATGTAATTATCGCTGAAGGTTCAAGAGCGCTCAAGGGAAAGCCTATAATTGCCCGTTTGAGAAATGTACTCTGTGATAAGCGTTACCAGACTCAAATAAGGCTGGCGATACAACTTGGCGCGGAATCACGCTTGAATAATAGCGTCGAATAATATCTTGCCGCATTCACATTTAATCTAAAACAGCAAATCTTATTTATCGAGGTGGAAATATGCCATTATCTTCGATAGCATCGTCTGCTATTACCCATTGCCGCACAAATGCCGCAACCGCATCTGAAGACCACATCACCCTACTTGGACCGCAAACGCGTCATGCCGCCAATATCACCCTCACTACCGCAGCGAATAGGGCGGGCATCAAACAACCGAAAACTGTGGAAAACGAAGACGCACGCAGCGAGGATGCCCGGCTTTGCACCACAAAGGCTGCTTGGGGAGCGGATGCGCTCACCGCGACGAGATCGGTTGCGGTCAACGCCCTTGAGGAAACGACCGAGCCTGCCGCAGTGAACAGCCAAGCGTCTAGAGGCGACGCTGAAACCCGGGTGCGTTTTGTCCCAAGCGTTGAGAATGTCTTCATTTCTTCGACGCTCAGTGCGGCAGGTATCAATGCACTCGCCTCTTTCGATATAAAACGCCATCTGCGCGATTTTCGTTTGGCGCTGTTGCGCTGTTGCCTTTCAGTGGGGCTGCCTACCTTCGCCAGGGAATACGTTCGTTATGACTATCTCCAGCACGTCGTTGAAAAATACCTCACGGCGCTGAAAACGGCAGGTTGTTGCGCCTCGCTAATGCCATTATTTGTACAAGGTGGCGGCCTGGTGTTTGATTATGCTCTTCACCAGCGCGATTAGCCGCATAGCCGGTATGCTGCTGGTTACCTGGTCAAGCTATCAATTAATAGTCAACGACCAAATCGCTTCAGTGGCACCGGCATTGATTCCCGCTGAATTCGTCTATGTCCTGACCAGAGATATCATCCAGTTTCTTTTACCTTTAACCGATAATAGCAGCGTGCCCTTTGGCGTGAAGACGACGTTACTCGCCGCGGGCGCTTACGGGATAAATCAAATTCTGGTGGACATATTGATGAGTTACGGCGCGGCCCAACTGATGCCGTTTTTCAGCATCGTGGCGGCAAACGCCATCGCACGCGCCATCGTCAACACCCTCGGCGAAGTGGCCGATGAACTGACCTATCGTTATCTTAACGCCTTATTGTCGGGGAATAGATGCTTGCGCTTAAATTGGCGCAGGCGGCAAACAAGCGATATCACCCGCAGAACCATTATCGATACCTGTGTGACCACCCTGGCCGCCCGCGCAACGTTATTTAGTGCGTCCTATGGTTATGTCGAATTATATGCGTCAAATAAAATCACTACGTCATTTCTGATAGGTTTGATGTCCATAGTGGGCTATTTGCCGTTTATCGGCAATCACATACATGACCTAGTGTCCGCCGTCACCGAGGAGGACCCGCTGGCGGCGGCCACGGAGCTTTTAACCATCAGCAGCTCCGCACCACCTTGACCGAGCGCCATCACGGCATGCTGTGCCTGGACAGCAGCGCGCCATCACGCGGATGTCGCCACACGGCGCCCCCTAATCGTGGCGGACGCCGACATTACCGCTGATGGTTAGCCCTCGCGTTTCCCGGCCAAAGGACACCAATATCGCTATCAATATCGCCACGGTTCCCGCCACCAGCGCCATGGCAAGGCCATAATTGTTACCGTGCGACTCGGCAATAGTAGCCTGCAGCGTGGCGTTTACCGACGCCAGTAAATTCCCCAACTGGTAGACGAACCCGGGCAGCACCGCGCGGGAGTTGGCGGTCACCAGCTCCGTCAGATAGCTGGGGATGACGCCCCAGGCACCCTGCACCATGAACTGCATCAAAAACGCGCCGAGGCCGATGGTGAGTGAACCGGAGGAAAACGCCCACAGCGGCAGCACCGGCAGTGACAGCAGTGAGGCACAAATCATGGCTTTTTTACGGCCAATGCGTTCCGGTAATGAACCGAAGGTAATGCCGCCCAACATAGCGGCAATGTTATAACCGATGGCGATAAGACTGACGGTATGCGGATCAAAGCCGTGTTGTACCTTCAAGAAGGTGGGATACAAATCCTGCGTACCGTGGCTGAAAAAGTTGAAACAGGCCATCAGTATCACCAGATAAAGGCACAGTTTCCAGTGTGTCCTAATCACCGGCAATAGCGCCACGCTCTCTTTCCGCTCGCGCGCCGCCAGCCACACCGGCGATTCCGGTACTTTAAAGTAGATAAACGGCAACAGCAGGATCGGCAGCGCCCCAATAAGAAACATGCCGCGCCAACCTACCAACGTATAGAACAACCCATAAATTATCGATGCCAGTAAATAGCCGCCCGGGTAACCCGCCTGGAAAATACCGGACATCAGCCCGCGTGAACGATCGGGGATGGTTTCCATTGCCAGCGACGAGGCAGCACCCCAGATACCCCCCATTGCGATGCCGTAGATAACCCTGAAGGCGATAAACAACCCAAGCGTCGGCGACCAGGCCGAGAGCAGTTCAAATAATGAGAACATCATAACATTGAGCATTAATATCGGCCGGCGACCGAACTTCTCCGCCAGACGGCCGAACAGCAACGCCCCGATGGGCCGGACCGCCAGCGTCAGCATAATGGAAATAGCAACATTGGCGATATCGGTATGGAACCAGCCAGCGAGGTCGCTCAGCACAAACACCAGAATGAAGAAATCAAAGGCATCCAGCAGGCAAAGCAGGCGAAAGCCACATTGCGCTGGGTCGCAGTCCAATTGAACATAGATGTGATCCTGTGGTTCTGAAAGTAGGGTACCGGTAACGAAGCGCAGTAAACAGAAGCGCGATTGGCAGGACGAGAGCGGCAGGCTCCGAATGTCCGGTCGTGTAACCGGTGCTGATGTCATGTTTTGGCCGTGTTAACCAGTTGTTTATAACATGCAATAATTAGCCAGCTAGGTCAAAGTTGTTTCAAAGCGATGCAAAGGGTAAATCTCCATGTCCTGCGTAGGGCTATATCGTCAGCGCGGACAATTTTCCAAGCCAAAAGCAACTTCCGGCGGGAAAATGCCGTGCGGCAGCGGGTGCCAGTAAAGATCCCTCGGTAGGGGGCGCCAAGCAAAAAAACCGTGGCGGCGGGTGCCAGCGAATGCCAAGCGGCAGGGAGTGTGAGCAAATGCCGTTCGGCAAGGCGCGTGGGAATGTGTCAGTGAGGGGGGGGACGAACCATGCTAGCCACCCGGCGGTCAGGCGAACGGGCATCCCGCAGAGAACTGTTTGTTGAATAGCTTCAACCGACGCGCAGCGCGGCGGTTGTTATCGGTCATTGTCGGTAACTACACCGGTTGATCACCGCTCCGGCGCGGCCATACGGCTGGATCGCACCGGCCTCAAACTTATTGGCAGTTAGAGTGGTTTTTTCTTCGCAACCGGCGCCGGCTGCGCCTCACGTCGGCTGTCTTGCGCCGCCTCTTGCGCGGCTTGCGCCAGGGCGTCAAGTTGCTGTTCCGTCAATTGCTCGCTCGCTTCATGCAGCTTTGCCAATCCCTCATCAATCGTCGTATCTTCCGGCTTTTTATCCGTCATGTTATGGCCTCGAATGGAAAAGGAGAGAAGGTTGCCGCAGGCCAGATAACCCTGATGTCCGGCAGCGGGTGCTGTGCGGCCGTTCAGGCGCTACCGTTAACGTCGGTGCCATGTAGGCGACCGGCGACATGACTGCCGTGCGCCGCAGACTGCTCCCGCGCCGGCGGCGCTTTATGATCAAGCTCATGCAAAATGCCGCAATGACGCGTCGCGCGCGCGGCATCGCAGCGGCCGCGCAAATCATTAAGCTCTGCCTCCAGCGCCTGCAGTTCCATCATGCGGGTGCGAACGTGCTCTAGATGCGCCTCAATCAAACCATCGATGGCGCTACAGCCGGCATCCGGCTCCCGGCGTGCCGCCAGCAGTTCGCGGATTTCGTCATGGGTCATCTCCAGCGAACGGCAGCGACGAACAAAGACCAACTGCTCCAGGTGGCGCTGGTCATAATGGCGGTAGTTGTTGTTCAGGTCGCGTAGTGCCGCCGGCAGCAGTTGCTCCCGCTCATAATAACGCACCGTCTCCACCGGGCAGGCGGCCTGACGGGCCAATTCGCCGATTTTCATTCCGATCTCCTCACTACCCTCTTGACCCTATAGTAGCTTCAGGGTGTTGAATTGACAACTAACGACAAGCCATCGGGAGACTGCCACCATGAACGGCAACGAGAAATTGCCCCGCCGCGCCGCGAAAATTACCACGGCACGCCCCCTGGCCGCCGGTGCCACGAACACCACGAACGCGGACGGCGTCCAAACCGCCGGCGACGCCTGCTGCGGCGCGCGCGCGCAGGGTGCCGGCACCACGCGAAGCGAGCCGCGACCGGAACCACTCGCGGCGGCGCGGGAAGTGGACGGCGGTGTACGCACGCCTATCCGTATCATGCAGATGGACTGCCCCACCGAAGAAGGGATGATCCGCAAAAAACTCGCGTCTCTGCCCGCGGTAACGGCGATGGAATTCAATCTTATGCAACGTGTGCTGACGGTGGTCCATCGCCCGGACAGCCTTGACCGCATCCTTGCAGCGATACGGTCGCTGGGTTTTACCCCGCAGATCGCGGCGGCCGACGAGCCGCTCGCCGACGACGCGGTGCCGCGTCAACGCCGCTGGCCGCTGGTGCTGGCCGCTATCGCCGCCTTTGCCTCGGAAATCAGCCACTGGTTGTCGTGGCCGGACGGAATCAGCGCCGTACTGGCATTGCTGGCGGTGGTCGCCTGTGGCCTGACGACCTACAAAAAAGGCTGGCTGGCCCTGCGGCAGGGGACAATGAATATTAATGCGCTGATGAGCATCGCCGTCACCGGCGCGCTGTTGCTCGGGCAATGGCCGGAGGCGGCGATGGTGATGGTCTTGTTTAACCTCGCCGAACTGATAGAAGCCCGTTCCCTCGATCGCGCCCGCAACGCCATCGGCGGTTTACTGCAAAGCGTGCCGGCGACCGCCAGCCTGCAACAGGCCGACGGCAGTTGGCAAGAGGTAGAGGTCGGTACGGTGCCGGTCGGAGGCCTGTTGCGGGTCAAACCCGGTGAACGCGTCGCCCTTGACGGCACGGTTGAGCAAGGCAATTCTACCGTAGATCAGACGTCTATCACCGGTGAAAGCCTGCCGGTGGAAAAACGGCCGGGGGATACGGTCTTTGCCGGCACGCTCAATCAAGCCGGTTCATTTAGCTACCGGGTCACCGCCGCCACCGGCGACACCACCCTGGCCCGTATCATCCACGCCGTCAACGAAGCGCAGGGGAATCGCGCGCCGACCCAGCGTTTTGTTGACCGCTTCGCGCGTATTTATACCCCTTTGGTCCTGGTTCTCGCGGTGCTGGTAGCGCTTTTACCGCGGTTGTTGCTGGGCGGCGGTTGGTATGAGTGGATCTACAAAGCGCTGGTGATGCTGGTGATCGCCTGTCCGTGCGCGCTGGTCATTTCCACGCCGGTGACTATCGTCAGCGGTCTGGCCGCTGCGGCGCGGCAGGGTATTTTAATTAAAGGCGGCATTTATCTGGAAAAAGGGCGGAGCCTGCGCTGGCTGGCGCTCGATAAAACCGGTACCTTGACGCACGGGAAACCCGTCCTGACCGATCGCCACACCTTCGGCGCACGTGATGCCGAGGCGCTCTATCAACTTGCGGCCGGGCTGGCTTCTCGCTCCGATCATCCAGTCTCGCAGGCCATTACCCAGGCGGCTGAACGGGAAGGCAACGCTCCCGTCACTGTAACCAATTTCACCGCCCTGCCCGGCCGCGGTATCACGGGCGTGATGGCGGAGGGCCAGTGGTATCTCGGCAACCGGCGGCTGGCGGATGAACTGGGGCTGTCAACCGACGTCCTCGCCTCACGGGCCGCCGCGCTAGAACAGCAAGGCAAAACCCTGGTAATGCTGATGGGCGAGGGAAAAGTGCAGGCGCTGTTTGCGGTGGCGGACACACTGAAGTCCCATAGCCGCGCGGCCATCGCACAATTGCACCAGGCCGGCGTCAACACGTTGATGCTCAGCGGCGACAACACGCCAACCGCCAGGGCTATTGCGGCGCAGGCGGGAATCGATGAAGCCTATGGCGACCAGTTGCCGGAAGACAAACTGCGAAAGATAAACCAGCTGGCAGGCCAGGGCACGGTAGGTATGGTGGGCGATGGCATCAATGATGCGCCGGCGCTGGCCCGGGCGGATATCAGTTTCGCCATGGGCGCGTTGGGCAGCGACACCGCTATTGAAACCGCGGATGTCGCCCTGATGGATGACGATTTGCGCAAGGTTGCGCAGTTTATCCGGCTGTCGCGCGCCACCCACCGCATTCTGATACAAAATATTGCGCTGGCGTTGGGCATCAAGGCGCTGTTTTTGCTACTGACGTTGGCAGGCGCGGGCACCATGTGGATGGCGGTTTTCGCCGATGTGGGCACCAGCTTGCTGGTGGTGGCCAACGGCCTGCGGCTGCGGCGCCTTGCGTTGCCGCGCGGTCGGTAACATTCACCAACAGTTCCCTGGCCTGCCAAGGCGGCAAGGCCGGGCAAGCCGGTCTAGAATTGGGGTAGGCGTTCCACATAGCCAGCCTTTGGAGGTATAGCTCAGATGGACACCCCTGCTACGCGGCCCGCGACCGCTGTTTCGCCCGAAGAACTTCAGCTAATGCACCGCTACTGGTCGGCGGCCAACTATCTCTCGGTCGGGCAAATTTATTTGCTGGACAACCCGCTTTTGCGCCAGACGCTGGTACCCGAACATATCAAGCCCCGCCTGCTGGGCCACTGGGGCACGACCCCGGAATTGAACTTTATCTACGTCCACTTGAACCGCATTATCCGCGCGCGCGATTCCAATGTGATTTACATTTGCGGCCCCGGTCACGGCGGGCCTGGCATGGTGGCCAACACCTGGCTGGAAGGGACTTACAGCGAGATTTATCCGACGGTGGCGCAAAATGAAGAGGGTATGCGTCTGCTGTTCCGTCAATTCTCCTTTCCAGGCGGGATCCCGAGCCATGCGGCGGCGGAAACGCCGGGATCCATTAACGAAGGGGGAGAGCTGGGTTATTCGCTGGTGCACGCCTATGGCGCGGTGTTTGACAACCCGAGTCTGATTGCCGCCTGCGTTATCGGCGACGGCGAGGCGGAAACCGGCCCGCTGGCCGCCAGCTGGCACGGTAACAAATTCATTAATCCAGCCCGCGATGGCGCGGTGTTACCGATCTTGCACCTTAACGGGTACAAAATCGCCAATCCCACCATCTTGGCGCGCTGTAGCGACGACGATCTCAACCGCATGTTTAGCGGTTACGGCTATCGGCCCATTGTGGTCGCCGGGGATGAACCGATGGCGATGCATGAAAAAATGGCTGCCGCGCTGGATCAGGCGTTTGATATTATTGGCGAAATCCAACAGACCGCCCGCCAGGGCGATGCGCCGAAGGGGGTTCCCCAATGGCCGCTCATTCTGCTGCGCAGCCCCAAGGGTTGGACCGGACCGAAAACCGTGGACGGTAAAAAAACCGAAGGTTTCTGGCGAGCCCATCATGTGCCGGTCGCCGGCTGCCGCGAAGATGCCGGCCATCGGCAAATCCTGGCGCAGTGGCTGCAAAGTTATCAACCCGAAACGTTATTCGACAGCGCCGGCCGGCTGCGGCCTGAGCTGCAACAGTTGGCCCCCAAGGGGACACGACGGATGGGCGCCAATCCGCACGCCAACGGCGGTCTGCTGCGCCGGGAATTACTGCTGCCGCCTATCGCCGATTATCAGGTCACGATCCTGCAACGCGGGGAAGCACAGGTCCAATCCACCGCCGTGTTTGGCGACTATCTGCGCGATATCTTCACGCTTAACGCTGAACGCCGCCACTTCCGCCTGTTCGGCCCGGACGAAACCGCCTCGAACCGCTTAAGCAGCGTCTTTGAGGCCACCGATCGGGTATGGATGGAGAACATCGAGTCCTATGATGAATCGCTGTCGCAAGACGGCCGGGTGATGGAGGTGCTCAGCGAGCATCTTTGCCAGGGCTGGCTTGAAGGCTACTTACTCACCGGCCGGCATGGCTTGTTTACCTGTTATGAAGCGTTCATCCATATCGTCGATTCCATGTTCAATCAACACGCCAAATGGCTGAAGGTGTCACGCGCCTTGCCCTGGCGCAAGCCGGTGTCGTCGCTGAACTACCTGCTGTCCTCTCACGTCTGGCGCCAGGATCATAACGGTTACAGCCATCAGGATCCGGGATTCGTCGATCTGGTCGCCAATAAAAAGGCGGATATCGTGCGCATCTACCTACCGCCGGACGCTAATACCCTGCTGTGGGTCGGCGATCACTGCCTGAATACCTTCGACCGTATCAATGTCATCGTCGCGGACAAACAGCCGGCGCCGCAATGGCTTTCGCTGGAAGAGGCCACAGCCCACTGTAAAGCCGGCATGGGAATCTGGGCGTGGGCCGGTAATGAAAGCGGCGCTAAAGGACCTGATGTGGTCATGGCCTGTGCCGGCGATGTGCCGACCATGGAAACCCTGGCGGCGGTCGATTTGCTGCGCCAACATCTGCCCGACCTTATCATCCGCGTCGTCAACGTGGTCGATTTACTCGGTCTACAGGCAAAACAGCAGCATCCCCACGGCCACACCGACGCCTTTTTCGATGAAATATTCACGCCGGATCGTCCGGTGGTCTTCGCCTATCACGGCTACCCCTATTTGATCCAGCGCCTGACTTATAAACGCCAAAATCATGCCAATTTCCACGTGCGCGGGTTTATGGAGGAAGGGACCACCACTACCCCGTTCGATATGACGGTGCTCAATAAGGTGGACCGTTTCCATTTAGCAATAGAGGCCATTGAGCGGGTGCCGGGACTGCAGCACACGGCAGCGGCGCTCGGGCTGTTTCGCCGCAAGCTTGATGAGCACTATCACTATGTGCGCACCCACGGCGACGATTTGCCTGAAGTCAGGGACTGGCGCTGGCAGGCAAGGCCATGACGCGTTTCGCAGCATAGCAGCCAGACGGTCCAGAATGCGGACCGCCACCGGCAGTCGGCAGTCGTCAGAGGTGCCGTTGCGGCAACGCCGCTTATCGGAACGAAACATCACCCCGTCTGCCAGGGTGCCGTTGGCGGGTATTGCTTTTGCCCGCCATCGGCTGACGGGCAGAGGCATTGTTTGCGCCCGCCACCGGCCGGCGGTGAGGGTGTTGACACCACGCCGCCTATGTCCGTCGCGCGCGACCGAGCGGTTGGTGAAACGAGCGCGCCTTAACGCGTTAAAGCAGCCATTCGATGGGCAGCCGGGACACCAGAGCGATACCCAGACGCTTAAACCAGCCGGTACCCGGCTCGTGATAGTGGCGTATCTCCTGCCCGTCTTTCTGCTCAAGCCAGCAAAGCCGTCCCGTATCATCAAGCGTCACCGCATAGTCGCTGTCCGGCACCTCTTCATCGAAAGCACGGTCGACAGCCTGCGCCAGCACGGCGTCATTAATGACAAACCCCATTTCCGTATTCAGTCGCGCCGAGCGTGGGTCAAAATTAAAGGAGCCGACGAAGACCTGACGATCGTCGACGGCAAAGGTTTTGGCATGCAAACTGGAACCGGAGCTGCCGAACGGGACGGCGTTGCGCCGCCGCACGTCGTCATGCTGCCGGCGCATTTCATACAACACCACGCCGGCTTTGAGCAGCGCTCGCCGGCGTCGGGCGTAAACCGCGTGCACTGCCGCGACATCGGTGGCCTCCAGCGCGTTGGTCAATACCCGCACTTGCACCCCCTGACGCACCATCGCCGCAAACAAGCTCACGCCGGCGCCGGTGGGAACAAAATAGGGCGACACCAAATCGAGCCGACGCGCCGGGTTGCTCATCACCTGTTTCAACCGATAAATCATCAGTTCTTGCGAGGCCAGCTCTCGCCGTCCTTTATCGGGATCGTCGCTCACCATTGTCACCGTGCTCCAGCGCATTGACAGCGTGTCGTCGGCCAATGCCTTGAAAATCTCGCAGTTCGCCAGACCCGCCAGATAACGGCGCGCCTGGGGCGCCTGGGCAGCAAGGGGCGCCCGCTCCACCTCAAACTGCAGCGCCTTCATACTGCCGCTGGGTAATACCCGGTCCAGCGCCACCGCCGAGGCGCAGGACCAATAACGGTCGAAGTCGCGCGAAACGTCAGGCACCACCGCGCCGACCGCCAGGACGTCCATATCCGTGAAATGGATGCCGCTGGTCGCGCCAAAATATTCATCGCCGATATTGCGGCCGCCGACGATAGTGGCCTGATTATCGGCGGTCATGGATTTGTTGTGCATCCGGCGGTTGGCGCGGCGGAAATGGGTTAGATACCCCAGCAATTTCGGCCGCCGCACCACGAAAGGATTGAACAGCCGGATTTCGATGCGGGGATGGGCATCGTAGGCGGCCAGAATGCCATCCATTCCTGCGGTACCGTTGTCGTCAAGCAATAGCCGTACGCGCACCCCGCGCTCCGCCGCCTGATAGAGCGCATGCATCAGCAAGGTGCCGGTGATGTCGCCGTTCCAGATGTAATATTGCACATCAAGGGTACGCTCGGCGGTTGCGGCCAGCAGCAGACGGGCAACAAAGGCGCCCTCGGCGTCTTGCAGCGAAAGGAGGCCGCTTTGCCCGGGATGACCGGCGTTGCGCGGCGTCAGCAATTGTCCCAGCTGGGTGTCGGCGGTCTGCTCCGGCGCCGGCGCCAACGAGGGATGGGACGGAGAATTCGCGCCCCGCCGGCCAAAGGAAAGCAGCAAACGGTGTAGCGCGCGGCAGCCCAGAGGGCGCGATAGCCGACGTCGCCCCGCCGCCGTCCGCCGTAAAGCGGCGTCGCCGACAGAATTTTCGCTGCGGCTCATGATGACCGCCCGGCGATAAGGTGCAGCATGCCAGAGGGGTTAAGGGGAGACCGGCCCGGCGAAACGCAATGACAAAAACCAACACATCCCTCGCCGCAGAGTAAAGCTGGCATCATGCTGTCGTTTTCCTAAATAGGTTATTAACCAAACTATAGCATAATGCAACAACCGCAACGCGGGACTAGCTCCGCACGCCTGTCCTCAATAGCGCGCCAAAATCCTATGCCGAAACCGGCTGGCCAAACAAAAAGCCTTGGGCTTCCCGGCAGCCTTTGCGCAGCATCTCCGCCTGCGCCATCGTCTCCACACCCTCGGCGATAACGCCCAATTTAAAACTGCTGCCGAGGTAGAGAATGGCGGCATCTGGCGCGGACGAACGTTTGATCTATTTTTAGCCGCGTCACCGGATAATCTTTCAGCATGCTCAGCGACGCGTAACCGGTACCGTAATCGTCGAAGGCGATACCGACGCCCTCATTACGCAATTCTTTCAAAGGCCGCAGCATATTTTCGTCGTAGCGCAGGATAATGTTCTCGGTAATTTCTAGCTCCAGCGCTTCGGCATCCAAACCGGTTGCCGCCAAAATGCCGCGGATCTGATGCGCCAGGGCGCCGGTGCGAAATTGCACGTTGAACAAGTTTACGCCGACACGAAAATTTTTTGCCCCCTGGCGGCGCCAGTCGGCGGCCTGGCGACAGGCGGTGCGGATGACCCATTCCCCTACCCTTTCGGCCCAAGGGCCGGCGTACAGCGCCGGCAGAAACGCCGCCGGGCCGAGCAACCCTTTTTCTGGATGGTGCCAGCGCAGCAGCGCCTCCGCGCCAATAATCGCGTTGTCGGCCAGCCGCACCTGCGGCCGGTAATAAAGCTCGAACTCTTCCTGCTGGAAAGCGCGCGCCATTTGCGACTGATGGGAGCGTCTGGCCTGGGATAGCTCGCGCAGGGCGGGGGTAAAGAACCGCCGGCAGTGCCGACCTTCGGCTTTGGCCTGATACAGCGCCAGATCGGCGCTGGTCAGCAATTCCTGCATTGTCGCGCCATGCAGGGGAAACAGGACGATGCCAATACTGGCGCTGATGGTCACCCGTTGCCCGTCCACGGTTGTGATGCGCGAGATGTCATCGATAATCTGATCGGCTATCTCGCCGGCCTGGCGGGCGTCATCCAGCCCCGGCAACGACAGCGCAAACTCATCGCCGCCCATGCGCGCCACGGTATCCCCCGAACGCACCGCCGCCTGAAGTCTTAGCGCCACATCCACCAACAGCGCATCACCGCCATCGTGGCCCAGGCTATCATTCACATCCTTAAAACCATCCAAATCCACCAGCATAATGATGGCGGCCTTCTCATCCCGCAGCGCCTGCTCCAGGCTGAAGCTCAGTTGTGTCCGGTTCGCCAGACCGGTCAGATAGTCCATGTGCGCCAGGCGGAACATCCGCTCTTCGTTTTGCCGCCGTTCGGTAATGTCGCGCAGAATGGCGCCGAAGCTGACATCATCGCCCTCCATCCAGAGCGAAACCGAAAGCTCCACCGGGATCAGGCTCTCGCCTGCGGTGCGCACCGAGAGTTCCAGCGTGACGCCTTCGGCCAGCGCTTCCTGACGCGCGGCCAGCTGCGTCATGCTGGACACCACCGCCTCCGGCAGCAGCAAGGAGAGAGGATGACCAAGAATTTGGCTGCGCGAGTAACCGAATAATCTGACGGCGGCGTTATTCCAAAAGGTGATGTGGCTATGATGATCGACACAGATAATGGCGTCCGGCGAGGTGCGGGCGATATTCTCAAAACGGTTATTACTCGCCGCGCGCTAGTTCCAGACGGCGCATTTCCAGCTTATCCATGACCAGCGCCGCCAGGTCGCGCAAGTTGCGGCGATCGCTGGCGCTCAACTCAACGCTCGGCGTACGGTCAATAATGCATAATGTGCCCAGCGCGTAGCCGGTTTGGCTGCGCAGCGGCATGCCGGCATAGAAGCGGACATGTGGATCGCCCGTCACCAGCGGATTATCGGCGAAGCGTGCGTCCAGCCTGGCGTCCGGGATCACCATGATGTCCTGCTGGCGAATGGCATGGGCGCAAAAGGAAAGCTCGCGTCCCGTTTCGCAGACGCTCACGCCAAGGCTGGCGGCAAAGAGCTGCCGGTCCGCCTCAAGGAGTGAAATCAGCACTATCGGCACATTGAAGATATTGGCCGTGAGATGGATGATGCGGTCCAGGCTGGTTTCCGCCAAAGCGGAATGAACGCCATATTCTTCCAAAATGGCAAGACGGTGCTGCTCCTCCAGGTCCAGTGGGGATTGACTCATGGTTGCATCTCACAATACTTCGCTGCCATAGTGCCTATATCAATGGTAATTTACCCAATGCTTGCAAGGCCCGACGCAAAAAAACCGCTTTTTCATTGGCACCCGGCGGATGATAAGCGGAGAACACCGGTGCCTTTGGCGTAAAATGCCTCGCGCCGACCGCGCCAGTCAAAGGCGCAATACGCCAAAGGGGTCCCCCATTCAGTATAGCCAAGGCGCGCAGGCACGAGGTTCCATCCAGACCGGCGGTGCGCGCGTGAGACAAACTTCGTTTTTCCGCGTCGCGGGGATAGGCAGGGGGCGTAACACATGGTATTTTTAGTTAGGTATCTAATAAATGACCTGCCTGAGTGAAATCGCACAATGCAAATTTTCCCCGGCTATTGCACCGTACCGCCCACGCCTGGCGCCTTGCCATTGAAGAGGCCGGGCTTAGCCGCGCCAGTTGGGTCGCGGTATCCGCTATCGCCGACGCCGAGCAAACACTACCCTGAACCCAAAAATAACTGGCGGCGTTTTTGGGACTGGAAACCGCCAGCCTGGTGCCGTTGATTTATCGCCTGGAGCAACAAAACCTGATTCGCCGCCAGACGCTCGCCGCCGATAAGCGCCAAAAACTGTTGATCACCACAGCAGAAGGTAAGGCCCTCTATCGTCAGGTGAAAAACGAGGCAGACACGCTGAGAAATGAACTATTATCCTATGTAAGCGAGCCGGATCTCGATACCGCCTGGCGGGTTTTGGACACCTTATTACAGGCAGCGGAGGCCAAACAGCGATGAAAAGCGATCCCTACGCCCCCCGGCAGTGGCTGCCCCATGAAAAACCCACCCTGCCCGGCTCGCCGTCCACGCCGCTGCACCCCTGGCACCGACGCCTCGCATATGGTCTGGTCGGCATCTTGGTGTCCATTACCGGCGGTCTGGGTAATGCGCTGGTCACCGCCAATCTCACCAACCTGCAGGGTTCGTTCGGCGCCTATTCCAACGAAATAGCCTGGCTGCCGGCGGTTTACCTGATGACCAATGTCTCGATTAATCTGCTGTTGGTGAAATTCCGTCAGCAGTACGGTCTGCGGGTGTTTACGGAAGCGTTTCTGGTGCTGTATGTGCTGGTCACCTTTTTCCATTTGTTCGTCAATGATCTCAGTACGGCGATGATGGTGCGCGCCGCGCATGGCATGGTGGGCGCGGCGCTCAGCTCGCTGTCCATCTATTATCAAATACAGGCATTTCCGGCCAAGCAACGGCTCAAGGCGTTGACGGTCGGCATCGGCATCGCCTAGATGGCCACGCCGCTGGCGCGGCTGTCTTCTTCGGAATTGCTGGCGCTGAACGAATGGCGCGGCCTGTACCTGTTTGAATTGGGCCTGGCGCTGTTGTCGCTGGCCGGCGTATTACTGATGAAGCTGCCCCCGAGCGATCGGATCAAGGTGTTCGAGAAACTGGATTCTCTCACCTTTATGCTGATGGCACCCGGCATGGCGTTGCTGTGCGGCGTCCTGTCACTGGGAAAAATCGACTGGTGGCAAGAAGCGCCCTGGATAGGCAGGTCGCTGGCCGCCTCGGTAGTGCTTATCGTCAGCGCGCTGGTGGTAAAGCACCAGCGCCGCAATCCGCTGCTTAACACCCGCTGGCTCAGCAGCGGCGCTATCATCCGCCTGGGGCTTATCATGATTTTGATACGGATTGTGTTATCGGAGCAAAATACCGGCGCCATTGGCTATTTGCAGCAAATCGGCCTGCTCAATGACCAGATGCGCGGGCTGTCGGTGGCCATTCTGCTCGGCATGATAGCGGGTGTCTTTTGCAGCGCCTTGACCGTCAATCCGAAAAGACTGCCGCAGCCTATCATTATCTCCCTGGCGCTGATGATGTTTGCCTCGCTGATGGACGCTCATTCCAATAGCCTGACCCGGCCGGAAAACTTTTATTTCAGCCAGTTTTTGCTCGGCTTCGGCGGCACCTTCTTTCTGGCCCCGGCCTTGCTGGCGGGGATAGGCGGCGTGGTGGCCGAGCCGCGCAATCTGGTCAGTTTTTCGGTGCTCTTCGGCATGAGTCAGAATATCGGCGGCCTGCTGGGCGCCGCGCTGCTGGGTACTTTTCAGGTGGTGCGCAAAAAATTCCATTCCAGCCAGCTTACCGAGCAGTTGACGCTGGCAAATCCGCTGGTAGCGGAGCGGGTGAACAGTTATACCGCCGCCTACGGTGGCATGTTGAACGACAGTTATCTTCAAGGGGTACAGGGGTTGTCGCAGTTGCAAAGCATTGCCAGCCGCGAAGCCAATACGCTGGCCTATAACGATGTTTACCTGCTGACCGTAGCGATTGCGCTGGTGACGCTGGTCTGGATTTTATGGCGTTTACTGCGGCTGCGCATTCAGGCGCGACGTGCACCGCGGCGTGAAGCGGCCACGACGATAAGACAGGCGGCAACGGCGGCGGCGCCGGAAAAAGAAAAAGCAGTAATGCGCGCATTTTGACCATCATGATTTCGGCGGCGATCGCGCTAGTAGGGGTATTGGTGATCCTCTACGCCTGGCAATTGCCCCCTTTCACCCGTCAAGTTCAGTCTACCGACAACACCTATGTCCGGGGGCAAGTTACCGTCATCAGCCCCCAGCTCAGCGGCTACATCACCGAGGTGCGGGTACAGGATTTTGCCTGGGTCCGGCGGGATGAGGTGCTGATGGTTATCGATCAGCGCATTTATCGTCAGCGGGTGCATCAAGCGCAGGCGCAATTATCGATGAAGCGCGCGGCGTTGGCAAATAACGTTCAGCAGCGCCGCAGCGCACAGGCGTCGGTCGAGCAATACCGGGCCGAAGTGAAAAACGCCGAAGCGCAGGCGCTCAAGGCGCAGCTGGATCTGCAACGCGTGGAAAATCTGGTCGCCGACGGTTCGTTATCGCTGCGGGAGCGGGATGCCTCACGCGCCAGCGCCAGTCAGGCAGCCGCCAATATCGCCCAGGCCGCAGCCTCGCTGGAAAAAGCGAAACAGGACCTGCAAACGGTGATCGTCAACCGCGCCTCGCTGACGGCGGATGTCGCCAATGCCCAGGCAGCGCTGGAACTGACACAAATCGATCTGGCCAATACCCGCATCGTCGCGCCGCGCGACGGTCAGTTGGGCCAGATTTCAGTGCGCCAAGGCGCCTATGTCAGCGCCGGTACTCATTTGACTTCGCTGGTACCGGAGCAAATGTGGATCATTGCCAACATGAAAGAAACGCAAATGGCCCGGATCCGGCTGGGGCAGCGGGCCAGCTTCAGCGTCGACGCCCTCGAGCGCGCCACTTTCAGCGGCGTGGTGGAAAGCATCTCGCCGGCCACCGGATCGGAGTTCAGCGCCATTTCATCCGACAATGCCACCGGTAATTTCGTCAAAATCGCCCAGCGTATTCCCGTGCGCGTGCGCATCGACCATGATAATGCCCTGTACCGGCGGATGCGTCCCGGGATGTCGGTGGAGGTGAATATCGAAACCGCCAGCACCCCGGCCACGCAGGAGAAAGCGCAGGTTGCTCCTGACACGACACCGGCGCCTGCTGGCTGCACCCTGGCATCCCCCGACGGCACGCCGGCGCCGCTTGGCGCTACCCCGGCAGCCCGCGACAGCACGCCGGATGTGTCCAGTGCGGCAGAGGGAGTAAAACACTGATGGCCCCTCAAAGCCTGCGCCGCCCGTTAACCGGTTTCGTCTGGCGTCAGACGGTAACAGCCCGCCAATCGACCCGACACAGGCCCCCTGCGCACCCGCGCAACCAGCGCCGGCGCGGGCCCAATGGCCGTTGCCGTTGCCGACCGTTAGATCACTGTTCATTGTGCTATCGCACCGTCTGCCTCGCGATCACCTGCCTGCTGCTGGCCGCCTGCGGTGCCCCCCGCGAACCCGTCGCCTCGTCGCGGCTAGTGATCCCGGCCGCCTGGCGTAATAGCGTCGGCCCCGGCGCACCGGTAGAGGCGAACTGGTGGCATGCGTTCGGCGATCCGGCGCTAAGCGCACTGGTGGAACAAGCGCTACGCAATAACACCGACATCCTCACCGCCCGGGCGCGGGTCGAGGAATACCGCGCCCGTCTGCGGGCAATTCAGGGCGACAGGCTGCCAACGCTTGAGGCACAAATCAACGGTAGCCGCGCCCGCACGCTGTCCTCGGTGACCGGTCTGCCTATCCACAGCACCGTTTATCAGGGGGGGTTACAAGCCAGCTACAATGTCGATCTGTGGGGGGCGCAGCGTGCGGCACGGGCAACGCTGGAAGCACAGCAGGCGGCCGCGGCGGCGGCTATGCTGACCGTCGCCTCCTCCGTTGCCTCGGGTTATTTCACGCTGCGTTCCTTGGATGAACAACTGGCGCTAACCCGGGCGACGCTGCAAACGCGGCAAAATTCGCTCAATCTGGCGCGTCGGCAATTTGAAACCGGTTACTCTTCGCGGCTGGAGCTGGCACAGTCGCAGGCGGAATATCAGGCCGCGCGGGCGCAAATACCGCAGTTGACGCATCAAATCACCGAGCAGGAAAACGCGTTGCGCATCCTGGTGGGCAGCAATCCCGGCAGCGTGGTTCGCGGCGCCGACCTGAACCATATTGTCGCGTTGCCGCTGCCCGCCGTGCTAACGTCGGAGCTGATGCGTCGTCGTCCCGATATCGTGCAGGCAGAACGCCAGCTTATCGCCGCTGACGCCTCTCTGGCCGCCTCCCGCGCCAATTTGCTGCCGTCGATCAATCTGACCGCCACCGGCACGCTGCAGGATGACGCGTTGGCGAAATTGCTCGATACCCCTTTCCGTCTATGGAGCGTCGGCGGCAGTATTTTGGCCCCGCTGATTAACCGTGAAGTGCTGAATGCGCAGGTGGACATCGCCGCCGCCTCGCGTAACCAAACGCTATATAATTACGAGAAAACGGTGCGTAACGCCTTTAGCGAAGTCAATAACAGTCTGTACTATATCGTGCAGCTGCGCGATCAGCTTGCGCAAACCCGCTCGCAGCAGGAAGTGGTGCAGGAGCAATTGCGTATCGCGCATAACCGTTATATCAACGGCTACGCATCCTATCTGGAGGAGCTGGACGCACAGCGTACGCTTTATGCTACCCAGATAAGCGTGATTGCATTGCAAAACGATCTGCTGCAGGCGCAAATCGATCTTTACCACGCTTTAGGCGGCGGCTGGCAGGTTGACACCGCGGCGGCGTCCTGATAATGCGCCGGCCGGCGGCAGCACTACCCGACGTTTCGCGGTAAAATGACCGTCCCTGAGGTCGCCCAACCCCGTAAGGCGGGCGCCCTGCAACGCGAGGCGATCATGCCTCGTTTTCATCGTAAACGAGGCGGCGTGGGTCAGGCAGTGCGCCATTTCCGCGTTAACGGTTTCTCTATTTCGACCACCAGGAACATCGCCAGTCCGATCACCAACGTGATAACCCAGTAACGGAACGGCAAGGCTTCGGTACCAAACAGCGTCTGCATGAAGCGAACATAAATGATAAGCAGCTGGAGCAGCAGCACGGCGCTGACCACCCAAATCCACCGGTTGGCCAACAGGCCTTTATTGAGTGAGAAGCCATCGGCAACGCGACAATTAATCATGTAGAACTACTGCGCTGACACAAGCGTTTGCAGCAGCACGGTGCGTATAAATTCCGGAGAGTGTCCGCGCGGTTGCAGCCAGGCCTCCAGCACAAAGGCGCTAAAGGCGATCATGCCGCCGACAAACGCTACGCGCCAAAGGGCAAACTTATCCATCACATGCAAGCGGGGATCGCGCGGCGGCCGTCGCATGATATTCGCCTCGCCCGCCTCAAACGCCAGGCCGAAAGAAAGCGTGGCGGAGGTTGCCATATTCATCCACAAAATCAGCACCGGCGTGAGCGGGATCAGATTCCCCGCCAGCAGCGCAATAATGATTAAAAGCCCCTGCGCCAGATTGGTCGGCATGATGAACAAAATGGTTTTCTTCAAATTATCATAAACGCGCCGTCCTTCTTGTACCGCGCTGGCGATGGTGGAGAAGTTGTCATCCGTCAGCACCATATCGGCGGCCTCTTTGGTCACCTCGGTCCCCTTGATGCCCATCGCGATACCGACATCGGCCTGTTGAGCGCCGGCGCGTCATTCACGCCATCGCCGGTCATGCCGACGATTTCCTGTTGACTTTGCAACGCCCGCACCAAGCGGAATTTATCCTCCGGGCTGGTGCGCGCGAAAATGTCATACGCCTGTGCCGCTTCGCTGAGCTGGCTATCGTCCATCGCCTCCAGTTCGCGGCCGGTGATGGCCTGGTGCGCATTGCCGATTCCCAGCATCTGACCAATACTCATCGCCGTCTGCGGATGGTCGCCGGTGATCATCTTCACCCGGATGCCGGCCTGCAGGCAGTCGCGAATCGCAACGATCGCTTCGGGACGAGGCGGATCCATCATGCCGCTGATACCGAGAAATATCACGCCATGATCAAGATCCTGATGCGTCAATTCCCCCTTCCCGGCCGTAACCGGTTTCCAGGCGGCGGCAACCATGCGCAGCCCATCGCGCGCATACTCGACGATTTTACTTTCCCAATAAGGTTGATCAAACAGCTGTAGGCCGTTTTTCGTTTGCTGTTCACGGCACAGCCGGAACAGAACATCCGGCGCGCCGGTAAGCAAAATACGCTCCTCATCACCGACAAGATGATGCGTCGCCATGTACTTATATTGTGAATCGAAGGGAATTTTACTGCTCAACGCGGTCGAAACGGGGGGCAGCGTCATTTTGGCCGCCAGCACTTTCAGCGCGCCTTCCGTCGGTCCGCCGGTAACTTGCCAGTGACCGTTTTCATCCTGCATCAATTGACTGTCGTTGCAGAGATCGATGGTGCGCAAATACCGCTCCAGCAACGAACCGGCGCTGATGGCGACGGGCGTTTGGCTGTCCACGGGGTGCATGGCGCCCACCGGCGCATAGCTGTCCCCCTCCACGCGTTACACCAGATCGGCGGTAATCACCGCTTTCACCGTCATTTCATTCATGGTCAGCGTGCCGGTTTTATCGGAACAGATGACCGTCATCGCGCCCAGCGTCTCTACGGTCGGCAGCTTGCGAATGATGGCGTGTTGACGCGCCATGGTTTGTACGCCAAGGGACAAAATAATGGAAATAATGGCGGGCAGCCCTTCCGGTACCGAGGCCACGGCCAGGCTGATAAGCGGCAGCATCAATTCCGTTAGCGGCATCTCGCGAAACAGCAGGCTGAAGCCGAACAACGCGGCCATCATGACCAGGATGCTGATGAAGATGCTTTTGCCCAGTTTATCCATTTGCACCAGCAGCGGCGTACGGTGCTGCTCGATATCGGACATCATCTGGTTAATATGACCCAACTCAGTCGCACCGCCGGTCGCCACCACCACGCCTCTACCGGCAACCGAGCTCACGGTGGTCCCAGAGAATACCAGATTGGAGCGATCCCCAAGCGAAAGTTCCCCCGCCAGCGCGACGGTGGTTTTTTCCACGACCGTGGATTCGCCGGTGAGGATGGCCTCTTCGACGCGCAGACCGTGCGCCTCGATAATTCTCAAATCCGCCGGGATGCGATCGCCGTCGCGGATAATAACGACATCCCCCGGCACCAGCGTCGCGGTGGGCACCGTTTCGTGCGCGCCTTGCCGGATAATGACCGCTTCGCTGGAAAGCATATTGCGAATATTTTGCAGCGATTTTTCCGCATTGCTTTCTTGTATATGGCCGATGAGCGCATTCACCACCGCCACGCCCAGAATCACCAGCGTATCTACCCAATGCCCCATCACGGCGGTCAACACCGCGGCGGCCAAAAGCACATAAATCAATACGTCATTAAAATGTGCAAGAAAGCGTAACCATGCCGGCCGGCCTTTTTTTGCGGCAGCACGTTCTCGCCGTGCGTTCGCAGACGCACAGCGGCCTGTTCACGGCTTAATCCTTCCGCCGTACTGTTTATTCTCTCCAGCGTGTCCGCTACCGACAGCTGGTAATAATGCGGCGTCGAATCCGCCGCTTTTAACGTGTTTTCTGTCTTCATAAAACGTATCTTCTTCCGGCTTAGGTAATCAGCGAATAACAAAAACAGGAACACGGGCATAACGCACAATGTCCGCGGCATCGGAGCCAAGTAGGTGGGTCTGGAGATTGGTATTACGTGAACCGATAATGATGACATCGGCCTTCAGTTCATCCGCCGCCCGCGTCACCGCGTCACGAATATTGCCATCGCGGATATGGCAATGGACATTGTCCTGCGGTATAGCGATTTTCTGGGCGAAATCACTCAGCTTTTCCCGCGCCGAATGCGTGATTTATCCCCCTGAAACACCAGACAGTAGCTGTATCTCCAGATAAGAGATAGGCTTGAATATATGTCTAACACTAACGCCAATTTTGATATGACCGGGATCCCGTTAGGTCAAGAAGTCCGTAAACGTAAAACTCCTCAGGAAAAAATGGCCATTATTCAGCAGAGGATGGAGCCCGGCATGAATGTCTCCCATCTCGCACGACTGCACGGTATCCAGCCCAGCCTGCTGTTTAAGTGGAAAAAGCAATATCAGGAAGGAAGCCTCACTGCCGGGGAGGACGTTGTTCCTGCCTCTGAGCTTGCAGCTGCATTGAAGCAGGTCCGGGAGCTCCAGCGCCTTCTGGGTAAGAAGACGATGGAGGTTGAGATCCTAAAAGAAGCCGTGGAGTACGGCCAGTCACGAAAATGGATAGCGCACGCGCCCTTGTTGCCAAAGGCCGGGGAATAGCACAGGTCAGCCGCGCCATGAGCGTGTCGCGTGCGCCGCTGTCACTGCGGATTAAGCGTTCTGCCGACTGGCAGGACAGGCGCTGTAACCGGCGTAATGACGAAGCAGACGCTGAAATACTGTCGGACATCCTCGACATCATCAGCGATATGCCCAGCTACGGCTATCGGCGGGTGTGGGGCATCCTGTGTAAACAACGTCGCGCAGAGGGACTGACGCCGGTAAATGCGAAACGACTTTACAGGATCATGTGTGAGCATAACCTGCTGTTATTACATTGAAAACCAGAGCGGCCGAGGCGTGAGCATAAGGGCAGGATCGCGGTGGCAGAAAGCGATATGCGCTGGTGTTCAGATGGCTTCGAGTTCGGCTGCGACAACGGTGAAAAACTGCGGGTCACGTTCGCACTGGACTGCTGCGACAGAGAGGCCATAGACTGGTCTGCGAGCACTGTAGGCTACGACAGTTCGACCGTGCAGGATGTGATGCTGATGTCGGTAGAAAAGCGCTTCGGCGACAGGTTACCCGATACAGCGGTGCAGTGGTTGACGGACAACGGTTCAGCGTATACCGCGCATGAAACGCAGAGGTTCGCCAGAGAACTGGATCTGGAGCCCTGCACAACAGCGGTGAGCAGCCCTGCGAAACCTTGCAGCAGCGTTCACGCATTACAATGAAAACCATCCGCACAGCGCGCTGGGATATCACTCTCCGAGAGAATACCGGCGGCAGCGGGCTTCGTTAACTTAAGATACAAAAGCTGTACGGAGATGGCGGGGCAAGATCAATTGCTTTTTCCACTTAAACAGCAGGCTGGGCTGGAATACCGTGCAGTCGTGCGAGATGGGAGACATTCATGCCGGGCTCCATCCTCTGCTGAATAATGGCCATTTTTTCCTGAGGAGTTTTACGTTTACGGACTTCTTGACCTAACAGGATCCCGGTCATATCAAAATTGGCGTTAGTGTTAGACATATATTCAAGCCTATCTCTTATCTGGAGATACAGCTACTGTCTGGTGTTTCAGGGGGCTAAATCAGAAGATAGCCGCCGCTGCATGCTCCATGTATTTAAGTCATTTGCCGAACTGCAGAAATCCCGCTTATTGTTTCAGGCGTTGGCCAGTACCCATGTTATCTTACCCCTGCAGATAATGTCCCTGGCGCAGGCGATATATGTGTCCGTCACGGAGCGCCGCGATATCGCTTTGGCCATGATGGAAGGTCTTGCGCTGACGTCACGCTGGCGGTGCTGGCCAGCTATCTTCACGCCATCGCAACGGACTGGCTGGGCGGTAACCTGCTATCGCTGTTATTTGATGGAGAATACGGTGAAGACGACCCAGACCCGAGTTTACTTGCCTTCGCCTGTCTGGTGGTGGCGCTGGATTATCAGTTACCGGCCACACCGTCTTTGCCCGAGCGTCAATGGCTGCAGTTCCCCATCAGCGTCAATCAACTTTTCGTCAAGGCGCGGCGGTATTGGTCTTTGCTGGTTAACATCGCCCTGCCCGCGCAGACCACTCACTGGCGTGCGCCGGGGGGGGCGGCGCAGCTGCCTTTCGTGCCGAAGGGGAAACGTCGCGGCGCCACAGGGGAAATCGCGGCAAACGGGGCATCGCACCGCCCACAGGCGTTAGCCCGTCACCGCGAGGATCCCCCCTGTGGGCCGTCATTTGGGCAACAAGTCTGGGTCAGAAAATGCGTACCGGCGGCAGGTAGGTACCGTGAAGACACCCGGGAGGAAAACGCACTTACTGCCGTCTGCACATCGTCGCCCAAGCCGGCCATCGGTGCCAGCGTATCTTCACCGCAGGGCTATGTGACGCTATCAGGTGCTCTGGAAACGCTGCTGACGACAGCGATAGGGTTGGCTATCCCCTCCCGGGGCAGTTGGCCGCAAAGAATGCTGCTGGGGGGGATGTCGTTATCCGCAACCGGCGCTCGCGCCGAACCCCGCGTTGACCCGGACCTCTACACCCCCGACCAAGTCACGGAGGTCACGCCCGACCAAACCACTGACGTCATACCAGACCAAACCACTGACGTCATGCCCGACCGAACCACTGACGTCAAGTCCGTCGACATCAAGCAGCCTACGCCGTTGTTCCCCGTGGACACGCCACAGCTCGCGACCGCGGACGTGGGCGTCACACCCGCCCCATCCCGCAATTCGACCCGCCAGCAGTGGCTCGATTATCCCTTGCAGCGCGCACAGCTCAACAATATTGCCGACGTCAGCAACGTGCCTATTTTGGGGGATTTCATTGACCATCACCTGCCGCGGGATTTTTACAACCGTATTTCTCATCCGATTATGATTGAGGCACTGAGTAATGAAGAAGCAACCGGCGCTGAACCCTTGCTTTTGGGTACTCTGTTGCAAAAAATCTATTTGCAGTTGTTGCGGGAAATTAACCTTATTCATGCCTCGCATATCGCCTACACGCACGAAGTCAGGCAGTATCTCCTGCATTTACACCAGCTTTATCGCACCATGCGCCACGAATGGGCGGACGTCATTGCTACCCCGCCGTTAGGACGTTTCCAGCTAGGCAGTATCCTATCGCAATACCTTAATGGCCCCATGGCAATGACGGATTTTCACGGCAAATACCAAATTGAGTTAGACCGCCTGGTGCCGGGCGCATTGTATTGCGAATTGGAGATTTTTATGCAAAATGAGATCGGGGGTATCGTTGAGTAATCCCCAATCTTATCAACATTGTTTTTCCACTCGTCTTCCTGGCTGATGACGCTGTATAACGCCCAGCAACCTCCTGACCCCGCTATGGCGCGCGCACTATTTCATACCGCCGAATGGCTGTATATCGCATTACAAAAACTACGACAGGATCTCTCGGCTAAGCATCGGCAATTGCCGGCATTCTATAACCTCAGTCAACATGAAATTTACCGGCGACTCACCGGCAACCCGCATTTACTCGATTTCGACCTGCGCTTTGCCGCGATATTGGTCTATCTGCAGGTCCTACCGACGTTGGAATATGTCAAGAGTTATGGTACCAGCGGGAGCCCGGTTATTGCCCCCGAGATACTGGAGACCCTGTTCCTGGGTCTGTGGTATCCCTTCCGCTTAAAGGACGTCAAAGCGGCGCTGGGAGAGTACGTTCCCTCAGTGACCAAGTCGTCAGACTTCCCGCCGCCCGCCGACGCCAAGAGTTCCTGCCGCCCCGCGGCGCCGCTTGCCTGTACGGCACCTACCGCCTGGCCCGGACGAAGGGTAATAGAAGAAATAACCCCTGCGCAGGTCATTCAGGGGGTCATGATGTTCCATTGTCTCAGCGATAATGCGCGAACCTATAATCGTACAATCGGCTTACGCTCGGTTTTGGCGGCGCGCGCGGACGCGGTATTAGGGATAAAAGGCCAGCGAGGCGCGTGGCTTGTCGTCGATGCCGGCATCCGGTTGCCGCCGGTGTTCTGGCTTGGTGTTGCCAGTGGCTTGACACTGGCGCAATTGGACGCGGCGTGCGCCATCTCCAGCGACGACGCACCGGCGTGCACCGGTCAGGTCTTCAATAACGGGGGAGGCTTCAATGGCAATAGCTGGCAATTTTTCTATTTGGGCAATATGTCCAGCACTCTGGAGAAAATGACCGGCGCAACCAGGCTCCCTCCTGCGCAAACACAAAGACGGCAGCAAGCCATGCTTAACGCCCAGGCGATGGCACGTGAACCCCATATTCAGAAAGTGACCTTCTACGAGCCATTATTGGGCGCTGAAAACGATAAACTATTATTACGCCGTCTTTCGCCCCAGGGGATAAAGGCGGAGCCCTACGAATTTAGCGAGGCGCGAAAATTTACCGGGCTACTATTGGAGGGCACCAAAGCCCGCTTGCGCCAGTTACAACGGCGTATCGAGGTCGACGAGGCCGCATTTAAGGCCTTTATCAGTCTTTTTCTCTCCTCGGTAGATGACCGCGAGCTTGCACGGGTCGTGGCGTCATTCAATGACGTGTTGCGACGCGCCTGTGACTTCATTAATAACATCACCCGGTTAAATTATACCAATGTTGCTATGGTGGGTACTGACGACGGCAATCGCACGGCTATTTCGTCAGCGCTATCGCCGACGATGCTGAAAAAAACGCCGTTATTCTATGCGGCGCAGGACGCTTACGTTAAAGGCTTAGTGGTTATCACGGATCCGCTGGTCAAACTTTTGCTCTGTCATGATTACCCCGATGTGAAAAAACGGATTGCGTTGGCGAACGATGAATTGTTAAAGCAAATCATTCTGCTCTCGTCCCCCGTTAACCGATTTATTACTCTGCAGCACGATGCGTCAGCGACGGTGCCGAAAATCTGCTCCACTGACCCGGAAGACGTGCTCACCCAGCTTGAGGTGCATTTCAGCGACGGGCTGATGACCGAATTAACCCGGTACGCCGAAAAACATCGCCTGCCCCCCACCCAAGGAGCAGGATGTCAGCGATTTTATCCAACTGCATGTAGAGCTGAAAAGCGCGTTGATGATGAATAGCGCAGACTGGCTTATGCTTATCATACGTGACTATCGCCGCGGTCAACGCGCGTGCAGAGATTGGCATATCGTGCCTCATCGCTGCGCCGACGCCCCTTGTTGAACTAGCGCTATTTTCCCCTTGGCGGCGGCGTTGTGGGTTGCCCCGAGGGGATATCCGTTGCCGATCCGTGAGGGCTGGCACAATTCAAAATTTAATTGTATAATAAATACATCATCGTTAGGATGGCTATTATGCGCAAGATTGTGACTAATGCCTGGGCCTTTGTCCGGGCGTTTATACTCATCTACCTCTGTTTATATGCCGGCATTTTCTTTTCTGCTCTGCTGCCCTTCGCGATCCCCGGCAGTATCATCGGCATGTTGCTCCTTTTTGTGTTGCTCTCTTTTCAGCTGGTCCCCACGCTGTGGCTGAAACCCGGCTGTTATTTGCTAATCCGTTATATGGCGCTGTTATTCGTTCCCATCGGCGTCGGCGTGATGAATTATTATCAGCAGTTGGGGCCTATCGTCATCTCCTGCGCCGTCAGTACCGTTATGGTGATGGTGGTAGTGGGGCTCAGTTCCCATTATGATGTGCACCGTGAGTGGCCGATCGCCGGTCAGCCGCAGGACGCCGGAGACCGATAATGCTGCCTACGCTTATGTGGTCGCTGCCGCTAACGCTCGGCGTCTTTTTCGCCTCTCGCAGCCTGGTCGGTTGGGCACGCATGCCGCTATTAAATCCGTTGCTGGTTTCCATGGTGGTAATTATCGCGCTACTGCTGGCGACCGGTATACCCTATGAGCGCTATTTCGCCGGCAGCAAGATACTAAATGATTTGCTCCAGCCGGCGGTGGTGGCGCTAGCGTACCCGTTATATGAACAGTTGCATCAGATTCGCGCGCGCTGGAAATCCATTATCAGCATTTGCTTCGCCGGCAGTCTTACCGCCATGGTGAGCGGCGCCGCTATTGCCTTGTGGCTGGGCGTTTCGCCGCAGATGGCCGCCTCGATAATGCCGAAATCGGTGACAACCCCCATCGCCATGGCGGTTTCCCAATCCATCGGCGGTATTCCTGCCGCGACGGCGGTATGCGTCATCTTCGTCGGCATTCTTGGCGCGGTGTTCGGCCATAGTCTGTTCAAGCTGCTGCAGATATCCACCCGGGCGGCGCGCGGCCTGGCGATGGGAACCGCATCTCACGCGCTGGGTTACCCGCCCGCTGCGCCGAGGTGGATTTTCAAGAAGGGGCATTCAGTTCGCTGGCGCTGGTCATCTGCGGCATCATCACGTCGCTGATTGCACCTTTTTTGTTTCCATTATTGCTCAAATTATTCGGTTAATTGTTAACGATAAGATATCGATCGTAGTTAATCGCGTTATCCCTGTTTACAATGATTGCCTGCCCAATGTACAGAGATCCATTATGATGGCTCGTTTTGCACCGGCGCTGGCCGCGGTTAGCCCTGCGTTGCGTGCTACCATAGCGCCGCTAATCAGTCAACACGACTTCGCCGGATGGCTGAGCGCCGCTCAGGTTAAGCAACTTATGCAGGCCAACGATCTGGACGAAGACGCGTTGTGCTTGACGCTGCTGCCGCTCTCCGCTGCTTATGCCGTCACGCCGCTTTCCCATTTTAACGTCGGCGCCATCGCGCGCGGCATTAGCGGCAATCTGTATTTCGGCGCCAATATGGAATTCGTCGCCGCGCCATTACAGCAAACGGTGCATGCGGAACAAAGCGCGATCGCCCACGCCTGGCTGCGTGACGAGAAACGTCTGCGGGCGCTCACGGTTAACTACACCCCCTGCGGCCATTGCCGGCAGTTTATGAATGAATTGAACAGCGGCACCGATTTGATTATCTGCCTGCCCGAGCGTGCCGCCGCAACGCTCGCCAGCTATCTTCCCGATGCGTTCGGACCACGCGATCTCGCTATTCACAGCCTGTTGCTGGATGAAATTGACCACGCTTTCGCCGTCGCTGCCTGGCTGGACCATGGCCTGTCCGCGGCATCCCCCGATGACGATGATCCTTTGGTTAGCGCAGCGCTAGCTGCGGCAAGCCGCAGCCATGCGCCCTACAGCCAAAGCCATAGCGGCGTTGCGCTACAGGCGCAGGATGGCCGCATTTACGCGGGACGCTATGCGGAAAACGCCGCGTTCAATCCCAGTCTGCCGCCGCTGCAGACGGCGCTCATCCTGATGAACGCCGCTGGCGTCTATAACCAGCAGATAACGCGGGCGGTATTGGCCGAGCGACAAAATGCGTCGATAACGCAGTGGCCGGCGACGAATGCGACTCTTGCCGCGCTGGGCTGCCATGAGGTACATCATCTCAGTCTTTCTCTGTGACCCACGACGCGTCGACGGTCCGGCAACGGGCGTATTTAACGGCGCGCAGTAAAAAATATATTACAACTCCGGCAGGACAATCACCGCCGTGATCTTTTATGCTGTTGCTACAGCCAACATTATCAGTAACGATGAGTGAAGAAAATGGAACTGGAATACGAAAGCAAACGTCCCCTGTATATACCCCATGCCAGCCCTATTCTGCTGAAATTCCCTCTGCTGAATAAAGGCAGCGCTTTCTCTCTGGAAGAGCGTGACAATTTCAATTTGCAGGGTTTGCTGCCGGATACGTTGGAAACCATTGAGGAGCAGGCTGAGCGCGCCTGGCGGCAATACCAGGATTTTCGCACTAATATTGATCGCCACATTTATCTGCGCAATATCCAGGATACCAACGAAACGCTGTTTTATCGCTTACTCGCGGCTCATTTGGCTGAGATGTTGCCAATTATCTATACCCCGACCGTTGGCGACGCCTGCGAGCGGTTTTCCGATATTTATCGCCGCGCGCGCGGCGTGTTTATTTCCTATAATAACCGCGACAAGATTGAGGATATGCTGCAAAACGCCACCAAGCAGAATGTCAAAGTTATTGTGGTTACCGACGGCGAGCGCATTTTGGGCCTGGGCGATCAGGGGATTGGCGGCATGGGCATTCCCATCGGAAAACTGTCGCTGTATACCGCCTGCGGCGGCATCAGCACCGCCTACACTCTGCCAGTGGTGCTAGATGCTGGCACGAATAACCAGCAACTGCTTAACGACCCGCTGTATATGGGCTGGCGCCATCCGCGCATCACCGGTGAGCAATACGATGAGTTTGTCGATGCGTTTATTCAGGCGGTGAAACGCCGTTGGCCGAATGTCCTGCTGCAATTTGAAGATTTCGCTCAGAAAAACGCGACCCCTCTGCTTAACCGCTATCGCAGAGAACTGTGCTGCTTTAACGATGATATTCAGGGTACCGCCGCCGTCACGCTGGGCTGTTTGCTGGCCGCTAGCCGCGGGGAAACGCTTACGCGATCAAAAGGTGGTATTCCTGGGCGCCGGCTCAGCCGGTTGCGGTATCGCCGAACAGATTATCGCGGAAATGCGTACCGAAGGTCTGAGCGAAGACGAAGCCCGCCGCCGTGTCCTGATGGTCGATCGCTTTGGTTTGCTGACCGACAAGCTGGCGAACCTGTTGGATTTCCAAAGTCGCCTGGTGCAATCCAGCGATAGCCTTAGCGATTGGCAGTTGGACAGCGACACCATCTCGCTGCTGGATGTCGTGCGTAATGCCAGACCGACGGTGTTGATCGGCGTCTCAGGCCAGCCGGGGCTGTTTACCGAAGAGATTATCCGGGATATGCATCAGCACTGCGAGCGTCCCATCGTGATGCCGCTGTCCAATCCCACTTCACGCGTTGAAGCGACGCCGGAAGATATTTTACGCTGGACCGACGGCGCGGCCCTGGTGGCAACCTGCAGTCCGTTTGCACCGGTTCAGCTTGAGGGCCAAACCTACCCGATTGCACAGTGCAATAACGCCTATATTTTCCCCGGTATCGGTCTGGGCGTCTTGGCCTCGGGCGCCGGTCAGGTAACCGATGCCATGCTGATCGCGGCCAGTCGGGCCCTAGCGGAGTGCTCACCGTTGGCCAACGGCGACGGCGGCGCGCTGCTGCCGGACATTAACGATATTCAGTCGGTGTCGCGGGTGATCGCCATGGCGGTCGCCAAGGCAGCGCAAGTTCACGGGGTGGCGCTGGTCACCTCTGAGGAAACGCTGTCTCTGGCCATCGAGCATAACTTCTGGCAGCCGCAGTACCGCGATTATCGCCGCACCTATTTTTAAACCCTCCATCAACCGGTCAGGAAAACCCGGCCGGCAAAGGGGCAAATTTGCGGCATTGACCTGACTTGCCCCTTGCGCACCTTGCTTCAGCCCGACAGGTAAAGTAGCCTTGAAGCCATGATTATTTCGCGGGAACCGGCAAAGGCTATAGCATGTTGAAACGCCTGATTTTTACCCTGTTCATTATTGCAGGCGTTCTCGTACTGACGGCGGTGGGCCTTGACCGCTGGATCAGCTGGAAAACCGCGCCCTTCATCTATGATGATCTGACGGCCCTGCCGCACCGTCAGGTGGGCGTAGTGCTGGGCACCGCCAAGTATTACCGCACCGGCGTCATCAATCAGTATTACCTTTACCGCATTCAGGGCGCACTCAATGCCTACAACAGCGGCAAGGTCAATTACCTCCTGCTGAGCGGCGATAATGCGCTGCAAAGCTATAATGAACCGGTTACCATGCGTCGTGACCTGATTGCGCAGGGTATGCCCGCCGCCGATATCGTACTGGATTTTGCCGGCTTTCGGACACTGGATTCCATTATCCGTACCCGAAAAGTCTTTGACACCAACGATTTCACCATCATTACCCAGCGTTTTCATTGTGAGCGCGCGCTGTTTATCGCCTTAAACATGGGCATTCAAGCCCAGTGCTATGCGGTGCCGTCGCCGAAAAACATGCTGTCCGTCCGGGTGCGTGAAATCGGCGCTCGCCTGGGCGCGCTGTCGGATTTGTATCTCATGAAGCGGGAGCCGCGTTTTCTGGGTCCCTTGATCCCCATCCCCGCGCGCCATGAAATTCCGCAAGGCACGCAAGGGTATCCGGCCGTCTCGCCGGAGCAACTATTGGAAATCCAGCAAAAGCAGCCACACGGGGTTAAACCGGTGCTGCCCGGTTCGGCCAAAACCCATGACGTTAACCCGTCGGGAGAGGCAAGTGATAACGGGTCTCAAGAGTAGCCCGCTGGTTTGATGCGGTTTTAAGGAAAGCGGCATTACCGGGACAGCGTCGAGGGTGGCCAGTTCGCACCGCGGGACCGACTGCCCTAAGCGCGCGGGCCCGATGATGGCAAACATTGGTGCGGCGCAAGAAAACTCTCTTTGCGCCGCAACGATAATGCCAAGGACACGGGTGTCAGTACCAGGCCGGACACTGGCACGTCTTCACATAGCGGATTGCCGTGCGGCAATCGTGCCGGGCGCGGGTACGTCGTCGCGAAACCACATTGACGTGCGGCAATCGTGCCATACGCGGGCCACGCCGGCACGCGGACCCGAACGAGGCTAAAATTACTTTTTCTTGGCGTATTTCAGGGAATCCAGCGCGACCGCGAAAATAATGATGGCGCCTTTGATGATATATTGCCAATAAGGGTTAACGCCGATATAGGTCAGGCCATAGTTTATGACGGTAAAGATGATGACGCCGGTAACCACCCCCAGCACCGTGCCGACCCCGCCGGCAAACGAAACGCCCCCCACCACGCAGGCCGCAATCGCATCCAGTTCATACATGAAACCGAGGTTGTTGGTGGCGCTGCCAATACGCCCCGCTTCCAACATACCGCCAAAGGCGTAAATCATAATCAGGTTTAACGGCACATTGACGCCGGAAACTTTTGCCGCTTCCGGGTTGCCACCGATAGCGAAGATGTTTTTACCAAAACGCGTTTTGGTCCACAACACTCAGACAAACAGGATGGCGATCAGCGCGTAAAAAGTAATGTACGACAATTTAAAATCGCCGAAACGAATAAACCCTTGCGCAAAGCTTGAGAAGTTCGACTCAAAACCGGCAATCAGCGAGGCGCCGACCACATCGTAATAAAGCGAGTTAATCCCATAGACGATAATCATGGTACCCAGGGTGGTAATAAACGGCGTCACGTTTAAATAGGCGATGACCAAACCGTTAACCAGCCCGATAACGGCATCAATGGCGCACACAATCAAGATAACCACCGGAATGGGCAGGCTATGCATATCGGGGAAGACTTTATTGACGTTATCCATCGATTGTAACAACGTCGCCGCCAGGCCCACCTGGCGCCCCGCCGACAGGTCTTTTCCCTGCGTGACAATCAAGCCCGCCACCCCAAGGGCAATGATAATCCGCACCGAGGATTGGGTCAGGATATTGCTCAGGTTCATCAGGCTTAAAAAAGTCGGATCCTGGAAAATAATAATGGCCAACAGCACCAGCAATACCACATAAATGCCACCCTCTTTCAGGTAAGTGAGCATGCTTTTCTTTTTCAACGCATTCATCGTTAAACCCTTAAAAATTAAAGATACAGGGAAGCAAGACGCAAAATTTCATTCTGCGAGGTTTCTTTGGTATTGACGATCCCTGCCATTTGACCGTTGCTCATGACCAGAATGCGATCGGTAATGCCGAGAAGTTCCGGCATTTCGGAAGAGATAATGATGATGCCTTTACCCCGTTTCGCCAGCTCGGTCATTAGCTGATAAATCTCGAACTTGGCGCCGACGTCGATACCGCGGGTGGGCTCGTCCAGCATCAATATTTCCGGCTGGGTAAGCAGCCAGCGGCCGATGATGACCTTTTGCTGGTTGCCGCCAGACAGCGATCCGATATGGGTGCCGTGTCCCGGCGTTTTGACCCGCATCGCGTCGATGACCCACTGAATATCGCTCTTCATACGGGTGTTATTGAGCAGGACCATCTTGTTCTTGTAGCTGCGAATATTGGAAATCAGCGAATTAAAGCCGACATCCAGGAAGGCATAAATCCCGGTGGCGCGCCGCTCTTCGGTCACCAGCGCGAAACCGTGGCTGATGGCTTCGTTGGCGCTGCTGTTTTTGATTGTTTTGCCGTGCAGACGGATGGTGCCGGCGGATTTTTCGCGGATGCCGAATAAGGTTTCCACAATATCGGTACGCCGGGCGCCGACCAGGCCGGCGATCCCGAGAATTTCTCCCTGATGCAAATCAAACGAAATGTCGCGAATTGAGGGCTGACGCAACGAGGTGAGGTTGCGGACTTCGAGCATCACCTCTCCCGGCTCGCTAATACGATCGGGGAAGCGCTGACTCAGCGAGCGGCCTACCATCATGGCGATAATTTGATCCATACTCAGCCCCTCTACCGGCTGAGTGGCAATCCATTGTCCATCACGCAAAATGGTGATTTCATCGCACAGCTGGAAAATCTCCTCCATTTTATGGGAGATATACACAATGCCGCAGCCGCGCGCTTTCAATTTGCGAATGATACTGAAGAGGTGGTTGACTTCTTTTTCGGTCAATGACGAGGTCGGTTCATCCATGATGACGATTTTGGCGTTATAGGAAAACGCCTTGGCTATCTCGATCATTTGCATCTGAGACACCGAGAGGGTGGCCACTTTATCCCGTGGGTCGATATCGATATCCAGCTCTTCAAAAATGGTATTGGTGTCCTGATACATTTTCTTATGGTCGACGAATATCCCTTTGCGCGGGTAGCGACCTAGCCACATATTGTCCATTACGGTACGCTGTAACACCAGGTTAAGCTCCTGGTGCACCATGGAAACCCCTTGTTCTAACGCTTCTTTAGAATTTTTGAAATTAACTTCCTGTCCCTGAAATATGATGCTTCCCGCATCTTTACTGTAAATACCGAAGAGGCATTTTAATAACGTGGATTTGCCCGCACCGTTCTCCCCCATCAAGGCGTGAATAGAATGGGGACGGACATTGAGATTTACGTTATCCAATGCTTTTACGCCAGGAAATGATTTGCTGATATTTTTCATTTCCAGCAATCATTCGTGATGCGGTTCGGTCGTAATGTCGTCCATAGTTACACCAGCTCAAAAATAGACAGGTTTCATTCCCCCGCCGGGATCGGCGGGGGTATCGGGTTTTATTTTTTGAATTGCGCTAAGTTGTCTTTATCGATGCCAACGTAAGGAATACGAACGACTTTATTTTCAAGCTTCCATTGCGTGCCGTCGGCGGCGCCTTTACCTTCCGCCAGGTTTTTTGCCAGATCAAACGTGGCTTTGGCCTGATTATCGGTTAAGCACGGTACCGGCCATCGCGCCAGAATTAACCAACGCCAGGGCTTCCGGCAGTCCGTCCACGCCAAATACCGGGATGCTGGACTTGTTATGGGCTTTAAGGGCTTCTACCGCGCCCATGGCCATGGCGCCGTTATTGGCGATCACCACTTCAATCTTGTTGGCGTTAGGCCCGGAAAGCCAGGCGTCAACTTTGTCCTTGGCCTGAGCGGTATCCCACATGGCGGTGTCAAGCTGCAGCTGCTGGGTCTTTAATTTTTCTTGATCGTTCAGGGTCTTGATGACGTAGCTGGTGCGCGCCTCCGCATCCGGGTGTCCCGGCTCGCCTTTTATCATGACGAATTGAATGACACCATCTTTATTTAAGTCCCAGTCAGGATGGGCTTTCCAATGTTTTGCAATCAGCTCGCCTTGTATAATGCCCGATTCTTTGGAGTCGGTACCGACGTAATAGGCTTTATCGTAGCTATCCAGATCTTTACGGCTCGGCTCTTTGTTGTAGAACACAACGGGAATATCGTTGCCGCGCGCTTTCTGAATGACAACGGGCGCTGCTGCGTGGTCTACCAGGTTAATGTCGAGCGCTTTAACCCCTTTGGCAATCAGCACATCAATTTGGTCGTTTTGTTTGGACTGATCATTTTGGGAGTCATTCATCAGCAACGTCACGCCGGAACTGTCTTTGGCGTCTTTTTACAGAGCTTTGCGTACTACCGACATAAAATTATCGTCATGTTTATAAATCGTGACGCCAATACGCACGTTGGCGGCCTGCGCGGCCATGGAAAACATCGGGCCAGCTGCCAGAGCAGTAAGGGTAAATGCCTTCTTATTCATTAGTATCTCCGGATATCAGTAGGGTAGCACTCAGTGAGTCTCTCACAATGCATTCAGGTCATGGCAAAAATGGGCCAAGCCGGATAGCCCCGCCAGACGGCATCAGGGACCGTGGCAAGTGCGTCATCCGAGAGCAACTCGAACGACGCATTTATCCATGTCTGACGGGAGAACGGCTACAGCATATCGGGATGGATGTTAATATAATGTGAATGTTCTTACACTTTGAAACCGGTTACATTTCATCTTGTGGCGAAGCAGCGATCGCCGTCACAGTTTGGCGCGGCGCCACCGAATGGCGACGTACCAGCGTCGGCATATACAGATGGTGCTGACTGGGATCGAGTTGGCCGGCCGTCCCTTTTAACGCCAGTTATGTCGCGGCTACCGCCATCATGCATACCGGATAACGCACCGTCGCCAAATGTGGACTGGTGTAGCGCGACATGGGAAGGTCGTCAAAACCAATCACTGAAAAGTGCGCCGGAACGGTGATACCGTTTTCTTTTAGCGTCGCCAACGCCCCGACCGCCATGCTGTCGTTATAGACAAATACGGCGCTCAACTGCTGGTTGCGGCCGAGGAGCGAGCTCCACCATCGCCTGTTCGCCGCCGTGCAGATAAGGATCCGCCCTCACCTGCCAGCTCTGCTGTGGCGTAATACCCGCCTCATTCATGGCCAGCAGGTACCCCTGGCGCCGTTGGTGCTGGTCCTCGATATCATGGTTGGAGCCGATATAGCCAATATTGCGATGCCCTTGCTTGAGCAGCATCCGCGTCGCCATCAGCGCGCCAGCCACATTGTCCAGGGCGACACAGCGGTGCTCATAGCCAGCCACGGTGCGATTAACCAACACCATGCCCGGCTCACTTTGCATGAAGGCAATGAGTTCCTCGTCGCTGAGCATTTTGGCATGCACTACCAGGGCGCTGCAGCGCTGACGAATCAAAACCTCGATGGCGTGGCGCTCTTTATCCGCCTGATGGTAGCTGTTGCTTACCAGGGCATTCTTCCGATGCCGCTGCGCCACATCATCCACCGCTTTTACCAACGCGCCAAAGAAGGGGTCGGCGACGTCCATGACCACCACCCCGATGGTATCGCTGCTCTGGTTTGCCAGCGCCTGCGCATTGGCGTTAGGACTATAGCCCAATTGAGATACCGCTGAGAGAACGCGCTCCCTCGCCTGCTTACTGGCAGACGCGCTGTCGTTTAACACCCGAGAAACGGTTGCCACTGACACACCCGCCAGGCGGGCTACATCACGAATCGTTGTCATACAATCAGCTCTTCCCTCATGTTTCTCACTCCATGTGATAACAATTACGAAACATCTGCGCTTATCCTAACGGGTTTAAATTAAACGCAGCGTGAATCAGATCACAGGACAGAAAACGCTTACATCATTAAAGCCGGGCTATGGAAGAGTTAGCAAAGTGAAAAGGGTGTAAGAATGAAACGTTACAGTATGTTGTAACTATTTTCATTGACTGTCCTGTCTGACCCGATGTCATCTTTGCCGCTGAGCCGGGACGCAAGCATTATAAGGACGCAGCAGGCCCAGGGGCGGTCACCGGACCAGGACAGGGCCAGATACAGCGCCAGATAAAGGGACGGGAACAGGCACAGATACAGAGGCGGGAACAGGGTCAAGATCAAGGTCAGTGGCAGGAACAGAAACAGGGACGGGGCACCACACAGTACTTCGCCATTGGCGGCCGGACGTCCGAAGCCGGCCTTGACAGCTAAGCCCTAGAAAAATCTGATTTTGCCGACCGCGTCTGTTGTGCCTGAGCGCAAAAAGTTATACTCGGCGAGTGATAATTTTCAATGAACGTCATGCGAATCAGGTCGTAACAGGGGTTACAGCGTGATGCTCAGTGCCTGGATTGGCCCAGCAATAACGATGTGTAATGGAAGTGATTATTTTAATGGATGTTATGACTGCAACTCTTTGATTTTAATCTTGAAACGGACTTAATGCTGATAAATTTGCGTAGCGGTCCGGACAACGGGTGTAGATAAAAATGAAAATATTCGCGATTTGTATGGTGAAAGATGAAATCGACGTGCTGGAAAAAGCGCTGGAAGCGGCTTTACCCTGGGTCGATAAGATTTTTTTGATTGATCATGCTAGCACGGATGGAACCTGGGAGCTTATCGATCAAAAATTTCGCCATTGGGACAAGGTAGAAGTCTTTGGCCAAATCACGGATGAATTTACCGACGGTCTACGTTCGCGGGCTTACAATAAATTCTGCCAACAGGCACAGGAAGGCGACTGGTGGTGCCGGCTGGACTCTGATGAATTCTATATTGATAACCCGCGTGAATTTTTAGCCAAGGTCGGCAAGCATTACGATATTGTTCACTGCGCAAGCTTTCAATATTATTTCACTGAAAAGGATGCCGAGGACTATCGGCTATACCCGGAACGTTATCGTGACGGCGCATCAATTGATGCCCTGAAATTCTTTGCCTGTAACAGTTCTGAAGCGCGTTTTGTGAAACACAGAAACCGCGAATGGAAAGAGGACAGCCTCTGGCCGGTCGGCAAATTCCCCAATCTCATCTGGCCCCATCATATCCGTTTGAAACATTTTCAATACCGCTATCCTGAGCAGATTCAGCATCGATTGGATTTGCGTACTGCTAAAGCGGCTGGCAATTAGTTTCGTCATGAGATCCGGGCGGATTTGGAACAGCGTATTGACAGCGGCAAGCGTATTAGTCGTGAAAAAGGTCAGGTACAAACCCATCAGAAGTGGGAAAGTCGCGTGGTGGATTCCGCCAAACTGCTGTTTGATGATGGCAAGCAGGACTATGTGGTGAATACGGCATTGCTCGATCACATCCGTTCCCCTTTGCCACAAGCCCTGCGCAATACCGCTAAACTGATCCTCAGTCGCTAGCGCCATCGTCATAAGTCAGAGGTAAGTTGGCGCTTGACCGATATCGCCGGTGTATAACGGCCGAGCTTGGTCACAGTTAACCACCAAGGCCTGCTACCGCCAGGACACTGCCCGACCGATGAGCCGTTAAATCGGCCAGCCACGGGCAGCCAATAGCGCGCCCCCCCGCATCATCCAGGCGTTGGTGAGCGTATGCCCCCGACGCTGGCGACACCCGGTGCGCCTTGTCCGACCCGCCACAGGCGACCACCGCCGTCAGCCGTCCAGCTCCAGCCGAGCCAAGGTACCCCCCCTGTCTTTACGGTTACTCAGACTAAAGCGGCCATGATGTAATTGCGCAATACGGGTGACGATACTCAGCCCCAGGCCAATACCGTTATAACGCTGATCCATTCTGACAAATTGTCGGGTCAACGCCACCGACCGCGCTTCGTCGATACCTGGTCCTTCATCCATGACCTGCAAAACACATCGGCGCCCAGACGGGGTTTCGTCTTGCTGAAGGGTAACGGTAATCGTGCTTCCATCCGGGCAATAACGATGGGCATTTTCCACCAGATTACGCAATAACAGGCGCAACAATACCGCATTGCCTTGGATCTCCGGATCCGCGGCCGGTAATCGCCACTCCAGCCGCTGCCCGCGCAAAGCCGCCATCTCAGCCAGCTCGTCTTGTTGGGCCACCACGACATCATGCACCAACCGCACCAATTGATACTGTCCTGACGAAAAATCATTGCGGATCCGGGCCAGCATCAGCAGTTGTTCAACGGTAAACGCCATATTATCCACCCGCTCAATGAGCGGCTGACAGTTAATCTGGTGCTGCTTCTCATGCAATTCCAGATGCAAACGGATCCCCGCCAGCGGCGTACGTAATTCATGCGCCACGTCGGCGGTAAATTGCCTGTCCTGCTGCAACGTGGTATTCAGCCGCGCCAGCAGCTGATTCAAACTGCGGGTAACGGCCAGCACCTCGTTGATATCGCCGGTTTCCGGCAGCGGGTCAACACTTTCCGCACTGCGGGTTTGCAGCTGCGTTTGCAGCACCGACAGCGGCCGGGTGATCCATTTCACCGCCTGAAAGCAAAAAACAGCGTTACCAGTATCATCAGCAATGAGGGCACGCTCAAAGAGGCGATAGCCTCATGTATTTCGGTATTGACGTGCTCATTGCGCACCGCTTCTGCGAGCGTTTTGTCGACCAGCAAGTCGATCTGCTCTCTACTTTCATGCCATAACCAAAGCACGCTTATCAGCTGGCATACCAGCATGATTGCGCCGAGCACAATAATAAGCCGCCAACGCATGCTGTAAAAGCGGCCGGCGCGCATCCGCAGACCGCTCATGATTTCTCCGCGGTGGTGAGAAGATAACCGAAGCCGCGCAGCGTCTGGATACGGTCACGGCCTATTTTCTGGCGCAGATGATGAATATGCACTTCGAGCGAGTTGGAAGAGGGATCATCATCCAAACTGTAAAGATCCTGATGCAGAATTTCACGATGGATGCGATGCCCCGCCCGCAACATCAGCTGGGAGAGGATGGCAAACGCCTTCGGGGTCAATATGACCGCTTTACCGTCCACGGTGACATCATTGTGGGTCAAATCCAGGGAAATACCATCTACCCACAGCAGGTTATTACTGACACCCTTATGACGGCGAATGATGGCCCGGGCGCGGGCCAGCAATTCGCTTAGCGCAAAGGGTTTAATTAGATAATCGTCTGCGCCGAAATCCAGGCCGCGGACCCGCTCGTCAATCGCGTCACACGCGGTCAGGATCAATACCGGCACGCCGTTGCCTTGCCGGCGAAGTTTTTCCAGCAGCGTCATCCCATCGCCGTCCGGCAAGCCTAAATCAAGAATAATCAGGCTGTATGTCGTGGAGGTCAATAACGGCCAGCTTTGACGCAAATCAGCAGCGCATTCACAGGCAAAATGTTCCTGCTCCAGCGCCTGCTGCAGGCCTTCGCGCAAGAGTTTATCATCCTCAATCACCAAAATTTTCATTACCCGCAATCCCAGTAGCAAAGCGCTCATCCATCGGGCGACACGGAGCGCGGCCGCCCGTTTTATTGACCGGATAACCGCTGCCGTGTCGGAACGAAACGCCCCTCAGGCCTGCCCGGCAGCCGTCAACGGGCGGTCAATGATGCTAATAGACCTCATTTTATCCGGCATGTTCAACCGGACCGGCGGCCTCGCGGCGCAGACCGGCGCTAAACGCCGTGCGAAAAAGTATGGCATTAAGGATAGCCCAGGCGGATGCAAAGGCCAGCGGCGGATGTAGGAGTAAGCGGCGCGAGGGAGGGGAACGGCACCGCCGGAGACCGACGGCGTCAAAACACAAAAGATGAGACCTTAAGAGGCGTCCGGCTGCGGCACACCGCCGGTCAAACGCGTTAACTGTTGCCAGACCGCTTCCAGCGGCCCCTGACGAAAATACCTGAGCCACAGGGCAGACGCAGCAATATTGATAAACCAGACCGCCGGCACAAACGCCATCAGCTGTAGCCGGTCGTAAGCCATAAATAATCCCAGCTTATTAAAGAGCAAGGTACATATAAGGGTTTGCAGCAGGTAATTGGTCAGGGCCATTCTCCAGACGTTGCCAAGCAGGCGGATAACCGTCTTGTCGGCCAGCCGCGGCCAGAACCCATACAGCAAGGCGACATAGCCCAGCGCCTGCGGCGGCGCGCTGATTTCCCGCGGCATCTGTAGTAAAAAACCGCACCAGCGATAATCCCAGCCCAGTTGCCACTGGGCCACCACCGCCGGCAGGTTGATTATCAACCCCGCTGGAATCAGCCACAGCGCCATCCGCCGATAATGCGCCGGTTCACGGCGACCCGCCAACCAACCGTTATGCATCAGCCCCGCGCCTATCAATATCGCGCCGGCCAATTGCCAACCGTATTGCGACGCCATCGCCAGCAGACTACCGTGCAGTAAATTTAGCCGCTCGCGCCAGGCTTCCGGGCCGCCCTCGGTTTGCCAATAATGTTCATACACCCGATTGGCAATATCCGGCAGCCAGAAGCGGCCTGGAGGCTGGTCGCCGAGCAACAGTTGAAACACCAGCAAAAGCCCTATCCCTAAAAAAGCATAGAGCACGATACCTGCGGCGATAAGGCTTCGCTCGCTCGGCGACCGGCGAATCAGCCCCAGACACAGCAGCCACACCAGTCCGTAATCCAGTAAAATATCGCCATCCCAGAAGAAGATGGCGTGAATAACACCAAACCCCATCAACCACAGAAGCCGCGCCTGAGTCCAACGCGGTCCGCGCGGTAATAGCAGCACCAGGCCGCCGCCAAACAATAACACGAATAAGGTGAGAAATTTAACCTGGGCCACCAAATCCAGCACGGCCCATGTCCAGGCTTCGCTGGAGGAAATGCTACCGGTATATGCAGGGTTAAGGTAAGCCGCTTTCGGCAACCCGAAGGCGGTGATATTCATTAGCAGGATGCCCAGAATGGCTATCCCGCGCGCGCAATCCAACATCGCGATGCGCTGCCGCATGGGTATTCTCTTTTGTCAGACGGCGCCGGCAGCGCCGCAAATAAGGGTTAACAATAGATTAACCGTTATGATGCGTGACAGCACGCAAAAATTCCTGGCGGGTATTTTGGCTTGATTTAAACAGTCCACCCAGCGAGGTGGTGGTCGTGGTGCTGGTGGCATCGCGGATCCCACGCGCCTTGACGCAATAATGCACCGCGTCGATGGACACCGCCACGTTATTGGTGCCGAGCAGCGTCTGCAGCGCCAGCAGGATCTGCTGCGTCAGCCGCTCTTGCACCTGCGGCCGCTGGGCAAAAAACTGCACGATACGATTGATTTTCGACAGTCCGATAACGCACTGTTTTGGGATATAGGACACCGTCGCTTTGCCATCGATAATAACAAAATGGTGTTCACAGGTGCTGGTCAGCGTTATATCGCGCACCGTGACCATTTCATCCACCTTCATCTTATTTTCGATGACGGTGATCTTGGGGAAATTGGCGTAATCCAGACCGGCGAAAATCTCCTCCACGTACATCTTGGCGATACGGTGCGGCGTTTCCGCCAGACTGTCATCGGTCAAATCAAGATTAAGCAACGTCATAATTTCCGTCATACGCTCAGCGATAAGACGTTTGCGCACTTCGTTATCCAGTACCTCGCCCCGCAGCGTTGTTTCCAGGCCACGGGCCAGTAAAGCGTCGCGTACCTGCGAGGCATCTTTTGTCAGCGTTACCATATTCATTATTCTCCAGCAGGCGATTCGCTCCCGCGGGGTTAACCGCAGAATGGGCAACACTCTAGTGGAGTGCGCGGGGATAATCCAGTGAATGTGTTTCATGATAGCTGAATCGTTCACACTTAGCCTGCTATGGCTGACGCCAGACCAACAAGCCGGCTATCGCCAACGCCAGCATAGAGGCCAGCAGCGCCGGTTCAAGCCGCCCGGTCCACCAGGAGGAGAGCGCCGAAAGCATCGGGCCCGCCAGTTGCCCCAAGGCATAGCCGCAGGTCAGCAGACCCGCCATGTGACGCAGATGATCGGGCGCCTGTCGGCGGCTACATTCCAGCGTTAACTGTACGACGCTGAGAAAACCGCCGCCGGTCAGCAGCGCGCCGACAATCAGGCTGCCGATACCGGGTAAACTTATCATCAGCAACACCCCGACCCCCTGCGCCCACAGCGTCAGCGCCAGACGACGGCCGGCGGACAACCGATGCCGGGTCAGGATGCCGAGCACGATACCGCCGACGCTGGCGGCGCCGACGCTGGCGGCGCCGAATACCGGCCATACCCACTGGCCAAAAGCACTGGCGGGAAAGCGCTGCGCCGCCATTTGCGACAGGAAAGTCGCGGGCAAGATATAGCCAAAACCCGCCAGGTAATAGCTCCATAGCAACTTTTTCAACGGCAGGCTCAGCGCCGCTACCCTGGCGGTCTGGGCAGGGTGCGCCAGCGTGCCGCTGCGCGGCAGATTGCGGCTGATAAAGGCGATAAGCACCGCGGCGACGGCGCCGTAAACCAGCCAGGCGGTGGCCGCGTCAACCCGGCAATAGTGCAGCAACATCGCCAGCATGCCGCTTGCGAAAATGCCGGTGCCGGGACCGGCAAAGACTGCGGCGCTCAACGCCGGACGGCGTAGTCGCAACAGTTGATTGTTGGTCCAGGCCGCCACCAATACCATCGCCCAGCCGCTGGACCAGCCGATGAGAAACCGCAGCGCGGCATGGGTGTCCAGGGCTGATGCAGCAGCGCCGACAACAAGGTCAACACCACCGAGCCACAGTCTTTTTTCCATACCGCGGCGGGCGCGCATCGCATCATAGGCCCCCAGTAGATAACCCAAATAATTGAATGCCGCCACCAGCGCCGCGCTGGTTAGGGTAAGCTGTCCGTCCGCTATCATTAGCGGCACCTGCGGCGTGAAAGCAAAACGCCCTATCCCCATGGCCACCAGCAATGCCAGAAACCCGCTTAATGCCACCTTTATGGCCATATTAACTCCACGACAACGCATTGTAGTTGCCAAAAGAATGTCCTATCGCTAGAATCACGGAAAATGAATAATTAAGACCAAGTTGATGACAAAATGAGAATATATGGATCTAACCCAACTTAAAATGTTTTGCTGTGTGGCTGAAACCGGCTCTCTGGCCCGTGCCGCCGAGCAGCTTCATCGGGTGCCGTCCAACCTGACCACCCGGCTGCGTCAGTTAGAGAACGAACTGGGCACCGATCTGTTTATCCGCGAAAAACAACGGCTGCGGCTGTCGCCCATGGGACATAATTTCCTGTGCTATGCCACCCGTATCCTGGCGCTGAGCGAGGAGGCCCTCGCGATGAGCCGGGCGGGCGTTTCACGCTGGGGTCGATGGAAAGCACCGCCGCCACTCGTCTGCCGGGTCTGCTGGCCGCCTACCATCAACATTTTCCCCAGGTGTCCTTATCGATTATCACCGGCACCTCCGGCGAGATCATCAACGGCGTTCGCGCCGGCACGCTGGCGGCAGCACTGGTGGACGGGCCGGTGGAGTATGACGATATTGCGTCAGCTTTTGCGAAACGCTGGGGTTAATTTCAAGTCCGGACCAGCCGGTTATCACCTCAGCCAAAGATATCGCCGGCCAGAAGGTGTTTGCCTTTCGCCACAGCTGTTCGTACCGGCAAAAATTGGAAATCTGGTTTTACGCCGATGGCGTCAATCCCGGTACGATTTTGGAAATTTAATCCTATCATGCCATGCAGGCCTGCGTAGCCAGCGGCGCCGGCGTCGCGCTGCTGCCCTTGTCGGTGTTGGCGCAGTTGCCCGGCCGTGAGCGGGTCAAGGTACATCCGCTGCCGCGTCATATCGCCAACGCCGCGACCTGGCTCATCTGGCGGCGCGATGCGTTCGGGCCCAACGTCGAAGCCTTAAAACAGCTTATCATCGATAGCCACGATGCCACCGCCGCCGTTGCGCCGTCGCCGTCATTTGCCTTGTCGCAGCCGGTCCCCGGCTGCGGCGCGGACATTCACGAGGGGGAGTGCGTCGCCGACGCGCCCGCCTTTCACTCTGCTTTAGGAGCTTCACCATGCAAATGATTAAAACCCGTGCCGCCGTCGCCTGGGGACCGAACCAGCCGTTGTCGGTGACCGAGGTGGACCTGATGCCGCCGCAGAAAGGCGAAGTGCTGGTCCGCATCGTCGCCAGCGGCGAGTGCAAATTTTGCCGCTCCGGCAAAACCAATTTATGTCAGGCTATCCGCACCACCCAGGGTAAAGGACTGATGCCGGACGGCACCACCCGCTTTTTCAAGGACGGCAAACCCATTTTCCATTATATGGGAACCTCGACCTTCGCGGAATACACCGTGATACCGGAAATTTCGCTGGCGAAAATCAATAAGGCCGCGCCGTTGGAAGAAGTCTGCCTGCTGGGCTGCGGCGTGACCACCGGCATGGGCGCGGTTATCAATACCGCCAAAGTTCAGCCCGGGAATTCGGTGGCTATCTTTGGCCTTGGCGGCATCGGTCTGTCGGCGCCCAGATGGCCGGCGCAGGCAGGATTATCGGCATTGATCTCAACACCAGTAAATTCGAGCTGGCCCGCAAGCTTGGCGCCACCGATCTTATCAATCCGCGGGATTACGACCGTCCCATTCAGGAGGTGATTGTCGAGCTGACCGACGGCGGCGTCGATTTTTCCTTTGAATGCATCGGCAACGTCAATGTCATGCGTTCGGCGCTGGAATGTTGCCATAAAGGCTGGGGCGAATCGGTCATTATCGGGGTCGCCGGCGCCGGCGAGGAAATCGCCACCCGACCGTTCCAGCTTGTCACCGGACGCGTATGGCGCGGTTCCGCTTTCGGCGGCGTGAAAGGCCGCTCGCAGTTGCCCGGCATCGTTGAACGTTATTTGAACGGCGAATTTCAGCTCAACGATTTCATTACCCACACGATGGGACTTGAGGCGATAAATGAGGCGTTCAGCCTGATGCATGAAGGCAAATCGATCCGTTCCGTTATCCATTTCGGCCAGTGATAAAAGGAGACAGCGATGACCGTCAACGCTGAGCGCATCGCGGCCCACCGCCTGTACGGCGGCTGGCAGTACCGCTACCGGCATCGGTGCCGATGACCTATAGCGTCTATGTGCCGCCGGAAGCCGCGGATAAACGGCCGCCGCAGGTGATCTTCTGGTTGTCGGGCCTGACCTACACCGATGAGAACTTTAGCACCAAGTCAGGCGCGCAGCGCCTGGCCGCCGAGCTTAATTTGCTGTTGGTGATGCCCGATACCAGCCCGCGCGGCGAGTCGGTGGCCGACGATGAGGCCTACGATCTGGGCCAGGGGGCGGGCTTTTATCTCAACGCCACGGTCGCGCCCTGGTCATCCCATTATCGGATGTTCGATTACCTCAGCGACGAACTGCCGGCGCTTATCCGCCAACAGTTCAGCACGGGGGATCGCCAGTCCATCATGGGCCATTCGATGGGCGGCCATGGCGCGCTATTAATGGCGCTGCGTCATCCGGGGCGTTATTGCTCGGCGTCGGCTTTTGCGCCGATCGTCAACCCCAGCGAGGTGCCCTGTGGTCGTAAAGCTTTCGGCGAGTATCTGGGACAGGACGAGAAAGCGTGGCGGCAATGGGACAGCTGCCGGCTGCTCCCGACGGCGGCGCGCAGCCGCTACCGGTGTTGATAGATCAAGGCGATGCCGATCCGTTCATGCCGGAACAGCTGCAGCCGGAAACATGGGCCACGCTGGCGCGCCAGCATCAATGGCCGCTGACGCTGCGTATCCATCCGGGCTATGACCACAGCTATTTCTTTATCGCCAGCTTTATTGATGATCACCTGCGCTTTCACGCCGGTTATCTGCACGCCTGATCCCCCGCGCTAACACCCTCTGTCCGGGTGAATGACGTTCCCCCGGATGCTAAAACCGGACGACTACCGGCCCCGGCCAACGCAAAAAGAAGGGAACGCTACTTCGAGGCTAAAGATCGATAGCTACCGTCCCCTGGCCGGCGCAGAAAGAGGGGGGCGCCCCGGATGCAGAGGCCGACGACTACTGTCCCCGGCCGACGCAGCAGGAGGGGATCGCCCCCGGTGACTCATTCCCGACGGCCCCCTGCCATCGACCTATTGATTGACACCGACCCAACACCCGTCGACCGCCATTGACCGCGTTGCACCTTCGGCGAGCCTCTTTGTCCTGCGTCGTGCGCCGATGCGCGACGGCAAGCGGGGCATTACGCTGGCGTGCCGGTCAGAAATCAATATTGGCCCCCAGAAAATAGCGTCTGCCGTCCAGCACCCGACCGTAGGTAACATAATCGACACGTTTATCCAGCAGATTATAAACCCCGGCCTGCAATTGCAGCTGTTTCGACAGCCGCCAGCTGGCGCCCAGGTCGATAAAGGTGTAGGACGGCCGCCCTTCGCTCATACTGCTGCGCCCGAGGTAAGCCGAACTCTGGCCGCGATGATTGACCCGAAGCCAACTGGCGATATCGGGAGTCGTTTGCCAGTTAAGCGTAGCGTTGACCATATGCTTTGGCATTTCGTTCAATGGCTTGCCGATGAATTCGCCGCTCCGCTGTTCGGTTTCGGTGAAGGTGTAGATGGAGACCAGCGACCACGCCGGCGAGAGGGTCCAGTTAAAGGAGGCCTCAACGCCGCGGACCCGAGCTTTATCCACGTTGACCCGGTTGCTGATAAATTTATAGGCGACATCGCCGATTTTACAGGCGCCGGCATTGGTCCCGCTCGGATCGGTGCAGCTGCGCACCTCGGTAATTTTATCGCGGTAGTCGGTATTAAACAGCGTCACGCCGGTGCTCAAAAAGCGGTGGTTATCCCACAGCAGGGCGATTTCCTGATTAAGACTTTTTTCCGGCTTGAGACCGGGGTTACCGATAATAATGGCCGGCGCCCCGCCGCCACCGGTGATTTGGCCCCAGTCCGCCACGGCCTGACGCAAATCCGGCGAGCGATAACCGCCGGAAATGCCGCCCTTCAGCGTCCAGGTTTCGGTTAAATGCCAGACGCCATACAGCCTTGGTGTCCAATGGCTGCCGTAATTTTCGTCGCGATCCATGCGCAAGCCGGTGGTGAGGGCAAAGTCCTGAGTCATCAGCCATTCATCCTCGGCGAACAGCGCCCAGCTCCAGCGGTTCAGCTCGCTAAGGGAACGGGCGAAGGACAGCTGGTTTCCCTTATCGTTCAGCGTCTCGTAACGGTATTGGCCGCCGATGCTGAAAGTATGATCGCCGAGATACAGTGTGTTCTGGGTGTTCATCAGGGTGTTAGCCGTCTTCATATCCCGCGACGGGTTGCGGGTTTCTTCGCGCTGCAGATAACTGGTGGTCATGCCGCCGTCATAATTACCGTGATGCGTCAGTGCATAATTATTGCGCGTGTAACGCACATCGCTGAGGTCGCTACTGGCAGACACCGATTTTCCGGGGGAACTGTCTCTGTCTTGGACAAAATGCCCTAAGTCCAAATCAATACTATTGGCCTCATCCGGCGTTAGGGTGAAAGTGACGCCGCCGCTCTTCATCCTTTGAGCATTGTACCCCTCAACTATGCGATCCTCACTGCGGTGCGAGAGCAGGCCGTTGAGTTTGACGCCCAACAGGCCGTCAATCAGGGGGGGGACCCGAGGTATAAAGACTGGATTGATAGCTGTCCCCCGAGCGGCGATCTTCCTGCCAGACGGCCTCGCTGCGCACGGAGGTATGCCAGGATTTACCGACCTGACGGGTGATAATGTTGATGACCCCGCCCATGGCGTCGGAGCCATACAGGGAGGACATGGGCCCGCGCACGACCTCAATGCGCTCAATCGCCGCCAACGGCGGCAACCAGCCCTGTTCGATGCCGGGACCATCGCTATTGGGGCGCGTGCCGCGGCTATCGACGCGTTTGCCGTCTACCAGGATCAGGGTGTATTTGGCGGCCATACCGCGGATGCTGATGTCGCTGCGACTACCGCCGCCGGTGACCACCACGCCCGGCACATCCTTAAGCGCGTCGGTGACATCGGTATAAGCTTTGGTTTCCAGGGTTTCACGCGAGATAACCGAGATGGATGCGGCGGAATCCTCAATTTTTTGTTGGAAGCCGGCGGCGGTGACGACCACGGTGTCCGTTTCGGGATCTACCGGGGAGGCGCCCACCTGCGGGGCGCCGAGCGCGGCCATCGACAGGACCATAGCGCGGGCAGTAACTCTGTTACGCATGACAATATTTCCTTATAGTGTTTCCACTTAGCCTTGATTGCGTGAGCCATTGTAAGAAAATACTAATTTATGTAAATAAAAATCACTCTCATTCTCATAATTATTTGGTTTAATGGAAAGCAGTTGAGCGCCGTGATTTTTACCCGGCGCGGCAGGTGTTTACTACCAAGGATTTGGTGAATCAGGGAACGTGATGTTACGCGGCGTGACGGGCGTCGACGGCGAAAGTTCTGGCGCATCAGGCGCCGATGCAGGCAGCGCGCACCGAGCAATACCGGCGAGGCAAAGCCAGTGTCGAACGTAAGCGATGGCAACGGGCGCCAAGCGGCAGCCCTCTCGTCAGTGGGGCTGAGGGGACCTAGGCGCTTTATCGCCATGCAGGGGTAAAGGAACATCGCTTTGGGAAATGGACCCGGTAAGTAGTCAAAATCGCACGCCTTTTTCAATACCGCGCTTTTTTATCCGCACAATGTTTTTATGCCTGCCGCGCTCTTCTGTCAGGGCCCTGTTCTCCTGTATCGGCGCGGACGGCGGCGCGTTCAAATAGGCCCCGGTGGACTGACCAGACCATCGATCAACACCTGCGGCCGGCCCTGTGAACAGCGCTCAATACGGCCCTTGACAGCCATAAACGCTGGCCAGACTGGCGGGCGTGATCACGTGTTCAGGGACGCCGTCCGCCAGCAAACGTCCGTCGCGCAACATCAGCGCATGTTGACCGTGACGCAACGCAATATTGATATTGCACCACCATTAAGGTGACGATATTGCTGCGCCGGGTTTCGCTGCCAATAAGTGACATCACGTGATATTGATAATTGAGATCCAGCGCGCTAAGCGGCTCGTCGAGCAGCAACAGCGCCGGCTGGCGTATCAGCGATTGCGCCAGCCCCACTAATTGCTTCTGTTCGCCGGAGAGGTTGTCCAGATACTGCAGCGCCAGATGGGCTATCCACAACCGAGCCAGCAGCGCCATCACCGCCGCCTCGTCAGCCCGATGCGTGCGGCCGACGGAGGCGCGTTGCGCCACGATGACCGATTCCAGCACCTGCAAATGAACACCGGCTGGCAGGCTCTGCGGTAGATACACCACCTTTTACGCGCGCCGGGCAAACGGCAATTGCATTAAATCTTCCCCCGCCAGCCACAGCTCCCCGCGGGCCGGATTCAAACCGGCCAACGATCGCAGCAGGGTGGATTTGCCGCAACCATTGGGCCCCAGCAGCACGCTAATTTGACAACGCGGTAGACAGGGCACCTCGAGCTGGTCAATGACCAGACGTTTCGGATAACCGGCGCTAAAGCCGGCAATACACAGTCCCGCGGTCATAAATTCCTCCGGTGGCGCAATGATGATGCTCAGGAAAAACGGCACCCCGACCAGCGAGGTCACAATGCCGACGGGGATAAGCGTGCCCGGCACGATATTTTTAGATGCCACCGACGCTATCGACAAAACCAGCGCGCCAACTAACGCGCTAGCGGGCAGATAAAAGCGGTGATCTTCGCCGACCATCAGCCGGGCGATGTGTGGCGCCACCAGACCGATGAAACCAATCGGCCAGACGAAGGCGACCGCCAGCGCCGACAGAATACTGATACGCAGCAGCGTGCCCAGGCGCAACCGCTTGACGTCGATGCCAAAGCTTATCGCCCAGCCGCAGCGCGGTCAGCTTCCAGGCGCTGAACATTGACCAGGGCAACATGATCGCAAAGGCTGCGCTCATTATGGTTAATTTCGGCCATGAGGCGCGCGCCAAACTGCCCATGGTCCAAAACACCAGGTCTTGTAGCGTATCTTCGGTGGCGATGAACTGCATCATCGACACCAGCGCGTTGAAGGTAAACACCAGCGCTATTCCGAATAGCACCACGCCAGAGGTCGCCACGCGGGTCCAGCGCGTCACGGCATCCAGCAACAACGCCGCCAGCAGCGCGAAAACAAACGCGTTAATGGCGATAAACCACGTCTCGGGCAGGCCAGGCACGCCTATCCCCAGGATAATCGCCAGCGCGGCGCCGAACGCCGCCGCCGATGATACGCCCATGGTGAAGGGACTGGCGAGGGGGTTATTCAGGATAGTCTGCATTTCCGCGCCGGCCAGTCCCAGCGACAATCCCACTGCGACCGCCATCAAGGCGTACGGCAAGCGAATATCCCAGACAATGACTCGCGTCCCCGCATCAGCAAGCTGGGGATGGAACAGCGTGTGCAACAACGCCTCCGACCCCAGCCACGACGGGCCGAGGGTGAAGTCCACCAACACGCAGGCGGCAATGGCCGCCAGCAGCAGCAGGCGCCGGCGCAATAGACGCTGATACTGCCCCATCGCGGCGGCTCGGGAGACGTCAGGCGTCGGTTCGAGGGGTATACACATTCTGGTACCTGAAAAACGGGCTAAGGGACGACTTTGCCGGTACGGGCCCGTGGGGGTGTGATGTCCGGCAGAGCGCAAACGGCAACGATGTTAGCATGGCAACGATGAAAGGCGTCTGGCCGGCCCCCAACGGCACCCATAATAGCTTGGCATCTATGAAAAGCGCCTGGTGCATTTCAACGGCATCCATGCTGGCCTGGCAACCGTGAAACGCGTCTGGCAGACCCCAAACGGCACCCACACCAGTATCGCGACCCCAAAAGCGCCCGCCGGGCGGGCCGACAAAGATGAAGCGCTAACCTTAAATCAAATGATAAAGCTTATCAATCCTAATAAGCCATTACCTAGTACCTGATGCCCGGCGGTGCCAGTCACCGCTCTGACCCGACGAAAAGGGATCATCGGTTATCTGTGGTATCGGGAAACGTCATGTCTTCATAGCGGACCCACCGGCTGCCGCGGCGCCAGCGGTAGCCCAGCCAGATAAGCAGGAACAGCGGAAGCCCGATATAGGTGGCGATGACGCCATTCCAGTCAATCGTCCGCGCCAAAAAGGCCTGATAATTCTGACCCAGGGTAATAAGCAAGTGCAAGATAAACGCCAGCACCGGACCCAGCGGGAACAACCCGGCCAGCAAGATCGCGGCCTTGCTTCACATAGCCGCGGCGGAACCGGTAGTGGCTGACCGCGATGCCCAGCCAGGCGATGAACCCGGTCATGCCTGAGGTGTTTAACAGCCACAAATAAACCTTCTGGTTGGAGTACAGGGAGGAAAGAAAACACAGCGCCGCCACCAGCGTCGTCATCACCAGCGCATAACGCGGGACACCTCCCTGCGACAGGCGGGCGAAAATCTTCGGCGCTTTGCCCTCCACCGCCAGGGTATACAGCATGCGCGTCGAGGCATACATGCCGGAATTACCCGCTGACAAAACCGCCGTGAGAAAATGACGCTGTTCATCACCGCCGCGGCCGACAGCAGCCCGGCGTTGCGAAAGACCAGTGTAAACGGGCTGACGGCGATATCTTTCACATCATTACGCAGCAGGTCGGGGCTGGTATAAGGAATAATCAGGCTGATAATCAGGATCGCTAGCACATAAAACAGCAAAATACGCCAGAACACCTGCCGCACCGACCGCGGTATATTTTTGGCCGGATCCGCCGACTCGCCGGCGGCGATACCAATAAGCTCGGTCCCCTGAAAAGAAAAGCCGACAATCATGGCGACGCCTATCATGGAGGCGAAGCCGCTGTCGAAAGGCGCGTCGCCCACCGTCCAATTGTGCCAACCCGCATGCTCGCCGCCGCGCAGGATGCCGACAATCATCAACACCCCCACGCCGATAAACACCACCACGGTGACGACTTTAATGAGCTAAAACCAGTATTCCGCCTCACCAAAGCCTTTCACCGAAATGATGTTTAGCAGGAACATGACGCCCAAAAACAGCGCGCTCCAGATCCAGCCCGGCGTGTCCGGGAACCAGTAATTCATGACCAGCTGCGACGCCACCAGATCCACCGCGATGGTGACCGCCCAGTTGTACCAATAATTACAGCCGAGGGCGAAGCCGAAGCCCTCTTCAACATAACGTGACCCGTAGGTGGCGAACGAACCGGAAACCGGCATATAGGCCGCCAGCTCGCCAAGGCTAGTCATCAGGAAATACACCATCAGGCCGATCAACACATATGACAGCAGCGCGCCCCCGGGCCCAGCCTGTGAGATAGACGCGCCGGAGGCGACAAATAAACCGGTACCAATGGAGCCGCCGATGGCGATCATGGTCAAATGGCGCGCTTTCAATTCGCGGCGCAGGCCGCTCTGCGGCGGGGGAGAAGAAGTTTTGTGACACATGGCGTTTGACGGGTCTCTGCAAAAATCGAGGCGGGATTGTAGCAAATCGTTCCCGTCACGCACGCCCAAGCAGTCAAATTATAAGACAGCTTCATAATTCATGGTCAATTATAAGCGCAATATGACAAAAGCGCCGATTTTAACACCACCCTGCCGCGACAGTGCCGCCGTTTAACCTCACAAGTCGGCCACCCGGCCATGCTTTCTTCCGATGGCCGGGGGTGAGTGCTGCGCTTAGCGGGCGTGTTAGCCGGCGTGGTGCTGGCAATAGTCGATAAACCGCTGCAGGGCGTGGGAGAGGTGTTTTTGCCGGTGATGAACGACATGCAGCGTACGGTAAAACGGCGGCAGCGGCGGCGTTAGCGTCACCAGCGTGCCCAGCGCCAGCGCCTCTGCTACCACCCGGCGCGACAGGCAGCTGATCCCCAAGCCGTGGCGTACCGCATGTTTAATGGCTTCGGAATTGCCGAGCTCCATTTCCAAATGAAAGTGCGGCAAACGCGAGAGCAGCAGGTGGTCGACGATATCGCGGGTGCCCGAGCCGCGTTCGCGCAGTATCCAGGGCGCATCCGCAAGGGCGGCTAGCTCAAGCTTTCGTCCCGCCAGCGGATGATCGGGTGCAGCAAAAATCACCAATTCGTCATTCAGCCAGGCGCGGGTTACCAGATCCGGGTGGTGACTCGGCCCTTCAATCAGCCCCAAATCGACGCGGAAATCCGCCACGGCGTTGATGACCTCTTGACTGTTGCCCACCTGCAGCGACAGAGGGGTATCAGGTACCGCGCGTCGGTAGCCCGCAATTAGCGCCGGCAAAATATAATTGCCGATGGTACTACTGGCGAACAGCCGCAAGGCGCCATTTCCTTGCGAGAATAGCGTGCCTATCTCTCCCGCCTGTTCAAGCAACGCGACGGCGCGGGGATAGAGCAACCGTCCATGCTCATTCAGCACCAGCCGTTTGCCTACACGGTCAAACAATTTTACCTTTAACTGTTGTTCCAGATCGGTCAGCGCCGCACTGACCGCCGACTGCGACAACGATAATACCTGGGAGGCTTGGGTGGTAGAACCGCTTTTCAGCACTTCGGCAAAGACTTCCAGCTGGCGCAGGGTAATGGCCATAGCTTCAGTAATCCAACATTTCAATGAGACAACCAACTATAATCATTTCTTTTCTCCTCTTCATCACTTTAACCGGGAGCCCAGCCAGGATGAGTGAAAACAAGTTTATCGGCGCGCATGTCAGCGCAGCGGGAGGCGTGGAACAGGCGGTGGCGCGCGCGCGCAGTCTCAAGGCAACAGCATTCGCGCTCTTTACCAAGAACCAGCGGCAGTGGAAAGCCGCAGCGCTGACCACCGAAACCATCGATAATTTCCGCGCCGCCTGCGAGCGCTACGGTTATTCATCGCGCCAGATCCTACCCCATGACAGCTATCTGATTAATCTAGGCCACCCCACCCACGAGGGCATCGAAAAATCGCGCGCGGCGTTTCTTGATGAAATGCAGCGCTGTGAGCCACTCGGCCTGAGCCTGCTCAATTTCCATCCCGGCAGCCATTTACAGCAGATTGAAGAGGACGAATGCCTGGCGCGCATCGCCGATTCCATCAATCTGGCGCTGGAAAAAACCCGGGGGGTCACCGCCGTGATCGAAAACACCGCCGGCCAGGGTAGCAATCTCGGCTTTTGCTTTGAACAGCTTGCAGCCATTATCGATCGCGTTGAGGATAAAAACCGTGTCGGCGTATGCATTGATACCTGCCACGCCTTTGCCGCCGGTTATGATATACGCACCGCATCGGCCTGCGCCGACACTTTCCAGCAGTTCGCCGATATCGTCGGTTTTTCCTATTTGCGCGGGATGCATCTTAACGACGCCAAAACCGACTGCGGTAGCCGGGTCGATCGCCACCACAGCCTCGCCGAAGGCAAGATAGACAAAGCCGCGTTCGCCTGGATCATGGCCGATAAACGCTTCGACGGCATTCCGATGATTCTGGAAACGATCAATCCAGACATTTGGCCGCAGGAAATCGCCTGGTTGCAGGCGCTGGCCGCCGGCAAAAAAACCTCGGCAACGCTGGCGGCAAGCTGAGCGCCAAACGACATCCGCCCGCAGGATACACCCTGCGGTCAGTTAAGAGCCCGATTTTACGCGGGCAATCGATCGTTTAAGCTTAGCCTGCCGCTTGCCTTGGCCAATGAGTCCAGAAGCGCGAGCTTGAATGTTTGCTGCTTGATTGCTTGCCGCTTGCTGGTTTATTTGCCTGCTTGTCTTACTGCTTGTTTGCTAGCTTGCCTGTTTGCCAGAACAGTATGCCGCAGGCGTTACGCCTTGCCAGCGCTTGCCGGCGGGCTAACGCGGCCGCCGCCTTTACCCGGTGATGCTCAGGGCACTTGCGGCGTCAGGTTTCCTGCGGCCATAGGGGGTTAGGCGCTATCAGGCCATCGCTTTAACTCTCTCTTCGTCAGGACGTTTCAGCAAACTGTACAGCACGCCCAGCAACAAGGTGCCGGCGGCTATCGCGATGACATAGCCGGACACCGGCGAGATGGCGCCCGGGATTAGCAGCACAAACAGACCGCCGTGCGGCGCCATCAGCGTCGCGCCAAACAGCATCGACAGGGCGCCGGTGAGCGCGCCAGCCAGCATGCTAAGCGGGATCACGCGCATCGGATCGCGGGCGGCGAACGGAATCGCCCCTTCCGAGATAAAGCACAGTCCGAGCACAAACGCGGCTTTACCGGCTTCGCGCTGGGTGTCATCGAACTTGCGGCGTCCGATAAGCGTGGCCACCGCGATGCCCAACGGCGGCACCATACCCGCAGCCATAATCGCCGCCATCGGGCCATAGGTCTGCGTGCTGAGCAGCGCGACGCCGAAAGCGTAGGCAGCTTTATTAATGGGGCCGCCCATGTCGCTGCACATCATCGCGCCGAGGATAGCACCAAGCAGTACGGCATTCGCGGTTCCCATTACCTGCAACCAATGCGTCAGGGCGGTCAGGATTTTGGCCACCGGCGTCCCCACCACATAAATCATCACCAGACCGGTTATCAAGGTGGCGATAAGCGGAATAGATCAGTATCGGTTTCAGCGCCGCCATGCTTTGCGGCAGGGGCAGTTTATTGCTGATGAGCTCCGCCACATAGCCCGCCAGGAACCCGGCGATAATACCGCCGATAAATCCCGCGCCGGTGCTGACCGCCAGCATCCCGCCCACTAGCCCAGGCGTCAGGCCCGGACGATCGGCTATCGAGAAGGCGATGAAGCCCGCCAAGACCGGCACCATGAGCGCCAGGGCGGATTTACTGCCGATTTCCATCAACGCCGCAGCCAGCGTGCCCGGCTGTTCGGCGGCATGGATGCCGAAAATGAAGGACAGCGCGATACAAAGCCCCCCCGCCACCACCATCTGCAGCATGTAGGAGACGCCGGTGAGCAGATGGCGATAAGCGCCCGGCGAGGTTTTTTTCCCCTCAGCCACCGCGCCCTGTCCCGCCGGCTGAAAGACTTTGGCTTCCGCCACGGCGTTATCGAGCGTCTGCGCGGTTTTTTTCAGCGCCAGCCCGGTGCTGGTCCGGTACATGTGCTTACCGGCGAATTTGCCGAGATCCACTTCTATACTTCTATATCCGCCGCCACAATCACCAGGTCCGCCTCGCGCACCTCCTCGGGAGTGATAGCGTTACCGGCGCCTACCGATCCACGGGTTTCCACCTTGACCCACCAGCCGCGTTTTTTCGCCTCGGCCTCGATGGCCTCGGCCGCCATAAAGGTGTGGGCGACGCCGGTGGGGCTCGCCGTCACCGCGACCACCCGTTTCGGGCCGGACGCCGTCACCGCGCCGGCGCCAGACGGTGCGGAAGCGGCGGCCTGATAGGGTGCGGCCTGCGCGCGGGCGCGCTCTAAAAAAGCGTCCGGATCGGCGGCAGCATCCTCCGCCGCGCCCTGGAACGCGATTTTACCGTTGAGCGAGGCATCGCCGGCCCCCTGTCCCACCAACACCCATAGTTCCGCATCCGCGTTGTCATTGACCAGTTGCAGATCGCTTTTCGTTGCTGCATCAGTCAATAAGGTCCGCAGCAGATGGCTGCGTGCCTGGCCTAATGCACCGTCCAGAATCAGACGTGTTTTCATACTCACTCCCGCTTAATTAAAAGGTTTCAGGTCGACCCGGGCCATCATGGCCGCCAATTGTGGGCGATCGGTCACGCCCACATTGCTTTGGCTGACCGCCAGCGCCGCCACGGCCGTCGTCAGCCGGAGCGTATGTTCGCTTGATTCGCGCATCAAGAGGCCATAAATCAAGTCCCCCACCATCGAATCGCCCGCGCCGACGGTGCTCACCACTTCGCAGGCCGGCGGTTTGGCAAGCCAGGCGCCGGAGGCATTTACCCACAACGCGCCTTCGGCGCCGAGAGAGATAACAACATGGGCGATCCCCTGCTCGCGCAGAGCATGGGCGGCCTCGACGACATCGCTGAGCGCCGGCATCGGCCGGCCGGCCCAGATCTCCAATTCACGGCGGTTGGGTTTCACCAGCCAGGGGGAGGCTTTCAGCCCGGCCACCAGCGCTTCGCGACTGCTGTCGAAAATAATGCAGGGGCAATGACTGCGCAGTTTCACCATCCATTCGGTGAAAGCCGCCGGCGCCACACCGGCCGGCAGGCTGCCGCTGACCGCCACCATATCGAACTGGCCAAGCCAGGTCAGCGAGTCGTTGACGAAACGGTCCCAGTCCTGTGGCGTTACTGTAAAACCGGAGAAGTTAAAATCGGTGACGTCGCCGTCTTTTTCGGTCAACTTGACATTGATACGGGTGCGGCCCTGCACCACCTGAAAACGATTGGCAATGCCCAGATCGCTAAACAGCAGTTGAAAGCCGTCCTGATTTTCTTTGCCTAAAAACCCGCCAACGGTGACGTCGATGCCCAGATCTTTTAGCACCTTGGCAACGTTAATGCCTTTGCCCGCAGCGTGCAGCCCGGTGGTTTGCACCAAATTGACTTCGCCGCGCTCGATTTCCGGGCAAAAGCCCACCAAATCGTAAGCCGTATTTAGCGTAATCGTTGCTACGCGTCTGCTCATGCCTCTCCCTCCCCGAGACCTGAGGCAATGGCCTCGCCAATTGCCTGCAGCGCCTGTTCGGCATCATTGCCTTCAGCGGTAAAACGTAATTTGTGACCTTTTTTGACGCCGAGCGCCACCACTTTCATCAGGCTGCGTCCGTTGGCGGGTTTACCGCTACCGTCCAGGTTGGTGACGGTGATGGCACTGTCGAACTGTTTGATAACGCTAACCAGCGCCGTGCCCGGCCGGGCATGCAAGCCGTGCTCGTTGCGCACCACGAATTCGGCGGTGAGTTGATTCGCCTTCTCCGCCACTTCGCTGGTCAGTAGCGCCAACAACGTCGGCCCATCGGCGTCGGCCAATCGGTCGGCGCGTCCCTGGCGCAGTAGCGCGGCAAGATAATCCAGCACCGGCAGCGGTTGACTGTCCACCATTGCCACCGTCATCAGCAGCATGACCGGTATGCCATCGTGCGCAAAGGGTGTTGCCGGGCGGCTGACGGCGACGGCGCTTATCATGTTGCCCCGCGGGCTATCGTCAAGCCACACGCCCTGCCCCAGATGAAGCGGCGGGCTGGCGATAACGTCGCTAACGAAACCGGTGTCCACGGCGCCGAGGCGCTTTAGCAAACCGGCATTCAACGCTTTCAGCGTCATCAGGTCGCCGGCCGCAATGTCCAATATCAACGTTGAGCTGTCAAACAAAGACGTCGCGGGCTGCTGCTCGCCCATCAGTACGCTGCGCAGTTCCTCGGCCGAGTCGGTTTGCGCCAGGCGCGCCGCCAGAGCTTCATCGCTCAGCACGTGAGTCAACTGTCGCAGCAGGGCAAGATGCTCATCGGATCGCGCGGCGATACCAATGACGACATAGGCCGTTTGGCCCAGTCAATTCCCTGCGGATATTGAAAAACCTGCACGCCGGTATCTTGCACCAGATGGCGAGTCTTGGTAGTACCGTGCGGAATGGCGATACCGTTGCCCAAAAAGGTCGAGGTTTGGGTTTCCCGCTCCATCATCCGACAGATAACCGTCGCTGACGCAGCCCGCCTGCGTCAGCGCGTACGCCACCTGATGAATGGCTTGCGCTTTATCCTCGGCCTGAGCACCGGGATGGATGTCATGTAATGACAGCTCGAACATAGTTCTCCTCACCTGCTGAATGCTGAAGTTGAATCGTTTCAGCTAATGGAGTTAAAAAACGCGTGACTTCTGAAAGGTTGCTCGAAAAGCCACGCTGACACGTTTCAAGGCAGTGTGAAACCAGATCGCTTTGAATGCAAGGGGTGGCGTATATTTCGTGATGAATCTTTGATGCCCCGCACATTTTTCCCGCCGACGGCCTCGCCAGAACCGTAGGTGCTGAAGCAGCGCTGAAGCCTGTCTGGGCGCGCCAAACGTGATTTTTCCACGCGCGGTGTCTTCCCTTGGTGGATGGTGCTAACGGGCAGTTTGGCCGGCAGGTCTTTTTTCCGTCACGCTATTTTGTTTTTCCACCATCGGCGTATGATGCGCCCGCCCCTGTCCTTTACCCCGAACGATATTCATGATGCTTACCCATGCCGCTCTGGTGCGGCGCCTGCCGGATATGACCGCTACTGCCTTTTTGGCGATAGCCTTTCTGACCGGCATTGCCGGTGCGCTCCAGCTTCCCACACTCAGCCTGTTTTTATCCCAGGAAGTCCAGGCCCGACCATTTATGGTGGGTCTGTTTTATACCGGCAGCGCCATCATCGGTATTTTCGTCAGCCAGTTTCTGGCCGCCCGTTCGAACAAACAGGGCGATCGCAAGCTTCTGATCCTCAAGTGCTGCCTGCTGGGTGCGTTGGGCTGCGTGCTGTTCGCCTACGATCGCAACTATTATCTGCTGCTGGGTCTGGGTGTTTTGCTGACCAGTTTTGGCTCCACCGCCAACCCGCAACTGTTCGCCCTGGCGCGCGAACATGCCGATCATACCGGCCGCGAAGCGGTCATGTTCAGTTCGGTGCTGCGCGCGCAGGTTTCGCTGGCATGGGTTATCGGTCCCCCGTTGGCGTTCGCGATAGGCTTCGGCTTCAAGGTGATGTATTTGATGGCCGGCGTGACGTTCTTACTCTGCGGCGCTTTGGTCTGGCTGATGTTGCCCTCCAGGCCGAAAACCCGGACTCAGGCCAGGTCGGTGCTGGAAGCGCCGCGCCGCAACCGGCACGATACGCTGTTATTGTTTGCCGCTTGTACCTTGATGTGGACCTGTAACTGCATGTACCTCATTAATATGCCGCTGTATATCCTGCACGAATTGCATTTGCCGGCGAAAACCGCCGGGGTGATGATGGGTACAGCTGCCGGGCTGGAGATACCCACCATGCTGCTGGCCGGCTGGTTAAGCAAACGCTGGGGGAAACGGCGGTTGATGAGACTGGCGGTGGCGGCCGGGGCGCTGTTTTACCTTGGCATGCTGGTGATGAACGATCCTACGGCGCTGCTGATGCTGCAGTGGTTGAACGCCGTTTTCATCGGGATTTTGGCCGGCATCGGCATGATCTATTTTCAGGATTTGATGCCCGGTCAGGCCGGCGCCGCCACGACCTTGTTCACCAATAGCGGCCGGGTCGGCTGGATTATCGCCGGCTCACTGGCCGGGCTGGTGTCGGCAATCGGGCAATTCCACGGCGTGTTTTACTTGTCATTGCTCATGATTGCCGGTGCCGGTTATTGCATGTGGCGCATTCGTGATGTAGATTCGCCGCAGCCCCGCGACACACTGCTTACCCCTCTAGCCGACGCCGACGGCAATGGTAAGGTGTCTCCATGATCCCGACATATACTACAGGTCCTTGTTAATGTCTAGAGCTAATGAAATAAAGCGCGGTATGGCGATAAATTACAACGGTAAATTATTGCTGGTTAAAGATATCGACATCCAAAGCCCGAGCGCGCGTGGCGCCAGCACGCTGTATAAAATGCGTTTTGCCGACGTACGTACCGGTTTAAAGGTAGAAGAGCGCTTTAAAGGCGACGATATCCTGGACACTATCACCCTGACGCGGCGTTCAGTGACGTTTTCCTATGTGGACGGCGATGAATATATCTTTATGGATGATGAGGATTACACCCCCTACACCTTCAAAAAAGATCAGATTGAAGACGAGCTGCTGTTTATCCCTGAGGGCGGTATTCCCGGTATGCAAGTGCTGACGATGGACAGCGCGGTGCTGGCGCTGGAACTGCCGCAAACGGTGGATCTGGATATCGTTGACACCACGCCGGGTATCAAAGGGGCTTCCGCCAGCGCGCGCACTAAACCTGCGACCCTGACCACCGGTCTGGTTATCCAGGTACCGGAATACCTCAGCAGCGGTGAACGTATTCGCATCCATGTGGCGGAACGACGCTATATGGGACGCGCCGACTAACCCACCGGTCCGCTTAACCGCACCGCGCTTTCTGACCGCGCGACATCGAATAAGCGGCCCTTATCGGCTGCGCGCGCAACCCACGGCGCTGGCCGAACAGGCCTTATCTATTAACCGCCTGACGCCGTTCCGTGGTTCATGCCGGGACCGCTATCGTCGGACAGTTGACCGCCTGACGCCGCTGCGTGGTTCATGCCGAGACCGCATATCGTCAGACGGTTTGCTGCCTTCCCCTTCCGACGTGCTTAGCCTGGCAAAAAAAGCGGTTTTCTGCCGCCTGGCTTGCAGCATTAACTTTTCATGTTTACTCTGTTAACAAAAAATCACTTTCGCCTCGGTCGCGCCGTCACCGGGCGCAAACTCCCCTTGATAGAGGACAATTCATGCCAACCCTCGCCTCACGGCCGCTACCGGAACACGTGCAGAAGCCGGGCTACGATCGCCGTCGCCTGGTCAGCCGTATTGTGCATATTGGTTTTGGTGAGTTCCACCGCGCCCATCAGGGCGTCATGACCGACCGGGTGCTCAATCGTCACGGCGGCGACTGGGGAATATGCGAGGTCAGTTTGCACAGCGCCGATCTGCTGCTGGCGCTGCGGCGTCAGGATCATCTTTATATCGTTGTCTCCAAGGGACCCGACGGGGAACGCGCGCGGGTGATAGGCGCGGTATGCGACTCGCTTGTCGTCGCCGAGCAGGGTATTGATGCCCAGCTGGCAAAGTTTGCCGAGCCGCAGGTCGCCATCGTTTCGCTGACCATTACCGAAAAAGGATACTGCATCGAACCGGGCAGCGGCCAACTCGATCTCACCCACCCGGGCATCATGGCCGATTTGGCGGCGCCGCACGCGCCTGCCACGGTGCCTGGCATCCTGGTGGAAGCACTTAATCTGCGCTATCAACGCGGTTTGGCGCCGTTTACCGTGCTTTCCTGCGACAACATTCCCGGCAATGGTCATGTCGTGCGCGCCTCGGTGCTGGGTCTCGCCCAGGCGCGAGACGCGGCGCTCGGCCGTTGGATCGCCGAACACGCCTCTTTCCCGGCCACCATGGTGGATCGTATCGTCCCCGCCGCCAGCGAGGAGATGCTTGCGGAGGTGGCGGCAATCCTCGGCGTACGGGATCCCTGCGCTATCGCCTGCGAGCCCTTTATTCAATGGGTCATAGAAGACAACTTTGTCGCCGGCCGCCCGCAATGGGAGCTGGCGGGAGCCCAGTTGGTCAATGACGTGGCGCCGTTTGAAGAAATGAAGCTGCGGATGCTTAATGGCAGTCATTCGTTCCTCGCCTGGCTGGGCTATCTGGCCGGTTACGCTCATATCAGCGACTGCATGAACGACGCCACGTTGCGCGCCGCGGTCGAGAAGCTGATGCTTAACGAGCAAGCACCCACCCTGCAGGCCATTGCAGGAGTGGACACCGGCGACTACGCCCAGCAATTGCTGGTGCGTTTCGCTAACCCCGCGCTGAAGCATCGCACCTGGCAAATCGCGATGGACAGTACGCAAAAACTGCCGCAGCGTATTCTTGATCCGCTGCGTTGGCATTTACGACAATGCCGCCCTGCGCCGCTTCTGACGCTGGCGGTGGCGGGCTGGATGCGTTACGCCGGCGGCATTGACGAGCAAGGTCAGCCTATCGCTATCCGCGATCCGCTACAGGGCACACTTTCGGAGATCGCCGCCCGGCATGAAGAGGGGCCGGCGCGGGTGCGGGCATGGCTTGCGCTTTGCAGCGTTTTCGGTCAGGATCTGCCGGAAAACCCGGCGTTCGTCGCCGCGGTCACCGAAGCTTATCGGTCGCTGATGCAGCACGGCGCGCTGGCGACGGTCGCCGGTCTGGTTAACGACTAAAGCGGAACCGCCATGACTACCCAAACCACCCTGGTAACCGGTTTTCTCGGTAGTGGCAAAACCACCACCTTACGCCATTTACTCAGCCAGAAACCCGCCGACGAAAAGTGGGCTATCCTGGTGAACGAATTCGGCGAAATCGGGGTCGATGGCGCCCTGCTCGCCGACAGCGGTGCGCTGCTAAAAGAGATCCCCAGCGGCTGCATGTGCTGCGTTAATGGTTTGCCGCTGCAAATCGGCCTTAACACCTTGCTGACGCGGAACCGGCCCGATAGATTATTGATAGAGCCCACTGGCCTGGGTCATCCCGCGCAAATCCTTGCTCTGCTCGCCTCCGATACCTACCATAACTGGCTTCAGTTGCAGGCGACATTATGCCTGCTTGACGCGCGGCAGCTTAGCCAACCACGCTATCGCGACAACGAAAACTTCCGTAGCCAGCTGGCTGCGGCCGATATCATTGTCGCCAACAAGCAGGATACCTATGCATGCGCGGATCGGGAGGCTTTGGCGGCATGGTGGCGCGCTAACGCAAACGGCCGCGCGCTGTTCAGCGTCAGCCATGGACAGCTGCCGCTAGCGCTGTTGGACAGCCCGCGGATAAATCTGCGACCGCTGTCCCCCGGCGCCGGGCATCAGCATCAGCACGCCGCGCCCCCCGCCGGCATGGCCGGGCTACGACTGCCGGACAATCAAGGCTGGCGCCGCGCGCTGAATCAGGGGCAAGGCTATCATGCCTGCGGTTGGATATTTGATGGCGCAACGCGGTTTGACACGCTGGGACTGCTGGAATGGGTGCGTCTGGCGCCGGTAGAACGCATTAAAGGTGTACTGCGGGTTAGCGAGGGCACGTTGCGGGTTAACCGTCAGGGGCATTATCTGCACACGGAAACGCTGCAGCCGCCGCCGGCAGATAGTCGAATAGAGCTTATTCACCCGCAGGCCGCGGACTGGAATCACCTTCAAAGCGGATTGTTGAAACTTCGTTTAAATTATCGCACTTATATTTAAACGAAGTTCAATTTATTATCTTAAGGGTTTTTCCATGTCTCGCCTCCTGGCCATGGCGATGCTGAGCTTGCGTGGCGTTGTTTATTTCATGGTACCTACCCGCGCACCACGGTTTCTGGTTCGCACTCGACAGCCGCATCTATCACGCGGTCAATCATCAGGCGGTCCGCCATCCGCTGTTTGCCGACTTACTGGCTATCACCAACCATCGCGTTTTCGATCTCTGCTCATTGCTGGCGATGGGGAGTTTGTACCTGCACTACTTTCTGCACGCCGATGCCGCCGGCCGTCACCGCATGTTGGCGATTGCTCTGGCCATGATCATCACCGCCCTGGTGCTCAACCAGCTCGGCCATCTGGTGCCGGTGTCGCATGTCAGTCCGTCGCGCTATTTCAAAGCCACGCCCGGCGTCGTCAGCATCGCCGAGCTGACCCGTATTCCCACTAAAGAGTTTTCAAGCGACAGCTTTCCGGGTGATCATGGTATGCTGCTGATGATTTTTGCCGCTTTTATGCTGCACTATTTCGGCCGCCGGGGCTTCCTGCAGGCCGTGCTGATTGTCTTGTTCTTTTCGACGCCCAGGATCCTGATAGGCGCGCACTGGTTCACCGATGTCGCCGTTGGTTCGTTGTCCATCGTTCTGGTAGGTTTGGGGTTGTGGTTGCCCGGCGGCGGTTGCGATGCGCTGGTGAGCTGGCTTGAGCGCCACCTGCCACGCGCGACATTGTTCAACCGTCGTCATCAGCCGCACGGATAAGAAAATAGTATTCGCCGTTTGCCCGCCGTTTGCCACCGGGAAAGCGGTTCTGTGCGTCGCCTCCCCGCCGTCAATGCCACGGTATGCCCGTGCAACCTGCCCCGGCACCGCTTTTGCCAGCGGCAGGTGATTATTTCCGCAATGGTATTCTGTGCAGGCTGGCAAATAATGACATCATTAAAAGTTATAAGTTTACGTTTAAAAAACCTCGCTTTCCTTTATTCATTACGGTAACCTCGAATTCGCTCGCCGTCCGGTCCGTTAATTTTTTTATCTTTAAAGCGATTGTGTGAGTAATACCACACACTTGATGAACGAAATCTGTTCAATTAGGACGCGCGCTCAACTCTCATTGGTTTGGCATTTTATAACGACATTGTCGTTAAGTACTTCAAGGGACAACACGAATAATGGTCAAATCTCAACCTATCTTGAGATATGTTCTGCGGCTCATCCCCGCAGTGGCGGTTGCTGCCATGCTATCCGCTTGCAGTACTTCTCATAGTCCGAAACAAACCGCTGACATGCGTGCAGTAAACGATTCAAATCATTTTTTACTGCAAGCCTCTCAGGATGAATTTGAAGAAATGGTTCGTAATGTGGATATTAAATCCAAAATTATGGATCAATATGCCGACTGGAAAGGCGTGCGTTACCGCCTCGGCGGCAGTACTAAACGGGGTATTGATTGCTCTGGTTTCGTACAAATGACCTTCCGCGAGCAGTTTGGCCTTGACCTGCCGCGTTCTACGCTGGATCAGCGGGAAATAGGCTCCAGAATTCAACGTACTAAGCTGCGTCCAGGCGACCTGGTGCTGTTTCGCGCCGGCTCAACGGGCCGCCATGTAGGCATTTATCTGGGTAACGATCAATTCGTTAATGCTTCCACCAGCAGTGGCGTAATGATTTCCAACCTGAATGAAAGCTATTGGAAGTCCCGCTACCGCGAAGCTCGTCGCGTGTTGCCCAACGGAGCACAGAGTTAATCTGGTTATTAATTGAACGTCCGCACTGCCCAATGAGAGAAAAGAAAAGACGCATCATGCTAGCGGCTTTTTTATTGTTCGTCCCCTTCGTAGCAAATTAAGGCTTGTGTAAATTAATTTACAAACCAATTAATGACTGTTAATTAATACTTTCCTCATCAGCATTTTCATTAATCTGTGATTTAATTGTTTTAACAATGTTGCCGGAAATTTGTCATTATCCCCCCCCGCCTGACGTGATTAAAGCCAAAGATAATCGGCGCGGTGACAACATTATCCGCTGCGTGCAGCAGAATAATTTGCCGGCGTTCCGCCGTCGCGCCATGACAAAAACGCGCCTTTACCCTGCCGGACCAGGATAATTGCTATGCCAAACAGGGGCGCCGACAACGATGCGAGATAGGAGAGTGGTATCCTCAGCGGCGGTGCGCACCACGAGGCGGGGTAGCACCTTTATGGGACCGTCGGCCGGGGGCATCAGGACGATAGGTTGCCACTCGGGCCAGGTGATGTTACCGGTTTCAATCGGAATAAGCCCAAAACTACAGTTTTGCCTGTCAGTGGCGACAGACGGCAGCGCCTGCCTAGCCCCGTGGCGGCAAATGCCGCTCCAGCCACTGCAGGGACGCAAAACCCTCCGCGGCCACGGCGGCAGGCGCCGATTGTCGGTAGCGATCGTTGAAAATCTCCAGCGACCAGACGCCTTGATATCCCGCCTGCTGCGCGGCCGCGGCAAACGCCGTCACCGCTAATGTGCCTTTGCCGGGAAAACAGCGATGATGGCGGCTCCATTCCTCGAACGGTATCGCCGGATAAGGTCGGGCGGCGGCGTCCGCCATTTGTATAAAGTAAAGCTTGTCGGCCGGGATGGCCATTATTTCGCGCGCCCCTTCCCCCTGCGCCAGGACGTGAAAACTGTCCAGCATGATACCCAGGTGAGGATGATTAACGGCGCGTACCAGGTCCCACGCTTGACTAAGGCGATTGACATAGGTTCCCCAGGCCAGCGCTTCAAAGACCACAGTGCAGTCATGCTGCTGCGCGAGAGTCGCTAAACGATGGAGATCTTCAATCTGCGCCTGCGGGTCGGGCGACGTTGCCGCATCGGTCCCGCTGCAGGCCAGCAACAGCCGACAGCCGAGCTGGTTCATTTGCGCCAGCATTCGTCGCGCGTTTTCCTTTACGTCGGCGCGGCGTTCCGGCGGCGCACCGACGAAATCACGCAGAGGTTGCAGCAGCAGCACCTCCAGATCCAAGGCCTGTGCCAAGCGGCGGAGGTCCCGCGCACTGCCGGGAAAAGCTGATAAATCGTCGGCAAAAATTTCGACGGCAGCAAAACCCGCGCGGGCAATAGCCTCGAGTTTTTCCGGCAGCGTGCCCGATAACGCCACGGTGGCGATAGCTTTGCGCATCATCCTACTCCTGCTACCCCACCTCAGGCGGAGAACACCATTGATTGTTTGAACAATTATGGTAAAAAACCATTATAGTTCCCAACAGTATCGCTGATTGATCTTTTCATTCCCGCCGGCGATGCATAACGATGCAGGAGCATAAGCTGATGTTTCCACGTTTTTGGCTGGCGCTGTTGTTCAGCGTTATTTGCCTGTGCGCTCGGGGCGCACCCTTGCATGACGGCTATGCTTTCGCGCTGTTGGGCGAACAGCGATACCCGCCAGCCTTCACCCATTTCGACTATGTTAATCCGGCCGCGCCCAAGGGTGGCAGCGTGACCATGGCCGCCATCGGTACCTTCGACAATTTCAACCGTTATGCCTCGCGCGGCACGGCGGCGGCGCGTACGGAACAGCTTTATGACAGCCTGTATGTCACCTCCGATGACGAAGTGGGCAGCTATTATCCGCTCGTCGCCGAATCGGCCCGTTATCCCGCCAATTATGCCTGGGCGGAAATCACGCTCAATCCACGGGCCCGCTACCATAATCATCAACCGATCACCGCCGCCGATGTCGCGTTCACGTTTAATAAGTTCATGACCGAAGGCGTCCCCCAGTTCCTGGTATTTTATAAAGGGGTCAAGGTGAAGGCTATCTCGCGGCTGACGGTCCGCTACGAGTTCCCCGAGCCGAACAAAGATGCGTTATTAGGGCTTCTTACGTTGCCGATACTTCCGGAAAGTTACTGGTCGCAGCATAAACTGAGCGATCCCCTTACTTTCCCCCCTCCCGCCAGCGGGCCTTATCGCATCACCGCCAGGCGCACGGGACAATCGGTGACGTATAGCCGGGTGAAGGATTATTGGGCGGCCACGCTGCCGGTCAATGTCGGGCGCTACAACTTCGACACGCTGCGCTATGACTATTATCTCGATGATAATGTCGCCATGGAGGCTTTCAAAGCCGGGACTTTCGATCTGCGCATTGAAGGCTCGCCCAAAAAATGAGCGACCCAGTACCGCGGCGGTAATTTCGACCGCGGTTTTATCGTTCATCGCGAAGTGGCCAATAACGCCACGGTGGGGACACCCTGGCTGAGCTTTAACATTCAGCGGCCGCTGTTTGCCGACCGTCGAGTCCGCGAGGCGCTGTCGCCGGCGTTCGATTTTGAATGGATGAACAAGGTGCTGTTTTATAATGGCTATTAGCGCGTTAACAGTTACTTCATGAACACCGACTATGCCGCGCGCGCTTATCCGGATGCCGCCGATCTGACGCTACTGGCGCCGCTGAAAAAGCAGGTGCCGCCGGAGGTCTTTAGCGCGATTTACCAGCCGCCGGTGTCCGACGGTAGCGGCTACGACCGCCTCAACCTACTCAAGGCGCTGGCGTTGCTAAAACAAGCCGGCTGGACGCTGCGCAATCAGCGCCTGGTCGACGCCCGGGGCAAACCGTTCAGCTTTGAATTGTTGGTAATGAGCGGCGGCAATAACCAGTACATTTTGCCTTTTCAGCACAGCCTGTCCCGCCTCGGCATCACCATGACGGTACGCGAAGTGTACAGCGCCCAATTTATCAACCGCCAGCGAAAACGGGATTTCGATATGATCCCCTCCACCTACGGTGCGTACGCCTTTCCCAGTAGCGATCTGCAAATCATTTGTGGTTCGGCGTATGTAGAGTCCAGCTATAACCGTCCTGGAGTAAAAGACCCCGCGATCGACTCGCTGATTAACCAAATCGTGCGCCATCAGGGTGATAAAGCGGCGTTACTGCCGTTGGGAAGGGCGTTGGACCGCGTGTTAACCTGGAATTATTTTATGATCCCGCTGTGGTATTCTCACCAGATCCGCCTGGCCTACTGGGACAAATTCGCCATGCCCGCCCAGCGCCCCGCCTACGATCTGGGTTTCGACGGCTGGTGGTATGATGTCAACAAGGCGGCGCAATTGCCCGCCCAGCGGCGCTGACCAGGAGGAGTGGCTTGACACCTTATCTACTAAAACGCCTGCTGTTGATCATCACCACACTGTGGGCCATTATCACGCTCAACTTCTTTATCGTGCAAATTGCGCCCGGCGGGCCGGTGGATCAGGCGATAGCCGCCATTGAGCTGGGACAAACGGCCGGCTTCGGCGGCAGCCACGGCGGCGATCCCCTGTCGCGCAATTAGACCCTGCACGGCGGCCAGCTGGGGGATAATCAATATCGCGGCGCGCGGGGGCTGGATCCGGAGGTGATTGCCGAAATAACCCGCCGCTACGGTTTCGACAAGCCGCTGCACGAACGTTATTTCACGTTGTTATGGCAATATGTCCGCTTTGACTTCGGCGACATTTTGTTTCGCGGCGCTTCGGTGATGCAGCTTATCAAAGACAGCCTGCCGGTTTCGGTCTCCCTGGGGGTATGGAGTACGCTGATTATCTATCTGGTGTCGATTCCGCTCGGCATCAAAAAGGCGGTACGCAACGGCAGCACCTTCGATACCTGGAGCAACTCGCTCATCATCATCGGTTACGCCATTCCAGCGTTTTTGTTCGCCGTATTGCTTATCGTGCTGTTCGCCGGCGGCAGCTATCTGGACTGGTTCCCGCTACGCGGTCTGGTGTCCGGTGATTTCGACGCCCTTCCCTGGTATGGCAAGATAGCCGATTATTTCCGGCACCTTACCCTGCCGGTACTGGCGATGGTGATTGGCTGTTTTGCCACCTTAACTATGCTCACCAAGAACGCGTTTCTCGACGAGATCCGCAAACAGTATGTTATCACTGCCCGCGCCAAGGGACTCAAGGAAGGCGCCATCCTTTATCGCCATGTTTTTCGCAACGCCATGCTGCTGGTTATCGCGGGTTTCCCCGCCACCTTTATCAGCATGTTTTTTACCGGTTCGTTGCTCATTGAAGTGATGTTTTCCCTTAACGGCCTGGGGCTGTTGGGTTATGACGCCACGCTGTCGCGTGATTACCCCGTCATGTTCGGTACGCTGTACATCTTCACGCTCATCGGTCTGCTGTTGAATATCATCAGCGATATTACCTATACGCTGGTCGATCCAAGAATTGATTTCGGGAGGCGCCATTGAAATCGTTGTCTCCGGTGAATCAGGCGCGCTGGGCGCGTTTTCGCCACAATCACCGCGGCTATTGGTCGCTGTGGTTATTTATCTTGCTGTTCGCCTTCAGTTTGTGTTCAGAGCTTATCGCCAACGACAGACCGCTGCTGGTGCGGTATCAGGGGCAGTTCTATCTGCCGTTGTGGCATGATTACAGCGAGGCTGACTTCGGCGGCCCGCTGGCCACCCGCGCGGATTACCGCGATCCGTGGCTGACGCAGCGGCTTGAGGAACAAGGCTGGGCGCTGTGGACGCCGGTGCGTTTCAACTATCGCACCATAAACTACGCCTCGGCCTCGCCGTTCCCGGCGCCGCCCGGGGCGAGGAATTGGCTCGGCACCGACAGCAACGGCCGCGATGTCCTGGCCAATCTGCTGTATGGCTTCCGGCTGTCGATGCTGTTCGGGCTGGAGTTAACGTTTTTGTCGAGCCTTATCGGCATCCTGGGCGGCGCCACCCAAGGTTATTACGGCGGGCGTCTGGATTTGTGGGGCCCGCGCTTTATTGAGGTCTGGTCCGGTATGCCGACGTTGTTTCTGATCATTTTACTCTCAAGCGTAGTGCCGCCCAATTTCTGGTGGCTGCTGGGCATTACCGTCCTTTTTGGCTGGATGAGCCTGGTCGGCGTCGTGCGCGCCGAGTTTCTGCGCACCCGCAATTTCGACTATATCCGCGCCGCGCAGGCAATGGGCGTCAGCGATCGGCACATTATGCTGCGCCATATGCTACCTAACGCCATGGTCGCAACGCTAACCTTTCTGCCGTTTATATTGTGCGGCTCGATAACCACGCTTACCTCGTTGGACTTCCTCGGCTTCGGCCTGCCGCTCGGCTCGCCGTCGCTGGGAAATCTGCTCTTGGAAGGCAAAAACAATTTGCAGGCGCCTTGGCTCGGTATTACCGCATTTATAACGCTGGCGCTGGTGCTGTCGTTATTGATTTTTATCGGCGAAGCGGTGCGCGACGCCTTCGATCCGGGGAAGGCTTATTAATATGAACCGCACGCCGTTACTTGCTATCAATCACTTGTGTGTGGCGTTCCGCCAGGGAACGTCGGTGCAACGGGTCGTCGATAATGTGTCGCTCACGCTGCACGCGGGCGAAACGCTGGCGCTGGTGGGTGAATCTGGCTCCGGCAAGAGCGTCACCGCGCTGTCGGTCCTGCGCCTGCTGCCCGCGCCGCCGGTTGAGTACCCCGGCGGGGAAATCCGGTTTAACGGACAAAGTTTGCTGGACGCCGATGAGGCGGCCCTGAGGCGTATTCGCGGCAATGATATCGCGATGATTTTTCAAGAGCCGATGTCGTCGCTTAACCCGCTGCACACGCTGGAGAAGCAACTCTGCGAAGTTCTGCTGCTGCATCGCGGTATGGGGGGAAAAGCCGCCCGCGCCGAAGCGTTGGCGAGCCTTGAGCGGGTCGGCATTCATCACCCCGCCAGCCGCTTGCGAGATTACCCGCATCAGTTGTCCGGCGGCGAACGACAGCGGGTCATGATCGCGATGGCGTTGTTAACGCGGCCAAGCCGATGAACCGACGACCGCCCTCGATGTGACGGTCCAGGCGCAGATTTTGCAATTGCTGGCGGATCTGCGCCGGGAATTGGACATGGCGCTGCTGTTTATTACCCACGATTTAAACAGTGTGCGCCAGTTGGCGGATCGGGTAGCGGTGATGCAAAACGGGCGCTGCGTGGAAACCAATAGTTGCCAAACCCTGTTCAGAGCGCCGGCGCATCCCTATACGCAGCGATTACTGGCCGCCGAACCGTCCGGTCAGCCCCAGGCGATAGCACAGGACGCCCCCCCTGCTGCGGGTAAGCCATCTGGGCGTCAGCTATGGCGGCGCCGGGCGGATATTCGCCCGGCGTCAGGCGCCTAAAATCGCCCTTAGCGGTCTTGGCTTTACGCTGCGCCGCGCTGAAAGTCTGGGATTGGTAGGGGAATCCGGTTCCGGGAAAAGCACCGCCGCGCTGGCGCTGCTGCGGCTCATCGCCAGCGATGGCGAAATCTAGTTTGACGATATGCCCCTGCATCAGTTTGACCGCCGGCAAATGCTGCCGCTGCGCCGGCGCATCCAGGTGGTGTTTCAAGACCCTTACTCGGCGTTGAATCCACGCTTATCCATGGCGGAAATTGTCGCGGATGGCCTGCAGGTGCATCAAAAGCTCAGTGCGCAGGCGGTGGAGCAGCGGGTGGTTGCGGTGCTGGAGGAAGTCGGACTGGATGCCGCCAGTCGTCACCGCTATCCAGGGGAGTTTTCCGGCGGACAGCGCCAGCGTATCGCCATCGCTCGCGCGTTGATTTTGCAGCCAGAGTTGGTGATCCTTGATGAACCGACATCCTCTCTGGATCGATCGGTACAGGCCCAGATCCTGTCATTACTGCAAACCCTGCAGCAAAAATACCGGTTAACCTATGTCTTCATTAGTCATGATTTACAGGTAATACGCGCGATGTGCCATCAGGTGGTGGTGGTGCGTCAGGGACAGGTCGTGGAACAAGGCAGCGCCGAGGCCGTGTTCCGCACCCCGCAGGCGCCGTATACGCGGGAATTGATGACGGCTGGGCGTCAATTCGTCCCTGAACGCTAGCGTGAGGCGAAAGCGGGGTTACCGGACGCGATAAGGCGAAGAAAACAGCCCGCCGATGCGTGGCGGGGAGCAACAGGCGGTCGCGCGCGGTCAAAACGGTGTGAGGAGACAACCTTTAAGCGATATGCGGTGCGCCAGCGGGTTCTGCCACCGCCACGCCAATATTTTTAATACGACACAGACCGGCGCATTCGTCATCACGGTGCAAAAACAAGCACGGTTCGCCGTCGCATTCCACGACAGAACAGCTGACTTCAATTCCAGCCAAGGTGCTGGCGAGCTCGCGCATCACCTGCCAGGCGGTATCATCACCGTGACTCAGCAGCGTCAGACCGATCAGGACATTGTCATCATGGCGGGCTTCAATAACCGGCTCCACCTTGAGCCCGGTATAACCTTGCAGCCAGCGGTAATGATGCGGTAATCGGTGTACCACGGATAATTGTAAATTTGTCACTGCTTCTCCCCAGAAGCGCCATCACATAACAATTTTATCACATAAGCATAATGCTGGCGTGACATTTACACAAAAAACGTCACATAACGGCTCTTATTAGCGTCAAAAGTGTGATAAGGATCGGCATTTTAACCGCTATGTAACCTTTTTTGGCTACGTAATACAACTTTTTTATTCATGCCTGTTACATCATGTAGGGACATCAAAAATTTCGGCCAGGGTCGCGCACGCCCTCTTCTTGCCTGCGCCACGGAAACGCGAGCGCATGTGAGGCAGGGGCGGCGGATTTTGCGGCGCGGGGAAGCCTGGCGAAGATTGCCCGGCGGCGCATGCCAATAAGGCTGCACTGGCAATGCCAGCATTCTGGCTCAGGGTGGGTATAGGGTACTGGGAAGGCTGGCCAAGCGGAATCGGCAGGCGCAGGCAACGAGGCCGCGTAAAAGTTGGCAAACGATACTGCTGCGCTGCCGGCGTTAGCGACAACCTGTACGCCGATGGCCTACGCCTCAAGCAGCCCCTGGCCGAGATAATGCGTCTGGTCGGGAACGCCAGGCAGCACGAAAAAAAAACCGCCGCCGATGGGCTGAATATACTCTTCCAGCGCCTCGCCATTCAGGCGACGCTGGACGGTGATAAACCCCTGTTCAAGATCGTGCTGATAGCTCACGAACAACAGTCCCATATCCAGCTGGCCGGCATTCGAGACCCCCAGCGAATAGCTGTAACCGCGGCGCAGCATGGTGCTGGCGATATCTTGCGGGCGGCGCGGGTTGGCACGTCGGATATGCGCATCCAGCGGTATAATAGCGCCTTGAGGATCCTGCTGGAAATCGGGCACATCATGTTCCTTGTGCATGCCCAGTGGCGCACCGGTGCGCTTATCGCGGCCGAAAATTTGCTGCTGCTCGTGCAGCGGGGTGCGGTCCCAAAATTCGACGCGAAAACGGATGACACGCACCGCTTGATAGCTGCCGCCATAGGTCCAGGGCGGCTCGCCGGCCTGCTTGCCGACCCAGATAACCTTATCCATCAGAGGATGATCGGCGGTCGACGGGTTGGCGGTGCCATCTTTAAATCCCAGCAAATTGATCGGCGTTTCGCGCCCTCTGCTGCGCGCGGCGTGCGAGGAGATAAAGCCTTCCCGCTTCCAGCGTACGCTTAAGAGATCCGGCGTATGTTTGATGACATCCCGCAAAGCATGGATCACCGTGTCGTTGTTGTTGGCGCAAATCTGCAGCAGCAGATCGCCATGGCATAACGCGTTATCAAGCGCATCATTCGGAAATCGGTGCATAACCTGCAGACGCTACGGCTTATGCGCCGCCAGACCAAAGCGTTGGTCAAACAGCGAATCCCCTACTGACACCGTGACCGTGAGGTTATCAGGATAAATGGACGCGCCGAGTATACCGGAGTCCATCGGCGGTAGCCGCTCATTCACCGCCGGGGCCTGTCCGCCGGTGGTGAGAAAGGCGATACGTTCGGTCAACAACCGGAATAAGCGTTCGAGATCCTGTCGATTTTTTGCCAGCACATCAAATGCGACCAGCATCATCGCCGCCTGCTGTGGCGTCACGATGCCTGCCTGATGGTGGCCAAAACACGGCTGCCGTTGCCAACGTTCATCCGGCGACAGCGTCCCCGGCGACGCGCCTTCCGCCGCCTGCGGCACATTGGCCGCCGTCGCTTGGCCGGCGCCGGCAGCGCCCAGACCGAGTAATAAACGCCGCCGGGTGACGGACGCTGTCGCGGTCCCTTCCCGGCGGGATGTTTTCCTGTCACTGCGACGCATAATACCCAGGGTCCTAGTCAAGCCCCAGCACGCCGCGCAGCTGCGCGAGGTCTTCGGCAAGCGTGGTGATAGGCCCTTTCAGCGCGTTGCGATCGGCATCGGTCAATTTGTCATAGGACTCAAACCCTTTACCGTTGCGGTATTTCGCGAGAACCGTATCGACTTTGGTGAAATTGCCGTCAATCTTGCTCAGTAACGGCGCGTTGGCCTTGGTCAACAGCGGGCGCAGCAGATTCACAATCTTTTGCGCGCCATCGATATTGGCCTGGAGATCCCACAGGTCGGTACGGCTATAGCGATCTTCTTCACCGGTGATTTTGCTGGAGGAAACCTCCTCAATTAACCCGGCGGCGCCGCCGACCACTTTGCTGGGCGGGAAGGTCAGTTCGCCGATGCGTTTTTGCAACTCCAGCACGTCGCGGTAGAGTTTGTCGGCAAACGGCGTCATCGCGTCGGTGGTTTTATCGGCAAATAGCGTTTTTTCCAGACGGTGGAAGCCGGTAAATTTCGGGTCCTCAGCCTTTTTCTCATAATCATCTTCCCGCGCATCGATACTCTCATCCAGATCGGAGAACAGCTCAGCGATGGGTTCGATACGTTCATAGTGCTGGCGGGTCGGGGCATATAACTGCTGAGCGGTAGCCAAATCGCCGCGGTTAATCGCGTCGGTAAAGGCCTTGGTGCCCTCGACCAGCTCCGCCACTTCGCCGATAACGTATACCTTGTAATCAGAGATGGGGCCAACCAGCGCCATGGCGTCAGGCTGGCCGGCACTCTGGCTGCCATCGGCGGTAACCGTCAGCTTGCCGCGAGGATTGCTTAACAGACCGCAGGTCATGTCATACTCCCACGGCTCCAGATTGGCGGTCATTTTCTGGGTGAAGCCCGGCGCGATATTTTCACGCTCCTCCACCACCATCACCCCTTTGAGAATTTCCCACTCCAGCCCTTTCTGGCTGGTGTTGTGCACCACAAAACGGGTTTTTCCCGCTTTAACGGTTAACGCCATCGGCTCACACTGCTTATCGTTGACAGTGATCCGCACTTCAGGAATATCCTCCGCCCGGGCGGGCAGGCTTACGGACGTCAATACCGGCAGAGCAAACAACATCGCCGGCGCCAGGCGACGGCCAAAACGTGGTTGGGTAGACATAGAACATTATCCTGATAGTAAGAGGCTGATGAAAATTTCTTATTTAGCGAGCGTCGCCGACCGGTTGTGCCGTGACGGCAGGAAAAACAAAATCAGCGCCGGCACCAGATAGAGGACATACACCGCGACTTCGCTGACGGTCGGTGTTTCCTGGTAACCCAACAAGCCCTCCAACAGCGTACCGAACAGCGTATGCGTTGACAGCACCTGACTCCAATCAAAGGCGATAGACTGATAGCTGTTCCATAGCCCGGCTTCATGAAACGCGCGGATAGCGCCGGCGGCAAGACCGGCGGCGACGAACAAAATAAACAAGCTGGTCCATTTGAAAAAGGCCGCCAGCGGTAACCGGATACCGGTCCAGTACATCATCATACCCAACGGGATGGCGCAGGCGAGACCCAATACCGCGCCGATGGGCGCGGCGATGCCGACATCCTGACTAAAGGCCGCCAGCAGGAAAAACACCGACTCTAACCCCTCTCGCGCTACGGCAAAAAACACCATACCGGTCAGCGCCCAGCCCTGACGCCGGGATTGAGCCAACGCCTGATCCACCGCCATTTCCAGCTGGTTTTTTACCGACCGGGACATTTTACGCATCCATAGCACCATCCAGGTCAACACGACAACGGCAATAACCGCCACGATGCCCTCAAATAATTCTTGTTCTTTTTGCGGAAATTCACCGGTGGTGGCGTTAATCGCCAGCCCCAATGCCAGGCATAATAGCGCCGCAGTAATAGCGCCGAGCCACACTCTTTTCAGCCATTGACCGCGGCCGGTTTTTTTCAGGTAACCCGCGATGAGGCTAACAATCAGCGCCGCTTCAAGACCTTCCCTGAGCATGATTAGAAACGTTACAAACATAGATTATCCTCACCCACCCAACGGCAGAACATTGTAAATTAACGTCAATAAGAACGATATTGATTATCATTACCTAGGGAGAAAAACAAGGTTCTTGTTAGCAAAATTGCAACTTTGATGCTACGTTCAAACCCTAAACAACTTAGGGAAAAAGACGGGAAATAATGGCTAAGGCAGGAGCCGCACGGGTCGGAGACTTGGGGCGCAGGCGTATACCCACGCGCGCGCAAACGGAGTAGCGTTTTCTCATCCATAGGTCAGCTTAGGCCGCCGGTTGCACCGTCACCGCCCTTGATGCCAACATGCAGCTACCTGAGAAGAAGGTGAGGATCCACCGGGCATAACGCGCACAGTCACCCGACGCCGCTGCGCGTCGGCCGGTTTTGCTCCCTATCAATCCTAACTGACAGAATCAACAGGACACCCAGGGCCGCACGGCACCGGTGCCACAAGGCCGGGTTCAGGGCTTCTATCCGCCCGGCGCGAGCATGACATCCTTGGACAGGACGCCCAAGCGCGGCACCGGTGCCACAAAGCCTGGTTCAGCGCGACATCCGTTCGCGCGGGGGCGAATCAGCCGGGCTTGGCGTCTGCCGGCGCGGCGCGCGCCTTGCTCTTGCGCGGCCGGCCGGCATACAGATACAAAAGCAGCGCAACGCTGCTGCAAATCGCCATGGACAGCACCATCGGCCAGGAGCTGTTAAACGTCGCCAGCGACAGCAGCGCACCGATAATCGCGCCGACGCCGAAGCGCAGCGTGCCCGCCAGCGACGAGGCCGTGCCGGCCATATGCGGGAAATCCTCCAGGATCACCGCCATGCCGTTAGAGGTCACCATGGCGACACAACCCACAAACAGCGCCACGCCGACCACCAGCGGCATGAAGCCCAGGTGCAGTGTCAGCACCGCTATCATCCACAAACCGGTGCAAAATTGAATCGCTAGTCCGAGCCGGAACATGCTTTGCGCGCCAAAACGCGCGACAAAACGGCTATTAATCAGCGTCAGGATAAACAAAAACACGACGTTGAGCGCAAAGTAATAGCCAAAATTCTGCGGCGCCACGCCATTGAGGTCGATATAGACAAACGGCCCGGCGCTGAGAAACGAAAACATGCCGGCAAAGGAGAAACCGCTGGCCAGCATGTAGCTGAACACCCGTTTGTGGCGAAACAACGAGCCGAAATTGCCGATGGTAGTGCTGAGGCGAAACTTTTGTCGCCGCTCGCGCGGCAGGGTTTCGCGAATAAACACCAATACCAGTACGGTCGCGACCAGCGCCGCTAGGCCAATGGTCCAGAATATCGCGTGCCAGCTCAACAATACCAACAGGCCACCACCGATGATTGGCGCCAGTAACGGCGCCACGGTCATCACCAACACCACGAAAGACATCATGCGCGAGATGTCATCTTTGGTGAACATATCGCGCATCAGCGCATTGATCACCACGCTTGCGGCGGCGGCCAGACCGTGCAGCAGGCGCATATAAATCAGCATCGCCACCGATTGCGACAGCGCGCACGCGGCCGCGGCCATGGCGAAGCAGAAGGTCCCGAACATAATCACCGGCTTGCGACCGAGACAATCAGCCATCGGCCCATAAAACAGCTGGCCGATGGCGAAGCCCAGCACATAAGCGCTCAGCGTCATCTGCACGCTACCGGCGCTGACGCCGTATTCTGCCGCAATAATCGGCAGCGCTGGCAGGTACATATCAATAGCCAGCGGCATCAACATGGACAACAGTCCCAGTATTACCACAATACCGATATGCTTTTTACGTTCGGGATGCACTCTCCATACTGCTTTCATCAGCCTGATTTGGTGTTTTAATGGCTTAATTTACCGCCAGACCCGCGCCGGCAATTTCCTCGGCGGTCAGCGCGCGGTATTCCCCTGGCTGCAGATGCGCATCCAGCACGATGGCGCCGATGCGCTCGCGATGCAGCGCCACCACCCGATTACCGACGGCGGCGAACATGCGTTTTACCTGGTGGTAGCGGCCTTCGCTGAGGGTCAGACGCACCTGTAAGGGCGCAAGCGTTTCCAACCGCGCCGGACGGGTTGGCACTTTCTCGCCGCGCAGCAGGATACCGTCAGCGAATTGCGCGGCGGTGTCCGCCGCCAACGGCTGTTCCAGCGTCACTAAATAGTCCTTCTCGCAGTGATGGCGCGGCGAGGTCAGCCGATGCGACCATTGCCCGTCATCGGTCAACAGAACCCGACCGGTGGTATCAATGTCCAGCCGACCGGCGGCGTGGAGCTTGTCCGGTACCGGTTCATCGATGAAATACAGGATGGTAGGATGATCGGGGTCGTCGGTTGAGCAAACATAGTCTTGCGGCTTATACAGCATGAAATAGCGCGCGGTCAGAATCTGATGCAGCAAGTTGCCATCAAAGCGGACCTGGTGTTCGGGCTGCAGCTGAAACGCTCCTTGTCTGATAACCTCGCCGTCCACGGTGACGCGTTTGGCGCGCAGCTCGCGCGCCACCAAAGCCCGGCTGACGCCCAGCTGTTGAGAGAGAAATTTGTCCAGTCGCATTAACGTTGTTTTGCCTGTAATCTTGGGAAGCGCCTGTCGACATCGGCGCTTCCGCAGAGGGAAAACACCGCGGCTGAAAAGGAAACGTCAGCGAATCGCGCAGGGAGAACAGCCGTGGCTGTTTATGGGATAAGTATACCGGGGCTTGCCCGCCACGCCTAGCAGGCATCCACTCTAATTATTATCATCCATCCTAATTCATTATGAAAACAGCCATTATTACGACTCTTTTCACCGATTTTTTCCCGCTGGCGAGGGTGCGGCGCTGATGACATTGACACTGCGCCCCTATCAACGTGAAGCGGTAACGGCTACTGTCGATCATTTCCGCCGTCACACCACGCCGGCGCTTATCGTCTTGCCAACCGGCGCCGGCAAAAGCCTGGTCATCGCCGAGCTGGCGCGCCTGGCGCGCGGCCGTGTCCTGGTGCTGGCGCACGTGAAAGATCTGGTGGCGCAAAACGAGCAAAAATACCGTGCCCTGGGGCTGGAAGCGACCATCTTCGCCGCCGGCCTGAAGTTGCGCGACAGCGCCGGCAAGGTGGTGTTTGGCAGCGTACAATCCGTAGCACGCAATCTATCCGCCTTCACCACCCCGTTTTCGCTGCTGATCATTGATGAGTGCCACCGCCTGGGCGATGACGACGACAGCCAATATCAGCAGGTGATCCTCCATCTGCGCGAGGTCACGCCGCCTGGGCTGCGCATTCTCGGCCTTACCGCCACCCCTTACCGGCTGGGAAAGGGATGGATATATCATTTTCATTACTACGGCATGGTGCGCGGCGATGAGGGCTGCTTTTTTCGCGACTGTATTTTTGAACTGCCGCTGCATTACATGGTGAAGCACCGCTATCTGGTGGTGCCGGAGCGGTTGGATATGCCGGTGCGCCATTACGATTTCAGCCGCCTTCTGCCCAACGCGCTGGGCGACTACCCGGAAAACGCGCTCAATGGTGAACTGCGGCGCCTGCGGCGCACCACTCCGCTGATTGTCGCGCAAATCCTCGATTACGGCGCCGCCAGACGGGGCGTGATGATCTTTGCCGCCACCGTTGAGCACGCCCGGGAAGTTCTCAGTTTGCTGCCAGCGGAGAAGGCGGCACTCATCAGCGCCGGGACCCCGACGGCCGAGCGCGATCGGTTGATTGACGCCTTCCGCGCGCGGCGCCTGCATTACCTGGTCAACGTCGCGGTGCTGACCACCGGTTTCGATGCCCCCCATGTTGACGTTATCGCCATCTTGCGCCCAACGGCCTCGGTGAGCCTGTACCAACAGATCGTCGGCCGCGGATTGCGGCTTTATCCCGGCAAAACCGCCTGTCTCATCCTGGATTATGCCGGAAACGGGCACGATCTCTATTCGCCGGAGGTCGGGCAGGCAAAACCGGACGGGCAGAGCCAGCCGGTACAGGTTTTCTGTCCCGCCTGCGGTTTCGCCAATCTGTTTTGGGGCAAAACGACGGGCGACGGCGAGGTGATTGAGCATTACGGCCGTCGTTGCCATGGCTGGCATGAAGACGAACGGGGCACGCGCCTGCAATGTGATTACCGCTTTCGCTTTAAACTGTGCGCCGACTGCGGCGCACAGAACGACATCGCCGCCCGCCGCTGCCACCATTGCCAGCGTATTTTGCTCGATCCTGACGATATGCTTAAAGCGGCGCTACGGCTGAAGGATGCGCTGGTGCTGCGCTGTAGCGGCATGTCGCTGCGCGCGGGTCAGGATGATAATGGGGAATGGCTGCAGGTAACCTATTACGACGAGGACGGCGCCGACGTCGGCGAGCGCTACCGCCTGCATACACCAGCGCAGCGGCGGCTGTTTGCGCTTCGGTTTTTGCCGTTGCACCTGCGCGCCCCGGGGGTGAACTTCACCTGGCGGCGGGCGGTGGATATCGAAGCGGCAGCGGACAAGTTACGGCCACCGGATTTTGTGGTTGCCCGCCGGCGCGGCCATTTTTGGCAGGTGCGCGAAAAAGTCTTCGACTATCAGGGTCGCTTGCGACGCGCCCATGAACTACGCGGCTGACCGGGTTTTGTTTGCTCCGCGCCGGGAATTCCGGTAGAATTCCGCCCGCTTACTGGCAAGCAAGTTTATCCTGCCTGCTGCTGGGTCGCCTGTAGCAGGTTCAATTCCCGGTTTTGAGAAAAATTATGTTAACCATTAACGCTGAAATCCGTAAAGACCGGGGCAAGGGTGCGAGCCGCCGCCTGCGTCTTGAGAACAAGTTCCCGGCTATCGTTTATGGCGGCGCCGAAGCACCGGTCGCCATTGAGCTGGATCACGATATCGTTCTGAACACCCAGACCAAAGAAGGTTTTTACACCGACGTTCTGGCCCTGGTGATCGACGGTAAAGAGACCAAAGTGAAGTTACAGGCGGTGCAACGTCATCCGTTCAAACCGAAACTGACCCACATCGATTTCGTTCGCGTCTAAGCGTGCGAGGTCGAAAGAAAACGCCGCAACCTGCGGCGTTTTTTTTACCCGATGCCGAGAGTCGGCCTGTCGCCAGAGTCTTGTCAGGTGGCCGTTGGCGCACGTCAGTGGCGTATGACCTGGCTCCCCCCGGACGCTTAGTGGTTGACGCCGTTATATTCTGCGTCTATCGATTTGAGCCGCGCTTAATGACCCCCAAACCGTTTTTTCAGCTTGTCCGAGAGTCGGCCCTCTACCCTTTCATTAATCTTCTCAACCACCGAGTCCACCATTGCCTCGACGGCCGTTATGCCAGCCGCATCCGCCGTGGCATCGTCAGTCGTGGCCGCCGCCGCTGATTTGACCGCCGCGCCAACCGCCTCCTGCAGCGTTTCGCTTACCGCATCCCCCGCCGACTCGACAGCGCTTTCGATGATTGCTCCGCCCACCTCTTTTGCGGCTTCAATGGCCGCTAACGCGATAAGCCCCCCCACCGGTCCGCCGAGTAATGTCCCGGCTTCCGCGGCTTCAACCTCCAGATTTTCCACAGTCGCCTCCTCTACCGTTTCTAACGCCATATCCGCTACCGTTTCCTCAGCCAGTTCCGCCGTCAGTTCCGCACTGCTTGTAACAGCCGCATCCGTTGCCGGATCCATGACTGACTCTTCCGCCAACGCTGTGGTTTCGTCTCCCGCCACGGGGAAGTCGGCGCACGCTTCATCAGCAAACTCCCGCATCTCAAGAGGATTAGGGGTCTGTTTTTTTTGCTCATGACATAGACCGCACCAGCACCTACCGCTACTGTACCGGAAACGCTAGCGCTGGACGCCAATTTTTTTAAAGGCTCGGCGCCACTTTGTTCCAATGCGCGCTTGGCTTGCTCCTCATAAGGCATGACAACCTTGGCAATGAAGGCCTGGGCAGCGTTATCGATAAGAGACAGATGATGGGGTTTGCCATCGGCAGCCCCTGACGAGGATGGCCGCGGCTCATTTTTAAGCGCGAGGGCAAGCACCACAATGCCAGGATGGTTTTGCGCTATAATTTCTTGATAATAAGCCGCTTTGTCTTGTTGGGTATACGCGCTGATGGCGTCTTGCATATCACCCAATATTTTATTGAGTTTCTTTTCGGTCAAACCGAGAACATGACTATTCTTACTTAATTCATCCTCAACGACGCCAACCGCCACCCCTTGCTGTTGATCATAGGTTTTACTGATTTTTTTAATTATCGCCTCGATTTTCTTTTCAGACTTGGCAATAGTGTAACAAACTCGAAACGACTGATAAGCATTCCACGCTTCCTTGATGACGTCATTACGCAAATCTTCGGCGACATTTTTAAGTTTTCGCAAATGCCGGGCTGAAAATTTATTTTCCTTAATATAATTTTCATGACTAGCCAGATCGATTTTCGCCAACCGAGCTGCCTCAAGTAAATTTTCACCCTGATGACAAATGTTTTTCGCGGCAGACAATAGCCCATAAGCGTCATTGGCCATCTTTTCATTTTTTATAACCGCGATAAATTGATACAATTCATTAAGCGCCTCGACGGAAGAGGGATAAGAATTTTCTGCGGTTTTAATTATCAACATATCATCCAATCTTTCATGGCTTCCGCCGACCGCTTTGTCCTGGCATTGCCCGGCAACGGGGGATAAAGCGCGCCGGGTGATACCGTCAACGCCGCCGGGGCCAGCCTGGCCGTCAGCGCGGTAGTGACATGGCCGGCGCTTCCCGCCGCATCACTCAGGCCGCCAAGCGTGAGGCTGGGTCTTAGAAGAGAGAGTAAGGTCATCACGTTGACGATATTGCTTTGCCTGAGGGCTGGCGGTCGGGCATCCATGACATTGGCGGCGTTGATTAACCGCCAGATCCTTTGACCAGCAGCCGCGTCATTCCGGGCAGGACGCAGAGCCAGCGGTCGTTGTTGACGGTTAACCACCGCCGCGTTGATCGTTTTATCGAGACGTTGGTTATAATATTTCCCTGCAACGCTATTTTGCAGTGCGACTGATGACATGGGCATTATAAACCTCCTGGTTTTAGCAAACTCCATTTCATAAGTAGTCATATCAAGGCGCAGAACACCTGACAGAGAATATAAATTGCTAATAAAAATAATTTCTGCCATAACGTTTCATTATAAAATAATGCCGTAAGAAATACCCTCGCGGGATATTTCGCGTTATACAGTCAAAAAAACAAGGCGCCGGTGATGCTATATTTCGCAGCAAGGTAGCATAGCGTAATTCGGTATTGCAACAAAAACGTGACAACCTGAAAGAATACTGGCGTGATAAACGGCCATCCGCTTTCAGGCCCGTCATTGGTGCATGACTTGCGCGGCGACCCGAGAACGCTGTCATCTTAAACCACCGCAATATATTTAACGGTAGTTTAAGGTATGACGGCTATTATTTCCCGTTCTGACGTCGGGTCAATTGATCGCGCAAATTTGGCGGCGTCTCTTTGATGGTCAACGTGTCGGTCGCTGGATCCCAGAAAATACGCTCGCCGAGCAATTGTGCATCGAAATTAAGCGTTATTCCGCCGCCGCTACAGGCATATTTGGTGAGCTGGCGCAGCGTGCCGCGATCGGCTGGGAACGTTTCCTCCAGCGCATACCCCTGTTCACTGGAGAACGCCTGGAAAGTTTTGTCACTCACCGGCGCCAGGGTGGCGGACAGATCCGCCAGCGCGATCTCCTCGCCGGCCTGCAGTTGCTCTTTGCAGTAACTGTGTACCTGCTGGCGAACTTCTTGCCGTTGGTGATTATCCAGCGCCGCATCGGAGCAGTAGTCATCCACCGCTTGTAGCAGGCCACGGTTTTGCGCCTTGGTGTCCAATCCCTCGGCTGCCGCGAGAAAGTCCATAAAGAAATCCGAGACTTTCCGGCCCACGCGCCATTTCAGAAATGTCAAATAGCGCTTGGAGGCCGGCTGGGTTTCCCATTCGGTCAGATCGATGCGTGCCACGATATCCGCATGGTGAATATCCAGGTATTGGGTACTGCTGATATCCAGCTGTTCATTCACCCGCATGCTCTGGCAGGTACCGAGCACCGCGATGATGATTTAGCCCCCTGAAACACCAGACGGTAGCTGTATCTCCAGATAAGAGATAGGCTTAAATATATGTCTAACACTAACGCCAATTTTGATATGACCGGGATCCCGTTAGGTCAAGAAGTCCGTAAACGTAAAACTCCTCAGGAAAAAATGGCCATTATTCAGCAGAGGATGGAGCCCGGCATGAATGTCTCCCATCTCGCACGACTGCACGGTATCCAGCCAAGCCTGCTGTTTAAGTGGAAAAAGCAATATCAGGAAGGCAGCCTCACTGCCGGGAAGGACGTTGTTCCTGCCTCTGAGCTTGCAGCTGCATTGAAGCAGGTCCGGGAGCTCCAGCGCCTTCTGGGTAAGAAGACGATGGAGGTTGAGATCCTAAAAGAAGCCGTGGAGTACGGCCAGTCACGAAAATGGATAGCGCACGCGCCCTTGTTGCCAAAGGCCGGGGAATAGCACAGGTCAGCCGCACCATGAGCGTGTCGCGTGCGCCGCTGTCACTGCGGATTAAGCGTTCTGCCGACTGGCAGGACAGGCGCTGTAACCGGCGTAAAATTGTCGATCGCGGAGATGACTTTTTCGCGACCGGCTGGTTTATCCGCCACCAAATCTAGGCCAGCCAGCGCCGCTACCCCTGGTCGCAGATCATTGACGATGCCGGAAGCGTAGTGCGCCATGCTTGGCAGTTGAAAAGCAAGAGTTCGGCAATCGTAGTGCTTAACGCGCGCGGGGAAGTGCAATGGGTGAAAGAAGGGGCATTGACGTTGGAGGAAGTGCGCCAGGTCGTCACGCTTATTCAGCGCCTGATGCGCGAGCAAGAGCGCTAAACGCTCGCACGAGACCTTGCCCGGAGGGAACAGCACAACGGGGCGCGCGGAGACTATCAGCCCGCCGCGCCGTTAGCCTGCGGAACCCAAGGCTCAGAACAGCGACACCCTGAAGCCCGGATTGAGGAAAGACTCGCGCGGGGTGTAATCCAGCGTCCGTCCCTGCCAATCATTGACCTGGGCGCCCGGCCGCCATCGCCACTGCGTGTCCCGCGGCGGTGTCCCAGACGCTGGTCGGCCCGAAGCGCGGATACAGCTGCGCCTTGCCCTCCGCCACCAGACAGAACTTCAGCGATGAGCCAATCGTCACCGTCTGGTGCTCACCCAGATGGGCTAAATAATCCTGCGGCTCTGCATTGTTGCCATGCGAACGGCTCACCACCACCAGCGGCGGCCGCGCCTCTTTGACTTCGATAGCCTGTCGTTCGCCATTCTCATCGATTCGCCAGGCCTTGCCGTCCGCGGCGGCATAAAGCCTATCGGTCACCGGGGCATAGACCACGCCCAGCACGGGCTTACCGTCCTCAATCAAGGCGATATTAACGGTGAATTCGCCGTTACGCCGCAGGAATTCCTTGGTGCCGTCCAGCGGATCTACCAGCCAGAAACGGCGCCAGTGCTGACGAAGGGACCAGTCCGGCGGATCTTCTTCCGAAAGGAGGGGAATATCCGGCGCCAACGCCTGCAAACCGGCAGCGATGACCCGATGAGCGGCCAGATCAGCGGCGGTCACCGGCGAGTCATCTTGCTTCTGATTAAGCTCCAGCGGTTTGTCGCCGTTGTAGACCTGCATAATAGCCGCGCCGGCCTCGCGGGAAAGCGCGATGATGTGTTCAATCATGATACACCTCGAAGATGAGCCTTAGGGTAATAATAATATTCTTTTGCTCGGTGTGATAATTGTTCGACACTCTGCGGCGCATAAGTTTCATACCACCGCGCCATCGGGAAGCCATCGGTGCGGCGGTAAAGGAAGCATATCAGCGCGCGAGACTGGCGGCCTATTGGCGCGCGACAAGGACAGCATTACAGCGCCCGATAAGGGCAGCCTAACAGCATGCGATAAGGCCAGCATTATAGCGCGCGATAAGGGCAACCTAACAGCATGCGACAAGGCCAGCATTACAGCGCGCGATAAGGGCAGCCTAACAGCATGCGATGCGGCCAGCATTACAGCGCGCGATAAGGGCAGCCTGTTGGCGCGCTTATCAGGAATTACAGAATTTCCAGCAGTTCAACTTCAAAAATCAACGCGCTGAAAGGCGGAATGGACGCGCCGGCGCCACGCTCGCCGTAAGCCAGTTTGTGGGGAATGTACAACTCCCACCGAGAACCGACCGGCAATCACGCCACTGACCGGGAACTCCGCCGGCTGGCCACGTTCAACCGAACTGTCGAACACGGTACCGTCCAGCAGCCGACCGGTGTAATGCACCCGCACACGATCCTGACGGGAGGGGATGGGGCCTTCGCCTTGCGTCAGCACTTTAAACTGCAGGCCGTATTCGGTTAGATTGACCCCTTCCTTGCCGGCATTGTCCGCCAGAAATTTATCGCCTTCCACCGCCAGGTGCTGCTGGCGTTCCTGACGTACCGCGTCGGCACGTTCGTGGACGGTACGCAGCGCGCGGTGAATCACGTCCACCGGCACCGCCGGGGCATTACCTTCCAGCGCATCGCGCAAACCAGCCAACAGGTCATCGGGCAACAGGCCTTCCAGCCCGGATTCTACCAATTGCTGGCCCACCTGGAGGCCGATACCGTAGCTCGCCTGTGCTTCTACGCTGTCTAATGAAGGGTTGGTCATGACATTTCCTTGAAATCTAAAAAAGCGAAAAGCGCAGCATAACAGCGCGGGCGGTTGGGGTAAAATGCCACGTGCAATTAGTATGACACCGGCCCTAACCGCACAGGCGCGGTATGAAATAGGCATGGAGCTTCATCTCGCGCCGCTCTATACTTCATCGGGTTACGGCAACAGTTTTGCAAGAGAGGTCATCATGGGCAGAATCGCGTCCAGGAAGAATACGTCCCCGGGCTTTTCACTGCCTGGCCTGGACGGCCTGCGGGAGAAATGGCGCCGCCGTTTCGGCCCCGATGATGACGTCAGCCGGCCGGCGGCCGAGGACGATAAGCGCGCGCCAGGGCAAATTCACGACGAACAGGACAGACTTGCCACGGCCTCGCCGCGGGACGCGTCCTATGCTCTGGCCATCGGCAGTGCCGCGGACGAGGACGAGCCGCTGCCGGCCCCCATCGGCAGCGCCGGTCATCACCCTGACTATCTGGCAGAGGTGACGCCGCGGACGGTTTCGCCCCCCGCCCCGCCCCACTCGGGTGTGGCACAGCGCGGGAAGACATTGCTGGCGACGTTGTGGCACCTGCCGGATGGATTTAAATGGATGGGTCCCGCTGCCGCCCTTGCATCGCCGCTGGCTGCTGCTCGTTGCCCTGATGGTGGCCGTAGTTTTGCTTTGGCCTTACAGCCCGCAGTCCCCTCCCGCCCCGATGGCGCGCAACGACGCGACGCCTGCGCCGACAATGCAGGCCGAGCTGGTGGACAATAGTGCCAGCGCCGGCAACACGGATAACCGCCACGTGCAAACTTACCGCATCGCCGACGGCCAGACGCTGGCACAGCTATTTCGCGCGCACAATTTGCCGGTAGCGGATGTCTTTGCCATGGCGCAGGTGGAAGGTAACGATAAACCGCTGAGCAGCCTGCAAGCCGGTCAGGAAGTGCGGATAGTTCAGAATGCGCAGGGCGTGGTAACGCTGCTGGAGATTGAAACCGGTGCCGCCGGTCCGGTACGCTTTTCGCTTCAGCCCGACGGCAGCTACCAGCGGCGTTAATCATGCCAGCAACAGCACCGTCCTTACACCGCGTCATTGACCATGCCAGCAACAGCGCCGCTCCCTTCGTCAGCGGCGCTAGCCATCGCACTGCTGGCGTCGATGGTCACGCTGACGCAGCGGCCATAGCTATTATCGCGTCAACCAGATCGGGCCTGGCCGGAAAAGCAAAACGCCGGCACAAGGCCGGCGTTTTAACCTCACATAATCTCGCGATTACGCTTCGGGTACAATCACTACATTCAGGCTAGCGAAAACTTCGCTGTGTACCTGAATGTTGACGTCGTGGTCACCGGTGGTGCGCAGAACACCGTTCGGCAGACGCACTTCGCTTTTGGCGACGTTAACGCCTGCAGCGGTGATCGCGTCGGCGATATCGCGGGTACCGATAGAGCCAAACAGTTTACCTTCGTCGCCGGCTTTAGACGAGATGGTGACGCTGCCCAGTTCATTGATTTTCGCAGCGCGTGCTTCAGCCGCAGCCTGGGTTTCCGCCAGCTTGGCTTCGAGCTCGGCGCGGCGCGCCTCGAAATATTCTACGTTTTTCTTGGTGGCCGGCACGGCTTTGCCCTGCGGCACCAGAAAGTTACGAGCGTAGCCCGCTTTAACGTTAACCTGTTCACCAAAACCGCCCAGGTTGGCGACTTTATCAAGCAGAATAACTTGCATTACCTTATTCTCTCAAAGACTTAGTGGACAATGACCGATTACTGATGACGATCAGTGTACGGCAACAGGGAAAGGTAGCGCGCACGCTTGATCGCGCGGGCCAGCTGACGTTGGTACTTGGCGCGAGTACCGGTAATCCGGCTCGGGACAATTTTACCGCTTTCGGTGATATAGTTTTTCAGCGTAGCGATGTCTTTATAGTCGATCTCAACAACGCCTTCCGCGGTGAAACGGCAGAACTTGCGACGACGGAAATAACGTGCCATAAGGCTAGTCTCCAGAATCTATCAAATCAATCTGCTCGGCATGCAGGACTATTTTGCTGAGGCCATTTCGCCCTTGATGGCAACTAATGAACCCCTGCACGGTGATCTGCGCGCCGACCGTTAAACTGCGAGTAATATAGAGTGTCTGTTTTCCACTGACCACCACGGGGAGTCGGCACCATGCCTGGCGTGAAAAACCGGCTCCCTGCTGCACAGAACGGTGCTCAAGCACGAACTGGCAATGCGGAATACCTGACGGGCTGACCTTTCGGATGGGTGTCTTGCACACGGTGCCCGACAACATCAGACGGTTCGCCGTCATCATCGATTACTCTTCAGAATCCCCAGCATCAGAGTCTTCGTTGGTTTCAGTGGCGAAATCTTCACGGCGCTCGCGGCGTTCGTCTTTCGCTTTAACCATCGGAGACGCTTCAGTCACCGCGTGCTTAACGCGCATGATTATGCTGCGAATAACGGCGTCATTGAAGCGGAAAGCTGTTTCCAGCTCGTCGATCACTTCCTGCGGCGCTTCTACGTTCAGCAGAACATAGTGGGCTTTGTGCAGTTTGTTGATCGGGTAAGCCAGCTGACGGCGGCCCCAGTCTTCCAGGCGGTGGATCTGGCCTTCAGCACCGGTAATCAGGGTGCTGTAGCGTTCGATCATGCCGGCAACCTGTTCGCTTTGGTCAGGATGAACCATAAAAACGATTTCGTAATGACGCATAGAATTGCTCCTTACGGATTATTCAGCCCCCTGTCAGGGTCAGCCGCGGCCCATGGAAGCAAGGAACGTGATAAGTTTACGGTCGAAAAATGACGCGCAATTGTACTTATCCGGCCGGCTAAACACAAGGACCGCGGTGGATTATTTCCGTGTTCCGTGGTCGAGGGGCGGTGTCTAAGCTTCGGCGACAAGCGTTTGAGTCGGGCGTTTAACATTTAGCGTTTAATGTGAGACATTCGCCGCTCGGCGTTCGGCATTTGTCGTTGGCAGTCTGCGTTCAGCGCTAAAGCACCTCGCGGAAAAAAGCCACGGTCGCCGCAAGCGCACCCACGGTGATCTTATGACCAATGTCCGGCTCGTAAGATAGCGCACCTGATGATGGCCATCGCGCGCGCACAGCGCCTGATACAGCCGCGCGCTCTCCGCTGGCGGCACCAGCGGGTCCGCCTCGCCATGCCAAAGCAGCAATGGCCGATCGTGCAGTTTATCCAGCCGCCGAAACACATCATAGTCCGCCAGCGGCGCCAGCGCGGCGGCGAAACGCCGTTCATAGTCCGGCGCATCGGATGTAACCGGCGGAAACAGGGTGCGACTAAGGCGCATAAAATCCCCTGATCCCATCAGCGCCGCGGCGGACATCAGCCAGTTAAAGCACGCCAGTGCCCCCAGTGCGGTCATGCCGCCCATCGAGGCGCCGCAGACGCAGACGCGCCGGCCGTCAATCTGTCCCTGCTGGCGATAATGCGCATACAGCGCAGGCAATTCATCGATGTTTTTGCGCAGAATATCCCAAAAATGCAGCAGGCGGCGTTGCTCATCGCCGTCAAAACGGGCACCATGCATCAAAGCATCCGGCAGGACAACACGGAACCCGGCCTGCGCCAGCGCATAGCCGAAATAGCTATAGACCTCTTTGGACGAGGTGTAGCCATGGTAAAAGAACAGCGTCGGCAACGGTGAAGCATAACCGCCCGCCGGCACCGCATGTATCACTTCGATGTCGCCGACGTACTCCTGATACATCTCGACCATGGGGCCTCCCGTTCGCCGTCACATATACGCTACGCCGTCCTGTCGCCGCAGCGTCCGGTCATTACCATAACCACTGCAGACCGGTTTCGCTATACTTTAATCACCTATGCATTGCGGATATTTGGCTATGAAATGGCTTCACACTAATCCTCTTTTGCGGCCTGCCGTTAGCGGGGTGCAGCGTGTTAAACGGCAAACCGCCGCCGGCACCGGAAAAGCAAGCGGTCGAAATCAGCCGCAATAAGGTGGGTTCGCTAACCCGGATAGGCAAGGTCACCGTAGACGAGCGCGGCAGCCCCATGGACGCCAAAAACGCCCTTCAGCGCGGGGCGGATGAGCATCAGGCACACTACTACCAGATCCTGATGATCGACGAGACGGTGACCCCGGGCGTCTGGCGCGGCGAGGCGATTCTTTACCGGTAAGCGGACGCCGGCAACTGCGGGGTTAGTTCTGCCACCGCTGCCGCACGGCTTCAAACAGGCATACCCCGGCGGCAACCGACACGTTGAGTGACGAAACCGTGCCGGCCATGGGGATGCTGATGAGCTCATCGCAATGCTCACGCGTCAGGCGGCGCATGCCTTCACCTTCCGCGCCCATGACCAGCGCCAGCGGCCCGGTCAGTTTACTTTGATAAAGATGTTGATCCGCCTCGCCGGCGGCACCGACTATCCACACATTATGCTGTTGCAGCAGACGCAGCGTGCGCGCCAGATTGGTCACGCGGATAAGCGGCTCGGTTTCCGCGGCGCCGCTGGCCACTTTTTTGGCGGTGGCGTTGAGCGGCGCCGCGCGATCGCGCGGTACGATTACCGCATGCACGCCGGCGGCGTCGGCACAGCGCAGGCACGCGCCCAAGTTATGCGGGTCGGTGACGCCATCAAGCACCAGTAGCAGCGGAGCGGCCTGCTTGGTCAGCAGCGCCGGCAGATCATTCTCCTGGTACTGCCGCCCCGCCTGCACCCGGGCGACAATGCCCTGATGTACCGCACCATCGGACTTCTCATCCAGCCACTGGCGGCTTACCATCTGGATAACTATGCCAGCCTTTTCCAACTGCTGAACCAGCGGCTGCAAACGGCGGTCGCCGCGCCCTTTTAACAAATACACATCCAGGAAGCGTTGGGGATCGCGCTCCAGCAGGGCCTGTACGGCATGAATACCGTAAATAATTTCGCTCATGATCGTCTTTCATCGTCAACGGGCCTAGTGCCCGTTTGGGGTTATGCTAGTCGACGTCGCGCACCGGCACTCAGCTCTCTGAGTGTTTGGACGTTGCGGCCGACTTCCTGCCGCGGCGCGTTTTGCCGCCGGCGGTTTTATTACGTGCTGCCCCGTCCGTGGACGGTTTGGTGCGAGAGGCTTCCTCGGTGGCCGGTTTGGACGGCGCGGAAAAGGCGTGGCCACCTTTGGTGCTTTTCGTGCCTCCTTGGGCGGCCTGGCCACCGGCTGGCGTCTGCGGCGCGTTTTGTCCACCACCCCGCTGGCGCTTACCACGCCCGCCGCCGGGCTTGTCGCCCCCCTTTGCCGTCACTGCTGCCGGCCGGGATGCGCTATCGGCCTCGAAATTAGCCGGCGGTTTACCGCTACGGCGACGGCGCGACGGTTTACCCTCGTTACCGCTGCGGGTCGACTGCGGATGACGCTGGCGCGCCGTTTTGCCGGCGCCTCGCGGCTGACGGCGGCTGGAAATCAAGGAAAAATCGATTTTGCGCTCGTCCATATGCACGGCCTCAACGCGGATCTCCACGGCATCGCCGAGCCGGTACACTCTACCGCCGGATTCCCCTATCAACCGCTGGCCGATGTTGTCATGACGATAATAATCATTGTCCAGCGACGAGACATGTACCAGACCATCGATAAACAGTTCATCGAGGCGCACAAAAAACCCGAAGCTGGTCACGCTGGTAATGATGCCGCTAAACACCTCGCCAACGTGATCTTGCATAAAGTCACACTTCAACCAGTCCGCCACGTCGCGGGTCGCTTCATCGGCGCGACGCTCGCTCAGTGAGCATTGCTGGCCCAACTGCAACATTTCTTCCAGCTCGGAATGCCAACCGCCGGTCGGGGTGGCGCGGCCGTCAACATCGCCGTTTTGCTGGCCAAGAAGATATTTTATCGCCCGGTGCAGCGCCAGATCCGGATAACGGCGGATAGGCGAGGTAAAGTGGGCATACGCCTGCAGGGCCAGCCCGAAGTGGCCGCGGTTTTCCGGATCGTAAATCGCCTGCTTCATCGATCGCAGCAGCATGGTTTGCAGCATTTCGTGATCCGGCCGACCGGCGACCAGATTCATCATATCGGCATAATCTTTCGGTTCGGGTCTCTCACCGCCGCCGAGCGTCAGCCCCAGCTCGCCCAATACCGTGCGCAACGACGTGATGTGGTCATTGCTTGGCCTATCATGCACGCGATAAAGCGCCGGCTCCTTGTGCTTCTCAACGAAGCGCGCCGCGGCAATATTCGCTAGGATCATGCACTCTTCGATCAGTTTATGGGCATCATTACGCTTCACCGGCTCGATACGCTCGATGCGCCGCTCCGCGTTGAAAATGAACTTGGCCTCTTCGGTTTCAAAGGAGATGCCGCCGCGCTGGACTCTGGCCTGTTCCAGCGTCTGATACATTTCATGCAGTTGCGTCAGCGGCTTGACGAGCGGCGCGTACTGGGCACGCAATTCCTGCTGCCCCTGCAAGATTTGCCAGACTTTGTTATAGGTCAGGCGCGCATGGGAGTTCATCACCGCTTCATAAAATTTATAGGATGAAAGACGTCCCTGGGCAGAGATGGTCATCTCGCACACCATACACAGCCTGTCCACCTGAGGGTTTAACGAACACAGGCCGTTGGACAGCACCTCGGGAAGCATCGGGATCACCTGCGAAGGGAAATAAACCGAGGTAGCGCGCCGGCTGGCTTCCTGATCGAGCGGCGTATGCGGGCGGACGTAATAGCTCACGTCAGCAATCGCCACCCCCAGTCGCCAGCCTCCGCTGCGTTTTTTCTCGCAGTACACCGCGTCGTCGAAGTCGCGCGCGTCCTCGCCGTCAATGGTCACCAGCGGCAGCGCGCGCAAATCGATACGCCCGCGCTTGTCGGCTTCCGGCACGTCTTCTTGCAAATCCGCAAGCTGCTGCTCGACTTCCGGCGGCCAGACATAGGGAATATCGTGGGTGCGCAACGCGATATCCACCGCCATACCGGTACCCATATTATCGCCGAGCACCTCCACCACTTTGCCGATGGCTTTGGTACGCCGGGTCGGGCGTTGCGTCAACGCCACCACCACCACGAACCCCATGCGGGCGCTCTGGGTGGCCTCCGGCGGGATCAGAATATCGAAACTGAGGCGGCTATCGTCCGGCACAACAAACGCGCTGCCGGCATCGGTGAAAAACCGGCCTACGATCTGGCTTGTTTTTGGCACCAGTACCCGCACGATACGCGCCTCGCGGCGGCCTTTGCGGTCCGCACCCTGGGGTTGCGCCATGACCACATCGCCGTGAATAGCCATTTTCATCTGTTCGGCGGACAAATAATAGTCATCCTTGCTGCCTTCGACGCGCAGGAAACCAAAGCCGTCGCGATGACCAATGACCGTACCGCGCAACAGATCCAGGCGCTCCGGCAGCGCATAGCACTGACGCCGGGTGAAAATCAATTGCCCGTCCCGCTCCATGGCGCGCAGGCGGCGGCGCAAACCTTCCAGTTGGTCTTCGCCGCTGATGTCCAGCTCTTGCGCCAACTCCTCGCGGCTGGCGGGCTTTTCCCGCTTGGCTAGATGGGCGAGGATAAATTCTCGTCTGGGAACCGGGAATGCGTATTTTTCTGCCTCTCTTTCCAGAAAGGGATCTTGTGACATCGTGCTACCTCCATAATGTCAAAACAGGTTGCCGTGCCGCTAACGGGCACGCGCACATCTATGTAGAGCGGCGGTCAAGGCCATCAAGCCGGCCAACCAAGGCGCGGGCTGATGCAATAAACCGTGTGGGCGCCTGCGGCAACACCTGTTTTTAACGGCAGGCGAAATGTCAACCTTGTGTCCCGCGCTACAACCGGCCGGCGCGCAGCGCGCCGACCTGAATACCGCTTCGTTGGCAAGCCCGCCAAACCCCGGCGGGGTTAACTGTAACGGTAAAAAGGAAAACATGAACAATAAGAGTAACCTTTGAGAACCAAACAGGCCATAAGACTTGTCGGGCGGCAATGAGGGCATGCGCGGTAACGGCAGGATAACCTATTGACATATAAAAACAAACCGGGACACGCCCGGTTTGCTCTGTTTTTTACTTTTTCAACGTCCGACGACCATCAGGCGTCAAACGGATCGCGTAAGATCATGGTTTCGCTTCGGTCAGGCCCGGTCGACACGATGTCCACCGGCACGCCGGTGACCTCTTCGATACGCTTGATGTAGAGACGCGCCGCCTCGGGCAGCTTGTCGAACGCCTTTACGCCAAAGGTGCTTTCGCTCCAGCCCGGCATGGTCTCATAAATCGGCTCAATGCCTTCCCAGTTTTCCGCCGCCAGCGGCGTACTCTCCACCACGCGACCGTCGGGCAGACGGTAAGCAGTGCAGATTTTCACTTCCTGCAGACCGTCAAGCACGTCGAGTTTGGTGAGGCAAAAACCGGAAAGAGAGTTGATCTGCACCGCACGGCGCACCGCTACCGCGTCCAGCCAGCCGGTACGACGGCGACGGCCGGTGGTGGCGCCGAATTCATTGCCCTTGGCGCACAGGAATTCCCCGGTGTCGTCAAATAGCTCGGTGGGAAACGGGCCGGCGCCGACGCGGGTGGAATAGGCCTTGACGATACCCAGAACATAATCCACATAGCGAGGCCCGAGGCCGGAGCCGGTGGTGACGACGCCGGCCGTGGTGTTGGACGAGGTGACGTAGGGATAAGTGCCGTGATCGATATCCAGCAGCGTGCCCTGAGCACCTTCAAACATCATCAGATCGCCGCGTTTGCGCGCGCTGTCCAGCAGCTCGGAAACGTCCACCACCATACCGGTCAGAACGTCGGCCACCGCCAGGATATCATCCAGCACCGTTTGGTAATCCACCGCGTCGGCCTGGTAATAATGCACCAGCTGGAAGTTGTAATAGTCCACGACTTCTTTCAGCTTGGCGGCAAACGTGTCCTTGTTAAACAGATCGCCCACGCGCAGCGCGCGACGCGCCACTTTATCTTCATAGGCCGGGCCAATGCCGCGACCGGTGGTGCCGATAGCTTTGGCGCCGCGGGCCTTTTCGCGCGCAACGTCCATCGCCACATGGTAGGCAAGAATCAGCGGGCACGCCTCGGAAATCAGCATGCGTTCGCGTACCGGAATACCCTGCGCCTCCAGCTCACCCATTTCTTTCATCAGCGCTTCCGGCGACAGCACGACGCCGTTGGCGATGATGCTAACCACGTTTTCACGCAGGATGCCTGAGGGGATCAAATGAAGGACGGTTTTTTCACCGTTGATAACTAAAGTATGACCGGCGTTGTGTCCACCCTGATAGCGAACAACATATTTAGCCCGTTCGGTCAGCAGGTCGACGACCTTGCCTTTACCTTCGTCACCCCATTGGGTGCCCAGTACGACGACGTTCTTACCCATCTCTTAACTTCACCAGATTGCTTAAAAATGGATTCTACCATCTGAATCCACGACTTTCAGTACTTTTTGACGCCGGTTCGCGCTGTTTTTTCGCGCTGCGATCAGGCGCCCATTTTGCTACGCAACATATAGTAGATGACGCAGCCGGCGACCACTAAACCGCCGCCGAAACGGCGCAAAAGCGGGTCCGGCAGCGTTGCCAGCGAACCTATCATCTTACGCCAAACGCTGGGAAACAGCATCGGCCCCAATCCCTCCAAGACCAGCACCAGACCGAGCGCCATCCAAATCGTCGGATTCATGACATTTCCTCAAAGCAAAAAAGGCCCGAAGAGTCGGGCCTGATTAACTGTATGGAGCAACCGTCAGGGACGGCGGCCGACCACGGTGTCTTCCGGCGACTTCATGAAGCGGAAGAAATCGCTTTCCGGGCTCAGCACCATCACATCGCTGTTGCTGTTAAAGCTGTTCTCATACGCGCGCAGGCTGCGGATAAAGGCATAGAACGCCGGATCCCTGCTGAACGCATCGGCGTACAGCTTGGCGGTTTCCGCATCCGCTTCACCGCGGGTAATCAACGCCTGACGCTCGGCTTCAGCCAGGGTGCGGGTCACTTCGTAATCCGCCGCGGCGCGCAGCTTCTCCGCCTCTTCCTGACCCTGAGAACGGTGGCGACGGGCGACGGCTTCACGCTCGGCGCGCATACGTTGATAGATGGCGTCTGACACTTCCGTCGGCAGGTTGATTTGCTTGATACGCACGTCGACAACCTCGATCCCCAGCGCCGCCATACTGTTTGGATTCACCGACGGCTGCGGGCCGTTGGTTTCACGCTCTACCCGCGCGGCGGCGGAAGCGATGGCGTCATCGGCCGAGGTCGCCTGCGTCTCTTCATCGTCGCCGGACGTGCCGTTGTTCAGCGCTTCGCGCACATCTGTCATCAGACGGTTGCGGGAATCGGTGACAATCCCCTTAACATCTAGCCGGCCGAGCTCCGAGCGCAGACGGTCGGAAAACTTCCGTTTCAGCAACACTTCCGCCTGCGAAACATCACCGCCGCCGGTCGCCAGATAATAACGGCTGAAGTCGCTGATACGCCATTTGATATAGGAGTCGACAATCAGATCTTTCTTCTCCATGGTGACAAAGCGATCGGCCTGGTTTTCCATGGTCTGAATGCGCGCATCAAGATTTTTGACCGTTTCGATAAACGGTATTTTCATGTGCAGGCCGGGGTTGTAAATCAATGGCTTGTTATCGCCGTCGCGCAACACCTTGCCAAAGCGCAGAACGATGCCGCGCTGGCCTTCCTGCACCACAAACAGTGACGCATAAAGCACCACCAGCACTACGACCACAATAAGCAACAAAGGCTTACGCATCGGTTATTCCCTCCCTTCGCGCGTGGTATCGTCACGCTGTGCATTGGCGCGTCGCTGATCCATGACCGTTCCGCTGGCGTTGCCGCCCGCGGCAGGCGCCGTCGCGGTACCGCCAGAGCCGCCGGCAGGCAGCCGCAGCAGATTAAGGGCATCGCTGCCCGAGCGGGGCTTGGTATTGCCGGCCGGCGCGTTACGCAGCATCTGATCGAGCGGCAGCACCATCAGATTATTGCTGCCCTTGTCATTGACCAGAATTTTGCGGGTGTTGCTCAGCACGCGCTCCATGGCATCGATATACAGACGCTCACGGGTAATTTCCGGCGCCGCCTTATATTCCGGCAACACCTTGGCGAACCGCTGGACTTCCCCCTGCGCTTCCAGCACCGTGCGGGCCTTATAGGCGCGGCCCTCTTCCAAAATGCGCTGCGCCTGACCGTTGGCGCGCGGCTGGACTTCGTTGGAATACGCTTCGGCTTCGCGGATATATTGCTGTTCGTTTTCCCGCGCGGCAATAGCATCGTCAAATGCCGCTTTCACCTCTTCCGGCGGCCGAGCGGCCTGGAAGTTGACGTCCAGCAGGGTGATGCCCATGTTGTAAGGCTGAACAGTTTCTTCCAGCACGCGTTGGGTGTCGCTGCGCACCACGGTACGGCCTTCGGTCAGGATGCGATCCATGGTGTATTTACCGATAACGCCGCGCAGGGCGCTGTCGGTGGCCTGACGCAGGCTGTCATCGGCGTTGGTCACGCTGAACAGGTAGCGCTCAGGGTCTGTCACGCGATATTGCACGTTCATTTCCACGCGCACCACGTTTTCATCGGAGGTCAACATCACGCCGGACGCCGCCAGCTCCCGCACCGACTCCACGTTGACCGCGGTCACGGTATCGATAAAAGTCGGCTTCCAGTTCAGGCCGGGCTGAACCAGATGATCGAATTTGCCAAAACGCAACACCACGCCGCGTTCCGCTTCCTTGATCGTGTAGAAGCCGCTGCCCGCCCAGATGACCACAACGGCCGCTACCGCAAGACCGATATAACGGCCGCTTCTGCCCGGGGCGCTGGTACCGGTACCCGTGCCGCCGCCTTTGTTACCAAACCCGCTCAGCTTGCGGCTGAGTTTACGGAAGATATCATCCAGATCGGGCGGCCCTTTTTCGCGTCCGCCTTTATTGTTATTTCCGCCAGAGTTGCCGCTATTATTATTGCTGCTCCCCCACGGGTCGCGGTCATGTCCGTTATTACCGGGCTGATTCCACGCCATGTTTTAGCTCCATTTTACTTTAATTAGTATTCTTCAGGCTTGAGTTCCCAAAGGACGGTCAGACAAGATAGTCTACCAACGCCATTTCCTGCTTACATAAACGATGCCAGTCGATGATGGGCAGTCTTACGACCAGCCCCACGCTGCCATCTTCTTCGACCCACTCTTTTTCAATGGCCTGCAGTTGATAAAAAAGACTGCGCAGCCGGCCAGCCTGCGGGGGCAGACGGAGCTCATGGCGCGCAATTTCGCCCGCCAAACGCTCGGTGAGCGCTTGCATCAGCAGCGCTATCCCTTCACCACTGTGGGCGGAAAGCCACACCCGGACAGGACGGTTTTCTTCATCGCGATCGATGCGCGGCGCGAAATCATTAAGCAAATCGATTTTATTCATCACCAACAACGTCGGAATATCATTGGCTTCAATTTCGGCCAATACTTGATCAACCGCGTCAATATTGTCTTTAATACGCGTATCGGCGGCGTCGACAATATGCAGCAGCAAAGTAGCCTGCCGCGTTTCCTGCAGCGTCGCTTTAAATGCCGCGACCAGATCGTGGGGCAGATGGCGGACAAAGCCCACCGTGTCCGCCAAGACGGTATCCCCCACATCACCCACATTAATGCGCCTGAGCGTCTGGTCGAGCGTGGCGAATAGCTTATCTGCCGCATAGACGCCGGCCTCGGTCATCAGATTGAATAAAGTGGATTTACCGGCGTTGGTATAGCCCACCAGCGAGACGGTGGGCACATCCGCGCGGGCGCGGGCGCGCCGTCCCTGTTCACGCTGTTTCTCCACCCTATCCAAACGGGAAAGTATCTGGCTGATTCGGTTACGCAGCAAGCGGCGGTCAGTCTCAAGCTGAGTTTCCCCCGGCCCGCGCAGCCCGATACCGCCTTTTTGCCGCTCAAGGTGCGTCCAGCCCCGCACCAGACGTGTGGCAAGATGACGCAGTTGCGCCAGCTCTACCTGCAGCTTACCCTCATGGGTACGCGCGCGCTGGGCAAAAATATCGAGGATCAACCCCGTGCGGTCAATAACCCGGCACTCGCACAGGCGTTCAAGATTACGCTCCTGGGCGGGGGATAAGGCATGGTCGAACAGGACCACAGACGCGCTACTGGTTTTAACCGCCTCCGCGATCTCTTCCGCTTTTCCCTCGCCGACAAAATATTTAGGATGTGGCGCCTTACGGCTGCCGGTAACGACGTGTAGCGCCGCTACCCCGGCGGAAGATACCAGGGATTCAAACTCCTGCAGATCTTCCATATCCTTGTCTTGCGAAAAAAAGATGTGAACCAGTATGGCCTGCTCACCGGCATCGTAACGGTCAAACAAGCGTACAACCTCTCATGCGGATTTACCGCAGCTATAATCGGGCCTTAGCGCAAACAGCACGCTAAAGCACCGCGAAATGGTCAACATGGATGCGCCTTATTCGGCGTCATCGCTTTCCGGCTGCGACGGTTGCGAAGCAGGGGTGCTGCCATGATGATAATTACTGGAACCGCCGCTCGGATTGTTATTGTGATGCGATACGGGACGCGACGGTACGACAGTAGAGATGGCGTGTTTATAAACCATCTGGCTGACCGTGTTTTTCAATAAAATGACAAACTGATCAAAAGATTCAATCTGGCCCTGTAGTTTAATGCCATTCACCAAATAAATAGAAACCGGAACACGTTCCCGACGCAATGCGTTCAAGAACGGATCTTGCAAAGATTGCCCCTTAGCCATTCTGTCTTTTCCTTATGTGCTTGTTGTTTGTAACAAGAACCATGTGGCTCTAAATAAAATAATCATTGTAAAAAAGCGCGTTCAGTACCATCAATTGTACACAATCACCCAACCTATGCACTAACAACCTGTAATACCCTATCGAGGGCGGCGGCGGGCTCATCGCTATCCAACCAATGAACATCGTGCCACCCCCGCAGCCAGGTCATCTGTCGCTTGGCAAGCTGTCGAGTCGCGCAAATCCCGCGGAAAACCATGTCATCATAATCGGTTTCGTCGGCCAAATATGACCACATCTGGCGGTAACCGACGCAACGGAGGGATGGCATTTCCTTGTGAAGATCACCTCGGGCAAAAAGCGTACTGACCTCATGCTCGAAACCGGCGGCCAACATCTGATGAAAGCGCTGCGCGATACGCTGATGCAGCAAAGCGCGGTCAAGCGGTGCGATGGCGAATTGATGTACCCGATACGCCAGCGCTTCACCGGATATTTTTGTCAGTTCCGTTAGAGTGTTACCTGAAACGAAAAAAACTTCCAGTGCCCGCGACAGTCTCTGTGGATCATTAGGATGGATACGATTTGCCGCAATCGGATCAATCTGTTGCAATTGCCGGTGCAACGCCTGCCACCCCACGGTTTCCGCCTCGCGCTCAATGCGCGCGCGCACTTCTGGACCTGCCGGGGGCAAGGGAGATAATCCCTCCAGCAGCGCCTTGAAGTAGAGCATGGTCCCACCCACCAGCAACGGTATACGACCGGCCTCGGTGATCTCTGCCATTTCCTTAAGCGCATCACGGCGGAAATCCGCCGCTGAATAAGCCTCCGCCGGATCGCGGATATCTATCAGGCGATGCGGCGCCTGCGCCAGCTCGTCAGCGCCGTGTTTGGCCGTGCCGATATCCATACCGCGGTAAATCAGCGCGGAGTCGACGCTGATGATCTCCACCGGCAGATGCTGGCGCAACGCCATCGCCAGCGCGGTTTTGCCGGAGGCGGTTGGTCCCATAAGGAAAATGGCCTGGGGCCGGCGCGGAAATGTCGGCTCAGTCATGGTTCAGGGCTTTAATAGCGGCCTCAAAATTCAATGTTACCAGAAGCCCGTCGGGCGGGGCTTTCACCCACTGCGGACAAAGGCGCTCCACCTCGGCAAGCAATTGTATCGCCCGGGAATGGCTCCAGACGACCGATTCGTGCTGCAGCCGGCGGGCAAGCCAGACCGCAACCTGGTGATGCGTCACCGACGTTTCACCTTGCAGGTAGCCTAACAGGTCTGGAATCAAGTTTTGTAAATTTTGTTGGCGTAATGGTAAAGGTACCGCATTCAGTATCGCCTGATGAAGATGCGCTTGGAGCGCAATACCCATTTCCTGCAGCAGCGGCTGGTGGCGTTTCAGCGCTGCCACCTCGTCATCACGCAGCGTCATTCGCAACGGGATCAGCAGCGGCTGGGCGCGCCAAGTATCCATTCCCGGCGTCAGTTGGCGTTCAGACAGGCAGCGTTCGGCAACCGGCAGTGAGAGTAGCGCCAGGCTGCCCGCCGATTCTACCAGCGCATAGCAAGTCGCCACCAAGGTCAGCACCCGGCCGAAGGTGTGCGGATTACCAACGACTACCGGCCCGACGCCGACGAAGGCGTCGCCACCGGGAGCGCCGGCAAGCGGGTCGGCACCCGAGATGCCGGCACTGGCAAAATCGACGCCGCTGTCCCGGTTAATCGACGCGGTGGCGGTTGGGTCTGACCCGGCGGTAGTTAGCGTTAAATGACCACCTTCCTCGCGCTGCTCGTGACGCACCTCGGGGGAAGCATATTGGCCCCCGGGCGCCTGTTGCGCGTCGGCGTTTAGCGCGTTGCCACCGGCGTGGGGTACGTGGTCGGCAGAGCGCGCTGCGTCGTCCGAAGACGGCCCGTCGCCCTCTGCCGGTCGACGCTTGGCGAAAATATCGCGCGGTGGCGTTTTTGCCCCCTGCGGCAACGACGCTGTCTGCATCAGTTGCCGATAAAGGGCCCCTTCTTTACGCTGATAGCCTGCGCCGCCGGCGTAACCGCCGCTGCGCTCCCGCGCCTGGCCGCCGCCATCATGCTGACGCGCCGCAATACTCTCCCCACCGGCCGCCGCAGGCCGACGGTCAACCTCCCGATCCCCGCCGGCCTTACCACTCTGGGGGCCCGTTTCGGCGCCAGCTACGTCTGAAGGCCGCGCCGCCGCCTGCCCGGACGCGGCGGGATCCGTGGGCAAGGGGAGTGATGCCTTGCCGTCGACCTGTTGCGCCGGCCATCGCGGATCGGCCTCGCCGGCAGACAGAGAGAAATGATTGCGCCCGGACGCCTGGCGATTCTCCGGCGCACGCGGCCCCGCCTCGCCCATCGGCAGGCGGGGAGCCATGCTTTTCTGCAAAACGGTCACCACCGCCTGATAGATAAAATCATGCACCAGCCGTGCCTGATGAAACCGCACCTCATGCTTGGCAGGATGGACATTGACGTCAACCTGATGGGGACTCACCTCTAGAAAAAGCACGAAAGCCGGCTGTTGCGCCCCCGCCAGCTGTTCCTGATAGGCTTGCCGGATGGCGTGGTTGATTAATTTGTCGCGCATGGTGCGCCGATTGACATAACTGTATTGCATCTCGGGCAGTTCCCCGCCCGCCGGATCCGCCACCCAGCCGTGGATAGCCAAATCACCGTGCTGCCAGGAAACGCTCAGTGCCCGCTCGACAAAGGCCGGGCCGCACAGCGCGCCAAGTCTGTGCAAAGGCTGGCTTTGCTGGCTGACCGCGCGGTATTGGCGCACCGTTTTGCCGTTGTGCTGCAAAATAAATGTGACGTCAAATCGTGCCAGCGCAATACGGCGGATCACTTCATCGATATGCGTAAACTCGGTTTTTTCGGTGCGCATGAACTTGCGCCGGGCCGGGGTGTTATAAAACAGATCCAGCACCTCCACCGTCGTCCCCACCGGATGGGCGGCGGGTTTAAGCGTGACCGCCAGATCGCGCCCCTCGGCGTAGGCCTGCCAGGCTTCGCTTTGCGCCACGGTGCGCGAGGTCAGGGTCAAACGCGACACGGCGCTGACGCTGGCCAGCGCTTCGCCACGAAAGCCCATGCTGGTGATATTTTCGAGATCGTCCAGGCAGGCGATTTTGCTGGTCGCATGGCGGGCCAGCGCTAATGCCAACTCATCTTTATCGATACCGCTGCCGTTATCCCGGATTCGGATGCGTTTGGCGCCACCGCGTTCGATATCGATCTCAATGCGCGTCGCCCCGGCGTCAAGACTGTTTTCCACCAGTTCCTTAACCACTGAGGCGGGACGTTCCACCACTTCACCGGCGGCGATTTGATTGGCAAGCTGTGGCGGCAACACCTGAATCGGCATAATAATCGGGTTCCTCTGGCCTTAAGCAGGCGGTATGGTTAATGTCTGCCCCAGCATCACGTTATTGGACGTCATATTATTGGCGCGCTTGATGGCGCTGGCGGACACCCCATAGCGGACGGCGATTGCGGTCAACGTATCGCCGCGCGCCACCTGATGCCGGCGCGGCGTGGCCGATGGCGCGGCGGCGGCGGGCGACGGCGCGGACTGAGCGCTTCCCCCGGCAGGAATGCGCAGCCGCTGACCGACCCAGACACCGTCTTTTTTCAGCTTGTTCAGCGAGCGAATCGCCGCCATGCTGACCCCGTATTGACGGGCGATGGAAGACAGCGTCTCGCCACGTTTGACGACATGACGACCGGCGGCGGGGGCCAGCGCGCCGGCGTTGGACTGCGCCACCGCCTGGGTGCCGCTGGCGCCGGCATCGGCCGCGGAGCTAACGCCCTGCGGCCGATTTTCGAGCTTTGGGCCGGTTTGCAGCGGATGCGCCAGGAAATAAGCGCGTAGCCCGAGATACAGGGCATTGGCGATCTTATCCTGGTATGCGCTGCTACCGAGTAGCCGCTCCTCCCGGGTATTACTGATGAAACCGGTTTCCACCAGCAGCGATGGGATATCCGGCGAACGCAGGACGCCGAGACTGGCATGTTCAGGCCGGCGCTTGTGTAGCGCACCCACCCGCTGCAGCTGGCTCAGCACCTTCACCGCGATGTCATATCCTACCCGCTGCGAGTGGCCGAACTGCAGATCCAGCACCGCCTGGCTGAGATAAGGATCGGCCTGACTGTTGGCCAGCAGATCGCCCGCGCCGCCCAGCAGCTCCGACTGTTTCTCATGCTGCTCCAGCCAGTTCGCCATTTCGCTGTTGGCGCGCCGGTTTGAGAGCACCCATACTGATGCCCCGCTGGCGCTGCGGTTGGGCGCGGCATCGGCGTGAATGGACACCAGCACGCTGGCGCCCTTTTTGCGCGCCACATCGGAGCGGCCCATGACCGAAATAAAATAATCGCCGTCGCGGGTCAATACCGGTTTGAACATCGCATCCGCATCGAGCAACGTTTTCAGTTTGCGGGCAATGGCGATAGTCACATTCTTCTCATGCAGGCCATTGGGACCGGTCGCCCCCGGATCTTGACCGCCGTGGCCGGCATCAATGGCTACCACTACCGGTTCGGCGCCCGCCGGCAACCGACCACGCGGTGTCGGGGTAGATGTTGATGCCGTCACCGCCACCGCAGCAGGGCTTTCCACAACCGTCACCCGGTTGGTGAAAGGATTTTTCACCGCTTTTGACGGCGGCGGCGCGCTTAAGGCCGGCGCGGCGGCGCGGGTCCGTGGCGCAGAGGCAACGGCGGCCGGCTGCTGGCCGGTTACGGCCAGCACCACATTGTAACGCCCGCCAGCCTGCCGTGTCGTGGCCTGCGCGCGGGATTTGCGGGTCAGCTCGAAAACCAGACGCAGACTCTGCTTATCGACCGGCGTACTGGTGCGAATGCGCTTAATGACATTTTCGCCGCTAAATTCGAGGGGCAGCCCCTGCACCGGGCCGCTCTGGCGGATATCCACCACCACCCGCTCGGGATTATGCAGCGAGAAAAAGGCGTACACCGGTTGTTGGTTAAACCCGAGCGTCACCGTCGCCTGGCTGGTGCTGTTGGCGACGTTGATATCACCGAGTGTCGCCGCCACTGCCTGCCCCATCATCAAACACACCGCCAACACCAGCATTATCCTGAACTTCAGCATCATGAAAGCGTTCCCTGTCGCGGTGCCAACCGGGCCAGAATGCGCTCGCCGGTGGCGCTCAACGCTTGCACCTGCGCCTGCCGGCCATCAACCTGATATTGCAGCGTCAGCGCGATATCCGCCGCCGGCAAGATGCCCTCCCCGCGCTGTGGCCACTCGACCAAACACAGGGCGGTGTCATCGAAATAGTCCCGCACTCCCATAAACTCAAGCTCCTCCGGATCCGCCAGGCGATAAAGGTCAAAATGATATACCGTCCAGCGCGGCAGCGCGTAAGGCTCGACCAGGGTATAGGTCGGACTTTTCACATTACCCGCGTGCCCCAACGCACGCAGAAAACCACGGCAAAACGTGGTTTTGCCGGCGCCGAGTTCGCCATAAAGGTAAATCACGCAGGCTTGCCGGCAGGCGGCGGCCAATGCTGCGCCCAGTGCGACGGTTGCCGTTTCATCCGGCAGGGGTATTACACGTATTTCCATGTCTGGTTTCTATGCGGTAAGCTCAGGATTAACAAATAGATACAATGCCGGCAGCAAATCGGTGGCCAACATACCGCGCGTGCCTTTTGCCACCGCCAGATGATCGGCGGTGGCACCATGGACCACGCAGCCGGCGCAGGCTGCATCATACAGCGACAGCTTTTGCGCCAGCAAACCGCCGATGATACCGGATAAGACATCCCCCATCCCCCCCGAGGCCATGCCCGCATTCCCGACATCGGCGACAGCGACAGCGCCATCATCGGCGGCAAGTAAAGTGCCGGCGCCTTTCAGCACCACCACGCCGCCATAGCGACGCACCAGTTGGCGCGCGCTACCTAATCGGTCACGTTCAATGTCGCCGACTTTGCCATTCAGCAGGCGGGCGGCCTCGCCGGGGTGAGGCGTAATAATTCGATTGTGACGTTTCTCAGGATTGAATGCCAGCAAGTTAAGCGCATCAGCATCCCACAGCATTGGTTTGTCACAATTTTCTACAACACGCAGCGCATTTTTCCCCCAACTTTCCTGCCCGAGGCCCGGACCGATCACCACCACATCCGCCCAATCCAGCCCCTGCTGCAGGGTATCGCGGGTGAGTGGCGCCACCATGAGTTCCGGCCGTGCGGTCAAAAGCGACGGGAGATTCTCTTCGCGCGTTAACACGCGTACCAGCCCGGCGCCACAGCGCAGCGCGGCCTCCCCCGTCATGCGAATGGCGCCGGCAAACCCGTGATCACCGCCGACAATCAGCAGGCGGCCGTTGTCGCCTTTGTGCGCGCAGGGATCGCGCGCAGGCAACCAGCGCGGCAATAGCGCCGCGCTGAGCCGCGCCATCAGCGGAGTTTCCCGTTTGAGCCACTCGCCCAAACCCAAATCGTCATAATGCAGCTGTCCGGTCACGCTGCGCGCCTTACCGGTCAGCACTCCCGGTTTCAGAGCGATAAACGTGACGGTATGGGCGGCGCGAATCACCTCCCCTGGCGTCGCGCCGGTATCGGCGTCAAGGCCGGAGGGAATGTCCAGCGCGAACACCGGCGCGGGATGACGGTTAGCCGCGATGATAAGCGCGCGGTAAGGGTCGCGCGGCGCCGCCTTGAGTCCTGTGCCCAGCAACGCGTCAATGATCACCTCTACATCCTCGGGCCAGTGTTGGTCGGCCGGATGTACTACCCCGCCCGACGCCCGCCACGCCGCTTTCGCTTGTTCCGCTTCGGCGGGTAGGGGATGCGGCCAGGCGCAGGCCAGCACCGTAACCTGCTTGCCGGCGGCGGCGGCGAGCTGCGCCACCACATAGCCGTCCCCGCCGTTGTTGCCGTGCCCCGCCAACACCAGCCAGCGCCGGGTGCCGGGGTAGAGCCAAAGAATGCGGTGAAATGCCGCCGCGCCGGCGCGCTCCATCAACTGATACAGTGGAACGCCCGCCAGCATAGCGCCCTGGCTTTCCCAGCCCCGAAGCCATTCTGCACCGTAGACGGAGTGTGATAAACTGGGTGCAGAGAATGTGTTGTCACGGTCACTCATGTCTTATCCTTTCGATCTCTCAGAATTAGCCCGGCAGATTAAACGCTGGGGGCAGGAACTGGGTTTTCAGCAGGTCGGTATTTGCGACACCGACCTTGCCGCCCATGAGCCGGCGCTGCAAGCGTGGCTGGACCGCCAGTACCACGGCGAAATGGCCTGGATGGCGCGCCACGGTATGCTGCGTGCCCGGCCGCACGAGTTGCTGCCCGGCACCCTGCGGGTAATAAGCGTACGCATGAACTACTTGCCGGCCAACGCCGCCTTTGCGTCAACCTTGAAAAATCCCTCACTAGGATATGTTAGTCGCTATGCGCTGGGCCGTGATTATCACAAAGTTTTACGTAACCGCTTAAAACAGCTGGGCGAGCGGATCCGCGACGCCTGCGGCACGGTGAATTTCCGTCCTTTTGTCGACTCTTCGCCTATTATGGAGCGGCCGCTGGCGGCCAAAGCAGGTATCGGCTGGGTAGGTAAACACTCACTTATTCTAAACCGTGAAGCCGGTTCGTGGTTTTTTCTTGGCGAATTGCTAATCGATTTACCGCTGCCGGTAGACGCACCGCAGCCAGAGCAATGCGGCCGTTGCGTTGCTTGTATCACTACCTGTCCCACCGGCGCCATTGTTGAGCCCTATACCATTGACGCGCGCCGTTGCATCTCCTATCTGACGATCGAATTGGAGGGGGAAATACCAGAAGCGCTGCGGCCGTTTGATCTTGCCCCGCCATCTCCGTACAGCTTTTGTATCTTAAGTTAACGAAGCCCGCTGCCGCCGCGGTATTCTCTCGGAGAGTGATATCCCAGCGCGCTGTGCGGATGGTTTTCATTGTAATGCGTGAACGCTGCTGCAAGGTTTCGCAGGGCTGTTCTCGCATCCGGTTTTGGCATGAACTCGATATAGTCTTCCTTCATCGTCTTCACGAACCGTTCGGCCATTCTCTGCGGGCTGCTCACCGCTGTTGTGCAGGGCTCCAGATCCAGTTCTCTGGCGAACCTCTGCGTTTCATGCGCGGTATACGCTGAACCGTTGTCCGTCAACCACTGCACCGCTGTATCGGGTAACCTGTCGCCGAAGCGCTTTTCTACCGACATCAGCATCACATCCTGCACGGTCGAACTGTCGTAGCCTACAGTGCTCGCAGCCCAGTCTATGGCCTCTCTGTCGCAGCAGTCCAGTGCGAAGGTGACCCGTAGTTTTTCACCGTTGTCGCAGCCGAACTCGAAGCCATCTGACGTAGCTGGGCATATCGCTGATGATGTCGAGGATGTCCGACAGTATTTCAGCGTCTGCTTCGTCATTACGCCGGTTACAGCGCCTGTCCTGCCAGTCGGCAGAACGCTTAATCCGCAGTGACAGCGGCGCACGCGACACGCTCATGGCGCGGCTGACCTGTGCTATTCCCCGGCCTTTGGCAACAAGGGCGCGTGCGCTATCCATTTTCGTGACTGGCCGTACTCCACGGCTTCTTTTAGGATCTCAACCTCCATCGTCTTCTTACCCAGAAGGCGCTGGAGCTCCCGGACCTGCTTCAATGCAGCTGCAAGCTCAGAGGCAGGAACAACGTCCTCCCCGGCAGTGAGGCTGCCTTCCTGATATTGCTTTTTCCACTTAAACAGCAGGCTGGGCTGGATACCGTGCAGTCGTGCGAGATGGGAGACATTCATGCCGGGCTCCATCCTCTGCTGAATAATGGCCATTTTTTCCTGAGGAGTTTTACGTTTACGGACTTCTTGACCTAACAGGATCCCGGTCATATCAAAATTGGCGTTAGTGTTAGACATATATTCAAGCCTATCTCTTATCTGGAGATACAGCTACTGTCTGGTGTTTCAGGGGGATAAATCAAGCGCTGCGGCCGTTGATAGGCAACCGTATCTATGGCTGCGATGACTGCCAATTTATCTGTCCATGGAACCGCTTTTCGTCGCTGACCGAAGAGCCGGATTTCAGTCCGCGCGCGGTATTGCACGCCCCTGAACTGCTGGAACTCTTTGGCTGGGATGAGGCGACGTTTCTGCGCGTGACCGAAGGGTCGGCCATTCGGCGTATAGGTCACGTGCGATGGTCACGTAATATTGCGGTTGCGCTGGGTAACGCCCCTTATCAGGACGCTATCGTGCTGGCGCTGCAGCGTCGGCTGGGCGAGCTACCGCTGCTGGATGTGCATATTCAATGGGCACTGGGTAGACAAATGGCGCTTCGGCAGTCCGCCGCCGTCACGGTACACAGCGCACAATAGACGCGGTTGGTCAGAGCCATCGAGAAAGGATTAACGCGCGATGCCTGAGGCATATCGCATCGGGAAAAGACCTCTTTCAATGCCGCACTCCCGCTGTGCATAAAAATAAAAATCCTTTGTCAATCAATCGTCACAAAAAACACAAGCGATCGATCTTACGTTTCATAATAAAAATTTATCTTTCTTTTTCAAATGTCTATGACTAAGCGAAATTTTCACCGTCAACCAAAGCATGAGAGATGACCGTGGTAAGCCTGTGGATAACTCTGTTTAAAAGATTACGGCAGAGGAAATAAGGCAGACGCTGCGTAACCTTTGGCGGTAGATAAATTATTCACGTAATTATTTCGCCTGCTGCGGAAAAAATGTGGCGATGGATCGCCTCGAAAGCGCTTATCGGCTACGCGCTGATAGCCTTCGTGACGACGGGTTGCATGATGTACCAGACACCACAACTTGGCAAGCTTTTTGTCGGTTGTCTGCGTGAACCCGCTTACCGTTGTGGCGTGCAAAAGCGGCGGTCGGTTTTCGTGATGATGCGTGTCAGCCACCACAGCACGCGCACTCAAGACCGGCAGCAAATTCTTCTCAGACCCGCATCGAGTCTGATGAGTAGCGATTACTAAGCACCCTTAGACTGCGGCAGGGGAATCAACGCGCCGCGACCAAGGCCTGAGCACAACCTTTTCCCCCTCCGGCGTTAGCAGTCTGGGCGATGGCCGCGCGATTACCGTCGACGGCTTTACGCGTCAGGTAGCCTGCCATGCCTATTCTGAAGAGAGTCTAATTATTATCAATATGGTTAGGACAGGGTTCAGGGCACATCACAGTCTCTTTAACCTTTAAACGAAACCACCAGCCTCATTATGATTAATACGCACGCGAAGGCACCATACCCCCTGGCGTCAGTTCAGCGTCGGGCATCAGTAACGTTAAGACCAGCTGAAGTGCGTAAAGTCCGGCCGAAACTATCACCCTGGCAGTGCTGGGGATGTTCGATAGGGCACAAGCGCTAACGATGGCGATAACGGCGAGGAGAATGGGTGAGATGGAGTACGAAGGTTGGCAACATTGATGGTTATCGCCGTGCGGCAGTAAAGCAGTGATAGTGGTATTGGCGGTGATGGCGGTGTTATGTCACACGTAACGAACGCGCAGCAACAAAAAAGGGCCTATCAGGCCCTTTTTTGCCACCGGCGACCGACCCATGTTGGATCGGCAACCGTTATTTGGAGCGGGAAACGAGGTTCGAACTCGCGACCCCAACCTTGGCAAGGTTGTGCTCTACCACTGAGCTATTCCCGCATGATAACTGTCATGCTGTCAGGCAAATTTCTGACAGCTTATTATGATTTATGCAGTGCACCATTGCTGGCAAAGACGGCATGGGCATTTGGTTCTGGTTGGATTAACAGCGTCATAGAAGCGCCTAACTTTTTGATTCCAATGCCTTTTAGCCATCTCAATCTTCGAGATGGACGCAACTATGGACTGCTTTGGCATCAACGGCAAGCCTTTTTTTGCTTCCCGGCGTGCGACTGCTTATTCCATCATCACTCACGCCTTCTGCGGGCTTGACCGGTATGGCCGGCGGGCGCGGTCGTGCTTGATAGATTATACTCATAATAAGCATTTGACGACGATCGCCGTTATCCGCCTCCGGCGATATTGACCAAGGGAGAAACTATGGAATTTCTGGGATGGACCGCTGCCGTGGGAGGGTTGCTATTATTGATGTCGCTGGCCTCCGGCTGGATTAATCGCGGTCCGCTGACGGTCTTCGGCCTCTATTTTGGTTGCCGGGATTATCTGCGGACCGTGGATACTGGGATTACTCCATCTCAAACTCGCCCGTCACGCCGTGCTCGTCGCACGGATGACCGAAATCGCCATGGCCACCTCGCTGTTCATCACCGGACTAAAGCTGCGGCTGCCATTCAGCGACTCCGGCTGGCGCATGGGCATCCGCCTGGCGTTTCCGGCAATGGTCCTCACCGTTGCCGGCATCACGCTGCTGTTTCATCTCATTACCGGCTTATCGTGGCCACTGTCTCTGGCGTTCGGTGCGATCGTCGCGCCTACCGATCCGGTGCTGGCCAGCTTGATTTCGGTGAATGACGCCAACGACGACGACAGCATGCGGGTTTCGCTCTCCAGCGAAGCGGGCATGAACGACGGCACGGCGTTGCCGGTACTGATGTTAGCGATGGCGCTGCTGGCCGCAAAAACCGACTTTTCCGCCGGCTTACTGCTCCATTGGGCGCTGAAAGATATCCTGTGGGCGCTTTTCGGCGGGCTGGGTATCGGCTTCGGCATGGGGAGAGGCGTGGTAAGATTGGCGGCGCGGGTGCGCAGCGCCCACCAAGATGTCGCCCCCAATGACTTTTTTGCTTTGGCGCTGATAGCGCTGAGCTATGCCGCCGCACAAAGCGTCGACGCTTCCGGGTTCCTGGCCGCCTTCGCAGCCGGCGTCGGTCTGCGTCGCGCCGAGGTGCGGGTGGTAAATCGCCATCCGCCCGAAGAGCTGGCGGAGGAGGAGCATTATCCCCCCGCGGAGGTTTTGGTGAACCCTAACCGGCGCCATACACTGGGCAAGGGCGGGCTGGCGACCGCCGTCGGTCTTGTCGTTGGGGATGCCCTGTCCTTCGGCGATACGGTGGAGCGATTATTCGCCGCAGCGATAGTGGTGGCGCTCGGTATTTCTCTGGCCCATCACTGGGATCCCCAGGGGTTGGTACTGGCGGCGATACTGTTCGTTGTGATTCGTCCGCTGGCGGTATGGCTGGCTACCCTGGGTACCCGCACGCCGCCGCTGCGGCGGCTAATGATTGGCTGGCTCGGGATTCGCGGCATCGGCAGCGTGAATTATATTGCCTACGCATTCAGCCACGGTCTGGCGGGCAAGGACGCAGAACACATGGTTAACATGGCGCTGACGCTTATCGTCGCCAGCGTGATTGTGCATGGCATAACCGTGACGCCGCTGCTGAACTGGCGTCAGGCCAGACAAACCGCGCGTCAGGAGCATGAGGGAGATCGGTAAGCGGCGGCCGGCGCTACGCCCTACCCGAGTGTTATCCTTACCGACTGAGGATCCCCCGGCTCATTGCAGCGGGTACTGCCGAGCGAGGCTATAAATCTTTGCCGGCAGCTCGCTCAGGCGAACGAGACAACAGACTATCGCCGGCAGCTCACTCAGGTGAACGAGACGACAGACCATCGCCGGCAGCTTGCTCAGGTGAACGAGACAATAGACTATCGCCGGCAGCTTGCTCAGCCGAACGGCGGATGGCTAGAGCGAGATCTGGCGTCCACGACGGGCCGCCGCCGCCAAGCCGTCCAGCCATGTCTGGTGGCCGTTCAACATGGGATTAGGCCGAGTACGGGCCAACGCCACCGCCGGCGTCCCATTCTGCGTTTCCTGCGTCAGGACGCGAACCCGACCGCCGGGCAAATCTTCGATAAGCCATGCATGATGTACGTCCAGACGCGTTTCGCCCTCCCCCGACCAGCCATGCCAGGCCAGCCGTCCCGGTTGTCCTGAGCCAGGCGCCACCTGCTCAACGACCTGAGCCTCTACCGTGAAACCAAAGGTTTCAAAATAGAATCGCACGCCGGATGCCAGCGCGGGGCCGGCCTGGTCATATAAGTATACGTTGGCGGCGTTCGTGTAGTAATCCGGCCAGCGCACGGCATCGTTAAGCCACGGCCAGACCTCGGCTGCGCCAAGGCCGGCTTCAATGGTCTCACTGGAAACAAAATTGTCACAAAAGCCCGGTTGATATTGCGCGGGCCAGATAATGGCGTTCATGGATTACCTTATCAATGTAGCCTGAAACGACGACGCCGAACGAGTGCAAGCGCCACCTGATGGAGGCTGTATAGATTGCGTGCTAGCATGATATAAATCCAATCGCTGATTGTAATTATAGTCATCATGCCAACTGATATTAGAAAGATGGATCTTAATTTGCTGAAAACGCTGGACGTGCTGCTGGACGAACGCAACGTGACCCGCGCCGCGCAGCGGCTGGCCCTGACGCAACCTGCGGTCAGCGGTATGCTGACGCGATTGCGTGACAGTTTTGACGACCCGCTGTTTGTTCGTACCCAGCGAGGCATCGTTCCCACGCTGCGTGCGCAGGCGCTGGCGGCGCCCGTAAAGCAATTGCTCGGCGAGGTGGAAGCTATGCTCAAGCCGCCGACATTTCAGCCCGCCACAGCCTGCGCGACATTAACCTTCGCCGCAACCGATTATGCCCTGCGCGCGGTGGTGGTGCCGCTTTTGACGATGCTTAGACAACAGGCGCCCGGCATCAGGGTAGCGGTGGTGGCGGTAGACCACGCCCGGCTACAGACGCAATTTGAGCAAGGCGATATCGACATTGCGTTATTAACGCCGGAGTCGACGCCGCCGGACCTGCACTCTCATGTGTTGTTTCTGGAAAGCTATGTCTGTGTCATGCGCGCCGATCACCCCGACGCCATTAGCGGCAGTCTGTCACTCGACCGCTTCTGCGCGCTCGATCATGCGCTGGTGTCTTATTCCGACGGCGGTTTTACGGGCGCAACCGACAGAGCACTGGCTAACCTGGGGCTGACGCGGCGCGTGACGTTAGCCGTGAACAGTTTCCTGGTACTACCTGATATTCTTCGCTCAAACGATCTTATCGCTATCGTCCCGCGGCGGCTGGCGCAGCATACCGAAGGGCTGGTCACCCTGGCGCCGCCGCTGTCGATCCCGGGTTTTAGCAAAACCGCGGTCTGGCATGAACGGACCCACCGCGATCCTGCCCAGCGCTGGGTGCGGGAAACGCTTTTCACCCTGAGTCAAGCGCCCGACTAACGCCGGCGGACGGCGCATGTCTGGACGTCATCGCTGGCCGAACGGGTCGGGTCGTCGCGATGGCAATGTTGGTGGTGGTTGGTGTAGAGGTTGAGGTTGGTGTAGAGGTTGAGAGTTGAGAATGAAGTGAAGCGTCATGTCATAAATGAAATCGGGCATTTTCTTTTCTGTAAGCACACAGCTCGGCATATTCCACGGCAGCATGACGGAAAGGTTACAAACTCGGTATGAATGAAAAAGGAAATAGTCTTATCTCCGCCGTTCTATAGGAAACTTAATATTTTTCATTGCAGGCTATGGATTAAGATAATAAAGAGCTACACTTGCCCAATCTTGACACCACGACCATGATACCTTCAGGAGTTATTTTGAAAGATAAAGTCGACCTTATTACTGGTATTACTGGCCAAGATGGTTCATATCTTGCCGAATTCCTATTGAACAAAGGGTACGATGTCCATGGCATAAAACGACGATGCTCGCAGTTTAACACGCAGCGGATTGAACATATTTTCCAAGCATCTCATGACAATAACGCCATACTTAAATTGCATCATGGTGATCTTTCTGATACCTCAAATTTAACCCGCATATTAGCGGAAGTCCAACCGGACGAAGTTTATAATTTGGGTGCGCAATCACACGTCGCAGTCAGCTTTGATTCTCCCGAATATACCGCTGACGTCGATGCCATCGGCGCGTTACGCTTATTAGAGGCCATTCGTTTTCTTGGGCTTACCGAGAAAACCCGGTACTATCAAGCATCCACGTCAGAACTTTTCGGTCTGGTGTGCGAACCACGACAGAAAGAAACGACGCCGTTCTATCCCCGCAGTCCCTATGCCGTGGCCAAAATGTACGCCTACTGGATTACGGTGAATTACCGGGAAGCCTACGGAATCTATGCCTGCAACGGTATTTTATTCAATCATGAATCACCGCGCCGTGGCGAAACGTTCGTCACCCGCAAAATCACCCGCGGTTTGGCGAGTATCGCTCATGGATTGGAAAAATGTTTGTATATGGGCAATCTTGGCGCCCTGCGCGACTATGTCCGCATGCAATGGATGATGCTGCAACAGGATAAACCTGAGGATTTTGTTATCGCAACCGGTAACCAGTATAGCGTCCGTGAATTTATTACCATGGCGGCACGGGAATTGGGCATTGAAGTCGTCTTTGAGGGCCAAGGCATTAATGAGAAAGCCTTTGTCAGCAAAATTACCGGCGGCCTGGCCCCCTCATTACGCGTCGGCGATGTCATTGTCGAGGTGGACGAGCGTTATTTCCGGCCTACCGAAGTGGATACGCTTTTGGGCGACCCCAGCTACGCGCAGCAGCGGCTCGGTTGGCAACCAGAAATCACCTTGCAGCAATTGATTGCGGAAATGGTGGGACACGATCTCCAGGCCACGCGCCAGCAAAGTTTACTCAAATCGCACGGTTACGCCGTTTGCCACAGTATCGAGTAACGTCTGAAAGCAAGGCATTCCGGCAACATTAAAAAACAATGATTATTATCACATGCTAACCGATCTGATCATGGCGTTAAAAAAGCCGCAAATCTGGAGCGTACTTTCTTGGTTTGATATTAAACAACGTTATAAACGCTCTGTGCTGGGGCCGTTTTGGGTAACATTAAGTACCGGTGTCCTGGTGGGGATGTTGAGCGTATTATGGTCGACGCTGTTCAAATTGGATGTACGCGAATATTTACCTTTTTTTCCATAGTACAGGTTGTCTGGACCTATATTTTGCTACAACTTACGGAATCTTGTAATGGTTTCGTTCAATTTGACTATATCATTAAGCAAAGCAGTACCTCTTTCTGTTCGTTGATATTGCGCATTCTCAGCAGAAACGTCATCGTTTTTGCGCACAACTTTATCATTATCGCGATAGTTATTACGCTGGTGGGCCCCGGCTGGCATTTTAAGATGTTATGGTTTTTGCCAGGACTACTCATTTTGACTACGTCACTTTTTTCTGTTCTATCATTCTCGCTATCATATGTACACGTTTTCGTGATGTATTGATGATAATGCAGAACCTATTAATTATTGCTTTCTATTTCACTCCCATTATGTGGAAAACCGAGCAAGTTCCCGCAGCGATGCTACATTACATAAATTACAATCCTCTGGTGTATTACTTTAATATCATACGCCCGCCGCTATTAGGTGTAATGCCCGATCTGCGCTCAATAAGCATCGCGCTCACCATTACAGCCATCCTTTTTTTGCTGGCCATGCTATTACTAAATAGAACCCGGCGTCGCATTGCCTACTGGTTATAAACAATGCAAGCCATTATCAAAGTGGAAAATATCTCCGTTGAGTTTCCTATCTATACCGCCTCTCAACGCAGCCTAAAGAAATTATTGTTCCGACGGGCGGTGGGCGGCAACCTGGCAAAACATCATCAGGCGCTGGCGGTTACAGCGCTGGATAACGTCTCCTTTGAAGTCCATCAGGGTGAGCGGGTAGCGCTTTTGGGCGGCAATGGCGCAGGTAAAACCGCCCTCTTGCGGGTCCTGGCCGGTGTTTATCACCCCACTGCCCGTCGTGTGTCCATCCACGGCGAGGTGGTTTCGCTCATCGATATGGCCATGGGAATGGAGAGCGAGGCGACCGGTTATCAAAATATTTACATCCGCGGTTTACTGCTTGGCCTGACCATGAAACAAATCGCCCGGCAGGTACCTTTCATTATCGAATTCAGTGAACTGGGTGAATTCATCTCTTTACCTGTGCGGACTTATTCCAGCGGCATGCTACTGCGCCTGGCGTTCGCCATTATTTCCGTCTTACAGCCCAGCGTGTTGTTGATGGATGAATGGCTAACGGTAGGCGACAGTCAATTTCGCGACAAAATGAGCAAGAAGCTACAGCAGATGGTGGATAGATCGGCGGTGATGATACTGGCCTCACACTCCCGGGAAACCATAAAGGCGTTTTGCAACACTTTCTTTTTAATGCAAAACGGATCGCTACGTCAGATAAGCCGCAGGGAAATTGATGATTACATTTAAACAGGGAGTCGACGATGGAACTGGACGCTAACATCATTACCGGCGCCAATGGCGTTTTGGGACACGGCCTGCGACGTGCTCTGCAGGCGCAGGGTTATCGCCATCTCCTTTGTCCGACCCGCCAGGAATTAAACGCGCTAGACACGCAACAGGTGGACGGTTTCTTTGCTCATCATCGCTCGCACTACGTTTTCCATCTTGCCTCGCTGGTGTTCGGCCTGCAGGGCAACATGGAAAACCAGCTAAACGCTATCGCGACCAATACGTTGATCAACCAGCATTTGCTTCTCGCCTGTCAGCGATATCCGGTACGCAAAATCTTTTTTTTTTGCCAGTACCGTGGCCGGCTATGGCTATCCATACCACGCGTTGCCGTTAACTGAGCCGTACTTCTTTACCGGGGCGCCTCACGCCGGGGAATATGGTTATGGTATGGCAAAACGCCATGCGCTGGGCTATTTGGAAATCCTGCGCCGGGAATACGATATCGATTACTGCTACGGTATTTTTACTAACCTGTTCGGCCCTAATGACCGCTTCGATATCCACTGCGGCCATGTAATCCCCTCGTTGATTGAAAAAGCCGCCGCCAGCTGGCGGCGAGAGGATCGCTGCCTCCATGTATGGGGGCGGCCGGAAACCAGCCGCGATTTCATGTTCAGCGAAGAGGACGGCGCGGCGGCGTTGCACACTTTTCTGCACGGCAGCGGTATGGTTAATATTGCCAGCGGCTGCGAATCTACCCTGGCGCAGGTGGTATCGGCAATTAACCTCTGCTATCAATCCCGCCTGAATATCGTCTTGGACGCCGACGCGCCGATAGGTGTCGCCAATCGAAGTGTCGATATCAGCCGGCTGCGCGCCCTCGGCTTTCACCCCTCGTACAACCTTAATGATGCCATCGCGAAAACCGTCGACTGGCATCGGATAAATATTGTGATTTAGCCCCCTGAAACACCAGACAGTAGCTGTATCTCCAGATAAGAGATAGGCTTGAATATATGTCTAACACTAACGCCAATTTTGATATGACCGGGATCCTGTTAGGTCAAGAAGTCCGTAAACGTAAAACTCCTCAGGAAAAAATGGCCATTATTCAGCAGAGGATGGAGCCCGGCATGAATGTCTCCCATCTCGCACGACTGCACGGTATCCAGCCCAGCCTGCTGTTTAAGTGGAAAAAGCAATATCAGGAAGGCAGCCTCACTGCCGGGGAGGACGTTGTTCCTGCCTCTGAGCTTGCAGCTGCATTGAAGCAGGTCCGGGAGCTCCAGCGCCTTCTGGGTAAGAAGACGATGGAGGTTGAGATCCTAAAAGAAGCCGTGGAGTACGGCCAGTCACGAAAATGGATAGCGCACGCGCCCTTGTTGCCAAAGGCCGGGGAATAGCACAGGTCAGCCGCGCCATGAGCGGGTCGCGTGCGCCGCTGTCACTGCGGATTAAGCGTTCTGCCGACTGGCAGGACAGGCGCTGTAACCGGCGTAATGACGAAGCAGACGCTGAAATACTGTCGGACATCCTCGACATCATCAGCGATATGCCCAGCTACGGCTATCGGCGGGTGTGGGGCATCCTGCGTAAACAACGTCGCGCAGAGGGACTGCCGCCGGTAAATGCGAAACGACTTTACAGGATCATGTGTGAGCATAACCTGCTGTTATTACATTGAAAACCAGAGCGGCCGAGGCGTGAGCATAAGGGCAGGATCGCGGTGGCAGAAAGCGATATGCGCTGGTGTTCAGATGGCTTCGAGTTCGGCTGCGACAACGGTGAAAAACTGCGGGTCACGTTCGCACTGGACTGCTGCGACAGAGAGGCCATAGACTGGGCTGCGAGCACTGTAGGCTACGACAGTTCGACCGTGCAGGATGTGATGCTGAGGTCGGTAGAAAAGCGCTTCGGCGACAGGTTACCCGATACAGCGGTGCAGTGGTTGACGGACAACGGTTCAGCGTATACCGCGCATGAAACGCAGAGGTTCGCCAGAGAACTGGATCTGGAGCCCTGCACAACAGCGGTGAGCAGCCCGCAGAGCAATGGCATGGCCGAACGGTTCGTGAAGACGATGAAGGAAGACTATATCGAGTTCATGCCAAAACCGGATGCGAGAACAGCCCTGCGAAACCTTGCAGCAGCGTTCACGCATTACAATGAAAACCATCCGCACAGCGCGCTGGGATATCACTCTCCGAGAGAATACCGGCGGCAGCGGGCTTCGTTAACTTAAGATACAAAAGCTGTACGGAGATGGCGGGGCAAGATCAAGCCGCCGATAGTTTCGTAATTGCCGGATTGAGGAAATTCATCAATGTGCAGCACCCGCATGACATCATCAATCGGGGTGCCACCCTCAATCAGCCAGGAGTTCTCATCGCGGGCGACGATCTGCTCCTCCAGCCCCTGGCCCACTAAATCCCCCATCAGGGTGGTCATCACATCGTTCAGGGTGATGATGCCGACGACCAGTGCATATTCGTTTAAAATGACCGCGAAATCCTCGCCGGCGGTTTTGAAACTTTCCAACGCTTCGGAAAGCGTCAGCGTATCCGGTACGATCAGCGCCGAGCGGATCTGCACGCCGCTGTTGAGCGCCAGGCTTTGATTGCCCAGGACGCGGTTGAGCAAGTCCTTCGAGTCGACATAACCGACGATGTGGTCTATGGTGGCGTCGCACACCAGAAATTTAGAATGGGGATGGGTAGCTATTTTCTCTTTAATGCTGTCCTCGGTTTCGCGCAAATCGAAATAAATGATATTTTCACGCGAGGTCATCGAGGAAGGCACGGTGCGCGATTCGAGCTCAAAGACGTTTTTGATAAGTTCATGCTCTTGCTTGCGTAACACGCCGGCCAGCGCGCCGGCCTCGACCACCGCATAAATATCGTCGGAGGTAATGTCGTCTTTGCGCACCATTGGCAGTTTCAACATTTTGAAAATGACGTTGGACAGACCGTTGAACAGCCAGACCAGCGGACGGAACACCAGCAGGCAGAAGCGCATTGGGTTGATAATCTTAACGGCATAAATTTCCTGGGAGATCAACGCGATGCGTTTCGTGGTCAAATCGGCGAACAAAATAAACATGCCGGTCACCAGCGAGAACGAGCAGATAAAGCTCAGTTGCTCCGCCAGCTCGGGGGACATAAAGTGCGCGAATACCGTGGCGAACCTGCGTAATGCGCGTGGTTTTGGCGAAATTGTGCGCCATCCGTAACTCCTCTTTAAACAAATGCCAGCGAAATACTCGGTCAAGGGTTGTTTAACCTGCACGCTTTACCGACAATAAAGCGCAATATTACATGATGCTGTGAAGATAAATCGGTTTTTCAGTGAATAATCTCACCGTGAACTAGAGAGGGTTGGTCACCTTAGCAATAGGTGAGTAAGCGCCATCTAACGCCAGGCGGCGAGGTGGACACGTACGCGCAAGGCCAGGTCCGGCGGTTTTGCCAATGGACTGTTGAGTCTGCTAATAATAGCATCAACGCTGATTCGTTGCGGATGGAGAGACTTTGCCAGGAAAGAATTACACAGAGGTCATCAGCGTGAAAACATGGCATGGCCGAAAGTCCTTGCTCTTCTGCGCGCTATTGCTGATGCCGCAGGCCCACAGCGCCAGCGTCCGCCTGCCGGTGGAGGGGCTTAGCGGCGACCTGCAGCGCAATGTGCGTGCGCGCCTGTCGACCATTGGGACGGACGAGGTGACCGCCGATGCGCGTTTCCAGAGCCGGGTAGATAACGCGGTACGCGAAGGTCTGCGGGCGCTAGGGTATTATTCGCCCACCATCGATTTCGTTTTCAAGCCGGCGGTGAACGGCGGGCGAGATGTGCTTATTGCCCGCATCACCCCGGGCAAGCCGGTGAAAATCGCCGGCGTCAATGTCATCTTGCGCGGCGAAGCGCGGCAGGATACTGATTATCGGCAGTGGGTCGCCAACGGCAAACCCGCGCCGGGCACCGTATTAAACCACGGTGCTTACGACAGGTTTAAAAACGGCTTTTCCAGCCTGGCGTTGCGCAAGGGGTATTTCGACGCCGAATTCCGTAAAAGCCAATTGGGCGTTGCGCCGGCGCGTTATGAGGCCTACTGGGATATCGACTTTGACAGCGGTCAGCGTTATCGCTTTGGCAAAGTGCGTTTCCACGGCGCGCAAATTCGCGAAGATTATTTGCAAAACATCGCCAAAGTGCGCGAGGGGGAGCCCTACAGCGCCGAATCGCTGGCGGAGCTTAACCGCCGGTTGGCTGCCACCAACTGGTTTAATTCGGTGGTCATTTCGCCGGATTTTGCCAGCGGCATACAGAGTAAAACCTTGCTGCTGGACGCGGTGGTGACGCCGCGCACCCGCAACAGCATCGAGACCGGCGTCGGCTACGCGACCGACGTGGGGCCGCGGGTGAAGACCACTTGGAGTAAACCCTGGCTCAATTCCCGCGGGCACAGCTTGCAGACCAGCCTGAGCCTGTCGGCGCCGGAGCAATCGGCCGATGTCAGCTATAAAATCCCGCTGCTCAAAGACCCCCTGGAGCAATATTATCTCCTGCAGGGCTGCTTTAAGCGCGAGGATCTTAACGATACTCAGGCGGATTCCACCACGTTAAATGTGGCGCGCTATTGGGATCTGTCCAGCGGCTGGCAGCGGGCCGTCAATCTGCGCTGGAGCCTGGATCACTTTACCCAGGCCAACGTCACCGATACCACCATGCTTATTTACCCCGGCGTCAGTATCAACCGCACCCGCCAGCGCGGCGGCTTGATGCCGACCTGGGGCGATAGCCAGCGCTATTCCGTCGATGTGTCCAATACCCTGTGGGGATCGGATATCGACTTCGTCATTTTGCAGGCGAAAAACGTCTGGATCCGCACGCTGGCGGAAAAACACCGTTTTGTGGCCCGCGGCAATCTAGGCTGGATTGAAACCAATGATTTTGAACGCGTCCCACCGTCGCTGCGCTTTTTTGCCGGCGGCGATCGCAGTATCCGCGGCTATAAATACAAATCCCTGTCGCCGCGGGACGATGACGGCAAACTGACCGGCGCCTCTAAATTGGCGACCGGGTCGCTTGAGTATCAATATAACGTCACCGGCAAATGGTGGGGCGCGGTGTTTGTCGACAGCGGCGAGGCGGTCAATGACATCAGAGAAAGCAACATCAAAACCGGCGCCGGCGTCGGCGTGCGCTGGCAGTCGCCCGTCGGCCCCATCAAATTGGACATTGCCGCCCCGGTCGCGGATGAACATGAGCACGGCGTGCAATTTTACATTGGACTGGGGCCGGAATTATGAGCCTTGTTAAGAAAATTTGCCTGAGCGTTGTGCTGCTGCTGGTAGTGCTGCTGGGCGCGATTGCCTATCTCATCGGCACCACCAGCGGCTTGCACCTGTTGCTGAACGGCGCGGCCCGCTGGGTGCCGGGGTTAGAAATGGCCTCGGTCAGCGGCGGCTGGCGCGATCTGACCATTAAACAGCTGCGTTACCAGATGCCTGGGGTGACGGTCGGCGCCGGCGAATTCCATTTGGCGCTGGATTTCAGCTGCTTACGCCAGCGCCAATTGTGCATCAATGATCTCGCCCTGCGCGGTGTGATGGTCGGCGTGAACACCACCGAACTGGGCCCGCCGGCGCCCGCCGCGCAGGAGGCGTCGGACGGCGGCCCCGTGTCCACACCTTACCCGCTTCTCCTGCGCCGTCTGGCGCTGGAGAATGTCCAGGTCAAGGTGGATAACACCCGCATCGCCCTTGACGAGTTCACTACCGGCTTCCAGTTTGAGGGCAACAGCCTGACGGTGACGCCGACGCGCATCGCCGGTCTTTTGGTGGCGCTGCCGACGGAGGCGCAGTTAGTGGCGGATAAAGCGGCCACCGCCGCCGTGCAGGCGATAAAACCCGACATGCGCACCCCGGCGCAAAAACGCGCCGACGAAGAGTCGGCGCGGGCGGCGATTCGTGCCGAGCCGCCGTTGGCCGAGACGTTGCGCGCCCTGTTCGCCAAGCCGTTATTGCCGCCGTTTACCCTGCCGCTGAATCTGACGCTGGCGAGCGTTGACGGGGAAAATTTGCGCCTGACCGGCGACGCCAATCTGCTTATTACCCGTTTACGCCTGCAGGCGGCAACCCAGGATCAACACGCTGAGCTGACGCTGCTGGATATCGACTCGCCCCAGGGGTTGCTAAATGCTTCCGGCCATGCCGAGCTGAGCGGGCGCTGGCCGGTGGCGATGACGGTCAACACCATCTTGAATAGCGCGCCGCTGAAAGGCGAAAAAATCAAACTTGCGGTGGACGGCGAGTTACGCGACGAGCTGCGCGCCGCGCTCAATCTGTCCGGCCCGCTCTCCGCGCAACTGGCTCTGAAGACGCAACTGGCGCAGGCGGGTCTGCCGCTGACGTTGACGTTCGATAGCCAGTCCCTGCAATGGCCGTTAACCGGCACACCGCAATATCAGGCGCGAGGCGTGGCCTTACGGCTGGATGGCGAAGCGCGGGATTACCGGCTGGCGCTGAAAGCGGCGCTCAGCGGCGAGGGACTGCCGCCGGCGGATATGACTATGGACGCCAAGGGCAACACCGACGGCTTTACGCTGTCGCGCCTGCGGCTGGCGGCGCTGCAGGGCAACACTGACCTGAGCGCGGTCGTGGACTGGCAACGCGCTATAAGCTGGCGCAGTGAGCTGGCGTTAAGCGGTATCAATACCGCCCGCCAGTGGCCGGACTGGCCGGCGCGGGTGGAGGGGAAAATCACCAGCCTCGGCAGCCTGTACGGTGGCAACTGGCAATTACAGGTGCCTGAGTTGGATCTGCACGGTCAAATTCGCCAGAACGCGTTGACCGCCAAAGGATCGCTGCGCGGTAACGCCGCAGGTCAATGGCAGGTGCCGCAGCTGCTGCTGGCACTGGGGCGCAACCAATTGAACGTGAAAGGCGAGCTGAACGAGGCCTTCGCGCTGGACGCCGTGCTCAACGCGCCGGCGCTGAACGGTGCGCTGCCTGGCCTGGGCGGTCGGGCAGCGGGGAATATCAAGCTGCACGGTAATCTGCAGGCGCCGCAATTGCTGATGGATCTCGACGCGCATGCGCTGCGCTGGGGGGAAATGAGCATTGCGCGTATCGCACTACAGGGGGATGTGCGCTCCAGCGATATCGTCCGCGGCGACGTGCGGTTGCGGATGGATCGCCTGCAGCAGGGGGCGCTGTCCATCGCGCAATTGACCCTGGACGCGACCGGCGATGAAAAGCAGCATCAATTGAAGCTGGCGATGCATGGCGAGCCGGTGGCCGGCCAACTACAGCTGAACGGCAGCTTCGACCGGCAGCAGCAACGTTGGCAAGGTACGCTGAGCCAAACCCGTTTTGATACGCCGGTGGGGGAGTGGCGGCTAACGCGGGCCATGACGCTGGATTATCGGGCCGCAACGCAAAATCTGGTCATGGGCCCGCACTGCTGGCAAAACCCGAATGCGCAGATCTGTGCGCCGCAGAATATTGACCTCGGCGACTCCGGGCAGGCGAGCGTGCTGCTAAACCGCTTTGACCTGGCGATGCTGAAACCGATGCTGCCGGCAGAGACGCAGGCCAGCGGCGTTTTCACCGGCCGGGCCGATATACGCTGGACCGCGGGCGGCGGTTTGCCGCAGGGTAAAGTGGCGCTGGTGGGCAGCGGCGTGAAGGTCAGCCAGACCGTGCAGGGCAAGACGCTACCGGTAGACTTTGAGACGCTGACGCTCAATGCCGCGCTGGATAAGGGGCTGGCGCGTCTGGACTGGTTGATGAAAATTGCCGGCAACGGCCAGTTCAACGGTCAGGTGCAGGTCGCGGACCCTCAGAGCCGGCGCGGGCTGTCCGGCAACGTCAATATCAATAATCTTTCGCTGGCGCTGTTGAAACCGCTGCTGTCGCGGGGTGAAAGCGTCGATGGACTGGTTAACGCCGCGCTGCGTCTCGGCGGGGATGTGCAGCGGCCACAGCTTTACGGTCAGCTGGGGCTGGAGCGTCTGGTGATCAAAGGTACTTTCATGCCTTTTGCCATGACCGACAGCCGGCTGGCGCTCTCCTTCGCCGGTACCCGCTCCGCGCTGCAGGGCCTCATCGGTACCACCCATGGCCAGCTCAACCTGACCGGCGACGCCGACTGGAGCAGGATGGAAGCCTGGCGCGCGCGCATTAACGCGCAGGGCAGCCGGGTGCGCATCACCGTACCGCCGATGGTGCGGCTGGATATGTCGCCGGATATTGTGTTTGAGGCCACGCCGACGCTGTTCGCCCTTAACGGTAAGGTCGATATCCCCTGGGCGCGTATCGAGGTGAAAGATATGCCGCAAAGCGCGGTCGGCGTCTCCAGCGATGAGGTGCTGCTGGACGACAACCTGCAACCGGTACCCGACAGCGCCGGCGGCGCCGCGATCCCGATTAGCTCAAATCTGCTGGTTCACGTCGGCCCGGATGTGCGCATTGACGCTTTTGGCCTGAAGGCCAGGCTGACGGGCGATTTGAAAGTGGCGCAGGATAAACAAGGGCTGGGACTTAACGGGCAAATCGATATTCCCTCCGGCCGTTTCCACGCCTACGGGCAGGATTTGATTGTTAACAAAGGCCAACTGCTGTTCTCCGGCCCGGTCGATCAGCCTTACCTGAACATCGAAGCTATCCGCAATCCGGATTCCACCGAAGATGATGTTACGGCAGGGGTCCGGGTAACTGGATTGGCCGATCAGCCGAAAGTGGAAGTGTTTTCCGATCCGGTCAAATCCCAGCAGGAGGCGCTGTCTTGTTTACTGCGCGGACAGGGTCTGGACGCCTCCGGCGCCGACAGCAATATGATGACATCGATGTTAATTGGCATGGGGGTTGCGCAAAGCGGGCAAGTTGTGGGTAAAATCGGACAAGCATTCGGGGTAAGCGATCTGGCGTTGGATACCCAGGGGGTTGGCGACAGCTCTCAGGTGGTGGTCAGCGGTTATATCGCGCCCGGTCTGCAGGTTAAATACGGTGTGGGTATTTTTGATTCACTGGCGACGTTAACGCTGCGTTATCGTTTAATGCCGAAACTTTATCTGGAAGCCGTGTCTGGTCTTAATCAGGCGCTAGACTTGCTCTATCGGTTTGAGTTTTAACCATGCGAATAATTGTTTACGGTAGTCTGCGACGCAAACAGGGAAACAGTCATTGGATGACGAACGTGATTTAGCCCCCTGAAACACCAGACAGTAGCTGTATCTCCAGATTAAGAGATACAGCTACTGTCTAGTGTTTCAGGGGGCTAAATCAGCTTTCGATTTCATGATCTGAGGCATACTTGGGCGAGTTGGTTAATCCAGTCTGGTGTACCTCTACCAGCATTGCAAGAAATGGGGGGATGGGAAAGTATCCAAATGGTAAAAAGGTATGCTCACTTATCCCCTGCACAATTGAAGAAACACGCTAAAAACATTAATGTCATACTCGGATTTCATGTCACTAATATGACGCTTAAGGAAGTTACATAAGATGTCATCAACTGTAACTCCTTGTTTTAATTGGTGGGTCGTACAGGATTCGAACCTGTGACCAATTGATTAAAAGTCAACTGCTCTACCAACTAAGCTAACGACCCCGATACCCGTTTACACCCGCAGCCAGAGGAAATCAGCTTTCCCCGGGCAACGGCGGAATATATTACTTATTAAAAAGTTTGACGCAACCTTTAATTAGTCCAAACGCGGCCAACTGCCTGATCTTCGAGCATTCTGGCCCATTTCACGCCCTCCTGCCCCGTTCAAACGCGTCGCTATTACAGCCCGGCGAGCCGTTTTTGCGCCTGTTTAGCCGCCTCGGCGCTGGGGTACAGTTTGCCCACCTGCTGATAAACCGCCCGGGCTTTATCTTTCTGGCCTTTTTCCTGCATGATGACGCCCACCTTGAGCAGCTCATCGCGGGGGCTTTGGGTGATTTTGGATGTTTTTTCACCACCAGAGCGAAATAATAGGCCGCATCGTCTTTTTTACCCTGATTATAATTAAGCTGCCCCAGCCAATAATTGGCGTTGGGCTGATAGGTCGAATCGGGGTAACGCTTCACAAAGCTTTGGAATGCGCTAATCGCCTGGTCGTACTGTTTTTTCCAGCACCAGCGCCACCGCTTGGTTATAGTCGGTGTTGGCGTCTGAGCCGCTGGTCGTGGCATTGGCGGCAGGCGCCGCGCTCTGAGCACCGCCGGCGGAGGTGGACGCCTGAGGTTGGCCGTCGGCAGCCGCAGCTGGCGTCTGACTGGAAAGGCTGTCCATCTGCTGATAAATCTGTTTCTGTCGCTCGACGACCTGCGACAGTTGGTATTGGTTTTCCTGAATCTGGCCGCGCAGCGAGTCGATATCGCGCTGATTATCGGCGAGCTGTTGCTGAAGCTGGGTTAGCAGCTGGCTGTGCGCATTGGAAATACGCTCAAGTTGAGTGACCCGGTCTTCCACCGAGCCGGAGCCGGCATTACTGATTGGCGCTTGGGCGGTAGCGACCCATGGGGCCGCTACGCCAACCAATAACGACAGACTCAACAGATAAGGCCTGAAGTTATTGCTCATACCAGTCTCTTAGTATACCAGTACGGCACGACGGTTTTTGGCGTAAGCCGATTCGTCGTGGCCCAGTACGGCCGGTTTCTCTTTACCGTAAGATACGATAGCGATTTGATCGGCGGAAACACCTTTACCCTGAAGATACATCTTCACGGCATTGGCACGGCGTTCGCCCAGGGCGATGTTGTATTCCGGCGTACCGCGTTCGTCTGCATGGCCTTCAACGGTCACTTTGTAAGACGGGTTGCTGCGCAGGAAATTAGCGTGTGCGTCAAGCATATGAGCGAAATCAGAGCGGATATCGTACTTGTCCAAATCGAAGTAAACGATATTGTTGCGCTGGAGCTCCTGCATCTGCAGACGAGCCTGCTCGTCGGAAGAGCCGTTGTTGTCGTTCATGTCCATGCCAGTGCCAGCACCGGCGCCCATGGCAGATTCGTCGCCATTATTGGCGCTTTTGTGAGAACTACATGCGGCGATCGCTATCACCGGCACCGCCAACATCAGCCCTTTCAGCACTTTGTTCAGTTGCATCTCATATTCCTTTTATAGTTTGCCATACATATTTACACATGCATCACAGATACGGCGACCAGGCAGGATTCTTGACCTGTCCATCAGTTGCCGGAAGACGCGCTTTGAAACGCCCATCAGTCGAGACCAGCTGTAACACGGAACCCAGCCCTTGCGTAGCGCTGTAGATAACCATTGTGCCATTGGGAGCGACGCTAGGCGTCTCATCCAGGAACGTGTCCGTCAATACTTGGACGGCGTTCGTTGCCAGATCCAGTTTAGCGATATGCTGCGCGCCGTTGTTGGTGCTGACCATAACCAGGAACTTGCCGTCCGGGCTAACGTCCGCATTCTGGTTCTGGGAACCCTCCCAGGACAGGCGCTGCGGCGTACCGCCATTAATATTAGTTTTATACACTTGGGGACGACCGCCCTGGTCGGAAGTATACGCCAGCGTCTGACTGTCCGGGAACCAGCTCGGTTCCGTATTATTGCTGCGACCTTCGGTCACCTGACGCACTTGGCCCGAGCCTAAGTCCATCACGTACAAATTCATGTTGCCGGTCTTCGACAGTACAAAGGCCAGTTTGCTGCCGTCCGGCGAAAATGCCGGCGCGCCGTTGTGCTGCGGGAAACTGGCAACCTGGCGAATAGCGCCGCTGTCCAGCGTCTGAATGACCAGCGCCGAGCGGCCGCTATCAAAGGTGACATAGGCAAGCTTGCTGCCGTCGGGGGACCAGGCCGGCGACATCAGCGGCTGCGGCGAACGGTGTACCGGCGTCTGATTAAAGCCGTCATAATCCGCGACGCGCAGTTCATATGGGTACTGACCGCCGTTGGTCTGCACGACGTAGGCAATACGGGTACGGAAGGCGCCCTTGATGCCCGTGAGCTTTTCAAAGGTTTCATCGCTGGCGGTGTGGGCGGCATAACGCAGCCATTTGCGCGCCACCTTGACCTGATTTTGCGCCAGGACAGCGCCCGGGTTGCCGGAGGTGTCCACCAATTGATAAGACACCACGTAGCTGCCGTCGGCGCTCGGCTGTACCTGCCCCACCACCACGGCGTCGATGCCAAGCGCCGTCCAGGCAGCCGGCGTCACTTCCGAGGCAGTGGTCGGCTGCTGCGGCAAGCGAGAGGTGTCTAGCGGGTTAAATTTGCCGCTGTTACGCAGGTCGGCGGCGACTATGCCGCCAATATATTCAGGCGCGGCACCCGGTCCCGCCCATTTAAACGGTACTACGCCTATCGGCCGGGCCGTATCCACCCCTTGGGTGATTTCAATACGCACTTCCGCATGCAGCACGGAAGCCCATAAAAGGAAAAAACCTAACGCTACTCGAAATGCCTGCTTCATTTCATCTCCCAAACCGACGCCAGGGCGCCGGTCGCAATTGCAGAATTGTAAACTTGTCGGGTTAAACAACACTACATCTTCCCATTAGACAACATAGTATAAATCTTAAACCCAAACAGGACTATTTGATAACCATTGCATTTCGCTAAATGGCTTTACTAAGGTTTAAAGTCAAGCGTCGCGTTTTTCACTGCATCATACACCTTCGGACTGGGCGGCCGGGGGATCGCCGCCAGCTTCGCCGCGGAGACCGCCGCCTGACACAGCGCCGGATCGCCACCGTCAGAACTGACCGAAATCAGCATGCCATCTGGCGCCAGTTTGATGCGCAAAATGCAGGTTTTACCGCTGTAGTTAGACGCATCGTAAAACTTATTGCTGATAGCCTGGCGCACCTGAGCCAGATAGCCATTGATTTCCGAACCGGTGGCGCCGCTCAGCTTACTGTTGCCAGTCCCGGCGGGGGCGCCGCCGGATTTGGGCGCGTTTTTAGCGTCGGTCAGCCCACCCAGCAAATCGTCCACCTCGCTGGATTGTTTGGCGGCGGCGGCGGCTTTTTGCTTTGCCTCGGCGGCGGCTTTCTCTTTGGCCGCCTGATCGGCCTTGGCTTTCGCATCGGCTTCGGCTTTAGCCTGCGCCGCCGCGGCGGCCTGCTTCGCCTCCGCCTCCGCCTGTTTCTTCGCGTCAGCTGCGGCCTTCTTCGCCTCCGCTTCCGCCTGCTGTTTCGCCGCGGCCGCGGCTTTCACCTGCGCCGCCGCTTCCGCTTTGGCCTGTGCCGCAGCGGCCTCAGCTTGTTTTTGCTGCGCTTGGGCCTGTTTAGCCGCCTCTTGGGCCTGTTTTTGCTGCTCAGCCTGCTGGCGCTGTTGCGCTTCGGCTGCTTCCTGCGCCTCTAACCGCTGTTTCTCCAGCGCTTTCAGGCGCTGCTGCTCAGCCACTTGCTTTTGCTGAAGCTCTTCTGCCTGCTGTTGGGCCTGCTTATCGCGCTGCTGCTGCGCCCGCTGCGCATCGGTTTGCTGCTGCTGACGGTTATATTGTTGCACCACGGCGCCGGGGTCGACCATCACGGCATCAATAGACGACCCGCCGCCGCCCGCGCTGGTCTCTTGCGGCTGATGGATCGAGCTCCAGATCAATACGGCGATCAGAACGCAATGCAGCGCAATCGACAGAATAATGGCACGTTTAAGCTTGTCGTTATGTTCGGTAACCTTCAACACAATCGATTCCCAAAATGGGGTTGACCGGAAATAGTACGCATCACGAGCCGACCGTCAGATAGGCTGCGTCATCAGACCGACCGACTTCACGCCGGCCTGATGCAATAAGTTCAGCGCCTTGATTATCTCATCATAAGGCACGTCCTTGGCGCCGCCTATCAGAAACACCGTCTTGGGATTGGCGGTGATGCGGGCGCGCGCTTCAGAAACTACCTGTTCGGATGGCAACTGCTCCTGACGTTGATGATCGGCCACCAGACTGTACTGGCCGATGCCGGAAACCTCGACGATTACCGGTAGATTATCATCGATGCCGACGGTTTTGAAGTCGGTCGCGTCGGGCAAATCCACCTCGACGCTCTGGGTAATAATCGGCGCCGTCGCCATAAAGATTAACACCAGCACCAGCAGCACATCGAGCAAGGGGACAATGTTAATCTCGGACTTTATTTCTCTGCGCGAGCGTCTTCTGGCCATGATTACCCCTCCTGCTTACTTGGCGCTATCGCTGGCGAAAGCCTGACGGTGCAGGATGGCGATGAACTCTTCGGTAAAGTTGTCGTAGTTCTGCTCAAGCTTGTTGACCCGCAGGCTCAGGCGATTGAAGGCCATGACCGCGGGAATGGCGGCAAACAGACCGATCGCGGTGGCGATAAGCGCTTCGGCTATCCCCGGCGCGACCATCTGCAGCGTAGCCTGCTTCACGGCACCCAGTCCGATGAACGCGTGCATGATGCCCCACACGGTACCGAATAGGCCGATGTACGGGCTGATAGAGCCCACGGTGCCAAGAAACGGGATATGGGTTTCCAGCGCTTCCAGTTCTCGATTCATTGAGATACGCATAGCGCGCGAGGCGCCCTCTACCACCGCTTCAGGAGCGTGGTTATTGGCGCGGTGCAGGCGCGCGAACTCTTTAAAGCCGGCGTAAAAAATTTGCTCAGAGCCGCTCAGGTTGTCGCGGCGCGTCAGGCTTTCCTGATACAGGCGCGATAATTCAATACCGGACCAGAATTTATCCTCAAAGGCTTCCGCTTCACGCGCGGCGGAGCTCAGGATACGGGAACGCTGGATAATGATCGCCCAGGACGCAATGGAAAAGCCTATCAAAATCAGCATGATCAGTTTGACCAGAAAGCCCGCTTTCAGGAACAGATCAAAGATATTCATGTCAGTCACTGCTTGAACTCCGCGACAAAAGACGTAGGAAGCGCAATCGGCTTCAATTGCTGTAGATCGACACATGCGATCACGACATCCGCCTGGCTGAGCAACTGTCCGTCAGCATTCAGGATGCGTTGTGCAAAGGTCAGAGAGGCGCGCTTGAGGGAGACGATTTCGCTTTCCACTTGCAGTAAATCGTCCAGGCGCGCAGGCGCAAAATACTCCACCGCCATGCGCCGCACCACGAAAGCCACGTTCGCCTGCATGAGCGCGTGCTGATGGAAATTATGCTGACGAAGCATTTCTGTGCGCGCGCGTTCATAGAAGGCGACATATCTGGCATGGTAAACCACGCCACCGGCGTCGGTATCTTCGTAATAGACGCGAACCGGCCATTGGAAAAAAGAAATACTCACTCCACCGTCCAACAACGCAAAAACAACGGTGATTACTATACGCAAGACCTAACACGTTGGAAATGGGTAAGCCGGGGGGAAAGAAAATATTTTAGGTCCCTTACATTGTGGGATTAAAGGACCGTAAAGTTATTAAGAGAATCTGTAAAGCAAGGCGGCGATCATCACCAACATCGCCGGCAACGGCAGAAAAACCAGACGCCAGCGCAGCCGCCGCGGACGAAAGCCGGTGCCGTGAACCACGCCGGCACAAACCGCCCAAACAATGACACAATCCCCTGCCACCATGACAGCGTACTGGTCCGGGCGGCGAAGCGGGACGGCGACCAGAACACGCAGGCCGCAAGCGTCAGCGCCATGATGAGGGAAAGCGCCCTCAGGGGGCGCTTGTCCGTCAAACCGTACAAAAACGAGATAACCCGCCCTGTCACTTCATGGCATCCTCACCGCGGGTATCTTCCAGATGCTCAAGGGCCAGCGCGGTAATGATGCCGAAGGCACAGGCCAGCAGCGTTCCTAAAATCCAGGCGAAATACCACATAATTAAGCTCCTTAACTCAGTACAGCGAATGCGTGTTTTGTTCAATATGTTCTTTCGTGATGCGACCGAACATTTTGTAGTAACACCAAATGGTATAGAGCAACACAATCGGCACGAAAATGATTGCCACCACGGTCATGACTTTCAGCGTCCCCAGGCTCGAGGTCGTATCCCACATCGTCAGGCTGGCGTTAGGCATCGTGCTCGACGGCATGATGAACGGGAACAGCGTAATCCCCGCGGTCAAGATCACACAGGCCACGGTCAGCGAGGAGAAAATAAAGGCCCAGGCGCTGCGCCCCGCCCGGCTGAAGACAATTGTTAGCAGCGGCAGCACTACACCCAGCGCCGGCACGATCCAAAGTCCCGGATAAGCGTGGTAATTAGCCAGCCATGCCCCGGCCTGATGCGCAACTTCTTTGTGCAGCGGGTTGGACTGTGCGGCCCGGTCGATGACGGAGGTAATGGTATAGCCGTCGATGCCATTGACGACCCAAATACCGGCCAATAGGAAGGTTATCATCGTCACCAGCGCGGTAAGCTGGGTGATGCCGCACATCCGCACCTGCAAATCGCCGCCGGTGCGCATTTGCAGATAAGTGCCGCCATGGGTCAGGAACATCGCCAGACTGACAATGCCCGCCAGCAGGCCAAACGGGTTGAGCAACTGGAAGAAATTGCCGGTGTAATACAGGCGCAGGTACTCGTCCACGTAGAACGGCACGCCCTGCAGCAGGTTGCCGAAGGCGACCCCTATCACCACCGGTGAAATGAAGCTGCCGATGAAGATCCCCCAGTCCCACAGATTGCGCCAGCGGGCGTCGTCGATTTTCGAGCGGTAGTCGAAACCGACCGGGCGGAAGAACAGCGAGGCCAACACCAGGATCATGGCGATATAAAAGCCGGAGAACGCCGCGGCATACACCATGGGCCAGGCGGCGAACAGCGCGCCGCCGGCGGTGATGAGCCACACCTGGTTACCGTCCCAGTGTGGCGCGATGGTATTGATCATGACCCGGCGTTCAACATCACCGCGGCCAAACAGTCGCATCAGCATGCCGACGCCCATATCAAACCCGTCGGTGACGGCGAAACCGATGAGCAGCACGCCAATCAGTACCCACCAGATAACACGCAATACTTCATAATCAAACATAGTCATTCGCTCCTGTATTACCGTGCGCCCACCGAGGAAACGGACGATTGTTCAAAATGGTAGTTGCCGGTTTTCAGACTGCTTGGCCCCAGGCGCGCGAATTTGAACATCAGATACATTTCCGCCACCAAAAACAGCGTGTACAGTCCGCAAATCAGCCCCATCGAGAACAAGATGTCGCCGGCGGTCAGGGTCGAGTTGGCGACAGCGGTCGGCAGGATTTCACCGATAGCCCAGGGCTGGCGGCCATATTCGGCGATAAACCAGCCAGACTCGATGGCGATCCACGGCAGCGGGATCCCATAGAGCATAGCACGGTGCAGCCAGCGCGGCTGACCGATACGGTTACGCAGCACAGTCCAGAAACAGGCGGCAATCAGCAGCAGCATCAACACGCCGCAGCCCACCATGATACGGAAGGAGAAATACAGCGGCGCCACGCGCGGGATAGAATCGCTGGTCGCCTGACGAATCTGCTGCTCGTTGGCCTGGGTGATGTCGTCTGTGTAGCGTTTGAGCAGCAGCCCATACCCCAAATCCTGCTTGCTACTGTTAAACGCTTCGCGCACCGCAGGATCGGTGCTGCCTTCGCGTAGCTGTTGCAGCAGGCTATAGGCTTTTATCCCGTTACGAATGCGCACCTCATGCTGCGCCATCAGATCTTTCAGGCCGGTAACCTGGCGATCGGTGGAACGGGTGGCGATAATGCCCAGCGCATAGGGGATACGCACCGCGAAATGGTTGGTCTGGTCTTCCTGGTTCGGCAGACCGAACAGGGTAAAGGAGGCCGGCGCCGGCTCGGTGTTCCATTCCGCCTCGATAGCCGCCAGCTTGGTTTTTTGCACATCGCCCATTTCGTAACCGGATTCATCCCCCAGCACGATGACCGACAGCACCGCCGCCATGCCGAAGGAGGCGGCGATGGCGAAGGAGCGTTTGGCGAAAGCGATGTCGCGCCCTTTTAACAGGTAATAGGAGCTGATGCCGAGGACAAACATCGCGCCGGTGCAGTAGCCGGCGGCCACGGTATGCACAAATTTCACCTGCGCGACCGGGTTAAGGACCAGGTCGGCGAAGCTGACCATCTCCATACGCATGGTTTCGTAGTTGAAATCCGCCGCGATGGGATTTTGCATCCAGCCGTTGGCCACCAGGATCCACAGCGCGGACAGGTTGGAGCCCAACGCCACCAGCCAGGTCACCGCCATATGCTGCACTTTGCCCAAGCGGTCCCAGCCGAAGAAGAACAGGCCGACGAAGGTGGATTCTAGGAAGAAGGCCATCAGCCCTTCAATGGCCAGCGGTGCGCCGAAAATATCGCCGACATAGTGGGAGAAGTATGACCAGTTGGTACCGAACTGGAACTCCATGGTAAGACCGGTAGCCACGCCGAGGGCGAAGTTGATAGCGAACAACTTGCCCCAGAACTTGGTCATATCTTTATAGATCTGTTTACCCGACAGCACATAAACCGTTTCCATGATGGCCAGAAAAAACGCCATACCCAGCGTCAGCGGCACAAACAGGAAATGGTACATCGCCGTTAAAGCAAACTGTAATCGTGATAGTTCGACGACATCAAACATGATGACTCCTTGCTCCTCGCAGGAAGGATCACACATGCGCCGGTACAGCCGTCCCTCTTGCTAAGGGCAGCCGGATAGGCGCGGTTAATAACAAAGACTTTATAGTTATCATTAACCGCCAGCCGCCTCTAACCTTAGCGGGGATGAAGGGCATCGGCGCCGCAGACGGATGAAAGAAATACCAACAGACCCGGTTGGGAATGCCCGTATAGTACCCCTCAACTTCCTCTGGATAAATATATTTTTTAGTGGCGGAGGTAATAAAACCGCATAATGATCAATTAAGATGCCGCGCCGCGCCTTCGCTGAAATTGCGCTGGCGCAAAACTGCCGCCGCCCTCGCACGCCACGCGCGGGCAAATATTGATTTAACGCAATGTTTTGCGCTTTTTGTTAAATATTGGTAGCCAAAAAAGCCATTTCGGCGAAATGTTGCTAAAGTGTGATTAATAAAATACGGTGTTAAAAATAAATGAAAATTATAATGTGGAATATTCGTTTCTGCAGGGTAGCATTATTTAATATGCTCATCGCGCGATAATGCATGTTTATTAATATCGCCTCCATAACGGTCATCATACCGTCATTATTGTCACTTGACGTTATTTCCGACATTTGGCACACGACCTGTTGCTCACCTCGCGCCCGGTCCCTTGGCTTAAGGCGGACACCACTAACATCATCTTGCGCCATCAGACCCAGCGACCGCTATTTGTCATTGAGACATTGCCTCGCCGCACACGAACGGCTTTCGCCACGCTGTGCGCTGACCGCGCTGAAGCTTCTGGCGCCATCAGCAGGTGAGATTGAGGTTTCAGCTCTGGCTTAACCGTCCTTCATCCCATCATCCCTTCCTATTACTCCTCACCCCACCTCACCCTGTCTCAGCATAAGCCCTTCTTTGTCGGGCAAAATAAGCCTCAACATAAGCTTAAGCCTCTTCGTCGCATCACACTGAGCATCAGCATCAGTAAAAGCATAAGCCCTTCCTTGACGGGCAATGGGCGAAACAACCGCCGCCATGGTGCCGTTATGGCAAAAAAAAGCTGCCCGCAGGCAGCCATGCAACATTTGAATAGCCACGGCCTCGGGCGCGCGGCTTCGTCCACTCTGGTTCGGGGGCGTCGACTCAGTTCGGCAAAATGAACTTCAGCGCTTCGCCGATATCGGCCAGGCTGCGCACGGTCTTAACGCCCGCGGCTTCCAGCGCGGCGAATTTTTCATCCGCGGCGCCCTTGCCGCCCGCGATAATCGCGCCGGCATGGCCCATCCGTTTCCCCTTCGGCGCCGTGACACCGGCGATATAGCCGACCACCGGTTTGGTGACGTGACTCTTGATATAGGCGGCGGCTTCTTCTTCCGCGCTACCGCCGATTTCGCCGATCATCACGATGGCTTCCGTCTGCGGATCCTCTTCAAACAGCTTGAGGATGTCGATAAAGTTTGAGCCAGGGATCGGGTCACCGCCGATACCCACGCAGCTGGACTGACCCAGGCCAGTATCGGTGGTTTGCTTCACCGCTTCATAGGTCAGGGTGCCGGAGCGGGAGACAATACCCACCCGGCCGGGCTGATGGATATGCCCCGGCATAATGCCGATTTTACATTCCCCCGGGGTAATCACGCCCGGGCAGTTAGGCCCGATCATGCGCGCGCGGCTTTGCTCAAGCTTGGCTTTCACCGTCAGCATATCCAGCGTTGGGATGCCTTCGGTGATGCAGATAATCAGCTCAATGCCGGCATCGATGGCTTCAAGTACCGAGTCCTTGCAAAACGGCGCCGGCACATAGATTACCGATGCCGTTGCGCCGGTTTTGTCAACCGCCTCGCGAACGGTATTAAACACCGGCAAACCGAGATGCTCGGTGCCCCCTTTGCCGGGCGTGACGCCGCCGACCATTTGGGTACCGTAGGCCAGCGCCTGTTCGGAGTGAAAGGTCCCCTGGCTGCCGGTAAAACCCTGGCAAATGACTTTGGTGTTTTTATCAATCAAAATAGACATTACTTACCCTCTACCGCGGCGACAACCTGTTGAGCCGCGTCAGTCAGACTTGTGGCGGCGATGATGTTCAGCCCGCTATCCGCCAATCGCTTGGCGCCCAGTTCGGCGTTATTCCCTTCCAGACGGACCACCACGGGGACGCTGACGCCCACCTCGGATACCGCGCCGATGATGCCATCGGCTATCAAATCGCAGCGGACGATGCCGCCGAAGATATTGACCAGCACCGCTTTCACCTTCTCATCCGACAAAATGATTTTGAACGCCTCGGTGACGCGCTCCTTGGTGGCGCCGCCGCCTACGTCAAGGAAGTTGGCCGGTTCGCCACCGTGCAATTTGACGATATCCATCGTCCCCATCGCCAGGCCGGCCCCGTTCACCATACAACCGATATTGCCGTCCAGCGCCACATAGTTCAGCTCCCATTGGGTGGCGTGCGCTTCGCGTTCGTCTTTCTGGCTGTGATCGCGCATCTCACGCAGCTCCGGCTGGCGGAACAACGCGTTACCGTCGGCGCTCAATTTGCCGTCAAGGCAGATAAGATCGCCGGCACCGGTAATCACCAGCGGGTTGATTTCCACCAGCGCCAAATCGCGCTCTAAAAACAGCGTCGCCAGGCCCATGAAGATTTTACTGAACTGAGAGACCTGCTTGCCGCTCAGGCCCAGTTTAAACGCCAGCTCGCGGCCCTGATACGGCTGCGGGCCGGTGAGCGGGTCCAGTGCCACTTTATGAATCAGGTGCGGCGTCTCTTCCGCCACCTTCTCAATCTCCACGCCCCCTTCGGTGGATGCCATAAACAACACGCGGCGCGTGCCGCGATCGACGACCGCGCCCAGATAGAGCTCCTTGGCGATGTCGGTGGCCGCCTCCACCAGAATCTGATTGACCGGCTGGCCCAGGGCGTCCGTCTGATAGGTCACCAGACGCTTACCCAGCCACTGCTCCGCGAAGGCGCGGATTTCTTCTTTCGATTTCACCACTTTCACGCCGCCGGATTTACCGCGGCCGCCCGCATGCACCTGGCATTTCACCACCAAAGGGCCGGCGCCGATTTTCGAGGCGGACTCTTCCGCTTCACGCGGCGTATTGCAGGCGTAACCGGTCGGGGCAGGAAGACCATACCGAGCAAACAGCTGTTTTGCCTGATATTCATGTAAATTCATGATGTTGTTTCCATCTTCGTCTGGAGAGTGTCAGCGGCGCTCGGTCGCGTCGCCGTAATGGGGCATCAAAGCCGTTGACCTCGGGCGGCGGCTCCGGGCCGCCGCCGTCATGCGCTAAACGTCCAGCAGCAGGCGAGTAGGATCTTCGAGCATCTCTTTCACCGTCACCAGGAAACTGACGGATTCTTTGCCGTCGATAATCCGGTGGTCATAAGACAGCGCTAAATACATCATCGGTAGGATAACCACCTGCCCGCCCACCGCCATCGGCCGATCCTTGATGGCATGCATGCCCAGGATCGCGCTTTGCGGCGGGTTGATGATGGGCGTCGACATCAACGAACCGAAGACGCCGCCGTTGGTAATGGTAAAGTTACCGCCGGTCAGCTCCTCGACTTTCAGTTTGCCATCGCGGCCCTTAACAGCCAACTCCTTGATTTTCTTCTCGATATCGGCCATGCCCAGCGCATCGATATCCTTAAGTACCGGCGTCACCAGGCCGCGAGGCGTGGATACCGCGATGCTGACATCAAAGTAGTTATGGTAAACCACATCTTCGCCATCGATAGACGCGTTCACTTCCGGGAAACGTTTTAACGCTTCCAGTACCGCTTTGATATAGAAGGACATGAAGCCCAGACGGATACCGTGGCGCTTTTCAAACGCATCGCCGTAGTGCTTGCGCAGATCCATCACCGGCTGCATGTTCACCTCATTAAAGGTGGCCAACATGGCGGTGCTGTTTTTCGCTTCCAGCAGACGTTCGGCCACGCGCTTGCGCAGGCGGGTCATTGGCACGCGTTTTTCGCTGCGGTTGCCGAGCGCAGGCGCCGGGGCGTCTTCCTGGGTGGCGGCCGTGGCCTGGGCGGCGTTCTGCCGGCCGGCGATATGTTTTTCCACATCTTCGCGGGTCAGGCGTCCGCCTACGCCGCTGCCTTTAATGGCTTCGGGATTGAGATTGTGCTCGGCGATAAGGCGGCGAATGGCCGGGCTCAGCGCGTCGTTGCTTCCCTCTTCCAGGCCCGCGGTGTGGCGCTGGGCCGGCGTGGACTCCTGGCTCTGGGACTTCTCGGTGGTCGCCTGGCCGGTACTGTCGCCCGGGCGCAGACGCCCAAGCACTTGACGGGCGGTCACGGTAGCGCCTTCGTCTTCCAACAATGCTTCCAGAACGCCGGCTTCAGGGGCGGGAACTTCCAGCACCACTTTGTCGGTTTCAATCTCGACCAGCACTTCATCACGCTGAACACTGTCACCGGGCTTTTTATGCCAGGTGGCGACGGTGGCATCCGCGACCGATTCAGGCAGGTCAGGAACCAGAATATCTACGCTACTCATTCTCTATCCTTATTGTTAATTAACGTTCAGCGCGTCGTTGACCAGATTTTTTTGCTGGGTCTGGTGTACGGACAAATACCCTACCGCCGGCGAGGCGGAAGCCGGACGGCCCGCATAATTCAGCGTGGCGCCTGCGGATATCACTTCGCGGAAATGGTGTTGGCTGCAATACCAGGCGCCCTGATTTTGTGGCTCTTCCTGGCACCAAACGAAATCCTCTACATGCGCATACGGCGCCAGCGCCTCCCGGACCGCCTGCAGCGGGAACGGGTAGAGCTGTTCAATACGCACGATGGCCACGTCCTGCTGCCCGTTTTTGCGCCGCTGCTCTAAAAGATCATAATAGACTTTGCCGGAACACATCACGACGCGTTTAACGCCCTGCGGGTCGAGATCGTCCACCTCACCAATGGCGGGCTGGAAGGTGCCGCTGGCCAGCTCCTCAAGGGACGAGATCGCCAGCGGATGGCGCAGCAGCGACTTGGGCGACATGACAATCAGCGGCCGGCGCATATTGCGCAGCGCCTGGCGCCGCAGCATATGATAGACCTGCGCCGGCGTTGACGGGACGCAGACTTGCATATTTTGTTCCGCGCACAGCTGGAGATAGCGCTCCAGGCGGGCGGAAGAGTGCTCCGGTCCCTGCCCTTCATAGCCGTGGGGCAGCAGCATTACCAACCCGCACATCCGTCCCCACTTTTGCTCGCCGGAACTGATAAATTGATCGATGACCACCTGGGCGCCGTTGGCGAAATCGCCGAACTGTGCTTCCCAGATAACCAAGGTCCGCGGCTCGGCGGTGGCGTAACCGTATTCAAACGCCAGCACCGCTTCCTCCGACAACACCGAGTCCCAGACGCGGAAGCTGCCTTGGCCATTGTTCACGTGGCCGAGCGGGGTATAGCTTGAGCCATTCTTCTGGTTATGCACCACCGCGTGGCGATGGAAGAAGGTGCCACGGGCGGTGTCCTCTCCCGACAGGCGGATGGGGACCCCCTCGTCCACCAGCGTGGCGTAGGCCAGCGTTTCGGCGCCGCCCCAATCGAAAGGCTTTTCACCGCGCGCCATCGCGGCGCGGTCGTGATAAATCTTGGCTATCCGCGGTTGCATTTCGACGCCGGCCGGCACCTCGCTGATGCGGTGCGCCAGCGCCTGCAAACGCTTACTTTCCACCTGGATCGGGTACCCTTCGTCCCAGTCATGATTGAGATAGCGCTGCCAGGCGAAGGAATGCATATTCATCTGCCGCCACTCTTTCACCACGCACTCACCCTGATCCAGCGCGTCGCGGAACACATTGACCTGTTCGGTGGCGTCGGCGAGGGTGATAAGGCCGTCGCGCTTCAGGCGGTCGGCGTAGATTTTGCGCGGCGTCGGGTGCTTTTTAATTTTCTGATACATCAGCGGCTGTGTGGCGCTCGGCTCATCGGCCTCGTTATGGCCGTGGCGGCGATAGCACACCAAATCGATCATCACGTCACGTTTAAAGGTATTGCGGAAATCAAACGCCACCCGGGTGACAAACGCTACCGCTTCGGGATCGTCGGCGTTGACGTGGAAAATCGGCGCCTGCACCATTTTGGCGATATCGGTACAGTACTGGGTAGAGCGCGCGTCGTGGGGATTGGAGGTGGTGAAACCCACCTGATTATTGATAACGACACGCACCGTCCCGCCCACGTCGTAACCGCGCGCCTTGGACATGTTCAGCGTTTCCTGCACCACGCCCTGGCCGCTGATAGCGGCATCGCCGTGCAGCGTAATCGGCAACACCATCGTGCTGCTCTGTTCATCCATCCGGTCGATACGTGCGCGAACCGAGCCCATGACCACCGGGCTTACGATCTCCAGATGAGAGGGGTTGAACGCCAATGCCAGGTGCACCAACCCGCCTTCAGTTTTTATGTCGGAAGAGAAGCCCTGATGGTACTTCACATCGCCGGTGCCTAAATGCTCTTTATGTTTGCCGGCGAACTCGTCAAACAAGTCTTGCGGCTTTTTGCCCAGCACATTGACCAGCACGTTCAGGCGGCCGCGATGCGCCATGCCCAGCACCACTTCCCGTGTACCGTTGCTGCCGGCATAACGGACCATTTCTTTTAGCATCGGAATCAGCGCATCGCCGCCTTCCAGCGAGAAACGCTTGGCGCCCGGGAACTTGGCGCCCAGATAACGCTCAATCCCTTCCGCCGCGGTCAGCTCAGCAAGAAAACGCGTTTTCTCGTCGCGAGTGAAACTCGGCTGGCCCACCACCGACTCGATACGTTGTTGGATCCAGCGTTTTTCTTCGGTATTGGTGATGTGCATATATTCGGCGCCGATGGCGCCGCAATAGGTTTTTTTCAGCGCCTCGTACAAATCCGCCAATTTCATGGTGTCGCGGCCAATGGCAAACGACCCCACGTTAAAGGTTTCCTGAAAATCAGCCTCGGTAAGGTGATGGAAGGCGGGATCAAGATCGGGAACCGTTTCCTGTTTCCACAGCTCCAGGGGATCCAGATTGGCATGCTGATGCCCGCGAAAACGGAAAGCATTGATGAGCTGCAGGACTTTCACCTGCTTCGAGTCGATATCCGGATCGTTGACCGAGGCGGTATAGCGTGTCGCATCCTTCGCCAGACGGCGGAAATATTCCCGCGTTTTGGAGTGGAGTTGATCGGGGCTGACACCCGCGGTCGGTAGCTGTTTAAAAATTGCACCCCAGCTCGCATCGACAGAGTCAGGATCCGTCAAAAAATCTTCATAGAGCTGCTCTATGTAGGACTGGTTTGCGCCCGCCAGATAGGAGGAATCCAGCCAGGCCTTCATTGCGCCGTTCTGCATCATGATCCCTTAAGCTTATTAAGCTTCAGTTTTCGCCATGGTTAACCCGTAATCGAGTCACATATAAGCGGTTCAGCCAGCGGATTACCCCTGCGAGGTCATCTTTGCCGAAGGAACCTTTGAAAAGCGACTGGCCGCATGGCCGTTAACCGGTTTTCAAAGGCTTCCTGCGCTGTCCCCCGGTCGCCGCGGCGCTCGGGGGACAGCAGCGCCTATCAGGCGCTGTAGTTCACCAGCATACTTTTGATATGACCGATAGCCTTGGTAGGGTTAAGCCCTTTGGGGCATACGCTGACACAATTCATAATGCTGTGACAGCGGAAAACGCTGAAAGCGTCGTTCAGATCATCCAACCGCGCCTGCTGATGGGTGTCACGGTTGTCGATAAGGAAACGATAGGAAGCCAGAAGCCCCGCCGGACCGATGAATTTATCGGGGTTCCACCAGAAAGACGGACAAGAGGTAGAGCAGCAGGCACAGAGAATACATTCATACAGACCGTCCAGCTTGGCGCGCTGTTCCGGCGATTGCAGATGCTCTCGCGCCGGCGGATTGCGGCCGTCGTTTATCAAGAAGGGTTTGATCTTCTCGTACTGGGCATAGAACTGCCCCATATCCACCACCAAATCGCGGATGACCGGCAGGCCGGGCAGCGGGCGAATAACGACTTTATGGTCGCCCTTGCTCAGCATCGACAGCGGCGTAACGCACGCCAAACCGTTTTTACCGTTCATGTTGACACCGTCCGAGCCGCACACCCCTTCACGGCAGGAGCGGCGAAACGACAGGCTCGAGTCCTGCTCTTTAAGCTGGATTAAGGCATCCAGCAGCATCATATCGCGCCCCTCCTCCACAGTGAGGGTGTAGTCCTGCATGCGCGGCTTATCGTCGACATCGGGATTGTAGCGATAGATGGAAAATTCAACCTTCATGATTCATCCTCCACCCTAGTAGGTACGCACTTTCGGCGGGAACGCCGGGCGTAATGTCGGTTGCATGTTGACCTTACGACGCGTCATGCTGTCGCTGTCGGGTAAATACAGCGAGTGGCACAGCCAGTTTTCATCGTCGCGGTCCGGGAAATCGAAACGGCTATGGGCGCCGCGGCTTTCGGTGCGGAAATTTGCCGACAGCGCGGTGGAGTAAGCGGTTTCCATCAGGTTATCCAGCTCCAGGCACTCTACGCGTTGGGTGTTGAATTCCGTCGAGGTGTCGTCAAGACGGGCATGATGTAAACGCTCTCGGATTTCCCTAAGTTCCGCCAGCCCTTTGGCCATGGCGTCCCCTTCGCGGAACACCGAGAAGTTGTTTTGCATACAGGCCTGTAGCGCTTTGCGGATCTCGACCGGATCCTCCCCGCTGCGATTATTGTTCCAGCGGTGATAGCGGCTCAGCGACGCCTCAATATCGTCGTTGCTGGCATCCCGCGTCGGCCCTTGCTCTGTCAACGATTCCTGCAGATGCATCCCCGCCGCGCGGCCGAACACCACCAAATCCAGCAGCGAATTGCCGCCTAGGCGGTTAGCGCCGTGCACCGAGACGCAGGCGATTTCCCCCACCGCGAACAGGCCGTGGATAACCACGTCTTCACCCTGGGCGTTGACGGTGATCGCCTGGCCGCTCACTTTGGTCGGGATCCCTCCCATCATGTAATGGCAGGTGGGAATGACCGGAATCGGCTCCTTCACCGGATCCACATGGGCGAAGGTGCGCGACAATTCCAGGATCCCCGGCAGACGCGATTCCAGTACCTCTTTGCCTAAATGGTCCAGCTTCAGTTTCACGTGTGGCCCCCACGGGCCGTCGCAACCGCGGCCTTCGCGGATTTCAATCATAATCGAGCGGGCGACCATATCGCGGCCCGCCAGATCTTTGGCGTTCGGCGCGTAACGTTCCATAAAGCGCTCGCCGTGCTTATTCAGCAGATAACCGCCCTCACCGCGGCAGCCCTCGGTGACCAGTACCCCGGCACCAGCGATGCCGGTGGGGTGGAACTGCCACATTTCCATATCCTGAACCGGCACCCCGGCGCGCAGCGCCATGCCGACGCCGTCGCCGGTATTGATGTGGGCATTGGTCGTGGATTGATAAATGCGTCCGGCGCCGCCGGTGGCGAGAATGGTCGACCGCGCCTTGAAATACACCACTTCACCGGTTTCAATACACAGCGCGGTGCAGCCCACGATGCCGCCATCCTGGTTTTTCACCAGATCAATGGAATACCATTCGGAAAAAATGGTGGTGTGGTTTTTCAGGTTTTGCTGATAAAGCGTATGCAGCAGCGCATGCCCGGTGCGGTCGGCGGCAGCGGCGGTACGTGCGGCCTGTTCGCCGCCGTAGTTAAGCGACTGGCCGCCGAACGGACGCTGGTAGATGCGCCCGTCGTCAAGGCGGGAAAACGGCAGCCCCATATGCTCCAGCTCCAGCACCGCTTCCGGACCAGTTTTGCACATGTATTCGATAGCATCCTGGTCGCCGATGTAGTCAGACCCTTTGACCGTATCGTACATATGCCACTGCCAGTCGTCTTCATGGTTGTTGCCGAGCGCGACGGTGATACCGCCCTGCGCCGACACCGTATGGGAACGCGTAGGAAAAACTTTGGAAATTAACGCGCACGAGAGCCCCATCTGGGAAATCTGCAGCGCGGCGCGCATACCTGCGCCTCCTGCGCCGATTACTACGGCGTCAAACTCTCTCACCGGCAATGACATTGACTACGCCCCCCACACCACAACAGTTCCATAAAGTAAATACACCATGAGCACGATAACGATGGCCAATTGCAGCAGCCGCCGCAGTGCCAGGAGCTTGATGTAATCCGTTAATACCTGCCACATGCCGATCCAGGTGTGCACCAGGATGGAAAACAGGGTCAGTAGGGTAAAGACTTTCGTCATGGGGGTGGCGAAAAAACCGCGCCAGACGTCATAGGTGAGAGTATCTGCAAACAGGATAAAACCGAGCAGATAAATAATGTAAAGGCAAATTACGATGGCGGATGCACGAACCAATAACCACTCATGTACTCCGTTACGTCCTAATGCCGAAGCATTGCTTACCATACGAGGACTCCAGCCAATATAGATAGCACGACAGTTAGCAAAAATGTAACATTTGCGGTGGTTTTACCCATCGCCAACGTTTCTTCCAGATAGCCAAAATCCATCAGCATGTGACGGATACCGCCCAGGGTGTGATAGGCCAGCGCGGTCAAAATCCCCCAAAAGATGAACTTGACGATAAAGCTGTCCATCATGGCGGCCGCTCGAATGAAGCCTTCGGGGGAAGAGAGGGATAATCCGAGAACCCACAGCAGGATGCCGATAGCCACAAACATGATGACGCCGGAAACGCGATGAAGAATGGATGCTATTGCAGTTACGGGGAACCGGATCGTTTGCAGATCCAGGTTGACAGGCCTTTGTTTATTCACGGTTTTGCCCACACAGCTGTTATTATATTCCTTCCTCCGGTCCTGGCTGGATCAGACAGCGTTAACGGGATAAACCATGCGACGTCATGTGCTAAAACCACAATTCCTTGTGCGTAAATGACGCGTTAAATAACGCTGGGTGCTCCTACTACAGGGAGTTCCGGAGACCTTGTTGAAGTATATGGCTTTCACATTATGATTACAATTACTATACAAATAGTTTGTTAACATTTGGACGATTTAGTGAGCACCGTCACGATTCTCACATTTCCTATAAGGGTATACATCCACATTGACAATAAAGCAACATTTTGATTACAAACCATCCCGCTTCTATGCTATAACTCGCTTATCTAGAGACGGCACACTTCCTCCGTGATTAAGTTTATGCAACAGTGTGAAAAGCGCCTTGACCCACAGGTTAAGATGCCCATTAATAGCTAATACTATTTTCGATAAATCTTCACCAACCAAGGCAAACCGTTCGTTCAACCTTTTCAGGTGAAGCGTCAAGCTGCGCTTTGCGCCCGACTTACCGCCATGCGCGGGACGGACGGTAAAACAACGCCGTGGTCAATAAGCTGCCCGTGGTGAAAGATTGAGTTTATACGCGCTAAGGAGAATATAATGGCTGAAAGTAAAGCGACTTTTACCCCTGAGGGGCATGACCCTATCGCCATGGATATGCTAACGGGCACCATGGGCGAAAAAGAAATCGATATCCGCAGCCTGGGCAGCCAGGGGTATTTCACCTTTGATCCCGGCTTCACCTCCACCGCCTCCTGTGAATCAAAGATCACCTATATCGACGGCGACAATGGCGTCTTGCTGCACCGCGGCTTCCCCATCGACCAGTTGGCACTGGAGTCGAACTATCTGGAGGTCTGCTATATCCTGCTGAACGGCGAAGCGCCTAACCGTGAGCAATTTGACGAATTTCGCACTATCGTCACGCGCCATACCATGATTCATGAACAGATCACCCGTCTGTTCCACGGTTTTCGGCGCGACTCCCACCCGATGGCGGTCATGTGCGGCGTGACCGGCGCGCTGGCGGCCTTCTATCATGACTCGCTGGATGTCAATGTCGAACGCCACCGCGAAATCGCCGCGTTCCGCCTGCTGTCGAAGATGCCTACCGTGGCCGCCATGTGCTACAAGTACTCGCTCGGCCAGCCGTTTATTTACCCGCGCAACGATTTGTCCTATGCCGGCAACTTCCTGCATATGATGTTCGCCACGCCATGCGAAACCTATGAGGTCAATCCGGTGCTGGAACGCGCCATGGACCGCATCCTCATTCTGCACGCCGATCACGAACAGAACGCGTCTACCTCCACGGTGCGCACCGCAGGCTCTTCGGGCGCCAACCCGTTCGCCTGTATCGCGGCAGGGATTGCCTCGCTGTGGGGACCTGCACACGGCGGCGCCAACGAAGCCTGTCTGCGGATGCTTGAGGAGATCAATAAGGTGGAGCATATCCCCGAGTTCATCAAACGCGCCAAGGATAAAAACGATTCGTTCCGCCTGATGGGCTTCGGCCACCGCGTGTACAAGAATTACGATCCGCGCGCAACCGTGATGCGCGAGACCTGCCATGAAGTGTTGAAAGAGCTTAAGCTTTCCGATGACCTGCTGGCGGTGGCCATGGAGCTTGAACACATCGCGCTGCACGACCCCTACTTTAAAGAGCGCAAACTCTATCCCAACGTCGATTTCTACTCCGGCATCATTCTGAAAGCCATGGGCATCCCGTCCACCATGTTCACGGTGATTTTCGCCATGGCGCGCACCGTCGGCTGGATAGCTCACTGGAAAGAAATGCACGACGATGGTCTGAAAATCGCCCGCCCGCGCCAGCTCTACACCGGCTATGCCCAGCGCGACTTCCACAGCCAGCGCAAATAAGCCTGCCCCGTCGGGGACCTGCGCCATGTCAGTCGCTCTGCGCCTGCCGCCAGGCCAACTGCTCCAAATAGCGGTTTTGCTGTTGCCAAGCCGCATGCGCCTCATCCAGCGAGCAAGGAATGAAATGAACGGGCTCGCCCAGACGGATCTGCGCCAGATGATACAAATCGGCCTCGATGATACAGGCGATACGCGGATAACCGCCGGTGGTCTGGGCATCGGCCATCAGTACAATAGGCTGGCCGCCGGGGGGCACCTGCAATACGCCGTGGGACAAGAGCTCCCGCTCGGCGGTGCGCTGTAGGGCGCTGCCCAGCAGCCGATAGCCCATGCGGTTACTTTGTGGACTCAATTGCCAGGCGACACGCCAGAACGCATCGCGCGCCTCGGCGCTGAATTCCTGATACTCCGGCCCCGGCAGCGCCCGTACGCGGTTGCCGAACAGCAACTGTTTAATCCCCATTTGCCGCGTCGGCAGCCGTTGCGGCCGCCCGTCCGCCAGACTGTCGCCGTCGCGCACCCATCTGCCCTCCAGACCGCCCATCGCCGCTTTGAATATCGGTACTGCGCGATTGCAGCACCGGCGGGACGTCAAAGCCGCCGGACAGCGCAAGATAGCTGCGCATGCCGTGTTTCGGCAGGGCCAATTTCACCTGCTGCCCCGGCCGTACCGCAAAGCGCCAGCCGGTCCAGAGAGGTTTACCGTCCAGCCGGGCGTGACAATCCGCGCCGGTCAGCGCCAACCAGCCCGGACGGGTAATCTCGGCGCAAAACTGTCCCAGGGTAATTTCCAGCACCGCGGCATCGGGCGCGTTGCCCACCAGTAAATTTGCCATCTTCATGGCTGGCTGGTCCAGCACCCCGCCCTGGCTGATACCGAGGTGGCGATAACCGCTGCGGCCGCCGTCTTGCACCGCGGTCATCATGCCGGCGCGAATGACGTTCAGCATACCCCCTCCTTTTGCGGCACAAAGCGCACGTTATCACCGGGGCGCAACAGCGTGGGCGACGCCGCATGGGGTGTGAACAGCGCCACGGGAGTGTGGCCGATTAACTGCCAACCGCCGTGACTGCTCAGGGGATAGATGCCGGTCTGCCGCCCGCCGATACCGACCGATCCGGCGGCAACCTGCAGACGCGGCTCGGCGCGACGCGGGGTGTTAAGCGCCTCCGGCAAGCCGCCGAGATAGGGAAACCCCGGCTGAAAGCAGAGGAAATAGACAATATAGTCAGCGCCGGCGTGGCATTCCACCACTTGGCGTGGCGTCATGCCGGTATGTTCCGCCACCTGCGCCAGGTCGGGACCGGCATCGCCGCCATAGATAACCGGGATGGCTATTTGCCGCGCTTCGGGCAATACCGATTCGCTCTCCTCCCACCAGCGCTGCAGGCGTTCTATCGCATCCAGCGCCGTGAGCTGCGGGTGGGTCAGCAGCACCGTCAAATTGTTCATGCCGGGAATCGCTTCGCGCACATCCGGGTGCGAGGCGATACGCTGCGCCAATCCCCAGATACGGCGCTGGCTCATCAGACTGATCGGCGGCTCCAGCTCCAGCACCACCGCCCGCTCCCCCAACAAATAACATCGCGCCCGTTGCAATTCCGCCTCCTGAAAAACCGGCCAGATGCCGGATTCATTACCTTGCTCATTAATAGTCCATGAGCATGCGCAACCCAGGAGGCGCTGTCAATCAGAGAATGGGCGGGCAAAGGCGCTAGGCCGGATTGGGGATATCGATAAAAGTCACATCCAAATCATACTGTTGGGCCAGCCACTCACCCAAGGCGCAGATCCCGCCGCGTTCGGTGGCGTGGTGGCCGCCGGCATAGAAATGCAGGCCCTGTTCACGGGCGACATGGATGGTCTGTTCGGAAACTTCGCCGGTAATAAAAGCGTCCACGCCCGCCTGCGCCGCCTGCTCGATAAACCCCTGACCGCCGCCGGTACACCAGGCCAACCGCGAGATCTGCGCCGGCCCGCCGTCGCCGCAGTGCAGCACGCTACGCCCCAGCGTCTGCTCAAGGCGCCGGCGCAGCGCATCGCCGCTAAGCGGCGTCGCGAGTTCACCTTGCGGCAGCAGCGGTTCCAGGGCGCCGGTCACCCGAATGTCCAGCGCCGCCGCCAGCTGCGCGTTGTTGCCCAGTACCGGGTGGGCATCCAGCGGCAGATGCCAGGCGTACAGATTGATATCGTTAGCCAGCAGCGTTTTCAGCCGCCGGCGCTTCATGCCGTCGATAACCGGCGCTTCGTTTTTCCAGAAATAACCGTGGTGGACGATGGCCGCATCGGCGCCGTGGGCCAGAGCGCTATCCAGCAGCGCCTGACAGGCGGTAACGCCGGTGACGATACGCTGTACCTCCTGACGCCCCTCCACCTGCAGGCCGTTAGGGGCATAATCCTCCACTGCGTTGCTGTTAAGCTTTTGATTGATAATGTATTCGAGTTCGGTATTGCGCATCGGTTCGCCTCTTTCATCGTGATTCGTCCCGCGCCGCGGCCCGGTATTTGGCCGCCTCATAGGCGCCCAGCGCGCGCGCTTTACCATGATCAACGATCGGCGCTGGATAATCCAGCCCGGCGCGCTGCGCGTCGGGCCAACGATGCGGCTGATGCACATAAGCATCCGGCACCGATTTCAGCGCCGGCAGCCAGCGACGGATAAACGCGCCGTCGGCATCGAAACGCTCTCCCTGGGTGGTCGGGTTGAAGATGCGGAAATAAGGCGCAGCATCGGTACCGGTAGAAGCCGCCCACTGCCAGCCGCCGTTATTGGCCGCTAGGTCGCCGTCAATGAGCTGCGACATGAAATACCGCTCGCCGCTGCGCCAGTCGATAAGCAGATCCTTGACCAGAAAACTGGCGCTTATCATCCGCAGCCGATTGTGCATCCAGACGGTCTGTGCCAATTGCCGCATGGCGGCATCCACGATAAGATAACCGGTACGCCCTGCGCACCAGGCGTCGAACAGATCATCATCCTGTCGCCAGGCGACGTGGCGCGTCCAGGGAATAAACGGCTGATGACGACACAGCGCCGGCCAGGCCACCAGCAGATGGCGGTAGGAATCCCGCCATATCAGTTCATTCAGCCAGGTGAACGCGCCGTCCTGACCCGGCGTCAACGCGCGGGGGTAAGCTTTGCGCAGCCGCTGATAACATTGGCGCGGCGACAGCACGCCGACAGTCAGCCAGGCGGAAAGCCGGCTGGTGGCGTCCAGCGCCGGGATATCGCGACCGCGACGATAATCCTGCAATTGCTGATGGCAAAAAGTGCGCAGAAGGGAGAGTGCTGCCGCTTCGCCGGCGGGGTACGCCTCCCCAGGCGGCGTCATGGGGTAGTCAAACGGCGCAATGTCGCAAACCTTGGCGCAAGGCGCCCCCTCGCGTGGCGACGGCGCCGGCAGGCAGGCTGGATCCTGCTCTTCAAGCCGGCCCAAAAACGCATTGCGAAACGGGGTGTAGACTTTAAACATCTGCTGGTTGCCGGTGTGGACGCTGCCCGGCGTCAGTAGCACACTGTCGTCGAAACCCTGGCAGATCGTCTGACCGCCGAGGCGCTGCTCCAACTGCCGGTCACGCTCCCGTTCGTTGAGTTCATATTGATAGTTGTAAAACAGCTTATCTACCCTTTCGCGTGGGCAAAATGACGCCAGCCAGTCCACCTGCGCTGCGAAATCAGGGCATTGATGATAGTGTAGCGCGATGCCACGCGCCGCCAGTTCCTCGGCCAGATGACGCAAATTTTGCTGAATAAAGGCCGCTTGTCGCGGGCTCATATGGTGATCCCGCCACTGCTGAGGCGTGGCGATAAACACCGCCACCACCCTGGCCTGCGTATCCTGACAGGCGGCGTGCAGAGCGGTATTATCGTGCAGGCGCAAATCGTTGCGCAGCCAGACCAGATGGGTTGTCATAACATATCCGTAGAATCAATGTCCGTAACGCAGCCGTAGCGCTTCGGGATAGGGTTCAAAATAGCGCTGCTGTGCCAGCCAAGCGTCGGGGTATTCGGCCATGTAATGTTTCAGCAGCGTGATGGGCGCCAGCAGCGGCTGCAGTCCCCGGCGATAACTGTCAATCAATCCGGTGAGTTCGCTACGCTGCGCGCGGGTCCGGGTCAGATAACGATAGAAATACCCCTGGGCATGCATCAGTACATTAGTATGGTTGCAGCGGGTCGCCGGATGGCGTAGCAGCGCCATTAGCCGGTCGCGATAGGCCAAAGCGAAGGCCTCCAGCGACGGCCAGCGATCCATACTGGCGACAAAGGGGCCAATCTGCCGATACTCCGGCTGGGAATGCGCCAGCAGCAACAGTTTGTAACGGCGATGAAAGGCCATCAGCCCGCCGCGGGTGAGCGGATGGCGCATAAGCTGGTTGAATTCCCACAGCGTAAAGACACGTGCCACGAAATTTTCCCGCAGTTGCGAGTCCTGCAGCCGGCCATCTTCCTCAACCGGCAGCCAGGGCATTTGCTGTTGCAGTACGCGGGTAAACAGCCCTGTTCCGGTCTTCTGTACGCCCTGGGCGGCATACACCCGTACCCGTTCCATTCCGCAGCTGGGCGATTTGGCGCAGACAATATAACCGCAGATATCGACGAGCTGACGCACCCTGTCGCGCGCGAAGGCCTCCATGCTGGCGGTGTGGTCGATGGCGCTTTCCTCTTTGCTGGTACGCAAAACAACTTGGCCGTGGGGATTTTTTACCAACCTGAGCGCCGGACGCGGCGCCGGCAGTCCGATAGCCATTTCCTGGCAGACCGCGGTGAAAGCGACAAACGGCGCCAGGTCATCCATGGCAAACGCCAGACGTTTATGACCACCGTCAAAGCGAACATTTTCCCCCATCAGACAGGCGCTGATACCGACGGGGATCCTACTGCTCATACTCGGCTCCTGCGGACGGTGACGGTAGGAAAAGCGTAGCCGATTTTCGCCTCTTGCGCAGGCAGGCAATAATATGTTGCCGGCAACAGGCATGCGACGCCGACGCTTAGCAAACGGCAGACATAAAAAAGGCCATCAGAAGATGGCCGATTGGCGTGTTACAATGATTGCTGGCGACACGGGATGACCGATCCTTAAGCCGCAGACTTATTCGGTCGCCACAGGCTGCCCGATACCTCCGCCGCAGAACTCTCCCGGCGCCACAGGCTGCCCGATACCTCCGCCGCAAAACTCTCCGGGCGCCGCCCAGTGGTGCGCGGCATTTAATAGCGGGCGGCACCGACCGCCGACAGGCGGCTTACTTCGCGCCGGTCAGCACATCGCTGACGATATCCACCGCCTCTTTCTCGATCTGCTGGCGGTGCTCTGTGCCGAGGAAGCTTTCGCAATAGATTTTGTACGCTTCCTCGGTTCCCGAAGGACGGGCGGCGAACCAGCCGTTTTGCGTCATCACCTTCAATCCGCCAATAGATGCGCCATTGCCCGGCGCTGCGGTCAAGCGCGCGGTAATCGGATCGCCCGCCAGCGTACTGGCGCTGACCTGTTCAGGGGAAAGCTTCGACAAAATCGCTTTTTGCGCATGGCTGGCTGGCGCCTGGATGCGGTTATAGCTGGGGGCGCCAAAGCGCTGAGCTAGTTCATCATAATGCTGCTGGGTATTTTTGCCGGTCACGGCGGTAATTTCCGCCGCCAGCAGGCACATGATGATACCGTCTTTATCGGTGGACCAAGGTTGGCGGTCAAAGCACAGGAATGACGCGCCGGCGCTCTCTTCGCCGCCAAAACCCAAACTGCCGTCATACAGGCCATCGACAAACCACTTGAAGCCTACCGGTACTTCCACCAACCGGCGGCCCAGGCTGTCGACCACCCGGTCAATCATGGCGCTGGACACCAACGTTTTGCCCACGCCGACCTCATCGCCCCACTGGGGACGGTGCTGGAACAGATAGTTAATCGAGGCCGCCAGATAATGATTCGGGTTCATCAAGCCCGCCGGCGTGACGATACCGTGGCGGTCATAGTCAGGATCGTTGGCGAACGCCAAATCAAATTTATCGCGCAGCGCCAACAGCCCGGCCATTGCCGATTCTGATGAACAGTCCATGCGGATAATGCCGTCATGATCGAGATGCATGAAGCGGAACGTCTGGTCCACTGCTTCATTCACCAGCGTCAGATCCAACCGGTAATGCTCGGCAATGCGCTGCCAATAGGCAATACCGGAACCGCCCAGCGGGTCGACGCCGAGTGTCAGCCCGGCGCGTTGTATTGCCGGCATATCCACGACGCTTGCCAGCCCTTCGACATAGGGCTGCACCAGATCCCGGGCGTGGAGATGACCACTCTGCCAGGCCTGATCCAGCGTCAGGCGTTTCACGCCGCGCAGATCCTCCGCCAGCAGCGCATTGGCGCGCTCTTCAATGACGCGGGTTACGTTGGTATCCACCGGCCCGCCGTTGGGCGGATTATATTTGATGCCGCCGTCTTCAGGCGGATTGTGGGAAGGGGTGATGACGATACCGTCGGCCAGCGCGCCGCCACCGCGATTATGGGTCAGGATGGCGTTGGAAATCGCCGGCGTCGGCGTATAGCCGTTATCCGCCTGCACCACAACGTCAACGCCGTTGGCGGTCAGCACTTCCAGCACCGAGATAAACGCCGGCTCGGAGAGCGCATGGGTATCTTTGCCGACATAGCACGGCCCCACAATCCCTTGCTTGGCGCGCTCTTCGGCGATAGCCTGACTGATGGCCAAAATGTGGGCTTCGTTAAAGCTATGGCGTCCGGCGCTGCCGCGGTGCCCCGAGGTGCCGAACTTCACCGCCTGGGCACTATTGCCCGGCTCCGGCCGCAATACATAATACTGCGACGTTAATTGTGCCACATTAATCAAATCACTCTGGCGGGCGGGCTGCCCGGCGCGGGGGTGATTGGCCATCGGCGCTTCTCCGTTGCTAGTCAATGAAATTTAAGCGTGCCGCAAACTTTTTCAATCAGTTCCGTAGGGAACTGCATCGCCAGCATAATATGCTCAATCATGCTCCGTTTGCGGTCGCTGTTGGTATTGGTAATGACCCAATAAGGCGTACCGGGCACCTGTTTCGGTTTGGTCTGGTGGCCGCTTTGCAGCAGCGTTTGCCTGTCGACGGCAAAATAGGTGCGGGTACGGCCATGCAGTGTTTCGGTCGCTTCGGCAAAAGCCTGCGGCGACAGGGTATGCAGGGTGGTCAGCACCAACATGAAGCGATCCACTACCTTGCGCTGCAAAGCATAGTCGTCTGAGAGCAATAATTCACGCATTGCGCGAACTCTCTCGGGTAGTGGACGAACAGATTCCGATTTTTCCGATGGTTTTGCCGTTGTTGTCACCGCCGGTGCGGGGCTTGCGGCCTTATCAACGCCAGGGGAGAACTTCAACAGACGGCGCAAGATGTCGGAGGCGCTTTCGCCAATATGCAAGGTATGGCCGGCAATATAGCGGTAGAGATCTTCATCGACTTCAATAGTTTTCATTGTAATACGTTATTTTCCACTTAAATCAATCGTCCCGATTATACAAGTTAAACCCCGGCAACGAACATCACCAACCGCCCTTGGAATGAAAAAGTCGGAATCTGCCATGACCACCCTCCCGCCCGACCAGGCGTCGTTTTTTTCCCGCCGCGGCGTATGTCACGCTAAACCTATGATAGGCTACTGCTTTTATCCGTAGCAAAAGGAGCGCTATGAAATTGAACTATCGGCTGCAGGCGGCGCGCCAGCCGGAACAGGGCCTGCCGGTGGTGTTGATTCACGGCCTGTTCGGCAGTTTGGATAATCTTGGTGTACTGGCCCGTCCGCTGGGGGAAAACCATCGCACCCTGCAAATCGATTTACGCAACCACGGACTCTCCCCCCATGCACCCACCATGCGTTATGACGAGATGGCGCAGGATGTACTGGCGTTGCTGGACGCGCTAGTTATTGAGCGCTGCATCGTCATCGGTCATTCCATGGGCGGCAAAGTGGCAATGACGCTATGTGCGCAGGCGCCGGAGCGCATCGCGCGGGCGGTGGTTATCGACATGGCCCCTGTCGCCTATGAGGTCCGCCGGAACGACGCCATTTTCACCGCTTTGGCGCGCGTCAGCGATGCCGTGGTCATCCAGCGCAGCGAGGCGGCGCAGATGATGGCGCAGGATATCGAGGATGCCGGCACCGTGCAGTTCTTGTTGAAATCGTTTTATCAAGGACACTGGCGTTTTGACCTTGAAAGCATCGAGCGCAATTACGCCGACATTATCGGCTGGCGGACGCAGGCCCCCTGGCCCGGACCAGTGCTGTTTATTCGCGGCGGCAACTCCCCGTATCTGGATGACCGCTACCGCGACCAGATTCGCAAGCAATTTCCCCACGCTCACGCTTACGTGGTGGCCGGCGCGGGCCATTGGGTGCATGCCGAAAAGCCCGAGGGGGTGCTGCGCGCCGTCGTTCGTTTTTTGGCGGAGGGAGAGGAAAGCTGAGGCAGTTAGCCATTGTCGCCGCCCGCGTCGCTGGGGTAAGATGACGGGTTTTTGGATGCCGGCTGTCTCCAGGGACCGGTAAAGATAACGCTACGGAAGACGCCGGCCAGGGCTCAGGCCACCCGCCGGCGACCCTGCCGCTTACGGTTGCATATTCTTTTCATCAACTATGGCAAAAGAACAAACGGACCGCACCACGCTGGATTTATTTACGGATGAACGCCGTCCGGGACGGCCGAAAACCAGCCCCCTTTCCCGGGATGAACAGCTTAGAATCAACAAGCGTAACCAGCTGCGGCGCGACAAAGTACGCGGGCTGCGCCGGGTGGAGTTGAAAATTAATGCGCAGGCGGTAGATGCGCTGAACAGATTAGCCGATAAGCGTGCGATATCCCGCAGTGAGCTTATCGAACTTATTTTGCTGGCAGAGCTTGAGCGCCAGCAGCCTGCCGGATGAATGCACAACGGGCAAACTGCCGGCAGGCAGTTGACGGCGTGACGGGAATCCTAACAGCGTTCCGTCACCTCCGGGAAAGTGTCCTGGCGGGCGGCAGTTGATGGCGAGACAGGCATTCTATCAGCGTTCCGTCACCTCCGGGAAAATGTCCTGGCGGGCGGCAGTTGATGGCGAGACAGGCATTCTAACAGCGTTCCGTCGCCTCCGGGAAAGTGTCCTGGCGGGCGGCAGCGGAATACGGTTTGAAATCATACCGGCGCGCCGCGGCTCAAGCGTCCTACCGGGCAGCCGCTGGTTGCGGGAGAAACATCCTGCCTGCGCGTGATTATTGCCGGCCCTCCCGGCGCAGCGGGCGCGCTAACCGGCCGCGGGAGGATTGGCGGCAAAAACCCCCCGCCGGCAGGTATCTCCTTCAGTGAGGGTCTGCTATTATTACCTTCATCAGCTTAAGGTTGACGATTTAGCATATCCTTAATATTTATGAGGTTTTGATATTCATGGCGAGTATAGGCATTTTTTTTGGCAGTGACACCGGCAATACCGAAAATATTGCCAAGATGATCCGGAAGCAACTGGGTACCGACGTTGATGATGTTTTTGACATCGCCAAAAGCAGCAAAGAAGATCTGGAACAGTACGACCGTCTGCTGTTGGGTATCCCGACCTGGTATTACGGTGAAGCGCAGTGCGACTGGGATGATTTTTTTCCTACGCTGGAAGAGGTCGATTTCAACGGCAAGATCGTTGCCCTGTTCGGCTGCGGCGATCAGGAAGACTACGCAGAGTATTTCTGCGATGCGATGGGCACCCTGCGGGATATTATTGAACCCAACGGCGCTACCCTGGTCGGCCACTGGCCTACCGCCGGTTATCATTTCGAGGCGTCCAAGGGGCTCGCCGACGACGATCACTTTTTAGGTCTGGCCATTGATGAAGATCGGCAGCCGGAGCTTACCGCCGAGCGCGTCGATGGCTGGGTTAAACAAGTCAGCGCGGAGATGAATCTGGGCTAATCGCTTTGCCGCCGTCCGGCCTCCCCGGACGGCAGGATGCCGCTTTCAGGCTTGATAAATAATTACTTTCAAATTGATAGCTACAATTTTGTAACTTTTTCCGCCAAAGCAGTACAATGGCACCGCACTTTGTGTGATTTTTTGAACCTAAAGAGGTAACATAGTCCTTACTCGTGATCTTGCCCCGCCATCTCCGTACAGCTTTTGTATCTTAAGTTAACGAAGCCCGCTGCCGCCGGTATTCTCTCGGAGAGTGATATCCCAGCGCGCTGTGCGGATGGTTTTCATTGTAATGCGTGAACGCTGCTGCAAGGTTTCGCAGGGCTGTTCTCGCATCCGGTTTTGGCATGAACTCGATATAGTCTTCCTTCATCGTCTTCACGAACCGTTCGGCCATGCCATTGCTCTGCGGGCTGCTCACCGCTGTTGTGCAGGGCTCCAGATCCAGTTCTCTGGCGAACCTCTGCGTTTCATGCGCGGTATACGCTGAACCATTGTCCGTCAACCACTGCACCGCTGTATCGGGTAACCTGTCGCCGAAGCGCTTTTCTACCGACCTCAGCATCACATCCTGCACGGTCGAACTGTCGTAGCCTACAGTGCTCGCAGCCCAGTCTATGGCCTCTCTGTCGCAGCAGTCCAGTGCGAACGTGACCCGCAGTTTTTCACCGTTGTCGCAGCCGAACTCGAAGCCATCTGAACACCAGCGCATATCGCTTTCTGCCACCGCGATCCTGCCCTTATGCTCACGCCTCGGCCGCTCTGGTTTTCAATGTAATAACAGCAGGTTATGCTCACACATGATCCTGTAAAGTCGTTTCGCATTTACCGGCGGCAGTCCCTCTGCGCGACGTTGTTTACGCAGGATTCCCCACACCCGCCGATAGCCGTAGCTGGGCATATCGCTGATGATGTCGAGGATGTCCGACAGTATTTCAGCGTCTGCTTCGTCATTACGCCGGTTACAGCGCCTGTCCTGCCAGTCGGCAGAACGCTTAATCCGCAGTGACAGCGGCGCACGCGACCCGCTCATGGCGCGGCTGACCTGTGCTATTCCCCGGCCTTTGGCAACAAGGGCGCGTGCGCTATCCATTTTCGTGACTGGCCGTACTCCACGGCTTCTTTTAGGATCTCAATCTCCATCGTCTTCTTACCCAGAAGGCGCTGGAGCTCCCGGACCTGCTTCAATGCAGCTGCAAGCTCAGAGGCAGGAACAACGTCCTCCCCGGCAGCCACGGCGGTGAGGTTGCCTTCCTGATATTGCTTTTTCCACTTAAACAGCAGGCTGGGCTGGATACCGTGCAGTCGTGCGAGATGGGAGACATTCATGCCGGGCTCCATCCTCTGCTGAATAATGGCCATTTTTTCCTGAGGAGTTTTACGTTTACGGACTTCTTGACCTAACAGGATCCCGGTCATATCAAAATTGGCGTTAGTGTTAGACATATATTCAAGCCTATCTCTTATCTGGAGATACAGCTACTGTCTGGTGTTTCAGGGGGCTAAATCACATAGTCCTTACTCGCTGAGTGGGCTATAATGAAAATGAGTCTCTTTTTCATTCCTTACCGCGAGTTATATAATGAGACAGTGAACCATTTTTCGGGCCGACGATTGCTATAGGCTGTGTTAGCTTATAGCTTGATTATCAAGTAACAGGACCAAACCCGCATGACTGACAATAATATCGCATTAAAGAAGGCCGGCCTGAAAGTGACCTTCCCAGGCTGAAGATCCTGGAAGTGTTGCAAGATCCGGAATGCCACCACGTCAGTGCGGAAGATCTGTATAAAAAGCTGATCGACATGGGTGAGGAAATCGGGCTGGCCACGGTTTACCGCGTACTTAACCAGTTCGATGACGCCGGTATTGTCACCCGCCACAATTTCGAGGGTGGCAAATCGGTTTTCGAGCTCACCCAGCAACACCACCACGATCACCTGATTTGCCTGGATTGCGGCAAGGTCATCGAATTTCGCGATGAGTTTATTGAAGCGCGCCAGCGTGACATCGCGAAAAAGCACAACATTAAACTGACCAACCACAGTCTTTATCTTTATGGCCATTGCGCGGAAGGCGACTGCCGTGAAGATGAAACCCTGCATGATATAGATGATCCGCGCGTGGTAAAATTCTGACGTCCGGCCAACGTCGTCAGATCGCTACCGTAAAGAGTGAAACCGCCGCCGGCGGTTTTTTTTTCCCGTTACCGCTGTGATAACGTTTAATAACCGCTTGTTTCATCGTAATGAAAAGCCTGTGCTGTTTCACTGTTCTTCTTTTCACCGCCTGGCCTATGGCCGTTTCATTCGTTCCTCTTTTCACCGCCTGACCCTGTGACCGTTTCATTCGTTCCTCTTTCTATCGCCTGACCCTGTACCCGTCTCACCGTTCCTCTTTCCACCGCCTGGCCTATGACCGTTTTATTCGTTCCTCTTAGCACCACCTCGCTGTTACGCCATCATCGCCATACCCTTTCATCGTTTTTGGTCGTTTTGGTCGTTGTACACTTAACGCGCCCCCCCTTCCCCTCTTTCACTGCTCCGCCATTCCTTGGTTCTGAATCAGCCTTTCACCTGATGCCTGGCGGGAAAGTAACTTCCTAATCTATCGAGCAGTGAGTCTATAGGTCGATAAATATTCACAGCCCCTGGCTCGGTTTTGCGCCAGCAACAAAACTCGGCACAGGAAACCCTCCGTCGCGTTTACCGTCAATTCAAGCCCAACCTTGTAACCGGTAACGCTTTTCTTATCATTTTAGGTCAACCTACAGGTATCATGATGATTAAAACTATCCTGCAAGACAATCTCCCGCCACGAGCGTCTGTGGAATCGCTGGAAGCGCATCCAACCAAACCAGCGCCGTTCAGGTCTGCAACTATCAACGTAAGACAGGCAAAATGGCTAATCCCTGCCACACCAGGAAGGTCCTCACCGCCGGTGCCGCCACGCTCCTTACGCATAAATACGGCGCTTGCCAACGACGTTGCCCTGCGGGAATCCTCACCGCATTTGCCCGCCAAAGCGGGGGCAAACCAACTTGATCAGAAAGCACAACCGGCCGCGCCGCAGCTACCCAACTAAAGCCACCTGCACGATGCCGCCGGCGGGCGAAAAGCCGCACAACCGGCCGCGCCGCAGCTACCCAACCGCAGCCACCTACACGATGTCGCCGGCGGGCGAAAAGCCGCACAACCTGCCGCACCGCAGCTACCCAACCGCAGCCACCTGCACGATGCCGACGGCGGGCGACACGCCGCACAACCTTCCTCGCAGCCGCTTCCCAGCCTCAGCCTGCGTGATGGCGCTACGCCCGGTGAACACGAAAGCGCGCTGCCGCTCTCACCCACTGAAGGACTAAAGCGCCTGCGGCATGGTGGCGCAACGGTGACTCATCAGCCTCCGACACGCCCCCCCAGACCATTGCCTTTACCGGCAAAAACACGCGACCCGGCGTCTTTGGTTTATGCACAGATTGATGTGGCGAGCTTGCCCACGTTTCAATCCGCGAATAGCGCATTCACCTCCTATGAAAAAACCCTGTATGCCACGTTACAAAATCCGGCGCCAACGGATACCGCCGTCTCCAGGGCACCGCAAGAGAGGGTGCTCTCCTGGTACGATTTCGGCACCGAGTGATTTATCCCCCTGAAACACCAGACAGTAGCTGTATCTCCAGATAAGAGATAGGCTTGAATATATGTCTAACACTAACGCCAATTTTGATATGACCGGGATCCCGTTAGGTCAAGAAGTCCGTAAACGTAAAACTCCTCAGGAAAAAATGGCCATTATTCAGCAGACGATGGAGCCCGGCATGAATGTCTCCCATCTCGCACGACTGCACGGTATCCAGCCCAGCCTGCTGTTTAAGTGGAAAAGCAATATCAGGAAGGCAGCCTCACCGCCGTGGCTGCCGGGGAGGACGTTGTTCCTGCCTCTGAGCTTGCAGCTGCATTGAAGCAGGTCCGGGAGCTCCAGCGCCTTCTGGGTAAGAAGACGATGGAGGTTGAGATCCTAAAAGAAGCCGTGGAGTACGGCCAGTCACGAAAATGGATAGCGCACGCGCCCTTGTTGCCAAAGGCCGGGGAATAGCACAGGTCAGCCGCGCCATGAGCGGGTCGCGTGCGCCGCTGTCACTGCGGATTAAGCGTTCTGCCGACTGGCAGGACAGGCGCTGTAACCGGCGTAATGACGAAGCAGACGCTGAAATACTGTCGGACATCCTCGACATCATCAGCGATATGCCCAGCTACGGCTATCGGCGGGTGTGGGGCATCCTGTGTAAACAACGTCGCGCAGAGGGACTGCCGCCGGTAAATGCGAAACGACTTTACAGGATCATGTGTGAGCATAACCTGCTGTTATTACATTGAAAACCAGAGCGGCCGAGGCGTGAGCATAAGGGCAGGATCGCGGTGGCAGAAAGCGATATGCGCTGGTGTTCAGATGGCTTCGAGTTCGGCTGCGACAACGGTGAAAAACTGCGGGTCACGTTCGCACTGGACTGCTGCGACAGAGAGGCCATAGACTGGTCTGCGAGCACTGTAGGCTACGACAGTTCGACCGTGCAGGATGTGATGCTGATGTCGGTAGAAAAGCGCTTCGGCGACAGGTTACCCGATACAGCGGTGCAGTGGTTGACGGACAACGGTTCAGCGTATACCGCGCATGAAACGCAGAGGTTCGCCAGAGAACTGGATCTGGAGCCCTGCACAACAGCGGTGAGCAGCCCGCAGAGCAATGGCATGGCCGAACGGTTCGTGAAGACGATGAAGGAAGACTATATCGAGTTCATGCCAAAACCGGATGCGAGAACAGCCCTGCGAAACCTTGCAGCAGCGTTCACGTATTACAATGAAAACCATCCGTACAGCGCGCTGGGATATCACTCTCCGAGAGAATACCGGCGGCAGCGGGCTTCGTTAACTTAAGATACAAAAGCTGTACGGAGATGGTGGGGCAAGATCAAATGAAAGATCTAAAACATCCATACTCAATAAACTTCAAGATGCACAGGAAGGCTAAGCGAAAGGCTTACCGTACGTGCCTTCTGCTGGATAGGTGGATGCATCTTGAAGTACGTTGAGTATATTAACAGTTCTTAAATAGATTATGCACTGCGATACCACGCCATTAGATTAATGTAAGCATTCGTCACAGTCATTGCTACACCTGACCCAGCATTGGCTGTTTTACCTGAGATAGAATGAGAATGTGCGCCTATTCCCACAGCATGTTTATGCCCACCAATAGAAACCGTATGTGAATGCGCCCCAGCCCCTGAAGTAGATTTTGATGCCGTCATAGCATTAGTGGCTGACATAAAAGAAAGCTGAGTATCTCTCCCTTCTGCATTTTTACCCTCTATCGTGTGGGTGTGCTCTCCCTGTACATCTGTCCCCTTGTTACCATAATCAAACCAGCTGGTTTCTTTACTCCCATGATCAAATGTGCTGGTATTTGCCGAGAAGATATGAGCATGTGGCGGTAAGTTCTCAATGGCCAATTTTACGGTATCAGAGCCGCCCGTATTTTTTACATCACTGCCGTCTTTTTTAGCCAGCCGGATAGTCCTGTTTTCGCCAATATAGTCCCATTTCGTCCCCGGAAATAAGGTGTTTGGATCTTTATTTTCGGCAAACCAGATAACCACGCCCACAGGATAAACGCCGCTGACCGCGTGAGATAATGAGGCGGCGGCAATAGCCTTAATTGCCGCAAGCAGCTGTGCTGACTGGCTGCCATCGGGCTTCATGCCCACCTCAGCCAGAATATTCTTATGCTCTGTCTGGGTATCAATCATCGCACCCTGCATAGCATTCAGCCATTTGGCGTGCACCACCGTCCCTTCGGCACCGGTAGACGGGTCACCATCGTGGAACAGGCCATCGGCGGTCTCGACCGGCGAAATAATCTCTTTCATTTATGGTGTCTCCCCGTCATTATCCATGTATTGAGTCTGTGCCGGTGATCCCGCCACGTCCTGCGCTGAACGCAGTAAAGTTTTCAGCGCGTCAATCTCTGCCTGCTGCGCTTTCACTTTCGCGGACAGGTCTTTTATTGCTTCAATCAGCAAGGCGGATATGCTGCCATAGGCAACGGATTTCACATTCTTGACAACGGTGCCATCACTCTCATGGTAATCACCCGAGCTACCTACAGCCTCAGGCAGGACCTTTTCCAGCTCATCGGCCATCACACCCGCCTGGCGATGTTCGGCAAGGACATACGTGTAGCCCGTCAGCGTTTCGACCTTTTCAAGGCCATGTTCTATTTTCTCAATATCGCTTTTTATCCGCCGGTCAGAGTTATTTTGCCAGTGACCCTGCGCGGCGTAAGCACTGCCATCGTCCTTAAAAACGAACCACTTCATATTACCGCCACCGCGATTAATAATAAGGCGATGTTCATAGTGACTGCCCACCACATCAGCACCGTAAAATTCGGTGCTCATGGGCTGCCCAGGATAAGGGTAATACCGGCATTCACCTGAACGTGTCTCGTTGCCGCTTCGCCCCCGACCATAAAAATGCAGAATATCCGTAAGATGGCCACCACCGGATAGGGAGACGGCTTTACCAAACGTCGCCCCGCTTGCCGTGAGATTACCCCCGACCTCAAGGTCTTGTACCCAATGCAGGTGCTGGGTATTCCACTCGCCGGTTTTGACATTGTCGGCGTACAACGCGACGCTGCCTTTGCCATTGGCAATCAGCCCTGAATCGCTGTCGCCGACATTGACCGAATGGGTGATCTGCAGACGGCCGTTAACCGTGCCACCGGTACGTTTATCCAGCGAGTTGCCTGTTCAACGGTCTCTTTCAGCCCCAGATGGGCCACGAACGCCGCTTTATCCGGGATGTCCGCACCGTTGTTTCGCTTAAGCAGGCTCTGGCTGCTATTCTCTTCCTGCGATTGTTGAATCAGCCCCTTGATGGCTTCGGCCAGCTGGCTATTTTGTGCCGGATTAGGCTGCATCCCGGCGGCCGCCAGAATATTTTTATGCTCGGTCTGGGTATCGATGACCGCACCCTGCATGGCGTTCAGCCACTGTGCATAGAGCACGGTGCCCCTGACGTCGCCGGTCGGGTCGCCGTCATGAAACAGCCCGTCCTCGCTGTCAATCGGCGCGATAATGTCCTTCATGGGCGCGTTTTCTCCCGGTAGTTAAACACCACCTGGGTGTGCGCGGGTTTCAGGTCCTTAAACAGGCCTTCAATCAGGTTCTGCCCGAAGGTCAGCAGCTTTTCCCCGGCCAGCGAGCTGCCGGCGCGAAAGCGGTAGACCGGCACCTGCGCGTCATCGATATTGACTATCCATAGCCAGATAATCTCCGGTACCCAGATACGCTCGCCGGCCAGGCCAATGCCGGCGCGGAACGGCTCCGGCTCGTCAATGGTGACGCGGTAGCCCAGCGATTTGGCGAGCGTGATAAAATATTTGCGGCTCAGGCCGCCGGTGGCGTTGATTCTAGCCAGCACCTGCTGACGACGCTGCTGTAGCGTCATGCCGCTGTCGGGGGAAAGACTTAACATCCGTTCCCAGTCCGCCAGCAGACCCACCGCCAGAAAGGGCGTGATACCGTCCGCCACTTCCCCTGCGCGGATTTCCAGCTGTACCAGGCTCTGCCCTTCGGCCTGCAGTTCAGCCGTCAGGCGCTCACCGGTCAGCGCGTAGCTTTTCGGTGGCAGCAGCGCACTGAGCAACTGCGCGTAGTCGCGGCCGTTCATGGCATTGTCTCCACGGTGATGGTGCCTGCTCGTATCCACTGCACGGTCTGTTTGTTCACCACCGGCACCACATTGGCGCTGGGGGCAAGCAGCTGGTAGTCCACCACGCCGACCACTTCCGATATCAGCGCCCCCAGCTGGGTTCTGACCGCCACCTCGCCGGGGGCCAGGCGGTTAAAGTAGTCGCTAAGCGCGCTCGTAATCTGTTTACGGGCCGCGTCCAGCGTCAGGTTGTTCAGGCTGACCTGGACCGTGATATCGGCTTTCACCACCACGGGGGCCAGCACCAGGCAGTCTTTCGCGGTGACCGGGCGCATCTCGTCAATGTAGCTCTGAACTGATTTAATCGTCTCCGGCGACGGTAAGTCGTTATGGGTGACTATCACCACATCCACCGTGCCGTAGCCCCGGCGCAGCGGGTAGACATAGGCTTCGGTGACGCCGGGCAGGGACACCGCCCAGCGGTGGTAATCATATTGGTTGCCGCCCGCCGGCGGACGGCGTATCACCTCCAGCAGACGTGCCAGCAGGGCGGCGTCGGATTCGGCCTCGCTGCCGCCGACCATGCGGGTAATAGTGACGTCGCTGTCAACACCGGCTGGGGCCATCAGCAGCGTCCCCGGCGTGTTGTCCGCCAGATTGCCCTGGGTACCGTTTTCGAGTGCACGGGCGGGCAAGGTCAGACTGCCGGTGGCGTCTATTGTGCCCGGCGCGGTGGTCTGGTAGCGCTGACGCTGGCCGGTAGGACGCAATTGCAGCAGGCCGGTGATCTTTGCCCCAGGGTTGCCGGTCAGGCGCACTTCGCCGCCGGCCGGCGTCGCCGCTTTCGGCGTCAGGTTGCGCGTGCGGGCGTGCATCACCAGATAGTCATGGTCTGCGGTGTCGGGGAACATCTGCCGCACTATCCACAGCTGGTGCTGGTACAACCCCTGCAGCGCGCTGGCAATGGCGTTTGCACGCACCGCATAGTCACTGTCGGGGCCGGTATCGGCGTCCGGCAACTGGTTGCAGATATCGCGCAAGAGCGTGTCGGCAATCTCGGTATGGGTGGGGGTGCTGTGCGCCATGGTGATATTCCGTTTAAATGACCTTTACCGGGTGGCTAAAGGTCTGCAAATTGCCGTTGGCGGCCGCGACGTCGATATGCAGCCGCAGGTCGCCTTGTGCCGGACGGCTGACGCTGACGTCAATACGACGGGCGCGGTTATCGGCCAGCAGCGGTTGCAGTGCCTGCTCGGCATATTGCTGCGCCAGTCGGCGGTTGGTGGCCGAGTACTTGGCCCGCGCCAGCTCATGCAGGCGCGACCCCAGCTGCGGGTCAGCCCAATACTGCCCGAGCGGCGTCATTAAGCGCAGGTAGACCGCGTTATGCAGGTCAGTGGGGCGGGTGCCGGTGTAATCGCCGGTCAGGCTGTCAATCAGTGCGTCCATGGCGTCAGGGTAAGGCAGGATGCTGTAGGAGAGGAGTGACGCGGGCGTAGAGAGTAACTGGAGGAGTGGTGTGCGTCGCGACAATTAAAAATGCGGCGTAATGCGAAGGCGTTTAATTGTCGTCAGACAGGCGACGCTATCTTACCCGTTAACCGGGCCGTCGGACAGCCCGGACGGTGTCGGGTGCCTGTGGCCACTTTGCCGGATGCCGTTGATTTCCACCTCGGCACTGCGCAGGGTGCCGCCCTGGTGCTCGATATCCCCCGCAAAGCGCGCTACCGCGCCGTCGCCGCCCTCAATCGTCATACCGCCGTGGCCGCTGATAGGCCCCTCGGCCGTCAGTGCCTGTGACGTTGACAGCATTGGCTTCTCAAAGCCGGCGCGCTCTTCGGCCTCAACCTGATAGCGTTTGCATTTAACCCGGTACTCGTCGCACTCCACCTCGATAATTTTCTCGCGCCGGATGACGATTTTCGCGCCTTCGTCACTGTAGAGCGCCACCTCGCCGTTTGCCAGCCCCTGCATCCGGTAGGTGCTGTGCTCGGTGGCAATCACGATACTGTGGCGGGTACAGCCACCCACCGGTAACACCACCGCCATGGTGCCCGCCGGCGGCACCGAGGTCAGACCGTAGTGCTGGAACAGCTCCACGTCCGGCGTGCTCTCCCCGGCCAGCCCCGATACCTGTGCGGTCTGCACACCGCCGGTGGGCGTCACGCGGCGCAATACCGCGCGGTAGGCCAGCCGCAGGCCGCTCAGGGCACGGCGAATACGCTGGTCGATGTGTGCTATCAGGTCAGCCATCTATCTGCTCCCAGCTTTGCCATAGGGCTTTCGCGCCATTAACCTTGCTCACCCGCTTGCTGTTCGGCAACGCATCCGGCAGCCAGACGCCATCCTCGCGCAGCGTCAGCAGGGTCTGCAGCGGCTGGCCGCGCCCGCCACTGAAGCGTCGGTGCATCAGGTAAAAATGCCGTCAAGGCCGTGTGGCTCGCTCTTTATCCGTACCCGCTGGCCCGGTGCCCACAGCAGTCCCTCGGCGGTATGCAGTCCGCGCACCACGGCGGTGATAAGCAGGCCGTTAAGCCTGGCGTCCGCCATCAGCTTGCGCGCGCGAAAATGCACTTCCTCGTCGCTATCCGTATCGCCCACCACAACCACCAGGGGGCGGTAGAGCCGAACGCGCGTATCTTTCACCTGACTGCGGCGGTCATGGCGGCCGTCGGCCTGTGCACTGCCGTGCCCCTGGGCCAGCACCGTGACCTCGGAGTAGCGGCTGCTGATAGTGTCACTCACCGCCAGGCGCAGCAGGTTATTGCCCTGACCGTCGCGCCGCATGACCAGCGCATCGACCGGAGGGGTGCTGTAGTCCGGGCCGCCCACCATCAGGGTGCCGTCAGCGCTCACCCAGGGCCACAGCCCGCTGGTTTCCGCTGCCTTGCGTAGCGCCTCTCAAGCGGTATCACCGGGGTCAATGCTGACTTTTTTGGCAGCCAGCGGCGAGGTGGCCTGCAAGCGAATTTTGGTAACCCCCAGCGGCCGCACTATCTGGGTGACCACTTCCTGCAGACTCATGTCGCGAGCACTGAACAGCGTGGACGAGCAGTCAACCAGCACGGCGGCCGCATCGCGGCCATAGACGCTCAGCGTATGCTGCCCGCGCGCCACCTCGTGGCGCAGTTCATCCACCTGACCGGTCATGATAAGCGCGTCACCGGCACGCAGTTCGGCCCGTGCGCCCACTCTGACCTCCGGCGGCAGACGGGCCTGACTCAGTCCGACGGTGATCGCCCAGCCCGCCGCCGTGGTCAGCAGGTCAGCGTACACTTCAATGTCCAGCCAGTCATCATGGGCTACCCCGCCAATCTGCAGGGCGATGCGCTCGGTAGGGTTAACGGGCTAAGGCATACAGACGGTCTCCGGGTTGCAGCGCGTTAGGGTTGCGCAGGGTGGGATTTAATCGGGCCAGTTCGCGGCCGCGCGTGGCGTCGCCGTACCATTCAAAGGCCAGCAGATGCAGATTGCACGCCCGGGTGACCTGCCGCAAAGCGCGCGGCGGCCGGCGCACTATCAGGGTGCGGGCCTGGCTCTGCAGCTGGTAAGCCAGCTGCTGCAACGCAGCGATAAGCTGGCTGTCGTGGCGGGCGTCCGGTATGACGTCGCGAGCCTGGTGCGCCGTGCGCTGCCGGGTGTCCATCACGGTGCGCTGGGTCACGATGGCGGTGACGATTAACCCACGCACCTCCTCACACAGGCGTTCAATATCGCTGCCGGAAAGCGTCGGTGTCGCCGCTTCCGCCTGAAAGATATCCGCCGCCACGTCAACCCATTCCGCTATCGTCACCAGGCGCACGGTCTGGTTAATCAGCTCACGGTCGGCCGGCGGCATAATGCTGGCCCGGTTCAGGGTGGAGGCAAAAACGCCGTCCGGGTTAGGGGAAGCGTTCGCCGTCATCCGCCGGTCAGCAAACCCGGGCAGCCGCTCGCCCTGACTGCGCACCGCCAGCCAGTCCGACAGTCGCGTCACCTCGCTAAAATTCAACCGGTCACTGAAAGCAGATAATAGCCCTTTCAGGTCAGAAACAAACGCCGTGGGCATATCCAGGGAGTTCATCACCCCGCCCAGGGTAGTCTGTACTTCGTCGGCAAGCCGCTGCACCACATACTCCGCCGAGGCCACCAGATTACTGATGCGCGCGATGCCTTCATTGCCGCGACGGATGGCTGCCAATGCGTCCGACAGCCCGGCGGTCACGCTGTCCAACAGGCCGCCGGTGCGTGGGGTGGTGCTGACCGGCGCAAACAGGGCCTTTTCGGTGCTGGCCTCGACAAACACCAGTTCAACAGTCACCGCGTTAAGCGGCTTTACCTCGTGCTCGACGCCCGCCTCCAGCAGCTGCACGCGTGGCAGTGAGCCATACACCGGGTGGACCAGCTCACCAGGGCCGGGGCTTTTAGCGCCGCCAGGAATGCCTTGAGGCGCGTCTGGTAGCCGTTGCCCCAGAACAGCGCCGACAGTCGCAGGTTCAGCGCCTTCAGCCCATGGTCTTCCACCTCAGCGCCGTCGCGCCAGGGGTATTCATACACTACTGTATCGCGGGCCAGCACCTCGCGGGTGTAGAGGCAATCGAAGGCAATACCCCGAAATGACGCCGGCAGCAGCATATCGACACCCAGCTGCCCGGCCAGTTGATAAAGCGTATCCGCCATCAGTGTCGTCTCCCGTCACGCGCCAGCCGCGTCTCCACGGCGGTGGCAATCTCGCGCCCGTCCAGCGTGACGCTGACATTGATATCTGGAAGGGAAGGCGTTTCTTTAATCGCTGTCGCGCTGCTCCTGTCATTCTGGACGTCAGGGATCATAAAGCGGCGAATTTCAGCCTGTGCGGCCAGCGCATCCTGTTTTGTCGGTTAGCCCGCTTCAGGCGCGCCAACTCAGCCATTTCAGCAGCCTGTCCCACGGTATTTGCCGGTGTCATCGCTATCATTCCGGCTGTCACAGGATTTATCAAAGCCGCTCCACGTGCGCTTAGTAACCCCTCAGTGAGAACCCCTTTTCCAGCAGAAAGGACTTTTTTGCCGACCTGTGTGCACAATAGACCTACGCTCACCAGGCTTTTACCGGCTGAGATGACTTTGCCTCCGGATTTTTTCAAAATGGTACCGATGCCCGTCGCACCCGCCCCTTTCCCCAGCAATATATCAGCGCCGGTCTTGACGGCCGCTGCCGCCCCCAGCGCGGTAATGGCCAGTGACGCCTGGGTCGCTGCTGTGGTGAGACCAGGGAATTCCTGGGCCAGTCTGGCCCCGCTCTCGGCAATGTCGCCCAGCACGTGAGAGACAGTGGCCACGGCGTCGTTGGTGGCAAAGAGCTTTTCATTCTCCGCCTGCTGAACGCGAAACTGGCTGCCTTTACTCACCAGGCTAAAATCCAAATCGGCCGAACGCGCCCCTTCCGGCGTCTCAAACTGTTTAACCACCTCATCGGTCAGCTGTCGGAACATCGCCCGGCTGCGCTCATAGCCATAAAACGCATTGCGCGATTGCTGATTGGTCAGCAGGGTCGAGACATGGGCACCGTGACGCCCTTCAATCGCCGCTTCCAGATTGGCGCGCTTCTCCGGATCACGTGTGTTGGCGAGCTCAGCGCGCAGTTTTTTCGTTTGCGCATCGTGCCTGTCCGCCAGTTGTATCACCCGGTCCAGGGTATCGAGTGGCGTCAGGCCGGCTTTCGCATCCTGGGTCATCAGCGCCTGGATATCGACGCCCTTGCCCCGGATAAGCAGATTTTTCGCGTTGTTCTTCAGGTTGGTGGAGGACAGCTCGGCCAGTAAGTCGTTGGCGTTGGTGGCCGCCTCACCCGGCTCACCGGCAACCGAGCCGGCGGCTTCAAACAGCGCCAGGGTCTGGGCATAGCCCCGCCGGCCATGGAAGCCGGCCGACTTGGCGGCCTCGAGTGCGCGCGGCACCGCCGAGGCCAGCAGCGGCACGTCCACCAGACCGTGTTGCGCCGCCGTGGTGGCCCCGCTCAGGGCGATGCGGCTGTCGCGTTCGCTGAGATTAAAATTGACCGCCGCATTTTGCAGCAGCGCCATCTCTTTGGGCTCCGCCCCGGTGGCCGTGGCGTTTTTCATCACCTCCGGCAAATAGGAAAAGGCTTTTTCCTTCGGCAGGGAGCGCAGCATGATTTCCAGCGCTTCCATGGCCGGGGCCGGGGGTGACGCCGCCGGCGCGCGTGGCGGCGCGAATGTGCTGGTCAATGACCTTAAGGACCGTCTCGCGCACGGTCGCGTTATCATTGCGGTAGGCAAAATTGGCCAGCTTGCGCAGGTGCGCATCGTAGTCCATCTGGCGGGTAATGGGCTGGCGCAGGGTCATCGCCCCGGCAACCAGCCCGGAGCCGATGGACAGCGTCCCCTTAAGCCAGCTACGTTGCTGGCGTTCGGCCCCGGCCATCTCCTGACACAGCCGGGCAATACTCGCCTGCATCTTATCATCGGCGCGCACCTGCTCGCTGGCCGACAGGGTGCCGCTGCGCGCCAGGCGCTGATAGGCCGCCTGGGTACGCTGGATTTCCCGCTGCAGGTGACGCTCACCGCGTAGCCCCAGGGTTTCCCGCGCCTGACTCAGGCGGCGAAATTCCGCCGACAGACGGCGAATGCCCGGCGTCGCGCTGTCCTTGACGCCAAAGCGTAGCTGGGTATCAAATTCACGGGCCATGGGTTACGTCCGTTTGGCTGAGGGAGGGCGGCGGCGCAGGCTTTTGATGGTCCTGTTTTTCCGCCAGCCTTTAGGGTTTTCCAGACGCCCGATAGCGTCGAGCAGCCCGCCCAGGGCTACAGCGTCAAGGCGGCCGGCGCGGGCGGCGCTGATGCCGTACTGTCCGAGTCGGACAAGGGCGAAACGGTAGTCGCGCAGGCGGGCTTCAGCGCGCTGAGCTTTTTTTTCGCCTCAAGCTGGGCGGCATGCAGCACGGCATAATATTCCGGCACCAGTGTGTCGCACAAAAGCGAATAGGTCATGTCTTCCGGTGCCAGGGTGCCCAGCCGGGTCAGGTAGCGGGCCAGAATACCCACCGCGGTGCCGGATTCGGGAATACCGGCCTCGATAACGGCGATTTCATCGCCCACGGTGGCCAGGCGGACCGTCACCTCACGGTGCAGTACGCCGTCGTGGTAAATGCCCACCGGCAGGGTGGTGCTATGGGTAAATGCCATGGGTTACTCCTCAACCTTGTTCAGTGCAAAGGCGCTAATGGTGATACGGGCCTCATTGTCAACGGTATACTGTTCGCCCACCTCGGTAACAAACACATCCTGATAGGTGATGCGCTTGCCGCCGGTCAGCGGGTATTGCGTCAGTTTTGCGCCCGAAATTTTTCCCAGTGCAGGGTCTTGTCGACCGGCACCACGGCGGTGATGGACAGCTCCCAGGTAGCAATCCCCTGGGTGTAGCCTTTGGCGCGCCAGGTGGAGTTCATGGTCTTGACCAGCTGCTTGCCGGTGTTCTCGCGCGGACTAAACTCCGTCACCTCAACATCGGTGCTGTTGACCTCCAGCACCACCGCGCCGGTGTATTCCAGTGCCATACAGGCCCCCTTTACAAAAGATAAATGGTGGCGGCAAACACATGCAGCCCGCGCACCACCGCCGCCGGGATAATGGCATCGGCGCGGCTGTCGTCCTGCTGACTGCGTGTGACCTTCAGCTGGTCCTTGTGCGCGTCCACATTTTCAACGATTTCCAGCTGCTCCAGGGCATAGAGCACATCGAGCAGCTCGGAGCGGATGCGCTGCAGGCGGATAGCGTTGAGCTTTTCGCGCGGGAAGCGCTGGGTGATACGGGCACGGCAGGCCAGGCGCACATAGTCCAGCGAGCGCAATATCGTGATATCCATTAACGAACGGTCGGTCACGCCCATGCTGTTTTTCACAGATGTACTCACTGCCCGCACAATCTGCACCTGACTGCCGTTCACTTCAAACGGCGTCAGGCCGTTGGCCAGCGCGTTTTCCTGCTCGCTGCGCCCGGGCCATTGGTCCTGCGGCGTGATATCCGCGCCGGGTAACGCCAGGGTATTGAGCGGGCGCGCCGGGTCGGACTCGCTGGCGATAATGGCGGCATATATCGCTGCCAGCTCGCCGCCCGGCAGCATTGAGCCGGGGTACCAGCCTATCGTGATGCGCGCCGCGTTGACGTCTGTCGTGAGCGTGGTGCCCCCTGCCAGCGTACCGTTCCAGCCGACCACCCCCAGTGCGCCACGCTGCTCCAGCGGCCAGGACACCTTGTCCAGCCAGGTGGCAAGGGTGGTAAGCGCGGTTTTGCTGGCGTACGGCGACATCACCAGGGTATGCCCGGCGCTGAATATCGCCGCCAGCGCCGCATCCAGTGCGTGGTCACCCTCACCGCCGCGCATCGGCGTCAGTGTAGCGGTGATACCCGGCGCGCTGAGTGTGACGGCCACGCCAATCTGGTTACCGCAAGCGCCTTTGTTGCGTGCCGTCAGCACCAGCTGCTTGCCGGGGCTTTTACCGCCGGATGACGGCGGCGGGATATCCGCCATCGCCGCCGTCACCGGTAGCGCGTCCAGGGTGTTGATGGCCTCGACCAGGCTCACCATCAGCGCCCCGGTGCTATCGCCACTGGCGACAGCAATGGCGACGGTTTCGCCGCAGACGCCAAGGCGCACCTGCCCGGTGCCGCTGGCGCTTCCCTTGAGTACCAGCGTGCCGGTGGCCGCCACGCCGGCCTCGCTGTCCGGTATCCCCACCACCGCCAGCTGCAGGGTGTCATTGACGCGGATGGCGGCCCGCTCCATGCGGTGCGCCTGGGAGCCGCGGCCAAACAGGCTGGCGGCGGCCTCATCGCTGAACACATTGACCGGCGTCAGCGTATCGGTGTCCGGCGTGGTGGGTGGTGCGCTGGGCTAGAATGACCAGCTTCTGGTCGTTGGTGGCCAGCGCCCGTGACGCCAGCGTGGTGTTAAACCCGAAGTAATAGCCGGGTTTATAGGTTGGCGTCGGTATCACGGCATCAATGCTCATGTGTCCCCCTTGCTATCACGTCAATTATGGTCTTTTGTCCTCATGGTCACCAGATCCTGCGCAACAACCGCTGGCTGGCCATCCAGGTGATACGCCAGCCCGGTGCGCTCATGCATCGGCCACGGCGTATCGAGTCGCCCCTGATAGTCAGCAAACAGCCGGTCAGGATCATTGTCGCCTTCCGGCGCGGGTCAGCGGCCGTTATCCAGCGCCTCTTCAACCCAGACCGTGTCGAACTCGCAAGAATAGGCCGCCAGGGCATCACTGTTCAGGCGGGTGCTGAACAGCGAACGCACCCGGCCCGGCAGCAGGGGCTCGACAGGCAGCCCCATATCCTGCCGGCTCATTAAACGTCGCACGGCGCGAATCAGCCGGTTACAGCCCACTTCATCGCGGGCCGGGCCGCCCTTGCGCTGGGCGGCTTCCTCACGCACCGAATAGGCCGCCAGCAGCACCGAGAAACGCCCGGTGGTGTAAAACCGCTGTTTATGGGTACTGACCGGGTGGGTCTGCTGCACGCCGACAAAGGCCTCCCAGCAGGCGGGCAGCACGCGGGCGATAGCCACCACCTCCTCCAGCTCGCCACCATAGCTGCCGACGCTAGACACCATGCGACCCAGCCCGTCTTTAAGCCGCGCCATCATGGCGTTTTCAATTTCGCTTATCATTAAAATCCCCCTCCGCCGGTCTGGTTGCGGCCCCAGATGCGGCGACCGGAAAAGAACGCCGCCCCGGCATTGCCCTGCAGCGTGCCACCGTTCTGGGTGGTGGCCAGCGTAACCCGCCCATTGGCGACGTTTTCCAGATAGCGGATGGCGTCGCGGTAGCGGTCACGGATTTCGTCGGTGCAGACCCGCTCGGTGCCGGTGAGGCGATAGCGGGCAATATCGCAGGCGATGCCGCGCAGGTTGGAGGGCACCACCGGCAGCGGCAGGGTATAGCGCCCGCCGATATAGCCGTTAATCTCATCGACTGCCGCCTGCAACCCGCCGGCCAGCACGGCAGCGTCAATCTCGCCGGTGTTGTCGCGGTCGGTCAGGGTGCGCACCTCCCGCTCGCCGAAGCGCAACACCATGTCCTCAAGGCTGGCGTACACGCTTATTTACCCGTTGAGCCGTAGGCCATCTGCCAGAAGCCAAACCCGGCCTGGCCGCGCGCCTCTGCGCCAAACTTGAACTGCTTGCGCATAAACACGTCCGGGCTGTTGATATCGGTCATGGCGACAAACAGCGGGGCCTGGCGCTGCTGGAAAATCAGCGGCTTGAGCGGGCGGCTGGTATCCATCAGGAACCAGGCGCTGTCTGAGGTCAGCCAGGGCACGACCAGCACCTCGGCGGTGCCTTTGTAGATATTGGCCTTGCCATCATCGAGACGCTCGGCGGTGATAAGGGTACGCGCCACATCGTCCAGCGCCGGCGGCACGACCAGCAGGTTGGGCATGATATTCAGCGGCCGTCCCTCTTCGTCCTTCATCTGGCGCAGCTGCTTGCGCGCTTCACCGTAGGAGGCCTGCGCCTCGGCCAGTGACGCCGCCGATAACGGCTTTTTGCCGAGATTGGAGTAGCTGGTTTTGCCCATACTGTGCGTGTCGCTGAAAAACGGCTGGCCGTCATAGCCTTTTTCGCTAAAGCCTTTATTGAGCAGCTCAAACACCATCTCGTCCGGCCACTGTTTGGCGGCAAAGCCCGCATCCTGCGCTTGGGGCTGGTAAACACCCAGCTGGTCATCCTGGATATCGTTGCGATCGACTTCCACCGTGGCCTCATAATTGACCAGGGTATAGGTTGACGCTGCTAGTGCCTTGACCTGCTTGTCGCCTATCCATTTGCGCATCCGTGGGAAGCGGCTTAACCAGGCGTAAGTGTTCTCCTTGCCGGTGGACGGCACCAGGGTGGCCACCTTGTCCCACTGGGTGGGTGCGGCGTCAAACGCCTGGTTAAAGGTGAGTTTAATGTTGCAGAAAATCACCCTTAAATTTGCAGCATTCACTAACATGTGCAGTGTCTCCTTATTCGACCCAGACGCCCGCCGCGTCAAGCATAATGATGGTGCCTGCGGCTGACCGGCTGGCGGGTTTCCCGGGCTTGCCTTCCTGCGCGGGCGTACCGCAGTCGCTGGCAGAGACCGTCTGGTTATCCACCACATAGGCCGGCTTGCCGACATGCGCCTGCTTCACCGAGCCGTCGTTCTCCCACAAAAACGCCTTGTGGCGGCGCACCAGAATGTGCTGGTCGCCGTTGCCGCCCTGGCGGTTATCGATAGCCTCATCAGCCCGCCCGGCATACACCAGGGTTTCACCGCCCTGTCCGTTGACGGCATAGCCGTCCTTAAGGCAGACGATAACGCCGGCCGGGATATTTTCTTTCGCCGCCACCGGATAGGGCGTCAGCTCGCCGTCCCGGTACGGGGTATTGCGGTCTTGCGTGGTGGCGGTCATGATGGCTGCCCCTCCTCTTTCATCATGGTGGCAATGGTCTCGGCGCTGTGGCCAAAGGCGTGACAGGCAGCCAGCGCCGGTGCATCCAGTGCGCCCAGGGGCGATGGCCGCGCCTCGATACCCTGCGGCGCGTTGCCGCCGGTCTGCAGCCCGGACAGCGCGGCAATCGGCTGACGGGTGGCCAGGTGCTCACGCAGCAGTGCCACGTCTTTTTCACCCAGCCGCCGCGCCCAGTCCTCATCCGCCCCCTTGAGCACGCGGCCATCATTGAGGGCCGCGGTCAGCAGGGTAGTGACTTCGTTGCCGCTCAGCTGACGACCGAGTGCCGCCACCTGCTCGCGCAGCTCATTGACCACGCTCACCGGGGCATAGGCCGCCGGATCGGGTGGTGTGCTGGTCTGCTGTGACAGCGCGGCAATCTGGTTATCCTTCTCGCCAAGCAGCGACAGCAGATTGATGCGGGCGGCCGCCGTCCCTTGTCCGCCCGACAGGCGATCAGTGAGTTTTTTAGCTCAACCGTCACCTCGTCAGCCGTGGCCGACAGCGGCAGATTCAGCATCCAGCGCAGTTGTTCTAACAGTTCATCCACGTTATTTTCTCCCGTGAGTTGTTGTGACGCCGCCGCCAGCAGCGCCGCCATACCGTCAAGCGCCGGCACGTTGGTCAGCGCGGCATTCACCAGGCAGGTCACATTGCCCTGCCTGTCGTACTGAAACAGTGGGGAGACAAAACGGTACTCCCCGGCGGCAATCAGGGCGCGGGCGCGCTCGGTCCATTCGACATCGACTGCAAACAGCCCCTGGCCCTCGACCCATTCCAGCTGCGAATACCAGCCGGCAGCCGGGGCCGGCTGGCCGTTCTCCCGGGCATGGATAGCCTGGTGCTCATAGTCAAAGCAGTACGGGGTCTGGCGCGCCTGGGCGGCGTCAATTAAACGCTGGGCCTGGGGGGCCTCCAGCCGCCAGTGCGCCACGTCGGTGGGGCGCGTATCCTGCGAGCGAAAGGTGCCGGCCGGAAACAGCTGGACACGGGTGCCGGCGCTCTCCAGCGCCACGGTCAGTGCGGCAAGGCGGACGGTGTTGTTCACGCGGTGGCGGTCCCAGAAAGTGTCTTCATGGAAAACAGCCTAACCGGCGCGTCGGGTATCTCGTCGTGACGGGGGTGTAGAGGGTAATGGTGAGAGGAGAACATCGTAATAACGGGCTGCCGTCAGACTACACCGCTGACGCGTGTGGCGATATCCCGTTTAAATCGCGCCAGAATCGCTTAACGCGGTTTCACCCGCATCATCGCCTGCCTGACTATCAAAAAACGCGCCACGGCCTTTACAGGGCGTCACTCGTCCAGCGCACGCTGAAGGTAATCATTGACGGTGTGCGCCAGGGCCTGATAATCCTGGTCGGTCAAACTGAGAAAAGGCCGCGCCGGTATCGTCGAGCCGGGGTGATTGACGTTTTTTACTACCCGACCGTTAAAAGCCAGCGCTTTCTTATAGCGTGGGCGAATGACATGGGGCCGGGTAGTGCCGCCCTGCTGGTGAATACGCGCGTACACCACATTGGTTCCGACCACGGCCTGGTCGTTATCGGCGTCGCTGTCAATGGAGGCGGCCAACCGCCCCGACTGCTGCAGGATTTTGCCGACGCGGTCAATGGGCATCCAGCGCTTGCGGCCTTCCTGCTCGAAATTCTCCATTACCGCGTCATACAGATCTTCACTGAGGGCGCGCATTAACGGCTGGCGATGGCTCAAGGACTGCGCCAAGCGCTCAAGGGCCTGACGCAGCGTATCGGGCACGGTGATCGTCACATCTATCATGGTGATACCTCTTCTGACGGCCTGGGTCAGTGTTACTTTGGCAGGGTGGGCCAGATTTCAATTGGTAGTGACACATGCGAATCAGTGATCGGGGGAAACCAGAATCGCTGGTCGGGCGACCGGAATCAGTGATCGGATGAAATCGGAATCGTTGTATCCGTCACGGTATCGGTTAATACGGTTGGGGTATGCATCAGAAGCACGCCGCGCGCACTCAACGCCTGCACAGCGAAATTGTCGTAACCCACGGAGATTGTCGAGGCGACTTTTAGCGCCGGCATACGCTCAAGCAGAGCCTCATCGACCTTCCCACCGGCGCCGATAAGACCCACCGCTTTCGTCAGGGCCTGCGCATGTTGCTGCAGATTGTCGTCGGTAAGCCCGTCAAACGCCGTTACGCTGAAATGGTCGTCCAAACGTCGGCGTAAATCTTCCGGGATGGCTTTATACAAAATCACAGCAGGCTTCATCGAAATCTCCATTAATCATTGATTACTAGGTTCATTATTAATGAGCATACCACTTTTTACCGCGGGTAACAGGCGTGCGGGCGGGTTGTCGGGCCGGTGGGGCCAGCGCGGGCGTCGGCGTTAAAGGGATAGCGGTTCCGGTCTGGCGGTTATGATGAGGGCGCGGGGGCGGCGTGCATTATACCATCGGCATACCAGTGCAGTTGAAGGATGAGATGGCCGGTTTCGTCGTTGAACCGCTGTGCGATAGGGAAGAAGCCGCGATGATGATAAAACCGGCAGGCGTTGCGGTTCAGCCGGTAGACTTCCATCGTCAGCGCGGGATAAGCCTGCTGCGCCACGGTCATCAGCGCCAACCCTACGCCGCGGTGCTGATAGGCCGGCGCCACGAACAGCGCCCCCACCACCTTACCGCGTAACACGCTGATAAAGCCGGCGAGTGAGGCGTCCTGTTCCGCCACCCAGGTCCGGGCGGCGGGCAGATACTCGTCGCGTACCGACGGCAAGCTCTCCAGCCAATAGGCAGGCGAAATGAAAGGATGCGCGCGGGTGGTGCTCTCAAGCCGCAGCGCGAGCACCGTCGGCGAATCCTCATGGCGCAGCGGGGATCACCATGGGACCTCCGCTTGCGTGACCTGTCGCCGGTGGGCGATGTCACGGTGCCAGTGAGGTTGCATAGGCCTTCCTGCCGTTCGGCGATTAAGCGCGACGCTGACTGTTCTGGTTAAATCTGCGGCGCGCATTCGCAGTTGTTACCGGATCCGGGCTGTATATCTTAACGCCAGAGGGTATACTGGCGCCTTCTCATTACATCCACTTGCAACGCGTGCGAATTCAACATGCAAAAGTTTGATCCCAAGACCTTTCAGGGCCTGATCCTGACGCTCCAGGATTACTGGGCGCGTCAGGGCTGTACTATCATCCAGCCGCTGGATATGGAAGTCGGCGCGGGGACCTCCCATCCCATGACCTGTCTGCGGGCGCTTGGCCCGGAGCCCATCGCCGCCGCTTACGTGCAGCCTTCACGCCGTCCGACGGATGGCCGCTACGGTGAAAACCCCAACCGGCTGCAGCATTACTACCAGTTCCAGGTCATCATCAAACCTTCGCCGGAGAATATCCAGGAATTATATCTCGGTTCGCTGAGGGAAGTTGGCCTGGATCCCACTATTCACGATATTCGTTTCGTGGAGGACAACTGGGAAAACCAGACACTGGGTGCCTGGGGGTTGGGCTGGGAAGTCTGGCTGAACGGTATGGAAGTGACGCAATTCACCTATTTTCAGCAGGTGGGTGGGATGGAATGCCGGCCGGTCACGGGGGAAATCACCTACGGGCTTGAGCGTTTGGCAATGTATTTGCAGGGCGTCGACAGCGTTTATGATTTGGTATGGAGCGATGGGCCGCTGGGCCGTACCACCTATGGCGACGTGTTCCACCAAAACGAAGTTGAGCAATCCACCTACAATTTCGAGTATGCCGATGTGGATTTTCTGTTCACCTGCTTTGAACAGTATGAAAAAGAGGCACAAAGCCTGCTGGCCCTGGAAAAACCGCTGCCGCTTCCGGCCTATGAGCGCATTCTGAAGGCGGCGCACAGCTTCAATTTGCTCGATGCCCGCAAAGCCATTTCGGTGACGGAGCGCCAGCGCTATATCCTGCGGATCCGCACGTTGACTAAGGCCGTGGCGGAAGCCTACTACGCTTCACGCGAAGCGCTGGGTTTCCCGATGTGCAAGAAGAATGAGAACTAAGAGGCAGCCATGACGCAACACACTTTTCTGGTGGAAATCGGCACGGAAGAGCTGCCGCCAAAGGCGCTGCGCGCTTTGGCTGAAGCCTTTGCCACCCACATCAGCGGCGAACTTGATGCAGCCAACGTCCACCACGGCGAAGTCAGCTGGTTTGCCGCGCCGCGCCGGCTGGCGGTCAAGGTCGCCGCGCTCGGCGGCGCACAGGCCGACAGCGACGTTGAGAAGCGCGGTCCCGCCATCGCACAGGCGTTTGACGCCGACGGCAATCCCACTAAAGCAGCCGAAGGCTGGGCGCGCGGCTGCGGCATTACGGTCAGCCAGGCCGAACGTCTCGTGACCGATAAAGGGGAATGGCTGGTCTATCGCGCCCGCGTGAAGGGGCAGCCGGTGCAAGAGCTGCTGTGCGCTATGGTCATCCGAGCGCTGGGCAAACTGCCGATCCCGAAAATGATGCGCTGGGGCGACAGTGAAACCCAGTTCATCCGCCCGGTCCATACCGTGACGCTGCTGCTGGATGACGGCGTCATTGCGGGCAATGTGCTCGGCATTGATGCCGATCGTATCGTGCGCGGTCATCGTTTTATGGGCGAGCGGGAAATCAGCCTGGAGCACGCCGACCAGTATCCGCAAGTGCTGTTGGATCGCGGCCGGGTAATGGCGAACTATCTGCAGCGTAAAGAGACCATTCGCAAAGATGCGGAAGCGGCGGCCAAACGGTTAGGCGGCGTGGCCGATCTGAGCGACAGCCTGCTGGAAGAGGTTACCTCGCTGGTGGAAGGGCCGGTGGTGCTCACCGCCCGCTTTGAAGAGAAGTTTCTGGCGGTGCCGGCGGAGGCGCTGGTCTACACCATGAAAGGCGACCAGAAATATTTCCCGGTTTACGATGCCGCGGGCAACCTGCTGCCGCACTTTATTTTCGTGGCGAATATCGAGTCGAAAGACCCCCAGCAGATCATCGACGGCAATGAAAAGGTGGTGCGTCCACGCCTGGCTGATGCGGAGTTCTTCTTTAACACCGACCGCAAACAGCGGCTGGAAGATCGTCTGCCACGGCTAGATAAGGTGCTGTTTCAAAAACAGCTCGGCACGCTGCGCGACAAAAGCGACCGGATCGAAGCTCTGGCGGCCTGGATCGCCGGGCGGATTGGTGCGGATGTGCCCCAGGCCGCGCGCGCCGGGCTATTGTCCAAATGCGACCTGATGACCAATATGGTGTTTGAATTTACCGACACCCAAGGCGTGATGGGGATGCATTACGCCCGCCACGACGGCGAGCCGGAAGCGGTGGCGCTGGCACAAAAAGAGCAGTATCAGCCGCGATTTGCCGGCGATGCGCTGCCCACGACGCTGGTGTCCTGCGCGGTGGCCATTGCCGACAAAATGGATACCCTGGCCGGCATTTTCGGCATCGGCCAGCATCCTAAAGGGGATAAAGATCCTTTCGCCCTGCGCCGTGCCGCGCTCGGCGTGCTGCGCATTATTGTGGAAAAACGGCTGCCGCTCGACCTGCAGACGCTGACGGAAGAGGCGGTGCGCCTCTACGGCGAGAAGTTGACCAATGACGCCGTGGTGAATGATGTCATCGATTTTATGCTCGGCCGTTTCCGCGCCTGGTATCAAGAGCAGGGGCACAGCGTCGATACTATTCAGGCGGTACTGGCGCGTCGGCCGACCCGGCCGGCGGATTTCGACGCCCGGGTACGCGCGGTGAGCTATTTCCGCACCTTGGAGGAAGCCATGTCCCTGGCGGCGGCCAATAAGCGGGTATCTAACATACTGGCCAAAGCTGACGATCCGGTCCACGAGGACTTGCAGGCCTCGGTGCTTAAGGATCCGGCGGAAATCACGCTGGCGACCCATTTAGTGGTGTTGCGCGAAAAACTGCAGCCGTTATTCGAGGCCGGTCGCTATCAGGATGCGCTGGTTGAACTGGCGGCGCTGCGTGAGCCGGTGGGCGCTTTCTTTGATAGCGTTATGGTGATGGCGGACGACCCTCAGGTGCGGAGTAACCGACTGACGCTGCTCGCGCAGCTGCGCACGCTGTTTTTGCAGGTCGCGGATATTTCGCTGCTGCAATAGGTCGCACGCTGGCCGCCGGAACGTCGCCGTCTGTCGGGCGCCGCGCCGGTGGTGTTTGCCTGTCGTGAAACTGCACTATTATTGTTAATGCGTCAGGGAAGGCGAAGTGAACACCTAAACCGGGAAAATAAGTCCTTCATTTACAGGAGTAAAGGTTATGACCTTAAGGGAGCGCATGGGCCTCTACCGGCCACTGCTGGCAATGCTTGTCGTATTGCTGGGCGTCTTTCAGATGACCGGCTGCGGCGATAAAGAGCCGGAACAGCGCCAAGCCTTTATGCAATTTCTGCAAAACACGATTTTGCCCGGCGGAGAACGGATCCCCACCCTGAGCGCGGCGCAAAAGGAGCAGTTTGGCCCGTACGCTAATGATTACCAGGTTTTGCAAACCTTCAGCGATAAATTCCTTAGCTCGGTCAACGGTTCGCTGGTACCGATGCTAGATGAAATCAGCCAAATCCGTGTGCCGCAGGATTACGTGTCCCATCGGCAGAACCTCGCACAGGCGGCAGGCGCGCTGAATATGCTGGCGCCCGATCTGGCGCGCGCCAGGAAACAGGCGGACGATGCCCGTGCCGCGCTTAAGCAGCCGGAGGATCTGCAGAAGGTTTACGCGCAGGCGTACGACAAGCTGGTGACCTGGCCGGTGCAGAAAGTCACGCCGGTCATTGGCGCTGCATCTTCCCTGGCGGAACAGCTGGTTCACGTGGGGGAATTTCTCGCCATGCAGACGGCGCAAGGTCAGCCGAGCTATGATGGCGGGTCGGTGAGCTTCCCCACGCAGCTGCAGGTGACGCAGTATAATGAGCTCATGACCGGGCTGCAAAATCAGCACCAGCAGTTGCTGCAGGCGCAAAGCGGCGCAGGCGCGCTGTTGCCTTGACGATATCGCTGGGGGCAATTACCCCCTCGCCGCTAGCGGCGTGACTTTGAAAGGCCGGCGCACGGCTGGCCTGATAGCCGCCCCGGTGGCCTGAGTTAGGCGCTCCCGGCGACAGCAAGGTGCCTTCGTTGGCCGGTAAATGGCCGTGCTGATAGCGCCCGGGGTGGCGTAGCGCTGACACCTCTCGCGACGGCGATGCATCTCCAGGTGGCCGGTGCGCTGCCGATGCCATGTAGGCCACTGCGAGAGGTCTCTGCTGGCCCTCGTTGGCACTGGCGCCGGGTATCACGTTAATTCTGTCTTGCTATGCGCATGCGACGTTGCTGCTTTCCCGCTTTAAGCGGTAACTTTGTTACACCTTTCCCTTAGATCTCCAAAGCATAGCCACGCTGCGTGCGGTGCTGGCTTACAACATCGCCAGCGCTCGTGGTCGGGTATCATATTTTTTGTGATTTAAATCACGTTTTATTACAAATTAGTCATCGAATTATGTGATTCATATCACAATAGGAGGCTTGAATCGGTCGATAACGCCTGAATGTGCTTTTATTTCAGAGTGGTTTTGTGATTAATATCACGCAAATGGCCCTATTTAGGGGGGTGTCCTCGTGATTAGCATCATAATAATTGACCTCGCTACGCTATCGCAAAAGAGCGTGGTAGAGTCGCGCTGCCAATAGTAATACCGGCGGATGGTGCAACACTGCCGCAACAAATTTCACGCGCTCTTATTGTATAGCGCGTTTCAATAGGGGTGAGTTTTATGTCTTCATCGCATATCAAGGTCAGAGTGCAGAACTTTGGCCGCTCCCTCAGCAATATGGTGATGCCCAATATTGGCGCCTTCATCGCCTGGGGGATTATCACCGCGCTGTTTATTCCTACCGGCTGGACACCCAACGCGACGCTGGCCAAATTGGTCGGCCCGATGATCACCTATCTGCTACCGCTGCTGATTGGCTATACCGGCGGCCGTATGGTGGGTGGCGAACGCGGTGGCGTCGTCGGCGCGATTACCACCATGGGGGTCATCGCCGGTGCCGATATGCCGATGTTCCTCGGCTCAATGATTGCCGGTCCTCTCGGCGGCTGGGCTATCAAACGCTTCGACCGCGCCGTGGATGGCAAAATCAAAAGCGGTTTCGAGATGCTGGTCAACAACTTCTCGGCCGGTATTATCGGTATGCTGCTGGCGGTGTTGGCCTTTCTGGCCATCGGTCCGCTGGTAGGAATGTTGTCAAAAGGGCTGGCGGCTGGTGTTCACCTGATGGTGACCTATAACATGCTGCCGCTGACGTCCATTTTCGTCGAGCCGGCCAAAATTCTGTTCCTGAATAATGCCATCAACCACGGCATCTTCTCGCCGCTGGGCATTCAGCAGGCAACCGAGACCGGTAAATCGATATTCTTCCTGATTGAAGCCAACCCTGGCCCGGGCATGGGTGTCCTGATGGCATATATGATATTTGGCCGTGGTAATGCCAAGCAATCCGCCGGCGGTGCAGCCATCATCCATTTCCTGGGCGGTATCCACGAAATTTATTTCCCTTATGTGCTGATGAATCCGCGTTTACTGATCGCGGTTATTCTCGGCGGTATGACCGGCGTATTCACGCTGAATCTACTGGGCGGCGGTCTGGTTTCGCCGGCTTCCCCGGGCTCTATCCTGGCCGTATTAGCCATGACGCCTAAAGGCACCTATTTCGCCAACCTGGCCGCTATTGTTGCCGCTTTCGCCGTTTCGTTCGTCATCTCGTCCATTTTGCTCAAAAGCTCACGCGCCACCGGCGATGAAGACAATTTAGCCGACGCTTCACGCCGTGTGCAGGATATGAAAGCCCAGTCCAAAGGCGTGGCCGCTCCCGTCAATGCAGGTGCTTCTGGTGATTTAAGTTCGGTTCGGAAAATTATCGTGGCCTGCGACGCCGGCATGGGGTCGAGCGCGATGGGCGCCGGCGTCTTGCGTAAAAAGGTGAACGAGGCCGGGCTGAAGAACATCAGCGTGACCAATAGCGCCATCAATAATTTACCCGACGATGTCGATCTGGTGATAACCCATCGCGATCTGACCGAACGTGCAATGCGTCATGCGCCTCAGGCGCAGCATATTTCGCTGAATAACTTCCTCGACAGCCAGCTTTACAGCGATTTGACCGCGCGTCTGGTCGCAGTACAAAGAAGCGGGGATAATCAGCACAGAGTAATGACCACGTTGGACGACAACTTTGAAGACGGTGAACAAAACCTGTTCCGCCTCACTGCGGACAACGTTTTCCTCGGTCAACATGCAGACCACAAAGAGCAGGCTATCCGCTTCGCCGGCGAACAGCTGGTGAAAGGGGGCTATGTCCAGCCCGAATACGTTCATGCGATGCTGGATCGTGAAAAGCTGACGTCGACTTACCTGGGTGAGTCCATCGCGGTGCCCCATGGCACTATCGAGGCGAAGGACCGCGTCCTGCGTACCGGCGTCGTATTCTGCCAGTACCCTGACGGCGTTCGCTTTGGCGATGAGGAAGAGGATATTGCCCGACTGGTGATCGGGATCGCCGCCCGTAATAATGAGCACATTCAGGTCATCACCAGTTTGACCAACGCGTTGGACGATGAATCGGTGATTGCACGGTTAAGCCACACCACCGACGTGCAGGAAGTCCTGGAACTGCTGGCGAGCGGCAAAGCGTCCTGACCAGGCATGCGGGCGGGTCACTGACGCAAGAAACCAAGGGGCCTGCCATGGCCCCTTTTTTGCTTAGATTTTTGCTGAGATAAGTCAAGGTTAACGTTATGAAAGCATTACATTTCGGAGCAGGTAATATCGGCCGCGGGTTCATCGGTAAACTATTGGCCGATGCCGGCGTTGAGGTGGTTTTCGCCGATGTGAACCAGCAGGTTCTCGACGCGCTGAACCAGCGCCACCAATACGCGGTGCGGGTGGTGGGTGAACAGGCTCAGGTAGAGACCGTGCGCGGGGTCAGTGCGGTGCACAGCGGCAGAGACGACGTCGTGGCGCTTATCGCCAGCGTGGATTTGGTGACGACGGCGGTCGGTCCGCAGATCCTTGAACGCATTGCGCCGGCCATTGCCCGCGGTCTGGTCAAACGGCACGATGGCGGCAGCACGCAGCCGCTGAACATTATCGCCTGTGAGAACATGGTGCGCGGCACCAGCCAGCTTAAGCAGCATGTGCTTAATGCGCTGGAGCCGCGCTATCATGCCTGGGTCGAGCAGCAGGTCGGCTTTGTCGATTCCGCCGTGGACCGCATTGTGCCGCCGGCTGAAGCGGGCAGCGACGACCCGCTGGCGGTGACGGTCGAAAGTTTTAGCGAGTGGATTGTGGATAAAACCCAATTTAAAGGCGTCCCACCCGCTCTCGCCGGCATGGAACTGACCGACAATCTGATGGCGTTTGTGGAGCGTAAGCTGTTCACCCTGAACACGGGCCACGCTATCACCGCCTATCTGGGCCAGCTCGCCGGCCATCAGACCATCCGCGATGCCATTCTCGATCCGGCCGTACGCCAGACGGTGAAAGGCGCGATGGAGGAGAGCGGAGCGGTGCTTATCAACCGTTATGGTTTTAATGCGCAAAAGCATGCCGCCTATATCAATAAAATTCTCCACCGCTTTGAAAATCCCTATCTGCATGACGACGTGGAACGCGTTGGCCGGCAGCCGTTGCGCAAACTAGGCGCCGGCGATCGGTTAATCAAGCCCTTGCGCGGTACGTTGGAATACGGCCTTGGCCATGTCAATTTGGTGACCGGCATCGCCGCGGCAATGCACTATCACAGCGACCAGGATCCGCAGGCGAAAGAGTGGGCGGCATTGCTGGCCGAGGTCGGTCCGCAGACGGCGCTGGCCAACGTCTCCGGCCTTGAAGAAGACAGTGAAGTTGTCGCGCAAGTGGTGAATGCCTATAACGCCATGCAGTAACCGACAGAACCGGGGGCGGACGCGAAATCGCCCCCTGGCCCGCTACATGGTGTGCAACATGACGGAAAACACTCAGCTGCTGGAAAACAGCGTGCTCGAACGCCTGAATGCCGGGATCACGGTGCGGGAGTTTTTGCGGGCGGCGATTACGCTGCTGGCGGAAGCCGTCGCCATTTTGGTGACGCAGGTGTTCCGCAAGGATGACTATGCGGTCAAATACGCCGTGGAGCCGCTGCTGGTGGGCGACGGGCCGCTGGCGGAGCTGTCGGTGCGTCTGAAATTGGTGTATGCGCTGGGGGTGATAAGCCGCCAGGAGTATGAAGACGCCGAACTACTGATGGCGCTGCATGAAGAACTGCAGCAGGATCCGGGCGATTATCGCTTTACCGACGATGAAATTCTGGGGCCGTTTGGCGAGTTGCATTGTGTCGCCGCCTTTCCGCCATCGCCGCAAATCTCGCCCGCGCCGGAGGATGAGGCGCTGGCGAAGATGCAACGGCAGCGCTACCAGCAAATGGTGCGCTCCACGATGGTCCTCTCCGCCACTGAATATCTGGTGCGAATCAGCGCCAAAAAAGCGTTCTCCGATCGGCTGTTGCTGAAATAGCTACCGCGTAGGATTTCACATCGGCACGATAGCCCTGCGGTCGCGGCGCCTCAGGATTGGCGATCGCTGGGTCTGCAGACCGGCGGTCGTCCGCACCTAAGGCCTACCACCGCCGCGAATGAGCGGCTGCACTTGCGTCACGGTTGTCGTCAAGGCATTGACGCTGGCATGTCCGCGCATTAATTCGCTGGCGCGCGGGCAAAAAAATCCCCGCCGGGGCGGAGACGGGCGGGCGCGAGCCGGTGTCGGTGTGCGCCGCGGGGCCGAATCAGGCGTGGCTGAAACGTGCAGCCGCTTCATCCCAGTTCACCACGTTCCAGAATGACTTGATGTAGTCCGGGCGGCGGTTCTGGTATTTCAGGTAGTAAGCGTGCTCCCAGACGTCCAAACCCAGAATCGGGTAGCCGGAGGTCCCGGAAATCGCTTCACCCATCAGCGGGTTGTCCTGGTTGGCGGTGGACACGACGGCCAGTTTGCCGTCTTTTTTCACAAGCCAGGCCCAGCCGGAACCGAAGCGGGTGGCGGCGGCCTTCTCGAACGCTTCTTTAAACGCGTCAACGCTGCCGAAATCACGCTCGATAGCGCTTTTCAGTTCGCCCTGCAGGGTCGTGCCTTGTTTCAAACCCTTCCAGAACAGGCTGTGATTGGCATGGCCGCCGGCGTTGTTGCGCAGCACGGTCTTTTTGTCCGCCGGCAGCTGGTCCAGTTTTTGGATCAGGTCGTCGACGGGCATATTGGCAAATTCCGGTAGGCTTTCCAGGGCGACATTGGCATTGTTGACATAGGTCTGATGGTGTTTAGTGTGATGAATTTCCATCGTTTCTTTGTCAAAATGCGGTTCCAGGGCGTCATAGCCATAAGGCAGGGAAGGTAGCGTAAAGCTCATATCAATCTCTCCATTTTAGTTGAACCGGCCCCCTTTAAAAGCATGTTAGGGTCGCGTAAGCAATCCGATCATTATAGTTAATTAAACGTTTATCGGTGACTTTAAAAAGAACAAGGTTAACTTACGTCTTCAACGATCCGCGTCGAATGGGTAAAGACCATGGCGCGTCCCGGTTTACTAAACGCCACCAACGTCAAGCCGCAGCGTTCGGCAACCTCCACCGCCAGCGACGTGGCGGCGGAAACGGCGAACAGAATTTCCACGCCGCACATGGCGGCCTTTTGTACCATTTCATAACTGGCGCGGCTGGAAACCAGGACTGCACCCGGTGATCCCCCCCCGCCGCGCCCGCATGCCCAGCAGTTTATCCAGCGCCACGTGGCGGCCGACGTCCTCGGCGCCATAGCACAGTTCCCCTTCCGGCGAGATCCAGGCCGCGGCGTGGGTGCAGCCCGTGAGCCGGCCGATGGGCTGCATCTCTTGCAATCGATCCAGCGCCCGATCAAGCCGCGCCAGCGGCCAGCGTTGCGTGAAAGGGAGCGGCGGCAAGGGTTTGCCGATGTTGTCCAGTTGCTCCACCCCGCAGACCCCGCAGCCGGTGCGTCCGGCCAACGCCCGTCGCTGCGCTTTCAGCGCCATGAAGCGACGGCTGGAAAGCTCAACCTGAACCTGTAGACCCTGAGGGGCCGAGACGATGTCGATCCCGTAGATATCCGCCGGCGAAGCGATAATGCCTTCGGATAATGAGAAGCCGAGGGCGAAGACGTCCAGTTCTTTTGGCGACGCCATCATCACCACGTGGGAGATCCCGTTGTACACCAGCGCGACCGGCACTTCTTCGGCCAGCCAGTCCGGCTCCGTGCGATCGAGCTGCCCGCGCCGGCGGACGCTGGATTGACGCATGCCGGGCCTGGCGTCCTCGGCGTGGAAAGCGGTGTGTTTCACGATGGTGTTCTCTCGCAATGCTAATAGGGCGTTATTATTCTCTGCTCTGGCGAGCGATGCAAACCCTCAAGGCGGGCAAGCGGTTGACTTTAGCTAAACAGTTCTCTTTTTCAGTAAGTTGCGTAATTCAGAGACTCTTGCTACGTTTAAGGAAACACCATTGCGGAAAAGGGTTGAGGGCTATGACCAGGCATAATATCAAAATCGCACTATTCCTCATGATAGCGGCCGCCGGGCTGGCAGGCACGTCCGGCATGGCGTCGGCGGCGGACAGCGGGACGGGTAACGCGTCCGCACCGTCTGCGAAAGGCATTGACGTCGCTGCGCTGAGCGGCAAAGTGACGCTGCAGGTGCCTGGCGCTTTCGTTAATCAAACCCGCGAGGATTCCGCTGGGCAAAATCCCGGTGTGAAAATTCAGGTATTCACCGACCGGCAACGCCAGCAGGTGATCGGGGTGAGCGAAGTGCCGACTGCGGCCGGCGATGCCAACGATACCAGCACGGATGCTTTCAACAAAATGGCCCAAGGCAGCCTGTCCGGACTGAAAACCCAGTATAAAGACGTGCAGAAAATCGGCCAAAGCGTCGAGACCGTCGATGGTCATAAATTCCTGCGACTGGATACCCGCCAGACGGTAGAGGGCAATGCCATGCTTGGCTCCACCATCACCACGCCTTACGCCGGTAATGTACTGACCCTTCAGGTACTCACGCCGGCAAAAAACCAGCCGCAGCACAATCTGCTGGTGAAGCAAGTGCTGGGCACGGTCGCGTTTCACTAACACCAGACCGCGGCCGGCATCGGTTGCAGTGCCCATGCCCGCCAAATAGCCCGCGCCGGCACCCGGCCGGTTTAGCCGCCGGGTGAGCCGTTAGGCCTTTAACCGCCAGCCCGTGCTGGTGATAAGCACCGACACCCGGCCGATGATGCCGCCGGATGAGCCGCTGGCTAAATGCCTCCTCCCTGTCGCAGGCGGATATCGCCGTCGCCTGCATGCTGGGTTTTATCAATGTTCGCCGCATCATGCCCAACTGGTGTGTCGACCGTCCTGCTCTGGTGGCAATGGCTGACCGGCTGTTCAGTCGGCAGAGTTTTGCCCGTACTCTGCCGCCGGCGACAGCTGGCTTGTATAGCGATGAAACTCTCGCCGCCAGAGTGTGAAGCCGCTCTGATAACCGCGATTTTCCTTCCCGCCGGGCCTGTTCATCGCCCTGGTGCGGCGTTAACGTTACAGATAGAGCGTACAGACCGCTTATCGCCGCGTGTCGATGTTGTTCGCTGACATCGGTCAATCGACCGGTAAAGCAACCAGCGTGAAGGAGAGAGCCATGGCGCACCATCCCCCTATCACAAGCCTGATTCCCGGCGAATACGGGTATCCTTTTCAGCTTAAAACACGTTATGCAAATTTTATCGGCGGTGATCTTGCCCCGCCATCTCCGTACAGCTTTTGTATCTTAAGTTAACGAAGCCCGCTGCCGCCGGTATTCTCTCGGAGAGTGATATCCCAGCGCGCTGTGCGGATGGTTTTCATTGTAATGCGTGAAAGCTGCTGCAAGGTTTCGCAGGGCTGTTCTCGCATCCGGTTTTGGCATGAACTCGATATAGTCTTCCTTCATCGTCTTCACGAACCGTTCGGCCATGCCATTGCTCTGCGGGCTGCTCACCGCTGTTGTGCAGGGCTCCAGATCCAGTTCTCTGGCGAACCTCTGCGTTTCATGCGCGGTATACGCTGAACCGTTGTCCGTCAACCACTGCACCGCTGTATCGGGTAACCTGTCGCCGAAGCGCTTTTCTACCGACCTCAGCATCACATCCTGCACGGTCGAACTGTCGTAGCCTACAGTGCTCGCAGCCCAGTCTATGGCCTCTCTGTCGCAGCAGTCCAGTGCGAAGGTGACCCGCAGTTTTTCACCGTTGTCGCAGCCGAACTCGAAGCCATCTGAACACCAGCGCATATCGCTTTCTGCCACCGCGATCCTGCCCTTATGCTCACGCCTCGGCCGCTCTGGTTTTCAATGTAATAACAGCAGGTTATGCTCACACATGATCCTGTAAAGTCGTTTCGCATTTACCGGCGGCAGTCCCTCTGCGCGACGTTGTTTACACAGGATGCCCCACACCCGCCGATAGCCGTAGCTGGGCATATCGCTGATGATGTCGAGGATGTCCGACAGTATTTCAGCGTCTGCTTCGTCATTACGCCGGTTACAGCGCCTGTCCTGCCAGTCGGCAGAACGCTTAATCCGCAGTGACAGCGGCGCACGCGACACGCTCATGGCGCGGCTGACCTGTGCTATTCCCCGGCCTTTGGCAACAAGGGCGCGTGCGCTATCCATTTTCGTGACTGGCCGTACTCCACGGCTTCTTTTAGGATCTCAACCTCCATCGTCTTCTTACCCAGAAGGCGCTGGAGCTCCCGGACCTGCTTCAATGCAGCTGCAAGCTCAGAGGCAGGAACAACGTCCTCCCCGGCAGTGAGGCTGCCTTCCTGATATTGCTTTTTCCACTTAAACAGCAGGCTGGGCTGGATACCGTGCAGTCGTGCGAGATGGGAGACATTCATGCCGGGCTCCATCCTCTGCTGAATAATGGCCATTTTTTCCTGAGGAGTTTTACGTTTACGGACTTCTTGACCTAACAGGATCCCGGTCATATCAAAATTGGCGTTAGTGTTAGACATATATTCAAGCCTATCTCTTATCTGGAGATACAGCTACTGTCTGGTGTTTCAGGGGGCTAAATCAAGCACAGGGGGATGCCATCAGAACAGGGCTGCGCGGCGGGTGAAAGCTGGAAAAGGTCATTGGGCAGTATCGTCAAGCTTTTAGGATTAGCATTAACGGGGGAGCGCCGGTTTCTCCTTCAGGAAAATTGTTTACCAAAGTGACGCTTTTACAAAGTGGAAACGGTCTTTGAGCGCATGTGTCCTGCAATGGCTGATGCCGCTGTATCCTGGACCGTGCGGGCACGCTCGGACGCTGGCAAAAGGAGGAGATGCCATCAGTAATGGATTGTCTAAAGTGTGATCTACATTGTAGTACAATAAACATTTGTGGTGCTACAATCTGCCCCATAAAGAGAGGCTTGCCCTTAGCGATTTGCCGGGTTTGTGCGCGTCGTCTGTGGCAACAGATTGATTTGGCTTGATAAGGAACCACATACCATGAAAGTGACCAAATTGACTACCTACCGGCTGCCGCCGCGCTGGATGTTTTTGAAAATAGAGACGGATGAAGGGATCGTCGGCTGGGGCGAGCCCGTTATTGAAGGCCGCGCGAAGAGCGTTGAAGCCGCGGTCCATGAGCTGGGCGAATATGTTATCGGCAAGGATCCTGCCCGCATCAACGATATTTGGCAGACCTTATATACCGCGCGGGTTTTTACCGCGGCGGTCCCATTTTAATGAGCGCCATCGCCGCTATTGATCAGGCACTATGGGATATTAAAGGTAAAGCGTTGGGAGTGCCGGTTTACCAACTGTTGGGCGGCCTGGTGCGCGATAGTATTAAAGCCTATAGCTGGGTCGGCGGCGACCGGCCGTCGGACGTTGTCGCCGGCATGAAGAAATTGACCAAGATTGGCTTTGACACCTTCAAGATTAACGGCTGTGAGGAAATGGGGCTGCTGGATAATTCACGTAAAGTGGATGCGGCGGTGGCGGTGGCGGCTCAGGTCCGTGAGGCCCTAGGCAACGATATTGAATTTGGTATAGATTTCCACGGCCGGGTGAATGCGCCGATGGCAAAAGTGCTAATAAAAGAATTGGAGCCTTATCGGCCGTTATTTATCGAGGAGCCAGTCCTGGCAGAGAAAGCGGAATATTATCCTATGCTGGCGGCACAGACATCCATCCCCATCGCCGCCGGCGAACGGATGTTTTCACGCTTTGAGTTTAAACGGGTGCTGGCCAATGGCGGTCTGGCGATCGCACAGCCCGATCTGTCCCACGCGGGTGGGATTACCGGGTGTATGAAGATTGCCTCCATGGCGGAGGATTATGATGTGACCCTGGCGCCGCATTGTCCGCTGGGGCCTATTGCGCTCGCGTCTTGCTTGCATGTTGACTTTGCCTCTTATAATGCGGTACTGCAGGAGCAAAGTATGGGGATTCATTATAATCAGGGCGCCGAATTATTGGACTATGTTAACAATAAAGAGGATTTCGCCATGAATGATGGTTATTTTTATCCGCCAAATAAACCTGGACTAGGCGTAGAAATTAATGAGGAGCTGGTCATTGAGCGCAGTAAGAATACCCCAGATTGGCGTAACCCGGTATGGCGCTATCCTGATTGATCGGTGGCTGAATGGTAATTGAGCCATAAAAAGTCATAAACCCGCCGTTAATATCACGGCGTGGATCCTGATCAATAATTTATCCCAACCGGTGTTTCTCCATACCCTGTTATAATTTAACCGGAATAAAATAAGATGGACACTGTCATCACCGCGCGCCCCACCCGGAGGCGCTATCTTACGCTGTTAATGATTTTTATTACCGTGGTTATTTGTTATGTCGACCGCGCTAATTTGGCGGTAGCCTCTGCCCATATTCAACAAGAGTTTGGTATTGATAAAGCGCAAATGGGTTATATCTTTTCCGCTTTTGCCTGAACCTATACCATTTGCCAAATTCCCGGCGGCTGGTTCCTGGACCGGGTGGGTTCAAAGTTAACGTATTTTATCGCCATCTTCGGCTGGTCGGTTGCCACCCTCGCGCAAGGTTTCGCCTCCGGGCTGGGCAGTTTACTTGGCTTGCGTGCGCTCACTGGCCTGTTTGAAGCACCGGCGTTCCCGACCAACAACCGGATGGTTACCAGCTGGTTCCCCGAACGGGAGCGCGCCTCGGCGGTAGGTCTGTTCACTTCCGGTCAGTTTGTGGGTCTGGCGTTCCTGACGCCGCTTTTGATTTGGGTACAGGAAGTGTTGAGTTGGCACTGGGTCTTTATCCTGACCGGCGGTATCGGCATTATATGGGCGCTGATCTGGTTCGTGGTATATCAATCGCCGCGCAAAAGCCGGGGTATCAATGCCGCCGAGTTGGAATATATCAAGGCCGGCGGCGGTTTGGTGGACGGTGATGCGCCGGTGGAGAAAAAGAACCGTGTGCGGATGAGCGGCAGCGATTGGAAGCTGGTGTTCAATCGCAAACTGGTGGGGGTGTATTTAGGCCAGTTTGCCGTGACCTCTACCTTGTGGTTTTTTCTGACCTGGTTTCCTAATTATTTGACGCAGGCAAAGCATATCGCCGCCCTGACGGCAGGTTTCATGACCACCGTGCCGTTCCTGGCCGCCTTTTTTGGTGTGATTTTATCCGGTTACTTTGCCGATCGCATGGTGCGTGCTGGCAAATCGCTGGGGTTTGCCCGTAAAACGCCGATCATCTGCGGGCTGCTGCTTTCAACCTGCATCATGGGGGCGAACTATACCAACGATCCGATGTGGATTATGGTGCTGATGGCGCTGGCATTCTTTGGCAATGGCTTCGCGTCTATTACCTGGTCGCTGGTTTCGTCTTTGGCACCGTTACGTTTGATTGGGCTGACCGGCGGGGTGTTCAATTTCGTTGGTGGTCTGGGCGGCATTACCGTTCCGCTGGTGGTGGGTTATCTGGCGCAGGATTATGGTTTCGCGCCGGCGCTGATTTATATCGCCGTGGTGGCGTTCTTGGGCGCGCTTTCCTATCTACTGCTGGTGGGGGAAGTGAAACGCGTAGGGGAAGCCTGAGATACCCAGGACGCCGGCATGACCTCAGGGTAGAGTAACGGCTTGACCGGTGGCGTGGCAGTTATGGCCTCGCCCTCGGGTAAAGTAAGGCTTGACCGGCGGCGTGGCAGTTATGGCCTCGCCCTCGGGTAGAGTAACGGCTTGACCGGCGGCGTGGCAGTCATGGCCTCGCCGTCGGGTAAAGTAACGGCTTGACCGTCATGACTTCGCCATCGGCGTCAACGTTTGCTGTGAGCACTAACATAAATTAACGGCGTGGCCGGCGACGAGAACAGTCGTTTGGCCACGCCCTTTTTTATTCGCGGCGCCGACACGGGCAGGGCGGCAAACGCCGGGTACCATCCCCCGCATCGACTAAGGCGCGCGCTGGCTTATTTGCCTATCCGGTGGTCAGTTAAGCAGAAAATAACTGATGGCCCAGAGCAGCGTGACCCCGCCCAGCGCGCCGCGTTTGCGCACCAGGCCGGCGATAGTGTAATGACCGCCGCGCAGGGCATAATCGATTGCGTTTAAGCCCGTCCTATCGATGAGGTCAGTGGCGATATCCTCATGGCGCAGTAATTGTCGGACAATGTGGCGATGGCCGTTCTCCGCCGCCGCCATCAGTGCGGTTTTACCTTGACAATCGGCGGCGTTAATCTCCAGCAGCCGGTGGTCAAGCAGTAAGGCGACCGTTTTGCGCTGCCCCTGTTCGCAGGCGGCTAGCAATGGGGTGGTGCCCCATGCGGTGGCGGCGTTGGGCATGATGTCAGGGTGCGCCAGTAATAGCCGTACCAGCGCCAAACAGCCGCTGCGTGCGGCCCACAGCAATGCGCAAGCGCCATTGTTATCCCGGGCGTCGACGGGGGTTGCCGGGTGCGCCAGCAACAGGCGAGCCACCCCGGTATGCCCCGCGCCGGCGGCCAGTATCAAGGCGGTGGAGCCAAAGATATCCGCAGCGGTGACATCGACGCCTGCAACGGTAAGCAGCCGGCACAGGGTTTGCTGTGCGTCGCCGGCCGCCGCCTGCAGCAGCGCAGTCCGCCCCCGATTATCCCTGGCGTTGAGTGTGGTCTGCGGGCAGGGCAAAAGTGCTGTGAGCGCACCGCTTCGATTGCCTGCCGCCGCCAGAGTCAGCGCGGTCTGGCCCTGGCGATCCCGGCTGTTCCTATCCAGCCGAGTACGCGTCAGCAGTATCTTTATGATCGCAGCATGGTCATGCATTGCCGCCAGATGCAGCAGAGTAGCGCCCCTGGCGTCCCGTTGCGCCACCGGCATACGGGGATGCGCGAGCAGCACATGCACCATCCGGCACTGGCCATTGATGACCGCCTGTTGTAACAGCGTATACCCGTGCCGGTTCGGTGCCGCTATGACGATAGCGGGATGTTGCAGCAGTAACTCGACCGTAAGCTCATGATTGGCCGCCAGCGCCAGCCAGAGCGCGGATAAGCCCTGACGGTTAATTTGATTGACGCACTGGCGGTAGTCTTGCATCATGGTTCTGACCACGCTGACGTGTCCATGCGCCGCCGCCGTCATCAGTGCATTGTTGCCCTGACGACACGCCGCGTTAATTGCGCAATCGGGATGGCGCAGGAACGCGGCAACCCATGCGCTGTCGCCTTTCGATGCCGCCTGTATCAGCAGCGTACGACCCTCGTTATCCGTGGCGTCCGTTAACCTGAGATCCGGGCGTGCCAGCAGCGCGTGAGCCAGCGGCAAATGACCTTGGCGGATGACTTTTACCAGCGGCGTTTCGCCGCTGCGATCGGAGACATTCACATCCAGTGGCGGATCAGTCAATAGCGCCAGGATGCTGTTGGTCAGCGGCGTCAGACAGTCCAGAAGTTCCAGTAGCAGCTCATCGCCAATAACCCCGGGCAAGCGTGCGCAGGTAGTGGCTCCCGGCATTCGCAATAGGGTAGCCAGCAGGTCATCCTCGCCGTTATACATCAGCAGGGTTATCAGGCGCCGGATGCCGGCATCCGGCTCTACGCCCGGGTTGATATTCAGCCCGCTGCGCTGGCAAAAGCGCAGCAGCGGCAAACCATGACTGTCGATGAGTGTGGCGAGGATGTCCGCTAAACGCCTATGCCGATAGTTTCGGCAGGCGCGGCGGGCATGATCCTGCAGGCGTGGATGCGCCTGGGACACCGCAAGCAGACTGCCGAGATCAAGTTTGGCAAAAGTGAGACTTAAAATCTCTGGCGGCAAGGTCAGCAACGGGGAGGGAGATTCAGGATCATTAGTGCAGCCTTGCAGCTCGGCCGCCAGGGATAAAGGCGCCGGTGACGAGGTGGCGTCGGAGGTCGCGGTCCCCCGTGCGCCAAACCGTCCGCTAACAACCGAAGCAGTGTCCATAACCTATCCCGGCGCTTGGCGCAGCGGGCGCGCAGGGTGCCAGTCAGCCGTCGACGCCGGAGGGACTGCCGCTATTCCCGTGCGCCTGCCGCCGCGCTAAACGAAATGGTGAAGGAAGATGGGATAATATTAGCAGACAAGTAAGGGAGGTGGCGGCGCAAAGCCCCGGCCTAAGCCGGCTTAATCGTGCGCGGGCGCATGCTCATGGTGGTGCAGCATCCGCGAGCGGGGGGAATCCTCATCGGTATTGCTATCGCGGCGGAAATAGTCATAATGTAACAACACCGTATCCATTACCGCAGAGAAGGGTAAGTCAATGGCCGCCAGAGGACGGATGCACCAATTACTGTCTTTGTCGCGTAAAACCTGCATACTGGCGCGGGTGCCGGGGTAGTAGCCCTGATAGGGGCCTGTATGCGTCATGACGCTCGAGCAGCCGGTGGTGCCCAGCACGGTGCATCCTGCTGTTACGACAAACAAGACTTTTCTTAACATAACCTGTTCCGCATCCGTTGGTTTAACTTCTTGCGCAGCAAAACCTGCTCTCAGGACCGCTCGAAATTGTGCTTGAACCCTCCGGCTGACGCAAGCTGTAATAGTTAGTGTAGTAAAGGTTGAATAAAACCAAGCTAAATTTTACCGCTATCCTGATATTTTTTTCTTATCGCCTCTTGAAAAACCTGACGGCGGTACCATTTTATTTAGGTGACCAGAAATGGATACGCCGTAAGGGTATTCCGGTTACTGACCTGTCCAACGGGAAGGTTATTGCACCCTCGCTGAATTTTGGAGGCTTTAAGCTAAGCGTAATTTCGATTTTTCACCGCTGTACCGTTCCGCTATCGGTTTCGATCGTCTGGTTAATCTGCTAGAAGCAGGCCAGAGCCAGGGCAACGGCGGTTATCCCCCCTACAACGTTGAATTAGTTAGCGAAAATCACTACCGCTTTGCCATTGCGGTTGCCGGCTTCGCCGAAAGCGAGCTGGAAATCACCGCTCATGATAACCTCTTGACGGTAAAAGGCGCCCATGCCAGCGATCAAAATGAACGCAACTATTTATACCAGGGTATCGCCGAGCGCAATTTATAGCGTAAATTCCAATTAGCTGAACATATACAAATAAAAGGCGCGCAATTGGCTAACGGCCTGCTGTTTATTGATTTGGCGCGCGTGGTACCGGAAACGCTTAAACCACGCCGCATTGAAATAAAATAAAGCCTTTCGGCCTCTAACCCATACGCCCGCCCGTTCCGGGGGGCTGGTCTCAACCCGATTGGCGGGTTGAGCGAATCATCTCGCTTCACAGAAGGAGTTAATAACATGCGTAATTATGATCTCTCTCCCTTATTTCGCCAGTGGATCGGTTTTGATAAATTAGCCAGCAATATACAAGACGATCATCAGCGGATAAGTTACCCCCCCATACAATATCGAGAAAAGCGATGATAACCATTATCGCATTACCCTGGCGCTGGCCGGTTTCACCCAGCAAGAACTGACGATTGAATTGGAAGGCCCGCGCCTGACCATCAAGGGTAAGCCCGCGCTGGCGGAGAAAGCGGTGCAATATCTGCACCAAGGGCTAGTGTGCAAAGAATTTTCCCTCAGCTTTACCCTGGCGGAGCACATGACGGTGGAACACGCAGATTTCACCCACGGCCTGCTGAATATCGACCTGAAACGACACATTCCTGAATCTCAGCAGCCGCGGCACATTGCCATTGGCACCGCGGCCCAGCGGCCGGCGCTTCAGTACTGGACCCTGGATGCCGAATAACTCGCTCGGGGGTCACCATTGCAGCCCAGGCGCCCCGCCTGCACCGCCGCGCGATAAACCGCGGCCGGTTCTAGTGGTAAACCGCGTTCTGCCGGCTCCCGCGCCGGTCGCGTAACGACAAGCCCGTCAGTTCCCCGACGGGCTTTTTGGTGACCGCTGGCTATCAGGCCGGCGTATCGCTTGCCGTCGGGCCGTCATACCGCCTACCGTCCGGCCACCGTACCGCTTGCCGTTAGACCACCGTTTCGCGGTGGGCGCGCGCCACTTCCTCCGCCAGAATGGCAATGCCGCGCTCGATTTTTTCAGCCTCCGGTACATAATTCATGCGCAGGCATTGACGACTGTGATGCCACTCTTGTTCCAGCCCGGGGAAAAAGTAGTGGCCGGGGACCATCAGTACGCCGCGCAGCTTCAGGCGCTGATAAAGGGCGTCGGTCGAAATGGGCAAATCGGGAAACCACAGCCAGAGAAAAATCGCGCCTTCCGGTTTGTGGATCAGGCAGCGCTCCGGCGGCAGCCAGCGGCGTATACAGGCGATGGCTTCATCGACGCGGCGACGATAAAACGGGCGGATCACCTCTTCACACAGGCGGAGCAAGTCACCCCGGCGAATCATGCTATTAAGCATGGCGGGGCCGATGCCGCCCGGCGCCAGGCTGATAATGCCGTTGATATTGCTCAACGCCCTTATCACCGGTTCACCGGCGATGACGATGCCGCCGCGCACGCCAGGCAGCCCCAATTTGGACAGGCTCATACACAAAATGATGTTGGGATTCCACAGCGGTCGGGCGTCGGTGAAAATCAGTCCCGGGAACGGCAGGCCATAAGCGTTATCAATCAGCAGCGGCACCTGATGCTGCCGCGCCAGCGCGTCCAGCTTCATCAGTTCCTCATCGGTAATCACATTACCGGTCGGATTGGTCGGCCGTGAGACGCAGATTAAACCAATATCCTCACCCACCTTCAGATGCGCGAAATCGACATGGTATTTAAACTGGCCGTCGGCTAGCAGGGAAATTATCGGCTTCGTCGCGACGAACATGTTTTCCTCGAGCCCTGCATCGCTATAGCCTAAATATTCCGGGGCCAGCGGGAACAAGATCCGGCGCAGCGTACCGTCTTCACCGCGGCCGGCAAACAGATTAAATAAATAGAAAAAGGCGCTCTGGCTGCCATTGGTCAATGCGATATTGGCTGCGTGATAGGCCAGTCGAATTCCTTGCGCAGCAGTGCGGCCAGCGCGGTCAGGAGCGTATCTTTACCTTGCGTGCCGTCATAGTTGCATAGCGCCTCATTCAGGGTGCCGTCGTCGAGCATTTCGCGCCACAAGCCGTCAAAGTAGTGCTCCATCGCGGGGATTGCCGCCGGGTTGCCGCCGCCGAGCATAATGGCGCCGGGGGTGCGCAGGCCTTCGTTCATGTCGTCCATCAGTTGGGCGATACCGGAATGGCGGGTAAATTTGTTGCCTAAGCGGGAAAAGTCATAGCTTTAAACTGCAGTTCGTAGCGGGGCCAGACTGACACCTTACCTGCTGGCGCGCCGCTGGCAACCCCCTTTTTACCCTGACGGCGGCGCGACGTCGCGCAAGCGTGACCGTCAGGTGGCGGCGGGCGTCGCTTGCGCTCAGCCCCGCATGAGCGCAGGGTGTCACCGGTCAGATAAGCTCCCGCGCCCGCAACTCGGTTTTCAGGTAAGCGTAATAAATCGGCGCCGCCACCAACCCTTCCAGACCAAACGCCGCTTCAAAGATAAGCATCGCCAGCAGCAGCTCCCAGGATTTAGCATTGATGCGGCTGCCGACGATCTCGGCATTAAGGAAATACTCCAACTTGTGAATCAAGATCAGGTACAGCACCATCACGCCCCCCACGCTCAAGGAGATGGAAAGCGCCGAAATGATAATCATGAAATTGGAAATAAGATTACCGATAATCGGCAGCAGGCCGAAGATAAAGGTGGCCACGATCAGCGTCTTACCCAGCGGCAGATGCACGCCGAACAGCGGGAACAGCACCAGAATCATCATCGACGTCAGCAGGGTATTGACCAACGACACTTTGATCTGGGCGAAGACGATATTGCGAAACGCCTGCGAGAGGTAATGCAGGCGCTCCAGCAACTGCTGCGTAAAGTAGGTGTTGCGACCGGACGGCTTATTCAGCGAAATCACCGCGCCGATAATAAGGCCGATAAAAATGGTAATCAGCCCGTGCAGAAAAGTGCGGCCCATATTGCGGATAATAATTAAATTGGACTCCACCAGGGCAAAGAGCTGATCTTTCAGCTCCTCCGCGCTTTCAGGCAGGAACGAGGGGAGATAATCGGGGATGCTGTTCTTCACATCGGAAAAAATGCGGTTGGTTTCGGCGGTAATGTCGATACCGCGCTGGATATCCGAGGTCAGGAAGCTTACCAGGCTCACGATACCCAGCGTCATGGCAATCACCACAAATGCGGCAATCAGCGTTACCACGACCCAGCGTGCGCGGCCGCTGCCGACTAATCGTTCAAACCACGGCGTCAGGGAAATGATCACCTCATACGCCAGAAAGCCGGCGATGAAGCAGGGAAACAGATGCAGCGGGATGATCAGGGTGATAAAAAGAAACATCAACAGGTAAGAGGTCGCCTTCAGCTGTGTCTCACTTACGCTCATTCTTCTTTCCTTTCATTACTGGACGGTTCCTTTGTTGCGCGAATAGCAAACAGCATAGGCGGTAATCATAGCACCGACAGCCTAAACCGCAGCCTCATCGCCCCAGCCAGGCGTAAGAAAAACGTCGCGCTAGCCGGGACGACAGCCGTCTCGGCGGCGGTTGTCGCGCCTCCAGGCCTGGTTTTGGCCGTCGCCGTAAGGTGCCACTGCGCTAATGGCCGGGGAGGATCTCAGGGTTGACACAGTTTTTCTCTACCCGACCGGTGAGGGCGGTGATGAGATTATTCACCGCGTCGGCGGCCATATTGTAGCGCGTTTCATGGGTGGCGGAGCCGATATGCGGCAGTGCCACCACATTGGGCAGGCGCAGCAGCGGCGACGTTACCGGCAGCGGTTCCTGCTCGAACACATCGAGCCCGGCGCCAAGGAAGGTGCGGTTTTCCAGCGCCGTTGTCAGCGCCGCGTCATCCACCACCGGACCGCGGCCCGCATTGATGAGGATGGCACCGGGCTTCATTTTCGCCAGCTTGGCGGCGTCGATCAAATGATGCGTCTGTTCCGTTAACGGCAGGATCAGGCAGACGAAATCCGCTTGCGCCAGTAGGGTATCGAGATCGCAATAGCGGGCGTCGTAGCGCTGTTCGGCTTCATGGTGCTGACTGCGCGCATGATAAAGTATCTCCATATCAAAACCGGCGTGGGCGCGCTGCGCCTGTAGCGATGCAAAATATTTTGGACTAATTTGCAAGCAATTCTGGACTCCTTTAAACCCTAAAAAATGGCCATTTTGGACAGTCCAAAATTGTTTGCAAAAAGGGAATCAGGCGAAATTGCGGACGATCAACTCGCGCTTGCTGCCCAATGAGTATTTTAGATCAACAACGTCGATATGAAGATTTTTGAATATTTTCCTCATTTCTGGGATGTCATTAATTGAAATAATCATTTTTCCTGATATCGAATGAGCCAGACTATCGATGATGCTGTATTTCTCCAGGGTAAACGCCACACCATAGCCTTGAGTCTTCCAGTAAGGTGGATCAAGATAGAACAATGTGTGTGGCCTATCATATTTTTCGATACAAGCCTACCACCCAAGATGCTCTATGGTTGCCTCAGATAAACGCAGGTGAGCCTGTGATAGCTGTTCTTCGATTCTTAGGAGGTTCAATGCTTGTGATCGTACAGCGGAAGTACCAAAGCTCTGCCCGCTCACTTTGCCACCAAATGTGAGCTGCTGAAGATAGTAAAACCGGGCGGCTCGCTGGATATCGGTCAGCGTTTGCGGAGGTGTTTCTTTCAGCCAATCAAACAGCTGCCTGCTACTAAAGGCCCACTTGAACTGGCGTACAAACTCCTCCAAATGGTGTTTTACTACCCGATAGAGGTTTATCAAATCCCCGTTGATATCGTTCAACACTTCGACCGTGGATGGATCCTTACTGAAAAACAGCGCAGCCCCCCCACAGAATGGTTCAACGTAACATTCGTGCTCAGGAAAGCACGATAGAAGACGTTTAGCTAGACGCCGCTTCCCTCCTACCCATGGTATGATTGGCGTACTCATTGATGCAATCCTTATGCAATACTATAAATCTTACCGATCAATAATCAGCTATTGATCGTCAAAATAATTATTACTGCGACTGCAACATATAGATACTATCGGGAGCGTAGTGGTTATAAATTCCGTGCTGAAAAAATAACAAATAAAATCAATGAATTAGAACCCATCGACTGATGCAATAGATATGATAATTCCATAATTGATTTTTACGTTATACACGAAAATACCTCTATGATTTATCCCCCTGAAACACCAGACAGTAGCTGTATCTCCAGATAAGAGATAGGCTTGAATATATGTCTAACACTAACGCCAATTTTGATATGACCGGGATCCTGTTAGGTCAAGAAGTCCGTAAACGTAAAACTCCTCAGGAAAAAATGGCCATTATTCAGCAGAGGATGGAGCCCGGCATGAATGTCTCCCATCTCGCACGACTGCACGGTATCCAGCCCAGCCTGCTGTTTAAGTGGAAAAAGCAATATCAGGAAGGAAGCCTCACCGCCGTGGCTGCCGGGGAGGACGTTGTTCCTGCCTCTGAGCTTGCAGCTGCATTGAAGCAGGTCCGGGAGCTCCAGCGCCTTCTGGGTAAGAAGACGATGGAGGTTGAGATCCTAAAAGAAGCCGTGGAGTACGGCCAGTCACGAAAATGGATAGCGCACGCGCCCTTGTTGCCAAAGGCCGGGAAATAGCACAGGTCAGCCGCGCCATGAGCGTGTCGCGTGCGCCGCTGTCACTGCGGATTAAGCGTTCTGCCGACTGGCAGGACAGGCGCTGTAACCGGCGTAATGACGAAGCAGACGCTGAAATACTGTCGGACATCCTCGACATCATCAGCGATATGCCCAGCTACGGCTATCGGCGGGTGTGGGGCATCCTGTGTAAACAACGTCGCGCAGAGGGACTGACGCCGGTAAATGCGAAACGACTTTACAGGATCATGTGTGAGCATAACCTGCTGTTATTACATTGAAAACCAGAGCGGCCGAGGCGTGAGCATAAGGGCAGGATCGCGGTGGCAGAAAGCGATATTCGCTGGTGTTCAGATGGCTTCGAGTTCGGCTGCGACAACGGTGAAAAACTGCGGGTCACGTTCGCACTGGACTGCTGCGACAGAGAGGCCATAGACTGGGCTGCGAGCACTGTAGGCTACGACAGTTCGACCGTGCAGGATGTGATGCTGATGTCGGTAGAAAAGCGCTTCGGCGACAGGTTACCCGATACAGCGGTGCAGTGGTTGACGGACAACGGTTCAGCGTATACCGCGCATGAAACGCAGAGGTTCGCCAGAGAACTGGATCTGGAGCCCTGCACAACAGCGGAGAACAACGGACGGCTGCTTTAAGTTTGCAGGAACTACCGGCTGATCGAGTCAGAGAGATTTTACATGCTATCAAGCAATGTAGTACCCTTACGAAGGAAGTAAATTATAAGTATTAGGCCAGTGCTTGATGCACTGGCTAAACCCAAAAGAGTTGGGTTTTTTAAGTATTAAAGCGGTTTTAAGGCCGTAGTGGTGAGTATCAAATGTTTTGCCTATAGGCTCTTTTTTGTTCATCGGTATCAAATACATAAATCATCCCTAAGCCTAAGAAATCTCACGAATTCCCGCCAGATCCCGCCAATTCCCGTAAGTATCAAATAAATTACTTCTCTATACTCTACAGCCAGCCGCGCAGCGCCTATTGTGTTATCGAACTGCGGGGATAACTGGTGGGCGGGGGCGGCTGCGCGCCGTTAAGCGGCGAAAAGGAGGCAATCTGCGAACTGCAGAAGATGTATTTTCTGCCCGCACTGCGCGGGCGAGGCGTAGCGTGGGAGCTGGCCCAGCGGGCGCTGACCTTCGCCCGTGAGCAGGGTTTCCGCCAATGCCATCTGGAAACCACCGCCACGCTGGATCTCGCTATCGCGCTGTATTAAAAGCTGGGTTTTTGCCATATCCCTGGCCCGATGGGCAATACCGGCCATGTTGACTGTGAAGTCACCATGTTGAAGACGTTATAACCGCCTGCGGTGGACGCGAATAGCGCCGGCAACGGTCCTATTCGCTTCATTCTTCAGCCGACCGCTGCGGTCAGCGGCGGGGGCAATCAATGGCGGGTGGCTGGCACCTCGTCGCTGTCCGCCGGGCCGTCTTCGTCATCTCGATCGAACTCGTCGCCCTCTTCCTCTTCGCCGTCGGGATCTTCAAAGTAGGTGCCCCAGCCGTCGTAATTCACCCCCAGGCGCTGCGCTAGGGTGAACAACTGCTCGACCTGCGCATCGATAAGCTCCGCCTGCAGCGCGATTTCACTGACTGCATCGCAGCACATTAGCGTTTCGCCGCCTTCAACTTCCAACTCTTCGGCATCGGTAACTTCATAACCCAGTTTAAAGGCCTCTACCGCCACTTTCTCCAGGGTGTCAAAATCGTCGGCGGAGAGATGATGTTCGATAGTGTAAAGCGCCTCGGGATCGCTGCCGTCTTCTAGAAGCTCGTCAATAATCAGACGCGTCTCTTCGCGTTGCTCGTCAAGAAATGAATGTGCCATGCCCCTGTCCTCAATACGTCGGCCTGTAGGACGGCTATTTTCACACAGCGGCGGGTGCGGCTCCAGCTTAATGGTAAAAGATTTGCCGCCATCACTTTAATTTGAATATTCATACATATAAAGTGAATTTTAATTCAACCAGTTTGACAGAGTATTGAGGGAGAAATGGATGATGAATCAGTTGTTTCAACGCAATTTCCTGCGGTTAATGGATTTTACCTCTGCCGAAATTAATCAGATGCTGGCGATGGCCGCCGACCTCAAGCGGCAGAAGCGCGCTGGCGGCGAGACGCCGCGGCTGGCCGGTAAAAATATTGCGCTCATCTTCGAGAAAGATTCGACCCGTACTAGCTGCTCTTTCGAGGTTGCCGCCTTTGATCAGGGCGCCCGCGTGACCTATTTGGGGCCGAGCGGGAGCCAGATTGGCCATAAAGAATCCATTAAGGATACCGCCCGGGTGCTGGGCCGCATGTATGACGGCATTCAATACCGCGGTTACGGACAGGGGATCGTCGAGACGTTGGCGCGCTATGCCGGCGTGCCGGTATGGAATGGGCTGACAACCGAGTTCCATCCGACCCAGCTGCTGGCCGATCTGCTGACCATGCAGGAATGTCTACCGGAAAAAACCTTTAACCAAATGAAGTTGGCCTACGTCGGCGATGCTCGCAATAACATGGGCAATACGCTGCTGGAAGCGGCGGCGCTGACCGGCCTCGATCTGCGGCTTGTCGCCCCCAGCGCCTGTTGGCCCGATCAGGAGCTGGTGACCGCCTGCCGCCGTCAGGCGCAGCAAAACGGCGGTAATATCACCTTGACCGAGGATATCGCCGCCGGCGTGAAAGCGGTGGATTTTATTTATACCGATGTGTGGGTATCCATGGGCGAGGACAAAGGAGTATGGCAGGAACGTATCACGCTGCTGCGCGCCTATCAGGTAAATATGGCCCTGCTGCATCAGACCGGCAATCCACAGGTGAAATTCCTGCACTGTCTGCCCGCACTTCATGACGATCAGACCACGCTCGGCAAGCAGATGGCGGCGCAATATGGCCTGTCTGGCGGCATGGAGGTGACCGATGAGGTGTTTGAATCCCCCCATAGCGTGGTCTTCTATCAGGCGGAAAACCGCTTGCATACCATCAAAGCGGTGATGGTGGCAACGCTCGCACCGCCGTTAGCCGGGTAACGTTCGCGCGGCGCTTGATGGCCGCCGCCAGTAGATTCTCGTCCACCGCCTGCGCCGCCGAGGCTTAACGTGCTATCAGGCCAGGGTTTCAACCGCGGAAGTTAACGCCGCGCGCGGCTCAGACCACCCGCGCCGCATCAATCTTCACCACCGCCTTGCGAATATTCGCCGGCTCGCCCACGGCGCACAGCGGCGTATGCACTTCACCCGGGAAATACACGACAAAATCCCCCGCCTGTAGCACCACCTGTTTTTTCTGCTGGCCCGCCGGCAGAAACGCAATATCTTTTTCCACCAGCTTGTCAGTCTCCGGTTTACCCGCCGTCAGCGTGCTATAGCACTGTGCTTCGGTACCGTGCAGCAAAATCTGGATATCTAGGTATTTGGCATGATATTCGGCGCGGCGCGCCTGCCGCAGCTCCGTCACATCGTTGGAAACGATGACAAAGACTTCATTACCCTCGATATCATGTTTACCCGCCGGCGTCTCATCGTTGACGTGGCGTTTGACGTAATCGATGGCGGCGCGCAGTTTGGCGGGCAGATACGGAATGAATTCGAGATGATTGACGTTACCGGTGATCATGATATTTCCCTGAAAATGAAAAGTCGTTTTAGTGTAAAGCAAGAAACGGGTGAACGGTGAGCACAATTCATCAGTTATTTTACTCCGGCGGCAAAACGGCCCCTTCGACGTCGCTGGACATTATTTAGGCTTGAAGTAGAAATTCACCGGCGTATAATGCCGGGCAATTTGCCGGGAGGAACCATGCACAGCATCAGCACGTTGGCCTATATTCAGCTGCAAACGTTTCACGCTGGCGGCCAGGCGCCGCGGCTGCTCTCGTTATATAATGTTATTATCGCCCCTCAATGAGGGGCTTTTTTTTGCACGCAACCCGGCATCCGGCGGCATGACCGGCGCTCATAAGGAGGAAGGAAAGATGGTCAATCCCCTTTATCAAAAGCATATCATTTCTATTAACGACCTGAGCCGCGAGGAGCTGGAGATGGTATTAACCACCGCCGCGGCGCTCAAGGCCCGGCCGCAGCCGGAATTACTCAAACACAAGGTTATTGCCAGTTGTTTTTTCGAGGCATCGACCCGGACCCGCCTGTCGTTTGAAACCGCCATTCACCGTTTGGGGGCCTCGGTGGTGGGCTTCCCCGATGCCGACAATACCTCTTTGGGCAAAAAAGGCGAGACGCTGGACGATACCATCTCGGTGATAAGCACCTATGTCGATGCCATCGTTATGCGTCATTCTCAAGAGGGTGCGGCCCGCCTCGCCACCGAATTTTCCGGGCAGGTACCGATTCTTAACGCCGGCGATGGCGCTAACCAACACCCGACCCAGACTCTGTTGGATCTGTTCACTATTCAGGAAACCCAGGGCCGTTTGGATCACCTCAGCGTCGCCATGGTGGGCGATTTGAAATACGGCCGCACCGTCCATTCCCTGACGCAGGCGCTGGCCAAATTCGACGGTAACCGCTTCTATTTTATCGCCCCGCAGGCGCTGGCGATGCCGGCCCATATCCTGCATATGCTGGAGGAAAAGGGCATCGCGTACAGTCTTCACGCCAGCATTGAAGACGTGATCCCGGAGCTGGATATCCTCTATATGACTCGGGTGCGAAAAGAGCGGCTGGATCCGTCGGAGTACGCCAACGTAAAAGCGCAATTTGTTCTGCATGCCGGCGATTTGCTGCAAGCGCGCGCCAATCTGAAGGTGCTGCATCCGCTGCCGCGGGTGGATGAAATCGCCATTGAAGTGGATCATACGCCCTACGCCTATTATTTCCAGCAGGCCGGTAACGGCATTTTCGCCCGTCAGGCGCTGCTAGCCGCGGTGCTGGGCCACAATCCGGATCAACCGACGTCGTAAGGGAGCTCGGTGAGAGGGTCAGCCGTTTTTGCTCTCGCCGGCCTTGCGCCGCCGCCGCTCTGCCTTGCCTGGCGGCGCCGCTTGCGAGAGCGCGATTGCCGATAGACACCCGGACACCATCCGGCCGCGTATCGCCGTTTCCGCGCCGGGCCAGCGGCCGCGATACTGCCTAAGAGTCAACCGCCTGAACAACAACAGGCCGCATGAGGGGAACCACCCATGACGCACGATAATAAATTACAGGTTGAAGCCATTCGCCGCGGCACGGTCATCGACCATATCCCGACACAGGTGGGCATGAAACTGCTCAGCCTGTTTAAACTGACCGCCACCGATGAACGGATCACCATTGGTCTTAACTTGCCCTCCAACCAGCAGGGCAAAAAGGATCTTATCAAGCTGGAAAATGTTTTCCTGACCGAAGAGCAGGCCAATCAGCTGGCCATTTATGCGCCGCTCGCCACCGTCAACCGGATTGACAATTACGATGTGGTGCGTAAACAAACGCTTTCGCTACCGGAGCGTATCGACGGCGTGCTTACCTGTCCCAACAGTAACTGTATCAGCCGCAGCGAGCCGGTAGCGTCCGGTTTTCGCGTGCAGGTCCGCGGTCAGCAGGTGCATTTACAGTGCAAATATTGCGAGAAGGAATTTGAACACCAGGCGGTGATTCAAAACGCCTGACCGCCGTGCAGCGGCCGGTCACGTTCCCAAACTGACCGGCCGCCGTGATTTTGTTGAATGTCTTATCATCAGGAGTAGCCATGACCCGCATTATCAATACGGAAAACGCGCCGGCAGCCATCGGTCCTTATGTACAGGCGGTTGATCTGGGCAATATGGTCCTCACCTCCGGCCAAATCCCGGTATGCCCGAAAAGCGGCCAGGTCGCGGAAGCCATTGCCGATCAGGCGCGCCAATCCCTGGAAAATGTTAAAGCCATCGTCGAAGCGGCGGGCTTGCAGGTAGCGGACATCGTAAAAACGACGGTGTTTGTCAAAGACCTCAATGATTTTGCAACGGTTAACGCCACCTATGAAGCCTTTTTTACCGAACACAACGCGCCGTTTCCGGCCCGCTCATGCGTGGAAGTCGCCCGTCTGCCGAAAGATGTGAAAATCGAGATCGAAGCTATCGCCGTACGCCGCTAGGCAGAGCGCCGACAGGGCGATTACATGCATGACGGCCGCTCATGTGGTAGGCAAGCGGCGTCTGACCCATCATCTTTTTAAAGCAGGTAATGACATATTGGCTGTCGGCAAAACCGGCCTGGCGGGTGTTCTCCGCCGCCACGCTGTTGCTACCGCGTAACAGTTCGCAGGCGCGCTTGACACGTCGGGTTGGTAAGTACTCATGTATTGATCTGCCCGGCGCTAACAAACTGCTTTGACGAGCATCAGCCCATACACGCTTTCTTTACCCGGGCACCTACGCGCATTGGCGCCACGGCGTCAATGCCGTCAATGCCGCCCCGCTTTGCACTGTGCCCGGCCAGGATAATCCGGGTCGTTTGCCCAGACGATGGGCGTCAGGCGGCGCGCACCTCCCACGCGCCCTAACAACAGCCACGGTTAACCCCTGAAACGAGATGGAGCGGCAACGCGCTCTGTGGTAGGTTGAACGCCACAGGTGACAATATTGATGGAAAAGCCGTGTTCGCCGATAAAATAGAACTAACACTTGAGCATTTGTGGGCAGAAGCCGCCAACTTCGCTGCGGTTGAGAGCAAGTACGATGAACCGGCGCTATTCGGAGTGACGGACTGAAAGTCGGTCGGCACTTACCTTGAGCACAAATTTACCTCTCATCTAATGGAACGTTATCGCTTCGGGGCAGGTAATTCCGCCAACGGTATCGATCTCCCGAGCCTGAACGTCGACATTAAGGTTACGAGTATCCGACAACCGCAATCCTCCTGCCCTTATAAGTCAGCGCGGCAGAAAATTTACGGGCTCGGCTACCATCTCATTGTGTTTGTTTATGAGAAAATGGATGATCCGGCCGCGCGCACCGGCCGGCTGAACATGATGCACACCATTTTCGTCGATAAGAACCGTACCGCGGACTTTCAGATGACGCGCGGCCTGCGTCAAATCATAGACAATGACGGTAATGCGGACGATATCGTTGCTTTCATTCAGGATAAGAACCTGCCCGTTGACGAAATAGAGGCGCGCAACATCGCGGAAGCGGTACTGCACGAACCGCCGCTGCAAGGCTATCTCACCATTTCAAACGCGCTGCAATGGCGGCTGCAGTATAGCCGGGTCATATTACAGGCGGGTGCCGTAGACGGTCTGGAACGGGTGCGCTGACGATGGCCGGGAGAAAAGAGCGAAACGTCTGGCAATTTGGGGATTTTCAAACCCCGCTTGGCCTGGCGCGTGACGTCTGTGCCGTTCTAACTCGGCGCGGTATCTCACCGGGTGCAATCGTGGAACCCACTTGCGGACAGGGTACTTTCCTGCAGGCTGCCGCCGAACATTTCACCGCAGCGCGGCATCTGCTGGGCGTGGAGATTAACGCGGCGTACGTAATGGATGCCCTGCTGCGCCTGGAGAATGCCGCCCGGGTGGAGCAAGGCGACTTCTTCAGCGTCGACTGGGATGCGGTATTGGCCGGCTGTCCGGGACCCTGGTTGGTGCTGGGCAACCCGCCTTGGGTTACCAACGCCGAACTGGGTCTGCTCAAGAGCACCAACCTGCCCATCAAATGCAATTTCCAAGGCCATAAGGGGCTGGAAGCGCTTACCGGTAAGGCGAATTTCGACATTTCCGAATGGATGCTGCTCAATCAGCTCGAATGGCTGCGCGAACGCGCCGGCTGGATCGCGATGCTCGTCAAGACGTCGGTGGCGCGCAAGCTTTTGCGCCAGGCGTGGCGGCGGGCTGATCCGGTCGGTCGGGCCGCCATCTACAAGATCGACGCCATGCAGCATTTTGGTGCGGCCGTCGAGGCTTGCCTGTTTATCCTGCCGGTAGCCATGGGTGCCTCATCGCAAGACTGCGATGTATTCGCCAGCCTGCAGGCTGCGGATCCTGATGCCACCATTGGTTTCCACGACGGTTTCCTGGTGTCCGATGTACAGTCCTACACCCGTCACCGCGATCTTATTGCCAGCAACTCGCATTACATTTGGCGCTCGGGAGTAAAACACGATTGTTCAAAAGTCATGGAGCTGGCAGAAACGACTGACGGCCGGCTGACCAATGGGCTTGGGGAGCAGGTGTACCTCGAACCTGAGCTTCTGTTTACACTGCTTAAAAGCTCGGATGTGGCGAAAGGCAGGTCAAGAGCGGATCGCTTCATGATTATCACCCAAAAACAAATTGGAGAGGACACCGCTTTACTTGCCGACACCGTGCCGAAAACGTGGCGCTACCTTCTGGCCAACGCGGACAAACTCGATGCCCGGGGCAGCGTTATTTATCGGGGCAAGCCCCGCTTTTCGATATTTGGCGTCGGTGCTTATACTTTCGCGCCATGGAAAGTCGCCATCTCAGGTTTCTATAAACCGATCAATTTTATGAAAGTGGAACCGATGAATGGCAAGGCCGTGGTATTGGACGACACCCTCTATTTCCTGCCTTGCCGGGATGAAGCGGAGGCGGACTTCATTATGGGCCTGGTGCGATCACCCTCTTTCATGGAACTGCTTGGCGCCATGGTCTTCAACGACGAAAAACGGCCCATCACCGCTGAGCTGTTAAAACGCATCTCCCTTGAGCGGGTGGCGGACAAGTTGGGTAAAATCGAAGAATATTACGCGTATACTCAACAGCCGCTACCGGCACACCATCACCTTAAGCAAACCGCCGCGCAGTCGTAATCGCTGACCGGTAAAGCGACTCATTGCATTGCCCGTGCGCAGCGCCATGGCTTAAGGTCATACTGCCTGGCGCCGCGTCGTACGGCGTTATACGGCATTGGGTGCGCTGCATCGCAGTATTAGGTGCTGATACCCATGTCGTCCTGTGTTCTGCCGCATTACGTGGGATGACGCTGTGCTGTGTAGGGGTGCGCCAGTTAATCACGCCGTCAAGTCCGAATTTTTGCCCGGGAAATGGGCAAAATCCGCCTTACTCTCCTTTTTCCTGCAATTTCAAGCGTTACCGCGCAGGCGGGTAAAAATCGTGCTGTCCAGCAATTCATCCGAACATAAACTTTATTGCGCAAGGTCAATTTTTAGTGCGATCGTTACGACCCCTCTCTACATCTTGTGCCAGAATCACAGCATAGTGACTACATATAGTGCCATCCGGGCGATAAGTGACATACTACCGGCAATCGGCCCGCCGTTGCTGTGATGGATAATGACGGGCCGGAGCCTGCGGTTTTGGTGCCTGCCGGACGGTGAGTGACATGCCCCCGGCAATCGTCCCGCCGTCGCTGTGATGAATAATGACAGACCGAGGCCCGCAGTGTGCGCGCCGTTGATGCGCCCAGGGATTGGCCGGTCATCGGCAACCAGAAACACGTGTTTTTTTCAGGCGTTGCCCGCAGGCGCGGCGCTTAAACCTTTTTCGGCATACAAGGAGTCACATCGTGCAACCGGTAGTGATCAAACGGGACGGATGTCAGGTCAATTTCGATGAACAGCGTATTTTCCAGGCGGTTTTGCACGCTGCGCAAGCGGCGGGCGTAAACGACGCAGATTATTGCGCCACCGTCGCCGCGCTGGTGGCGCAGCAAATGGCGCCCCGATCCCATGTGGACATCCGCGATATCCAAGACGCCGTGGAAAATCAGCTGATGGCGGGCCCCTACAAAACCCTGGCGCGGCTGTACATCGGATACCGTCATGATCGCGATGTGGCCCGCGAGCAGCGCGGCAGATTAAACCAGGAAATCCGTGGGCTGGTGGAACAAAGCAATATGGCGCTTCTAAACGAAAACGCCAATAAAGACAGCAAAGTCATTCCTACCCAGCGCGATTTGTTGGCCGGTATTGTCGCCAAACATTACGCCCGCCAACATATCCTGCCGCGTGATGTGGTACTGGCCCACGAGAGCGGCGAAATTCATTATCACGACCTGGATTACTCGCCATTTTTCCCGATGTTCAACTGCATGCTGATCGATTTACAGGGCATGCTCACCCAGGGATTTAAAATGGGCAATGCCGAAATAGAGCCGCCGCGTTCTATTTCTACCGCCACCGCGGTCACCGCGCAAATTATCGCTCAGGTCGCCAGCCATATTTACGGCGGCACCACCATCAACCGGATAGATGAGATACTGGCGCCCTATGTCGCCGCCAGTTATGACAAGCACCGTACTATCGCCAGCGAATGGCATATTGCTGACGCGGAAGGCTACGCGCGCTCCCGCACTGAGAAAGAGTGTTACGATGCCTTCCAATCGCTGGAGTATGAAGTTAATACGCTGCATACCGCCAACGGCCAGACGCCTTTCGTCACCTTTGGCTTCGGTTTGGGCACCAGCGCGGAATCACGGCTTATCCAACAATCAATACTGCGCAACCGTATCGCCGGACTGGGTAAAAACCGCAAAACCGCGGTGTTCCCGAAGCTGGTGTTCGCTATTCGCGACGGCGTAAATCACAAATTCAGCGATCCTAATTACGATATTAAACAGCTGGCGCTGGAGTGCGCCAGCAAGCGGATGTACCCCGATATTCTCAACTATGAACAGGTTGTGAAGGTCACCGGCTCGTTTAAAACGCCGATGGGCTGCCGCAGTTTCCTGGGGCCATATGAAGAACAGGGGCAGTTGGTCCATGACGGCCGCAACAATCTCGGCGTCATCAGCCTCAATCTGCCGCGCATCGCGCTGGAGGCCAACCGGGACGAGGCGCGCTTCTGGCAATTGCTGGACGAACGGCTGCTACTCGCCAAAAAAGCGTTAATGACCCGCATCGCCCGCCTGGACGGAGTAAAAGCGCGTGTTGCGCCGATCCTCTACATGGAAGGGGCCTGCGGTGTGCGGCTGAGGGCGGATGACAATATCGCCGAAATTTTCAAACACGGCCGCGCCACCATTTCGCTGGGCTATATCGGCATTCATGAAACTATTAATGCGCTGTTTGGCAATCGGACCCACGTTTACGACAGCGCTGAGCTACGGGAGAAAGCGCTGGCGATCGTCGCGCGGTTGCAGGCGGCGACCGACAGCTGGAAGAAGGAAACCGGTTATGGTTTCAGCCTGTACAGCACCCCGAGCGAAAACCTGTGCGACCGCTTCTGCCGGCTTGACGCCGCCCAGTTCGGTATTATCGACGGGGTGACCGATAAAGGGTATTACACCAACAGTTTCCATTTAGATGTGGAAAAGAATGTCAACCCTTATGACAAACTGGACTTTGAGGCGCCCTATCCCCCTTTGGCGAGCGGCGGTTTTATCTGTTATGGCGAGTATCCCAATTTGCAGCACAATCTGGCTGGCGCTGGAAGATGTCTGGGATTACAGCTATCAGCGCGTACCTTACTACGGTACCAATACCCCTATCGATGAATGTTACGAGTGCGGCTTTACCGGGGAATTTGCCTGCACCAGCAAGGGCTTTACCTGTCCGAAATGCGGCAACCATAACCCGGCACGCGTTTCGGTAACCCGGCGGGTCTGCGGCTATCTGTGCAGCCCGGATGCGCGCCCCTTCAATGCCGGTAAGCAGGAGGAAGTCAAACGGCGCGTTAAGCATCTTTCGACCGGCGAGCTTGGCTAAGCGGCGATGAATTATCACCAGTACTACCCGGTGGATGTCATCAACGGCCCCGGTACTCGCTGTACGCTGTTTGTCTCTGGTTGCGAACATCAGTGTCCGGGGTGCTACAACAAAAGCACCTGGCGGCTTAATTCCGGTCAGCCGGTTATTGCAGCGCGTGCGCCGTGAATGTCCCGGCAAAGATGTCTGGATGTGGACCGGCTACACCCTCGGGACACTAAGTCTGGCGCAGCAACAGGTAATTACGCTGGTCGATGTGCTGGTAGACGGAAAGTTTATGCAGGATCTGCACGATCCTGCGCTTATCTGGCGCGGCAGTAGCAATCAGGTGATCCACGATTTGAATACGCTGCGCGCGGCACGCGGCGAAGCACCGCCCAATGCGGCGCCAAGCGTAGCAAGCGCCGTCGAGAAGATAGCCATTGTAGAAATTAATACCGTCACAGCCATGGGCGACGTCACCGCCCCCAGGCAGTAATCCAAGCGGCGGAAACAACCGCCGCGATGGCTGTAGCCCAAGAGACGGAAACCGCCATGGTGAGGGCAACAACCGAAGCGACGGAAACCGCCATTGTCAGGCTTCGCAGCCGCCGCCGGCGGATTGCCTGGCAGTGCATGCTGTTTATCTGGCTGTGGATGAACGCGCAACTGGCGCTGGCCAGCCACGATTGCAATCTGAAACCCATCTCGCTGCCGCCCAGCATTCAGCATAGCGAAGGCATGATACACAGTGTCATTCCGCAGCCGGGCCACACCCTGACCTCCGAACCGATCTGTGATAAACACTGCGTGCCGGATTCGGTGCAGCAGGATAATCAACACGCCCCGCTGATCGCATTGCCGAACAGCGCCAGACTGAGTCTTATCGACCGGCATGAGCCGCCGCAGCTGCATACCGTTGCCTGGCTAATGCCCCCCATTGCGGGACCGCCGGCGGAAGAGAAATTCTGCCGTTACCGGGAATAACCACCTGACCAAACGCCACGGGTTGCCGTCGCAAACTTTGCGCCGGCAGGAAATGACTTTTGCTCAGGAATTATTCTCATGCGTATTTTATTGCTCAGCGCTAGCGCTGTTGTAAGCTTATTTTTTGTTTTCTCACCGCTGACCGCAGCCGCAGCCGTAACGCCCGCCTGCGCCGACGATGCTGCCGCTATGGCGCAGACGATGTACAACCACCCCGCTACCCTCGCCACCTCGCACATGACCACCGCCGAGGATGCTGCCGCTATGGCGCAGACGGTGCACATCCACCCCGCTACCCTCGCTACTCCCCCCATGACCACCGCCGACGCCCGGGAGATACAGCAGGCCGCTGTCGATACCGCCACAGCCACCTATAGCGCCCAGGGCGCTATCGCGCGCTGGGGAGATCACGAAGTCGCCATCGCCCACCAGGCGATCCCCGCCCTCAGATGGCCACCGATGACGATGACCTTTGCGCTGCCGGACGCGCTGGCGTCCAGGCCGCTGGCCAAGGGTAGCGCGGTGAACTTCAGTTTCCGCCTGCAAGACGGCACCTATACCGTTAGCGATATTCAGCCCGTCCAGCCCTGAGCGAGGAAAATCATGCTGTTACCGTGCCGATACTCTCGGGCATGGCTGGTTCTCGCGCTCCTGTTCTCGACGGCTGCCAACGCCGAAGAGATGGGATTGTCTGAGTCACTGGTCCGTGCCGAACGCTACTCAGCGGATTTATCCGCCACCGTTTATCAACGTCAGGCGCTGGAGAAGCAGGCCGACACCGCCAGCCAATTGCCGGATCCGCAGCTCAAATTCGGTATTGAAAATGTCCCGGTGGGCGGCAGTAACGATCGCCGCTTTACTCGGGAAGGGATGACCATGAAGCGCGTGGGCATCATGCAAGACTATATCAGCCAGACCAAACGCGATCGCAAATCAGACGCCATTCGCGCCGAAGCGGACGCCGTCTCGGCCAATTATCAGCGTCTGCGCGCGCAGCTCCAGCGCGACACCGCACAAGCCTGGCTGGATCTGGCGTTATCGCAGCGCGCCGTGGAGAGCGCCGTCCGGCTGGCGGCGGAAAGCGAGCGACAACTCAGCGTCAGGCGCGCCGGCGTAGCAGCCGGAGCGAATGCGGCCGCGGTGCTGGATGCGCGTCTGGCGTTAAGCGCCATGCGCGATACCGTCACCGATGCCCGGCGCGATGTGGCGCTGGCGCAAGCGCGTCTCACGCAGTTAACCGGCGTCACTCAAGTGCAACCTGCGGGCGCATGGCCGCACTTCGAGCGCCTGCCGGCGGATTTGAATGTGCTCACCCAGGGGATTTCTTCGCACCCGGAAATTTTGCAGGCACGCCGGGAAGCGGACGTCGCGCAGGCCCGCTCGGCCCAATCGGCCGTGGCCGCGCTGCCCGATGTCGGTGTTGAAGTGTATCACGCCCAGCGCGCAAGCGGCTATGACGATATGGCCGGCGTCATGTTCACGGTCGATCTGCCGCTATTCCAATCGCAGCGCCAGGATAAAGACCATGCGGCCGACCGGGCGCGCACCTTTGAAGCCAACGATCGGCTGGCGCTCGCCATCCGCGATCATACCGCGCAATTACAGGCGCTGGTCGCCCGCTACCAGGCGTCACAAAGCCGCTGGCGACGGCAAACCCAGGACGTTCTGCCGCTACAGCGCCAGCGCGTTGCGCTGACCCAGGCGCAGTATCGCAGCGGTAGCGCCGGTCTGGCGGAGCTACTTGAGGCGCGACAGGCGCTCTTAAGCAGCGAACTGGAGGAAAACCGCGCCGCCCGACAATTGGCCCAGGACTGGGCCGCCATCCGCTATTTGATTCCCGAGGAGAACAGGTTATGACCCCCTCTGTTACCCGCCGTACCGGCGCCATCGCGCTGGCGGTGGCCGGGCTAATGGCGGCATTCGCCGCCGGTTACGCGCTGCATCCGGCCGCGCCGGAACAGGCCGCCACTGCGCAACAGGCCCCCCGTGACGGCAATCGCAAAGTGCTGTACTGGTACGATCCCATGGTGCCCGGTCAACGCTTCGACCAACCCGGCAAATCGCCCTTTATGGATATGCCGCTGACGCCCCGCTATGCCGACGAGACACCAGACCAAGGCGGCATCACCATTGGCGCCCGCCAGCAGCAAAACCTGGGGGTGGCCGTGGCCGCGGTGCAGCAAAGCACGTTGTCGCAGGACCTGGACGCCTTCGGTACCGTCAATATCGATGAGCGCAGCTTACGTATAATCCCGGCACGCGCCGGCGGACTGGTGGATAAATTGTACGTGCGCGCCGAACAGCAGCGCGTAACACAAAATCAGCCGCTGGCGCAATTGTGGATCCCCGAATGGAGCGCCGCACAGCAGGAATATTTGGCGATAAGGCAATTGGGAGACCGTCAATTAACGGCCGCCGCACGCCAGAAACTGCAATTACTGTTAATGCCGGAAGACGTCGTCCGCGCGGTTGAGCGCAGCGGACAACCTCAGACCCGCCTCACGCTGCGTTCGCCGGCCAGCGGCTTCATCAACAAATTGTCGGTGCGCGAAGGCAGCCAGGTCACCGCCGCGCAGCCGATGTTTGAGCTGGCGTCGTTAGATCCGCTGTGGCTGGTGGCCGATTTTCCGCAGGCGCAGGCCAGCGCCGTCGCGGCGGGCGATGAAATTATCGCTACCAGCGCGCGCTGGCCGGGCAGGCGTTTTCACGGACGCGTCGAGGAGTTGCTGCCGCTGGTAGAAAACAGTACCCGTACCTACCGGGCACGTATCGCCATCGATAATCATGACGCTCGCCTGCAGCCGTGGATGTACATGCGGGTACAGCGGGCCGACGGCCGCGGTCAGAGTGAAACCGTGCTGACGGTTCCGCAAGACGCGCTGGTGCAAACCGGCAGCCGTAATACCGTGCTGCTGGCCGAGGGTAACGGTTATTTCCGGCCTATTGAGGTCACCGCCGGGCGCAGTTTGGGCGATCGGGTGGAAATCATCAACGGACTGCATGCCGGCGATAAGGTAGTCACCGCCGGACAATTCCTGATTGACTCCGAAGCCAGTCTGCGTGGCGCTTTACCGCAGTTGGCAGGCGCGGCGGCGCCAGCAGAGTCCGCCGGCGGCGGTGGTACAACCACGCCGCAAATCTACCGCGGGGATGGCACGCTGAAAGCGCGTCACGGTCAACGGGTTACCCTCGCCCACGGCGCCATCGCGGCGCTGGGTTGGCCGGCGATGACCATGGATTTTATTTTGCTCAAGAGCGGTATGCCGCCGGCGATCAACACCGGTAGCCGGGTGCAATTCGCGTTTACGCTAGACGACAACGGCGCGCAGCTTACCGACATCGCTCCGGTAAGGAGCGGCCAATGATCGCCTTTATCATTCGCTGGTCACTGCGAAATCGGCTGTTGGTCATCTTGGCGGCGCTACTGCTGGCGGTCTGGGGCATTTGGTCTTTGCAACTGACACCGATGGACGCGCTGCCGGACTTGTCCGATGTCCAGGTCATCGTCCGGGTCAATTATCCCGGCAAAGCGCCGCAGGTCGTCGAGGATCAGGTCACCTGGCCGTTGACGACCACCATGCTGTCGGTGCCTGGCGCGACCACCGTGCGCGGCTTTTCCATGTTTGGCGACGCCTATATCTACGTGCTATTCGCCGATGGCACCGACCCCTACTGGGCGCGCTCGCGGGTGCTGGAATATCTGAGTCAGACGCAAGCGACGCTACCGGCGGAAGCCCGTGCCGGCCTGGGGCCTGATGCCACGGGCGTCGGCTGGGTTTATGAATACGCGCTGGTAGATCGCAGCGGCCGGCATAATCTGGCGGAGCTGCGCGCATTACAGGATTGGGTAATCAAATTCGAGCTGAAAACCGTGCCCAACGTGGCGGAAGTCGCCAGCCTGGGCGGGATGGTGCGGCAATATCAAATCGTGTTGTTGCCGGACAGAATGCGCGCGCTGAATATCAGCCATCAGCAAATCATCGAGGCGGTTCAGCAGGCCAACCAGGAAGGCGGCGGTTCGGTGCTTGAGATGAGCGAAGCCGAGTATATGGTGCGCACCTCCGGCTATCTCAAAACGCTGAATGATTTTAACCACATTGTCATCGACGCCCGCGGCGGTGTGCCGGTGTTGTTGTCCGATGTCGCGCAGGTCCGGCTCGGGCCTGAGATGCGCCGCGGCGTCGCGGAGCTGAACGGCGAAGGAGAGGTCGCCGGCGGTATCGTGGTTATGCGCTATGGCAAAAATGCCCTCGATACCATCAACGGCGTCAAAAACAAGCTGGCGGAAATCCGCCGCAGCCTGCCGCCTGGCGTCGAAATTGTGCCGGTCTATGACCGAGCCCACCTGATTGAGCAGGCGATTGACTCTTTATCACATAAACTGCTGGAAGAGTTCATCGTTGTGGCGTTGGTGTGCAGCCTGTTCCTGTTCCACTTCCGCTCGGCGCTGGTAGCGATAATCACGCTCCCGCTCGGCATACTCGGCGCATTCATCGTCATGCGCTATCAGGGGATTAACGCCAATATCATGTCGCTCGGCGGAATTGCCATTGCCATCGGCGCCATGGTCGACGCCGCCATCGTGATGATCGAGAATATGCATAAGGTGCTGGAACAATGGCGCCATGACCATCCCGGTAAGACGCCATCAAACGACGATTATTGGCGGATCTCCGCCCGCGCCGCGACCGAAGTGGGTCCGGCGTTGTTCTGTAGTCTGCTTATCATCACGTTATCGTTCATACCGGTTTTCTCGCTGGAGGCACAAGAGGGTCGGATGTTCAGCCAGCTGGCGTTCACCAAAACCTACTCCATGGCGATCGCTGCTGGGCTCGGCATTACGCTGGTACCGGTACTGATGGGGTATTTTATCCGCGGCCGCATTCCCGACGAGGGGGCCAATCCGCTCAACCGCTGGCTAATCGCACTTTATCGCCCCTTGCTCAATCTGGCGCTGGCCTGGCCCTGGGCCACGCTTGGCCTGTCGCTGGCGCTGCTGGTCATTACCCTCTTTCCACTGAGCCGGCTCGGCAGCGAGTTCATGCCGCCACTGGACGAAGGGGATCGGCTGTATATGCCCTCGACCCTACCCGGCATCTCAGCGCGCGAAGTCGCGCGGCGGCTTCTGCAGCAAACCAACCGGCTTATTAAAACCGTGCCGGAAGTGGAGACGGTGTTCGGCAAAGCGGGGCGGGCCGACACCGCCACCGATCCGGCGCCGCTGACCATGCTGGAAACAACGATCCATTTCAAACCCAAAGTTAAGTGGCGACCGGGAATGACCATGGAAAAACTGGTGCGCGAGTTGGATAACACCGTCTCACTGCCCGGCATTGCCAACGTGTGGGTGCCACCCATCCGCAACCGGTTGGACATGCTGGCCACCGGTATCAAGAGCCCGGTCGGCATCAAGGTTAACGGCAATAACATTGACCAGATAGAAGCGGTGGCACAGCAAATCGAGCGGGTAGTGCGCCAGGTGCCAGGCGTCACCTCAGCCCTGGCTGAACAATTGAAGGGCGGCCGCTATATTGATGTTGATATCGACCGGGTGAGCGCGGCACGCTATGGCATGACGGTGCAGGCGCTGCAATCGTTGGTCGCCGCGGTCGGCGGCGGCGAGAATATCGGCCAAACGATCGAGGGGCGCGAGCGTTATCCGATTAATGTGCGTTATCCGCGCGAGCTGCGGGATTCGGTGCAAAAGCGGCGCGATCTTCCGGTGATTACCGCCGCCGGCGCACAGGTCACCTTGGGTGATTTGGCTTCTATCCGCGTCAATGACGGGCCGCCGATGTTGAAAAGCGAGAATGCCCGGCTCTCGAACTGGATCTATGTGGATCTGCGTGGCCGGGATTTGAAATCGGCCGTTCTGGAGATGCAGAAGGTGGTGGCGCAACAGGTCAAGCTGACCGATGGCGTGTCGCTAAGCTGGTCCGGGCAATTTGAGTATCTGGAGCGCGCCAGCGCCAAACTGAAAATTGTGCTGCCCTTCACCTTGGCGATCATCTTTGTTCTGCTGTATATCACTTTCAATCGAGTGCGCGATGCGCTGCTTATCATGGGCACGCTGCCGTTTGCGCTGATAGGCGGCGTGTGGTTGCTCTATCTGCTGCACTAATCTGTCGGTGGCGGACGCGGTGGGCTTTATTGCGCTGGCGGGCGTGGCGGCGGAATTTGGCGTGATCATGGTGCTGTATCTCAACCATGCGCTGGTCAAGCACCGCGATGAAAACGGGCGGCTGGACGAGCAGGCTTTGCTGGCGGCTATCCGCGATGGCGCGGTACTGCGTGTGCGGCCGAAAGTGATGACGGTGGCGACTATCATGGCCGGTCTGCTACCGATCATGTGGGGCGGCGGCGTGGGCTCGGAGGTCATGCAGCGCATCGCCGCGCAGATGGTCGGTGGGATGGTCAGCGCGCCGCTGCTGTCGATGCTGGTCATTCCCGCGCTGTATAAGCTGTTGCATCGCCATGGCCGAAAGACGTGACGGAAGCTTGCGGGCCGGCGGGTGAACTGTCCGCCGTGAAAGCACATACTGCCGTACATCTTCACCTTCACTGGTTGCGCAGCAAAAAAAGCCTGATGTCATTAACATCAGGCTTGGCAGGTGCCCCGCTCCGCGTTCGCGTCGCCAGACCGGCGAGCGCAACAACCCCTCTTCCGCAGGCTTCTGCTTCGCGAACTTAGCACTTCACCGCGCCGCGCGACGGGGGCTCTCACGCAGGCCCCGGCTCCGCGTCCGGCTGACAGGGGCGAGCATTGCCCCCGTTGCCAAAGCGTAAGGGTCGTTTGCCGGAGCATAAAGGTCAGTCCCGGGTTCCCAACATCTCTTTTTCATATGCCAGCGCCTGTACGCTGTCGTACTGATTTTCCCATTTGGAAATCACCAATACCGCTAGCGCATTCCCCACCACATTGAGCGCGGTGCGCGCCATATCCAGAATACGGTCGACACCGGCGATAAACGCCAGCCCCTCCAGCGGAATACCAACGCTACCCAATGTCGCCAGCAGCACCACAAAGGACACGCCCGGTACCCCCGCGATCCCTTTGGAAGTGACCATCAGCGTCAGCACCAGCACCACCTCCTGGCCCAGAGACAGCTCAATGCCGTAGAGCTGGGCGATGAAAATAGCGGCAATGCTCTGATATAGAGTAGAACCGTCCAGATTGAACGAATAACCGGTCGGTACCACGAAGCCGGTGATGGCCGCCGGCGCGCCGTAGGCCTCCATTTTTTCGATAATACGTGGCAATACGCTTTCCGAACTGGCGGTAGAAAAGGCCAGAATTAACTCTTCCTTTAAAATGCAAATCAATGTCCAGATACGCAATCGGCAAAGCCGCGCCACGGCCCCAAGCACCACCAGCGCAAAAAAGATAATCGCGCCATACACCAGCACTACCAGTTTGGCCAACGGCAGTAGCGAGGCGAAACCAAAGGTCGCCACGGTGACCGAAATCAGCGCAAATACCCCTACCGGCGCATAGCGCATCACCATATGCGTGACTTTGAACATTGTTTCCGCCACCGCATTAAACACATTAAGTAACGGCGCGCGGGTATTTTCCGGCAGTGAGGCCAGGCCCAGGCCGAATAATACGGAGAAGAAGATGATCGGCAGCATATCACCCTTCGCCATCGAGGCGAAAATATTTGCCGGAATAAGCGATAAGAGAGTACTCACCAGACTATGACCACCCGATTGCACTGCGACAGTGGTCTGTTCATATTTTGAGATATCCACTACCGCCAGCGTCGACATGTCGATCCCATGGCCGGGATGGAACACGTTGGCAAGGGTAATCCCCAGAATAATCGCCAGGGTGGTGATTATCTCGAAATACAAGATAGTCTTAAATCCGATGCTACCGAGCTTTTTAGCATCGCCAATCCCGGCAATGCCGACAACCAGCGTAGCCACCACGATGGGCACCACGATCATTTTAATCATGCGGATAAAAATATCCCCGGCCGGCGAAAGTATGTTGGTTATCATCCAATCACGTAATTCGCCCTGGTTATGAAGTACTGCACCAAGGAGAATGCCGAGGATTAAGGCAACAAGAATTTGCCAGGCGAGCGTTATCTTTAACTTTTTCATAACAATAGTGCTTTCCATAGTAGGCCCCACCGTGACGAACACCTGTCCATCTCCGTCACCGGCTTCACTTATTTACCGCTTATGATCATATGAAGCGGGGGCGCTTTAAAAAGTTGGTCTAAATCGAAAATCTCAAAAACATTGTACATGCGGGCGTCTGCTTAAGACTTGATTTATAAGAGCTTTCGACAATTTTTTCCGTTATTCCCTGCATTTTACAAGAGATTAACTTTAACTCTCTGTTATTAAAGGGTTAATTAATAGAAAACGCGCTGAAATTGCTGCTATCAGACACGCTACCCGCCTTTATATACGCTTTTTAAACAGAAGAAAATGATAAATATCGCTGAAATTACCTTGAGAAGGTCATTAGCGCCTGTTATCCCAGTGCTGACGGGGGTATGTTTTTTTTGCTGACGCAGTGACCCTGCAGGTGATGCGTGATCTGTCGCGCAAAAAAGAAACAAAGCCAATTCAAGGAGGTTTAATTAACCAAGGGTTGACATATTATTAACAAATACAAGGAGGAAACTATGAGCCAACCCCATCGTTACCCGATTCCCGCCAGCCTCGCGGAACGTACGCTGGTCTCTGCGGAGCAATATCGGAAATTATATCAGCAGTCTATCAACGATCCCGATTCCTTTTGGCGGGAATACGCCCAGATTGTGGAATGGATAACCCATTTTCGGACGGTGAAAAATACCACCTTCGATCCTGGCCATGTCAATATTCGCTGGTTTGAAGACGGCACACTCAATGTGGCCGCCAACTGTCTCGATCGGCATTTGCAGGAGCGGGGCGACCAGACCGCCATTATCTGGGAGGGGGATGACGCCAGTCAAAGCAAAACCCTGACCTATCGGCAATTACATCAGGCGGTGTGCCGCTTCGCCAATGTTTTAAAGGCGCAAGGGATCGGCAAAGGGGATGTGGTGGCCCTTTATATGCCAATGGTGCCGGAAGCGGCGGTGGCGATGCTTGCCTGTGCGCGCATCGGCGCCGTTCACTCGGTCATTTTCGCCGGTTTTTCGCCGGAGGCGATCGCCGGTCGCATCATCGATTCCAGCGCCAAACTGGTGGTAACCGCCGACGAGGGGCTGCGCGCCGGTCGGAAAATACCCTTGAAGAAAAACATCGACGATGCGTTAAAGCATCCGGCGGTGAAAAGCGTTAACCGGGTCATCGTCTTCCACCGTACCGGCACCGGCAATGAGATTGACTGGCAACCCGAGCGGGATGTGTGGTGGCACGATGCCATCGACGGCGCCGACGATACCTGCCCGCCCGAGGCGATGGGGGCGGAGGATCCGCTGTTTATTCTCTATACCTCCGGCTCCACCGGCACCCCGAAAGGGGTGCTGCATACTACCGGCGGCTATCTGGTTTACGCCGCCACGACCTTTAAATACGTATTTGACTATCACCCCGGCGATGTTTATTGGTGTACCGCCGACGTCGGCTGGGTAACGGGGCATAGCTATCTGCTGTACGGCCCGCTGGCCTGCGGCGCTATTACCCTGATGTTCGAGGGCGTGCCCAACTGGCCTGACGCCAGCCGCATGGCGCAGGTGGTGGACAAACATCAGGTGAATATTCTCTATACCGCGCCCACCGCCATTCGCGCGCTGATGGCCGAAGGTGACAAGGCGATAACCGGTACGCATCGTTCGTCGCTGCGGATCATGGGTTCTGTGGGTGAACCCATCAATCCTGAAGCCTGGGAGTGGTATTACCATAAGATTGGTAACGGCCGCTGCCCGATTGTTGATACCTGGTGGCAGACCGAAACGGGCGGCTTCATGATCACCCCGCTACCGGGCGCCATGGCGCTGAAACCCGGCTCGGCGGCGGTGCCGTTTTTCGGCGTCCAGCCCGCGCTGGTAGATAACGCCGGCACGCCTGTCGATGGCGCCGGGGAAGGCAATCTGGTCATCACCGACGCCTGGCCCGGTCAAGCGCGTACGCTCTATGGCGATCACGATCGGTTCGAGCAGACCTATTTCTCCACCTTCAAAGGCATGTATTTCAGCGGGGACGGCGTCCGGCGCGATGAAGACGGTTATTATTGGATAACCGGCCGCGTCGATGACGTACTGAACGTTTCCGGCCACCGCCTCGGCACCGCCGAGATCGAATCGGCTTTGGTGGCACATCCGAAAATTGCTGAAGCGGCGGTGGTGGGGATCCCGCACAACATTAAAGGCCAGGCGATTTACGCTTATATCACCCTCAACGCGGGCGAAACGCCGACGCCTGAGCTGTATAACGAGGTCCGCGCCTGGATGCGTAAAGAAATCGGCGCGATCGCCACCCCCGATGTTCTGCATTGGACCGATTCGCTGCCGAAAACCCGCTCCGGAAAGATAATGCGCCGCATCTTGCGTAAGATTGCCGCCGGCGACACCGGCAATCTGGGCGACACCTCAACGCTGGCCGATCCTGGCGTGGTCGAAAAACTGCTGGAAGAAAAACATAGTCTTACCTTGCCTTCGTAACCCTCCGCCACCTCCGGGTGGCTTTTTTCTATCGTACCTCTGACCCTACTGGAGGATCCCTGATGAATGAGATCATTTATCAACGGATACAGAGCAATCCGCGTTTTCAAGAACTGGTGAGCAAACGCCAGCGTTTCGCCTGGTTGCTTGCCCTTATCATGCTGGTGCTGTATTACGGTTTCATCCTGCTTATTGCTTTCGCGCCAGATTGGCTGGGAACGCCATTGCACCCCGGCACCAGCGTAACCCGCGGCATACCGCTCGGCATCTGGTTGATTTCATTCGCGCCAACGGCGAGTTCGACCGTCTGACCCAACAGCTTTTGCGCGAGGTGCAGCATGACCAATAACGCCCGCTGGACATTGGCGCTGCCGCTGGCGGCCTGTCCGCTACTGATTCAGGCAGAAACGGTTAATGGCGCGGTCCAGCGCCAACCGCTGAATATTCAGGCCATCATACTGTTTGTATTGTTCGTCGCCGCCACGCTGTATATCACCTATTGGGCGTCGAAACGCACCCGTTCGCGGAAAGATTATTACACCGCCGGCGGCAATATCACCGGGTTGCAAAACGGCCTGGCCATCTCCGGCGATTTCATGTCCGCCGCGTCATTCCTCGGCATTTCGGCGCTGGTCTACACGTCGGGCTATGACGGGCTGATTTATTCCCTCGGTTTTCTCGTGGGCTGGCCGATCATTTTATTTTTGATAGCCGAACGGCTGCGCAATCTGGGGCGTTATACCTTCGCCGACGTCGCCTCTTACCGGTTGCAGCAAAAACCGATCCGCACCCTGTCCGCCTGCGGCTCGCTGGTGGTGGCGCTGTACCTGATAGCCCAGATGGTGGGCGCAGGCAAGCTGATACAGCTGTTTTTCGGCCTTAATTATCATATCGCCGTGGTCCTGGTGGGCATCCTGATGGTGTTGTATGTCCTGTTCGGCGGCATGCTGGCCACGACCTGGGTACAAATCATCAAGGCGGTGCTGCTGCTGGCCGGGGCGAGTTTCATGGCGCTGATGGTGATGAAGACCGTCGGTTTCAGCTTTAACCGGCTGTTTGCCGACGCCATGGCGGTACACGGCAAAGGCGCGGCAATTATGCGCCCCGGCGGCCTGGTGGCCGACCCCGTCTCGGCGCTGTCGCTGGGTCTGGCGCTGATGTTCGGCACGGCGGGCCTGCCGCATATTCTGATGCGCTTTTTCACCGTCAGTGATGCCCGCGAGGCGCGTAAAAGCGTGTTTTATGCCACCGGGTTTATGGGCTATTTCTACTTTCTGACCTTCATCATCGGCTTCGGTGCGATTTTGTTGGTGGGCGCTAACCCCGCCTTCAAAGACAGCGTCGGCGCGCCGCTAGGCGGCAACAATATGGCGGCGGTGCATCTGGCTAACGCCGTCGGCGGCAATTTCTTCCTGGGCTTTATCTCGGCGGTGGCTTTCGCCACTATTCTGGCGGTGGTGGCGGGGTTGACGCTGGCCGGCGCCTCGGCGGTGTCGCACGATCTGTACGCCAGCGTGATAAAAGCGGGAAAAGCAACGGGGCGCGACGAGCTGCGGGTGTCGAAAATTACCGTCGTGGTGCTGGGTTTTGTGACTATTGGTCTCGGCATTTTGTTTGAGAATCAAAATATCGCTTTTATGGTCGGTCTGGCGTTTTCCATCGCCGCCAGCTGTAATTTCCCCATCATTTTGCTGTCAATGTATTGGCGCCGCCTGACGACTCGCGGCGCAATGATCGGCGGCTGGCTGGGGCTCATCACCGCGGTGGTGCTGATGATCATCGGTCCGACAATCTGGGTGCATGTGTTGGGGCACGCCAAACCGATTTACCCTTATGAATACCCGGCACTGTTCTCGATGCTGGTGGCATTTATCGGCACTTGGCTGTTTTCCATTACCGATCATTCGGCGCAGGGTGCCAGGGAGCGCGAGCTGTTTATGCCGCAATTTATACGTTCCCAGACCGGTATCGGCATTTCCACTGGCGCGGACCATTAGCCGCTCATCCCGCAACACGCAGCTTTGGTCGCGCCCGTCATGGCGCGGCCTCGATAAGAAGCCTGGGAGTGCTTACTCTGTCTGATGGAGCCGCGTAAGGGTAACATTCGTTGAGGGAGCCGGGATGGAGGGCGATGGTTCGCCCGGGATCACTGCGGGTGACGGGCTGGAGGATGATAGATAACACCGTAGCGTAACGGTAGCCGCACCGGGATGACTCAGTTGACCACTACCACATGATATGGCCGATCACCGGCGCAAACAGCACCGTAACCACCCCGGCCAGCATCATTACCAGGCTGGACACCACCCCTTCCCGTTGCACCATCTCATAAGCGCGGGCGGTGCCGGCGCCGTGGGACGACGCACCTAACCCCGCTCCTCTCGCCACGTCTGCCCGTACCGCCAGACGCAAAAACAAGATATCGCCAACCGCCATGCCGAATACGCCGGTTATCACCACGAACCGCGCCACCAGATCCGGTTGACCGCCCACTTGCTCCGCCGCGGCCAGCGCAAACGGCGTGGTAATCTAGCGTACCGACAGACTGCGTTGCACCACTTCCGACAGCGCCAGCCAGACCGAGCTCGCCACCGCCACCACGGTTGAGGTAATGACGCCGGCGCTTAACGAAAGCCAGTGGCGGCGGATAATGGCCATATTTTCATAAACCGGCACCGCAAAAGCGATGGTGGACGGCCCCAACAGCCATAGCAACCAGCGGTTCTCCCCCATATAGTGCTGGTATGAGACATGGGTCAGCACCAGCAACAACGCCAGCACCGCCGGGGTAAAAATCAGCGGCATCAGCGGTAAATGGTGAAAACGGCGATACAATTGTTTATTGAAGAAATACAGCAGCAGCGTCACCAACAGACACAGCGCGCCCAGCATAAAATCACTGCTCATGCCGTTTCCTGCGCGCCAGCCACAGCTCAAAACGGTAGACCCGGTCCACTACCAGCGCGGTGATCCCCAGTACCAGCGCGGTGCTCAACGCGATAACCAGAAAGATACGCCAGCCCTCCACGCGCAATAATTGGCTGTAATTCACCACCGCCGGCACAAAGAACAACAACATTTCCGCCAGTAACCAGCGTGCGCCGTCGCGCACCCACCCCAGGGGAAGAATGCGCAATAAAATCAAGGCCAGCAACAGGAACATGCCGACGATATTGGCCGGCAGCGGTAAATGAAAACGCAGCACCAGCTGCTGCGCCAGCAGAAATAGTCCGACGTATAGCGCGACCTGCAGCGGCACCTGCACGCGAGACCAACGCGGTGGGGCAACGAGGCGCCCGGTCAGCGACATAACACTACCCTTAACAATGTGAGATTGCTCACAGTATAGGCGGCTGGTAAATATTGCTGAAAATGAATTAATATCATGGGAATCATGCCCTGTAGGAATAGTTCATGGATATTCGTACGCTGCGCTATTTTGTCGAGGTAATCCGGCAACAAAGCTTTACCCGGGCGGCCGCCAAACTCTATGTCACCCAACCCACCATCAGCAAAATGCTCAAACATCTGGAAGATGAGCTGGATTGCCGGCTAATCGTAAGTGAAGGGCGCACGTTAAAGATGACCGATAGCGGCCGGGCGCTTTATCAGCGCGGTTTGACGATCCTCAATGAGTTCGGGCAATTACAGGCGGAGCTCGAGGATGTTAACGCCCTGCGCAAGGGACGGCTGCGGCTGGGCATCCCCCCGATGGTGGGGACGCAAATGGCGGAGCTTATCGGCGATTTCCGCCAGCGCTACCCGGGTATCGAGCTGGAGATAGCCGAATTTGGCGGCGTCACCATGCAACAGGCGGTGCTGGCCGGCGATTTGGATCTGGCGCTGACCGCGCTGACTGCCGAGGTCGATCCCGATCTAGCCGCGCTGCCGCTATTTAGCCATCCGTTGTGTGCAGTCGTGCCGCGGCGCGCGCCCTGGTTGACGCGGCGCCAGGTCCCGTTTACGGCATTGGGCGAGTGGCCGGTATTAATATATAACGAAGATTTTTCGCTGTACCGGCAATTGCTTAACGCTTTCGACGCGGCCGGGATTGAACCGCAAATTGCGGTGCGCAGCGGACAGTGGGATTTTCTGGCGTCGATGGCGGCGGCGGGCATTGGTATAGCCGTGCTGCCGGAACCGCTTTGCCGCCGGCTGGATAGCCAACGTCTGCTGTGGTTGCCGCTGATGCCGCAAATGCTGTGGCAATTAGGGCTTATCTGGCGCCAGAACAGCTATTTGTCCCATGGCGCTCAGGCGTGGATCGTCGCCTGCCACGAACGCGGGCCCCCCGGCGAGCGGCCACGAGCCATCGCGCCAGACGCGCCCTAGTTACTTGGACGCGGTTCATCTCCAGCAGCGAGCGCTGCCCCCGGCAAGCGGCCATTGCGCCAGGCGCGCCCTGCCGCGTGGACGCGATTTATCCCCCGCTCGAAGCGCTCCCCAGTCACGTGCCGGCAGCGCGGCCTATTCGTGCTCGACCAGCAGCGCTTCCAGCAAATCCAAATCGTGCAGTAACTTCATCAGCGTTTCATTGCTGATTTTTTGCTGCGCGCGCAAATGATAATATTCGCCGCGCTCGGCGCGCAGCGCGTTAAGCCGCATGCGCCGCTCCAGATTCTCAATCAACAGGGCGCTGTACGCGTCGTCGTTGCCGTCAATGCGGCGGCGTAAATTGCCGATAACCCGGGCGCTGACTTCGTTGAGAATTTGACTGTCGATATTCTCTTCCTGACTATTGGCCAGCCGCTCTTCCATTTTATGCAGACTTTCAATGGCCACTTCCGCTGCCGCCGCACGGGCCATACGTTCTTCCTGACGGTGCTGCGTTTTGTCGGACACTTGAATACCGCGCAGCGGCAGCGGCAGCGGCAGCGGCAGCGGCAGCGGCAGCGGCAGCGGCAGAACAATCACGCCACAGATAAGGGAGAACAGAATCACGCCGGTGGCGATAAACACCAGTTGGTAACGCGAGGGAAACGCTGAACCGTCGCTGAGCAGCAAGGGAATCGACAACACGCCCGCAAGCGTAATGGCGCCGCGCACGCCGGCGAAAGAGGCTATCAGAATTTCGCGCGTGCTATAGTCGCCGAAGACCATCGGCCGCTTGGTCATAAAACGCAAACTTATGCGTTTCATCAGCCACAGCCAGCCGAAACGCAGCACCATCAACGCAGCGTAGATAAGAATAACATCGGTAAACAGCATCCAGTTCTGGATGGTGGGATCCAGTTCCTCCTGGGTAATGGAAGTCTCCAGAATGTCCGGCAGTTGTAGTCACAGCATGATAAAGACCATACCGTTGAAGACAAACTCCAGCATCGCCCAGACACTGTTGCCGCGCAGCCGCATTGCCAGCGGCGCATTGCGGATAATGCCCGACTGACCGATGGTCATGCCGGACGCCACTGCGGCCAGGATGCCGGAAACGCCGATATGCTCGGCAATCAGATAGGCGGCGAACGGCAACAGCAGCAGCAATACCGTCTGCGTCGCCGCGTCGTCGCCGCTCCAACGGGTAATCAGCCGCAGGGACTTGCTATAACCCCAGGTCACCGCCACGCCGGCCAGCAGACCGCCCGCCGCCACTTTGACAAACTCGAGCGAAGCCGCCGCCGACGGAAAACACCATCGTCCCCATTGCCACCGCGATAGCAAATTTTAGCGACACCAGACCGGAGGCGTCGTTCATCAGCGCCTCGCCCTGCAGAATGTCCATCAACTTCTTCGGGATGCGCCCTTCGCCGACAATCCCCGACAGCGCGACCGCATCGGTGGGCGATAGCACCGCCGCCAGCGCCAGCGACGCCACCAGCGGGATACCCGGCACCATCCAGTAAATCAGATAACCGATACCGACCACCGTGATAATCACCAAGACTAACGCCAGCGCCACAATCTCGCCGCCGTGGCGCAAAAATTCGCGCGTTGGCGTCTTCCAGCCATCGGAAAACAACAGCGGCGGGATGAACAGCACCAGGAAAAGCTCCGGGTTGAAATCCACGTGCAAGCCGAATTTCGGCCAGGCAAGCAGCGCTCCGAGTGCTATCTGCATCAGCGGCAGCGGAATTCGAAACGGTAGGATCCGTGTCACTACCCCGGAAAGAGACACGATAAGGGTGAGGATAAGAATCGTAAAAAAAATTTCCATGCTTTCCTTAGTCTCTAGCTTTTGCGGCAATGTGCGGGACGCGCGAGAAAATCTCCCCGCAAACGCGAACCCCGATGATAGTAGATCATTTTCCCGGCAGTTAAAAAGCCGTTATCAACTATCGGCCTGTCTAATAGAATTTTTAACCGTTATAAATAACGGCCGTCGACTCGCAGTTGATAAGGCGAAAAAAAACGCACCGGCAAGCCGGTGCTTTTTTACCCCTGGACGGCAAGCGCCAGAGGGAGATTTAAAAATCCACGGTCATCGAAAGTTTCAGCGAACGCGGGTCTCCCTGGGTCAGGTAGCCATCGCTGGCCGACACCCAGTAGTTCTCGTTGGTGACGTTTTCCACGTTGGCACGCCAAACGATGTTGTTTTTCGGCAACTGCATATCGTAACGCACGCCTAAATCCAGACGGGTCCAGCCGCTGGCCTTCAGATCGTTGGCTTCGTCAACATACTGGGCGCCGGTGCGAATGACACGGCCGGTGGCGGCGAAGCCGCTGAGCCCCGGCAGATCCCATTCGCCGACCAGCACGAACTGATAGCGCGGCACGCCGATGGCGTCATTACCGTCATTGGTGCCGTCCTGGGTTTTGGTCAACTCAGGATCCATCCAGGTCGCGCTGCCGTTCAGGCGCACGCCGACCACCGGCTCACCGAACAGGTTAAGTTCAATGCCGCGGTTGCGTTCCTCGGCGTAGTTGCCGTATTCATATTGCGCATTGCCGTTGCTGGTGCCCAAATAGCGATAGGCGGCCACCGGTTTTTTAATTTCAAACACCGCCAGCGAGCCGGCGACACGGCCGTAATCCGCTTTCACGCCCACTTCATTTTGCTTCGAGGTTTCGACGCCGGTAACCTGGCCGCCGTTGACCACGGTGCCGGAATTATAGGTCGTGCCAGCGGTTTCACCGGCCTGCAGCGCTTCGATATGGTTGGCGTACAAGGAGATGTGCTCCCAAGGCTTGACCACCAGACCGAAGGCCGGCGTCACTACTCTGGTACGCTCAAACTTAGTGGTCTCTTCGCCGGTGTAAGCGTAGTTGGTCACATTGACGCTCTGGCGACGCAGACCGGCTATCAGCTTCAGGCGATCGTCAAGCATCGACAAGGTATCCGACAGACTCACGCCACTGTTATAAGTACGGTTGGTGACGCCGGGGTTGCCCATCTTACCGCCCGCATAGGTCGCGTCCGTCGGCTCATCGGAATAGCTCGGATCGTAGATATTGGTGGCGAGGCTGCTGGACGAGATTTGATAGGCGGTACGTACGCGGCGGTAGGTGCTGGAATAACCCAGATTGACGCTGTGGTCGATAAAACCGGTGTCAAACTTACCGCGAATGCCCGCCTGGCTGGAGATGCTGTCGGAGAAGTAAGGTACCCGCATCTGGCCCATGGTGGCATCACCATCATCGTTAAAGGGCGTGGCGTTGGAATAGGAACCGTATTCATGGGTATGGTTGCCGCCGACCGCGCCATAGACCGTCCAGTCATCGGTCAGGTCGTATTCGCCGCGCAGCGCGCCAAACTGGCTTTCAGTGTCAGTGAACGCCCACTTTTGACCGTAGTTGGTTGTGGCGGAAGGTGCCTTGAGAATTTTATCCATACCGGAGGTATACACCACCCCACGCGCACCGTGCACCGTTTGTTTCTCGGCGCCCGCATCCAGTGAGGCGCGGAAACGGTCGCCGCGGTAATCCAGGCCAATGGTACCGAGCGTCAAACGGCGATTTTGATTGTCGACCGCCGTCTCGCCCTCGCGATGCACGCCACTCACCCACACGCCCCATTGGTTGTTGTCGCCGAAACGGCGCGCAACGTCAAAGGCGCCGCCGATCTGGGATTTAGAGGTATAGTCAACAGAAACACGGTTCAGCGGCTCGTCGCCGGCCCGTTTCGGTTCAATATTAACGGTGCCCCCCACGCCGGTAGCGACAAATTGGCGCGGCAGGACGCATAGAGGCCGCCGTAAGCAATATCTTCGCTATAAACGTACCCGGAACGACTCTTGGGTGTTGCCGTAGCCGTAGGTGGTTTGCACCGAGGCGTCGTTTCGTAACACATCGGTCAGGGAGCGCGTCTGCTGATCCTGCATCAGCTTGGCGGTAATAGCCGACCACGTTGAACGGCACATCTTGCGCCGACTGCTCACCCAGCAGACCCAACCGGCCACCGTTGGCGATTTGACCATCCAGATAAGCCGGCACCAGCCGATCGCCACCTGGCGTGAAGACGTTGTCCGGTTTCGCTACCACGGTAATGGTTTCCGTGCCGTTACCGACTACAGCAGCGGGAGCGCCGCCGCCGGTCGCCGCCGGGGCGGCAGTCGTGCTGGTGTTAGCGGCGGTGGCGGTGGTCGTGGCGGTTGTGGTGGTCGCGGCATAAACCGGTACGGCCATAGAACCACAGCAGGCGCTGATGAATAACGCCAGCAGGCGCGGCGAAGAAACCTTGGCCGCAGGGAAAACGAGACGCGCGGTGCACATATAATCATTACTCGGTTAAATGTGAATGATAATAGTTATTATAAGAGTTATTGATTATGTAAATTCAGGTCAATATTGCAAGAGGTTGTTAACTATTTTTAATGAAAAGTTTTATTAAAGGAAAATAACAGGCGTTAAGAAAGTGTAACGCGGGCATAGAGAATCAACCCCCGCCCGGCGGGAGCCGGGGTGCTATCGTGAAAGCACCTGCGGGCGCGCGTAGTGATAGGCGCGCGGGCACATATCAACAGCGACCTGCACCGGCCTGGCATTCAATGAGTAAGCGCAGGTCCGGGCTGGTCGAGGGCGAGCGCCGGCGGGTATCGCCAAAGTTGGTCTTATTGAGGCTGATATTGCCTGGGCGTGCATTACCAAGACCCCAGCACCGCACCGCCCAGACTGCGCCGTGCGGCCTGGCCGCTCACGTCAGCGCTAACGGCCGCCTTACAGGTACATCCCGACGGACGCTTCAACGCGCTGAGCGGTCATCCAATGACAATTATCGCTCAGCAGCGCAACGATCGCCGCACCAATATCATCGGGCAACCCAACCCGGCCGAGAACAGTATTGTCAGCGATAACCTGATTTACCTGCTTGTTATCCCGTACCGTGCCACCGGAGAAATCCGATTCAATCGCGCCGGGCGCCAAGATATTAACCCGAATCCCGCGACTGCCCAGCTCTTTGGCCTGATAACGCGTTAACACTTCCATGGCCCCTTTCGTCGCCGCATAGGCGGCAAAACCGGGCGTGGTGAATCGCGTAAGTCCGCTCGACATATTCAAGATACTGCCGCCATCGGCCAGCAGCGGCAGCAACGCTTGGGTCAGGAAAAACGGGCCTTTGCAATTGATGCGCATCAACTGGTCAAACTGCTCTTCGTCGGTCGCGGCGAACGCGGCATGAATACCAATTCCGGCATTGTTTATCAGATGGTGAAACTGCGTCTGGTTGAACGTGTCGCTCAACACCTGCTGCAGTTCGCTAACGAAACCGGCAAAACGGCGACTATCGCCAGTATCCAGTTGCAGCATGGCCGCACGGCCCCCGCTACATTCGATCTCCTTCACCAGCGCCTGCGCTTCCTCTTTGCGGGAGTGATAAGTGCCAATAATATCGTAGCCGGCGGTCGAAAGATGAATAGCGGTGTGATAGCCCAGCCCTCGGCTGGCGCCGGTAATTAACGCAATGGGACGACTCATAGCGAAACTCCTGGGGTTTGTGATGGATACACACTGCGTCGGTTGACGCAGAACGATCGCTGTATTACTAAGGATATTGACCGGGGCGGAGGGGATAAAGAGCGTTAAACCGGAAAGACTGTTCAATATCAGCAAACAATCAAGAGAGCAACGATGAACAAACTGGCGCTGCTGCAAAGCTTTGTGCGGGTGGTCGAACTGGCAAGTTTTACTCAGGCGGGCAACACGCTTGGTTTGCCTAAATCTACCGTGTCCCAGCATATTCAAACGTTGGAAGGTGTGCTGGGCGCTCGCTTTCTGCATCGTACCACCCGCCGGGTGACGCCGACGCAGGATGGTCTGGTCCTCTATGACCGGGCGCGAGACGTGCTCGCTTCCATGGAAGAACTGGACGGCTTATTCCGTCAGCAAGGACCGGTACTGGCCGGCAGGCTGCGCGTCGACATGCCAACCGCCTTCGCCCGGATTGAGGTGTTCCCGCGCCTTGGCGAGTTTTTACAGGCGCATCCGGCGATTCAGGTGGAGATAAGCTGCACCGACAGGCTGGTCGATGTGGTGCGCGAGGGATTCGATTGCGTGGTACGTATCGGGCAATTAAACGACGACAATCTGGTCGCGCGCCGCCTGGGAAAACTGCGCATGGTCAACTGCGCCAGTCCGGCTTACCTGCGGGGGTATGGCGTGCCCGACACCCCCGATGACCTTGACCGCCATGTGTTGATTGATTACATCCAAATATTAGGCTCACAATCGGAAGGTTTCGTTTATCAGCACCACGGCCGCCGGGTCAGCCGCCAAATGCCCGTCCGGGTCACGGTGAATAATGCCGATGCTTATGAGGCGGCCTGCCTGAACGGATTGGGGATTATTCAGGTGCCCGTCGCCCGTTACGTAGAACTTTTCACCCGCGGTCTACTGGTGGAAATTATGCCCGATTACCTGCCGCCGCCCATGGACATCACCCTGCTCTATGCCCACCGTCACCATCTGCCTCCGCGGGTAAAAGTGTTTATGGACTGGCTGGCGGACCTGATTGCTCCGGGCGTTTATTCAGCGTCGCCCAACGCAGCGCAGTGATCTTCGGCACCGCTCCGTCTACCCGACACGCCTACTTTCTCTGGCTTGTCGCGCCAAGCCAGACCGTAACGCGGCGCCTGTGGCCCCTGAACCAGAGTATCTCAGGCCCTATCGCGTCACGCCCTGACCTTGCCGCCTTGCCGCCTTGCCGCCTTGCCGCCTTGCCGCCTTGCCGCCTTGCCGCCTTGCCGCCTTGACAGGCAAGATTAATTGCGGCTCAGGTAATCGGCCAGAAAATAGTGCGGGTTAAGCTGCGCCGACAGTGCCGCATCATAGGCGACTGGATAGGCCTTTGCCCCACCCGGCAGGGTGATACGTCCTGAGCCGTCTTTGGCAACAGTGAGCGCCACAAAACGTTTGCCCTGCAAGTTGAGCCAGTAAAGGTTTTCAGCGGCGGTTTTCTTCACCTCCAGCTTTTGGATCTTGCCCTCCCAAGCATGCTTGCTGCCGCTGAATTGCACCAGCGCTTCACTAACCCGTGTCGGCCCATAGCGCAACACCAGGACATCTATCCCGTCAGGGCCGGTGTACACGCTAACCTCATCCCCCACTTCCTGACGCATTGGCATATCCATCGGCGCCGCCGGCATCAGCGGGCGCGGCATGAGGCGTTGGGGGGCGGCAGAGGGAGCCGCTTCGTTCGCCCCCCCGGGGGCATCTGAGCATCGGGCGCCAGACCTTGAGTCTTGCGGTAGCGTTGTAGCGCCTCATGGGACGGTTGCGCCGCGACATTCGGCGCGGCGGCCGTTGGCGGTGCCATTACCGCATCGGCCGCGGGCTCAACGTTCGCGACTGAGGAGGGGTGTTGCACGGCGGCGACCAGGCGTGGCACTGCAGCCGCAACATCTGAATCCAGCGCGGCGGCGGCGCCATCAGCCGGCGTCTGCACCTCAGCGATCCTAATCTGCCACGCAGCGGCATCGGTCTCTTGAGAAGCATGGCTGTCCTGCGCACCGTCCGGCCATGCCAGCGTTAATACTATCAACGGCCAACCAGGCCTAATACATGAGTTCATAACCATCCAGAAGATAAAGTTAATGATCAACGCCGCGACCAGCCAGACGGCGCGCGCTTTTACTGCCGCTAAAGATGGTCGGCAGCGGCGATGGCATAAGCCATAGTATGACGCAGGACGGCCATGGGCGACAGCTAGCGTAACGCTGTCTTTTGTTACCGATAATCCATGTGTTACCGATAAACCTTGCCCCGATAAGCGCCGTAGTGGCGGCATGATGAAAACGAAGGCCAGTCACCTCCTGCGCTTTATCACCTTACGCCACGCCCGTTTACAGCCGGCGGCCGGGAAAATGACATCGTCAATATTCAACTCATCATCTCATATTGCGCACAATAATTAATTAGGGGATTACTCGCGGGATCAAGCACATTAATCATCTTGAATCCATTAAGGGATCTAACACGAGCATGACTATAAACCATGACAAATGCCTAGAGGTGTAAAATATTTCGAGATGCAAAGGCGAAGTCGACACGGCATCGAAATTATATAAAGCATCACTCTAAAACCAATGAACTTCAGGGAATCACTACATGAATGCCTTCTGAATATAAGGTAAATTAGAACTAATAAAATTGTGGCCACGAGAATTTACTGACTCAGTGTCAATATAGGGGTCACCCAGTTTCAGCGCTATTTTTTACCAGCCATAAATTCGTTAAATTTTATTAAGGTGCAATTTATGACATGCATAACCTCTCTTCACAAAACGCTTCATTCCGCTCATACCAGCACCCAGCGGGAAGTTAATAAAGCATCCCCATCAATCAATCGGCACGGGACATTATTTCAGTCTTATAGGTGCGACAATAATGCGAATGCCGTGTTGAAAACTGCTATTTACCGCTCCAGCGGCACATTGAACATCTTAACGCCAACGCGCAAATACCTAGGCTCGGTTGTTAGCCAAGATAAATCCTTTCCGCTGACTAAAAATACCCACCAACATAATAGCCAACCTCCTGCATAAACATCACCAGCGACGGTTAGATTTACTGCCAACACCGCAGCTAGCATTGAATTTGCCAAAACGTTGCTGAATACTGACGAAACGCCGCCCCCCATCAATTGGTCCACACATCCTCTTCGTAACACATCGAAGCATCACCCCTGTTTGCGATCCCTTACCACCATTAACGATGCAGGAACAGCCAAGCAGGAACGACGCATTTCCCCTCAGGCCAGTGACCTGAATCAACGCCAGCGATTACATTCGGATGCTCAGTTATCGACGACGAGTAGCGGCGCGAGCAGGCAACAGACAATGGCGAATATACAGGCAAACATTGCCAAAGTTAGCAATAGGGTGAAGCGTTTAGAGGAGAACGGCAAACGATTAAAGGCGATGCAACATCTAGCCGAAGGGGCAAAGGCAAGGTTGCAAACATTGGCGGAAAATAATCAAGCCACCAGGACGGATTTCGATCAACGCATCAAGTCCAGGGTCGATAATAAACCGTCCTCGCTCCTGACCGACAGCACCAAGGCAACCGGTGACATAAAAGCACCGTTACCGGTTGAGAACGCGGCGATGTCTAGCGTCTTTTCGGCGGCACCGATTAGCGTTAAAAGAAAAGGGGCCAGGGTTGTGGTGACATCATCACAAACCCCTCAGACCTCTTTATCTTCAAAGACTCACGCCAGCCGCAAAACCAGCCAAAAAATGGCTCGCAGTACTTTCTCACCGCGCAAAAATCCGACAATTGCTGACCGGCCAATACCCAATTATATGAAACCCACAAAATCCATATTGGCGAAAATGGTTAATTCGTCGCAGCAGAGTTTGCATCCACGATAATGTATTCCAATGTTTCGCTATCGCTTGATTACCCGCTGCTAAGCTAAGCCAACACAACAGTGGCATAAGATACTCTCGCAATTAAGATGAGTACAAAGAATAAAAATTGCTCAATCACCTATAACGTGCAGCTTGATCTAAAAAAGATCAAATCAAAAAGGGGATTGTTAATGTTCTTCACGCAATACATTGCACCGTGCTGCGCAAAATGTCGGTACCATCATTGACGTTTCGCTTATAATCATCGGGAAATCCTGCCGTACGTGACCGGATGCTGAACCTCTCGCTATAATTTGTTTGCAGCCCAGGAAGCTCTCTGTCCAGTTTTCGGCATCAACCTACCCGCTTTCAGCACAAATAGGTTGTTGCCGTACTCTTATACTAGGTACCCCGAGAAAAAGCGTACGCAAATGCACAGTCTACGTTCGCAATTAACTCTTTCCCTGACCGTTAACATCTTCGGCTCACATCAAAACAAAAAAACCTCCAGGTCATCGGAGGTTTTTTCGCGCATCATTGACACGGTTGTCTCAGGTTAATCTCAGAACGGAATATCGTCATCAAAGTCCATCGGCGGCTCATTGCCGGGCGCCGGTGCCGTGTTCTGCGCGGGGCGCGCCGCCGGGGCATTACCGCCGCTGAACTGCGCGTTATTCCCCTGGGGCTGCTGAGGCTGGCCCCAGCCGCCCTGCTGACCGACGCCGCCCGCACCGCCGCCCGCCGCGCCACCCTGACGGCCCCCGAGCATTTGCATGGTGCCGCCCACATTAACCACGACTTCGGTGGTATAGCGATCCTGACCGCTTTGGTCCTGCCACTTGCGGGTCTGCAGCGATCCCTCAATATACACTTGGGAGCCTTTACGCAGATACTCGCCCGCCACCTCGGCCAGCTTGCCAAATAGCACCACGCGGTGCCATTCCGTTTTCTCTTTGGTCTCGCCGGTTTGCTTGTCGCGCCAGCTCTCCGAGGTGGCCAGCGTAATGTTGGCTACCGCACCACCATTAGGCATATGGCGGACTTCCGGATCCTGGCCCAGGTTTCCGACTAGAATCACTTTATTAACGCCTCTGCTGGCCATGGGGGTCTCCTGATAAGATGGATGACTAAGTTTAATCGCCCAAGTTTACCATTGCCACCGCTTAAAGAACATGTTTTGAAACTTGGACGGCGCATCAAAAACAGTGTGAAGCAGAATTATTTGTTACAAGCAATACTGGATATTCATTCAGATTTTTTTGTGTCATAATTGACCGTTTCGCGACGCCGCGGTTTTGTCAACCACGCAGGCCACCCTCATTTATCCGGTGTTGGGATTAGTTGAATGGATAAGATTGAAGTTCGTGGTGCTCGTACCCATAACCTGAAAAACATCAGTTTGGTGATACCCCGCGATAAATTGATAGTCATTACCGGCTTGTCGGGTTCTGGAAAATCATCGCTGGCGTTTGATACGCTGTATGCCGAAGGCCAGCGTCGGTATGTTGAATCGCTTTCCGCCTATGCCCGGCAATTTCTGTCGCTGATGGAAAAACCCGATGTGGATCATATCGAAGGTCTGTCGCCCGCCATTTCGATTGAACAAAAATCCACCTCCCATAATCCTCGTTCAACGGTGGGAACGATAACCGAAATCCACGATTATCTTCGTCTTCTATTCGCCCGCGTCGGCGAGCCGCGTTGCCCGGATCATGATGTGCCGCTGGCGGCGCAGACCGTCAGCCAGATGGTAGATAATGTGCTGTCGCAGCCGGAAGGCAAACGGCTTATGCTGCTGGCGCCCATCGTTAAAGAGCGCAAAGGGGAGCACAGCAAAACGCTGGAAAACCTGGCGGCGCAGGGCTATATCCGGGCGCGTATCGACGGGGAGGTCTGCGATCTGTCAGATCCGCCTAAACTCGAGCTGCAAAAAAAACATACCATCGAAGTGGTCGTAGATCGTTTCAAGATACGCGAGGATCTGGCGCAACGGCTGGCGGAATCCTTTGAAACCGCTCTCGGCCTCTCGGGCGGCACCGCGGTGGTGGCAGATATGGATGACGAGAAAGCAGAAGAGTTGCTGTTTTCCGCCAATTTCGCCTGTCCCATTTGCGGCTACAGTATGCCCGAGCTGGAGCCACGGCTCTTTTCCTTCAACAATCCGGCCGGCGCCTGTCCCACCTGCGACGGCCTCGGCGTGCAGCAATACTTTGATCCCGACCGGGTGTTGCAAAATCAGGATATTTCCCTCGCCGGCGGTGCCATTCGCGGCTGGGACCGACGTAATTTTTACTATTTCCAGATGCTGCGCTCGTTGGCCGAGCACTATAAGTTCGACGTTGAGGCACCGTTCCATGCCCTGAGCCCGACGGTACAGCAAAAAATTCTGTTCGGTTCCGACAAGGAAAACATCGAATTTAAATATATCAACGATCGCGGCGACACCTCGGTGCGTCGGCATCCGTTTGAGGGGGTGCTGCCCAACATGGAGCGCCGCTATAAAGAAACCGAGTCCACCGCAGTGCGCGAAGAGCTGGCCAAATATATCAGCAACCGTCCTTGCGCCACCTGTGGCGGCACCCGTCTGCGGCGTGAGGCCCGCCACGTCTTCGTGGAGCACACCACCCTGCCGGAGATCTCCGAAATGGGCATCGGCCACGCGCTGTCGTTTTTCGACGACATAAAACTGAGCGGCCAGCGCGCCAAGATTGCGGAAAAAGTACTGAAGGAGATCCGCGACCGGCTTAAATTCCTGGTCAACGTCGGACTGAACTACCTCTCCCTGTACCACTCGGCGGAAACCTTATCCGGCGGCGAGGCGCAGCGTATCCGTTTAGCCAGCCAGATAGGCGCCGGCCTGGTCGGGGTCATGTATGTGCTGGATGAGCCTTCCATTGGTTTGCATCAGCGCGATAACGAGCGGTTGCTGGAAACGCTGATACATCTGCGCGATCTCGGCAATACGGTCATCGTGGTGGAGCACGACGAAGACGCCATCCGCGCCGCCGATCATATTATCGATATCGGTCCGGGCGCCGGCGTCCACGGCGGTGAGATAGTAGCCGAAGGTACCGCCGAGGAAATCATGGCCCACCCGGCGTCGTTGACCGGCCAGTTCCTCAGCGGCAAGCAGGAAATAGCCATTCCGCAGGCGCGTATCCCGGCGGATCCCACCCGGGTATTGAAACTGGTCGGCGCGCGCGGCAATAATCTCAAGGACGTGACTCTGACCCTGCCGGTAGGGCTGTTTACCTGCATCACCGGCGTTTCCGGCTCGGGTAAATCCACGCTGATTAACGACACCCTGTTTCCGGTGGCGCAGCGCCAGCTAAACGGCGCTACCACTACCGAAGTGGCGCCCTATCGCGATGTGCAGGGCCTGGAGCATTTCGATAAGGTCATCGATATCGATCAAAGCCCGATTGGCCGGACGCCACGCTCCAATCCCGCGACGTACACCGGCGTTTTTACGCCGGTGCGCGAGCTGTTCGCCGGCGTGCCGGAATCCCGCGCCCGCGGTTATACCCCGGGCCGTTTCAGCTTCAACGTACGCGGCGGACGCTGCGAGGCTTGTCAGGGCGATGGCGTCATCAAGGTGGAAATGCACTTTCTGCCGGATATCTATGTTCCCTGCGATCACTGTAAGGGCCAACGGTATAATCGTGAAACGCGGGAAGTGAAATATAAAGGCAAGAATATCCACCAGGTGCTGGAGATGACCATTGAGGAAGCGCGCGAATTTTTCGACGCCGTTCCCGCTCTGGCGCGTAAGCTGCAAACGCTGATAGATGTTGGGCTGTCCTACATCCGTTTAGGCCAGTCCGCTACCACGCTGTCCGGGGGCGAGGCGCAGCGTGTGAAACTGGCGCGCGAGCTGTCCAAACGCGGCACCGGGCAAACGCTGTATATCCTCGACGAGCCGACGACCGGTTTGCATTTCGCCGATATCCAGCAACTGCTGGCAGTGCTACATCAGCTGCGCGATCAGGGCAATACCATCGTGGTTATTGAGCATAATCTGGACGTGATCAAAACCGCGGACTGGATTGTCGATCTCGGCCCGGAAGGCGGTAACGGCGGCGGCGAAATTCTGGTCGCCGGCACGCCGGAAACGGTTGCGGACTGTAAATCCTCCCATACCGCGCGCTTTTTGCGGCCAATGCTGGAACGGGCGCTACAAAAAGCATAGGAAAAACAGTCAGGCCAGCGTTCGGGCCGCTGTCGTTAACGGCAGACATTGATAGCTGACGTTAACGGCCGCACTGGCGACTTGCCGGCGCACCTGACGGCAGGACTCTGCCGGACAGACGCCAGCCCTTTCGGCATTGATTTGCCCGCTGATCCCGGCGCAACGCTACGCCGGCATGACGCTGCCCGGCCATCAAACACCTTGTCGGCGCATCGGCGTCATTGCTTGCCACTGTTTTTCCTTCTCGACAGACGCCCGCCCCTTCAGATGTTCAGCGTCTGACGCGTCGCTTCCGACAGACCTGCCACCGCCCATTGCCAGGAGGCGTCTACCAGTTGATACAGCTGGGAATCAGGAATATCACCGTCAAGAAACAACGTGCTCCAATGGGCTTTATTCAGTCGCTCGCCCGGTATCACCGCATTGAACGCGCTGCGCAATACGCCGGCCATCTCGGCGCTGCTTTTCAACGATATCGCCGGTCTGCCGTCCACGGTATGGGTCATGGCAAACATCACCTCGCCGACTTTAACCTGGTTGGCCTGCCACTCTTGATGAACACTCTGCACGGCGCCCGGTTTGGTCATGCAGTAACTCAACAGCGTCGATTGGTCCATGGATTATTCCCCCTACAGAGTGGCGACGATGCGGCGGACGCCGCCGCGGTTACGGTGCTCGCCCAGCCAAATACCTTGCCAGGTGCCCAATAACAGCGTGCCATGTCCGACAGGCAATAACAGTGAGCTGCCAAGCAGAGAAGATTTGATATGTGCCGGCATATCATCCGCCCCTTCATCATCGTGCAGATAGGGTGCCGATTCCGGGACTTGACGTAAAAAATGGTTTTCCATATCGGTTCTGACGGTGGGATCGCAGTTTTCATTCAGCGTCAGGGACGCGGAGGTATGCTGCAGCAATAAATGCAGCAGCCCGGTGCGGACTGCGCTTAGCGACGTCAGTTGGGAAACGATTTCATCGGTGACCAAATGAAAGCCGCGCGATCGGGCTTTCAGGGTCTGTTGATGCCACATACTACCTGCTCCTATGTTGATCACTCAGTATAGTGGCAACGCGGGAGCAGGTAAAAACCGGGCGCGGCGATTACTGCACTGCCGCGAACGCCTCGGCCACTTTAGCGACGTTGGCGGTATTCAGACCGGCCAGACACATCCGACCGCTGTCGATCAAATACACGCCGAAGGTTTCGCGCAGATGCGCCACCTGCGCCGGGCTGAGACCGGTGTAGCTGAACATGCCGCGCTGACGTAGGAGATAATCGAACTGATGGCCCGGCAGCGCGACCTTCAAGGCCGCCACCAAGCTCTGGCGCATTGCCAGGATACGCAGGCGCATTGCCGCCACCTCTTCACGCCACAGGGCATTCAAGGCCGGCTCGTTCAGGACCTGTGACACAACCTGGGCGCCAAAGTTCGGCGGACTGGAATAATTGCGGCGCACGGTCGCTTTCAGATGACCCAGCACGCGCTCGGTTTCGCTCGCGCTGTCGCAGACTATCGACAGCTCTCCCACACGTTCGCTGTAGAGGGAGAAAATCTTAGAGAAAGAATGACTTACCAAACAAGGCAGGCCCAGTCGCGCCATTTCGCGCACTGCAAAGGCGTCTTCTTCCAGCCCATCGCCGAAACCCTGGTAGGCGATATCCAGAAAAGGAATGAGCTCTCTTTGGGCCACTACCGCGATGATTTGCTCCCATTCGGAACGGGTCAGGTCCGAGCCGGTCGGGTTATGGCAACACGGATGCAGCAGCACGATGCTGCGCGGCGGCAATTGTTGGAAACAGGCCAGCATCGCGCTGAAGTTGACGCCCAGCTTCTCACTGTCGAAATAAGGGTACCGGTTCACCTGGAATCCGGCGCCGGAGAAAATCGCCACATGGTTTTCCCAGGTCGGGTCGCTGACCCAGACCTGCGAATCAGGGAAATAACATTTGAGAAAGTCCGCGCCGACTTTCAACGCCCCAGAGCCGCCCACGGTTTGGATCGTGGCGATACGCAACGCATTGCGCATCGGATGATCCTCACCGAACAGCAACGCCTGCGTGGCGCTGCGGTAGGTTGACAAGCCTTCCATCGGCAGATAGGACGATGAGCTCGACGTCGCACGGGCGAGCAACATGGCTTGCGCCTCGGCTACGGCCTGCAACTGGGGAATGATCGCCTGTTCGTTGTAATAAAGGCCGATGCTTAAATTGACCCTGTCAGGTCGCGGATCCTGTTTATAGGTTTCCATCAGCGTAAGGATGGGGTCACCCGCATAAGCATCAACATTTCGGAACACGGTGCAGCTCTCCTGGATTTACGGGTGCAACAGTGCACACACTCATCACAATATCAAATAAAGAGATTAGAAGGGCGGATAAGTTAACAAAAAGCGTCAAAAATAAGAGTGCGATGGGAAAATATCGCGCCGGGAGACATCACTCATCGTCATAGTGTGGACCGGCATAATTGTCGAATCGTGACCACTGTCCATTGAAGGTCAGCCGCACGGTGCCGATAGGGCCGTTACGCTGCTTGCCGAGAATAATTTCAGCGATACCTTTCATGTCGCTGCTCTCGTGATAAACCTCATCACGGTAGATAAACATAATCAGATCGGCATCCTGCTCAATAGATCCGGACTCGCGCAGGTCGGAGTTGACGGGGCGCTTGTCGGCGCGTTGTTCCAGGCTACGGTTCAGCTGCGATAACGCCACCACCGGCACCTGCAGTTCTTTCGCCAGCGCTTTCAGCGAACGGGAAATTTCGGCGATTTCCAGCGTGCGGTTATCGGACAGCGAGGGTACCCGCATCAGTTGCAGATAGTCGATCATAATCAGGCTCAAGCCATCGTGTTCACGGAATACCCGTCGCGCGCGGGAACGCACTTCTGTGGGCGTCAGGCCTGATGAGTCATCGATGTACATATTGCGTTTTTCCAGCAAAAGCCCCATGGTGCTGGAAATGCGCGCCCAATCCTCATCGTCCAGCTGGCCGGTACGGATCCGGGTTTGATCGACGCGTGACAGCGATGCCAGCATACGCATCATGATCTGCTCGCCGGGCATCTCCAGGCTGAAGATCAACACCGGTTTGGTCTCGGTCATGGCGGCGTTTTCACACAGGTTCATGGCAAAGGTGGTTTTCCCCATGGAGGGGCGCGCGGCCACGATGATCAAATCCGACTTTTGCAGCCCGGCGGTCTTTTTATCCAGATCGAGATAACCGCTGGAAACGCCGGTCACGCCGTCGTGCGGCTTCTGGTAAAGCTGCTCGATGCGCGCAACCGTATCCTCAAGAATACGGTCAATGCTCTTCGGACCTTCATCCTTACTGGCACGATTCTCCGCTATCTGGAACACCCGCGATTCCGCCAGGTCCAGCAAATCCTCGCTGCTGCGTCCTTGAGGATCATACCCGGCATCTGCAATCTCATGGGCGACACTTATCATTTCCCGCACCACGGCCCGTTCGCGCACAATATCGGCATAAGCGGAAATATTGGCGGCGCTGGGCGTATTTTTCGATAACTCCGCCAGATAGGCAAACCCGCCAACCGCGCCCAGCTCCCCTTTTTGCTCCAGGGATTCCGAAATGGTGATAAGGTCGATAGGCTTGCCCAGCTCCAGCAGACGCTGTATCTCGCCGAAGATAAGGCGGTGGGGACGGTTAAAGAAATCGTTGCCGGTCACCCGTTCGGCGACATTGTCCCAGCGTTCGTTATCCAGCATCAAACCGCCCAGCACCGACTGCTCCGCTTCCAGCGAATGGGGCGGCATCTTCAGACCTTCAACCTGGCGGTCGCGGGGAAAATTTGCTTTGTTAGACGGCTTTTTTTCTGACATGAAAGCGTACTTTACCTATCTGGAAGTCCTCGAATAAAGGCGCATTGTATCCTCTCTCGTGTCGAGATCCTATGCGCTTTGCAAACCACGCCGCAGGGCTTATGGTTATTAAAGATATCTCAACAGGAGGAAGAGTGATGGCTAAGCGTATACAGTTTGCTGATTTAGCCCCCTGAAACACCAGACAGTAGCTGTATCTCCAGATAAGAGATAGGCTTAATATATGTCTAACACTAACGCCAATTTTGATATGACCGGGATCCTGTTAGGTCAAGAAGTCCGTAAACGTAAAACTCCTCAGGAAAAAATGGCCATTATTCAGCAGAGGATGGAGCCCGGCATGAATGTCTCCCATCTCGCACGACTGCACGGTATCCAGCCCAGCCTGCTGTTTAAGTGGAAAAAGCAATATCAGGAAGGCAGCCTCACCGCCGTGGCTGCCGGGAGGACGTTGTTCCTGCCTCTGAGCTTGCAGCTGCATTGAAGCAGGTCCGGGAGCTCCAGCGCCTTCTGGGTAAGAAGACGATGGAGGTTGAGATCCTAAAAGAAGCCGTGGAGTACGGCCAGTCACGAAAATGGATAGCGCACGCGCCCTTGTTGCCAAAGGCCGGGGAATAGCACAGGTCAGCCGCGCCATGAGCGTGTCGCGTGCGCCGCTGTCACTGCGGATTAAGCGTTCTGCCGACTGGCAGGACAGGCGCTGTAACCGGCGTAATGACGAAGCAGACGCTGAAATACTGTCGGACATCCTCGACATCATCAGCGATATGCCCAGCTACGGCTATCGGCGGGTGTGGGGCATCCTGCGTAAACAACGTCGCGCAGAGGGACTGCCGCCGGTAAATGCGAAACGACTTTACAGGATCATGTGTGAGCATAACCTGCTGTTATTACATTGAAAACCAGAGCGGCCGAGGCGTGAGCATAAGGGCAGGATCGCGGTGGCAGAAAGCGATATGCGCTGGTGTTCAGATGGCTTCGAGTTCGGCTGCGACAACGGTGAAAAACTGCGGGTCACGTTCGCACTGGACTGCTGCGACAGAGAGGCCATAGACTGGGCTGCGAGCACTGTAGGCTACGACAGTTCGACCGTGCAGGATGTGATGCTGATGTCGGTAGAAAAGCGCTTCGGCGACAGGTTACCCGATACAGCGGTGCAGTGGTTGACGGACAACGGTTCAGCGTATACCGCGCATGAAACGCAGAGGTTCGCCAGAGAACTGGATCTGGAGCCCTGCACAACAGCGGTGAGCAGCCCTGCGAAACCTTGCAGCAGCGTTCACGCATTACAATGAAAACCATCCGCACAGCGCGCTGGGATATCACTCTCCGAGAGAATACCGGCGGCAGCGGGCTTCGTTAACTTAAGATACAAAAGCTGTACGGAGATGGCGGGGCAAGATCACTCTGGGGACGAGTTGACAAGCGAGTACAACTTTTGATGAAACGTAGGGGTATCTATTTTCGACGCTTAAGGCTTAGCAAAAAGGCGCCTGCGGCGCCTTTTTTCTTTACCGGCAGGGCAATTATTTTTTGCCGACCGGAATACTGAAACGCTTGTTGAAGCGATCAACACGACCGCCGGTATTAACCACACGTTGTTTACCGGTGTAGAACGGATGGCAAGCGCCGCAAACGTCCAGATTCAGATCGTGGCCCAGGGTGGAGTGGGTCTTGATGACATTACCGCAAGAACAGGTAGCAGTAATTTCTACGTATTTCGGGTGGATATCTTTTTGCATGGAAAACCTCTTCGTAAGGCCGCGTCGCTATCCAGTCTACTTTAGCCAGACACCACGCGAATGGAGTTTATCGCTCTAATGTCGGATGACATCAAAGGCGTCGAATCATACAGAATGCCGCCAATCTTTGCAAACAGAATCCGCACATCAAAGACGACACAGTGTACACTGGCAGCACTTTTTTGCCACCCAGGATGAATGCATGTCCGTTGTAAACGTCGCGTTACCGGTGCCGCTGGCTCGGACATTTGATTATCTTTTGCCCGCTAACGCCGCGCCGGTAATCGGATGGCGGGTCCGGGTTCCGTTTGGTCAACGACAGGCGATTGGCATCGTTACCGCCATCCGCGAGCACAGCGAGGTGGCTCTGGACAAGTTAAAGCCGATAAGCGATGTACTCGACAGCCAGTCGTTGTTCCCGGATAGCCTCTGGCGCATCCTGAACTGGGCCATCGGCTATTACCATTATCCCGCTGGCGAAGTGCTGTTCCACGCCTTGCCCGTTCTGCTTCGCCAGGGCAAACCTGCCTCGATGGCGCCGCTGTGGCAGTGGTTCGCCACGGAACAAGGACGCAGCACGCTACCCGACACTCTGAAGCGGGCGCCAAAACAGCAACAGGCGTTGGCGGCGCTGCTGCGGGGGCCGGTGTATCGCCATCAGGTAAGCGAACTGCAGCTGGCCGATGCGGCGCTGCAGGCGCTGCGCGCCAAAGGTTTATGCGATTTGCGGCCCCAGGCGGTGGACACGCACGACTGGCGCCCCGGGTTTTGCGTTAACGGCGAGCGGCTACGGCTTAATACCGAGCAGGCCACCGCCGTCGGCGCTATCCGCAGCGAGGATGACCGGTTTGCCGCCTGGCTGCTGGCCGGCGTCACCGGCTCCGGCAAAACCGAGGTCTATCTGACGGTGCTGGAAAACATTCTCGCCAAAGGCCAACAGGCGCTGGTGCTGGTGCCGGAAATTGGTCTGACACCGCAAACCATTGCCCGTTTTCGCGAGCGCTTCACTGCGCCGGTTGAGGTTCTGCACTCGGGACTCAACGACAGTGAACGGCTGGCGGTCTGGCTGAAAGCGCGGGGTGGCGAGTGCGCTATCGTCATCGGCACCCGTTCGGCGCTGTTTACCCCCTTCGCCCGGTTGGGGATTATTGTCATCGACGAGGAGCACGATAGTTCCTACAAGCAGCATGAAGGGTGGCGCTATCACGCCCGCGATCTGGCAGTTTTTCGCGCGCGGGAAGAGAAGATACCGATAATACTGGGTACCGCCACGCCCGCCCTCGAAACGCTTTATAATGTGCAGCAGAAAAAATACCGCCAGCTCACGCTGGGCAAACGCGCCGGCAGCGCCCGACCCGCCGGCCAGCAATTGCTGGATATGAAGGGGCTTGCGCTGACGCACGGCCTATCGGCGCCGCTGCTGGATAAAATGCGCACGCATTTGCAGGCCGGCAATCAGGTCATGCTGTTTCTGAACCGGCGCGGCTTCGCGCCGGCGCTGTTATGCCATGAATGCGGCTGGATTGCCGAATGCCAACGCTGCGATCACTATTACACCTTACATCAACACCAGCGTCAGCTGCGCTGCCACCACTGCGACAGCCAGCGCCCGCTGCCGCAGCAATGCCCGCAGTGCGGTTCAACCCAACTGGTTGCGGTCGGGTTGGGCACCGAGCAGCTGGAGGCGGCGCTGACGCCCTTGTTTCCAGACGTGCCGGTGACGCGCATCGATCGCGACACCACGGCGCGCAAAGGCGCGCTGGAAGGTTACCTAGCTCAGGTACAGCGCGGCGGCGCGCGCATTTTGATCGGCACTCAGATGCTAGCCAAAGGTCACCATTTCCCGGATGTCACGCTGGTGTCGTTACTGGACGTGGACGGCGCACTATTTTCCGGTGATTTTCGCGCCGCCGAGCGTTTCGCCCAGATTTATACGCAGGTTGCCGGCCGCGCAGGCCGTGCCGGGAAACAGGGAGAGGTTTTATTACAGACCCACCATCCCGAGCATCCTCTGCTGCAAACGTTACTGCATCGCGGTTATATGGACTTCGCGCAGCAAACCCTGGAGGAACGTCGCCAGGCGGGTCTGCCGCCCTTTACCAGCCATATCCTGTTTCGCGCGGAAGATCATGACAACCGCCAGGCAGGGCTGTTTCTCGATCAATTACGCCAACTGCTGGACGCCAACCCGCTGCGGGATAATGCCTTATGGCTGATGGGACCCATCCCCGCGCTGGCGCCCAAGCGCGGTGGGCGTTTTCGCTGGCAATTGCTGCTGTCCCACCCTTCGCGTCCACAGCTACAGCGTCTGGTCGCCGCCAGTCTACCGCTGGTAGGCACCCTGTCCCAGGCGCGCAAAGTAAAATGGTCGCTGGACGTTGATCCGCTCGACAGCTGACGCCAAGGTTTTGCGATCGCGCTTCGGCAATGGCGTAAAAACGATATTCACTAAGGTATTGACCTCGTCCCGGCGGCACGAGATCTGATACAAAGGGGGTGCCGTTGAGGTTGAACAGGCCCAGGGATGCCCCAGGAGTAATGCGTGGAATCAAAAAGAAGCCGTGCTTGCCCCGCAACAATGCGGGATGTGGCGCAGCAGGCGGGCGTTTCCACCGCGACCGTCTCACGGGCGCTGATGCGTCCAGAAAAGGTGTCGCCAGCGACGCTGCAGCGGGTGCGACGGGCGGCGTGTAACATCGGCTATGCACCGCTCTACCCCGGCCGGCCAATGAAAAGCCACGAAAGCGCCACGCTTCTGGCGTTAGTGCCCGATAGCGGTGACCCGCACCTTGGCGAGGTCCTGCGCGGCATCCAGGAAACCGCCGCCGCCCAGGGTTATTGGCTGCTGCTGCTGCCGTACCGCCCAGCGCCGGCGCAGAAAAAAATCTAAGCGACGTGATCTGCGGCAGAGCGATTGATGGTATGTTGCTGCTCGGCGCCGATGTGCCGTTTTGCCTTGATAGCGAAATGCAGTCCGCTCTACCGCCGATGGTCATGGTGAATGAATATGTGCCGGCGCTGGCGCTGCCAACGGTACATACTGATAATCTGACCGCAGCCTGGCGGGTGGTGGATTATCTTTACCGGCTGGGCCACCGCCGCATCGGCTGTATCAGTGGTCCGGCGCAGCTGCCCGCGTGCCGGTTGCGCCTGGAGGGGTATCGTCAGGCACTTCGGCGCCATGGCATTACGCCGCGAGAACAGAGCATCTTTCACGGCCCGTTGACTTGCCAGACTGGCTTGACGGGACTTAACATGTTGATTTCACGACCACAACCGCCTACCGCTATCTTTTGCCATAGCGATATGATAGCCCTGGGGGCGTTAGCGCAGGCGAAACAGCTTGGCCTCAGGGTACCGGAAGAACTCTCCCTGACCGGGTTTGGCAATCTGACGGCGGCGGCCTACTGCTGCCCGCCGCTGACGACGGTGGCGCCCCCCTGTTATCGTATTGGGCGCGAAGCAGTGCTGTTACTCTTGCGCCAACTCAGGCAACATGCGACAGGGGCAGCATCAATGATGCTCGACAGTGAATTAGTCATACGCGGCACCAGCGCCCTGCCGCAGACGCATCACTGATGCGCTTTCGGAATGCTGACACTGGTCAAATATTACTGCCTTCAGTAACATGACGGCCTGATGATTATCTCAAATTTAGCGAAACGATAGTGGCACAAAGAGACTATGTAGGCCGTGGCAAGTCCTCGGGCACGCGGCGTAAAACGACCAACCGTAAAAAGAAACGTTCCTCCTCCGGCACGTCCAAAACGATGATCGCACTGGCGGCGGCCGTATTGATTACGTTTATTGGCGGTCTCTATTTCATTGCGCATAACAAATCGAAAGACGCGGTGATTGTGCCTAACCGCGGCAAAAACGCCGGCAGCGGGCTACCGCACAAGCCGGAAGAACGCTGGCATTATATCAAGGAGCTGGAAAATCGTCAGATTGGGGTACAGTCACCGACCGAGCCCACCGCGGGCGGCGAGGTGAACTCACCCGCGCAGCTGACCAATGAACAGCGCCAGTTGCTGGAGCAGATGCAGGCGGATATGCGCCGGGGACCGACGCACCTGAACGAAGTGCCCTATAACGATCAAAGTAAAACGGTGGGTGCGGTGCAAACGCGTCCGACGACCCAGGCACCGCGCAACCCTTTCAGTCAGCAACCTGTGCAGGCGCCACACCAGACGCCACCGGCTACCGTCGTGCCGCCGCCGGCGCGGCAAACCCCTGCGCCGGCGCCCATTCAGCCGGTGCAGAAGAGCGCCGAGGCAGGAGGGGCGAAAACGGCGCCCAAAGAGAAACCGCAGCGTTGGCTGGTCCAGTGCGGCTCGTTCAAGGCAATGGATCAGGCTGAGTCAGTGCGGGCACAGTTGGCATTCGCCGGCATTGAAAGCCGCATTACTACCGGCGGCGGCTGTAATCGCGTCCTGCTGGGCCCCTATTCCAGCCGTGCTGGCGCCGACAAGATCCTGCAGAGCGTGCGCGGTGCCGGGGTATCAAATTGCATCCCCGTTGCCGCCGGGGGTTGAAAACCCGGAATCCCACCCCATTTAATAGTTATCCTCGCCCCGTATTCTTTGCGGGGTGCTCACTATTTCCATTCCAAGGGGTTGCTCGTGACAACAATCGTCAGCGTACGCCGCAAAGGCCATGTCGTCATCGGTGGTGACGGACAGGCCACTCTGGGTAATACCGTCATGAAAGGTAACGTGCGCAAAGTCCGCCGCCTATATAATGACAAAGTTATCGCGGGCTTCGCCGGTAGCACCGCGGATGCCTTTACCCTGTTTGAAATGTTTGAACGTAAATTGGAAGTACACCAAGGCCATTTGGTCAAAGCCGCGGTTGAATTAGCTAAAGACTGGCGTACCGATCGCATGCTGCGCCGTCTCGAAGCCCTGCTGGCGGTCGCAAACGAACCAGACTCGCTCATTATCACCGGCAATGGTGACGTCATTCAGCCGGAAAATGATCTTATCGCTATTGGCTCCGGCGGCCCTTATGCCCAGTCGGCGGCGCGCGCTGTTGGAAAACACTGAACTGGGCGCCCGCGAGATCGTCGAAAAAGCGTTGGGAATTGCTGGTGATATCTGCATTTACACCAACCAGTTCCACACTATTGAAGAATTAACGTCCAAAGCGTAAGGATCCTGAAAATGTCTGAAATGACCCCACGGGAAATCGTCAGTGAACTCGATGGCTATATCGTCGGCCAGCATAACGCCAAGCGGGCCGTGGCCATCGCGTTGCGTAACCGTTGGCGTCGCATGCAACTGGACGAAGCGCTGCGCCATGAAGTGACACCGAAAAATATTCTGATGATTGGCCCCACCGGCGTCGGTAAGACGGAGATCGCCCGTCGCCTGGCAAAACTGGCCAACGCTCCGTTTATCAAAGTCGAGGCCACCAAATTCACCGAAGTCGGCTATGTCGGCAAAGAAGTGGATTCCATTATTCGCGATTTGACCGATGCGGCCGTCAAAATGGTGCGTCTGCAGTCCATAGAACAAAATCGTTTTCGCGCCGAAAAGCGGGTGCTGGACGTCCTGATCCCACCGGCCAAGAACAACTGGGGACAAGCGGAGGAGAGCGGCGAACCCTCCAGCGCGCGCCAAAATTTTCGTAAAAAGCTGCGCGAAGGTCAGCTGGATGAGAAAGAAATTGAAATCAATCTCGCCTCGGCGCCGATGGGCGTTGAAATCATGTCGCCTCCCGGCATGGAGGAGATGACTAATCAGCTGCAATCGATGTTCAAAAATCTGGCCGGCCAGAAACAGAAGCCGCGCAAGATAAAGATCAAAGAGGCCATGAAGCTGCTGGTAGAGGAAGAAGCAGCCAAACTGGTGAACCCGGAAGAACTGAAAGAGAAGGCGATCGAGGCGGTAGAGCAGCACGGTATCGTTTTTATCGACGAAATCGATAAGATCTGCAAACGTGACGAAGTGTCCGGGCCTGACGTCTCCCGGGAAGGCGTGCAGCGCGATCTGTTGCCGTTGGTGGAAGGTTGCACCGTTTCTACCAAGCACGGGATGGTAAAAACGGACCATATTCTGTTTATCGCCTCCGGCGCATTCCAGGTTTCCAGCCCGTCGGACCTGATCCACGAGCTGCAAGGCCGTCTGCCGATCCGCGTCGAGCTTGAAGCCCTGACCACCGACGATTTTGAGCGCATCCTAACCGAACCGAGCGCCTCGCTCATCACCAATATATCGCGCTGATGGCGACGGAAGGGGTGAGCATCACCTTCACCGAGGATGGCATCAAGCGGATCGCCGAAGCCGCCTGGCAGGTGAATGAGCGTAACGAGAACATTGGCGCCCGCCGTCTGCATACCGTTCTGGAGCGGTTAATGGAAGATATTTCCTATGACGCCAGCGAGGGGAACGGTAAAACTATTTCTATTGATGCAGATTATGTTCGCGGCCACCTGGATGAGTTAGTATCTGATGAAGATTTGAGCCGCTTTATCCTGTAACGCATTTCAGGGTAATCGACATCCGCAACGGGAGGCTCAGGCCTCCCTTTTTTTGGCACGCACGCCACCGTAGAGAAGAGTGCATACATGAGCGACACAGCAACACTCAGTCCGACAAAAGCCTGGAGGGTCAGCCTGCGGCTACGCACCCTGCCGCTGGCGCTCGCCTCCATTGTCACCGGCTCCGCGATAGCCGGCTGGCAGGGACAATTCCGGCCGGTGGTGGCGCTGTTGGCGCTATTGACCGCCTCCATGCTGCAGATCCTCTCCAACCTGGCCAACGATTATGGTGATGCGGTGAAAGGCAGCGACGACCGTGGCCGCATCGGGCCACTGCGCGGCATGCAGCTGGGGCTCATCTCTCGCGAGCAGATGAAATTTGCACTGCTCTTGGCGGTGGTATTGTCGTTATTGTCGGGCGCGCTACTGATTTTCGTCGCCTGCAACACCGCAGCGGATGTGTTCGGCTTTCTGTGCCTGGGCGTCTTATCGATTATCGCCGCCATCACCTATACCGTCGGCACCCGCCCCTATGGCTACATGGGACTTGGCGATTTGTCGGTGCTGATTTTCTTCGGCTGGCTAAGCGTGGGCGGCAGCTACTACCTGCAAACCGGCGCCTTCCACGCCGTGGTGATCTTACCCGCCACCGCTTGTGGCCTGCTGGCTGCGGCGGTGCTGAATATCAATAATCTGCGCGATATCGAAAGCGATCGTCTCAACGGTAAAAACACCCTGGCGGTGCGCCTGGGGCCCCAGCGGGCGCGTTATTATCACGTCTGTCTGCTGGCCGGCGCGGTGCTGTTCCTGGCGATTTTCGCCCTGCTGGAGATGCATAATCTTACCGGCTGGCTATTTTTGCTGGCGGTGCCGGCGCTGTATATGCAGGCGCGTTTCGTCCTGCACGAAACGGATCCTTCCGGCATCAGGCCGATGCTGGAAAAAACCGTCAAATGCGTATTGATCGTCAACATTTTGTTCGCGCTAGGCCTGCTGCTGTCCCTGACGCGGCTGCTTTTCTGACACGCATCAAGTTCGCCTTTGATGACTTTGGCAACTCTGCTGAGAACGCGATATACTTGCGTCTCCAGTGGCAAACCGACGTAAATCCTATGAAATACGATACCTCAGAATTATGTGACATCTATCAGGAAGACGTGAACGTTGTTGAGCCTCTTTTCACTAATTTTGGCGGCAGAACCTCCTTCGGCGGTCAGATCACGACCGTAAAGTGTTTTGAGGATAACGGTTTGCTTTACGATCTGCTGCAAGAAAACGGACGCGGCCGCGTCCTGCTGGTGGACGGCGGCGGATCGGTACGGCGGGCGCTCATTGATGCCGAACTGGGCAATCTCGCGGTGCAAAACGAGTGGGAAGGGATCGTGGTTTACGGCGCGGTGCGCCAGGTGGATGACCTGGAAGAGCTGGATCTGGGCATTCAAGCCATGGCCGCCACCCCGGCCGGCGCCGCCAGCGAAGGCATTGGTGAAAGCGATACCCGCGTCAATTTCGGCGGCGTCACCTTCTTTTCCGGCGATCATCTGTATGCTGACAACACCGGCGTTATCCTGTCCGAAGACGCGCTCGATCTGGAATAAGGGCTAGCGCCGCCGTGAACGTAACGCGTAGCATGGCGACGGCGGCGTCCCGTGGCTGCCCGGCGCACACGCTCAGGCGGCAGCACCCGCAGCGACGGGATGCCCGGCAGCAAACGCCGCCAGGGTCAGCCAGCCTGGCGCGGCTGACCTGACACGCAAGGCGATGCGCACACCGCCAGCAGGGAGAACGTCAGGGACGTCAGACTTCATCCATCTTGCTCAACAGGCCGCGCAAACGCTCTTGCCACACACTCTGTTCCTGTCTGAGCTGCTCGTTTTCGTTCACCAGTGACTCCCGGTTGCCCTGCGCCTGCTGCACTTCCTGGCTCAGGCTGTTGTTCTTTTCTTTCAGCTCTTCGATTTCCATTTGCAAAAGCGTGATGGTATCGATCGCCTGCTGGACTTTCGCTTCCAGTTTCTCAAATACTTCAAATGCCATTTGTTTCCCCTTAAAGACACAAGGCGTCTTGGTCAGTGGTCGCTACACACCCTTGTGTAACTCGATAAAGCCGACCGCCCAGGCGTGTTGCCGCTGCCCTATGCTGTGACTTATCCCGGATTTTAAGTAGCCTGCCTGCCCGTGTCCATACACATTGTCTCAATTAGGACATTAGACCTCCACCAACGCCACCGGTTCGCCCCCATGGTGGGATTTCGCGTTGCCGGCGGCTTTTTATCCAGCCGGCGGCGGCGGCGCTACCGTTTCCCTTTGTGACGGATGCCGGGTGCAATTTGGGTACTTAGCAGCGTAAGAAATGGGTGTTTAGGAACCAATTATTAAGCGAATACGCGCATTTTTATGACACGTCCCACACATTTAACGTTCGATATTTCTCGTTTTTGCTCGTTAACGATAAATTCACATTATAACTACATAAGTTATTACCCTATTCTCAATCAGTGACAGCTGTGTTGCATCAGCTAGGTTCAATACCGCTCAGCCACAGGAACCGTTTATGAGCCAATTAACATCACCGACAATCAAAGGGCAGTGCATCGCCGAATTCCTCGGGACTGGATTACTGATTTTCTTCGGTGCCGGCTGCGTCGCCGCCATGAAGCTGGCCGGCGCGTCGTTCGGTCAATGGGAGATCAGCATCATATGGGGTATGGGCGTGGCGATGGCGGTCTATCTCACCGCGGCCGTTTCCGGTGCGCACCTCAGCCCGGCCGTCACCATTGCGCTCTGGCTGTTCGCCAGCTTCGAGCGGCGTAAAGTCCTGCCCTACATCGTGGCGCAAATGCTCGGCGCTTTCTGCGCCGCGGCGCTGGTCTACGGCCTTTACTATAATCTGTTTTTTGATTATGAGCAGACACATCATATGGTTCGCGGCAGTGTCGAAAGTCTGGATCTCGCCGGCATTTTCTCGACCTACCCTAATCCGCATATTTCGGTAGCCCAGGCGTTTCTGGTCGAAATGGTCATTACCGCCATTTTGCTGTGCCTGATTCTGGCGCTGACCGACGACGGCAATGGCATCCCGCGCGGGCCCCTGGCGCCGCTGCTAATCGGGATTTTAATAGCGGTGATAGGGGCCTCGATGTGGCAGCTGACCGGCTTCGCCCTGAATCCCGCGCGTGATTTCGGCCCCAAAACCTTCGCCTTCCTGGCCGGCTGGGGCAAAGTTGCTTATACCGGCGGCCGGGAGATCCCATACTTCCTGGTGCCGCTGATTGCGCCGGTGGTCGGAGCCTGTCTGGGCGCCTTCGGTTATCGCGCATTGATTGGGCCGCATCTGCCCGGTCAACTGAGCGGTGAAGAGGCCGATGACGTCGCCGTCGCCCAGGGCCGCGCCACGCGTTCCGAGCCTAAAGCCTGATTTCCTTTGTTGAACGTTTACAATAGCGAGAAACTCTTATGCCATCAGAAAAAAAATATATCGTCGCGCTCGACCAGGGAACCACCAGCTCGCGCGCGATCGTGCTCGATCACGACGCCAACATTGTCAGCGTCTCGCAGCGGGAATTTAGCCAAATCTATCCTAAGCCGGGCTGGGTGGAGCATGACCCGATGGAGATTTGGGCCAGCCAGAGCTCGACGCTGGTGGAAGTGCTGGCGAAAGCGGATATCCGCTCCGATCAAATTGCCGGCATCGGCATCACCAACCAGCGTGAAACCGCGGTGGTATGGGATAAAGAGAGCGGGAAACCTATCTACAACGCCATCGTGTGGCAGTGCCGCCGTACTGCGGATATCTGCGAGAAGCTGAAACGCGATGGGCTTGAAGAGTATGTGCGCCACACCACGGGCTTAGTTATCGACCCCTATTTCGCCGGGACCAAAGTCAAATGGATCCTCGACCATGTGAAGGGCGCTCGCGAGCGCGGCGAATTACTGTGCGGCACCGTCGACAGCTGGCTTATCTGGAAAATGACCCAGGGACGGGTGCATGTCACCGATTACACCAACGCCTCGCGCACTATGCTGTTCAACATCCATAAACTGGAATGGGACGACCGCCTGCTGGATATCCTCGATATTCTGCGCGCCATGCTGCCCAAAGTGCGGCCGTCCTCGGAAATTTATGGCCAGACCAATATCGGCGGCAAAGGCGGCACCCGTATTCCCATCGCCGGTATCGCAGGCGATCAACAGGCGGCGCTGTACGGCCAGCTATGCGTCTCCCCCGGCATGGCGAAGAATACTTACGGCACCGGTTGCTTCCTGCTAATGAATACCGGCACCGAAGCGGTACAGTCGCGTCACGGCCTGCTAACCACCATCGCCTGCGGCCCGCGCGGCGAAGTGAATTATGCGCTGGAGGGGGCGGTGTTCGTCGCCGGCGCCGCCATACAATGGCTGCGCGATGAGATGAAGCTGATTAACAACGCCACCGACTCGGAATATTTCGCCAGCAAGGTGAAAGACACCAACGGCGTATACGTGGTGCCGGCCTTTACCGGCCTCGGCGCCCCGTATTGGGATCCCTACGCCCGCGGCGCCATCTTCGGTATCACGCGCGGCGTGAACGCCAACCACATCATCCGCGCGACGCTTGAGTCCATTGCCTTCCAAACGCGCGATCTTATCGAGTCCATGCAGGCGGATTCCGGCGAGCGGCTGAAAGCGTTACGGGTTGACGGCGGCGCGGTGGCCAATAATTTTCTGATGCAGTTCCAGTCCGATATTTTGGGGACCCGCGTCGAACGCCCGGAAGTCCGGGAAGTCACCGCTCTCGGTGCCGCTTATTTGGCGGGCCTGGCGGTCGGTTTCTGGAGCGATCTGGAGGAGGTGCGCAGTAAAGCGGTCATCGAACGCGAGTTCCGCCACGGTATCGAAACCACGGAGCGTAACTATCGCTATGAGGGCTGGAAAAAAGCGGTGGCACGCGCGCGGGCCTGGGAAGAACAGGACAAAGAGTAACGGTCGCCGTCCAGCACCTCCCCCCCGGCGGCGGCGGAGTGTGATAAACTGGCGGCAATTGTGCTTGTTAGGCCGTCAGGAAACCGTCATGAAACGTGAATTAGCCATTGAATTTTCCCGCGTCACCGAAGCCGCCGCCCTGGCCGGTTATAGCTGGCTGGGCCGCGGTGATAAAAACGCCGCCGATAACGCTGCGGTTCAGGCCATGCGCATTGTTCTAAATCAGGTGCCCATCAATGGCCGTATCGTGATAGGCGAAGGCGATATTGATGAGGCACCCATGTTGTACATTGGTGAAGCGGTCGGGACCGGCGCCGGCGCGGCGGTGGATATTGCCGTCGATCCTATCGATGGCACCCGCATGACCGCCCTGGGGCAGGCCAACGCTTTGACGGTGCTGGCCGTAGCGGAAAAAGGCGCGTTTTTACACGCGCCGGATATGTACATGGAAAAATTGGTGGTCGGCCCGGCGGCCCGGGGCGCCATCGATCTCTCCGCCCCGCTGGAGGATAATTTGCGCGCGGTCGCCAGCCGTCTGGGTAAAACCCTGTCGGAATTAACGGTGTCGTTGCTGGCCAAGCCGCGTCATGAGGCATGCATACAATCCCTGCAGCGGCTTGTGGTGCGGGTCTTCACCTTCCCCGATGGCGACGTCGCGGCGTCAATCCTCACCTGCATGCCCGATAGCGAAGTGGACGTGATGTATGGCATCGGCGGCGCGCCGGAAGGGGTGATCTCCGCTGCGGTGATCCGCGCCATGGATGGTGATATGCAGGGCCGCCTGCTGCCGCGTCATCGGGTGAAAGGCGACAGCGAGGATAACCGCCTGATAGGCACGGCTGAACTCGCCCGCTGCGCGGAGATGGGTATTATGGCGAATCAGGTGCTACGACTGGAAGAGATGGCACACAACGATAACGTCATTTTCTCCGCCACCGGCATTACCAAAGGAGACTTGCTGAACGGCATCACGCGTAAAGGCAATATTGCCACCACCGAAACGCTGCTCATCCGCGGCAAGAGCCGCACCATTCGCCGCATTACGTCGATTCACTATCTCGATCGCAAGGATGACGCGCTGCATCCTTTCATCCTCTGAGCGCCGGCCGGAGCGTCGGCGCGCGCCCTAGACAATCTCCGGCCTCTGGCGGTGCAGGGTTTGCGCCAGCGGCAGCCAGCACAGCAGGATCAGCATCCCCATGGCGAAGGTTATCATCCCCAGGCTGAACTGGCCTTGCTGCGGCAGCAGCGAGGAAAAGCCGGCAACGGCGCCTGAGCCTATATTTTGCAGGCCGCCGACCAGCGCGCCCGCGGTGCCGGCCAAATAGGGATAAGGCTCCATCGCGCCGGTAGTGGCCAGCGGAAACAGCATGCCGGCGCCGAAAAAGAACAGGCCGGCCGGCAACAGCAACGTCCAGAGCGTCATGATGCCGAACCAGGCCGGCAGCCACATCAATATCCCCGCCAGCAGGCAGCTCATTACCGCCCGCCACATCAGCGCGCTGAAGGGCTTGATTGCGCGCCCCGCATACCAGGCGCCCAAAAACGTGCCCGGCAGCGGCAGGATGAACAACAGGCTGACCTCTCGGCCCGTCAGCCCCATGCTGCCCAACAGCACGCCGCTGCTGGCCTCGAAGGCGACAATCCCCGACAGTCCGCCGACCAGCATCAGCAGATAGTGATTGAAGACCTTTTCGCTCAGCAGGCGCTTAAAACCGAGACTTCGGCCGCTGCCGACCGGGCGCTGCGGACGCATCTCCGGCAAACGCCCCCAGACCAGCAGACTGACGCTGCAGCTCAGCAGCAGCAAAAACGCGAAGCACGCGCGCCAGCCCAGCCAGTCTGCAAGTACGCCGCCTATCAGCGGCGCCAGTAGGGGACTTATCAAAATGCCCATATTGAGCAGACCGTTAGACCGCCGCAGCGAGCGGCCATCGCAGATGTCCCGCGGCAGCGTCCGCGCCATCACGCCGCCCACGCCGGTGCCGATGCCCTGGATACCGCAGGCAATCGTCATCATCGACAGCGATTGGCTCAGCATCGTTCCCAGGCAGAAGATAGCCATCCCGCTCAAGATGACCGGACGGCGCCCCACCCGATCGGAGAGCGGACCGTAAATAAGCTGCGAACCGCCATAGCACAGGAGATAGGCGGACATCAGCCGCTGTATCGCCCCTTCACGCACCATGAGATCACGGGCGATAAGAGGAATACCGGGTACATAAATGGTCTGCGCCATCTGCCCGACGGCCACCAAGGTAATTAATAACATCAACACGGACAACGCACGCGGGTTCATCATAGATATTACTTAGATAGCTGATTAATTCTGTGTATTGCTTGTTAATAGTGATATATACAGAACAATGGTTGATTTTCCGACATAAATACCACACTCAAGCTTTAAGTCCAGTTAATATCTTCATTATCCCAACCCTTGCGCTGTAATGTCCGGTGAACGGACGGTAAATTATTCTGTACGCGTCCTTGAATAACCGCTTACCGCGCCGCGGACTGGATGCGTTAACGAAATTAGCCGATAATGGCTCGTCCGCAGATGGGGAGTTCAGGCCGTGCGCCGAACGCCGACGCGTCCTGAAGGACAATTTCAGCCGCTGTGACAGAGTGGATTAACGCATGTCGACCGGGGAACGACCGGCAGGATCAAGGGGAGTTAAATACTATGGCTGAATGGGTATCGGGTAACGTGGTGCAGGTGAAGCACTGGACGGACAGTCTCTTTAGTCTCATCGTCCATGCGCCCGTCGACCCCTTTACCGCCGGACAATTCGCCAAGCTGGGGCTGGAAATCAACGGCGAAAAGATTCAGCGCGCCTATTCCTACGTCAACGCGCCGCGGAATAACAACCTGGAGTTTTACCTGGTTACCGTACCGGAAGGCAAACTCAGCCCGCCGCTGCATAGGCTACAGCCCGGCGATAATCTGATGGTGACCAAGGAAGCGGCGGGTTTCTTCGTGCTGGACGAGATCCCGCCCTGTGACAATTTGTGGATGCTGGCGACGGGTACCGCATTAGGGCCCTATTTATCGATTCTTGAGCAAGGCGAAGGGCTTGAACGGTTCAACTCGATTATTCTGGTGCACGCGGCGCGTTTTGCTCAGGATCTGAGCTATCTGCCGCAGATGCTGGAACTTCAGCAGCGTTTTAACGGTAAGCTGCGCGTCCAAACGGTGGTCAGCCGCGAACAGGTTCCCGGGTCGCTCACCGGACGCGTACCTGCCCTTATCGCCGACGGCTCGCTGGAAGCGGCGGTGGACCTGAGGCTGGAAGACGAAAATAGCCACGTCATGCTGTGCGGTAACCCGCAAATGGTGCGCGACACGCAGCAGCTGTTGAAAGACAGCCGCGGCATGCGCAAACATTTCAAGCGCAAGCCGGGCCATATGACCAGCGAGCATTACTGGTAATGGTGGCGACGGAGATAAAGGCCTGCAGGCCGCTGTCACGCCGTTCCGCCTGGCGGCTGGCGCTGCTGTGCGCGATGGCCATCGGCCCCACCGCCTACGGGGAAGAGGCGCCTGCCGCAGTGCACCGCCATCCCCCCGTTGCAGCTGCAAGCGCGCCGCCCCCTGCCGCCAGCGGTAGCGCTGCGCCACCCCCTGCCGCCATCGCAACAGGCACCAGCCACAGCGCCTCCCCTCTGCCCCCGGCAAGCGCACCCTCTGCCGCTAACGGCATCGCCGGGCCGCCGGCGCCAAACGGCACAGCCCAGACCGCCCCTTATCTGCTGGCCGGAGCGCCGACGTTCGATACCACGGTGACCAAATTCCGCGAACGGTACAACAGCCACAATCCGACCCTGCCCATTGGCGAGTTTCACGCTCTGGGAGGCCCGAGCGAACCGGCGAATCTCACCCGCGCCGCCAGTAAGATTAATGAAACCCTGTATGCCTCCACGGCGCTGGAAAAAGGTAGCGGCAAAATCAAAACGCTGCAGCTTACCTATCTGCCGGTGGAAGGCAGCACCGGAAAAGCCGCTCGCGCGACCGCCATCACCTATATGGCGGCGCTGCTGCGTGAGTTTAAACCGACGATAAGCGTGGAGCAAAGCACCGGGCGGGTGTTGGATCTGCTTAATCGCGGGCATGGTTCACGTTTTTTTCAACAACAGTGTGGCGCGCTGCGCTATGTGGTGGCGGACAATGGCGACAAGGGCCTGACTCTCGCCGTCGAACCCGTCAAACTCGCCCTGGCCGAGCCCTGATTCATGCACGATAAATGACAAAAAACAAAGCCACCCAAGTATTTCCTCTTTATACTGAGGTCAGGTAAAACTTGCCCCTAGGCAGTACTTTTCATCTCTCGCGTTCCCTGAATGGAGGAATAACAATGCGACATCCGTTAGTGATGGGTAATTGGAAACTTAATGGCAGCAAGCATGTGGTCAATGAATTGATCGCGGCGCTGCGCAACGAACTCAGCAGCGTCGTCGGTTGCGATGTCGCCATCGCACCGCCGGTGACCTATCTTGATTTGGCGAAACACCATCTGGGCGGCAGCCGGATTGCGCTGGGTGCGCAAAACGTCGACACCCATCTTTCGGGCGCCTACACCGGTGAAGTCTCCGCCGAAATGCTGAAAGATATCGGCGCGAAATATATCATCATCGGGCACTCCGAACGCCGCACCTATCATAAGGAAAGCGATGAGTTTATCGCCGAAAAATTCGCCATCTTAAAAGAAGCTGGCCTGATCCCGGTATTGTGTATCGGCGAAAGCGAAGCGGAAAACGAAGCCGGCCAAACCGAAGCGGTGTGCTCCCGTCAGATCGATGCGGTGCTTAACAGCCTGGGCGCCAAAGCGTTTGAGAATACCGTCATTGCCTACGAGCCCATCTGGGCCATCGGTACGGGCAAATCCGCGACGCCGGCGCAGGCGCAGGAGGTGCATAAATTTATCCGCGACCATATCGCCAAGCATGACGCGGCAATTGCTGAGCAGGTCATTATCCAATATGGCGGCTCGGTTAACGCCGGAAATGCCGCGGAGCTTTTCACACAACCGGATATCGATGGCGCCCTGGTCGGCGGCGCATCGCTGAAGGCTGACGCCTTTGCGGTGATCGTTAAGTCTGCAGCAGAAGCGAAACAGGCCTGATAGCTCAAGTCCGGCGAGGGGATAACGCAGCCCCTCGCAAAAGCACCGGGCCGGTCAAACGCTGACCGGCCCGGTGGTGTTTAACAGGTCAAACGTCGCATTGCCGCCCGTCTGTTTTCAGCGCTGGCTAATCTTATCGAAACTGCCTCCGCTGGCGAAATGCTCTTTTTGCACCTTGGTCCAATCGCCAAAAGTCTCAGCCAGGGTAAACAGCTTCAATGTTGGAAACTCTTTGGCAAATTCCTTGGCCACATTGGCGTCGCGCGGGCGATAATAGTTTTGCGCCGCGATACGTTGCCCTTCAGCCGAATAGAGATAGTTCAGATATGCCGTTGCCACATCGCGGGTGCCGCGCTTATCCACCACCGATACTGTTGGTTCAGCCAAAATCGACTCACTTGGGGTTATGACTTCAAACTGATCCTTGCTATTCAATTCATTGATTGCCAACAGCGCCTCATTTTCCCAAGCAATCAGCACATCCCCCTGGCCGCGCTCAACAAAGGTGTTGGTTGCGCCGCGAGCGCCGGAATCGAGCACTTCGACATTCTTGAACAGCGCCTTTACAAACGCCTGCGCTTTAGCCTGATCGTTATTGTTTTGGTGCAGTGCATAGCCACAGGCGGCCAAATAGTTCCAGCGCGCCCCGCCGGATGTTTTAGGATTGGGCGTAATAATCGATACGCCAGGTTTAATCAAATCGGACCAATCATGGATTTGTTTCGGATTGCCCTTGCGCACCAGGAATACGATAGTGGAGGTGTAAGGCGCGGAGTTGTCGGGCAGGCGTGTGATCCAGTTTTTATCGATGCGCCCACGCTCGGCAATAGCATCCACATCTGACTCCAGTGCCAGTGTGACCACATCCGCTTCGATGCCGTTAATGACGGAGGTCGCCTGTTTGCCGGAGCCACCATGTGACTGGCGCACCGTAACGTGATCGCCGGTTTTTTGCTGCCAGTACTGGCTAAACGCCTTATTGTATTGCTGATAGAATTCGCGGATAGGATCATAGGAAACATTTAGCAGCTGAATATCCTTAGCCACCACGCTTCCAGACAGCAACATAAGTAACACGCCGGCACGCCATTTGGACATCTTTCACTCCATCTGGAAATTTTTTGGAATTGGAAACGTTTTCTGCAGAGAGTGGCAGAAAAATTTAGCGAGCTAAAAGAATATAAACATAGTTTATATAACCAAAGAATATAATGAGATTTGTATGATGGCGGGGTGGGGTCGGGGGAGCTAGAGCACTTGCCCTCGGATCCGAGGGCAAGGCAACCGGCAACATCAGAACAGTTTTTTTGCTGTTTCCAGGATATCGCTGCGGAAAGGAAGTTTCATATTTTCAATGGCGTCGACGATGTCGTGATGCACCAGTCGCTCGTTTTGCACCCCGACACAGCGGCCGCCGTAGCCCTGCAACAGCAGTTCAATGGAGTACGCACCCATGCGTGAGGCTAAAATACGGTCGTAAGCCACCGGGATACCGCCGCGCTGGATATGGCCCAGTACGGTGGCACGGGTTTCCCGCCCCGTCTCTTTTTCAATATATTGAGCCAGCTCGGCAACATTACAAATATGTTCAGTGATCGCGACAATGGCGTGTTTTTTACCTTTAGCGATACCCGCCTTGATTTCGTAGACCAGGTCTTCCGGCTTAAATTCCACCTCAGGCAACACAATAAACTCGCAGCCGCCGGCGATAGCGGCCGCCATGGTCAGATCGCCACAATGCCGGCCCATGACCTCCACGATGGAAATACGTTGATGTGACGTAGACGTATCGCGCAGCCGGTCAATGGCCTCGACGACCGTTTCCAGCGCGGTGAAGTAGCCAATGGTGTAATCGGTGCCCGCCACGTCATTATCAATCGTGCCCGGCAGGCCAATGCAGGGGAAACCCATTTCGGTCAAACGCTTGGCACCCATATAGGAGCCGTCTCCGCCGATCACCACCAGCGCATCCAGGCCACGCTTGGTCATGTTCTCAATAGCGATGGCGCGGGTGCCTTCCTCTCGGAATTCTGGAAAACGGGCAGAACCGAGAAAGGTGCCGCCGCGGTTAATCATGTCCGAAACGCTATAACGATCCAGTTTCGCCATCCGATCCTGAAACAGGCCCAGGTAACCGTCGTAAATGCCGTAGACCTCCAGGCCCTCGGAAAGGCCGGCCCGTACCACGCCCCGGATGGCCGCATTCATGCCTGGTGAATCACCGCCGCTTGTCAGTACACCGATTTTTTTAATCATGACTACCTCTGAACTTAAGATACCGCTTGTAGAATACAATACGTTTGTTACCGCCTTTCCCACCCGCAACGGATGCCGGGGCGTGTGAAGAAAGAGTATAACAAATCGCCAAAGCTGAATTGATTCAGGTCAGACTACTTTCTATTACTCAGCTAATAAATACACGTTTTGCGGACTTTATCATACTGTAAAACGTGCATGGCCGCTTCCGCTTTAATGCGCAGCAACATTCACATCGGGGTGTGAAAAGCCGCTCCTGTCGGCGTTAATCGGCGCTAATAGGGTGTTACTTCGGTTCCTTTTTAGTACCAGTCACCCCCCCTGACCCCGCGTTATCCTCAAGGTTGGTTTACCACCCAAGCCGACCTTAATGGTTTAAACCGCGGTTAAACCAGATAGCCGTTAGGGTCATCAGCTCCTTTTTGTGACATACATCACACTGAAAAGCGTTATACTGCCGGAGATAACCCCGACAACGTTTATGCAGGGTAATGACACCATGATTTCTGGAACGCGTATTGCCGATGCACTGCAAATGGTTTTAAATATCGGCCTGGTATGTTTGAGTATGATATTGATTATTTTCCTGGGCTGGCCAAACCTACGATTTAGCGCGGGTGCTGCTCAACGCGGGCGAACAAAGTTCTACCTATCTGTTGATAGAGGGTATTGTCACCTATTTTCTCTACTTTGAGTTTATCGCCCTGATAGTGAAATATTTTCAGTCAGGATATCACTTTCCCCTGCGTTACTTTATTTATATTGGCATTACGGCCATTATCCGCCTCATCGTCGTCGATCATGAAAACCCGCTGGACACGCTGTGTTATTCAGCCGCCATTTTGATACTGGTAGTCACATTGTGGCTGGCGCATAGCTCTAGACTCATGCGCGAATAACGCCCGAACATTGAGCGGCCCTCTGCGACTGGTCCCCATCGCACCGCCGCCCTGCCCGGTTTTGCCATCGCTTTAGCGCAAAAAGCGACTTTCCACCGCGCGCATGCTTTCGTCCCCCTGCAGCGTCATTATGTCGTTGACGGTCGGCAAGGCGGTGTCCACCCCATAGATGCCGCCATCGCGCCGACCGCCGCGCGGATGGCGTGATTACCGTAAATGACGATCCCCACTTTACCGCTCTCGGCAATACTCGACTCGGTAAGCTGCGGATACGCCGTCGGCACCAGCACCAGCGGAATCTGGCCTGTCCAGGCATCGATAAACGAGAGGATCTCCGCCGGGGTTTTTTGCCGGGAATGAATGAGGATCGCATCCGCGCCAGCTTCTTGATACGCGTACGCCCGGCGCAGGGCGTCGTCCTGCCCGAGCCCGGCAATCAACGCCTCGACCCGGGCGATAATTACCAAATTGCTATCCTGGCGGGCGTCGATGGCGGCGCCAATCTTGCCTTGAAAGGTTTCAATGCTGACCAGCTCCTGCCGCCCGTCGGTGCGCAGGCTGGTGTCTTTTGGAAAGGTCTTATCCTCCATCACTACCGCCGCCACGCCGGCCGCCTCATACTGTGGGATGGCATAGCTGACATTTACCGCGTTACCAAAACCGGTATCGATATCCGCAATCACGGGGGTTGCGACGGCGGCAGCGATAGCGCGCATCATATCCAGGTGAATGCCCATCGGCAGGATATTGGCATCCGGCACCGCGTAGCTGGCCGCCAACTCGAACCCGCTGCCCCAGATGCCGTCAAAGCCCGCCTCAGCGGCAAGCCGCGCGCACAAGGGATTATGGGCGGCCATCGCGGTGAAAAGTTGCCGGTTGTCGAGCGTTGAACGCAATATCGCGTGCTTGTGCATGCCTTGCTCCTCACCTCAGTTGATTAACGATTCGCGGCAGTAAGGGATAGCATTCTGCCGCCCATGGTTTTCCCTCCTGCCAGACCCAAAACAGCATGCATCATGGCCCTGGTGCCTGTGGCGATGGCCGGGCGGGATAGCCTTCACGTTAACCCAGTCCTTACGCCCACACCAGAACCGAACGCCAATCCAATCGGGTTAGTGTTCGCCTTTGAATGTCAATCCTAAGGAAACAGCAAGATATCCCGCTTCGACCATTCGCGCCTTCATCAGCCAGCGTGACCCTGTCGAGCAAGCCAGGGATCTCTGCCGCTATTCAAAAAGGACTCTAAGCGAAACGTTAAACGCGGATGAGGATGATTAATCCCGCTCCGGATTAAGGTCATGCGCCTGGGTTTAACCATACTTTCTGGCGAAATTTTCGTCAGAGGTACATAAATAGATAATAAATTCAATGAAAGCTATTAACGCAGGGATAAAGGTCCAGCAGAACAGCAGATACAGTACCCCCTGGCCAGTCTTGCCTAAATAGAATTTGTGAACGCCGAAACCGCCGAGGAAAAACGCCAATAGCGCGGCGGAGATGCGATTTTTACTGCCGACTACGTTATAGATGGCGCCACAGTGCGGGCAGCTTTTTGCTGTTTCATGGATTTGCTTTTCGCAGCCCCGACAGTAAACATTATTCGACCTAGTCGTAATCCTTATGATGTTATTTTTATTGCAAGCCGCTGAGTAGAGACTTTGATATATATTTTACCGCCCTAATCAATCTTTACAAGGCCCTGCTGTTCAACATCGCCCGCACAAGCTGAGTAGATGGAAAGCTGATGCCTTATGGCACCCGTTATGGCGCCCGTTGCCTCTTCGCCGATGCCAATACCGAATAGAAAGGGTCGCCATAAAGGCATTAGACCTACTTTTCCCCGACAATAAAGCCCGCTCACGCCAGACAAGCTCTTCTTTAAATGAACAGGTCACACTCGGACAATGTCTAAAACAACTGCTATTCGGCACCGTTTTTTTGCAGTAACCTTTCTGCTAGTCGCATTTCGCTCAAATTATCGCCAATAATTATTTAAACATGAAAAGAATCCTCTATGCCTATCAAGCAAGAAATAATGAATAAAATCGCCCTATTAGCTTTTAAAAAATTACAATCCGCCGTTTTTTTGAGCATTTTTATCAGCAACATTTTGACGTTTTAGAACACAAGGATAAACAGAGGGTCATCCACCGCGCTTTGTTTGTCGCTGGAACTCATGGTATTTGATTATTCTGAGCTTACCCAGGACAAGTAGGATTATATGAATGGCGACAAATATGCACGTGAATCCATTATAGCGCTAGTGAAATCCGATCCCGTCACCGTATTGAGCTTAACCATGCCACAGATCATTTTTCTGCTCTATCCCTACATCAATGACTACCAAATTGATCCCAAAATCAGAACCTATTTGCGCAATGATCTTGCTCTGCTCTGCGGGTTCAAAACACAAGAAGCTCTGCCGTGGAGGCCAACAAAAGAATGGATCCCTGGCATCATCTTTACTTATTACCGCCAAGAGGACAGCGTGATGCCTCTTGGCCATGATGGGATATGTGACACAATGGCAGAAGCGCCGGCGACGGATACGGCGTGCCAGAAAATACCTCCGTCTGGTGCTTCGCTTTAATACAGATTGTCGCGCAAAGCTCGCGCTGATAAGCAAGCGCGTCCATAGGGCCTTATCACCTCTGTAAAATCCGATTGCAGTAAAAGAATTACAGCCTTAGCCGTTTATGCACTGATTCACCCCTTTCGTTTCACAAGGCTTTGGCAATCGTCATTCGCCAGCGGGTGGTAAATGTATACCTCGCATTAACGCGACATCACGTGCTGGCAGCGCGCTCAGAGACTGCACATCACAGCCGCGCCACAACGGCGTTGACGCTGGATTTCCACTGCAACCAGGCAATGACATTTCTAATGGGGTGCGGCAGCAGAAAGGATGACAATGAAATTATTTACGTGTTTATGAAAATGTCAGGGGCAAATTGATAGAATTTTACCCATCCCCTTTTCTATACGGCGAGCATGTCCGCGGCGCCTGAAGAGTTGAGCGCTGCGGGTGTAGGGAGGGGAGCGCCTAGCAGATTGGGCCATCTAAGGTGCAGCGCCAAGCGCTGCCGAAGAATGTGTGGTGTGGCCCCAAGCGCCGCCGGGACATTATTAAGCCCGGTGAGGTTTGCGCCAAGCGCTGCCGGGCGGGGGTTTAGCGCCGTGAGTGCGATTGCCGGGCGTGACACGCGCCACCCCCACCACCACCAGGCGGGGGGCCAGCTTTGCTGGGCCGCGCCGGTATGCTCGACATGCCCGGCATAGACGACGCCGTCGGTCACAGATGACGTCGGTCATTAGCTGAGTACTGCTTTCTCGCCACGATTTGAGTTAAGTTGAGTGAAAGCAGCACAGCTCGAAGCGGCTGGAGAGCATCCACCCTCCAGGGAAGAGTATCAAGATAGCTCACTTAAGGAATAATAATATGATTAATATTGGGATTTTTTGCGGTTCCGCTAACGGTAGCGATCCGGTTTACCGGGAAGCCGCCAGCCAGACCGGTCAGTTATTGGCCGGAAAAGGAATGGGTATCGTCTATGGCGGGGGAAAGGTCGGCCTGATGGGCGCTGTCGCTGATGCGGCATTAGAGCACGGCGGCCATGTCACCGGCGTGATCCCACAATCATTAGTCGAGCGTGAAATCGCCCACACCGGACTAACCCACCTTCACGTGGTAGCGAATATGCACGAACGCAAAATGAAAATGGCGGCGCAGTTGGGGCTACATGCAAAGCCTTGTGCCTTTCTTGATGTCAACGGCTTTTACCGCCCGTTGCAAGACATGATCCGTCAAATGGTCGAGCAAGGATTTCTGAAAAAGAGCCATGAAGATATGCTGATTTTTTCGGCAAACATGACAGAAATAACCGAATATTTTGCTGATTATCGCGCCCCCGCCGTCAAATGGTCACAGTGAGGAAAAGAAAATGGCGGATGAAAATGTCATCCATATCGCCGCGGCGGTAATCACTGACGCGCGGGGCTGGATCTTGCTGGTTAGAAAACGTCATTCAGCCTACTTTATGCAGCCGGGAGGCAAAATCGAGGCCGGAGAGCGCCCGGAAATGGCTCTGGTGCGCGAGCTGCACGAGGAACTCCAGCTCCATATTCCAGCAGAGGATGTTTCTTTTCTGGGTCAATTTACCGATATCGCAGCCAACGAGCCCGGTTACAGGCTAATCGCCGAAATTTTTGCCGTTCCTGCTCCCGACCATGTGATCACCCCTGCAGCAGAGATAGAGGAGGTTATATGGCTTGATCCATTAGCCGAACAAACTGTTCCGCTGGCGCCACTGACCCAAAAGCAGCTTATTCCATTGCTTTTGCAATCACGAACGGTAATTAGTGTATCTCAGGCACAAAAAAAACCCGCTGATGAGGCGTGGAAGACAGGGATGGTGTCTATGGAAAGGAAAAAGGTCATTCTTTATTCGTTTACTGCTGGCTTCTTGGCAGAAGTCGAAATCTTTTCCGCCATCTGCAGCTTTAAATCACTTAACCGCTGCAGATGCTTTTGCTCTAGAATCTGTTGCTGTTACGGCGTAAGCAAGTTATACATTTGGTTGCGCACCCGGGCCATTTCGACCTGACGAGCAACCTGCTCCTGGGCCATCTTTTCCGTTTGTTCCCTAACGGCAGCCTCGTCGAAAGTTTTGGCGGTCACCAGCGTATGCATGCGTTCCATTTCGCTAATATTAATACTCGGCGGTGTCGCGGCTGGCGAGGCTCATGAGGTCCCGCATTTGTTGCCGCTGCTGTTCCGTCAGCTTAACACCATCAAACATGCTGTAGTGGCTTTCCTGTATCCGATGCGTAAGGGCATCCTGTTGCCAGCTTTCCAATGTATTGTTTTTAGCAGCTACAGTATTAACAGAGAAGAGACCAGCGCGGCGGCGATGAACAAGAGGATGTGTTTGTGCATCCCGGCCCCCTTGGCATGTTTCTTTGTCGCTATATGATGGAAGTTAGTCTACCCAAGCCGCTGCAAACATGCGTCATGCGGTGTAAAGCTACGTAAAGTCATGGATTGGAAGGGATTGATGACGTATTTTGCGTCAGGAGGTGTATAAAATGAATAAAATCCTTTTGGTTGATGATGACCGCGAATTAACGTCGCTGTTGAAGGAACTATTGGAAATGGAAGGCTTTAATGTCCAGGTGGCGCATGACGGCGAACAGGCGTTAAGCCAGTTGGACAGTTCCATTGATCTCTTGCTTCTCGATGTAATGATGCCGCGTAAGAACGGCATCGATACTCTTAAAGAGCTGCGGCAGCAGCACCAGACGCCGGTGATTATGTTGACCGCTCGCGGCAGTGAGCTGGATCGCGTTTTGGGTCTGGAATTGGGCGCGGATGATTATTTACCCAAGCCGTTCAACGACCGTGAACTGGTCGCGCGTATCCGGGCAATCTTGCGCCGTTCACACTGGACGGAACAACAGCAGACCGGCGAGGCCGGCACGCCGTCGCTGGAGGTCGATTTCCTGCGCCTGAATCCGGGCCGGCAGGAGGCCACCTTTGACGGAACGCCGCTGGAGTTGACCGGTACCGAGTTTACGTTGCTGTATCTGCTGGCGCAGCATTTAGGCCAGGTGGTGTCGCGGGAACATTTAAGCCAGGAAGTGCTGGGCAAACGTCTGACGCCGTTTGACCGCGCCATCGATATGCATATTTCCAATTTGCGTCGCAAGCTGCCGGAACGCAAAGACGGGCATCCGTGGTTCAAAACGTTACGTGGCCGGGGCTATTTGATGGTATCCGCTGCATGATCAACAGTTTGACCGCACGCATTTTCGCCATATTCTGGTTGACCCTCGCGCTGGTGCTCGTGTTGGTGCTTATGGTGCCCAAGCTGGATTCTCGGCAAATGACGCAATTGCTCGACAGCGAGCAACGCCAGGGCGTAATGCTGCAGCAGCATGTGGAGGCTGAGCTGGCCGCCGATCCGGCCAACGATTTGATGTGGTGGCGCCGGCTGTTTCGCGCTATCGATAAATGGGCCCCTCCCGGCCAGCGTTTGATTCTGGTGACCAGTGAAGGGCGGGTCATCGACGCCCAGCGCAATGAAATGCAGATTATCCGCAACTTTATTGGTCAATCGGACAATGCCGATCATCCCCAAAAGAAAAAATACGGCCGCGCGGAATTAGTGGGCCCTTTCGCCATTCGCGACGGCGAGGACAATTATCAACTTTATCAGATTCGCCCGGCCGGCAGCGCCCAATCGGACTTTATCAGTTTGCTGTTCGATCGCCCGCTACTATTGCTGATTGTCACCATGCTTATCAGTATCCCGCTGCTGTTATGGCTGGCCTGGAGCCTGGCCAAACCGGCGCGTAAACTGAAGCATGCCGCCGATGAAGTGGCGCGCTGGAATCTGCGGCAACACCCTGAGCTGGAAGCGGGGCCGCAGGAGTTTCTGGCGACCGGCGTTAGCTTCAATCAGATGGTCAGCGCCCTGGAACGGATGGTCACCGCGCAGCAGCGCCTGCTGTCCGATATCTCCCATGAGCTGCGTACGCCGTTAACCCGGCTCCAGTTGGCCACCGCGCTGATGCGGCGACGGCACGGCGAGGGACACGAGCTTGCACGCATCGAGACCGAAGCGCAGCGGCTAGATTCGATGATTAACGATCTGCTGGTACTGTCCCGTAATCAGCATAAAAACGATCTGTCGCGGGAAGTGCTCAAGGCGAATGATCTGTGGTCGGATGTGCTTAATGACGCCACATTTGAAGCCGAGCAAATGGGTAAAAGCCTGGAGGTCACCTCGCCGCCGGGCAACTGGACACTGCTGGGCAACCCCTCCGCACTGTACAGCGCGCTGGAAAATATCGTGCGCAACGCCCTGCGTTATTCGCACCAGCGTATCACGGTCGGGTTCAGCGCCGATCAGCAGGGGATAACCATTACCGTTGATGATGATGGCCCCGGCGTCAGCGAGGACGATCGCGAGCAGATTTTCCGCCCCTTTTACCGTACCGATGAAGCGCGCGATCGCGAGTCCGGCGGTACCGGTCTGGGGCTGGCGATTGTCGAAACCGCCGTGATGCAGCACCGCGGCTGGGTCAAGGCCGAGGACAGCCCGCTCGGCGGATTGCGGCTAATTATCTGGCTGCCTTTGTTACCCCAGCGCTAAGCACAGCCAGGCGCGAAAGCAGGATCCGCGCCCGCCGGCCCGTGGGAAAGCGGCCTGTCCGGTTCACCGGCTGACAATGGTCCTTCCGGGCCGCGATAGACGGCAGCGCACCTGAGCATGATTACCATGAAGTAAAGCCCCGCGCATGATTGCCAAGAAGCGAAGCCCGCAGCGCATCAGGAAGTGGCGGCAGGAGCGAACATTTTTTGCTATTCTGCGCCCTGCTTAAGGGGGCATTATGCTTAACATCGTATTATACGAACCGGAAATTCCGCCCAACACCGGCAATATCATCCGCCTGAGCGCGAATACCGGTTTTCACCTTCACCTCATACAACCACTCGGGTTTACCTGGGATGACAAGCGGCTGCGCCGCGCGGGGCTGGATTATCATGAATTCGCCGCAGTCCGCAATCACCGCGACTATGCCGCTTTTCTTTCGCAGGAGCAGCCGGCGCGGCTGTTTGCCCTGACCACCAAGGGTCAGCCGGCGCACAGCGCCGTGCGCTATCAGGCCGGGGGCTATTTGCTGTTTGGACCTGAAACCCGCGGGTTGCCGCCGTCAATTCTTGACGCGCTGCCCATGACGAAGAAAATCCGCAGCGCGATGCAGCCGGACAGCCGCAGCATGAACCTGTCCAACGCGGTGTCGGTGGTGTTGTATGAAGCCTGGCGCCAATTGGATTATGCCGGCGCACGAGACTAGCCTTCCTCAGATACCATCGCCGAATTCAAAACCGGGGCTGCTAAAAGACTGATCCATCTCTTCCGACGGCCGGTCACTTTCCGCTTTCCCCACCACCCGCGCCGGCACGCCTGCGGCGGTAGTATGGGCCGGTACCGAGCGCAAGACGACGGAACCAGCGCCGATTTTCGCCCCTCTGCCCACCTCGATATTGCCGAGAATGGTGGCGCCGGCGCCGATCATCACCCCTTCACGGATCTTGGGATGCCGGTCGCCGCTGGTCTTGCCCGTGCCGCCAAGCGTGACGGACTGCAGGATGGAAACGTCATCTTCCACCACCGCGGTTTCGCCAACCACGATACCCGTGGCATGGTCGAGCATGATACCACAGCCGATGCGCGCCGCCGGGTGAATGTCCACGCCGAAGGATACGGAAATTTCATTCTGGAGATAAATCGCCAGCGCCTGGCGATTCTGATACCACAACCAATGGCCAATCCGATATGCCTGTAGAGCGTGGAACCCTTTCAGATACAGCAGCGGAGTAGAGTATTTGTCCACCGCCGGATCGCGCAGTCGCACCGCGTGAATATCACGCGCGGCGGAGAAAATCATGCTCGGATCGGCGCTGTAAGCCTCCTCAACCACTTCACGGATGGCAATGGCGGGCATAATAGGGTTGCTGAGTTTATTGGCCAGCATATAGCTCAATGCGCTGCCCAGGTTTTCGTGCTTGAGCAGGGTTGCATGGAAAAAACTGGCCAGCATGGGTTCACAATCGGCCAGCAAGCGCGCTTCAGCTTTAATGTTGTTCCATACAAGTTCCAATTCTTCTGTCGACATACCGCCCGCCTTTTGCTTTGTTGCTGGGTAACCGGCCTCAGCCGCCGGCCCTTTCATCTTTCTGCGCACGGCCAAGCAACGTCAGCGCCGCCTGATGCGCGTTTTTGTGCTGGTAAAGCACCTGATATATCTGCTCGCTGATGGGCATCTCTACCCCGTAGCGTCCGGCCAGCGCCAATACTTCCTTGGTATTGCGGTAACCCTCCACCACCTGTCCGATCGTTTCCTGCGCCGCTTCGACGCCGATGCCCTGCCCCAGTAGCATGCCGAAACGGCGATTGCGCGACTGATTGTCGGTACAGGTAAGCACCAGATCCCCCAACCCGGCCATGCCCATAAAGGTGCCGGGCTCTGCGCCCATCGCCGCGCCGAGGCGCGACATTTCGGCCAGACCGCGGGTAATTAAAGCGGTGCGCGCGTTGGCGCCAAAACCGATGCCGTCAGAAATGCCGGCGCCGATGGCAATCACGTTTTTCACCGCGCCGCCCAGCTGGACACCGACGAGATCGGGATTACTGTAAACCCGGAAACTTTTACCGCAGTGTAACAGCCGCTGTAAATCGTCGCTGAAGGTAGCGTCCGTGGCCGCCAGCGCAATGGCGGTGGGCAACCCTGCCGCCAGATCACGCGCGAACGTTGGCCCCGACAGCACCGCCAGCGGTATCTGGTCGCCCAGCACCTCCCGCGCCACCTCCTGCAGCAGCCGGCCGGTTTCCGCCTCCAGCCCCTTGGTAGCCCAGACAATGCGGGCATCTTGGCGCAGATGGGGTTGGAGTTGTGTAAGCACCTGCCCGAAGACGTGGCTTGGCACCACAATCAGCACATCACGGCTGGCGGCTAGCGCCGTCGACAGAGATGCCTCCAGGCGCAGCGTCGGCGGAAACGGTACGTCGGGCAAAAAAGCCTGATTGCAGCGCGCCGCCTCTAACGCTTGGATATGGGCCGGATCGTGACCCCACAGCAACACCTCATGACCGTTACGCGCCAGGGTGATAGCCAGGGCCGTACCGTACGAGCCTGCACCGATAACAATCATTGAAGCATCGCCGGGCATAATCAGGCGTCCTGAGCCGGCTGGCTGCCGTCGCCGTCGCCCTGCTGCTGCAGGTTATTCATGAACAGCGCGTCAAAATTGACCGGCGCCAGATTCAACTGCGGGAAGGTGCCTCGGGATACCTGGCTGGTGATACACTCACGGGCGTAGGGGAAAAGAATATTCGGGCAGTAGGCGCCGAGACAGTGCGCCATTTGGGTGCCGTCAATGCCGGAGATGGTGAATATGCCCGCCTGCTGGACCTCGCACAGAAAGGCGGTATCTCCGCCCAACGATGCCGTTACGGTTACCCGCAGTACGACTTCATAGATGTCCTCCGCCAGCTGGCTGGACGCGGTATCCAGATCCAGTTTGATTTCAGGCTGCCATTCCTGCTGGAACACCTTGGGCGCATTCGGCGCTTCAAAAGACACATCCTTGGTGTAAATGCGCTGAATCTGAAACGCCATATCGGTATTATTTTGTTCTGACATTGAAAAACCCTTTGGTTAAAGTGCCGGGTACGGGGGCTAGGCGCACGACCCGTCGGTTCTGTTTATTTAAAGGCCGCCGCGCGCATCGAGCGCATGCAAGTCGTCACACCCGCCCACATGCTTGCCATCGATAAAGATTTGCGGCACCGTGGGGTGCGGCCGCTGCGCTTTATCATTTCTTCGCGCAGATCCACGTCGCCATCAATGGGGATCTCCTGAAAAGGCACCCCTTTGCGGGTAATTAACGCTTTAGCGCGATGGCAATAGGGACAGGTTGCTTTGGTATAAATTTCGATATTGGCCATGGTTTCCCTTCTTGATGGAAAAGAGTTATTTACCCCTGACCAGCGGTAAATTTTCCCCGCTCCAGCCGGATATGCCTTCTTTAAGCACATAAACCCGTTTAAAGCCGGCTTTGATCAGGTTTTGCGCCGGATCGCGCGAGCTGGTGCCGCCGGCGCAAACAACGATGACCGGCTTACCCTTTGCTTTTTCCAGCTCGCCCAGATTGCCGGATTTGATGTCTGCCGCCGCCAGATTTAAACTGTTGGCGATATGCCTCTTACGGTAATCATCCCGGTTTCGCAGATCAACAATCACCGCATCTTCCTTATTGATCAATCGGATAGCTTCACCGCGGGCAATGTCGCCCACCTTGGAAAAACGGCTTTGGAAAGTAGTAAAAATTATGGCACCCAAAAGGACCATCCACGCCAGACTAAGCATGGGATGATTGCCGATAAATTGCATAATTTCTTGCATGGGGTGAGAAGACTCCCGTTAATAAATGACCCAACGTCAAAGCATTCGAGTATACCCTCGCCGCCGGGCAAATTCAGCCAATATACCGATACATCGCCAAGAAACTGGCGGCAATGCGCGCCGCAGCGCATAAATCTCGGATGAAACCGATGCCAAAGCGTCAATAGATGACTGGTAAGCCGCTGTTCAACGTGAAATAATCGCCACCATGAGGGAAAAAGCACCGTTGAAAAATTCATATCCCACGCGCACCGGCTGTCGGCACCGCGCCACCGGATTAAGGTATCGTCTTTGCGCCTGCATGCTTTGCGCCGGCACTCTGCTATTGCCCGCCGCCGTTCACGCCGCAGACAATAAGCAACAGCTTGAAACGGTGCAGCAAAATATCCTCGCCAAAGAAAAAAGCGTTCAACAGCAGCAAAAACAGCGCACCACCTTGCTCGGCCAATTGAAGGAACAAGAACAGTCCATCTCCCGCTCGTCCCGTGCCCTGCGGGATACGCAACATACCCTGGCGACGCTGAAGGGCGATATTGATCGGCTGACGCGTTCGATTCGCCAATTACAAGACCGGCAGGCCGCGCAGCAGAAATTGCTGGCGCAGCAGTTGGACGCCGCATTCCGTCAGGGGCAGCACTCCGGGCTACAGTTGATCCTCAGTAACGAGGAAAGTCTGCGCAGTGAGCGCATCCTGGCCTACTTCAGCTACCTGAACGACGCGCGCACCAAAACCATCAATGACCTGAGCCAGACACGAACCGATCTGGCAGCGCAAAAGCGCGAACAGCAGCAGAAACAACAACAACAGCAGCAGGTGTTGCAGCAGCAGCAAAAACAACAGCAGACCTTGCAGGGCGCCAGCGCCGCGCGCCAGAAAACCTTGAGTGGCCTGAATTCGTCCATCGCGGAAGATAAGCAACGATTGGCGGAGCTGCATCAAAACGAGGCGCGGTTACGCGATACTATCGCCCGCGCCGAGCGGGAAGCGAAAGCCCGTGCGGAGCGTGAAGCGCGGGAGGCGCAGCGGGTGCGTGAACGGGAAGCGCAAGCGAAAAGCCGCGGCAGCACTTATAAGCCTAGCGAGAGTGAGCGGGCGCTGGTCGCCCGTACCGGTGGTCTTGGTCGGCCGGCGGGACAGGATTTGTGGCCGGTGCGGGGTCGTACGCTTCATCGCTTTGGCGAGCCGCAGCAGGGAGAATTGCGCTATAAAGGGCTGGTCATTGCGGCCGCGGAAGGCAGCGAAGTGAAGGCCATCGCCGCCGGCCGTGTGCTGATGGCCGACTGGCTGCAGGGCTACGGCCTGATGGTGGTCATCGAGCACGGCAAGGGCGATATGAGTCTCTATGGTTATAACCAGAGCGCGCCGGTCAACGTCGGCGATCAGGTCAAGGCCGGGCAGCCTATTGCGCTGGTCGGGGCCAGCGGCGGTCAGGGCACGCCGTCGCTTTATTTTGAAATTCGCCGTCAGGGCCAGGCGGTCAATCCCATACCCTGGTTAGGAAGGTAGTTTGTCGATTAAAATTTGTAGCACCGCTATCGTGATGTTCCTGCTGCTGGCAAGCCACGTGGCGCAGGCCGGGAAACTGGCCATCGTTATTGACGATTTTGGCTACCGGCCCGCGACCGAAAATCAGGTCCTGGCCATGCCGGTTAACGTTTCCATTGCGGTGCTGCCTGATGCGCCCTATGCCCGGGAAATGGCCCTTAAAGCCCATCGACAGGGGCGCGAAATCCTCATTCATTTGCCAATGGCGCCGTTAAGCAAACAGCCCCTGGAACGCAATACGCTCACGCCGGCGATGAGCCGCGACCAGGTGGCGGACATTATCCGGCAGGCGACCCAGAAAGTCCCTTATGCGGTGGGGTTGAACAATCATATGGGCAGCGCGATGACCTCCAGTCTTAGCGGCATGCAACATGTGACGCAGGCGTTAAGCCACTATTCTTATTACTTCCTCGATAGCGTGACGATCGGCAACAGTCAGGCGGTGGATGCCGCCGCCGGCACCGGCGTCCGGGTTCTCAAGCGACAGGTGTTCCTGGACGATACCGCCAATGAGGCCGACATCCGTCACCAGTTCAATCGCGCGGTGGCGCTGGCCCGCCGCAACGGTTTCGCTATCGGTCATCCGCATCCGGCCACGGTGCGCGTGCTGCAACAGATGCTGCCGTCCCTGCCGGGAGATATCGTCCTGGTGCGCCCGAGCATGCTGCTTGACGAACGTCCCGCGGCGGCGCCGATGGCTAAACCGGCGCCGCCGCGTCCGCACCCCTTCCGCGGCGTGCCCTATTGTCCGAGTCGTCAGCCGGCGCCGCCGATTTATGCCGATGCCATGCTAGGCGCCATCGCCTCAAGCGTTGCCGATACCTGGCGCAATATCCTGCGCGGCGAGACGGCCCCTGCCGCCGGGAAGTCCGACGCGGCACAACCCGGTTCCGGGAAGCCTGACGCGGCACAATAACCGACCGGGAAAGGCGTCCCCTGCCTCAGGCGGTCAAGCAAAGCAGCGGCGCCTTTGCAACGGTCTGGCCGCAGCAAGACTCTGAAGGCTAATCAGGGGATTACGGCCCGCCGCCGGCCACAGCCGCAACGCCAGTCTTTCGCTTACTCGCGATCGCCGATTTTCCCCTCCAGTGTCAACGACCGGCGCTGGCTGTCTTGCCGTGGCGAAATAGTGCAGGTAGTGCACCTATGCTACCATGCACCGTAATGAGGGAGATCTGTGCGGTGGAAATGCATGACGATGCCACAAGGTCGGTTGAAAATTCTGCTGTTGGATAACGGCAAAGAGTGGGGCGGCGGCACCAATAGCCTGCTGGAACTCCTTAAACGTATCGACCGCAGCCGGTTTGAAATTACCTGTTGTTTTTATCATAATTATCAGCGCGACAATGAATAAACCATCGGCGACGTTCTGAGCGCCATCGGTATTCCGACGCAGTTTATAGCGCAGCGCCGGCAACCGCTGTGGGCAAAATTGAGCAAGGAGATCCTGCGCGGCCTTCTGCTGTTCCACGCTCTCTGGCGCCAACGTGCCGTGCAAGCCGTCGACCATCGCTGGCGCATTGCGCCGAATGCCCGGCAACTTGCCGCCCTGCTGCGCGCGGGAAACTTTCACCTGCTGTAATCCCAGCTCCAATGTGGAAGGCTATAGAGCGGCCGAGGGTCTGCCGGTGGCGGTGGTGCAACATTGCCGCATTGAACCGGTCCTCGACCCACACATCGTCTCCCGGGTCAACCGGGGCGCGCGCTGCGTCATCGCGGTAATCGAGGGCGTGCGACAAACCCTGATCTGCGGCGGTATCCGGCCGGCGCTGTGCCAAACGGTGTTTAACGGCATCGATATTCATCAGCCGCTGCCGGACGGCGCGCGACTGCGCCAATCCCTCGGCGCCGATGCGGGTACCTTCCTGTTCGGCAATATCGGCTCGCTCATTGCCCGCAAGGCGCATGATCACACGCTGCAGGCGCTGCAGGCATTCCATCAGGCCCACCCCGAAGCACGCTGGAAAATGGTGTTGGTCGGATCGGGTAACCAACAGGCTAATCTGGCGCGTCAGGTGGAGCAAGCCGGCCTCGGCGATCGCGTTATCTTCACCGGCTTTCAGCGCAATGCAATGGAATACCTGGCCGCTTTCGACGCGCTGATACTCGCCTCGCGCAGCGAGGGCCTGCCGCGGGTGGTATTGGAAGCGATGCTGCTCGAAACGCCGGTCATCGGTTCGGCGGTCACCGGCACCGCCGAATTGGTGCGCCATCAGGATACCGGCCTGCTGTTTCCCTATGGCGATGTGGCGCAATTGGCGCACCACCTTGCAACGCTTTACAGCGATGTCGACAAACGCCGTGTGCTGGCACGGCGCGCCAATGAGCGGGTTCGCCGGGAGTTTGCCATCGAAAACTATATCGCTGGCGTCGAAGCCGTGCTTGCCGGCGCCCCTTTACCCTGAGACTTTGTATGTTCAATGTGTTCGATGTGTTCAATGCCAGATACCGACGTATTCGCGCGCGCCATAATCTGCCCTATCAGGCAGTGGCCGGCGGCTTACCGGTCACGTCGGTGGTCATCCCCTCCGTCGGCGCTGATTATAGTGAAGAAGCGCTGCTAAGTGCGACATTCGCCGCGCGCTTTGCACCGGCGTTAACCGAGATAGTGATCGTCACCGACCAGAGCGCCGCCGCCTTTCCCGCGTTACCGGCCACAAAACCCGCGTCGTCACGCCCAGTGATGACACCCGCGGCGGCGATTATCCTTATAAGCAAATCTATCTCAGTCGCCTTATCAAAATGCAGGCGCCGCTGCAAGCGCGCACCGACGGTATTTTGATGATCGATTCCGATCTGAATTTGCTGTCGATGCCGCACATAGCGCTGCATGACGATCATATTTACGCCAGCTTTCGCCGGGGAAAAATGATCGACAAACTGAGCGGCCTCGCGCCGGCGGCGGTGCCGGCTTATTATCGCGACGCGGTGCGTCCGAAATGGGTGGATCATGTCAACGGCGCCTTTCTTGCCGCCACCCGCCAGACCTGGCAACGGATGTACCCGCTTTGGATCGCGTTTTTCCGCGATACCTGGTCGCGCATGGCCGGCACCCAGCCGCCCACCGATCAGCTGCCGCTGGCGGCGATGCTGGATACGCTGGACATTCGCTCCATCAACCTGGGTGAGTGGATGAACTGGCCGGTGGCGAAACGCATTGGCGGCACGCCATCGGTCATACCACCGCAGGTGATAGGCGCTCACGGTGGTTTCCCGCTGTCGGAGTGGCATAAATATCTGCATTCGCGCGATACGCCACTACTGTTCAAGCCGCAAACTTACACCCGAAAAGTGCGCTATCTCAGCGATGAAGAGCGGCTTGCGCGCTAGCGGCGATACCGCATCTGCGGCCAAGCGGGAAGATATAAAGCCCGGAGAGGAAATGCTATGATAAAAGCATTATCAGGAGCTGACGTTGTGCCGGCTCCGTCGAAGCGCAAGGGTAACCCATGATAGTTGTCACCGGTGGTGCCGGTTTTATCGGCAGTAATATCGTTAAGGCGTTAAATCAGATTGGCTACAACGATATTTTTGTGGTGGATAACCTCAAGGACGGCACCAAATATGCCAATCTGGTCGACCTGAATATCACCGATTATATGGACAAAGAGGATTTTATCGCCAGCATCGTCGCCGGCGATGATTTCGGCGATATCGATGCGGTATTCCACGAAGGCGCCTGCTCTTCCACTACCGAGTGGGACGGTAAGTACATGATGGACAATAACTATCAGTACTCCAAAGAGCTCCTGCACTACTGTATGGAACGCAGTATACCGTTTCTGTATGCCTCTTCTGCGGCAACCTATGGCGGCCGGACGGAACATTTCATTGAGGATCGACAGTACGAGCAGCCCTTGAACGTCTATGGCTATTCCAAATTCCTGTTAGATCAGTATGTGCGCGCGCAATTGCCCCAGGCCGAGTCGCAAATCTGCGGCTTCCGCTATTTTAATGTTTATGGCCCGCGCGAATGGCATAAAGGCGACATGGCGAGCGTGGCTTTCCATCTGAATAATCAAATCAACGCCGGCGAGAATCCGAAACTGTTTGCCGGCAGCGAAGGTTTTAAGCGCGACTTTGTCTATGTCGGCGACGTCGCGGCGGTGAATCTGTGGTTCTGGCAAAACAACGTCTCGGGGATTTTCAACTGCGGTACCGGCCGGGCAGAATCGTTCCAGGCAGTGGCGGACGCGGTGCTGGATTACCATAAAAAAGGCCAGTTGGAATACATTCCGTTCCCGGAAAAACTCAAAGGGCGTTATCAGGCCTACACACAGGCGGATTTAACCCAGCTGCGCGCCGCCGGCTACACGCAAACTTTCAAAACCGTCGCCGAGGGGGTGACGGACTATCTACGCTGGCTGAACCACAATCATTAATTTCCTTGAGGGCAAGAAAGAGAGCGTCGGCATGAAAATACTGGTGATCGGACCGTACTGGGTCGGCGATATGATGATGTCCCAGAGCCTGTACCGCCTGCTGGTACAGCGCCATCACAGCGCGCAAATTGATGTGATGGCCCCGGCCTGGTGTTGCCCTTTGCTCAACCGCATGCCGGAGGTCAGCCAAGCGCTGGCAATGCCGCTCGGCCACGGCGCTCTGGCGCTGGGCGAGCGCCGCCGGCTGGGGCGTTCGCTGCGTCAAAGCGGCTACCAGCAGGCGCTGGTGCTGCCAAATTCGTTCAAATCGGCGCTGGTCCCCTTTTTCGCAGACATTCCACAGCGGACCGGCTGGCGCGGCGAAATGCGCTATGGACTGCTCAACGATTTGCGCACGCTGGATAAACAGGCTTTTCCGCTGATGGTGCAGCGTTACGCCGCCCTGGCCTTCGATCGCAGGACGATGCGCAGCGCCGCCGATTTACCCACGCCGCTGCCCTGGCCGCGCCTAATGGTCAGCGCGGCGGAGCAAGCGCAGGCACTGAGCACGTTTGTGCCTGAGGCTACGCGCCCGCTTATCGGCTTTTGTCCCGGCGCCGAGTTCGGCCCGGCCAAACGCTGGCCGCATTATCATTATGCCGCGCTGGCCGAGGCGCTTATCCACCGCGGCTATCAAATCGCGCTGTTCGGCTCCGCCAAGGATCAGGCGGCCGGCGAGGCCATCGGCGACGCGCTGCCGGCGGACGCCCGCGGCCACTGCCATAATCTGGCCGGTCAGACGTCACTGGAGCAGGCGGTCGCGCTGATTGCCGCCTGCCGGGGGATAGTCAGCAACGATTCCGGTCTGATGCACGTGGCCAGCGCGCTGGATCGTCCGCTGGTCGCGCTATACGGGCCCAGCAGCCCGGATTTCACCCCGCCGCTTTCCCATCAGGCCCGGGTGATTCGTTTAATCAGTGGTTACCATAAAATTCGGCAAGGTGACGACGAACAAGGCTACCATCAGAGCCTGATCGCGATTCAAACTGACCGGGTGCTGAGCGAACTGGAAACGTTATTGGCCCCCCAAGAGGAGAATTAATGCAGGTCCTTATCGTCAAAACGTCCTCGATGGGTGATGTATTGCATACTCTGCCTGCGCTGACCGATGCGGTGCGCGCATTACCCGGGATCCTTTTCGACTGGGTGGTAGAAGAGAATTTTGCCCAAATCCCCACCTGGCACCCTGCGGTGCGGCGGGTGATCCCGGTGGCTATCCGCCGCTGGCGCAAGAACTTGTTCGGCGCCGCCGTGCGCCAGGAGCGCTACGACTTCAAACGTCAGCTGCAGCGCGAGCGCTACGACGTGATTATCGATGCGCAGGGCCTGATGAAAAGCGCCGCGCTCGTCACCCGCGTGGCCCGCGGCGAAAAACACGGTCTGGATTGCAAAAGCGCGCGCGAACCCTTCGCCAGCTGGTTTTACCACCGGCGGCACGACGTGAGCAAACAGCAGCACGCTATCGCGCGCATTCGCCAACTGTTCGCCGCCAGCCTGGGCTACCCGCTTCCTGCCACGCCCGGCGACTATGCCATTGCCGGCCATTTTCCTCCTCAGCCGGTCGGACCAGCCTATTTGGTTTTTCTGCACGCCACGACCCGTCCCGGTAAACATTGGCCAGAAGCCCACTGGCGCACGCTGAATCAGCTTGCCGGCGACGCCGGCTATCGAGTCACCTTACCCTGGGGAGCGGAGCATGAGCGCCAGCGCGCCCAACGGCTGGCCGAGGGGTTCAGCGCAGCGGAAGTGCTGCCCTCTTTGACGCTGGCGCAGGTGGCGGCACAGCTGGCGGGCGCGACGGCTGTCGTCTCGGTGGATACCGGCCTCAGCCATTTGGCCGCCGCCCTCGATCGTCCGAACCTGACGCTGTACGGTCCTACCGATCCGGGGCTCATCGGCGGTTATGGACGCCACCAGCAGGCGTTGCGCGCGGAAGACGGCACTATGGAGAGCCTGACGGCGGAGCACGTCTGGCGGACGCTGCAACCGATGCCGCCGCCGCGGGAACAAGGATAGCGCATCATGAATTATCTGTTCATCTTTCTTCTGCTGTTGCCGGTAAAGCTGCTGTTAAAACTGATCCAGCAGCCATCGGGCAAAAATCTGGTGATCCAGACGGAGAAAATCGGCGATTTCGTCAATATCACCCCGTTGCTGCGCCATTTGGGGGTGTCGGACGCGCTGCTCAGCCGCACGGTCTCGCCGCTGGCCGAGCGTGACGATACGCTGGCGGAGTGCTTGTATATTGAGGATTACAAGCAGAATTTTTTCAGCAAGATCCGCCTGGGCTTACGGGCTGGTCAATCGCTACAGCCATGTCTATCTGCTGCATCCCAACAACAGTAATCTGTTTTTTGCCGCCTTGTGTAACGCCCCGGACAAACAGTTTCTCAGTACCTATACGCGACGCTGGTACCATAGGCTATTTTATCTCACCGCCAGCGGCGTGGTTGAGCATCAGCGCGATACGCTGACGCTGCAGAACTATCTGCGGCTGGCGGATCGTTCCCTGACCTGGCGCAGCCAGCCTAAACACGCCACCTCGCCGCTATGGCGGCCGTCGGCGCCGCGCCCTGAGCTGGCGACCCCGCCTGACACCCTCAACATCGGTATCAGCATCTCCGCCGGTAACAAGGCCAAAACGCTACCGCCGTCGGTGTGGGGCGAAATATTCACGCTGCTGGCGAGTCTGCCGTGCCGCTACTATGTTTTCGGCACCGCTAATGAACAAGGCTATTTCGATGCCCTGGTTCGCCACGCCGGCGCCGAGACAGACATCGTCAGCCTGATAGGGCTACTGCCGCTTCAGGAGGTGCCTGATGCAATTCGCCGCATGGACTGCTATATCGCCACCGATTCGGGCAATGTCTATATCGCCGATGCGTTGCAAGTACCGGTTATCTGCTTTGCGGGCCCTTGTGAGGCAAAAGAACAACGGCCATTAAACAAAGCATTGATAATTCGCCCCGACAGTATCCCGCCCTCCTCTTTTGTCTTCGCTGCGCTGTATCATTTCGCTCATCCGGCGACGCAACTTTACGCCTTGACCCCGGACGATCGGGAGAATATTTATAATTTTGTGGCATGCCTGGCCGCCGCCAGACAGCGGCTGAACGCCAGGCGGTCGTATATATCCGCTCCCTGATTGGCCTCCTTGCTGACTGCGCTAACCTGAACGCTATGGCGTAAGAACCGGAAAATGAGCACATTTTTTAAGCAAGTCTACCGCTATACCCGACCGCGTGCCTACCGGCACAATGAAAATCTGTGGCCTTTTTATCGCATCACCCGAAGCAGCGCAGGGGACATTACCCACCTGCGCTATAAGGGGCAGCCGGTGCCGCTGGTGCCGCTGGCCGAATGGCGTCATCGTTTCAGCGGCGATGCGCTGATTACCGCTACCGGTCCGTCCATCAAAGATATGGATTTCGCCAGGCTGCCGCCGATGACGGTGGCGGGCGTCAACGGCGCCTACGCGCTCAAAGATCGGCTCAATTTTCAACTCTATATCATCGTGGACATGAGTTTCATCGATCGCCGCACCGACGTTTTGCAAGCGATAATCGCCGATCCGGCATTAACCTTGTTCACCACCTTGCACGGTATCGCGCGTATCATTGACCGTTTCACGCTGGCGGCGGTGCGCTGCCGGCTGGCGCTGATTGAGGACGCCTGTTATCGCGTCTATCAACCCAAGGTCGCCAGTGATGACGTGAGCCGCCACTTCGGCCAGGAGCCCCACATCCGGTTCAGTCCGAACTATCCCAATATCGCCTTCACTACCGATATCCGCGGCGGGGTGTTTGATGCCGGCACGGTGGTGTTCTGGGCGCTGCAGATTTTGCAGTTTCTGGGCTTCACACGCCTGTACATCGCCGGGCTGGACATGACCAATTTTCATCAGCCGCGCTTTTATGAAACCGATCAAGACAAGCTGCCGTCGTTCCTGGCAGAGAAATTTGCCACCCTAATCGTTCCCGCCTTCGGCTTGGCCAGCGAGGTGCTAGAGCAAAATGGCGTGGTGGTGAAAAATCTTTCTGTGCACAGCGCGCTAAGCAACGAGATTTTCGAGAAGATGAGCTTCCATGATGCTTTCCAGAGCTAGCGAGTGGGCTGGAAAGGGATTTCAGGTTTTCTTTCCATTATTTTTGTTCTTTAGCGCTCTTTTTTTCGGCTATACGCGGGTCAATAATCTGTTTCACCTGTCCGCACTGTGCCTGCTGGTGATGCTGGCGGGCAATGTCGCCCTGCGCCGTCAACTCTTCAGCGACCTCAGGTTCAACATCGGGCTGTCGTTGACTACATTTCAACTGGGCTATTTTTGCCTTACAACGTTGTGGTCCGCTCATCCCCAGGCGCTGATTTCCGACCTCACCCATGCTCTTTATCTGCTGCTGTTTCTTCTCATGTTCCGGCTGATGGCCCTGCAAGGCCGGCGGTCGATAGCGCTATGGGCCGTGGCCGCCGGGATGATGGTGCTGGCCGTACTCACTTTTCTTATGGTCGATGCCAAAACGATGCTGAGTCATCGCATGACGGATGGTTTTTTTGGCGCGCCGCCTAACGTTATCGATTTGGCAGGCTATTTCGCATTGGGTATTTTCCTGTGCCTTATCCTGATGCGCGACACAGGCGCGCGCTGGCTCTATCTGCCGGTCACTGTGCTGTTGCTCGGCCCTACTGCTTACCCAGAGCCGGGGCCCCCTGCTGTCCTTGCTCTGCGCTCTGGGGGTTCTCTTGGCCTTACGGTCGGCGATACGCGGACGCCATCTTCTGGCGGTGGCGTTAATAGGGGTAGGGGTGCCGGCCCTGCTGTTCATGACCCGTTTTGGCGATATCTTTTTGCAGCGCATGGCGAGCGGCTATCAGCAAAGCTTCATCCGCTTTGGCATCTGGCGACACACGCTGGAGCTGGTGGCGCAAAAACCCTTTTTCGGTTGGGGACTGGATAAACAGCTATCGTTTGTCAACCTGCTGGGCGATACCATCAGCACCACGCATAGCCTTTATCTGGCCGCGCTGCTGAAAGGCGGCGCGTGCGGCATGCTGCTGCTGGCGCTGGTGATAATCTACGGCGTCATCATGGCAAAACGGCAGTGTTATCGCCACCAGGGACTGGAAGGCGCGCTGTTTTTGTTCGCCGCCGGGTTTTACCTTACCCAGGGGATGTTTATCATCAGCAACCCCGCCGTCGCCTGGAATATGTTCTGGTTGCCGCTGGCGGTGGTGCTGACGCTGCCGGCGGTGGCCTCTCAGGCCGACGCCACCGCCTTTACCAGGCGGCGCTGATAGTACTGCGCCAGGGTCATACCGGTTACCCGGTCTTGCAGCCAGTCGAACAGCTGCTCCAAATCGCGATACAGTCGCTCAATGGCGGCCTCGTCCCTGAACGTCGGGCTGCCGCCCGGCATAAATTCAGATGAATGCAGCATAAACTCCACATAATCACTCCCTGCGGCCAGGCGCTGCGCCGCCAGCTGGCACATTTGCGCGGCATTGCCGCCGGCGGGCCGCAGCCACTGTACCGAGGGACCGCGCCGTTTGCCGCGCAGACGATCGTAAACCTGACTGGCCGCATTCACCCAGGGCGCATGCTTGTCGCGGGTAGTCATCGGCACTTCCAGCAGCCGTGAGGCGCCAGGGCGAGCAATATTGTCGGGATCGATAAAATAGGCGCGATCGGGGAAATGGCGATAATTGCTGCCGCCCGCCCCTGCCGGCGCGCCGGGGGAGCGACGCCAATCCACCCGCGGGGTAACCGAGCAATCCACTTGATAGCCCAGCTCAAGCAGCATTGCGGCATAGCGCTCATCAAACGCCCAGCGGCCGGCGCGATGGCTCAACATTTTTGTCTGGAATGTGTCTTCCAGTAGTTGAGTCATAAAAAGTATTTTTTCCCGCATGACCGCTGCGGGATATTCGATCAGATAGGGCTTATGACGCCCGTCATCGCCGGTAAGTTCGTGGGCCGGCGGGCTGTTCCAGGCGTGCAGATGCATACCGACCTCGGCGTTGCCACGCACGACGGCGTCGCGGGCGAATTCGACAAACACATCATCCATTGCCATTTCATAATTGGTGAGATACACCGGTTTAAAGCGATACTTATCGCATAATGCCTGGAAACTCGGCATAAAACGGGCATTCTCGGTCGTAATATGCCGATGGTTTTCCCAGAGATTGTCGCCTTCTGTGTCTATAGTAATAATAAAAGCAGGGGTAGCCATACCGAATCCAGTCTGAAATCAGAGAAATCCATGTTACGCAGCCGCCGTTAACAGCGCAAACTGGATTGTTCGCGATAATCTACCCTTCCGGTGAGCCAGCGTGATGCAGTCCTTTCGGTGGTGATGAAATCATGAGAGATTTTCATCGCGCCTTAGGGTAGGATCACGGGGAAAACAGACCGTGTACAGCGGCATAGAGCGGAACTCAGCATGCGTATATTAATGATTATTGATGGTTTACCCGGCGGAGGGGCAGAGAAAGTGCTACTAACGCTCGCACAGGGGTTAGTGTCCCAGGGCCATCGAGTATCGATATTTTCGCTGCGGGGCGTGTGCGACTACGCCCTACCGGAGGGTATCGAATACCAGATTATCGCTGACCACGCCCATAGCCCCTGGCGCAAATTGACCGAGCTGTCGCGCCGGGCGCGGGCGCTGGATAAAACGGTCCGGGCGTCGCAACAGCGCAACGGCGAGTTCGATCTGGTGGTTTCTCATCTGCATAAAACCGATCGCATCGTGGCGCGCAGCCGGGTGCCGCCGCGGGATCGTATCTGGTTTTGTCTGCATACCATGTTCTCGTTAGGCTATTTGGGCCATCGTAAAGGGCTTTCGCGTTGGCTGAAACGCCGTAAAATCCGCGCGCTTTATCAAGATCGCAATATTATCGCCGTCTCGCGCGGCGTATTGGAGGATATACGGCAGACCTTCAATGCTATGCCGCGTCAGGCCGAGGTGATTTACAATCCCTTCGATTTCGCCGCTATACGCCGGCTGGCCGATGCGCCCTGCGAATTGGCCGGTCAGGATTATTTGATTCATGTGGGTCGCCTGCAAGAAAATAAGCGTCAGGATCGTCTGCTGAAAGCCTACGCCGAAAGCGGTATCCAGGCGCCGTTGGTGATTTTGGGCAAAGGCAGCGAAGCAATGCTGCGCCGGCTGCAATCCCTGGCGCAGGATTTGCAGATTACCGATCGGGTGCGGTTCAAAGCCTTCAATACCAATCCCTACCCTTATATCCGCCATGCCCGTTTGTTGATTTTAAGCTCCGACAGCGAGGGGTTCGGCAATGTGCTGGTAGAGGCGCTTATCTGCCATACGCCGGTGGTAAGCACCCGCTGTCCCGGCGGTCCGGTGGAAATTCTGGACGGCGACCTGTCGGCGGGGCTGGCGGATTTAAGCAGCGCTTCGCTGGCGAAAACCATGCGGGCGATTTATGAGCGGCCGCCGGCAATCTCACCTTCCCATCTGCAGGCCTACGAGATAGCGACAATTTGCCGGCAATATATCGCCCTGGCGCATAATGCGTCCTGACCCCAGCGACAGCGCCGGGTGCAAATCATCCGATGAACGGCACATGACGACAATGACACAACCGGCATCTGCAGCGATCAAGCTTAGCGTTATCGTTCCCCTGTATAACGCCGGCGCCATGTTTCACACCTTTATGTCTTCCCTATTGGCGCAAACGCTTACCGAGCTGGAAATCATTCTGGTTAACGACGGCTCGACGGACGGGTCGGAAGTGCTGGCGCGGGAATACGCCGAGCGGGTATCCCCATGTCCTGGTGATCGATCAGGCCAACGGCGGCGTCTCACGCGCGCGCAACTCCGGGCTGGCGACGGCGCGCGGCGAATATGTTACCTTTCCCGACGCCGAGGATATGCTCTATCCCACCCTCTACCAGCGGCTGGTGGCAATGGCGGAGCAAGAAGATTTGGATGTGGCGCAATGCAACGGCGAGCGTTTTTTTGCCGGCTCACAGCGGATCAAGACGCTGATCCCCCTCGATCGTCTGAGCTCGACCGGCGTGCTGAGCGGCCACCAATGGTTGCGCCGGGCGTTGGCGACCCGACGTTACCTGCATGTGGTGTGGCTGGGCATCTATCGGCTGTCCTTGATAAAGCAGCTGGATTTGCGCTTTGAGCCGGGGCTGCATCATCAGGATATTCCCTGGACCACCGAGCTGATGTTCAACGCCCGCCGCGTCCGCTATACCCAAGACGTGCTGTACCGCTATTACATCCACGACCAGTCGATAAGCAACCGTAAACGAACCGGCATGAAAAACGTCGAATACCAGCGACATTATCTGCGTATCGCCGAATTGCTCGAAGATATCAACCGGCGCTATCGCGGCAAAATTCGTCTTTCCCCTGAATTTGCGCGGCAGGTGACCCATGAGGCGCTCTCTGTCTGCCATGCGGCGCGACGAGAGCCGGACCCTGCGGCGCGGCAGATGATCATCAACGATATATTTAGCACCGGTACCCACAAGCGCATGATCCGCAACGCGCGTGGCATCCGCTAAGGGTATCAGTTGCTGTTATGGCTGTGCCGTCTTTACGCCTGGCGTCGCCGCTAACCGCTGCGGCAGTACCTTTGGCCGGGCGGCATAGCCCTCGCCGACCGACCAGCATCTCCCGTTCCTTTTTCCGTTCTACCATTGTCGCGGCGCTTTATCGGCGGCGTCCTCCCCTTTTACCGACGCACAGAGTCCTTCCTGACGCCTTGAGAACATGGCCTGTGTCGGTACATCCCGCCACATTCACTGCAAACTTTATATGATGTCCTCACGGTGGCCATCTGGCGCTACCTAGACGCATCCGTTGCCCCAACGCCATAGCCTGACGCTACCCGTTGGGGAAGATAATGAGTTATTGCCAAACTGCTTCGGGCCACCCGGGAGCTGCCCCTGGCGTGGACCGGCACATGAATCGTTACCGCTGCCGCAACGACGCCCTTCACTGACCGACGCACCCTGCATGATTAGAGGTTGTCGTTACCATATGCGATACATATAATTATCTAATAATGGTATTACTTACTGTAATTTACCGGATAAAGCAGGCGTTCACCCTTGGCGATGTCCAGTTTCTGGCCGGTCCTGCTCAGTAATCCACTGTTCAATACAGGTCCGCGCCAACATGCCCACGCGTCATGACGTCACGCCCGCCGTGCCCCGCAAAATACTGCTGATTAAATTGCGCCATCATGGCGATATGATTTTGACGACTCCGGTTATCAATAACCTGCGCCAGCATTATCCGGCGGCGGAAATTGACGTGCTCTTGTATCAAGAGACGGCGCCGATGCTGGCGCACCACCCGGCCATCGCCCACATTCATGTCGTCGATCGTCAATGGAAAAAGCAGGGCCTGTTGCGTCAGCTGAAGCAAGAATACGCTCTCGCGCAAACCTTGCGCGCTCGCCATTATGATCTGGTTATCAATCTCGCCGATCAATGGCGCAGCGCGATTGTCGCCCTGCTCAGCGTCGCGGCGCAGCGGATTGGTTTCGACTATACCAAGCGGCGCTCTTTCCTCTGGCGCCTGGCCCACAATCATTTAGTTACCACCGCCAATCACGCCCGGTTGCACACCGTAGAGCAAAACCTCAGTATCCTGGACCCGCTCAACCTGGCGATTACCGACCGCCGCAGCAGCATGTATTATGCCGCGGCGGATAAAGCCAGCGGTGAAACGAAGCTGTGCGAACAGGGGGTGACGGGCGACTATATTGTCATCCAGCCCACGTCGCGCTGGTTGTATAAATGCTGGGACGACGCCAAAATGGCGCAGCTGATTGATGGTTTGGCATCGAGCCGGTTGCCGGTGGTGCTGACCGCCGCGCCGGATGAGCATGAACGACAAATGGTGGCGCATATCATTTCGCTTTGCCGCGGGGTGAAGCCCATCAATCTAGCGGGTCAGCTATCTCTTGCCCAGTTGGCGGCGGTTATTGATGGCGCGCGTCTGTTCATCGGCGTCGATTCAGCGCCAATGCATATGGCGGCGGCGTTGAATACCCCCTGTGTGGCACTGTTTGGCCCGACGAAACTGCAGCACTGGCGGCCATGGAGCGAAAAAAGTACCGTGCTGTGGGCAGGGGATTATGCTGAACTGCCGGATCCGGATACCATTGATACTCAGACCCGGCAGCGCTACCTGAGCGCCATACCGCTTGAGCCGGTGCTGGCGGCGGCAATGAGCTATCTTTCGGCACCGATGCCGGCGGCGCGAAGGGAGTCTGCGCCCTGAACAGTTACGACGCCGGTAGAGAATCGCCGTCCGCACACGGTACGGGACCGACAAGGGCATTTTGGTTATCGTAAACGGCCGCCCGTGGACCGCGGCGGTAAGGGAAAATCCGACATGACAACTATCCGCCTCGCGATAGTACGGCAAAAATACCGTCCCGACGGCGGCGCGGAACGTTTTATCTCCCGCGCCCTGGAGGCGCTTGATAACAGCGGGTTGGAGCTGAACATCATCACCCGCCAGTGGTCAGGGGAGCCCAGGCCAGACTGGCATGTGCACATTTGTAACCCGGGCGGCAGCGGTCGCATCGCCCGCGAGCGCGGTTTTGCCGCGGCCGCCCGGCAGTACTGGCAACAGCATCAGTTCACTTTGGTGCAAAGCCATGAGCGCATCGCCAGCTGCGATGTCTTTCGCGCCGGCGATGGCGTCCATCAGGCGTGGTTGAAGCAGCGCGCGCGTATCATCCCCGCCCACCAGCGTTGGCTAACGCACATCAGCCGCTATCACCGTTATGTCCTGTCGGCAGAGCGCGAAATGTTTCATTCCCCCTCGCTTAAGAAAATCATCTGCAATTCGGCGATGGTGCAAAACGATATTATGCGCTATTACGGCGTGGCGGAGGATAAGTTCGCCCTGATTTACAACGCCATTGATCCCCAGCGCTTCGCCCCCGCCGACGGGGCGCAACGCCGGGCGGCGCGGGCAGCGCTGGCGATTCCTGAGCAGGCCTGCGCGCTGATTTTCGTCGGTTCCGGTTTTGCACGCAAAGGGCTGCGACAGGCCCTTGAGGCAGTGGCGGCCACCGATCGCTACCTGATTGTTGTCGGACAAGACAAACATCAGCGCCGCTATCAGGCGCTGGCGCGAAGCCTGGGCTGCCTGTCGCGCGTGCGCTTCGCCGGCGTCCGCCAAGAGGTGTTGACCTATTACCACGCCGCCGATGCGCTGATCCTGCCGACGCTGTACGATCCGTTTCCCAATGTGATTCTTGAGGCCATGTCCTGCGGCCTGCCGGTGATTACCAGCCAGCGCTGCGGCGGGGCAGAGTTCATCGAGCAAGGACGCGAGGGCTTTGTCTGCGACGCGCTGGACACCGCCAGCCTGCGGACCTTCGCCGCCGAAGTGCCCTCACGGGAGCAGGACCCCGCGATGGGCGTGGCCGCGCGCCAACGGGTGAGTCACTGTACGCCCGCGAATTTGTCACTTCAGCTTACGGCGCTGTATCGGCACCTGCTATCATAACCCTGACGCCGGTTTTGCTGGCTGGCGGCACCGCCGGCTTTCAGCACTAATCAGATAAATGCCTCACCGCTAATGAGGGATAATGACTTATCTGCTAGCATGTCCCCGGTTTGGGGACATTCACATTATCCGGTTAAAAACTCACTCAGCACATGAGTCGCTGTGCCTTACAATAGTTAATTATAATGATCTACAACATAATCATAGTCTTAATCCAGCCGCTGGTATGGATACGATTATTATGGCGCAGCAGAAAAGCGCCTGCCTACCGCCGGCGCTGGGCCGAACGTTACGGCTTTTGCCGGGGCAAAGTGAAACCCGGCGGCATCATGCTGCATTCCGTGTCGGTCGGCGAGACGCTGGCGGCCATCCCTTTGGTGCGTGCACTGCGCCACCGCTATCCGCTGCTGCCCATTACCGTCACTACGATGACCCCCACCGGCTCGGAGCGGGTACAGTCGGCGTTCGGTAAAGATGTCCATCATGTCTACCTACCCTATGATCTGCCGGGGGCGATGAGCCGTTTTCTCGATCAAGTAAACCCAAAGCTGGTTATCATCATGGAAACGGAGCTGTGGCCTAACCTTATCAAGGCGCTGCACCACCGCGGCATCCCGCTGGTGGTCGCCAATGCGCGTCTGTCTGCCCGCTCCGCCGCCGGCTATAAAAGGTTTAGCGGTTTCGTCGCCGGCATCATGCGCCGTATCACGCTCATCGCGGCGCAAAATGATGAGGACGGCGCCCGCTTCCTTGAGCTCGGGCTGAAGAAGAATCAGCTGGCGGTCACCGGCAGCCTGAAATTCGATATTTCCGTGACTCCCGAGCTGGCGGCGCGGGCGCTTACGCTGCGGCGCCAGTGGGCGCCCCGGCGCCAGGTATGGATAGCCACCAGCACCCATGAGGGCGAAGAGACGCTGTTATTACAGGCCCATCGCCAGCTGCTGACCCACTTTCCCGATCTGCTGCTGATCCTGGTCCCGCGCCACCCGGAGCGTTTTCCGGCGGCGCGGGAAATGACCATGAAGGCGGGCTTCCATTACATCATGCGCAGCAGCGGCGAAATTCCATCCGCCGATACACAGGTGGTGGTGGGGGATACCATGGGCGAGCTGATGCTGCTGTACGGCATTGCCGATCTGGCGTTTGTCGGCGGCAGCCTGGTGGCGCGCGGCGGCCATAACCCTCTGGAAGCGGCAGCGCACGCCATCCCGGTGCTGATGGGGCCGCATACTTTGAATTTCCGCGATATTTGCAGCAAACTGGACGAAGCCGGCGGTTTGATTACCGTGACCGATGTAGCGTCGTTGGTGACGTCGGTCTCCACCCTGTTGACCGACGAGGATTACCGTCTGTACTACGGCCGTCACGCCGTCGAGGTGCTGCACCAGAATCAGGGCGCGCTTCAGCGCCTGTTGAATCTGCTGGAGCCTTACCTGCCGCAACGGAGTCAGTGAATGTCGCATAGAAAGCGTCTGTCGGTGGTGCTCATTACCCGCAATGAGGCTGAACTGCTGCCGGATTGTCTGGCGTCGGTGAGCTGGGCGGATGAAATCGTGGTGCTGGATGCCGGCAGCGCTGACGAAACACGCCATATCGCCGCACAGGCGGGCGCGCGCGTCTTCCAGTCCACGGACTGGCCGGGTTTCGGCATCCAGCGTCAGAGGGCGCAGGGGTATGCCAGCGGCGATTATATCCTGATGCTGGACGCTGATGAGCGCGTCACGCCACCGTTACGCCAGGCGATTCAAGACGTGCTGCAACACCCCGCTCCCAACGAGGTTTACAGCTGCGCGCGGCGTAATCTGTTTCTCGGCCGCTTCATGCGCCACAGCGGCTGGTACCCGGATCGGGTGGTGCGGCTGTACGCGCGCGAGCGCTATCGTTACAACGCCCTGCCGGTCCATGAATCCCTGGCGACGGGCGACGCCGATGTCGTTGCCCTGACGGGGGATTTACAGCATCTGACCTGCCGCGATTTGCCGGCTTTTCAGCGTAAACAGCTTCAATACGCGGAAGCCTGGGCGCGGGAGCGCCATCGCCAGGGGCGCACATGCGGCATGTTCGCCATTATCAGCCACACCAGCGGCGCTTTTTTCAAGACCTGGCTGCTGCGCGCCGGTTTTCTGGACGGTAAACAGGGCTGGTTGCTCGCGGTGGTGAACGCGCAATATACTTTAAATAAATACGCCACCCTGTGGGCCTTAAGCCACGCCGAGAGGGGAAATGACCAATGACCAACAAAGCCATCTATCCCGGCACCTTCGACCCGTTGACCAATGGCCATCTGGATTTGGTGACCCGCGCCGCAAAAATGTTTGATGTTGTCGTGCTGGCGATTGCCGCCAGCCCCAGCAAACGTCCGCTGTTTGATTTGGATGAACGTGTGGCGCTGGCAACCCATGTGACCGCCCACCTCCCCAATGTGATAGTCACAGGCTTTAGCGATTTGATGTCCGATTTCGCCCGCCAGCAGCAGGCGAATATCCTCATCCGCGGCGTGCGCGCCATGACGGACGTCGATTATGAGATGCAGCTGGCGAAAATGAATCGTCATCTGATGCCGGCGCTGGAAACGGTGTTTATGCTACCCGCCGAGGCCTGGTCCTATATCTCATCCACCCTGGTGAAAGAGGTGGCGCTGCACGGCGGCGATGTGGACCACTTTCTGCCCGCGCCCATCGCCAAAGAAGTCCGGGCGCGGCTGCACCCCTGATGGCGTCCCCGTTAGCGCCGCCCTTTTAGTGTTGGCATGCGGGACAGAAAAAGGTGCTGCGCTGGCCGTGCTTGGCCATCTGTATTGGCGTCCCACAGACCCTGCAGGGTTGGCCCCCCCGGCCGTAAACCTGAAGCTCCTGCACAAAATAGCCCGGCTTGCCGTCGGACTGCAGAAAATCCCGCAGCGTGGTGCCACCCTGCTCAATAGAGCGCAGCAGCACCTCCTTGATACTCTCAGCCAATAATCCCGCTTCTTCTTCGCTCAATGAACCGGCGGCGCGGCCGGGCAGAATACCGGCGACAAACAGAGATTCGCCGGCGTAAATATTGCCGACGCCGACCACCAGGGTGTTATCCATCAGCCACGGTTTGATTGACGTGCGTTTCTTGCGCGATTTTTGGTACAGCCAGCGGCCATCGAACGTATCGCTCAGCGGCTCAGGCCCCAGGTGGGACAGTACCCGACTGGTGTGCAGATCATCGCTCCACAGCCAGGCGCCGAAGCGCCGGGGATCGGTGTAGCGGATGATGCAGCCGTTGCTGATAACCAAATCCACATGGTCGTGCTTTTCAGGTGGCTGCGGCTGCGGCAGCACGCGCAAACGCCCCGACATGCCGAGGTGAATAATGATCCAGCCCTTTTCCAGCTCCAACAGCAGATATTTAGCCCGGCGCTGTACGCTCAGCACCGGCTGGTCACGCAGCGCGATGATTTCTTGGTCCACCGGCCAGCGCAGCCGCGCATTGCGCACCTCCGCCCGCAGGATGGTCTGCCCCGCCACCCAAGGTTCAATCCCCCGGCGGCTGGTTTCCACTTCCGGTAATTCCGGCGTCTGATGCTCCCTGTCAGCGGGATCTCCTCCGGCCGAGATTAGCACGCCCGGCGGCCCATAAAAAAAACCGGCCGAAGCCGGGTTTTTAGCCCATCGCCAAAATTATTTGATTTTGGCTTCTTTGTAAATCACATGCTGGCGTACTACCGGATCGAATTTTTTCAATTCCATCTTTTCAGGTTTGGTACGCTTGTTCTTCGTGGTGGTATAGAAGTGACCAGTACCAGCAGAAGAAACCAGCTTGATCTTCTCGCGAACACCCTTAGCCATGATTCAGTTCCTTACCTTAATACTTCTCACCGCGGACACGGAGATCGGCCAAAGCCGTTTCGATGCCCTTCTTATCAATTACACGCATACCTTTAGCAGATACGCGCAGCGTAACAAAGCGTTTTTCGCTCTCAACCCAAAAACGGTGAGAGTGCAGGTTAGGCAGAAAACGGCGTTTGGTCGCATTCATTGCGTGGGAGCGGTTGTTGCCGCTCACCGGTCGCTTGCCAGTAACTTGGCAGACTCTGGACATGTCTATTCTCCAAAAATCAAATCAGCTCGAGCTCTAAGAAAGGTAGTAGCCGCCTCGTCAGGCTTTAGAGCCCATCTCAGCATCTTCTTCACTGAGGAGAGACGTTCAACAGAGAGACTCTGCTGAGATAGGCTCTCAACGCCACACCCAAGATTCTCAAAGATGGCGTAGTATACGCTTTGACGCGCAACTACTCAAGTCCCGCACGGCTAAAGATCCCGCAGGATCGCGGGAAAAACGCCTACAGCCAGCCTTTTTCAGCAAAAGAAACCATTTCACACGCGCCAATAACCAGATGGTCCAGCACCCGGATATCGAGAAACAGGCAGGCTTTGACCACCCTCGCCGTCACCTCGCGTTCGGCGCGACTCGGCTCGGCGTTACCAGAGGGATGATTGTGCGCCAGAATAATCGCCGCCGCATTGATCTTGAGCGCCGCACGGACGATTTCCCGCGGATGAACCTCTACGCTGTTGACGGTACCTTGAAACAACTCCTGATGGTTGATAAGACGATTGCGGTTGTCGAGAAACATGACTACAAACACCTCTCTTTCCCGGCTTACCAGAATCTGCTGCAGGTAACGCCGTGCCATATCCGGGCTGCTCATCGCATCTTCACGCATCAGGTGCGAACGAAAGATGCGCTGGGCCATTTCGCCAATCGCCCGCAATTGCGTACATTTCGAGATCCCCAGCCCATGCGTGGCGCTGAGCGTCCGGTGATCGGCGGTCATCAATTTATCGAACGAGCCGAACTCCGCCAGCAGTTCCTCAGCGAACTGCAGTACATGCTTGCCGCGAGTGCCGGTACGTAAGAACAGCGCCAGCAATTCAATGTCCGTCAGCGCGTCGGGACCGAGCGCAATCAGCTTCTCACGCGGCGCCAGCGTTGATGGCCAGATTTTCTTACTTGATTTCTCCACCGCCTGCTCCTCCCCGGGCACCGTTCCTCGCTGATTTTATAATGCCAGCGGCGACGCAGTCGTTCGATGCGGCGCGGTAAAAAATCGAATCACGATTCCAAAAAGGCCGTAAACAGACAAATGACCGTGGCGCGTAGGGTTATGATAAAATGCCTGTAACCCTATTTTAACCGGGACATGCAAGATGACGGGACTGGCCGGTAAACACATTGTACTGGGCGTAAGCGGCGGTATCGCCGCCTACAAGGCCCCCGAACTGGTGCGCCGTTTGCGCGAACGGGGCGCCGAGGTGCGCGTGGTCATGACGGCGGCGGCGAAGGCGTTTATTACCCCGCTGAGCCTGCAGGCGGTATCGGGCTATCCAGTGGCGGACGATCTGTTGAGTCCTGCCGCCGAGGCGGCGATGGGCCATATCGAGCTGGCAAAGTGGGCCGATCTGGTACTGCTGGCGCCCGCCACCGCCGATCTGCTGGCGCGCCTGGCCGCTGGATTGGCCAACGATCTGCTGACCACCCTTTGCCTGGCGACGGCGGCCCCCGTCGCATCGGCACCGGCCATGAACCAGCAAATGTACCGGGCGGCGGCCACGCAGGCGAACCTGGCCACGCTTGGCGGCCGTGGCGTGCTGCTATGGGGACCGGACAACGGCAGCCAGGCCTGCGGCGATATCGGCCCCGGGCGCATGCCCGATCCTCTGGTGTTGGTGGACCATGTGGTGCAGCATTTCACCCCCGATCGCTCTCTGAGCCACCTTAATATCATGCTGACCGCCGGGCCTACAAGGGAAGCGCTGGATCCGGTACGTTTCCTCAGTAATCACAGCTCGGGTAAAATGGGCTTCTCCATCGCCCGCGCCGCTGCGGCCAAAGGCGCACGGGTAACCTTGATAGCGGGCCCGGTCTCTCTGCCAACGCCTGCCGGCGTGGTACGTATAGACGTGACCAGCGCGCTTGAAATGCAAGATGCGGTGATGCGAACCATCGAGCAGCAGCACATCTTCATCGGCTGTGCGGCGGTGGCGGATTACCGCGCCAGCCGCTTTTTACCGAAAAAAATCAAAAAACAAGGCGATGACCTGATGATCACCCTAGTTAAAAATCCTGATATTGTGGCGGCCGTGGGTGCGTTAACCAAACACCGGCCTTACGTCGTAGGATTTGCTGCCGAAACCCACAATATGGAAGAATACGCCCGGCAAAAGCGTATCAATAAGCAAATGGATTTGATTTGCGCCAATGACGTTTCCCGGACCGGCCAAGGGTTTAACAGTGACAACAATGCGTTGCATCTGTTCTGGCAGGACGGGGAAATCCTGTTACCCCTGAGCGATAAATCACTGCTCGCTCAACAACTAATTGACGAGATTGTCAGCCGTTATGATGAAAAAAATCGACGTTAAGATCCTGGACCGCCGCATTGGCGATCGCTTCCCGCTGCCGGCTTACGCCACTACGGGCTCCGCCGGTCTGGATTTACGCGCCTGTATCGATGAGCCTGTGGTCCTGGCGCCGGTGGAAACCACCCTGGTCCCGACCGGGTTGGCGATACACATTGCCGATACCAATCTGGCGGCGGTGATCCTGCCGCGCTCCGGGCTGGGCCATAAGCACGGTATCGTTCTGGGCAATCTGGTGGGTTTGATCGACTCCGACTACCAGGGGCCGCTGATGGTTTCGGTATGGAACCGTGGTCAGGACATTTTCACCATCGAACCCGGGGAACGCATGGCGCAGATGGTCTTTGTGCCGGTAGTGCAGGCGGAATTCAATCTGGTGGACGCCTTCGATACCAGCGAACGCGGCGAGGGGGGCTTCGGCCACTCCGGGCGACAATAGCCCCTGACGATTCAGCCCATTACCCGGCATCGACAATAAATCCATTAACGCCATAACGCCGTGCGCTATGGCCGACGCCGGGTGCTTAACCATTATTGACAATGATGACTCAGGGACCCATTCAGCATGGCAGAAAAAGAGAATACGAAACGCAACCGCCGCGAGGAAATTCTGCAGGCATTGGCGCAGATGCTTGAATCCAGCGACGGCAGCCAACGTATCACCACCGCAAAACTGGCGGCCAATGTTGGCGTTTCGGAAGCCGCACTTTACCGCCACTTTCCCAGCAAAACGCGGATGTTCGACAGCCTGATCGAATTTATTGAGGACAGTTTGATCAGCCGGATAAATTTGATCCTACAGGATGAGAAAGAAACCCTGAATCGGCTTCGTCTGATATTGTTGTTACTTTTGGGCTTCGCAGAACGTAATCCTGGACTTACGCGTATCATGAGCGGTCACGCGCTGATGTTTGAACAAGACAGGCTTCAGGGCCGCATCAACCAGCTGTATGAACGCATCGAGGTCCAATTGCGTCAGGTATTGCGCGAGCGCAAACTGCGCGAGGGTGAAGCATTTAAGCAAGATGAGACGCTGCTTTCCAGCCAGCTGCTGGCCTTTTGCGAAGGGATGCTGTCGCGCTTTGTGCGCACCGAGTTCAAATACCGGCCCACGCAGGAGTTTGAGCAACGCTGGTCGCTTCTGGTAGCGCAGCTGCATTGAGCGCCGCCCAGCGGTGGATAACGGCACGCCACCGCTGGCCAATAAGCCTTCTTCACTGACCGGCCTCACCGCGGGCCGCCCGTCCCACTCGGCCGGCTCAGATGCCGTATTGCTGTTGATAGGCACGAACCGCGGCGAGATGACCGGCCATTTCGCCTTTTTCCTCAAGATAAGCGATCAAATCCGCGAGGGTAATGATGGCCAGAACCCGGCAGTGATAATCCCGCTCCACCTCCTGAATAGCGGATACCTCACCGCGCCCTTTTTCCTGCCTGTCCAGCGAAATCATCACACCGGCAAGCGTTTCCTGGTGGGCGGCGATAATCGCCATCGACTCGCGAATAGCGGTACCCGCAGTGATAACGTCATCGAACAGCATCACTTTACCCTGAAGCGGGCTGCCGACCAGCGTACCGCCTTCGCCGTGGTCCTTGGCTTCCTTACGGTTAAAACAATAGGGAACGTCCCGTTGATGTTGCTCCGCCAGCGCCACCTCGGTGGTCGTCGCAATGGGAATACCCTTGTAGGCCGGCCCGAATAACACATCGAAACTCACACCGGAATCCATCAGCGCCGCAGCGTAAATTCGCCGAATTTCAATACCTGTTTGTTTAATGCATACTCGATAAATTTGCGCTGGTACTCTTTCACGGACTGTTACTCCTCACCGGTGGGTTGGACAAGCTGGGGCGCAGGGTACCTGAAAGGTATCGGCGCCGGGGGGATGATAAAATGGCCGTTACCAAGATGCCAGTATTAAAATGGCCCGGCGCTTGTTCCGGTGACGCCATGGTAGCGCGTCGCAGCACTAACGCCGACAGGGAGTTTGCCGGCGTGATAGGTGGAATGGTGTGATAAAGGCGGCGTTCATGAAAAGATTATGCCCCCTTTACGTTACACTATGAGACAGCAGGTTTGCGCACAGCGCCCGGTGTTGTCGCCTGCATTTGGGAAGAGGGTGTTGATGAGGCTTTTTTATCAGGCCAACTCCGTAATATATGATGGACTGAAGCTTTTATATTATTTGTCTTTTCAATATCAAGTGTCATCAACACTTTCCCAAATAATACCGTCAAGCTGCTATCAGCAACGCTGATTTTTGTAAACTTCGTTTTATCTCCATCAGGAGCAGATTTGTAGCAATAGCTGAACATTTCCAACTGCTGGCGATACTGACTTTCTTTAACGGGATCCGAAGAAAAGCAATAGGAGATCGCAACATCAACAATATCATTCAATTTATCAACATCATTGACTTTTTTTCTGTGCCATGTGTTTCAATTAGCTTCACCATCTCAGAATAATCGATTTCTGTGAAGGGAATTGTCTCACGCATTTGTCTTTCGAATAGCGTTGCTATGAACTCGGGGGATTCCTGTTCCAAAGTTATAGTAAACTCTTTAGAGAGATTTTCGAGAATATCCATCTCCTTTAAATTACATCCCGTGCGGAATAATCCATCATTTCTATTCGGATCCATAGCAATACTTTTTATCGTTTCGCAAAGATTACCAAGCGTATTACCAACTATTAATTTTCTTTGTCCGTCGGTGCCCACTGCATGTTCTACAGTAACATCCGTGGTCCCGCTCGCCTTCTCTCCACTCCATTCCGACATGAGTGTTCTGAACAAGGCCGGTAGATCTTTGTTACCCGTGCTTTTATCCACCAAGGCATTCCGGTTGAACAACGTGCTCGCGATAAGGTAGCACTCCCCCATTTTTTCCAGACTTTCTGTCCCTTTTCTCTTAACCTCTTGCTGGTGACAATAGCTTAAGGCATCGATATATGCTCTGAGCTGAATATTGTCGACAGCAGTCAATTTTTTCGACTCATTGATAAGTTAGCTCATCGCTTTTTGTGGTTCCATCTCAATGCGGGCAAAGTTATCCGCCTTCACCGGCGTCAGCTTGGCGATGGCCATTCCAGCAATCGTCGCTATATCATGGTCGGTAAGAACGCCGCTAACAAGTCCCTGTTGACCCATGTTGGCGAGCGCGGATTTACACCGTTTTTCGTCTCATCCACGAGAAAATAGAGACATAGGTGAATCGACCTTTCTAGCCGCGTGCATAAGCCGTTTGCTTATCAGTTCGACATTACTCTTCAAAACAGTCTCTTTGACCAAAATACCCTTTAAGGTATTTTTGATATCGTCAATACGGTCACCGTTCCGATCTTTCTTGCTATTGGTATCAGTATGAAATGCCACACCATCATGCACCTCTATTTTTTATAAGTGAATTCGCCTATCTTGATATCGCTGATGTCGCTTAAAGAAATCTGTTTAATTTGCTGTTTCAATGCTTTTAAAGATGTAAACTTTAGGGGGCTTTGGCTTACCTGTTTAATGGCAACGTTTTGTGAAGAGGGGCCGGCAATCTGCTCAGGTGCATAGCGCAAGGATTGACTTGCCGGTTGGATAGATGGTACGGAACTTATATTTGATGGGTTCATGGCCTGCTCCTTATATATTTATAGTCAGGTAAAATATATCCCACATAACTTTAGCTACAATATAAAAAACGCCACCTGCAATTTATGCTTGTGATACTATTATGGATTTATAGTAACGTGGTTATCTTAAACCCTAATCAAAAATGCATGTAAAAGAGTTAATTGCAATTATTATTCAGTGGCTTATGAATATATATTATCAGGCGTTTTTTTAAATGTCGTATTCTGTAACACGAATTTGCATCAATTAAATCTATTACAACAACGCCGGTTCGTTTATCGCCAACGACAATGTATCAAGGCTATTTCGTTGCCTGAGAGATATCGCGGGGATCTCATACCAACCGGCGTCGTGAATTACTCTCCCGCCAGCGCGGCTTTCTGCGCCTGAACCAGACTATCAATGCCGCCACGGGCCAGTTCAAGCAGCGTGTTGAGCTCCTGCTGACTGAAAGGCTCCCCTTCCGCGGTACCTTGTACCTCAATCATACGGCCGTCTTCCATCATCACCACATTCATATCGGTTTCAGCGGCCTAATCTTCGACGTATTCCAAATCACACACCGCCTCGCCGGCCACAATACCCACTGAAATCGCCGCCACGAACCATTTCATCGGGTTGGTTTTTAACTGCCCTTTCTTCTGCATGCCGCTCAGGGCGTCGGCCAGCGCCACGCAGGCACCGATAATGGACGCGGTACGCGTGCCGCCGTCAGCCTGTATCACGTCGCAATCCAAGGTGATGGTATATTCACCCAATTTGCTTAAATCCACCGCAGCGCGCATCGAACTGGCGATAAGGCGCTGAATCTCAAGGGTGCGGCCACCTTGCTTGCCCTTCGCCGCTTCGCGCGGATTGCGGGTATGGGTCGCACGCGGCAGCATGCCGTATTCGGCGGTGATCCAGCCCTGGCCTTGCCCCTTGAGAAAACGCGGCCCCCCCTCTTACACCTTCGCGGTACACAACACGCGGGTGTCGCCAAAGGCTATCAGCACTGAACCTTCCGCATGGCGGGTAATCGTTACTGGGCGTACTTGCTGTACGCTTCGGCCTGCTGGGCGCATAGGGGTATCTCCGGCTCGCAAATCAAGGGTTGGCTGCGCATTATACGGACTTCACCGCCTAATGCCTATCTTGCCTGCCGCTGTGACGCTATAATCCCAGCAACTTCATAATAAACGGGTACGCCTATGATCCGAAGTATGACCTCCTTCGCCCGGCGTGAAATTAAGGGCACTTGGGGCACTGCCGCCTGGGAGCTGCGCTCCGTTAATCAACGGTATCTGGAAACCTACATCCGCATGCCGGAGCAATTCCGCGGTCTGGAGCCGGCCATACGTGAGCGCATCCGCCTGCGCCTTACCCGAGGCAAAGTGGAATGTAATTTGCGCTTTGACGTAAATCCCGGCGCGCAAAGCGCGCTGATCCTCAATGAAATACTCGCCAAACAGCTGGTGGAAGCCGCGCAGTGGGTGAAAATGCAAAGCGACGAAGGCGAGATAGATCCGCTGGCCATTCTGCGCTGGCCTGGCGTGATGGCCGCGACGGAACAGGATTTGGACGCCATCAGCGCCGAGTTGCTGTCCGGGATCGACGCCACGCTTAACGACTTTATCAGCGCCCGTGAAACAGAAGGCAACGCGCTTAAAGCACTGATTGAACAGCGGCTGGCGGGTGTCAGCGCCGAGGCGGCAAATGTGCGCCAGCAGATGCCGGCGGTATTGAATTGGCAGCGTGAAAGACTGCTAAATAAACTGGAAGAGGCTCAGGTGCAGCTAGACGCTAACCGTCTGGAGCAGGAACTGGTGATGCTGACGCAGCGAACAGACGTTGCGGAAGAGCTGGATCGCCTGGATGCCCATGTGAAAGAAACCTACCAGGTTCTGACTAAAAAAGAGGCGGTAGGCCGCCGGCTGGATTTCATGATGCAGGAATTTAACCGCGAGGCGAATACCCTGGCGTCGAAATCTATTAACGCCAACGTGACGGCATCCGCTATCGAATTGAAAGTGTTGATTGAACAAATGCGCGAGCAGATCCAGAATATCGAGTAAAAACCCACAAAGAATCAGTAGAACTCAAGAAACCAAAAATCCCGCATAGATAGCGGGATTTTTGTTATCACGTACTATCATAAAGACGCAACAAAGCGCATGATTTATCCCCCTGAAACACCAGACAGTAGCTGTATCTCCAGATAAGAGATAGGCTTGAATATATGTCTAACACTAACGCCAATTTTGATATGACCGGGCTCCATACTCTGCTGAATAATGGCCATTTTTTCCTGAGGAGTTTTACGTTTACGGACTTCTTGACCTAACAGGATCCCGGTCATATCAAAATTGGCGTTAGTGTTAGACATATATTCAAGCCTATCTCTTATCTGGAGATACAGCTACTGTCTGGTGTTTCAGGGGGATAAATCAGTCAGCGATGCTTACATGGCATTTCCCACTGTCGCTGTCGCACCGTGGCGTTTTTACCTCATTACAGCGTTCGCGGTTGCTAATGCGTGCGGAAAATCACCAGCCAGAGGGTGAAAAAACTGCCACAACAACCCGACTCGCCTGGGTGACCCACGCCGGTTTCGGCGCAGCGGGTGGCTGAGCGTTTATAACGCGTTTTTTTACTGGTAGATCTGTTCAACGGTGAAACCAAGACTTGGGTAAGGGTTAAAAGAATCATCCATCTTATTAAGGTACATTAACAGATTGCTTTATACACGCAACAATCGATCAATAGTTTAACAACCAAAATAAACTTATGGCATTAACTCATTTTTCCCTGATTGACAAGTAACATTCGTGTTGCAAATTTAACAATAGAAGCCCATGCGAATCGTTTTCATTTAATATTGGTTTATAAATAAAGTTTAATAATACCGCCCACAAATAGATGCACAGGGAAATGCATTTTCCGAGACGTACAGAGCAGTAATCCCGGAATAGTATGAAGACCTGTGACTTTACTTTTACCCTCCGGATTACCTCTTAATGCAGTCACTCCATCTAAAACGGTGAGGTATTATGTCTATCCTTTTTCGTCGACTTGGCGGCGTTATTCTGCCTGTCATGCTGTTAGCCGCGCCATTATATTCAGCCAGGGCCGCATTAATCCTGGACGGCACGCGGTTGATATTCCCTGCCAGTGAGCAGTCTGCCTCTATCGTGGTAGAGAACCCTACCGACGATGATTTCTTGATGCAAAGCTGGTTGGAAAACAGCAGCGGGCAAGCTCAAGAAAAATTATTGGTGGAGCCGCAGGTAGCGCAAATCAAAGCGCATCATAAAGTCACGCTGCGAGTCAATATAGTGGATCCACAGATCCGGCAGGGAAACAGCGAAAAACTCTTTTGGCTCAAAGTGAAAGAAATTCCCAAAGTATACGCTAACGAGGCGAGCTCCGATTTATTGCTGGCCATGCAAACACGCATCAAAGTTTTCTTCCGACCACAGGGTATCAGTGCGGAAAGAGGCGATGCCTGAAAAAACTCGATTGGTATTATCAAGGTGCGCAATTGATGGTTAATAACCCCACACCATATTACATCACGATAAATAAGGCGATGGCGGACGGGAAACGTTCTTTGAATATCGATATGGTCGCGCCTTTTTCTAGCGCGGCAATCACCCAAAAAATTTTAGCGCCTCCAAGGTACGTAACGTGGTTTATAACACCCTGACGGATTTTGGCGATAACAGTGACAAGATTTCATCGGCAGTTCGATGAAATCATTAAAAAGAAGGTAAATTACGATGAAAAAATTAACTGCTTTGACAGTTGCGATGATGATGGCAGGCGGCATGTCCTCCGCGTTAGCGGGTACCCGTACCGATGCGAACGATGCCGGCGCGATGCACACCGCCACCACTGTTCATTTTAGCGGGCTGGTGCAACCGGCGACATGCTCGTTTAAAGGTAAATCAATGAAAATCCAGCTTCCGACAGTCAACGTGAGCGACTTTACAGGCTTGTCCGAAGGCGTTACCCCCAGCACGGCGCAGCAACAGCACTTCCAACTGCATGTAAATTGCCTGCAGCAAGTAGACGCCAGCCAGCTCAAAATGACCGTCAACAGTAAAAACGCCGATGAGGCACACAATGTGCTGCGTAATTCCTTTGGCACGGCAAAAGGGATAGGTCTGCAAATTAACCGCAATAACAGTCCCGTCGCGTTAGGTAAAGATATGCCGCTTAATCTTGCCGGACAGCCGTTCAATCAAGGCGATAATACGCTCGAATTTACCGCTAACTATGTCCGTGAGGACATGTCTGAAGATGTCAAGGCAGGCCGTCTGGCCACCGATGCCGTTTTTGAAATTGCCTACAAATAATCTGCTCGCGGGTAGCGCCCCCAATAGGTGGCGCATTCAACCATAGGGATGATGGCATGTGACCGGTTAAACATTGACGGCTCATACTTATGAACAAAATTCTTCTCTTGATTTCTCTTATAAGCTGTATGGGATGGACACATGCAGAAGAAAAATATGCGACCGACTTTATCGAAAATGTCGGTGGGGTCGCAATCAAGGATGTATCGGCGTTTGATAACGGCAATGATGTTTTACCTGGCACCTATTCACTCACCGTCGTCATTAACGATCATCAAATCGATGGCCAGCGTATTACCTTTAAGAAAACCAGCGATGATAAAGTTGAGGCAGTATTCTCCTGCGATACATTGAAAAGTTGGGGCATCGTGATTGAGGAATGCCAGGCTGGCGAAGTACCGTTAACGGCTTATATCAGTCAGGCGCAGGCTGATGTCGATCTTGGCGATAACACCTTGACCTTAACCGTACCGCAAAAATATCAGTTGGAAAGCGGCGCAAATGATGTCGCTAGCGAACAGGAGTGGCAAAACGGCATCAACGCGGCGTTCAGCAGTTATAACATCAATACCGATAGCGCTCGTCAGAATGGCACCTGGCGACGTAATACCCTCTATGGCAATTTCACTAACGGCATTAATTTGAGGGGTTTCCCGCGTGAGAAATAATGGTTTCCTCAACGTCACAGACGGCGACAAAACCCGCTACGTGAGCAGCAAGAATTATCTCGAACATGATATCGATACGCTGCGAAGCACCCTGACCTTGGGCGACTTTTTTACCACCTGGAAAGTTTTTGCCGCGCAAAATCTGCGCGGTGCGGCTTTGGCCACTAATAATGCCATGCTGTCCAACCGGGAGCTGGTATATACGCCGGTGATAACCGGCGTGGCGCGCAGCAACGCGACTATCGTTATCAAACAAAACGACTTCATCATCGCTACACGTAAAGTGCCGCCAGGGCCTTTTGCGCTAAGGGACATACCTGCCTCATCCAGCGCCGGCGATATGGACATCACGATTATAGAAGCCAACGGCGACAGCCGCCATTTCAGCCAATCCTATAATGCGGTAGATGTGCTGGTACCCGCACATAGCCTGCATTATAGCCTGTATGCAGGCCGCAACCGTAGCCTGATCAATGCCCCGCCATTGGCGGAGGCCGACGGGCTGTACGGCCTGTCTAATACCGTAACGCTCATCGGCGGCGCGCAATACGCAAACGATTATCATAACCTTGCCGCCGGCATGGGGGCAAATGTGCCTCGACTGGGCGGTCTTTATGCCGTGGTCAATAGCAGCGCCAGCGAAACCACAGCGCACGGCCACCAGCAGGGCAGCCTGTTGACCACCTGGCTTAGCCATAGTTTTACCGTCACCGGTAGCTATCTGTACCTCACGGCGGAGCATCGCTTCGCCGAGGGTTACCAGGAATATGAGGATGCCTTATCCAATCAGGCCTATGAACACTATCTGACGCGCTATGCCCTACAGCTCAGCCAGCCGGGGGAAGAGGTCAGCCTGACGGTTAATATGGCAGAGTCTTTTGGTTTTCAGGGCGACAAAAGCCACTCGCTGGGGGGCAGCCTCAGCTTCACTCCGAACCGCCTGACGGTCATAACCAGCCTGACCCATCAATCCGGTAGCCAGAAAGATAACCTTCTGTCCTTGAACATGTCGCTGCCGTTGGGCAATGAGGCGCGCCATTATTTGAATTATAACCAGACGCTCACTCAGGGGGGCAGCAGCGACGACCGTCTTTCTCTCAGCGGCAGCTTTCTGGAAGACGATAACCTGAGTTATGATATTGGCGCATCGACCTCGGCCGGCTATCGTCAAAACGACAGCTCCTTACGCTATAACGCCGGCAAAGGCACGATAAGTTCCTCCTGGAGCCAGGATCGAGACAGCAATGATCTCTCGCTGGGGCTAGAAGGATCGGTCATTGCCGATCACCACGGCATCAACCTTGGCCAGCCGATGACGCAAAGTACCGCTCTGGTGCATACCGACCACGTCTCCGGTTTGCCCATCGCCAACAACACCGCGATAGCCACCGATCATTTTGGCAACGCCATTGTCACCGGTTTGTCGCCCTATCGTTATAACGAAACATCCCTTAACACCGATAAGCTCAAAAAACAGGTGGAAGCGGATAGCAATATCTATCAAAACGCGCCACGGAAGGGCGCCATTATCGAAGTGGACTTTGCCGCACACAAGCGTGCCGTGCACTATGCCCACATCCGTACTCCTGACGGCGCAGCGTTACCGTTCGGCGCCGTGGTGTACGATGCCGGCGACCGCAACGTCGGTATTGTCTCTGCCGGCGGTCTTACCGCGCTTAATATGCAAGATAGCCGTTGGCCATTTCATGTACGCAGCGAAGGCATGACCTGCCAAACGGATTTACAGGGCGCCAAGCCACAAAGCCAGATTTGGGAGTTAACATGCCAATAATAATACGGGTGATCCCCTTGCTCATCGTCCTCTTCGCGGCGCCATTGCAGGCAGCGGGCGTGCTGACGCAGTCGCTGCCGGCCGTCACGTTGAATCTGCCGGTGGATGAGCAGGTGGGCGCGCTGCTTAAAGCCGTGGCACTGCCCGCCAGCGCTATCAGTAAGTTACAAGCGACGCAGCTTTCTCTCATGACGGCGGGCGCACCGTGGGATGCCCCGGCAGAGGCATTTATCAAACCCCCGTCGCAGGTTTGGGTTTGAGCCTTTGCAACCGGTCCGGCGATCGCTGCCTGACACAGAACACGCCCTGGATCCCTGGCGATACGCTCTTTTTGCGCCTGTATAAAATTGGTAATTTGCAGGGCGGACACTATAGCCTGCCGGCGCTGACGCTGTTGGCGGCCTCCCAGCCGGTGTTGAGGATCATGCCGCCGCAGGTGAGCTTGACCACAGCATTGTGCCGTATCACCGCCAAACGCATCGAGGTGAAATTTCCCCGCGTCTTCATGACGCCGACGCCATCCGCGCCGCTGCCTGCGGTGAATTTCACCCTTCCCGTGAACTGTCCTCACGCTGAGGATTACCGCAACGTGCTAATCCAATTCCGCTATGCCGGACGCTTTGTCGATGACCAGACGCTCCAGACCCAGCTCAGTGATATCGGCATTCAGGTGGAGAATGAGGATCATCAACTCATCACCTTTAATAGCAATAACCCTCTTCCCTCGGCTTCCTTTGTTTATCGGGCGCGACTGGTGCGCACGGCGGGACCGGCACAATATGGCAAATTTAACGTGAATGCGACCGCGTTGATGACCTTTCGCTGAACCTGCTAAGACCGGGCGGCGCCTGGCGCGGGCGCCTGCGACCCGGCTAACGACTACGGCTACAGCTAGGGCGAGGTGAGCAGCGACGAAACCATGAAAAACACGAGGGTGACAACCTGCGCCAGGCTACACGCGAGAGGGCATATCCAGGGGATAGTCCGCCAGAGCGGTCCGGGTTTGACGGCGGTATTGCAGCGCGGCGGTCAGTGCCAGCACCGGCAGCAAAAGCTCCAGAAACTCTTCCTGCGATGTTTGTAGCGCCACCAGCCACAGTGGCGCGTGCCAGCCCAGCGTCTCTTTGAATTCTCCCAACGAGCGGTCGAGAACATTGGTGATAAAAATGAGGGCCATAAAGGTGGCGATGGTAATGGCATAGCTTTTACGCGCCGTGATATCGCGCAGCAGCGGCCGGGAATAGCGTATCAGAAAATACAGGCAAGCAATGGCTATCGGCGCCAATGATAACAGCGCATAAAGCTTATCCAGCGCCGGCATCGGTCCGGTCCAAAAGCGCAATTTGAGCATGCTCATGTGATCGATATATTTATGTAAATCGGCCTCGCGCGCCATCATCGCCAGTAGCGCAATCCAGACCGCCAGCCGAGTGGACCAGCGAACACCTTTTAGCGGCAACACCAGCAGACACAAGAGCGTAATGGCACAAGCGACCAGAGTCAGGTTCTCCACCAGTTGCCCCTCTTCCACCAGATGAATAAGCGGCGCGACCGGCATCACGCACCACAGCATAAAGGTCAGCAGGCTGACCACCAGCACAAAGCCAGGCGAAAAACGCGGTAAGTCGAGCAGAGACATAACATGGATTCCTGGTAAAAAGAGCAACAATTATTACCGCTCAAGATCCTGAACTTTTGACATTGGATGCCTAATACATCCTTCAGCATGCTAAATCGCGCTGCCCGGGGCAACAACGGGCAGCGCCTGAAGCCGTTCAGTGTTTCATTACGTATAAATCTTTGGTGTAGAAAAAGCCTAGCTTAGATTCATGAAAACCGCCAATCCACGGTTTCACCAGTTTGCTCGAGACATAATAATAGACGGGGATAGCCGGTACTTGCTGTGCCAGTATGTCTTCCGCTTGCTGATAGAATTTTCCCGCTTCCGCCGGCGTGCCCGCGGATGCCGTATGAATCGCCCGGTCATAATCGGCATTAACAAATTTGGCGGTATTTTCACTGCTGTTGCTTAAAAAATTGTTCAAAAAAGTGGACGGCTCATCATAGTCGGCGATCCAGGCATAACGTACCAAGCAAAAATTGCCGGTATGCATGGTATCCAGCATGGTTTTCCATTCCTGATTTTGCAGCGTCGCTACCACGCCAAGATTTTTTTTCCACATTGAACTGGCGGCAATGGCAATGCGCTGGTGAGATTCCGAGGTGTTATACAGCAGAGAAAACGCCAAAGGATGCTGCGCATCGAAGCCCGCCTCCCTAAGTAGCGCTTTCGCTTTGTCATTGCGTTTTTCCTGACTCCAGCCCGCGTAGTCCGGCATTTTCAAATTATAACCGCCGGCGGCATAATGGCTGAGCGTCCAGGCAGGCGTCTGACCTTGCCCCAATACCTTTTCGGCGATTACGCTTTTATCCAGCCCCAAATTAAGCGCCAGCCGCACCCGAGGATCGTTGAACGGCGCTTTCTGAGTATTGAATTCGTAGTAATACACCGCCAGCTTCGGCGCAACATGAACTTCCGGGCCAAGCTCCTTTTTCAGCGATTTAAACAGCGTTTCGGGGACGGTGTAGGTCACATCTATTTCGCCGGCGCGGTAGCGGTTTACATCGGCGGTACCGGAGGCCACCGGCAGGTAAGTCACCTTGTTGATAACCGTATGCGCATCATCCCAATAGCGACTATTTCTGACGGCGACAACTTTTTCATTGACTACCCATTGGTCGAGTTTATAGGCGCCGCTACTGACGATATTGGCCGGCTGGGTCCATTTACCGCCAAATTGTTCGACATCTTTCTTATTGATGGGCACCAGGGCGGGATGGGCCAGCATTTGCAGAAAATAGGAGACAGGTTGATCCAACGACACTTCCACCTTCCGAGTGTCCAGGGATTTGATGCCCAATTCAGCCGGTTTTTTCTTACCGTCGATAATAGCCTGCGCATTGAGCACATGCATATTGCTCAAATAACTTTCATAGGGCGAAGCCGTAGCCTGGCTAACCAGACGGCGCCATCTGTAGACCACATCCTGCGCGGTGATCGGATCACCGTTCGACCACACGAGTACCGGTCGTAAATGAAAGACCCAGCGGGTATTGTTATCATTTTCCCAGCGTTCGGCGAGGCGCGGGCGGATTTTTCCGTCATTATCGACGCTGACTAGTCATTCAAAAATATCGCTGATAATATTAAATTCGACGTCGCTTTCTACTTTTTTATGCTGGTCGAGGGACGCCGGTTCGCTACCGTTATTACGTATCACCTCTTGCTTGGCCGCCAGCTGCGTACCTGCCGGAACCATTGCCGCCTGTGTCAGTATAGGGGACGCAGACAGGGCGGCTAACATAAGCGCCAGTAGCGGTTTCTTGCCCACTTTAAAAGGAATTAACACCATCCTGCCATTCTCCCATTATTGTAATGAACGTTCACCCTCACATTACTTATCGCGTTAATTCATTATGCGCAAACACTTTTCGGCGCTCTCCCCGTAAGGGAAAGGATCTGGACGACCTATCAGGTCGGCGGATGCCGATATGATAGCTATTGCTGGCATTGAGGTTGCGGTTAAAATTGAGACTTAGGCTGAGTGGAGGCTGGGCCTGGGATAAATGCTGAGTCTGGGTTAAGGCTAGGCCTGGGATAGATGCTGAATCTGGGTTAAGGCTGGGTCTGGGATAGATGCTGAATCTGGGTTGAGGCTGGGGCTGGAATAAATGTTGAGCCTGGGTTGATGCTCGGACTCTGGCTCACACCGTTAAGCCTTAAACCTAGGGTTTTGGCCAAGGCTGCCGCTATCGTGACGACGAAACCGGGTGCAGAAAACGGCGGTCAGGAAAAGGGCACCAAGAGGGATCACCGATATTCCCCTATAATGGGCATGGCGGTGTTAACGGCAATAAAAAAACCCCGGCCTCGCCCGGGGTTTTTTCTGCGTCTTAAGGGCATATCTTTCGGCAATTATTGCCTAGGCGGTAGGCTTTTCGCCCCCGCCAACGGCCCGTGAGCGCGTGTCTTACAGGGCAACCACGTTAGCAGCAGACGGGCCTTTCTGACCCTGCTCAATGGTGAATTCTACGCGCTGGCCTTCGTCCAGGGTTTTGAAATCGTTGCTCTGGATAGCAGAGAAATGTACGAATACATCTTTGCTGCCGTCAGCCGGAGTGATGAAACCAAAACCTTTACCCGCGTCAAACCATTTTACTAAACCAGCTACTTTATTAGACATTTGTACTTCCTTCATTAAGTTGAAAAACGCCGGCGGCGATATGGGGTCTGTTTGCCAGCATGTACTTATGGGCACGTATTAAGAAGGAAATTCGTCGAAGAAGTGATGGTGGACTATCGCTTTTTGCTGAACAACTTTACTAAAATGGCTTACATAGGTAGGTCTGTACCACAAACCGTGTAGCGCCATTAACGCATACTCCCGGCACAGGCGCAAGCGTTATTATGAAGAAAAAAGTTATAACCCGAGGGAATAACCCGCCGGCGCGGCGTACATTATGCGCCGACACCTGAAGGACGGGCATTTATGCCGGTTCGCTCGTTAGCCACCAGCGTGTCGTCACCTGCCGGTCTGTCTCCATGACGGACCACGGGAGAGCGCAATTCCACATAGCGGAACACATTGCATCCAAATAGTGCACCTCACGCGCATAAGTCCGTAAATTGCCCCTCAGTAGTGCAGACTCACCCCGTTCCGCCTTCGATAGGTTGTTAATAAAGTGTAACACAACCCTTCAGTCAACTCTCTGCCGATTTGGCATCCCCTTTGCTATGAGGTTACAGGCGCTATGCCTTTTTAAGGAAGGATGTGTCAGCACACATCAAAAATCGACTGCTTTATTCTGCCTCACAGGACGAATTATGAAAAAAATGATGATTTCCACATTGGTTGCCGCCGCCACACTCTTTGCGGTAGCGAATCAGGCTCACGCTGGGGCCACTTTAGACGCGGTCAAGAAAAAAGGCTTTATTCAATGCGGTATCAGTGATGGCTTACCGGGGTTCTCTTACGCTGATGCCAGCGGGAAATTCACCGGTCTGGATGTGGATGTTTGCCGTGCCGTTGCCGCGGCTGTGTTTGGCGATGCAAGCAAAGTGAAGTACACCACGCTGACCGCTAAAGAGCGCTTTACCGCGCTGCAGTCGGGTGAAGTCGATATTCTGTCGCGCAATACCACTTGGACCTCATCTCGTGACGGCAACATGGACTTTGTTTTCGCCGGTGTGAACTATTACGACGGCATTGGTTTCCTGACCCATAACAAAGCCGGCCTGAAGAGCGCCAAAGACCTGGACGGCGCTACCGTCTGCCTGCAATCCGTTACCGACACCGAATTAAACGTGGCCGACTTTTTCCGCGCCAATAAAATGCAATACACGCCGGTTACCTTCGATCGCGCCGACGAGAGCGCCAAAGCGCTGGAATCTGGCCACTGCGATACCCTGGCAACCGACCAGTCTGGTCTGTACGCGCTGCGGATCAAGTTAAGCAAACCCGATGACTGGGTGGTGTTGCCGGAAGTGATTTCTAAAGAGCCGCTGGGGCCGGTCGTGCGCCGCGGCGGCGGCGATTGGTTCACTATCGTGAAATGGTCGCTGTACGCCATGCTTAACGCTGAGGAAATGGAAATCACCTCGCAAAACGTTGATGAGCTGACCGCCAACCCGAAAAATCCGGATATGGCCTATTTGCTCGGCAAAGAAGGTCATTATGGTGAAGAGCTGAAGTTGTCCAACGACTGGGCGCACAACATCATCAAGCAGGTCGGCAATTACGGCGAATCATTTGAACGCAACGTGGGTCAGGGTAGCGATCTGAAAATCAAGCGCGGTTTGAACGCCTTATGGAATCACGGCGGCATCCGGTACGTTAATAGCTGCCACAGTTCAGGAGCACCGGTGACGCCGGTGCTTTTTCTTCGATTTTCCTGCTGAGGCTTACTTATGCAACACCGCCCAACCGTAACGGGAAACTTCTCCCTGACCAACCCTGCGGTTCGCGCCTGGATTTATCAGATTCTGTCCGTTGTGGTCCTGGTACTGTTTGTCGGCCATCTGGTGCATAACACCCTGACCAACCTCAACCACCGCGGCATTACCTCCGGTTTCGACTTTCTCAATAACGCCGCCGGGTTTGGCATAGTACAGCATCTTATTGATTTTGAACAAGGCGACACTTACGGGCGGGTCTTTGTCGTCGGCCTGCTTAATACACTGCTGGTGTCGGCGCTGTGTATCGTGTTCGCCTCGATACTGGGGTTTATTGTCGGCCTGTACAGACTGTCCGAAAACTGGCTGCTGCGCAAACTCTCCACGTTATATATTGAAATCTTCCGCAATATTCCGCCGCTGCTGCAAATCTTCTTTTGGTACTTCGCCGTCCTGCGCAACCTGCCGGGCCCCCGTCAGGCGGTAAACGCTTTCGACCTCGCGTTTCTCAGTAACCGTGGATTGTATTTGCCCGCCACCGACGCCGGACCGGGCGCATGGGCGACGGCCATCGCGCTGCTGGTGGCGCTGGCGCAGTTGATCGCCGGTCCCGCGATAGCCTGGGATGTTCCGCAGTTGCGCGGCTTCAATTTTCGCGGCGGCATGGCGCTGATTCCAGAACTGGCGGCGTTAACGCTGGCGTTATCGGTTTACACCTCGGCGTTTATTGCCGAGGTGATCCGCTCCGGCATTCAGTCGGTACCGTTCGGCCAGCATGAGGCGGCGGGCTCGCTTGGGCTGCCGAACCCGGTGACGTTAAACAAAGTGATCCTGCCGCAGGCAATGCGGGTGATCGTCCCTACCCTGACCAGCCAATATCTCAATATCGTCAAGAACTCATCGCTGGCGGCCGCAATTGGCTATCCCGATATGGTGTCGTTGTTCGCCGGTTCCGTACTCAACCAGACCGGCCAGGCCATTGAGACCATTGCTATCACCATGGCGGTCTATCTGGTCATCAGCCTGGCGATTTCGCTGCTGATGAATATTTATAATAAGCGCAAAGCGCTGGTGGAACGCTGAGAGGTGCCGATGACTATGACTTTATCTCCCCAAGAACACATCGCGCCGGCCGCGCGCAGTCAACTGGTCCTGGCGACACTTTGGATCAAACGCAATCTGTTTTCCAGTGTCACGAATAGCATTCTGACATTGCTCTGCCTTTGGCTGTTGTGGACAGCCCTGCCGCCGCTGGTGGAGTGGGCGTTTATCAAAGCCAATTGGCTGGGGACTTCACGCCTGGATTGCACCCGCGACGGCGCCTGCTGGGTGTTTATCCACGCGCGTTTCGGCCAGTTCATGTACGGACTCTATCCCTTAGATCAGCGTTGGCGCATCAACGTCACTCTGGCGGTATGCATAATCTCGCTGCTGCCGAGGTTTTGGCACCGCATGCCGCGCCGCGGCCGCTATATCATCTGCTGGGCAATCGCGTTTCCCGTGTTCACCTGGATCATGCTGTACGGCGGTTTTTTTGGCCTCGGCCGCGTGGAAACCCGCCTATGTGGCGGCCTGACCCTCACCTTGATCATCGCCGCCGTGGGCATCGCCGGCGCGATGCCGTTGGGGATTGTCATGGCGCTGGCCAGGCGTTCATCAATGCCGGTGGTGAAATGGCTTGCCATCATCTTTATCGAATTCTGGCGCGGAGTTCCGCTGATTACCGTGCTGTTTATGTCTTCGGTGATGCTGCCGCTTTTCCTTTCCGAAGGCACCCAAATCGATAAACTTTTGCGGGCGTTGGTTGGCGTTATTATGTTCCAATCCGCCTATGTGGCGGAGGTGGTGCGTGGGGGGCTGCAAGCGCTGCCCAAAGGCCAAACCGAGGCGGCGGAATCCCTGGCGCTCGGTTATTGGCAAACCCATGGCCTTATCATCCTGCCGCAGGCGCTGAAAATGGTCATCACCGGGCTGGTCAATACCATCATCGCGCTGTTTAAAGACACCAGCCTGGTAGTCATCATAGGGTTATTTGATTTGTTTAGCAGCGTGCAGCAGGCGACGGTGGACCCCGCCTGGCTAGGCATGTCCACCGAAGGTTATGTCTTTGCCGCGCTCGTGTATTGGCTTTTCTGTTTCAGCATGTCCCGCTATAGCCAGCATTTGGAAAAGCGTTTCCATACCGGACACCAGCATTGAGGTTTTTTTATGAGCATGATGAAAATTAACGCCGCCACCGGAGACAACCTGATGATTACAATGAAAAATGTCAATAAGTGGTACGGGCAATTCCATGTTTTAAAAGACATCAATCTACAGGTGAAAGCCGGTGAACGCATTGTGTTATGCGTGCCTTCTGGATCGGGTAAATCCACCACGATCCGCTGCATCAACCATCTTGAAGAGCATCAACAGGGCAGCATTGTGGTTGACGGTACCCTGCTCAATGACGACCTGCGCAATATTGAGCGCGTGCGCACCGAAGTCGGCATGGTGTTCCAGCACTTTAATCTGTTTCCGCATCTGACGGTGATGCAAAACTGCATTTTAGCCCCGACATGGGTGCGCAAGATACCTAAAAAAGAGGCCGAGGCGCTGGCAATGCACTATTTAGAACGGGTGCGTATCGCCGAGCACGCACAAAAATTTCCCGGTCAGCTATCTGGCGGGCAACAACAACGGGTAGCCATCGCCCGCTCGCTGTGCATGAAACCGAAAATCATGTTGTTTGACGAGCCGACCTCCGCGCTGGATCCCGAAATGGTGAAAGAAGTGCTGGATACCATGATCGGCCTGGCGGAAGACGGGATGACAATGTTGTGTGTAACCCATGAAATGGGTTTCGCCCGCACCGTGGCCGACCGGGTGATCTTCATGGATCGCGGCGAGATTGTCGAACAGGCGCCGCCGGAGGCGTTCTTCGCCCAGCCGAAATCGGCGCTAACCCGCGCTTTCCTTTCTCAGGTCATTCACTAATTTTCCCGGCGGGCGCTGGCCCGCCTTTTTCTTTTCGGCGCACGGCAAGTGACAGGCTCGCGCTGATGCCTGCCGGCAGCGCGTTGATAACAACCTCAACGCTCGGCTCGCGGTCGGCTTCCTCTGTTTTTTCGTCAATAGACTATTGGCATTGTATTGGCGCGTTTGTTTCAGTGCAGCGCGGAAAATCCTATAAGCACCTTAACCCCAGACAACCTGCCGCCAAGGAATAATATGACCACCCCTTCGCTATTCTTATTGCGATTTACCGACATTTACCCGTTATTCTCCAGGCTGCATACCGGCATACAACGGTCTTAACACTGCTCAGGCGGCATGCATGCATTATCAAGAATGGACCTGATATACGCCAGCAACTGCGGATTTACAATGGGCATCGACCAAATTAAAAAAAATGATGGCGGCAATCTACCTGGAGATAATGTAATCTCTCGCGACAGACTTTCTTGCCGGGCAATGAAAAAATGTTGAAAATCATGCGGAAAAATTTAACTGCATCTGATACACCATACTCCGCAGCCTATATTCACACCCGCACTTATTATGCGACTTTATAGTAACACGCGTTATCATAAATCATTAAAATGGCGGAGAATTTTCCTGCAGGCGTTTTTTATATTGCACTTAATTAATGGATACTATATTTCCTCTGCAATAAAATACATAAGGAGTTTGCCATGAACCCTACTACTTTCGATAAAACGAGACTTCAGCCCATTCCGCCTTCCTTGGTGCAAACCACTCATCATGATAGACCTGGCGCCTCAGTGGCCGACATTATAGAAAAGGTGTACCACACCCCCCCAGTTTCGAGTCTTTTATAGATTTTCAGCATAATATTTCCCATATCACATTGAGCGATATTAAGGCCGTGATAATTGGCGACATAACCTATTCTCTTAGTGGGGAAGGGGATAACAAAGTGTTTTCCATTGCCACCGATATGAATCCCGGAAAAGACATATATGGTGAACCTATTACTGACGTCATTAGCAAACTCAATGAATTGTTACATCTTAAGCGGCTCACCACGGACAATGTCGCGTTACAACAGTCGACAGTAGAACAAAACTCGCCCTCGCCAAGTTTGACCTCAGAGGTGACTGAAGAAGAATTTTCTTTAATTACCGCATCCGCTGAGGAAGATGATCTCCCCGGCCCGGAAGAATATCGGACGCTTATTGTCACGGAAGGCTGCCACCCACCAACCTATTCTCCCGCAGCGGGTCAACGGGAAGCCTATAGGGACGAATTAAGCCGCTATTTGCGTGGACCTCTTCTGAAAGAAGTAAACCGCCACGGTACGAGCCCCTGGTGGCTGCGGCCGGTAGCCTGGGTCTGCGGGTTGTTTGGGGTTCACGGCGTAGTGCAAACCAATTGTCTCTCTTGCGCCACAGCGGTGGCAGACACGCTGAAAGAAGGACAACTGCATTGCGCCGACCACACGTTGCGCGGTGGCAGCCACAGTCAATTCTCAACCCTCAATAATGCGCAGGGTGGGATGCTTGACTCCATTGAGGCGATGTTGGACAAAGCGAATGCGCAACCGCAGTGCAATGCGGTGCTTTGCGTAAAGCGTCCACGCAGCTTTTGGAGCAGGCTATTCTCGCCCACCGATGGTCACGCCTGTAATGTGGTAAAAGTCGACCAGACGCTGTTTCTTGTTGATGCGCAAAAGAGACGTTGCCAGACACTTTCAATAACGGGCGATCGCGCCAACCAGCTGCGGCAAATAACACATTTTCTTGGTCCTATCGCCTATGGTCCGGGTTGCTTACAATGGTTTGATGTCGGATTTGAACGTTTTCCGGCGTCTTAAGAGACTCCTCTGGCGCGGTGTTCGCTTGACCCGCACGCCGTACCAACCTATTTAACTTGCCTATGGCATGTGACTTTGGGTGCTACCGACAAGCCTTTTGAGCAGTGGATTTATTTTAGCAGCACGTCATATTGCGGGTTGAACTCATCAAATATGGGCAGCGCTATATTTACTGCGCACCGAGCGCAGCAGGGGGAAAGCCGCAGCACGATTTTCGCCAGCAGCGGCTGTGGCATCAAACCACCGATGATCACCGCTTCAGGATCAAACACGCATTCAAGAATATTGATCGCTTGGCGCGCCGCCGGCAGTACCGAGGTTACCCAGCGGTCAAAATACGCCGCCGGCGCCTTGAGCAGGTCTTCCGGCAGCGCGGTAAGCGGATCCAGTCCACAGGCTTCCCAGGCCGTCTGCAGTGACAGATAACGTTCGAGACAGCCGCGATTGCCGCAGTAGCATTGCCGCCCGTCAGGCCGTACCACCATATGCCCTACTTCTCCGGCGTTTTGCGCGTGACCACCATAGACCTGACCATCGGTGAATATCCCTGCGCCCAGACCAGTGCCCAAATATAGATAGACGAAAGAATCAAGCCGCTTCGCCACACCGTGAAATCGCTCGCAGATAGCAGCCACCGTGGCGTCATTCTCCAGCGTCACCGGCCACCCAGTCGCGGCGGATAGCCGCCCGACGATATCCACATGCTCCCAGCCATGTAACGTGGTGGTGCCTTCTGATGAAAGCCCTTCAACGCCAAACGGGCCGGGCATCACGATCCCGATACCCAGCATCTTGCGCCAATCAATCGCCGTCTGTTGCTTCATGTCCAGCAGCTGTTGAGTAATCATCGCAATTGTGGCGCCTGGCTGGGGCTTTTGCATCAAAGTGAAGCGCCTTGCGCGCACCGCGCCAGAAAGATCGACCAATATTATCAACAAACTTTGGTGGTCAAGATGAATGCCGATTGAGTAAGCGCTGTCCGGATTTAACGTTACCGGAATCGCCGGCTGCGCGCGCCATCACGCCGGGGCAGATGCGCGGAAAGAATACCCGCCTGTTGCAAATCGCCGACGATATTGGAAACCGTTTGTGGCGTCAGCGCCGTTAAGCGCGCCAGCTCCGCACGGGTCAATTCACCGTTCAAGCGGATAGCTTCAATAATAACCCGCCTGTTATGGGCTTTGGCGTGTTCGAGATTGGTGCCTGAGGTTCTCATTATCTTTTTCCACCCGTCATCATGGTAGCAGTATGCGTGAGAGAAAATAGGTCAATCAACTTGATTTATAAAGCGGACAAAGTCTGCTCAGACTATCTACTCTACTGGAATAAAAGCAAATGATTGGCAGATCATACAACGAATTATTATGCAGCAATTAAAGCAATTCAGTTTATTTAATCATATTACCCAGCGCTTTCTGCCGACGCACTCGCGAGGGTACCGAACCAGTAATATGGTAGAATCACTAAGTGGATAGATTAAACAGACTGAATGGATAAAAAAGGGGGATAGATGAAACTGGCCGAAGGGATAATGAATCTGGCTATCCTACTAGAGCGGTCCAATATAGAAACCGATCGATTAAGTCAGTGGTAAACAACGATAACGGTCGAATCATAGTTAAGAAAAAAGCCCTCTGCGCTAGCAGAGGGCTTCTAAATGGATGCCTGGCAGTTCCCTACTCTCGCATGGGGAGACCCCACACTACCATCGGCGCTACGGCGTTTCACTTCTGAGTTCTGCATGGGGTCAGTGGGACCACCGCGCTAGTGCCGCCAGGCAAATTCCTTTACCGAACTCGTACCGTTATAATGTCTGGTGCTGATACCCAGAGTCGAACTGGGGACCTCACCCTTACCAAGGGTGCGCTCTACCAACTGAGCCATATCAGCGTGCTCCTTTTGTCACCCCGTGCTGACCCGGTGCGACGTATTGGATGCCTGGCAGCTCCCTACTCTCGCATGGGGAGACCCCACACTACCATCGGCGCTACGGCGTTTCACTTCTGAGTTCTGCATGGGGTCAGGTGGGACCACCGCGCTAGTGCCGCCAGGCAAATTCTCTCTCCGTGCCGCTCCCGCCGCACAGACTGCTCTTGCCGCCCGACCATCACTTGCGTGACCGTCGGGCATTATCCGGAACATCGCTGATATCGTCTCGTCTCTTGCGTTTTTGACGTCAACGTTCGCTTTCGCTCTCGTCTCGCACACGCTCTCAAACAGCTCAGGTGTTGTAAGGTTAAGTCTCACGGGTCATTAGTATCGGTTAGCTCAACGTCTCGCAGCGCTTACACACCCGACCTATCAACGTCATCGTCTTCAACGTCCCTTCAGGAGGCTCAAGGCCTCAGGGAAGACTCATCTCGAGGCAAGTTTCCCACTTAGATGCTTTCAGCGGTTATCTTTTCCGCACGTAGCTACCGGGCAATGCCATTGGCATGACAACCCGAACACCAGTGGTGCGTCCACTCCGGTCCTCTCGTACTAGGAGCAGCCCCTCTCAATCTTCCAGCGCCCACGGCAGATAGGGACCGAACTGTCTCACGACGTTCTAAACCCAGCTCGCGTACCACTTTAAATGGCGAACAGCCATACCCTTGGGACCTACTTCAGCCCCAGGATGTGATGAGCCGACATCGAGGTGCCAAACACCGCCGTCGATATGAACTCTTGGGCGGTATCAGCCTGTTATCCCCGGAGTACCTTTTATCCGTTGAGCGATGGCCCTTCCATGCAGAACCACCGGATCACTAAGACCTGCTTTCGCACCTGCTCGAGCCGTCACTCTCGCAGTCAAGCTAGCTTATGCCTTTGCACTAACCTCACGATGTCCGACCGTGATTAGCTAACCTTCGTGCTCCTCCGTTACACTTTGGGAGGAGACCGCCCCAGTCAAACTACCCACCAGACACTGTCCTCGGCCCGGATAACGGGCCTGAGTGAGAACATCAAACATTAAAGGGTGGTATTTCAAGGTTGGCTCCATGCAGACTGGCGTCCACACTTCAAAGCCTCCCACCTATCCTACACATCAAGGCTCAATGTTCAGTGTCAAGCTATAGTAAAGGTTCACGGGGTCTTTCCGTCTTGCCGCGGGTACACCGCATCTTCACGGCGAGTTCAATTTCACTGAGTCTCGGGTGGAGACAGCCTGGCCATCATTACGCCATTCGTGCAGGTCGGAACTTACCCGACAAGGAATTTCGCTACCTTAGGACCGTTATAGTTACGGCCGCCGTTTACCGGGGCTTCGATCAAGAGCTTCTCCTTACGGATAACCCCATCAATTAACCTTCCGGCACCGGGCAGGCGTCACACCGTATACGTCCACTTTCGTGTTTGCACAGTGCTGTGTTTTTAATAAACAGTTGCAGCCAGCTGGTATCTGCGACTGGCTTCAGCTCGGGGCGCAAGGCCCTCCACCTACGTGACAGCGTGCCTTCTCCCGAAGTTACGGCACCATTTTGCCTAGTTCCTTCACCCGAGTTCTCTCAAGCGCCTGGGTATTCTCTACCTGACCACCTGTGTCGGTTTGGGGTACGATTCGATGTGACCTGGAGCTTAGAGGCTTTTCCTGGAAGCGTAGCATCAATTCCTTCACCACCGTGGTGGCTCGTCATTACGCCTCAGTGTTATGAAAGAGCGGATTTGCCTGCTCTTTCCACCTGCACGCTTGAACCGGGACAACCGTCGCCCGGCGAACCTAGCTTTCTCCGTCCCCCCTTCGCAGTCACACCCAGTACAGGAATATTAACCTGTTTCCCATCGACTACGCCTTTCGGCCTTGCCTTAGGGGTCGACTCACCCTGCTCCGATTAACGTTGAACAGGAACCCTTGGTCTTCCGGCGAGCGGGCTTTTCACCCGCTTTATCGTTACTTATGTCAGCATTCGCACTTCTGATACCTCCAGCAGCCATCACAGGCCACCTTCGCAGGCTTACAGAACGCTCCCCTACCCAACGGACGTATCCTTAAAACGCCTGGCCCGTGTCCGGCTGTCGCCGACTCAACGGGAATGTGGCTTGCACGCGCCGGCTCGCCGTCGCGTGAAGCGTTTTAAGTGATACGTCCGCTGCCGCAGCTTCGGTGCATGGTTTAGCCCCGTTACATCTTCCGCGCAGGCCGACTCGACCAGTGAGCTATTACGCTTTCTTTAAATGATGGCTGCTTCTAAGCCAACATCCTGGCTGTCTGGGCCTTCCCACATCGTTTCCCACTTAACCATGAATTTGGGACCTTAGCTGGCGGTCTGGGTTGTTTCCCTCTTCACGACGGACGTTAGCACCCGCCGTGTGTCTCCCGTGATAACATTCTACGGTATTTGCAGTTTGCATCGGGTTGGTAATCCGGGATGGACCCCTAGCCGAAACAGTGCTCTACCCCCGTAGATGACTTCACGAGGCGCTACCTAAATAGCTTTCGGGGAGAACCAGCTATCTCCCGGTTTGATTGGCCTTTCACCCCCAGCCACAAGTCATCCGCTAATTTTTCAACATTAGTCGGTTCGGTCCTCCAGTTAGTGTTACCCAACCTTCAACCTGCCCATGGCTAGATCACCGGGTTTCGGGTCTATACCCTGCAACTAGACGCCCAGTTAAGACTCGGTTTCCCTGCGGCTCCCCTATACGGTTAACCTTGCTACAGAATATAAGTCGCTGACCCATTATACAAAAGGTACGCAGTCACACCCCAAAGGATGCTCCCACTGCTTGTACGTACACGGTTTCAGGTTCTATTTCACTCCCCTCGCCGGGGTTCTTTTCGCCTTTCCCTCACGGTACTGGTTCACTATCGGTCAGTCAGGAGTATTTAGCCTTGGAGGATGGTCCCCCCATCTTCAGACAGGATATCACGTGTCCCGCCCTACTCATCGAGCTCACAACAAGCGCACCTTCGGATACGGGGCTATCACCCTCTGTCGCCGGACTTTCCAGACCGTTCTCCTGATGCGCAAGCTGATGATGGCTCTGGGCTGTTCCCCGTTCGCTCGCCGCTACTGGGGGAATCTCGGTTGATTTCTTTTCCTCAGGGTACTGAGATGTTTCAGTTCCCCTGGTTCGCCTCGTTAAGCTATGGATTCACTTAACGATGATGCAACGAATTGCACCGGGTTTCCCCATTCGGACATCGCCGGCTGATAACGCTTCATATCAGCTCACCGGCGCTTTTCGCAGATTAGCACGTCCTTCATCGCCTCTGACTGCCTAGGCATCCACCGTGTACGCTTAGTCACTTAACCTCACAACCCTGAGCTGTCTGCACCTTGTCCGACAGGCTGCACGACCGAAATCCGGCGTTGCGCGGTACTCGGCATCCTCATGGACATACAGTCCACCGCGGTGCCTGCGTGCCGTGCGCCTGGGCTTTCAGCCGTTCGCGCCGTCTCGCTCGAGTATCGCCATACAGGCGAGACCCGGCGTAGTCTGCGAAGACCGCGCGGAGACAACAGTGCCTGTCGCGCTACAGTGATAACGCTTACGCGTTATCTCAGGTTTGCTTACTTCGTTTGAGAGACTCGCATACTGAGTTTGCACTTCAGCATGTGTTTCAAATTTTCAGCTTGTTCCGGATTGTTAAAGAGCGGTATTTCGCAGCTCGCTTGATAAACGCGCTCTGAAATAAAAAGCAAAGTGGCGTCCCCTAGGGGGTTCGAACCCCTGTTACCGCCGTGAAAGGGCAGTGTCCTAGGCCACTAGACGAAGGGGACACGAAAACGCGGGCAACGTATCGCATGACTTTTACGCGGCAGAGACCGCTTTAAGTCAGGTAACCCTGACCGCAAAAGCGCCGTTAACGTCGTCGCCCAGCCGCCGATAGCTTTACCCCCGTTCGCCAGGCGAACAGGAAAAAGCCGCCGACGGGCTGCTTTGCTCGTGACAGTTATCAGACAATCTGTGTGGACACGTCACTTAACGTATCGTTTTGATAAGGAGGTGATCCAACCGCAGGTTCCCCTACTGTTACCTTGTTACGACTTCACCCCAGTCATGAATCACAAAGTGGTAAGCGCCCTCCCGAAGGTTAAGCTACCTACTTCTTTTGCAACCCACTCCCATGGTGTGACGGGCGGTGTGTACAAGGCCCGGGAACGTATTCACCGTGGCATTCTGATCCACGATTACTAGCGATTCCGACTTCATGGAGTCGAGTTGCAGACTCCAATCCGGACTACGACGCACTTTATGAGGTCCGCTGACTCTCGCGAGATCGCTTCTCTTTGTATGCGCCATTGTAGCACGTGTGTAGCCCTACTCGTAAGGGCCATGATGACTTGACGTCATCCCCACCTTCCTCCGGTTTATCACCGGCAGTCTCCTTTGAGTTCCCGACCGAATCGCTGGCAACAAAGGATAAGGGTTGCGCTCGTTGCGGGACTTAACCCAACATTTCACAACACGAGCTGACGACAGCCATGCAGCACCTGTCTCAGAGTTCCCGAAGGCACCAAAGCATCTCTGCTTAGTTCTCTGGATGTCAAGAGTAGGTAAGGTTCTTCGCGTTGCATCGAATTAAACCACATGCTCCACCGCTTGTGCGGGCCCCCGTCAATTCATTTGAGTTTTAACCTTGCGGCCGTACTCCCCAGGCGGTCGATTTAACGCGTTAGCTCCGAAAGCCACGGCTCAAGGCCACAACCTTCAAATCGACATCGTTTACAGCGTAGACTACCAGGGTATCTAATCCTGTTTGCTCCCCACGCTTTCGTACCTGAGCGTCAGTCTTCGTCCAGGGGGCCGCCTTCGCCACCGGTATTCCTCCAGATCTCTACGCATTTCACCGCTACACCTGGAATTCTACCCCCCTCTACGAGACTCTAGCCTGCCAGTTTCAAATGCAGTTCACAGGTTAAGCCCGGGGATTTCACATCTGACTTAACAGACCGCCTGCGTACGCTTTACGCCCAGTAATTCCGATTAACGCTTGCACCCTCCGTATTACCGCGGCTGCTGGCACGGAGTTAGCCGGTGCTTCTTCTGCGGGTAACGTCAATCGATAGCGCTATTAACGCCACCGCCTTCCTCCCCGCTGAAAGTGCTTTACAACCCGAAGGCCTTCTTCACACACGCGGCATGGCTGCATCAGGGTTTCCCCCATTGTGCAATATTCCCCACTGCTGCCTCCCGTAGGAGTCTGGACCGTGTCTCAGTTCCAGTGTGGCTGGTCATCCTCTCAGACCAGCTAGGGATCGTCGCCTAGGTGAGCCATTACCCCACCTACTAGCTAATCCCATCTGGGTTCATCCGATGGTGTGAGGCCCGAAGGTCCCCCACTTTGGTCTTGCGACGTTATGCGGTATTAGCTACCGTTTCCAGTAGTTATCCCCCGCCATCGGGCAGATCCCCAGACATTACTCACCCGTCCGCCGCTCGCCGGCAAAGAAGCAAGCTTCTTCCCGCTGCCGCTCGACTTGCATGTGTTAGGCCTGCCGCCAGCGTTCAATCTGAGCCATGATCAAACTCTTCAATTAAAAGCTTGATGCTCAAAGAATTAAAACCGGTATTCATAAGAATATTCGTTGTTCACTCTTCAAGACTCGATATTTCGTGTATCGATATCGTCTTGTGAGTGCCCACACAGATTGTCTGATAAATTGTTAAAGAGCAGTGCCGGGAGGCTGTTTTCTCGACCAGCGCGGGCGGCGTATATTACGCCTTCCTCATTCAGAGTCAAGCTTTTATTCTCCCGTAGCGGTCTGCCTGCCTCTGGCTGAGCCGGTGCGCCGCAGCGACTGTTCCCGGTCAGCAGAGGCTGCATCATAGGGCCTAAACGTCCAGTGACAAGCGCTATTTCACAAATACGATTTGATTGATTTATTTTTCAGCAAAAGCGATAAAAATGGCGTTATTATGCGCCAGAAATGGGAATTTCCCCCCGGCAATGACCACGCTGGCATAGTATGAGTAGTTTATTTTCATGAGGGTATAGGAAAGAACGCTATGCATTTATCCGCGCAGCAACTGGCCGCTCAACGCAACCTCTCCTATGTACTGGCTGAAAAATTAAGCCAGCGTATCCTGGCGGGCGAATTTGCCGCCGGGGATATCCTGCCCGGCGAAGTTGAATTAGTGGAACAATTCGGCGTAAGCCGCACCGCCGTGCGCGAAGCGGTAAAAATCCTGGCGGCGAAGGGGATGGTCTTGCCGCGTCCCAGAATTGGAACGCGGGTATTGCCGCGCCATCAATGGAATTTTCTCGATCAGGAACTGCTGGGATGGTGGCTGAACAGAGAAAATTTCCAGGACATCCTGACGCATTTTCTAATTATGCGAATTAGCCTGGAGCCGCAAGCCTGCGCGTTGGCAGCGGTGAATGCCAGCGAAAGCGAACGGCAGTGGCTGGGGACGTTAATGGAAGAAATGCGCAGGCTTCACCAGCATTTCGACCGCGAGCGCTGGATAAGCGTCGATGCGGATTTCCACCGCCATATTTATGAAATCAGCGGTAACCCGTTCCTGTCTTCGTTCGCCAATGTGTTCAGTTCGATTTATCAGAACTACTTTCGCGCCATTGCCAGCGATGATGTCATCAAACTTGACCGGCATCAGGCCATCGTGGATGCCATTTTCGCCGGCGATGGTCCGGGCGCTTTCACCGCCTGCCAGCGGTTGCTGGCTGAAAATGATTGAATCGTCAGATCTCTATTTGCGTTCCCAACTCAATGACACGGTTAGGCGGTATGAGATATTGATCCGGCGCACGCAGGGCGTTACGGCTTAACGCCATGAAAAGTTTACCCCGTAGCATGAGATACCAGGGCCGCTTGCCGATAATCAGCGATTCATGGGACATAAAAAAAGAGGTTTCCATCATCCGGCAAGATAGTCCCTCAAGCCCGCAGCGGTGGAAAATCTCCTCCATATCCGGCGTCTCTTTGAAACCATAGCTTGCCACCACGCGCCAGAAAGTGGGCGATAGCGCTTCGATGGTGACCCGGCGTACATTATGGACGAAAGGGGCATCTTCTGTACGCAACGTAAGCAGCACAACGCGCTCATGCAACACTTTGTTATGTTTAAGGTTATGCAGCAGGGCAAACGGGATCACGTTCATGGCGCGCGACATAAACACGGCGGTGCCTGGCACCCGCACCGGCGGCGATTTTTCCAAAGAGGCAATCAACGCTTACAGAGAATTTCCGTGTTCGTGGATCCGACGCAACAAGCGAAACCGTTCGCTTTTCCAGGTGGTCATGGCGATGAACATCAGGAAGCCAAGCAGCAACGGTAGCCAGCCGCCGGAAAAATTTTCATGGCGTTGGCGGCAAACATAGGCACATCGAGGCACAACAGCGCCAGCAGCAGCACGGATACCAGTAACAGGTTCCAGTGCCAGTTTTTTCTGGCCACGGTACAAGATAGAATACTGGTCAGCACCATGGTGCCGGTCACCGCGATACCGTAGGCCGCCGCCAGATTACTGGAGTGCTCAAAGCTGGCGATGACCAGCACCACGGCGATATACAGCAGCCAATTGATGAAAGGAATATAAATTTGACCTACCTCCATCTCGGAGGTATGGATAATGCGCATCGGCGGCACATATCCCAGGCGCACCGCCTGGCGAGTCAGGGAAAATACGCCGGAAATCACCGCCTGTGAAGCGATGACCGTTGTAAGCGTTGCGAGTATAAGCAAGGGAATCATCGCCCAATCGGGGGCGAGTAAAAAGAATGGGTTTTTGATTGCCGCAGGCTTGGACAATAACAGCGCGCCCTGACCGAAATAATTAAGCACCAGGGACGGCAGCACCGCGCTGAACCAGGCGATGCGAATAGGCAATTTACCGAAATGGCCCATATCGGAATACAACGCTTCTACGCCCGTGATGGCCAACACCACTGCGCCCAGAGCAAAGAACGAGACGGTTTGATATTCGGCGAAAAAGGCGATAGCCCATTTCGGATTAATGGCATAGAGCACTTCGGGATTATCGATGATACCGCGCACGCCAAGCACGCCCAGCGTGAGGAACCATAATAACATTACCGGCGCGAAAAGTTTGCCAACGCTGCCGGTCCCTTTCTTTTGAATGCAAAACAAAAGCGTCAGCACCACTACGGAGAGCGGGACGATAAATTCCTGCAGCGAGGGGGCCGCGATTTGCAACCCTTCTATCGCCGACATCACCGAGATTGCCGGCGTGATAACGACCTCGCCGTAAAAGAAGCTGCCGCCGATAAGCCCGATAATCACCAGCACCGGCGTCAATTTGGCGCCGGTATTTCTGCCGGCGAGCGACATCAGCGTCAGAATACCGCCTTCGCCGGCATTGTCGGCGCGCATGACGAAGAGAAGGTATTTCAGGGAAACGATCAGGATCAGAAGCCAGAAAATCAGGGATAAGAAACCAAATACCGCCACGCGTTCAACGCCAAAACCATAATGGCCGGCAAGACATTCACGTAAGGTATATAAATGACTGGTGCCAATATCACCATACACGACGCCTATGGCGGCAAGCGTGACCGCCGGCAGCGACTGCTTATGATCTTTGTTCATAACCTTTTCTTCGCGCTATTTTGTCGTCCAGGAGCATGCGTGGATGCACTTCCTCGAAAACCAAAAGCGCACAGTATGCCTGAAAAATGCCGAAACCCTAATTCTAATTATCCCCCGTTGAAGGGCGATTAACGCAAAAAAAGTTGATAACGGATAAATTTGCCCGGGCGTTTCTTTATAAAATGCGCTGGTTTATTGTGTTGTTTTCACCATTCACAGGGATAACCGATCTTATTATGGCTTCTATGTCCCTTCTGGCGGAAAGAATTTCCCGCCTTAGTAGTGTACTGGAAAGCGGGTTATATGAGCGCCAGCATACCATGCTGCTCTGCCTGCTGGCGGCGCTTTCCGGCGAAAGCGTGTTTTTGCTGGGGCCGCACGGCATTGCCAAAAGCCTCATCGCCCGTCGCCTAAAGTTGGCGTTCAGTCACGCGCGCGCCTTCGATTATCTGATGACCCGTTTTTCTACGCCAGAGGAAGTGTTCGGCCCGCTGTCCATTCAGGCGCTGAAAGAGGATGGCCGCTATCATCGCATGACCCAAGGGTATTTGCCGGATGCGGAAATCGTTTTTCTGGATGAAATATGGAAGGCGGTACCGGAGATTTTGAACACCCTGCTCACCGCGATTAATGAACGGCGGTTCCTTAACGGCGATCAGGAGCAGAGGATGCCGCTACGGCTGCTTATCACCGCTTCCAACGAATTGCCGGAGGCCGATAGCGGGTTGGAAGCGCTGTATGATCGGATGTTAATCCGCCTGTGGCTGGACAAGGTGAAGGAGAAAAGCAATTTTCACGCGCTGATGACAAGCCATGGCGACAGCCAGCCGCAGGACGTTCCGGCACAGCTGCGGGTAAGTGACGAGGAATACCTGGATTGGAAACGGCAAATCGACCGGGTGACGCTGCCGGCGGCATGTTTCGAGCTCATCTATCAACTGCTCCAGCGGCTGGAAGCGTTACCCGATGCCCATTACATTTCCGATCGGCGCTGGAAGAAGGCGCTACGCCTGCTGCAGGCCAGCGCGTTTTTCAGCGATCGACAAAGCATCACCCCGGTGGATATTATTCTGTTGAAGGAGTGCTTATGGCATGATCCGGCCAGTTATCAGCTTATCAATCAGCAAATTGAGCTGCTAATGGTGGAGCAGGGCTATCAACAACAGGCGCTTTCGACCAAAATTAAGACTTTCAACCGGCAAAAACGTCAACATATCGCCCAAAGTCAGGCTCAGCGGGAGCTGACCCTCACGCCCACCAAGACCCTGATGAGCCGTAAACCCTATTACAACTTGCCTGCATCGCTGACCGAACCGGTATTGACCTGTGTGCTGCAAACGCCGCTGGTATTGCACGATGTTCACGTCGACCATCTCACGGTCGAGCGTGATGTCCTGCAACAATGGCTAAATAAAGGAGGCGCTTTCAAGGCCCGGCTGAACGGTATCGGTTTCGCCCAGAAGATGGATGCGCGCATTACTGCTCAGCATCAGCTTGAGGTAGTCGATATCAGCCTGCAACCCTCATTGCTGGCGCTGGCGGAAACTACGCCGGCGCAGTGGGTGCCGGCAGCCTTGCTGGATGACCTTGAGGAAGCCACGAGGCTTTATCATCAACAGCGAAGTCTGTTTCACGAACAGCAACACTGTCTCTTTATCACCCGGGAATGGGTGGCGCGGATTGAAGCCAGTCTGCTGGATCTTTCCCAGCAATTAGCCCAGGCCAGACAGCACTAACGCGCGGTGGTAACGATGGATACGCTTAACCTTCTGCTGTCCATTGATCAGGGACAGCTGTTGGATGACATTATTTTGACCTTGCTTGGCAGTCCGCAGGTCGTGTTGCTATTGGAACAATTTCCGGCGCTGAAGAAAGCCTTGATGAAACGCGCGCCGCTAATGAAACCGCGGCTGGAACAGGCGCTGCGTCAGGGGAAAGTGCCTCCTGCGCTTGCGAGTGAATTTTATCTCTTTCAACAAAGTCAGTTGCAAGACAATCACGTTTTTCTCGCCCAGCTGCCGGAAACTCTGACGCGGCTCGCCAGCCTGACATCGCCTTTTCATGCCGAAGCGCAAAGACTTAATCAGGCCGCATCAAGGGAAACAGCGCGTCCCGATAGTGCGTTCCAAACCTTATTTTTACATCGCTGGCGCATCAGTTTGACGCTGCAGCATCAGCTGCTGGAGAAAGAGCGGTAGAGTCTGCTCGATGAGCTACAGCGGCAACTGGCAATGAGCGGCGCGCTGGCGCCGTTGCTGGCGGAGAATAAACACGCCGCCGGCCGGTTATGGGATATGACTGCCGGGCAGGTAGAACAAAGTGACTATCGCCTGCTGGTGCATTACGGCGAATTTCTGCATCAGCAACCGGAGCTGCAGCAGTTGGCCGAGCAATTGGGACGCAGCCGCGAGGCGCACTTTGTCGCCGCGCCCCACAAGCTGCAGCGCGAGGTAATAAAGCGGGTACGGTAACCGGCGGTACAACCGGAAGAAATCAGCGGCATCCACCAGAGCGACGATCTGCTGCGGCTACTGCCGGGGGAACTGGCCGTTCTCGGTATCGACGAGCTGGAATACGAGTTTTACCGTCGTTTGCTGGAGAAACGGCTGCTGACCTACCGTTTGCAAGGTGATGCCTGGCAGACCAGGCGCATCCTGCAGACAGCCAGCAGTGAGCAGCACGATGAGCAGCCGAGGGGACCAATGATTGTCTGCGTAGATACCTCCGGTTCAATGGGCGGCTTCAACGAAGCCTGCGCAAAGGGGTTTTGTTTGGCGCTGATGCGGATAGCGCTGGCCGATAACCGGCGTTGCTTCATCAGCCTGTTTTCTACCGGACAGGTGGATTACGAGCTAACCGCCTACGGCGGCTTGGAGCAAGCTATCCGCTTCCTCGGCCAGCGCTTTCGCGGCGGCACCGATTTGGCCGCCTGCCTGACGGCGCTAAGCGAAAAACTCGCCGACCCGGCGTGGCAGGATGCGGATGCGGTGGTCATTTCCGATTTTATTGCCCAGCGCCCCTGCCTGAAACGGTCCAACAGCGCATACGTGAGCAGCAACGCTTTCACGCCGTTGCGCTATCGTCGATGGGAAAACCCGGTATTATGAAGATCTTCGATCACATCTGGCGCTTCGACACCGGACTGAAACAGCGGTTTATGCGCCGCTGGCGCCGTAAAGCGTGATCCCGCGGACGAGCAATGGATCTGACGCCGGGATCGCCACAGAGGACATTACCATGGCGGAAACTTATCAGCTCGACGCCCTCGATCGCGCCATTTTGCAGGCGCTGATGGCCAACGCGCGCACCGCCTACGCCGAGCTGGCCAAGCAGCTTAACGTTAGTCCCGGCACCGTGCATGTGCGGGTGGAAAAAATGAAACAGGCGGGCATTATCACCGGGGCGCGGGTGGATGTCATCCCGAAACAGCTGGGCTATGACGTCTGCTGCTTTATTGGCATCATCCTTAAAAGCGCCAAGGACTACCCGTCGGCGCTGAAAAAACTGGAGGCGCTGTAAGAGGTGGTGAAAGCCTATTACACCACCGGTCATTACAGTATCTTCATCAAGGTGATGTGCCGCTCCATCGACGCCCTGCAGCAGGTACTTATCAACAAGATCCAGACCATCGATGAAATCCAATCCACCGAAACGCTTATCTCGCTGCAAAACACCATCAGCCGTACCATCGTGCCTTAACGGCCATAACAATACCCACAATTATCCACAGGTAGATCACAGCCGGTACACAGCGTACAATACCGGCTCATTTATCTGACGGGACCATCATGGCCGACGTAACCATCATTAGCGGCAGCACCCTGGGTAGCGCCGAATATGTTGCCGAGCATGTCGCCGGCATCCTGGAGCAGCAGGGTTTGAGCACCGACATTCTGCACGGTGCCAAACTGGCGGAGTTGATCACCGAGGGTCTGTGGCTGCTGGTCACCTCTACGCATGGCGCCGGCGAACTGCCGGAAAATCTTCAACCTCTGCTGGAAGAGCTGGTGGCGCAATCGCCTTCGCTATCCACGGTCACCTTCGGCGCTATCGGCATCGGCAACAGCGAATACGATACGTTCTGCGGCGCGATCGACACCTTGGATCGTCAGCTTACCGCGCTCGGCGCCAAACGGATCGGCGACGTGCTGAAAATCGACATTACCCAGCATGAAATCCCGGAGGATCCGGCAGAAGTCTGGGTGACGGAGTGGATCACACAAGTAAAAGCACGCTAATATCACTTTTTTTGTGTATAACTTAGGCTAAAAGCGGCTGATAACCGGTAGTTATCCAATGTATAACCTTTATCGTTGCGGCACCATATGGATAACAAGGCAAGAATATCCCAGCTTATACCGGTGGGGATCACCGATCATTCACAGGATCAGTGGATCGATAATACCTTGTATCGCTTGATCAAAAATGACTTATCCACAGAAGATCGCGATTCTAGTAGTAGACATAATAAGGGATCTTTAAATAGAAAGATCTTTCTTTAATTACCTGCGGATCTTCCGGGCTTGTATCCCGCTTAAACTTGAGTAGAATCCTCTTCCCCAAGCCCCTTGACGATCCTTCGCTTTCACGTGAGGTGTTTTTACAATGTTTTATCCAGATCACTTTGACGTCATCATTATTGGTGGCGGCCATGCCGGTACGGAAGCTGCAATGGCGTCGGCACGTATGGGATGCCAAACCCTGCTGCTGACGCATAACATTGATACGCTTGGACAAATGTCCTGTAACCCGGCGATCGGCGGTATCGGTAAGGGGCATTTGGTCAAGGAAATCGACGCCATGGGCGGCCTGATGGCGCAGGCTATTGACAAGGCCGGCATCCAGTTCAGGATACTAAACGCCAGTAAAGGCCCCGCGATCAGGGCCACCCGTGCGCAGGCGGATCGCGTGCTTTACCGGCAAGCGGTGCGTGGCGCGCTGGAGAACCAGCCTAATCTGATGATCTTCCAGCAGGCGGTTGAGGATCTGATCATGGAAGGCGACAAGGTGATTGGCGCCGTCACCCAAATGGGGCTGAAATTCCGCGCCCGCGCCGTCGTACTGACCGTGGGAACCTTCCTCGATGGCAAGATCCATATCGGCATGGATCATTATAGCGGCGGCCGGGCGGGAGATCCGCCTTCGGTTTCCTTGTCGCGCCGTCTGAGCGAGTTGCCTTTCCGGGTCAACCGTTTAAAAACCGGTACACCGCCGCGTATTGATGCGCGCAGTATCGACTTCTCACAGCTGGCGACACAGCACGGCGCCGACCCGCTGCCCGTTTTCTCGTTCCTGGGCTCGACGGATCAGCATCCGCGTCAAATCCCCTGTTATATTACCTATACCAACGAGAAGACCCACGAGGTCATTCGCCAGAACCTGGACCGCAGTCCCATGTACTCCGGCATCATTGAAGGCGTCGGGCCGCGTTATTGTCCGTCCATTGAAGATAAGGTGATGCGTTTTGCCGATCGCGATGCCCATCAGATCTTTCTCGAGCCGGAAGGACTGACTAGCAACGAAATTTATCCTAACGGCATCTCGACCAGCATGCCGTTTGACGTGCAGATGAAAATCGTCCACTCTGTGCAGGGGCTTGAGAACGCGCGTATTGTGCGGCCCGGCTATGCGATCGAGTATGACTTCTTCGATCCGCGCGATCTTAAGCTGACGCTGGAAAGCAAACTGATCGAAGGGCTGTTTTTCGCCGGTCAAATCAACGGTACCACCGGCTATGAAGAGGCTGCCTCCCAGGGCATGCTCGCCGGTCTGAACGCGGCCCGGCTGGCCACGGGGAAAGACGGTTGGTCGCCGCGACGCGATCAGGCCTATCTTGGCGTGCTGGTGGACGATTTATGCACGCTGGGCACCAAAGAGCCCTACCGCATGTTTACCTCGCGCGCCGAATACCGACTGCTGCTGCGGGAAGACAATGCCGATCTTCGCCTAACGGAAACCGGCCGGCAGCTGGTAATGGTGGATGACGTGCGCTGGGCGCGCTTTTGCGCCAAGCAGGAGCAAATCGAGCGCGAACGTCAGCGCCTACGCGATATCTGGGTGCATCCCGGCAGCGACGGCGTCGATCAGCTTAACCCGCTGCTCAAAGCGCCGTTGACGCGCGAAGCCAATGGCGAAGAACTTCTGCGCCGCCCGGAGATGGATTACGCGCGCTTGACCCGCCTGGAACGTTTTGCACCGGCGCTGGCCGACTGCCAGGCGGCAGAGCAGGTTGAAATCCAGATCAAATACCAGGGCTACATCTCCCGTCAGCAGGAGGAGATTGCGCGCCAGATGCGCAATGAGCATACCCTGCTGCCGGCGGGGATGGATTTTGGCGCCGTATCGGGGCTGTCCAACGAGGTGATTGCCAAGCTCAACTATCACAAACCCAATTCTATCGGTCAGGCGTCTCGCATTTCCGGCGTGACGCCGGCGGCGATTTCTATTTTGCTGGTCTGGCTGAAAAAACAGGGGCTGCTGCGCCGCTGCGCCTGATAACGACGGAACGCATTAATGCTTAAGACACTGGAGGCCCTGCTGGCGCAGGCGGATATGGCGCTGACCACGGCGCAAAAAGAGAAGCTGCTGGGGTATGTGACGCTGCTGCATAAATGGAATAAAGCTTACAACCTGACGTCGGTGCGCTCCCCTGAACAGATGCTGGTTCGCCATATTATGGACAGTATTATCGTCAATCCGCACTTGCGCGGCGATCGTTTTATCGATGTCGGCACCGGTCCGGGCTTGCCGGGCATTCCGTTGGCTATCGTGCGTCCAGATGCGCATTTCACTCTGTTGGACAGTCTGGGCAAGCGCATACGCTTTCTACGCCAGGTGCAGCATGAATTAGAGCTCGACAATGTCACGGCGGTACAAAGCCGGGTAGAGAGATTCACGCCGTCTGCGGTGTTTGACGGCGTAATTAGCCGCGCTTTTGCCTCGCTCGGCGACATGCTGACCTGGTGTGCGGCGCTGCCGTGTAAGGCAGAAGGGCGATTTTATGCTCTCAAAGGCCAGCTGTCCGAGGCGGAGCTGAACGCGTTGCCGGCGGGTTTTCGGGTTGAAACGGTGATCGGTCTTCAGGTGCCGGGCCTGGAAGAGGAACGACATATCGTGGTGCTCGCGGCCCATTAAATTGTTTTTCGTCAACAAAAAGGCGAATAGAAACGCCGCGCGCTTTATTAATAAATCCGTCGGCGGTAATTTAGCCATTCCGAGAATCCTTTACCTGCGTTTTACATTTTATTAGCAATTGCATCCCGCCGCTAAATATTACCTGTACTAATAGTAACTGCAGTAAATATATGTAATCAAAAATTACGTCCACATTACTAAACCGCACGCCAATATTAACCTGCACGGCGCAAGCGCGGCAGTGCGCGGGAGAAAATAGAGACAACCCTGGTCAATTAAATATACAAGTTATTGTATATAAACATTTTTACTTCATTTTGAATTTTGACTATTGCTCGAATTAACCTTTGGGCTGGGATTTAAAACGCGCCGAGATGTGATCTTGTGCACAGTTTTACAAGCGATAATTGGTGAAGCGTTGGAAAGTTTTGCATGTTATGATTCCCGCGCTTTTACGGTAAAAAAGAGGAAAACGGCAATCTTTAAATTATTGTTCACCTTTTCGCTACTTATCGATTGAATTCGTAGTACTGACCCGTATAATTTGCACGTTTTTCACCGCTTGACTGATCGCGGCAAAGGCAGTTTTATACACACTCAGCCTTAGTTGAGCGGGTAGGGAGAGTCTCAAAGTCATGACCTTAGCCCTTTACAGCGGTAAAGTCGCTGGAAATCTACTGTTTGCCCAGTTGATGACTTTGGTGCTGTTCAGCGTTCGGTTCGCTCTGCAAAGCCCTCGCGCCGCCGCATCTGCCGCGGGGGGCGGGTTGGCCGCCTGGTTGCCCAATGTCGCGTTCATGCTCTACGCATGCCGTCATCAGGCCCAGGCCGCGGTCCCGGGTCGCATTGCCTGGTCATTCGCTATCGGCTAGGGGCTGAAGATGGCGGCGACCATCGCCTTGCTGGTCGTCGCGCTTGGTATGTTCAAGGCCGCGTTTGTCCCATTGGTCCTGACCTATTTATCGGTGCTGATTGTGCAGATATTGGCACCGGCCGTAATTAACAACAAAGAGTAAGAGGCATCATGTCTGCATCAGGAGAAATCTCTACTCCACAGGAATACATAGGCCACCACCTGAACAACCTTCAGCTGGACCTGCGTACCTTTGAACTGGTTAATCCCCACACGGCGTCGTCTTTCTGGGTTCTGAACATAGATTCCATGTTCTTCTCGCTGCTGCTCGGCGCGATTTTCCTGCTGATCTTCGGCCGCGTCGCCAAAGGCGCAACCAGCGGCGTACCTGGCAAGATGCAGACCTTCGTTGAGCTGGTGGTGGGCTTTGTCGACGGCAGCGTACGGGACATGTTTCACGGCAAAAGCAAGATCATCGCCCCGCTGGCGCTGACCATCTTCGTCTGGGTGTTCCTGATGAACCTGATGGATCTGCTGCCCATCGACTTGCTGCCTTACCTCGGTGAGCACGTGCTGGGCCTGCCGGCGCTGCGTGTGGTTCCCTCGGCTGACGTCAATATCACGCTGTCGATGGCGCTGTGCGTATTTATTCTCATCCTGTACTACAGCGTGATGATGAAGGGGATCGGCGGCTTCGTTAAAGAACTGACCCTGCAGCCGTTCAATCATCCGATTTTCATTCCCGTCAACCTGATTCTCGAAGGCGTCAGCCTGCTGTCCAAACCAGTTTCGCTGGGCCTTCGGTTGTTTGGCAACATGTATGCAGGTGAGTTGATCTTCATCCTGATTGCCGGTATGTTACCGTGGTGGTCGCAGTGGATTCTGAATGTGCCATGGGCCATTTTCCACATCCTGATTATTACGCTGCAAGCCTTTATCTTCATGGTCATGACGATTGTCTATCTCGCGATGGCGTCTGAATAACATTGATTTTTATTCACTTTAATACTGCGTTTAACTGAAACAAACTGGAGACTGTCATGGAAAACCTGAATATGGATCTGCTGTACATGGCTGCCGCTGTGATGATGGGTCTGGCGGCAATCGGTGCTGCGATCGGTATCGGCATCCTGGGTGGTAAATTTTTGGAAGGCGCCGCGCGTCAGCCTGATCTGATCCCTCTGCTGCGCACGCAGTTCTTTATCGTTATGGGTCTGGTTGACGCCATCCCCATGATCGCCGTGGGCCTGGGCCTGTACGTGATGTTCTCCGTAGCGTAGTGTTAAACGCCAAGCTAACCAACATCGAACCGTTAACTTTACAAGAGGCATTGTGCTGTGAATCTTAACGCAACAATCCTCGGCCAGGCCATCGCGTTTGTCCTGTTTGTGCTGTTATGCATGAAGTATGTGTGGCCGCCGTTGATGGCCGCCATCGAGAAGCGTCAGAAAGAAATTGCTGACGGTCTGGCTTCAGCGGAACGCGCCAAAAAAGATCTGGACATCGCCCAGGCCGAAGCAACCGATCATTTGAAGCAAGCGAAGGTGGAAGCCCAGGCAATCATCGAACAGGCCAACAAGCGTAAAGCGCAAGTGGTCGATGAAGCCAAAGCCGAAGTGGAAGAGGAGCGCAACAAAATTCTGGCGCAGGCGCAGGCGGAAATTGACGCCGAACGCAAGCGCGCACGCGAAGAGTTGCGCAAGCAGGTCGCTATGCTGGCTTTAGCGGGTGCCGAGAAGATCATCGAACGTTCCGTGGATGAAGCTGCCAACAGCGACATCGTTGATAAAATTGTCGCTGAACTGTAAGGAGGGAGGGTCCGATGTCTGAACTGGTAACTGTAGCTCGCCCCTACGCCAAAGCGGCTTTTGACTTTGCCGTCGAGCGCCAGGCGGTGGCGCACTGGCAGGCGATGCTGACGTTCTGTGCCGAGGTGAGCCGCAATGAGCGGATCGCCGAACTGCTATCAGGTGCGGTTGCGCCCGAGAATCTGGCGGAGACGTTTATCGCGGTATGTGGCGAGGAGCTTGATGCCGCCGGCCAGAACCTAATACGGGTGATGGCGGAAAACAGGCGTCTGACGGTTTTGCCGGATGTGCTGGACCAGTTCATCCTTTTGCGCGCGGCGCAAGAGGCGACTGTGGAAGTGGACGTTATTTCCGCCAGCACGTTGAAAGAAGAACAACTGGCAAAAATCAGCGCCGCGATGGAACAACGTCTGTCACGCAAAGTTAAGCTGAATTGCAAAATTGATAAGTCTGTCGTGTCCGGCGTCGTTATTCGCGCGGGCGATATGGTGATAGACGGCAGCGTACGCGGTCGTCTGGAGCGCCTGGCAGACGTCTTGCAGTCTTTAAGGGGACTGGAGCATGCAACTGAATTCCACCGAAATCAGCGAACTGATCAAGCAGCGCATTGCTCAGTTCAATGTAGTGAGCGAAGCTCACAATGAAGGTACTATCGTTTCCGTCAGCGACGGGATCATCCGCGTACACGGTCTGGCCGAAGTGATGCAGGGTGAAATGATCGCGCTGCCCGGCAACCGTTTCGCCATCGCTATGAACCTGGAGCGTGACTCCGTCGGCGCCGTGGTCATGGGGCCGTATGCCGATCTGGCCGAAGGCATGAAAGTCAAATGCACCGGCCGTATTCTCGAAGTGCCGGTCGGTCGCGGCCTGCTTGGCCGCGTGGTGAACACCCTGGGTGCGCCTATCGACGGTAAAGGCCCGCTGGAGCACGACGGCTTCTCTGCCGTTGAAGCGATTGCGCCGGGCGTTATCGAAAGTCAGTCGGTCGATGAACCGGTACAGACCGGTTATAAATCCGTCGACGCCATGATTCCTATCGGCCGCGGTCAGCGTGAGCTTATCATCGGCGACCGTCAGACCGGTAAATCGGCGCTGGCCATCGATGCCATCATCAACCAGCGCGACAGCGGCATCAAATGTATCTATGTCGCCATCGGCCAGAAAGCGTCCACTATCGCCAACGTGGTGCGTAAGCTGGAAGAGCACGGCGCGGTGGCGAACACTATCGTCGTGGTCGCCACCGCATCCGAATCCGCCGCGTTGCAGTATCTGGCGCCGTATGCCGGTTGCGCCATGGGCGAATACTTCCGCGATCGCGGTGAAGACGCGCTGATCATTTATGATGATCTCTCCAAGCAGGCCGTGGCGTATCGCCAGATCTCCCTGCTGCTCCGTCGTCCGCCCGGCCGTGAAGCCTATCCTGGCGACGTATTCTACCTGCATTCCCGTTTGCTGGAGCGCGCCTCCCGCGTCAACGCGGAATACGTTGAGCAGTTCACCCAGGGCGAAGTGAAGGGCAAAACCGGTTCGTTAACCGCGCTGCCTATCATCGAAACCCAGGCCGGTGACGTTTCCGCGTTCGTTCCGACCAACGTGATTTCCATCACCGACGGTCAGATCTTCCTGGAATCGAACCTGTTCAACGCCGGTATCCGTCCCGCAGTTAACCCGGGGATCTCGGTATCCCGCGTCGGCGGCGCCGCTCAGACCAAGATAATGAAGAAACTGTCCGGCGGTATCCGTACCGCGCTGGCGCAGTACCGTGAATTGGCCGCCTTCTCCCAGTTCGCCTCCGATCTGGATGACGCGACCCGCAAGCAGTTAAACCACGGTCAGAAAGTGACCGAGCTGCTGAAGCAGAAACAGTATGCGCCGATGTCGGTCGCCCAGCAGGCGCTGGTGCTGTTTGCGGCGGAGCGCGGCTATCTGGAAGATGTCGAGCTGGCGAAAATCGGTGATTTTGAAGCCGCGCTGATGGCCTACGTGGACCGCGAGCAGGGCGAATTGATGCAACAAATCAACCAGACCGGCGCTTATAACGATGATATCGAAGGCAAGCTGAAAGGCATTCTCGATACCTTCAAGGCAACCCAGTCCTGGTAACGCGCTATGGCCTGCGTGAGCAGGCCATAAAGCAATGAGGAGAAGCAGAAATGGCCGGCGCAAAAGAGATACGTAGCAAGATTGCCAGCGTCCAGAATACGCAAAAGATTACCAAAGCGATGGAAATGGTCGCCGCCTCCAAAATGCGTAAAACTCAGGAACGCATGGCGTCCAGCCGTCCTTATGCCCAAACGATGCGCAAAGTGATTGGTCACCTTGCCCTGGGAAATCTGGAATACAAACACCCCTACCTGGACGAGCGCGACGTGAAGCGCGTGGGTTACCTGGTGGTGGCAACCGACCGCGGTCTGGCGGGCGGCCTGAACATTAATTTGTTCAAAAAGCTGCTGGCGGACATGAAAGAGTGGAACGGGAAAGGCGTTGAAACCGAACTGGCGCTGATTGGCTCCAAAGCGGTGTCTTTCTTCAATTCGGTCGGCAGCAAAGTGGTTGCTCAGGTGACGGGCATGGGGGACAACCCCACACTGTCTGAATTGATTGGGCCGGTAAAAGTCATGCTGCAGGCCTATGACGAAGGACGCCTGGACAAGCTCTATATTGTCAGCAACAAATTTGTCAATACCATGTCTCAGGTGCCGAAGATTCTGCAAATCCTGCCTCTGCCGCCTGCGGAAGAAGCGGATTTGAAGACAAAATCCTGGGATTATCTGTATGAACCCGATCCCAAAACGCTGCTGGATACCCTGCTGCGTCGTTATGTGGAATCGCAGGTTTATCAGGGCGTCGTTGAAAACCTGGCCAGCGAACAGGCCGCGCGTATGGTAGCGATGAAAGCCGCAACGGACAACGGCGGCAGCCTGATTAAAGAGCTGCAACTTGTTTACAATAAGGCTCGACAGACCAGCATCACTCAGGAACTCACCGAAATCGTCTCGGGAGCCGCCGCTGTTTAGGTTTAGGTTACGAATTACGTAGAGGATTCAAGATGGCTACTGGAAATGTTATCCAGGTTATCGGCGCCGTGGTCGACGTCGAGTTCCCGCAAGACGCCGTACCCAAGGTTTACAACGCGCTTGAAGTGGAAAACGGCGCCGCGAAACTGGTGCTGGAAGTAGAACAACAGCTGGGCGGAGGCGTCGTCCGCTGCATCGCGATGGGCTCCTCCGACGGTTTGCGTCGCGGCCTGAAGGTGACCGATCTCGAACGCGCTATCGAAGTGCCGGTGGGTAAAGCTACCCTGGGCCGCATCATGAACGTGCTGGGCGAGCCGGTCGACATGAAAGGCGATATCGGCGAGGAAGAGCGTTGGTCCATTCACCGTCCGGCGCCGAGCTATGAAGAGCTGGCCAGTTACCAGGATTTGCTGGAAACCGGTATCAAGGTTATCGACCTGATGTGTCCGTTCGCCAAGGGCGGTAAAGTCGGCCTGTTCGGCGGCGCCGGCGTGGGCAAGACAGTTAACATGATGGAGCTCATCCGCAACATCGCTATCGAACACTACGGGTATTCCGTGTTCGCCGGCGTGGGTGAACGTACCCGTGAAGGTAACGACTTCTATCATGAAATGACCGATTCCAACGTTATCGATAAAGTATCGTTGGTGTATGGCCAGATGAACGAGCCGCCTGGCAACCGTCTGCGCGTGGCGCTGACCGGCCTGACCATGGCGGAGAAATTCCGTGATGAGGGTCGTGATGTTCTGCTGTTCATCGACAACATCTACCGTTATACCCTGGCTGGGACCGAAGTGTCCGCGTTGCTGGGCCGTATGCCGTCTGCGGTAGGCTACCAGCCGACGCTGGCGGAAGAAATGGGTGTGTTGCAGGAGCGTATCACTTCCACCAAAACCGGGTCTATTACCTCGGTGCAGGCGGTTTACGTCCCCGCGGATGACTTGACCGACCCGTCGCCGGCGACCACCTTCGCCCACCTTGACGCGACCGTGGTACTGAGCCGTCAAATCGCTTCTCTGGGCATTTACCCGGCGGTTGACCCGCTCGACTCCACCAGCCGTCAGCTGGATCCGTTAGTGGTAGGCCAGGAGCATTATGATGTGGCCCGCGGCGTGCAGTTCATTTTGCAGCGTTATCAGGAACTGAAAGACATCATCGCTATCCTCGGAATGGACGAGCTGTCTGAAGATGACAAGCTGGTGGTATCGCGCGCGCGTAAGATCCAGCGCTTCCTGTCCCAGCCGTTCTTCGTAGCGGAAGTGTTCACCGGCTCGCACGGCAAGTACGTGGCGCTGAAAGACACAATCCGTGGCTTTAAAGGCATCATGGACGGCGAATACGATCATCTGCCAGAACAGGCGTTCTACATGGTGGGTTCCATCGACGAAGCCGTGGAAAAAGGCAAGAAACTGTAACGCCTTGAGAGGAGGGTGATATGGCTGCAAAAACTTACCATCTGGATGTGGTCAGCGCCGAAAAACAGATGTTTTCCGGGCTGGTTGAAAAAATCCAGGTGACGGGCAGCGAAGGCGAGATGGGGATTTTCTCCGGCCACGCGCCGCTGCTCACCGCCATTAAGCCCGGTATGGTGCGTATCGTTAAAGAGCACGGCAACGAAGAGTATATCTACCTGTCCGGTGGCGTGCTCGAAGTGCAGCCCAGTACGGTGACCGTACTGGCCGATACCGCCATTCGTGGCGAGGATCTTGACGAAGCGAGAGCAATGGAGTCCAAGCGTAAAGCGGAAGAGCATATCAATAACTCCCACGGTGATATTGATTATGCCCAGGCCTCTGCCGAGCTCTCCAAAGCGCTGGCGAAACTGCTGGTCATCGAATTGACCAAAAAAGCGATGTAATCAAGAGGGTATGCAAAAAGGCCGGTCATAATGACCGGCTTTTTTTATCTTTAATTAAGTGAACGGCCAAAGTGAGGTCCGCCAAGGGGATTTCGCCACTGTTGCGCTGAAAAAAACGTCAAGCGCAGCGTCATTTTCCTTTCTGGCAACACAAACGTGACAAATAGCCTTAGCGCCGGGCGGCTAGGCCCTGTAAAGTGTTTTTCATGCCAAAATATGTAGTAATCCCGCCTGCGAACGGGTTTACTTTCGTCTGATAATTAAGGTTCCACAGGATGGTTATGTCTAATCGAGCTTTAAGCGTGGTTGTCCTTGCCGCGGGCAAAGGAAGTCGTATGTTTTCCGCCTTGCCGAAAGTGCTGCATCCCCCCCTTGCCGGCAAAGCCATGGTGCAACACGTTATCGATGCCGCCACGCAGCTGGGCGCGGCGCGCATTCACCTGGTCTACGGTCACGGCGGCGAGCTGCTGCGTGAGCGGCTTGCCCGGCAGGATGCGCCTTTAAATTGGGTGCTACAGGCCGAACAGCGCGGCACCGGCCATGCCGTTCAGCAGACGCTGGCGGACCTGCGCGACGAAGAAGATGTCTTAATCCTGTACGGCGATGTACCGCTTATTTCTCCCGACACATTGCAGCGCCTGCTGGCGGCGCGTCCGCAGGGTGGCATCGGCCTACTGACGGTGACACTGGACAATCCTGAGGGTTATGGCCGTATCGTGCGCATTAACGGTGAGGTGGCCGGTATCGTCGAGCAGAAAGATGCCAGCCAGCAGCAGCGGCAAATTAAAGAAATCAATACCGGTATTCTGGTCGCCGGCGGCGAGGATATCAAACGCTGGTTGGGGCAGTTAACCAACGAGAACGCGCAGGGCGAGTTCTATCTGACGGACATCATCGCCATGGCCTGGCATGAAGGCCGTAAGATCAACGCGGTACAGCCCGCCCGGCAGACAGAGGTCGAAGGCGTCAACAACCGGCTGCAGCTTGCGCGGCTGGAGCGGCTTTTTCAGCGTGAGCAGGCGGAGCGCCTGTTGCTGGCCGGCGTGATGTTGTCCGATCCTGACCGTTTCGATCTGCGCGGCGAATTGCGCCACGGGCAGGATGTGTCAATTGATACCAATGTCATTCTCGAAGGGCAGGTCACGCTGGGCGACCGGGTGATTATCGGCAGCGGCTGCGTCCTGAAAAATGTGGTCATCGGTGATGATGTGATAGTCAGCCCTTATACCGTGATTGAAGACGCGCGCGTGGCGGCGCGCAGTACTCTCGGCCCCTTTGCCCGCCTGCGTCCCGGCAGCGAGCTGGAGGAAGACGCACACGTGGGGAATTTCGTCGAGATGAAACAGGCCCGTCTGGGCAAAGGCTCTAAAGCCGGTCATCTCAGCTATCTAGGGGACGCCGAAATTGGCGCCCAGGTTAATATAGGCGCCGGTACCATCACCTGCAATTATGATGGCGCCAACAAGCATAAGACCCACATCGGCGACGATGTCTTCGTCGGATCCGATAGTCAGCTGGTGGCACCGGTGACTATCGGCCGCGGCGCCACCATCGGCGCCGGTACCACCGTGACGCGCGATGTGGCCGAGGGCGAAATGATTATCAGCCGGATACGTCAGTTTCCCCTTGCCAACTGGACGCGACCGGTGAAGAAAAAATGAGGATGCGGCCGCCCCCTGCGGTAGGTTTTGCCCGCCGCCTAACGTTACCGCGGCCGGCAAAACCCGTGGCGTGTTCCGGCGCCGCGCCGGTCGGATTTTGTGCTAGCTCATAACGGCGACTGCCGCCGTTCAATCAGGAATAACCGAGATGTGTGGAATAGTAGGCGCGGTTGCGCAGCGTGATATTTCCGAGATCCTGTTAGAAGGATTAAGTCGTCTTGAGTATCGTGGGTATGATTCCGCCGGGCTGGCGGTGGTGGATAAAGACGGCCATCTGCAACGCCTGCGCCGCGTGGGCAAAGTGAGCGCCCTGACCGAAGCGGCCCAGGCGCATCCTCTGTCCGGCGGCACCGGCATTGCCCATACCCGCTGGGCGACCCACGGCGAGCCGACGGAAAACAATGCCCATCCCCACGTCTCCTGTCATATCGTGGTGGTCCATAACGGCATTGTCGAAAACCATGAACCGCTGCGCGAGCAACTGCGCGCACGCGGTTACACTTTTGTTACCCAAACCGATACAGAGGTGATCGCGCATCTGGTGCATTGGGAGCAGCGTCAGCAGAACGGCGCGCTGGTCGAGGTAATGCAGCGGGTGGTCGGCGCGCTGCGCGGCGCCTACGGCACGGTTATCATGGATAGCCGCGATCCCAGCGTGCTGGTTGCGGCGCGTTCCGGCAGTCAGCTGGTGATCGGCCTCGGCGTTGGCGAGAACTTCCTGGCCTCCGATCAATTGGCCTTGCTGCCCGTAACCCGCCGCTTTATGTACCTTGAAGAGGGGGATATTGCCGAAATCACCCGTCGCACCGTGCAGGTTTGGGATAAGACTGGCCAGATTGTGGCGCGCCCGGAAATTGAATCCCAGGTAAAATATGATGCCGGAGAGAAAGGGCTGTTCCGCCATTACATGCAAAAAGAAATTTTTGAACAACCGCAGGCGATCAAAAATACCCTGGAGGGCCGCTTCAGCCACGGTGAGGTGACGCTGTCGGAACTGGGCGAGAGCGCCAATGCGTTATTGAGCCAGGTGCAGCATGTGCAAATTATCGCCTGCGGCACGTCATATCATTCCGCCATGGTATCCCGTTACTGGTTCGAGGCGCTGGCCGGCGTACCCTGCGATGTGGAAATCGCCTCCGAATTCCGCTATCGCAAACCCGCGGTGCGCCCGGGCAGCCTGTTGATTACCCTGTCCCAATCCGGCGAAACCGCTGATACGCTGGCGGCGCTGCGGCTGACCAAAACGCTTGGCTATCTCGGTTCGCTAGCCATCTGTAATGTTGCCGGCTCCTCGCTGGTGCGCGAATCGGATATGGCGCTGATGACCCGGGCCGGCACCGAAATCGGCGTCGCTTCCACCAAAGCATTTACCACGCAGTTGACGGTGCTGTTGATGTTGGTGGCCCGTATTGGTCGCCTGCGTGGTATGGAAAAACAGGTGGAGGAAGACATCGTTCATGCTCTGCAAGCGCTGCCGAGCCGGATAGAGCAGATGCTGTCGTTGGATGAGCCTATTGAAACCATGGCTGAAGGTTTCTCCGATAAACACCACGCGCTGTTCCTGGGGCGCGGCGATCTTTATCCTATCGCCATGGAAGGGGCGCTGAAGCTGAAAGAAATCTCCTATATCCATGCGGAAGCTTATGCCGCGGGAGAGCTCAAGCACGGGCCGCTGGCGCTGATTGACGCCGATATGCCGGTCATTGTCATCGCACCGAACAATGAACTGTTGGAAAAGATGAAATCCAATATCGAGGAAGTTCGTGCCCGGGGCGGTTTACTGTATGTGTTCGCGGAACAGGATGCCGGTTTTACCGCCAGCGAAAACATGAAGATTATCCCTCTGCCGCACGTGGAGCAGATTGTGGCGCCTATTTTCTACACCGTACCCATGCAACTGCTGGCCTATCATATTGCCCTGATCAAAGGGACTGACGTCGATCAGCCGCGTAACCTGGCCAAATCGGTAACGGTAGAATAACCTTATCACCTGCGGCGTCGTCGTGCTGGCGGCGCCCGCGGTCATCAAGGTCAAGGGGACTATCTGCGCCGCCCTGTGCCGGATGACGGCCGCTCGAAGCAATGCGGAGGGTGCCAGCGACGCATTAGAGCTTGAAGACGGTGCTGTTGTTCCCGGGGCGCAGAGAGCCGGGCGCCAGCGTCCGACGGTACTTGTTGCGGATCCCCTGCGGTAAGTTTTACGGTATTATCACGCCATTGTCGTCAAAAGGCGCGGCTGTCGGTCACCCCCGCGTGGCCGCTACCTTTTGACCTGCCGGAGGACGTCATACCATGGATAGCCGTTACGCTTTTCGCCCTTTGTGGGCCAGTCTGGCCGTGTTGCTGGCCGTTATGCCGTGTGCGCCGACCTTTGCGGCGCAGGCGTCCGTGGAGAATCCGCCCGTCTTGAACGAACCGGTTCATCTGCTACACATGGTGGTGCCGGTAACCATTGCCGGCAACACCTACCGGTTTGTGCTGGATACCGGCGCCAGCTATACGGTGATTGATAAACGGCTGGCGCAAACGCTTACCCGACCCGCGACGTCGAATGAAATTCCTTCAGTCTTCCGCACCATTATGGCCAACGGCGTGGTCAGCACCCAGGGAAAGCTGAGTGCCGACCAGGTCACACTCAGGCGTTCGCTGCCGATAACGCTTGGCAACTATACGCTAACGGGCGTCAACCCTTGGTTGGCAATCGATCTGGACATTTTCAGCCAATCGTTGGGGGAAAAGGTGGATGGTGTTCTGGGCGTTGAGGTGTTCCGTCAGCTGAGCTGGGCGGTGGACAACCGCAGCCACAGGCTAACCGCCTGGCGTCATTCTCCGTCGCTAATGGGATATCAGCAATTCCTGCCTTATGAAGACCAGTTTGGCCGCTCGCCGGTATTGACGCTGGATTACAAAGCTTACACCATCAGTATGGTGGTCGATACCGGCGCGGTACAAAGTTTCGTCAGCGAGGATCTGATCGGCAGAATGAAAAAGCAGTATTGCAATGTCACCACAAGCTACCGGCAATCTCCCAGCGCCACCGCCAGCGGTATGGGCCACGATAATGACTACCTGATAGACGGCTTGACGTTTAACGTGATTTAGCCCCCTGAAACACCAGACAGTAGCTGTATCTCCAGATAAGAGATAGGCTTTAATATATGTCTAACACTAACGCCAATTTTGATATGGCCGGGATCCTGTTAGGTCAATAAGTCCGTAAACGTAAAACTCCTCAGGAAAAAATGGCCACTATTCAGCAGACGATGGATCCCGGTCATATCAAAATTGGCGTTAGTGTTAGACATATATTAAAGCCTATCTCTTATCTGGAGATACAGCTACTGTCTGGTGTTTCAGGGGGCTAAATCACAGCAAAATTTTAACAGTACATGGAGAGAATAATGGCGGATTATGATCGATATAAATTGCAGAATCCTGTGACTCAATATTCAAAGGACGGCTTTCCTAAGCAGCAGCAGAATCCGCCCGGTCTGCAAACCGACATGACGCCGGTACCTGATTGCGGGGAAAAAAGTTATCGCGGTAGCGGTCGTCTTGGAGGCCGCAAGGCACTGGTGGCCGGAAAGCAAACCGCCGTGAAAGATATCGCCGATCTCACCACCGAACAATTTCGAGAAACCTTTGAAACCAACGTAAAACCAACGTATTTTCTTTATTCTGGATGACCAAGGCCGCCCTGCCACATTTACCCCCCGGCGCGTCGATTATCACCACCTAGTCGATTCAGGCATACCAACCTAGTCCGACGCTGTTGGATTACGCCTCGACCAAGGCCGCCATCCTTAACTTCACCCGCGGGCTGGCCAAGCAAGTGGCGCAGAAAGGCATACGCGTCAACTGTGTCGCCCCGGGGCCTATATGTACCGTTTTACAGGTGGCCGGTGGACAGCAGACCGAGGCATTGCCATCATTCGGTACCTCGACCCCTCTGGGCCGCGCCGGGCAACCCGCGGAGCTGGCGCCTATCTATGTGTATCTGGCCTCGCAGGAATCCAGTTACGTGACGGCGGAAGTGCATGGCGTCACCGGGGGCAATCATTTGTGGTAAGGTAAAGACCAGGCGCGGCGTAGCTCATCGCGTTTGACGGTGAAAGCTTCACAAGTGAACTGGGAAACCAACAGGACAGGTCGGGTCGCCTCATATAGGGCGAATTGTCGCGCGCCAGGTGACCGGCTCCGCCGTGGGCCCACCATTACATCGGCCAACGGCAACATTAACCATCCAAGCGCCGGGACGCGGGTAGGGCCGGCGCGTTTTGGCGGGTCAGGACAACGCGAATAGAGACGTTGGCGACCGGGTGTGCCAGCACATTAGCCCTGACCGGGGGATTCCAAGCCTACTAACCCAACTTTGAAATACCCCGCCTTGCGCAAGCTATCCATGACCGACATTAACGTTGCGTAATCCACGCTCTTATCGGCCTGGAAAAATATTGGCGTGTCTTTATTACCCTGGGTCTGTTCGTCCAACGTTTGGGCCAGCGTCGCCATTGTCACCGTCTTATCGCCGATAAAAAGTTGCTTGTCCGCTTTAACCGATAAATACAATGGCTTATCAGGCCGCGGTTTAGTCGCTGCGGTGGAATTGGGTAAATCCACCCGGATATCCACCGTTGCCAGCGGCGCGGCGACCATGAAGATAATCAGCAGCACCAGCATGACATCGATAAAAGTGGTAACGTTGATATCGTGCATTTCGCCGTCGGTATCAACATCCTCATTCAAATGCATCGCCATTACTTATCCAACCAGAAATTTAGTCACCTGTGCGGACACTTGGCTGCCCGCTTCCGCGGCCAGATCCAAATCGCGGCCGAGAAACAGCAGAAGTTGCGCGGCGCAGTTGCCAGTAGCGCTTCAGCGATACCGGGCGCCACAACCGCCAGATTGGTGGTCTGGGTATGGGCGATACCGATGAAACTGTTCATGATGCCCCAAACGGTGCCGAACAGGCCAATAAAGGGAGAAATCGCGCCGATGGTGGCCAGAAAGCCATTGCCTTTACCCATGGCGCGGCTAACGCCGGCCACCCGACGCTCCAAACGAAAGGCCACGCGCTCTTTGATCCCGTTGTTGTCGATAAGACGGGCCGACAGATCCAATTCGTTGGCGGTCTCGGCCAATAAACTGGCGCTCAGGCTGCGGGGGGAGAAATTCGCCGCCACCGTTGTCGCTTGATCCAGGCTGCGCACGTCTTTCAAAAGCAGCAACTCACGGCGCAGGCGCCGTTTAACCGCCAGCAGTTCGGCGCCTTTACCGAAAAATAATGCCCAGGTGACCACCGAGGCCAACAGCAGGCCGATCATGACAATTTTTACCACCACATCGGCGTGTAGATACATGCCCAAAACGGAGAGATCCATTTGCATCAGTTGCTGCTGCGCGGGCGTCTCCCCTACGGGAACCGGCAGCGATAACGGGCCGCTGGCCGCTGTCTGTGCGGCGGCCGGCACCGGGGACGTATCGGCGGCGCCGGTGTCGGACGCGCAAGCATCAGATTGCGTGGCGGTCGGTGTCGCAGCAGTGGCCTGCGCGGCGAGAGCATTGCCCGCCACGCCTGCGCTCAGAAGCAGGCTCAGGAAAATGCCGCGCAACATCATGGCGAATACTGCGCCTTGCCCGGTTGATACGCCGCTCAATAATAAATTCTGTTGCTTAACAGCAGATTTCACGCTGTGCCTCCACCCGATACTGACCCAAGAATAATTCAGCCAGAATAATAGCAAATGGGACAGGAATTGATAGTGGTTCTCATTATTATTTGTGCTTGTCACCTGCGGGGTAATTTCAGGGTAAATGGGTCACCTGAGTGATGAAAGCTATCGCGTTTTCAAAACCGCCGCCGGGATAGCGTTCGAGGCCTGCAAGCGATGGAGCGTGATCGCTATATCCGCTGTCGCCGGGGGACAAAGGCGGGCAAAACGTCTGCCCCGCACACGCCATAAGTGTTAATCTGAATCGGATGGGCATCCCAGCCGCCACGTACGGCATGAAATATATGGCAGAAGGCAAAGCGCGAATAATGACGTCGAAGAAATTAGAAACGGTGCTGATTAGCGCCGGCAGAAAACCCGCATTTACGCAGGGTTCGGTGAATCCGGTCATCCAGCGGGCGTCCTCGCTGGTCTTTGATTCCGTCCAGCACAAGAAAAAGGCCACGGCGGGACGCGCCAGCGGCGAGATGTATTACGGTCGGCGCGGCACGCTGACACACTTTTCCCTGCAGCAGGCGATGGTGGAGCTGGAAGGCGGCGCTGGCTGCGCGCTCTATCCGTGCGGTACCGCAGCGGTCAGCAACGCTATTCTGTCTTTCGTCTCGGCGGGCGATCATATTCTGGTCACCGGTTCGGCTTATGAGCCTACGCAGGACTTCTGCCGGCATATCCTCGGCAAAATGAATATTACGACCACTTGGTTCAATCCGCTTATTGGCGCGGATATTGGCGATCTGATTCAGGATAATACGCGGGTGGTGATGCTGGAATCGCCAGGGTCAATTACCATGGAAGTGCAGGATATTCCTGCTATCGTGCGTGCGGTACGTGCCAAAAATACAGATATTGTCATTATGTTGGATAATACCTGGGCGGCAGGGATACTGCTAAAAGCGTTGGATTTGGGCGTGGATATTTCCCTTCAAGCCGGCACCAAATATCTTATCGGCCATTCCGATGCGATGATCGGCACCGCGGTGGCCAACGCGCGCTGCCGGGAAGCAAAGGCCATGAAGCCTTTGTTCGAGACTTCACCGGCGCCAGCGGGCTGTTTTCCTTCGTGCTTAAACAACGATTAAGCGATGATCAACTGGCACATTATCTGGATAACTTTACTCATTTCAGTATGGCTTACTCCTGGGGCGGTTTTGAGTCGCTGATATTGGCGAACCAGCCGGAAGAACTGGCGGCCATCCGCCCCGCCGGTGGCGTCTATTTCACCGGCACGCTGGTTCGGCTGCATATAGGACTGGAGAACTGCGAGGATTTGATCGACGATTTGGCCTCAGGCTTCGCCCGCATCGCGCCACGCAAGTGATGAATTCGCGTTTATGCGCCGATTAATCGCCGGTTGACGCTTTGCTGACTAAAATAGATTAAAAAAAGTGTTTGGTTGGGTGATGGATCAAGGACTGCTGACCGGCGTGGCGCTAAGCTGTCGATAAAATGTGAGTAAGCAGGTTGAGATGAATATACTAGAAGAGATTATCCGGGCGCTCTGGCATCAGGATTTTGCCGCTTTGGCCGATCCCCGGGTGATTTGGGTGGTCTATGGGGTAATGTTTACCACGCTGTTTTTAGAAAATGGGCTGCTGCAGGCCTCCTTTTTGCCGGGTGATAGTCTGCTGCTGCTCTCGGGCGCGATGGTCTCCAAAGGCGTAATGGCGTTCTTTCCCACGTTGATTATTCTCAGCGCGGCGGCGGGACCTGGCTGCTGGTTCAGTTACCTGCAAGGTCGCTGGTTGGGAGACACGCGTATTGTCAGAAGCTGGCTGCTCCATCTGCCCGCCCACTATCATTTGCGCGCTTACACCATGTTCAATCGCCATGGCCTGACTGCCCTGCTGGTCGGCCGCTTTCTGGCTTTTGTGCGTACGCTTCTGTCTACCATGGCCGGCATTTCCGGCCTCAGCAATACCCGTTTCCAGCTGTTCAATTGGTTAAGCGCGTTAATCTGGGTCACCGTGCTGGTTTCGCTCGGCTATGCCATCAGCCATGTGCCGGTGGTTAAGCATCATGAGGATCAAGTGATGATGGCGTTGATTGTTTTGCCCGTAGTGCTGCTGGTCACCGGTTTGATAGGCAGCGTGCTGCTGATTATCCGCCGCCTGCTGGTCAAAAACGCTTAGCACGCCCCTGCACCTGAGTGCCAACGGGTGTTGCGGGCGCGGCTGGCGAGCAACACGTTAAACGGCGTCGGCGGAACCTGTTCCCTTATTAATAACCTTCGCCGCCCCGCGCGGGTGCGGCGGTTGGACAAAAAAGGAGAAATCATGACAACGCAACATACGGTCACATTCCATGATGGACACACCATGCCGCAATTGGGTTTGGGGGTCTGGAAAGCCACTAACCAGGAAGTCCTCACCGCAGTTGAGGCGGCGCTGGAGGCCGGTTATCGCTCCATTGATACCGCGGCGATGTATAAAAATGAAGAAGGCGTAGGTCAGGCGCTGCAGGGCGCAACGATCCCACGGCAACAACTGTTTATTACCACTAAATTGTGGAACGGCGATCAAACCAGAGTGCCCAAGGCTATTGATCAAAGTCTGACCAAGCTGCGGCTGGATTATGTCGACCTTTATCTGATGCATTGGCCGGTGCCCAGCCAGGATAACTATGTGCAAGCCTGGCGCGAGATGGTGAAGCTGAAGGAGGAAGGGCTGGCCAAAAGCATTGGGGTATGCAATTTTGAGCCACACCATCTTCAGCGCCTGCTGGATGAAACCGGCGTGGTGCCGGTGATAAATCAGATCGAGCTGCATCCGCTGTTACAACAACAGGCATTGCGGACATTTGATGCCCGCCACCAGATTTTGACCGAATCATGGAGTCCTATGGCCCAGGGCGGCAAAGGGGTATTTGATCAGGCAATCATCCGCGAACTGGCAGAAAAATACGGTAAAACGCCGGCGCAAATCGTCATTCGCTGGCATATCGATAGCGGATTAGTCGTGATCCCTAAATCGGTAACGCCGGCGCGGATCCGCGCCAACTTTGCGGTGTTTGAATTTAGTCTGGCGCAAAATGACCTTGACGCCATCGCCAAATTGGACAGCGGCAAACGGCTGGGTTCGCATCCAGATACCATGGCGGCAGTCTGATTGGAGAGCCATCTGACGCCGCAGCATGAATGCCGCCGTTACCCCATGGAAGGGGGCTGTACCACAAATTGCCCCGCCGCGCCGCGATCGGCCATCTCCAACGTCTGGCTATAATAAAGATAAGGGAAGTGATCCGGCGCCATTTGTGGGAACCAGACCAGCAATTCTACTTCGTTATCAACCCACACCGTATCTTTCCAGCCCTGATCTTCCGGCAACGGCATACTGCCATTGACGCGCTTAATCAAAAAAGCCACGCCCTGGATATGAAACGCATGCGGAGTGTTGGTGTGGACTATCCAACGCTCAAAACTGCCCTGTAAGCTTTGGAAGTCGTTACGGCTCATATTCCATAACGCGCCATTAATATCGGGAGTGGAGCCACCGAGCGAAAATTCGCGTGTGCGGCTGATACCGCCGCCAATGAGCTGGTCGAACAGCAAACGCATGGGCAGGTTATCGGTAACCAGCGGTAGCAGCCCTGTCGGTTTAAGCGTCAGCACCGTGGTATTGACCAGTATCGACGAGGGCTCAAAGAAGCCGCGAACCCTGTCCATCAGGCCGGCCGCTTCACCGGCGGTGATGGCTACCTCTTCCCCTTTGGACATATCGATAAGGATTTCACGGCGCTCGCCAGGTGCCAGCGACAGCCGGATAACCGGCACCGGCGCCGGCAGAAAGCCCTGGTCGCCGGCAACGACCTGCATGGCGCGGCCGTCTCTCAGCTGCAGCTGATAACGCCGGGCGTTTGAGGCATTGAGCAGCCGCAGACGCACCCAACCCCGCGACACCTCCACAAACGGATTCTGCGCACCGTTCACCAGCAGCGTATCACCGAGAAAACCGCCGCTCGCGGGAGGGTTATAGACCGGCTGACCAAAGTTATCCAGCCGTTTGTCCTGGATAATGAGCGGGAAGTCATCGACGCCATAATGATTCGGCAGCGGCAGCACCTTACTGACCGCATCCTCCACCAGCCAGAGCCCCGTCAGACCGTTGTAGACGTGCGGTGCCATCCGGTTTGGCGTATTGGCATGGTACCAGCAGGTGCCGGCCGGTTGCCGGATGGGCAGCACCTGCGACCAATCGGCACCCGGCGACATCATCCGCGCCGCGCCGCCCATGAGCGTACCTGGCGCCTGCAGACCGCTGATGGTCATTGCCACCGGTTCCGTCAGGCGATTATTATAAATAAGCTTGACGTCATCGCCATTGAACACCCGCACCGTCGGGCCGAGGTAGCCGCCGTTAATGCCCCAGGTGGCGGCGCGCCGACCGGCGGCAAAAGTCCAATGCGAGCGCTGCAGCGTCAAAAATAACGGCTGGCCGCGGCGCGACTCCAGCAAGGGTGGGATCGGCAGCGCAACGGGCGTTTCGTCGGCTTGCGCCTGCAGCGGCAACGCGCTGGCCGCAAGGGTAACCCCCGTTGCCTGAATAAACAGACGCCGACTGAGTGACATATCTGCTCCATTAGACAAGGCAAAGCTTTTCTCGTAATGTCCGGCCTGGGACAGGCCGGGAAATCGTCAATCGTACACCGGCACCGCTGAAGGGCCACATCTGGGCCGGGCCGGGGGCCACCGTTACGGCCCCGGACGGCGTCTGAGAGAGACGCTTTCGACACCGGTCCGCTTCGACGCGCCGTTGTGCGCCTCGCGACCGGCATTGCAACCGGCATCGCGGAGTCGGGAGCCTTCAGCGCTCGACGGATTCCCGTCGCGCCACTTCCGCATTCAGATCGTCTAGTTTGTTTTTCATAATATCCCGACAGTGTCTGGTCAACGCGCGCACCTGCTCCCGGCTGTAGCCGGCTGTTGCCACCGGCGGCATAATTTCTATGATGACCAAACCGTTAGACCAGCGATTGAGTTTGATTTTGTTCGAGGTATTTGAAACGCAAATCGGCACAATGGGAACATCGGCGGCAATGGCGGTATAAAACGCCCCGGTTTTAAACGGCAGCAATCCGCGACCGCGGCTGCGGGTGCCTTCTGGAAACATCCAGATGGAAATATTGCGCTTTTTGATGCTCTGTACGATCTCGGTGAGCGTGCTGTGGGCGCGAGCGCTGTTATCGCGATCGATAAGCAGATTGCCGGTCAGCCAATAAAGCGGCCCGAACAGCGGGATCCACAGCAGGCTTTTTTTCCCCACCGTGACGGTGCGGGGCTGCACCACATACGCGGCGGTAACCATATCGTAATTGTTCTGATGATTGGCGATATAAATGCAATTTTGCGGCAGCGTCACACCTGCGGGATGACGAACTTCCACCCGGATGCCAAACAAAGGCGACATACGGCCGAACCAGCGGCCAAAGGTGGCGACATGACGAGGGTTTCGCGGGCTGAACAAGCAATAAATCAAGCCAAAAACGCAGATGATTATCGACAACAGCACCACCAAAATGGTGCGAACAATAGCGAGCATAGTTACCTCTTAACCTTCAGCCGTCGCTAGTATACCGGCTTCCTGACAAAATACACGGTTATTCCCCCCGGTGGCCGGGCGGCGGTTGAAAACAGCGAAGAGCATCACCTATCAGCATGGAGAAACCGGCCGGGCATTGCCCGCCCGGCGCGCAAATTACGCCATTTCCTCGTCGCCGCTGCCGGCCAGCGGATCGGTGACTTCCACCCGGTCGATATGCTGCAATCCGCGTGGCAATAGCGTCCCCTTACGCCCGCGTTCGGCGCTGAATTTCTGCAGATCTTCCGGACGCAGGGTCAGCTTGCGTTTGCCGACGTGGAAGGTGACCGAAGCCTTGGTAGACAGGAGGTACAGGCCGGCGAGCCGATCTTTGCCCGCCGCCGCGTCCGCGGCGGGAATAGAGATGATTTTATTGCCTTTCCCTTTCGACAGCTGCGGCAGATCGTCAACCGGGAACATTAACAGGCGACCGGCTTCGGTTAACGCCAGAAGCTTATCGGCGGCGCCTTGCAACCATAACGGCGGCATGACTTTGGCGTTTTCCGGCAACGTCAATAACGCCTTGCCGGCGCGATTACGCGCCACTAGATCGCTGAAACTGCACACAAATCCGTAGCCGGCATCGGAGGCCATCAGCAGTTTTCGATCGTCTGCGCCGGTGAGCATCTGCTCGATTGATGCGCCCGGCGGTAACGTCAGCTTACCGGTCAACGGCTCGCCCTGGCAGCGCGCCGAAGGCAGGCCGGCGGGCTCAAGCGCGTAGCTGCGTCCGGTAGAATCGATGAATACCACCGGCTGATTGCTCTTGCCACGCACAGACGACATATAATTGTCGCCGGACCGGTAACCGAGCCTGCTGGGATCGATATCGTGACCCTTGGCGCTGCGCACCCAGCCCATGGTGGATAGGATAACCGTCACCGGCTCCGAGGGAATAAGCTCGTTTTCGCTCAGCGCTTTTGCCTCGCCACGCTCCACCAATGGAGAGCGGCGCGCGTCGCCGTAAGCGGCGGCATCCGCATCAATTTCTTTTTTCATCAAGTTGCTCAGCTTGCGTTCCGAGGCGAGGATTGCCTGCAGCTTGTCGCGTTCTTTCGCAAGCTCATCCTGTTCGCCGCGCAGCTTCATTTCTTCCAGTTTGGCCAAATGACGAAGTTTTAACTCGAGGATGGCGTCGGCCTGCGTCTCGCTGAGCTCGAAGCGCTGCATCAAAACCTGTTTCGGCTCGTCCTCGGTGCGGATGATGTGGATAACCTCATCCAGGTTAAGGTAGGCCACCAGCAGGCCGGTCAGGATATGCAGCCGGCGCAAGACCTTTTCCAACCGGAAGTTCAGCCGGCGTCGAACGGTGTCGCGGCGATAAACCAGCCATTCCGACAAGATTTCGTGCAGGTTTTTCACCGCCGGACGGCCGTCCAGCCCGATCATGTTCATATTGACGCGGTAGCTGCGTTCCAAATCGGTGGTGGCGAACAGATGGTTCATCACCTGCGTCAGATCAACGCGATTGGAGCGCGGGACGATGACCAGACGGGTCGGGTTTTCATGGTCCGATTCGTCGCGCAGATCCTCCACCATCGGCAGTTTCTTTGCGCGCATCTGGCTGGCTATCTGTTCCAGCACCTTGGCGCCTGACACCTGATGCGGCAACGCGCTGATGACCGCCTCGCCGTCCTCGACAGTCCACAGCGCGCGCATGCGCACGGAGCCACGCCCGGTCTGGTAAATTTTGCGCAGATCGTCCTTGGGGGTAATGATTTCCGCCTCGGTGGGAAAATCCGGCCCCTTTACATATTCCAGCAATTGCTCCAGCGTGGCGGCAGGATTGCTCAGCAGCGCAATCGCGGCGGTCGCCACTTCGTTAACGTTATGCGGCGGGATATCGGTCGCCATCCCGACCGCAATGCCGGTGGTGCCGTTTAGCAACACGTTCGGCAACCGCGCCGGCAGCATTTTCGGCTCTTCCAGCGTGCCGTCGAAGTTTGGCACATAATCAACCGTGCCCTGTCCTAGCTCGCCCAGCAACACCTCGGCGTAGCGGGACAAACGCGATTCGGTATAGCGCATGGCGGCGAAGGATTTGGGATCGTCCGGCGCCCCCCAGTTGCCCTGACCGTCCACCATCGGATAGCGGTAGGAGAAAGGTTGCGCCATTAATACCATGGCCTCATAGCAGGCGCTGTCGCCGTGGGGATGGTATTTACCCAAGACGTCGCCAACGGTGCGCGCCGATTTTTTGTATTTCGCGCTGGCGTTCAGCCCCAGTTCCGACATGGCATAGACGATGCGCCGTTGCACCGGTTTGAGCCCGTCGCCGATAAACGGCAGCGCGCGATCCATGATGACGTACATGGAATAGTTGAGGTACGCGTTTTCGGTAAATTTATGCATCGCCAGGCGTTCGGCGCCGTCATGAGTCAGCTCGCTCATTGATGATTGTTTCCTCTGACCGCGGCAGGGTCACGTGAGCAGTCACATCCCTGGGCCGCGGGTATGGGGTTAGTGAGCATGATACTACCCTATCGCCCCCCCGCTGTCACATCACTCGCATGGGCGCTTTTGGGTCAGCGTGGCTAAGCCGTGGCCGCATTCAGTATAATAAGGGGTCAAATCACGGATGCGATAAAATATCACGAGCATCCGACCCGCGTCTTTGGTTAACTATTGGCGCCCCCGAACGAAAGCGAAACAGAGGAAGCGATGATCACGGTAATTGCAGAAATCAAAGTCAAACCGGGACGAAGAGAAGCGGTTTTAGCCGCTATCGAAGCGCTTAGGCCCAACGTGCTGGCCGAAGACGGATGTGGCGAATATACCTTGCTCACCGACTATAAAGCGCAAGTACCGTGGCGTAAAACTGCTCCCGACTCCATTTTTATGCTGGAACAATGGAAGAGTATTCGGCATTTGGAGCAGCACCAACAAACGGCGCATATGGATGCCCACCGCGCCAATATTCGCGATGATGTAATGGATGTGACTTTTCATATTTTGGAGAAACGCACCGGCTGAACCCGGCATGGGTAATCAATAGGGGTAAGTTGCGGCTTACCTTTTTATCCCCGCATCACGCGAGGCGCAGCGGCGTGAGGCTGGCGCTAACGGGAGCGCCGTTAGCGCCGGACGGCATCAGAAGATCAATTTAAATACACCGGTCAACGTCAGCAGGCCGACGATAAAAATAATGGCAATTATCCACAGAAATATTTTCATTCCCTGTTCCTTCTCGTTAAGTGATGCTCGTTTTGACTATAAGTCGATGATATCGTTATTTGAGTATAGAAGAGGAATCAGGATTTACCGTATCAGCAGGAAGAAATTTCTCCCTCGCGCAACGGCCTGCGCACAACAGAAAGCCGATTGGCCCGTATCGATGCGGGCCGGTCGTTCGGGGTAAACCGGCGCCCGTCCACGGCAAGTGGCGGCCGCTCAGGCATGTTGACGTATGCGGGCATCCAGCGCGGCGGCGTCGGTGATATGTGGCGCGGCGAGGATAAGCATTTTGCCCAGCGCCAGCGCCTGGCGCTGGCAGGCGTGACGCATATCGGCATCCTGTATGCCATCAGGATCGCTCACATGCGCCATCCCTACCGTGCGCCGGATAAGCTCGGTGCCGCAATATCCTATGGCGTCTTGTAACACCTCGCGCAAAAACAGCTGGACATACCCCGGCTCGGCCAGCGTGAGATCGCGGCTTTTTTCCGCCGCCAGGGCGTGGAATCCCTCGCTGAACGCCTGCCAGACCTCCTGCACATCCAGCAGGCGTTGCTCGCGTCCCGCCGCGGCTTCGCGCAGCGCTAACAGCCCCGGCAAACCGCAATAATTCAGCAGCAGATTCCCGATGGCAGTGCCGATATCAAAGCCCACGGGGCCATAATAGTTGAATTCGGCATCAATCACTTTTAGTCGCGCGCGGGCAACAAAGAGAGAGCCGCTATGAATATCCCTATGCAACAGCGCTTCCGCCTTCGTCAAAAAGCGGTGTTTCAGCGCCGCCACCCGCAGCTTCAATTCCCGATCGTCACGCAACGCCGCCGCGTCCTGCGCCAGTTCCGGCTCATAGGCATTGCGCTCATGAACACGATAGGGATCGGTAAAAAACAGATCTTCCGTTATCCGGCACATTTCAGGATTGACAAAACGGGCGACCTCTTTTTTTTTCTCCTCGGGCGGCTGGTAAAAATCGGAGGTGTGAAACAACTTCTGCGCCAGAAATTCGCCCAATTGGCGGGCGGCGTCAGGGTACCAGCGCCCTTGACCAGCTCGCTACGCCAAATATGGTGGTCAGAAAGATCTTCCAGCACCATCGTCGCCAGTTGCGGGTCATGATGCACGACCCGCACCGTGTAGGCAGGACAATAGCGACCATGAATAAACAGGGTTTCCGCCTCGATACGCGCGCGATCAAGCGTTAGCGGCCAGGATTCACCCACGCAGCGGACATACGGCAGCGCCTGTTTAACGATGACCCGGCTGACGCCGTCGGCATCAAGAATTTTAAACACCAGATTGAGATTGCCGTCACCAATTTCCTGTGCGGCGCAAAGCGTCTCGGGGTTGCTGAGGCCGGCGAAACGGCGGGCATAGGCTACCGCGTCGGCGGCAGTAAGGGTACGGTACATTGTCATATCGGCTTCCATGATGCGCTGCAAAAAGGCCGTAAAGTCGTAAAACCATGTAGACGTCTATACATCTCGATGGCATGTTGGCAGAATAGTAAACCAGATGCAATAACCGGACAGGGACAACAGCGATGCAGACGTTTAGCACCACCATCCTGCGGGTCAGGGATAATCAGCTATGGATTTTGGATCAGCAGGCGCTGCCGCAACAGCAGCGCTGGCATCTGGCGGAGAATGTGGCGCAGTTGGTGTACCACATTCGCATGCTACGCGTGCGGGGAGCGCCGCTTATCGGTCTGGCAGCCAGCGTGCTGATGGCACTGTTGGCGGAAAGTGGTCAGAGCCGGACGCGGCTTGAGCGCGACTTGGCGATACTGCGCACGGCGCGCCCGACCGCGGTAAACCTGATGAATAACCTGGCGCGCATGGCGCAGGCGTTGACACAGCCGGATTTCGTCAGCGCCATGGGGCAGGAAGCGCTGCGGCTGGTCGCGGAGGATCGGGCGCTGTGCGACGCCATTGCCCGGCACGGCGCCGCGCTGGGGGTGATAGCTCTTGCCCACCGTCAGGGCAATATCGACCAGGTGTGGGTAGATGAAACCCGACCGCTGCTGCAGGGCGGCCGGCTTACCGCCTGGGATCTGGGCATCCCTTACCGGCTGATATGCGATGGGATGGCGGCCGACCTCATGGCGCGCGGCCAGGTGAACGCCGTCTGGGTCGGCGCCGACAGAATCGCCGCCAATGGCGATGTTGCCAATAAGATTGGCACTTACAGTCTGGCCGTACTGGCCCGCTGGCACGGGGTGCCGTTTTATGTGGCGGCGCCCCATACCACCTGCGACGCCCGCTGCCCCAGCGGCGAGTCGATCCCCATTTAGCAACGCGACGCCGCCGAGGTGACCGGCGTCGCCGGCAGCTTCGGCCAGTGCCAGTGGGCGCCGTCCGGGGCGGAGGTCTACAATCCGGCCTTTGACGTCACGCCGGCGGCGCTGATCGACGGCTGGGTGCTGGATACCGGCATCGTGACGCCGCAGCAGGTAGCAGAAGGGCTGTTCAGTCGGCCGTTGTGCTAAGGCGGTGTCGCGCCGGTGAAACGACTAAACACCGGCTGACAGTCACCGCACCGGTAAGATGAGCATCGCGTCGGTAACACCCTCACCGCACCGGTAAGGTGAGCATCGCGTCGGTAACACCCTCACCACAACGGTAAGGCATCTCTCAGTCGGTAAGACGTTTATATAAAGCGGTAAGGCGGTTGCCGCGGCCACGGGTTGGCCGGTACCGCTTGCCTAACGTACCAGGCGTGGATACGCATCAGCAATGGCATCGCCGGTGAAGCGGTCGATCCAGCCCTCCGGGTTATCAAACACCCGGATAGCGGTAAAATGTGGCGCCTCGCCCATATCAAACCAGTGCGGCGTCCCTGCGGGTACCGAGATCAAATCATTCTTTTCGCACAGTATCTGATAGATTTTACCCTGTATATGCAGGCAAAACAGACCGGCGCCCTCGACGAAAAACCGCACTTCATCTTCGCCGTGAGTATGCTCCGCCAAAAATTTCGCGCGCAGAGCTTCGCGCTGTGGATTATCCGGGCGCATGCTGATGACATCCCAGCTTTGATAGCCTTTTTCCGCCACCAGTCGATCGATAGCATGCTGATAGGCAGCGATCACCGTCTCGGCGTCGGGGTTCGCTCCCAATTCGCTGTCGGCCTGCCAGCGCTCGAAACGCACGCCGATAGCGTTCAGCTCACGCTGAATGGCATCACCCTCGTGGCTTTGCCAACGCGGCGCCGTGGCATCGGTATCGGAATAAATGGTCAGTGCGCTCATTAAGCAAACTCCTGCAGGTTTATCTGATCAAAACGACGCGCCTGCGGGTGGCTGCCGCCGGCGGTATCATCGTCGCGAATAAGCTGACAGGTACGCCATCCGGCAGCACGAGCTGCATCAAGCTCCTGATAAACATCGGATAAGAATAAAATAGCCTCCGGCGGCAGCGCCAGTTCGGCGGCGATAGTCTGATAGGCGTCGCAGTGCCGTTTCGCGCCGACGCGGGTATCAAAGTAGTGGCTGAATAGCCCACACAGATCGCCCTTGACGCTATAGCCGAACAGCAGTTGCTGCGCTTCGACCGATCCCGACGAATAAACGCCAAGCACCAGCCCCTGGCGGTGCCAGGCCGTGAGCTGCGGCATCACGTCATCGTAAACATGGCCAAGGAAGTCACCCCGGCGATAGCCTTCACGCCAGATAATGCCCTGCAGGGTTTTCAGCGCCGGTGATTTACGATCCTCATCCATAAAACCGTATAGCGCCGTCAACAGGTTCGCGTTGTCGGCGTCTTGCTGACCGATCTCCGCGCGCAGCCCTTGTAACGCCTGTGCGATCTCGGCATCAATAGCGTGGGTTTGCACTACCTCCGCCAACCGTTCACGGGCATAAGGGAACAGCACCTGGTGCACAAAGCGAATATCGCTGGTGGTGCCCTCAATATCGGTAATCACCGCACGGATCATCTGGCCTCCAGCAGACGGCGGCGCCACTCGCACTCAAACAGAAATTCGAGACCTTCCAGATGGCGCCGGGCCTCGCGCACGTCCCGCCCCCAGCAGGTCAGCCCGTGGCCGCGCGTCAGAAAACCATAGCGCAGGGGGGTTATCGCATCGTGCCGGGCAATGCGCTGCACCAGCGCGGGAATATCCTGGGAATTATCAAAAACGGCGATCGTTACTTCCTCACGATGATCGGTTTGTCCCGTCAGCGATTTTTGCATTTCGTAACCAGACAACCGCAGAGCGCTTCCCTGCTCCGCCAGCGACAGCACCGTTGCGCTGACCGAATGGGTATGGAGCACGCAGCCGACATCGGGAAATCGCCGGTAAAGGAAGGTATGTAAGCCGGTTTCAGCCGAAGGCCGGCGGCCGGGCTGCGCCGAACCGGTATGGATATCCACGGTGAGAAAATCGTCGGCGTCGAGGTGGCCTTTATCCAGGCCGGACTCGGTGATATAGCAGCTGCGCGCGCCTCGTCGCTGCGACATGTTGCCGCCGGTGGCCGGGCTCCAGACCCTCGCCCCTATCCAACGGCAGGCCCCGACCAATTCAGCCAATTGCATATTTTCCGCCATAAGCGTCCTTGTTAAAACCGGCCGGAAGCGGTGCCATCCGGGGATCTAGCAATCTGTATGTCTTGATGGCCAAATACTAACACCGACGCCCGACGCCGGCAACCCAACGTCGGGTCCTGCCGCGCAAGGGGGAGGTTGGCCTTCAGCGCCTGCTGAAGGCCTTAAACGCCGAATTCCGGCGCTGGCAAGGCGAGGATTGGGGGAAATAGCTTGGTGGCGTCTGGTAAATTGACGCCTGGGGGCATCGCCGACGCCTAGCGCTGGCGATGAGCGGCTCGTAAGTCGAAAGCATAACGCCAACAAAGCGGCTCGTAAGCATAACGCCATAGCGGCTCGCAAACATAACCTCAGAAAGCGGTAAGCCGCGGCGCATGAAGGGGGACGTCGGCTGCCGGTGGCTCAGACCTCGATTTCCGCTTCGTCGCCCTTTTCCTGCAGCCAATTGCGGCGGTCTTCCGAGCGTTTTTTCGCCAGCAGCATATCCATCATCGCCAGCGTCTGCTGCACATCGTCAGCGCCGACCGTTAACTGCACCAACCGACGGGTATTGGGATCGAGCGTCGTTTCGCGCAACTGTAGCGGGTTCATTTCGCCCAGCCCTTTAAAGCGCTGCACGTTAGGCTTGCCCTTTTTGCGCTTCAATTGCTCCAGCACACCGGTTTTTTCTTCCTCATCAAGGGCGTAATAGACCTCTTTGCCCAAATCGATACGATAGAGCGGCGGCATCGCCACATAAACGTGCCCCTCTTCCACCAGCTTGCGGAAGTGTTGCATAAACAAAGCGCACAGCAGCGTGGCGATATGCAGGCCATCGGAATCGGCATCCGCCAGGATGCAGATTTTACCGTACCGCAGCTGGCTTAAATCGTTGCTATCGGGATCGATACCTAGCGCCACCGAGATATCGTGCACTTCCTGGGAGGCCAGCACTTCATCGGAAGACACCTCCCAGGTATTGAGGATTTTCCCCTTTAGCGGCATGATCGCCTGATATTCGCGATCGCGCGCCTGCTTGGCGGACCCGCCCGCCGAATCCCCTTCCACCAGGAACAGTTCCGTACGCGCCAGATCCTGGGCGGTACAATCGGCCAACTTGCCCGGCAGCGCCGGCCCGCTGGTCAGCTTTTTACGCACCACCTTTTTTGCCGCGCGCAGGCGCCGCTGAGCGCTGGCGATCGCCAGCTCCACCAGTTGCTCAGCCACCTGTATGTTCTGGTTCAGCCACAAAATGAAGGCATCTTTCACCACGCCGGAAACAAAGGCGGCGCTTTGCCGCGACGACAAGCGCTCTTTGGTCTGGCCGGCGAACTGCGGATCTTGCATTTTCACCGAGAGCACATAGGCGCAGCGCTCCCAAATGTCGTCCGCCGACAGCTTGACGCCACGGGGCAAAATATTACGGTACTCGCAAAACTCACGCATCGCGTCCAGCAACCCCTGACGCAGCCCGTTAACGTGGGTACCGCCTTGGGGCGTGGGGATCAGGTTGACATAGCTTTCGGTCAGCAATTCCCCCCCTTCCGGCAGCCACAATAGCGCCCAGTCCACCGTTTCGGTATCGCCGCTCACCGCGCCGACAAAGGGCGTCTCGGGCAACGTGATAAGCCAGTTGATCGCTTCATTCAGGTAATCGGTCAGACCCGCCTGATAGCACCAGCGCTGCTCGGTATTATTGACCCGATCCTGAAACACGATTTCCACGCCGGGGCACAGTACCGCCTTCGCTTTCAGCAAATGGGTCAGGCGTGACACCGAGAAGCGGGGACTGTCGAAAAAGCGCTCGTCCGGCCAGAAATGCACGCTGGTACCGGTGTTGCGCTTGGGACAAGTGCCGACCACGCTCAAGTCTTCGACTTTATCACCGTTTTCAAACGCGATGCGGTAGACACTGCCGTTACGGCGCACCGACACCTCGACCCGGGTCGACAGGGCGTTGACCACTGAGATACCGACGCCGTGCAGGCCGCCGGAAAATTGATAGTTTTTATTGGAGAACTTACCGCCGGTATGCAGCCGGCACAGGATCAATTCCACCGCCGGTACGCCCTCTTCGGGGTGAATATCCACCGGCATACCGCGACCGTCGTCGGTGACTTCCAGCGACTGATCGGGGTGCAAAATCACATCAATGCGCCTGGCGTGGCCGGCAAGCGCCTCGTCGACGCTGTTATCGATGACTTCCTGTCCTAGATGATTGGGCCGCGAGGTATCGGTGTACATCCCTGGACGGCGGCGGACCGGTTCCAGTCCGCTCAGTACTTCTATCGCGTCGGCGTTATAGCTTGATTGAGTCATGGCTTAAATCATATTTCGTGACAAATTGTTGGAGAGCCTACCGCAAAGTCCGGCCTTCGGGAAGCAGATATTCTGTGCGGTGACGTTTGTGGCCTCACCCGATGGTAAGCCCAAAAAAATGCACGATAGAAGAGAAATAATGGTCGAAACCCACAAACGCATGATTACCGCCGGACTCGACGGTCTGGCGACAGTGAGTGTAGTAGGCCACCGCCTGGCGATAATCGAGGATCTCATCGCCGCTTTGCGCCAGCAGCCAGATAAGATCCGGCGACTCCAGCACGTCGACCTGCATCACTTTCAAATCATAGATGTGCCGGGGCGCCAGAACATATTTCTCGCCGGTGAATGGGTTCAGGTTTTCCCCCAGATAGCCCGTGAGCAGTTCAAACGGCCGCACCGCCGGATTGACCACCACCGCCGGCAATAGAAAGGATTGTGACAGCCAGGTGTCGAAATAACCGCCGAGGGACGAGCCCACCAGCCACAGCGTTTCCCCGGCCCGCTCCATCACCAGCGTCTCCATCATTTCCGCCGCCTCGGTGGGATAGACCGGCAACTGCGGCACCAGCAGCTCAATCTCGGGATGATGGCGCGCCAGACAGGCACCGAGAGCGGTGTCCTTGGCAGACAATGGGGAACTATTGAAGCCGTGGAGATACAGCAGCGTCGCCATCAGTAGCCTTCGTAATCGGTGTCGGGCTGGTGTTCAGTCCCGTCCATCCGGCGCACTTCGGTCTGGAGCAGGCCGTCCGGCAGCAGGTCGAGATAGCGCCAGCCGGGACCGAGGGTATCGATGGTAAAATTGGTGCAATGCGGTTTGAACTGCACGCAGGTGGACGGTGTCGCCAGCACGCGCCGGCCCAGCCAATCAACGTCCAGTTCCTGATGAATATGGCCGCACAGCAGGGTGTTCACCCGCGGATGCGGCTGCAACACGTCCGCCAGCATATGGGCGTTACGCAGGCTATGCTGGTCAAGCCAGATACAGCCGGAGGGGAATGGATGATGATGCAATAGCAGCAGCGTATGGCGCTCAGGCTGGCCTGCCAACGCCTGCGCCAGCCATTCCAGCTGATAATCACTCAGTTCACCGTGGGGCACGCCGTAGACCTGGCTGTCCAGCAGCAACAATTGCCACTCGTCGCCGATTAACACTTGTTTGGCGCAGGACATCCCGCACTCCGCCAACACATCGACCATCGCCGGCTGAAAATCATGATTGCCCGGCAGCCAGACGCAGGGCGCGGGCAGGCGGGCTATCCCGGTGGCGAAATGCCGATAAGCCTGCGGCGAGTGATCCTGCGCCAGATCGCCCGTGGCGACCACCAAATCAAAATGCCGCTGTTCAGCCTGTACCGCCTTCAGCACCGCGCTGTAGCTGCGAAACGTATTCACCCCGAGCAACGTCTCGTCCTCACCCGCAAACAGGTGAGTATCGGTGATTTGTAAAATCCTGATATTGGCCCCATGCGCCACAGGAAGTTTCAACAGGCTTTCCAAAGATTGTCCTTGGTTATCGAAATCTGCCTAACAAACAGGAACCGACATGGCACCATACGCCAAACAATAGCGTAGCCAGTCCGCAAGGAACTGGTTGATTTGATGTTTCTCATCACGTTGATGTAACTTTTTATTCTGATAATCATAACGCGCTTTGAAGCGAGAGATCTGCTGACTGGAACACACTTCCGCAACCATGGCGTCATGATAGAGTCTGACGGTCATCGATGGCAGGCTCCAGTAGCTGGCGACCGGCGCGGTATGAGTGATGGCCACAAGCGTTGTATAGCGTGTGGACTCCTGGATGGTCAGCCGGTAGCTGGCGCCATGCACCTGATAGGCGACGGTTTCATCCACCTGATTTATCGGCGGCGGCAGCCGGCGCAGCTGGGCGAAGTTGGTTTCGCACAACCGCATCATTTCAGGAAAATCGGGCGTGTAGCGCTTTATCATTAATCGGCCCACTCTTTTCTCAAGGATTCATGGTGTAATGCCAGCCATTGCAGGGCAATGACAGAGGCGGCGTTTTCGATCACTCCCTCCTCCACCCAGCGGTACGCTTGTTCGCGGCTCACCGCATGGAGACGGATATCTTCATTTTCTTCCACCAGTCCATGGATACCCTGGGCTTTCAGCGCGTCCACTTCCCCCACCATGACTGTTAAACGTTCACTGGTGCCGCCAGGACTGGCCAGATAGCTCAGCATCCGTTTGCAGTGGCCCACCGTGAGCCCCGTTTCCTCCATCGCTTCGCGTCGGGCTACCTGCTCCAGCGTTTCCCCTGGCTCAATCATACCGGCGAACAGCTCCAGCAGCCAGGGTGTTGGGCTGCTGTCATAAGCGGCGATACGGATTTGCTCCAATAATATCACCTGATCACGCCGCGCATCATAGGGTAATAGGACGACCGCATGTCCGCGCTCGAAAATTTACCGGGTCACCATCTGGCTCATGCCGCCATTAAACAGCCGGTGACGGAAGTGGTAAAGCTCCATCTTGAAAAAGCCGTTATACAACGTCTCACGGGAAAGCATTTCAACATCATCACGGCCAAATGTCACCGGCGTGACAAAAGAAGAGGTCATCATAGCGCTCCTATTGGCAATTAACGCCGTCAACCGGCCCGATAAATCAGTCTGCCGGAAACTGACGGTTTATGATAGATTTTGTAAAAAGCGCCGGCATGGCACGTTAAGCCACCTATTCCGTCCGGCAGTATCTTCTAGAATTAGCCACAATTTTTTGTAGCGCTACCCTAGCAATTTTGCTGTTTCAAAAGGAATGCAAATGAAGAAACTTCTCCCCCTCCTTATTGGACTGAGTCTCGGTGGCTTCAGTGCAATGAGTCAGGCAGAAAATCTGCTACAGGTGTATCAGCAGGCAAGGCTATCCAACCCGGATTTACGCCGTTCCGCCGCCGATCGCGATGCAGCCTTTGAAAAGATCAATGAAGAGTGCGCCCCGCTGCTGCCTCAATTGGGTTTGGGAGCAGATTATACCTATACACAGGGTTTTCGCGACAACCGTGATATCAACTCCAATGCGTCAAGCGCCGCACTGAAGTTAACCCAGACCATTTTCGATATGTCCAAATGGCGTGCCCTGACCCTCCAGGAAAAAACGGCTGGTATTCAGGATGTCTCGTATCAAACGGACCAGCAATCGTTAATTCTCAATACCGCTACCGCTTATTTTAACGTATTGAACGCCATTGATACACTGTCATATACCGAGGCGCAGAAGCAGGCGCTTTATCGCCAGTTGGACCAAACTACCCAACGCTTTAATGTCGGTCTGGTGGCCATTACGGATGTGCAGAATGCGCGTTCGGATTATGACACCGTTCTGGCGTCGGAAGTCAGCGCCCGCAACGAGCTGGACAATGCGTTGGAAGCGCTGCGCCAGATTACCGGCATGGAATATCCGCAGTTGGCGACGCTAAATATTGCGAGCTTCAAGACCCAACGTCCCGATGTGATAACCAGCCTGTTGAAAGAAGCTGAAAACCGTAATCTCAACCTGTTATCGGCACGCTGCAGCAGGATTTGGCGCGTGAGATCAGGCCGGCCATTTGCCGACTTTAGATCTTAACGCCTCGTCAACGGTCAGCAATACCGACTACAATGGCTCGCGCAACGATCCTGTGAGCAATCCCAATAGTCATATCGGCGGCAACGCTATCGGCCTGAGTCTGAACCTGACTCTTTACAGCGGCGGGTCCGTCACCTCCCAAGTGAAGCAGGCGCAGTACAATTTTGTTAGCGCCAGCGAACAGCTGGAAAGCGCGCACCGCTCGATGGTTATGACCCTGCGTTCATCGTTTAATAACATCTCCGCTTCCATCAGCAGTATTGCCGCCTATGAACAGGCGGTGGTGTCGGCGCAAAGCTCCCTGGACGCGTCGGAAGCCGGTTATCAGGTGGGCACCCGCACTATCGTTGACGTGTTGAATGCCACCACAACGCTTTATGATCGCAAGCGGGATCTCTCCCAAGAGCGTTATCAATACCTTAACAATCAACTGTCCCTGAAATCTGCCCTTGGCACGTTAAACGAAACGGATTTGGTGACGTTAAATAATACGCTCGGTAAAACAGTGCCGACCGATCCGCAGACGGTAGCGCCGGAAAATGCTTCTTAGGACGCCCGTGCCGATGGCTCCGACACGCCGCGTAGCACCAATCCCGCGCGCAATAGTGCTGCGCAAACGGCCGTCCAGCCGCGCGCTGCCAGCGTGACAACCGCGCCAGCCACCGGCACCGGTCGCGCTAGCGGACGTAATCATTTCCAGCAATAAGTCATTTCCCGGCTGCCATGGAGTATCTTTGCTTTCGTTTCCCCTGTCGGTCGCGGGTGCCTCTTGTTGCCCGTCATTGTCCGCGGGGACGATAACAGGGAAGTGTATAACTACGTAAAGATGCCGGCCGCAATCCGCCCATGCTTCATTTTTCACCGTTTTTCCCCTATTCTACAGTGACTTTCTCTGGGTCGAGCCTAATACTAATTAAGCAGGATAATCATGAAACTTAAGCAGGATAATCATGAAACGCACGCAAAAGATTAATCACGCCAGCTTTCGCAAGCACTGGCGCGCTTACTGTATGGCGCCCGTCGCTCTGGCCGTCGGTGCCGTTTTTGTACTGGCCGGCTGTGAAAAAAGCGACGACAACGTTTCGCTATACATGAACAGCGACGATTGCACCAGCGCCAATCCCTCCCTGGGCGAACAGTGCACCACCGCGTACAACACCGCACAGCAGGAAGCGGTGAAAACCGCACCCAAATACGCTTCGCGTGCCGACTGCGTGGCGGAGTTTGGCGAAGATCAATGTACGCAGGTCCCGGCGCAGGCCGGCATGGCGGCGGAGTCGCAGCACAGCGGCAGGATGTGGATGCCGCTGATGGCGGGCTATATGATGGGTCGCATGATGGGCGGCGGATATGCACAGCAGCCGCTGTTTACCTCGCGCGCCGCGAATAGTCCGGCGCGCGGCCAGTTTGTCGACGCCAGCGGCCGCAACTACGGGGCAGCCACCAGCGGCCGCTCGATGACGGTGCCCAAAACCGCTCTGGCGCCCAAACCGGCGACTACGCAGACCATTACCCGCGGCGGTTTCGGCGAGACCGTCGCCAAGCAGAACGCCCTGCGCAGCAGCAGCGCCACCCCTCACCGCTCCATGGGTGGCTAACGGGACATGAAACGAGTCACTATCGACGAACGACCAAACTGGCGGGAGAAAGCCACCGAATACGGCTTCAATTTTCATACCCTGTACGGCGAACCCTATTGGTGTGAAGAGGCTTACTATCAGTTTACCTTGGCGCAAATCGAGACGCTGGAGCAGGCCACCGCCGACCTGCATCAGATGTGTTTACAGGTGGTGGAAAAGGTGGTGGCCAGCGATGAGCTGATGACCAAATTCCGTATCCCCCGCCACACTTGGTTGGTCGTTCGCAACGCCTGGCAAACGCGTCAGCCGTCGCTGTATTCGCGGCTGGATTTGGTTTATGACGGCCATAATCCGCCCAAATTGCTGGAAAATAATGCCGATACGCCGACCTCGCTGTACGAAGCGGCGTTCTTTCAGTGGATCTGGCTGGAAGATCAGATTAACGCCGGTAAGCTCTCGGCCAATGCCGATCAATACAACAGCCTGCAGGAGAAGCTTATTGCCCGCTTCGCTGAACTTCAGTCGCAGCACGGTTTCAGCCTGCTGCACCTGGCCTGCTGCCAGGATACCGAAGAAGATCGCGGCACGGTGCAGTATCTGCAGGATTGCGCCACGGAATCCGGCTTGCCCAATACGTTTCTGTATATTGAGGAGCTGGGGCTGGGAGAGAAAGGCCAATTCACCGATATGCAAGATCAGGTCATCAGCAATCTGTTCAAGCTCTATCCGTGGGAATTCATGCTGCGCGAGATATTCTCTACCAAGCTGGAGGATGCCGGCGTGCGCTGGCTCGAGCCGGCCTGGAAGTGCATTTTGTCCAACAAAGCGCTGCTGCCGATGCTCTGGCAGATGTTTCCTGACCATCCCAACCTGCTGCCGGCCTATTTTGCCGAAGACAACTACCCGCCGATGGACAATTATGTGGTGAAACCGCTGTTTTCCCGCGAGGGCGCCAACGTGCGCGTCTTCGAGCAGGGACGCGAAACCGCGCGGGTAGACGGCCCTTATGGCGAGGAAGGCTCGATCGTACAGGCGTTTTGCCCGCTGCCACGCTTTGGCGACAGCTATACGGTTATCGGCAGCTGGCTGGTTAACGATGAGCCCTGCGGCATCGGCCTGCGCGAAGACCGGCAAATTATTACCCAGGATCTATCTCGCTTTTATCCCCACATCATTCTTGATTGATTTTTGCCCCGGCAGCGCGGTGACGCCGCGCCGCCGTCTTAGCCAACCTGTACCGACAGCATACTGATGGAGCCCAGCGTGATACCGTCCACGGGCACCGAGACGGGTTCATCATCTATCCGGCTGCCCAACACATAGAGCAGCGGCAAAAAATGCTCCGGCGAGGGATTGGCCAGCGCTGCATCCTGGTGCTGTTGATAAGCAATCAAGGGATGCGGTTCCCCTTGCGCTATGAAATTCTCGCGCACAAACTGATTGAATGACGTTGCCCACGGGTAGGGTTCGTCATTGTCCTGCCAGCGTACCGTGCGTAGGTTATGCACCACATTGCCACTGGCCACCAGCATCACACCTTCATCGCGCAGCGCGGCCAGTTTTCTCCCGAGGGCGTAATGATAGGCGGCATCGCGCGTCGCGTCGATGCTGAGTTGCACCACTGGAATATCCGCCTCGGGATACATTTTAATTAACACGCCCCAGCTGCCGTGATCCAATCCCCATTCGTCGATGTCGGCCTGCACCGGTACCGGTGCCAATAGGGACTGCACCCGCTGCGCCAGCGCCGGCGAACCGGGGGCCGGGTAACGTTGGTCGAACAGCGCCTGGGGAAAACCACCAAAATCATGCACGGTGCGCGGTTGCGCCATGGCGGTCACGGCGGTGCCCTGCCGGTACCAATGGGCCGAAATAGCTAATATCGCCTCCGGCCGCGGCAGCGTCTGACCCAGTTGCCGCCAGCTACGGGTATAGCGGTTGTCTTCCAGTACGTTCATCGGACTGCCGTGGCCGAGGAAAAGGGCGGGCATGCGTGTGCTACTCATCGTCTATCCTTATTCATTGTGCGTCGCTTGCGGCGGCTGATGGCATCACATTACCCCTTTTCGCTCTGCAATGAACCGATATAACCATGATGAAGATAATCAGGAAAATTGAATAACCGAGGCCAACAAATGAAAACAGCATTGCTCTTTGGCGCCAGCGGATTAGTGGGCGGTCACCTGCTGTCCACCTTGCTGCGCCATTCCGCCTACCGGCAGGTGATTGCGGTGGTAAGGCGCGAGCTGCCGCTGCGCCATCCGCAGTTGAAACAGCTTATCGGAGATATCGCCACGCTGCCCGCACAGGCGGCCGCGCTGGCGGCGGAGGATTTGTTTATCGCCCTCGGCACCACGCGCAAAAACAGCCCTGACCCGCGGGACTACTACCGTATTGATAACGACTATCCGCTGCTGGCGGCGCGGCTGGCGCTTGAGCATGGCGCGCGCTCAATCTCGCTGGTGTCATCAATGGGGGCCAGCGTCAGCGCTTACGCATCCTATTTGCGCATAAAAGGGGAAACCGAGCGGGATATCATCGCCCTGCACGCCGCCCGGACGCACATTTTTCGACCCGGCATGATTTTAGGCGGGCGGCGAGAGCACCGCCCGTTGGAGAAGGGGCTAAATCTGGTCTGGCGACGGTTAAACCCTGTATTGCGGGGACGGGCGGAAAAATACCGCGCTATTACGGCGGCGGATATCGCCGTGGCGATGGTTACCGCCGCTCAGCGCTCTAGTGGCGAAGTGAATATTTGCACTTGGTCGGAGATGCAGTAATTGGTGCGGGATGCCGGCTAATATCTCGCCGGATCCGCCGGGATGTTAGCTTACTTCGCGCGTCATGGCACGACGATAGACCACCAAATCCTCAATGGTCAGTACCGGCATGTGGTGATGCCGGCCAAAGGCCACTATTTCCGTGGCATGCGCCATGGAACCATCATCATTAGTCACTTCGCACAGTACGCCCGCCGGTTTCAGGCCGGCGAGGGTGGTCAAATCCACCGCCGCTTCGGTATGGCCGCCGCGCACCAGCACGCCGCCCGGCTGCGCGCGCAGCGGGAAGACATGCCCAGGGTGGTTGAGATCGGTGGGTTTGGCATTATCTTTGATGGCGGCCAGAATCGTCGTCAGGCGATCGGCGGCGGAAACCCCGGTGCTAACACCTTCAGCCGCTTCGATGGTGACGGTAAACGCCGTCTGATAATGACTGCTGTTACGTTCCACCATCATTGGCAGCGCCAGCTGCTGGCGGCGTTCTTCAGTCAGGCACAGACAGACAATACCGCTGCCGTGACGGATGGTCAGCGCCATCTGCTCAACGGTCATGTTCTCTGCGGCGAATATCATATCGCCTTCATTTTCACGATCTTCATCGTCCAGTACCAGCACCCCGCGGCCATTGCGCAGCGCCTCCAGCGCGTTTTCCACGCGTTGGGACGGGGAACCGAATTCGAAAAGAAGCGTCTGATTCATGGTAAGTAAAACCTCATAATCGTTATGGATTACCAGAATCAGGGCAGACTTATGGGCGGCCGCGAACGGGCCAAATAATAACGATAGCGGGCCGTAGCCCACCTGGACGTCGTTACTCTCTCCCATCCGGACTATAACCGTCGGCCCCGGAATTACACCGGATCTGCTGACCTCAGACTGCAAGGCAATCTGAGCGCTCGCGGGCTTCCTGTGCAATACTTTAGCCAGGTTTGCCGCCGGTGGGGAATTGCACCCCGCCCTGAGAATAAGCAGAAATACTATAGCGCCAACCTGCAGCCGAGGCAATTAGCAAACGCATAATTTCGATGAATGCTTTTGTTTCCACTCAGGTGAAACAGGCATTACACTCAACCCATTCTGAAAAGTTAGGGAACCGACGATGATTGATCCAAAGAAACTTGAACAGCTTGCCCGCCAGGTGCAGGAGTCGCTGCCGAAAGGCATCCGCGATCTGGGCGACGACGTGGAGAAAAAGATCCGTCAGGTGCTGCAAAACCAGTTCAGCCGTATGGACCTGGTCAGCCGCGAGGAATTTGACGTTCAGACTCAGGTGCTGTTACGCACCCGGGAAAAATTGAGCCAGTTGGAACTGCGCCTGAATGCGCTGGAAACCATGCCGAAAAGCGACCCGGGCATCAGCCCGGCGGCGCCTGCCGGCGGCGCATCGTCAGCGGCAGGAACACCGGTGGTGGGAGATAAGCCCGCGGGCGTGAACGGCGTAGATGACACTACCAGCATTTCCCCCGCCGATCGCACCGCGCCGAAGACCGGCGCCCCGGGTGACAAACCGGTTAAAGACACCTTCAAAAAGCTATAACCGCCGCTACCGCTTACTGACGTCAGCCGCGGGCATTATCGCCCGCGCGTCACTCACCTCAGCGGGCGCGACGCATCCACGCACTCGGTTGACCTGGCCTGGGGTGGCGCATCACCGCCATCAGACAACCGATCGCCAGCGGGCGCGGCCTTTCCCATTAGCCTACAGCCTAACCCCGTTCACCGCGCTTGATGGCGTTGATGATATTGGTGGTGGAACCGCCGTATTCAAAATTCAGCACCAGCACATCCCCGCTGTTATCCCAGACCTCCTTGCTGCCGGCGATCTGGTGCGGCTGATAATCGCCGCCTTTAACCAACACATCCGGCAGCACATCGGCAATGAGCCGCTGCGGCGTATCTTCGCTGAAAGGCACTACCCAATCGACCGCCTCCAGCGCCGCCAGAACGGTCATACGCTGCGCCAGGGGATTTACCGGACGGCTTTCCCCTTTCAGGCGCTTCGTGGACTCATCACTGTTCACCGCCACGATAAGCCGATCGCCCAACCGACGGGCATTAGCGAGATAGCTGACGTGACCCGCGTGCAGGATATCGAAAATACCGTTGGTCATGACCACTTTTTCGCCGCGATGACGCGCCAGCGCCACCGCCTGCTTAAGCTCGCTTTCGGTCATGACGCCAAAGCCCGTTTCGGAGCGGCCGCGGATGGCGTTCTCAAGCTCAATCGGGCTAACGGTAGAGGTGCCCAATTTCCCGACCACCACCCCTGCGGCGGCGTTGGCTAGAAAACAGGATTCCTCCAGACTGTTACCGGCGGCCAGTGCGGCGCCCAGCACGCCGATAACCGTATCGCCGGCGCCGGTGACGTCGTAAACTTCCTGCGCCTGCGTCGGTAAATGCAGCGGGTCCTTGCCCGGCTGCAACAGCGTCATCCCCTGTTCCGAACGGGTAATCAGCAGCGCCGACAGTTGGTAATCGGCAATAAGTTCCATGCCGCGGTTCACCAGCGTTTCCTCATCCTTGCAAGACCCGGCTACCGCTTCAAATTCTGACAAATTCGGGGTCAGCAGCGTTGCGCCCCGATAACGGCCAAAGTCCGTGCCTTTGGGATCGACAAGCACCGGCACGCCGGCGGCGCGCGCCAGCGTGATCATCTCGCGCACGCGCGCCAGCGCGCCCTTGGCATAATCGGATAGCACCAGCGCGCCGGTTTTTGGCAGCGCCAGTTGAATACGCTCTAGTATGGGGGCGGCGTCAACATCGTCGAAACCCTGCTCGAAATCGAGGCGGATCAACTGCTGATTACGCGATAATACCCGCAGTTTGGTAATAGTGGTATGGGTCGCGACGGCGACAAAATCGCAAGTCACCTCCACTTCACTGAGTCGCGCGCCCAAGGCGCGGGCGGCATCATCAATGCCGGTGAGGCCGACCAGACGCGAATGGCAACCCAGCGCGGCAATATTCATCGCGACGTTAGCGGCGCCACCGGGACGCTCCTCGATGGCATCCACTTTTACGATAGGCACCGGCGCTTCCGGTGAGATCCGGCTGGTGTGGCCGTACCAGTATCGGTCCAACATCACATCGCCCACGACCAGCACGCCCGCCCGGCGGAAATCAGGCAAGGTCACTTTCATCCACTCGCTCCAAAGAGATCCTGTTCAAGGGTCGGGATCATATCACAGGCGGGGAAAATTCGCCCCCTGCGGCGCCGGCTTCCACCCGTTAAAGGTGCCCCCAGCGCTCACGTGAACCCTTCCGGTGGCAAACCCCGAGGCTAATTCTGACCAGCGGGCACGCCACCTTTGCAGACCTTATACCTGCGCCGCTCAATCAAGCCACTGACGCCAGCAGCGGACAATCAAAGCGCGCTCGCGGGCAAACTGCGCTTCCGGCACCCGGCCGGGCAACGCTTGCCGCGCCAGATGGTGCAGCGTATCGCGCAGGGTGGTGTAGCTTGCGCGTAGCCCATCCGCATCGTCGCCGTCCATTATCCCCTCCCTGGCCATCAGCTCGAACAGACGGACATTATCCGACCAGCGCGTCAGTTCAGGCTTTTCTGCGGCGTAGCGCAGCACCAGATACTGCGCCAGAAACTCGATATCGGTAATACCCCCACTCGTCGGTTTTGATATCGAAAACATCAGCCTGCTTGCTGGCCAGGTGCTGACGCATTTTGGCGCGCATCTCGCTAACCTCCCGGCGCAGCGTAGCGGGATCGCGCGGTAGACACAGCAAGCGACGGCGAATGGCGTTGAAGCCGTCGTGCAGTTCTGAGGAGCCATACACCATCCGCGCGCGCACCAGCGCCTGATGTTCCCAGGTCCAGGCCTCATTACGCTGATAGTCCTCGAACGCGGAGAGCGTACTTACCAGCATCCCAGCGGCGCCGGATGGCCGCAGTCGGGCGTTCACTTCATACAAAACCCCCGCCTGGGTCCGGGTGCTGAACAGATGCATCACCCGCTGCGCCAGCCGCAAATAAAACTGCCGTCCGTCGATGACGCGCGGTCCATCGGTCACGGCGTCATCAGGACACTGATGCAAAAACACCAAATCCAGATCGGAGCTGTAGCCTAACTCCCAGCCTCCCAATTTACCGTAGCCGATGACCGCAAAGCCGGCGTCCTGCCCGTCATGCATATGTGAGGGCAGGCCGTGGCGCGCGACCATCGATTTCCACGCCTGCTGGATGACGGCGTGGATCATGGCTTCCGCCAGATAGGTCAAGTGATCGCTGACCTTCATCACCGGCAACACGCCGGCAATATCGGCGGCCGCAATCCGCAACTGTTGCGCCTGCTTGAATTGCCGCAGCGCCTCCAGTTGTTGCTCCTCATCCTCTTCGGGCACCCGCAGCAGATATTGGCGCAGCTCGTCGCCATAGGCCGCCTGCGCCGGGGGGTGATAAAGGGTCGCGGGATCGAGCAATTCGTCCAGCAGCAGCGGATGCCGAGCCAATTGGCTGGCGATCATCGGCGAGGCGGCGCACAGACGAGTCAAGTGCCCCAGCGCGCCGGGGTACTCCAGTAACAGCTCAAGGTAGGTGGTACGAGAGACGATACTCAGCAACACTGGCGCCAGACGAGCAAACGCCTCGTCCGCCCCGTCCCGTTCGCCGATATGCGCCAGCAGCCGCGGCATCAGTGCGTCCAGCACTTCCAGTCCCCGCGGGACTAGCGTGCGTTTGGCGACATCGCGGCGGAAATCGGCGACATACTGCGCCAGACGCGGCCAGGGCAAGCCTTCGCCGTCAGCCTCTGTTGTTTGCGACATCGGCTCCTGCCACAGCGCGGCCGCCGGGCCGGGCACGTCGTTATCTTCAGCGTCGGGGGCATCGTCGCCAATAAGCTCATCGAACACCGCCCTGACCGCTTGCATGTGGGCGTCCAGCGTGCGGGTGAGCTGCGGCCAGTCCGCCTCGTCCATTCCCCAGGCCAGACGCGCCTGATTGAGCGGGTCGGCAGGCAAGGTTTGCGTCTGCTGATCATTGATGCCCTGCAACAAATTTTCCAACCGTCGCAGGTAGAGGTAGGCCGCACTCAGACGGGCGCTTTGCGCCGGCGTGAGCAGGCCAAGCGCGCCGATAGTCTCAAGCGTCAGCAATAAGGCGCGCGACTGCAGACGCGGCTCGCGGCCGCCGCGAATCAATTGAAACACCTGAGCGATAAACTCTATCTCACGGATCCCGCCGGCGCCCAGTTTGATATTGTCCTTTAAGGCGCGCCGCCGGACCTCGCGGGCGCTCATCTGTTTCATATTGCGCAGCGACTGGATAACGCTAAAGTCAATGTAGCGGCGATAGATAAATGGACGCAGCATGCTGCGCAATTCCTGGCTATAGGGATCGCCATCGCCGCCCATCAGCCGCGCTTTGATCATCGCATAGCGTTCCCAATCCCTGCCCTGTTCTTGATAATAATCCTCCAGCGCGGCGAAGCTCAGCACCAGTGGCACTGTCGCCGAACGGCCGCAGCCGCATGTCGACCCGGTAAACAAAGCCATCCTACGTCGGCTGGTCGAGCGCCTTAATCAGCCGCTGACCGAGGCGGGTAAAAAACTGGGCGTTATCCAGCTGGCGGCGGCCGCCGCAGGTAAAACCGTTTTCGGGGTAGGCGAAAATCAAATCGATATCGGAGGAAAAATTCAGCTCCCCGCCGCCCAGTTTCCCCATGCCCAGGATCAGCAGCGGCTGTGGCTTGCCGTTTGCATTGCAGGGGGTGCCCCATTCGCGGCAACACGCCTGCCACAGCCAGTCGCGCGCGGCAATAATCAAGGTCTCCGCCAACTGGCTTAACTGGGTCAGGGTTTCACGGGTATCACACAGGCCGAGAATTTGCGCCCAGCCGATACGCACCAGCGTGCGGCGCCGGAACCAGCGCAGCTCGCGCATCAGCGCGGATTCATCGTCCACCGCCGCCAGCCGGGCGGCCAGCAGCGCGGCATAATCACGCCACTCGCCGGGTTGCGTCACCAGCGCCTGCTGCCACGCCGGATGGCTATGCAGCGTATCGCTGATGAAATCACTCAGCGCCAGCAGGGTTGCATCGTCAGCCGGCGCCGGTAAACCGGTCGCCGACTGTTGCCCTTGCTTTTGCAGAAGCGGCGGTAAAGGTCGCGTATTCATGGTCAATACTCCCTGGAGACAAACATGGCTCGCCGGCGGATTGTCAACACCATGTTCTGGCTATTTAAGCCAGAACCCCACCTGCGACAACGCCTGACGCCGCAAATGTTCCCTGTCATCGGATCCTGGCTGTACGATAGACTGATGCAGCGCTGTCCAATGCATCAGATAGGCCACCACCTCAGTCGGACGATAGGCGCCGGACAAGACATGAAATGCCATAAGCTGGCGCGCCAGCCGCGGCAACTGCTGCAAGTATTCTTCATGGGAAAGCGTACGGCCAAACGCGACCTTCAATTCCGCGCCGCAGCGCGCAAGCGTCATATCGGCGAATTGCCGGTAGGCGCCGGCGAGCTTCTTGCGCGCATCCTCATCGGCGGTGTTCTGCCACGCGCTAAACACCAGCCAGGAAGTCAACGCCAGCTTGGTGCGCAGATAGACGGGCTGATAACAGATCACCTGCTGACTCGCCTGTTCAGCGCCGATCAACGGCACGATATCCGCCAGCAGCCCGCGCAGCGCGGCAGTGGCTTTGCGGCTGACCAGATTCCCCATCACGCGGAAGGTTTCACGTATCAGCGTGATGCCCTCAAGCACGCCGGTCTTGGCCTGCGCCAGCCCGCGCAACCAGAGCTCCTCATTATATTGCCAATGATCCAGCGCCAGATGCAGCGCCGCGCTCATGCCCTCCTCCACCGTCGCCTGCGCGGCGGGATTAAGCAGTGGCCGAATGGCGCGCGGGAGATTTCCTTGCTGGAGATGATAACCGCGCGCGGCTTTACTCGGGCTGCCCAGACGAAGGCCGCCGGCATCGTTCAGCGTGCCGGCGAAGGCGAAGAGATCGCGGGCATTCCCGCTCAGCAATTCCATTTCCAGCTCGCAAATTGGCTCATGCAGCGCGCCGGCACTCACCTCGCCCCGATCCAGCGCCAGCTCGATCTCGCTTTCATCCTGCCTCACCCGCCATTTCTCGCGGGCGAAATCGGTGGTGAACAGCGGCTTGAGCCGCGATTGCAGCGCGGCGGGATCAAGCTCAGGCGGCCATGCCTGTGCCGGTAACCGGGTGAGATCCAGCGTTGGCCCCGGCAGCGGCACATTGAATTCCGGATGCTGATGCAAGCCGCCTATGACCTGACCGGCGGTTTTCATCGTCATCTCATATTGCCCGTTCACCTGACGAATGCGTAACCCTATGCCGTGGCGGCGCAAATCAAAGCCATCCGTCTCAAAATAGGTATTGGTCAATTGCCGGAGCGCATGACCGTCATGGCCCATTGCCGATAACCGCTGCCGCAACGCGGGCAACACCTCGGGCTGAACGATAAATTTTAACTCGATTTCTTCATTCATAGTGTTTTATGGCCATACCGGTAAAATTCATTGACGCTTAAGCCATCCCTGGTGGCGACTTATCGCTTAAGATGGCAAGTGTTAACGCCTAATCATGGCCTTAATGGACAAAACGGACAAGCCCAACGGCACTTTTCGTGTGACCAGGGGTCCAAAGATCTCATTACTTTTGACGCGTTTTGTCATTTTCGACCCTCCCAGCCGCCGACGGCGACGCAGAGGGTTCGCCGCGCCTGTATCCGCGCGGCGCCGGCCCGTAGATGCCGGCATCATCGGGTGGTGGGGGCAGCAACGGATTTGCGCTCCGTCCGAGAGTAAGAGTGTTCTCATTTCGGACCCGACGTTGCGTCGTCAAACTGAAGCCACTATTATCGTGCAACATTTGCCTAAAAATGACGGAATAATGCTGAAATTAAGCCATATTTACTTCGTCGCGGTCGGTTTGGGCCTCGCCTGCGCCGCCGACGCCGACGAGCCACGTTATGTTTCCGACACCCTGCTGACCTATATCCACAGCGGTCCGGGTAATCAATACCGCATTGTCGGCACATTGAATTCCGGCGACGCCGTTACGCTTCTCGGCCAGAATGACGACACCGGCTTCGCCCAGATACGCGACGAAAAGGGGCGCACCGCTTGGATCCCACAAGATCAGCTAAGCGCTCAGCCCAGTTTGCGCACCCGGGTGCCGGCGCTGGAGCAGCAGGTTCAGGAGCTGACGCAAAAGCTCAATACCATCGACGCCAGCTGGAATCAGCGCACCGCCGACATGCAGCAAAAAGTGGCCACCAGCGACGGTGTGATAAACGATCTCAAAGAACAGAATCAAGCGCTGAAGGATCAACTTTCGACCGCACAGAAAAAGGTCAATGCGGCGGTCCAGCTCGACGACAAACAGCGCACCATTATCATGCAGTGGTTCATGTATGGCGGCGGTGTGGCTGGCTTTGGCCTGCTGCTGGGTCTGCTGCTGCCCCATATCATTCCCCGGCGTAAAAAAGACAACCGCTGGATGAACTGAGCCGCCCCCGACACGGGCGGCGGTGAATCGTACGCGAGATACGGCTACACTTAATGAACGGTACCGATAAAGGCAACACCGGCTTTGCCAGGAGGGAATTGTGAAAAAATATCTGGTCGGCGGCGCCGTGCGTGACGGTCTGTTACAGCTCCCTGTCAAGGAACGGGATTGGGTGGTGGTCGGCGCAACGCCGCAGGAGATGCTCGCGCAATGTTATCAGCAGGTCGGCAAGGATTTTCCGGTTTTTCTTCATCCCGAAAGCCGCGAGGAGTATGCGCTGGCACGTACGGAGCGCAAATCCGGTCATGGCTATACCGGCTTCATCTGCTACGCCTCGCCGGAAGTCACGCTGGAAGAGGATCTGCGCCGCCGCGATCTCACCATTAATGCCATCGCCCGCGACGACGATGGTAACCTGATTGATCCCTATCAGGGACAGCAGGATCTCCGTCAGCGCTGGTTACGCCATGTCTCCGATGCCTTCGGCGAAGACCCGCTGCGGGTACTGCGGGTCGCCCGTTTTGCCGCGCGTTTCGCCCATTTGAATTTCCGCATCGCGCCGGAAACGATGGCGTTGATGCGGCAAATGACCGACGAGCTGCCGCTGCTGGCGCCTGAGCGGGTCTGGAAAGAGACGGAGCGGGCGCTGGCAACCCGCAACCCGCAGGTCTATTTTCAAGTCCTGCGCGACTGCGGCGCGTTAAAAGCGCTGTTCCCCGAGATAGACGCGTTGTTTGGCGTCCCGGCGCCGGCGAAATGGCACCCGGAAATCGATACCGGCATCCACACTTTGATGACGGTGGCGATGGCGGCCCGGCTGACGGACGATATCGCGGTACGCTTCGCCACGCTTTGCCACGATGTGGGCAAGGCGCTCACCCCGCGCGAGCTGTGGCCCAGCCACCACGGCCACGGCCCGGCGGGGGTGAAGGTGGTGGAAACGCTGTGCCAGCGCCTGAAGGTGCCCAACCCATTGCGCGATCTGGCTACGATTGTGGCCCGCTACCATGACCTGCTGCACGGTGCCCAGAGCCTGACGCCAAAGACACTGATAAAATTGTTTAGCGCCATTGATGTCTGGCGCCGACCGGCGCGCCTGGAGCAGATGATCCTCGCCAGCGAAACCGACGCCCGTGGCCGTACCGGTTTTGAGAACCATGCCTACCCGCAGGGGGATTTTCTGCGCGATGCGTTCCGCGTAGCCAGTTCAGTCAGCGCGCGCGAGGTGATGGCGGCGGGATTTAGCGGCGCGCACATCGGCGAGGAGCTCAACCGCCGACGCCAGCAGGCGATGAGCAGTTGGAAGCGACAGCAAGAGAACAGCGATACCGAGACCATACAGGACTGACCGTTACCCTACCGCGTACCGTGCGTCAGATACTGCAAATGCTGTCAGAGATACCCTAACAATGGCGCCGGGCGGATAACGCTCAGCGGCCCGCGCACGGCCCCGTCCCCTGCCCTGCGGCTATCGCCCCCCGCCGCGGCGCTGCAAAAACAGCCAGTTAGTCAGCCAATCAGCCAATCAAAATCCAATACACCACCGCCGCCAGAATAAAGCGGTAAATGGCAAACGGCACGAACGAAATACGCTTAATAATTTGCACAAAGAATTTGATAGCCAGCAGCGCCACCACAAAGGCGGTAACGAAGCCGATAGCGAACATTGGAAAATCCTGCCAGGCGAGAAACGGCAGGCTTTTGTACAGATCCAGCACCGTCGCGCCCAGCATCATCGGCACCGCCAGGATAAAGGAGAACTCCGATGCGGCGTAACGGCTAACGCCGACCAGCAAGCCGCCGCTGATGGTGGCGCCGGAGCGGTAAAAGCCCGGCCACAGCGCTAGACACTGGAAACAGCCAATGAGAAACGCCTGCAGATAAGTCAAATCGTCGATGCCCGCCGCGCGCGGCACATTGGGCTTCAGCCATTCCCCCGCCAGCAATAGCACACCGCCAACCACCAGGGCATACATCACGTAAATCGGGGCAAAAATGGCTTTGATTTGCTCGTGAAACACCAGCCCCAGCACCACCGCCGGGATCATGCCCAGAAAAATACGACCGAGACGCAGGCGACCGCTGCCGATCCCCTCGTGAGGCACCTGGCCAAAATGGATACCGATAAGACCAAACAGCCGCCGCCAAAACACCACCACCACCGCCAGAATTGAGCCCAGCTGGATGATGACCTCAAAGGTCTTGGCTTTATCATCCGTAAAACCAAGCAGGCTACCGACCAATATCATATGTCCCGTAGAAGAAGCTGGCAGAAATTCCGTTAACCCTTCCACCACCCCCAGAATGAACGCGATAACTCACTCGTGCATATCTGCCATACAACGTTTCCCTCAAAGTCATGACAATAAAAAAGCGGCGGTATGTAAACAGACCAGCCGCTAAATCTCCCGCAAATTGAGACAAACATACGGTAATTTGGTTGCAATCGCATGGCTAAATGATTACCGCTGCGCTATTTTCAGACTTTTCGCCGCCCGCGCTCAATGATAACGCCGACGGTGGCCGCGTGCGGCACCGCGCCGGGCTTACCGATTTTGATGCGTATCCAGGGCAGTTTGAACTGAGTCATCAGCCGCTCCGCCGTCTCCTCGGCGACACGCTCCACCAGTGCGAAACGCTTGCCGCTCACCAGCGACAGCACGGCGTCGGTGACGTCAGCATAGCTCAGGCAGTCGGCGACATCATCGCTACGCGCCGCCGGGCGGTTGTCCCAGCCCATTTCCAGGTCGAACACCAATTTCTGCAACCGTTGCTGTTCCCAGTCATAGACGCCTATCACCGCCATTACCGTTAATTGCTCAATAAATATAATGTCCATGTGCCATACTCGGTTTTTGTGGCTATCGGATACCACTTCCTCGGGAATATGCGTATTATCAACAGATAGCGAAATAAAACGAATGTTGATGAATGGAATGTGGTTATGAATGCTATCGCGATTGGCATGATAATCTTCGCCTACTTATGCGGTTCAGTCTCCAGCGCGATTCTACTCTGCAGGCTCGCCCGCCTGCCCGATCCCCGCACCAGCGGCTCCGGCAATCCCGGCGCCACCAACGTGCTGCGGCTTGGCGGCAAGCTGGCGGCCGCGGGCGTAATGGTTTTCGATCTCCTCAAGGTGATGCTCCCGGTGTGGATTGGCTACGGCCTCGGCCTGCCGCCGTTCTGGCTGGGTCTGGTGGCCATCGCCGCCTGTCTTGGCCATATTTACCCGGTTTTCTTCCATTTTCGCGGCGGTAAAGGGGTCGCTACCGCGCTGGGGGCCATTGCGCCCATTGGCTATGATCTGTCCGGCCTGATGATAGGTACCTGGCTTTTGACGGTGCTGCTCTCCGGTTATTCTTCTCTGGGGGCTATCGTCAGCGCCCTGATCGCCCCCTTCTACGTCTGGTGGTTCAAGCCGCAGTTCACCTTCCCGGTGGCGATGCTTTCCTGTCTGGTGCTCCTGCGCCACCACGACAATATTCAGCGCCTCTGGCGCGGTCAGGAAAGCCGCATCTGGCGTCGCCGGCAAAAAGACCGGGATATCGACCGGCAACAAAGCAAGAATTGACTCAGGCGCCCAGCGCCGGCAATTCCTCCAGCGGCCAGCGCGGCCGTACCGACACCGCCAGACCCGCCTGTGCCCCGCCATGCAGCCGCACCATGCCCGCGTAAGCGATCATCGCGCCATTATCCGTACAAAACTCGGGACGGGCGTAAAACACCTCTCCGCCCCGCTGGCGCATCATTTCGCCCATACTCGCACGCAGCGACTGATTGGCGCTGACGCCGCCGGCCATCACCAACCGTTGGCAACCGGTCAGATCGAGCGCGCGCCGACATTTTATCATGAGCGTTTCCACCACCGCCTCCTCGAACGCCCGCGCGACGTCCGCGCGCGTCTGGTGATCATCGGCACCGGCGCGCACGGTGTTGGCGGCAAAGGTTTTCAGCCCGGAGAAGCTGAACGCCAGCCCCGGCCGGCCGGTCATCGGCCGCGGAAATTTGTAACGCCCCGGCACGCCCTGCTGCGCCAGACGCGCCAGCATCGGGCCGCCGGGATAGTCAAGCCCCATCAGCTTGGCGGTTTTATCGAACGCTTCTCCGGCGGCATCATCGATAGACTCCCCCAGTAGCCGATATTCGCCGATGCCGGTCACGGCGATAAGCTGGGTATGACCGCCGGAAACCAACAGCGCCACGAAGGGGAATGCCGGCGGATTCGCCTCCAGCATCGGCGCCAGCAAATGCCCTTCAATGTGGTGGACAGCGACAGCTGGCACCTCCCAGGCGTAGGCCAGCGCGCGGCCGACGGTGGCGCCGACCATTAACGCCCCCACCAGCCCCGGGCCGGCAGTGTAGGCCACCCCATGGATATCCGACGCCTGCAGGCCGGCCTCGGCCAGCGCCGCCTGGATAAGCGGCACGGTTTTACGGACATGATCGCGGGACGCCAGCTCCGGAACCACACCGCCATAATCGGCGTGCAGTTTCACCTGACTGTAAAGCTGGTTAGCCAGCAATCCTTGATGTTGATCGTAAATCGCCACGCCGGTTTCATCGCATGACGTCTCAATACCCAATACGCGCATAATCTTTACCACCCTTTTTTGCGGCGCACAGTTTACCATATTCTGCGCCGCTGCGCCGCCTGCGGACGACGGATTTGGCGTAAAACCCTTTCATCTCTGCGGCCGTCATGCTACAAAAACCGCTCTGGCGATGGCCGGGATCGCGGCAGAATGCCACAGCGGTCAACCGCGTTCCCGCCGCTTGCCCGCGGACGGTGTTAATGAAGGTCAGCGCCATCGGATCGTTTTTTTTGCGTCGTCATGCCCCGATCAGGGCCGACTTCGTGCCCGCTTTTTTGGCCGAATTTACGCCTGACATCAGCGGGTTGTGTGGCAACCGGCGTGCCGCGAATAAGATCACGCAGTGCGGCGCTTTACAAAGCAGGCAGGATTAGAGTAAAATTCCGCACCATTTTGAAAAGGATGGCACTGGTCAGCGACAAGATCCGAATTCTATCGAGGTGAGTGAGAGGCACATGCCGGTAATTAAAGTACGTGAAAACGAGCCGTTCGACGTAGCACTGCGTCGCTTCAAGCGTTCCTGCGAAAAAGCGGGTGTTCTGGCCGAAGTTCGTCGTCGCGAGTCCTATGAAAAACCGACGACCGAACGTAAGCGCGCAAAAGCGTCCGCCGTTAAACGTCACGCCAAGAAACTGGCTCGCGAAAACGCACGCCGCACTCGTCTGTATTGATTTTCCGGGGTGAGAGCCACCCAGGCCGCGTGATTAATCCGCAGACTTAGCTGTTGCATACGAAGGCCGTGCCATCCGGAAGGATTGCGCGGCTTGCTGTCGTTCAAGTGCTTACCTGACAGGGCTTATGGCTGGACGAATCCCACGTGTCTTTATCAATGACTTGTTGGCGCGTACCGACATCGTCGATCTTGTCGATGCGCGGGTAAAGCTCAAAAAGCAGGGCAAGAATTATCACGCCTGCTGTCCATTTCATCATGAAAAAACCCCGTCGTTTACCGTGAACGGCGAAAAGCAGTTTTATCATTGTTTCGGCTGTGGCGCCCATGGCAACGCCATCGATTTCCTGATGAATTACGACCGGCTGGAGTTCGTCGAATCCATCGAAGAGCTTGCCGCCCAGCACAGCCTGGAAGTGCCCTATGAAACGGGCACAGGCCCGAACCAGCAGGAACGCCACCAGCGACAAATCCTGTATCATCTGATGGACAAGCTCAGCGGCTTCTATCAGCAGGCATTGCGGGCGCAGACGGCGTCGGATGCGCGCCACTATCTGCAACAGCGCGGACTGAGCGAAGCGGTCATGACTCATTTTGCCATCGGCTTCGCGCCGTCGGGCTGGGATAACGTCATTAAGCGTTTCGGCCGCTCGGCGGAGGATCGCGCTTCGCTCAACGACGCCGGCATGCTGGTGGTCAATGACAACGGCCGCACTTACGACCGTTTTCGCGATCGCATCATGTTTCCCATCCGCGACAAACGCGGGCGGGTTATCGCTTTCGGTGGACGGATATTGGGCGAGGGTCAGCCGAAATACCTGAACTCGCCGGAAACCGATATTTTTCATAAGGGCCGCCAGCTGTACGGCCTGTACGAGGCCCAACGGCAGCACCCGGAATTAACCCGGCTGCTCGTGGTCGAAGGATATATGGATGTCGTGGCGCTGGCACAGTTCGGTATCGACTACGCGGTGGCTTCGTTGGGCACCTCGACCACCGCCGAGCATATACAGCTGTTATATCGCGCCACCTACCGGGTGATCTGCTGCTATGACGGCGACCGCGCCGGGCGGGAAGCTGCGTGGCGCGCGCTGGAAAACGCGTTGCCATATCTCACCGACGGCCGCCAGCTGCGTTTTATGTTTCTGCCGGACGGCGAGGATCCCGACACGCTGGTGCGCAAAATTGGCAAAGAGGCATTTGAGCAGCACATCGAACAGGCGCAGCCGCTGTCGACGTTTTTATTTGAAGCGCTGATGCCACAGGTGGACTTAAGCAGTCCCGACGGCCGCGCTAAGCTGAGCACGCTGGCGCTGCCGCTGATAGGCCAGGTGCCGGGCGAGACATTGCGTCTCTACCTGCGCCAGCAGTTGGGCAATAAACTCGGGATCCTTGACGACAGCCAACTGGAGAAACTGCTGCCCAAGGCGGCCTTAAAGGCAAATATTTCACCGCAAGCGCGGATAAAACGCACAACCATGCGTATACTGATAGGATTGCTGGTGCAACATCCGCGGCTTTCCATCCTGGTACCCACGGTGCAGGGGCTGGAGCAGGCAAGTCAGCCGGGTGTGCCGTTTTTTGTTGAATTAGTGCAGGCCTGCCAGTCCCAGCCGGGGTTAACCACCGGCCAGTTACTGGAGCAGTATCGGGAGAATAAATCCTACTCCCAGCTTGAAACCCTGGCGACCTGGAACCACATGATCATAGATGAAATGATCGAGGCGACATTTGTCGATACCCTGGCGAGTCTTTACGACTCCATACTTGAACACCGCCAGGAAGCGCTTATCGCCCGCGACCGGACCCACGGCCTGACGGCCGAAGAACGCCAGGAGCTCTGGTCGCTAAATCAGGCGCTGGCGAAAAAAACCTGAATGACGAGGCTTAATTGCCTATATCTGGCAGGGCAAGACCCTGCGTAATGCCGTATTGGGCTGCGGCGCGAAATAAATCCCAGATCTCTTGTTGGTGATGCGCTTTCACCAACCAACACCGAATATTACTCTGAAGTGTGGATACCGTCTTATGGAGCAAAACCCGCAGTCACAGCTTAAGCTGCTTGTCACACGTGGTAAGGAGCAAGGCTATTTGACCTTTGCCGAGGTCAATGACCATCTGCCGGAGGATATCGTCGACTCCGATCAGATCGAAGATATCATCCAGATGATAAATGACATGGGCATCCAGGTGATGGAAGAAGCACCGGACGCCGATGACCTACTGCTGGCCGAAACCACCTCCGACACCGATGAAGATGCGGCGGAAGCCGCGGCGCAGGTCTTGTCCAGCGTCGAGTCCGAAATTGGACGCACCACCGACCCGGTGCGCATGTACATGCGCGAAATGGGTACCGTGGAGCTGCTGACCCGCGAAGGCGAGATCGATATCGCCAAGCGTATCGAAGATGGCATCAATCAGGTCCAGTGCTCGGTCTCCGAGTACCCTGAGGCTATCACCTACCTGCTGGAACAGTACGACCGCGTCGAAGCCGGCGAGGCCCGCCTGTCCGATCTTATCACCGGCTTCGTCGACCCTAACGCGGAAGGAGATATGACGCCTACCGCGACCCATATCGGCTCTGAACTCTCCGCCGAAGAAATCGCCGATGACGACGACGAGGATGAAGAGGACGGCGACGACGACAGCTCGGACGACGATAACAGCATCGATCCAGAGCTGGCGCGGCAGAAATTCGTTGAGCTGCGCGAGCAGTACGAAGTTACTCGTAACGTTATCAAAACCAACGGGCGCAGCCATGCTAAATCGGCCGCTGAGATTTTGAATCTTTCCGACGTATTCAAACAGTTCCGCTTAGTGCCGAAGCAGTTTGATTACCTGGTCAACAACATGCGCGCCATGATGGATCGCGTGCGTACCCAGGAACGTCTTATCATGAAATTGTGCTTTGAAATCAGCAAGATGCCGAAGAAAAACTTCGTCACGCTGTTAGCCGGCAATGAAACCAGCGAAAGCTGGTTCAAAGCCGCGCTGGCGATGAACAAGCCCTGGTCGGAAAAACTGCACGAAGTCGATGATGACGTGCACCGCAGCCTGCAGAAGCTGCGCCTGATTGAAGATGAAACCGGTTTGACCATCGAACAGGTGAAGGATATCAACCGCCGTATGTCGATCGGCGAAGCCAAGGCGCGGCGCGCCAAGAAAGAGATGGTTGAGGCTAACCTGCGTCTGGTTATTTCCATCGCCAAAAAATACACCAACCGCGGCCTGCAGTTCCTGGATTTGATCCAGGAAGGCAATATCGGTTTGATGAAGGCGGTGGACAAATTTGAATACCGCCGCGGCTACAAGTTTTCCACCTACGCCACCTGGTGGATCCGTCAGGCCATCACCCGCTCTATCGCCGACCAGGCGCGCACCATCCGTATTCCGGTGCATATGATTGAGACCATCAACAAACTCAACCGTATCTCCCGGCAGATGCTGCAGGAAATGGGACGCGAACCGACGCCCGAAGAGCTGGCGGAACGCATGCTGATGCAGGAGGATAAAATCCGTAAGGTGCTCAAGATTGCCAAAGAGCCTATCTCCATGGAAACGCCTATCGGCGACGATGAAGATTCGCACTTGGGGGATTTCATCGAGGACACCACCCTCGAGCTGCCGTTGGACTCCGCCACTTCGGAGAGCCTGCGTTCAGCCACCCATGATGTGCTGGCCGGACTTACCGCGCGTGAAGCCAAGGTCCTGCGCATGCGGTTCGGTATCGACATGAATACCGACCATACGCTGGAAGAAGTCGGCAAACAGTTTGACGTCACCCGCGAGCGAATCCGTCAGATCGAAGCGAAAGCGCTGCGCAAGCTGCGTCACCCGAGCCGTTCTGAGGTCCTGCGCAGCTTCCTGGACGATTAAGCTCCGGTTTTGCTGGCGGCCCTTTCCTTAAGGCTCTCAACACATCGCCCCGCATCACACTGCGGGGTTTTTTATTGCCCGCCGCCCAGCGCGGGCGTCAGGCACGCAAGGCCATCGCATCTAAATATCAAGACGTGTCCCACAACGCGGCTGGCCTAAGTCGTGAGACGCTTTCTGTAAGGTCGCTGGCTCCATTAACCGAAGTGGCCAACTAGCCCGCCGGCCATGACGGCGGTGGAATTGGCTAACGTGTCGTTAACGAAGGGGGCGGGAGCGCGTCGGACAAAGCGCGATACGCCGCCAGCAATGCATCGCCGCTCATGCGGTTAAGCCCGCTGGGATTGGGCAAAACCCACAACTGCGTGGCGCCAATGCGCATTTCCTGCCGCCCCCATGGCGCATTTTTCACGCGAAATGCCTGGCAGAGTAAGCTTGCTTGCCTAAAATCGCCAGCGCCTGCGGCTGGAACGTTTCTATCTTGGCCATCAACCGCTCGCCACCCTGCCGGTATTCCGCCAGCGACAACTCTGAGGCTTCGGTGGTAGGCCGCGTCACCAACCAGCATCGTGATCCCGCACCCGGTCTCCAGCAACCGCTGCTCCTCCTCCGGCTGCAGTTGGTGCGCCGTAAAACCCGCAAGGTGAATGATCTTCCAGAAGCGATTATTGGCATTGGCAAAATGCACCCCTTTATGCGCGCTGGACAACCCCGGATTGATACCGCAGAACACCACCCTTAGCCCCTGCCTGAGAATATCTTCTATCATTTAACCCTCTCTATCATCTCTGGCCGTGACGCCAATAATTAACAATTTTAGCCAAAAAACGGCGATAAATCATCCATCTGGCGGGAGTCGCTATAGACCCGGTTGGCGGCATCATTTATAATCAACGACCGCAAGGCGGCCCCTTAGCTCAGTGGTTAGAGCAGGCGACTCATAATCGCTTGGTCGCTGGTTCAAGTCCAGCAGGGGCCACCACGTTTTATAATAAAAATTATGTGGTTAGGTCGTATCTCACGATAGTTTTTTCGTTATCTGTCTTGCCCCTGCAGATAAGCCTGAGACAAACAACGCACGGATTAGCGTCTGTTTTTGGTTGTATGAAAAATACCGACCAAATCCCCCCCCAACGTCCGCGAATGTGCTTTTTCTACTAGGGTAATAGGAGAAGGATATCTCTGAATTGAAAACTGATTAGGACTCCGCCCCCGCACTTAGCACTAATTTCTGCGAAATGTCGGCTATGGTATCTGCTGTCATTAATCGTTGCTGGCTTTGCGCAGCATGGGCAAATAGCTTTTATTTATTAGTTTGGTGGCAGTTTTCGCGGCTTCCGCTTCCCCTCACGATCAAGAATTTCAAGCATCAGCGACAAAACGCTTTGGCAATAAGCCTTTTGGTGAACATAGCCAGCAAGTGATTCCCGCGCAGTGAGAGAAAAATCCGGTCTATTAGCTTAACTATACGCCATTGACTTATACCCGCGATACGATAGCATGGCTCAAAATATACGCCAATGACGTACCACAACATGCTGTTTATCGAAACCCTATTTTCACCGAAGATGTAAAGGAACTATTGAACGATGACGAATACGGCGAGTTTCAGCAGTTCATGGCAGATAACCCCGATTGGGGGGATGTAATACAAAATACTGGCGGCCTGCGTAAAGTCCCCTGGGCGGCCAGAGGCAGGGGCAAGCGTGGAGGTTTCCCTATTATTTACTATTACAAGGTCACTGAATCACAAATCAGGCTATTGCTAATCTATAAAAAGGGCGTCCAGGATGATTTATCCCAGGACGACAAGCGCTGGTTGAGGGCGTTAAACGAGGGTTGGTAATGGAAAAAAACTGTTTGATCGTCTAAAACAAAGCATGACGCAAATAAATGAAATCGTCGAAGGTTCCCGCGAACCCTCTTGCGAGACAAATGTTATCGCCGTTAAGGTTAAAGCTATCAGAACGGCTACAGGGTTGTCACAAAGCGGATTTGCTAAGCTGATTTCGGTCAATGTTGATACGTTAAAGAATTGGGAGCAGGGCAGACGTGAACCCACTGGCCCGGCTAAGGCCCTTTTAAAAGCCATTGAGCGCGACCCGCTACACGTGATTCCAGCATTATCAACTAAACCTTGACCCGTAAATTCAAACCAGCTTGCCAGCTGGTTTTTTTAACATTTCCTACCTGGGGATCGCTGGGATAAAGCTGAATCACTAACTTCCAAACAGATTAGAAATTTGAAAAATACCTTCACAAAACAGAAGGTAACCATCAACGAACAGTCCCCATCAGTGAGGATTTTTATAAAGCTTTACCAAAACTAGAAAAGTCAGGAAGATTATTCAAGTCTTGTTACGCTGCTTTTTGTAGAGCAGTTGAACGGGCTAATATGTATCTACCGACCGGTCAACTGTCACATGTTTTACGTCACACATTTGCCTCATCTTTTATGATGAACGGTGGTGATTGATCTTGCCCCGCCATCTCCGTACAGCTTTTGTATCTTAAGTTAACGAAGCCCGCTGCCGCCGGTATTCTCTCGGAGAGTGATATCCCAGCGCGCTGTGCGGATGGTTTTCATTGTAATGCGTGAAAGCTGCTGCAAGGTTTCGCAGGGCTGTTCTCGCATCCGGTTTTGGCATGAACTCGATATAGTCTTCCTTCATCGTCTTCACGAACCGTTCGGCCATGCCATTGCTCTGCGGGCTGCTCACCGCTGTTGTGCAGGGCTCCAGATCCAGTTCTCTGGCGAACCTCTGCGTTTCATGCGCGGTATACGCTGAACCGTTGTCCGTCAACCACTGCACCGCTGTATCGGGTAACCTGTCGCCGAAGCGCTTTTCTACCGACCTCAGCATCACATCCTGCACGGTCGAACTGTCGTAGCCTACAGTGCTCGCAGCCCAGTCTATGGCCTCTCTGTCGCAGCAGTCCAGTGCGAAGGTGACCCGCAGTTTTTCACCGTTGTCGCAGCCGAACTCGAAGCCATCTGAACACCAGCGCATATCGCTTTCTGCCACCGCGATCCTGCCCTTATGCTCACGCCTCGGCCGCTCTGGTTTTCAATGTAATAACAGCAGGTTATGCTCACACATGATCCTGTAAAGTCGTTTCGCATTTACCGCGGCAGTCCCTCTGCGCGACGTTGTTTACGCAGGATGCCCCACACCCGCCGATAGCCGTAGCTGGGCATATCGCTGATGATGTCGAGGATGTCCGACAGTATTTCAGCGTCTGCTTCGTCATTACGCCGGTTACAGCGCCTGTCCTGTGCTATTCCCCTGCCTTTGGCAACAAGGGCGCGTGCGCTATCCATTTTCGTGACTGGCCGTACTCCACGGCTTCTTTTAGGATCTCAACCTCCATCGTCTTCTTACCCAGAAGGCGCTGGAGCTCCCGGACCTGCTTCAATGCAGCTGCAAGCTCAGAGGCAGGAACAACGTCCTCCCGGCAGCCACGGCGGTGAGGTTGCCTTCCTGATATTGCTTTTTCCACTTAAACAGCAGGCTGGGCTGGATACCGTGCAGTCGTGCGAGATGGGAGACATTCATGCCGGGCTCCATCGTCTGCTGAATAATGGCCATTTTTTCCTGAGGAGTTTTACGTTTACGGACTTCTTGACCTAACAGGATCCCGGTCATATCAAAATTGGCGTTAGTGTTAGACATATATTTAAGCCTATCTCTTATCTGGAGATACAGCTACTGTCTGGTGTTTCAGGGGGCTAAATCACCCGGCATCGCAATGGTATCCAGCACGCGTCCCGGCGAGACGGCAATATCTACCGCGGTAATGCTGGCATCTTCCTCATTTTCCGTGAACAGTTTTATCCCCGAGGGGGGTCATGGTCAAGCGGTGGGTGTTAGCATCGGGGGTAGCGATCTGGTCAACCAGCCGGTCATCATCGGTGTCGATCACCACGATCGCGCGGCTATTCTCACAGCATAGATGAAGCCGCCCGTCATCGCCGATGCGCCCGGTATGCGGAGATTGCAGCGGGCTGATGTCGATAAAGCCCTTCAGCACCCGTCGCGCCAGATCGATAACGGCAATTTTATGCCCCGGATGCGGCTTGTCGCCGTGTACGCCGTCGCCGTAAAGGGGAACATAAGCCTTCATTTTTGACGCCGCGATCACCAACTCATGGGGGCGAGGAGGAAAGCCGTTTAACCTTTGCTGTACAGCGTAACTGACGGGATCAAGAAACAGGACGCTTGAGCCTTGTTTGTCTACAGCAATCAGGCCATAGGCGCCGGCGAGTGTGGTGATAGTGGCTTTCCCTTCTTGGCAATATCTACCCCGAGAATAGTTCATCATGCAAGGTTTGGCGCCAACGCGCGCAGCGTTTACACTGGCAATACCGGCTGCGGCGCCGGTAGCGACAACGGCACTGCCCTCGTTCTGGCTGCAGCAGCGACACCAGTGCACCTACGGTGGTACAGACACCCGTATCTTCATAGACGCAAGGCGGGTGCATAAGGCGGTAACAACGACCAGATATCAGGTGAGGTCTTCTTGCGGAAATGATGCTCATTATCATGAGAATCATTAGCCATTAATTTATTTGAGATTTAATAATATATTAAATAGCAATAAAAGCAGCCGAACGGCGGGGGGGTTTAATGTATGTCGTGCATATTAAAATAAATAACCTACTATTTACCCACAGATAATAACATTATTCCATGTGAAGCAAAAAGGAGGTCAAGCCAGCAATAGCGCCCGCTGCGGGGTGATCGGTCGGCAAAGCGATAACTCTGGACCAAAGGGGAAGGTTAATTTAATGTTGTCATAATTAAAAAATCAAAGATAGAATCATTAGTTACCAAAAGCAGTTAACTATCGCGCCCAATGTTATTTTCGTTCCCGACCTTGCCAGGAGCGTTTAATGACTTGGATTCCTTAATATTCGTTCACTAACGAATATCTCACAAACCAGCCATTTAACGAATGCCTCTTATATGAATAACTTTGATTTTAATTTATTAGTGGTTCTCAACGCATTACTGGAAGACTGTAGCGTCAATCTGGCTGCCAGGAAGCTAAACGTCACCGCGCCGGCCATCAGCAAGTCGCTGAATAAAATCCGCGCCTTATTCAATGATCCGATTCTGGTGCGCAGCGGCACCAAATTAATTCCCACACCCAAGGCGATTGCATTAAAGGAGAATGTTAGACAACTCGTCAATCGGATTGAATCCATGCTGAACACCAATATGGCGTTTGAGCCGCATACCACCACAGTCTCATTTACCATCGCCGCCAACGCCACTATCGTGTTCACCATCAACGCGCTGCTGTTTTGCGAGGTTCAGCGCAGCGCGCCAAATGTGTTTATTAATCTGGTGCACGATTCGGACTATGACGACGATTTTCTCCGCTCTAACGATATTGATCTCTATATCGGCGAGATGCGCGATTTAAACCCAGAGATTACCATTCGCACTATTCACTCGGCGAAATGTTACTTTATGTGCCGTTGCGGCCATCCTATCCTGGCCAGCGATAAAAGCATGGACAATTTGCTCAAATATCACTTTGTGCAAACTAAGGAGAAGTATCCGACGGGGACCGACGAGGCGGCGAAATATTTCTGGTCGGCACGCCATGTGATGGGGGCCACTCCGGGCTATATGGCGACCATGAACGCCATTACCCATTCCGATGCGCTGGCTATCGTGCCTGACTTTGTGGTCACCACAATGAAAAAATTGAATGTGGCGGTGGAATTTTTCAGCGCCGACTTCGATCTGGGTAAGCGCAGTATAATCCAGGCATGGCACTCAAAACATAATCATTCACCGTGCCATAAGTGGTTGCGGGATTTGACCAAAGGCATGTTTATTGACAGCATGAAATAACTTTACGCTGTCGGCATGACACAGCATTAAGGTCCAAAATGAAAGCCACGGCAATAAAAAACGGCGCTGACGGTATTTCCGATCAGCGCCTCACCAGGGAATATCGAACGCGTCACCGACGCCGTAACAGCATGACAATGCTGATAATGAGAAACGCCATACTGGGGAGCAATGCCCCGAACACAGGCGGCATGTTGTACACCATACTTAGCGGTCCGAAGATCTGATCTAACACATAAAACAAGAAACCGAAACTTATCCCGGTAACCACCCGTACCCCCATAGGGACGCTGCGTAGCGGTCCGAAAATAAACGACAGCGCCATCAGCATCATCACCACCACCGAGAACGGCGAGAAAATCTTGCTCCACATATTCAGCTGGTAACGGTTGGATTCCTGCCCGCTCTGCTTGAGATAGTTGACGTAATTGTACAGCCACGAGATGGACAACGAATTGGGCTCCAGGGCGACAACCCCCAGTTTATCCGGCGTGAGATTGGTCTTCCATTCGCCGTTCAGGGTTTGCCGGCCGGTAATTTGCTTATCGTTGGTCAAATCCGATTCGTCCACCTGTGACAATTTCCAACTGCCGTTGCTGAACGTGGCGGTGGCGGCATAACGCAGAGACTGCAGCCGCTCCGCTTTATCAAAATGGTAAATATTGACGCCGGCCAGTTCATCGCTGCCCACCACCCGTTCGATGAAAATAAAGTCGTTACCGTCCTTGGCCCACAGCCCGTTCTGGGTTGAGAGCATGGAACCGCCGTAAATCATCTGGGTGCGATAATTGTAGGCCATTTGCTCACCCGCCGGCGCCACCCATTCACCGATAGCCATGGTCAAGAGCACCAGCGGAATAGCGGTTTTCATCACCGAGCCGGCCACATGCATACGGCTGAAACCGGACGCCTGCATCACCACCAGTTCACTGCGGGTCGCCAGCGAACCCAGCCCCAGCAGCGCACCCAACAGCGCCGCCATCGGGAAGAAAATCTCGATGTCCTTGGGGACGCTGAGCAGGGTAAACAACCCCGCGCCCAGCGCCGAATAGCCGCCCTGGCCAACTTTGCGCAGCTGTTCGACGAATTTGATAATGCCCGATAGCGATACCAGCATGAACAGGGTCATCATGATGGTACTGAATATCGTTTTACCGATATAGCGGTCTAACACACCAAACATCAGGCCGCTCCTCTCGCATGCAGACGCCCGCGAAGCCTTATCGCCGGTATGCTGTCCCATAAATTCAGTATCAGCGCCAGCGCCAGGTACGCCACATTGGTCAGCCACATCCACAGCATCGGGTCAAGCTTGCCCTTGGCGCCGTTAGAACGCAGCGAAGTTTGCAGCAGGAAGAAAATCAAATACAGCAACATCGCCGGCAGCATGCTCAGGACCCGCCCCTGGCGTGGGTTGACCACCGACAACGGCACCACCATCATAGCCATGATCAGCACCGAAACCACCAGTGTAAACCGCCAATTCAGTTCGGCGCGCGCCTCGGGCTCCGGCGAGCGCCACAGCTGGCGCAGCGACATCTGCTCAGCATCGGTGCCGTCCACCGCCACCGCCCGGTGACCGATAACCGCCTGATATTGAGTGAAATCGGTAATGCGGAAATCGCGCAACAGCGCGGTCCCCTCATAGCGGGTACCCTTGTCCAGCATGACCAGTTGCGATCCGTCCGGCCGCTGGCTCATATGGCCGCGGTCCGCTATCACCACGGAAGGGCGCGCGTTGCTGTTCGGCTTAAGCTGCGCCAGGAATACATGTTCAAAGCCTTTATCTTTGACGTTGCCGACGAATAGCACCGAATTGCCGTTTTCCGCCGGTTTAAACTTCCCCTCGACCAGCGCCGCCATGCTGGGATTGGCCTTAGCTTCCGACATGACCAGATCCTGATGGCGCGACGACCAGGGTGAAAGCCATACCACATTCACCGCCGCCAGTACCGCGGTAATCAGGCTGAGCAGCAGCGCTGCGCGGATCAAAATGCTTTTACCCAACCCGCAGGCGTGCATAACCGTAATTTCGCTTTCGGTGTACATCCGGCTCAAGGTCATCAACAACCCCAGAAAAATACTCAGGGGAAGGATTAATTGCGCCATTTCCGGCACGCCAAAGCCGAGTAAGGACAAAACCAGGTTTGTCGGGATATCGCCATCCACCGCCGCGCCCAGGATCCGCACCAGCTTTTGACAGAAGAAAATCAAAACCAGGATGAACAGGATGGCGAGCTGGATTTTAAATGTCTCCCGAACCAGATATCTAGTGATTATCACGCTTATTTCGCCTGTGAAAACTTGTATTTTTGCAGAAAAATCGATAATTTCATCGCTAATCCCTCATTAATACGTATCAAACAGCCACCTTTATCGCTAGATAGAGTATAACAACATTAAGCGTTCGGCTGAGCCATGAGAACGCACTGATTGTCGACAGAATAGCGTCCTTTGCGTCGTTCAGATTAACACATAGAATGAATGCAAAGGCGGGACGATGACGGGAAAGTCTATTTTATCCCGCGCTTCCGTCTTTGTCTTTAAGATTCAGGAGAGTGCATGGAGTTCAGTGTAAAAAGCGGTAGCCCGGAAAAACAACGCAGCGCCTGTATCGTCGTCGGGGTATTTGAACCACGTCGTCTGTCCCCGATTGCCGAACAGCTTGATAAAATTAGCGATGGCTATATTAGCGCGCTGCTGCGCCGTGGTGAACTGGAAGGCAAGGTCGGACAGACGCTGCTGCTGCATCATGTCCCGAATGTGCTGTCCGAGCGAATTTTGCTTATCGGCTGCGGTAAAGAGCGCGAGCTGGATGAGCGCCAGTATAAGCAGGTCATTAACAAAACCATTAATACGCTGAACGACACCGGCTCAATGGAGGCCGTGTGCTTTTTGACCGAGCTGCATGTCAAAGGGCGTAATACCTATTGGAAAGTACGCCAGGCGGTGGAAACGGCGAAAGAGTCGCTTTATACCTTCGATCAGCTGAAAAGCAATAAAATCGAACCGCGCCGACCGCGGCGCAAAATGGTATTCAATGTGCCGACGCGCCGCGAGCTGACCAGCCGCGAGCGCGCGATTTCGCACGGTCTGGCGATTGCCGCCGGCATCAAGGCCGCTAAAGACTTGGGCAACATGCCGCCTAATATTTGCAATCCCGCTTACCTGGCCTCCCAGGCGCGCCAGCTGGCCGACGGCTACGGCAAAACCACCACCACCCGGGTTATCGGCAAACAGCAGATGAAAGAGCTGGGGATGAACGCCTATCTGGCGGTAGGCCAGGGCTCGGCCAATGAATAGCTGATGTCGGTCATCGAATATAAGGGCAGCCCTGACGCCGACGCGCGGCCTATTGTGCTAGTCGGTAAAGGCCTGACCTTTGACGCCGGCGGCATTTCCATCAAGCCCGCCGACAGCATGGATGAAATACGATATGTGCGGCGCCGCGACCGTGTATGGCGTGATGCGCATGGCGATGGAGCTTAATTTGCCGCTGAATATCGTCGGCGTTCTGGCCGGCTGCGAAAACATGGTGGACGGCCGCGCATTCCGGCCCGGCAATGTGTTGACCACCCTTTCCGGCCAAACGGTGGAAGTATTGAATACCGATGCCGAGGGGCGGTTGGTGCTGTGCGATGCCCTCGCCTACGTCGAGCGTTTCGATCCGGAGGTGGTAATTGATGTCGCCACGCTGACCGGCGCCTGCGTTATCGCGCTAGGGCATCATTTGACCGGGCTGATGTCGAACCATAATCCTCTGGCCCATGAGCTTATCGGCGCCGCCGAGCAAGCCGGGGACCGCGCCTGGCGTTTGCCGCTGGGGGATGAGTTTCAGGAGAAGCTGGAATCGAATTTCGCCGATATGGCGAACATCGGCGGCCGGCCGGGCGGCGCGATTACCGCCGGCTGCTTCCTGTCCCGTTTCGCGCGTAAATATAATTGGGCGCATCTGGACATCGCCGGTACCGCCTGGCGCTCCGGTAAAGCCAAGGGCGCCACGGGCCGTCCGGTGGCGATGCTGTCGCAATTCTTGCTTAACCGCGCCGGACTCAACGGTGACGAGTAACCGTAAAAAAGGTATGCTTGCACGGGCGGCGCTTGCCGCCCGCTGTTTTTTCCGTAACCCCCTTGTTGACTTAACGGCACATGAAAAACGCAACTTTCTACCTGCTCGACCACCATGCCATCAGCGATGGGCTGACCGCCGTGGAGCGGCTCGCCTGCGATTTGGCGGCCGATAAATGGCGGCAGGGGAAACGGGTGCTTATCGCCTGTGAGGACGATGCTCAGGCGCTTAGGCTCGACGAGGCGCTGTGGGCGCGCGATCCCCATGCGTTCGTGCCGCATAACCTGGCGGGGGAAGGTCCGCGCTACGGCGCGCCGGTGGAACTTTGCTGGCCGCAGCGCCGCGGCAGTGCGCCGCGGGATCTGCTGATTAGCCTGCTGCCGGCCTGTGCGGATTTTGCCTCCGCTTTCCATGAAGTGATAGACTTCGTCCAGGATGAAGATGCTTTAAAACAGTTGGCGCGCGATCGTTACAAAGCGTATCGCAGCGTCGGCTTCCAATTGACTACGGCCACGCCGCCAACGCATTGATTAACGACGCATAATGGACAAAACATACAATCCCAAAGATATCGAGCAGCCGCTGTATGAGCACTGGGAGCAGCAGGGCTATTTTAAGCCGAACAACGATACCCGGCAGGATAGCTACTGCATCATGATCCCGCCGCCCAACGTGACCGGCAGCTTGCATATGGGCCATGCCTTCCAGCAGACCATTATGGATACCCTGATTCGTTATCAGCGTATGCAGGGCAAAAATACCCTGTGGCAGGCGGGTACCGATCACGCCGGCATCGCGACGCAGATGGTGGTGGAGCGGCAAATCGCCGCTGAAGAGGGCAAAACCCGGCACGATTACGGCCGCGACGCCTTTATCGACAAGATTTGGCAGTGGAAAGCGCAATCCGGCGGCACGATTACCCATCAAATGCGCCGGCTGGGTGACTCCGTGGACTGGGAACGCGAGCGGTTCACCATGGACGAAGGGCTGTCCAACGCGGTGAAAGAAGTGTTCGTGCGCCTGTACCAGGAAGATTTGATTTACCGCGGCAAACGCCTGGTGAACTGGGACCCGAAATTACGCACCGCGATTTCTGATCTGGAGGTGGAGAACCGCGAGTCGAAAGGCGCCATGTGGCATCTGCGCTACCCCCTTGCCGACGGCGTGCGTACCGCCGACGGTCTGGATTATCTGGTGGTCGCCACCACACGGCCGGAAACCATGCTCGGCGATACCGGCGTGGCGGTGAACCCGGAAGACTCGCGCTATCGCGATTTAATAGGTCAGTTCGTCATTCTACCGCTGGTCGGCCGCCGCATCCCGATTGTCGGCGACGAGCACGCCGATATGACTAAAGGCACCGGCTGCGTCAAAATCACGCCGGCCCATGACTTTAACGACTATGAGGTCGGTAAGCGCCACGCGCTGCCGATGATCAACATCCTGACCTTTGACGGCGATATCCGTCAGGACGGCGAGGTATTCGATACCTCCGGAGAGGCCAGCGACGTCGTGTCAGGGGAAATTCCGGCGCCCTTACGTGGCCTGGAGCGCTTAGCCGCCCGCAAGGCGATCGTGGCGGAATTCGATCGCCTGGGCCTGCTGGTCGAGGTCAAAGCCCACGATCTCATGGTCCCTTATGGCGATCGCGGCGGCGTGGTTATCGAGCCGATGCTGACCGACCAATGGTACGTCCGCACCGCACCGCTGGCGAAAGTGGCGGTGGACGCGGTGGAACAGGGCGAGATCCAGTTCGTGCCGAAGCAGTACGAAAACATGTATTTCAGCTGGATGCGCGATATACAGGATTGGTGCATTTCCCGCCAGCTGTGGTGGGGCCACCGTATACCGGCCTGGTATGACGCCGAGGGGCGGGTCTATGTGGGCCGCAGCGAGGCCGAAGTCCGCCAGCAGCATCAGTTGGCGGATGACGTGACGCTGCGCCAGGACGACGACGTGCTGGATACCTGGTTCTCTTCCGGGCTGTGGACCTTCTCAACCCTCGGCTGGCCGGAAAACACCGACGCGCTGCGCACCTTCCACCACACAAGCGTAGTGGTAAGCGGCTTCGACATTATCTTCTTCTGGATTGCGCGCATGATCATGCTGACCCTGCATTTCATCAAGGATGACGATGGTAAGCCGCAGGTGCCGTTCAAAACCGTCTACATGACCGGTTTGATTCGCGATGAGGAAGGGAAGAAGATGTCCAAGTCCAAAGGTAACGTCATTGATCCGCTGGACATGGTGGATGGCATCTCGCTGGCTGATTTGATCCAAAAGCGTACCGGCAACATGATGCAGCCGCAGCTGGCGGACAAAATCCGCAAACGCACCGAAAAACAGTTTCCCAACGGCATCGAGCCGCACGGTACCGATGCGCTGCGCTTCACGCTGGCGGCGCTGGCCTCTACCGGTCGCGATATCAACTGGGACATGAAACGTCTGGAGGGGTATCGCAATTTCTGCAATAAATTGTGGAACGCCAGCCGTTTCGTATTGATGAACACCGAAGCGCAGGACTGCGGTTTCCACGGTGGCGACAAAGTGTTGTCGCTGGCGGATCGCTGGATCCTGGCGGAATTTAACCAGACGGTGAAGGCGTTCCGCGAGGCGCTGGATAATTATCGCTTCGATCTGGCGGCCGGTATTTTATACGAGTTTATCTGGAACCAGTTCTGCGACTGGTATCTGGAGCTGACCAAGCCGGTGATGAGAGGCGGCAGCGACGCCGAGCTGCGCGGTACGCGTCATACTCTGGTTACGGTGCTGGAAGCGCTACTGCGGTTGGCGCACCCGATCATTCCGTTTATCACCGAAACCATCTGGCAGCGGGTGAAAACCCTTACCGGCAACCAGGGGGACACCCTGATGCTGCAACCGTTTCCGTCCTACGATGCGGCGCGAGCGGATGCCGACGCGCTCACCGATTTGGAATGGATCAAGCAAGCGATCGTCGCGGTGCGTACCATTCGCGCCGAGATGAATATCGCCCCCGGCAAGCCGTTAGCGGTGCTGCTGCGCCAGGCATCCCCCACGGTAGTGCGGCGGGTGAACGAGAATCTGAGCTTTATGCTCACCCTGGCGCGGCTTGACAGCATTACCCTGCTGCCGGCGGACGATAAAGGGCCGGTTTCCGTCACCCAGATTATCGACGGCGCCGAATTGCTGATTCCGATGGCGGGTCTGGTCGATAAGGACGCCGAACTGTACCGTCTGGCGAAAGAAGCCGCGCGCATCGACGGCGAAATCAGCCGTATTGCCGCCAAGCTTGGCAACGAGGGCTTTATCGGCCGTGCGCCGGAGGCGGTGGTGGCGAAAGAGCGCGAGAAGCTGGAAAGCTACCAGCAATCCAGGGCGAAATTGCTGGAACAGCAGGCGATTATCGCCGGTTTATAAGCGCGCCAGTGCGGTTTTCCCGGCGCACCATGGCCGGGGCCAGCGCCCCGGCGGGTTTCGGTTGCATCGGTGGGCCCTGCGGTGCTATTACTTTTAACCCATCGTTCCTTTATTTATCATTATCTGGATCATGACCATGTCCAAGACCTCTGCAGATGCCATACGGGTGCGTCCGATAACGCTGGCAGATAATAGCGCCATCGCGCAGGTGATCCGCCGGGGTTTCCGCCGAGTTCGGCCTGACGGCGGATAAAGGCTATACCGTCTCCGATCCCAATTTCGATCACCTTTTTGAGCTCTTATAGCGCGGCAAATCATTTGATACCGAAAGGCAAAATATTTGATACGCTCAAAAATCACACAAATGAAAATTATTTGATACCAATTGCTGTACTGATGTAATGCTTTTGTTGTCCCTAAAACATCATGAACTTGGTTTTAACGTTTCCGGCTTAGGATAAGGCTGCACTTTAAATAATTTTGTATTGAGGCGCTTCTTCGCGCGTTTGTCCAAAAAGCGGATATATCGGAATTGCTGGAAGCGATGAACAGTTGCACGCTCTATATTGGCCCTCAGGTATTCTCCTCGCTTGCCGCCTCGCGTGATCGCGTTGCGGGCTATTTCTTGATACCACTCACCATCAATCTCATAGAATCGCGAGTAATGGCTGCCGATATATTCAAAATTACTCGCCTGATACACCACGCCACAACGCCCACAGCGCTCATCTGCAAAGGATTGCACCCATTGCACCTGAGGATAAAGTAACCTGATAGTTTTTAGCGCATAGCTGATCGCTCGTGACCAAAGACCACTTTTTCGCCACTGTTAGGATTCAGGGCGTACCCCCACTGCATCACGCCAACCAAAGCCCTACCGGAGAATACCCCAAGATGCGATTTATCCCCCTGAAACACCAGACAGTAGCTGTATCTCCAGATAAGAGATAGGCTTGAATATATGTCTAACACTAACGCCAATTTTGATATGACCGGGATCCCGTTAGGTCAAGAAGTCCGTAAACGTAAAACTCCTCAGGAAAAAATGGCCATTATTCAGCAGAGGATGGAGCCCGGCATGAATGTCTCCCATCTCGCACGACTGCACGGTATCCAGCCCAGCCTGCTGTTTAAGTGGAAAAAGCAATATCAGGAAGGAAGCCTCACCGCCGTGGCTGCCGGGGAGGACGTTGTTCCTGCCTCTGAGCTTGCAGCTGCATTGAAGCAGGTCCGGGAGCTCCAGCGCCTTCTGGGTAAGAAGACGATGGAGGTTGAGATCCTAAAAGAAGCCGTGGAGTACGGCCAGTCACGAAAATGGATAGCGCACGCGCCCTTGTTGCCAAAGGCCGGGGAATAGCACAGGTCAGCCGCGCCATGAGCGGTCGCGTGCGCCGCTGTCACTGCGGATTAAGCGTTCTGCCGACTGGCAGGACAGGCGCTGTAACCGGCGTAATGACGAAGCAGACGCTGAAATACTGTCGGACATCCTCGACATCATCAGCGATATGCCCAGCTACGGCTATCGGCGGGTGTGGGGCATCCTGCGTAAACAACGTCGCGCAGAGGGACTGCCGCCGGTAAATGCGAAACGACTTTACAGGATCATGTGTGAGCATAACCTGCTGTTATTACATTGAAAACCAGAGCGGCCGAGGCGTGAGCATAAGGGCAGGATCGCGGTGGCAGAAAGCGATATGCGCTGGTGTTCAGATGGCTTCGAGTTCGGCTGCGACAACGGTGAAAAACTGCGGGTCACGTTCGCACTGGACTGCTGCGACAGAGAGGCCATAGACTGGGCTGCGAGCACTGGAGGCTACGACAGTTCGACCGTGCAGGATGTGATGCTGAGGTCGGTAGAAAAGCGCTTCGGCGACAGGTTACCCGATACAGCGGTGCAGTGGTTGACGGACAACGGTTCAGCGTATACCGCGCATGAAACGCAGAGGTTCGCCAGAGAACTGGATCTGGAGCCCTGCACAACAGCGGTGAGCAGCCCTGCGAAACCTTGCAGCAGCTTTCACGCATTACAATGAAAACCATCCGCACAGCGCGCTGGGATATCACTCTCCGAGAGAATACCGGCGGCAGCGGGCTTCGTTAACTTAAGATACAAAAGCTGTACGGAGATGGCGGGGCAAGATCAGCGTATACAGTTTGCCGCCCACGGCGGACCGGAAGTCATGGAGTATGTGGATTTCACGCCGTCGGATCCGGGTCCGGGCGAGGTGCAGGTAGAGAATAAAGCCATCGGCATCAATTACATCGACACCTATGTCCGTTCCGGCCTTTACCCTACGCCATCGCTGCCCTCCGGTCTTGGTACCGAGGCGGCAGGCGTGGTGAGCAAGCTCGGTCCCGGCGTAGAACATCTTCAGCCCGGCGACCGGTTGGTTTACGCCCATTCCCCACTGGGCGCCTGCGCCACCGTGCACAATGTGCCGGCGGATAAACTGGCGCAATTACCTAACGCAATCTCCTTTGAACAGGCGGCCGCCGCCTTTTTGAAAGGCCTGACGGTGTTTTATTTACTGCGCCAAACCTATGAAATCAAACCGAATGAGATTTTCCTGTTCCATACGGCCGCCGGCGGCGTCGGGCGTATCGCCTGCCAATGGTCGAAGGCACTGGGCGCCAAAATGATCGGTACCGTCGGCAGCGCGGAAAAGGCGGCGTTAGCGAAACAGGCGGGCGCCCGGGAAACTATTAATTACCGCGAGGAAAATGTGCCTGAGCGCGTCGCTGCCCTGACCGACGGTAACAAGGTAAATGTGGTGTACGATTCGGTCGGCAAACACACTTGGGAAGCCTCTCTCGATTGCCTGCGCCGCCGCGGATTGATGGTCAGCTTCGGCAATTCTTCGGGGCCGGTCACGGGGGTAAATTTGGGGATCTTGAACCAAAATGGCTCGCTGTTCGTCACGCGGCCGTCGATCAATGGCTATATCACCGATGGCGCCAGCCTGAAACACGCCGCCGATGAACTGTTTAGCATGATAGCCAGCGGGGTTATCAAAGTCGACGTGCCCGCAGAGCAAAAATTCACCCTGTCTGACGTGCAACGGGCACATCAGGCGCTGGAGCAGCGGCAAACCAACGGGTCGCTATTGCTAATACCCTGACAGAAAAGTGGCGCTGGGACCACAGACTGTCAGCTGGCGCCGGCAATGTTTTTGGCATATTAAACAACGGGCTTCCCGAAGGAAGCCCGTCATAAACCGCGAAGGCATAACACACACTGTAAAATTGTAGGGGCAGAGTAGAAATTACCAGATCATGCAGTTAACCACCGCTATTATTATCCGGTAATGATGAAATCAATAAGTCTAGGCGCGTTTATCCTAGCAGCCGGTATAAGAAAAAAATATCGTCCGGGGCAGGAAAACTCCAAGCTGTGATCCATCCCCCATTTTGCCCTGGTGCGTTAGCGCATCCGGGAATCAAACCGCGAGCGCGGCGGCGCCGGCTTTTTCAAAGCACGCCAGACCCAGGCCGCCGCCAACGCCAGTAACAACCACGGTAGCAATTTGACCGCCGTGACGAAAAGCCCGGCAAACAGCATCACCAAAGACCCCGCCACCAGCGCCATCAGCACGCCCAGCACCGAAATACCGGTCAGCACCAGCATTAGAAAAAAACCGATGACAAAAAATTCCCAGCATGAAGGACTCCTTAATAGCGGGGTAGCGCCCGTCTGGACGCTAACAAGTGGCTCTCATGGTTTGACACAAGAAGCATGCCAAGTTGGCATTGAGCTAACCAGCTGATTTTGCTGACCCGGTAGGCCGAAAATAATTGCCGGTTAGCGGTTTTCACTACTGTTTAGCAAAATACGCCACGGATTATCCCGACCTACGGGCACCGTCTAGCGCTCTGGCGCGAGCGTCCCCACTGCCCGGGCTCGGATCCTGACCGCATTTGCGGGCATATACCTCAGCGGCAGCGAATCCAGTTCGATTATGGCCACGGTTTCCGGCAGCGCGCCGGCGGCGATAGCCGCCTCCCGTGTCTGATTTTCCGCCCGCTGCAGGCAGGACTCCAGGGAATCATCGCCGGGCAGTACGATGGTATCGACACTGCCGCTAACCTGCGCAATGGCCACACCGGTGGCGTTGGCGACGCCGGCGTAAGGAGGGCGGATCACCTCAGACGCGCCTTTAAGGCGCATGGGGAGTAACGCCGCACCGCCTCCCACCAAAATGACCGGCATGTCGCTCTGGCTGGTATTCATCCGTGCGAGGCATTTTTCAACCATTGCCACATAATGCTCCGCCACCCGGGTTACCATTGCCGGACACAGGTGCGCAACCAAAGTGGCATCGCCAATGTCCGCCCAGCCACGGGCTACCGCGATATCGGTCACCGTCAGGGTATCACCGCCGAAGACCAGCGCCCGCTGCGGTAAGGCGTACCCCACGCTCTCAGGTCCGACGCTAATAGCGCCGTCCGCGTTCAGGGTCACCACCGATCCGCCGCCAAGGCCGATTGAGGCAATATCCGGCATGCGGAAGTTAGTACGTACTCCGCCTATCTCTGCCGCCATGGCGGACTGACGGGGAAATCCGCCGCACAACGCACCGACGTCGGTGGTTGTGCCGCCCACATCCACTACCAGCGCCTTTGGCAAATTGGAGAGTCTGGCCGCGCCGCGCAGGCTATTGGTGGGCCCGGAGGCGATAGTCAGGATCGGGAACATCTGTGCCTGATGCAGCGGCATCAGCGTACCGTCATTTTGACCGAAAAACAGCTCGGCGATAATGCCCCGCCGCGCCAACGTCTGGCGGAAACCATCGGTAAGGGTATGCGCAACGCCACATAGCGCCGCGTTAAGCACCGTGGCGTTCTCTCGTTACAGAAGACCGATGGAACCGATCTCAGACGACAAAGACACCGGCGTTTTCGCCCCCAGGATCTCCCGCGCCAGAGCCGCGACGCGTTGCTCTTGCTCAGCAACGATGGGTGAAAAAATACCGCATACCGAGACTGCGCATACCAGCCCTTTTACCGCCTGCAGTTGCTGGCGGACGGCCTGTTCATCCAGCGCCGATATTATTTCGCCATCGTAATGATAGCCGCCGGCAAGGGTAAAAAGCCGTGCCGGCAACCGTGCGCTAAAATCGGCCGGCATGTCGGTTAAAGGTGGCACCGCCAGCGAGGCCGGGGCACCGAGCCGGAAATGCGCCACCGGCTGCAAACCTTTACGTTCGACAATAGCGTTGGTGCAATGGGTGGTGCCCAGCATTGCCCGTCGAATAGCGCCGCGATTCACCTCGACCAGCGCCAACAGGGCCGTTACCGCCTGATCAATCCCTTGCATGACGTCTGCGCTGGTGGGTTGTTTAGTATGAGCGATGATCTTTTGCTGCCCATCAAGCAGCACCGCATCCGTGTGGGTGCCGCCGACATCAATACCCAAAGATAAACTCATACACTTTCCTCCTTGTACCGGGCCGCCAACGTCTCGACCGGCGTATAATCATCGGGATAGTGAAAATACCGCGGTCCGCACACTTCAATTCCCCGTGGCGTGCGCCATTTTTCATGGGCGGGAACGCCAAACGCTACCACGCGCATCCCGTAACAAAGCCTCTCGCCCAGAATCGGCAAGCCCGTTTCCTCATCAAGGAGGATGATAAGATCCGGCGTCATACACAGCGCCCGGTCATCTCGCCGCGCAAGCAGGTATTCATTCTGAAATAACACATCAAAGCGCCCGCCCCTATCGTCGTCCACGCCGATAAAACAGGCGGTGCCGTAGTTGAAACCGCCTTCACTACGCTGATTTACCCGATTGGCTTTACCGCGAAACAGTACAATGCCTTGCAGTAGCGCTGTCAGGGTATCGATAACGTTGCGTCGGGCAGCGCGCGCCTCCTGAACCTCGACGCCGATGCGCCACATCAGCCCCAGCGTGCCCGCGATCCCCTAAACACGCGCCTGGTCGACCGTCACGGGATAACCTGCGAAGGCTGCGGCACCGCCCATTTTCACCGCGACGGCGCGGGCCAGTTTCTCCGCCTTCATACTGTCCTGCGCTTCTACCAATGCGGCATTTGCATGCTCATCCACGATGGCAAACGGCGAGGCATTGATGCCATCCAGATAGAACGTCGTCATTTGGAATTCGGGAAAAGCCCGGCCCATGGCGTCGACATCCATTACCGGCAGCCCGAGAATGCATGCCGAGGCCAGCGGCAACAATGAGTTGATGCCGCCGGTTTCGATCGGATAGATAGCAGATAAAGGGCGGCCCAGATGCTCAGCGATATGCCGACAGGCCAGCAGCGATTCCTGTCCATTCGGTACCTTTTCCATCATGATCGTCGGCGAACCTATCATGCCCGTCGCCAGCAGCATTTACTCCGGCTGAAGCTCGTCTAGTGTTACTAATTGGATGGTGCCGTGTTCGGCAATGGCCCGTTGTGCCATGATTTTGCCAATATAAGGATCGCCGCCACCGCCGCTGGCAAGAATAGCGGCGCCGTAACTGATGTGCTCAATTGCTTCATAATCCAGCCATTTCATTTCACGATCCTCCCACTATCTGCACAGGCGCTGACACTATATTCCGGTGAAAACCGTATGGCGTGAATATACGCCGCGGCGCGTATAATAGGCATGACATCACTATTAGACATATTATAACCATCACCTTTAACAATCCCTTCCAAGACAGAGAAATTAAACCATAAATTTATTCGATCTCACAAAATTTTTGCAATCAATCCAGAATTAAAAATTTAATTTTTAGATTAATAGATTAAATGTTAATATTATAATATGTTAAAACGATAGCGTTATTATAATCAGCCATCAGCGTCAAATAATTTAAGGCTATATAATTTTTCGGGTAGCGCCCACGCATTATTCTCATTCAGTCACCGATTTATTGCTCTCATCTTAAGCCGGTGACAAACTTGACGGCCATGTAACTCGTTACATTACGGTATCAGGCCTCGCCGCTTACGCATCGTTAATTGATGTAGCGTATCAAGGCTGTACCCTTTCATGCCACTAGCGGGCTGGGGTAAGAACGCGTACTCACGTTAAGGTTGTGCGACATCCGTGTCCCATCGACTGTCGGCTCTTCCTTTCCCCTACTGTCAACTGAATCTATTGCCGGTTTAATTGACTTAGCCAGTTAACCGCTTATCGCCTTATTGACCAACTGATTTAACACCCTGCCACAGTCGGTTTAGCCGCCTTTAGTCACATCGATCCTTACTATCGATTTATGTGTCTGTCGGCTTAATTCACCTGTTATCTTACCCTTCGCCGATTTGACGTTTCACGGCTAATCCACTTAACGGCTGTCAACCCGGTATTTAATCGAAGCGCCCGTTTTCACCGATAAAGTATTTAATCCACATTGCTTGTTGCCAGGTTATCGGTTTTGCGATTTACCTGCACACGAATAATCGCAAAAACGGAGGAATGCGGGTAGCAAAACAAATAAATTATTTATCACCTCATTAATAACATGAGCCGAGGGAATATTACACGATGGGAAGCCAGACTATATCATCAACGCTGTTAAACATAAATTGATATGAGATCAGGCTGGACCAGAAATAACATTTGCGGTAAAAATAGAACGGACATGCGGTATTTTTAAAAAGGACTTTATATGAACAGCGATTGCCTGTCTTGCGATACTCAAAATGGCGTCATAGCACCGCACCTGCTAATGCTATGGGAATCCTCCCGTGAGCCATGGGGCGTCAAGGATCTTGATTCGCGCTATCTTTATGCCAACCATGCTTATTACGATCTGCTGAATATTGATCCATCGCTTTTCACCATCCCCGGCTGTTTCGATCATGATTTACCGTCACCGGTGGCGGATTTTGCTTCACATTTCCAGCGCCACGACCGCTGTACTATCAAACATCAGGATCGTCTCTGTTCCATAGAGATTCACTGTTATGGCCGGGAAAATCTTATTCAACCTTATTTTTTCGATAAATATCCACTTTACCATCAGTACAGCCGAGAGTGCATCGGCTCCATTTTCCACGCACGCAAAGTTGAGGACGTCTCGCTGCAAAAGCAGCTATGCGGTAAAAGCCCGGGATATTTTCTGTTTTATCCGCCGGAACCCATCTTTACCGAAGGGGAGTTGGATGTGATCTTTTTTGTTCTACAAAACTTGAGCAGCAAAGTCATTGGTCGTCAACTTGGCCTGTCACATCGCACGGTGGAGAACAAGCTCCAGGGTATTTATCAGAAAGCGGGCGTGCACTGTTTGCAGCAGTTCAGCGAATACAGCAGGCACACCGGTTTTGACCGCTATGTACCGCAAAAATTTTTGAAACCGCTAAGTCAACTATTAATGCTGGACGCAAGATAGCGCTTTGATCACCACATCGGCACCCGCGCCAGGGCGGTGGGCGTGTTCGCTTAAATAGCGTCGCCACTGTCGGGCGCCCGGCATTCCCTGAAACAGCCCGAGCATGTGACGGGTAATGTGACCAAGCGCCGCGCCCCGGGACAGCTCGCGTTCAATATAAGGCAACATAGCATCAATGACTGCCGCCTGATCCGGCAATGGATCGGCGTCGCCAAACAGTTCGCTGTCAACCCGCGCCAGGATGCCCGGGTTTTGGTAGGCTTCCCGGCCCATCATTACCCCATCCAGCTTTTGCAAATGCTCACGGGCGTGGTGCAGCGTTTTGATACCGCCGTTTATCATCAACCGTAGCGCAGGGAAATCGCGTTTCAGCTGATACACCCGATCATAATCCAGCGGCGGAATTTCGCGGTTCTCTTTAGGGCTTAAGCCGTTAAGCCATGCCTTGCGGGCGTGAATGATAAACGTCTCACAACCGCCGCAGTTAGCGACAGTATCGATGAATTTACACAGGAACGCATAGCTGTCCTGCTCATCAATACCGATGCGGGTTTTGACCGTAATCGGTAGCGTTACCGCCTCGCGCATAGCGGCAATACACGCCGCCACCCGATCTTTCTCGGCCATTAAACAGGCGCCGAAGCGACCGTTCTGCACCCGATCGGAGGGGCAGCCTACATTGAGATTAATTTCATCATAGCCACGCTCTTGTGCCATCTTCGCGCAGCGCGCCAGCGCATCGGGTTCGCTGCCGCCCAGTTGCAGCGCCAGGGGATGTTCCGCGTCGTGATAAGCTAAATAATCGCCTTTACCAAACAACAAAGCGCCGGTGGTCACCATTTCCGTGTACAACAGCGCACGGCGGCTCAATTGGCGCAGAAAAAAACGGCAATGGCGATCGGTCCAGTCCAACATCGGTGCGACGCTGAACCGACCGGGCACAGGCGATGAAGATCCTGCCAAGGTTAACGTGGGCGGCAGGCTATTCTGGTAAGCGCGGTTTTCAAGCATGGCTGATGATTTCACGTCCGTTCAGGCAATCGGCTACCCGCTCGACGCGGTGACAATAAACACCGGCAGGGGAATTTCCGGTAGAGTATAGCACAGAAAAGCACTTGCCGGGATTTCCTCTTAGCAGGCGCCCGCCTCTGGCGCACGATTGAATAGTTAAGCCACGGCAAACACCCTCTGTGATGAGACGCTGTCTGGGCCACTTAATCTGGTCGCCGGTTGGCACGCGGTGAAATTGACGTGATTTCTCCGTGGGCTCCGGTTGATACCTTCGCCTTCGACAGACACCAGCGATCGACGCCAGTTAACCCGCATCGCTGGCGCATTCGCCGCTATTAGCCAGCCATCACGGGTTAAAGTGTAATGTAGCCGAAAGGCGTTCGGTGCCTTTTATAAATACCTATAATCTTGCAAAGGGTATGGCACGGACATGGGCGCTGCACTGTTGAAATCTAACCTCATATTTGCGACGTGCGACCTCATCCAGGGGTTGAGACAATAACTCAATGATAAAAAAACGTCTGCACCGAGGATAACCATTAACGACAGGTTAGTTTAACGACACGCGCTAATGCTTACCAACGTTAGCAGGGTGCCAAGGTCTCTGCCGGATGTCCCCTTATTCTGACCCGGAAATGTGCACGGTCAGATCTATTGATCTTGCCCCGCCATCTCCGTACAGCTTTTGTATCTTAAGTTAACGAAGCCCGCTGCCGCCGGTATTCTCTCGGAGAGTGATATCCCAGCGCGCTGTGCGGATGGTTTTCATTGTAATGCGTGAAAGCTGCTGCAAGGTTTCGCAGGGCTGCTCACCGCTGTTGTGCAGGGCTCCAGATCCAGTTCTCTGGCGAACCTCTGCGTTTCATGCGCGGTATACGCTGAACCGTTGTCCGTCAACCACTGCACCGCTGTATCGGGTAACCTGTCGCCGAAGCGCTTTTCTACCGACATCAGCATCACATCCTGCACGGTCGAACTGTCGTAGCCTACAGTGCTCGCAGACCAGTCTATGGCATCTCTGTCGCAGCAGTCCAGTGCGAACGTGACCCGCAGTTTTTCACCGTTGTCGCAGCCGAACTCGAAGCCATCTGAACACCAGCGAATATCGCTTTCTGCCACCGCGATCCTGCCCTTATGCTCACGCCTCGGCCGCTCTGGTTTTCAATGTAATAACATCAGGTTATGCTCACACATGATCCTGTAAAGTCGTTTCGCATTTACCGGCGTCAGTCCCTCTGCGCGACGTTGTTTACGCAGGATGCCCCACACCCGCCGATAGTCGTAGCTGGGCATATCGCTGATGATGTCGAGGATGTCCGACAGTATTTCAGCGTCTGCTTCGTCATTACGCCGGTTACAGCGCCTGTCCTGCCAGTCGGCAGAACGCTTAATCCGCAGTGACAGCGGCGCACTGATGCGGCTCCAGCTGGATATGGCCTAACAACGCTTTTACGGTGAATTGCCGACATAACGATTATGCCTCCGCCGCGCGGGGGCTTTTTTTTTCGCTGCCGCGTCGTCACAGAAGATAGTTTTGATTTATCCCCCTGAAACACCAGACAGTAGCTGTATCTCCAGATAAGAGATAGGCTTAAATATATGTCTAACACTAACGCCAATTTTGATATGACCGGGATCCTGTTAGGAAGCCGTGGAGTACGGCCAGTCACGAAAATGGATAGCGCACGCGCCCTTGTTGCCAAAGGCCGGGGAATAGCACAGGTCAGCCGCGCCATGAGCGGGTCGCGTGCGCCGCTGTCACTGCGGATTAAGCGTTCTGCCGACTGGCAGGACAGGCGCTGTAACCGGCGTAATGACGAAGCAGACGCTGAAATACTGTCGGACATCCTCGACATCATCAGCGATATGCCCAGCTACGACTATCGGCGGGTGTGGGGCATCCTGCGTAAACAACGTCGCGCAGAGGGACTGACGCCGGTAAATGCGAAACGACTTTACAGGATCATGTGTGAGCATAACCTGATGTTATTACATTGAAAACCAGAGCGGCCGAGGCGTGAGCATAAGGGCAGGATCGCGGTGGCAGAAAGCGATATTCGCTGGTGTTCAGATGGCTTCGAGTTCGGCTGCGACAACGGTGAAAAACTGCGGGTCACGTTCGCACTGGACTGCTGCGACAGAGATGCCATAGACTGGTCTGCGAGCACTGTAGGCTACGACAGTTCGACCGTGCAGGATGTGATGCTGATGTCGGTAGAAAAGCGCTTCGGCGACAGGTTACCCGATACAGCGGTGCAGTGGTTGACGGACAACGGTTCAGCGTATACCGCGCATGAAACGCAGAGGTTCGCCAGAGAACTGGATCTGGAGCCCTGCACAACAGCGGTGAGCAGCCCTGCGAAACCTTGCAGCAGCGTTCACGCATTACAATGAAAACCATCCGCACAGCGCGCTGGGATATCACTCTCCGAGAGAATACCGGCGGCAGCGGGCTTCGTTAACTTAAGATACAAAAGCTGTACGGAGATGGCGGGGCAAGATCACCGAGATGATCAAATACTCCACCGCCAGGTAACGATACCGGCAAAACAAAACCGTTCCGCCTTCGGCAAATGGGTATTCCGCTAGCTCATCGCGCAGTCGCCCCGTGGCGGCACGGCTGAAGGCAAGAAAGTTTTCATTCCCCCGGCGGCAACCGCGTAGCGCATCCGCCAGTTCACTCTCGGGCGTGAAAACGCCGTAGGCCTTGCTCTTGGCGCTGTAAACCCGGTGCAGCTCGGCCATCATCTCTTCCACCGCCGGCGAGACAGCAAGCGGGGAATCGCGCAGCACCAGTTCTAGCGTCTGTTCATCGCGCTTAATCATTTGATGCAGTGCAATCTGGTCAATATCCAGACTCATGTTCTATTCTCCATTCTGGTCAGGTGCGTATTCAAACACCGAATCGCTCGTCGCTGCAACTGTGTTGCCACCGCCGCGGCCGAAGGCTGAATCGCTACAAGGGTTAGAAACGATAAAAGTGCGGAAAAAGGGGAGTTGATACGGTAAGATACCGGACTTTGACAGGCCACATAGATAATATTATGCCACAAGCATCCCGTTACAGTGACGAACAGATAGAAGCACTGCTTGCCGAACTGGCTGCGGTACTGGAAAAACATCATACGCCGACCGATCTCGCGCTGATGGTCTTGGGGAATATGGTCACTCATGTGATTAACACCCGCGTCGCGCCGGAGATGCGCAATACGCTGGTTAAATCGTTCACCGACGCACTGCACGCCTCGGTGCCGCTTCCCGATACGCATTAAGCACAAGCCAAAACATAGCTATGGTGACAAAGAGTCAGCGCTACCGTGACAAAGTATCCCAAATGATCAGTTGGGGTCACTGGTTCGTCCTTTTCAATATTCTGCTCAGCCTGGGGCTGGGCAGTCGCTATTTGTTTGTCGCGGACTGGCCCGTCTCGCTGGCGGGCCGACTGTACGCGTTCGCCAGCTGGCTTGGTCATTTCAGTTTTCTCGGCTTCACCTTGTATTTACTGGTGGTGTTTCCACTCACCTTTGTGGTGATGTCGCAGCGCTTATTGCGTTTCTTGTCCGCCATTATCGCCACCGCAGGCCTGACGCTGCTGCTGGTGGACAGTGAGGTCTTCACCCGTTTCCATCAACACCTCAATCCGATGGTGTGGGAACTGGTGATAAACCCGGATCAGACCGAGCTGGCCCGCGACTGGCAACTGATGTTTATCGGCATTCCGGTGATATTCCTGGTGGAAATGCTGTTTAGCACCTGGAGCTGGCAAAAACTGCGCAGCCTCAATCGCTATAATTTCGGCAAACCGGTAACCGCGCTGTTTATTGCCGCTTTTTGCACCTCACATGTGGCCTATATCTGGGCGGATGCCAATTTTTACCGCCCTATTACCATGCAACGCGCCAATCTGCCGCTGTCTTATCCGATGACCGCGCGCCGTTTTCTGGAACGCCACGGCCTGCTTGACGCAGAGGCCTTCGAGCGGCGGCTGGTGCAGCATGGCAACCCAGAGGCGGCGGCGGTGGAGTACCCCTTAAGTCCGGTGAGCTTCAGCGACAAGGGCAGCGGTCTGAACCTGCTCATTATTACCACCGGCATGCTGCGTAATGACACGCTGGACCAGCAGATGCCGGCCCTTTCGCGCTTTGCTACACAAAACGCGCGTTTCACTCAGCACTACAGTACCGGCAATCAGGTGGATACCGGCCTGTTCGGGCTGTTTTACGGTATTTCCACCTCCTATCTCGACGGGATCCTGGCCACACGCAAATCCTCGGCGCTATTGGACGCCCTGAACAAACAGGGCTACCAGCTCAGCCTATTAGCCTCAGACGGTTTTCGCGATCTCCTTTATCGCCAGGCGCTGTTAACCGATTTCACGCTGCCGGAGCCCGTCAGGCAGACGGACGCGCAAACCGCCAAACAGTGGCAGCAATGGCGCGACAGCTACAGTGGCACGTCGCCGTGGTTCTCTTATGTGTCATTTAACGGCACTAGCGTCAGCGCCAGTTTGGCAAACACGCCGGATCTTACCCGCCGCTATCAGCAAGGGGCGCAGCGTCTGGATAATATCCTGGGGCAAATGCTGGACACTCTGCGCGAACGCGGCGATTTGGATAACACCGTGGTGGTCATCACCGCCGCCACCGGGCTGGAATTAGATGATAACGGCAGCGGACGGCGCGAGAGCGGTACCCGTTTTAAACGCGCGCAGCTGCAGGTACCGCTGGTGGTGCATTGGCCCGGCACGCCGCAGCAGGTGGTGACCAAACTGACCAACCACAACGACGTGACCGTGACGCTCATGCAGCGTCTGTTACATGCCAGCAATCGCGCCAGCGATTACTCCCAAGGGGAAGATCTGTTCGCCCCGCGCCGCCGCAATGATTGGGTGCTGAGCGCGGACGGACATCAGTTGGCAATCACCACGCCGCATGAAACTCTGCTGCTGGAAAATAACGGCAGTTACCGCACCTTCGACGTCAACGGTAAGGAGTTATACCAGCAAAAACCGCAGCTGACGCTGCTGCTGCAGGTGCTGACGAATGAAAAACGCTTTATTGCCAAATAAACGCTTAAAACTAAAGCAGTCGTTCAGGTCGGCTATTGCATTCATAGCAAGAACGGGTAGTATAAGCGCCCATGAGTTCGGCATGTAGCGCAGCCTGGTAGCGCACCGTCATGGGGTGTCGGGGGTCGGAGGTTCGAATCCTCTCGTGCCGACCAATTCATCCCGAAGAAAACCAATCACTTGTGATTGGTTTTCTTCGTCTGTCATTTGCTCGCCGTCGATGCGCGGCGGCGGGTTGGCAAACCTCTCCGTTAGCCGAAGCGTTGTGCCCAGGACTCCGCCAGAGCGATATCCTGCGCAACCGGCAAGCCGCTGATGCCAATAGCGCCTACCACCGTGCCTTGCAGGCGAATCGGCATACCGCCCGGCATCGGCAATAGCATGGCGTCATTCAATAACCAGAGGGTCAGTGCACCGCACTGCACCTCTTCGGACACTTGACGGGTGCTGCGCCGCAGCATCAGCGCCGTATAGGCTTTATGCTGGGCCAATAACCGCGGCAGGCGGCGGACAGCTGTGATGGGCGCCGAATGCCACCAGCTCGCCTTAGCAGCCCGCCACCGCCAGCCCGTGCGTACCGGGGTCGTAGGCCGTAGACGCAAGGAAATCAGCCACCATTTTGACCGCCGCGATGTCGCTGAGGGTATAGCGCGCAGAGAAAGCCGGGCTATCCTTTGCCATGGGCGATAGTCTCCTGGATACGCTGATACAGCCCGTCCAATTCCTTTTTTTGCGTCGACGTCAGGGGGGTAAACGGCTCGCGCACCGGCCCGAGATCGGTCAGATTGCGCCACGCCAGGTATTTCGCGGCTTGAAAAATTCCGCGTTCCACCATGAACGCCACCACGTTATTGATCTTCTGCTGTAACGCCTGAGCCTGGGGCATCTTGCCCAGCCGAAAAGCCTCGCGCACCGCCATAAACAGTTCCGGCTGCACATTGACGGTGGTGCCGATGGTCGCGGTGGCGCCGGCGGCTAATGCCGATAAATATATCTCATCAAAGCCGTTGAAAAAGACTTTTCCCGGGTAGGTCGCCACCATCCGTTCCAGGGAATATAAATTGTGCGACGTGTGTTTCACCCCCAGCACTTGTTCATCGGTTAATAATGCGCCGGCCATCTCAGCATCGAGCTCTACCGTAGTAAATTGAGGTATATTGTAAATAATGACCGGTATCGATATTGCCGAAAGCACTTTGCGATAATAAGCAATAATCTCCGATTTGGAGAATTTGTAATAATAAGGCGACACGGCGTCCGCGCCATCCAGCTCCGCATGCTGCGCCAAATATACCGCATCGGCGGTTCTTACCGCGCCGACGTGGGAAATGACGGGCACCTTACCGTTAACCTGCCCCACCAACGTGCGCAATACCTGCTGTCTCTCTTCCAGGCTTAACAGTGGCCCTTCGCCGGAGGATCCGCAGCAATAAAAGCCTTCGACGCCCCGCTTTAATTGATGAGCGACCACTGATGCTAACGCGTCTTCGTTTATAGACTCATCATCATGCATCGGCGTCACGATGGCCGAAATAATCCCCCGGTATTCATCCCAATTGTCGTGCGTTACCATGCTGTCCATCCTCCATCCACCACCACATTGGCGCCGGTCATATAGACCGAAGCGTCGGAAAGCAGAAACACTATCGTACCGTTGTATTCATCCTCGTTGGCCATGCGCCCAATCGGCATGCGGGCGGTATAATTTTTCTGAAAGCGCGGATCCTGATCCGGCCGTGCCACGCCGGAAATCGTCAGGGTATTAACCCGTATGCCGTCCCGCCCCCAATAAGTCGCACAATAGCGGGTGAAATTGTAAATACCCGATTTGGCGGCGGAATAGGCCACCGGCTTAATGAAGGGCACGCCGGTATCCTCCTTTTTATAGCTATAAATATCCTGGACAGGCGATACCACGCCATAAATGGATCCAACATTGATGATAGACCATTTTTTTCCCGCCGCTTTCATTCGGGCGCCCACCTGTTGCGTGACCAAAAAGGTGCCGACCAAATTGACCTCCACCACTTTGCGAAACACGGCGGCCGGAAAATGTTCAAACGGTCCAGACACTTCCGGCGGCGCACTGGGCTGGGTATCGATTCCGGCATTATTGACCAAACCGTCAGGGGTACCCCATTGTTGCTCGATATCGTCAAGCGCGCGGCTGACGCTCTCCTCAAGGGTAATATCGACCTGATAAAACGCCAAACGCGGGGAGTTACAGCCCGAGCCGAGCGCTTTTTCGCGTCTTTCCTGCTGGATATTCTGGGCAAAGACCGCCACCCTGGCCCCCCGCTTATGGAGCTCAGTGACATATTGTGCCCCCAGTTGCCATAACCCGCCCGTGACGATGATAATTTTATCTTTAACAGAAAATAACGAATCTTCCATTTTGCTCCTCCTTTACCGCGTGCAATACTTATATTTTGTGTGCCTGCAGATAATCCTTGTCCAATACAATACCGTGACCGGGTTGCTCACTCGGGACGTAATAACCATCCACCTCTTCTCCGGCGGATAATACGATCCGCAAGTCTTTCCAGCGGCCGCTGTCGGTCACTTCGGCATAAGACACATTGGGAACTGCGGCTAATAAACTGGCGCTGAGCTCCAATACAAAATGCGGCGTCATGGGCAGATTATGGGCGCGGTCAACCGTCGCCACATCCATATAGCCGGTTATCCCACCGACGCGACCTAAATCGGCCTGAATAAAATACGCCGCGCCGCTTTCGATATACTGGGTAAATTGGCTGAGATTGTAGACATTTTCCCCGAGGGCAATCGGCGTACGGGTTCTTTCACGCAATTGTTTATGCCCGGCGATATTGTCCGACGGCAGAGGTTCCTCAATCCAGAGAAGATTTAGCGGTTCAAATAGTTTGAACGCCCGCAGGGCCTGGGGGAAATTCCAGCCTTGGTTAGCATCCAGCGCCAGGGGAAACACCGGAACAGCCTCCTGAATTTTGATTAAACGTTCGACATCCTCTTCCAGATCGGGTTTACCCACCTTGACCTTGGCCGCGAGGTAACCTTTCGCTTTCCAACGACGCACCTGCTCAATAACCTCCTCAATCGACATGTGCAGGTTGATACCGCTGCCGTAAAGCGGCACGCGATCGCGCACCCTGCCGAGCAGATCGACAATAGGCACATTCAGCGTTTTGCCCAACAAATCCCAATAGGCAATATCCAGCGCGGACAACGCATGGGTGGTGACGCCTGCCCCACCGACATCATGAATGTATTTGTAGCTGCGATCCCATAGCGCTCGCGGCGACAGGCGCTGGCCGATAACGTCGGGAATAATTTTCCGTATCAACGCCGAAATGGTGGCGCCACACCAGCCGGAGGTATGGCTGAAACCGGTACCTACCAGGCCGTTGGAGCCCTTTACCTCGACTATCGCGACTTCGATATCGGTGACGTGATGGATCTGGTCGCCCCACGGCCCTTCCGGCAGCGGGACGCGCGCGGTCATTAATTCGATATGGTCGATAACGGGCATATTGGTGATAGTCATGATCACTCCTCTTTCTTCATTTCATGCAACAGGTCAGGGTGTGGGAAGCCGGAGCCCGGGTGGACTGCATCAGGACCGGCCTCGTCGTCTTCATTGTCGCCGGCGACATGGCCGAAGACTTCGGAAAGCAGGAATGTCGCGGCCAGAAAGGCCAGGAACGGCGCAATAGCGATAAGCGCGGAGGCCAGCGGTACGCCCAGGGCATCAAACAACGGCGGGAAGACCAGCGTGGTCACAAAAGCGGTGATTTTCACGATGGTGTAGCCAATACCGGATGCCACGCCGCGGTATTTCGGTTTAGCCACCAGCGATACTACGGTCATACCGCTTTCCGCATCCCAATAATGTCCCCAGAGCATTAGGGCGGCGCCGCCGGTTATCATCAAATAGTTCAGCGAATAGACGCCATAGGCGGCAATGAGAATGCCCAGGGTGACAAACACAAAACCGTACTGACTTAACCCGCGGTGCCCCAGGCGATGCAGCAACAGCGGGCCCACAAAGGCGGATACCACCGCCACACAATTCACTGCCAGCAGCGCCAGGTTATTTTGTATCTGGCCGGAAATGCCTATCGTTGCCAGGATCAACGGCAGATAATAAGGAAAAAGCGTAGTTCTCAAATGACTGTGCGGCGCGAGAAGCTGCGGCTGAATAAATCTTTTAGCGCTTCGCCAACGCTCGTCGGTTCGATGGTGACATTCTGCTCGGGCAGCAGATCGTCCAGCTGCCGTCCATGCTGGTCGCCGTAATACTGCCGAGCGGCCTGGCACGCTTCGACAAACCGGCCCCGCTCCACAAACCAGACGGGCGTTTCCGGCAATTCACGGCGCAATAGTAGGAGGAGAAACGCGGGGATAGCCGGCACCGCCAATACGATACGCCACAAATGATCCTTATTCACCCCCAGCGCTACCAAGACCGTCACCAGCAAAATGGCGGCGATAATGCCGAGGGAGAACATGAACTGCCAGCGATTAGCCATGACTTCCCGTTTACCTTTCGGCATCACCTCCATGATGTAGGTAAAGCCGTTGGCAACATCGGCCCCCACCGGAATACCGGCGAAACAGCGGATAATTGCCAGCCAAAAGATATTGGGGGCCAGCCCTTGCAGGATGGAAAATACCGAAAACAGCAGCATCGACGCGAGAAAGATTTTGCGCCGGCCAAATCTGTCGGTCAGCCATCCACCGAGAATAGCGCCGATAATGGCGCCAAACTGTGTACCGGCCGCGGTGAAACCGAGTAACCAACTACTGGGATGGTAAATATCTTTCAGGGCGTAGATGATGAACGCCATAGAATAGATATCCCTCGACTCGGTAAGCAGAGCAGTTATCATTAACCAGCCTGCCCGGGTAGAGCCGGGCGCCTCTTGTAAATCCAGCCGTTTTTTGGCTGTTAAAATCAACCCCTCGATATTGACGTTCTGAGACATATCAACTCCCCTTTACCCTGCGTCTGGAGGGTGATGAATAAAGTTAATGTGCTGATGGCGCCTACGCCGTTTAGCGTTCATTCCCGGGCATTAACGTCATGTCATGTGTTGTTCGCCTGGAATGGCTATTCATCCACTTACCTGACAGGGTGTGCCATTGTCGCTTGTGATGTTTCATTATCATGCCGTTGCGCAAACGGTCGTGATAACGCCCGGCGCGTCCGCATCAGGCAGCCATCCCTGCGGCCTGCCCGGCCCGGACACGCGCGTATTGTCATTAAGAAACCGTTTTCAATAACCTGCTAAAGCCAGCGCCCGTGCCGCCATGCTGTGCTCTTGGGCAAAGAAGACGCTGAGCGCCTTTGGTCGCTTCACTTTCTCCGTGCCCGGCCGCGCTTTGGTTGGCCCTCGCCCCTTTCCTTATCGCGCGGGCAGCCTGCCGATGTTGCCGCCAGGCTGCCCGCGCCTTTCATTTAGCGCTAGACTGAATTACGCTCGGACAAGAGAGCACGGCTCGGGATATAGCCAAGCTGCGTCGAGTTAGCATTTAGGCGGCAGCTGCCCCTCTTTTAGAACCTTTCCGCGTTGATAGGGCTTCCCGGGTTAAACGGTTTTGCGGCCCAGCTTGATAACCACTAACCCCACCGCCGCTAACGCGGGCCCTGCCGCTATGGCGAGCAGGGAAAAGGCAAAACTGCCGGTCGTGTCCCGCAGCCACCCCATCACAAAGGGGCCGGCGACGCCGCTTAAATTCCCCACGGAATTGATAACCGCGATGGCCGCCGCAGAGGCGGAGCCAGCAAAAAGATTGGAGCATAGCGCCCAAAACGGCGGGGCCAAAGGCGTAGATACCAATCGCGGCGAGGCAAATCAGCAGCAACATCGCGACGGGATTGCTGATAAAAACACATAACGCCAGGCCGATAGCCACCGCCGCAGCGCTGCAGCCTGATTGGAGGGCGCGGTTGCCGGGGTGCCTGTCGGAATAGCGGCCGATAAAAGGCAGCAACACCGCGGCGACAAAATAAGGTATGGCCGCAATCACTCCCACCCAGGAGATGGCTGAACCAAAGCCCGCCACGATTTGCGGTAAAAACATAATTAAGCCGACGCCGGCGAAATTCATGCCAAAATAGACCAGACTCAGTTTGATGACACGCGGATCGGCAAACACCTTGCCCAAACGATGTTGGCCAGGCGTAGCCAGATTGGCCTTCTCGCTATTGAGCGTCGCGGTCAGCCAGGCTTTTTCTTCGTCATCCAGCCAGGTGGCCTGCTCCGGTTTATCTTTTAAGCGGAAAAAGAGGTAAATGCCCAGGATGAACGCCGGGAGGGCTTCAATAATAAACAGCCATTGCCATCCTTCCAATCCTCCCACTCCGTGCATCATCAGCAGGGGAGCCGAAATGAGCGAACCGAATACCACGGCGAAAGGCACCGCAAGGTAGAAGACACTAAGCACCCTGGCCCGGTTTTTAGCCGGTAGCCAATAGGAAAAATAGTAGACGACGCCCGGAAAGAATCCGGCTTCGGCCATGCCTAACAGGAAGCGGATGGTGAAAAATGAATATTCGCCACTGATGAAGGCGGTCATCCCGGATATGATGCCCCAGGTTATCATAATTCTGGCGATCCAGGACCCGTGCGCCAAAGCGGTGCATAACCAAATTACTTGGTACCTCAAACAGGAAATAGCCAATGAAGAAAATACCGGCCCCCACGCCATAGACCGCCGAGGTAAAGCCAAGGGAGGCATTCATTTGTACCGCGGCGAAGCCAATATTGACGCGATCCATAAAAGCAATAAAATAGCCCAGCATCAAAAATGGCAATATTCTTATCATTATTTTTTTTACGACTTTACTTTCAATATCATCAGAGCGTTTGCCGGCAACAGAAGCTAATGTATTCATTATGCATTCCTCTCTTATCGCTTTAGTGTCATTCTTGCAACAATCAAGAATGATGGGCGCAACCCGTCTCTGATACTGATGCTTGCCTACGCTTTAATGACTTACCCGGAGGTCGTGAGATAATCATCAAAAAACCACTACGTCAATGCGGGTCATTTAACGTAAGCCTACCCCTGTCATCATGCTTGAATGTGGTAATTTCCGCATAAATCACCCGCCTACCACAGGCTGGCAGGCACGGCGCCGAGCGCCTTGCCCCCATCAGGAGCACAAAGACGCGCCCTGAAAGTCCGGAGTGTGATTGCCACAAATTGTCTGGTTTATCCCTAACGACCGGAAAGACTATTCCTCGTTGTCGCGAATAAAGTCCATATTCAGACGCAGCCCTAAACCCGTGGCTTCGGGCACCGCTAGAAAGCCTTTGGTGGGCATGGGCGGGTCAATAAAAATGTCATTGGTAATCTCCTCAAACATCATAAGTCTTTCGAGAAACAGCGCATTGGGTAATGCGCTGACGAGATGGCTATGCATATGCTCCATCGCGTGTGGGGCAAATTTTAAATTCCATGCCTGGGTAATGGCAGCCGCTTTTAATATCTCTGTATAGCCACCCACGCGCGCCACATCCACTTGTACGATATCCACCGCGTCATTGATGACTAAATCCCTAATGCCGAATTTGGTATATTCATGCTCGCCGGTGCCAAGTGGGATATCGGTACCGCGTTTAAATCGGGCCAGGCCGGTAATGTCATCGGCAAATACCGGCTCTTCAAAGAGATAAATATCGTAATCACGGATTCTGTTGGCTACCTGCACCGCGGTGGCCGCATCCCAACAATTATTGGCGTCGACCAGGACATCAATGTCGGGCCCGATGGCTTCACGGACTTTGCGTATCCGTTCGACATCGCGCCGGGGCCGGGTTCCCCCCTCCACGCCCAGTTTGACTTTAATTTTCTGATACCCTTGCGCCACCATGGATTGGGCCTCCTGCACCAGTTGGTCGTCGTTATACGACGTCCATCACCCGCTGGCGTAAACCGGCACTGCGGTTTTGGTGCCGCCGAGCAAGCGGAACAGCGGCAGGCCGGTAATCTTGCCCTTGAGATCCCACAGCGCCGTGTCCACCGCGCTTAAGGCGCCAAAGGTCAACCATTTACGGCCCACGCCGCGCAAATAATGGAAAAATTGCTCCCACAGCACCTCGGTAGCGAAGGGGTCACTATTAAGAAGTTTGGGGGCAAAATTATTCAAAATGAGGGCCTTGGTCGCTTCCCCGCCCACCTCATGATAGGTCAGCCCGAATCCCTCAAGGCCCTGATCGGTGGTGATCCTAACCACTGTGTACCCCACCGATTCCACTTTGCGTGTAGCATCCGCCAGGCCGGCGGCGGCGGGCAGGGACACGAGATGCACCTCTATCTTGCTGATTTTATGCGACATGATTTTCCCTTTAGCTTGATATGTACTGAACAAGGCGGAGGAAACCTTAACCTTCCCGCGCCGGTGCGTCATACAGCTTCACGGTAAACAGCCCATACGCTGTTACATCACATTCAAAAACGGGACTCGAAACACCTAGGGATTAACGTAGAACAATAAAATTTTGCTAACTCGAATCAGCAATCTATTAGAGATTTATATTACCGACAATACCTCCTTGCTGGATTTGTGATAACGTTCACGATAAATAGTTTAACGCATTGAAACATAATGATATTACAAGACTTTTCTTTATGAAACATCCCTGGGGGAGCAGCTGGCGGTTAGGTGCGTCCACAGGCTAACGTATTGGCGCGCCTGAACATTCCGAAGGTTGATGCCAGGCTGAGGCGGCAGGCGGGGGTGCATGAAAGCGTTAACTTTGCCAAACATTACCCACGCCGCCGCCTCCGCAGCGGGTCAGCGCAGGGCAAGTTCTGGGCAACGAGGGTTAACATCCCCCTCTCGCTGATGATAATCTCGGTGAGGCGCCGCCACCGCGCAGTATTGCCTACGGCATGCCGGCGCTGCTTTCCAATATTTGGAACCTCTTTCATTTTTTCTGACGGACGTCATCTATACTTAACGCTGTTGTCAGCACAAAACAGGAGGCACAGTATGTGCGGACGTTTTGCCCAATATGAAGCGCGTTCGGATTATCTGGCTGCGCTGGATTCTCCGCTGGCGTGTCATGCCGCAGAGAATAGATTGCCTATCGGGCGCTACAACATTTCGCCGGGGAGCCGGGTGTTAATATTGAATCAGCGCGATACGGAACTGCACCTGGAGGCGGTGACCTGGGGTTATCATCCACCTTGGGCAAGAGAGCACCATCAGCCCGCCATGATCAGTACCCGCGCGCTGATTCTGGCCGATGGTTGGTATGAGTGGCGCACCTGTCTTCGTCATGTGGAACGCAAACAACTTTATTTATCACGTCGCGCGCGGCGGCCGCTGTTTTTTACCGCCCTCGGCCGTTTTCATTCGACCGCCGCTGACGCGCAGGATGATAGCGGTTTCGTTTTGTTGACCGGTCCGGGTGAGCGTGGGCCGGTGGATCCCCGTAGCCGACCGCCATTGGCGTTAACTGACGAAGGCGCGCGGCAATGGCTTGATCCCGCGCTGGATATCGACGCCGCCACTGTGCTGGCGGAGACCACCGCGCTAACGTCTACGGCGTTTGCCTGGCATCCGGTTTCCTCGGCGGTCGGGAATATTTATAACGACAGCCCGCAGTTGATCAAGCCCATTAACGATCCCGTGGTCTGACGCCGCGCGCGAGAACAGATGATGAGATGCTACTGCTAGATTGCTGGCGCAGGTCTTAGAACTGGCGCACCGGTTGTTTCACTGAGCGCCGGCCGGCGATAGGCTCGGGCGCCGTGGGTCGACTGCACGCCGCCGTCGGCAGTTCATGGTGAAATCCGGCTTGTGTTCCCTGCCCGGAGCTTTTATGCTGTCTATCTGACCTGCCCGGCGAGAGAACAGGATGTTAATCACCTCATCACTACTGTTATTTTCCGGCGCCTGTCTGACGTTGACGCCGGGGCCGGACATGTTGCTCATCGCTTCGCGCAGCCTTAGCCAGGGGCGCGGCGACGGTTTTGCCACTCTCGGCGGCATTATGGCTGGCACCTATTGCCATGCGCTGGCCGCGGCATTTGGCTTGTCGCAACTTTTCCTGGCGGCCCCCTTGGCATACCAGTTGGTCCTGATCGCCGGAGCGGTATATCTGCTTTATCTGGCGTGGAAAATCCTGAGTCGCCGCGATTCCGCCGGCGCAGTGGCGCTCTCCCGCCGGCGACCGCTGGGCGCGATTTTCCGCCAGGGCCTGCTGACCAACCTGCTCAATCCCAAGATGGCGCTGTTTGTTTTAGCGCTTTTTCCGCAATTTGTGCAGCCGCGCAGGCAGGGATGGGATCGGTGGCGCTACAGATTTTGCTGATGGCAACCGTGCTCAACGCTATCGGATTGGTGGTTAATGGCATTGTGGTCCTCACCGCCAGCCGCATCGGCAACGGCTTAGTCAATCCTGGGCGCCGCCCCTCAAGCTGGCCGCGCTACATGCTGGCTTCGGTTTACGCCGGACTGGCCTGCAAATTGTCGCTCGGCGGTCGTCATTAGCCTGCTTTCACAGCTGAGTCTGACCACCGCTACGCCAGGCGGCAAACACCGCAACCAGCCGCGGTCCGGTGCCGGGCGCCATCAGGATGCGCTTGAACCTTTTAGGGCCAGCGAGCTGGCAAGCGTTTGATCCTGACGGTAACGCTCCAGCGCCAGCGTGATGAGGCGCGTGATGAGATCGGTATAACGCAGACCGCTCGCCTGCCACAATTTCGGATACATGCTGATATTGGTAAACCCCGGCAGAGTATTCACCTCATTGACCACTACTTTACCCTCGGGGGTCAAGAAAACATCTACCCGCGCCATACCGGCACAGTTGAGTGCGGTAAACGCCCGCAGCGCAATGCGACGGACGTCATCGCTCGCCGCCTGGATGATGGCGGCCGGTACAACTACCTGCGCCACCGTCTCGTTAATGTACTTGGTGTGATAAGAATAGAAACTTTCGCTCAGGACGACCTCGCCGCACAGACTGGCCTCGGGCTCGTCGTTGCCCAGGACGACGCACTCCAGCTCACGACCGGCGATAACGGTTTCTACCAGCACTTTATGATCGAAGCTAAACGCCAGCGCTAACGCCTGCTCGAAGCTTTGCCGACAGATGACCTTGGATACCCCCACCGACGACCCCTGATTGTCCGGTTTGACAAACAGCGGTAGCCCCATGGAGGCGGTAACCTGCTCAAAGCGGATGTCGTCGCGCCGTGTGCGGGTGTAGGTCAGAAGGGGTGCCACCGCCAGACCGGCGTCACGCAACAATCGCTTGGCGACATCTTTATCCATGCTGGTGGCCGATTCCAGCACGTCTGAGCCGACGTAGGGTATATTCGCCATACGCAGCAGCCCCTATAATGAGCCATCTTCCCCCAGCGTGCCGTGAATAATGGGGAAAATCACATCGATTTGAAACAAGGTGTCAGGCCGGTCGGCCTGCATCAGCGGGTGCTGCCGCCGGCCCGCCAGCAAGGCGATCTCCCGCGTGCTGCCGTTTAGCGCAATACGGGCGGGATCATCGCCGTGCAGCAGGTAATTTGCGGCATCATGCAGATACCAGCTTCCCTGTTTATCGATGCCCAGCAGCACAACGTCGAATTGTTGCCTGTCGATGGCGTCGACAATATTTTTCGCCGACTGAAGGGAAACCTCGTGCTCCGCCGAACGGCCGCCAAAAATCACTCCGACGCGTGTTTTCGCCATACCCTGCTCCCCCGGAAAAGGACCACCCAGACTCGTCAACCGACCCGGCACAGCCGGCTGGTGCGGCTGGTCAAGCGCGATGGGTTATGTCGCACCACGGGCGGCAACATTGTTCGAGTATACAAAGCCGCGGGCGGGAGCAACCGCTTTTTCCGTCAGCAGGATTAGGCTAGGACAGGTGGAATACGTGTCAGAAACGGTAGCGCAACCAGGCAAAGAAAACATTGCCGTTGTTGTAGGTTCCGGGAATATAGGTGGCCTGGAACGTCAATTGCTTATAGCCGACCGAGGCCAGCGGCAGCAGCGCCGGCACGGGGATGTATTTCCAGTTGTCGCGGGCAGTCACCCCGGCGGTGAAACCGGCGCCAAAGTGGATATCCTGATAACGGTCAAACGGACGCCATTGTTTTTCCCAGGCATATCCACCGAACGGCTCCCATTTATTAAATGAATCCTTGAAGGCCATCAGGTAAATGGCGTGCCAGTTTCCCTTCTCGTCATAGCGTGAAATACCATAGCCGGCGCCCCAGGGGCGTTCATTGTAGCGACGGATATGTTCGTCGTCATACGTATAACGGTTATGCCAGGTAATGGCCGACACGTAGAGATCTTGGTTGGGAGAGTGATGCCAGGTTTCAGCCACATTGTGCGTAAACTGCTGCCACAGACCCGTTGACGCCGCCGGCGGGTCGTCAGTCGCCCATGCCGCAGAGAAAAAACCACACAAACCGATTAACAGCAAAATACGTTGATAAAACAACCGCACAACCCACTCCTTACAGACTTTCGTAATGCATTGTCTTTTACAGCATAGTTAAGGCAAATCACCATCAGAGAAAAAATAAAGGAACGCATTATATCCACGCTAACCAAAACGGCGTTTAAACCATACACCGACGGCCGTCAGGCGGCCATCGGATTGGGCTCAATAATGCCGCTTACCGCGCTTATCTCACTTGCATCGCTGCATTAAACGGGTCGGCTGAAAAGATATCAAGGGCGTTTGGGCCCTGGGGTGCGAATCCCAGCCATGCCATCGCCGCCCGGACGGCGAAGGGAATACGCCCCCGCGTAGTGGTACCCTTAAAAAGACATAAAGGAACAGCACGGCGCCAGGGGTTGCGAACATCGCCCGTGGTCATCGCCGCAGGACGCCCCTGTTGCAGGGTGTCCAACGCACGCCGTGGACCACGTGTTAAGCAACATAATGATGAATGAGGAGGTGGCATCCAACGACGGCGGATCTCGACGCGCGCGGGTTTACCCTCAGGCGGTTGAACGGACCGATGCCGGATGCGGGTTCTGCGCCATCGCGCTGTTTTTAATCAAAATGGAAAGCGCGTCACAGCCTGCGGCGCCAGTCGGGGCCATGATATTGATAATGAAACAAAAGTGATAGCACGGAGGTCATGTTATGCATACCAACGATATTGCTTTTTTACTTGGACTGGCGCTGACCATTATCGGGTTTGTTTCGCTGATGTATGCTTGAACGCGTGCGATTTGCCAGGACGTGACAGAGAAGCGCACCGACGACCTTTGCTGTACTCCCTCTTGCGAGGAGGTAAGTTGCCGATGCGCTTTTCTGCTGAAAAAAAAGCCCCATTTCACGGGGCGTACGGCGTTTATCCTTTCCGGCGCTTATCTCCGGCACTCATGAGAGGCTCATGGCGTTAGCTCTGTAAAGAATGAGTGATTATAGGATTAGTCCGAGTTTGTTTACAGTGATAATTATCACATTACCGTTGATAACCGGCGGCGGCCGTGAAACGCGTGACCGCCCGGCCGGCCGCTCCCCGGCCTTGCTCGCGCGGTTAAATTTGATAGTCGAGGGCGGCGGCGGCGAATACCGCTTCTTCAATTTCCGTTAGCGACAGTTGCGGGTTGCACAGCTGAATAAAACGCCAGGCATACTTACGCTGCAGTTGGCCGCGTTTTACCCCGAGCCACACGGTATTGGCCTCAAACAAATGCTCCGCGCTCAGACTCACCAGGCCGGCGTCTCTTTCACGGTTATAGGACATGTCCTCCAGCAGCCCAACCCCGAGCCCCAGCTCGACGTAAGTTTTGATAACATCTGAATCCTGGGCGCTTATCACTACCTCCGGGTGAAGCCCTGCCGCCTGGAAAGCTACATCCAGCCGCGAACGGCCGGTGATGCCGTGGCGGTAGGTAATAAGCGGATAGCGGCTCAAGGTTTCAAGCGTAAGCTCAGGAGCTCGGGTCAACTCATGCTCTTGTGGGACCACTACCGCGTGGTGCCAGTATTAATAAGGAAAGGCCGCCAGTTGCTCTTCGGTCATCAATTTCTCGCTGGCGATACCGACGTCGGCATCGCCGGATTGCAGCATGGCGACGATTTCCTCGGGGCTACCCTGATTGAGCACTAAGCGCACCCGCGGATACAATTCGCGAAATTGCTTGATAACGCCCGGCAAGCTGTAACGCGCCTGAGTATGCGTGGTGACGATAGAGAGTTCGCCGGAATCCTTGTTGGCAAACACATCGGCAATCCGGCGGATATTATTGGCTTCATTAAGAATACGCTCGGCAACCGACAGCAGCGTCTTGCCCGGCTCCGTCATGCCAATCAGACGTTTGCCGCGGCGGATGAAGATTTCCACTCCCAGTTCATCCTCGAGTTCGCGGATATGACGGCTGACGCCCGATTGCGAAGTGAAAAGCATGCTCGCAACATCGGTCAGATTATAGTTGCAGCGGGCTGACTCGCGGATAATACGCAGTTGCTGAAAGTTCACGCCTGTTCACTCCTTTTTCCTGATAGGTATACAGTTTTACAAGCGTTACATATAATCAACAAATAAAAAAGCGGTAAGTTATACATTTTAATGATAAGCAAAAAATGGCTTTAGCCATGCAATGACTGCATAACCGGCGGATCTGCGCTCAGCGTAACCACAGGGGGAGGAAAGGGATTCGCCTGGCCAGGCTCTCGAAGCAGACGACGTCAGGCGGTTAGCGGCGTTGCGGCGCGCAACGCCACGCCATCGGTGAACGGAGGCGCTGCAATCCGGTGACGATAACTTACCCCCTCCGGCGCGAGAGATAATGGCTGCACCGACGACCACAGGAATGGCGGCAGCGCTGACGGCGCGCGTTGCCGGCGCCGGGCGAGAGATCGGCGCCGGCCAGGGATATCACTGCCCCTGCGGTAAATAAGCGTTGGTGTAATACGCATCGACCGGCAGTGTGGTCTTCACAATGCCAAGCGAGGTCACCGCGTCCAGCACATCACGCCAGGCCACATCGTTTTGCTTTAGTTGCTCGTCGCCGGGCGCGCCCAGCACCTGCATGGTGTCATGCCATTGCTGCTTAACGAAATTCTCGTCATAGGATTTGCTGTATTTGGCGGCAAAAGCGGCGGTGGCTTCCTCAGGATGCTCGATGGCATAGCGCAGACTTCGCGCCGTTGCGCGCATGAACGCCTTGGCCAACTGCGGATTCTTTTCCAGCCAGCGTTGATTACCGGCGAACATGAAAATCGGCGTATCGGGCACGCCGTGACGGGTGGTAGGCATAAATTCCGGCGTCTGCTTGCCGGCCACCGCAATTTCCGTCCCTTCGGCATTGGCAACCCCGGTGGTAGCATCCACGCGTTTTTGCAGCAGCAAAGGAACGGTATTGTCGGCGGCGGCGACCATTTGGATATCGTCCAACGTCATACCGGCGCTCTTTAACATCAACGACAGCTGCGCTTTCGTCCAGGTGTCGTTATAAATACCAATGCGCTTGCCTTTAAGTTGTGCAAGCGTGACCGGCTGACCCGCCGGGGTGAAAATGCCCCAATTATTGCCGGTGCCGTAGCGACCGATCGAAATCACCGGCGCGCCCTGTTCTTTGGCAAATATAATGTCCATGACGGTGGTGAAGGCGACATCCGCCCGGCCGGTACCGAGGAATTTCATGGTATCGGCTACGGTCGGCGGCGCCACCAAGTTGAGATCAATACCCTCCTCCCGATAGAACCCCTTGCTGATACCCAAGGTCCAGGGGATCCAGAAGCCATCCGCCACCGGCCATTCCTAGACAAAAGTGACCTTTACGGGCGCCGGGGCGGCAAATGCCGGCGCGCAAAACGATCCCAACCCTACTGCTGCTGCGACGGCAAGGGCCGCCACTTTCGACAGCCAACAGTTCGACATAGCCTGTTATCCTTGTTTGCAACGGGAACATAACGCGCCCGGCAACCGGGCACGCGGCTTCACCTACCGACGGGCGACGCCCGCTGGCATGGGCTGATGCGGGCGCCTACGGCTGGCTACCGGTGGCGTCATAAGCCGGTAGCGCCTGACGAAAAAGCGTGAGCCAGTTGACCAGCTTTGGGTAATGTTGGCGCCAGGCGCCGTCAAAGCGCAGATCCAGTTAACCCAGCGCGGCGGCCAGCACAATTTCCCCTACATGCAAAGATTCGGCCACCGGGGGAAGCGTATAATGGCTTTCGGCGTAGTTGAGCGCGCGCGCCATTTTATCCTGCTGGCGCGCCACCCATCCCGGGGAACGTTCGTCCGCCGGGCGGTAACGATCTTCATACACCACCAACAGCGCCGCATCCATCAAACCATCCGCCAACGCCTGCTGGCGTAGCACCCCCAGCGGTCATCGCCCTTGGGGATCAGCACGCCGCCACCGGCTTTGGCATCCAGAAATTCAATAATCACCCGCGAATCAAACAGGCTCTGCCCCTCCGGCGTGATAAGCGTCGGGATCTTGCCTAGCGGATTCTGCTGTAACAGGCTGTCGAGGGGATTATTGACGTCCGCCGGCTCGATGGTCAGTTGATCGGCAAGGCCGGTTGCCGCCGCCGCCAAAGCGACTTTCCAACCAAAAGGCGAGGCCGGTGACGTTCTCAATAAGTACATAGGGCATCCTGTCGGCAAAGAGGGGAACTTAAGCAGAATAAAGTATTGTTTAACCAAAAGACAATCACAAACCGACGCCGCAGAAAATCCTGCGGCGTGCAGGTGGCCGACTGCGCCGGCACGCAGTGCGGCGCTGGCCGGCACCGCCGGGAACACAACACCGCCTGCGGGTGGCAACGGCCTGAGACTTCAGCGCCACGCCGAAACGATTGGCACCGGCGGGAACACAACACCGCTTGCAGGCGGCAACGGCGGGGCCTGCGACGCCTGGCCGATTGGCGAGGTGGCAACATGGGGCGCCAAGCAAGCCGGCGTAAGGAAGAGGCGGTAGCGCTTGCGGAATCATCCTATTACCCTGTTCTCTCTCCTTACCGATAATAGGCGCCTTCCAGGATAGAAGGAGAGCAAAGAGATGACGAATTTTATTCTCATAGCCGTCTTGCTCGGCTTTGCCGTATTTTCGCTGATTAAAGCAGTTAAACAAATGCGCAAAAAAGCGCTTGTCAATCAGCGCCACCGCTAACATCGTTAACTCCCCCCCATCACCTCCCCCAGCCTCGCGCGGCAATCCAGCACGTAGGGATCGCTCTACCGCTGGCATCTCCGCCCGTCTCGGGCGAGGGTTGCGGCGTGTCTTACAAAACAACGGGGCGGACGGTCACACCGTACGCCCCGTTTCTTACCAATCTGATACTCTACGTTAACTAACACATCAGAACATGTACGTCATGCCCAACGCTAAGATATTGTCGGTAGAGATCTGCGTGTCACGGGTAAAGTCGTTTTTAGACAGCAGATTGATACGATAGTCGATGAAGGTCAGCATGTTCTTGTTGAAATTATAGCTGGCACCCACCTCGATGTATTTCTTGATGTTTTGGCTTTTGCCCTGATCGTCGCCGTCAATACGCGATTGCAGATAGCCGATCGAGGGGCGCAAGCCGAAATCAAGCGCATATTGCGCCACCAATTCAAGGTTGTGGGCCTTGTCCGCGAAGCCGTATTTCTGCCCCTCGGCGAGTTTGCCCGAGAAATCGCCATAAGGTGTCATGTTGCGGGTTTCGCTGTACAGCGCCGCCAGGTAGAGGTTATTGGCGTCATATTTCAGACCGAAAGAGTAAGCTTCAGCCCTTTTATTGTCATGACGGGCAAAGGTCGACATACGCTGCGCCAAGGTGCGATTGCTGCTGGTATAAGCTGCACCGGCGGAAACGCCGTTCCCAAAATCATAGGTGGCGGACAGACCGTAGCCATCGCCATTCGCCTCATTTAAACCACGGCCGCCCTTCCCCTCGCCCTTAGCGTCGTTTTTGCCCTGGTACTGCAGCGCAAAGTTCAGGCCGCCAACCATCCCGAAGAAATTGGTATTGCGATAGGTGAACACACCGTTAGCGCTTCCGGTCATAAAATTGTCGGTTACGGTGGTATCGCCGCCGAATTCAGGCATCATGCCGGTCCAGGCGCCGACGTCATACAGCACGCCGTAGTTACGGCCATAGTCAATACTGCCCGCATCGGCGAACTTGATTCCGGCGAAACCTAGGCGGGTAAAGTTGCTTCTCGCGCCTTCACCTTCGGCTTGGTTCAGCCTGACTTCTTGCTCCCAGGTACCGAAACCGGTGAATTCTTCGTTAAGCTGGGCTTCTCCCTTGAAGCCATAACGGATGAAGGAGCGATCGCCGTTTTTAGCATCATCACTGGACATATAGCGCATGCCGTTAAGTTTACCGAATAAATCCAGCTTATTGCCGTCTTTATTATAAACTTCGGCTGCCCCGGCGCTGCCGGCCATCACCATAGCCGAAACGAGTACATACAGATACTGTAGTTTCATGTTGATACCCTCTATATTTATTATATTTTGCCACTAATAATTTGATATCCGCAGAGGCCCAAATAAAATCGAGCATTCAACAGATCTTGATGTCACTGATAGATCGGATATTGAGCTTACGGCGGAATCATACTCGATGAATTTTGACCTTTCAAGCCATTGCATGGCAACAAATAACCGACAGACATCATAATGATATAAACAAAAAACACTAAATGCATCATATTATCCAACTAATTGATGGCACCAAACATAAACAAAAAGACTTTAAAAACATTGCATTATAAAACAATTCCTCACATGTACCTCGTCAAATATTGAATAAAAACCTCGACAACGAATATAAAAAAGGCCTTTCAATGACACCATTCATCAATTTTTTTTAACCAGAGTGTGAGAGAGATCGATAATAATACTGCGATTAACAACCACTTTTACTACGGAAAATTAAATGAGGTAAAACCATATTTAAATTCAATAGTGAATAACATAATATATATACGCAGCATTCCTTATCTTTCATCCCGACACCTCTGTTTTCGGCACTTTGTTACATTTCCTTCTTCTTGGTTACCCTGTCGCCAGGCATTATCCTGCGCCGTGACGACGGGCGAAGACAACGCGCCTTGTCTCTTTGCTGTCCATCGTTTACCGGCGCATGGCGTGTTACACTATGCGCCCTGTGCACACGGAGCAGGCGGCCGACCGGGGCGAGGTAACCCAATGACGCAAAATGCAAGGGATAAAGAGCTAATATGGCAACGCCTGCAACAATCGGCCTTTCGGCGCCGTTTCTCTCTTGACCCGCGCGATAGCGAGTATCTGCACGCCAAAGGCATGTCGGTCATCTTGAACCACGCGCGGGATTTCATCACCCGCCGGTTGGCACCGGCGTTCCCGGCCAAAGAGAAGGGGAAACAAACGCCGTGGCGGGGCCATCCGGTGTTTGTCGCCCAGCATGCAACCGCCACCTGTTGCCGCGGCTGTTTGGAGAAGTGGTACGGCATACCGCGTGGCGTGGCGCTTAGCGAAGCGGAACAGGCGTTTATTTTGTCGATGATTGCCCTGTGGCTGGAACGTCGCGGCAGCGGTGGACAAACGTAAGCCGACGCCCAACTGCCAGCGTCAGTTTGTGTTCCGCTGTTCGCCGCGGGATGGCGCCAGGTCGGCGACCTTATATCTGGTGAAAAAAGGCACCCGGCGCATATGGCAGCGCCGTCGATTGCTCGTCAGGTTGAACAGAAAAATCGAGTCACCCAGGCGCGTACGCTAGCACTGGAATGATAACGGCCCTTTCCGGCCGCGTTTTACACCAGGACTTATGCTCGCGGCCCATTATAATGACCATTGCCCAGCCTTCCATTTTGCGTGCCGCTCATCCGGTGCGTGTCGCCACCAGCGTGGTGTTTTTTATCGCCGGCTTTGCGATGTCCGCCTGGGCGCCGCTGGTCCCCTTCGCCAAGGCGCGGCTGGCGATTAACGATGCATCCCTCGGTCTGCTGATGCTGTGTCTGGGCATCGGTTCGCTGCTGGCGATACCGCTGGCGGCGCCCTGGTCACACCGGCTAGGCTGCAAACGGCCCATCATCGCCGCGGCCTGCGTGCTGGGGTCGACATTGCCGCTGCTGGCATGGCTTGAGAGTATGCCGCTGTTGGCCATGACGCTGCTGCTGTTCGGCGCGGGGCTGGGGACACTGGATATCACGATGAATATTCAGGCGATGGCGGTGGAAAAAGCCAGCGGCCGCGCCATGATGTCCGGCTTTCACGGATTTTTCAGCCTGGGTGGCATTGCCGGCGCTGGTCTGGTCAGCGCGCTGCTGGCCTGTGCGCTGTCGCCCCTTGCGAGCGTGCTGGTGATCGTGGCGGTGCTATTCGCGCTACTGGCGCTGGCCGCCGGTCAGCTTCTGACCCTAACGGGCGAGGATCCGAGCGCGCCGCTGTTCGTCCGTCCCCACGGGCGGGTATTGGCCGTCGGTTTGCTGTGTTTCATTCTGTTTTTAACCGAAGGCGCGATGCTGGATTGGAGCGCACTGTTTCTTACCCATGAATGGGGTATGAGCAGTGCGTCCGGCGGCTTGGGTTACGCTTTGTTCTGCATCAGCATGACCCTCGGCCGGCTGTGTGGCGATAGGCTCATCAATTATATTGGCCGCTTTCGCATGCTGCTCGGCGGCAGCCTGTGCGCTGGGGCGGGTTTGTTGCTGGCCATCGACGTGCCGGCGGTGACGTTGTTCAGCTTTTTATTGCTGGGCTTCGGCGCCGCCAATCTGGTGCCGTTGCTGTTAAGCGTCGTGAGCGACCAGCGGGATATGCCGCCACATCTGGCGCTGGCGGCTATTTCCGGCGTGGGCTATTCCGGTATCCTTACCGGCCCGGCACTGATAGGCTTCATCGCCCATTTGACCAGCCTGTATGTCGCTTTTTGCTGTGTAGCAGTATTATTACTGGTGGTCAGCGCCTGCGCGCGCCTCGTGACCCATTAAAGGACAATAACAGCCGGGCCCGTTATGCAAATCAAAAAATCGCGTTAACCTCTACCGCGCTGCTGCGCGGTTTTCTGGTGTTTATCTTGTTGCTGCTACTGTCGCTGTGGGTGCTGGGTTTTCAGTACCTACGTCGTGGAAAAGCAACATAGTTTGAGCACCATTGCCGGCTCTATGCAAAAACGCATCGACAAATATCGCGTCGCCGCCTATCAGCTTTATGACGCTTCCGGCAAAAACGACGCCCTGTCGCTGCAGCCAAACGGCGCCCAGGAAGTGCGGCTGCGGCCGGACGTCTATTTTATCGACAAGCCACATAAAAAACCGACGCGATGATTTTCGGCAGTCATGAAAGCGCGACCTATTCCCGCGCGCTGGCGATGTCGCGCTATCTTGATGTGCTGTGGGGGGCGGAGAATAACAACTTCACGTTGTATTACCTTAACGGCAGCGATAACAGCCTGACGCTCATCTCTACGCAGCCGCTGCGCGAGACGAATCCCCGCTTTCGCGACAGCTATATCAGTCTACTGGTGGATTCACGCCGCAACGAAATGCTGCAACAGGCCAATATCCTGGATGAACGAGAGAGTTTCTCTCCCCTACGCAAATATCGGTTTCTTAACGACTATTATTTTACTCAGCGCATGATTTTCAATCAGCCAGGCCACTTGGCGACCATTATTGCCTTTGATTTACCGATAAACGATATTATTCCGCTTAATATGGCGCGCGCCAATTTCGTTCTCAACAGCGCCGCCGAGCTTAACACCGCAGACGGCAGCGTGGACGATGACGATCTGGACGGCGCCCAGACGCCGCGCGTCTACAGCCGGATGAACGGCGCCATGCTTGAAATTACCGCGCCGTTATCCAATGCACCGCTGTCGATGACCTACCGGGTATCGCTTATCAGCCTGGCGCTGGACCTGCTGCATAATAATCTGTGGCTGGTGCTCATCGATCTATTACTGATTGCCTTCTCCCTGCTCGGCATATATCTGGTACGCAAAAACTCGCCGCGCCCCAATATTGATATGGTGCAACAGCTTAAATCCCACCAAACGCTGGGTCAGGAAGTGATCGCCAATCTGCCGCTGGGCCTGCTGATTTATAATTTCAGCGACAATACCATGGTGTCGAGTAATAAAATCGCCGATCACCTGCTGCCGCATCTGAGCTTGCAAAAAATCGCCAATTTGGCCGAGGGACATCAAGGCGTCATCCAGGCGACGGTAAACAATGAAGTGTATGAAATCCGGATGTTCAAAAGTCAGCTCTCGCCGCAGACCTGGCTATTCCAATTGCTGGACCAGGACAAAGAGGTGTTGGTCAATAAAAAACTGCAGCAGGCCCAGCGGGAATTGGATAAGAATCACGAAGCGCAATACTCAACAATATCAAACAGGAGTTGAACGCGCCGCTGGCGGCAATCGGGCAATTGGTGGATCGCATCACCGCCGAGAGCGAGGACCAGCAGGCGACGTTATTAGCGCAGTTGCGCCAGGAATCTTCGCGGCTGATGGGGCTGACGGACAACTTGCAGCTGCTTACCCGCCTGGAACTGCAAGAGTGGCAACCGGCCAGCGCGCCTTTCAACCTGCATCAGTTGTGCGATGAGGTGCTGCGGGACCGGTTATCGCTTTTGAGTCAAAAGGGACTGGGGCTGTTTCATCATTACCTGCTGCCATTCGAGCGCTGCTATACCGGCGACGCACAGGCGGTCAGCAAAGTGATTGCGCTGATCCTTGATTACGCCATCACCACCACGCATTTCGGTAAAATTACCTTGCGGGTGAGCAATGATGACGCCGGCGGCGCGGTAATCTTTTCGCTCAGCGATACCGGCATCGGAGAGCAGGAGATGGCCAACCTCAGCCAGCCGTTTGTCAGCGCGGCGCAGCAGGACCGCTACCAGCGCGGTTCGGGACTGACCTGGTTTTTGTGCGACAAGCTCTGCCGCCATATGGGCGGGCGACTGGCGATACAAAGCCGGGTGGATATCGGCACGCGGTATAGCCTTAGCCTACCGCTGGCCCCGCTTGACGGCGAAGACGGCGAGGAAGCCGAGAAACTGTTGCAAGATACATTAGTCTTGCTGGATATTCGCAACGAAGAAATACGCACCCTTGTCAGCGTCATGCTGGAACAATGGGGTGCCGAGTGTGTCTACGTCGATGAGCACCACCTCGGCCAGGAGCATGATTTGCTGATGACTGACGACCCGGCGCGCATGGAGGATTATGCCCTACTGCTGGACGGAGACACCCAGTGTATCATGGCGCTGACCACCCGGCGTATGCAGGTGAATTACAATTTCAGCGCGCCAATGCTTGAGGCGATTTTGCAGCTGATCGAGCAGCGGCTGGCTGAGCCGGAAGACGAGCGGGATCAGGCGACCGGCGAGCCAATAAGCGCCGGTGGTTACCAAAACCGGTTACAGGACAGTGACTATTATACCCTGTTCGTTGAGACAGTACCCGATGACGTAAAGAGGTTGTATACTGAAGCAGAAAGCGGCGACCTGGACGCGCTGGCGCAGACCGCGCATCGTCTGAAAGGGGTGTTTGCGATGCTCGGACTGGAGCCGGGTAAACGTGCCTGCGAATCCCTTGAGTTGTATATTAAACAACAAGATGTATCAAAGATGGGATCGGAGATCCACCAAATTGATGTTTTTGTCACTAAAATGCTGCAGCATGCAATGTAGCCTTAACTATGAATAACCTTAATGTCATCATTGCCGATGACCATCCGATCGTCTTGTTCGGCATTCGGAAATCACTTGAACAAATCGAATGGGTCAACGTGGTTGGCGAATTCGAGGATTCCACCGCCATTATTAATAGTCTTGGCAAACTGGATGCGAATGTCTTGGTGACGGATCTCTCCATGCCCGGTGAAAAGTACGGTGATGGCATCACGCTGATTAAATATATCAAGCGCCATTATCCTCACCTGGCGATCATTGTCCTGACCATGAACAACAACCCGGCGATTTTAAGCGCGGTGCTGGAGTTGGATATCGATGGCATAGTGCTCAAACAGGGTGCGCCCACTGACCTGCCCAAAGCGCTGGCCTCGCTGCAGAAAGGCAAAAAATACACCCCCGAAAGCGTGGCGAAGCTTCTGGAGCGCATCAGCGCCGGCGGTTACGGCGATAAACGCCTGTCGCCCAAGGAAAGCGAAGTGCTACGCTTGTTTGCCGAGGGTTTTCTGGTGACCGAAATCGCCAAAAAACTAAATCGGAGCATCAAGACCATCAGCAGCCAAAAAAATCGGCCATGCTCAAACTGGGCGTGGAGAACGATATCGGGCTGTTGAATTATTTGTCGTCGGTCAGCATGGCGCCGGTCGACAAAGACTAATCCGCCTTTCTTTCGGTCGCGCGGCACGATGTGCCGCCGCGCCGCTTGAAGCTGCATCCTCTCTGTGCAGAGCGTCCGCACGCGTTATCCTCCAAAACAGGCCCTCATGGCTTTCCACCGGTCGTCGCCAGCACAGCGGCGCCACGCTGGCATGATCCGGCCATGCGTGCCATTACAACCGCCGCCCCAGACTGACCGCCGAAGCACGCCAGCGCAACCGCCGCCCGCGACTGACCGACAATGCGCGCCAGTACAATCGCCGCCCGCGACTGACCGCCGAAGCGCGCCAGCGCAATCGCCGCCCAGGACGCTACTGATCATGACCTGCGTCAGCGCCTTTGCGCGCTTGACGCACCTGTTGACTGTAGGCCGAAAGCACCGGCTGCAGGACCTCCAGCGTCACCGGTTTTGACAGGCAATTGTCCATGCCCGCATCCAGACAGCGCTGCTTCTCCTCCGCCAGGGCATTGGCGGTGACGCCGACCACGGGCGTCACCCTGCCCTGCGTTCTCAGCGCGCGGGCAAACTGATAACCATCCATATTGGGCATATTGACGTCGCTGAGAATAATGTCCACCGCCTGCCGGCTTATCACATTTAACGCATCCAGCCCGTCGTTAGCGGTGATGACCTGGTATCCCAATGAGCCTAACTGATCCGCCAACAACCGACGATTAATGGGATGGTCGTCCACTACCAGTATCAGAATATCTTCGTTGGCGACGCTTGCGGGCAACATCACCGGCGGCGCCGGCAATGCCGTCCATATCGCCTGGTCGCCGCGATAGAGATAGTTGAGCAGCAGCGGCAGGTCGGCCGCAAATGCCGGGCTTAAGTGCCAATAGCCGGGGCGGATTTCTTCTGCCGGACCGATATGATCATTTGAGAAGCATATCGTGGCGCGCGCTCTGCCTTACGGCTGCTGGGGATCATCGCAAATAAACATATCGTCGAAGCTGAGGGCCTCGTCGTGGTAGTCCAGCACCGTCAGACCATGGTGGCGCAGCAACAGCTGCAGATAGCGTCCCATGGCGCTATTGCGCACCGCCAGCCAGCAGGTGTGGCCGGCGGCATCCTGTTTTTCCACCGGCCGGGTGAACGCCTGATAAAGCGGCAAACGGATGGTGAAACGGCTGCCGATCCCGCGTTCGGATTCCACGGCGATATCGCCGTCCATCAAATTGACCAATTTCTCACAAATCGCCAGCCCCAGCCCGGTGCCCTGAGTCGGGCGCTGACCGCCGTCGCCCAGCTGTACAAACGGGTCAAACAGCTGCATCACTTCCCGCGTTTGCATGCCTACGCCGGTATCCCGTACGCTAAACAGCAGGTAACCATCCCGGCAATACACCGTCACGACGATACTGCCGCTGCGGGTAAATTTTATGGCGTTATTAAGCAAATTGGACAGCACCTGCTGCAAACGCGCCGGGTCGCCGCGCAGGCTGTCCGGTACATCCGGGTCGATGAAGCAATACAGCCCCAGGCGTTTTTTCACCACCAGCGACAGGTAATTGCCGATGATATAGCTCACCGTTTCGCGCGGGGAGTATTCCTTCGGTTCAATTTTCAGCTATTACGATTCGATTTTCGAGAAATCGAGAATGTCGCTGATGATATTCAATAGCAACGCCGAAGAGTTGCTCATTGCCATGACCAGTCTGTCGACGTCATCCGGCAACACCTTGGTTTTCAATAGGTCCAGATTGCCGATGATGCCGTACAGCGGCGTACGCAATTCGTGGCTGACGGTCGCCAGAAACATCGACTTGGCCTGGCTTGCCTGCTCTGCGGCGGCCGCCATATCCTGTAGCGATTCCTCCATGCGCACCCGGGCGCTGACATCCACCAGCACGCAGATGGCGACGTTCTGATTGCGATAACGGGAATGGACGAAACTGATTTGCAGATTGGTGTTATTACTGGTGATCACATCGACAAAATTGACATGCTGCCCGCAGATGATATGGGTGATGCGCTGGCGATCTTCATAGGTGAGCATGCTTAAATAATTATGTGCCAACTCATTACTAATCAGGTTGGCGCCGTCGCTGATGCGCAGAATGGAAATCCCCACCGGCGCCGAAGCCACGATTTTGCGATTAAACTGCTCGTTCTCTTCCAATTGGAACACGTTCTTTTCCGCCGGCGCTAGCATCCTGCGCTCAAACAGCCAGGTCAGGCACATCAGCGCCGCCGCAGAAAACAGATTCAGCAGCCCCAGTTTGAATAGCAGCATGTTGAGATTGTCTATCACCGCGCTGCGCGGCAGCGAAAACGCCATACTCAGCGCGGTCTGCGACAGCGCTTTTTTCATGACCAGATTAGCAAAGCCGTGGTTATAGCCAAAATAGGCCGACTGCATGGGAAACGTGCTGAGTGCCGCCGCGCTGCGCTCGCCGCTGGTCAGCGTCAGCAACGGCAAATTGTTCTGGTCGAGCAGCGTCAGGCCGAGAGGCATATTACTGGCGCTGGCGAAATCCTCCAGCCGCATCGTTTGCTCGATGCCGATAAGGGCTTCCAGCTTATTACCGCTGTACAGGGGGATGAGGACATAATAGTTGCCGTTGTCGTGCCGGTTGCCGGGGGTAACCCAATATTGAGTGCCTTGCAGTTCGGTGAGGCGCGCGTTACGGAATTTGATAACCTGGCGCACCAGGCTTTTAGGCGCGGCATCGTCGCCGTTTTCCACGCTGCGCATGCTGAAATCCGCCAGGCACAGGCTCTCACCGCCAATATAAAACACCAGATTAAGATCGTAAGCGTCGGAAAAATTATCTTTCCAATAGCTGAGAAAATAGGTCAGCGCGTTGACCGCGGTGTGAAAGCGCGGACTTTCACTGGCGCAATCGCCGTTGGGGATCAGCGCGCTGTAGCGCGGTTGGGTCAGTTTGGCGCCGGTGTTGCCATCCAGCATGTCCAGCCCGCTCAAGCTGCCGGTTAACCGGTTTTCCGCCATGTATTTCAGCTGACGCGTGATGTCCGCCGAGTGACGGATATAATTTTGCGCCTGTTCATAGCTATTATCGTACTCCTGGCGCAGCACGGCTTCACGCTGGTGCAGCAGACTGAAAAAATAAAGAAAGGATAATAATGCGCCGAGCGCCCACAGCATGAGTGCCAGCGTCCTGAACAGGTAGCGGGAAATTTTGACCGTGGTGCGAAACGAAGTGAAATATTTCAAGCCCGTACCGTTCGATAAAAGAAAATCAGCCGAAATTAAAAAGGCCAGCGCAACCGCGCTGGCTCTTTTGGGTTACCGTTACACGCCGGCGGTGGCGATTATTCGCGTTCGCCGTCGACATCATCGTCACCATCGATGTCGTCATCAGCCTCCGCGAGGGCATCATCCGCTAACGCGTCAGGGTTCGCCACCGAATCCAGATCGTCGTCATCGACCGGTTCGGCGACGCGCTGCAGCCCCACCACGTGTTCGTCCTGCGCGGTGCGAATGAGCGTCACGCCCTGGGTGTTGCGGCCCACGATGCTGACCTCGGAGACCCGCGTACGCACCAGCGTACCGGCGTCGGTTATCATCATTATCTGATCGCAGTCATCCACCTGCACCGCGCCGACCACTTCACCATTGCGCTCGCTTACCTTGATGGAGATAACGCCCTGGGTGGCGCGGGACTTGGTCGGATACTCCGCCTGGGCGGTGCGCTTGCCGTAACCGTGCTGCGCCACCGTCAGTATCGGCCCCTCGCCACGCGGCACGATGAGAGACACCACACGGTCACCTTCGGCCAGATTGATACCGCGCACGCCGGTGGCGGTCCGCCCCATGCTGCGCACCTGGCTTTCCGGGAAACGCACCACTTTACCATAAGCGGAGAACAGCATGACCTCGTTGCTGCCGTCGGTCAGATCGACACCAATCAGCTCATCGCCATCGTTAAGATTGACGGCAATAATACCGGCGCTGCGCGGACGGCTGAACTCAATCAGGGAGGTCTTCTTCACGGTGCCGCTGGCGGTCGCCATGAAGACGTGGCGCCCTTCTTCATACTCACGCACCGGCAAGATAGCGGTGATACGTTCGTTGGACTCCAACGGCAGCAAATTGACTATCGGCCGCCCACGGGCGCCGCGGCTGGCTTCCGGCAGTTGATAAACCTTCATCCAGTACATCCGTCCCCGGCTGGAGAACAGCAAGATAGTGTCGTGGGTATTCGCCACCAGCAGCCGGTCGATAAAGTCCTCTTCCTTGATGCTGGCCGCCGACTTGCCTTTGCCGCCGCGGCGCTGCGCCTCATAGTCCGTCAACGGCTGATATTTCACGTAACCCTGATGGGACAGTGTAACGACCACATCTTCCTGATTAATCAGGTCTTCGATATTGATATCCGACGTATTGGCGGTAATCTCGGTGCGGCGGGGGTCGTTATACTGCTCTTTGATGGCCACCAGCTCTTCGCGGATCACCTCCATCAAGCGGTCAGGATTCTGCAGGATACGGATAAGTTCAGCTATCTGGGTCAGCAGCTCCTTATATTCATCCAGCAGTTTTTCATGCTCGAGGCCGGTCAGTTTTTGCAGACGCAAATCCAGAATCGCCTGGGCCTGTTGCTCGGTCAGGTAATATTCCCCGTCGCGAATGCCGTATTCCGGCTCCAGCCACTCCGGCCGCGCGGCGTCGTCGCCGGCGCGCTCCAGCATGGCGGAGACGGTACCCAGCGCCCATGAACGCGCGACCAGGCCAGCTTTCGCTTCCGCCGGCGTCGGCGCCTGGCGAATCAGTTCAATGATCGGGTCGATGTTTGCCAGCGCCACCGCCAACGCTTCCAGAATATGGGCGCGATCGCGGGCTTTGCGTAATTCAAAAATCGTGCGGCGGGTCACCACTTCACGGCGGTGGCGCACGAAGGCGGATAAAATGTCCTTCAGCGGCAGGATCTTCGGCTGCCCCTGATGCAGCGCCACCATGTTGATACCAAACGACACCTGCAGCTGGGTCAGGGAGTAAAGGTTGTTGAGCACAACCTCCCCCACCGCGTCGCGTTTGATTTCAATCACGATGCGCATGCCATCCTTGTCGGATTCATCGCGCAGACCGCTGATGCCTTCGACGCGCTTTTCCTTTACCAGCTCGGCGATTTTCTCAATCAGGCGCGCTTTGTTTACCTGATAGGGAATTTCATGCACGATGATGGTTTCCCGGCCGGACTTGCCGTCCGTTTCCACCTCAGCGCGCGCGCGGATGTAAATTTTACCGCGCCCGGTGCGGTAGGCCTCTTCAATGCCGCGCCGGCCATTGATGATGGCGGCGGTCGGGAAATCGGGACCGGGGATGTATTCCATCAAGCCTTCAACGCTGATGTTCTCATCGTCGATATAGGCCAGACAGCCATCGATAACTTCCGCAAGGTTGTGCGGCGGTATGTTGGTGGCCATTCCCACCGCGATGCCGGAAGAGCCGTTGACCAGCAGGTTGGGGATACTGGTGGGCATGACATCGGGAATTTTCTCGGTGCCGTCATAGTTGGGCACGTAATCGACGGTCTCTTTTTCCAGATCCGCCAGTAATTCGTGAGCGATTTTCGCCATGCGCACTTCGGTATAACGCATCGCCGCGGCGGAGTCGCCGTCAACGGAACCGAAGTTGCCCTGGCCATCCACCAGCATGTAACGCAGCGAGAACGGCTGTGCCATACGCACGATGGTGTCGTAGACGGCGGTATCCCCGTGGGGGTGATATTTACCGATGACGTCGCCGACGACGCGCGCCGATTTTTTATAAGGTTTATTCCAGTCATTACCGAGCACGCTCATCGCGAACAGCACGCGACGGTGCACTGGCTTGAGCCCGTCGCGCACATCCGGCAACGCACGTCCGACGATGACGGACATGGCGTAATCCAGATAAGAACGTTTCAGCTCTTCTTCGATATTGACCGGTGTAATTTCTCTGGCAAGGTCGCTCATGGAGCCGCTATCCCTCTACTAATGAAGCTTCTACCCGGATTTAAAGGTGTCAAAGTATACCATCTTTTTTCTGTGAAAGGGCACCGTCACCGTTGAAAGGCGCAGTGGAATCATCTCATGTCGCGACAAGCCACCCCAACCGCAACGACGCGGCGAAAATGCCCGCTTTTGCAGGCAAACGGGCTGCCGTACGGTCCGGTTGCGCGTATACTTAGCCGATAAATTGATAAGGAGCTGTTACATGACCCCTGAAGTGAGTAATGAAGCGATCCAGCCGGCGGCGCCTCGTCCGGAAAACGTCGATCCGAGTGAAATCGCCAAATTTGACGCCGTCGCCGCCCGCTGGTGGGATCTTGAGGGAGAATTTAAACCGCTGCACCGCATTAATCCGCTGCGCCTGGATTATATTCTCGAACGCGCCGGCGGGCTGTTTGGCAAAGACGTGCTGGATGTGGGCTGCGGCGGCGGCATTTTGGCGGAAAGCATGGCGCGGGAAGGGGCCCAGGTCACCGGGTTAGACATGGGCGCCGAGCCGCTGGCGGTCGCCCGCCTGCATGCGCTTGAGAGCGGCGTGACGCTGGCGTATCACCAGCAGACGGTGGAAGAACACGCCGAATCGCATCCCGGCGCCTATGATGTGGTGACCTGTATGGAAATGTTGGAACATGTGCCGGATCCGGCGTCGATTGTCCGGGCCTGCGCCCGTTTGGTGAAACCCGGCGGCGAGGTGTTTTTCTCAACGCTGAACCGTAACCCGAAGGCCTGGCTGATGGCTATCGTCGGCGCTGAATATGTGCTGCGTATGGTGCCGCGGGGGACCCACGATATCACAAAATTCATTAAGCCCGCCGAACTGCTGGGGTGGGTAGATGAGACCCCGCTGCGCGAGCAGCACATTATCGGTCTGCATTACCAACCGCTGCGGGATCGTTTCTATCTTGGCGGCAACGTCGATGTCAATTATATGCTGCACACGCGGCGCCAGGCGTAAGGCGCCCGCCGCCTGAGACAATTAACGGCATGGAAGGCCGGCGCGATTGCCGTCCCCGCTGCCCTTGCCGCCGGCAGCGCCTGATTCTCCTCTCCTGCCTGCTACGGCCGCGGCTATCCCCTCCTGCCAACGAACCACCGCCTTCTCGCCCTGCTGTTCCCCTGCCAGCCGGTCCAGTCATGTTACCCATCCTTTCCCCTACTAGCGCGTCCGCCGATTCCGTCTCCTTTTGGCGGCCATCACAGTTAGCATTCAATTAAGCAACGATCACATTATTTTAGAAATTTTTATCCGCCACAATTGACAAGCGCGAAGCGCAGGCACAATAGCGGCTTACCCGCTTGATGACCGTTTCTCCCCAACGTTATCCACAAAAGTAGGCAAGTTACTCACTTGCATTGCGCAGGCTTTGTCACTATCTTGTTACCAAACTAACAAAAAGACCCCATATATAGTGATTTTACCCTTGGTAAGGCACTATTTTGCCTGCGCGCCAGCGAGGGCGTTTGCGGGTCTCTCAGACAGGTATACTGCCGCATGAACCAGAGTCTGCTCGTCACAAAGCGCGATGGACGTAAAGAAACCATTAACCTCGATAAAATCCACCGGGTCATCGACTGGGCGGCCGAGGGGTTGGAAAACGTTTCCGTTTCCCAAGTGGAATTACGTTCCCATATTCAGTTCTACGACGGCATCAAAACCGCCGATATTCATGAAACCATTATCAAAGCCGCGGCGGATTTGATTTCACGCGAGGCGCCAGACTACCAGTATCTCGCCGCCCGGCTGGCGGTGTTTCATTTGCGCAAAAAAGCTTATGGCCAGTTTGAGCCGCCAAAACTCTACGATCATGTTTCGCGGCTGGTCGCCATGGGCAAATACGACAAACATTTGCTGACCGACTACAGCGCCGAAGAATTCGAGCAGACGGACGGGTTTATCGATCATTGGCGCGATATGAATTTTTCCTACGCCGCCGTCAAACAGCTGGAAGGCAAGTATCTGGCGCAAAATCGGGTAACCGGCGAAATCTATGAGAGCGCCCAGTTTCTGTATATGCTGGTCGCAGCCTGCCTGTTCTCTGGCTATCCACGCGCGACCCGTCTGGATTACATCAAGCGGTTCTATGACGCCGTTTCGATGTTCAAGATATCGCTGCCGACGCCGATTATGTCCGGCGTACGCACCCCGACCCGTCAATTCAGCTCCTGCGTGCTCATTGAGTGCGGCGACAGCCTCGACTCAATTAACGCCACCTCCAGCGCGATTGTGAAATACGTCTCACAGCGCGCCGGGATAGGCATCAATGCCGGCCGACTCCGCGCGCTGGGCAGCCCGATTCGCGGCGGCGAAGCTTTCCATACAGGCTGTATTCCGTTCTATAAGCATTTCCAGACCGCAGTCAAATCTTGCTCCCAGGGCGGCGTGCGCGGCGGCGCGGCCACGCTGTTTTATCCCATGTGGCATCTGGAAGTCGAAAGTCTGCTGGTGCTGAAAAACAACCGCGGCGTGGAAGCCAACCGGGTGCGTCATATGGATTACGGCGTGCAGCTTAACAAACTGATGTATCAGCGTCTGGTCAAGGGCGAGGACATTACGCTGTTCAGCCCCTCCGACGTGCCGGGGTTATATGATGCCTTCTTCGCCGATCAGGATGAATTCGAGCGGCTGTATACCCTGTATGAGCAGGATAGCAGTATCCGCCAGCGCCGCATCAAGGCGGTGGAGCTGTTCTCGCTGATGATGCAGGAGCGCGCTTCCACCGGCCGCATCTATGTGCAAAACGTCGATCATTGCAACACCCACAGCCCGTTCGATGCCGCGGTGGCGCCGATTCGCCAGTCCAACCTATGTCTGGAAATCGCCCTGCCCACCAAACCGTTGGACGATGTCAACGACGACAGCGGTGAAATCGCCCTGTGTACCTTGTCGGCTTTCAACCTTGGGGCTATCGACAGCCTTGACGATCTGGGCGAGCTGGCGACGCTTGCGGTGCGCGCGCTCGATGCCTTGCTCGACTACCAGGACTATCCGATCCCGGCCGCCAAACGCGGCGCCATGGGCCGACGCACGCTCGGCGTCGGCGTGATCAACTTCGCGTACTATCTGGCCAAACATGGCGTACGCTACTCCGATGGCAGCGCCAACAATCTGACCCACCGCACATTTGAAGCCATTCAGTACTATCTGTTGAAGGCATCCAACGATCTAGCACGTGAGCGAGGCGCCTGCCCGTGGTTTAATGAGACCACCTATGCCCAGGGTATTTTGCCCATCGATACCTATAAAAAGGATCTCGACGCCATCGTTAGCGAACCCCTGCATTACGACTGGGAAGCGCTGCGCGCGGATATTAAGCAGCACGGCTTGCGTAACTCCACCCTGTCGGCGCTGATGCCCTCGGAAACGTCTTCGCAGATTTCCAACGCCACCAATGGCATTGAACCGCCGCGCGGTCTGGTCAGTATCAAAGCATCCAAAGACGGTATTTTGCGCCAGGTGGTGCCGGAATCTATCCCGTTACAGAAAGCCTATGAGCTGCTGTGGGAAATGCCGGGCAATGATGGCTATCTGCATTTGGTGGGGGTGATGCAGAAGTTCGTCGATCAGGGCATTTCCGCCAACACCAATTACGATCCGTCCCGTTTCCCGGCCGGTAAAGTACCGATGAAGCAGCTGTTAAAAGATTTGCTGACCGCGTACAAATTCGGGGTGAAAACCCTGTATTACCAGAACACCCGCGACGGCGCGGAAGACGCGCAGGAAGATATGCAGGCGACGCAGCATGACGATTGCGAAAGCGGCGCCTGCAAGATTTGAACATGGGCGCGGGCGGTAGCGATGCCGCCCGCGTTTAACGGGAGTACCCATGGCCTATACCACATTTTCACAAGTTAAAAACGACCAGCTGCTGGAGCCGATGTTTTTCGGCCAGTCAGTTAATGTCGCACGTTTTGATCAGCAGAAATACGACATATTTGAAAAGCTGATTGAGAAACAATTGTCGTTTTTCTGGCGTCCGGAAGAGGTCGATGTGTCGCGCGACCGCATCGATTATCAGGCGCTGCCGGAGCACGAAAAACATATCTTTATCAGTAACCTCAAGTACCAGACGCTGCTGGATTCCATCCAGGGCCGCAGCCCCAATATCGCGCTTTTGCCGCTGATTTCGATACCGGAGCTGGAAACCTGGGTGGAAACCTGGGCGTTTTCCGAAACCATACACTCGCGTTCCTATACCCATATCATCCGCAATATCGTCAACGATCCGTCGCTGGTGTTCGACGACATCGTCACCAATGAGGAGATCCTGAAACGCGCCAAAGATATCTCCGGCTATTACGACGGACTTATCGAGCTGACCAGCTATTACCATCTGCTGGGCGAAGGCACTCATCAGGTCAACGGTAAAACGGTGGTAGTGAACCTGCACGAGCTGAAGAAAAAACTGTATCTTTGCCTGATGAGCGTCAATGCGCTGGAGGCGATCCGCTTTTACGTCAGCTTTGCCTGCTCCTTCGCCTTTGCCGAACGCGAGCTGATGGAGGGTAACGCCAAAATTATCCGCCTTATCGCCCGCGACGAAGCTCTGCATCTGACCGGTACCCAGCATATGCTGAACCTGTTGCGCTCCGGCGAGGACGATCCTGAAATGGCCGAGATCGCCCGGGAATGTCAGCAGGAAAGCTATGATCTGTTCTTTCTGGCGGCGCAGCAGGAGAAGGAGTGGGCCAGCTATCTGTTCCGCGACGGCTCGATGATCGGCCTGAACAAAGATATCCTGTGCCAATATGTGGAGTACATCACCAATATCCGCATGCAGGCGGTCGGCATGGATCTGCCCTTCGCCAACCGTTCCAATCCTATTCCGTGGATTAACTCCTGGCTGGTGTCGGATAACGTGCAAGTGGCTCCGCAGGAGGTGGAGGTCAGTTCCTATCTGGTAGGCCAGATTGACGCCGAAGTTAACAGCGACGACCTTAGCGACTTCCAGCTGTAACATGGCGCAGCCCCTCATTCACCTGCGGCCGTGCGGTGCCGCGCTGTCCAGCAGCGAAGCGCACCGCTCGCTGCTGGACGCGCTGGAGGCGCACCAGGTAGCGGTAGAATTCCAGTGCCGCTCCGGATACTGCGGCGCCTGCCGCCTGCGACTGCTGGCGGGTGAGGTGAAATACCACCGGGAGCCGCTGGCCTTTGTTGGCCGTGGGGAAATCCTGCCCTGCTGCTGCCAGCCGGTCGACGATATCGAGCTGGAATTGTCATCCCCGCCCCCTAAATTGTGAGCCTCGACACTCAGAGTAGACCGCAGCCCGTGTCGTCCGGTAAGGGAGTGACCGGCCTGCCGGGCATTCGCATACCAGCTGGATGGCGGCAACGGCGGCACGCCACGACAGGCATGCCCCGTCACCCCTGACGTCGGCAGCGGCGGCCTGAAGCGATAGATTGTGTGCTGCAGGGCGCTCACCTCGAAAATGGATTACGACATCCGTGCCTGCAAATACCCTGACCCAGGGGCTTCTTAAAAACATTAACGCCAGTGTCAGAAAATTATTCATCCACCAGGGGGCTTTTACTACTGGGACGAATACATATAATACCTGATTAACATAGCGACGAAATTAAATAAAGATGGCGTCAAGGAATAATGTCATGAGACTTTAATTTTTCACAGGAGTGGACAATGTCTTTCGTCATCGGCAATAAAATTTTTTCAAACACATTTAGCGCAGATCGCATACGGGAGTATGCGGCAAACAAACACGAATCACCACTGGTCATGACGCTGTGGGAGCGAGTTAAGGATTTTTTCTTTGGGGGAGAAACTCAAGAATGCACCCGGTTATTAAATGATATATTCCATCCTCCTATCGCTAGCACATTACTGGAAATCACCCAAAAGTTCGATGCATTAAAAAATAGGGCCAAAGGGAATTATAAAAGCCATTTTATCAATAGTGAAGCTAACCGTTTTACCATAACCGATAGTCAGAATAATACTATCATATCAATAACCATTTATCATGAGTTTTATACTCTGGAGGTGGGCGACGATAAGACTTCTCACCATAACCTATTTTTAGCGCCTTTTCCTCCAACGGCTGCAAGCTTCAAAGAGCCGATGACCCAGTGTAGCGCCAGCGAGGTTTATGAAAAGCGTTTACAGATATGGTGTGACGAACAGAAGATTGTCAAAATGAAAAAAGAGCACAAGCGCGTGATGATATTATCTCTGCACGGGTAAACAAAAACGATACGCTCACTTTGGAAGACTGTCATCTTACCTCCTTACCCACCTTAATCGCACCACTTGGTACGCTTATCTCAAGGGGTAATCCACTAGGCCGGTTTGATGCGCCTCTTCCAACGACGCTACAAGAATTTGACGCGGAGGGCATCGAATACCTCCCAAAAACATTTTATGCGGAATTCAGAACGCTTAAGGTAGTTTCTTCAACGTCGTTGAAAGAAGACGACCTTGACCACCTGGTGGCTCGGGCCAAAAATCTAGACTCTCTGACCGTTATCGTCTGCGACAGGAAACGTTTGCCTTATGATTTACCTACCACCATCAAGTTCCTCCATTTTGCCGACAACAGCCATCTCACAGATGACGCCATGGATGATCTTGCAGATAAATTACCTAAATTGGAAAAACTGGTTATCGAAGGGAATGCACTTAAACGACTACCAAGAAATTTGCCGCCTTCCCTCAAAGAATTAATAGTGAAAAATAACCAGATTGAAGAACTCCCTGATAATATCATTGAACGATTTCCCAAACTGACTCTTTTAGACATGGAAAATAACAAGCTTGAAAAGCCCCCTATGGCGGGCGCCCCTTTATCCGGATTACCTAGAGTCAAAATAAAAGGCAACCCGATACCCAATAACACGCCGCGGGATGCCAACCGCATCGCTGAGTTGGAAAAAGAATTAGCACACATGAAAAACCTATTTACAAAATTGCTTACTGACAAAAGGGAAGATGAAAAAAGTTTCACACACAATTAAGAAATTTTCAAGAAAAGTCTAAAGTAACGCATGACGAAATCGACAATAGGTATGATAGAACTATAGCAGAATACAAGGCACTCTGTGACAAAGATAAAGAGCACTACAAGGTACAGTGCGAACAAGATGTAAAGCAATACAAGATAATGTGTGATATCGAGAAAGAGCAATACATGAAACAATACGGCACCCAGATGGACAAGAATGCGTGATTTATCCCCCTGAAACACCAGACAGTAGCTGTATCTCCAGATAAGAGGACGTTGTTCCTGCCTCTGATCTTGCAGCTGCATTGAAGCAGGTCCGGGAGCTCCAGCGCCTTCTGGGTAAGAAGACGATGGAGATTGAGATCCTAAAAGAAGCCGTGGAGTACGGCCAGTCACGAAAATGGATAGCGCACGCGCCCTTGAGCGCCAGCGATGTTTCCGACCTGGTCAATCATCACACCGATAATCGTTCCCATGCCTCGATTATTATTGCCATTGCGATGGGCGGGGTGTTTCTCGATGCCTACGATCTTGGCGCGCTGGCATTTGGCATCAAGGATGTCGCGCGGGAGTTCAACCTGACCCCGGCCGGGACCGGCATGGTGGCGTCGGCCATCACCTTCGGCGCCATTGTCGGCGCGTTTTTCGGCGGTTACCTGACCGATAAAATCGGCCGCTATCGCGTCTTTATGGCGGACATGCTGTTTTTCGTGCTGGCGGCGCTGGCCTGCGCCTTCGCACCCAATGAATGGGTGCTCACCGCCGCGCGCTTTGTGATGGGCCTGGGCGTGGGCATCGATTTGCCGGTGACCATGGCATTTTTGGCGGAATTTTCCCGCCTGCGCGGACGGGGTAACAAAGCCGCCAGCATTGCTATGTGGTGCCCCACCTGGTATGCCGCGATTAGCATTTCCTATCTGCTGGTGTTGTTGCTGTACGGCATATTGCCGGAATGGCATACCGCGTGGCTATGGCGGCTGATCCTCGGCTTCGGCGCCGTGCCGGCGCTGGTGATTATTGCCATCCGCAGCCGCTATATGAGTGAATCGCCCGTCTGGGCCGCCAACCAGGGCGATTTGGCCGGCGCGGCAAAAATCTTGCGCCATTCCTACGGTATCAATGCCGAGGTCGCGCCGGATGCGCCGGCGGCGCAAATCAATCAACGCGCCAAAGCCGGTTTACGCAATTATGCCGCGCTGCTGCGCGGGGTTTACCTGCGGCGGACGGTGCTGGCGACCATCATCGCCGTTGCCTCCTCGTTTGCCTATAATGCGGTCGCTTTTGGTCTGCCGGTTATCCTTAGCAGCTTTCTGGAACAGTCCATGCTGGGCACTATTTTGTTCTCGCTAGGGCTGAACCTCTTGTGCGCGTTTGTCGGCGGGCTGCTGGCGGTGCGTTTTGTGCCCCGCTTTGGCGCCTGGCCCGTGACCGTGCTGGGTTATGCCCTGCAATTAGTGTCGCTCATCGGGCTGGCGCTTATCGGCCGCCCCCACGATGGTATGCAGGCCGGTCTGGCTATCGCCATGCTGGCGTTATTCCTGTTCGGACAAGGGGTCGGCCCCGTCTCGCACAGCATGACCTTCGCCTCTCTAAGCTACCCCACCTCGCTGCGCGGCGTAGGCGTGGGCTTTAATCAGACGCTGATGCGCGCCAGTTCGACGCTGTCGCTGTTTCTGTTCCCGGTATTAACGGCGCTGCTCGGCACCGGCGTGTTCTGGGTGATTGCCCTGGCGCCGCTGCTGGTCCTGCTGGCGCTGTTAACGCTGCGTTGGGAGCCATCAGGTTATGATGTGGATGCAGAAGATTTTGCGCCGTCATCGGCTACGGCGGTAGGCTAAGCCACCGCGGCAGGCGAAGCCGCCCCGGCGGTATGAGTCGTCTGGCAAGCGGACTGCTCTGGCGGAATAAGCCGCCGTGTTAAGCGAAGCCGCCGTGGCAAGATGACAAAGGGGGCCGTCGATTGGCGACGGCCCCCTGTTTATTTGTGGCCAGCAGCGACATCGGCGGCGCCAGACGCGCATGACGCCGCCGCGGCGCGCGGTTTAAAGCGTGGCCGCGAGACGCACCCAGCCATACTCAGCGTAAACCGCTATGCCCTGCAGCCAGCGCTGCAGCATCGTCAATGCCATTAACGCCACCACTTCCTGACGGGCGCGCAGCGGGTGCCGCGCCAGATTGTTGCGCAAGACGATGGTTTGCGCAAAATCCTGCGCCGGCGTATGCAGCGCCACGCTGAAATGATCTTGCGCCAAATCACCGACGACCAACCCCAGCGAGGCGCCTTGACGCTGCGCCAGCGCCGGTAAACCCACAAGCGGCGCGGCCCCCGCTTTATCGGTATCGGCAGGCCACCATTCGCCACCCGTTACCGGCACGCCGGCGCTGCCAGGTCACCATACCGGCGGTAAACTGCTCCGCCAGCGCCAGAGTCAGCCCCCGTTGCGGCAGCAACTGCGCCAGACGGGCCGGTAAATCGTCGGTCCCTTCGTAGAGCTGGCTGTCACCGGCCACCGTGCGGATCTGTTGCCACACCTGCTCCATCGCCTCGCGTTCATGGGCCGGGCCGGTCAATTTAAGTTCAATAATCCGCATCGAGGAGCGGTAACCCAGCACCACGTCTTCCGGCAGCGGCAGACCGTCCAGCTCATTGGCCAGATCGCTTTCGCCGCGGCCAAACGTGGTCATCAGCAGGCACAGCGGCGGATCCGGCAGGTCAAACCGCTCGCGCAGGCGCGGCACGATTTCGCGCTCCACCATCACCTTAAATTCCGACGGCACCCCGGGGGTGAAAAACAGCAAGCAGCGGTTAAGCTGCAGCGCAAAACCGCAGGCTGTGCCCACCGGATTATCAATCAGCTCGGCGCTGGCGGGAATAAGCGCCTGCTTACGGTTGCTGGGGGCCATCTCGCGGCCGCGTTCGGCGAAATAGGCCGCCATCTTCGCCAGCCACTCCGCATGCTCCACCAGTTCATCGCCAGCGGCGGTGGCGGCGGCCAGCGCGCTGAGATCGTCACTGGTCGGCCCCAGGCCGCCATTGACAATCAACACATCCGCCCGCAGGCTGCGCTCAGTCATCGCCGCCACCAGCACGGACAGATTGTCGCCGACGGTCATGCGCGATGACATCGGCATCCCCTGCTCGAACAGATAGCTCGCCAGCCAGGCTGCGTTGGTGTCGACAATCTGACCGTGCAGCACTTCATCGCCCGTGCACAGCATTTCTACCCTAAGCATGCTCTTCTCCTGTGATCCTGTAGTGCCACTTTAAAAAGCGGCATCGACAAACACAACACCTGTTCGCGGGATTTTCACGAAATGCGATAATTGCCTGAGGGCGAGGCGGGCGCGAGGCGTGCTGGATTCACTCTCCTGAGGTCTGCGCCAGCCAGGCGTGGATAGCCCCGCGCGGAATTTTTATACCGCCTTGGTGTAGCGCCGGCGGTAGGTAATGCCAGGCAACAGGGCGCTTCCAAGGGGACAATTGCGGTTCGAGCCAAGCACGCAGCGCCGCCAGCGGAACGTCGGCGTCCACCACCGCCACCGGCCGATGGCCATATTCCGGGTCGGCCACCGGCACAATGAATGCCTGGCGGACGCCGTCGTGGCCGGACAGCAGGCGCTCGATGTCCTCGGGCTGTACGCCTTCGCCGCCGCAGAAAAGAGATTATCCAGCCGCCCGGCGATGGTCAATTGGCCAGCGCGCGTCATGCCGCGGTCGCGGGTATGAAACCAGCCATCGCCCTCATCAAGCGGCAGCAATTGTCCCTGTTGCCAGTAACCTACGGCCTGGCTGGCCCCGCGCAGCCAAATCTCGCCCTGGACTAACCGCAAGCTGCGCCCGGCCAGCGGCAAGCCGACCCCTGCCGAGCCGTCCGCACGCCAGGCGCAGACGGTTGAGGCAAATTCGGTCAGTCCGTAACCACACCAACAGCGGATACCGTCCGCTTCGGCGCGGGTCGTGAGTTCGGCCGGGATCATCGCGCCGCCAAGCAGAACATCGCTGAGCGACAGCGCCGCGACGGAACCACCGACCAGCCGCCATAACTGCGTCGGCACCAATGACGCATGACTGCACCCCATCAACGCCTGCTCCAGCTGCCTGCCTTCCCGCACCGCCAGCCGCGCGCCGGCATATAACCAACGCCAGACGATGCCCTGCCCGGAAACATGATATAGCGGCAGCGACAAGAGCCAACAGTCCGTGCGTCGAAAACCCAGCAGCGCCACGACCCCCGCCGCACTACATAAATGGGCGGCGTAGCGGTGGGCCGCCGCCTTTGGCAAGCCGCTCGAGCCTGAGGTCAGCGTCAGGGTCGCCAGACGCTGGGCATCCCAGTGCACCGCCGGGGGCGCTACAGCGTCAACGTCAACCGGCACCCGCGCCAGCGACAGCAATGACAGATCAACGTCGAGCGGTCTGATGCCAGACGGCCAGGCTGCGTTTTCACAGCTATAACCAAACGCCAAATCGAGCGTCGGCAGCCGGCGCGCCAACAACTCGGCCGTCAAACGGGAATTGAGCGGCGCTACCCGCGCACCGCATTCCAGCGCGGCCAAATAGGCCAACAGCAGCGCCAGCGAATTTTGGCCCATTAACGCCACGCCACAGCCCGGCAGCACGCCCGCCCGTCGCCAACGCGCCGCCTGCCGCTGCACCGCCACGGCCACCTGGGGCCAGCTCACATCGCCCTGCGGCCCATGCAGAGCCACCGCATCTGGCGTCTGTTGTGCCCAGTGACGCCAGGGCCAATCAGTAAATGCTCAGGCATTGCCTTATTCCTCAAGACCTTGGTTCATGGCATCATCTCGACAGGCTCTAGCTGTTCCCAAGACCACAACGGTAAATCACAGCCGGGCCATGGCCGCACCAATTGCGCCTGCATCAGCGACAAGGTATCCAGCCCTGGCGTCACCGCGGGCGTTAGCCAATGCGCCAAACGGGAAAGCTGGGTCAGCGCCAGACTCGATTCTACCCCCGAGCTTATCACCGTCGTCACGCCAAGCTGCCGGGCGTGATCCAACGTCTGCCGGCAGTAGGCCAGCGTGCCCGTCAGCCCGGGTTTCACCACCAGCGCCGCGACGCCTGGGTCAGAGCGCAGCGTGAACCCCGGCTCGCGCGCGCTCTCATCCCAGGCGATGGGAATGCCGGTTTGCGCCGCGAAGGCCAGCGAATCGGCAGTCCTGGCGCAGGGCTCTTCGAGAAAATCGATGCGGGACAGGCAGTCCGGAGCCAAATAGCGGGCGAACTGCAGGGCGCGCTCGCGCGTCCAGCGGCGATTGGCATCCAGCCGCAAACGCAAATCGGGCAGCCCCGAGAGCAGCATATTCACCGTCAGACTGTCGCGGACTGCCTCATACATCCCCACCTTCAGCTTGGCCACCTTCTGTCCCGGCAACCCCGCCAGATGCACCAGCGCTTCGTCAGGATCGCCGGTACACAGCGGAACGCTGCGATAGTCCGCCTGCGCCGGTAACCCATCGTCGAGTTCCGCCAGCGCGCAACTGATGCCGAAACCCACCGACGGCGGCGCCGCGGCGAGCTGGGCTTCGGACGCCTTTCCCAGCGTCCAGCGCGCCAGCCAATCTCGCGCCGCCGTGACGGCCTCCGCCAGGCTTTCACGGCTAAAACCCGGCAGCGGCGCGATTTCGCCTTCGCCACTCCGTCCCGATACTTCCAGCACCACCACCCACCCCTCGCGCCGGGCAAGGCGCTGATCCCCCAGCACCACGCCGGGTTGCATTGGCAGACGGTAGCGGTAAAGCGACGCCCGGCTCATCAGGGATTACGCTTGAATTGGCTGAAATCGGGCTGGCGCTTTTCGATAAAGGCGTTGCGGCCTTCTTGCCCCTCGTCGGTCATGTAAAACAGCATGGTCGCATTCCCCGCCAGCTCCTGCAATCCGGCCTGTCCGTCGCAATCCGCGTTGAGCGCCGCCTTCAGGCAACGCAAGGCAATGGGACTGTTGGCCAGCATCTCCCGGCACCAGCGCACGGTTTCGCTTTCCAGACGCGCCAGCGGTACCACGGCATTGACCAGCCCCATCTCCAGCGCCTGCTGTGCGTTGTACTGACGACACAAAAACCAGATCTCCCGCGCTTTTTTCTGGCCGACGATACGCGCCATATAAGACGCGCCCCAGCCGCCGTCAAACGAGCCGACTTTCGGGCCGGTATGGCCGAATACCGCATTCTCCGCCGCCAGGGTTAAATCGCACATAAGATGCAGCACATGGCCGCCGCCGATGGCATAGCCGGCCACCATCGCCACGACCGGTTTGTGGCAGGTGCGGATCTGGCGTTGAAAATCGAGTACGTTCAGGTGATGCACGCCGCCGTCATCCTGATAACCGCCGTAATCGCCGCAAACTTTCTGGTCGCCGCCGGAGCAGAAGGCTTTTTCCCCCTCGCCGGTGAGGATAATCACGCCGATACCCTCATCATAGCGGGCGTCGCTCAGCGCCAGCATCATTTCTTTGACCGTCAGCGGACGGAACGCATTACGCACCTGCGGACGGTTAAGAGTAATTTTGGCGATACCGTCCGCGGACTTGTGATAGCGAATATCGGTGAACTCGCCGCTGCAATCACGCCAGTCGATGGGGGCATACCAAGAGTCTTCATTAGGTTCAAGCATCATGCGTTCCTTTATTCAAACGGAGCCAGCAAAGAAAGAAGTCGTGCGGCAAACGCCTGCGGGTTGCCGCGATGGGCGTTATGTCCCGCCGCCGGTATCTGCCACCAGGGCAGCTGCGCCTGCTCGGCCAGCGCGGAAAATTTGGCGTCCTGCGCGCCACACAGATAACCGAAGGGCAAGGTCAAACGGCGCAACGGCATCAGAAGATCCGGCTGACGACCCAGCGAACCTGCCATCAGCATCGCCGCAATCCCCGCGCCGAAATTACCGGCACGCAGTCGTATCAGGTCTGCGCGCTGCGTCGGCGTGACATCGCCAAACACCGGCTGGCGGTACCAGTCAGTTAACACCGCCGCCAGCGGCTCGCCGGCAAAGCGCTGCGCCCACGCCCTATCGTGACGCAACCGCTGCCGGCGCGCGGGCGCATCCGCCAAACCGGGATGGGCACCTTCAACATACAACGCACGCAAACGAGGATCCTGACCGTGACAGGCGTGATACAACGCGAGACGCCCGCCGAGAGAATAACCGATGATGATGTAATCGCCGATGTCCAGCCCGCGTAGGGTCTGCACCAGCGCCGCCGACAGTGCGGCAAACGGCTGCGGCGGCAGGGCGGCGTTGGCGCCATGTCCCGGCAAATCCAGTGTCAGCTGTGGCCAGCCGGCAAAATACGGCAACACCGGCAGCCAATCGTCCCCCGAGCCGAGCAGACCGTGAAGCCACACCAGACAGGGCCGCCGACCGCTACCGACTTGCTGGTGCCGCGCCGCCCACCCCGTCATCGCGCCATCTCCGCCACCAGTTCACGCAAAAGAGAAGCCCCCTGCTCCGCCGGCACCACCAGCTCAAGGAGCGTTGCCGCCCCCGCCGCCGGCTGCCGGCGCCAGACGGCGTCCAACATCGCCCGCAGCGCCCCCATGCTATCCGGCCGCTGATAATCCAAACCAAACAGCGCCGCCGCATGGCGGAAATCCACCTCCTGCGGCATGACATAATACGCCTGGCGCACCGGCGCCGGCAGCAGCGAGAAAATTTGGCCGCCGTTATTGTTCACCACTAAAATTACCACCGGCGCCGGGCAATGGCGAAATAACGCCAGGGAATTCATGTCGTACAGCGCCGATACGTCGCCCAGCAGCGCGAGCAGCGGCCTGGCGGTGGCCCGCGCCACTCCGGCGGCGGTGGCCAGCAGGCCGTCAATCCCGCTGGCACCCCGGTTGCCCCACACCGGATAACCGGCCGGCAGTTGCGCCAGCGCATCCGCAAGGCGGACGGTCAGACTATTGCCAAGCAAGACCCCACCCACCCGTGGGCAATAACGCCGGCAGCCGATAGGCCAGCCGCGCTTCGCAGACCGGCGCCGCGGCCCACGCCGCGTCAGCGGACCCGGCTTCGGCCGCCGGCAGCAGCGTCTGACTTACCCGCCTCGCGGCGACAGCGGCCAACTCCGCCAAAACCGGGGCCCAAGGGGGATTGGCGACGGCCGGATGCAACGTCAGCCATGGTTCGGCTGCGGCGAAGATACGCTGCCCGCGGTGATGGCCAGGATCCCGCCGGCCGGGCAGAGGATCCACCAGCCACAGCGCTTCGGCCGGACATTCTGCCTGCCAGGCCAGCAGACGCTTGCCGGTCAGACTGCTGCCGAACTGCACCACCAATTCCTCGCGGGCAAGTTCCGCCTGCGCCGCCTGCGCGTTAAGCCAAATGTCGGCATGGGGCAGCGGCTGCCCGGTATGGGACAGCCCATCGCCCAGCAACGGCCAGCCCAAGGTGCGCGCCCACTGCGCAATCGCGGCTCCCTGCGCGGCGTCGGTCCGGCCGGCGATCACTACGCCGCGGCGCCGGCGCCAGACCGGCCAGTCCGGCTCCGCTTGCAGTAACGGCGCCGTCGCGGCCTTGAGCCAGGGTTCACTGCTCTGCCACCAATCGCCGAGCGCCGGTGACCAATCATCCTCTTCGTCCTGGTCTACGCCATACAAGGGCTCCGCAAACGGGCAATTAATATGCACGCCGCCGTGGGGGACATCCGCCAGCAGCGCATCCACGGCGCTCACCAGCCAGCGCGCCGGAATTGCCGGCGTCGGCCGCGGTAAATCCAGCGCGCCGACGGCGAAACCGGCAAACATGCCGGACTGGCGGACAGCCTGATTGGCGCCGCAGTCGATAAGCTCCACCGGCCTGTCCGCGGTAAGCAGCACCAGCCGCTCGCCGGTCAGGCTGGCTTCAATCAAGGCCGGATACAGATTGGCGGCGGCGGTACCCGAGGTGACAATGACCGCCACCGGCTGGCCGCTGGCTTTCGCCAGACCCAGCGCCAGATGGCCCAGCCCGCGCTCATCAAAATGAGAATGACGGGTCAGGCGCGGATGCGCTGCGGCGGCGAGCGTTAGCGGCGTCGAGCGCGATCCCGGCGCGATACAGACATGCCGTACGCCATGGCGAGTCAGGGTTTCCAGCAGTAGCGTCGCCCAGCGACGGTTAAACATAATTTCGGACATGATGGGCCTGGCGCTCAGGGGGTGAGGGTGACACCCCATTGTAAGTCCATTGTAAGAGCGGATATTGATATAAACACCGATCTAGGTCGTTTGCTGCCCCCGCGTCTCGCCGGTGAAGAGTGATTGCAGACCGGCGGCTTTATTCTCCACTTCCTGCCATTCTTGATCGGCATCGGATCCTTGCACAATACCGGCGCCGGCACAAAGCCAGATGTGCTGATCCGACACCCGGGCGCAGCGCCACGCAAAACTCGCTCTCGTCGGCGGTCAGATAGCCCGCTGAACCGGCGTACCACTGGCGCGCGAAAGGTTCATGACGTCGGATAAACGCCGCAGTAGGCTGCAGCAGTGCCAGACAGCGGCTGTCGTCGGCGTGCTGCAAATCGCCCTGGATCACCCGGCGCAGATGCTGTACGGTGCGCATGGGGATGACTTCTGGGCCGCTGACATCCAGCGCCAGCGCCGCCTGCCGCAACCGCTGGCAGATATCGTCCACCACCAGCAGATTTTCACGCTGGTTTTTTTCATCCGCCATTAACCACGCCGCCTGCCGGCTGGCCTGCTGCGAGTCCGGGTCGCAGGCGACGGTGCCGGCCAAGGCTTCGGTATCCAAGCGGCGGCCGTGCCGGTGATATAACCGCTCCGGGCTGGATCCGAGAAAAGCGTCATGCGGCGACCAGGCCAGCAGATAATGGAAACAGCCGTGATTAACATGACGGCTCGCCGCCATCAGCGACAGCGGTGACGGCGGCAGGTCGACGCTTAGCGCGGAGCGGCGGGCCAGCACCACTTTATCCAGCCCGCCCTGGCCAAATTGCGCCAGCGCCTGCTGCACCAAGCGGCGCCACGCCGGTAAATCGGGCAGATGCGCTACGCCTGTAACCTTGGCCGTCAGCGGCGGCAGAGGCGCCGGCGCAGCGGGGCCGTGCGTCTCCAGCCAGGAGAGGAAATCGGCGGCATCCGCCGCAAGCGATGTTGCACTGCCCAGCGTCAGGATCACCTGATAACCTTCCCCCTGACGCCGCCAGCTCAGGCGCGGTAAGAACAGCGCGCTTTCCGCTACCTCCTCGCCGGCACCGAAAGCATTAAGCCCCCAAACTCGCAGATCCGGCGACGCCGGTTGCGCGGCAAGGAAACGCTGCGCCGCGTCGATACCGGCGAAGTGACGCACCGCAGCTCGCCACCTCTTCGTGGCCGTTGCGGTGCTGACAGTAGCATTGCGGATAAAGCGGCCAGGCATTGAGCCAATCCAGTAAGGGCACCGGGGCGCCGTCCGGCCAGGGCAGAACCAGCTGCCGAACACCGGGCGCCGCCGGTAGCAAATGGGCATTGAGGTGTTGCCGCAGGGTGGAGATAAGCAGTGACAGCATAACGAACCGTTTATTTCAAAACCGGAATAATGAGAGGGATTATACGTATGGTGGCAGGTAAAACAAAACGCACCGTTCACAACAGCAGGGATAAAAAAATGCGCAGGCCACGGTATCGTGACGCTGCGCAAATTCAGCGTGCGCTTGCGGGGGCAGCAGCGCGGGGCGCCGTCAATCCATCCGGCCGCCCTTAACGACGGGCCAGCAGCAGCCCTACAACCAACCCGACAGAGGCGCCGATGCCGACGCCGTGCCAGGGATTTTCCTGCACGTAATCATCCGCGGCGCTCACCGCCTGCCGGGCTTTCAGATAGTAGGTGTCGGACGCCTGACTCACCCGCGTTTTAACATCATCCAGCGCCTGCTGGGCGCGGGTCTTCAGCTCGACATATTTTTGATCGGTTTTATCGCCGGAATAAGCCAGGACTTCTTCCAGCGTTTCGGACAACAGCTGCACACCATCGTCAACATGTGTTTCGTGCGGCTGAAGGGGATCTTGAGGTGTAGTCATCATTGTTCTCCGTGTTCTGATGAAGGGCGTCAGACTAACTATAGGCAAAAAATGCCCGTACCGGAGGACTATTCTCGCCGGAGCAATCCGAAAAATCGGGCTTGGGCTAATGATTATCGCCGTCAGGCGCACCAACGCCGCGGGGTCACTCCCCGCGGCGCTCGGTCAGAGAATGGGCTGCGCCAATTGCACCAGGGTAATGAGCGGCTGCGGATACAGCCCCAGCAGCAACACCAGCAGCGAGGAGATAAGCACCACCACACCGCCGGCGGTCAGCGCCCAGTTTGAGGGCGTATCGCGGCGCAGATTTTCCGGCGGCGACAGGTAGAGGCTGACCATGATGCGCAGGTAGTAGAACAGCCCGATGGCGCTCCCGGCAACGACCGCGCCGGTCAACCAGCCCAGGTGGCTATTCACGCCCAGCGCAATGACGTAGAACTTGCCGATAAAGCCAAGGGTCATGGGGATCCCCGCCAGCGACAACATCATCACCGTCAGCACCGATGACAACAGCGGCTTATGCCAAAACAGACCGCGGTAGGAATACAGCGAATCCGCATCCTCGCCGGTGTAGGGGCTGGACATCAAACTGACGACGCCGAACGCCCCCAGACTGGCGAACAGGTATCCCGCCAAATAAACGCCGACGGTTTCCAGCGCCAGCGAATGAGCCTGTACCGCGATTAATCCCACCAGCAAATAGCCCAGATGGGCGATGGAGGAATAGCCCAGCACACGTTTGATGTTGCTCTGGCTTAACGCCATTAGGTTGCCGAACAACATAGAGGCGAAGGCGATAATCGCCAGCACCAGCCGCACTGTATCGCTGTGCGTCACCGGCGCATATAAAAACAGGCGCATAATGACCGCGAAAATCGCGATTTTACTGGCGGTGGCCAGGAAGGTCGACACCGGCGCGGGCGCGCCTTGATAGACATCCGGCGTCCACAAATGGAACGGCACAAGCGACAGTTTGAAGCCAAGACCGACCACCATCATCCCCAGACCCGCCAGCAGCATCGGCTGCGTCAGCATGGTGTCATTAAGCGTCTGACCGAGAGCGGCGAAAGACAACTGCCCGGTTTGGGCATACACCAGCGCCATACCGAACAGCAAGAAAGACGACGCCGCCGCGGACAGCAGCGTGTATTTGATGCTGGCTTCCAGCGAGCGCTTCTGGCGAAACGCATAGCCCACCATGCCGAACAGCGGCAGCGAAATCAGCTCAATACCCAGGAACAGCGCCGCCAGATGATTGGCGCTGACCAGCAGAATACCGCCCATCGCGGCAATCAGCACCAGCAGATAAAACTCGTCGCGGTTGCCCGGATACCCCGCCAGCCAAGCGTAGGCCAGCGTGCTGGTCGCCAGACTGGCCACCAGCACCAGCCAGGTATAGAACATGGAAAACCCGTCGACGCGCATCAGCGGCGTCACATCCATCGGGCCGTTTTGCGTCACAAACCACAGCGACAACAGCGCCAGATTAAGCCCGATAACCGTCAGGGTGGCGTTAATAAAGTGGTTGCGTCGCCACGCAATGCACAGCATCACAACCACCACCGTCAATCCGACTATCAACAGTGGTAATAACGCGATCAGTTGTTGAGGAGTTATTGTCATGGCGAATTACGGCCTTGTCGTTGAAATAGTGGAACCGGCGTCGGCGGCGAACCAGTGCTGGATGTTGCCCATAGCGGCGGCTGAGGTATCCATAATCGGCTGCGGGAAGAACCCGAGCAGCACCACCAGCACCACCAGCAACAAAATAATCAACCGTTCGCGCAGCGTCATGCCCGGCAGCGGCTCGGTGGATTTAGCCGGGCCGTAATAAGCGCGCTGCATCATGATAAGCGAGTAGACCGACGCGAACACCAGACCGAATGTGGAAATCACCGTAATCATCGGGACCACCGGGAAACTGCCGAACAAAATGGTAATCTCGCCAACAAAGTTGCCGGTACCCGGCATCCCGAGCGTGGCGACGGCGAAGAACAGCGACAACGCCGGAATAAAGCTCAGCCGTCCCCACAGACCGCCCATCTGCCGCATATCGCGGGTGTGCAAACGCTCATACAGCTGGCCGCAAATGATGAACATGCCGGCGGCCGACAGACCGTTGGCTATCATCTGTACCACCGCGCCCCGATAGGCCAGCTGGCTGCCGCTGTAGATAGCGATCAGCACAAAGCCCATATGGGACACGCTGGTATAGGCGATAAGGCGCTTGATATCGGTTTGCGAAAACGCCATCCAGGCGCCGTAGAAAATGCCTACCACGCCCAGCCACATGGCGATGGGGGCGAACTGATGCGACGCATGGGGGAACAGCGGCAGGCTGAAACGCAACATCCCATAAGCCGCGGTTTTCAGCAAAATCCCCGCCAGATCCACCGAACCGGCGGTAGGCGCCTGGCTATGGGCATCCGGCAGCCAGCCGTGCAGCGGCACCACCGGCATTTTCACCGCGAAGGCCAAGAAGAAACCCAACATCAGCAGGTATTCCATCCGTTCCGACATCGGCGTGCGCAACAAGTCTTCATAATTGAAGGTCCAGACGCCGGTGGCGTTATAGTGCACCAGCACCAGGCCGAGGATGGCCACCAGCATCACCAGACCGCTCGCCTGGGTATAGATGAAGAATTTGGTTGCGGCGGTGATACGCGTCTTACCGTCGGACGCCTTGTGCCCCCACAGCGCGATGAGGAAATACATCGGCACCAGCATCATTTCCCAGAAGAAAAAGAAGAGAAAAATGTCGATGGCCAGGAACACGCCGATAACGCCGCCGAGGATCCACAGCAGATTGAGGTGGAAGAACCCCTGGTAGCGCTGGATTTCACGCCAGGAGCAGAGGATAGCCAGCACACCGAGCAGCCCGGTCAGCACCACCATCAGCAGCGACAGGCCGTCCAGCGCCAAATGAATGCTGATACCGAAGCGCGGGATCCAGGGGAGCAGATACTCCACCTGCCATTGCGGCAGCCCCTGCGCCATCGCCAGGGTGTATCCTCCCTGCTGCCACAGCAGCAATGAAAGCGCCAGTGTCAGCCCCATGGCAATCAAGGCTATCCAGCGCGGTACACGGGTACCGAAACGCTCGCATTGCCAACACAGCAGACCGCCGATAAAGGGGATAAGAATTAGCCAAGGTAGTAGCATGGCGTTTTGCGTCCCTAACTGTAAAATCAATAAACTTGCGTGTCAGCGGAGCGGTAGGTTACCCGCCGCTCCGACCTAAGCCGGAAACGAAGCTCGGGGTATTCAGACGAATACCAGCAGCGCCACCACGATAACCGCACCCAGACCCATCGACGCCGCATACCAACGCAACTGCCCGTTTTCGCTCACCGTCAGGCCACGTCCGGCCCAGCGCGCCAGCAGCGCGGGAAGATTCATCACCGCATTAAGCGGATCTCGCGCCAGTAACCGCGCAATGGCCAGGTAGGGTTTGACGAAGATCTTGTCGTAAAGCCAGTCGAATCCCCAGGCGTGGAACCACCAAACCGTCAGGAAACGCCCCGGCGCGCTGGCGGCCACGGCGTTCACCAGACGGCGCTGGCCGAGCCACAGGGCCGCCGCCAGACCAATACCAATGATGGCGACCACGCCCGAGGTGATTTCCAGCGCCAGCTTACCGTCATGACCGAACTCGCCGGCCGGCAGAACCCTCGCCAGCGGCGGCGTGATCCAGGCGCCGATAAAGGTGGACAACACCAACAGCACCACCAGCGGCAGATGATGGCTGATACCGCGGCAGGCGTGGGCTTTAATCTTCGCCTCGCCATGGAACACGATAAAGATCATGCGGAAGGTATAGACCGAGGTGAGGAACGCCCCCACCAGGCCGGCCATCATCAGTGCGCCATGGCCGTTGGCCAGCGCGCCCCAGAGGATTTCATCCTTGGAATAGAAGCCGGCGGTGACCAGCGGCAACGCCGACAGCGCCGCGCCGCCCACCAGAAAGCAGATATGGACCAGCGGAATCGACTTGCGCAGGCCGCCCATTTTGAAGATGTTCTGCTCGTGATGGCAGGCCAGGATCACCGAACCGGAGGACAAGAACAGCAACGCCTTGAAAAACGCGTGGGTCATCAGGTGAAAAATAGCCGCGTCCCACGCCTGAACGCCCAGCGCCAGAAACATATAGCCTATCTGGCTCATGGTGGAATAGGCGAGCACCCGCTTGATATCGGTCTGCACCAGCGCGGCGAAGCCGGCCAATACCAGCGTTACCGCGCCGACAATCCCCACCAGATGCAATACGTCCGGCGTCATCAGGAACAGGCCGTGGGTACGGGCGATAAGATACACGCCGGCGGTCACCATGGTGGCGGCATGTATCAGCGCCGAGACTGGGGTCGGGCCGGCCATGGCGTCCGCCAGCCAGGTTTGCAGCGGCAGCTGCGCCGACTTGCCGACCGCGCCGCCCAGCAGCATCAGCGTCGCCCAGGTAATGGCCGGATAGCCTTCCGCCAGCTTTTTCGGCGCCAGCACCATCAGATCGTGGAAGTTCAACGTTCCGAGCTGGTCGTAGAGGATAAACAGCGCGAACGCCAACAGCACATCCCCGACGCGGGTGACGATAAATGCCTTCATCGCCGCCGCGCCATTTTTCGACTCGGTATAGTAATAGTAGAAGCCGATAAGCAGGTAGCTGCAAAGCCCTACCCCTTCCCAGCCGAGATACATCAGCAACAGATTATCCGCCAGCACCAGCACCAACATGCTAGCGATAAACAGATTGGTATAGGCGAAGAAACGCGAATAGCCCTCTTCCCCGCGCATATACCAGGAGGCATAAAGATGGATGAGGAAGCCGACGCCGGTGACCACCGACAGCATCGTCAGCGACAAGCCGTCGAGGCTGAGCGTAATGGGGATCTGGAAATCACCTACCGCCATCCAGTGCCACAAGGTCTGGGTATACACCGCCGCACCGTCGCCGCGGGCGCCGTGAAAATCCAGACCCACCCAAAGGGTGGTTAACGCCGCCAGCCCGACGCTGCCGACGCCGACGGTCGCGGCGAGGTTTTCCGACCAGCGGCCGCGGGAAAACGCCAGCAGCAGGAACCCCGCCAAGGGAAATACCAGGGTTAAATAGAGTAGGTTCATCCGTGCATCTCGCTGACTGAATCGATATCCAGGGTCCGGCGGCGGCGATGCAGCTGCAGCAGCAGCGCCAGGCCGATACTGGCCTCGGCGGCGGCCAGGGTGACCGCCAGGATATACATCACCTGCCCGTCCGCTTGACCCCAATAGCTGCCGGCCACAACAAACGCCAGCGCCGACGCGTTAATCATGATTTCTAGCCCCAGCAGCATGAAGAGCAGGTTGCGGCGGATAATCATCCCCGTCAGGCCCAGCACAAACAAGATAGCGGCCAGGATGAGACCGTGTGATAACGGGATCATGCTTGCTCCTCCCCTCTTCTCTTGATGGCGTCGGTGATTTTCGGCCCCTTGTAGAGCGCATCGACGTTATCACGTTCGTCGCGGCCCAGATGGAAGGCGACCACCAGCCCCGCCAGCAACAGCATGGAGGCCAGCTCCACCGCCAGCACATAAGGACCAAACAGCGCGATACCCACGGTTTTCGCCGCAATCAGATCGCCGGCGATGCCGTGATCCCCCGCGCCGGCCAGGGCGCGCACCAATATCGCCAATAGCACCAGCGACATCAGCGCGGGCCCGATCCAGGCCCGCGGGCGCAGCCAGGCGCGTTCTTGCTTATCGCGGCCGACGCTCATGTTGAGCATCATCACCACGAACACGAACAGCACCATGATGGCACCGGCGTAAACGATAATTTCCAGCGCACCGGCGAAGTAGGCGCCCAGCGAAAAAAACACGCAGGCGATGGCCAGCAGCGAAATAATCAGGTACAGCAGCGCATGTACCGGCTGGGTATGGGTGATGACGCGCAACGTCGCCAGCACCGCCACCAGACCGGAAAGATAAAACGCCAGTTCCATGCCAGTCTCCTTAGGGCAGCAAGCCTTTCACATCGATAGGTTTGGCTTCGTTTTCCGCCTCGCCCTTGTCCTTGCCAGCGATCGCCATACCGGCCATGCGGTAGAAGTTATATTCCGGGTATTTACCCGGCCCTGAAATCAGTAAATCGTCTTTCTCATACACCAGATCCTGTCGTTTTAACTCGCCCATCTCGAAATCCGGCGTCAGCTGGATGGCGGTGGTAGGGCAGGCTTCTTCGCACAGGCCGCAGAAGATACAGCGGGAGAAATTGATACGAAAGAATCCCGGGTACCAGCGTCCGTCTTTAGTTTCCGCCTTTTGCAGCGAAATACAGCCGACCGGGCAGGCGACCGCGCACAGGTTACAGGCTACGCAGCGCTCATCGCCGTCGGGATCGCGCGTCAGCACGATCCGCCCGCGAAAACGGGGCGGCGGATTGACCGGCACGTCCGGGTACATGCGGGTTTCGCGCTTGTTAAACGCCTGCATGCCAATCATCCAGATGCTGCGCAGCGTGGTCCCGCAGCCGATCGCTAATTCTTTTAACGTCATGATTCATCCACCCCTTAATGCGCGTTGTACAAGATGACCGCTGCGGTCGCCAACAAATTGAGCAGCGTCAGCGGCAGGCAGATTTTCCAGCCCAGCGCCATCACCTGGTCATAGCGCGGACGGGGCAGCGCCGCGCGGATCAGGATGAACATCATCATAAAGAAAGCGGTTTTAATGGCGAACCAGATAAACGGCGGCAACCACGGCCCCTGCCAGCCACCGAAGAATAGCGTCACCATCAGCGCCGAGATGGTCACAATGCCGACATATTCACCGACGAAGAACAGGCCGAATTTCATCCCCGAGTATTCGATATGGTAGCCGTCGGCCAGTTCCTGCTCCGCTTCCGGCTGATCGAAGGGGTGGCGGTGACACACCGCGACGCCCGCCAGCGCAAAGGTGATAAAGCCGAAGAACTGCGGCACCACGTTCCACAGATGCGCTTGCGACTCAACGATCGCGCCGAGGTTGAACGAACCGGCCTGCGCCACCACGCCCATTAACGACAAACCGAGAAACACTTCATAGCTCAAGGTCTGCGCCGAGGCGCGCATAGCACCCAGGAGCGAGTATTTATTGTTGCTCGACCAGCCGGCGAACAGAACGGCGTACACCGCCAGCCCGGCCATCATCAGGAAGAACAGCACGCCGATGTTGAAATCGGCTACCACCCAGGTCGGACTCACCGGGACGATGGCGAAGGTAATCAGCAGCGATGTGAAGGCAATGACCGGCGCCAGGGTAAAAATACCCCGGTCGGCGAACGGCGGGATCCAGTCCTCTTTAAACATCATCTTCATCACGTCGGCCAAGAGTTGGAGCGAACCGCCCCAGCCTACGCGGTTGGGTCCGTAACGGTTTTGAAACAGCCCCAGCAGGCGCCGCTCGGCGAAGCTCATGTAGGCGGCGCAGGTGACCACCACCAGCAGAATAACCACCGCCTTCACCACCGTCAGGAGGATATCGATGACCTCCGGTGTCAACCAACTCATAGCGCGGCCTCCCGCAGATTTTCAACGCGCTGTCCCGCCAGCATTGGCGGAATGCCCGGCAGCCCCAGCGGCAGCCCGACTTGTCCGGCGCTCAGTTCATGGCTGAACCGCACCGGCAGACGCAGTTCCACCCCCGCGCAGCTAAAGGCAAGCAGGGTACCGCTGTTGACGCCCAGCCGGGCGGCGTCGGCCTGGCTCACCGCCACATAGGGCGCCGGCATCCGCTCCTGAATAACCGGAGAACGCTGCGAGGTTTCCTCGCTGCCGAACAAGTGCCAATAAGGTGCGATACGCCAACTGCCGTCCTCGGCCGGCGCAAACGCGGGCGGAATGGCGCTAAAGTAGTCCAGCCGGTCGTCACCCGCTTCCAGCAGCCGCACACCGGGGTCGCCGTGGCGCAAATGGCCGCCCACTTCGTCCTGGAATTTGTTCCAGGCCTGTGGGGAGTTCCAGCCCGGTGCCCAGGCGAACGCCACCTGTTGGCGCGGCGCCTGTGGAGCATTGTTGCCTTCCATGGAGAAGGCGAACATGGTGTCCTGGTCCTGCGGCACGCGCGGTTCGTGCACGCTGATATTGGCGCGCATCGCGGTACGGCCGCTGTAGCGGTGCGGCTCGCGCGCCAGTTTCTGTCCGTGGATACGGAAGCTTGCGTCGGGTGCGGCGTCCTTAATCCCCGAGAGCTGCGGCAGCGCCTCGGCCGCGGCATCAATAATATGGTCGAGCTGTGTCCAGTCCACCTGGCGGTTCAAATAAGTGGAGTGCAGCGAATGCAGCCAGCGCCAGCTTTCCAACATGACAACCTGATCATCGTAGTACGCCGGATCATAGACCTGGAAGAAACGCTGCGCGCGGCCCTCCTGGTTGATGAGCGTACCGTCGCTTTCGGCAAAGCTCGCCGCCGACAGGATAAGGTTGGCCTTGTCCTGAAGGGGGGTGCGCTGGTGGTCTAGCACGATAAGGTTAGTAACCTTGGCCAGCGCGGCGTCGATGCGCGCGGCCGGGGCATGGCGATACAGGTCGTTTTCCAGCACGATCACGCTATCCGCAGAGCCCTGATCGAGTGCGTCGAGCGCATCGTCCAGGCTGCCGCCGCCCATCATCGCCAGGCCCATACTGTTGGCGCCGGCGGCGATAAAGCTAATACCGACATCGCTGCACCGGCCCTTCAAGGCGCGGGCGACGTTGGCGGCGGCGGCAATCACCGCTTCGCTCCCAGCGTTGCTGCCGGAGATAATAAGCGGCTTGCGGGCGCCGGCCAGCGCCTGCACCACCACATCGATTTTACCCTTCAGCGCATTATCCAGGCCGCTCACCGCCGGCGCCGTCTCATCCAACGCGTGGGCGATGGCGAAACCCAGACGCGCCTGATCATCCACCGGCGCGCAATAGCTCCAGGCGGCGATATCATCCAGACGGGTCCGGTCAATGTTGGTGACGAACAGCGGGTGTTTGGCGTGCTGACCGATGTTCATAATGGCGGCTATCTGCCAGTCGGCCACTTTCTGCGCCGCGGCCATCTCACGCGCCTTGCCCTTCACGGCCTGGCGCACCGCCAGCGCGATACGCGCGCCAGTCTGGGTCAAATCCTCCCCCAGCACCAGCACGGCGTCATAGCTTTCCATTTCACGCAGCGACGGCGTGCGAATACCGCCGTTGCGCAAAACATTGAGCATCAGCGCCAGTCGGTCTTGCTCACCGCCGGCGATACCGGTGTAGAAATTCTCGGCGCCCACCAGTTCGCGCAGGGCGAAGTTGCTTTCGACGCTGGCGCGCGGCGAGCCGATGCCGATCATCTTACGCGCATGGCGCAGCGCATCGGCGGCGCCCTGCATTGCCTGGTCGGCGTTAAGCGCAATCCAGTCGTCGCCACGGCGCTGCAGCGGCTGGCGTGGACGGTCTTTCAGATTGACGTAGCCATAGCCGAAACGGCCGCGGTCGCACAAGAAGTAATGGTTGACGCTGCCGTTGTAGCGGTTTTCGATGCGGCGCAGCTCGCCATAGCGCTCGCCGGGGCTGGTGTTGCAGCCGATGCTGCACTGCTGGCAGACGCTAGGCGCGAACTGCATATCCCATTTACGGTTATAGCGCTCGGAGTGGGTTTTGTCGGTGAACACGCCGGTCGGGCAGATTTCCACCAGGTTGCCGGAAAACTCGCTCTCCAGCACCCCGTCTTCGGGACGGCCGAAATAGACGTTATCATGGGCACCATACACGCCGAGATCGCCGCCGTCGGCATAATCTTTGTAATAGCGGACGCAGCGGTAGCAGGCGATGCAGCGGTTCATCTCATGGGAAATAAACGGCCCCAGATACTGATTGCGGTGAGTTCGCTTGGTAAAACGGTAGCGGCGGAAATTCTGGCCGGTCATGACCGTCATATCCTGCAGGTGGCAGTTGCCGCCCTCTTCGCAGACCGGACAATCGTGCGGGTGGTTGGTCATCAGCCACTCCACTACACTTTGGCGGAACTGTTTTGCTTCATCGTCGGCGATAGAGATGAAGGTAACGTCGGCGGCCGGCGTCATACAAGACATGACCAGCCGGCCACGAGTATCCTCGGCGTTTTGGTATTGCTTGACCGCGCACTGGCGGCAAGCGCCGACGCTGCCCAGCGCCGGATGCCAGCAAAAGTACGGAATATCGAGGCCGAGAGACAGACAAGCTTCCAGCAGGTTGTCAGACCCGTTAACCTCGTACTCTTTGCCGTCTACATGGATGGTAGCCATAGTCAGCATGCTCAGGTGAGGCCCGCCAACGGCGGGCGTTAATCAAAAATGCGTTCAGGGTGCAAAGCGCCTACGCCCGCCTGACCCGCTCGTGTCGCATGGACGATTACCAGCGCGCTTTTAATAGGTTGGGCTGCACGCCGGCGATGGCGCGCGTATTGCCCAAATGTTCAACGCTGATACCCGCCTCGAACTCGGAGCGGAAATATTTAATCGCGCTTTGCAACGGCTCCACCGCCCCGGGCGCATGGGCGCAGAAGGTTTTGCCGGGGCCGAGGAAGCGGCACAGCTGCTCCAAGGTTTCAATATCCACGGGCTGGCCTTTACCGCTCTCCAGCGCACGCAGCAGCTTGACGCTCCACGGCAGGCCGTCGCGGCACGGCGTACACCAACCGCAGGATTCCCGGGCAAAAAACTCTTCCAGATTGCGCGTTAACGACACCATGTTGATTTCGTTGTCCACCGCCATCGCCAGCGCGGTGCCAAGCCGGCTGCCCGCTTTGCCGATATTCTCAAAATCCATCGGCAGATCCAGGTGCTCCTGGGTCAAAAAGTCGGTGCCGGCGCCGCCGGGCTGCCAGGCTTTCAGCGTCAGACCATCGCGCATGCCACCGGCGTAATCCTCGAGGATCTCGCGCGCGGTGATGCCGAACGGCAGTTCCCAGAGGCCGGGGTTCTTCACCCGGCCGGAGAAGCCCATCAGCTTGGTGCCGGCGTCGTTGCTCTTGCCAGCGGTGATGCCTTGATACCAGTCAACCCCGTGCTCCAGGATGGCCGGCACGTTGCATAACGTTTCGACGTTGTTGACGCAGGTGGGTTTGCCCCAGGCGCCGGCGCTGGCGGGAAACGGCGGTTTCGAGCGCGGGTTGGCGCGGCGCCCTTCCAGGGAATTAATCAGTGCGGTCTCTTCGCCGCAGATATAGCGACCGGCGCCGGTGTGGACGATAAGCTCGAAGTCAAACCCGCTGCCCAGAATATTTTTGCCCAGCCAACCGGCCTCGGTGGCCTCGGCTATCGCGCGGCGCAGGTTCGCCGCCGCCTCGATGTACTCGCCGCGCAGGAAAATATAGCCGCGATAGGCTTTCAGCGCGAAGGCGGCGATCAGCATCCCTTCCACCAGCAGGTGCGGCAGTTGCTCCATCAGCAAACGGTCTTTATAGGTGCCCGGCTCCATTTCATCGGCATTGCACAGCAAATAGCGAATGTTCATGGCGGGATCTTTCGGCATTAGGCTCCACTTCAGGCCAGTCGAGAAGCCGGCGCCGCCGCGTCCTTTCAGGCCAGAGTCCTTCACAAGCGTAACGATATCGTCCTGCGCCATGCCGCTCAGCGCCTTGCGTGCGCCGACATAACCGTTTTTGCTCTGATATTCGTCCAGCCATACCGGCTGATGATCATCGCGCAGCCGCCAGGTCAGCGGGTGCGTTTCCGCCAAGCGGACAATGGTTTTGGTCATCGATATTGCTCCAGCAGCGGACCAATGCCTTCCGGCGTCAGATGCACGTGGGTATCGTCATCCACCATCATGGTCGGTCCCTTGTCGCAATTGCCCAGACAGCAAGTGGGCAGCAGGGTGAAGCGGCCGTCGGGGGTAGTCTGGCCCGGCTTGATGTTCAGCGATTGCTCAAGCGCGGCCTGAATGCCATGATAACCGGTAATATGGCAGACCACGCTGTCGCAATAGCGGATAACATGGCGGCCCACCGGCTGACGGAAAATTTGGCTGTAAAACGTGGCCACCCCTTCGACATCGCTGCCGGGAATGCCCAGCACCTGCGCGATGGCGGCGATAGCCCCGTCCGGCACCCAGCCGCGATTCTTCTGCACGATTTTCAGCGCTTCGATCGAGGCGGCGCGCGCATCCTCGTAATGGTGCTTCTCATGCTCGATGGCTTCGCGCTCCTCGCGACTCAGCTCGAACGTTTCGGTGGCGACGTCCAGCCCCGCCGCCGCCGCATGCTTGGGGGTATCTTGCTGTTGCTGCATAATTAGCGGTCCACATCTGACATAACGAAATCAATACTGCCCAGATATACGATTAAATCCGATACCAGGCTGCCGCGAATAACCGAGGGGATTTGCTGCAAATGAGGGAAACTGGGCGTGCGGATGCGCGTCCGGTAACTCATTGTGCTGCCATCACTGGTCAGGTAATAGCTGTTGATGCCTTTGGTAGCCTCGATCATCTGGAATGATTCGTTGGCCGGCATCACCGGTCCCCACGAGACCTGCAGGAAGTGCGTGATAAGCGTCTCAATATGCTGCAAAGTGCGCTCTTTCGGCGGCGGCGTGGTCAGCGGATGATCGGCTTTGAAGGGGCCTGCCGGCATGTTGTTCAGGCACTGCTCAAGGATGCGCAGACTTTGGCGCATCTCCTCCACCTTCAGCATCACGCGGCTATAGCAGTCGCTCACGCCATCGCCCACCGGCACCTCGAAGTCGAAGTTTTCATAGCCGGAATACGGACGCCATTTCCGCACGTCAAAGTCGATGCCGGTGGCGCGCAGCGCCGCGCCGGTCACACCCCAATCCAGCGCCTCTTTCGCGCCATAGGCGGCGACGCCCTCGGCGCGGGCGCGCAATACGCTGTTGCGAAGCGCCGCCTTGACATAACTGTCCAGACGCTTCGGCAGCCAGTCAAGGAACTCGCGCAGCAACCCTTCCCAACCGCGCGGCAAATCGTGCGCCACGCCGCCGATGCGGAACCAGGCCGGGTGCATACGAAAACCGGTAATCGCCTCGACCACATCATAAATCTTCTGACGGTCGGTAAACGCCAGGAACACCGGCGTCATCCCGCCCACGTCCTGAATATAGGTACTGATGTACAGCAGGTGGCTGTTGATACGGAACAGCTCTGACAGCATCACCCGGATCACATTAACGCGATCGGGCACCACGATGCCGGCCAGCTTTTCTACCGCCAGCACGTAAGGCATTTCGTTAACGCAGCCGCCGAGGTATTCGACACGGTCGGTATAAGGGATATAGCTATGCCAGGACTGGCGCTCGCCCATCTTTTCGGCGCCGCGGTGGTGATAACCGATATCGGGCACGCAATCGACGATCTCTTCGCCGTCGAGCTGCAAAATGATGCGGAACGCGCCGTGTGCGGAAGGATGGTTCGGCCCCAGGTTGAGGAACATGAAGTCCTCATTGTCCGTGCCGCGCTTCATGCCCCACTCTTCCGGCTTGAAGGTCAGCCCTTCCATCTCCAGATCTTCTTTTTGTTTGGTGAGGACGAAAGGATCGAATTCGGTGGCGCGTGCCGGATAATCCTTGCGCAGCGGGTGCCCTTCCCAGCTTTTCGGCATCATGATACGGATCAGGTGCGGGTGACCGTCAAAGGTCATGCCGAACATTTCCCAGGTTTCACGCTCATACCAGTTGGCGTTAGGGAAAAGGCGGGTGCAGGTAGGCAGATGCAGGTCGTTTTCCGCCAACGCCACCTTCAGCATGATGTCGCGATTGCGATCGATGGAAATCAGATGATAGAAAACGGTAAAATCCGCCGCCGGCAAGCCCTGGCGGTGGGTACGCAGGCGCTCGTCCACCCCGTGCAGGTCATAGAGCATCACGTACGGTTTCGGCAGCTTCTTCAGAAAGGTCAGCACTTCGAGGATCTGCTCGCGCTTCACCCAAACGACCGGAATACCGGTACGGGTCGACTGTACTCTGAAAGCGTCCGGCCCGAAATGGTTACGCAACTCGCCAATCACCGGATCATCAAGATGATCCTGCGTTTGCCAGGCCGGCAGGGCGGAATTCTGCGTCATCAACTCTGTCATAGTTATCTTCACCACATTTGGCTGTGCCGGCACATGCCGCCGCGCTTACCCGCCGCGGCCGGCATGCGTATCCGCGCGTTAAATTTCGTCGGGGGTGCGCAGATGGGTGACCGCGATGCGCTCACCGTGCTTACGTTGACGTTCCGACTCCATATTGGCGCGATAGACGCCCTGATCGCCCACCACCCAGGAGAGCGGGCGGCGTTCTTTGCCGATAGACTCCTTCAGCAACAGCAGCGCCTGGATGTACGCTTCAGGGCGCGGGGGACAGCCGGGAATGTAGACGTCCACCGGCAGGAATTTATCAACGCCCTGCACAACAGAATAAATATCGTACATTCCGCCGGAATTGGCACAGGCGCCCATGGAGATAACCCATTTCGGCTCCAGCATCTGGTCGTAAAGACGCTGGATGACGGGCGCCACTTTGGTGAAAGGCGTCCCCGCCACCACCATGAAATCCGCCTGGCGCGGTGAGGCGCGGATAACTTCCGAACCGAAGCGCGCCACGTCGTGCACGGCGGTAAAAGAGGTGGTCATTTCGACATAGCAGCAGGAGAGGCCGAAATTGTAAGGCCAAAGCGAATTGCCGCGTCCCCAGTTCACCGCATTGTGCAGCGCGCTCTCAAGCTTGCCGAGGTAAACGCTGCGATGGACGTGCTGCTCCAGCGGATCCGCCACGATTTCCTGTTTTTGCAGGGGATACCGCTCGTTATCGCCGTCCGGCTCCGCGTGGGTGAGGGTGTAATCCATTTTGCTGCCTCGCTGTTACTCTTGATGACGGGGGGATTCGCCAACCTGGCCTGCCCGGCGCAAACGCCGGGAGCGCTCCGGCGTCCAGTCAAGGGCGCCGATACGCACCAGGTAAACCAAACCCGCCAACAGGATAAAAATGAAAATGGTTGCCTCGATGAAGCCTACCCAGCCCGCTTCGCGAATAGCGGTGGCCCAGGCGTACAGATAGAGGGCTTCAACGTCGAAAATGACGAAAAACATCGCCACTAGGTAAAATTTGGCTGAAAGGCGCAATCTTGCGGTGCCGACCGGGTCGATCCCGGATTCAAACGGCACGTTTTTCGAGCGCGCCCGCGCGCGGCCGCCCAGCAGGAAACCGCCGGTCAGCATGAAGATGCACAGACCCAGCGCACCTATGAGGAATACGGCAAAAGCCCAATAATGAGCGGTAATTTCAGTGGTTATCGACATTCTCTTTGCTACTCATCAAAAGTGGCGATTTGCAGGCTGCTCTATAAAAATTCGGCAGTTTTACGCATCACATCGATTTACGGGAAGGAAGTAAGAAACCGTAAAAGCCGTGTGGTAATGAGATACACAGCCATTGTGTGGGGTTTTTTACTCCTTTTTATAACCTTTTGTCAACTTATACATCATGAACCCCATGTTAATTTACACCTGTAAAGGTCGATTAACAGGGATTGCACAGGAAATGAGCTAAATCGTGTCAGTGACCGAAACGTTATTAAGGCTTGCAGACCGGTCATCAAGAAAAGCTGCGCTCAATTATACCATTTTCGCGAAAAATCCTATGGTTCGGCGTTAGCGGTAAACCCTTTTTATGATCCAGGACACATTTCAACAGATTTTCTAAGGTTTTATTGTGCAAATAACCACCTTTTTAATGGCTTTGATTTTGAAATGCTGTTTCTAATTTATTGATAAGCCAGTTAAATAGCACTGTCTGCCAGGCGGTAATGGTGGGAAAATACGGCACGGGCGTGTGAGGGGATAATGGCGGGTTTTACTCAATTGGAAAGCAGGTTGTGACCAATAGGGGGTTATTAAACTATCGTCGAAAAAAAGCTCCTTTATCAGGAGCTTATTTCAAGCTAACAGAATTATTCATCCTCCAGCGAAGGACTTTGCCCTTCCCCTTCCAGCGACGAAGGAGGCTTTGGCGTATAGGTATCGCTGCCCGACTGCATGGCATTGAAAATCGCCATCGCCAATTCATTTTCACCTTGCGGGTTTTTACACAGCGCGTAGCGCGTGGCGGGCAGCTCCGGTAAACCGTCGCTCGCCCCCAATACCCGCAGCTCGGGACTCATCATTTCCACCGGGCGCAGGGTGATGCCCATGCCGGCTTTGACCGCCGCTCGCACGGCGGATAGGGTAGAAGCGATGTAGGCAAGCCACGAACCCCCGCAGCATCGAAGCTTTCCACGGCCAGCGTGCGAAACGGACTTGGCTCGTCGAGCACTACCAGCGGCACGACCTCGACGGGCGTAAAGCGGTAATCCGCCGCGCAGTACCAAAGCGTTGGCGAGGTACGCAGCGTCACGGAAGGATGGGTGAAGGCATAGCGATCGCTCTGGGTGCTGATGGCTAAATCCACCTCGCCATTATTCAGCATTTCCACCATTTGCGGACCGCGTTTTACGCAGACATCGACGGACAATTTGGGGTAAATTCGGGTAACGCGGTTTAGCAGGTAGGGCAGAATGGTATCGGCCGACGCGCCTATGGTCAACACGCCCTGAATATTGCTGAACATCAGGGAAGTACAGGCCTCGTTATTGTACAGCAAAATCTTGCGGGCGTAGCCAAGCAATTGAATCCCGTGTTCTGTTAGAAGCTTATTACGTCCATGACGGGCGAGAAGCTCTTTCCCCACAAGCTGTTCTAATCGCTGCATCTGCTGGCTGACCGCCGACTGCGTACGGCAGACTGAGGCCGCTGCCGCAGCGAAAGTGTTAAGATCGGAGACGGCAACAAACGTTCTCAACAGATCGAGATCAATATTGAGTACGGGACGATTTGCATTGGTCATATATTATCTTCACTGTTTGAATTCTAATTACAAACTACTGTCCTGGCGTTGCAAAAGGTGGTAACTCCGCCGTATTGTCAAAAGCCGGTCCTTGACATATCGTGCCGTCCGTAAGGCCGCACGCCTCAAACGATATGCAGTATTTGTGCCGGGTGGTTCATTCTTCAACAATCGCGTTACCACTTAAAAAAGACTGCCGCTAAACTGAATTAAGCACCAATGCGGTCAATACATTTTCTTTGTTAAGGATAACATTTGTTCCCCTTGATGTATAAAACAAAATAAGCTGGCGGCTTGGCACAAACGTTAATTTAATTAATTGAATGCTCAAACAACAAGAGCATTAAATGTTATATATTAATGATTAACCGTTATTTTTTCTTGCGGCATAGCTTATTAACATAAATTTCTCTTAACTGTTGTTTAAACGAAAAAATAGTCCGTATTTTCTAAATCTGGCCGCCTGTAAAAGTATACCATAATTAACCCCACGACGGTCAAGAAGTTAAATTTATCTGCGTGCGCCAAGCGACGAACAAAATGAAAAGCTTGCCAAACAAGACAGTGAATGCGGCCTATGCCGAGCCAAAAGCGACGGCGGGATCACACGGCCGCTCCCACGCTAATCCCGCCTCGGTAGCACCGCCACCGCCCTTTTGCCTGTCTTTCTGTCGCCGGGGATCCTAGTGTGTTTCACACCTTACCCCATTCGGCGATCAAATTGTACAAAAAGCAACCAGCCGGCTTCGATTAATGGCTGAATCAGATGTCGCACAACTAATTATCAGGATTATAATTATCCCAAGTGTTATAGAGGTTATTTTAAATAAGGAAACTCATTCATTGCTTTTTACCGTCGGCGCGCCACGCAAACCCCGTCTGTGCGGTTTCATCCTTCAAAAGCGCGCGGGACAAGAGTACATTATGCAGATCATGCGTATCCATGGTGGGAATACGCTATCTGGCAGAAGGGTTAATATCGTGAGCGCACCCGTAGAAAAATCCAGCAAACTAGAAAACGTCTGTTACGACATTCGTGGCCCCGTGCTGAAAGAGGCAAAGCGCCTGGAAGAAGAAGGCAATAAAGTCATCAAGTTGAATATCGGCAACCCGGCTCCGTTCGGTTTTGACGCCCCGGACGAGATCTTGGTGGATGTGATCCGCAATCTGCCGACCGCGCAGGGCTATTGCGACTCCAAAGGGCTGTATTCCGCGCGCAAGGCCATCATGCAGCATTACCAGGCGCGCGAAATGCTGGATCTCACCGTGGAGGATGTTTATATCGGCAACGGCGTCTCGGAATTGATCCAGCAATCCATGCAGGCGTTGCTCAATAGCGGCGATGAAATGCTGATCCCGGCGCCGTATTACCCATTGTGGACGGCGTCAGTTTCGCTGTCTGGCGGCAACGCGGTGCACTACCTGTGCGATGAGGAAGCCGGTTGGTTTCCCGACTTGGACGACATTCGCCGCAAGATAACCCCCCGCAAGCGCGGGCTGGTGATTATCAACCCCAATAACCCCACCGGCGCCGTGTACAGTAAAGACATGCTGCTGTCGCTGGTTGAGATCGCCCGACAGCATAATCTGATTATTTTATCGGACGAGATTTACGACAAAATCCTTTACGACGAGGCGGAGCATCACTCCATTGCGGCGCTGGCACCCGACCTTATGACCGTCACCTTTAATGGCCTGTCGAAAACTTATCGCGTCGCCGGCTTCCGCCAGGGCTGGATGGTGCTTAACGGCCCGAAAAAACACGCCAAAAGCTATATTGAAGGGCTGGAAATGCTGGCTTCGATGCGCCTTTGCGCCAACGTGCCGATGCAGCATGCGATTCAAACCGCTCTGGGCGTCTATCAGAGCATCAGCGAATTTATCCAGCCCGGCGGGCGGCTGTATGAACAGCGCAACCGGGCCTGGGAGCTTATCAACGATATCCCGGGGGTGTCCTGCGTCAAGCCGAGCGGCGCGCTCTATATGTTTCCGCGCTACGATGCCAAACGTTTCAATATCCATGATGATCAGAAACTGGTGCTTGATTTACTACTACAGGAAAAAGTGCTGCTGGTTCATGGCAGCGCGTTCAACTGGCCCTGGCCTGATCATTTGCGCATCGTGACGCTGCCGCGAGTGGATGAGCTGGAAACCGCCATCGGCAAATTCGGCCGGTTTATGCAGCACTACCACCAATAAGCACAGCCGGGCGGCGTGGCCGCAGGCCTGGCCGATTGTGCCCGGACATCATGCTTGACCTCAGCGCCGCCACGGCTGGCAGCGCGACGCAAGCTTGGTCGTTTGCCCGCAGGCGTAGCACCCCATCAGCGCCGCCGGTGCGACGCAGGCTTGGTCATTTGCCCGCAGGCGTAGCACCCCGCCAGCGCCGCCGGTGCGACGCAGGCTTAGTCGTTTGCCCGCGGGTGTAACACTTCATCAGCGCCGTCGCGATCGTGTTGCACCCCAGGAGCAGCCTACAGGCCGGCATCGGGAGATTTGCATAACCGCCACCGGGTGCGCACAATAGCGTTTCCGTTGTCGCATCTTTCTGGAAACGTTTATGACTCAAAGCCACTTTTTCGCCCATCTGTCACGCCTGAAACTTATCAACCGCTGGCCGCTGATGCGCAATGTGCGTACCGAAAATGTCTCGGAGCACAGTCTGCAGGTGGCATTTGTCGCCCACGTGCTGGCGCTCATCAATAATCGTCTGTTCGGTGGTGACCTGAACGCCGAACGCATCGCGCTGCTGGCCATGTATCACGACGCCAGCGAAGTGCTGACCGGCGATATGCCGACGCCCATCAAGTATTACAATGCGCAGATTGCCCATGAGTACAAAAATATCGAAAAAATTGCACAGCAAAAACTGATAGAGATGGTGCCGGAAGCGCTGCGGGAAGATTTCCGTCTGCTTATCGACGAGCAGTATTACCTGCCCGCGGAGAAAGCCGTCGTCAAGCAGGCCGATGCCCTGTGCGCCTACCTGAAATGCCTGGAGGAGATTTCCGCCGGTAATAACGAATTCACCCTGGCGATGGCGCGCCTGGAAAAAACGCTCAACGAGCGGCGCAGCCCCGCGATGGACTATTTCCAGCAGGTGTTTATTCCCAGCTTCAGCCTGTCACTGGATGAAATCAGCCAGGATTCGCCGCTGTAGCGCCGCCGGGCTGTAGCTTATCTTCGCCTAATGCACGACCCGCCGCCGGGCTGTGACGCATCTTCCCCTGACGCACGACCCGACGCTGGCCGGTCAAAAAGGATAGAGCAGCGGCACCACCAGCACGCTGGCGGCCATCACCAGAAGGGTGAACGGCACGCCGATACGCACAAAATCGCTGAACTTATAGCCTCCCGGCCCGAGCACCAGCGTATTGACCGGCGATGACACCGGCGTCATAAAGGCCGCCGAGGCGGCAATGGCAACAATCATGGCAAACGGATACGGCGAGACGCCCAACTGATGAGCCGCGTCCAGTGCGATAGGCGCCATCAAGAACGCGGTGGCGGTATTGGAGAGAAACAGCCCGGTTACCGCGCACAGGATAAACATGCTGAGCAGCATCACATGGGCCCCCGCCCCGCCCGACAGGCGCATTAACAGATGTACCACGACATCGACGCCGCCGGTTTTCTCCAGCGCCAGCGCGAACGGCATCATGCCGACAATCAAAATCATGCTTGGCCAATGGATGGCCCTGTAGGCGCTATTCATATCGATGCAGCGGAACTTGCCCATGAGCAGACAAGCGATAAGTGCGGCAATAGGGTTGGGGATATGATCGGTTATCATCATCCCGACCATCAGCACCAGCGCCAGCAGCGCATGTGGCGCCTGACTGGCCGCCGGCGCGACCTGGTCCACTTCGGCCGGTGAATTGAGCAGAATAAAATCGCGCGTGCGGGCCTGCAGTTGCCGGATGCGCTTCCAGTCGCCTATCACCAGCAGGATATCCCCCAGCTGTAATGGCTCGTCGATCAGCACGCCAGGCAGCGCCTCGCCGCTGCGGCGGATGCCCGCCACGTTCAGCCCGTAACGGCTGCGAAACGCCACCTCCCTAAGGGTATGGCCCAGCAGAGAAGAGTCTGGGATCAGGCTGACCTCCGCCATTCCCACCTCGCGCGCCTGACTGGAAAAATATTCGCCGCGCAGTACCATCGGCTACAGCTGCTGTTCGCTGCAAAACTGACGCAAGTCCATCTCGGCGGCGGACATATCGATAAGCAGTACATCCCGCGGTCGCAACTCGGTGTTGCCGCCAGCGCTTACCATCACCAGGCGGAATTTGCGCCAGCGCTCAATGCCGACCACATTGGCGCTATAACGGTCGCGCAGGCGCAAATCATCCAGTCGGCGGCCGATAAGCGGCGAACCGGCGCGCAGCGCCAGACGCCTGGCACGTCCAGATAGCCGGTAATCGCGGATCAGATCGCGAAAGGTGCGGCGCGGCCATCATCGGGCACCGTCAACCAGAAACGCGCCACCGTCATATAGCCCATGCCGAGAACCAGCACCAGACAGCCTATCGGCGTTACCGCGAAGAAGCCGAACGCCGGCAGGTCATTGCGCAATAATTCGCTGTTGACCACCATATTGGGCGGCGTCGCCACCAGTGTCATCATGCCGCTGATAAGCCCGGCGAAACTGAGCGGCATCATCAGCCGCCCCGGCGGGGTTTTCATCCGCGCGGCCACGCTGATTACCACCGGAATAAAAATCGCCACCACGCCGGTTGAACTCATAAACGCCCCCAGCGCGGCCACCGTGACCATTAACAACAGCAACATGCGCAGCTCGCTGTTGCCGGCCATGCGCACCAGCCAGTCGCCGACCGACAACGCGATGCCGGTGCGCACCAGCCCGTCGCCGATGACGAACAAAGCCGCGATAAGTAACACGTTGGGGTCGCTGAAACCGGCGGTGGCCTCGGCCAACGTCAAGGTACCGCTCAGCAAGAAGGCGACAATGACCAACAATGCCACCACATCCATGCGCACCTTACCGGTGATGAACAGCACCACCGTCACCAGCAGCAGGCCAAGCACCCAGAGGAGTTCGTCGTTCATGCCAACATCCCATCCTGAAAAAAACCAACGGCCACAGCATGCCATAAAAAAACCCCGCGATGCGGGGTTCTCAGCGTTTATTGCGCGATCAGGCGACCTCGCGGCGGCTCACCAGGGCGAAATCCCCTTCCCGGGTCACCCTGAGCTGTTGCAGCGAAGCGACAATCATCCCCACCGCGTCTTTCTGCGGCGTATCCGGCGGCGGATTCACGGCAATCACGGGACACCCCGCCGCCAGCCCGGACTGGATGCCGGCGATTGCGTCCTCCACCACAATGCAGTCCGCAGGCCGCAAACCCAGCTTTTCGGCGCCGAGCAAATACGGATCCGGCTGCGTTTTGCCGAGCGGCACCTGCTCCGCGGTAATAAGCACCGGCGGTGCCGGGAGCTGGCCCGCACGCACGCGGGCGGAGGCGACCGGCAGCGAGCCGGAGGTGACAATTGCCCACGGCAGCTGCAGGCGGTTAAGCTCGGTCAGCAGCTCGCGGGCACCGGGCAGCGCACTCACGCCCTCAATCGTTTCAGCTTCAAAGCGTTCCAATAGACGGTATTCGTGTTGAATAGTCTCTTCGCTTTGCCCCGGCATAAAATGGCGCAGCGAGGTAATAGCCTGTTTGCCGTGTATAAAATTCAACACTTCCGCTTCCGGCACGCCATGGCGACGCGCCCAGTTCCCCCAGGCCAACTCCACCACCGGCAGCAAGTCAATTAACGTTCCATCCAGGTCAAACAAAAAGCCTAAACCGCGCACAAGCCGCTCCTCTACTCCGTCTTCAGGCATTGATAATTTGGGAGATTTCTACCGCACTCAAATGGTACTGACGCGGACAGGCCTGCCAAACCGCCAGCATCCGCAAATATTTGTCCCGCATTTTGGTCTGGGCGTTAAAGCCGTGGGTACCGGAGTCGAAATGGGTGTAGCGCCCTTCGGTGAACGCCATGAAACGCACATAGCCCAGATAGCGGGCTTCGGTGGCGGCATCAAAGCCGAGAAACGCCAGACGGCGTTCATCTATGTCATGGCGCTCCTTCAGATTGGACCACGACACCTGCATGGTGTGGTGCATTTCCATAATATCGATAATCGTGCGGCCAAACGTCTTCGCCAAGCGCGCCAAAATCGCGGTCCAGCTCGCGCATCTGCAGGCCATAACCACGCTCGACAATGGTCTGTAGCCGACGGTAACGCTCGCTGTTGTCAGGATCGAGCAAGGTCATCATTTTATAATGATTAGACAAGATAATCCGTTGAGCGTTGGTCATCTCCATAATCTACTCCTGGTGTTAAAAGCCTGGCAGGGCCAGGAAAGTCTGCATGGCATAGCGCTGTGCACCTGGGTAGCGCAAACCCCGCTTTGTTTGATGTAAACCATGACCGGATGAAATATTTATGACGGCGCAGCCGGCACCGGGCGTGCCGACAGGGCCTTTAGAGATTATAAATCATCCAGAAACGCTTTATCGAGCAGTTTAAAAGCCCGTTTCAGCATCTCGGCGAGCATCTGATAGGTCGGCGCGCCTTCCACCGGCGCCAGCGCCTGGCCCGCCTCTTTGAGCTTTTGCCGTACCTCATGAAACCAAGTCAGCAGCGAGGGGGGCAGCGGTGTTATCGAGCGCTTACCGAGCCACCACAAGCCCTGCATCGGCAGGCTGCAGGAGAAAATAGCGGTCGCCACCGCCGGGCCGAGCTGTCCTCCCATGGCAATTTGCCAGGTCAGGGTAAAGACCGCTACCGCCGGCATAAAGCGGACGCCGAAACGGGTGGCGCGCACGACGCGATGTTCCGGGAACATCGGCGCCAGGCTTTTTTCGGCCGGCCAGGCCTTCATATAGTTTTGTCCGCGCTGGCATATTTTGTACCAACTTACCGAACCGGAGGGGAGTGTCGACATAGCGGACCTCAACTTTATGAACAATGATTAAAATTTTCTCGCAACTTCACTATGGATTTTATAACAATTAAATATATTTTGTCTTTAACGCACTCTGTCGTTATCCTATTCCGCGCTGCGGGGCAGTGCCTGCGCCGCCATTCGCGTTCCGGTCGACCGCGACAGCCAGGGGCGCAAGCCGCCTTAAGCTACGTATCAGGGCCGCGTGAGCGCATTGCCGACATCATAACCGCGAAATCACCGCATCCATGATGTTAATCATAAATGTCAGCGGCGGAATGCGCTACGATTAAAGCCTGTTTGACGAATTATTAACCACGTATAACAAGTAGGTACTTCCATGTCGAGTAAGCTAGTACTGGTTCTTAACTGTGGCAGTTCATCTTTGAAATTCGCCATTATCGATGCCGCCAACGGTGAAAAACAACTCTCCGGTCTCGCCGAGTGCTTCAATCTGCCGGAAGCGCGTATCAAATGGAAGATGGACGGCGCCAAACAAGAAGCGGCGTTAGGTGCCGGCAGCGCACACAGTGAAGCGCTGCATTTTATCGTTAATACCATATTGTTGACACAAAAACCGGAACTTTCGGCACAATTAACTGCCATCGGACACCGCATCGTGCACGGCGGCGAACACTTCACCCAGTCCGTCATCATTAATGATGACGTGGTAAAAGGCATCGAAGATTCCATTCCGTTCGCGCCGCTGCATAATCCCGCTCATCTTATCGGCATCCGCGAAGCCCTAAAAGAATTTCCACAGCTGGCGCAAAAGAACGTAGCGGTTTTTGATACCGCTTTCCATCAGACAATGCCGGAAGAATCGTATCTTTACGCCCTGCCCTATTCTTTATATCAGGATCATGCTATCCGCCGCTATGGCGCACACGGCACCAGCCACTTTTATGTCAGCCGCGAAGCGGCGAAACTGCTCTATAAGCCGGTTGACCAGCTGAACGTCATCACCTGCCATTTGGGTAACGGCGGCTCCGTTTCCGCTATTCGCAACGGCCAGTGCGTGGATACCTCCATGGGGCTGACGCCGCTGGAAGGTCTGGTGATGGGTACCCGCAGCGGCGATATCGATCCGGCCATCATTTTTCATTTACACGATGCGTTAGGCATGTCCGTTGGCCAAATCAATACCTTGTTGACCAAAGAGTCCGGCCTGCTGGGCCTGACCGGCGTGACCAGCGATTGCCGCTATGTCGAGGACAATTACCGCGAAAAAGCCGACGCCCGCCGCGCCATGGATGTGTACTGCCACCGTCTGGCCAAATACATCGGTTCTTATAGCGCGCTGATGGAGGGCCGGCTGGACGCGGTGATTTTCACCGGCGGTATCGGCGAAAACGCCGCGATGGTGCGCGAGCTATCGCTGAAAAAACTGGCGCTGCTGGGCTTTGAGGTGGATCATGAACGTAACCTGGCCGCCCGTTTCGGCCATGGCGGCGTGATTACCACCGACGCCAGCCGCCCGGCCATCGTCATCCCGACCAACGAGGAGTTGGTCATCGCCCAGGACGCCGCGCGTCTGACCGCGTAATTACCCTCCCCCGCCGGCGTTGTCCGGCGGGGCTGTTTTGACTAACGAGCAACCGTTGAAAGAGGTTTAGCCGTGTCCCGTACAATCATGTTGATCCCTACCGGCACCAGCGTCGGACTGACCAGCGTCAGCCTCGGCGTCATCCGCGCCATGGAGCAAAAGGGCGTAAGCCTGAGCGTGTTCAAACCCATCGCACAGCCCCGCTCCGGTGAGGACACCCTCGACGCCACCACCCGTATTATTCGCGCTAACTCCACCATTCCTTCCGCCGAACCGCTGGCCATGAGCTATGTTGAATCGCTGCTCGGCTCCAACCAGCAAGACGTGCTGATGGAAGAGATAATCGCCCGCTATCATGCCAATACCCAAGAGGCGGAAGTAGTGCTGGTGGAAGGCCTGGTCCCCACCCGTAAACATCAGTTTGCCATCGCGCTGAACTACGAAATCGCCCGGACGCTCAATGCCGAGATCGTCTTTGTACTGTCGTTGGGCAACGATTCGCCGGATCAGCTGAAAGAACGCATCGAGCTGGTACGGTCGAGCTTCGGCGGCAGCAAAAATAAAAACATCACCGGCGTCATCGTCAACAAATTGAATGCGCCGGTGGATGAACAGGGTCGCACCCGCCCGGATCTGTCGGAGATTTTCGACGATTCCAGCAAGGCCAGCGTCGCCAACGTTGACCCGAGCCTGCTGTTTGAAAATAGCCCGCTGCCGGTGTTGGGCTGCATTCCGTGGAATTTCGATCTTATCGCCACCCGCGCCATCGACATGGCGCGCCATCTGGGCGCGACGATTATTCACGAAGGGGAAATCCAGACCCGGCGCGTGAAATCCGTCACCTTCTGCGCGCGCAGCCTGCCGAATATGCTGGAGCATTTCCGCCCCGGCTCGCTGCTGGTCACCTCCGCTGACCGTCCCGACGTGCTGGTCGCCGCCTGCCTCGCCGCGATGAACGGCGTGGAAATCGGTGCGGTGCTGCTGACCGGCGGCTATGACATCGACTCGCGCATTCAGCAACTGTGCGAACGCGCCTTCCAGACCGGTCTGCCGATGTTTACCGTGCAGACCAACACCTGGCAGACCTCTCTCAGCCTGCAAAGCTTCAGCCTTGAAGTGCCGGCCGATGACCACAGCCGGGTGGAAAAACTGCAAAACTATGTCGCGGGCCATATTGATAATGCCTGGATCGAATCGCTGTCCGCCAGCTCCGAACGTCCGCGCCGCCTGTCGCCGCCGGCGTTCCGCTATCAGTTGACCGAACTGGCGCTCCAGGCGGGCAAACGCATCGTCCTGCCGGAAGGCGACGAGCCGCGCACCGTGAAGGCGGCCTCTATCTGCGCCGAGCGCGGCATAGCCCATTGCGTTTTGCTGGGCAATCCCGATGAAATTCAGCGCGTCGCGGCAGTACAAGGCGTGACGCTCGGCGACGGCATCGAAATTATCGATCCGGAAGTGGCGCGCGAGAAGTATGTCGCCCGTCTGGTTGAACTGCGCAAAAGTAAAGGCATGACCGAAGTGGTGGCCCGCGAACAGCTGGAAGACAACGTGGTGCTGGGCACGCTGATGCTGGAGCAGGGCGAAGTGGACGGTCTGGTGTCAGGTGCGATACATACCACCACCAATACCATCCGTCCGCCGCTGCAACTTATCAAGACCGCGCCGGGCAGTTCGCTGGTGTCGTCAGTGTTCTTTATGCTGCTGCCTGAACAGGTATTGGTGTATGGCGACTGCGCCATACACCCGGACCCGACCTCGGAACAATTGGCGGAAATCGCGATTCAGTCGGCTGATTCCGCTGCCGCCTTCGGTATTGAACCGCGCGTGGCGATGATTTCCTACTCGACGGGCACCTCCGGCGCAGGCAGCGACGTCGAGAAGGTGCGCGAAGCCACCCGCCTGGCGCAGGAAAAACGCCCGGACCTGGTGATTGACGGCCCGCTGCAGTATGACGCCGCCATCATGGCCGACGTCGCGCTGTCGAAAGCGCCCAACTCTCCGGTGGCCGGTCAGGCGACGGTGTTCATCTTCCCGGATTTGAACACCGGTAACACCACCTATAAAGCGGTGCAGCGTTCAGCGGATCTGATCTCCATCGGCCCGATGCTGCAGGGGATGCGCAAGCCTGTCAACGACCTCTCGCGCGGTGCGCTGGTCGACGATATCGTCTATACCGTCGCCCTCACCGCTATCCAATCGAAGCAGGCGGAAGGCTGATTTAGCGTTAACCGCTGCCGAAACGACCACGCCGGCCCCGGGCCGGCGTTTTTTTTGCCCCGTAAAGGGCTTCTTTGAATTTTCCGCGCGCTGTCCCTATCCGACCATGGCGGGAGCGAGAGTTCCCTAGCGCTCAATACGGGCCATTCCCCATAGACTTATCGCGACTGTCTGACCTGAAACCCGATTTGCCCGAGCAATCACACTGCGTGCTGCCTCAGTCGTACGCCGGTAAAGCCCATGCAAATGCGCTGCGCCCTGCCTCGCACCTAGGCCGGAAAAGCGCGTGCAAATGTGCAGAGCTCTGCCTCACACCCGCGTCGGTTTGCCCAGCCAAGCGTACTGCCACCCTCCTCGCGCGTACGCTGGTTTCACCGGTGCAGATGGACCAGGGTATGCCTTTCGCGACGCACGTGCCGACAGCTACTGGGCCGCGTCATCGTCCGACGTTTGCGCGGCCAGCGGTTTGCCAAAGCTTTGGGCGTTATTGCGGCTCAGCCACAGCGACAGCGCTTTCAGCGAGTCCGGGGTGAATTCATCGCAGCGGCCGGTAATTTCCTCCGGCGTCAGCCAGTTAACGTCCTCGACCTCGCTTTCCTGGAGCGCAAACGGGCCATGGGTGACGCAGCTAAACAGCGAGCCCCACACGCGGCAGGCCTCATTCTCAAAATAAAATTGCCCGTGTTCAGCGAAGGGAAGATCCGCGATGCCCAGCTCTTCTTCCGCCTCGCGACGGGCGGAATCGAGCATCCCCTCGCCGCTTTGCGCCACGCCGCCGGCGGTCGCATCCAGATAGCCCGGATAGAAGTCTTTGCTGGCGGTACGACGCTGAACCAGAATATTGCCCGCACCATCATGCACCACAATATAGCTGGCGCGGTGACGCAGACGTTCCGCGCGCATCTGCTGGCGGCTGGCCTGGGCGATGACGTCATTTTTCTCATTGACAATGTCGACCCATTCCTCACCGGCAGACTGACTCTGTTGCTCCATCCTATGACACCCTTATGCAATGGCGCGGGCTGACCGCGCGGTATGGTTGAACGTAAGAAACGCGATTGACGTATTGGGTCATAACTTAGAAGGTTATTGCGACTTGCGCAATAGTTTCCCCGCCATCTAATGACACCACCTGTAACCGCCCATCGGCCAGCAGCCCATAGCTGGCCGGAAAGCCGCCCTTTGGCAGGCTGACCGAGCCCGGATTGAACAGAATATGCTCCCCTGCCCGATCCGCCTGAGGAAGATGGGTATGGCCGTACAACAGCGCGTCGCCGGGGGCCAGCGGCGGCAGTCGCGCCGGATGGTAAAGATGCCCGTGAGTGAGAAACAGCCGCCGGGTGTCCCCCAGCAACACCTGCTGCCAGGGCGCGCTAAAGGGAAAGTCGAGCAGCATCTCATCCACTTCGCTGTCGCAATTGCCGCGTACGGCGATAATACGCTCGCCGTATGTATTAAGCGCGGCGGCGCCCTCCGCCGGTCGATAGTCTTCGGGCAGAGGGTTGCGTGGACCAGGGTTCAGGAAGTCCCCCAGAAGCAGCAGCCAGCGGGCGCCGCTTACATCAAACGCGGCCAACAGCCGGCGTGTGGCGGCCAGCGAGCCATGAATATCGGACGCTATCATCAATTTCATCATCGTCTCCTGTAATGCATGTCGAGACGCTGCCCGCACAGACAGCGCAGCAGGCCAAGCTTAACAAACTTCGACCGTCCTGCGTCAGCGCTATCCCGTTACAGTCGGCCGATTGACGCCTTTTTGCGCCGTTAAGCCCGCTCACACCCCGCCGCTTATTCGCTTTTATCCCCTGCGCTTTTGCACTACAGTTAAGCCATCCGCATTATCCTCATGTAGGCTTTATGATCGACGTTTATTATGCGCCCACGCCCAACGGCCATAAAATCACGCTGTTTTTAGAAGAAACCGGCTTGCCGTATCAGCTTCACCGCTTGGATATTAGCGCCGGCGCTCAATTCAAGCCGGCCTTTCTGGCCATAGCGCCGAATAACAAAATCCCGGCCATTGTCGACAATCAACCGGCCGACGGCGGCGTGCCGTTCAGCCTGTTTGAGTCCGGCGCCATTTTGCTTTATTTGGCGGATAAAACCGGACAGCTGCTGTCGCACGACCTGCGCGAACGCCATACCACCCTGCAATGGCTATTCTGGCAAATGGCGGGCTTCGGGCCGATGCTCGGCCAAAACCACCACTTCAGCCAGTACGCACCCGAGAAATTCCCCTACGCCATCAATCGCTATCGCACCGAAACCGCGCGGCTGTACGGCGTGCTGGACAAGCAGCTGCAGGAAAATCGCTATATCGCGGGCGAGCAGTATAGCATTGCCGATATCGCCACTTACCCTTGGGCGGTATCCCACGAGAAGCAGAATATCTCTCTGGCGGACTATCCCTCGGTCCAGCGCTGGTTCAATGAGATTCAGACCCGTCCGGCGGTGGAACGCGCCTGGCGGCGGGCCAACGGCTAAACCCTGCCGGCCCGGCGGCGGCGCAGACCTCGACGCTGCGTCCGCTACGGGCATTTACCGCCGCCGTGGCCTATGCTTTAGGCAGAATGGAGTTTTGCTATCGTTGCGCGCGGGCCCTGCGGTGCGAGCATCGATTAACGTCGGGCGGAGAACACCACCATGAAAATTTTAGTGACCGGCGGGACCGGGCTTATTGGCCGGCACCTGGTTATGAGACTGCAGACCTTATCACACCACGTCACCGTGTTGACCCGCGACGCCCAAAGCGCACAGCAAGCGTTGGGGCCGGAGATCGCCACCATGACCACGCTGGCGCCGCTGTCGCACCTCAATGAATTCGATGCGGTGATTAACCTGGCCGGCGAGCCTATCGCCGAGCGCCGCTGGACCGACGAGCAAAAAACAAGCTGTGTCAGAGCCGCTGGGACGTCACCGGCCAGCTGAGCCTGTTGATACGCCAAAGCGACAATCCGCCGTCGGTGTTCATCTCCGGCTCCGCCACCGGCTATTACGGCGACCAGGATGATGCGCTGGTGGACGAGGACGAACCGCCAATTATCGATTTTGCCCACACGCTGTGCGCGCGCTGGGAAGATTTGGCGCTCAGGGATCGCAGAGAGAAAACCCGCGTCTGCCTGTCGCGTACCGGCGTGGTAATGGCCGCCGACGTCGGGCTGGGCGGTCCCATCGGCGATGGCACCCAATACATGTCGTGGATCCATATCGACGATATCGTCAACGCGCTGCTATTCATGCTGACCACCGACGGACTGGCGGGCCCGTTCAATGTTTGCTCGCCTTATCCGGTGCGCAATGAACATTTCAGCAGCGTGCTGGCTGGCGTCCTGCACCGGCCTGCTTTCACCCGCGTGCCGGCACGGGCGGTGCAACTATTTTTGGGCGAAGGGGCATCGCTGATACTTGGCGGCCAGCGGGCAATGCCGCGGCGGCCGACCGAGGCCGGTTTTACCTTCTGCTATAGCGAGCTGGAAGCGGCGCTAACGGAAATCGTCAACGCGGTCTAACCGACGGGGCGATTACTTGAGGGACCCGGAGAGGAACTGCTGTAGCCGCGGGCTCTTAGGGTTGCCGAACACCTCCGACGGCGGCCACTGCTCCTCAATAACCCCTTGATGCAATAAGATGACGTGGTTAGAGACATGGCGCGCGAATCCCATTTCGTGCGTCACCACCACCATGGTCTTACCTTCTCGGCCAACTTTTGCATGATGCGCAGCACCTCGCCGACCAGTTCCGGGTCCAGCGCCGAGGTCGGTTCGTCGAACAACAGCACCTCCGGCTCCATTGCCAGCGCCCGGGCAATAGAAACCCGCTGCTGCTGGCCGCCGGAAAGATTGATGGGGTATTTGGCGCGCGCACGCTCATCAATACCCACTTTGTCCAAATAGCGAACCGCGCGTTCACGCGCTTCATTTTTGCTGAGGCCCAGCACCTGCACTTCCATGACGTTTTCCAGCACCGTCATATGGCTCCACAAATTAAAATGCTGGAATACCATCGTCAGCCGGGTGCGCAACAGCTGCAGCTGTTTTTTATCAAACACTTTCAGCTGGCCGTCATGATCGCGCACCATATGAATATTTTCGTTATTGACGGCGATCGAACCTTCGCTGGGTTTTTCCAGGAAGTTAATGCAGCGCAAAAAGGTGCTTTTGCCCGACCCGGAAGATCCGATAATACTTATCACATCGCCGGCGCGCGCTTCAAGCGACACGCCTTTTAACACTTCCTGGTCGCCGTAGCGTTTGTGCAGCTCCTGGATCAACAATTTGATTTCTGGCATATACGTATCCTCCACGTGGGTTATTGAGGTTTGACATGGCGCCGCCAGCGCTTTTCCGCCTGTTTAAACAGTTTAATCAACACAAATGAGATCATCAGATACATTACCGCGGCAATGCCGAAGGCATAAAACGGCTGATAGGTCGCCGAGTTGATATCCCGGGCGATTTTCAGTATATCCGGCACCGTCGCGGTAAACGCCAGCGCGGTGGAATGCAGCATTAAGATGACTTCATTGCTATAGGCCGGCAACGCCGTGCGCAGCGCGGAGGGCAAAATAATGGCGCGGTAAAGCTTAAACGGCGTGAAACCGTAGGCGCGCGCCGCCTCAATTTCACCGTGCGGCACCGCACGGATGGCGCCGGCGAAAATTTCGGTGGTATAAGCACAGGTGTTAAGGGTCAACGCCAGCAGGGTACAGTTCATGCCGCTGCGAAAAAACGCATTTAACAGATCGGTGCCGCGCACGATTTCCAAGCTGTACATCCCGGAATAAAACACCAGCAACTGGACATACAGCGGCGTGCCGCGAAAAATATAGGTGAATAGCCAGACCGGCAAACAGATCCACCGACGGGATGACACCCGCGCCACCGCTAACAGCACCGCCAGCATACCGCCCAGCACTACCGAGATAATCAGCAGCCACAGGGTCACCGCCAGCCCGGTGAAACGATAGCCGTCGCTCCACAGCAGCGCATGCCAGTATTGTTGTAGAATATCGATCATAATTCCGCCTTCTTCACGCCCAGCGAATAGCGCCGCGTAAGCCACAGCAACACGCCGTTGGACAGGGTGGTGAACAGCAGATACACCACGCCGGCGACGATGGCGAAATAAAACGGTTGATAGGTGCCCTTGCCCGCCAATTTGGTGGCCTTCACCACATCATTTAAGCCGAGCAGCGAAACCAGCGCAGTAACCTTCAAAATAACCTGCCAGTTATTGCCGATGCTGGGCAGCGCAAAACGCATCATGGCGGGAAACAGAATGCGGCGGAAGGTCTGCGACGCGCTGAAGCCAAAGGCGGTGGCCGCTTCGATTTGCCCGCGCGGCACCGCCAAAAACGCCCCGCGAAAGGTTTCAGTGAAGTAGGCGCCGTAGATAAAGCACAGGGTGATAATACCCGCGGACATCGGGTCGATGCCGATCTGATCCAAACCTAAGGCTTCCGTCAGGCTGTTCAGTGCAATTTGCAACCCGTAGAAAATTAGCAGCATCAGAACCAGGTCGGGTACGCCGCGAATTAGCGTGGTATAGCCTTCAAAACTGCCCGCCAGCACGCGGATACGGGAGAGTTTGGCACCGGCGCCGATAAGACCGATAACCACCGACAATAAAACAGAACTGAGCGCCAGCTCCAGGGTCACCAGCGCGCCGTTGATAATTAATTGCGAATAACCAAAAAGCATCGATCTTACCTGTCCTGGCGGAGGAGAAATACCGGCATAGCCCGTGACGCCACGGGCCTATGCCCTATGACAGGATTAACCGCCGTACACGTCAAAATCAAAATATTGTTTAGCGTATTTATCGTAACTTCCGTCTTTACGCATCTCGGCAAAAGCCTTATTTAGCGCGTCTTTCAAATCGGTCTCGTCTTTACGCAGTCCCATGCCGGTACCAACGCCGAAGAATTTGTCGTCTTTCGCCGCCGGGCCGGCAAAAATATACCCCTTGCCCGCGGTCTGTTTCAGGAAGCCTTCGCTGCCGGCGACTTCATCCTGGAAGGCGGCATCGATACGACCGGCGGTCAGATCGGCGTAGATCAGATCCTGGTTTTGGTAGGCGACCACATCCACCCCTTTCTGCTGCCACATCGCGTTGGCATAAGCTTCCTGGGTTGACCCCTGCAACACACCCACGCGCTTGCCGTGCAGTGAATCCATCGTCGGGGTAATCGGGCTGCCGGCTTTGGCAATTAGCCGTGCGTTGGCGGCGTAGAGCTTATCGGTAAAGGCGATTTCCTGCTGACGCTTTTCGGTGATCGACAATGAGGAAATAATCGCGTCGATCTTTTTCGCCTTCAGCGAGGGGATAAGCGCATCGAAATCGCTTTCCACGAAGGTACATTTGGCCTCGATACGTTTACACAGATCTTTGGCCAAATCGATATCGAAACCCACCAGCTCGCCGCTGGCGTTTTTCGATTCAAAAGGGGCATAGGTGGGATCGGTGCCAATGCGGATATTTTTGGGTACAGCGGCAAATGCGCTGCCCGCGCAAGCTAGCGCCGCCATCAAAGGAAGAACTTTTACCAGCTTATTCATAAATTACCCTCAGTATAATTATTTAATGCCCGGCACATCGTGTGTCCTTTTACGCCGGAACCATTGCACATTTCATGCCATGTATCGCGCCGCGCCCGCGATGAGCGCCAAAGGCGGCAAGGGCCGTTGTACCTCCTTGCGTCTGGCGCAAACCGCCGGTATCGATGACGCGCCGGACGATGCAAACGCCACTGCACCAGCCATATACCTAGCATGTTCATTATTGGTGCAATGTTATTTTACTGCACCATTATTATGCGAATAATTTTACCATAGGGTTAATTGCCGGCCGCGGCACTCAGCCGCCTTGCCAGCGCGGAAACAGGTCTTGCGGCAGCACCAAGTTGAACTGATCCAGCGTCCGGTTGACCGTTTGATCGATGATATCGCTTATCTGGGCAGGGCGGTGATAAAACGCCGGCACCGGCGGCATAATGACTGCGCCCAGCTCGGCCGCCAGCGTCATCAGGCGCAGATGCCCCAGATGCAGCGGCGTTTCACGCACCCCCAGCACCAACCGGCGACGCTCTTTCAGCACCACATACGCCGCGCGCGTCAGCAGCCCATCGCTGTAGCTATTGACGATGGCGGAGAGGGTTTTCATCGAACAGGGCAAGATGATCATTCCCAGGGTTTGGAATGAACCGGAGCTGATGCTGGCGGTAATATCGCGGGCATCATGCACGACATCCGCCAGCGCCTGCACATCGCGCAGGCTGTACGGGGTTTCCAGCGTCAGCGTTTGCCGCGCGGCCGGGCTGATGGCTAAGTGGGTTTCAATCTCCGGCAGCGTAGCCAGTACCTGCAGCAGGCGGACGCCATAAATGGCGCCGCTAGCGCCGCTGATGCCGACAATCAGTCGTTTCATACCTCAACTCCTGCCAGTGGAAAGGCGAAAAAAACCCGGCGCGGTTGACCGCCCGGTTTGAGATGACCTGCCGCCATAAAGCGCGGGTCAGCAGCATAGCCTACTGCACTCTCGCGGTACCGATCAACCTTCGTTATGCATTTCCAGGTTTTCTACTTCGGTCTGGGCGCGCATCGCTTTGGAATCATCGTTGCGCAGCGACTCAAGATAATCCAGATAGCGCTGATCCACATCGCGCGTCACGTAGATGCCGTCGAATACCGACGATTCAAATTGCTCGACGTCAGGGTTATCTTCCAGCACCGCCCGTTCCAGGTCGGCCAAATCCTGAAAAATCAGCGCATCGGCGCCAATAAGCTGCCGTATTTCGTCCACCTCTCGGCCGTGGGCAATCAGTTCCGAAGCGCTCGGCATATCAATGCCGTAGACGTTTGGAAAGCGGATTTCCGGCGCGGCGGAAGCCAGGTAGACGTGACGGGCGCCCGCCTCGCGCGCCATCTCAACGATTTGCTCGGAGGTAGTGCCGCGCACGATGGAGTCGTCCACCAGCAGCACATTTTTATCGCGGAATTCGGCGCGGTTAGCGTTAAGCTTACGGCGCACCGACTGCCGGCGGACCTGCTGACCGGGCATGATAAAGGTACGGCCGACGTAGCGGTTTTTCACAAAGCCTTGTCGATAAGGTTTATTCAGGATCCGCGCAATCTCCAGTGCGATATCGCAGGATGTTTCCGGGATCGGGATCACCACATCGATATCCAGATCTTCCCATTCGCGGGCGATTTTCTCACCCAACATCTGGCCCATGCGCACGCGGGCGCTGTAGACCGATATTTTGTCGATGAACGAGTCCGGCCGGGCGAAATAGACATACTCGAACAGACATGGGTGATGCCTGGGGTTCTCGGCGCACTGCCGGGTGAACAGCTGCCCTTTTTCGGTGACGTATACCGCCTCGCCCGGCGCGATGTCGTGCAGGAAATCAAAGCCCAGCGTATCCAGCGCCACGCTTTCGGAGGCCACAATATATTCATTGCGCCCGTCCGCCAGCGTGCGCTTGCCGATAACCAGTGGGAGGATGCCGTTGGGGTCGCGAAAGGCAAACAGACCATGCCCGATTATCATGCCGACGCAGACGTAGGCGCCGCGGATCTGCTGATGGGTCGCCGCCACCGCCACGAAAATGTTATCCGCCTCCAGCGGATAATCCGGGAAACGATCCAGCTGGGCGGCAAAGATGTTCAGCAGGATTTCCGAATCGGAGGTGGTGTTGACATGACGCCGCCCGTTTTCAAACAGCTTTTTACGCAGTTCGTGGGCGTTGGTTAGGTTACCGTTGTGCGCCAGGGTGATGCCGAACGGGGAATTGACGTAAAACGGCTGCGCCTCGGAGGCGCTGGAGCTGCCGGCGGTCGGGTAGCGGACGTGGCCCACCCCCATGTTGCCCTGCAGGCGTTGCATATGCCGGGCATCGAAAACGTCCTTAACCAGTCCATTGGCTTTACGCAGGCGAAAACAATTCAAGGCATCGATGGTGACGATGCCCGCCGCATCCTGGCCACGGTGCTGGAGCACCGTTAATGCATCATAGATAGACTGGTTTACCGGCATGAAACCGGCGATTCCGACAATACCGCACATGTTGTCATTTCCTCATCAGCGTTACCGGGACAACTACTGCCTCGGTAAGAAACTCGACGTGCTTTGCAGATAGTCAAAAAACCATCTGATGATACCGCTGAACTGCGGTATCAGTTGGGACTGCTGCCAGTCCTGACTGTGGGAGAAACCGGTGAAGGTGTCGAGAAAGAACAACGCCGACGACACAATCAAAACGCCGCGCAGCGCGCCGAAACAGACGCCTAATACCCGGTCAGTGCCGGACAAACCGGTCCGCTCCACCAGCGAACTAATGACGTAATTGACGATGGCCCCGACGATCAGGGTCGCCACGAACAGCAGGGCAATCGCAATACCGTTGCGCACCATCTGCTCTTCAAAGCGGGTGAAGTAGATCGCAAGATAACTATAGTAATGGCTGGCGACAAAAAATGCACAGGCCCAGGTCACTAAAGATAATGCCTCGCGCACAAACCCGCGAATCAGACTCACCAAAGCGGAAAAAACAATGATGCCGATAATGACGTAATCAACCCAGATCATGCATGCATCCCTTGATCATTCGCCCGGTCAGCTGGTTCGCGGCGAATTCTAACAGAAAAAGAAAACGTTTGCTTAGGGGATTTATTCCCCCCGTTTAAATAAATAACGGCGATTAAAAAAGATTAATCGCCGCAACAAGATAGCGCAACAGGGCGCGCCGCCTGACGCTGCACCTGCGCGTCACGGTGCCGGGTGCCACTCCGCCAGTTTAGTGCTTACCGGCTATTGGCACATCGGCGCCGGGTTTCACACCGCCAATTAATGCGTACCGGCCTTAGGCACATCGACACCGAGCCATGCGCCGTCGCGCGCCGGCGGTCCTCGGCCGCATCATCGCCGGTCTAGGCGCTGCTCGGCTCGGCAAAAGTCTACCGTACGCTATAGGGCCGCAATTGACCGCTAAGGCCGCTCAACTGGTTCAATTCGCCCAGCGCGCTCTGCAGTTTATCCCGGGAGGCATCTGGACCAACAAAAATCCGGGTAATCTGCCCCTGCACCGGCGCCGACGGCGAAGTATAAACGCGATAACCCGACAAGCGCAGCTTGGCGACGATTTCCGCCACTTTATCGGCGTTCTTCAACGCCCCGAGCTGCACCACCCACGCCTGCCCTTTTGGCGCCTGCTCGGCGACAGGTGCTGTGTCAGGTTTCGGTGTCGGTGGTTTGGGCGCTTCCACCTTCGGCGTCTGCGGTTTGGGCGCCGGCTTGCTATCAGGCCGCACGGCCGGCTTGACCTCCGGTTTGGCAGCCACGGGCGGACTAACCTTCATCTCCGGCGGCGCCAGCGTTTCCGGCTGGCGGGAACCGCTGGCGGCATCCGGTAACGGCGCCGCACCCTGCCCACCGCCGGCCGGCCGGCTGGATTGTTCGACCGCCTCGCCCGCCCCTTCCGGCGGCTGGCTCGGCAATTGCTGGCTGGCCGGCGGCGTCGCGTCAAGCTCGTCGCTGTCACCGGGCTTGGGCACCAGCGGAATAGCGGCAAACTCGTCCTGATAGTGCTTCTTTTTACCGTCCAGCAGACCAGGCAGAATGATGACGCCGAGGGCAACAATAATAATGGTCCCTACCAGGCGGTTTTGAAATTTACTCGCCACAATGCTTCTCCCTTTCAGCCAGCGCCATGACCGGTGCCACGGTATGGAAAGAGCCGAATACCAGCACGCAATCCTCCGGCGCGGCGTCCGCCATTGCCTGATGCCAGGCGCTTGGCACATCCTCAAACCGTTGCGCGTCGCCGTCAAGATGCGCCGCCAGTTGCGCGGCGCTGGCGGCACGCGGCCCGTCGAGCGACGCGCAATACCAGACATCCACCTGCCCGCGCAGGCAGGCAAGCGTGCCGGGAATGTCTTTATCCGCCAGCATACCGACCACCGCCCGGACTTTGCCGGTGCGGGGCAAGGCCGCCATACGCCGGGCCAGGTAGCCGGCGGCATGGGGATTGTGCGAGACGTCCAGAATCGTCAGCGGCGCCCGACCAAGACATTGGAAACGTCCCGGGAGCGCAGCCTCGCGCAGCCCCTGGCGCACTGCTGCTTCCGGAACCGCGAACGGCAGGCAGGCAACCGCGGCCAGCGCCGTGGCGGCGTTTTCCAGCGGAATGGCCGGCAGCGGCAGCGCGGTAAGCTCGCGTACATTGTCCCACCAGCGCCAGTGCTGGCCGTCGTCCTGCCACCACCAATCGCTGTCGCGGGCATACAGCGCCGCGCCGCAGTCGGCGGCGTCGAGGTCGAGCGTCGCCGGCCTATCGGGCTCACCCACGACCGCCGGCCTGCCGCGACGGAAGATACCGGCTTTTTCCCGCGCGATACTGGCACGATCAGGCCCCAGCCAATCGGTATGATCGAGGGCGATAGCGGTGATCACGGCGACATCGGCATCGACGATATTGGTGGCGTCCAACCGTCCCCCCAGCCCGACCTCAAGGATCACCACATCCAGCGCCGCTTGCCGAAAAAGCTGCAGCACCGCCAGCGTGCCGAACTCGAAATAGCTGAGCGACGTAGCGCCACGGCCGGCTTCGATAACCGCCATCGCTTCACTGTGGGCAGCTTCCGGCAATTCGTCGCCCTGAATGCGCACCCGCTCGGTATAGCGAAGCAAATGGGGGGAACTATAGACGCCAACACGCATGCCGCTGGCCAGTAAAATGGCCTCCAGCAGCCGACAGGTGGTGCCTTTGCCGTTGGTGCCGCCGACGGTGATAACAAAGGGGGCCGGGCCCAGCAAATTCAGGCCGGTAGCCACATGGCATACCCGCCCCAGGCCCAGATCGATGGGTTTGGCGTGCAGACGTTCAAGATAATAAAGCCACGCGACCAGTGGCGACGTGGCTTGGGGAATAGGCAGATTTTCCATACGTCCGTTCATTGGCTTATGCTTGGTTCTCATTAAGCCTGCCCCGATCCTGCAGATGACCGCGGGCAGGCTTGCGCCGCCCGTTTATGCCTCGTCCTGATGATCCTCCGCGACCGCATCAGGGCGCGGCTCGTGCGGCAATGGGTCCTGCGGCTGCGGCTGGTTGGTCAATTTGGCCAGCAGACCGGCAAGGCGCAGACGCATCTCCGGGCGACGCACGATAAGATCGATAGCGCCCTTCTCCAGCAGAAATTCACTGCGCTGAAAACCGGCCGGCAATTTTTCGCGTACCGTTTGTTCTATCACCCGCGGACCGGCGAAGCCTATCAGCGCTTTCGGCTCGGCGACGTTCAGATCGCCCAGCATCGCCAGACTGGCTGAGACGCCACCCATGGTGGGATCGGTCAGAACCGAAATGTACAGCAAGCGCCGTTCGCGCAGCCGCGCCAGCGCGGCACTGGTCTTGGCCATTTGCATCAGCGACATCAGCGCTTCCTGCATGCGGGCGCCGCCGCTGGCGGAAAAGCACACCAGAGGACAGTCGTCCGCCAGCGCCTGCTCCACCGCGCGCACAAAACGCGCGCCGACCACCGAGGACATCGAACCGCCGATAAAGGCGAACTCAAAAGACGCGGCCACCACCGGCATACCGTACAGCTCGCCTTTCATCACCACCAGCGCATCTTTTTCGTCGGTGGCTTTCTGGGCCGCCGCCAGGCGATCCTTGTACTTTTTCGGGTCCCTGAATTTCAGGATATCCTTCGGCTCAAGCTCACTGCCAAGCTCGGACTCGCTCCCTTTATCCAGGAAAGCGTGCAGGCGCGCGCGCGCGGTAATCCGCATGTGGTGATCGCATTTCGGGCAGACCTCCAGATTGCGTTCCAGCTCCGCGCGATACAGCACCTGGCCACAGCTATCACATTTGGTCCACACGCCTTCGGGAATGTTCGCCCTGCGCGCCGGGGTGATAGTGCTCTTATTGAGAATTCGTTCAATCCAGCTCATCGATAACCTTTCTGTTTGAACCTGGCATCCGCCAGTCCGCTATATCTACTTGACCTTTGACCACAGCGGGAGAGCCGCCGTCTCGCACGCTCCCCGCCGGGGATGGCGCCAAAGGTTGTCCATTAAACCATAATGGCCAGCGACTTGGCACAGAAAACTCTGCGCTTTGTTCACATTCTGCCCGCCGGCTTCGGGAAATTACTGACTTTTACTCTTGGCGACCATCCGGCGCTGGCGCCACACTTCAATCACGCCCGGCAGCACCGATAGCAGGATAATCGCCACGATAAGCCACTTCAGATTTTGCTGCACCACCGGCATATTGCCAAAGAAATAGCCGGCGTAGCTAAACAACAGCACCCACAGCAGTCCACCGGCGACATTGTACAGCGCAAAGTGGCGGTAACGCATATGTCCCATGCCGGCCACGAACGGAGCGAAGGTGCGCACGATGGGGACAAAGCGCGCCAAAATGATGGTTTTACCACCGTGCCGGGCATAAAACTCATGGGTTTTGTCCAGATAGCGGCGGCGAAAGATTTTGGAGTCCGGGTTACTAAACAGCTTTTCACCGAACAGGCGGCCAATCGTATAATTGACCGCATCGCCGGCGATGGCCGCCAGCACCATCAACAGCACCATCACGTGAATATCAAGCCCGTTACTCGGCAGCGCCGCCAGCGCGCCGGCGACAAACAGCAATGAGTCTCCCGGCAGGAAGGGCGTCACCACCAAACCGGTTTCGCAAAACAAAATCAGAAACAAAAAGGCATACACCCAGACACCGTACTGCGCCACCAGCTCTGCCAGATGCACATCGATATGCAAAATAAAATCGATGATAAATTTAATATATTCCATTCAGTTTTCCCGGTAACGCAAGTCGATAGAAAGTCAGCGGTCAATCCGCCAAAAATAACGGCCCCGGCGACGACGCGGGCAGAGCGAAACGCGACGGGTAATCCACCGCCACCAGGTAAAGCCCATCCGCCCGGGCGCTTGCGCCGGCCTGTGTCCGGTCGCGGCACGCCAGCAGTTCGGCGATCCAGTCTTCCGACCGGTTGCCGCACCCCACTTCCAGCAGACTGCCTACAATATTACGAACCATATGATAAACAAAAGCATTGGCTTTGATATCGACCACCACATAGTGCCCCTGGCGCGTGACGTGCAGATGATGCACGTTGCGCCAGGGGCTGCGCGACTGGCACTGCAAGGCGCGAAAAGACGTGAAATCGTTTTCGCCCAATAAACACCGGCCGGCGCGCGCCATCGACGGCGCATCGAGCGGGTGATAATAGTGGGTCAACCCGCGGCCGAGCAGTGCCGGGCGCAGGCGATGATTATAAATAATATAGCGGTAGCGCCGGGCGGTGGCGCTGAAACGCGCATGGAAATCGTCCGCTACCGGCGCCACCCAGCGCACGGCAATATCGGCCGGCAGATTGGCATTGACGCCGAGCGTCCAGGCGGCATCCGGTCGCCGCGATCGGGTGTCAAAATGAACCACCTGCCCCGTGGCATGCACGCCGGCGTCGGTACGGCCGGCGCAATAAACCGTGACAGTTTCATCGGCCACCGTAGAGAGCGCGCGTTCGAGGCACGCCTGCACGCTCGCCACTTCCTGCTGACGCTGCCAGCCGTAATAAGCGCTGCCGTCATACTCAATACCGAGCGCCAGCTTCATCGTGCCGTCATTGGCCGCCGCCGGCAATGCCTCGTCCGCCTCCGACAGGGGCGCCGTTTGCACCGTCACCACGCGCTGGCCTCGGCCATCAGTTTCTCCGCGGTCAGCACCGCCATCAGCGCGCCACCGAAGCGGATATTATCCGCCACCGACCAAAACTGCAGCAGATCGGGCATGCCGTAATCGTTGCGCAGACAACCGATATTCAGCGCGACGCTGCCCGAGGCGTCCTCTACCGGCGTCGGATAGTCCAGCTCTTCGCTCAGCATTAGCCCCTCGCCGGCCGCCAGCGCCACGCGCGCCTCTTGCGCAGCCATCGGCCGCAGCGTTTCCAGATGGACCAGCTGCGCATGGCCGTAGAATATCGGCGCCTGCACACTGCTGACCGAGATTGGCAGCCCCTCATCACGCAGGATTTTGCGCACTTCGTCCACCAGACGGCGTTCGCTGCGCACCGAGCCAGCGTCGTCGGGCAGCAGCGGCAGCAGGTTGAACGCCAGCTGACGCGGGAAAAAGCCCGGCTCGGCGGGCAAGCCATTTAACAGGATGGCGCTCTGACCCGCCAAATCATCCACCGCCGCTTTGCCGTGGGCGGAGGCGGACAGCAAGTTGCTGACGTGCAGATGCCCCAGGCCCGCCAGATCGGTAAGCGGCTTTACCGCAAACAATAACTGACTGGTCAGCGCGTCCGCCACCGCCACCATATTGCGGTTGAGGTAATCGGCCAGCACGTCATCATTGACCCCCGGCACCACGAGCGGCACGTCCGGCTACAGGGAAAACAGGCCGCTGACATCGACTACCAGGCAGCCGGCGGCGGCTTCAGCCACATACAGCGCCGAGGCCGGCGCGCCGGCGACAAAGAAGGCCAGTTGTGCCTGCGACCAATCGAATTGCGCCGCTTCGCTGACCTGCAGACTTTGTCCGTTAACCCGCACCGTTTCGCCGGCGCTGCGCTCGCTGGACAGTAAAAACAGCTCCCCAAACGGAAATTGGCGTTCCTGTATAATCTCCAGCAGCGCCGTACCGACTGCGCCTGTTGCTCCCAAAAGAGCGATATTCCAGCCGTCAGACATCATATTATCTCCCGTTGATGGGATACCGCGGCGCGTTACGCCGGGGCATCAGTCAATCAAAATAGCGTAATAGGCCCCTGGCGCACCCCGCCCCACACATCATGCGGCCAAGGCATCAACCGTGGTCAGGCGCCGGCGTTGCACGGCCTCAGCCGGCGAACGGCCGGGCTTGAAACCCCAACTGCCGCAGCGCCTCCGCGCCGACGCTATCGTCGGTTTCCACTCCCGGCGCTGGTAGTAATTTTTGCGCAAGCGATCGAACTCCCCCGGCAATCCGGCGGCGCGCCGTAATTGCATATCATCTCGCCGCACATCATAGACCAGATGCGCCAACAGACGCAGCGCCTCTTCATCGATAGCACCGCGCAACCGGATACGTTCCACCGCCGGCGGCGGCAAGAGTGCCACGAGGCTCGCGCGCGCATCACTGCCGATAAAGGCGCTGTAGGCGTCGAAAACCTGCGTAGTGCCGCGCGCCTTGCCTTCCAGGGTATAACCGGCAATATGGGCGGTGCCGATATCGACGCGGGCCAGCAGCGGCAGCGCGGGCTCCGGCTCCCAGACATCCAGCACGGCGCTCAGCGGCTTACCGCCCTCCAGCGCTTTTAGCAGCGCGGCGTTATCCACCACCGCCCCGCGACAGGCATTGATGATAATGCGGTCGGCGGGCAGCGCCGCCAACATTGCCTCATCCACCAGATGCCAGGTGGCATGCCGTCCGGCGCGGGTGAGGGGGGTATGGAACGTCAGCACATCCGCCTCAGCCACCAGCGTTTACAGCGGCTGCCAGTCGCCGGGGGCACCCGCTTCCGCCAGCGGCGGATCGCATTGCAAGGTACGCACACCAAAGGCGTTGAGCCGCCGTTGCAGACGGCCGCCGACATTACCGACGCCAACAATGCCGACGGTCTTGTCGCGCAGGGCGAATCCGTCCCGCTGCGCCAGCCAGTCTTCATCCACATGATCGGTGCCGGCGGTAGCGGTACCGACAAATTTCACCCGGCTGCCGTCGAGCAGAGCGCCGTCGACGCGGGTCACCGAACGCACCATCAGCGCGTCGGCCAGCGCCAGCGCGGGAATCGCCTTGCCCGCCACAGTCTGCACATCACCCAGACGACCGAACAGCGCCTCGGCATAAGGCATATTCTCATCCACCAGGATTTTCACATCAGGCTCCGCAGTACTGCGCCATCAAACGTTAAAGGGGGAATATTCTGCCACCGAATGCGTAGGAATCCCAACCCTATCACGTTTCATTTTGCCATTGTCGCCGCTAAGACCTGTTAGACTCGCGGCGACAGGGTCCATTGACCCCGTCGGCAGAAAATGCCATCCCGTTGCCGGATGCTACCGCTGCCGGCAGGGACTTGCTATTATCTGCCCCCGACAGCGCGCCGTTAGCGGGGCCGCACCGAGATCTCACCGTCTGCCCTCCCGAGAGGATATGCACTATGCAACCAGTTACCGGTCCCGGTACGCCGCCACGGGGTCAGACGCCACCGCCGCCCGGCCCGGATCAACCCCTGACCACCGCCCAGCGCACGACGCTTGAGCGGCTGATTACCCGTATTATGGCCCTGAGTTCCAGCAAACCGGCGGAAATCTGGGCCGCTTTGTTTCACCACCTGAACATTGCCGGTGACGGCGAGTTACGGGTGCGCCACTTTCTTCCCGCCGAACAGCTGCTGCAGGGACGATTGATGACGGCGCAGGAAACATTGGCCGGCCGACAATTGTTGCAACAGTTGACCGATTTGTTGCCACAGGGAAATAACCGGCAGGCGGTGAGCGATTATATTCGCAGCCAGTTCGGTCACACCGTTCTCAGCCAGCTGGACGCCGGCCAACTGCGCTAGATGCTACATTTACTGCAAAGCGGGCAATTGGACATTCCGGCGCCGCAGCAGGCCGCCATGACCGATCGCACCCTGTTGCCGGCGGAACACCAGGCGCTCAGCCAGCTTATCACCCGACTGGCGGCCCTTACCGGCGAGACGCCGACCGAGCTGTGGGAAAGTCTGCATCGTATGATGGGGCTGAAATCCGGCGATCCTATTCCCGCCCGCCATTTCCCGTTATTGAGCCAGTTCTTGCAAAGCCATTTGACGCTGTCGCAGCAAGGACATCCCACGCTGGCCACGCTCACGGCGGTGCTCAAGCATCCCGTCCACGGCGAGCAGCAGCAGGCGGTGGAGCAATACTGCCGGCAACATTTCGCCGCCGGCAGCCAGACGCCGCTGACCAGCGCTCAGGTCAACGCGGTGTTGCAGTACTTGTTTATTTATCGCCTGAGCCGCACCCAGAGCCAGCACCAGACGCCGGATGTCCGGCTGCTTCAGCCGGTGACCCACCAGCTTATCGCCACCGAACACGAACCGCGGCCGGTCCGCGCGGCGCGATCGACGCTGGTGATCGGGCTCTTTGTCGCTGTGGTGCTGGTGGTTATATGGCTGCTGGCCCGCTGATGGCCGAAAGGGGCGGACGCGCCGCAGGAGCCTGACCTTGATGATGCCGTGTGCGTCCCTGCGCGCGGTGCGAAGCCTCCTGCCGGCCCGTCGCGGCACAGAGAACAGAAGAGCAAGGTAATTTTACTGCGGCCGACGCCCTGCGCGCGTGGCAGTGACCCACCCGCCAGAGGCGCCAAAGCGCAGGACAGGAATGCCTTTTCAACGGGAGCATATGCCGCCCATCAGGCGTCGGTGTCGCGGCTCGTAAGACGCCGTTGCCGCGCAAACAGCAGCGTCACGGCGATGCCCGCCAGCGCGCAGAGCATAGCGGCGCCAAACACCGAGGCGTAACCCAAGGTGGTTGCCAACATGCCCATCAAGGGTCCGGTCATGGCGTAGGCCACATCCTGGAATGCGCTATAGCCGCCAACCGCGGTTGCGCGCGCCTGCGCAGGCACCCGTTTCACGACTTCCACTCCCAGCGCAGGAAATATCAAGGAACAGCCGGCGCCGGTCAATCCCGCGCCCAGCAGCGCCAAACCGGGATCCCTTGCCAGCCAGAGCAATGCCAGCCCCAGCGCTTCCACCGCCAGTGAGACGAGCGTCACCCGCACGCCGCCCAGCCGATCTGGCCAATGGCTACCCCAGAAGCGCAGCGCGACAAAGGCAATACCGAAAGCGCTGAAAGCAAAACCGGCATGATCCCAATGGCGCAAATTGAAATACAGTGAAATGAAGGTGCCGATGGCGGCAAAGCCTACCCCTTGTAGCGCCAGCGCCATGCCCGGCAGCCGAATCAGATTGACCACCGAACGCAGCGATGGGCGGATGCCGGCATGGGGTCGAATCGATGCGACACGGGCATTGCAGGCCAACGCCAGCAGTGGCAACAGCAGCGTGGTCAATCCAAGGGTGATAAAACCGCCGGAGCGATGATAGAGCAACAAGCCCACCGGCGCACCCACCGCCAGCGATCCATAGATGGCGGCGCCGTTCCACGACATAACCTTGCCCGCGCGCGCCTGCCCCAGCAAGCCGAACCCCCAGCTCAAAGTACCGGTCAGCAGTTGACTCTCGCCGAAACCCAGCATGACGCGCCCAAGCAACAGCAGCCCGTAGCGGGAATACACCGGCAATGGCAGCAGCGCCGAAAGCAGATAAAATACACCGGCCAACCCGCATGACGCCATCCCCTGCAGCGCGGAACGTTTAGCGCCAAACTGGTCGGCGAGTCTGCCCGCGTAACTGCGGGTCAGGACCGTGGCTAGGAATTGAATGCCAACCGCCACGCCTACCAGCGTGTTGCTGAGTCCCAGCTCGTCATGGACATAAAGAGGGATAACCGGTAACGGCAACGCCACGGTCAAATAACAGAGAAACACCGCACTGCACAGCGAGAACAGTGTCTTATTCGCCGGAATGGTGCCCATTGTAGTCGATTCAGCGTGCATGATGCGGGCTTGCTCCTGACAAATTAACGGCAAAGAGAGCATAAAAAACCAACGCCCTTCCCTTCCTTAGCCGTCACGGTAGAAAGGGACGCGTTGGTTAGCGTGAACGCTTACGCCGGCGCACGGCGGGGCCCCGGCGCCACGGCAATGCCGCACCCGACACGGCTTAGCCGTATTTCCGCATCACGAGCGTTGCGTTCGTGCCGCCGAAACCAAAGCTGTTGCTCATCACGGTCGTCAACGCTCGCCGGGTCGGCTCGGTAATCACATTCATGCCTTCCGCCTGGGGATCAAGCTGTTCGATATTGATGCTCTGGGCGATAAATCCGTGCTCCAGCATCAGCAGCGTAAAGATGGTTTCATGCACCCCGGCGGCACCCAGCGAGTGACCGGTCATCGCTTTGGTAGAGGAGAAAGCCGGATGCTGGCTGCCGAAAGTTTCGCGGATAGCCCACAACTCTTTCACGTCGCCGACCGGCGTAGAGGTACCGTGGACGTTCAGATAATCCACCGGAGTATCGACATCTTTTAACGCCATTTGCATGCAACGGATGGCGCCTTCGCCGGACGGGGCGACCATGTCCGCGCCGTCGGAAGTCGCGCCATAACCGATAATTTCAGCATAAATATGGGCGCCGCGGGCCAGAGCATGCTCCAGCTCTTCCACCACCACGATGCCGCCGCCGCCGGCGATGACAAACCCGTCGCGATTAACATCATAAGTGCGCGACGCTTTGCTCGGCGTTTCGTTATAGCGGGTGGACAGCGCGCCCATGGCATCAAATTCGCAGGCCATTTCCCAGCACAGCTCTTCACCGCCGCCGGCGAACACCACATCCTGTTTGCCAAGCTGGATCATTTCCACCGCATTGCCGATGCAGTGCGCGGAGGTCGAACAGGCAGAACTGATGGAGTAGTTGACGCCGCGGATTTTAAACGGGGTCGCCAGACACGCCGACACACCGGAAGCCATTGCCTTAGTGACCATGTAGGGTCCCACGCCGCGCAGACCACGGGCGCGCATACCGTCGGAGCCGGCGACCTGATTGCGCGGCGAGTCTCCGCCGGAACCGACGATAAGACCAGTACGATTGTTAGACACCATGTCGGGGGTTAGCCCGGCGTCGGCAATCGCCTGTTCCATGGACAAAAAGGCGTAGACAGAGGCATCACTCATAAAGCGCGCCATTTTGCGATCAATCAGCCCGGTGGTATCGAGTTTGACATTGCCCCAGACATGGCTGCGCATGCCGGAATCTTTCAATTCCTGGGAAAAGGTAATCCCGGAGCGGCCTTCTTGCAACGAGGCCAGGACTTCTTTTTGGTCGTTACCGATACTTGATAAGATCCCCAGGCCGGTAATCACAGCACGTTTCATTTAATACCTCTTGTAATAATATTTGAGTTTCAGTCACGCACTTTAGCTTACAGATGTAAGCTGAACAAGTCCGATCAGAGGATGTTAGCAAAATTTGCACCGTAAAGCCCGCGTGGTTAGAATCGTCCCACTTCCCCTGCCTTGAGCCTGCTGCCGTGAAATGCCACGCCGTTGAACCCGCCGTATTGTGCTGGAACGATCAGGGTACACCTGTATCCCAAAAATTTGATGACGTTTATTTTTCCAATCAGGATGGTCTGGCGGAAAGCCGCCACGTTTTTCTGCACGGTAACGGCTTGCCTGCCCGCTTTACGTCCCATCCGCGCCCGGTCTTCCGGGTAGCGGAAACCGGGTTTGGCACCGGCCTTAATTTCCTGGCGTTATGGCATGCCTTTGATACGCACTGCCGGCAGCAGCCGGCGACCGGCGCGCGGCGCCTGCACTTTATCAGCGTTGAAAAATTACCGCTCGGTAAGGAAGATTTGCGCAGCGCGCTTGCGCGTTGGCAAGCGCTGGCACCGCTGGCGGGCGAACTGCTGGCCCTCTAGCCGCAGCCGGTCGCAGGTTATCACCGCCTACTGTTGGCCCACGGCAGGGTCATTCTCGATATCGGCTTCGGCGATGTCAACACGCTACTTCCCGCGCTGGACCTCAGCCTGGACGGTCAGGTTGACACCTGGTTTCTGGACGGCTTAGCGCCGGCGAAAAATCCCGATATGTGGCGGGACACGCTCTTTGCCGCCATGGCCCGGCTGGCACGCTCGGAAAGCAGCTTCGCCACCTTTACCGCCGCCGGTTTTGTCCGCCGCGGGCTACAGCAGGCCGTCTTCTCGGTGGCGAAGGTCAAAGGCTTCGGCCGTAAGCGGGAGATGCTCACCGGCACACGGGCGCCTCGGGTAATCGTCAAGGGGCGCTTTATCCGCTGCTCAACCATCGACATGACGCGCTGGCCCAATTTTATGCCGCCGCCTTTCCTTATGCGCTGCTATCAGCAATTGGCGGCGCAAGGGGTGGCATTTGAACATCAATGGTGCGGCGTCACCCAACTGGCCTGGGATGCGAAAAGCGCCGGCAAAATCACCCACATCCTCGCCGCCGGCTGGCCGAGCACCCTGGTGCGACCGGTGACCCGCGAAGACATGGCCGCGCTGGTGGGCGTAGACACCGGCCGCGATGGCCTGACGTATCCGGCGGGGGGATGGCTCAATCCGGCGCAGTTGACCGCCGGCGTGCTGCGGCTCGCGGCGCAACAGGGGCTACAGACCCACTACCGACGGCGCTTGACTACGCTCAGCGCCGACGATGGCAACGGTTGGCGGCTGACGTTTGCCTGCGGCGACGATGTACGACATGCCACGGTCGTGTTGGCTAATGGGCATGAAATGAATGGGTTGGCCCCAACCGCTGCGTTACCGCTCTATGCGGTACGCGGTCAGGTGAGCCATCTTCCCGCGATGGCGCCGCTGGCGGCATTACGGCAGGTACTGTGCTTTGGCGGCTATTTAACGCCGCAAAGTCCCGGCTTCGCCAGCCATTGCCTGGGCGCCAGTTACCAACGCGGCGACACCGGCACGGACTATCGTGACAGTGAACAGCAGCATAATCTGCAACGGCTGCGGGCGTGTCTGCCGGACGCGCCCTGGCTGGACGCGGTGGATATCAGCGTCCGACAGGCGCGGTGCGGGGTCCGTAGCGCGGCCCGCGATCATTTGCCGCTGGTGGGTAACGTACCGGATTTTGAGGCGACCTTGCGCGCCTACGGCAATTCTCCTCTGCCGGATGGCGCGGCGCTGCCGGTGGCGCCGGGCTATGCCAATTTATTCATGTTGGGGGGGTTGGGTTCCCGCGGTTTATGCAGCGCGCCGCTGGCGGCGGAAGTCGTGGCGGCGCAGATATTTGGCGAGCCTTTGCCGGTAAACCGCGCCGTAGCACAGGCGCTAAATCCCAATCGGTTCTGGGTACATAAACTTCTGAAAGGTAAGAAGATTGTCAAATCCCGGCGATATCACCCGGTCGAGGGGATCTAGTCTGCAAATTACGCTACCGACTGTCGACGCCGCCTGCCGGGCGTTAATATCCCCGCGATTTTGCCGAGAGCAGCGGTGCAGGCCACACGCCAGCGGCCGAACCGTTGCCGCCGGTTATTAACACGCCGCGTGCCGTGCTTTAGCACGTCCACTCTTCGAGACGCGCATTGCCGCCCTTCACGGGGCGCCTCGATAGCCCAGCGCATCCTGCCGCCATCCTTTGGCATGAAGCACTAAGCGCAAACAGCTACGCCGCTGCCGTGCTCTATCCTGGCGCTGGTGCGTCTCAGTCGGCGGCGCGCTGATAAAGCGTTTGCCACATTGATTTAACTAAAATTTGATCCGGCGGCGAAAGCTCCCCTTTGCTGATAGCCCGGTCAAGGCTCTCCTGAACCCGGCTATGCAGCGCCTCCAGGGTATGTTCGCCGTTCAGCTCGGTCTCCGCTACCGCCAGCGTCAAATGACCGCGCAGATAGCCGCCGGCGAACAGTTCATCATCACTGGCATGCTCGACCATCTCGTCGATCTGCGCCAGAATGCGCGCTTCAAAATCCGCGATCATACTCATCCTCTTGATGATGTGGTACTACTATTCGTTAATGTCTGATAGACAAAGAAACTGTTCACGCGCCAGCGGTGGCGTTACGTAAAACCGATGCAGCGCTTGTATCAATGTCGCCGGGCGGGGTGCTACCCCGTTTTCCAGGTTCAACATGACCTGCGCATGCACCTGCCGCTGGAATAAAATGCGATCAAGCTCACAATCTCCACTGAGATTATCGCAGCTGACGTGAAAGGGGTAGCCGGCGGCAACGCAAAACATCCACTCCAGCGCCTGCGGCTTGATTTCGGCGCGCTCGAACCGCGCCTGGGTGTCGGCATCGCGCCCGTCAGGGCAGTACCAGTAGCCGAAATCGACCAATAACCGCCGGCGGGCGCCCGCAATACACCAGTGCGCTATTTCATGCAGTGCGCTGGCGTAATAGCCGTGGGCGAAGATGATGCGATGATAGGGCGCCGCGTCGTCGGCGGGCAAATAAAGCGGTTCGTCATCGCCTTTGACCAACCGCGTATTCTGCGTGGCGGCAAAACAGCCGTTGAAGACGTCAATTAACTGCTGATAATGGTGAGTTTGGACGGACATGCTTTACCTTTACAGCCACACGGCCAGCCAGTGCGCAATAGCGGCACCGTGATTGTCATAAATCAGTTTGATACTCATCAGCAGCGACACCGCCACGATCATCGGCCGAATCAGCTGCTGCCCTTTCGTTAAAACCATGCGCGCGCCGAGCCGTGCGCCCAGAATTTGCCCGGCCAGCATCACCAGTCACACCGCCCATATCACTTTGCCCGACAGGACAAACAGCATCAGGCCGCCAAAATTGGAGGTAAAATTGAGCACTTTGGCATGTGCGGTAGCGGTGGCGAGGTTAAACCCGCATAGCATAACAAAGGCCAGGGCGTAAAACGAACCGGCGCCCGGACCAAAGAACCCGTCGTAAAACCCGACGCATCCGCCGCCCACCAGGGCGAATGGCCAGCCGGACAGCCGTCGCTTGCGATCCTCAGCGCCAAGACGCGGCATCAGCAGGAAAGCGATCACCAGCAGCGGCAACAGTCGTCGCAGCATGTCAGCGCGCACATGATGAATAAGAACGGCACCCGCCGCCGATCCCAGCAGGTCATAACGATATTGCGCTTTTGACCGGCGAGCTTCACCGTCCCGCGCCGGACAAAATAGAGACTGGCGGAAAAGCTGCCGCCTACGCTCTGTAATTTATTGGTCGCCAGCGCCTAGGTCGGGGGCAACCCCGCGGCCAGCAGTGCCGGGATGGTTATCAGACCGCCGCCGCCGGCCAGCGTATCGATAAACCCGGCCAGCACTGCCACAAAAAACAGCCTTGCCAACAGCCAGGGCGAAACCACTAACCAATCCATATCCTTTTCTCTACTGACGAAACGCGGGGGCCATCACTGGCCCCGGTGACGCTAGCGCGACGGCCCGTTTATCAGGGCGTTACCAGATGCCGGTCAAGCAACGTCTGGCAGTGGCGGCGGTGTTTTTTTCACCGGTGCGCCGGTCCCCGGTTTGGCCGGCAGGAACCAGCTTTCCGGCTCGGCGCCGCAACCGTCCCCCGGCGGCGGTATCGGCTGATCGATGCATTCGCGGCTACTCGGCGGACAGCGCAGCCGGACATGCATATGGGCGCGGTGCCCGAACCAGGGCCGGACTTTGCGCAGCCAATCGCGATCGCTGCCCGCATCCAGGCACAGCTGTTTTTTGATGGCCGGGTTGACAAAAATACGGGTGACCTGGTCATCCTCCGCCGCCAATTTAATCAGCGCCGCGGTTTCAGGGCGCCACAGACGCGGCACCACCCCGCGACCGTTGGCCGCCACCAGACTCAGCGGCTGAGGTTTAAGCAGCTGATAAGCGCTCAAGCGCTGGCGTGGCGTCTGCAACCAGATATCCGCGTCCAGCCCCGACTGATGGCTGGCGTGGCCGCTGTTAAAACGGCCGCCGGCCGGCATCGCCATATCTCCTACCAGCACCTCACCCAGCCCCAGATGTTTCACCTGATTGCTCAGGCGCTGAATAAACAACAGCAGATCGGGGTGGCCAAAGTAGCGCCGCTGATCCGGCCGCAGCACCTGATAGTTGCCTGCTTCCAACGCCAATGGCTGCGCCCAGATAATGCAACCATTGGCGAAGCTGCCAATGGCACTGGGCGCGCCGGCGACCGGATGGTCGATTTTTTGCCACGGCGTCTGCGCGGCCGCCGCGCAAAAGGCCGCCAGCGCCAGACAACCGATGAATACTTTGCGCATTGCCATCACCTTATCGGCGCCGCTGCAACGACGTCCGCGCACTGCGCACGCTGGCGCAAGAAATGATCCATCAGCACGATAGCCATCATGGCTTCGGCGATCGGTACCGCCCGGATGCCAACGCAGGCATCGTGCCGGCCGCGGGTGACCATCTCTACCGCGTCGCCGCTGCGGTTTACCGTCCTGCCGGGCACCATGATGCTGGGGGTGGGCTTCAGGGCGAGATGGGCGATAACCGGCTGGCCGCTGCTAATCCCGCCGAGAATGCCGCCGGCGTGATTGCTTTGAAAGCCCGCAGGGGTCATTTCGTCGCGGTTTTCGCTACCGCGCTTGCCGATAACCGCGAAGCCATCGCCGATTTCCACCCCTTTCACCGCATTGATGCTCATCAGCGCATGGGCCAGATCGGCATCAAGGCGATCAAATACCGGCTCGCCGAGTCCGGCGGGCAGATTTTCCGCCACCACCGTCACCCTGGCGCCGATGGAATCCACCGCCTTCTTCAAATCGCGCATCAGCGCATCCAGCGCCTCCAGACGGTCGACATCGGGGCAGAAGAACGGGTTTTGCTCCACCTGGGCCCAGTCTTTCAGCTCGCAGTGGATGTCGACCATTTGCGCCAAATAACCGCGTATCAGCACCCCGCACTGCTGCGCCAGATATTTCTTGGCGATAGCGCCGGCGGCTACACGCATCGTCGTTTCACGCGCCGAAGATCGGCCGCCGCCGCGGTAGTCCCGTCGGCCCTACTTCTGATCATAGGTGTAATCGGCGTGACCGGGATGGTAGAGATCCTTAATGGCGCTGTAGTCCTGTGAGCGTTGATCGGTATTCTCGATAAGCAGCCCGATGCTAGTGCCGGTGGTGACGCCATCAAACACGCCGGAGAGGATTTTGACACGATCCGGCTCGCGCCGCTGCGTGGTATAGCGCGATGTACCTGGTCGCCGCCGGTCAAGATCGTGTTGCAGATCTTCCTCGCAAAGGGGGATACCCGGCGGTACGCCATCGACGATCCCCCCCAGAGCCTGCCCGTGGGATTCACCGAAGGTGGTGACGCGGAAAAATTGTCCAATACTGTTCCCTGCCATCGGAACTCCTTACCCATTCCTGATAATTAAGAGACACACGCCGCTGCGCCACGCGGGCTCTGCGGTCTGACCGGGCATATTAATCACGATACAGCTTGAAAATGTCACCGCAGGCCACCGATTGCTGACGCGTTAGCATGAAAACACCGTCGCCGCCCTGAGCAAATTCCAGCCAGCGGAACGGCACCTCTGGATATTGCGCCATCAGATGCACCATGCTGTTGCCCACTTCGCAAATCAGCACGCCATCCTCGCTAAGGTAATCGGGCGCGCAGGCCAGAATACGTCGTACCAACTTAAGACCGTCGCTGCCGGCGGCCAGACCGAGCACCGGTTCGGCATGAAACTCCGCCGGCAAATCGTTCATATCCTCTTCATCCACATAGGGGGGATTGGTGATAATCGCGTCATAGGCCAGCGGCGGTAGATCACGAAATAAATCGGAGCGAATCGGGGTAACCCGATGCTCAACGCCATGCGCCTGTATATTGTGCTCCGCTACCGCCAGCACGCCGGGGGCAATATCCACCGCGTCCACCTCCGCCTCTGGATAGGCATAGGCGCAGGCAACAGCAATACAGCCACTGCCGGTACACATATCAAGGATATGCGCCGGCGGATGCGGTAGCAAATCGCGAAAATGTTCGGTAATCAGCTCGCCAATCGGGGAACGCGGGATAAGTACCCGTTCATCGACATAAAATTCCAGACCACAAAACCAGGCCTTGTTGGTCAAATACGGCACGGGGATGCGTTCATTTACCCGGCGGATAACGCGCTCGACCACCCGCGCGCGCTCACTGGAGGTCAGGCGCGCACCGTGCATCTCCGGCGGCAGATCCAGCGGAAGAAACAGGCTGGGCAACACCAGCTGCAGTGCTTCATCACAGGGATTGTCGGTACCGTGGCCATAATAGATTTGCGCAGCGTTAAACCGGCTGACCGTCCAGCGCAGCATATCCTGAATGGTATGCATTTCCGCTACCGCTTCATCTACAAAAATTTTGTCCAATCAGACCTCCGCGGCCTTCGCTCTCATCAACAGGCGCTAGTGTGCCATGAAGTGACCGACAAAGCAGCAGCCAGTGCGCCTTTGAGGAGGACCTCGGCACCAGATTTTTTCGCCGTCATCGATAAGGAAAGGGTAAACTGAATAAAACGCGAGGCGCAGAGCAGACAATGAAGAAAAGATTTACACTGGCGGAAGATGATCTGCAGCTGTTCAGGCAAACGGTGGTGGGCGCCAAGCCGCTGCCGCAGGACCGGGTAAAACCGTCCCCGCCGCGGCGCGTCAAAACCGCCCTCCCCCCGCGAAGGTTGATTCAGGAACAGGTGGATGCCAGCTTCTACTTTTCCGACGAATTTCAGCCGCTGCTTCAGGAGGAGTGGCCGCCACGCTATGTGCGCCCGGGCGTCAGTCCTTATGAGGTGAAAAAGCTGCGGCGCGGCGATTACACACCCGAGCTGTTTTTGGATTTGCACGGGCTGACGCAGGCGGAGGCCAAGCAAAAATTGGGCGCGCTGATGGCCGCCTGCCGGCGTGAGCATGTGCATTGCGCCTGTGTGATGCACGGGCACGGCAAACATATCTTAAAGCAGAAGACGCCGCTGTGGCTGGCGCAGCATCATGACGTCAAAGGTTTCCATCAGGCACCGAAGGAATTTGGCGGTAGTGCGGCGCTGTTAATTCTGGTGGAATTGGCGTCTTGATGGATCGTTTTAGTGGCCCGGTCGCCGTCATAGCGCGCCGTTTGCACGTCTATGGGTTTGCAAAGATCCCACGTCGCAAGGCTCGGGCGCAGGAATAGACGCGCCCATAGCCGGGAAGGGGCTCAGTTTTCGCAATGCCGGTCATTTTGCCAAATCACCGGTCCTTTCCAAATCGTCATATCCCCTTTGGTCAGGAGTAATTCACCCTGGCGAGCCGCGATCCGATCTTTTATCTGCCTGTCGGCTTCGACAGTCTGGTTGAGAGAGTACAACACGTCGCCTGACGCGCAAAACCAACTTGGACGCGACAGCCAATGGCGCGGCACCACGTTATCGCCGTTAATGGCCAAGTTCCCCCGCGTTGACCCGATTGTCTATGGCATTCAGCGGCAATATTCCCCAAAAGTCGCCACCGTAAATGCGATAGAGATGGTTTTGCTGCATCAACGCTAGGATTTCGCGATTAAAGTCTTGATGACGCTTAAAGGTAATCTGGCTGTTGTGATTAACGGCCGCTGGATACCAGCACGATGTCAAAAGAGCAATTAACAGGGTAATGATCGCCAGAGCGCTTTTCGATTTAATAAAACGGGATAATTGATCGTAAAACCAAATGAACAGTGATAATTTGAGTAGCGACATCTCCCATTGAACATGGCGGGAGGAATCAGGATTTAAACTTGCCACCGCAAACAAGCCAATCACAATGCCTATTGCCGTGAGAATTAAGAAAAAGTCCAATAAACTCGGTTCAACATTCTCAACTGCGGCTATGCTTGTTTTGATTCTTGCCGTGGTCATTACCATGCCATAAATAAACGCCGCCACATAACAGAGCAGCATAGCAATACTTAAGATATAGAGCGGGAATCCCACGCTAACAATCTTCATTCCGGCAAAAACATCCGTGGCCATTGTGCCGCCAAGAAGGGAAATGACCAGTCGTGATAGATTAGCGATAATATCTGGCAGGCTGTACAACGTTAACGACTGCAAATAATTGACTTCTAACGGGCCGGTGTGTTTGAGCAATGCCGCGTTGCCTACATAACCGGCGATGATACCGGCCAACGCTAAAGCAGAAGGATAAACGCTTTTGCGGACACCAAAGCAGAGAATCAATGCCACTATCAATGGTATCGCCACCAGCGCACCTCTAATCGGTGCCTCCAGGGCCATCAGCGTTATGGGCAAAAAACTTAACACCCAATAACGCCGGCAAGGGCGTAGCGACGCCTGAAAAGCAAAAACCGCCGCGGCAAGGGACAACACAATGTTTGCCAAGTGCGATTGCTGTCTTAGCACCATATCAAAATCACTGTGCCCCAACGGGATAAAAAGGGCTGCGGCGATCACCAGCGCTTGGGATCGGCGGGAAAATACCGAGGATAATGTCAGATAAGTCACTAGAAACCAGAATCCAACGCTCAGAGCCGATCCTAAAATATAGGCCTTATAACCGGAAAGCCCCAGCAACATGGTAAGTGCGATAAAATAACTGGAGCGCAGGAAGATTATCTGATTGCCATATGAAAAATCGGCCGGCAGCAGACTTTGCTTTTCAACTATCGCGCGGGCAAGTATTTTCATGGCGGCGGCGTCGCCATGAAAATAGATAGGATAGATAAAGTATTGGTGGATAAAGCCAATGGCAAACCTAATCAACACAACAGCGATGAACAGCGCCAGCTTAGCGTACAGTGATTCCGTCTTCGGTGCCAAAGAAGCATAAGGTTTATACATTGCGAGCCGTCTTCTATTTACCAGTTTTTTTTGAAGTATCGTAAGTCATCGGAGTTGCACTTACCGCCTGTGCCGTGGCATCCGTGTTTGAGACACTGCCCGCGTTGATTTCGTTCTCGATGAAGAAAAGTGGTCTATTTTTAACTTCGGTGTAAATTTTACCAATATATTCGCCCACCACGCCCAGACAGAGCAATTGCACACCACCAAAAAACAAGATGGCTAAAGAAATGGAGGCCCAGCCCGCGACCGTATGCCCGCTGATTTTCTGGTATAGCGTATATATTATCATCACTGCTGACAGCAAACAGATGATAAAGCCGGTATGAAAAATGATTCGCAGGGGATAGATCGAAGAAGATGTTATCCCTCTCACCGCCAGAGATATCATCTTTGCCAAAGGATAATGCGTATCGCCGGCGATGCGTTCCGCGCGTGAATAAAAAACCTTTGCACTGTGAAAGCCAATCAGGGGCACCATGCCACGTAAATAGATATTTTTTTCTTTTAAGCTCAACAAAGCCTTAAGCGCCCGTCGGCTAAGGAGCCTGAAATCGGCATGGTCATGAATTTGCTCGACACCCATCGCAGCCATAACCCGGTAAAAAAGTGTGGCAGAGGTCCGTTTGAACCAGCTATCGGTATCTCGACGCGAACGGACACCGTAGACGACATCATTACCCTTTAAGTAGCAATCAATCATAAGTTCAATGCAATTGGTGTCGTCCTGCAGATCTGCGTCGATGCTGATGACCACATCAGCGTCAGCATGGCTTAGTCCTGCCAGCAAAGCGGCCTGATGACCAAAATTTCTGGATAGCTTTAATCCATGGACACCTTTATTGTTTGCCGCCGCGCTGCTGATTAATTGCCAAGTGTTGTCCAGACTGCCATCATCAACAAATAAGAGATGACTACCCTGCCGTATTTTATTACTGCGTTGTAATTTCTCTACCACTTCCATCAAAGAATTCAAACAAAAGGGGAAAGCGGCTTCTTCGTTATAACAAGGCACGACAATTGCTATCAACGGTAGATTGCTCACATTCATTTCATATCCCATAATTTAGTTAATAGAAATCCTGTGATCGTATAGGTCACCATACCGGCAATTTGACTTGAATAAATCAAACTTGGGTGAGTCTGAATAACCAACCAAACAACGCCGACATTTACCAAATAGGCAATCAGGCATGTCAACAAAAATTTTCCTAAGCGATGAAACGACAGGGATGTCGAGAAAGTAAAAAGGCTATTGACGACGAAACTGAAAGCAATACCGACAGCATAACCGATGAAATTGGACAGATAAATGCCAGTGCCGATATGGATAAAAGCAAAAATAACAGCCGCCGTAATGGCCGTGTTCAGTAATCCAACCAGGCAAAATTTTATCGTTTGTGTAAACGTATTATCTGGGGAACGGGAAAATAGACGTAACGCCCCACGGCGTTTCATTACTTGAATTTTCAGAATCCACCCGAGAGAAATATTTTTACAACCCGCCCATGACATCACCAACTATACGCAGGTGTTATAATAATTAACTTATTTAAGATAACCAGCCTAATTATACACGAATTCTGATTACCCTCCACGATTTTATGGTCTAAGATAACTGATTGAAAATATTGATTTATTTCCTGTAACACCTAATGACGGCAAGTCTTTTCGCTGTCTCACGGAATTTTAGAACCGTACTTGCCCATCAGGCGGGGCAAACAGGGGATGGAGAGTTGTCTATTGCGTATTCAGTTAGTTTTGCCACCTGTTGTGTAAACGCCTTTTTAAGACGCCCGGCAACGCACGGGAAATCGCTGCTTCATCACGCCGGGAAGATAAATCTCTGATCACATCGTCTCTTTTGGCTGCACTGGCGTCATGAGTAAGCTCAAATATTGGTTCCCTTCACACAAGAAGGCCGGCAGGCACAACGTAAAGGCGTTCGCCAGGCGACTGCGAGAGGCGGTTTTTAAGATGAGCCAACAAACAATGCGCACAGGGGCAGTATTAGCGACATGCGTAACGGGAACAAGGCAGGTTCACTCCGCAAGCGCCACGATGGCTATAGCGGCTATGGGGTTGCTACGGGAGCAGAGGTGATATAGCGCAGGAACATCGTCCGCCCTGCGCCAAAGCCGGCGTATTCGCCGTTCAGACTTTCGACAGCAGCTGTGTCGGTCCCACTTGCCAGCGCAACGTGCCGCTGCCGCTGACGGCGTCAAGATCAACGCCCGCCACGGCGGAAGTGGCGAACATCGGCGGCTGCTCTTCAGGGCATAAGTCCGCCACGAGGTATCCCACCAACGGCAAATGGGAGATGACCAGTACCCGGTTTACGCCTTCATTCGCCAGCGCCTGCAGGTAGCAGCTTACCAACCCGGCATCGCCACCCGGCGTCAGTTCCGGTAGCACTTCATGGCCGTCCGGTAACACCAGATACGCTTGCAGGGTATCTAGCGTCTGCCTGGCGCGCAAGTAGGGACTGACCAATACCCGATCAATGTCCGCCACCTGGCCGCTAAGCCAGCGCGCCATCAGGACGGATTCATCACGGCCCCGATCGGTCAGGGGTCTTTCCGCATCGTTCGCGGCCTCGGAAACAGCATCGCCGTGCCGCATAATTAGAACTTGCATAATGCACCGTTGTTGTTGGGGAAAATCGCGCCCGGTCAGCCGGGGAGTTCCCGTAGCCTTACACTGACGCACAGGTCGCGCCATCCACCACCCGCGGTGGCGCTAGCACGACCGGGTCAGACGAGAAGTCACATCTGACCAAAACGCTGTTTTTTTACATCAACTCCACCCCGGGAGTCAATACAATGCGCAAGGCCATTCGCACGTGGACTGCGTTTTCGGGCCGGAAAACGTACCGCGATTTGCGATGATTATCAGGCTATGACAACACGTTAGCCGAATGGTGCATAAACATCGTGGGAATATTCTTATCGCGGAACAAAACGGTACCCCACCGCACCGTATAAGCTCACGGGGGGCAGGTAAAGGGTTCAACGCAGACCCAGTTGGAAAATCAGCGTTTCCGCCTGACAGCAAAAGGTAAAGTCCGCGTCGAGCACGAAACCGTTATCCTGAGGTTCAATCCTGGCATCAATTTGACATGGATCGGATTCCACCGCGCGGGCTTTTTCCGTAAGCGTGGCCAGCATCGATTCCGCCTGTTGGCGCTCTGCAAAGTCGCGGCTGAAACTCGCCTTGCAATCTTCATTATCGATGATGGTGCCAACGTCAACGCAGCAGCAAGCTGCCGTTTCATTTGCGCTGCATTTGTTCAGTGAATTAGCCATGATATTCTCCTTGCCGGGTAACCCGGGTGGCGCTAGTCATAAATCAAACCCTCATAATTGTGAATAATTATACGCCACTTGCGCCAGGGTTAACAGCCAATCGGCCTGACAAAAGGCTGCTAAAGGCGCGTTTTTGCCGCTCGAGGTAAAGGGTAATCAGTGCGTGTTTCTTGAGGGTTATCGATGTAGCGGAACCGTAAACAGAACACACACCATCGACAGAGGCGCCAACCCTAACGCGCCAGCGGCAACAGGTGGTGATTCCGCCCCCGCCGCCATTCTCAGACAACACAACGCTTTCGCGCGCCCGCGACCCTTTTCCGACTGCATAATGCCTCCGCGCGCGCCGCCACTCTCAGACAACACAACGCCTCCGCGCGCGCCGCTATACTCAGGCAACACAACGCTTTCGCGCGCCCGCGACCCTTTCCGACTGCATAATGCCTCCGCGCGCGCGACCCAACTCAGACGGCTCAACTTCTGCGCGCGCCCGCGAGCAGTAATTCCCGACGCGACCTCCCAGCGACCGGGCCACCGGGCCGGCAGCAACAACTTGACCGCACGCGGCAGGCGTTGCCCGCCGTTTACTGCGCATCTATCGAATTAAGATCGTCTTGGATGGCGCTGGCGTTCGGATTGTCTTGCGGCGTCAACACGCCATCGCTGGCCAGGAAATCATGCCGCTGGAAATAGGCGGCGCGCACCAAGGCGTAAGGATCTTGCGAGTTCTGCAGCAGACCATCGGAGTCCAGCAGTTGCGCGCAGGTTTCCAGCCCTTCCAACGCCCATTTGCCCGCGGACATCCACCAGGTGAGATAGCTCAAGAGAGGGTAAAGATCATCCACCAATCCGCCAATGTCCTCACGAGGCGTGAAACTGCCGTAACCGGGCAGCTCTACATAAGGACCATAGCCAACGCCATAATTGCCTAAGGTACTGCCGAAACGCCGTGGCTCCTCTTTGGCCAATTTCGGGTTAGCCATCGACGCTACATCAATTAAGCCCCCCATCCCCAGCAAAGTATTCAGGAAAAAGCGGTTGAAATGAACCATCGCCTTGTAGGGTTTACCCTCTACAAAATAGTTGACCATGGTGGCGGGCTCTCCCAGGTTAGTGAATAAATTGCTCAAACCGTTACGTGCCGGCTTCGGCACATAATCCCGCCAGGCCACCGCCGCCGGGCGAACCAGATAGGGATCCAGCACGTTGTAGTTAAAATTGAACATGCTGCGGTTAAAGCCTTCCAGAGGATCCGACAGACCCTGGTCATCCTGATTTTGATGAGTAGCGCAACCCAGAAGCAGGACGCTGGCAAACGCCACACCTGACAGGCGGAAATTCATTATAAAACTCCGTTGTATATTCTTATGCCATCGCTAGGGAAGTTGTTGGTTAATCTCAACAGCTACCCGGCCGTTGCCACCAAATGGCTGTGTCGAACTCTCGCCGAACCAGTCACCGCGCTGCAGTTGCGCGGTGACGTCCCGCGCCACTCTGACCCGTACTTTTACCTGTCGCTGGGCAGAAAGCAAACGTTCGGGGATCATGGCATTACTATCGTCGAGCGACAACGATAACGGAAAGCGACTCAACGGAAAAGGTTTTACCGCTACAGGTATTGGACTTTGCCCATCGCTAACGGAAATAAACAGGGTTCCCTGAGGCGGTAACCCGGCCGCGGCGGCCGGCGATAAGGTCACGACCACGTTCAGGGTCGCCTGATCTAGCCCGCCCTGCGCCTTTGCCTGCGCGATATGCTGACGAATGGCGGCGGCGCGGGCATCGGCGGCGGGTAAACGTGCCAGCACCTCGCGACACAAAGCGACAGCCCGGGCATCATTGTTTTGCTGATATTCATTGAGCGCCAGTAAATCCAGCGCCTGCAGGTCATGAGGCCGTTTGGCGAGTATAGCCTGCAACAGCCGATTGCCGGCGCCGTTGTCCCCCGGATCGGCGTAGCGGGTCAACACCGACGCGTAATCCAGCGCGATGGTGTCATTTTCCAGCGCCAGTTGCCGGGCCTTGGCGAGCGCCTGTGTCGCCAGCTCGGCGTTATTGAGCACCACGCCGAGACGGCCCAGGATCAGCCAGTTTTGCAGATTCTGCGGGTCATGGTGCAGCTCGGCGCGCAGGCCGACCGCGAAACGAGACAGCTCTTCCGCACTCAAAGGTTGCCCGTGCATAATATCCATCACGCGCGCCCGCAGCGAGGCAAACGCATCCACCGTCTGCCGCCAGCGCACTACCTGACCCGCGCCGCCGGTCAGCGCATACAGCCCCAGCGCGACCACCAACAGCACCACGACCCCCGGCGCCAGCAGCGCACGCTGTAAATCTTCAATATGCTGCGCCCGCTCGCTCACTACACCTTCACGCTCGTCGTGGGCCAGCTCGTCGAGCCGACGTTGATAAAAGCGCGTATTGAGTTGATCGCGGCTCATGGCGGCAGGCTTTACACCATAGCCTAGCGCCGGCAGCACAAACAGCGCGCAGGCCAATAGCAACAGCACAATGACCAGGGTGACAAAACCTATCATGGCGCGTTCCTGTCCGAGTGCGGCAGAAGCCTCGCAAGACGCTGCTTTTGCGCCACCGACAATGCGCTGACGTGAGGTTTGCGCCGGGCGGCCGCGACGATAATCACCGCTGCGCCCACCCCTACAAACAGCAGCGGCACCAACCACAACAGCAGCGTCAGCGGGTTTAACGGCGGCGTATAGGTCACGAAACGGCCGTAACGCGCCACCATATAATCGATGATTTGCTGATTACTCTGGCCTTGCTGCATCAAAGAATAGACCCTATCGCGCATATCACCGGCAATCACGGCATTGGAATCGGCGATGCTGGTATTCTGGCATTTTGGGCAGCGCAGCTCGACTAGCAACGGGCGATAGCGCTGTTCTTGCGTCTCGCTGCTGAATTGATGAATATCCACGGCCGCCGCCGCGGCAGCGCTCAACAGCAGACCGGACAGCAAGGCCAATATCGGCGCGCGCCTCATTTTTGTCCCCACCCATAACGGCAATACAGCAGCTCAACGTCCTGGCGCCAGACCCGGGCGTTCATATCGCCGGCGTGGCGATAGCGCACGATCCCCTGGCCATCGCCGGTGCGCCATAGACGCCCAGATCCAGTCCGAGCATCCCGTCGCCATCGAATACGCTTAGCGCATAGGGATTGCCGAGGGTATTAAGCCAGGCCATTGCTTTGGCGCGGCTGTCTTTGTAATTGACGCCGGCGATCCTGACGCCCCGGGCGGCCAGGCCGTTGAGAAATTGATGCTCGGCGCGGCAGGTGGGACACCAGGTGGCCCAGACGTTGAGCAACCAGGGATGCCCATCGCGCAAAAGCGCTTGTCTGTAAACTTTGCCGGGATCGTCCAGGGACGTCAGGGTCAATGGCGGTAACGGTCTCCCAATCAGCGCCGACTCCAATTGAGTAGGATCGTCGCCGTGGGCATTGCGCATCAATTGCACCGTGAGGGCGAGCGCCAGCAGCAAAAACAGCGCCAAGGGGATAAACAGCAGTTTGCGGCTCATTCGGACGCCCCGCTGCCCGTTAGGCGGGCCTTCTTCGCCGCCCGATAGCGCGGGTCAAGCAGACAGCAAACCCCGCCGGCAACCATAAACAGACCGCCCAGCCAAATCCAGCGTACGAACGGTTTGTAATATAGGCGCATGGCCCAGGCGCCGCCGTCGAGCTCCTCCCCCAACGCCACATACAAATCGCGCGTGAGATCGCCGCTTCCGTCATCACGGTGCGCGAGACGGTATAAAAGCGTTTTTCCGCCTGCAGCGTTGCCTCTGGCCGGCCACGGCGTCGGACGTCAATCACCGCCGCTGCCCCGGTATAGTTTGGCCCATGCAGCGTCTCCAGCCGGCGGAAGACGAATTGGTAATCACGCAGAGTCACGCTGTAGCCGGGTTGCATACGCACATCGCGCTCTAGGCTATAGTTCTGGCTGAAGGCAATGCCAATGACCGTTACCGCCACGCCCAAATGGCCGAGCACCATGCCCCCAATGGCTGCGGGTCAAATGGGTCAGACCGCGCCAGAAACCGTGCCGATGACTGGCGCGCTCATGCAGCTCCATGAGCATGAGGAAAATCACCCACAGCGACATCATCAGCCCCACCACCGTCATACCGCGTATCTCGTCCTCCAGCACCCAGGGAAGCAGGATGGACAGGATTAAGGTCGCGATCATCGCCAGCAGCAGGCGTTTAAGCAGCTTTCGCGCCTCGTCGCGCCGCCAGCTCACCAGGGGGCCAATGCCTAGCAGCAGCGCCATCGGCGCCATCAGCCAGGTGAAGAGCTGATTGAAAAAGGGTTCGCCGATGGAGATGCTGCCCATCCCGAGTTGTTTATGCACCAGCGGCAACAACGTTCCGAGTAGCACCACCAGCATGGCCGCCATCAGCAAAATATTATTGCCCAGTAAGAAGGTCTCGCGGGAGAACACCTCGTTTTGCGCCCGGATGCGCACCTCAGGGCCTTTCAGCGCGTACAGCAGCAGTGAGCCGCCAATCACCAGAACCAAAAAGGCCAAAATGAACATCCCGCGCGCGGGGTCCGAGGCGAAGGCATGCACCGACACTAGCACCCCGGAGCGCACCAAAAATGTCCCCAACAGGCACAGCGAGAACGCGGCAATCGCCAGCAGCACCGTCCAGGCCTTAAAGGTCCCGCGCTTCTCGGTGACCGCCAGCGAATGCAGCAATGCGGTGCCGGTCAGCCAGGGCATCAACGACGCATTTTCCACCGGATCCCAAAACCACCAACCGCCCCAACCGAGTTCGTAATAGGCCCAGGCGGAGCCGAGCACGATACCGATGGTGATGAAAATCCATGCCGCCTGTGTCCAAGGCCGCGACCAGCGCGCCTAGGCCGTGTCCAGTCGGCCGGCGACCAGCGAAGCGATAGCAAAGGCAAACGCCACCGAAAACCCAACGTACCCCATATACAGCAAGGGTGTATGGAAGATAAGACCGATGTCCTGCAACACCGGATTCAAATCGTGCCCGTCTATGGGAAACCCTGGCAGCGTGCGGCGAAAAGGGTTGGAGGTGAGCAAAATAAACGCCAGGAAGCCGCAGGCAATCATCCCCATAACCGCCAATACCCGCGCCACGGCCTCCGCCGGCATAGTGCGGCTAAAGCGGGCCACCACCAGCATCCAGATGCTAAGAATCAGCACCCACAGCAATAGCGAGCCCTCGTGCGCCCCCCAGGTAGCGGCGATGCGGTAATACAGCGGCAGGTGACTGTTTGAGTTATTCACCACGTAAACGACGGTAAAATCGTTAACGATAAACGCCTGCACCAAGCAGGCGAAAGCGCCGGCGAGGGCGATAAACACGCCGTAGGTCAAAGGGCGCGCCACCGCCATCATGCGCCCATCTTGTCGGCTGGCGCCCCACAGTGGATAGACGCTTAACAGCAGTGCCATGCCGGCGCCGAGACAAAGCAGAAAATTGCCAAGTTCCGGGATCATGGCTTCTCCCGGGGCTGAACCCCAGTTTGCACCGCCGGCGTTGCGTTCACGTCCGGCGCGCCAGCCGTTTGCGCCGGTGCGGCCGTCGTCAACATCGCCGCCGTCGCTGGCCGACACGCCGGCGCCAGGGCGTTGGCTACTTCGGGTGGGGTGTATTTTTTGTCATGCTTTGCCAGCACCTCCAGGGCCTCCACCCGATTCCCCGGCGCCAAAATGCCCTGCGCCACGACACCCTGCCCTTCACGGAACAGATCGGGCAAAATACCCACATAATTCACCGCCACGGCGCCGGCGGCATCGTAGATTTTAAAGGTGACCTGTAGCGTTTACGGATCGCGCTTTACGCTGCCGGGCATGACCAGACCGCCGATGCGCAAGCGCTGACCGAGGTGGGGCAATTGGTGTGTCTCCCCTTTACCGCCGAGGATTTCACTTGGGGTATAAAACAGGTCGATATTGGCGCGCAGCGCATACAGCGTCAGCGTCACCGCCGCTCCGGTAACCACCACCATCGCAAGACATAGACGGCTTTTACGACGTGGGTTCACGGATGTTTCTCCGGGGGGATCGTCGCCGTCGGGCGAGAAACGCCCTGGCGCCTTCTTTCAGCGCGCGCCTGCTGGCGGCGGATGGCGCGCAGCATTTGCCTGCGCGCGACGAGGGTCTGCGCCACCAATAGCACCAGCGATAACAAGGTGGCGACGACCGCCAGCCAAACGTAAAAAGCATAACCGCCCATCGCCAGAAAGGCCTGCCAGGAGGAAAATGCGGGGGTCATGGTCAACGCTCCTTTTGCGCCAGTGCGATAGCCCAGGGACGTTTACGCTCCTGGAATAAAATTAGCGTGCGCAAACGCATCAGCGTCACGGTAATAAAGAGCAACAAATAACCGACCATCGCCCAACGCAGCGGCGTCCGCATACTGGAATCGATGGTTTGCTGCATGTCGGTGGAGCCTTGGTGCAAGGTGTTCCACCACTGCACTGAAAAATGGATGATGGGAATATTGACTACCCCGACCAGAATCAGGATGCCGGCGGCGCGGCCGGAGATGCGCCTGTCGTCGAAGGCGTTATATAACGCTATGACGCCAAAATACAGGAACAAAAGCACCAGCTCGGAGGTAAGCCGCGCATCCCAAACCCACCAGGTCCCCCACATGGGTTTGCCCCAGGCGGATCCGGTTATCAACGCGATAAAAGTAAATACCGCTCCTACCGGCGCCATCGCCGCCGCCGCCAGATCGGCCATTTTCATTTGCCACACTACGCCGATGAAGGCGGCTATCGCCATCGCCACATAGATGCCCATCGACCCCATCGCGGCCGGCACATGCAAATACATGATGCGAACGCTTTCGCCCTGCTGATAGTCCGGCGGCGCGAAGCCAAAACCCCAAACCCATCCCAGCGGCAGCGTACAGAGTGCCGCGAGGGCAAACCAGGGAATACACTGCCCGCAAATCTGGTATAGCTGTTCCGGTTTGGCCCACTGACGAAACACTTTCCACATGATAATTATTGCTCACAGTTAACACGGTAAACGCAACGTCCGCAGGGTAGTCTCAGCCGGGTCACGCCACGAAAAGCGGCCGACGATCTTTTTCGGTTTACGGCCATCACGGCGCGCCGACCCGTAGCGCCGCGGCGGTGGCGCCCGGTGCCAGCGTCACGCTGCCGGCAAGCAAAGCGCCCAGCACCGCCAGATAGCCGTCTACGGGCAACCCTGACGCGGCATTGTCCACGGCGGCGGTGGCAAAAATCAGCACCGGGACAAACAGCGGCAGCAACAGCAGACTGAGCAGCACGCTGCCGCGGCGCGCGCCCAACGTCAGCGCCACCCCTATCACGCCCAGCAAACTCAGCGTCGGCGTCCCCAAAAGCAACGTCAGCGCCAGCGCGCGCCAGGTGGCGACATCCAGCGATAGCAGCAGCGACGCCAGCGGCGCCGGCAACAACAGCAATTGCTCCAGCGTGCCGTCCTGAGCATCGTCACGAAACAGCCGTTCAAGGGAAAGCAAACAGACCAAAAGCGCCGCCACCCAAATAATTCCCGGCGCGATACGCCTGAGCAACGCCGGCTCCGGCCCGATCCCCAACGGGAACAGGGTAATGACAATAAGAAAGAACCACAGCGGATTCACCAGCTCATTACCCTGGCGCCACGCCAGCCGCAGCTCGCGGCGCAACACTAACCAAAACATGACGCTGTCTCGGCCATAGCCAAAGCTACCTTGCGTATCCGACAACGTGAGGCCGGCAGCGGTTGGTGGGTCGTCATAATCACTATGCCGCCGGTGGCGCAATGCTGCTCAAATAGCCTGACAAGCGCCCGGGCGCCCTGATGGTCGATAGCCGTGAGCGGTTCATCCAGGATCCACAGCGAGGCCGGCGTCAGCCACAGTCTGGCCAGAGCGATACGCCGCTGCTGCCCCGCCGACAACCCCGCAGCGCGCACGTCCTCATATCCCAGCAGTCCGACCTGTTCCAGCGCCCGCTCAATGTCGTCTGCAGTCTGCGAACCGCTAATGCCCTGATAAAAGGCCAGATTCTCCCGCGGCGTCAGGACAGATTTAATACCCGCCAGATGGCCGATATACAGCAGCTCACGGTAATATTCGCTGCGACACTGACGCAACGAGCGCTGACGCCAGCGTATCTCACCATCATCCGGCGGTGCCAGACCGGCTAGGATCCGCAATAGCGACGTTTTGCCAGCACCATTCGATCCCTCGATTTGCACCCAATCACCGGGAGCGAACGCCTCGTTCAATCCGCTGAATAATTGCCGATCATCGCGGACACAGGCCAAGTTGTGGATTGCCAGCATTAGACATTAAACTCTTGATTGATAATGGTTCGCATCACATCGCGTGGTGCCACTGGAAGAAATCTCCCGCCGACGCGACTCACGGCCGATGAACGTTAGCCTGTATTAGATCAATAAAACGATCGAAAAACCAGTAACGTTAAAATTTTGTTACTCATTAACCACAAATTATAGCGAGACATTTTTTTCGTTACCCACATCGCACTTACGCGACTGATGACGCCACAGCCACTACGCTTATGAGGACTGTCATCCTGTTAGCCGTTAATAGAGAAGAATCTATGCGCCAGAACCGCGAAAAAAACCCTGCCGCCACTCAGCAAAATGATAATAACCCGCGTGGTGACGATGATCGTTTGCGTCCCGACGATAAACAGCATGAAGTCGAAAGTCAGGAGAATGAAGAAGGGACCGATATTGAAGTCGAGGAGAAAAACCTGCCCTCACCCGCCGCCATTCATGAGGAGATCCGCCAGGAGGGCGAGAAAGAACTGGAACGGGACAGCCTAGCATTATGGTGGTCCGCCGTAGCGGCCGGCCTATCGATGGGGTCCTCGCTAATGGCGAAGGGCCTTTTTCACGCCCGGCTGCCCGAGGGTGCCGTCGGCTTTTTTGTCGAGAACCTGGGTTATACCCTCGGTTTCGTTATCGTCATTTTGGCGCGACAGCAACTGTTTACGGAAAACACTTTAACCGCCGTGCTGCCCTTTATGCACAAACCCACCCGCCATAATTTCGCCATTCTCATGCGGCTTTGGAGCGTAGTGTTGGTGGGCAATCTGATTGGCACGGCGTTAATGGCTTTCGCCTTCATCCATTTGCCTGTATTCGACCTCGCCACGCGCGCGGCCTTCGTTACGCTCTCCGAGGAGGTGATGACCAACACCCCGGGCGAGATGTTTTGCAATGCCATCATCTCAGGCTGGATTATTGCATCATTGGTCTGGATGATGCCTTCGGCGAAACATAATAAACTGCTTATCATCATTTTGATGACTTACCTGATGGGCATCGGCGATTTGACCCATATCGTGGTGGGATCGGTGGAGATCTTGTATCTGGTTTTTAATGGCGATATTCCCTGGTGGAAATTTTTTTATCCGTTCGCGCTGCCAACCCTGGCGGGCAATATCGTAGGGGGCACCTTTATTTTTGCTTTGATAAGCCATGCTCAAATACGCAACGATCTGAGTCATCATAGGCGAGCAGTGGCCGCCAGAAACAGTAAAACGGCCCCCGCAGGACGGGGGAGCACGCAAGGCAGGAGTAGCGCGCGGGACGGGGTTAGCACGCGCGGCGCGTGTAGCTCGCGGGACGGGTTAGCACGCGGGATGCGATTAGCACACAGGACGTGAGAAACGTGCGGTTGACGAGGGATTACGCGCTCGGCAAGCCCTAAAGCGCGGGCTGCGGCAAATCCCCACGGCGGAGGGTATGATAACGCGGCGCTTTGCACCGACCTGACCGGTGTCAATAACACCTCATGCATTCGATTTTCGTCCCTTCAGAACTGCCGAGTCTCCGCTTGACCAGGAATTGAGCAAACGCGCCGTCGGGTGCTTATTTCCGCGGCCAGATAGGCTATACTGGCCGCCGCTTACGTGTCTCCGTAGTTAAACGGATATAACAAGCCCCTCCTAAGGGCTAGTTACAGGTTCGATTCCTGTCGGGGACACCATCCTCCACTATACTCAGCTAAACCAACCTAGCGTTCCCCGCTCAACCGTTGCCATGCCAGCGTTTGAACTCAACCGGCCTAAATTCAAATAACTGCCAATAAACCGCAAAGCGAGGATCTTATCGGGGGTATTTTTTTCCTTGTCAGGTCACTCCCCAGATGCCACTGGCAGCCAGGTAGGTTGAGACGTTAAAGCACAAGCACAAACACGATAAAATAGCGGCTGGTGGCGGCTTGTTCTTGCACGTGACACCAAAAGGCAATCAGTCGTGGCGGCTAAAAATCTTTCTTAACGGAAAGGAAAAGCTGCGCTATCCAAAATGGACATTGGTCAATTTTGGCAACGCGACTTGGGAGATCCCGGCAGAGCTACTGAAGTTTCGTAGACCGCACACGGTTCAACTGTCCACCCAAGCCATAGTGTTGTTACTGCAACTGAAGCTGATTTGCGGCCACTGTCAATTTATTTTTCCCTGAAGAAGTGACAAAACGAAACCGATGAGTAAAAATTCAGTCCTTGGCATGATAAGGCGCATTGGCTTTGCAGGCCGCACCAGCGGACACGGATGTAGACACCAGATGATCACCATTTTAATGAGCACGGTTTTGACCCGGACCTGAACGAGCGGCGACCAGCACATGTAGATCGCAACAATGTGAGAGGGATCTTAAAGCATCCTCCGTATCTGAACATGCGCAGAGGAATGATGCAATGGTACGCTGATATTTCAGATAGGCTGAAACGATCGTTCACTTCCATAGACAATCATCACGCGCCGTTAGACTCACCCTCCTCTGTAACTCACCTTCAAGCCCTTCCTCCCGACACACGATCCGTTTTGACTTCAAATATTTTCTCGATAATATTTACCTTGATAATCTGATATTTCCATCATGCTTAATTGGGGAAGCATACTCTTTACATGCATCAATAAATATGTATATTTATTGATGGTAATGGAGGCTTTTGCCAGGAGGCAATCGTGAAAAATATATTTTCAGATTAAGGCAACTATTCAATTGAAAAATTACCGCTATTAACATTTCTTGAGAAATCAAAAATACCTTGGGCCGTCAAAAGCGTAGAGTCAAGATTTGCTTTCATAAATGAACCCGCAAAAGATTTTCTACGCATTCCTGACAGGTTTGATTTCGAGGGTAGATTAGATGAAGATTTCACTACCCCATGGTCAGAGATGGCACAAGAATATCGAGCCCACGATAGAAAAGCAGAGTCCAGTCAAGATGGTGCTGAGATAATCACAACATCATATTTTACTCGTCACGCAATTCTAGAACCGTGGTATTGTCATAAATTTCCAATTTATGATTCTGAAAATCAGGTAACAGGAACGCTTTTTTATGCCAAGAGAGTTAATTTTATTTCGATTTATGATTTTTTTGATAAATTGAAACCTTCCGTTATAAGTTTTAATCCTCCGGTAGACATTTTCACTGACAGAGAGCTTGAAATTATTTTTTACGCCATTCAAAATATTTCTGCGAAGCTGATTGCAACAAAGCTGAACATTTCTCATAGGACAGTAGAGAACAGATTGTTGGCTATATACAATAAAACAGAAGTAAATTCATTAAATGGACTTATAAAATATTGCCATAATGTTGGATTAAATAATTACGTACCTAAAAAACTCCTCAGAGAAGGCGTCGATTTTTGTTGGTGATGGATTACCTATTAATGCACTGCTAACCGCCAGTTATAAGCGGACTCGATAACGCCCGAATACAACCATTAACACACTTAGTGCTATAGCGGTCACTGACTGGCCAACTATGTTCCCTTGGTTGTTTATCCGCCCGCGTCAGAAAATAGCCGATGCCTCTTTGCCGCTAGCCTGAACCGCCGAACGGTTCATTCTCGATCATAAGATAGCGTCCAATACATTTAACGGAAAGTCATTCTATTTAGTCTCTAAAAATTTAGGGACAGCTTACTCTATACTCTTTATTATGGTCGTGAGATAGTTAATCATTAACATTAGTTTTTAGGTGATATTATGGAGAATGAACAGATAGCCAGCAATGGACACTTAACCTTCAAATCTATTAACGACATTCCTCTTATTGGGTTGATTGAACACTCGACCTTACCGTGGTGCATAAGAGATAAGGAGTCAAAGCATGTATATTTAAATAAAGCCTGCGAAGATTTCTTGAGTATACCGCCGGGATTTAGTTATCAGGGTAAAAATGATGTTGAATTTCCTTGTAAATGGTCAGAGTTTGGGCAAGAATTCTCTGCACAAGATAGAAAAGCAGAAAGTAGCAAGTAGGGCGCTGGAATCATATCGAATACCTATTATGGTAGCATTCCAAAATTAGAGCCCTATTTTTGCCCTAAGTTCCCCATATTTAACACTCAAAATGAAGTTATCGGCACTATTTATTACGCCAAAAAACTAAGCTTTGTTTCAGTCTTCGATTTCTTTGAAAACATCAAGCCTTCGGTTATTACTTTAACCCCGCCAGTAGACATTTTTAGCGAAAAAGAGCTAGAGCTGATATTCTACGCCATACAGAAAATACCGGCAAAGGAGATTGCACCTAAAATAGGAATTTTACACAGAACAGTTGAAAATTGATTATTCAAGATCTACGAGAAGATAAGCGTCAATTCACTCACTGGTCTGATCTAATATTGTCATAACGTGGGTCTGAATAGTTATATTCCTAAAAAGCTCCTCCGGGAGGGAGTCAATTTCTGTTGATAGCTACGATGAAAAAATTTATGCACTGTAAGCCCGCCCGACCAGAGCGGGCTGCTTAATGTCGTGATCTCCCTCATTGCAACCTTAACTTTAATGTGTAAAGGTAATTGAGTATGTATCACTTCCTGCCCGACGACGCCAAAAAGTAATACACTAAATCAATTGATATCTTCCACATACCCAGTGTTTGCCCGCTAAAGCGGACTTTGCCATCCGCTAATAGCAGGGGATATGCACGCTGTAGCAGAATATAACCTTTCAAGTTGAGTTTAAACTAAAGCTCGCCTGACAAAGGCAGGCCAAAAGTTCAGTCAACGCTTATCAGCGGCTATAAAAGGTTTAATACGCACCTTTACGCTTCCGCGTATTTTCTCAGAAGCTCGCTACCCTCTCTCGCTCAATTTTTTCTGGCTTCGATCGGGTGATAGTATTTTGAAAAGGGCTGCGCATGGTAGGTAAAGCACAGAGCTTTTCCCCAATGCCTGCGTCGGTGAAATTCGATCAGGGTAGATTGAACATTGTCCTGCCGAAGACCTAGAATTAAAGCCAAAACCAAAGCACAGCTAATTAGTCAAATTTATCCGGCATGGCAATAAAGTACATTATAAGCTGCGTTGACACTAGGTGGGAACAGAGGCTGGCCCCTGCCTGGTTACGGTTTAGGCACAACGTCTGCACTAACCGCAAGACAACCGGTGGTGCTAATTACACATTTAGCACGCAATCACTTTTATTCGGGAAAATTGTCCTCGAGATATCGCCTCCGGTTCTGTCTGGATGGCAAATAGCATTGCTAAAGGCAACGCGCTGCGATAAAAATTCAGCCGCAAAGGAGCAGCCACGGGCTGCGGTAATGGCTAAACCCTCCCCGCCTTGCAAGACTTAATGCAACTGTACCAGCTCTACAAGGGCAGTCGTATGGTTGCATGCCTAAGAACGCGGGTGCCTGCAACAACCCTTGTCCCAGAGTGCTGCGCATTGACCGCGGGGCTATGGCTTTTCTCGTTTCATTAACTGCGTCACATTTATCGTTGGCGTGTGACATTTTTTGTTCAATGCATCCAGGTTTACAGCGCTAAAATAAGTCTGCAACTTTATGAGGTGTAATTATGGCTGTAGTCTTTGCTTTCGTTGCCTATGCCGTGGTTATGACCGTCATTGCGGTCAAAATAACCCGTCATGTCTGACAATAATCAGAGCCTTTCGTAACCTGCTGAAAGGCTCTGTTGAAGCACATACCTGGGCGGGACAGTGCTTAACACCGTTATTTTATTTTCAAGCGACACCGCATAGCTTCAATAAAACAATTGACCTGTACCGATCTCCGCAAACCTATCTTCTCGAGTATATTGTTGATAAGCATCTTTTCATCCATCATTTGTACCAAGTCATCATGCGTATTCCGCATTCCCGTGATGCGGTAAAAAAGAGTAAATGCGGGTGCCAGGCTATGCCGCTGATACAGATAGGAGAATTCAAAATAATCAGCATGCCAACTTTGCGCAAGCGATTTGTCTGATTTACGTTCCATAATTTCGCCTCACATTAATCATAAATAATTAGACCGCCCGACGCTTCACACTATACTAGTATGGCCAATCAAGGCTCAGACAGACGGTCTTGGTGGAGAGAGATAAGCGATGTTGGTATATAATAAACCGCAACGCAACTTGCTTCGCTTAAAGGGAATACAGGCATAGCCAGCAGAGTATCTGCGTCGTGAAGTGCTTCCTGGCCGTTGGATTATCCCCCTGCATGTGGCCTGGTCATAAGAAATACAGCCAGATTGGTCTGCATCCCTGTTCCCCACGCGGTATGCCGTACGGTTCGATCTATTATATTATTATTGATGCCCTCGCTTTATCGAAAAATATTCTTAACTGAATATGTCACCTCTGTAACTCTTCTCTTTCAGCTGGGGAGTTAAGCTATCATATTCATTATTGCTATGGGCGCTCATGATTGGGCAACCCCCTGACACAAAACGATTAAGTTTCATTCTTGATTCGCTAAGCACATGCCTCTTACTTCTTATAGGGTTCATCCACACGCACCCCGTAATATTCGTCTCATCGCTTCGCGTAATAGCAATATTAATCAGGGCTGCATTGATTTTGTCAATATCCCCGATGGGTTCTGGGCTCTGGGCGAACGGATGATGAGTTTCTTTGTCCGTGGTCACAGCTGGCGCCTGAATTCAACATTCAGGTCCGTAGTGCCGAAGTTAGCCTTGTAGGTTAGGAAATCATTGTCACACCCTCTTATGACCGTGACGCGCTTCGGGGATCTTACCCATGGCCTTGATTTCCCATTTCCAGCACTGATGGCAAAAAGCCGAGCATTATTGTGCGCACAAAGGAAAAATACGCTCCAATAATTAGAGCTCGATAATGCCAAGCCCTCTGTTATTACGCTTACTCCCCTTTGGGACTGATTCGCCAAGAAGGAGTAGAGAATCAGTTTCGATGGCGTACAAAATTAGCGTAGAAAATGCTGTAAGATTATTTGTTGTTCAGGGCACGAAGGTAAACTGGTTATGTTTGAAATACCGTAAAATAGTGCTAAATTTCTTGGCTGGCACAATAGCTTGTTGTCATGGTACACTGGTTGGACTATTTGGTGCCAAAGTTTGCCAGGTGCGGTTACCTCTTTCCCTTAAATACAACGACCACCGGCTGCGTATTGTACATCTTGTTTATAGACGTTCTGACTGTGGCGATGCTGGGTCAGCGGTGCCATTGCATCTTTTTTGCGCGGGTGATGCCGGCGGCTCTTACGCTTATTAGCCAAGTTTTTGGTTGGTGTTGTTGACGCTTTGTGGTATTGTGCGGTGCTTAACCCATGCTCTTGCCAGAGCTGCATCTCGGATTGCGCGCCGGCCGTTATCTCTGCCGCACGCTAAGGCGTTATCCGCGAAGCAGGCGTTGGGCTCACTATATTGCCCGCTCAGACACCCGGCGCGGTACAGCAGTTCAAAGACTGGGGGGGCGCCTCGTGGCGACAGGATGTGTGAGTGCCTGAATGCCGTGCCTGCCTGCGTGCCTGTCATCATAAATGACGGGTCGAAAGCCCCTTCCAGAATAACTTATTGCGCGCAAACGCCGGCGGATTTTGCAAGCTGCTTTCCCTAGGCTGACCGTAAACTCCTTTTTTCATCGCAATGGGAGGTAATATGTCAAAAGTAGTTTACGCTCACATCTATAAACAACGCCTACTTTATGAAGCCCGCATTGAAATTAAAAAAACGCTGCGTGACGACCACAGCGTTCGCGAAAATACTTAAGGCTACGGGGCAAACCAGCCTGCTGTTTGACGATGGCACCCTGGCCATGGATTTCGCTGAACTCGATGCGATATGGTATTTCGGCCAGCACGGAAGGGATACCTTTTTTGAGGCTTATTGAAGCTGCGAGCTCACGCACACCTGCGCCTATCGCGGCGTCTGTCGATGTGTTAATTTAAATTATCTCTATAATTCCCCGTTGGTCATGTGCCGAATCGTTTTTTATTCAATTAAATTATTTTATCAAGCCACGTCGTTATTAGCACATAATACAGCCTGCACGCTGACTGTGTCTGCAGTCGTTTGCGAGAAACAGATCGGCGGCAGAGGTGTTGCCGACGTAGACTCTATCTGACGTAAGTATTACGGACATGGCGCCGGTATGAAATGGGCGAAATACCTGAGAGCTTCTCCTCGTTGTTGTGGATAGGATAATTGCTCGGGTCATCCCTTCTAGCCGTGTAAATATGCACGCCTTTGCCCGGCCACGCCGGGCAATTTTTTTTCGATCGAAACCGCATTGATTTCGCCACCACGACACATCCCCAGCGGGTGCGTGACGCCATTCATTTTCACAAACTCGCCATCATCACCCCTAAGCGCCCTGACTAGTGTCGCATGTGCAAAAAACGGGGGCGGTATCAACAATTGGTTTTTATTGGCTGATATATAATGCCGTTAATAGGCTGTGGCGTGTAGCGTCACGTGTTATGCTGCATCTGATAACAAAGACTACAGGATAAGGGATGAAAGCATGTTGGCTGCTTATCACCGTAGTATTGTTGACCGGCTGCAGCGGCTTGTGGGGGACCCTGTTCAATTTGCCAAATGCCGGAGATGTTTGTCCTCATGGCCACGATGTGTTTACCAACCAGTGTAATGACTGACAGACTCGTTACGCCTGACTAAGTGTTTGGCGTGCCACCCTGTATAGCCACAAGCCGCCGCGATTAGCCGCATTACACTGGGGAGGTTCTTTTTCAAGCTGCGGCTGCTATTGTCTTATGGCGCAGGACGACGATAACCTAACGACCATATTTTTAACCCACGCTGTCAGCGCGCGAAATAACACATAAACGTAACCTAAGTTGTTCTCATGACTTTAACCAATTGTTTTCTTGTGAGACATTTCTTTCGGTGACAGAAAGCCAAATTTTTTGACTCCACAATCGTAACTATTTATTAAAATTTGTTAATCATCATCTACTGCGTTAATTGTCTGATTATACTGAGTAATTAAAATAGTGACCTTAAAAAACCATACCAATCAATGGATTAAAGCATATTCTGATATTATTCTTAAAGGCCTGAGATAAATTTGACAACCTCTTATCCCCTACCTATCATTAATAATATTGATGGACGGCGCATTATTACCACATCAATATGAATCCCAAAAATAGACTATTAACAGCGCCTTTTTGGGATACGATGAATTGTTGATTTCCTTATATAAGTTGGAGCGTAACCATGGCAGAACATCGTGGCGGTTCAGGCAACTTCGCAGAAGATAAACAGAAAGCAGCTGATGCCGGTCGTAAGGGCGGGCAAAGCAGTAGCAGCTCCAGTGGCGGCAATTTTAAAAACGATCCGCAAAAGGCTACTGAAGCCGGTAAAAAAGGTGGGCAACACAGCCATAGTGGTAGTGGTGGGCGCAACTCTTGACCTTGCCCCTCTGTGCCCTGATTGAGCCCTATCGCCCGCAGTAGTGTAGTGCTTTCGCAGCGCAATCACCGTTAGCTGGCGAACAAACGCCAGGTGCGGTAAGTAGACGACGTAGCGCTCTAAGGAGCCGTTGTCAGTCGCCAGTTTCGGCACAGGTTGTCCTTCCGGCCGATTTCGCTTCACGGCGAAATCGGCTCACGCAAATCCCCTGACTTTTGAATTTGTACTCATCATCCCCTGCCTACCTTTTACTGTTCAGACACTCACGCCCAAAACGTTGTGCGGGTTCGCCGCTGGCGCCGGTGGCCGAATTGTTCGGCCTGGCCGCAGCTGGGCAAAGTTGCTGTCCCGGAGGATGATATGCTAAGCTGCAGACGTTATCATCGCGCACAGGACGACATGGGCGCCAGTCTGACTCTGCGGGACGACCCGATCGATACGGGAAACGTCCAATGCAGTGGTTCATACTCTTCGTTGCCGGCCTATTTGAAGTCATCTGGGCCATCGGGTTAAAATATACCCGCGGTTTTACCCGCCCCCTCCCCAGCCTGATGGTCCTTGGCGCCCTGTGCCTTAGCTTTCTGCTGCTCTCGTGGTCCATGAAAACCCTGCCGGCAGGCACCGCTTACGCTATATGGAGCGGTATCGGCGCCGTTGGCGCCGCGCTGGTAGGCATGAGTTTACTGGGCGAAGCGGTGACGGCCGGGCGCATTATCAGCCTGTGCCTGCTCATCGCCGGCATTGCCGGGCTGAAATACTTTACGCCTTGATGCCTGCCTATCGGTCCGACGTCGAGCTGACAGGAAATAACGGCGGCAGCGCCCGCAGCAGCATAATCACATAGCGCAACGCGCGAATATCTTTTTTTGCAAATTGCGGGCTGCAGCCGTCTGAATCTATTGAATTTTTCCTGGACTCAGGAGTACATTATGCGCCGATCCTGTTACGCGTCCCCACGCGCAATACCCGGATCAGGATGCGCCGGCGGGCCGCTGTCGATGACCTCCCTTAAACCCTCTGCCACTGCAGTATCTAGGCTTGCGTGGTCATAGTAAGGAATTGGTACAGTGAAATATTTTATGATGGGAATTTCATTCATGCTGTGCTTGTGTAGGTACATTTTTCTTGTTACTGGAATAATCAGCAAACTCGCGGCGCGGCGAAGTGCTATACCGCGAGTTTCACCCCGTGACCACGGGGTGATGATTGTCGACATCCTGCGCCGCTAGCTAGCCTTCTACGCCGTTAAGGCGATTTAACGGTACCCGGCTGCTTCAGCGCCGGCGTCTTAAGTACGCCGTCGGCACGAAACATGGCTTTGATACCGCGCCCCGCCTGCCGTATGCGATCCTGATTTTCAATCAAGGCGAAGCGGACATGGGTATCGCCGTAATCGCCGAAACCGATCCACGGCGAGACGCATACTTTTGCCTCGGCCAGCAGTTTTTTCGCGAACTCAAGCGATCACAGCGCGGCGTAATGATCGGGGATTTTGGCCCAAACATACATCGATGACTTGGGGTTTTCCACCATCCAGCCCGCCTCATGCAGCCCGCGCACCAGCACATTTCGCCGCTGGCGATATTGCTCGGCGCTAGCGTGCACGCAGCTCTGGTCGCCTTCCAGCGCGGCGATAGCCGCCACCTGCAGTGGCGTAAACGTGCCGTAATCATGGTAGCTTTTAATACGCGCCAGCGCGTTGACCAGCGCCGGATTTCCGACCATAAAACCAATACGCCAGCCGGCCATATTGTAACTTTTCGACAGTGTAAAAAATTCAACCGCGATATCTTTGGCGCCCGGTACCTGCATAACGGACTGCGCCTGCCAGCCATCATAAACAATATCGGCATAAGCCAAGTCGTGAACCACCAACACGTTATATTGGTGCGCCAGCGCTACGACCCGCTCGAAAAAATCCAGCTCGACGCATTGGGCGGTGGGATTGGAGGGGAAGCCGAGGATCATCATCTTGGGCGTGGGAATACTTTCACGGATGGCGCGTTCCAACTCGCGGAAGAAATCTACGCCCTCAACCAGCGGCACGGAGCGCACTTGAGCACCGGCGATCACCGCGCCGTAAATATGAATGGGATAACTGGGGTTCGGCACCAGCACGGTGTCGCCGTGATCCAACGTCGCCAGCATTAAATGCGCCAGCCCCTCTTTGGAACCAATAGTGACAATCGCCTCGCTTTCCGGGTCGATGTCAACCGCATAACGATCCGCATACCAGCGAGAAATAGCCCGGCGCAGACGCGGGATCCCGCGCGAGGTGGAGTAACCGTGGGTATCTTCCCGCTGGGCTACAGTGCATAACTTCTCCACAATATGCGGCGGTGTAGGACCGTCTGGATTGCCCATACTGAAATCAATAATATCCTCGCCGCGCCGGCGCGCAGCCATTTTCAATTCCGCGGTAATATTAAACACATAGGGAGGAAGACGTTCAATGCGCGTAAAGCGGCGTGCAGAACCGAATTCAGCCATAATATCCTCTGATGACGTAAGCGCCCGGACCGTCCGAGCGACGCTGCCCCTGAGCGGGGCCATCAATGAAATTATCTCATTCGTTATCGGCTGTCGAGGGGGCAGGCACTTTTTCTGTCGCCGGCGCTTCCCAGCGCGGTTCTCTTCCGGGAGGGAGGCAGCCGAATTATGGCGGCTATTGATGCGCAGCGGCGCCGGATGGCCGACGACGCATAATAACGTCTGCAGTTAAAGCGGCAACCATCAGCGGGTTCAGCTTATGAGAAGGCGCGTTCTTGATGGCGATAACGCACAAGTGGCGGCGGGGCCAGGTCAGGTGGCGTGCGGTCAATAAACGGCGTGCGTTCAATAAGGGGCGAGCGCCGCGTTTTATTACGGTGGCAAGCGCCGCCTCCGCACTGCGCTGCATCGCAGCAGCCCCCTCACATTGCATCCCACGCAACCCATTGCATCCCATCACATATCAGGCATTTTAGGCTGTTCAGGCCATCCCTTGACGGGAAAGTAACGATATGTATAAATAAAAGAGGAAATAAAGGAAATATATTGTCAGTCCATCTCCTTTTACAGCGCATTATGGCGCGCAAACACCGAAAAACCCGCTGCAAAAATTTACTTAAATTTTTACTCAAGTTTCCTCTTTTCGACAAAACTCTGGCGTAAAAGCGCTTTAGCTCTCTTCGATCCTAACCTTATAACCGTGACTTTGGCCTCAGTTATGGAACAGAGATCACATTTTGCCTATAGTAAGGGTCTGCCATTGGCCGGATAACCGTTGTGAATGAAATTTTTGAAATGTTGCTGGCGGTGTATGAACGCGCTGCGTTAATGCTCATCTGCCTATTTTTATTGACCCGCACCCGCCGCTTCCGTCAGTTATTGCAAACCGAAGAGCATAGTCGCCAGGAACAGATGGCGGTTACCGCCATTTTCTGTCTGTTTGCGATCTTCAGTAACTATTCCGGTATCCATGTGGAAGGGTCGCTAATTAACGTTCGCATTATTGCGGTCATGTCCGGCGGCATTCTTTTTGGCCCCTGGGTCGGTATCATTACCGGCGCAGTCGCCGGCTTGCATCGCTTCGTCATCGATATCCACGGCCCGACGTCGGTCCCCTGCCTGATTAGTAGCGTGGTGGCAGGCATCGTTTCTGGCTACATTCATTTGAGGGTCAAGAAGGAACGCCGCTGGAGCACAGGGATCCTGGGCGGTATGCTGTGCGAATCCCTCACCATGCTGCTGGTGGTGGTTTGGGCCGAACCTACGGAGCTGGGGCTGAATATTGTCGCCAAGATAGCCTTGCCGATGATTCTGGGGGCCGTTAGCATCGGTCTGATCGTGTTGCTGGTACAGGGCGTTGAAAATGAGAAAGAAGTCATTGCCGCGCGTCAGGCGAAACTGGCGCTGGACATTGCCAATAAAACCCTGCCCTACTTTCGTCATATCAATAGCGAATCCTTGACCACCGTTTGCGATATCATACGAACCGATATTAAGGCAGATGAGGTCGCCATTACTAATCAGCACCATATCCTGGCCTATGTTGGCGTGGGCGCCTAACGCTACAATATCGGCCATGAAATTATCAGCGAAACAACCCGCGAAACGATTGCCAGCGGCAAGATTACGATCAAAAACAATGACGAAGCGGACCGCACGCCGCAAATAAACTCGCTAATCATCATCCCGTTGTGGGAGAAAGGCGTCGTCACCGGCTCGCTAAAAATCTACTATTGCCACGCTCACCAAATTACCAACTCGCTGAAGATGATGGCGGTTGGGTTATCACAAATCATTTCGACCCAAATCGAAGTGTCGCGCATCGAGCAACTGCGGGAAATGGCCGACCGCGCCGAGCTGCGCGCGCTGCAAAGTAAAATCAATCCGCATTTCCTGTTCAATGTTTTGAACGCCATTTCCTCGTCGATACGCGTCAAGCCCGACACGGCGCGTCAGTTGATCATTAATTTGTCCCGCTATTTACGCTATAACCTGGAATTGAACGACGAACAAATCGACATCAAAAAAGAGCTGTATCAAATTCAGGACTATATCGCCATCGAGCAGGCGAGCTTTGGCAGTAAACTCACCGTCATCTACGATATTGACGAGGAATTATCGTTTACGCTCCCCAGTCTGCTCATTCAGCCGTTGGTGGAAAACGCCATCGTCCACGGTATTCAGCCGTGCCGCGGTAATGGTGTCGTGGTTATCGCCATCAAAGCCGAGGGCGAGCGTATTCGAGTTTCCGACACCGGCAGCGGCATCAGCGAGGCGGTGATTGAGCAGGTACGACGCAAAGAACTGCCGTCGCGGCGTATCGGGTTATTAAATGTGCACCAGCGGGTAGCACTGTTATACGGAGAAGATTTACACATTCGTCGCCGGGAGCCCGGCACGGAAATTTGGTTTTACTTGACCCCCGGCGGCCGCAAACAGGCCGCCTGAGGTAAGCAACCTTGCCGCGGTTGATAAGCGAGACAGAATGAAAGCCATTATTGTTGAAGACGAGTTTCTGGCTCAGGAAGAGTTGCGCTATTTGGTGGAAAAACACAGCCGCCTGGACATTGTCGCCACGTTTGACGATGAGTTGGATGTACTGCGTTATTTGCAAAATCATGAAGTGGATGTGGTGTTTCTGGATATCAATATTCCGTCGCTGGACGGTGTTTTATTGGCCCAGAGCATCAGCAAATTCGTGCGCCGACCGGCGATCATTTTCATTACCGCTTATAAGGAACATGCGGTGGCGGCGTTTGAGCTGGAAGCGTTCGACTATATTCTCAAGCCCTACCACGAACAGCGTATTGTCACCATGCTGCATAAGCTTGAGGCCCACGGACGCCTGACGGCGGCGGCGCTTAATAACCAAGGTCCCCGCGCCACTCACACGGTCAATTTGATGAAAGATGAACGCATCATCGTCACCGACATTAATAATCTTTACTATGCCGTCGCCCAGGAAAAGGTGACGCAGGTTTATACGCGCCGCGATGTGTATACCATGCCGATAGCGATAACCGAATTTTGCGCCCGTTTGCCGGAAGAGGTCTTTTTCCGCTGCAACCGCTCTTATGTCGTCAACAGGGAGAAGATCCGCGAAATAGTGCCCTGGTTTAATAACACCTATCTGTTACGCCTCAACGATGTAGACTTTGAGGTGCCGGTCAGCCGCGGTAAGGTGAAAGCCTTTCGCCTGATGATGGGACTGTAAAGACGTGGGAATAAAGGAGATGGCAATCGTGGCGCCTGCGACAGACGCAGGAAACGACTCGCGATTGCCGGACCCGACGCGGCGCGGTATCATTGCCCGCGGCGCGTCAAAGGCGGCGTGCTGCTAAAGCTTATGGCCCATCAGCTGGCGGATGTGGGCACCGGCGCCAAGCAGTCCGGGCTGCTCATGGCGAATTAAATACACCGGTATATCCAGCAAATAGTCTTTGAACCGCCCTTTATCTTCAAACGCTGCGCGAAAACCCGAGGCGCGAAAGAAATCCAGGAAGCGCGGCACAATGCCGCCGGCGATATACACGCCGCCGAAGGTGCCCATATTCAGCGCCAGATTACCGCCGAAACGACCCATCAGCACGCAAAACAACGACAGCGCGCGGCGGCTGTCGATACAGCTGTCGGCCAATGCCTGTTCGGTCACCTGCTTCGGCTGCAGATTTTCTGGCAACCGGCCGTCCGCCTTGACGATAGCGCGGCACAAATTAACCAGCCCCGGGCCAGATAAAACCCGCTCGGCGGAAACGTGTCCCAACTCTGCACGCAGCACCGACAAAATATTGTCTTCTTCTTCGCTGTTGGGGGCAAAGTCCACATGGCCGCCCTCGCCCGGCAAGCTGATCCAGCGATTATCAACCTGGATCAAATGGCTGACGCCCAGCCCCGTGCCCGCGCCGTAAATGGCAACCGGCTTGCCGGCAATCGCTTTACCGCCGCCGAACTGAATGACATCCTCTTCGCCCAGCATCGGGATAGCCATCGACACTGCGGTAAAGTCGTTAATGACTTCGAGCTGATTCAACCCCAGACTGGCCTTCATTGCCTGAATCGAGAACGCCCAGGAATGGTTGGTCATTTCAACCCAGTCGTCGGTGATCGGGCAGGCGATGGCGATACAGGCCTCTTTAACGGAGACTTTCTGGCCGGCCAAATAATGGCGGATCACCCGTTCCAAGGTGTCATAATCATCGCCGGAATAGGTGTGAATGTGGGAGATCTCCCCCGTATCCACATCGCACAGCGCCAATCGGGCGTTGGTCCCGCCAACATCGCCGACCAGGACATAATTTGTCATTCGTTTCATGCTCCACTGACTCATCCGCTTGCCGGCAGGCATTAACCGGATAACAAGCTTAAATAATTCTTAATAATACAATTATAACATCTATATCTTTCATTGCTATAAGCAAGATAAGCATTTAGGAATGCCGGCAATACCCTTCTTGCCGCCTGCCGCCCCGCTAATCCAGCGCAAAATCTACCGCCGCCGCCGCATGGATCTCTGTGGTGTCAAAGAGCGGCACCGACACCTGGTCCTGGCTGAGCAACAAGCCGATTTCCGTGCACCCCAACACAATAGCGTCCACGCCTTCAAACTGCAGTCCGGAGATAATCTGGTTGAACGCCCGTCGGGAATCGTCACGTAGTATCCCCAGGCAGAGTTCGTTGAAAATAATATCGTGCACCCGCTGTCGCTCGGCGGAACCCGGAACGACCACCTCCAGCCCGTGCGGCGCCGACAGACGGTCACGATAAAAGGCCTCCTCCATCGTAAAGCGGGTGCCCAGCAGACCGACCCGCCGTACCCCCGCGCGGTGGAGGCACTCGGCGGTGGCATCCGCGATGTGCAGCAGCGGCAGCGGGCAGCGCTGTGCAATCTGATCGGCCACTTTATGCATGGTATTGGTACACAGTATAATGCCCTGCGCGCCGGCCTGCTCTAGCGCCAGCGCACGTTCACCGAGCACGTCCGCAGCCTCCTGCCAGGCACCTGCGGACTGCATGCGGGCGATATCGGCGAAATCCACGCTCGCCAGCAGCAAGGAAGCGGAATGCAAGCCGCCCAGGCGGGCGCTGACGCCCTGATTGATTAGCCGGTAATACGGTACGGTGGATTCCCAACTCATGCCGCCTAGCAATCCTAATGTTTTCATTCTTTTTCCTCAGGCGTGCGTCACCGTGGTAAAATTAACAGGATATTAACATTTTACGCGCGCGGATAAACCTTGTGTTATTCACTGCTCTCTATAAAGATACCTGCTGGCGCACCATTAGCCCACGTCATTCTGACGTCTTTTCATCACATTTTTGGCCAACAGTAAGGAACCTCTATGGTATATCAGGCCAGCCCGTCCCGTTACGAAACAATGGAATATCGCCGCTGCGGCAACAGCGGGCTGAAACTGCCGGCGGTCTCGCTGGGGCTTTGGCACAATTTTGGCGATGCGACATTGCTGGACACCAGCCGTCACATGCTGCGTCATGCCTTCGATCTGGGTATTACCCATTTCGATCTTGCCAATAATTATGGTCCACCCCCGGGATCGGCGGAGGAAAATTTTGGTCGGCTTCTGCGCGAAGACTTTACGCCTTATCGAGACGAATTGATTATCTCCACCAAGGCGGGTTACACCATGTGGCAGGGGCCCTATGGCGATTGGGGATCAAAAAAATACCTGGTGGCCAGCCTGAATCAGAGCTTGAAACTTTTGGGTCTGGACTATGTGGATATTTTCTATCATCACCGGCCAGACTTGGACACGCCGCTGGAAGAAACCATGGCCGCGCTCGACCTTCTGGTGCGCCAGGGTAAGGCGCTGTATATCGGGCTGTCGAATTACCCCGCGCCGCTGGCGGAACAGGCGTTTCATCTTTTGCGCGAATTGGGTACCCCCTGCCTTATCCATCAGCCGAAATATTCCCTGTTTGAACGGTGGGTAGAGCCGCAGCTATTATCCAGTCTGGACAACCACGGCGTCGGCGCGATAGCCTTTTCGCCGCTGGCAGGCGGGGTTCTGACCGATCGCTATCTCAACGGGATACCAGAAGACTCGCGTGCCGCCAGCCAGAGCGTATTTCTCTCCGATGCGCAGTTGACCGAGGAAAAAATGGCGAAAGTCCGTCGTCTCAACGCAATTGCCGTCGCGCGCGGACAAAAATTGGCGCAAATGGCGCTGGCATGGGTGTTGCGCGGCGATCGCGTGACATCAGTGCTGATAGACAGCGCAGATTGACGATGCGGTCGCCATGCTGGCCAATCGGCAGTTCAGCGAGCGGGAGCTGGCCGACATCGACGCCATCCTGGCCTGAGTCAATACCCCATGGCGGTGCCGATCAGTAAGTAAATATTCAGCGTGACGACCACCGCCACAATCAGCCAGCCCAGCGCCTTAATCAGCGGCGTGTTGACCAATTCGTTCATTAATTGGCGATTACCGGTGAACACCAATAGCGGCGCCATCGCGACGCCGAAGCTGAGCAGCACCTTACTCATCACCAGGATGCGCGTCGGATCCAGACCCAGCATGATAACCACGAATGACGGCAGCATCGTTATCACCCGCCGCAGCAGCAGCGGAATATGGAAATGCACGAATCCTTGCATAACCACCTGCCCGGCCATGGTGCCCACCACCGTGGAGGACAACCCCGCCGCAACCAGACTCAAGCCGAACACCGTGGCGGCAGTATGGTTGAGTAACGGCGACAGCGTCAGATAGGCTTCATCCAAATCAGCAATACCGGTATGACCGCTGAAATGGAATGCCGCCGCCGCCTTTGCCATCATCGCCAAATTGACAAAGCCGGCGATGGTCATGGCGATCGCCACATCCAATTTGGTGGAGGAATAACGCTCGGCGCGACTCCCTACCCGCCCGTTCTGGGTCAGCGAAGAGTGCAGATAGATGACGTGCGTCATGATGGTGACGCCCAGTACGCCGGCGGCCAAAAATACCGCTTCACCGTTGGGTAGCGTTGGCCAGAGCATACCGGCGCCCAATTCGCTTATCACCGGACGAGAATAAAACAACTCGGCGATATAGGCGGCGTCGACAAATAACAGCAGGCCACCGATAACCACTTCCAGCGGTTTTTGTCCACGGTTTTGCAACATTAAAATCAGAAAGGTAACGACGCCGGTGATTATCGCGCCCTGCAGCAGCGACACTCCCAGCAACATTTTAAAGCCGATGGCGGCGCCAATAAATTCCGTCAGGTCGGTCGCCATCGCGATAATTTCGGCCTGCACCCAGTAGGCCCACACCGCCGGACGGGGAAAACGATCGCGAATATGCTCAGCTAAATTCTTGCCGGTGGCGATACCCAATTTGGCGGACAACAGCTGAATCAACATGGCCATAATATTGGCCCATACCACTACCCATAGCAGGCGGTAGCCGAAACTGGCGCCGGCTTGAATATTGGTGGCGAAATTGCCGGGATCGATATAGCCAATATCGGCGATGAAAGCCGGTCCGAGTAAGGAAAGCTTTACTCTTCTCGCTGCACGATTGGCGTTATCCGCAGCACGGCTGTCCACCATAGCAATAACCCTTATCAACTCACATGTTTATGAAATAGTATACAAATGATAATGATTATCAAGTGCACTGAAAGCGATTCTGCTTATCTCTACGATAGCAGCCAGGAATGCATAATCTGTGCGCGCGGTGGGACGGCCCGGACTCGGCGACGTTTCACCCTAACGGCCAAAAATATAGCACAGGCTAAGTTTTAGCCTAGCATAGAACTTAGCCTTTCGACGCTCATTTTCAATCCCAATGCATAAATTTCCCGCCGTGGGGTGGGTTATCACACCACAGAGAGAGGATTTTGCTATATTTGCAACTTAGAACTCGTTTTTAGCTGCACCGTTACATAGAATAAGCGGCGAATTCTGCCTGCCTCATTTTTGGAGCAACTATGTCCCGCATTTTACACTTTGTCCTGGCGCTCGCCGTGGTGGCGTTCCTGGCAATGTTGGTGAGCCGCGATCGTAAAAGCGTTCGCGTCCGTTTCATTATTCAGCTGTTAGCCATTGAGATACTGCTCGCTTATTTTTTCCTCAATTCCCAGATAGGCCTGGGTTTTGTGCAGGGTTTCTCTGCCCTGTTCGATAAATTGCTTGGTTTTGCCGCTGAAGGGACCGGTTTCGTGTTCGGCAATATGAATAAGCAAGGGCTGGCGTTCTTTTTCCTGAACGTGTTGTGCCCGATTGTGTTCATCTCAGCGCTAATCGGCATTCTGCAGCATATCCGCGTGCTGCCCTTCGTTATCCGCATCATTGGCCCCGTGCTGTCCAAGATTAACGGTATGGGCAAACTGGAATCGTTCAACGCCGTCAGTTCATTGATCCTCGGCCAGTCGGAAAACTTTATCGCTTACAAGGATATTCTCGGCAAAATGTCCGAGCGTCGCATGTACACGATGGCCGCCACGGCGATGTCGACGGTATCCATGTCCATTGTCGGCGCTTATATGACCATGCTGGCGCCGAAATATGTCGTAGCGGCGCTGGTGTTGAATATGTTCAGTACCTTTATTGTGCTGTCTTTGCTTAACCCTTATCAGGTCGATAAGGAAGAAGATTTGCAGATGAGTCATCTGCACGAAGGGCAAAGTTTCTTTGAGATGCTGGGTGAATATATTCTCGCCGGTTTTAAAGTGGCGATTATCGTCGCGGCGATGCTTATCGGCTTCATCGCGCTGATTGCTGCCGTAAACGCGCCGTTTAGCCTGTTGTTCGGTATTAGCTTCCAGGGCATCCTCGGCTATATTTTCTTCCCCTTCGCCTGGGTGATGGGCGTGCCGGCCCACGAAGCGCTACAGGTTGGCAGCATAATGGCCACCAAACTGGTGTCGAATGAATTTGTCGCCATGATCGATTTGCAAAAAGTCGCCGGGGAATTATCACCGCGCTCGGTAGGGATTCTGTCGGTTTTTTTGGTGTCGTTTGCCAACTTTTCTTCCATCGGCATTGTTGCGGGCGCCATTAAAGGCCTCAACGAACATCAGGGCAACGTTGTCTCCCGTTACGGCCTGAAACTGGTTTATGGCTCCACGCTGGTTAGCGTATTGTCCGCCGCCATTGCCGGCCTGGTTATCTGACGCCGCACTCTCCTTTTCCCCGGACAGACGGCCGTGGTCGGACCAGCCCAGTCAGGCAGTCAGCTTACGCCATCGACAGCATAATGTCCAGACGAAAAAAAACCGGCCAACGCCGGTTTTTTAATTGGTGGAGCTAAGCGGGATCGAACCGCTGACCTCCTGCATGCCATGCAAGCGCTCTCCCAGCTGAGCTATAGCCCCGTACTACGGATGTCGTCTCTGGTGGACGGGGCGCATGATATGAATTCCAACAAACTCTGTCAACGGCTAAATTCACCAAACGGGTCAAACGCTGAAAAAGCCGTCAAGTCAGGGCTGACCGGCGCTTTCCTGCGCCCGGCGGGCGATAAAGTCCAACGCCTTTTCGATGCGCGTCAAACAACGCGACTGACCTATGGCATGCACGGTGACGTCAAGGGCGGGGGACTGGCCGGCGCCGGTAACCGCAACGCGCAGCGGCATACCGACCTTACCCATGCCGACCTGCAGCGCCTCCGCCGTTTGCTCAATAGCCGCATGCACAGTGGCCGGCGTCCACTCACCGAGCACCGCCAGTTTGGCGCGTGCCGCCTCCAGCGCCGGAGCCACCTCCGGGCGCAAATGCTTCTTGGCCGCGTCGGCATCGAATTCGCTGAAATCCTCATAGAAGTAGCGGCAGCTGGCCGCCATCTCTTTCAGAGTCTTGCAGCGCTCGCCCAGCAACTTCACCAGCGCCGCCAGCTGTGGGCCGGTGCGGGTATCAATTCCCTGCTGCTCGATATGCCAGACCAGATGGGTGGCAACATAGTCGGCCGGCAGGTGATTAATGTAATGGTGATTCAGCCATAGCAGTTTTTCAGTGTTGAAGGCGCTGGCGGACTTGCTCACCGCCTCAAGGCTGAAGAGCTGTTTCATTTCGTCGACGCTGAAAATCTCCTGATCGCCGTGGGACCATCCCAGACGCACCAAATAGTTCAGCAGCGCCTCCGGCAAAAAACCGTCATCGCGGTATTGCATGACCCCCACCGCGCCGTGGCGTTTGGAGAGTTTTTTGCCATCGTCGCCCAGGATCATCGAGACATGGGCATAGGCCGGCACCGGCGCCCCCAGCGCCTTGAGGATGTTGATTTGGCGCGGCGTGTTATTGATATGGTCTTCCCCGCGGATAACGTGGGTTATCGCCATATCAAAATCGTCCACCACCACGCAGAAATTGTAGGTGGGCGACCCGTCGGTGCGGCGGATGATGAGATCATCTAGCTCCTGATTGCTAAATTCGATCGGCCCACGGATGAGGTCATTAAACACCACCGAGCCGTCCTGCGGGTTGCGAAAACGCACCACGCAGGGTTCATCGGCGGCGTGATGCTCATGGCTGTAGCGGCAGCGGCCGTCGTAGCGCGGTTTTTCGCCCCGGGCCATCTGCGCTTCGCGCAACGTTTCCAGCCGCTCTTTAGAGCAATAGCAGTGATAGGCGGTGCCCTTGGACAGCATATCGTCAATGACCGCGTTATAGCGGTCGAAACGTTTAGTCTGGAAATAGGGGCCTTCGTCCCAATCCAGATTGAGCCAGTTCATACCGTCCATAATGGCGTCGATCGCCGGCTGCGTTGAGCGCTCAAGATCGGTGTCTTCTATGCGCAGCACAAACTCTACGCCCAGATGGCGGGCAAACAGCCACGAATAGAGCGCGGTGCGCGCGCCACCGACATGTAAATAGCCGGTGGGACTGGGCGCGAAACGGGTTTTAATTTTCATCAGCTACATTGCCTTCATTACGCAGGGCGAAGAGCCGGAATGGCGCTTCCGGCCCACAATAAAAAGTGGGGAATAGTCTACCACTTGGGGGAGAATCCTCAACGCCTGTCCTCATCCGGGCGGTTTTTTTGCTCAGGCCGGGGCAAAACCCGCCCGGGATGGCTAAATTTAATACGAACACGCAAATTCACGGGAAAAATCGTTGACTCATTTCGGCGGTTCCCTATAATGCGACTCCACACAGCGGGGGTGATTAGCTCAGCTGGGAGAGCACCTCCCTTACAAGGAGGGGGTCGGCGGTTCGATCCCGTCATCACCCACCATTCTGATGTTTTTTAAGTGGGTCGTTAGCTCAGTTGGTAGAGCAGTTGACTTTTAATCAATTGGTCACAGGTTCGAATCCTGTACGACCCACCAATTAAAACAAGGAGTTACAGTTGATGACATCTTATGTAACTTCCTTAAGCGTCATATTAGTGACATGAAATCCGAGTATGACATTAATGTTTTTAGCGTGTTTCTTCAATTGTGCAGGGGATAAGTGAGCATACCTTTTTACCATTTGGATACTTTCCCATCCCCCATTTCTTGCAATGCTGGTAGAGGTACACCAGACTGGATTAACCAACTCGCCCAAGTATGCCTCAGATCATGAAATCGAAAGCTGATTTATCCCCCTGAAACACCAGACAGTAGCTGTATCTCCAGATAAGAGATAGGCTTGAATATATGTCTAACACTAACGCCAATTTTGATATGACCGGGATCCTGTTAGGTCAAGAAGTCCGTAAACGTAAAACTCCTCAGGAAAAAATGGCCATTATTCAGCAGAGGATGGAGCCCGGCATGAATGTCTCCCATCTCGCACGACTGCACGGTATCCAGCCCAGCCTGCTGTTTAAGTGGAAAAAGCAATATCAGGAAGGCAGCCTCACCGCCGTGGCTGCCGGGGAGGACGTTGTTCCTGCCTCTGAGCTTGCAGCTGCATTGAAGCAGGTCCGGGAGCTCCAGCGCCTTCTGGGTAAGAAGACGATGGAGGTTGAGATCCTAAAAGAAGCCGTGGAGTACGGCCAGTCACGAAAATGGATAGCGCACGCGCCCTTGTTGCCAAAGGCCGGGGAATAGCACAGGTCAGCCGCGCCATGAGCGGGTCGCGTGCGCCGCTGTCACTGCGGATTAAGCGTTCTGCCGACTGGCAGGACAGGCGCTGTAACCGGCGTAATGACGAAGCAGACGCTGAAATACTGTCGGACATCCTCGACATCATCAGCGATATGCCCAGCTACGGCTATCGGCGGGTGTGGGGCATCCTGTGTAAACAACGTCGCGCAGAGGGACTGACGCCGGTAAATGCGAAACGACTTTACAGGATCATGTGTGAGCATAACCTGCTGTTATTACATTGAAAACCAGAGCGGCCGAGGCGTGAGCATAAGGGCAGGATCGCGGTGGCAGAAAGCGATATGCGCTGGTGTTCAGATGGCTTCGAGTTCGGCTGCGACAACGGTGAAAAACTGCGGGTCACGTTCGCACTGGACTGCTGCGACAGAGAGGCCATAGACTGGTCTGCGAGCACTGTAGGCTACGACAGTTCGACCGTGCAGGATGTGATGCTGAGGTCGGTAGAAAAGCGCTTCGGCGACAGGTTACCCGATACAGCGGTGCAGTGGTTGACGGACAACGGTTCAGCGTATACCGCGCATGAAACGCAGAGGTTCGCCAGAGAACTGGATCTGGAGCCCTGCACAACAGCGGTGAGCAGCCCGCAGAGCAATGGCATGGCCGAACGGTTCGTGAAGACGATGAAGGAAGACTATATCGAGTTCATGCCAAAACCGGATGCGAGAACAGCCCTGCGAAACCTTGCAGCAGCTTTCACGCATTACAATGAAAACCATCCGCACAGCGCGCTGGGATATCACTTCTCCGAGAGAATACCGGCGGCAGCGGGCTTCGTTAACTTAAGATACAAAAGCTGTACGGAGATGGCGGGGCAAGATCAAACCGCATTTCAGTCTGATTTACCATATCTATTTTCAACCTCGTAACGCAAATCGACTTTGACAGCAGGATAACCATCGAGCAGAAGAGTCGTTGTTTTCATAACACGAGAATCTTTCTGACTTCATGTTGCGTTAATATTTAAGTTCGGTATTAAGGCTATCAGCAATAGCATAAGCCATCATTCCATAATTATAGAATAGCGCTACAGTTTGGTTTTGAAAAAGCCGCTGCCGCACCGGAACGTTATTCTGCTCGCGTGCGACGACCGATCCTTATTCTGTAATAGTGAATGACTTATCGGCGCGAGTCGCAAACCTGCCCCATTATGACTGAGACACTATGGACGTCGGGCGCCGTCGTTTCCCAGCCATAGAGTATTGGCAACAAAAGCGGATAACTCAACACAGTCATTTTGGTCGGGGTTTCCTATACCGCCTGAAGGGAGGTGTGATTTATCGGCTAGCGCGATCCATTCCCGTTTGCCATTGTTGGCGCAATTGCTCAGCGTTGGCGATACCATCGCAACTGGCAGGGAAATTACGGCCTTTTTCCCCCCACGCACGTAGGGTGGCGGCACGACAGAGGTCGGCCTGTACCGCCGTGTAGCCCGAGAGATAGTCCTCTCTATCAACGTGTGGCGTGCCATACCATTCGGTCAGGGTGTCATTATCGCGCACCGCTTTACCGGCCATAGCGTCGCGATAGCCGGCCTGATGCCATGCTGACTCCCCTGAGGCTGCGCTGGCGGTTATATCGCGCTACTGCTGCAGCCTGCCAGCATGAGTAACGCCCAGGGGAAAAAAAGCGTTTTTATTCTCATCTTAATTATCGGTAAAGAGTGACTGAATTAATTATAGGGTAAACCCGTCTCAAGGCGATAGGCAGTCTTCGCCATGCTGGCGGGTGGCGCCGACCACCAAAACTTGACGCTCTAACGGCGTCGCTTTATTCGCCACGCCGGGGGGGAGCCCGCTGCTGACCATCAGAGTCGGCCACTATACCGACGTCGCTTTATTCGCCATGCTGGCGGCCCGCCACCGACCATTAAAGTCGGCCGCTATACCGACGTCGCTTTATTCATCACGCTGGCGGACCGCCGCCGACCATAAAAGTCGGCCGCTATACCGACGTCTCTTTGTTCGCCACGCCGGGGGAGCGCCGCTGACCATCAGAGTCGGCCGCTATACCGACGTCTCTTTGTTCGCCACGCCGGGGGAGCGCCGCTGACCATCAGAGTCGGCCACTATACCGACGTCGCTTTATTCGTCATGCTGGCGGGCCCGCCGCCGACCATCAAAGTCGGCCGCTATACCGACGTCGCTTTGTTCGCCATGCTGGCGGGCCCGCCGCCGACCATTAGAGTCGGCCGCTATATCGACGTCGCTTTGTTCGCCATGCTGGCGTAGAACCTCCCCCTCAGCCGCATTCTCAGTCACAAAGCATGAGGGACCTGCTCTACTTCGGGCGGTAAGTGTAATTTATTATTTACACGTTGGCTAGTTTTTTGCCTTCTTATGTCTAACAAATGATTCAAATTTTGGCGTGGGATGCGTATCATACCGCTGTATCGCGCGCTTTCAGCGTAATTTTTTTCCAGACGCCGCTTCTTTTGAAGCTGATTTGCCGATCAAGGTCGGCACAGGATAAAGTTCCATGAGTAATAAATTATTTACACTTTTGGATTGAAAACTTTACGATTGCTGTTAAGGTAGCTATTTATACGCTTTGGCGTAATGGTTTAATGTAATGCTTTGCGGCCATCTTATTTTAGTCAGGATCAGTATCATGCAAAAAGACGCGCTCAATAATGTCCATATTAGTGATGAACAGGTAATGATCACCCCCAAAGAATTAAAACGTCAATTTCCTTTAAGCGAGGCGTAGCAGCACGCTATTGCTGAATCCCGGCGCACGATCGCCAACATCCTTCATGGCCGCGATCCGCGCCTGTTGGTGGTCTGTGGACCTTGTTCTATCCACGATACCGATGCAGCCCTTGACTATGCCCGCCGTTTGCAAGACCTGTCAGCTGAATTGAGCGATCAGCTGTATATTGTTATGCGCGTCTATTTTGAAAAACCCCGTACCACGGTTGGCTTGAAAGGCCTGATTAACGATCCCTACATGGATGGTTCGTTTGATGTCGAGGCCGGGCTGCAAATCGCCCGCGGTCTGTTGCTGGAACTGGTTCGGATAGGGTTGCCTTTGGCAACGGAAGCCTTGGACCCCAATAGCCCGCAATACCTTGGCGATCTGTTCAGTTGGTCGGCGATTGGTGCACGGACTACCGAATCCCAGACCCATCTGGAAATGGCGTCCGGGCTGTCTATGCCGGTAGGCTTCAAAAACGGCACCGACGGTAGTCTGGCGACCGCGATTAATGCGATGCGTGCTGCGGCAATGGCCCACCGTTTTATGGGCATTAATCAGGCAGGACAGGTGTGTTTATTGCAAACACGGGGTAATCCTGACGGTCATGTGATTTTGCGCGGCGGCAAGCAGCCGAATTATCACCCGCAAGATATCGTCGACTGCGAGCGCCAGATGGCGGCGGCATGGCTGTCTGCGGCCTTGATGATCGATTGCAGCCACGGTAACTCCAATAAAGATTACCGCCGCCAGGCCGAGGTAGCGCAGTCGGCGCTGGCGCAAATCAAAGCCGGTAACCGTTCCATTATCGGTTTAATGCTGGAAAGCCATATCCATGCCGGTAATCAATACTCGGAATTGCCGCGAGAGGAAATGCGTTACGGCGTGTCGGTGACCGATGCCTGTATTGATTGGGAAAGCACCGATAGCCTGCTGCGTCAGCTGCACGACGAATTGCAAAAGGTGCTGCCGCCGCGACAGGTCGCGGGGGAAGTCGCGGCATGGTAGCAGAGCTTAGCGTCCTGCGGGACAAGATTGATGAAGTGGATAAGGCCCTGCTGGATCTGTTGGCCAAACGCCTGTCGCTGGTGGCCGCGGTCGGTGAAGTGAAAAGCCGTGCCGGCCTGCCTATCTATGCGCCCGATCGTGAGGCGGCAGCAATGGGCGTGCAACCCGATTTGATTGAGGATGTTTTGCGCCGCCTGATGCGGGAATCTTACACCAGCGAAAACGACAAAGGCTTTAAAATGCTGTGCCCACAATTGCGCCCGGTGGTGATCATTGGCGGCCGCGGCCAAATAGGGCGCTTGTTTGACAAAATGTTGACGCTGTCGGGATACAGTGTACGCGTTTTGGAAAAATAGGACTGGCCGCGCGCTGAAGCCTTATTGGCCGATGCGGGGTTGGTCATCGTCAGCGTGCCGATCCATTTGACCGTGCCGGTTATTGAGCAATTGCCACCCCTGCCGGAAGATTGCATTTTGGTGGATCTGACCTCGGTGAAAAACGCGCCGCTGCAGGCGATGCTGGCGGTGCACAATGGGCCGGTCTTGGGCCTGCACCCCATGTTCGGTCCCGATAGTGGCAGCCTGGCTAAACAAGTGGTCGTTTACTGCGAGGGGCGCGAGCCGGAAGCTTATCAATGGCTGCTGGAACAGATCCAAGTGTGGGGCGCGCGATTGCATCGCATTAGCGCCATCGAACACGACCAAAATATGTCCTTCATCCAGGCGCTACGTCATTTCGCCACTTTTGCCTACGGCATGCATTTGGCCGAGGAAAATGTCGATTTGGAGCAATTGTTAGCGCTGTCCTCACCGATTTATCGCCTCGAGCTGGCGATGATAGGTCGCCTGTTTGCGCAGGATCCGCAGCTGTATGCCGATATCATTATGGCGTCGGAGGATAACCTGGCGCTTATTAAACGTTACTATCAACGTTTCGGGGCGGCAATCGAACTTTTGGAACAGGGCGACAAGCAGGCGTTTATCGCCCGTTTCGCCCACATCGGCCGCTGGTTTGGTGATTATGCCGACCATTTCCTGGCGGAAAGCCGGGTGTTACTGCGTCAGGCCAAAGATAGCCGTTGATAGGTCCAAAGATAGCTGTACATAGGCGTGGGAACAGGTAAACAGGAAGCACGGCGGCACCGACGCCGTGCAGGTTACAGATGCAGATTGCAGATGCAGGTTACTCCTGATCCACCGGCAAGACATTTTCGCTGGGGTAGCAGCCTAACACCTTTAACGAACGCGTAATGGCTTGCAGTTCGCGCAGCGCTTTCTGCATTTTTCCGCTACGCAAATTGGCCTGCACATCAATATAAAACATCTCTTCATGCGCATTACCGTGTATCGGCCGGGATTCCAGGCGCGTCATCACAATACCGTGGGTCCGAAGCACCAACAGCGCCTCAACCAGGGCGCCGGACTGCTGGCCGGTTGCCATGATAAGCGTGGTTTTAGCCGGCACTTGCTCGGTGACATCGATGGGTTTGCGGGCCAGCACAATAAAGCGGGTTATATTCTGCTGCTGGTTGGCCAGGTTACTTTCCAGCACCTGTAGACCGTATAAAGCGCCACCCTGGCCGCTGACCAGCGCGGCGACCGTCGGACGGTTGAGCTGCGCCACTTTTTCCATGGCTGCGGCGGTGCTTTCGCAATAATCGAATTGCCACTGTGGAAAACGTCCTAAGAACTGGCTGCATTGTTGGAAAGGCTGCGGATGGCTGTAGATGACCTCGATACGCTCGAGGTTGGTATTGCCGCTAACCAGAATGCAGTGATCAATCGGGATAGCGATTTCGCCCACCAAAGACAGGTGAGTGTGTTGCAGCAGGTCGTACACCTCGTTGATAGAACCTGAGCTGCTGTTTTCGATCGGCAGAATACCGTATTCCGCTTGGCCCGTTTCCACTAACTGCACGATATCTGAGAATTTTTGGCAACCGCATTCGACCACCTGCTCAAAATAGCGCGCGCCGTACTGCCGCGCCGCCAGATGAGAATAGGAGCCTTTGGGGCCAAGAAAGGCGACGCGCGCTGAACGCTGTTCCTGGTGATTCAGATCCAACTGCAGCAGGGCCTGCTGCGTTAATACCGAATCTTCAATAATCATTTGAAACAATCGGGTAACATAGAAGCCGTCAAGATCACGTTTTTGCCCCTCGGTGACCAGGCGTTTTAGCAGTTCGCGCTCGCGCGCCATATCGCGTATTGGTCGCTGGGAGGCTATTTTGCTTCGCGCGACGTCCAATGCCAGAGCGCGTCTTTCCGCCAGTAAAGACAGCAAATTGAGATCCAGTGCGCTTATTCGATCGCGCAGCGTCAATAAAGTGTTGTCATTCATAATGTGGGTTACCTTTCACGCCAGCAAAAAAAAGCCCCCTGTTTCAGGAGGCTTAGTGGTTCGTCTTCGCTTTATTTCTCACACGACGAGCGCGGACTACTAGCAACGGAAGATAAAAAAGAAAGCGAAGAAAAACTACGGTGTTGTTATGGTTAACTCTATGGAATGAAGAATAGGGGGTATAGTAACCGCTCGCTTTTCTCTCTGTCAATATAAAACGCGCCCTGGGGGCGCGTTGTTCGACTTCTTGCTCACTGACGGGCGGGTGGTTTACCCGGACGGCAGGGTTACACCGCCATGAGATTCGTGGTTTTGACGCATTCCGAGGCGCGGCGCGCTTCACCCTTGTGCTGGACTTTATTGATTTGACGTTCAAGTTTCGCCAGCAGCTCGTTGATGGCCAGATACATATCCTGGTGGGTCGCGCTGGCCACCAGTTGTCCATTGGGCGTGCTCAGGGTGGCATCGGCCACAAAACCTTGCGGCTGTTTGGAGAGGATAATATGGGGATTAATCAGCTGGGTCTGCCATTTCGCCAATTTAGCCAGCCGTTCTTCCGCGTATTGACGAATGGCGGGAGTGATCTCCATTTGCTTACCGGTAATGTTGATTATCATAGACTTACCTCTCTGCGTGTTTCCGTCGACATAGTTTAAGCATATCTGCGGCCCGCATCTTTTGTGTGATTTAGATCACTTTTTTCCCGGCGTAGCAGTGGGGGGAACGGGATCTGTGAGCGGGGGTCAGGAACGGGATTTCTACCCTTGTCAACGTCTGCGCGATGGGGCAATATTATCAGGTTAACCTTATAGAAACGGCGGCCTAAGCCGCCGTCTATATCACGTCTCGCCGGGCCGTCAGGCCGGATTCGCCGCCGTAATTTTTGTCACTTTGTCCGCCTGGCCGCTTAACTGCAATTCCCGATAGGCTTTTTCCATGTATGGCAGCGCCTGGCGCGTCGCCTGAGTATCGGGAAAGTCGCGCAGCATCTGCTCCACGCGGTTGGCTACCGCAACGTACGCGCCGCGTTTGTCGTAGTATTCCACCACGGATAATTCATGCTTGGCCAGCCGGTCTTTGAGATAAACCAGACCTTTGGTGGCATCCATGGCGTACTGGCTGTTCGGATAACCTCGAATCAATTGTGTGAAATCACGAAACGCCGCGCGGGCATGTTCCGGGTTGCGATCGGAACGGTCCACGCCGAAGAATCCCTGCAATGCGCTGTCATCCAGCGCCATATCGGTCAAACCACGCATGTAAAGGACGTAGTCGACATTGGGATGGGTCGGATTGAGCCGCAGAAAACGATCGATGGAGGCTTGCGCCAGCGGCAGATCGGCGGATTTGTAGTAAGCATAAATCAAGTCAAGCTGAACCTGTTGCGCGTAAGGGCCGAACGGATAGCGGTTGTCCAGCGCCTCCAGCTCCTTGATTGCGCCCTTGCAATTACCGTCCTGCAGTTTTTGCTGCGCGGAAGCATAGATCTCGGAGGGGGGATTATCGGGAACGACGTCTTTGTTACTGGAACAGCCCGCCAGCACCAGGCAAAGTGTGGCGGTTGCCACCAGATATTTCATACGCATCATGACGTTTTGCTTATCCTCAGAGTGTTGTTCCGGGAGGCTGTCCGTTTAGCTCCCGGATGAGACCAGTTACAATAGCATACTATTTTAAACGGCATCGCCGTGAAAACCCAACGTTAACGAAGATACCTTATTATGGCACAGCATCAACACCTCACCGGTATGGTGAGCGAATCACAACTCGGGCAACGTTTAGATCAGGCTTTGGCGGAATTGTTCCCTGATTATTCACGATCGAGGATAAAAGCTTGGATCCTTGACGGCCTGGTGAGGGTGAACGGACAGGTCACGACGGTACCCAAAGAAAAAATGCTTGGCGGTGAATCTGTTGAAATACAGGCGCTTATCGAAGAAGCGCCGCGCTGGGAAGCGCAAGATATACCGCTGAATATCGTTTATGAAGATGACGATATCCTCGTTATCAATAAACCGCGTGACCTGGTTGTGCATCCCGGCGCCGGCAATGCCGATGGCACCGTGTTGAATGCGCTGCTGCACTGTTTTCCGCCCATTGTGGATGTTCCTCGTGCAGGTATCGTGCATCGTCTGGATAAAGACACCACCGGCTTGATGGTGGTGGCGAAAACCGTGCCGGCCCAGACTCGTCTGGTGGAGTCGCTGCAGGCGCGGGAGATTACCCGCGAATACGAAGCGGTTGCTATCGGCACCATGACCGCCGGTGGCACCGTGGAGCAGCCGATCGCGCGCCACGCTACCAAGCGGACGCACATGGCGGTGCACCCGATGGGCAAGCCGGCGGTGACCCATTACCGTATTATGGAGCACTTCCGCGTCCATACGCGTCTGCGGTTGCGTCTGGAAACCGGACGAACACATCAGATCCGCGTGCATATGGCGCATATCAATCATCCGCTGGTGGGCGATCCGCTTTACGGCGGGCGTCCGCGACCCCCGAAGGGGGCTTCCGACGCCTTCAATGAGGTGCTGCGCAGTTTTGATCGTCAGGCGCTGCATGCCACCCTGCTGCGGCTTTACCATCCCATTACCTCGATTGAAATGGAGTGGCACGCGCCGCTGCCGCAGGATATGGTGGCGCTTATAGCGGCGTTAAAGGCTGATACAGAACTGTTCAAAGATAGTATGGACTGGCTGTGAGCCGGCTGATTCTGCCCGACTGGCCTGCACCCGCCCGGGTCCGGGCCTGCAGCACCACCCGCGAGGCCGGCGTGAGCCGCGCGCCATGGCATTCGCTTAATTTAGGCGACCATGTCGGGGACGATCCCGAGGCCGTGGCGGAAAATCGTCGCCGGCAGGCGGCGCTGGCAGATTTGCCCGCCGCGCCGCGCTGGTTAACGCAGGTGCACGGTATGGATGTGATCACGCTCAATGGTGCTCCGCCGCCGTCGCTGCGTGGGGATGCGGTTTACACCCGGACGCCCGGCGAGGTCTGCGCCGTCATGACCGCCGATTGTCTGCCGGTGCTATTTTGCGATCGGGCAGGGCGGGAAGTCGCCGCGGCACACGCCGGCTGGCGAGGGTTGTGCGCCGGCGTACTCGAGCAGACGCTGGCGGCGTTTCAGGCGCCGCGCGCGGACATTCTTGCCTGGCTGGGGCCGGCCATTGGGCCTAAGGCGTTTGAGGTGGGCGCCGAAGTCAAAAATGCCTTCGCCCGCCATGACCCCGCAGCGGCCGCTGCCTTTATCCCCCGGGGCGAAAAATATCTGGCCGATCTCTATCAACTGGCGCGTTTACGTCTGCGGACGGCCGGGATCCGCGCCATATATGGCGGTAAGCATTGCACGGTGCAGGAAAACGACACTTTTTTCTCTTATCGGCGCGAAGGTGTCACCGGACGTATGGCAACTTTGGTCTGGCTGATATAATCTCTTGCCCAAGACGATCCAGGATGGATAGCAATTTTCTCCCAACTTATTGGCGAAATATCCTTGAATTTTAAATAAACGACCTTATTTAATCTCCAGAGTAGCAATTTTGACCAATTTGGGAGGAGTTATGCGTCTGGATCGTCTTACCAATAAATTCCAGCTTGCCCTCGCCGACGCCCAGTCCCTGGCTCTCGGGCGCGACGATCAATTTATCGAACCACTACACGTGATGGCGGCCCTGCTAAAGCAGGAGGGCGGTACCGTGCGCCCGCTGCTGCAATCTGCCGGGGTTAACGTGGTGCCGTTTATCAGCGCGGTGGAACAGGCCTGCGAGCGTTTGCCGCAGGTGGAAGGCACTGGCGGCGACGTGCAGCCTTCGCAAGATCTAGTGCGCGTGCTGAACCTGTGCGACAAGCTGGCGCAAAAACGCACCGACAGTTTTATCTCTTCCGAACTCTTCGTTCTCGCATCGCTGGAGTCGCGCGGCACCTTGGCCGAGCTGCTGAAGTCGGCGGGCGCCACGACAGCATCCATCACCCAGGCCATTGAGCAGATGCGCGGCGGCGAGCAGGTGAACGATCAGGGCGCGGAAGATCAGCGCCAGGCGCTGAAAAAGTTCACCATTGACCTGACCGAGCGCGCCGAACAAGGCAAACTCGATCCCGTTATCGGGCGTGACGAAGAAATTCGCCGCACCATCCAGGTGCTCCAGCGGCGTACCAAAAATAATCCGGTCCTCATCGGTGAACCCGGGGTGGGTAAAACCGCCATTGTCGAAGGGCTGGCGCAGCGTATTGTCAATGGCGAAGTGCCCGAAGGTCTTAAGAACAACCGGGTTTTATCGTTGGATATGGGCTCGCTGGTGGCGGGCGCGAAATATCGCGGTGAATTTGAAGAGCGCCTGAAAGGCGTTTTGAGCGATCTGTCCAAGCAAGAGGGCAATGTCATCCTGTTTATCGATGAGTTGCATACCATGGTGTGCGCCGGCAAGGCCGATGGCGCGATGGATGCCGGTAACATGCTCAAACCTGCCTTGGCGCGCGGTGAACTGCACTGCTTGGGCGCAACGACGCTTGATGAGTACCGCAAATTTATCGAGAAAGACGCCGCGCTGGAACGGCGTTTCCAAAAGGTGTTTGTCGCCGAGCCGAACGTGGAGGATACCATCGCTATTCTGCGCGGCTTGAAAGAACGTTACGAGCTGCATCACCATGTGCAGATTACCGACCCGGCCATTGTTGCCGCCGCGACGCTGTCCCATCGCTATATTGCCGACAGGCAACTGCCGGACAAGGCTATTGACCTTATTGATGAAGCCGCATCCAGCATACGTATGCAAATCGATTCCAAACCGGAAGAGCTTGACCGGTTGGATCGCCGAATCATCCAGTTGAAGCTGGAACAGCAGGCGCTGAAGAAAGAATCGGATGACGCCAGTCTCAAGCGATTGGCGATGCTTAATGACGAACTGGCGCAAAAAGAACGCGATTACTCCGAACTTGAAGAGGAATGGAAAGCGGAGAAAGCCTCTTTGTCGGGCACCCAGCATTTGAAGGCAGAATTGGAACAGGCAAAAATCTCGATCGAACAGGCCCGGCGCGTTGGAGACCTGGCGCGGATGTCTGAACTGCAATACGGCAAAATTCCCGAGCTGGAAAAACAGCTGGCGACGGCCTCGCAAGCTGAAGGAAAAAGTATGCGCTTACTGCGTAATCGCGTAACCGACACTGAGATTGCCGAAGTGCTGGCCCGCTGGACGGGAATTCCGGTTTCGCGGATGCTGGAAAGCGAGCGGGCAAAGCTGCTGCGTATGGAGCAGGATTTACATCATCGGGTTATTGGGCAAAATGAAGCGGTGGAAGCGGTTTCCAACGCCATTCGCCGCAGCCGTGCGGGCCTGGCGGATCCCAACCGTCCCATCGGCTCTTTCATGTTCCTGGGACCGACGGGAGTAGGTAAAACGGAATTGTGTAAAGCGCTGGCCACGTTCTTGTTCGATAGCGACGATGCCATGGTGCGTATCGATATGTCCGAATTTATGGAAAAACATTCGGTGTCGCGGTTGGTTGGCGCCCCTCCCGGCTATGTCGGTTACGAAGAGGGTGGATATTTGACCGAGGCGGTGTGTCGCCGTGCTTATTCAGTCATTCTGCTAGATGAGATCGAAAAGGCGCATCCCGATGTCTTCAACATCTTGCTGCAGGTGTTGGATGATGGCCGTCTGACCGACGGTCAGGGACGCACGGTGGATTTTCGCAATACCGTGGTCATTATGACCTCCAATCTGGGGTCGGACGTCATCCAAGAGCGCTTCGGCCAGATGAACTATCAGGAAATGAAGGATATGGTGCTTGATGTCGTCAGCCACCATTTCCGGCCGGAGTTTATCAATCGTGTGGATGAAGTCGTCGTGTTCCATCCGCTGAGCCGGAAGCATATTACCGAGATTGCCCAGATCCAACTGCAGCGTCTTTATCAGCGGTTGGAAGAGCGGGGTTACACCACGACTATCAGCGACGAGGCGTTGGCGCTGCTGGGCAAATCCGGCTTCGATCCCGTCTATGGCGCACGCCCGCTGAAACGCGCCATTCAGCAAGAGATCGAAAACCCGTTATCGCAGCAGATCTTGTCCGGTCAGCTATTGCCGGGCAAACCGATCAAACTGGATGTACAGGACGATCATATCGTCGCCAGCCAGTAAACCCACGGCGGCGGGTCAAGACGATTACTCCGGTCCGTGTAGTCTCGATATGGCACGTTATCCCCCCTATAACCGATCTTCATGGTAAAACCTCTCCCGACGACGGCACACGGCCCTCGGGACGCGGTTTTTGTCATGAAACCTTACCGCGTTTGTCTCGTTTATTCCGTCGCAATTGCTGCATATTTTGCCAGTTAAAACTTATTTTGCATTTAGCACTTGCCACCGGCCGGGAAGGCCCTATGATGCAGCCTCTGCTGACCGGTGAACAGTCGCTGCGGTGCACCGGCTCAGCCAGAGGCAGGCAGCCCGCTACGGGCGAATAAAAGCTTGACTCTGTAAGAGGAAGGCGTAATATACGTCGCCCGCGCCGGTCGAGAAAACAGCCTCCCGGCACTGCTCTTTAACAATTTATCAGACAATCTGTGTGGGCACTCACAAGACGATATCGATACACGAAATATCGAGTCTTGAAGAGTGAACAACGAATATTCTTATGAATACCGGTTTTAATTCTTTGAGCATCAAGCTTTTAATTGAAGAGTTTGATCATGGCTCAGATTGAACGCTGGCGGCAGGCCTAACACATGCAAGTCGAGCGGCAGCGGGAAGAAGCTTGCTTCTTTGCCGGCGAGCGGCGGACGGGTGAGTAATGTCTGGGGATCTGCCCGATGGCGGGGGATAACTACTGGAAACGGTAGCTAATACCGCATAACGTCGCAAGACCAAAGTGGGGGACCTTCGGGCCTCACACCATCGGATGAACCCAGATGGGATTAGCTAGTAGGTGGGGTAATGGCTCACCTAGGCGACGATCCCTAGCTGGTCTGAGAGGATGACCAGCCACACTGGAACTGAGACACGGTCCAGACTCCTACGGGAGGCAGCAGTGGGGAATATTGCACAATGGGGGAAACCCTGATGCAGCCATGCCGCGTGTGTGAAGAAGGCCTTCGGGTTGTAAAGCACTTTCAGCGGGGAGGAAGGCGGTGGCGTTAATAGCGCTATCGATTGACGTTACCCGCAGAAGAAGCACCGGCTAACTCCGTGCCAGCAGCCGCGGTAATACGGAGGGTGCAAGCGTTAATCGGAATTACTGGGCGTAAAGCGTACGCAGGCGGTCTGTTAAGTCAGATGTGAAATCCCCGGGCTTAACCTGTGAACTGCATTTGAAACTGGCAGGCTAGAGTCTCGTAGAGGGGGGTAGAATTCCAGGTGTAGCGGTGAAATGCGTAGAGATCTGGAGGAATACCGGTGGCGAAGGCGGCCCCCTGGACGAAGACTGACGCTCAGGTACGAAAGCGTGGGGAGCAAACAGGATTAGATACCCTGGTAGTCTACGCTGTAAACGATGTCGATTTGAAGGTTGTGGCCTTGAGCCGTGGCTTTCGGAGCTAACGCGTTAAATCGACCGCCTGGGGAGTACGGCCGCAAGGTTAAAACTCAAATGAATTGACGGGGGCCCGCACAAGCGGTGGAGCATGTGGTTTAATTCGATGCAACGCGAAGAACCTTACCTACTCTTGACATCCAGAGAACTAAGCAGAGATGCTTTGGTGCCTTCGGGAACTCTGAGACAGGTGCTGCATGGCTGTCGTCAGCTCGTGTTGTGAAATGTTGGGTTAAGTCCCGCAACGAGCGCAACCCTTATCCTTTGTTGCCAGCGATTCGGTCGGGAACTCAAAGGAGACTGCCGGTGATAAACCGGAGGAAGGTGGGGATGACGTCAAGTCATCATGGCCCTTACGAGTAGGGCTACACACGTGCTACAATGGCGCATACAAAGAGAAGCGATCTCGCGAGAGTCAGCGGACCTCATAAAGTGCGTCGTAGTCCGGATTGGAGTCTGCAACTCGACTCCATGAAGTCGGAATCGCTAGTAATCGTGGATCAGAATGCCACGGTGAATACGTTCCCGGGCCTTGTACACACCGCCCGTCACACCATGGGAGTGGGTTGCAAAAGAAGTAGGTAGCTTAACCTTCGGGAGGGCGCTTACCACTTTGTGATTCATGACTGGGGTGAAGTCGTAACAAGGTAACAGTAGGGGAACCTGCGGTTGGATCACCTCCTTATCAAAACGATACGTTAAGTGACGTGTCCACACAGATTGTCTGATAACTGTCGCGAGCAAAGAAAAACCTTCTATAGGCTTGTAGCTCAGGTGGTTAGAGCGCACCCCTGATAAGGGTGAGGTCGGTGGTTCAAGTCCACTCAGGCCTACCAGTTCTGCTTATTCCCGTGGTGTTTCCCGTAATGGTCAGTGCAACCTGTTGCCGACAGGCGGCATGCGAGACTGTGCGTCTGGAGCGGAGAAATCGAGACTGGCTGTCGTCCTGTCGCGGTCCGGTATCGGGTAAACGGTATCGTCGCGGGTGAGCGACGGCATATGCAAGGTGAACGACATGGGGCTATAGCTCAGCTGGGAGAGCGCCTGCTTTGCACGCAGGAGGTCAGCGGTTCGATCCCGCTTAGCTCCACCATTCCGTCACGGAATGTTTTTGTCATCTTGTGGGATGAGAGGTTTTTCTACTGTTGATGTATTTCAGAGCGCGTTTATCAAGCGAGCTGCGAAATACCGCTCTTTAACAATCCGGAACAAGCTGAAAATTTGAAACACATGCTGAAGTGCAAACTCAGTATGCGAGTCTCTCAAACGAAGTAAGCAAACCTGAGATAACGCGTAAGCGTTATCACTGTAGCGCGACAGGCACTGTTGTCTCCGCGCGGTCTTCGCAGACTACGCCGGGTCTCGCCTGTATGGCGATACTCGAGCGAGACGGCGCGAACGGCTGAAAGCCCAGGCGCACGGCACGCAGGCACCGCGGTGGACTGTATGTCCATGAGGATGCCGAGTACCGCGCAACGCCGGATTTCGGTCGTGCAGCCTGTCGGACAAGGTGCAGACAGCTCAGGGTTGTGAGGTTAAGTGACTAAGCGTACCCTTACAACACCTGAGCTGTTTGAGAGCGTGTGCGAGACGAGAGCGAAAGCGAACGTTGACGTCAAAAACGCAAGAGACGAGACGATATCAGCGATGTTCCGGATAATGCCCGACGGTCACGCAAGTGATGGTCGGGCGGCAAGAGCAGTCTGTGCGGCGGGAGCGGCACGGAGAGAGAATTTGCCTGGCGGCACTAGCGCGGTGGTCCCACCTGACCCCATGCAGAACTCAGAAGTGAAACGCCGTAGCGCCGATGGTAGTGTGGGGTCTCCCCATGCGAGAGTAGGGAGCTGCCAGGCATCCAATACGTCGCACCGGGTCAGCACGGGGTGACAAGCAGGTTCAACAGGCAGCGCGAGCTGCGGTAACACCCGGGATGGTCAACAGGCGTCTGACCACGCTCATGTTAATCCGGCGGGTGTAGTGATTCGGTGGTGCGGTAGTTCAGTCGGTTAGAATACCGGCCTGTCACGCCGGGGGGCGCGGGTTCGAGTCCTGTCCGCACCGCCACTTCCATTGAAAGCCCTGAGCATTGGTTCAGGGCTTTTTTGTATTTGTTCAAAATAACTGGCTGTATCCCGTTGCTGATCGTGGAGTAAGCGCCTCACGGCGCAACCTCGGGCAATGGCGCAACATAGCGTTTCTCGGGGATATCCGGGTTGAGGATGGCGATCTCGGCAAAAGACTCCTCAACGGACGCATAACGCTGCTGACTAAGAAAACTGCGCCAGCGCCAGGCGTGCCAGCGATAGTGCGGCTCGCCGGGTTCACCCTGATACTTGCCGAGGAGTTATAAGGTAAATTTCACCGGCAGTAGGGTATACAGATTGGCGCCATATTTTTGCGCTTTCACTAAATAATAGCGCCTGCCATCGTGAAACAGGCGGTTGACCAGCACCTTGGCGGAACTGGCGGTGAGGCGATTATCGAGCCAAACAAATTTGTCGCTGTTAGCGACGGGCACCATGCTAAAGCCGCCGTCCGGGTGGTGAATGAAAAAACTGATGCCATGGCAATTGTGCGTGTGATTGTTATCGAATTGCCCCAGTATCACCAGGTCAGGTTTACCATTATTATCAATGTCTACCTGATTACCGCCCGGAACCGGCGTCAGGTTGGCGCCCGTCGCGCTGACTGAGAAAAATAGGGCGAGCAGTAACGCCCTCATAGAATGCCGCTCTCAATCGTCATGGGCATCTTGGCCGGGCGCAATAATTGTCGGCTTTCGCAGACCTCACAGTCGGCGTCGCTAAAACGAAATACGTTTAACGTTCCCGGCAAAATGCGCTGGATATGGCAACCCATGCTCACCGCAGTTTCGCCTGTCTGCGGGTCGTGCTGGATATCGCGGTCATGCAGCGCGCTGATGAGTTTCAATTTATCAGTGATCCAACGATCGCCTGCATTGACCAGATACACCGGATTATGGCCACAGGCATCGGTTAGCAGCGTCAGGGTACCGTTTCTGTCTTCAATAAAGAAACAGAAGTCCCCTTCGGCCAGACCGAGCGCCGCCGAACCTAATTGCGTGCTGAGCTGGTAAAGCACTTCGGCCCCGTTAACCACGGGTACGCCGCCGGTAAAATGCGTCGCCAGATGGCGCAACAGGCGCTTGTTACGTAGCAGCCCGATAAGATAGGCGCTACCGGTGGCAAAGCGATAACTTTGCACCGGTGTTTTGCGACCGGTAAACAGGCATCCGTTGCGCAGCATTTCGATATTGCCGCTGCAGCAATGTGCCAATAGACTGATATCTTTATTGATATTACCATGAATGATACAAAAGCCATTGTCCACCATCTCTCAACTCCTCTTGATTATGCTATCGACTGCAGCGCGGTGTCGGCCGCTCGACTTTTAAACTCTCACGATAAACAAGTTTGGCAGTAATGAATACTGAACTATAGTGCAGTAGTTGGCGGCGGCGGGCTTACCCACAACGAGAGAGCTTATCGGGACGGCCTGGGGTATCGTTAGCCGCCGCAAAACGCCCCCGGCTGGCGTAAGCCGCGCCCAGTGGTCCACGCCCCGGTAGAGGGTGTTTGTGATATACTGTGTGGGTCGGGCCGCGACGTTATGGCGTCACGTTGAATTTGCCGGGCCGTTATAAAAGCGTAAGATAGTATGGTGTCCGTGGACGAAAAACAGCGGGGAATCAACTCAAACACTGCCTCGGGCGCAAAAACTTAAGAGAATAGGCGGTAACCGTGCCAAAAAAAACATATGCCGTCAGGTATGTCGCGGGCCAGCCAGTCGAGCGTATCTTCCCACCCCTTGCCTCTGGCCAATTAGGTCAGGCGTTGCCGCCGGGAGAACCTTTGCCAGGCTCGTGCATTTTGCGGGTAATGGTATGGAATATCTTTAAACAGCAACGCGCCAATTGGCTATCGGTTTTGCAGGGGTTTGGTAAAGATGCCCAGCTGGTCCTGCTACAGGAAGCACAAACCACGCCTGAACTGGTCCGATTCGCCACTTCTCATTATCTGGCGGCGGATCAGGTTCCTGCATTGATTTTCCCGCAACACCAGTCAGGGGTAATGACCCTGTCCGCGGCTCATCCCGTCTACTGCTGTCCACTGCGCGAGCGCGAGCCGCTGTTACGGTTAGCCAAGTCGGCGCTGGTCACCGTGTATCCTATTCACAACGGCCAATTGCTGATGGTGGTCAATATCCATGCGGTGAATTTTAGTCTGGGAATTGATGTGTACAGCAAACAGCTGGACCCCATCGGCGAGCAGATCCGCAATCACAGCGGCCCGGTTATCATGGCGGGGGATTTCAATGCCTGGAGCAGACAGCGTATGCTGGCGCTTTACCGTTTCGCGGAACGGATGGGCCTCGGCGAGGTGAGGTTTGTCGATGATCAACGCCGGCGGGCGTTTGGCCGTCCGCTGGATTTCGTCTTTTATCGCGATATGAACGTCTGCGAGGCGTCGGTACTGGTGACCGAGGCCTCAGACCATAATCCTTTGCTGGTCGAGTTTGAGCACACCACCCGGCGTGTGCGGACACCGGCCGAGCCGAAGATTGTCGGTATCGGGACGTAAATCCAGCAGCGCACCAGGGTATGACCCGGTTGTCGGTATCGAAAGGTAAACCCCACAGCGCGTTGGGATCTGACCCCGTTGTCGTATTGGGACATAAGTCCATTAGCGTATTGGGATGTCAACTTAGTCCTGTATCGGTACAGGGACTAGGTAACGCCTGCAGGCATAAAAAAAGCAGACGTTGTAGCGTCTGCTTTTCAAGTTACCCACTGATTTATCCCCCTGAAACACCAGACAGTAGCTGTATCTCCAGATAAGAGATAGGCTTGAATATATGTCTAACACTAACGCCAATTTTGATATGACCGGGATCCCGTTAGGTCAAGAAGTCCGTAAACGTAAAACTCCTCAGGAAAAAATGGCCATTATTCAGCAGAGGATGGAGCCCGGCATGAATGTCTCCCATCTCGCACGACTGCACGGTATCCAGCCCAGCCTGCTGTTTAAGTGGAAAAAGCAATATCAGGAAGGAAGCCTCACTGCCGGGGAGGACGTTGTTCCTGCCTCTGAGCTTGCAGCTGCATTGAAGCAGGTCCGGGAGCTCCAGCGCCTTCTGGGTAAGAAGACGATGGAGGTTGAGATCCTAAAAGAAGCCGTGGAGTACGGCCAGTCACGAAAATGGATAGCGCACGCGCCCTTGTTGCCAAAGGCCGGGGAATAGCACAGGTCAGCCGCGCCATGAGCGTGTCGCGTGCGCCGCTGTCACTGCGGATTAAGCGTTCTGCCGACTGGCAGGACAGGCGCTGTAACCGGCGTAATGACGAAGCAGACGCTGAAATACTGTCGGACATCCTCGACATCATCAGCGATATGCCCAGCTACGGCTATCGGCGGGTGTGGGGCATCCTGTGTAAACAACGTCGCGCAGAGGGACTGACGCCGGTAAATGCGAAACGACTTTACAGGATCATGTGTGAGCATAACCTGCTGTTATTACATTGAAAACCAGAGCGGCCGAGGCGTGAGCATAAGTGCAGGATCGCGGTGGCAGAAAGCGATATTCGCTGGTGTTCAGATGGCTTCGAGTTCGGCTGCGACAACGGTGAAAAACTGCGGGTCACGTTCGCACTGGACTGCTGCGACAGAGAGGCCATAGACTGGTCTGCGAGCACTGTAGGCTACGACAGTTCGACCGTGCAGGATGTGATGCTGATGTCGGTAGAAAAGCGCTTCGGCGACAGGTTACCCGATACAGCGGTGCAGTGGTTGACGGACAACGGTTCAGCGTATACCGCGCATGAAACGCAGAGGTTCGCCAGAGAACTGGATCTGGAGCCCTGCACAACAGCGGTGAGCAGCCCGCAGAGAATGGCCGAACGGTTCGTGAAGACGATGAAGGAAGACTATATCACTCTCCGAGAGAATACCGGCGGCAGCGGGCTTCGTTAACTTAAGATACAAAAGCTGTACGGAGATGGCGGGGCAAGATCATTTTCAAGTTACCCACGCTGGCATTAACCTGCCCAGGCATCACGCCGTCTCACATCACCGCAAAAACGATGCGATCAGCACTGCCTCAGGAATCCGTCGACTTGCCGTTAACGAACAGTGTCAGCTTAAGCCCCGGCTGCAGGTTGTTGGCATTGGTCAACGCATCGTTCCAGCGCATAACGTCTTTAATATCAACGCCGTGCCGGCGGGCTGATGCTCGCCAGGGAATCCCCTTTGCGCACCTGATAAGTGATGCTGTTGTTGTTGGCAATCTGCATCGTGCCGCTGCCGACTTTCAGCGTCTGGCCTACTTTCAAGCTGCGCGCGCTGCGCAGATTATTCCATTTCTGCAGGTCAGCGGTTTTGACGTTCAGCCGTTGTGCGATGTCGGATAACGTATCTCCGGCACGGACCTCATAGCTGCCGCTGCCGATATTATCGGCCAGCTGCGTGGACTGCACTGCCGCAATATCGCCTTCCGCCAGCGAGGTACGCAGCTGAGAAGCATGCTCCTTGGGCAGCATGATATAATGCGGCCCATTCGGCGCTGTCACGTTGCGTTTGTAGCCGGTGTTGAAGCTTTTCAGCTTAGTCAGCGACAGGCCAGACATTTCAGCCGCCTGCGTCAAACCGATTTGCTGACCGACTTCCACCCGCGCCAGCGCGCGTTGTGCATTCGATTTAGGCAACGCGATGCCAAATTGTTTGCTATTCTTAATGAGGTTGCTAAGCGCAAGCATCTTCGGAACATAAAGGGTGGTTTCGCGATGCAGCGCCAACGACCAGAAATCGGTAGGGCGACCTTTGGCCTTATTACGCTTAGTGGCCTGCATAATACGGCCTTCACCGCTGTTATAGGCGGCGATAGTCAATAGCCAGTCGCCGTCGAACATACGGTTAAGCCGCTGCATCATATCCAGTGCAACGGTGGTGGACGCCACCACATCACGGCGGCCGTCATACCACTGATTTTGCTTCATGCCATAATTCTTGCCTGTCTGGGGAACAATCTGCCAAAGGCCAGCCGCGTTAGAGGCGGATGTTGCCTTCTGGTCAAAAGCGCTCTCCACTATGGGTAGCAGTACCAGTTCCATCGGCATCTTACGTTGCTTAATCTGCTCGACAATCCAGTACATGTACGGCTCTCTGCCCGTAATGTTACATCGTGGAGATAGCTCTTCTGTTTCAAATAACGCTTTTGTTGCTCGCGGACCCGGGCGTTATCCGGTATCTGCATCTTCAGCTCGTCGCCAATGAAGTTCCACAAATCGCCCTGCGGCAGGCTGCTATTGATATCTTGCCATCGCGCGGTACCCGCTCGGTCATCTGTGTACTTTCCTGCTTCACCTTGACCTGCCGAAGAAACACTCTGTGCATGCTGTTCGGGGGGCGGTGTGTCCTGCCTGGACACCTGACACCCCACCAGCAAGACCGAGGCGAATAAAATCGCATGAGTCTTCATCTGTATGTCAATAGTCGCTTAGAAGGCGAGCGATGGTACTTTGAAGCCTGGGACATTACAACTAAAACCTTCAGAAATGATCATTCTTCGCGCGTAATGCCGCAAAAACCCGCCATTCCTCATCAGGAACGGGGTGAGCGTTTAATTTGTTTTGTAAATCAACGTCATGACAACGTAAGAATAGATTAATTTGTCGCTCTAAATGCAGCGTAGAGGGCAGGCTGGGCTGGTTTTTCAGCCGTAACTCACTAATTTTATGTTGATAACCTGCGATAACACTATCTTCGGGTAACAAGGCGGCGGAAAAGTTCAAATTGCTTAAAGTATACTCATGTGCGGCGCAGATCAGAGTCTCGGACGGAAGCAGGTTAACCTTCTGAAATGACTCATACATTTGTTTAGGTGTACCCTCGAAAAGCCGGCCGCAACCTGCGGAAAAAACCGTGTCGCCGCAAAAAAGCCAGGGCGCGCTGTAAAATCCGATATGTCGGAGTGTATGTCCGGGTAATGCCATTATGCTGAAGGTGTGTCTTAGTAATGTCAGGCTATCGCCTTCGTTGACTATTTGGCTTGCGCCTTTGGTACGGGTTTCTTCCGGGCCATAGACCGGCACCTGGAAATGCTGCAGCAGCTCGGCAACGCCACCCACATGGTCCTGATGATGATGGGTCAATAACATGGCGACAGGGGTCAAATGGTGGTCGGCCAGCGCCTGCAACACCGGCGCCGCTTCGCCTGGATCCACCACCAGACATTGCCTGTCGTCATTGTGTAAAAGCCAAATGTAATTATCCGCCAATGCGGGAATGCTGATAAGATTCATTGTTAACCTCGTTATTTTCTCTATGGCTCTTAGAAGATAGACAAACATGAAACCAGCGCAAAGTAACAAAACGATTGAGGCGCCTGCTTCATGGGACGATATTCCCTGCGGGGCTTACTATCGTCAGGCGCTGGAGCAGGGTCTGAAAGCCTGGTGGCCTAAACTGTTCGGTTTTCATCTGCTCAAAATCGGCGCGCTGAGTGCGGATCTGGATACCGGCGATTGTGCGATTTCTCACCAGGTAAATGTGGGGCTTGCGAGCGAGCGTTTGCAGGTCATCGCCGACCCTTACCAGTTACCATTCGCCAATAAGTCGGCGGATGCCTGTCTACTGGCCCATACCTTATCCTATACCGGCGATCCCCACCGGCTGCTGCGGGAGGTAGACCGCGTGCTCATCGATGACGGCTGGCTGGTCATCACGACCTTTAACCCGGTAAGTCTGCTGGGGTTGGGTAAAATCTGCCCGATTCTGTTTCGCCGCCAGCCGTACAAAAGCCGCATGTATACGCAGATGCGGCTTTTAGATTGGCTGGGGGTGCTTAATTTCGAGGTGTTGCACCGCACCCATCTGCAGGTGCTGCCGTGGCGGCGCCAGGGAGGGCGGCTGCTCAGCACCCATTTTCCCGCTATCGGCTGCCTGAGCGTCATTGTCGCGCGAAAACGCACGTTCCCTCTTAGCCTGACGCCGCTGAAGAACAAAACGTCCTCACGGGGATTACGCCGGCCGGTTAACGCCACCACCCGCAGCTGCCGGCAGCGGCATGCCTTCAAGGCAAAGTACCCGCTTTAATCCGCCCGGCCGCCACCCGTTTGTGCTTCCACCCGATAACCGATGTCCTCAAGAGCCGGATGGCCGGCGGCGGCGCGCGCCAGTTCATCGCAGCGTTCGTTTTCAGGGTGTCCCGCATGGCCCTTCACCCAATCCCAGCGCAGAGTATGAGGTTGGATGGCCGCGTCAAGCCGCTGCCATAAATCGACGTTTTTCACCGGCTTCTTGTCGGCGGTTTTCCAGCCACGCTTTTTCCAGTTATGTATCCATTGGGTCATCCCCTGGCGGACGTACTGACTGTCGGTGCTCAGCACCACCTCACAGGCATCCGTCAGGGCTTCCAATGCAACGATAGCCGCCATCAGCTCCATCCTATTGTTGGTGGTCAGGCGATAACCGGCGCTGAAGGTTTTTTCATGCTGTTTATAGCGCAGTATGGCGCCATAGCCGCCGTGGCCGGGATTGCCCAGGCACGAACCGTCGGTGAAAATTTCAACCTGTTTGCGCATCTCTGGTAAACTAGCTCCATGTTAAAAGCCCAAGTCTGACATAAACGAGCATTATGAGCACTGACATTACGCGACAGATTGTTCTGGATACCGAAACCACCGGTATGAACAAGTTAGGTGTCCATTATGAAGGACACCGCATCATCGAAATCGGCGCGGTCGAGGTCATCAATCGCCGCCTGACCGGCCGGCATTTTCATGTCTATCTGAAACCGGACCGGCTTGTCGACCCCGAAGCGTTCAACGTGCACGGCATCAGCGACGAGTTTCTGGCGGATAAGCCGACGTTTGCCGATGTGGCAGATGAGTTTTTGCGCTTTATTCGCGGTGGCGAGCTGGTCATTCATAATGCCCTCTTCGATATCGGCTTTATGGATTATGAGTTTGGGATGCTTAACCGCGGCATCGCCAAGACCGACACTTTTTGCAAGGTAACCGACAGCCTGGTGCTGGCGCGCAAAATGTTTCCCGGTAAGCGCAACAGCTTGGACGCGCTGTGCGATCGTTATCTGATCGATAACAGTAAGCGAACCCTCCACGGCGCTTTGCTTGACGCCGAAATTCTGGCGGACGTGTTCTTGCTGATGACCGGTGGTCAGACCGCGATGCGTTTCGCCATGGAAGGGGAGCAGGAGCAACGCGGCGCGGGAGAAAGCGGGCAAATCCAGCGGGTGCAACGCGCCCAGTCGTCGCTGAAGGTGGTGTACGCCAGCGACGAGGAAGTGGTGGCCCATGAGCAGCGTTTGGATCTGGTGCAGAAAAATGGCGGCAGCTGTGTGTGGCGGGCGGAAAACCCTGCGCAAAGCGAGTAAATCACCTTGTCAGGTCAAAATAAACGGAGGGTGCTGCATTTATCAGCAAACGATTTACCGGGGCATAAAAAGCATTGACGTCAACCGGCCCTGACCTTATTATTCGCCTCGCTTTCCCGACAAAGCGCAAGTGCGGTGCGGTAGTTCAGTCGGTTAGAATACCGGCCTGTCACGCCGGGGGGCGCGGGTTCGAGTCCCGTCCGCACCGCCAATCATTTTAAAACCCCGTGTTTGTCAAAATACGGGGTTTTGTCTTTTCTGCGGCGACAAAGCCTAAATATCTCCCTGCGTGCACCATGCGCCATGGGCCAACGGCGCCGATAATCGGGCCGCACATTGCCTTGCTACCCGCTGAAGGCGGTTTTGCTGTTTACCGGCAGGACCAGGCACACCGGCACTAGCTTAGCCCTATTGGCCCAAATCAAAGTCCAAGTCCGTGCCCATACCGAAGCCCTAACTTAAGCCTCAGCCAATGCCTCCGTGCTGTTACCATCGGAGGAGGGCGTCGAGCGGGATATTGCGACACAAAAAGAACTAACCGCTCGCGTTATAGGACTAAACTAAAACACCGGCTCACAAAAAAGGAACTGACAATGAGTGACGCGACCGAGAATAAAGGTTTCTCTTTTAACGCCAATTACCCACGCGATCTTATCGGTTATGCCGGAAAGCCCCCGCAAGACGGCTGGCCTCAGCAGGCACGTATCGCGGTGCAATTTGTCCTGAACTATGAAGAAGGGGCCGAAAGTCATGTGCTGCACGGGGATGCAGGTTCCGAACAGTTCCTTTCCGATATCATTGGCGCCGCCAGTTATCCAGAGAGACATATGTCGATGGATTCGCTGTACGAGTACGGCTCCCGGGCCGGTTTCTGGCGGATCCATCAAGAGTTTTGCCGCCGCGGTCTGCCGTTGACCGTCTTTGGCGTGGCGATGGCGCTGGCGCGCAATCCGGCGGTGGTGGAGGCCATTAAGGCGTCTGGTTATGACGTGGTCAGTCACGGTTGGCGCTGGCTGCATTATCAGGGCGTCGATGCTAAAAACCGAACGACAGCATATGCAGCAGGCGGTGAATGTATTGACGCAATTGTTCGGTACAGCGCCGCTGGGTTGGTATACCGGCCACGACAGCCCCAATACCCGGAGGTTGGTTGTGGAGCAGGACGGTTTCCAATACGACAGTGATTATTACGGCGACGATCTGCCGTTTTGGATGCAGGTCACCCGTCAGGACGGCACGGTGAAACCGCATCTCATCATCCCCTATACGCTGGAGGCGAATGATATGCGTTTTACCACGCCACAGGGGTTTAACAGCGGCGAGCAGTTCTACAGCTATTTGCGCGACATTTTCGACGTACTTTACGCCTAAGGGGAGACGTCACCCAAGATGCTTTCCGTTGGCATGCATGTCCGCATACTTGGCCGGCCGGGCCGGTTTCGCGCGCTGCAACGTTTTCTGGATTATATCCAACAGCACGAGGGGGTGTGGATTTGCCGTCGTCAGGATATCGCCGACCATTGGATTTCCCACCATCCCTACCAAGAAGCGTATTCGGCGCAGGACGGGTAGCAGAGAGCATCGCGCGCCGAAACGCCTCGCTTATGCCCGTTGGCAAAGCGCAGGCGCAGACGACCATCTACTTTGGCAATACAGGGGCGAAAATGGCCAGGGGGCGAGCGGCGGGCGCTCTGTCGTCGCCTCAGGCCACCGGTGATTTAAGGTTGCAGGCTGAAACCATCAGCATCCCGCCAGGCGGGAAATGTTTCACGGTATTGACGTAACGTCGAGAGCGACAGGCGAGCCTGCAGGCAGGCCGCTGCGTCCGGCTCGGCCTGCGCCAGCACCGTTCCCATGGGATCCAGGATCAGGCTGTTACCGCTATAGTGGTGCCGATTGCCATCGTCGCCAACGCGATTGCAGCCGGCGGCGTAAGCCTGGTTTTCGATGGCGCGCGCCGCCAGCAGCGTTTGCCAGTGCGCGCGGCGCGGGCCAATTAGCGACGTACAGCGCCAGATCGTAGTCCTGCTGATTGCGCGACCACAGCGGAAAGCGCAGGTCATAACACACCAGCGGCAATATCCGCCAGCCGCGCCAGCCGACCACCACCCGTTCCTGACCGGCCTGATAATGGTGATGCTCATCGGCCATTCTGAACAGATGACGTTTATCATAGCGGTGCGTCACGCCGTCGGGCTGCACCAGTAAGAAACGGTTGACCGCCCCTGCGGGCGTAGCGATGGCCGCGCTGCCACCTACCACCACTCCGCCAGCCACGCCACCACCCGCTGCTCGGGCAGGGCGTTGCCCGCCGCTTCCATGGTGAAACCGGTAGTAAACATTTCCGGCAGGAGAATCAGATCCTGCTCAATGAGCGGCGCCAACAGGCGGTCAAAGTGGGCCAGATTCGCCTCGCCGTCCATCCACACCAGCGGCTGCTGCAACAGACTAAGCGCTAAAGTCGACATAAGCGCTCCGCGGCGGCGTCCAGTGTCTGATCGCCTTTGGCGAAGCACAGACGGATGAGTTTATGCGGGAAGGGGTCGGCGCAGAACACCGATAGCGGAATAGCGGCTACGCCGACATGGGTGGTGAGCCACTCACAAAAGCTGACGTCGTCTTTATCGGAGACGGCGCTATAATCCGCCAGCAGAAAATAGGTGCCTTCACAGGGCAGCAGTCGCAGCCGGCTGGGCGCCAGCGCCTGCAACAGGTGGTCGCGCCGTTGGCGATAGAACGCCGGCAGCTGCTGCCAGTGCGCCGGCTCCTGGCGTAACATATCGGCGAGGGCCAGCTGTGCCGGCGTGTTGACGGCGAAGGTCAGATATTGGTGTATTTTGCGTACCTCGACGCTCAAGGCCGCCGGCGCTACGCAATAACCGACTTTCCAGCCGGTCATATGGTATGTCTTGCCGAAGGAGGAAACGGCAATGGCGCGCTGGCGCAGTCCGTCATGGGCAAGCATGCTTTGATGGCCGCTAGCGGCAAAACAGATATGTTCATACACTTCATCGCTCAAGACATAGATTTCCCGATCGGCGATGGCCTGCCACAGCCGCTGGAAATCCCCCGCCTGCCAGACGCTGGCCGAGGGATTATGCGGCGTGTTGAGGATAACAAGCCGGGTGCGGTCGCTCAGCACCTCGCCAAACTGCGCCCAGTCAACGCGAAACGCCGGCGGCTGCAGTGCAAGACGACGCGTGACGCCGCCGGCCAGCTCGACCGCCAGCCCGTAGCTGTCATAGCTGGGATCGAAGCAGACAACCTCATCTCCCGGCCGCACTAAGGCGCTGATGGCGGCGAACAGGGCCTCTGTCGCGCCGGCGGTGACGGTCACCTCGGCATCGGCGTCGGGACGCCAGCCGTAGAGTTGCGCGGTTTTATCGGCGATGGACTCGCGCAGCGGCGCGACGCCGGTCATCGGAGCATATTGATTGGCGCCCTGGCTGACATGCCATGCCAATCTGGATTTCAAATAGTCGGGACCGTCGAAATCGGGAAAGCCCTGAGACAAATTAATCGCCTGGTGGCGTTGCGCTAGCGCACTCATCCTGGTAAAGATGGTGGTGCCCAGCGCCGGCAGTTTACTTTGTGGGACAAGCGGGGTACTCATGGCTAATATGACTCCTGATAGCCGGGTTTTGCGCCAATATAACATGCTGGCTATAATTGACAATCAAGACGTGTAGACGGCTAAATGCCCGATACACGCTTGGTCAAAATTATTGAATAGCGTCAACAAAACTATTCAGTGACAATCACCGTCGAAAGCCTTCATGATGAAGGTCCTTTCGGCAATATGACGGATACTTATTGGCATGATTACGATGAAAAAGACGTTGTTACCGCTGGCTACCGGGCTGCTGATCGCTTCAGGTTTCGCCCAGGCAAAAACGGAAACCTACCATCTGGATCCCAATCATACTTCGCTGGTGTTCTCGTGGAATCACTTCGGTTTTTCCAACCCCACCGCCAACTTCTCCGATATTACCGGTACCATTGTGCTGGACGATACGGCAATCGAGAATGCCAAAGTGGACGTCACCATCCCGGTCAAAACTGTGGATACGCATGTGCAGGCGTTAACGGATGAATTTAAAGGCGCGGAGTATTTTGATCAGAAGCAGTTCCCTAATGCGACGTTTCACAGCACCAAAATCGTCAGCAAGGGCGATAATCGTTATCAGGTCTATGGCAATCTGACGATCAAGGGCATCAGCCGCCCGGTGATCCTGGATGCGGTGCTGAACAAGCAGGGCGAGCACCCCATGGCTAAAAAAGCCACCGTGGGTTTTAATGCCACCACGACTATTAAGCGTTCGATGTTTAAAATGGGGCAGTTCGTGCCCAACGTGAGCGATGACGTCACTATCAGCATTTCGACAGAAGCGCTGGCGAAATAATACCCGGCGCGCCGCTCATGCCGGCGTGACCTTGCCGCCATCCCGGCGCGATCTCTGCCGCCCTGCCTCTTCGTGACGCGGGGCTTTTTTTAGCCACGGGCATCGCCGGCGGCAGCACATCGCGCAACCCAATCCAGGCCGCGGCAATTACCAAAACGGTGCGGCCGGCTCGGTTGCCGCCCTGGGTGATGCTGGCAACAGCGGTGTTCGCCGCCGCGCCGGCGTGGAATCGGAACGCCGTGCCCGGTGCTGAATTCGACCGCCGCGTTTAGCGCGGAATGCCGCCGCCAGCCTGCCGTCGCTCTGGCACGGAATCTGCCAGAGGCACGACCTGTTATTGTTGCCTTATGCGCCTCGCGCCATGTCCTCTCGGTACCATTATGCGATACAATTATCAACAGACTTATTATCTGCCCATTTTATGAGATAGCGCAAACCGCCCGTCGGACGGCGCTTCTCGCGGTACTGGCATTCCGGTAAACTGCTGCCGGAAAATATCATTTATCGCCAGCCTTGATTGAGGGACGACCCCATGTGTCAGGATTTGATCCGCAACGAACTTAATGAAGCCCTGCAAACGCTGCAAAACTTTCTCAGCGATGAGCACCATATTCAGTCTATCGAAGACGCAGCTAAACTTATCGCCGACACCTTCAAAGCCGGCGGGAAAGTGCTCTCCTGCGGTAACGGCGGCTCACATTGCGACGCGATGCATTTCGCCGAAGAATTGACCGGACGCTATCGCGAGAATCGCCCGGGCTATCCCGCTATCGCCATCTCCGATCCCAGCCATCTGTCCTGTGTGAGCAATGATTTCGGCTATGAGCAGGTCTTTTCACGCTACGTAGAAGCGGTGGGCAACAAGGGCGATGTGCTGGTCGGCATCTCAACCTCCGGCAACTCGGCGAACATTATCCGCGCTATCGATGCCGCGCGCGCCAAAGGCATGCGGGTTATTGTCCTCACCGGCAAAGAGGGCGGCAAAATGGCCGGCAGCGCGGATGTGGAAATTCGCGTGCCGCATTTCGGCTATGCCGACCGTATTCAGGAAATCCATATTAAGGCTATCCATATCTTGATACTGCTTATCGAGAAAGAAATGGTGGCGCACGGATAACCCTGATCGGCAGGGGAGTGGACAGGAGAGGGGCATGTGTGAATTACTCGGCATGAGCGCCAATGTGCCAACGGATATCTGTTTCAGTTTTTCCGGCCTGGTGCAGCGCGGCGGTGGAACCGGACCGCACAAAGATGGCTGTGGAATCACCTTCTACGAAGGACTGGGCTGCCGCACGTTCAAGGATCCGCTGCCCAGCATCGACTCGCCCATCGCCCGGCTGGTGCAGGATTATCCGATCAAATCCTGCGCGGTGGTGCCCCACATCCGTCAAGCCAATCGCGGTAGAGTGGCGCTGGAAAATACCCATCCTTTCACCCGCGAACTCTGGGGGCGCCACTGGACCTTCGCCCATAACGGCCAATTGCGTGGCTACCGGACGCTGCAAACCGGCAATTTTCGCCCGGTGGGGCAGACAGACAGCGAGCAGGCGTTTTGTTGGTTGCTGGCGCGCCTGGCGGAACGCTACCCGCACACGCCGCGTCACTGGCCGTCGGTGTTCCGTTATATTGCCGAGTTGGCGGATACGCTGCGGCAAAAAGGAATATTCAATATGCTGCTATCCGATGGCTGCTACGTAATGGGCTATTGTGCCAGCCACCTGTATTGGATCACCCGGCGCGCGCCCTTTGGCAAAGCCACGCTGCTCGATCAGGATGTAAAAATCGATTTTCAAAAGCAGACCACGCCCAACGACGTGGTCACGGTGATAGCCACCCAGCCGCTGACCGGCAATGAAACCTGGCAGCGGGTGGCACCGGCGGAGTGGGTGTTATTCCGGCTTGGCGAGCGCGAATTGTGACACAACCGTTGCGCCGCTTTGCAACATCAGCGGCGCGCTTATCGCATACTGACCATTCACTACCGATACCGCCGGCGGTTGATGGTGTTCGGCGAAATAGGCGTAACCGGGTGCAAGCTGGCTCCAGAATTTGTAATTGGCTGAATAACGATGGCGCTGCATATTTGCCGGCGTCATGCGAAACGGAAATATATTAATCTTTACCTGCGCCTGACCATTAAGCAATGCATCTTCCACATAGCGATAAATCTCCGCAATCGAAGAATTCGTCATGGCATAGCAGCCGATAGAGCGGCAATCGCCGTGAATCATCAGCTTGGCGCCTGAATAGCCCTGCGCCCGGTCATAGTCATTGGGGAAACCGATATTAATGGCGCGATAATAATGACTGTTCGGATTCAGATTGAGCGTATCAATGGCGTAAAAACCTTCCGGGCTCATGAAGTCGCCTTCAAGCCGCTTCGGGCCCAGTCCGCCGGAGAACTTGCAAATTTGAAAGCTGTTCACCAAATGGTATGCATTACCCATCTTGGCATACAGTTCCAAAATGCGCTCTTCTTTAAAGACCTGAATAAATACCGGTGAGCCTAATAATTGTTGCTTAAGTTCCTGGCCAACTTTTGCCTGATCGCTAGCGTAACCGTACGCCGGTAATAAAAAAAGCATCGCCAACAGCAGCGCGAATCTGCGCATTGTCATTCCTGTATCATCAAATAAATGAGCGGCCGGCCACGAACATTACCGGCGGGACTGTCAACTGCCCATGGGCAATCAGCGACAAGATATCACTGCGTATTATTTTATCAAGATACGTTTTGTATAGATGAGAATCATTACTGTATACTTATACAGGTTAAGGGGGCCGGATGCGTAAAATCATACATGTCGATATGGATTGCTTTTTTGCCGCGGTCGAAATGCGCGACAATCCGCACCTGCGCGACATCCCGTTGGCGATAGGGGGCAGCGCCGACCACCGCGGCGTTATCAGCACCGCTAACTATCCGGCACGACGCTTTGGCGTGCATAGCGCCATGTCCACCGCTATGGCGTTGAAACTCTGCCCCGATCTCACGGTGATCCCCGGCCGTATGGCGGTATATAAAGAGGCGTCCGAGCATATCCGTTCCATTTTCGCCCGTTATACGGCGCTAATTGAGCCGCTGCCGCCGGATGAGGCGTTTATGGACGTCACCGACAGCGATTGCTGCAACGGCTCTGCCACACTGATGGCGCGCGCCATCCGCCAGGAGATTGCCGATGAACTGCGGCTGACCGCATCCGCGGGCGTGGCACCGGTTAAATTTTTAGCGAAAATTGCCTCCGATCTCAATAAGCCTAACGGCCAATATGTCATTACCCCCGCCGCGATGCCGGCGTTCTTACTACAGTTGCCGCTGGCGAAGATCCCGGGGGTCGGTAAGGTGACGGCCAAAAAACTCACTGATATGGGGCTTGTCACCTGCGCGGACGTGCAGCAATTTGACCTGGCGACGCTACTGCGCCAGTTTGGCAAGTTCGGCCGTGTCATTTGGGAACGCTCGCAGGGTATTGATGAAAGGGAGGTTACCGCCGACAGGCTGCGCAAGTCGGTGGGGGTTGAGCGTACGTTGGCGCAGGATATCACCCGCTGGGAAGCGTGCGAGGAAATTATCGACCATCTTTATCCCGAGCTGGAACGGCGTCTGGCCCGCGTGCGCCACGATCTGCAGATCGCCCGTCAAGGTATCAAACTCAAATTCGCCGATTTTCAACAAACGACGCAAGAGCATGTCTGGCCTCGGCTGAATAAAACGGATTTAATTGCTATCGCGCGCCAGGCCTGGGAACAGCGGCGCTGCGATCGCGGCGTCCGGCTGGTGGGATTGCATGTCACGCTCATGGATCCGCAACTTGAGCGTCAGCTATTGTTGAATTGGGAAGAGGAATGGAATTCTCGCCTATAGGCACTTGGCGACCGATGGCCGCAGGCCTCAGGCGCGGGCGGTGGAAACGTCGCGACCTGACCACGCCCATGGCCGTTCTGGGCGGCGGGCTGATGGACCGTTCAAGACAGTGATCCGGCGGGCTTAATAGCGGCGTAGAAGATTCTCGTTCCGGCGGGCTTGACGGTAATGGGGAGGTGTTTCGTCCCGGCGCCGGCCAAAAGGCCGGCGCCGGTCTGGTTCATACCTTGACGGGAATCGCTTTCAACAGCGCGGTCAGCAGCTTCCAGTATAGGCCGACGCTGGCAATATGCACTTGTTCATCCGGCGAATGCGGGCCGGTAATGGTCGGCCCAATGGAAACCATATCCATCTCAGGATAGGGCTTTTTGAACAGCCCGCACTCCAGACCCGCATGGATCACCTGAATGTTGGGCATTTTGTCAAACAGCTGCCGGTAAATATCACGCACCAAATGCATCACCGGCGAGTTGGCGTCCGGCTTCCAGCCCGGATAGCTGCCTTTGGCGACGGTGGTGGCGCCAGCCAGCCGTCCCAGCGCATGCAACATCCCTTCCACCTGCAGTTTGCCGCTATCGATAAGCGAGCGGACAAGGCAGCGGATTTCGGCTTTATCGGCCTCCATCGATACGACGCCGACGTTCAGCGACGTTTCCACGACGCCTTTCACATCATCGCTCATGCGAATGACACCGTTCGGCATGGCATGGAGTAACCCGATAAGCCGGTCGCTGCAGGCTTTGGTCAGCCCCTGCCCGCCGGGCTGGCTATCGCTCACCGCAAGCGCCGGTTTTTTCTCCACCGACGTCAGTTCGCTCTCGATGGTGCTCAGGTAGATGCGCGCCTGGTGACGCAGGCTGTCGACGTTTTCCTGTGGGAGCGCCAGAACGGCGAAGGCTTCACGCGGAATCGCGTTGCGCAGCGTCCCGCCCTGTAAATCCAGCAGACGAATGTCCAGCGTAGAGCAGAAATCCGCCAGGAAGCGAGCCAGCAGCTTATTGGCGTTGCCGCGCCCCAGATGAATATCGGCTACCGGAATAGCCGCCCTTCGGCCCCGTCAGAGCCACCCGCAGCGTGTGATAACCGGCCGGCACCGCCTCGCGGCTTATCAGCAACTGGGTTTTAAAGTCAACGCCGCCGGCGCAGCCCATATAAATCTCGCCTTCCTCTTCGGAATCGATGAGGATTTCACTCTGCAGCCAGCCGGGCTGCAGGCCGAAAGCAGCCTCCATACCGGTTTCCTCGGTCATGGTCAGCAGCACCTCCAGCGGACCGTGTTCCAGGCTGTCATCGGCCAGTACCGCCAGCGCCGACGCCATGCCGATGCCGTTATCGGCGCCGAGCGTGGTGCCGCGCGCCTTGACCCATTCGCCGTCTACCCAGGGCTGGATGGGATCTTGGGTGAAATCATGGGTGGTATCGCTGTTTTTCTGCGGCACCATATCCAGATGCGCCTGCATCGCCACCTGACGACGATTTTCATAACCCGGCGTCGCCGGTTTGCGGATGAGGATATTGCCCACCTGATCGCGTTCGGCGAACAGGCCTTTGTCCTGCGCCCACTGCACGATGTGCGTGGCCAGCGCTTCCTCATGGTAGGACGGGTGTGGGATTGAACAAATGTTGGCGAAAATATCCCACAGCGGCTGCGGCGTAAGTTGAGACAATTCAGACACGATCAAAAACTCCTATTATATCGTAAAAACCGCGCTGGCGGCGATAAGCGGCCGGCGGCGGAGCAACCCAAGTCTATTAAGGATATCACTTTACTTCACCTGAGAGTGAAACAGAGGTTAAAAAGGGGGAGGGACTGGTATTTGTACGGCTGCGTCTCTATAATCCCGCGCAACCTTTTTCCCCTGAGACTTTTTAAGCCGACCCAAGCCAGCTGGGACTGAATTTATGAGCGAAAAATACGTCGTCACCTGGGACATGTTGCAAATCCACGCGTGGACCATGGCCAAGCGCCTGCTGCCTGCTGAACAATGGAAAGGGATTATCGCGGTCAGCCGCGGCGGGCTGGTGCACGGCGCTTTGCTGGCGCGCGAGCTGGGTATCCGCCACGTGGATACCGTCTGCATCGCCAGCTATGACCACGACAACCAGCGCGATCTGAACGTGTTGAAACGGGCGGAAGGGGACGGCGAAGGGTTTATCGTGGTTGACGATTTGGTGGATACCGTCGGCACCGCCAAAGCCATTCGCGACATGTACCCCAAGGCGCACTTCGTCACTATTTTCGCCAAGCCTGCCGGCAGGCCGCTGGTGGATGACTACATTATCGACATCCCGCAAAATACCTGGATTGAGCAACCCTGGGATATGGGCGTGGTGTTTGTGCCGCCGCTGGCGGGCAAATAGCCTGTCTGCCGCGCCAAGCCGGTGAGCGGTCACGGCCGGCCCCCGATGTGATGTCGGCAGATGGCGCCGTCGTGTCAACCTGCTGCGGCCGACGCCTTGCTCGCGCCATGGCCTGCCGCATCAGCTCCTTGCTGCCGCCGGAGTGGCATTGCGCGGCAGCGGTTAACCGTTTACCTGGCGCCCGGCATCGCCGGGCGTTTGTTTTTTCCAGCTGAATGGTTAACCTTGCAGGCATCGTTCTGACATTTAAGAACCCGTCTTTGGAGACGATGCTCGATGGCAGGTAATAATCTGAGCGAAATCCTATTCAAACCCTCGGTCAAACACCGCGAAACCTCCACGCTGGTCGCCCGCGTTCGTCATGACGGGCAAAACAGGATAATGTCGGCGTTGGACGGCGCCAATCCCGGCAATTGGTACCGGTTAATCAACCGTCTGATGTGGATTTGGCGCGGCATAAATCCTTGGGAGATCGAGGAGGTTCTGGCGCGTATCGCCGCCAGTCGCGCGCCCCACACCAACGATCGGCTGCTGGATACCGTAATAGGTTACCGCGGCGGCAATTGGATCTACGAATGGTCCTATCAAGGGATGGTCTGGCAGCAGCGCGCGATGGACGCCGTTGACGGCGCGACCGCAGCGCGCGGCTGGCTGCAGGCCGCCCGCTTTTACAGTATCGCCAGCTATCCGCACTTGAAAGGTGATATGTTGGCGGAGCAGGCACAGACGCTGGCTAATCACGCCTGGGAAGAGGCGGCCAAGCACCTGCCGCATGAAATCAAACAATTAGAATTTCCGGTCAGCGGCGGCGGCAATGTTACCGGTTTCATGCATCTGCCGCCAACGGGGCAGGCGCCTTATCAGACAGTGCTGGTTTGCGGCAGTCTGGACATGCTGCAAAACGATACATACCGGTTGTTTCACGATTACTTTGCTCCAGCGGGCCTGGCGATGCTAACCATCGATATGCCGTCAATCGGCTTTTCCGCCAAATGGAAACTCAGTCAGGACACCAGTTTTTTACACCAGCAAGTGTTGCGCGGGCTGGATGCCGTCCCCTGGGTTGACCAACGTCGCGTAAGCGCTTTCGGTTTCCGCTTCGGCGCCAACATCGCGGTCAGGCTCGCCTATCTGGAACCGCAGCGGCTCAGAGGCGTTGCCTGCCTCGGTCCGGTGGTGCATGCCTTATTGACCGACAATGAAAGACAGGACAAAGCACCGGATATGTACTTTGATGTGCTGGCGAGCCGCATCGGCATGGCCGGCGCCTCTGATGGCGCGCTGAAAACCGAGCTGAACAGCTACTCCCTCAAAGTGCAGGGGCTGCTCGGCCGTCATTGCCCGACGCCGGTCCTGGCAGGCTGCTGGCCCGACGATCCCTTTTGTCCGCCGGCCGAGGCGCAGCTGATTGTCTCTTCCTCGCGGGCGGGTAAGTTATTGCCGATTAACTCATCACCGCTGTACCGCAATTTCCATCTGGCGTTAACACAGATCAGCCGCTGGCTGAAAACAATTTGAAACGTTAATATAGCACTACCGTTTGTTTGCTTCTTAAGGTGAACAATAGGCAAAGTGAGGTTATAGCATGGCGTTAGTAAGTGGGTACCCCAGGGGCAAAGTGTTGAAAGGCTTTACCGCCCTCGGCCCGTATATTCGTGAAGGGAAATGCAGCGACAACCATTTTTTCTTCGACTGTCTTGCGGTATGCATCAATATGCAGCCTGCGCCCGAAAAACGTGAATTTTGGGGCTGGTGGATCGATCTGGAAGCGGAAGCAAAGCGTTACACCTATACCTATCATCTGGGCAAGTTTGATAAAGAAGGCAAATGGACCGAGAGCGAGTTCAGCGACCAGGACGTTATCGATAAACTGGAAAGTTCACTGCGCGCCTTTCATACCCGCCTGCGCGCGTATATTGCCACGCTGAACATGACGCTGGAGCCTGCTGAGGCGTTTAAAGAACAGCCATTCAGTCTGACCGCCTTATTTTCCGTTCCTGATTTCTCTTTCGTTTCGCGCTATGCTGGCAGGCATGGCGCCGGGTCCCGTCGACGGTAGGCAACCCCTGAATCAATCAACATCCTTAACGGCAGAAATTGTTATGAATAGCAGCCAGACCCTGGTGATTAAATTGGGCACCAGCGTCCTTACCGGCGGTTCGCTCCGGCTCAACCGCGCCCATATTGTCGAACTGGTGCGCCAGTGTGCTCCGCTGCATGCCGCCGGGCATCGGATTATTATCGTCACCTCCGGCGCCATTGCCGCCGGACGGGAATACCTCAATTATCCCGAGCTGCCTGCTACCATCGCCTCAAAACAGCTGTTGGCGGCGGTAGGACAGATCCGCTTGATTCAATTTTGGGAACAGCTGTTTTCCATTTACAATATCCATATCGGCCAAATGCTGCTGACCCGCGCAGATATGGAAGATCGCGAACGGTTCCTCAATGCCCGCGATACGCTGCGCGCCCTACTGGACAACGGTATTGTGCCGGTGATCAATGAAAATGATGCGGTGGCGACCGCGGAAATCAAAGTGGGCGACAACGATAATCTGTCGGCGCTGGTAGCGATTTTGGCCGACGCCGACAAGCTGCTGCTACTGACCGATCAGCCGGGCCTGTTCTCCGCCGATCCGCGCACTAACCCCGACGCGGAGCTTATCCGCGAAGTCGAAGGCATCAACGATGCATTGCGCAAAATGGCCGGCGGAAGCGTCTCCGGCCTCGGCACCGGCGGTATGGCGACGAAACTGCAAGCGGCCGAGGTCGCCAACCGCATCGGAATCGAAGTCGTGATTGCGGCCGGCGGCAAACCCGGCGTGATTGGCGATATGATGGCCGGCGCATCGGTTGGCACCCGTTTCCATGGCCAGAAAATGCCGCTGGAAAGCCGTAAGCGCTGGCTGTTCGGCCCGCCGCCGGCGGGGGACATCACCGTCGACGATGTCGCGCTGAAGGCAATATTACAGCGCGGCAGCTCGCTGTTGCCCAAGGGTATATTGGCGGTGGAAGGCGACTTTTCCCGCGGGATTGTCGTGCGTATTCGCAGCACCGATGGCCGCGATATTGCCCACGGCGTCAGCCGCTACAACAGCGATGCTCTGCGCATGATTGCCGGTCACCATTCCCAGGACATCAGTGATATTCTGGGGTATGAATACGGGCCTGTGGTTATCCACCGCGACGATATGATTTTATGTTAAGGAGCGCATATGCTTGAGCAAATTGGCAAAGCGGCGAAAGAGGCCTCATGGCAGCTGGCGGTATTGACCAGCGCGCAAAAAGATAGCGCGCTGCAGGCCATTGCCGACAGCCTGGAAGCCAATAGCCAGAGCATTCTCGACGCCAACGCACAGGATATGGCGGAGGCGCGCCGCAACGGCCTCGGCGACGCGCTGTTGGATCGCCTGCTGCTGAATCCGGCGCGCCTTGCCGCCATCGCCGCGGACGTGCGCCAGGTGTGCCGTCTCACCGATCCGGTCGGGCAGGTGCTAGGCGGACAGCGGTTGGACAGCGGCCTGTCGTTGGAACGCCGCCGGGTTCCGCTCGGCGTGGTGGGGGTCATCTATGAGGCGCGCCCCAACGTTACCGTCGATGTGGCGGCGCTGTGCCTGAAAACCGGCAACGCGGTGATTTTGCGCGGCGGCAAGGAAACCTACCGTACCAACGCCGCCACAGTGAAAGTCATACAGCAGACGCTGACAGACTGCGGCCTGCCGGCTTGCGCGGTGCAGGCCATCGAGAACCCGGACCGCGCCCTGGTGAATGCGCTGCTGCGCCTCGACTGCTATGTGGATATGCTGATCCCGCGCGGCGGCGCCGGGCTGCACAAATTGTGCCGCGAACAGTCTACCATTCCGGTTATCACCGGCGGCATCGGCGTTTGTCATATCTACGCGGATGACACTATCGATATTGAACAAGCGCTGCCGGTGATTGAAAATGCCAAAATACAGCGCCACAGCGCCTGTAATTCGATGGAAACGCTTTTGGTACACCAGGGCATCGCCGAGCAGTTCCTGCCGCGCCTGAGCCGTCATATGCATGCATTGGGCGTGACATTGCACGTCGACGACAACGCGCGACCTTATCTGGCTGACGGCCCGGCAACCTGTGTCGCCGTGACCGAGGCCAACTACCATGACGAATGGCTATCGCGCGATCTGAATGTCAAGCTGGTAGAAGGTTTTGAGCAAGCGGTGGTACATATTCGCCATTGCGGCACCCAACATTCCGACGCCATCCTGACTCAGTCGATTCAGGCGGCGGAACGTTTCGTGCGTGAGGTGGACTCCTCGGCGGTGTATGTGAATGCCAGCACCCGTTTCACCGACTGCGGACAGTTAGGTCTGGGCGCGGAAGTGGCCGGTCAGCACGCAGAAACTGCACGCGCGCGGACCGATGGGCCTGGAAGCGTTAACAACTTACAAATGGATCGGTTACGGCGACAACCTGAGCCGCCCCTGATGGCGGCGGCGGTCTTGTGCCACCGGTCGGACAAGCCCGCGTCGGCGCTCGCGCTGCCGGCTCCAGCAAATAAGCGCTTATCTGCGCTTGCGCTGCCGAACCCAGTAACAAGCGCCTATCGGCGTTCGCGTGCCAGATGGCACAAGCGGGCAGGCGTTAGCCAGCGAAAAGGTGACCGCTCAGGGAGGAGCCCGCCGCTCTCAGCCAATCTGGCCGCGGCGGCGTGGCCTCCTCTCGCGCCGTGGCTTCTCGTTACAATCGAGCTTGGCGCAAACGCGGCAGGAGAGAGAGGATGGACAGCGCAGGACATCCGTGGAGGAACAAGAGGCATTTAAGGCCACTCGGCGCCGTCCGTAGGGAATAAGATGCTGCATTTATCAGCACTTGCACGCGCGCCTATTGACTCTTTTCCCGGATTTGCATAACGTGTGCACCCGAGATTAACGCCCGCATGATTATTTTCCCATGCCGATATAGCTCAGTTGGTAGAGCAGCGCATTCGTAATGCGAAGGTCGTAGGTTCGACTCCTATTATCGGCACCATCAAAGCTTCCAATCCGATCTAGTCCGTTTTTGATTGATTTAATTGATTTTTCCCGTTTGTCCGTCCATCGATTTCCGGTCAATACCCTTGCAATCCGATGTTAAAGCGGGTACAAATCCGGGTATCTATATTTGACAACGGGTACCTATGAAGCTAAACGCAAGACAGATTGAAACCGCTAAGCCGGCCGAAAAGGATTATAAGCTACCCGATGGTAATGGCTTGTTTTTACTAGTTAAAACCACGGGCGCTAAGTATTGGCGATATCGCTATACCTTTGCAGGAAAGGAAAAAATGCTAGCCGTTGGTGTGTACCCGGCTGTTTCACTCTCGTCCGCACGGCAGAAACGGGACGAAGCTAAGCAAAACGTTGCCGCAGGGGAGATCCGGTTAAGGCGAAAAATTACGCAGGCTCAGCGACAACACCTAGAATGGTAACCTTCAAAGATATTTCTCAGGAGTGGCATGAATTTAAAAAAACGCGTTGGTCCGATGGGTATCAAAAGGATATTTTAGAAGCATTCAGAAAGGATGTTTACCCCGTCGTAGGCAACATGCACATTGCTGAAATTGAACCAATTACTATGCTTGAGGCGTTACGTAGAATCGAAAATCGCGGTGCGACGGAGAAAGCCGGTAAAACCCGGCGTTGGTGCGGTGAAGTTTTTCGCTACGCTATCGCTACAGGCCGGGCAAAATATAACCCCGTCGTCGAACTAAAAAGCGCTATGATGGGACATGTTTACCGCCGATATCCCTTCCTGAACGCCGGTGAGTTACCCGATTTTCTCATTGCCGTGGATGGTTATACCGGTAGTCGGCTGGCGCAACTCGGCCTTAAAATCCTTATGCTATCGTGGCTACGCACAGTAGAGCTACGTACAAGCAAATGGTCTTACGTTGATTTTAACGCGTCTGTGCTTTCTATCCCAGCCGATGTGATGAAAATGGGAAGACCCCATCTAGTTCCGTTGTCGATGCAACTTAGTAAGCTTTTACGCGAACTTCATACCCTTAGCGGGCGGTTTGATAACATGTTTCCTGGGCGTAATGATCCGTCTCACGTTATGAGTGAGAACACAATAAATCAGATGATTACGACAATCGGTTATAAGGGGCGGGTAGTAGGGCATGGTTTCAGGCACACGATGAGCACTAATCTAAACGACCAGGGTTACCCCGCTGATTGGATAGAATTGCAACTTGCTCATGTTGATAAAAATCTGATTCGCGGAACGTATAACCATGCCCTATATTTGGAAGGGCGTAAGGAAATGTTGCAATGGTATGCGGATTATATTGATGAGTTGAGGTTAATTTAAAGAAACTGTTTTTTCCAGGCTTCAACCTCTCCGCGAAGCCAGCGCGACGATGTTCCTAGTTTTTTTGGTCTTGGGAATTCGCCCTTGCTAATTTTGTCATAGATCCATGACTTCTTCAGCCCCACAGACCGCACGACTTCTTTCAAAGTGATAAGATCAGTATCTAAAATTGGAGGTATCATTATTTAACCCCTTATGTTAATTAGTTGTTTGTTGATAGCTAAAACATGCTGGCCATACGCATTTGATATACTCGACCGAATTTATCAGCGCCTACTATACCTCTGCGAATAAGTTACTCATGAGCATGCTCCTTTATTGAGTCGATAAGTTCTTGGGCGTTGACTGTGAAGCGCTTTAACGTTCTACAACCGCCGACTTTTTCCCCGGCTATTCGGGTTCCAATATCGTCATCAGAAACCAGCAAAGAAAATTCACCTTCTTGATTGTGGCTTATTTCAATGTGGACCTTTTTATCGTGGCAATTTTTCATTGTTTTTACGCCCTGCGCCAGCCGGGCGCGTAGCTCGATGATTTCGGCGGCCATAGTTCCAGGCTCGTCAATGCCCTTAGATAGCACCCAAAATTTTAAACGTTCATCGCTTAATTTATAGCGCATACTTCCCCCTCTTTTTCATGGCTTCAAGTAATATATCTTGTACTTCGCGTTTTGAATTGCGTCGCTTCATAACTAATTCATCGGTTGTGTCCTCAGCGATAATATGATGAATAAACACCGGGCGATTGTGTCAGGCTTGTATTTGTCGCGTAGGGACGATGCGTTCGATTATTTGCTGATATTGTTCTAGGTCCCACCAATGCGAGAAAAATACCAGAATGTTTCCTCCGTCCTGAAGGTTTAAACCATGGCCGGCGCTGGCCGGGTGGGCGAACAATACAGGTATTTTGCCGGCGTTCCAGTCGCGCAGCGTTTGCGTGTCGGCGTCAAGGTGGCGGCCTTTCGGAAACGCTTTTTGCAGGCGTAAAAGGTCATGTTTCCAGTGATAGGCAACCAAAACCGGCATACCGCCAGACTTAGCTAAAACACTTTCAAGAGCCTGCATTTTGCGTCGTGAATATCTTCCCAGGTCCCGGCGTCATCTGTATAAATAGCGCCACTTGTCATTTGTAAACACCTCACTGTTTTTGCGGCTGCGTTTGTTGCTTCGATGCCAGAGCCATTTAGCTCAAGAAACATTTCTTTTTCCATCGCCTGATATTGGCTTCGTGATTTCTGGGGTAGCGTAATGCGGATCACGTTGTGGATTGGCTCCGCGATATCGAACCAGTCGGCAGCATTCAGCGATATAGTTACATCATGCAAAGTCGCCTGTATCTGGTCTTGAGCATATGGCCGCGCCTCAAGTTTCGACCATTGCTGGCCAGGAAATTGAATGGTATTGAACCACCTTGAAGTAAAAGCGCCGTATGTGCGGCCTAGTCGTTCGCCCTGGTCAACGAACCAGGATTGGCCCAATAGGTCGATAAGGCCGTTAGGCGCCGGCGTGCCTGTTAGGTTTAGCCAGCGGTGTACATGTTTATGCGCCACCTTTGCCAGCGCTGCGGCGCGCTTGCCGACCTGGCGGAGCCGGAACGACTTTAACCGGGTGCTTTCATCCGCTATCACGGTACCGAACGGCCAGCGTGCGCCGAGTTCTTCAACCAGCCATACCAGATTGTCATAGTTGATTGTAAATACGCTAGCGTTAGGATTATGTAGCGCGGCCAATCGCTCTTTAGCGGTACCTGTAATCGGTTGCATTTCAATATTGCGCAGATGGTCCCACTTGTTTACCTCGTCCGGCCAAGTGCTGGCCGCGACGCGCAAGGGAGCCAGCACCAGGGCGGGCCGTGTTTCGCAGCCCGCCATGAATAGTGTTTCCAGCGAAGTAAGAGTCGCTACGGTCTTACCCATGCCCATACCCGCCCATACGTTTGACCGCGGCTCTTCAAGAGCATGCTTAATAATGAGATTTTGATAAGGGTGGGGGATAAATGCCTGTTGCACGCTGTTATTCCTGTATAAAGCCCCGCACTATGGCGAGGCCGGTTATATTATGCAGCCTGCTGATTAAGCGACTGTGATAGCTTGGCTAATCCTTTTGGAGTGACCAGCACTTGTTCGACGGTCTTTTCTGAACCATCACCCCTGGTGACAACGGTGACTCTATGCTCCAGCAAACCAGACTGGATCTTGCTTTGATAAGCAAGCCAGCTTTTGCCCCCGGCGCGGCGGTAAATACAGTTATTGGCGTTGAGGTAAGCGAAGAAGTCTTTTGGCCGAATTTGCAGATCTTTGGCCGCAGCGGTGATGCAGGTGCCACCGTGAGATTTTGCGATGCGGTGCAGGGCATCAACATCCGGTTTCATTTCCTGCACCTGGTTTTCCAAGGTGAGCACCTTTTCGGTATAACCAAGCAGCAAACCGCGCATTGTAGCTGGGTCGTTAAGGGCAACCATCGGATCGATAGGCGTTGCTGTCAGTTTACCAGAGCGATAATCGATAAATGTCTGGTTTACCTGTAGCTGAAATGCAGGGTTAATCCATCCAGCGTAAGACACCGCGAGCAGTTCGTGGGCGAAAGTACCCCCATAACGGCCTTCTTTCTTAACTACCGAGATCTCGGTAGATTGATTGTCGAGTTCATTAATCAGTTGGGTTGTACTATCCAGCGCCAACCAATAGCTTGGCCCGTTCTTCTTTTCTGCGCCACTGGCCTTGTGCAGGGCGTTTAAGCTGAAACGCCCTTTGGCGTCGGTAGTGATTTCAACACCGGCGATGACAGGCGTACTATTATTTGTTATGTTAGACATAGTTAAGTTCCCACTTAATTGTTGCATGGACGCACTGGTAGTTGGCGCTACTTGTGCGTTTTTCATTTCAAAACTGTTCATCTTCATTTGCGGCCTCCTTCGCAACCTGTTGTACAAAATCAATAATCTCTAACGCTAGCTGATACCCTTCATTGAAGTTCACCAGCAACTGCGCGGCTTCAAGTAAGCTGGCCAGATATGCGAGTAAATCCGCATGATGAAGTTGTGACGGTTTTATAGCCATATCCAATACCCCATTTAGTACTCAATGTGAGAACCAAGTTATTAGTACTTTCCGTGAGGATTGAAGTCAACACAAATGTGAGGCATATTGTCCTCACAATTTTTTCAGGTGGCAGCGATGAGCAAAAGAGATGATCCACAACTAAGGGTGCGTATCCCCGCAGAACTCAAGAGTGAGCTTGATGAAAAAGCGCGTTTAAATAAGCGAACTTTAACTGCGGAAATCGTTGACCGGTTGGAAGCCACTTTGGTACAAGACAACCATCTCGGTAACACTTCGACCGGGTACTATGTCATGGTTGACGTCTATGAGGCTGAGGTTATGGCGCGTGAGGAATTAGAAGAAAAATACGCACGTGAATTTGGTCTGGCTTGGGACGATGACAATAAAGATGAATTGCGGGATGCCGTCGAAAAACTCCACAATGTCCTCACTAAGAGAAAGTGACCCCGTCTTGTTCAAGGCTTTCACGTAGCCGCCTTGTGATCTCAGCGGTGAGCGTTCTGTCGTTATCCGCTGCTATTTTCTCCAGCGCGTCTTTTAAATTAAATCCTGCGTAATGCGCACCCGCAGTTGTGGATCATCACGTTTACTCACAGTATTCCCCCCAAATTTTTACTGTCTAGCACTACCACGTCGAACCCTAGCGCGTGCAGTCTGGCGTGTTGCCTGAGTTGCTCCGGCAGCGGCTTCTCCCCGGGAGCTTTGCATTCAACAAAAACAATACGACCGCCGGGTAGGAGCACTACACGGTCAGGAACACCGCGAACGCCAGGGGAAATAAACTTGAAGGCCACGCCGCCGGCTTTGCGCACTTCTGCAAAAAGATGCTTTTCGATTGAGGATTCACGCTGGTATGCCATCGTCAACCCCACTTCTTTTTGCCCGTGCCTGCTCAAACCGACGTTGGCTTTCGTCGCGTAAATACTGCGCGGCGCAAAAGTCTGCCCGTTTTTCGCTCCAGTCCTGATTAAGAGGATTGCGCGACGCGCGATTAGCCTTTGCCCAAACCTTAGCGGCCCGGTCATATTCTTTCCCCTGTTCGATGCTCGCGGCTTCCCGCGCCGCCCTGTAATACAGCGGGCTATCATGATATTTGAATAGCATGGGTTTAATCCTTGCGGTAATTGTATGCCTCGAACCCGCCGGCGCTAAGCGGCAAGTCTTTGGCCCAATCGGGGGTTGTTGATAGCAGATCGCTAAGCTTGTCGTGCGTAAAATGGAGGCTGTCCGGCGCTTCGGTGATTACTTCATCGTGAACGGTTAAAACGATGTCGTAACCATCCGACTCTACGCGTGGCATATTGCCGGCCAGTAAGTCCCGCGCGGCAGCTTGCGTACTATTTTCAACCAGCTTTCCGTCGTAGGTTTTCAAGCGCTGCCATTTGCGGCTATAAGGATTCGTACCCATATAGCAAATGTTGCCACCGTTGATACCGATCCCGGGGTAACAAACGGCCCGCCCCGACGGCAGCGCGATACGTAACCAACTTCCATCACGGCGCACCTTCAGCCGCCGGCAGGGCAGTGTTACCCCCGGCGATGAAATAGCACGCCGCACCACGTTTTCCAGGTCATACCAAAAGGATACCGTTTCGCTATGCGCATTGCGCCACATGCGCTACCGCGAATCACAGGTAATAAAAACTTTCTCGCTTAGCCCGTAAGTTTTCTTTTGTTCGACCGACTTACGTCACCAACTTTGTGCCTCGCGCTGTATATCCCGGGGGATATTTGGTAGCGCTGCCCGAGCCAGATCATCTAGGTCCAGACCATAGGTAAGGGCTAACGTCACAAACGCGGCGACGCCGCCGCCGTACCCTAGGCCCAGCTCCATCACTTTGCCGATCTGGCGCTGGTTCTTATCGACTGTGTCGGGCGATATGTTAAAAGCGCGGGCATAGGCCAGCTTATAGAGGTCGGCGCAGAGTTGCCGGCGTCGTAATCCCGAAACGCTTGTAGCTTCCATTCTTCCCCGGCAAGCCATGCCAATACCCGACCCTCGATATTAGATAAATCGCTGACAATAAGCTTTTTTCCCGCCGGCGCCATGATACATCCGCGTAACGCGGAGCTTGTCAGTTCCATTACGTTATCGAAGAGCAGATCCGCGCAGCCGGCTTTTAGAGCATCGATTCCTCTATCGATAACCTCCTGCTTCAGCGTTGGTCTAGGTAGATTGTCGGGTTGAAATATTCGTCCCGCCCAGCGGCCCGTGCGGGATGCCCCGCAGAACTGTTTTGTACCCCGTAAGCGACCATCACTGCTGATGCTTTTAAGCAACGCTTTATACTTACTGGTGCTGGTGGTACAGGATTGCAGGCGTACCGTCAGCAATTCGCGCAAAGCCGGTGGCGTATCGGGATCATCGATCCGCCTTTGTAATGTACTGGCCTGCATGTCGGGTAACTGGATATTAAATGCAGCGGAGATGTGGCGTAACAGGGCATCACGCTGTGTTGCTGCCTGAACATCACCGTCTGTCATAGTGTGTGTCAGTCCCGCCCAGGCGCGATTGTTCTGCATCGATAGCTACAATTGCCGCGTTAGCTAATTCAACGTCCATGCAGATTCCGCGCCGATTAATACGCTGGTCAAGATGCCAGAGTCGGGTTTCAAAGGCGTTGAGATTCCATCGAGGCATTTGTTTCCAGATTACCCGCATGGCTTCGATATCAGACTTAGCGTATTCAGTGAACCTTTGCCATTCGACGGGGTGGGTCTGACTAGTGGCACGGCGAATTTTGCTGGTTTTTGGGCGAGGTTTGCAAAATAGCTGAATTAGCTGCTTACCGGCTTTATCTTTTGCCTGATCGACGGGGACATTCAGTATTTCGCACAAGGTATTAAGTGAACCGGGTAGGCCATGCGCCAGCGCCTGCACCAGTGTATCGTGAACACGATCCAGCGGAATGTTGATCCCCATAGAGCGTTGAAGTATTACCGTGTCGAACATGCCGCCATTGTGCCAGACGGTCAGCACCTGTGGATCTTCAAGTGCAGACTTTAGCTTTTCAGGCATGGGGGCTTTAGTTGTACAATCCCAAACCTGAACAGGCTGATTGCCGATAGCCCATGCGAACAACATTACTTCGGCACTTTCAGCATAGCGGTGGGGACCACAATTGATTGGCGTCGGACTGTACGTTTCAAGGTCGCAAAAAAGAGGTTCTACACTCGTTCCCTTTTGGCTACTTTCCTGTGATTACATCGGTTGGCCTTTGCAGCCTGAGCAATTGAGGGGAATATCTCACCGGTATCGGGGTTCTGTACGCGCACGGCCTGTTGGTTTAGTCCGGTAGCAACGGCATGGAGATGGTTTTCGCTGTAAGTAGCCCACTCAAGATTGGTGGCGCGATTATCCAGTTTGTTGCCGTTGATGTGATTTACTGTTGCACTCTTACCGCTAATAAAAGCGCTGGCGACAAGAGTGTGTACCGTTCTGGCCTGGCGATGGCCGTCCAGATGCAGATGAACGAGTGCGTAGCCGCTATTTGTCACCTGCTGAGAAATAATACGTGATTTAGTTTGGCGGAATGCTTCTAAACCGTTGCGAAGTAAATATCGCTGCATAAATACCCGGCTTCTGACTTTACCTTGATCGCTGATTTCATATCGATCTTCATAGCCGGGGATAGTTTTCCATATTTCAGACATGGTTAACCTCCGTATGGCTTATTTAGGCGTTGCATGGTCGGTTGGTTTATTTACGGGTATCAGGGATAGTGCTTTTCGCGGACTGCGATAATTTCTTCTATGTACGGGTTATAAGGAAGGTTTTCGACAGTGAACTCACCTCTTTTTCGATGGCCGACTGAAAGAGCACTAGACCCAATTTCATGTTTCTCCAGCCATACATACCCTATTAATTTCCCGTCTTTTAATATCCGGGCTCGTACTGTCACCCATTCTGGCGCTTTTACAAAATGCCGTCTGGTACCTTTGATATATTTCCATTCGGGCAGCATTGTAAATCCACCTCTTTGCAAAACACCCGGCATTTCGCCGGGGGGGGTATTGTCGTTTAGGCTTGCGCGTCGTAGCGGAGTTAGATCAGCTCTTCCGCGTCGGCGCCGTCGGCGATTTCGTCGAAGTCGTCGGGTGTTGCCACGCCGCCGCCGGCGAACGCGTCCCCATCCCGGTAGAATTGGACACCACCTAGAGAGGCGCTAATGCCTTTGCCCTTGTTCTCGTACGCGTATATCGTAATTGTCGCGTTGACGTAGCATCCTGAATACGGCCGACCGTCGGCGGCGGCAAGCAGGGTCTTATCGCGGTCCAGTAACAGCGGACGCGCCTTATTGCTTGCGCGGATGTACATGTTGCCTTCGTAACCGTCGTAATCGTCTTTCTCGCTGCCGTCGCGATATCCGAATCGCTGAGGATTCCCGCGAATAGATGCGAGTATTGAGTCTGCTTTCGCGCCCCATTTATCAACCGCGACTTTCTTGATAGCCGCCTCTATTGCGGTGTTTGCCGGATGATCTTTTGGGATTAGGAATGTTGCGCTAAATTTAAAATCCCCAGCGCCGTCGAACTGTTTCGCCTCGAATAAATCGGGGAAAGCTAGGAGGACATTTATCAATTTGATTTTCATGGCGTTTACTCCTTAAATGAGTGATTCAGCTTCGATGGCGGTCAAGTCGTCAAAGTCGTTTTCATGGTTGATAATTAACGCCGGGCGGGGATCGGATGCCGGCGCTATTGAGGGTTTGCCCGCCGAGCGGAATATCAGCCACTCAAGCTTGGACCAGCGGCGCGGATTGTCCTTTTTCAATAGCTTTTCGGCTTTGGTGGGGCTTATCAACGTGAAGGAATACATTTCCTCCTTTTTCAGACGCATGGATTTTAAAGTGGCTTCCGCTGCTTCCGTCGTAACCCAGGCGCGATTACCTGGCCTTCCTTCCACCAATTTGTAGCAGGGTACATCCCGGCCCGCTTCAAGCTCGGCATGTACTCCATTGCGCACAGCGCTACACCAACTTTCTATAAAGTCGAGTTGGCTATACACCTCGGCTAAATGCGCGGTGTCACATGCATTTATGCGTTCCTTTGCACCTGAAATCTGCGGCGCGATGTCTCGTGAGAGGTCAACAAAATCATCGGCAACGGTATTAAAATTGCTTTGCGTTAAGGCTGAACATGTGGCCTTGGCCTTGCAAAACCGACATTGCTTTTCGCCGGATGTGAAAACGTCAATCGGCAGTGTTTCGGCCCCCTCGCAGTCGGCTACGGCCGCGGTAGTTATAGCCGCTGCCGCCGCGTCCTGTGCTCGCTCCCCGAAGGCGTTCAACGCATTAACACTTAGCGCCCACTCCGACACGTGATTTAAACGCGGCTGATGGATGAAAAGGAGCACAGTGTCGAAGTCATGTAATAGGCTGAACTGGTTTAGGGCGCCCAGGGCGTAGAGCTGTAATTGCTTGTTCTCCTCGGCATCAACTTTCACCCCTCGGCCAAACTTCAGATCGTGGATTTGCAGCTCGCTACCGGCGAAGATCACGGCGTCAGCCGTGCCTTACTGGTCGGGTACGCCGACTACTTCCGAGAAATCGACACGTTGCTCAACAAGAAGCCTATGGCCCTGCGCTAGTGTCCAAACGGTATCTACATAGGTTTGTATGTGTTCCGCCATTTCTTCCGTGACTTGCGGCCCCGGTTCTGTTTTAGCCGGGTGGGCCAGCGGGTAAGTACCGATGTAATCCGCTGCATTTTGGCCGCCGCTTAACGCGACCCCCCGCCAGGGTCGGGTCCAATCTGTTACGTAACACGCATTCTGCAATCGCGTGCGCTGCGGTACCTTCTAACGCAAATGGCGACCCGCTATCCTCGATACCGTTTTCAAGGGCTAAGCTTCCGGTGCAGCGCATCCATCGATGCGCCGACGAGGGGGAAAGGCGTGCGTGCTGGTCTGGCATAATCAGCCCTCCAATGCTTTCTCGGCTGCCGCTATCACGGCGGGAAGGTCTGCGGGTGTGATCTCTGTTAACTTCTTGGCGTTGTGGTCGGCAAGAATTTGCTTGGCTTCATTGAGATAACCACCCTTCGCCAGCGTTAAAATCAGCTCTTCAGCCTTATTGAAAAGCGTATTCGGGTCTGCATCTGCGGGGGTATCCGTTACGGGTACGGGTTCGGGGTCGACTTTCTTCTGCTTTTTGCCGGCGGGTGTGGGCTGAACATCGGCGCGCTTATCGTGCGGTGTATCCAGAAGCAACGATGCGTATTCCCGGCGCTCGGCAATGCCTGGTAGTTCGTCCCAATGCGCCAGAATCTGAAGGGCAAGCTCGAACACGCCTGCACCGTGAAGTTTTATTGCGCGGCTAACGCCTTTGAGCGCCATCACCAACGCATCGATTTGTTTTGATTCTGCGCTACTTATCGGCGTAGCGGCAGCAGTGGCAGCCCCTATTATCTGCGCTTCGCTTGGCGTACGGGCGTCGGCACCGTAGAGCACTGCCAGCGCAACGGCAATCTCTAAGGGCTGCGCCTCAAGGGCGACCGTTTTGGGTTTATTTTCCCCCGCGGCCTTCCTTTTAAGCTGTAGATACTCAACTTTGTGTATTTCAACGACCGAATCGTCAGCGGAAATAATGTTTTCCAGCTCGGCCAGCGTATCGACTGTGCCGAAAGAATCACTTTCGGGATGTTTCCAGTAAAACGGCCCTTTGCGCGTGGTCGTTTGAGTTTCCACTTTCGGCGTGGGGAACGTGTCTGGCGTAAACGATTTACCTCTAGCCATAGCCGACAATAATTGAGTTAAAAGTGTATTTTGTTCGGCAACCAGTTTGTTATTTAATTCAAGATTTGATTCCAGACTCATAGAGCACCTCAGATATATAACGTGAGCGCAAATTTCGCGTTAGGGTTGCGTGACAGAGCAGCGCGTTTTCGTAAATAGCGCAACTGGCGGACGGCGTTATTTCTTGGATACTTTTCTAGATGGTCTGGCTTTACTTGCATGGTTTTCTCCTTTCCCTGGTATACGCGAGCGCCACCCGAGGCCGTGGCCAGGGCTTAACGAAAATGCCCGCGGCGTACCGTTGAGGATGGTTAATTGGTGACAGTGAATTCCACGCCATCAAAAATAAGATCCCGTAAGAGATAGCCCGACCGGCTTTGGCCATCTTCATCGTCGAATATGAATGCTTCATACTGCCTGATATTGATCTCAAACTGGCGGCATTCAATAAAACATGTGCCGTTCGATTTTGTGATTATTAATTTCATCGTAATGCCCTCATTCCCTTGATTTAATGGCTTCATTCCTGCTTACCTAATTCAGCAGTGGCAGGATAAATCCACTTCGCCCCATCCTCGGGGCGTTTCAACTGGCATGACTTTTCAGCGTTCCGCGGCGTATGCCTCTGCGTAAGCGATCGACCGCAAGCGAATCGCCTACCTGCCTGGTATCCGTACCGGCGCTATTTCAATTTGCCATGGCGCAGCGGTCAGCCTGTCATGTGATCCAAGTTGTTAAAGAACAACGTACGACAATGAACTCTTTTAATGTCATTGCGTAACGTATTTTTAATATTGCGAACAGTGTTTCTTAATGTCAACGCAATGCGTGGAATTTTTCATATTAAAAAAACCCGCAATAGAAGCGGGTTTTAGGAAGGGGAAGGAGCTTAACGCTTTCTTCGATGAATGCGATGTTCAATCATTGTTCCAAGGATTGAAATATTAGCTGTATCAGAATCGAGGATCGCGTAATCGGCATTAAGGGGTACCAATTCGCGTCCGCCGTTTGATTTTTCACGATATTTTCTGAAGGTGGTCCCATTCTCACCGTTTTTTGCGACGACAAATTCTCCGGGGTGTGGGAATACAGCAGGGTCTACGATGATAGTATCCCCTTCATGGAATTCCGGCTCCATCGAATCACCCTGAATGCGTAAAGCGAATATCAGTGTTGAGGCGGGGACGTCATAGTACAGCGACTCTTTCACATTTTCGGGCATAAGGAGATTATCGGCATCGGTAAACATACCTGCCTGGTCATACGTAACAACTGGAACATAACGAAGGCCGGGTGTGATGAAGCCCGTTGAATCGGTGCTGCCAAAAAGAAGTTCTCCTGGAGAAACCCCCAATGCAGAAGCCAGAACTACCGCATCTTCTACGCTTACTTTTCGGCTTCCTGTTTCGTAATTCCCCACGCGTGACTGATAAGTCCATCCGCATTTGTCTGCTAACTCCGCCTGACTTAAATTCAACTTTTCTCTTAAAAATTTTATCCGCTGGCCCGTGGTTTTCATGTCTCCTCCAATATTGCGGGTACAGTAAACGCAGTATTCTAACACGTAACGTGTATTTTTCTATCCGCGAATCGTGTTGCTTTCAAAACACAATATGTGTTTTACTGGCGGCTAGGAGGAACGATCATGAATAGAATATCCGCGGTACGGAAGCGAGTAGGCATAACGCAACGGCAATTAGCTGATTTTTTAGACTGGAAACAATCACGCATCGGTAACTATGAATCTGGCATCCGCACCCCAGACCTGCACTCATGTAGGCGGATAGTGGTAGCGCTTAATAGCCTAGGCGCTGACTGTAGCCTGGACTGGGTTTTTTCCACCCGAAGAGAAAAAGGCGTAAACATGCCCAAATCAAAACATTGGGGGGCAACACCCGATCAGTGGTTCCATTTCGATTTGGTGCTAGGTCGGGGTTCGGACCTGCTGCCCGTCGTATGCAACCCCAACGCACAATTGTCACCGGACAGCACGCTAAAGGCCCTGGGAAAAACTCCCAGCAAGTACAACAGACAGCGGCATGTTGTCGGCTTCAATAATTGGACGAACCGGCAGACCAATAACGCAGAATTGGAGCAGTGGATCGCGGAACCAGACTACGGGATTTGCGCGCGCATGGGCGGCGGCTGGCTGGCGCTGGACTGCGATAGAGAAATTCCCGAAATACAAGCCACTGTGTGCGAGATACTGCGATAGCAGCTTGGGAAGTTGCCGCCGCGCCGCGGTACCGGGATAATAGCAACAAATGCTTATACCTTCTGGCGGTCGGGGGTGATTATCGTAAACGCATTCACCGCCTGACTGACGGCAACGGCATTATCGAGCCGCTGGCCGAAGGGCAACAGGCCGTTGTTGCCGGTACTCACCCCAGCGGGGCGCGTATAGAATGGGCCCGCGGGGCGCCCGGCGAACCGCCGGTAATAACGCCCGATCAGCTCGAAGCGTTATGGGCCGCGCTGGCCGCTGCGCTCCCCGTAGAGACATCTACCACGGCGGGGGCTGGTCGCGTCCGCGATCGCACCCTTATCACGCCCGGAACGTCCGACGACGTCGCTGATTATCTTGATGCCAACGGCTGGACAATAAATTTCGGCGCCAGCGGCGAGCAGTATATACTATGCCCGTTCGCGGGGGGACACAGCACTCACGGCGACCCCACTTCAACGGCCTATTTTCCTGCCGGTACCGCGGGTTTTGAGCAGGGGCATTTTGAATGCCTTCATGCTAGCTGTGCACACCGCAACGACGGCGATTATTTGAACGAGATTGGTTACCGCGCTGCCGGCGGAGATATCCGAACCGGCGCCGCTTCCGGCGTTCAAGCGCGACAAATTCGGCCAGATCGAGGCAACTATCGATAACGCCGCCCGCGCCGTTATGCGCCCCGATTTTTGCGGCTTGCAAATACGTTTCGACCAGTTCCGGGATGAAATCATGTTCACGCCTGAAGGCACGAACGGATGGCAGTCTTTCGGCGACCCTGATTATTTGCGGCTGCGTATCGCCATGGAGCAGCGGGTGTTCAAACCCATTGGTCGGGAACTGATACGCGACGTTGTCATGCTGGTCGCGGATGAAAACCCGTTCGATTCCGCTATTACGTGGTTAAACGGTCTGAGCTTGGACGGCGTACCCCGCGTTGGCAGTTTCTACCATACACATTTCGGCACCGAAGATAACCCCTACACCCGCGCGGTATCCCTGTATATGTGGACGGCGCTAGCCGGGCGCGTGCTGTCTCCTGGGTGCAAAGCGGACATGGTACAGATCCTCGTCGGCGCGCAGGGGGTTAAAAAGTCAAGCGGCGTAGCGGCGTTGTCGCCGGATCCGGCATTTTTCACGGAGATTTCTTTCGCCGAGAAGGACGACGATTTAGCGCGCAAAATGCGCGGGCGGCTGGCTGCCGAGATCGGCGAACTGCGCGGGCTGAATACGCGCGAGCTGTAATCTATCAAGGCTTTCATCACCCGAACGCACGAAAACTGGATCCCGAAATATCGGGAGTTTGCGACGCAGTTCCCGCGCCGCCTGGTGTTTATCGGCACGACGAACGAAGACGAATTTTTAGCTGACAAAACCGGTAATAGGCGCTGGCTGCCGGTGCGCGTCACGGAGGTAAACGTTGACGCCATTCACACCGACCGGCTGCAATTATGGGCCGAAGCACGCGAAATATTTAAGCGCCTTGGCGGTGTACAATTCCGCGATGCTGAACGTCTGGCGACCACGGTGCATGAACAGTACACGATTAAGGACGCGTGGTTAGAAACAGTCTAGCGCTGGTTAGACGCGCCAGACTTGATGACTGAAGAGACACCGCGAAGCCGCGAATTTTTGCGCGCAACTGACGTTTTACGTTATGCGCTGAATCTCGACCCGAAGAATATAGGTGATCTTGCCCCGCCATCTCCGTACAGCTTTTGTATCTTAAGTTAACGAAGCCCGCTGCCGCCGGTATTCTCTCGGAGAGTGATATCCCAGCGCGCTGTGCGGATGGTTTTCATTGTAATGCGTGAAAGCTGCTGCAAGGTTTCGCAGGGCTGTTCTCGCATCCGGTTTTGGCATGAACTCGATATAGTCTTCCTTCATCGTCTTCACGAACCGTTCGGCCATGCCATTGCTCTGCGGGCTGCTCACCGCTGTTGTGCAGGGCTCCAGATCCAGTTCTCTGGCGAACCTCTGCGTTTCATGCGCGGTATACGCTGAACCGTTGTCCGTCAACCACTGCACCGCTGTATCGGGTAACCTGTCGCCGAAGCGCTTTTCTACCGACATCAGCATCACATCCTGCACGGTCGAACTGTCGTAGCCTACAGTGCTCGCAGACCAGTCTATGGCCTCTCTGTCGCAGCAGTCCAGTGCGAAGGTGACCCGCAGTTTTTCACCGTTGTCGCAGCCGAACTCGAAGCCATCTGAACACCAGCGCATATCGCTTTCTGCCACCGCGATCCTGCCCTTATGCTCACGCCTCGGCCGCTCTGGTTTTCAATGTAATAACAGCAGGTTATGCTCACACATGATCCTGTAAAGTCGTTTCGCATTTACCGGCGGCAGTCCCTCTGCGCGACGTTGTTTACGCAGGATGCCCCACACCCGCCGATAGCCGTAGCTGGGCATATCGCTGATGATGTCGAGGATGTCCGACAGTATTTCAGCGTCTGCTTCGTCATTACGCCGGTTACAGCGCCTGTCCTGCCAGTCGGCAGAACGCTTAATCCGCAGTGACAGCGGCGCACGCGACCCGCTCATGGCGCGGCTGACCTGTGCTATTCCCCGGCCTTTGGCAACAAGGGCGCGTGCGCTATCCATTTTCGTGACTGGCCGTACTCCACGGCTTCTTTTAGGATCTCAACCTCCATCGTCTTCTTACCCAGAAGGCGCTGGAGCTCCCGGACCTGCTTCAATGCAGCTGCAAGCTCAGAGGCAGGAACAACGTCCTCCCGGCAGCCACGGCGGTGAGGCTTCCTTCCTGATATTGCTTTTTCCACTTAAACAGCAGGCTGGGCTGGATACCGTGCAGTCGTGCGAGATGGGAGACATTCATGCCGGGCTCCATCCTCTGCTGAATAATGGCCATTTTTTCCTGAGGAGTTTTACGTTTACGGACTTCTTGACCTAACAGGATCCCGGTCATATCAAAATTGGCGTTAGTGCTAGACATATATTCAAGCCTATCTCTTATCTGGAGATACAGCTACTGTCTGGTGTTTCAGGGGGCTAAATCATTGCCTTCGCCGGTCACCACCGGTACCCAGCGGTGCAAACACACCGACGACATCACCCGCACCTGTTGCTGATGGCGGATGACGACCAACGGCTCTTTCACGATGTTTAGCGTGAAATAATCCCCTTCCGCAGGAATTTGGGATACATGCCCGACAAACAACCAATCGGTGCGAAACACCTTTTCCATTTCATACTCAAAAAAGGCTTCGCTATTATAGGCTTGTGCCGGCAAGGTCGAGGCATACGCGGCCTGTTCCGATTGCTGGCGCTTGATGGTTTCTATAATGCCTGCGCATTCATCCGTAACACAATCGATACGCTGTGAAATATCTGGCATAGCGGACTCCTGTAATAACAGCGTGTTCAGGCTGATGAGTAAACGTCAGATCACGCGGCAGCGTAATTAACGGTGACGCTTCCGAGCTCTTTTTCCAATAACGGTATGACCTGCTGGCCAAACTTTTCCAGCGAACGTCTGGCGTCGGCAATCGGCATATCACCAAATTGGAAAAAGCAATTATAATGGGACGGTTTAATTTCCCGGACTTCGCGGATAATACGCTCCGCGACCCAATGTGCATCGCCGATAATCAAATTATCGCGGATAACCTCAGCGGGCGGTTCATCCTGAAACGGCGGCGCGGTAATAAAGCCGGCGGCGGTTTTGACCCGGCTGTCGTGCAGGGCGGCGCTCATCATGGCGACAAACAGGGCCCGTTCGGCCGCCGCCAGCGCCGCCTGATGGCTGTCGGTGGCGTGGATATACTGCTGTACCGCGACCGGCATCTGCGCATCCAGTCCGGCTTCGCCCCAGCTCACCCGCGCATCGCGCACCATGGCGCTTAGCCGCGCCAGCCCGCGGTCATAAAGGGTGTCGCCCCCAAGTGCGCGAAGCGTTTGAGTACCTGCGGCTGCGTGGTGGTGAGATACAGCGGCGGTAGGGGCGATTGTAACGGGGTCAGCAGAAAATCGGTTTCTACCTGCTCCCCCTGCCAGGAGTCCGCAGCGGCGTGACCGTCGGTCAACGCGCGCTCGATAAAATCCCAGTGCGACAGCAGTAGCACGTTTCTCTGGCTAACATCCTGCCGGTAACGCTCAAATTCGTAAGCCTGATAGCCGCTGCCGATGCCCAACACCAGACGCCCTTCCAGCAAGCGATCCACCAGCGCGATTTCCTGCGCCAGGCGCATCGGCTCATAGAGCGGCAAAACGACAACCGCGGTCCCCAGCCGGATACGTCGGCTATAACCCGCCATATGGGCGGCCATCAGTAACGGCGAAACGCTAATGGAATAGTTGGTAAAATGGTGCTCGGCGAACCAGGCGGTGGAAAATCCGATCTCCTCCGCCAATGACACTACTGCGCGTATCCTGGATAACGCCCTGTATTCAGCGCGCATTGTCTTTATAAGACATCAAATTAAATAATCCTAATTCCATGCCAGCTCCAGGTCAGCAAAAGGGCTATTGCGCCGGCCGGTTTTATCCCCAGCGGCATTTATTTCCAACGGCGAAAAATGTCAACCGCGGGACCTTATTCGGCGCAAAAAAAGTCCGCGCCGGCGTTTTTTTTCGCCATCGCATCCGGCGAATATCACCGTTTCCCGCCGGACATTGCCCGGCGCACATTAATTTTCCGATAACCACTTCCGACGCGGGCATTGCTATCCGACCTTTAATCTGCGCCTGAATAAACTTTATTCTGGCGACCATACCCGTAGGGGTAATCCCTACGCTCGCCTTTCGCCGGCAGGGTTTATTTCCCGGTCATGGTCAGGCCGATGCGTCGCGTTGGCTGCGGCGGAAATATTTTTCAATTCGCGACTGAATAGCGCTTAACAGCGTCGTTGCCGCCAGATACCAAATACAGCAAACGATAAGCAAAGGGATATTCTCAAACGTGCGCGAATAAATGGACTGGGCGGAATAAAGCAGATCCGAGAGTGAAATCACACTCACCAGCGAAGTGGTTTTCAGCATACCGATCACCTGATTACCGGTGGGCGGGATGATGAACGGCACCGCCTGCGGCAGAATAACCCGGCGCAGCCAGAGTCCCTGCTTCATGCCCAGCGCCAGCGCCGCCTCCTGCTGGCCGCTGTCCACGGACGAGATGCCGCCGCGAATAATTTCCGCCATGTAGGCCGCCTCATTGAGCCCCAATCCGAGGATCGCCGCAGTGTAAGGGGTGATCAGGTCATTCATGCTGCCCTCATACAGCGTGAATAGATGAGGGATGCCGATAAACACCTGCGGATACAGCGCCGCCAGGTTGTACCAAAAAATCAGTTGCACCAGCACCGGCGTGCCGCGAAAAAACCAGATGTAGCCGCCGCTGCACCAGGCGAGCAGCGGGTTACTCGCCAGCCGCATGGCAGCGATGACCACCCCGAGTACGATGGCCAGCAGCATAATGACCACCGTCAGCCACAGGGTGACCCATAGCCCGCTCAAAATAATGGGCGAAAACAGGTAGCGCCCCACCACCGGCCAGGCAAAATTGTCATTCATCACCACCGAACGCACCAGCAGTATCAACAGCAGCGCCAGAACGCCGGTGGTTATCCAGCGCCACGGGTAACGCTTCGCCACCACCGTCATCCCATCGTGTGGAAACGGCGCGGCGGGGGAACGGTCGCCCCGCCCTGGGCGGCTGATGCGATAGGACTGATTATCTGTCATGGGATCTCTCTTCAACATCAGGAGCATAACAAGCCAAGATAATCAGTTAATTAATAATATGCTCTTGCCAAACTGGCCTGTCAATACTGCAAAAAAGGATATTTAATCGGTCAGTTAACTTAAAAATCATATTTTTCATCTTGATAGGTTATTATCACGAAGACAAATACTTTGCCAAGAATGCCCGGGTACGCGGATGCTGCGGCGTATGAAACAGCTCGTCGTGGGAGCGCTGTTCGATAATCGAACCGTTGTCCATAAAAGCGACCCTGTCGCCCACCTCCCGGGCGAAATCCATTTCGTGAGTCACCACGACCATCGTCATCCCCTGCTTCGCCAGATCTTTCATCACGTCCAGCACCTCCCCAACCAGCTCGGGATCGAGCGCGCTGGTCGGTTCATCAAACAGCATCAGGCTGGGCTTCATCGCCAGGGCGCGCGCCATACCCCGCACCCGGAGCGGCGCTTCAATCACATTTTACAACGCCGTCATGTGGCTGAACAGATTAAAGCGCTGGAAAACCATGCCGATGCCGGCGCGGCGCCGGGCGATTTCCGTCTCATTCAATTCAATGAGTTTCTCGCCGTACTGACGGTAGCCCATCAATTCACCGTCCACATACAGGGCGCCACCGTCGATTTTTTCCAGGTGATTAATGCAGCGCAGGAAGGTCGATTTCCCGGAGCCGGAAGGCCCTATCAGGCAAACCACCTCGCCGCGCTGCACCGTCATGTCCACCCCTTTGAGAATTTCGTTGCCGTGAAACCGCTTTATCACCTGATAGGCGGCCACGGAGGGTGTCGCTGTCCCCGTCATACTTCCCCCTCGTCGCGTTGCTTAACCGGACCGGCTGACCACACGCTAGACCATCATGTACCAGGTACACTGCGCACCGCCATCCACCGCCAGCATGTGGCCGGTAACATAGCCGGCGCTGGCGGACAGTAAATATTTCACCGCGCCGGCGACCTCCTCCGGCAACCCCGCGCGCCTAAGCGGCAAACGGGCCACTTCCGCCGCCAACGCCGGCTCATGCTGCTCCAGGGCGTATCGTCACGAACGGGCACGGGACTGACGCCATTGACCCGAATACCGTAAGGCGCCCACTCTACCGCCATCTGGCGCGTGAGATTGATAATCGCCGCTTTCGCCGGGCCATAGGCGCCGGCGCCGGGATAACAGCGATGGGCAGAGGCGCCGGCAATATTGACAATGCCGCCGCCTCCCGCCGCGCGCATCACTTTCGCCGCTTCGGTGGCAACCACGAAGCTGCCGGTAAGATTCACGCGCACCACCCGGTGCCATTCATCGTCCGCCACACTCAACAACGCTCCCGTGCCGTTCGCACCGGCATTATTGACCAGCATGTCGATACGACCTAAGCGCGACCCGATGTCCTCAATGGCGCTGGCGACCTGGACGCGCTCGGCGATATCCGCGTACCAGGCCTGCGCCCGGATTCCCCGGTCACGCAGCCCCTGCACCGCCCGTTCTCCTGCCGTGCGATCGCCGCGTAATAGCAATGCAATATCGGCGCCATCCTGCGCCAGCGATATGGCCCGGCCGATCCCTTTCGATCCGCCGGTAATCAGCGCGACGCGGCCGCTGAATTCGCCTCGATTCATGTTTCCTCCGCTAAGGGTATGGGCGGCTTGCCCCTGGCCTGTTGCGCCAGCGTACGGCCGCAGATGTAGCCCCAGGTCAAATTCGGCCCCAACGTGGTTCCCGCACCGACGGCGCGGCTGCCTATCGGGTTCGCCATGGCAACGCCGGCGCAGAACAGACCAGGGATCACGGCGCCATTCTGATGCACGACCCGGCCGAATTCATCGGTGCGCGGTCCCCATTTGGTCGCCAGATAAGTGCTGTTAAACGGCACGGCGATAAAGGGCCCGCGCTGGATGGCCCGCAGGCCGACGTGGAAGCGGCGATCGCCGTTGGCGTGGCTTACGCTTTGCTCGCGGTGAAAATCTTCATCCACGCCCTGACGGCAAAACTGATTAAAGCGCGCGACGCTGCGCGTGAGAGACTCGGACGGCAGGCCGAGGCGCTGCGTCAATGCTTCAAGCGTGGCGGCCCGACGCAGCCAGCCTGGGTTGCGCACGGCGCAGGCAAGCACCAACGGTGCCCGCCACAGCAGGCGGACATCGGAAATCAGCCACGCCGGCAGGTGGGCCGGCGGCCCTTGCGGGTATTCCCGCTCATCCAGCATCTCCCCCAGATTGAAGGTGAATTCATTGGTAAGGCGCTCACCATGACGGTTCACCAGGATGACGTTGTGCTCATACTGAAAAAAGACCGACAGTCCGTAGCGTTGCCCTTCATAAAGGGCGGGCAGCGCGCCGGTGATCAACGCCTGATCCATATGGGCCAGCCGCGCGCCGATAGCTTCGGCCATGCGGTGGGCGTCCCCTTCGTTGGTGTGCGGGCTGGAGATATAGTCGAAAGGCCAGGGAAAATGCCGGCTGCGGCGCATGGCATCCCATTCAAACCCGCCGCTGGCCAGTACCACTCCGTGGGCGGCGTTAACCTGCGTTAAACGCCCCTCCCGGCTAAACCAGGCTTAATCACCCCGCCATCGGCGGAATGATTAAGCCGTTCGACCCGCGCTGCGGTCTCCAGACGGCAACCGTGCGCCAGGCAACCCGCGAGCAGCCCGGTAATCAGCGCAGCGCCTTTGGTGCGGGCGCCGGTCAGCCATCGCCAGACGATTCGCGGCGCAAGCCGCAGCGCGACGCGCAGCGGATAGTGATAGGGATCGTCGCCGATAACCTCCTGGTAGATATACACATGGGGCAGCGGCGAGCGCCGCAGCCGCAGCGGCGCGGTGGTGACCATCCGGCCAAAGGTTTTCCCCCCGGCGTTGCCGTCCAGCGGGTCGCCCTCGGTGGTTAATTGGAAGCGCAGCGGCGTATGCCGTTCGAGAAAGTCGAGCATCGCTGGCGCGCAGATAGGTCAACGCCTCCGCAGTGCTGTCCTGTACCCCCCTGCGCCAGGGCATGATGATTCGCCGGCACCCACACCGCGCCGCCGGACATCGCCGTGGTACCGCCGACGGTGGCAGCTTTTTCCACGATCAACACCTTAAGGCCAGCCACCGCTGCGGTAAGGGCGGCGCTGAGCGCCGCGCCGCCGGAGACGACCACCAGGACGTCGCAGTGTTGAGTGTCATCCGCCTGCGGCGCGGCGTTATCAACGTGTTGGTTCATCATCCGTGCGCGCTTATTTCATCGGCCGGGTGCTGAACAGATTGATGCCGGGCTGCTCCAGCATCACCGGTTGCAGATCCCATTTACGCATAATGCGTTCGTATTCACCGTTACGCCACAGGACGTTCAATGCGCCGAGCAGCGCCTGCGCCCCAGCGCCAGCGCCAGCGCCAGCGCCAGCGCCGTATTTTCTTTCTGCACCACGATGCCGAGATAGTATTTGGGCAGCAGCGACATCGCGACTGTGCGAATTGGCCGCGGCGCCACTTTTTTGATCTCGGCGGCCGCCGTGGCATCGTTTAGAACAAAATCGATGCGGCCGGCGTAAAGTGCCAGCAGTACCGCATCGGCGGACTGAAGGCGGGTAATCGCGATTGCCGCTTTGCCGTTGTTGCTGCAATTCGGGTTCAGGATGTCGGTAACGGCGTGCTCGAAATCAGTACCGGCCTGGACGCCGACCTTCAGGCCGCACAACGTCAGCGGATCGGTGGTAATGCTTTTATTCTCGGCCAGGGTATAGACTTCGTTGGTGGCATAGGCATAGTTGACGAATGACACTTGCTGTTCGCGTTCCGCGCTATCGGAGATGCATTCCATCGCCATGTCATAGCGCCCGCTTTTCACCCCGGGGATCAGGCCGGCAAAATCAATGGACACCGGTTTAATCTCGGCGCCCAGCACCTTACCCATGGCGTTCCATAAATCCGGTTCAAAGCCGATCATCGTTTTATTATCTTCCGCAAACACCTCACAGGGCGGATAGTGAGCATCGGTCACCAGATTGATGACGCCGCTGCTTTTGATCTTGGCCGGCAGCTTGTCATGCAGACCGGCATCGACACTGAGCGTGGCCGTCTGCGCGCCCTGCGCCTGGCTTACCAGCCATAAACCGCTGCAGAGCAGCGCTGTCTGAAAGAGTGCGACGATTTTTTTCATGCTTGCTACTCCCGAAACGGTATCATTTCTTGCATTCCCCTGAGGGAATGAACCTGCCGCCGGCAAACTCCCCAGCAATCCGCGCGCGGCTAGGCAGATTTGCAACTCCCGTGCCAAAATTAACTAATCAATTAATTAAGCATTAGCGCCGCTGCGCGCAGTTTTCAGGCGGTTTAGTCAGCCGGTTTTCAGCGGTTTTGCTAAACGCCAGGCGGCGAGAGGAAGGGAGCAAACCGGTGTTAATATGTGCAGCGACGGTGCAAGGTCGCCGATTTTTTCATCAATTCAGTGCAAATGCGCGCGGGTATCTGCGTGAGAATGGCGGCGCTTACCGACCGCGATATTACGGCCGGAAGGGGCGACCCGCCGTCAAGGTGAGCGGGAGCTCAGGCGATCATAAGATCAATTGAACATTTTTTGCAGATAACGGGCGAGGGGAGCACGCGAGCTAAAACCGTGGGGAATACCGTAGTGGCTATCCGGCTGGCCTTCAGGATCCGGCGGAAAAGCCTGATAGCTCACACTGGCGCGTACCGGTGAGGTGGGATCGGCGAACAGGCTGCTTTTATCGCGCAGTGAGGGATGAACCACCAGCGCGGTCCTGCCCAGTCTGGCCTCGCGATTAACATAGACATAGTGGTGACCTTTACGGTAACCGTAGCTTTGTCGGGTAATGGTGTCCCGCTCAAAGACGGAATTTTCCAGTTCGCGCGCTACTTCATCGGGTCTTAAATACATTATTTGTCCTCTCTTCAGTCACGGTGAAGTGATCACAGCTAATGTAATCGGTCAGGTGGGGTGAGATAAGCTGCACTCCCGACTTTCAGAATAATCCAAAAAGCTGAAACTTTCCCGTTGCGTCCGGTGCGATGTCGCCGCTTGAAATCCAAAATAGGTCTATAATTAAACAACCTACTTTTGTACAGGAGAAACACATGTTTACCAAAACCGAAAAACAGGACGTCCAATTGGATTTTAAAGACGATGTTTCTCTGCTGTCTGATACTCTGGATTCACTGCTGAAAACCACCGATAAGACCACCCAGGACGAACTCAGCGACCTGAAGGCGAAAGCCCGGCGCGCATTGCGCGATACCAGCGCCAAACTGAACGGCAATAGCCGGATTAGTCAATACGCCCGCGATGGCGCGCAATATGCCCATGATGCCGCGGTGCAAACCAAAAACTTTGTGGTAGAAAAACCTTGGCATAGCCTGGGCATCACCACTGCGGTAGGCATTGTTGTAGGCGTATTGTTAGCGCGCCGTTAATCTGCAAGCGCACCGGTTTCCATAGTATCCGGGACCGATAACGCGCAGGGGGTCAGACAGGCCAGGTGAAAAAATTTTTTCACCGCCCTTCTTCCCGTTTTTGACATCGATAAACCCGCTCCAGGCCTGGAGCGGGTTTTTTATTTGTTTTTTTTTACTCAGCCACTGGCATCCTTCGCCAAGTATTACTATATATTGTATGGTTGATATGATTTATATCTAGATATAGTATGCATTACATGTTCAGCACTACAACGCGGCGGCGGCGCTCTCGCAAGCCCGCAACGATTTTACTGTGAGAGGTAAATACGAATCATGACCATTACTATTTACACTAAACCTGATTGTGTCCAATGTCACGCCACCTGCCGCGCGCTTGACCGTAAAGGCATCGATTACCGGCTGGTCGATCTGCTGGACGACGAACAGGCGCTGCATCATGTACGGGCGCTCGGTTATCAGCAGGTCCCGGTCGTGCAGACCCCGCAGTAGCACTGGAGCGGTTTCCGCCCGGACAAAATCAGTCTGCTGTCCGCCAGTGCCATTCCGGCTTAAGGCGCGGTATGACCGCGCTGGTCTATTTTTCCAGCAGTTCAGAGAGTACGCACCGCTTCGTCAGCAAATTAGGGCTGCCGGCGCTGCGTATCCCTCTTGAAATGCGCGAGAGTGTGAAAGCGGATGCCCCCTATATTCTCATTTTACCGAGCTATGGCGGCGGCTCGACGCGCGGTGACGTACCCCGCCAGGTCATCCGTTTTCTCAACGATCCGTTAAACCGTTCCTTATTGCGTGGCGTCATTGGTGCCGGCAACCGGAACTTTGGTGCGGCCTTCTGTATGGCGGGCGATATCGTCGCCAAGAAATGCCAGGTTCCCCTGCTCTACCGTTTTGAGCTATTGGGAACGGCGGAAGATGTCACACAGGTACGAAAGGAAGTGACCGAATTTTGTCAGCGACAGAACTTAGCATAATCGAACCCGCGTTACAGGCGCTGGATTACCATGCCCTCAATGCCATGCTCAACCTGTATGATGAGGCGGGCCACATCCAGTTCGATAAGGATCATCTGGCGGTGGAAGGCTACCGGCAGCAGCATGTGCTCCCGAACAGTCGCACCTTCCCCTCTCTTGAGCAAAAGTTGCAAGGCCTGGTCGACGAGGGATATTACGAAGCTAAGGTGCTGGCGTCCTACAGTCAGGCGTTTATCGCGTCGCTGTTCGCCGAAGCCCGCGCCCAACGATTTACGTTCCAGACCTTTATGGGCGCGCTGAAGTTTTGCACCAGTTATGCGCTGAAAAGCTTCGACGGCAAGCAGTATCTGGAGGATTTTTGAGGACCGGGTGTGCATGGTGGCGTTAACGCTGGCCGCCGGCGCGAAACCCTCGCCAGAGCCATGATGGCGGAGATGCTTTCCGGTCGATTCCAGCCCGCGACGCCTACCTTCCTCAATTGCGGCAAACAGCAGCGTGGAGAGTATGTCTCCTGCTTTTTGCTGCGTATTGAAGACAATATGGAGTCGATAGGCCGGGCGGTGAATGCCGCGATCCAGCTGTCCAAGCGCGGCGGCGGCGTGGCGTTTATGTTGACCAACCTGCGCGAAGCGGGCGCCCATATCAAGCGAATCGAGAATCAATCGTCCGGGGTGATCCCGGTAATGAAAATGCTTGAGGACGCCTTTTCCTATGCCAATCAGCTCGGCGCGCGCCATGGCGCGGGCGCCGTCTATTTGCACGCCCATCATCCTGATATTCTGCGCTTTCTGGACACCAAACGCGAAAACGCCGACGAGAAAATCCGCATTAAAACCCTGTCGCTGGGGGTGGTGATCCCGGATATCACTTTTCAGCTGGCGCGGGACAACCAGCCGATGTATCTCTTTTCGCCTTATGACGTGGAGCGTATTTACGGTCAGCCGTTCTCCCAGCTGGCGATTGGCGAACACTATCACGAAATGGTGGCGGATAAGCGGATCCGCAAGACCGCCATCAACGCGCGCGCCTTTTTCCAAACGCTGGCCGAAATCCAGTTTGAGTCCGGCTATCCCTACATGATGTTTGAGGATACGGTTAATCGCGCCAACCCCATCGCCGGGCGCATTAATATGAGCAATCTGTGCTCGGAAATTTTGCAGGTCAACAGCGCCACCGAGTACAACGAAGATTTGAGCTACCGTCAAGTGGGTCGTGATATTTCCTGTAATCTTGGCTCGTTGAATATTGCGCGTACCATGGACTCGCCCGATTTCGGCCACACAGTAGATACCGCCGTGCGCGCCCTGACGGCGGTGTCAGACATGAGCCAAATCGGTTCCGTGCCCTCAATAGCCGAAGGAAATCAGCACTCCCACGCCATCGGCCTGGGCCAAATGAACCTGCACGGTTATCTGGCGCGCGAGCACATTTACTATGGCAGCCCGGAGGCCATCGAATTTACCGATCTCTATTTTTATACCGTGACCTATTATGCGGTGCGAGCCTCCAACAGGCTCGCGATAGAGCGCGGACGCGCTTTCGGCGGTTTTGCGCAGTCACGCTACGCCAGCGGCGAGTATTTCACGCCGTATGTCAGCCAGCGCTGGGAGGCGAAAAGCTAGTGCGTGCGGCGTTTGTTCGCCAAAAGCTATATCCAGCTACCGACCCAGGAAGACTGGCGGGCGCTGGCGGAGAGCGTTAAACGACACGGGCTTTATAATCAAAACCTGCAGGCGGTGCCGCCCACCGGCTCCATTTCCTATATCAATCATTTGACCTCCAGCATTCATCCTATCGTCTCGCGTATTGAGATCCGCAAAGAGGGCAAAACCGGCCGGGTTTATTATCCCGCGCCGTATATGACCAACGAGAATCTGGACTATTACCAGGATGCTTATGAGATAGGGCCGGAGAAAATTATCGATACCTACGCCGCGGCCACCCGGCATGTCGATCAGGGGCTGTCGCTAACGCTTTTTTTCCGCGATACCGGCCACCACGCGCGATATCAACCGGGCGCAAATTTACGCCTGGAAAAAAGGCATTAAAACGCTCTATTACATCCGCATTCGCCAGCTGACGCTGGAAGGTACTGAAGTCGCCGGCTGCGTGTCGTGCGCCCTATAAGGTCAAGGAGAAAGCGATGACCCTCGAATCTACGCGTACACACGTCCAGGCGGTGAATTGGAACCGTATTCAGGACGATAAAGATCTGGAAGTCTGGAACCGTTTGACCGCCAATTTCTGGCTGCCTGAAAAATTACCGCTGTCCAATGACGTCCCGTCCTGGAACGCCCTATCCGCCCAGGAGCAACAGCTGACGATCCGGGTATTTACCGGCCTGACGCTGCTGGATACGGTGCAAAATACTCTCGGTGCGCCGGCGCTGATGGTCGACGCCCTGACGCCCCATGAGGAGGCGGTATTTTCTAATATCTGCTTTATGGAAGCGGTCCATGTCCGCTCCTACAGCTCGATATTCTCCACCCTCTGCTCCATGGCGGATGTGGACGCCGCTTATCGTTGGAGCGAGGAAAATGCGGCCTTGCAAAATAAAGCGGCAATCATTCTTCGTCATTATCAGGATAATGATCCGCTGAAAAAGAAAGTGGCCAGCGTATTTCTGGAATCATTCTTATTCTATTCCGGATTCTATCTGCCGATGTATTATTCCAGCCGCGGCAAGCTAACCAATACCGCCGATTTAATTCGTTTGATTATTCGCGATTAAGCGGTCCACGGCTATTATATCGGCTACAAATTCCAGCGCGGTCTGGCGGCGGCGACGCCCGAGCGCCGTGAGGCATTGAAGCTGTTCGCCTATGATTTGTTGCAGGATCTCTACGAAAATGAGCTGGTCTATAGCGCCGCGCTTTACGACGACGTCGGCTGGACGGAGGACGTCACCGCGTCCTTGCATTATAACGCCAATAAAGCGTTGATGAATCTTGGCTATGAGGCGCTGTTCCCGGCCTCGATGACGGCGGTCAATCCCGCTATTCTCTCGGCCCTGTCGCCCAACGCGGATGAGAACCACGACTTCTTCTCCGGCTCGGGTTCATCCTATGTCATGGGTCGGGCGGTTAACACCGAAGATGAGGACTGGGCCTTTTAACGACTCTGGGGGCCTTTCGCATCAGTAACGAATTTGGCGAGGCGAGGCCTCCCTCGCCAGCGTGAATTCGGCCAGATGGAGACTTTCGCGTATGTGGTGAATTCGGTCAGGCGAAGTCTTTCGTGACAGTGGCGATTTCGGTCAGGTGAGGCTTTTCGCGACAGTGGCGAATTTTGACCGGCTGGCCGTCAGCATCGTGGCCGCCGATGCCCGGTTGGAGTGGCCGCGCGGGCTGCTCCGGGCGCCTTCCGCCGCGGCGCTCTCATTCCTATTCTTGCGTTAAATTCGGTCCATCAACCTTACTCCCAGACAGGCGAAAAACGCCATTGACTACTCATTTCCAGGCAGTCAACAAACGCCATTGGCTATTAATTTCCGACCAGGCAACAAATGGCATTGGCTATTATCCTGCCGCCATGGCTGGCGAGATACACCTCAATAATCTATCGCGCTGCCATGCATTTACGCCGGCACCGAATATGCGCAAAAAAGAGTCGATGATGGGGATAATATATATCCTCAAACATCCCTTCCGTACCGCTTAATGATGTAGATATCGTCATTCATACAGCGTCAATATAGTGCTTTTTTCATAAGACGATATTCGCCGCAAACCCTTGTCATCCGTAGTGGATCCGGCCGTAATAGGCCAATTCCGCGTCAGGAATATTCTGTTTTTGGGGCACTCAGGGGTTGTCTCAGAATCTCAGTATGTTAGGGTATAGGGAGTTTTATTTTTGGTCAGGATTATTTTATATAGTAGATGCACACGGGAAAATTATAATTTCATGGCAGTAAAACTTGAAGTAAAGAACCTTTATAAAATATTTGGTGAACACCCTGAGCGGGCGTTCAAATTGATTAACGCAGGGCAAGACAAAGACACGATATTTGCTAAAACCGGTCTGACGGTTGGCGTTAAAGATGCCAGTCTGGCCATTGAAGAAGGCGAGATATTCGTCATCATGGGATTATCCGGCTCGGGTAAATCCACTATGGTACTCCTTCTCAATCGTCTGATAGAGCCGACACGTGGGGAGGTGCTGATTGATGGCGAGAATATTGCCAAGATCGCCGATACCGCCCTGCGCGAGGTGCGACGTAAGAAAATCAGTATGGTGTTCCAGTCTTTTGCGCTGATGCCCTATTTGAATGTCCTGGATAACACCGCCTTCGGTATGATGCTTGACGGCATGCCGCTGCAGCAACGCCACGCCAAAGCGCTGGAAGCGCTGGCGCAGGTGGGTCTGGATCAGCATGCGCATTCCTGGCCCGACGAGCTTTCCGGCGGGATGCGTCAACGCGTCGGCCTGGCGCGCGCGCTGGCCATCAATCCCGATATTTTGCTGATGGATGAAGCGTTTTCAGCCCTCGATCCGTTAATTCGCACCGAAATGCAAGACGAACTTATCAAGCTGCAATCCCGCCACCATCGCACCATCATTTTTATCTCCCATGACCTTGACGAGGTGATGCGCATCGGCGATCGCATCGCCATCATGCAGGGGGGTGAGGTAGTGCAGGCTGGCACGCCGGACGAGATCCTCAATAACCCGGCCAATGACTATGTCCGCACCTTCTTTCGCGGCGTGGATATTTCGCAGGTCTTCAGCGCCAAGGATATTGCCCGTCGCCGGCCGGTAACCATGATTCGTAAAACCCCGGGCGTCGGCCCGCGCTCCGCGCTGAGGCTGCTGCAAGATGAGGATCGTGATTTCGGCTATGTGCTGGAACGCGGTTAGAAATTCATCGGCGTGGTTTCCATTGATTCCCTGAAAGCCGCCCTTTCCGCCAATGGCACGCTGGAAGACGCCTTGCTGGCAACGCCCGCCACCGTACCCGCAGAAACGCCGTTAAGTGAGTTGATTTCAACCGTCGCCAAGGCGCCCTGCGCCGTACCGGTCGTCGGTGAGGATAATCAATACATCGGCATAATTTCTAAAAGCATGTTGTTGCAGGCGCTGGATAAAGAGGGCATGAATAATGACTAATACCACGACCGACTCGTGGGCCGCGACCAACGCAGCGCCCGCCAATCAGGCCGCGAGCCAGGACGCCGCGAGCACGGCCGCAACGTCGGCTACCGATCCCTGGAGCAGCAGCGCGGCGCCCGCCCATGACGCGGCGCAGCAAGGCGCAGACTGGCTCAACAGCGGCCCGGCCGACGCGCCGGCGCATTTCAGCCTGCTCGATCCTTTCCACCAGACGCTGATTCCCCTCGATCGCTGGGTAACCGAAGGCATCGATTGGGTCGTGTTGCATTTCCGTCCGCTGTTTCAGGGCATCCGCGTCCCGGTGGATTTCATCTTAAGCGGCTTTCAGCATCTGCTGCTGGGCCTGCCGTCTCCGGTGGTGATGGTGATTTTCGCCTTACTGGCCTGGCAGATGTCGACGCTCAGTATGGGGGCCGCGACGCTTATGTCGCTGATTATTATCGGCGCCATCGGGGCCTGGTCACAGGCGATGGTAACGCTGGCGCTGGTACTCACGTCGCTGCTGTTCTGCGTCATTATCGGGCTGCCGCTCGGTATTTGGCTGGCGCGTAGCGTCAGAGCGGCGAAAATCATCCGTCCATTGCTGGATGCGATGCAGACGACGCCGGCATTCGTCTATCTGGTGCCGATCGTCATGTTATTCGGTATTGGTAACGTGCCCGGCGTCGTGGTCACAATCATCTTCGCCCTGCCGCCCATCGTGCGACTGACCATTCTCGGCATCAAGCAGGTGCCGGCGGATCTGGTCGAAGCCGCCGAGTCGTTCGGCGCCAGTCCGAGCCAGATGCTGTTCAAAGTGCAATTGCCGCTGGCCTTGCCGACCATCATGGCCGGCATCAATCAGACGCTGATGCTGGCGCTGTCGATGGTGGTTATCGCTTCGATGATCGCGGTCGGCGGTCTGGGACAAATGGTGCTGCGCGGTATCGGCCGCCTTGACATGGGGTTGGCCACCGTCGGCGGCGTCGGCATCGTGATCCTGGCGATTATCCTTGATCGGCTGACGCAGTCATTAGGCCGCGACAGCCGCAGCCGCGGCAACCATCTCTGGTATACCAGCGGTCCGCTCGTCCTGATAACCCGACCGTTTCGCCGTCAGGCCTAACCCTTTCCATAAGAGCAGGCCGCGGCACCGTACTCGCCGCGGCCCCCTTAAAGAAGAGGAATTCCCGATGCGTCATTACTTTATCTGGGCGCTAGCGCTCACTTCATTATTCGCCCGCTCGGTCTGTGCTGCCGCACTGCCCGGTAACGGTGTGGTTGTCAAACCGGTACAAAGTTCACTGGCGGAAGAAGCCTTCCAGACCGAGTTGGTCAATCGGGCGCTGGAAACACTGGGCTACGATGTTCAGCCCACCAACGAAGTGGATTACAACGTCGCTTACACCGCTATCGCCAACGGCGACGCCACCTATCTGGCGGTAAATTGGAAGCCCCAGATGGAAGAGATGTACGACAACGCCGGCGGCGATGGCAAATTTTATCGTCAGGGCACCTATATCGCCGGCGCCGCCCAAGGGTATTTGATCGATAAAAAGACCGCCGAGAAATACCATATCCGCACGTTGGATCAATTACGCGATCCCAAGCTTGCCAAGCTGTTCGACACCGATGGCGACGGCAAAGCGGATATCAGCGGCTGTAACCCCGGCTGGGTCTGCGCCAATGTTATTGATGAGCAGATCAAGGGGTTCAACCTGCAAGCCACGGTGACGCAAAATCAGGGCAACTATGCGGCGATCATCGCCGATACCCTCGCCCGCTACCACCAGGGCAAGCCCGTGCTATACTACACTTGGACGCCTTATTGGCTCAGCGCCGAACTGGTGCCGGGACGGGATGTCGTCTGGTTGCAGGTACCGCATTCCATCTATCCGGGCAATCAGGATACCCGGCTGCCTAACGGCAGCAACTACGGCTTCCCGGTCAACAACCAGCATATCGTCGCCAACAAAGCCTGGGCGCAGCAGAACCCGGCTGCCGCCAAGCTGTTTGCCGTCATGACCTTGCCGGTCGCCGATGCAAATGCGCAGAACCGGCAAATGCATCAGGGTGAAAATACCCCGCAGGCGATCTCCCGCCACGTGGATAGCTGGATTGCCGCGCACCGGCAGCAGTTCGACAGCTGGATAAGCGCGGCCGAAGCGGCGGCAGACTAACCTGGCGCCGCGGTCCGAACCGCGGCGTATTCTTACAACGACCAATACAAGGTAACCCCATGCGCAAGATAGGATTAGGAGCGTTCGCGCTCACCGCGGTTTTCGCCGCACAAACCACGTTTGGCGCCGAATTGCCGGGCAAAGGCATTCAGGTACAGCCGGTGCAAAGCACCATTACCGAAGAAACCTTCCAAACCTTGCTGGTGAATAAAGCCCTGGAAAAATTGGGCTACTCGGTCCAGTCGCCGCGCGAAGTGGATTACAACGTGGCCTATACTTCAATTGCCTCTGGCGATGCCACTTTCATGGCAGTGAACTGGGATCCATTACACGCGGATCAGTATCAGGCCGCCGGCGGCGACGCAAAGTTTTATCGTCAGGGTAATTATGTTGAAGGGGCGGCCCAGGGCTACCTTATCGATAAAAATACCGCCGAGAAGTATCACATCACCTCGATTGACCAGCTCAAAGATCCCAACATCGCTAAGCTGTTCGACGCCAACGGCGACGGCAAGGCAGATTTGTCGGGCTGTACGCCGGGATGGGGCTGTGAGGCGGTTATCAACCATCACATCAAGGCTTACGGACTGAGCGCCACGGTCGAACACAATCAAGGCAACTATGCGGCGATCATGGCCGATACCATCAGCCGCTTCAAAGAAGGGAAGCCTATTTTGTATTACACCTGGACGCCATACTGGGTGAGCGATGTGTTGGTACCGGGGCGTGATGTGGCGTGGCTGCAGGTGCCGTTCTCCTCGCTGCCGGGCGAGCAGAAAACGATCAGTACCAAGCTGCCTAATGGCGCCGATTATGGCTTCCCGGTCAACAGCATGCGCATCGTCGCCAATAAACAGTGGGCGGAGGCCAATCCGGCAGCGGCCAAGCTGTTTGCCATCATGAAGCTGCCGATTGCCGATATCAACGCGCAAAACGCGCGGATGCATCAGGGCGAAGCGCAAGAAGCGGATATCGAACGCCAGACCGATGGCTGGATCAAGGCGCATCAGGCGTTGTTTGACGGTTGGGTACACACCGCCGAAGCCGCCGCCAAGTAAGCGCGTCAGGAACCGGCCAGCAAGCCGGTACGGACGTCAGCCCGCGCCGGCGGGGTAAGGATGCCGGCGAAAAACAGGCGAGGGGGATTCACCCCTCGTCTTTTTGTTGTTAATCGGTAATAATACCCGCCCGTTGGTTAAACGAATCCTGAATGAAAACGTCCACAGATCACCCCAGCCTGAACCCGGCCTTAACACTCATTATGGCGATCGCTACCGGCCTCGCCGTTGCCAGTAATTATTATGCCCAGCCGCTGCTGGATGCCATCGCCAGGACCTACCAATTGGCGGGATTTATTGTCACGGCGGCGCAGCTTAGCTATGCCTGTGGCCTGATGTTCCTGGTGCCTCTCGGCGATAAATTTGAACGCCGCAGCATGATCGTGGTGATGTCGGTGTTGGCCGCGATCGGCATGGTCATTACCGCCTCAGCGCCGTCGTTGCCTGTTATGCTATTGGGAACCGCCCCGCCCTGACCGGCCTGTTTTCCGTGGTGGCGCAGATTTTGGTGCCGCTGGCCGCCTCGCTGGCCGATCCTGCCCGACGCGGCAAAGTGGTGGGCACCATCATGAGCGGCCTGCTGCTCGGCATTTTGCTGGCCCGAACTGCCGCCGGCGCGCTGGCGGATCTTGGCGGCTGGCAAACCGTGTATTGGCTGGCCAGCGCCTTAATGATTGTCATGGCGGTGATTATGTGGTTTGCCCTGCCGCGCTATAAGCAGTATTCCGATCTGAACTATCGCCAGTTGCTCGGATCGATATTTAGTATTTACCGGCATTCGCCGGTATTGCGCAACCGTGCTCTGCTGGGCTGTCTCAGTTTTGCCTGTTTTAGTAATCTTTGGACGTCCATGGCCTTCTTGCTGGCCGCGCCGCCGTTTCATTACAGCGAGTCGACGATCGGCCTGTTTGGCCCGGGTGGCCGCGGGCGCGCTCGCGGCCACCCGGGCCGGCACGCTGGCGCCCCGTAAAACCGCCCTCTGGGCGTTCGGTCTGACCGATGAGGTGTTTGCCGCTGCAATTAGCCGGCTTAGGCCGGGACCACCGCAGTTGGTCGGAGGACTGGATGATAGGCGTCGCGCTGTGCGCCTGGCTGTCGTGGGTGCTCGGTACGCGCTGGCGGGCGTGTGCTCCTGCAACGGCCTTCTCGACGACTGTCCCGCCGTGTCGGCGGCGCTGGGCTTTATGTTACCGGCGCTGTTCCTGAGTTTTCTGCTGGCCGCGTTCCAGCGGCGGCAAAGTCTGGTTTTGGCTGCCGCCCTGGTCGGCGCGCTGGCGGGACTGTGGCTGGTATCCATCCCCATGGCGATTCTGGGCGGCATCGGCGGCGGCTGTCTGGCGGCGCTGCTTGCGCCATGGCAGGAGGGCCGCCCGTGGGTAATACGGTATTTATCATTGCCTGCGTGGTCGGGACGGCAAATTTTCTGTTTCGCTGGTTACCGCTGCGTCTGGCAGGCAACGCCGGCCGCAGGCCGTTGCGCAATGGCCTGCTCGGCCGGGTGCTGGACAGTATCGGTATTGCCGCCATTTGCGCATTGCTGGTGGTGTCCTGCCTACCCGACATCATGCACGAACCTCAGCGCGCGTGGCCCGCGCTGGCGGGTTTTTTAACCTTGACGCTGCTATTTGGCCGCACCCGCAGCATTGTGATGGCAACACTGTCCAGCGCGTTGGTCTACGGTGTAGTATATAAGTGCTTGCTGATGTTTTGACCGGTCGCGTCGTGAGTGGGTAAATTAACATTACCTCAACACTTATATAGACGTCTAAACTTTCCAGCCTGACAATATTTACATGGGTGATTACATCAGTTATTATACAGTCTGCAACTAATGAGGTGCAGGTTACGATGGAAAGCTCGTTCACCCCGATTGAACAAATGTTAACGCTGCGTGCGCAGCAAAAAAGTGATTTTCCTTTGCAGGAAGTGCTCTTGACCCGTTTATGCATGCATATGCAGGGAAAATTGCTGGAAAATCGCAACCGTATGCTGAAAGCCCAAGGGATCAATGAAACCTTGTTTATGGCGCTGGTAACGCTGGAATCTCATGCTACCCGCAGTATTCAACCATCAGAACTGAGCTCGGCGCTGGGCTCATCGCGCACCAATGCCACCCGGATCGCCGATGAGTTGGAGAAGCGCGGTTGGATCGAGCGTAAAGAAAGCGAAAATGATCGCCGTTGTTTGCATCTGCATCTGACGGAGGCCGGCCAGGCGTTTCTGGATAACCTCTTGCCGCCGCAATATAACTGCCTGCTTTCCCTGTGGTCGACGCTCAATGAAGCGGAAAAACAGCAATTGGAAAGCCTGACCCGCAAGCTTTTGAATAAGCTGGACACGCTTATCGCGGAACAAGCTGTGCTGTAGTGCGTTAACCGCCTGCCCGGGTAAACGCCGCGAGAGATATCCCGCGGCGTTTTTTTGCGCCCTTACGCCGCCGCTAGCCGCGGTTTTGCCGCCACCATTCCGCCAGCAGAATACCGGCGCTGACGGACACATTCAAACTCGGCACCCGGCCGCTGCCGTTGATGGTCACCGCGATATCCGCCTGGGACAACACCGCTTCCGATAGCGCGCTGACTTCTTCTCCCAGTACCAGCACCGTCCGGGCAGGCATCTTCACCGTCGACAGCGACGTGCCGCCGTTACCGGTGAGGGTGACCACGGTGTAACCGGAACGCTGGAAACGCTGCAGGTCCTGCAACACATCGTCGCATTGTATGGCTTTGACGTGCTCAGCTCCCCCTTCCGCGGTGCGCACTGCGGCGCCGGAATCCAGCAGGGCGCTGTCGCTCACCATCACGCCATTTACACCGAAGTGGGCACAGCTGCGCAACATCGCACCGAGATTGTGAGGATTACTCACCTGCTCCAGCGTCAGCACGCAATCCTGTTGTTGCGCCGCGGCGGCAGCCAGATATCCGTCGGCATCAAGGCCGGCGCGCTTTTTAATCAGAAAACAGACGCCGCCATGGTGCTCGGTGCCAGAAGCTTTGGCCAGCTCATCGTCTTCCACCACGTGATAAGCTTTACGATTGGCCGCCATCCAGCGCAGCGCATCGCGAAACCGCGGCGTCACCGCTTGCTCAAACCAGGCCCAGACAATCGCGTCCGGCCGGTTGCGAAACAGCGCCTGACAGGCATTTTCACCGTAGACACGGGTTTCTTCGGCGCGCTGGCGGCGTAATTGTTCGGGATCAATCTGACTTTTGCCGCTGATCCCACCATGATCCGGCACGGCGGCGTCATCGCCGGCGTAAAAGGTCTTCCACGGCGAATCCGGCGCGTCGCCGCGCGCACGCCGCTATCGTCGCGGGACGGGGAGTCCTGACGGGCGTGACGCGCCGCCTCACCCGAGGCACGGTCGGCACGGTCGCCGCCGCGGGCGCCGGAGGTGTTCCACGGACTACGTCCCTCACTGCGCTGGTCGCCCCTGCGATCGTCAGCGGAGGCGCGCGAGGATGGGCGGCGCGTTTGCTCCTGCTCTTCCTCTTTACGCACATACATCACGCGGACTTTGCCGTTTTTGCCCTTTAACGAATCGTTATCGCTCATATTGCCCTCCCCCCTCTGATGGGCGCGAAGATTACCCCATCTCCATCCATATAGCTACCGGGTTAAGGTAAAAGCCGGCAACTATCAAAACCATTGAACAAATCATTTTGTCACCCGGTATTTCTTTTACCATACTTTGACAACTTACCCATTAAAAGCGCGCGTGTCATCGGTCGGAAAAGTCTCCGGCCCGGCAAACTCGCTTATCAGAGGCAACATTATGAATACGGTTTGTGCATCCTGCCTGGCAACCAATCGCCTGCCGGACGATAGGATTAATGATGACGCCAATTGAGGCCGGTGTGGCGAACCGTTACTGGACGGAACGGTTGTCCACGCCACGGCCGCCACCCTGGACAAACTGCTGCAAGACGATCTGCCCGTCGTTATCGATTTCTGGGCGCCGTGGTGCGGCCCCTGCGTCGGCTTCGCGCCGGTTTTCGATGCTGTCGCCGGCGAACGTCGCGATAAGGTGCGCTTCATCAAGATTAATACCGAAGCCGAGCCGACGCTGAGCAGCCGTTTCGGCATTCGCAGTATTCCTACCATTATGTTGTTCAAGCAGGGACAAAAAGTGGACTCGCTGCACGGCGCCATGCCCAAAGCGCCCTTCGAGGAGTGGCTGGATGAAGGACTCTACCTGCAAGGCACCACCTCGTGAGACGCGCGCGGCGCGCCTGACTACTCCCCTGAGCGCCGCGCGTGACTTACCCGCGCGGTGGTGCAGTCCACTCGCCTGCTGAGGTTGCCGCCAGCGGTTCTCTGGTAACGCGGGACAGCGCGGGCGGTTCCGCCACCCGGGTTCTGCTCAGGGTCCGCCCTATGTGCGATGCCGCAGAGAGTTGCCATGGTCTGCGATGCCGCAGAAGGTTGCCATGGTCTGCAATGCCGCAGAAGGTTGCCATGGTCTGCGATACCGCAGAAGGTTTCCATGGTCTGCGATGCCGTAGAAGGTTGCCATGGTCTGCGTTGCCACAGACGGTCGTGATAATATACGTTGCCGCAGGGGGGCGCCACCGGAGTTAAATGCTACCCAGACCTGCGCCACCACGGCGGCAAGCAGGCAAAAAGCGTTACCCTTCACCTGAGCGCTCCGGTACACTCGTCCTCTTTTGACACCGCCGAACTTCCCATTACCCAAAACGCCGTTCTGGCCTTGCGCCAATTCCGTTTGCAGCAATCGACGCGTCCGTTTCGCGCCCGCGGCTGCCGCGTGCTGCGTGATGCGCTGCGAGCATTGCCTGCTGCCGCGCCGGCTCTGTTTATGCTCTACCATTATGCCGCAGCAGGCCAGCAGTCGGTTTTGTCTGGTGATGTTCGATGCCGAACCCTTGAAACCCAGCAATACCGGCCGGTTAATGGCCGACATTCTGCCCACCACGCAGGCGTTTCTCTGGTCACGTACTGAACCGGATCCGGCCATGCTGGCGGCGGTGGCCGATTCGGGCCGTCAACCTTATGTGGTGTTTCCCGCCAGCCATACGCCGGCCGGGCGGCAGGTCGTCAACCATATCCTGCCCGATGCCGCGGCCGCCGCTGTTTATCCTGCTGGACGGTACCTGGCCCGAGGCGGGCAAAATGTTCCGCAAAAGCCCGTGGCTGACGCAGTTTCCGGTATTGTCGCTGGCATTGCCCAGCGAGTCGCAATATGGCCTGCGCGGCAGCCATGGCGCGGGACACCATTGCACCGCGGAGGTGGCCGCCGCGTTGCTCATGCAGACGTGGTATCACGCCGCCGCTAACACACTGATGGCCCATTTTGCGCTCTTTCGTCATCGTTATATGGCCGGCAAATCCCACGCGCCGCGCGGATTGTCCCCCGCCGTCACAGCAGAAATGGAATAAAACGCGTACACTTATCCCGTCAACCAGCGGGGGAGGCAGTGATGAGTTTACGGGGACTGGAGGCGCTGCTGCGGCCTAAATCGATTGCGGTGGTTGGTGCATCGGACACGCCCGGCCGCGCCGGCAACCTGATGATGCGCAATCTGCTTGACGCCGGATTTGGCGGTAGTGTGTACCCACGGCCGACGCAATGTGGACCTGCTCACCGCTTTGGGCGAACGAGGCTGCAAGACCGCCATCGTGCTGTCGGCGCCGGCGACGCAATTCGACGAACTGCTCGCCTGTGCCCAGCGTTTCGGCATGCGGTTGCTGGGCCCCAACAGTTTGGGGCTGCTGGCGCCGTGGCAGGGTCTGAACGCCAGCTTTTCGCCGGTCCCTATTCATCGTGGCAAATTGGCGTTTATTTCGCAGTCGGCGGCGGTATCCAATACCGTGCTCGACTGGGCGCAGCAGCGCGCCATCGGGTTTTCCTACTTTATCGCTCTCGGTGACAGCATTGATATCGATGTCGACGATATGCTGGATTTTCTGGCGCGCGACGGTAAGACCAGCGCGATACTTCTGCACCTGGAGCATCTCTCCGACGCCCGACGTTTCCTTTCCGCCGCCCGTGTGGCGCGGCGCGCAATAAACCGATTCTGGTAATTAAAAGCGGCCGCACCATCCAGGCGCAGCAGTTGCTAAACTACCATCCCGGCCGCGATGCCGCCTATGACGCCGCCATTCAGCGGGCCGGGCTGCTACGGGTACGCGACACCCACGAACTGTTTTCAGCGGTGGAAACCTTAAGCCATATGCGATCCCTGCGGGGCGAACGCTTACTGATCATCAGCAATGGCATTGCACCCGCGGCATTAGCTCTGGACGAGCTGTTGCGCCGCCATGGCCGGCTGACGCCACCATGGCGGCACTGGCGCAGGCGTTGCCGGCGACGGTGAAACCCGGTAATCCGCTGGATCTCGCCGACGATGCGACGCCGGAACGTTATCGCGCCGCGCTGTCGGCGCTGATGGGCAGTAAGGATTTCGATGCGTTGCTGATAATCCATGCACCGAGCGCCGCCGCGCCCAGCAGTGAAACCGCCCGCGAGGTGATTGACACGCTGGCCGAGGCTGCCCGCTCTGGTTCGGTAACCCTACTGACCAACTGGAGCGGCGAGTATTCTTCACAGCAGGCGCGCCGCCTGTTCACCGAGGCGGGCCTGCCGACCTATCGTACCCCCGAAGGGGCGGTGACGGCATTCATGCACATGGCGGAATACCGGCGCAATCAGCGACAGCTGATGGAGACGCCAGCGCTGCCGGTCGGGTTGACCGTCGATGCCGCCCACGTCCACCAGATGATCCGCGAAGCGCTGGATCAAGGGATAACCCGGCTGGAAACCCATGAAGTCAGGCCTATTGTTGAAGCCTATGGTATCAAGACGTTGCCCACCTGGATCGCCGCCGACAGCGACGACGCGGTACGGCTCAGCGAAGGACTCGGTTATCCGGTGGCGCCAAAACTGCGGTCCGCCGATATTGCCCATAAATCCGACGTGCAGGGGGTGATGCTCGCGCTACGCAACGCGGCGGAAGTGGCGCAGGCGGCCAGCGCGATGCTTGAGCGCGCGGCAGTTACCTATCCCGCGGCGCGCATTGAAGGACTGTCGGTGCAGAGCATGGCCAGCCGCGACGGCACGCAGGAACTACGCATCAGCGTGGAACAAGACTCGGTATTTGGCCCGCTTATCCTGTTAGGCGATGGCGAAAGCGACTGGCGCGCGGGGGCGCCGGTGGCGGTAGCATTACCGCCGCTCAATATGGCCTTGGCGCATCACCTGGTGCTGCAAGGGTTAAAGATGGGCGCCCTGCGCAACCACCGCCCGCTGTATCCTTTGGATCTCGCGGCGCTCAGCCAATTGCTGGTGCAAGTCTCCGATCTGGTGGTGGATTGCACGGAAATCACCGCGCTGAATGTCAGCTTGCAATTAAGCGAGTACCATGGCGATCTTGGCGCGCTGCTGGCTATCCGCCCCTATCCGCGCCAGCTGGAATCGGTGGTGACGCTCAATAACAGCCAGCGCTGTCTGTTCCGGCCGATTTTACCGGAGGACGAACCGCTGCTGAAAGCCTTTATCGGTCTGGTGACCCGCGATGATCTCTATTACCGCTATTTCAGCGAAATTAGCGAATTTACCCATGAAGATTTGGCATATATGACGCAAATCGACTACGATCGGGAAATGGCGTTTGTGGCGGTCGTACAACAGCAGGATCGAGAGGTTATCATTGGTGTTACCCGCGTCATTGCCGACCCTGACAACACCGATGCGGAATTCGCGGTACTGGTACGTTCCGATTTGAAAAAACTGGGGCTCGGGCGCATGCTGCTGGAAAAGATGATAGATTACGCCCGTGCCCACGGTTTGCAGCGGCTGACCGCTATCACTATGCACAACAACCGCGGCATGATAACGCTGGCGCGCAAATTAGGGTTTACGGTAGATATTCAAATGCAGGACGGTATCGTCGCGCTGTCGCTGGCACTGGAACCGGCTACAGCATGAGTTCTGCCGACAGCGGGCAAGGATTAGCCGAGCAGTTGAAACATGCCCACAAGCAACAGAAGTAGTGGTATTATGGCCGATTCAACGCAAATATTTGTTTGCATAGGGTCATTCTAACCTTCGATGATAAGAGAAGAAGCGCACTGTGATGTTGTCAACTTTTAAACGCAGTAAACACCAACAACACCTTGCACAACTGCCAAAAATTCCTCAGACGGTTGCAGATGTTAAAACGCTTTACAGCCCTGAAGATTTCTATCACGCGCTCATACAGGCCATCGCCGGCGCCCGGCAGCATATCTATTTGGTCGCATTGTATCTGGAGCAGGATCAGGGCGGTCAACGCGTCCTTGACGCCGTTTATGATGCCAAACGTAATAATCCCTCGCTGGATTTAGCGATTCTGGTTGACTGGCACCGGGCGCAACGCGGACGTATCGCCGCCGCCGCCGCTGATACCAACGCCGATTGGTACTGCCGTATGGCTCAAGCGCATCCCGGCGTGGACGTGCCGGTATACGGCGTGCCGGTCAATACCCGCGAAGCGCTGGGCGTTCTGCATTTGAAAGGCTTCATTATCGACGCTCAGGTGATTTACAGCGGCGCCAGCCTGAACGATGTTTATCTGCATCAACAGGATAAGTATCGCTACGATCGTTACCAAATTATCCGTAATCCCTCCCTGGCCGACACGCTACTTGCCTACATCAAACAGCAATTACTCACAGCGCCGGCGGTAAACCGGCTGGATAACGTCGCCCGGCCGAAAAGCCTGGAGATCAAAAATGATACCCGCCTGTTTCGCCAGACTCTGCGCGAGGCCGGCTATCGTTTCCAGGGCACGGCGGGACTGAATGAATTGGCCATTACCCCACTGGTGGGATTGGGCAAGCAAAGCCCGCTAAACAAAACGATTCATCATCTACTGTGCTCCACCCGCGACACCTTGACGCTGTGTACCCCTTATTTCAATTTGCCGGCGCTGCTGGTGCGCGATTTAATCGGTCTGCTGCGCCTGGGCAGGCAGGTGGAAATCATTGTCGGCGATAAAACCGCCAACGATTTTTATATCCCTGAAGATCAGCCGTTCAAGATTATCGGCGCCCTACCGTATTTGTACGAAATCAATTTACGCCGTTTTCTAAGCCGCCTGCAGCGGTATGTGGACAACGGTCAATTGGTGGTGCGTCTGTGGAAGGACGGCGACAACAGTTACCATTTGAAAGGGGTATGGGTTGACGAGGAGTGGCAATTGCTGACCGGCAATAACCTCAACCCGCGTGCCTGGCGGCTTGATTTGGAGAACGCGCTGCTTATTCACGATCATGCACAGGCGTTGCGCCCGCAGCGTGAGAAAGAGCTCAACCGGATCCGCACCCACACCCAAGTGGTGCGGCATTTCACAGAACTTGAGAGAATCGCCGATTATCCGGTTAAAGTCCGCAAGCTTATCCGCCGATTGCGTCGGATCCGCATCGACCGTTTAATTAGCCGCATCCTCTGAACCAAGATGCCCTCTCCCGGCGGCGGCGCTTTCTTGAGCGTTACGCTGCCGGCGCCAGCAGGAACTCAGTGATGCACAAAGGCCGCCATTTATCGTTACCCGCGTTGTGGCTGTTGCCGCTGCTATGTTGCACGGGTTGTAGCCACCTGGCCCAGGATAGTTGGACCGGTCGCGACAAGGCCCAGCACTTTGTTGGCTCCGCGCTGCTGGCGGTGGCCGGCAGCGCGATCGCCGAGCATCAATCGGCCTCGCCCGCACGCAGTCGTAATATCGGTTTTGGTCTGGCTATCAGCTTCGGCGCGTTAAAAGAAGCCTGGGACAGCCGGCCCGCAGGCACCGGCTGGAGCTGGAAGGACTTTACCTGGGACGTCGCCGCCGCCGGCTACAGCCTGTATGCCCTGAGCGACTAGCCCATCACCGCGCTGTACCGCACGGCGGACGATGACCCGCCCTCTTTCCCGTTGCATCAGCGGGTTGACGCGTCAATCCTGCTCCGCCCGGCGCGCACGGCGTTTATATACCGGCGGGCCGGCCTGAAATACTGGGGCGCCGCGTTCCCGGCTGATGCCATTAATTTCCTTTTCGCGCGATATTAACGGTGGCAATGGCAGAGACAAAACGCGCCGTTATTTGCTGCGGACGGGTAATAGCCCCGCCCACCACCACCGCATGACAGCCTAATTCCAGGGGCAACGCGCCGCCATTTCCGGCGTCAACACATTGCCTTCGGCGATAACCGGGCGGCTGACCGCCGCCAGCACCTCGCGCAGGAAAGCGAAATCCTGCTCGGCCAGCATCCGCCCCCTGCTCTCTTCGGTATAACCATAAAGCGTCGTACCAATGACATCAAAACCCAGTTGCTCGGCCTGACGCGCCTGCGCCACGCTTGCAATGTCGGCCATCATCAGCAGGTCCGGATACTGTCGCCGGCAATAGTCTACTTGCCGGGCCAGCGAGCCGCCGGCGGGACGCGGCCTGTCGGTGGCGTCCATTGCAATCATTGGCGGCCGCGCCGCCATCAGCTCATCAACCTCCCGTTCCGTGGCGGTAATAAACAGCTCGCTATCGGGATAATCCCGCTTGATGATAGCGATAACCGGCAGCGCAACCTGCTGTTGAATAGCCACTACATCCGCCATACCGTTGGCGCGGACTGCCGCCGATCCCCCCTGTTGTGCCGCCAGCGCCATACGCGCCATTATCGATGCACCGTGCAGCGGTTCCTGCTCCAGCGCCTGGCAGGATACTACCAGTTTCCCTTTAATCGTCGTCAGCATAGACTCAGTCATGACGCAGTTGCTTTCTCTATTTCATTTTTAATCACCGTGACATGGGGGCCGAATATCACCTGCACCCCATTACCACGTTTAATCACGCCACGGGCGCCGCTTTGCGTCAGCAACGCTTCATCCACCTCTTGCGGGGACCGCACCGTGACCCGCAAACGGGTAGCACAACAATCCAGTTCTTCAATATTCTCCCGCCCGCCCAGCGCTTTAATAATCGTCTCCGCCCGCTGACTGCCGGCCACCGCTTCGCTTACGGCGGCCATTTCTTCCCTGCCGGGGGTTTTGAAATCGAAACGGCTAATCAGGTAACGGAATGAGAAGTAATAAATCAAAAACCAGGGAACGCCCACTACCGGAACCCACAACCAATGGGTTTTCGCCTCGCCCTGCAAAACGCCGAACAAAATAAAGTCGATAAAGCCGCCGGAGAAGGTTTGACCAATGGTAATGTGCAGGATATGGGCCAGCATAAACGCCAAACCATCGAGCACGGCATGCAGCACATACAGCGCCGGCGCGATAAACAGAAATGAAAACTCAATAGGTTCGGTAATACCGGTCAAGAAGGAGGTAAGCGCCGCCGACAGCAATAGCCCGCCCACCCGCTTGCGATTTTCCGGCCGCGCCGCATGATACATCGCCAGACATGCGCCGAGCAGTCCAAACATCATGGTAATAAATCGCCCGGACATAAAGCGCGCCGTGCCAATATAATAATGCTGAGTGTTTGGGTCCGCCAACTGAGCAAAAAAGATGCGCTGGGTTCCTTCATAAAGCTGACCGTTAATCACTTCACTGCCGCCGAGTGCCGTAGTCCAGAACGGCAAATATAAAATATGATGTAATCCAAACGGCCCAAGCATGCGCAGTACAAAGCCATATATAAATGTACCCAGGTAACCGGTGGCATCGACCAGGCCGCCGAGACTGAAAATGATTTTCTGAAACCAGGGCCACACGACCATCATCACCGCACCGACAATAATGGCGGCAAAGGAGCAGACGATCGGCACAAAGCGCGATCCGCCGAAGAAGCCGAGAAACTGCGGCAAGGCAATTTTGTTGTAGCGGTTATGCAGCCAGTACGACACCAGGCCGATGACCACCCCGCCAAAAACACCCGTTTCCAGCGTCTGGATCCCCAGCGCCATGCCCTGCCCATGGACGCCTGGATTATTGGCCGCCAGTTTGCCGCTAATTTGCAATAAGGCGTTGATGGTGGCATTCATCACCAGATAGGCCAATAACGCCGCCATGCCTGCCGTTACTTTATCCGTCTTCGCCAAACCCACCGCCACGCCGACGGCGAATAGCACCGCCGGATTGGCGAAAACAATCGTGCCGGCGCCCGCTAGGACGGTAAACACATCCTGGAGCCAGGGAATATTTAAAAAGGGGTAGGCGGCCACCGTATTCGCATTGGATAACGCGCCGCCAATCCCCAGCAATAAGCCCGCTGCCGGCAAGACGGCAATGGGTAACATAAAGGATTTGCCGAATCTCTGGGCCTTTTCAAACCATATACCGCTTGCAGCAGAAAGTGGCCTAGCCATGATAATTATCCCCAATCATAGTTTTTATGATGAAAATTTTCACCACAAGCAGTATATCGATCGATAAACATTTTCGTAAAGGGCCTTAAGCGCTTAAAATAACGTCTCCGGCAGCATTCAGGATCCTCTGCTAACCGGTTCGGCATATAACAAGGAGTCTGCTGTGAATCAATATTCTGCACCGGTGAATCTGCTGCTTTACCTGCGACATAGCCTGGAAAGTTTTAGCCAGACGCTACAAAAGCTCGGCGTGTTCGTGCTTGAGCATACTCAACGCGTGCTTTATCTGACCATCACCGAACTGGCGGAGCAAAGCGGCACCAGTGAAGCCAACGTAACGCGGCTGTGCCGTATGCTCGGTTGCAAGGGCTTTGCCGAATTTAAAATGGCGCTGTCGCTGGAGGCGGGTCAGCAAGAAGAGCCTACGTCGGCAACCGATGATGTGCAGGGTCTGATTGACGAGGCCGCCAACGCGCTCCAGGATACCGGCAAGCTGGTCAACCGCCAGGCGTTGGCGGACGGCGCCGTGCTACTGCACGCGAAGCGCTCGCTGCAAATCTATGGCGTGGCGGCCAGCGCGATCATCGGCAATTATCTGCAATATAAACTGCTGCGGCTGGGCAAATCCGCCCATGCCTTTGACGACATGCACAGCGCGGCAATGAACGCCGTCAGCTTGGTCGCGGAAGATGTGGTCATTGCCATCTCCAGTTCGTGATCGACGCGCGATGTCTTATCGGCGGTGGCACTCGCCCGCGAGCACGGGGCAAAGGTGATTGTGCTGAGCAACACTCTGCATAGCCCGCTCTGTGAATTGGCTGACGTGTTATTAGTGGCCGCCAAACCGTAAGGGCCGCTTAACGCCGGTGCGCTGCAATCTAAAATCAGCGCCATGCTGCTGGTTGAGTTATTAATCCAGGAGCTGTTAAAGCTTGATGACCATTACGCTCTCGCCAGTCAGCGCAGCGCCAGCGCCACTCTACCGCTGTTGTTGTAAACCCCTGCTTATGGATGTGCCTGCCAGCGCGCGCCCGATGCGGGTATGACGTTCGCGTGTCATGCCAGGCGTCAGGTTACCGTCCCGGCGGACATCATTAGGTACGCGCGATATGCTAACGCGCGGTGACGGGCGTCAGGTTACCGTCCCGGCGGGCCTCTCGTATTAGCTCGCCTTGTTTGTCATCAAAGATACAGTCCGCCGCCAGGACCCCTTTACATCGCCGGACATCTGTTGTTTTCGCTGTGCCAAAGCCGGGAGTTTTACTGCAAACTTCACGGGCATGCTGTCATCTCCACCGCATCGTAGACTTGCAAAATCAACCCAAGCCTTAGTGAAGGTAGGCGTTGAGTTTGATGATTTTCCCTTTTTGATTCCATTCGATGATATCCACTCCTCGCAGGATCTTTTCGTTCAATTGCAGCTCAAACTCGATGATTGATTTATAACCCTCTGTCATGACTGAGTGCGCAACGAAAGAAAAGGAGTCACACGCCGAGAACAACCGCAACAGCATCTCCCGGATGCTTTCCTGTCCTATCAGTTGATTATCTGGATCAATCAAAGAGGCATCGCGGTCAAAAATCTCAATCACAGACGGTAAGGAACGTTTATTAAAAGCCTCAACATACTGTTCCGTGAGCTTGCCTACCGAATTGAGATGCTTGTCATGTGAAAGGGCGAAAGCTTTCACCGCGTGAGCATCATAAAAATTATGATAAATAGCATTATCCAGATGGCGCAGGATAATTCTCTTTTTCTCTAAAACCAATTCATTTAAGCAGGAAGAGAGGTAAAAATTACCGCCGATGCAATTATCTTTCCGTATAATGCTTTTTGCCGCACTTACAAAGTCTTTGGCCTGGCGGAAATAATATAACCCCGCAACGGCATTGCGGCTAATGGACACTTTCTCAGCGGCTTCGATAACCTGTTTATCCGCATTCAATTTCACAAAAGACCATTTTGGATGCACTGACTCAAAAGAAAGAACCCCCGCGTCAGCCTTTTGACTACGGAAATACGTAACAATGCTTTGCAGATCATCTTTAATATAATGATCAGCAGATGAAATGATCAGTTCTGCCTCTAAATCAAGCGCATCAACACCCATGAGACAGCTACACACGGCACCTTTCGTATTACCCTGTAACGGCACAATTATGCCTGTAGAATCGCTAATAGTTTCTATTATTATTTTAAGACCCAGTTCTTTGAGTTTACTCTGTGGAATGATATATATTTTTTGCTTCTTCTTTCAACGTGTCAAAGATATCCTGAGAATATTCCAATAACGTTCTGTTTGCTATCTCAGTTAGAATTTTTGGATAGATAAAATCATCGGACGTTTCGTAAAGACTTTCACCACACATTGGGATAATGATATTGATCATTGTGTTAGGCCTCTTCTATACTCATGATAAATTTTTTGATGTTTTCGTAATTAACATCATAAACCGTCTCGACTTCAAGTACATGCGCACCGCTGGCGCGAGCGGCCTTAATGCCATTTTCATTGTCCTCCACAATTACGCACTCTTGCGGCAATACGTTAAGCGTCAATATTGCTTTATTGTACATCTCAGGGTCAGGTTTACCTTTAACCACTTCTTGATTTGAAAGAGTGAATTCCAAGTACTGGGACAAATGCGCTCTATCCATCATCACTTCAATTGAATTCCTAATTGAATTAGAGGCCACATGCAAGCATGTAGCCTTCTCGTTGTAAATTCGATAAAGCATATTCATGATGGAACATTGGTTTACAACAATTATTGACGATGTCCATCGTGTATTTTTGTTTCATCTCATTAATGAATAAGTGCAGTGAGTGAGAAAGCCCCTTGTCACGGCTTAACATGATAAGCTTGTCTTTTGTCGGCAAACCATCATAAGTAGTCTGATGTTCCTGCTTGGTTATTTCCAAGCCAAAAAGATTAAGCGCTTTATTGAGTGCATCATAATGCCAGTCCTTGGCATCAATGAGCACACCATCCATATCGAAAATGACAGCTTTAATTTTAGTGACCATAAAAAACTCCTTGCATCCTCAGGTAAGTCGGTGCATAAAAGAAAATTGCTTGATGAAGTGATGCTATCAGGCAGCTGCTTAATTTTATCCCAGACGGCTAAATGCTCACGAGTATGGAGCTCCGGGGACACCAAACAAACCTTTTTATTACGGTTCAGAAATGAGCTAATAAGCCTTTTATTGACTATCGTTTCCTTGAAACCATCCAGCCAGACCCCTGCCGCATCCTCAAAAAGACGAGATTCAGGCTCATATTCGCTAAAACGAACAAAGAAATTTAGGCCCTCATTTTTGTAAGCGACAAGATCGGGTATAGACATATCAAAAGCAAAATAATTTTCTATATTATATTGATTTAATTTCTCTTTAACGAGCTTTTGTAATCCGTCTGCTTTTACATTCAACGCCAACGTGGGGCGGCAGCTACATTTACTATTATTGTATAGGGTGAATAAATCATCTACTGCAAGCGCACTTGAGTTGGGCATATCATGACTAATGACAAGTTGACCATCAAAATCGCGCAAATCGGTTTCAGTGCCATAACCGAGATCAAACGAACGGATAAACGCAGCGGTGCTGTTTTTCTCTGCTGGCAGTTTCCAATATCCACGATGAGACAATATTTCCATAGTGACCTTTTAAATCAATATTCATATAGTAAGATGTTAACGCGATGTATAAATTTCAACCGCATCCTTGACGTCGCCATCAAAAATAACACTACCCTGTTCAATGAGTATCGCCTTGTTGCATATTGCAGACACCTGATTCAAATCATGACTTACAAACACAACCGTCTTATTATTTTTTTAATTTCATTAATCTTGAGCAAACATTTATTCTGGAAATTGGAATCACCTACTGATATTGCCTCGTCAACCACCAAAATATCAGATTTAAGGTGAACGCCAATAGAAAATGCCAGACGTAGAAACATACCTGACGAGTAATATTTGACGGGAGAATCGATGAAATCGCCAATCTCTGAAAAAGCAATAATTTCATCCAGCGATTGCTTGACGATTTTACGATTCATTCCTATAATGGCGCCGGATAAGAAGATATTCTCATAGCCAGAGAGATCATGATGAAAGCCGGCACCCACTTCTAATAATGTAGAGAAGGTACCATTTATCTGAATAAATCCGCTAGTGGGTAGGATGATCCTAGTCATCAATTTCAGAATAGTTGACTTGCCAGCGCCATTCCTCCCCAAGCTCCCCACTGAATCACCCTCGTTGATACGAAAGATCACGTTATTGACCGCTGTAAAAGTCGAAATTTGGCTATGGCCCCGGCGCGAGCAAATCGCCCAAATGAAAAAATATCTTTCATAGAGTCGCTTCGGCGCTTACCCGTACGGTATTTTTTTGAAACACCATTAAACTCAATCATTCTAAATCAACCACTTTTCTTTCATTCAACACGAAATAGACACTGCCCACAATCGCGACGATCATTGCCAGAGCTAAGGTTGTGGCTATACTAGGCACCACTTTTCCATTAAGAAAAGCATAGCGCGCCAATGTCAATATATGCTAAAATGGGTTCATCTTATATAGATACATATATTTCTCTGGCACAATACTTAAAGTGTAAACAATAGGAGATGCATAAAACAAAATTTGCATTACCAAAGGAACAACGTGCCCAAAATCTTTGTATTTGACTTTCAAAATAGCAATGATGGCACCCATACCCCACGCGAATAACAGCGTAGTTAAAATGCAAAACGGTAAATAAACCACTAATCGAGAAAAGTGGATAGTGACATCCAGATACCAAAGAACAGGAATAAAGAAAATCAACGCAAACAGCAAGTCAATCACAGCAACGAAAACACGTGCCAGGCCAAAAACTACGCGTGGGAAGTAAACTTTTTTAATAAGACCAATATTATTTATTAATGAACCACTTACGGAGTTCAGACTGGCGGAGAAAAAGTTCCAAAACAATATTCCGACAATCAATACCGCTGAATAGGGTGAAGAGTACTCGGGCGTTGGAATTTTTACTAAAAGACCAAAGGCAAAGGCAAACAAAATGAAACTGGTCAATGGATTGATGACTGCCCATAGAAATCATAGGCCAGTTTGCCTATATCTGACAAAAAAATCTCGCTTAGCCAATTGTAATATCAGGTACTTAGCGTTAAAGATTTCTGACTTAGACGTTACACTATTAGGCTTTGAGACGATGCTCCGCATAAGCTCACCCTCTTTTATTAAAGATCTTCATGGCTATTCTTTTCACAAAGGGTATGCTGAGCAAATTTGAGCGTATATAAAAAAAGCCCGTCATGAAAAGCGTAACCATTTTTTTATCATGAATTTTCTATCGATTGGTGTACGCAAACCGCGCATAGACTTGTTATAAACCCTCATCCAATCAGAATAATCATAGACACTGTATCTTCCCTTATTGTGATAATGCGATTTGTGTTTTCTCCAGCAGAAAGCAATGTTACCGGAATCACAAGGAATGAAATTGTTTATGTAGTACATTTCAGATTCAACAATGAGCTTGTTATTTATCTGACTATTTCCGCTATATACCTGAAGCCCTGTTCGCTTTTCAATACATTTAACCAAAATATATTGCTCTGGAACATAGTTCATTATGGTGTAAAAATATCCATGCTTACTAATTTTGAAAATTCTTTCATCCGCCAATTCAACATCGAAAATACTCATAACATCGTCTTTATACCCACAAAAGAGTATGTCTCCAGGATGGAAAAGATAGGGTAAATAGCCTCTGGCATTTCGTGAGAAAAGATTATAGTTTAAAACCATATGATTAAAAACTGAATAACCAACATGACGCTCAAACTTATCGTTTACTATGTATCTTTCAAGCAAGTCGATTATAGCGTCAGAGGTAAAATATGAGTCAGTTCTCATTTTTATTACAAACGACGCACTGGCTAATTGTATACCACATAAAGATGACACAATCATTCGATTAACATTACTTACGTATCTAATACCATCTTTAATTTTACTAGTGATCCCAGGATCATCATTAATAATATAGGCGAAACCGAGATAGCGCGCTAATTTGCAAAATTGTGCATTGCGTTCGGGCTCCATTTTCCACGTAGATATAATAATTTTGCATCTTGGGAAATGTTGTGTGACTTTTCGGATATTATTGATTATGGATCTATCGATTCCTTTATCGTCAACTACTATCCCTTGCATCACAATTGTTATATCATCAGGTGACACTCGCATTGTTAAGTCCAGTGATAATCGTTATCTTAACGGTCTTTTCAAATATTGATAGGCTTTATAAGCAATGCCAGACAACCTTAGACCTACTATTTTTCTTAATGCAATGCCAAGCAAAATCTTTCTGAAGCTAATACGGCAATCATTATTGCCGAAACCATCATTAGAGTCACAAAAGATTGAAGAGTTTATTTCTTTTTGAAAATAAGCATAATGCTGATAGTAGATTCTAATATTAACATTGGGTACTAATTTCCTCTTACATAACACCATCAGTAAACTGCGGAGAAAAGCTAAGTTCTCATGAAAAAACTCATTTTTTAGCTGAATGAAGTCAATATTAAGTATTCTACTATCATCAGGAATGCTAATTTGGGGGGTTCGGTATGATGATTTGTTCATCTTGGACATATCGATTAACAGGTCAAATTCCTCACATTTTTCTTCTTCAGCTTGCTGAAGAAGCGTGAGTTGCAAATAACGTTTCTCAGTCATTTTCTCATAACTGATCCGCATTATTTTCCATTTTCATTATAATAAACCGTCGTCCCTTCTACAAGTGCAGCAATCTCTTGGACACTAAGTTTAAAATATACACCATTCATACAATATTTCATTTGAAAAGCAGATATTATATTAATTAGTTTTTGAAGAGCCGTTTTTCGGATAAACCAATCGTGCTTATTTTCTGTAAAAGGGCTATGAATCAAGGTATGAGAAACTTGATTTTGTAGAAAGGGCATGGTGATCAATGCAGTTTTTTATCAGTGACACTACTGGACGACTTTAAAAGGTCTATCAAATCGCTTCGATAAAGTGGAGGTATGATCTCACAAAGAACGTCTTTTTCAAAATCGGTTACAAATTGCTCCACCTCCCAAAGAGGAATTCTAATACTTCTGATCACCATTATTATGGTTTTCAAACGTGATTGACTAGAAAAAGATTGTCGGTTAATTACGTGAAAAATCTTATCCTCTGCTGCATATTTTTTAGCAATACGATAGAGTTTCCTCTTAGCCTCTTGTATAGTTATCCTGAACAAAGTATTACGCCGCAAAAAAGGGAGTGCTTCGGTTATGGTCCGGCGCTGGCTGAGTTTCCAATTATGTGAAAAAACACTATAATATCCATAATAATGCATAATGGATCTGTTATTCATACTTTGTGTCATCGAACAGGGATTTATAATCACGGGAATACCCATACAAGCCGCTCTAATATTATGCTCAAAATCGTCCCAATATAATAACTCGTTTTGCGGGAAATAATTCCAAAGCTTTGTCTTACAAATGTATAGGCTTCCCGTCAAAAAATCACATCCATAGGTTTTCCGCATTGGGCTTTGGCAAAATAGGCCTTTACGCCCAATAAGTCTCATCTCTTTCTTCGTTATCGCATGAAGGTTAAATGTTTTTGTGATATCCTCACTCACTGTTCCGAAATCTGAATAGCGGCGCGGTATTAAATTTTTTGTCCGCGAAAAAAAACGATTGGAGACCCGTTATCGGAAAATAATCCCCAAACTGTTCCATCGCCTTAACAAAATTTTTAGGCAGCATTATGCGGTCATGAATGAGACATAGATTTTTTAGTGTCGCAGCCCTCGCGATAGTGTTTTTTTTCGGGTAATATGCACAGGTGGCGCAGGTATATCTTCACCAACGATTCTAACCTTGTCAAAGAATTTGAAATCTTTATGAGGCATACCACAAAGTATTATCTCTTTATTGGGTATATCTAATTCAAGTATACGTTCGACACATTTATTAAGGAATTGCGGCTCTTCGGGTCCGACAGGTATGCAGAATGTCCACTCATCAAGACCACGATCGGATTCAATAATCAGGGGGCTGACTTTCTGAAAAGCTCTGAGGTAATTTGATGCATTGTTGACTTCTATAAAGGCATCTCTAAAGTAAGACCTTTCGAGCAAGCAATCGGTATCATAATTTTCCGCAAGATAGATCATGCCAGAAGGTTTTACTTGGTGAGCTATATCCCAGATAATTTGCGCATAAAGCGGTGAATAAGATTGTACGTTATACAGTAGGACATCATCAATGTCGTCAAACAGATATCGCGAGGTGCCATTAACAGTATATTCTTCCTTCATTATCTTTGGCACCACGAGATCACGGAAGGTAATTATCGTGGTACGACTCACATCACGTAAGAAAGATAGCTCCAGAACTTGCGCGTGTTTAACGTTAAAATAGCTAGTCTTTTTATCATGCTTTAATTTGATGAGCTTCACTTAGAAATCATACGGGGCCTAAAGATTAAAACGATACTGCTTTAGCGAATACCGGCAAGCTTTTAAATAGTTCCAAATCTGATGGTGTTCCTAAGCCATACATGCCATCAGCTTCTCTTCCTACATTATATATGCCAATCCTTGACCTTTCTTCTGCGAGCATATAATTATAAGCAGGTGCAACATAGAACTCACCGTTTATACGTTGATTTCTCTCCATCATCTGCTTTACACAGCGACAGAAGTCCTTGCCATGTTTATAATTATAAACACCAACGGTGGCCTCATCGGATACGACGATTTTTTCAACTACGTTAATGACCATTTCCCGTTCACCAAGCTCAACATAAGACCATTTTGCATCGTCCGCTTTCATGGTCATAATCAGGCCATCAAGATCGTTTTTCACTAACCCTGCAAGATAGTCATCAATCGCAATATCAACCCATTGATCGGAATTAGCAATCATCAAAGCTTGCTCATTATTGATATACTATTCAGCAAGCATCACTGTACAAGCCGCACCTTAAGTGACACCATCTATGCCAATAATGATGCAATCGGGCGCGATATTCTCTAGCTCGGCTTCGTAATTGTAGCGTTCCAGATGCTCCTGCTGGCAGATGAAAATGAATCTATGCGGCTGCGCGGGTGTCAAGTTGTTAACAACGACTTCTATCATACGCTTATCATTTAACTTAACAAGTGGTTTTGGGTCGGTAAAACCTGCTAGAGAAAATCGACTACCGCGCCCGGCCATTGGAATTACAATATTCAACATGTTATTCTTCCACTAAATACTTATCATCTAATGCGCCGGGTAACTTAACTACTGTAGTAACAGTGTCCTCTCTAGCGCTTCGAAGTCGGTGCTTTCGCCAGGAAGGAGCTTAATAATGCTGCCAGCTAAATATCTCGTGCCGTTTATTCTAACTGCACCTGATACAATAACAGTGATTTCCGTAGCAATTTTATGCAGGTGTTTTACCTCGTAGTCGCCTGCTTTAAAATGCTGAACGGCGACCTCGACATCTTGAGTTCTAAACACAGATGGAGTAAATGCTCCAACAAACCAACCTCTCAGCATTTCATGCAGAGGATAACTTTCCATAAATCTCTCTCATTTTTTGAAGTTATGCAATGCGCTGGCCGCAACTCATTATTCACAGAGTTTGCTGTACTTATATATTCCGTAATGAGATTATCCTGTAATATTGTCCGTGGAGATTATTTTCCACAAACTATAACATTAGATGATGGAGAAAAACAGAGGACCTCGTGTAATTTTTTTTGGCAGCGAAAAAAGATTGCCACTATCGCAATCCATTGATTTTAGATATTTTTATTAAAAATAGCCTCTAAATAATCTATTTTACAAAATATTTATTTTTCTTTTAGTTCTAATAATGAAGTTACATTTTTTATTCACTTCATATAATCACCTTAAAAGTTAGCTTTATATTTTATTACAACAATTTAATTGCGGTAGTATCTTTTTCAGCGCTGTTTATGCCTCTTTGCGTCTTCTTCATCTGCCTTGAGTGTTTAAACGGTGTGCTTACAGCTTCAGCATCCAACGCCGTACCAGCATGCCTTATAAGAGATCTTATTCCCAACTCTGGTAATTTTTCTTTCAATATTACTGAACGTTCTCACTTTTGCTGTAATATAAAGTCACTAAGGATTATTAAACACCCATTACATTTAAAAATCCTTTGGTTTCCAACACTGCGCAGCATACTTTTTATTATCGACAGCATACATTTTACTAATGACCATCAAACAAGTTCACCCACCGTGTACGCTTAGTCACTTAACCTCACAACCCTGAGCTGTCTGCACCTTGTCCGACAGGCTGCACGACCGAAATCCGGCGTTGCGCGGTACTCGGCATCCTCATGGACATACAGTCCACCGCGGTGCCTGCGTGCCGTGCGCCTGGGCTTTCAGCCGTTCGCGCCGTCTCGCTCGAGTATCGCCATACAGGCGAGACCCGGCGTAGTCTGCGAAGACCGCGCGGAGACAACAGTGCCTGTCGCGCTACAGTGATAACGCTTACGCGTTATCTCAGGTTTGCTTACTTCGTTTGAGAGACTCGCATACTGAGTTTGCACTTCAGCATGTGTTTCAAATTTTCAGCTTGTTCCGGATTGTTAAAGAGCGGTATTTCGCAGCTCGCTTGATAAACGCGCTCTGAAATACATCAACAGTAGAAAAACCTCTCATCCCACAAGATGACAAAAACATTCCGTGACGGAATGGTGGAGCTAAGCGGGATCGAACCGCTGACCTCCTGCGTGCAAAGCAGGCGCTCTCCCAGCTGAGCTATAGCCCCATGTCGTTCACCTTGCATATGCCGTCGCTCACCCGCGACGATACCGTTTACCCGATACCGGACCGCGACAGGACGACAGCCAGTCTCGATTTCTCCGCTCCCCGACGCACAGTCTCGCATGCCGCCTGTCGGCAACAGGTTGCACTGACCATTACGGGAAACACCACGGGAATAAGCAGAACTGGTAGGCCTGAGTGGACTTGAACCACCGACCTCACCCTTATCAGGGGTGCGCTCTAACCACCTGAGCTACAAGCCTATAGAAGGTTTTTCTTGCTCGCGACAGTTATCAGACAATCTGTGTGGACACGTCACTTAACGTATCGTTTTGATAAGGAGGTGATCCAACCGCAGGTTCCCCTACTGTTACCTTGTTACGACTTCACCCCAGTCATGAATCACAAAGTGGTAAGCGCCCTCCCGAAGGTTAAGCTACCTACTTCTTTTGCAACCCACTCCCATGGTGTGACGGGCGGTGTGTACAAGGCCCGGGAACGTATTCACCGTGGCATTCTGATCCACGATTACTAGCGATTCCGACTTCATGGAGTCGAGTTGCAGACTCCAATCCGGACTACGACGCACTTTATGAGGTCCGCTGACTCTCGCGAGATCGCTTCTCTTTGTATGCGCCATTGTAGCACGTGTGTAGCCCTACTCGTAAGGGCCATGATGACTTGACGTCATCCCCACCTTCCTCCGGTTTATCACCGGCAGTCTCCTTTGAGTTCCCGACCGAATCGCTGGCAACAAAGGATAAGGGTTGCGCTCGTTGCGGGACTTAACCCAACATTTCACAACACGAGCTGACGACAGCCATGCAGCACCTGTCTCAGAGTTCCCGAAGGCACCAAAGCATCTCTGCTTAGTTCTCTGGATGTCAAGAGTAGGTAAGGTTCTTCGCGTTGCATCGAATTAAACCACATGCTCCACCGCTTGTGCGGGCCCCCGTCAATTCATTTGAGTTTTAACCTTGCGGCCGTACTCCCCAGGCGGTCGATTTAACGCGTTAGCTCCGAAAGCCACGGCTCAAGGCCACAACCTTCAAATCGACATCGTTTACAGCGTAGACTACCAGGGTATCTAATCCTGTTTGCTCCCCACGCTTTCGTACCTGAGCGTCAGTCTTCGTCCAGGGGGCCGCCTTCGCCACCGGTATTCCTCCAGATCTCTACGCATTTCACCGCTACACCTGGAATTCTACCCCCCTCTACGAGACTCTAGCCTGCCAGTTTCAAATGCAGTTCACAGGTTAAGCCCGGGGATTTCACATCTGACTTAACAGACCGCCTGCGTACGCTTTACGCCCAGTAATTCCGATTAACGCTTGCACCCTCCGTATTACCGCGGCTGCTGGCACGGAGTTAGCCGGTGCTTCTTCTGCGGGTAACGTCAATCGATAGCGCTATTAACGCCACCGCCTTCCTCCCCGCTGAAAGTGCTTTACAACCCGAAGGCCTTCTTCACACACGCGGCATGGCTGCATCAGGGTTTCCCCCATTGTGCAATATTCCCCACTGCTGCCTCCCGTAGGAGTCTGGACCGTGTCTCAGTTCCAGTGTGGCTGGTCATCCTCTCAGACCAGCTAGGGATCGTCGCCTAGGTGAGCCATTACCCCACCTACTAGCTAATCCCATCTGGGTTCATCCGATGGTGTGAGGCCCGAAGGTCCCCCACTTTGGTCTTGCGACGTTATGCGGTATTAGCTACCGTTTCCAGTAGTTATCCCCGCCATCGGGCAGATCCCCAGACATTACTCACCCGTCCGCCGCTCGCCGGCAAAGAAGCAAGCTTCTTCCCGCTGCCGCTCGACTTGCATGTGTTAGGCCTGCCGCCAGCGTTCAATCTGAGCCATGATCAAACTCTTCAATTAAAAGCTTGATGCTCAAAGAATTAAAACCGGTATTCATAAGAATATTCGTTGTTCACTCTTCAAGACTCGATATATTCGTGTATCGATATCGTCTTGTGAGTGCCCACACAGATTGCCTGATAAACTGTTAAAGAGCGTTGCGCTGCCGGAATCCGGCTGGCGTATATTACGCCAGCCTCATTCAGAGTCAAGCCGTTTCGCTTGTTTCTGAACCCTCCCGTTCACCGTGATGATGTTCACATGACCGGTCGATGGAGGAGCATTATAGGGATCCGAATTTATTGCACAAGCCTTTTTTGATCTTTTGCCGCTAGACTGTTTATTTTTCATCCCTTCCGCTTTGATCTTAAGCGATCGTCTTTGCAAAAACGGCAAAAGGCGACCGACGAAAGGTTGTCATGAGCGCTTTCGAGACGATACAGTCTCTCCAGCACACCACAAAAGGATCCCAATCATGCTACAGCACGTTGAACCGCTGCGTACTTACCGAGGTACCTCCCCCCAGCTCGGCAAGCGGATCATGATCGATCCCAGCAGCGTGGTCATCGGCCATGTTACCCTCGGTGACGATGTCAGTATTTGGCCGCTGGCCGCTATTCGTGGCGATGTCAATAGCGTGCAAATCGGTGCGCGTACCAATATTCAGGACGGTTGCGTGTTGCACGTTACCCATTGCTCCGAGCGTAACCCAACGGGCCATCCCCTGATTATCGGCGATGAGGTCACGGTAGGGCACAAAGCGATGTTACATGGCTGCACTATCGGCAATCGTGTTCTGGTTGGCATGGGGAGCATTATTTTAGACGGCGCCGTCGTTGAGGATGAGGTCATCATTGGCGCCGGCAGCCTGGTGGCCTCCGGCAAACGTCTGCACAGTGGCTATCTCTATTTTGGCAGTCCGGCGCGCCGAGTACGCCGCCTGACGCCCGCAGAAATCGGCAATCTCATTTACTCAGCCAATAATTATGTACAGTGGAAGGATGACTATCTCACGCAGGGGGATGAACAGCAGCCGCACGCAGATAAATATTGATTAACGCCTTATCCAGGCGTTTGCGAAAGCGCGCCGGGAAGGATGAAACCACCGAGATCACAGCCTCTGGCAATCGCTCAGGCATGACCCATTGCGTCAATTTAAGCACAAGGGTCCGTCGAGATCGGCCTCTTGTGCGATAAGTAACTCGATTGCATCCTCAACGTCCAGGCGCTGCTGACGAAAGAGCGCCAGAGGCGTGGCGTCACCTGCTGCGGTGGCAAATCGGTTATTTAACCAGCCCGCACTGACCTGGCACTCTACGCGCATGCCGCTCACCAAAGCCGGAAAACACACGCTTTGGCGCTCATCATCCCATTGCTCCAAATCGGGAAAATGGATCGCCTGGTTCATGTAGTCAGCTCCGCGCGCAACGTTTCCAGCACCGGCAACACCGAGGGTAAAACGCCATGCCACAGCAAGAAAGATGAGGCCGCCTGGCCCACCAACATACCGAGCCCATCGGCGCAGCGCAGCGCGCCATGCCGGCGGCCCCAAGCAATGAACGGCGTGTCGCCTTGTTGATAATACATGTCGTAGCAACAGACCGATGACGTAATGAGCGATGCCGGCAGCGGTGGGAAATTGCCCTGCACACCGGTGGAAGTCGCGTTAATTATCAGATCGTAATCCGGCGTGTGCAGGCGCTCCAGCGGCAGCGCGCTAATATCGCCCATAGGGTGGTAAAACCCGACCAGCTCCTGCGCGCGCGGGAAAGTGCGGTTGGTGAGCACCACTTTGCAGCCGTAGGCCAGCAGCGGCAGGATCGCTCCCCGCGCCGCGCCGCCGGCACCCACTAACAGAACCCGGCTGTCCTGGCGCAGTAGATCGAGACGCTGTAAATCGCTGACCAGACCGATGCCATCGGTATTGTCCCCCAGCAAGGAGCCGTCCGGCTGTTTCTTGATGGTATTCACCGCCCCGGCCAGAGCACCTCGTTCGGTGAGTTGATCGCATAGCGAAAACGCACGCTCTTTAAACGGCAGGGTGATATTCGCCCCCAAACCGCCCGTGTCGAAAAACTGCCGCAGCGTTTGCTTCAAAGCCCTCCAGCGGCGCCAGTACCCGGCCATATGGATGGGTAATGCCGGTTTCGGCGGCAAATAGCGCATGGATGCGCGGCGAACGACTGTGGTTAATCGGATTACCAAAAACGGCAAAAGTCTCCATGGTGTCACTCCGGTTGTAATCAGCCCTGACGAATCAATCCGCCGCTCAGAGCATCGCGAATTTCGGAGGGATTGAGTCGTCCTTCCACCGCCTCGTCCAGTACCGGGAAAGCGGCACCCAATTGCTTACGCACTTCATCGGCGCTACGCGCCGGCGGTTGACCGGTCAGGTTAGCGCTGGTGGACACCAAGGGCTTACCGAACGCAAGACAAAGCCGTCGTACGGGTTCAAACGCGCTGACACGCACCGCCAGGGAGGGATACTGCCCTGTAAGCCAGCGCGGGGTAGTCGGGAGAGCAGGTATTACCCATGTCAAGGGACCGGGCCAACTGGCGAAGATCCGCGCCCGTGCAGCATCATCTAATGCGTCGTCGTCAATATAATCCGTCAACTGGGCGTAATCAGCAGCGACCAAGATCAACCCTTTTTGCCACGGGCGCTGCTTTAACGCCAATAGCGCCTGGACCGCGCTTTCGCTGCCTGGATCGCAGCCCAACCCGAAAACGGCCTCCGTCGGATAAGCAATAACCTGCTGCTGACGCAGCGCCTCTATCAAACTCTTCAGGTCCATCGAGCGGGCTTTATTCATCATCGTCGTTTATCGCTACCGGCCGGCCGCAATTCTTATCAGCGCAAAACCGTTTAATGCCGCGGGCGGTGTTTTTCGCCATCAATAGCGGGAAATGTCAATACTCGCATTCTCCCGCCACAGGTTGATTATTCAAGGCAAATTTACAAGCGGGATACCTATCGCAAACGTAAAAACTTTTGCCAAAACGTGAAGTGCGCTGCACCAGTTTACCGGAACGGCACTGCGGACAGGTAAATGCCGTGGTGTCGGCCAGCGCCATAGGTGCAATATGATCGCATTGGGGATAATTCAAGCAGCCGATAAACATACCAAAGCGCCCCTGGCGCAATACCAGCGTGGACTGACAGGCCGGGCAAATTTGCCCTTCAAGCACCTTTACCACATGTCCATCGCCGTGGGACTTAAGTGGACGTATATAGACACATTGCGGGTAATGAGAGCAGCCAAGAAAGGGGCCGTGCTGGCCGGAGCGAATAACAAGATCTGCCCCGCATTCTGGGCAGGACTCCGTGTGCTTTGCGGCAAAAAGCGCAGCTTTGGTCATAACGTTAAGTCATCTTTAAAGCATCAATGCAGACGCTGTTCGTCTTCTTCAAAAACCAAATCTTCCATTTTCTGATAGGCATTTTCGCAACCGGGAATATTGAACAGCACCATAAGAATAACCCACTTCAGATCTTCCAGATCAAATTCCGCCGCGTCCGGTGCCATCGCACGATCGATGACCATCTCGCGGGTTTCAAGGTTCAACACCTGAACCTGTTCGAGAAATAACAAGAAACCACGACAGTCGGTATCCAGGAACTGACTTTCTTCATCAGTATAGATCCGCATGGCAAGCGGATCGGCATTCAGCGCAAAAGCTCTGCCCGTCCCGTCCTGCAAATCAGCCAATTTCTCCAGCCAGTTTAACGCATTATAAATATCGTCCTGATGAAAGCCCGCCCGGGTAAGGTCATCGGTCAATTTATCCTGATCCACGCGCATTTCGACTTCATTGTGGATGTAGGTTTCAAACAAATACATTAGTACGTCGAACATGGCCTGCCCTCCTTAATCGGACATAGCCGCCGGGTACAACTGCGATCCATCCTGCTAACTCCAGTTCGAGCAGTTCTACCACCACCTCTGGCACAGGTTGGCCGGCACGTTCAGCGACGACTTCAACAGGTGTAACCTCATCCCCTACGTTAGCCAACACATCGGCAAATGGCAATTTAACTTCGCATTCTGGTGCAGAAATAATTTCCGTCTTGTTCGGCGCCAACCATTTCAAGTCACCGCATAGCTGTTCAAATATCTCCTTCGGGCGGGTAATAAGCGTCGCGCCCTGAAGGATAAGCCAGTGGGTGCCGACACTGGAAGGGCTGCCCAGCGGGCCTGGCAAGGCAAATACCTCCCGTCCCTGATCCAGCGCACAACGCGCCGTGACCAGCGAGCCGCTTTTTATTGCCGCTTTCTACCACCAGCACTCCCAGGCTCAAACCGCTTATCAAACGATTACGAAAAGGAAAATGCATCGCCAGCGGTGGCGCAAAAGGCAAAAACTCCGAAACCAGCGCACCGTCTTGCGCGACAATATCAGCGGCCAACCGACGGTGCTGGCGGGGATAGCCGTAACCGATTCCACAGCCCAGTACCGCTACGGTCTTTCCCCCGGCGGCCAGCGCCGCGCGGTGACAAACACCATCAATACCCAGCGCCAGACCGCTGGTGATGGTCAGCCCGGCAGCCGACAGTTGAGTGGCGAAGTAGTCGCCCCATTGTTTACCGGACAGACTGTATTGCCGACTGCCGACCATTGCCAGTTGCCGCGTTTCCAGGCAGGCCAGGTCCCCAGCGACAAAAAGCGCCGGCTGCGGGCAGTCGAGTGTGGCTAGCCGGCGTGGATAGCGCGGATCGGTGATGGCGAGCACATGGTGGCCCGGTTGCGCCAGCCAGCGGCGCGCAGCCGCCAATTCGCCCGGCGGACAGTGTTGGTAGCGTTGGTGCTGCCGCGGGGTTAGAAGCGCCTTTAACAACGTTTGCGTGTCCAAGGGCGCCGAATCCGCCGTTTTGGTTAAATAACCCTTGATCCGGGCCCCGTTCACCCCCTTTACCGACGCCATGCGCAGCCACATTTCGTTTGATGGCATTTCCCCTCCTTCCCTTCCCTGGCGAACAGCCGACGCCGAAACATTTCCTGTCCAATGCTGTCAATCAGTCCCGGAAATGTCTAGAATAAGGGTAAATATCGATTTCATACTCAGATGCAGATTCAGACCACTATGTCATTATTGCAGGTATTACATTATCCCGATGAGCAACTGCGCAAAGTCGCCAAGCCCGTCGTTGACGTTAATGACGCCGTCCGCCGCATCGTGGATGATATGTTTGAAACTATGTACGCCGAAGAAGGTATCGGCATGGCCGCCACCCAGGTCGATATCCACCAGCGGATCATCGTAATCGATGTCTCTGAAAGTCGCGATCAGCGCCTGGTGCTGATTAATCCCGAATTATTGGAGAAAAGCGGCGAGGCAGGCATTGATGAAGGCTGCCTGTCGATCCCCGATCAGCGTGGCTTTGTTCCTCGGGCCGAAAAGGTGAAGGTGCGGGCGCTGGATCGCGACGGTAACAGTTTCGAGCTGGAGGCGGACGATCTGCTGGCGATCTGTATTCAGCATGAGATGGATCACCTGGTCGGCAAGCTGTTTGTCGATTACCTCTCGCCGCTAAAACGTCAGCGCATTCGTCAAAAAATGGAAAAACTGGCACGCATGACCGCGCGGGCGGAAAAGTAACCCAACGCCATAGGAAACATCGTGTCAGACTCTTTACGTATCATCTTCGCCGGTACGCCGGATTTTGCCGCGCGTCATCTGGACGCGTTGATTGATGCCAAACAGCAGGTGGTCGGGGTTTTTACCCAGCCGGATCGGCCCGCAGGCCGCGGCAACCGCCTGACCCCCAGTCCGGTGAAGCGATTAGCTGAGCGGCATGGTCTGCCGGTGTTTCAGCCCGTTTCGCTGCGCAAACCAGAGGGACAACGGAGCGTGGCGGAGCTGAAGGCGGATATCATGGTGGTCGTGGCCTATGGCCTGATCCTGCCCCAGGTCGTGTTGGACCTGCCGCGGCTCGGCTGTATCAATGTGCACGGATCGCTATTGCCGCGCTGGCGCGGAGCAGCACCGATCCAGCGAGCATTATGGGCCGGCGACGATCGCACAGGCGTGACGATTATGCAGATGGATGCCGGTCTTGATACCGGCGCCATGCTGCATAAGGCCGTGTGCGCTATCCAGCCTGACGATACCAGCGCTTCGCTGTATGACAAATTGGCGCAAATCGGGCCGCGCGCTCTTTTAGCCACGCTAACGCAGATCGCTGCAGGCCGCGCCGTCGCAGAGCCGCAAGACAACGCCCTTGCCACTTACGCAGACAAACTCAGCAAGGAAGAAGCCCGACTCGACTGGCGTCTGTCCGCGGCGCAGCTTGAGCGCTGCATCCGTGCTTTCAATCCCTGGCCCATCAGCTATTTTCCGCTGGCGGATCAGCAGATTAAAGTCTGGGCCGCCAACGTTGATAACAGGCAGACGGCTTCACACGCCCCCGGCACAATTTTGGCGGCGGACAAGGCCGGCATCCACATCACCACCGGCGAAGGCGTATTGACGCTGACGCAGTTGCAGCCGGCGGGTAAAAAAGCGATGCCGGTTCAGGATTTGCTCAATTCACGCCGTGAATGGTTTATTCCCGGCACCGTTCTGGATTAATCTTCACCTGCAGAGTGAGCCGGCGGCCTCTGCCATCGGTTATAAAGCGAGCGCACCACGGCCCGGTCAGCTATGAAAACACAGTATAATCTCCGCGTTATCGCCGCCAGAGCGGTGGCGCAGGTATTGGATCAGGGCCAATCCCTTGGAGCCCTGCTACCCCCGCTGCAGGCTCCTTTGAGCGAGAAGGACCGCGCGCTGCTGCAGGAACTGTGCTTCGGCATTATGCGCGTCCTGCCGCAGTTGGAATGGCTACTGCGTCAGCTAATGGCAAAACCGCTGACCGGCAAACAACGCCCGGTACATTATCTGCTAATGGTTGGCCTGTATCAGTTGATATACACCCGCATTCCTCCGCATGCCGCGCTGGCAGAGACGGTTGAGGGCGCGGTGGCGATGAAACGGCCACAGCTCAAGGGGCTGATTAACGGCGTGTTGCGCCAGTTTCAGCGCCAGCAGCCGGCCTTGCTGGCCGACGCCGAGCGGCAGGATATCCGCCATCTGCACCCTTCATGGTTGCAAAAACGGATCCTGGCCGCCTGGCCGGCGCAGTATGCGCAGATCATCGACGCCAACAATCAACGCCCGCCGATGTGGCTGCGTGTCAACCGGCTGCACCACAGCCGTGACGCCTATTTGGCGCTGCTGGCCGGCGCGGAGACTGCCGCCGGCGCGCACCCGCAGTTGCCGGACGCCATCAGGCTGGAAATGCCGTGCAACGTCGGCCGCTTGCCCGGCTTCGATAGGGGCTGGGTAACAGTGCAAGATGCTTCGGCACAGTACTGCGCCCTGCTGCTCGCCCCCCGGGACGGCGAGACTATCCTTGATTTATGCGCCGCCCCCGGCGGCAAGACCACCCATATTCTGGAAATCGCGCCCGCGGCGCGGGTGATGGCGGTGGATGTGGATGCGCAGCGCGCGGCCCGCATTCATGACAATCTACAGCGTCTTGGCATGCAGGCGGAGGTGATGATCGGCGACGGACGCACGCCGGACGACTGGCGCAACGGCACGCTTTTCGATCGCATTCTGCTGGACGCCCCTTGCTCCGCGACCGGCGTCATACGTCGTCATCCAGATATTAAGTGGCTGCGCCGCGACGGCGACATTGCCGAGCTGGCCGAACCGCAGCGGCAGATCCTGTGCGCCGCCTGGCAAGTCCTGAAGCCCGGCGGTACATTGCTGTATGCAACCTGTTCGATTTTGCCGGAAGAGAACCGCCAGCAAATTGCCGCGTTCCTCTCCGACCACCCCGACGCCCTGCTGCAGGAAACAGGTGATGCCGCCGCACCTGGCCTGCAATGTTTGCCGTCGCCGACCTCGGGTGATGGTTTATTTTACGCTAAGATGATAAAAGAGACACAGGCCTGCTGATGCCAGATGATAAACGGTAAGCACACCGATTAACGGCGCAGATGATAACGGTAAACGCACCGACTTACGGCGCAGATGGTAACAGTAAGCGAACCGATTAGCGGCGCAGATATAAACGGTAAGCGCACCCGCTGCAGGTGCGCCCGGCTGAACACAACGGGTCTTATATGAAAATCATCATTCTTGGTGCGGGGCAGGTCGGCGGTACATTGGCGGAAAACCTGGTTGGTGAGAACAATGACATTACCATTGTTGATACCAATCCTGACCAGTTGCGCCAACTGCAGGACAAGTTCGACCTGCGCGCGATCCAAGGGCATGGATCTCATCCGCGGGTCCTGCGCGATGCCGGGGCGGATGATGCCGATATGCTGGTGGCGGTCACCAACTCCGACGAAACCAATATGATCGCCTGTCAGATAACCTATACGCTTTTCAAAACGCCAAACCGCATCGCCCGTATCCGCTCCCATGATTATGTCCGCGAAGCGGAGCGGTTGTTTTCTCCCGAAGCGGTGCCCATTGATCATTTAATTTCCCCGGAACAGCTGGTCACCGACAACATCTATAAGCTGATTGAGTATCCTGGAGCGCTGCAGGTGGTCAATTTTGCGGAAAGAAAAGTAAGCCTGGTGGCGGTAAAGGCCTATTATGGCGGGCCGCTGGTGGGTAATGCCCTTTCTTCGTTACGCGAGCATATGCCGCATATAGAAACCCGCGTCGCGGCTATATTTCGTCAGGACCGGCCAATTCGTCCGCAGGGTTCGACCATTATCGAGGCGGGCGACGAGGTGTTTTTTGTCGTTGCCTCGCAGCATATTCGCGCGGTAATGAGTGAAATGCAGCGGCTGGAAAAACCTTATAAGCGCATCATGATCGTCGGCGGCGGCAATATTGGCGCCGGTCTGGCTTATCGGCTGGAAAAAGATTACAGCGTGAAGTTGATAGAGCGCGATCAGGAACGCGCCGCGGAGCTAGCGGAAAGGCTGCATGACACCATCGTCTTCTACGGCGACGCTTCAGATCAAGAACTGCTGGCGCAGGAGCACATAGAACAGATCGACGTCTTTATCGCCATTACCAACGACGATGAAGCCAATATCATGTCCGCCATGCTGGCCAAACGCATGGGGGCGAAAAAGGTGTTGGTACTCATCCAGCGGCGGGCCTATGTGGATTTAGTGCAGGGCAGCGTGATTGATATCGCCATCTCCCCGCAACAGGCCACGATTTCAGCGCTACTCGGGCACGTGCGCAAAGCGGATATCGTCAGCGTTTCCTCGCTGCGGCGCGGGGTGGCGGAGGCGATTGAGGCCATCGCCCACGGCGATGAAAGTACCTCGCGCGTGGTTGGCCGCCTTATCGACGCCATCAAACTGCCGCCAGGTACCATTATCGGTGCCATTGTGCGCGGCGACGAAGTGATTATCGCTAACCGCAACAGCCGCATCGCGCAGGGCGACCATGTGATCATGTTCCTGACCGATAAAAAGTTTGTCAGCGATGTGGAAAGGCTGTTCCAACCCAGCCCCTTTTTCCTCTGAGCGTCACTATGCAGCCGGCCTATTCGGAAAAATACCCCCTGGTAAAACATTCATCCTTTGTTAGACTTAGTTCATTCATAAATGATGGAGCAAGCCTATGAGTTTCTTACAAGAATTCCGCAAATTCGCGATGCGTGGCAACGTGGTCGACCTGGCGATCGGTATCATCATCGGTGCCGCTTTCGGCAAAATCGTCTCATCTTTAGTGGCCAACGTCATTATGCCGCCGTTGGGGTTACTGATAGGCGGAATTGATTTTAAGCAATTCAGTTGGGTGTTAAAGCCGGCCCAAGGAGACACGCCGGCGGTGGTGATGGAGTACGGGATTTTCCTACAAAATATCTTTGATTTCATCATCGTAGCCTTTGCCGTGTTCTGTATTATCAATCTGATTAACAGAATGCATCGCAAAGAGGCGGAAAAACCCGCCGAGCCGCCTAAACCGAGTGCGGAAGAGACACTGCTTACCGAGATCCGCGATCTCCTGAAACAGCAGAACAACGCCGTGGCGCCGGGTACGACGACGATAAGCGGCCAGAAGCCGCCGCCTAAACTCTAAATCATTAAACGGCTGTTAGCGGGCAACCTTTATCCGCCAGGGCCCGAAAGTGAAAAAGAAAACCAGTGGTAATCGTACCGATGATGCTTTTGCCACTGGCCTCCCAGTTCCCTTTTGATTTCTGCTTACGGCTGTAACTGCCCTTCCACTTCTTGTTTTTTTCCCGCCGTTGACGAAACAGCGGATCGTGCAGCGGTGCCGCAAGCGCATTGTCTTGAATCGTGCCTTTGGTATGGCGGTAGTTATCGTCCATAGTCGTTCTCTTATGAGTTGAAAAATGATTCAACGTTATCTGCGTCCAGATCGGGTAAAGCGCGCCCGCAGTTGTTGCTGATAATGTTGATGTAAAAAGTCAGTGCTAACTCCGGCCTGACACAGCTTCATATCCAGCAGCCGAAGCCGGGCGTCCAGAGGCGCAAAACGAGGGTCATCCTCGCACAACGTCTTGAGCAGATCCACCAGTTGCAGGGCTTCTTTACGATCCTGCAGTTCCGCCGGCACGGCGCTGTCGTCATCCAGCTGCAGCGGCTCGCCATAGCCGGGCAGCGCAACGAACTGTCCCGCCTGCTGCGCTTGCAGTATATGACGTTCGGCCCAGTCGTCAACAATGCCCATGCTTGTACCTCAGTTAAGTTGGCGCGACGATATGACTGTCGCCAAACGTCAGCACGAAAAGCCAATGACGGATAATAGCGGAGCCATTCTACGCAAAAAAAACCTGCAACACTACCCGATCGCCAAGACGCCACGCTCTGGCACGCTGCTCGCGTCCGTTTAAGAATGCCGACGATCCCTTGTCTTGTTTACCACTTGGCCGTTGTGCGTCTTAATCTCATAGCCCTTCACTACGCTGTCGCGACAGTAACCTATATCGGCACTTCTACAGTCAGCGCGGCATCTGTTTAGCTCTGTAAATGTATGCAACACATGTTTACATTGGTAATGTAAATAAGTATATTTCTAATTTGTTTTATCCATATTAATTACAAACAAAATAATTTCACATAATTCTGGCTAGGCATCACCTTGATGCCGAACGACGATAACAAATGAGATAGGAGATGTAATGCTTGCCGCCAATGATTCATCAGTGGGGCGCGGGCCATCGTTCTTGGCCGCCGCCATTGCCTTGGCATTGATGCCCAGCGCCGTCCTTGCCGCCACCACTGCGACCGCTAGCACCGATGACACCATCGTAGTCACGGGAAACGCAGACGCCGGCGCGGCGGCGGACAGCCAGAATCAAGATTACAGCGTGCCCACTACCACCAGCGGCACTAAAATGCCGATGGTACTGCGCGATATCCCGCAATCGGTCAGCATTATCAGCCAACAGCGCATGGAAGATCAGCAACTCCAGTCGCTGGGTGATGTGATGACCTACACCACCGGGATTAGTAGAAACCAGTCGGGCTCCGATCGCGACCTTTATTACTCACGCGGTTTTCTCATCGACAACTACATGGTCGATGGCATTCCTACCTACTTTGAGTCACGCTGTAATCTGGGTGATTCCTAAAGTGATACTGCACTGTATGATCGGGTAGAAGTCGTGCGGGGTGCAAATGGGTTGATGACGGGGACTGGCAACCCCTCTGCGTCGATCAATATGGTACGCAAACATGCGACCAGTCGAGAATTCAAAGGCGATCTTAGCGCCGAATATGGCAGCTGGGACAAACAACGTTATGTGGCCGATCTGCAAAGCCCGCTGACGGAAAGAGGCAATGTCCGCGCCCGTGTCGTGGCCGGGTATCAGGATAATGATTCCTGGCTCGATCGCTATAACAATAAAAAGACCTTCTTCTCAGGGATCATCGATGCCGACCTGAGCGACTCCACCACCCTTGCGGCCGGTTACGAATATCAGCGCATTGATACCAATAGCCCGACCTGGGCAGGCTTGCCGCGCTGGAATAGCGATGGCAGCGTCAGACATTATGATCGCTCACACAGCACCGCGCCAGATTGGGCGTACAACGATAAAGAAATCAATAAGTTTTTTGTCACGTTAACGCAGCGCTTTGCCGAGAATTGGCAAGCGACGCTGAACGCCACCCACACCAATACCAAATTTGATAGCCAGATGATGTATCTGGATGCGGTCGTCAATAAAGAAACCGGTCAACTAGTCGGCCCCTATGGCAATTATGGGCCCGGCTATGATTATGTGGGCTGGACGGGCTGGAATACCGGCGAGCGCAAGGTAGACTCGCTGGATTTGTTTACCGACGGCAAATATGAGCTGTTATGACGTCAACATACCCTGATGTTAGGGGGCAGCTACAGCCGACAAACCAACCGTTACCTGAACACCTGGGCAAATATCTTCCCAGACGAAGTGGGCAGCTTTTACGACTATAACGATGATTTCCCGTAAACCGACTGGGGCCAACAAACCGTCGCCCAATATGACAAAACCTACATGAAATCGCTGTACGCAGCGATCCGCATTTCTCTTGCCGATCCGCTGAACCTTATCATTGGCGCCCGCTACACCAACTGGCGCGTCGATGCTTTGACCTACAGCATGGAGAAAAATCACACCACGCCTTACGCCTGGCTGGTGTATGACATTGACGAAAACTGGTCGGCCTACGCCAGCTATACCTCCATTTTTCAGCCGCAAAATTATCGGGACAGCTCGGGTAAATACCTCGCGCCTATCACCGGTAACAACTATGAGATCGGGGTGAAATCAGACTGGATGGGCAGCCGCCTGACCACCACCTTATCCGTCTTCCGCATTGAGCAGGATAACGTCGCGCAAAGCACCGGTCAGATTATCCAAGGCTCCACCGATACTGCCTATCGTGGCGTGGACGCTACCGTAAGCAAAGGGGTGGAATTCTAGATTAATGGGGCAATAACCGATAATTGGCAAATGACCTTCGGCGCCACCCGGTATGTCGCCACCGATAATGATGATAAAGCAGTGAGCCCGGAGCTACCGCGAACCACGGTGAAACTGTTCACCAGCTATCGTCTGCCGGTGGCGCCGGATCTGACGGTGGGCGGCGGGGTCAATTGGCAGAACCACGTGTACCAGGATATTTCTACCGCCTATGGTACCTGGCGTGCGGAACAGGGCAGCTATGCGCTGGTAGATCTTTTCAGCCGCTACCAGTTGACCAAGAATCTGTCAGTTCAAGCCAATATCCATAACCTGTTCGACAAAACTTACGATACCAGCGTGTCTAATACCATTGTTTACGGCGCGCCGCGTAACTTCAGCCTTTCAGCCAATTACCATTTCTAAAAATGTCACCTTAGGGGAGCTCAGGCTCCCCTTTCATCAACGGAACCAATATGCGTTCTTGCCGGATGACACGGGCACACGCTTAATATAACCATCATTAATTCAGGCATCATAAAATAATATCAGCCAGAGCGGAATAGCAAGTCATTAAATCCAACCGGCGTTCCACCATAAAATTACATAACTAAGTTATAGGCTTTTAAATAGTCATTTACCCTGGCAATGATATTTTTAACAAAGTATTTTATTGAAAGTGCTAATCGTCGATAGATAAATCAATATATTCATTCCGGTTAAGAGCAGGACAATATCAGCAATTTATTTTAATATAACCAGATTGATTAGGTTATCGTTTAACTTCTCAATCATAGCCTTAATACAAATAGTTTTAACTACGCATAGCCACAACTTGTATCAGGAGGAAACCCCATGGATGGTAATGCATCACCGACAACCACACCCCCCAGCGTCGACAACGTGGTAACCCGCCAAAGTAGCAAAATAATTGACAAAGCGATTTATAACAGTCTCAAGAATTTGATGGGGAATTTAAAGGATATAGCTAATCGACCTGCGATAAGGTCTTCTAATCATTACAAATTGATCTTGCCCCGCCATCTCCGTACAGCTTTTGTATCTTAAGTTAACGAAGCCCGCTGCCGCCGGTATTCTCTCGGAGAGTGATATCCCAGCGCGCTGTGCGGATGGTTTTCATTGTAATGCGTGAAAGCTGCTGCAAGGTTTCGCAGGGCTGTTCTCGCATCCGGTTTTGGCATGAACTCGATATAGTCTTCCTTCATCGTCTTCACGAACCGTTCGGCCATGCCATTGCTCTGCGGGCTGCTCACCGCTGTTGTGCAGGGCTCCAGATCCAGTTCTCTGGCGAACCTCTGCGTTTCATGCGCGGTATACGCTGAACCGTTGTCTGTCAACCACTGCACCGCTGTATCGGGTAACCTGTCGCCGAAGCGCTTTTCTACCGACCTCAGCATCACATCCTGCACGGTCGAACTGTCGTAGCCTCCAGTGCTCGCAGCCCAGTCTATGGCCTCTCTGTCGCAGCAGTCCAGTGCGAACGTGACCCGCAGTTTTTCACCGTTGTCGCAGCCGAACTCGAAGCCATCTGAACACCAGCGAATATCGCTTTCTGCCACCGCGATCCTGCCCTTATGCTCACGCCTCGGCCGCTCTGGTTTTCAATGTAATAACAGCAGGTTATGCTCACACATGACCCCGGCCTTTGGCAACAAGGGCGCGTGCGCTATCTATTTTCGTGACTGGCCGTACTCCACGGCTTCTTTTAGGATCCCAGAAGGCGCTGGAGCTCCCGGACCTGCTTCAATGCAGCTGCAAGCTCAGAGGCAGGAACAACGTCCTCCCCGGCAGTGAGGCTGCATTCCTGATATTGCTTTTTCCACTTAAACAGCAGGCTGGGCTGGATACCGTGCAGTCGTGCGAGATGGGAGAAATTTATGCCGGGCTCCATCGTCTGCTGAATAATGGCCATTTTTTCCTGAGGAGTTTTACGTTTACGGACTTCTTGACCTAACGGGATCCCGGTCATATCAAAATTGGCGTTAGTGTTAGACATATATTCAAGCCTATCTCTTATCTGGAGATACAGCTACTGTCTGGTGTTTCAGGGGGATAAATCATCTAATCATTACAAATATCTTCATAGTCGAAATCTTGAGAAGATGCGTTCTGAAATGACAGCCACTGTTTCTGAAAAGGACAAAAAGCTAGCCTTAAAACATATGCGCTTGGTCGAAAGAGACTACAATATCTTACAAGAGGAATTGAACGATGTGGCAAGAGACAAAAAATGACATCTCAGCGGGAAGCCAATTTCTTAATTTCATTGGAAAACCTTGTTGAGCATTTAATTATAGCGTATGACTTCATTTACCGAAGCGAAAAAAAGGGTTTATTGATGCCATGACAAATCAGGCATCTCGCTCATTTGAAAATAAGATAAAATACAACACCGCCATCACCCAAGACGGCGCGCCGGTCATTTTTAGTCGATGCCGTCCTTCTTAAGGATGGACGCCAATACACACACCCATGACCAATAGTATTTAATCTGACCCATTAGCTACAGATTCACTCCCCGGTGCCGTTGTTTCGGTGACGGTTGCATTAATGCGCTTGGAATCTTTATCATCCATGGCCGGCAACCCTAGCGGCACCTCGACACTATGTCGCAGCGCAGCAACACGGTAACGCAGCATTACGTCAACCTAAATGTCAACGCGTTAGGTAAATTCTAGTGACATTTCGGCGGTGCGTAACTAGCAAACCAGTTGCAACGAGGCGAACGGCGACCGTCAACCACGCCATTAGCCGGTCAATTACCAAGTCAGTAATCGCATGAGATCATAAACGGCGATTTGCTTGAGGCGACAGGTTAATCACTGTCGCTACTATCGACAATAAGATCTTGATAATCTTCAATGTCATCTAATGAAACCGTGCTACTATCGTCACTGTCGCAGGAAAACCATCTTGAGGCCGACCAGCTGTCTTTGAAGCCATGTTCTATTAGTAGCTTTACTATATTTTGGTTTCCTATTTTTTCCGCCAGCCTGAGCGGAGTAATGGCCTTACGTCCCCCTACACCATTTATATCCCACATGGAGATACCCTCTTCATTGGCACCTTCATCCAGCAACAGTTTTACTTTATGATAATCATTTTTCACAATAGCAAAATATAAAGGCGTGTATTGGAACTGATGATAGGCGATTGATTCCTTATCCCCTAACAGCCTTTCTATATGGGGATGACCCAATGTTTGATTTAGCCCCCTGAAACACCAGACAGTAGCTGTATCTCCAGATAAGAGATAGGCTTAAATATATGTCTAACACTAACGCCAATTTTGATATGACCGGGATCCCGTTAGGTCAAGAAGTCCGTAAACGTAAAACTCCTCAGGAAAAAATGGCCATTATTCAGCAGAGGATGGAGCCCGGCATGAATGTCTCCCATCTCGCACGACTGCACGGTATCCAGCCCAGCCTGCTGTTTAAGTGGAAAAAGCAATATCAGGAAGGAAGCCTCACCGCCGGGGAGGACGTTGTTCCTGCCTCTGAGCTTGCAGCTGCATTGAAGCAGGTCCGGGAGCTCCAGCGCCTTCTGGGATCCTAAAAGAAGCCGTGGAGTACGGCCAGTCACGAAAATGGATAGCGCACGCGCCCTTGTTGCCAAAGGCCGGGGAATAGCACAGGTCAGCCGCGCCATGAGCGTGTCGCGTGCGCCGCTGTCACTGCGGATTAAGCGTTCTGCCGACTGGCAGGACAGGCGCTGTAACCGGCGTAATGACGAAGCAGACGCTGAAATACTGTCGGACATCCTCGACATCATCAGCGATATGCCCAGCTACGGCTATCGGCGGGTGTGGGGAATCCTGCGTAAACAACGTCGCGCAGAGGGACTGCCGCCGGTAAATGCGAAACGACTTTACAGGATCATGTGTGAGCATAACCTGCTGTTATTACATTGAAAACCAGAGCGGCCGAGGCGTGAGCATAAGGGCAGGATCGCGGTGGCAGAAAGCGATATGCGCTGGTGTTCAGATGGCTTCGAGTTCGGCTGCGACAACGGTGAAAAACTGCGGGTCACGTTCGCACTGGACTGCTGCGACAGAGAGGCCATAGACTGGTCTGCGAGCACTGGAGGCTACGACAGTTCGACCGTGCAGGATGTGATGCTGATGTCGGTAGAAAAGCGCTTCGGCGACAGGTTACCCGATACAGCGGTGCAGTGGTTGACAGACAACGGTTCAGCGTATACCGCGCATGAAACGCAGAGGTTCGCCAGAGAACTGGATCTGGAGCCCTGCACAACAGCGGTGAGCAGCCCGCAGAGCAATGGCATGGCCGAACGGTTCGTGAAGACGATGAAGGAAGACTATATCGTTCATGCCAAAACCGGATGCGAGAACAGCCCTGCGAAACCTTGCGGCAGCGGGCTTCGTTAACTTAAGATACAAAAGCTGTACGGAGATGGCGGGGCAAGATCAGGATGACCCAATGTTGAAAAGTCGTTCACATTAAAACCCATATCGATTATTTTTTTCACCACATCTGTGCCATTGGTAAAGGTTATTGCCTTACTCATTAACGAATGACCGTCAGCATCGTATTGATAAAGCTTTATGCCCTTGTGCTTCATAAGCGTCAACAGCGACATGGCGACGTCGTCACCCTTGTTAGAGGTTAAAGCCATCATGGCCGCCGTTTCATTTCGTTTATTAGAACGATTAATATCTGCCTCATAATTTATTAACTTCGTAGCCAGTGCGAGAAAAGTATCGGGCGTCGTTTCACCGTTGTATCCGTTTTCTCCATAATGATGAATTAACATCATTAGCGCCGTGTTTCCGCGATCATCGGTCACGGTATGATCGGCACCCATTTCCAGCAGAGATTCGGCGATGCTCAACTGACTTTGGTTTAAGGCATAGCTAAGCGGCGTATTTCTATCGCTATCAATTTCGACATCAATGTTTATACCGGCAGCAATAGCGTTCTGCAGTGCAGCGATAAAGCCTTGTCTGTCTCCGTTATAAATTTTACTCTTCAAATCCGTGACTATATGTGCCGACGACGCCATTGTCGGTGCCGGATAACTGCCTACTGAAGTCGAAACGCCTGATACTGGCATGCTTACCTCCCTCATTTCATTGTGTTACAGACTTCTGGAGCATAGTATTATGTTAAATACATCAGCTTCAAAATCATTTTTTCATCAACAAAAAAGCAATTCCCACCACTATGAATAACATTTATTGTCTGTACTTAATAAGTACATCAATATTTGCATTTGATTATTAATACAGCGCAATAAGTTATCAGCCAATGGCTAAGTGGAAATATTATCGCTCAACACTTTAGGGCATTATTGGTTTTGCGCTTTTGACAAGCCAAAAGTTTTTGGCAAACCCATGCTGCGGTGCCTTCACGACCGCGCCCTACGGCAGCGCGCGCAAAATGAGGCCGCCAATGGATAGCGTATGCGCTAATACCGTTTCATCTCAATAGGCGCCAGCGGTGAACAGGTTATCGCGCAGTCTCACCGAGGCGTTAGAATCGATACGGGGCGTCAACATCTGGTGCCGGCAGCGACGCCATCGGCCCCGGCAAAGGCACTCAGCCGCCCGGATTGGCAAGGCATAATACCCGTTACGTGCCCCACGTGGTAAAACAACCCCTAAAGCAGAGGGTAAATGCGAGCGGCGGCGCGACGTCGACGCATGGCAGACTTAGCGTTGTGTGACGATTCTAAAGCAGTTTGGCAGGCTTAGTGCAGTGTAGAGGCCGTAGATATTAGCGCAGCGTGACGACCTAAGAGCTGTGCGGCGGCCATGGAGTAATGTGGCAGCCTTGGTAAAATGTGGCGGCCCTGGAGCCACGTGTGGCCGATGGTGGCAATGGCGGGCGAGCATAACCGTCTTAGTTCGTTAGCGTAGTGTCAAATGACACAAGCGCGTGACAATCGACGTCCAGGTAAGGGTAGCCGATTTTACCACAGCATAACGACATCACAGGCGACTTTGGGTAAGCAAAGGCGATTGTCAGTGATGCAACTGGCGACAATCGTAGGCTTAATCGCATCCGTAGCAGTCAACGACGGACATAAAAAAACCGGCCCTGGCCCGGTTTTTTACAAGCTTGCACAACGGCAGATTACTCTACGGTTGCTTCCGCTGCTGGAGCTGTTGCTTCAGCGCGATCAACGATCAACGAGTTCGATGTATGCCATCGGCGCGTTGTCGCCTGTACGGAAGCCACACTTCAGAATGCGAGTGTAACCACCGGCGCGGCTCGCGAAACGCGGGCCCAGCTCGTTAAACAGTTTTGCCACGATCTCGTTATCACGAGTGCGGGCGAATGCCAGACGACGATTTGCTACGCTGTCGGTCTTGGCAAGTGTAATCAGCGGTTCAACAACGTGGCGCAGCTCTTTCGCTTTCGGCAGGGTCGTCTTGATGATTTCATGACGAACCAAAGAGCCGGCCATGTTACGGAACATAGCCTGGCGATGGCTGCTGTTACGGTTCAGTTGACGACCACTCTTACGATGGCGCATGACCTTATCCTTCTCAGTAAAACCTTAACCTGTGATCGGGTTATTCATCAGCGATACTTGCCGGAGGCCAATTCTCAAGGCGCATGCCAAGAGACAACCCACGGGAAGCCAACACGTCTTTGATCTCGGTAAGAGATTTTTTACCAAGGTTGGGCGTTTTCAGCAACTCAACCTCGGTGCGCTGTACCAGATCACCGATGTAGTGGATAGCTTCTGCCTTGAGGCAGTTAGCAGAGCGGACAGTCAATTCCAGATCGTCAACGGGGCGCAGCAGGATCGGATCGAATTCTGGTTTCTCTTCTTTCACTTCAGGCTGACGTACATCACGTAAGTCAACGAAAGCTCCCAGTTGTTCAGCCAGAATGGTTGCCGCACGGCGGATCGCCTCTTCAGGATCGATCGTGCCATTGGTTTCCATTTCGATAACCAGCTTGTCCAGGTCGGTACGCTGCTCAACGCGCGCTGCTTCCACATTGTAGGCAATACGCTCTACAGGGCTATAGCATGCGTCTACCAGCAGACGGCCGATCGGGCGCTCATCTTCTTCCGAATAAATTCGGGCAGAAGCCGGAACATAACCACGTCCACGCTGAACCTTGATACGCATGCTGATAGCGGCGTTTTCATCGGTCAGGTGGCACAGGACATGCTGCGGTTTGACGATTTCGACATCCCCATCATGGGTGATGTCGGCTGCGGTCACAGGGCCAATGCCAGATTTATTCAGGGTCAAGATAACGTCATCTTTACCTTGAACTCTCACCGCCAGCCCTTTCAGGTTGAGCAGAATCTCCAGGATGTCTTCCTGTACACCTTCTTTGGTGCTGTACTCGTGCAGTACACCATCAATCTCAACCTCGGTCACCGCGCAACCCGGCATCGATGAAAGCAGAATACGGCGCAGTGCGTTACCCAGAGTATGGCCAAAGCCGCGCTCTAAGGGCTCAAGGGTCACCTTGGCGTGCGTCGAACTGACTTGCTCTATATCTACCAGGCGCGGTTTTAGAAACTCTGTCACAGAACCCTGCATTGTGTCCTCTCTTTGGTACTAAGCCTTACTTGGAGTAAAGCTCGACGATCAGGTGTTCATTAATGTCCGCAGACAGATCGGTACGTTCTGGAATACGTTTGAACACCCCTTCCATCTTAGCAGCATCGACTTCAAGCCAGGTCGGCTTTTCACGCTGCTCAGCCAGTTCCAATGAGGCACGAACACGGGATTGCTTTTTCGCTTTCTCACGGATGCTGACAACGTCATTCGGAGTAACCTGGTAAGAAGCGATGTTAACAACGCGGCCGTTCACCATGATCGCCTTATGGCTGACCAACTGACGTGATTCAGCGCGGGTAGCACCAAAGCCCATGCGGTAAACAACGTTGTCGAGACGACCTTCCAGCAACTGCAACAGGTTTTCACCGGTATTGCCTTTCAGGCGTGCTGCTTCTTTGTAGTAGTTGCGGAATTGACGTTCCAGCACGCCGTAAATACGACGAACTTTTTGTTTTTCACGCAACTGTACGCCGTAATCAGACAGACGCGGTTTACGCGCACCGTGCTGACCGGGCGGTTGCTCAATTTTGCACTTTGAATCGATCGCGCGCGCACCAGACTTCAGGAAAAGGTCTGTGCCCTCACGACGGATCAGCTTGAGCTTAGGACCCAAATATCTTGCCATTTTCTTTCTCCAACTAACCTAAAAGCGGCGTTATACGCGGCGCTTTTTAGGCGGACGACAACCGTTATGGGGGATCGGAGTCACATCAGTAATGTTCGTGATGCGGAAACCAGCCGCGTTTAACGCGCGGACGGTAGACTCGCGGCCTGGACCTGGTCCTTTAACCATAACTTCCAGATTCTTGATGCCATATTCTTTCACGGCTTCGGCGCAACGTTCTGCTGCGACCTGTGCGGCGAAAGGAGTAGACTTACGAGAACCACGGAAACCGGAACCACCGGCGGTCGCCCAACCCAACGCATTACCCTGACGATCGGTAATAGTGACGATGGTATTGTTGAAAGACGCATGGATATGAGCCACACCATCTGAAACTTGTTTTTTAACACGCTTACGTGCACGAATAGGTGCCTTAGCCATTATTTACTCACCCCGATTATTTCATGATCGGTTTGCGCGGACCCTTACGGGTACGGGCATTGGTCTTGGTACGCTGACCGCGAACCGGAAGACCACGACGATGACGCAAACCACGATAGGTACCAAGGTCCATCAGACGCTTGATACTCAGGGTGACTTCACGGCGCAGATCGCCTTCGACAACAAACTTGGCAACTGCTTCACGCAGCGTGTCAATCTGCTCTTCAGACAGTTCACTGATCTTAACATGTTCAGCAATACCCGTAGCCGCGCAGATGTGCTGCGAGCGGGTTTTGCCGATACCGTAGATTGACGTTAGGGCAATAACGGTATGTTTATGATCAGGAATGTTAATGCCTGCTATACGGGCCACTATGCACTCCTAGAATTTTTAACGGCAACACCATTCTGAAAAGCCCGTTTTCAGGATACTCAAACAATGTTGCAGCGACATACAAAAGATTGGCTGGCTAATCTAGCCAGCTCAACCCAACTTTGCAAGAAAAAAATGCCGGAAATATTAGCCTTGGCGTTGTTTATGCTTAGGCTCAGCGCTGCAAATCACACGAACGACACCGTTACGCTTAACGATTTTGCAGTTACGACATAATTTCTTGACGGAAGCACGAACTTTCATTTTTACTCTCCGTAACTTCCCAGCTTCCCGAATTAGCGGTTATAGCCTTTCAGGTTTGCTTTCTTCAATGCGGACTCGTATTGACTCGACATCATCAGAGTCTGCACTTGAGCCATAAAGTCCATGATAACCACAACGACGATCAATAAAGACGTGCCCCCAAAATAGAAGGGGACTTTCATTGCGTCACGCATGAACTCCGGGATTAGGCAGATAAAGGTAATGTACATGGCGCCGACCAGCGTCAGGCGGGTCATCACCTTATCAATATACCTTGCCGTTTGCTCTCCCGGACGAATGCCTGGTACAAATGCACCGGACTTCTTCAGGTTATCCGCTGTCTCGCGCGGGTTGAACACCAACGCCGTGTAAAAGAAACAGAAGAATATGATTGCAGCCGCATATAATAGCACATAAAGCGGTTGACCAGGCTGCAAATAGAGCGAAATCGCAGTCAGCCAGCCCCAACCTGTGCCGCCTCCGAACCAGGATGCGATCGTGGCCGGAAACAGAATGATACTGGAGGCGAAAATTGCCGGGATAACCCCGGCCATGTTCACTTTCAGCGGCAAATGCGTGCTCTGGGCTGCATAAACACGACGTCCCTGCTGACGCTTGGCGTAGTTAACGACAATACGACGCTGACCACGTTCAACGAACACCACGAAAAACGTCACCGCAAACACCAGAACTGCAACCAATAGCAACACGAGGAAGTGCATGTCGCCTTGTCGAGCTTGCTCGATAGTGTGGCCGATGGCAGGCGGCAAGCCCGCTACGATACCCGCGAAGATAATGATGGAGATACCGTTGCCGATACCCCGTTCAGTAATCTGCTCACCCAGCCACATCAGGAACATTGTTCCGCATACCAGGCTCACTACCGCAGTAAAGTAAAACGCAAAGCCCGTATTAATCACCAGACCTTGCATTCCAGGCATATTCGGCAAACCGGTAGCAATACCGATTGACTGAAATATCGCCAACACCAACGTGCCATAGCGGGTGTACTGACTGATTTTACGTCTGCCAGCCTCACCCTCTTTTTTTATCTCCGCCAGCGCCGGGTGAACCACCGTCAGCAGCTGAATGATGATCGACGCCGAAATATACGGCATGATCCCCAAGGCGAAGATAGAAGCACGGCTCAGCGCACCACCAGAGAACATGTTAAACATTTCAATGATGGTGCCGCGCTGTTGTTCAAGCAATTTCGCAAGTACGGTGGCATCAATACCAGGGATCGGAATAAAAGAGCCGATGCGGAAGACAATAAGCGCCCCGATAACAAACAAAAGTCTGCGTTTCAGTTCACCCAGTCCGCCTTTGGCGCTTTGAAAATCTAATCCCGGTTGTTTAGCCATCTGCTACTTATTCCTCAATTGTACCGCCGGCAGCTTCGATCGCGGCACGCGCGCCTTTGCTAACACGCAGGCCACGTACGGTTACCGCACGTTTGACTTCGCCGGACAGCATGATTTTGGCGAATTCAGTCTGGATGCCAACAATGTTAGCGGCTTTCAGCGTGTTCAGATCGACCACATCGCCTTCAACGTTCGCTAATTCGGACAGGCGAACTTCCGCCGTGACCATAGATTCGCGCGACGTAAAGCCGAATTTCGGCAAGCGACGGTACAAAGGCATCTGGCCGCCTTCAAACCCGCGACGTATGCCACCGCCAGAACGAGACTTCTGACCTTTGTGACCGCGACCGCCGGTTTTGCCCAAGCCAGAAGCAATACCGCGACCTGCACGTTTCGGAACGTGTTTGGAACCCTCAGCCGGAGACAGAGTATTTAAACGCATCTCTTACTCCTCAACTTTGACCATATAGGAAACCAAATTGACCATACCGCGTACAGCGGGCGTATCTTCACGCTCTACGGTGTGACCAATGCGACGCAGGCCCAAGCCAACCAGAGTTGCCTTGTGTTTCGGCAGACGACCGATGGAACTGCGAGTCTGAGTGATTTTAATAGTCTGTGCCATGGTCAGTTACCCCAGAATTTCTTCAACGGATTTACCACGCTTGGCAGCGACCATTTCAGGAGACTTCATATTGCCAAGAGCATCGATAGTTGCACGAACCACGTTGATCGGGTTGGTGGAACCATAGGCTTTTGCCAGTACGTTGTGAACCCCTGCGACTTCCAGGACGGCGCGCATTGCACCACCGGCGATAATACCGGTACCTTGGGAAGCCGGCTGCATGAACACGCGAGAACCCGTATGCGCACCTTTGATCGGGTGCTGCAGGGTGCCGCTGTTCAGCGCGACATTCATCATGTTGCGACGGGCTTTTTCCATCGCTTTCTGGATCGCTGCCGGAACTTCGCGTGCTTTGCCGTAGCCAAAACCCACGCGACCGTTACCATCACCGACAACCGTCAGTGCGGTAAAGCTGAAAATACGGCCACCTTTTACGGTTTTAGATACGCGGTTTACCGCGATCAGCTTTTCCTGCAGTTCGCCAGCTTGTTTTTCGATATGTGCCATCTTACACCTCTACCTTAGAACTGAAGGCCAGCTTCACGGGCAGCATCTGCCAGTGCCTGGACTCGACCATGATATTGAAACCCGGAACGGTCAAAGGACACATCTTTAATGCCTTTTTCCAGCGCGCGCTCGGCGATAGTTTTACCTACGACGGCGGCGGCATCTTTGTTACCGGTACCCTTTAATTGCTCTACGATAGCTTTTTCTACCGTAGACGCGGCTACCAGGACTTCAGAACCGTTTGGTGCAATAACCTGTGCGTAAATATGACGCGGGGTACGATGTACCACCAGACGGGTTGCACCCAATTCCTGGAGCTTGCGGCGTGCGCTGGTCGCACGACGGATACGAGCTGCTTTCTTATCCATAGTGTTACCTTACTTCTTCTTAGCCTCTTTGGTACGCACGACTTCGTCGGCGTAACGAACACCCTTGACCTTGTAAGGCTCAGGACGACGATAGGCACGCAGATCTGCCGCAACCTGGCCAATAATCTGCTTATCAGCGCCTTTCAGCACGATTTCAGTTTGGCTCGGGCATTCTGCGGTGATACCTGCCGGCAGTTGATGGTCGATGGGGTGAGAAAAGCCCAGAGACAAATTCACTACATTACCTTTCACTGCAGCACGGTAACCTACGCCTACCAGCTGTAGCTTTTTAGTGAAGCCGTCGGTCACACCAATCACCATGCCGTTCAGCAGCGCACGCGTGTTTCCTGCAAGTGCCCAACCGTTGGCATGACCTTCGCGCGGAGCAAAGGACAGCTGGTTGTCAGCATGCTGAACGTCAACAGCTTCGTGGATAGTACGAGTCAGCTCGCCGTTTTTACCCTTAATCGAAATAACCTGACCGTTGAGTTTTACCTCTACGCCGGCAGGAATGACGACGGGTGCTTTAGCAACACGAGACATTCTTTCCTCCCAATTACGCTACGTAGCAGATAATCTCGCCACCAAGACCAGCCTGGCGAGCCGCACGATCAGTCATTACACCTTTAGAGGTAGAAATAACCGCGATACTCATGCCTGCCATAACTTTCGGCAACGCATCTTTTTTCTTATAGATACGCAGGCCGGGGCGGCTGATACGCTGAATGCTTTCTACCACCGGCTTACCCTGGAAGTACTTCAGTACCAGTTCCAGCGTCGGCTTGGTGTCGCCTTCAACTTTATAATCTTCGATAAAGCCTTCTTCTTTCAGCAAGTTGGCAATTGCCACTTTAAGCTTGGAGGAAGGCATGGAGACCGCGGTTTTGTTCGCGGTTTGACCGTTACGGATACGGGTCAGCATATCCGCGATCGGATCTTGCATGCTCATCTGTCTTTACTCCCGTGATTCAATTGGTGACAATTTACCAGCTAGCCTTTCTCAGACCCGGGATTTCACCGCGCATGGCGGCTTCACGGACCTTGATACGGCTCAACCCGAATTTCCGCAGGAAAGCGTGCGGACGACCAGTTTGGCGGCAGCGGTTACGCTGACGAGACGGGCTGGAATCACGCGGCAGAGTCTGCAGCTTGAGAACCGCATCCCAACGCTTTTCATCAGAAGCATTAACGTCGGAGATGATGGTTTTAAGTTCAGCGCGTTTTGCGAAGAATTTATCAGCTAATTTCACGCGTTTTACTTCGCGTGCTTTCATGGATTGTTTAGCCATCAGTAACCCTACCTTACTTGCGGAATGGGAAGTTAAAGGCGGTCAACAGCGCACGGCCTTCATCATCGGATTTCGCAGTGGTGGTGATGGTAATATCCAAGCCACGAACGCGATCGACTTTGTCATAGTCGATTTCCGGGAAGATGATCTGTTCACGCACGCCCATGCTGTAGTTACCACGGCCATCGAATGACTTCGCGGACAGGCCACGGAAGTCACGGATACGCGGTACAGCAATGGAAATCAGTCGCTCGAAGAACTCCCACATGCGTTCGCCACGCAGAGTTACTTTACAACCGATCGGATAGCCCTGACGTATTTTGAAGCCAGCAACAGATTTGCGTGCTTTGGTGATAAGCGGCTTTTGGCCAGAAATCGCGGTCAAATCGGCTGCGGCGTTATCCAGCAGCTTTTTATCGGCAATTGCTTCACCCACACCCATATTCAGTGTTATCTTCTCGACCCGAGGGACTTGCATGACAGAATGGTAGCCGAACTGTTTCATCAGTTGAGAGGCTACTTCGTCTTTGTAGTAATCATGCAGTTTCGCCATCGTACTACTCCAAATTACTTAATAGTTTCGCCGTTAGATTTGAAGACACGCAATTTCTTGCCTTCTTCAATCTTAAAGCCCACACGGTCCGCCTTGCTGGTGGCCGCATTGAAGATTGCAAGGTTGGAAAGATCGATTGCTGCTTCTTTATCAACGATGCCACCCGGCTGGTTCGTGGCCGGGACTGGTTTTTGATGTTTCTTGACCAGATTGATACCTTCAACGATGGCCTTGCCGGTAGACAGGACATTTTTTACTTTACCGCGCTTACCTTTATCTTTGCCGGTCAGCACGATAACTTCGTCATCACGACGGATTTTCGCTGCCATGATTCGCTCCTTAGAGTACTTCAGGTGCCAGGGAAATGATCTTCATGAACTTTTCGGTACGCAGTTCACGAGTCACCGGCCCAAAAATACGCGTACCGATAGGTTGCTCACTGTTGTTGTTCAACAAAACACAAGCATTACCATCGAAGCGAACGACAGAACCGTCAGGGCGACGAACCCCCTTTTTGGTGCGCACCACTACCGCCTTCAGGACATCACCTTTTTTTACTTTGCCACGAGGAATCGCTTCCTTGATGGTAATTTTGATAATGTTGCCGACGCCTGCGTAGCGACGGTGCGAGCCACCTAGAACCTTGATACACATTACGCGTCGTGCACCGGAGTTGTCGGCCACGGTCAGCATAGTCTGTTCTTGGATCATGTTAGTGCTCCGCTAATGTCAACTACTACTTATACTTAATGACCTGAATCGGTCGTAAGAAAAAACCCATAATACAGGGCGCGGCATTATAACACCGCTCCTGGTGTATGGGTAGAAAAAATAAACGGCCCAAAGGACGAGACGTTTATCTGTTTAGAGCGCGCTTACCGTTTTACAGGATCGCTTTCTCTACAACGCGAACCAGCGTCCAGGACTTGGTCTTGGAAATCGGACGACATTCGCTGATTTCAACGATGTCGCCGATGTTGCTGTCATTGTTCTCGTCATGTACGTGGAGCTTGGTCGTACGTTTAATGAACTTGCCGTAGATCGGGTGTTTCACAAAACGTTCGATGGCCACAACAATGGATTTCTCCATTTTGTCACTGACCACACGACCTTGCAGAGTACGGATTTGGTCACTCATTACGCACCCTCCTTCTCAGTCAATAACGTCTTCACGCGCGCAACATTTCGGCGCACCTGCTTTAACAGGTGAGTCTGCTGCAGCTGGCCGCTGGCAGCCTGCATACGCAGGTTGAATTGCTCGCGCAGCAGGTTCAGCAGTTCGGTGTTCAGCTCTTCAGCGCTTTTTTCACGCAGCTCATTTGCTTTCATTACATCACCGTCTTGGTTACAAAGGTGGTTTTAATCGGCAGTTTTGCTGCTGCCAGCTTGAAGGCTTCACGGGCAAGCTCTTCCGGAACGCCGTCCATTTCGTACAGGACTTTTCCCGGCTGAATCAAGGCAACCCAGTATTCCACGTTACCTTTACCTTTACCCATACGCACTTCAAGCGGCTTTTCGGTGATCGGTTTGTCCGGGAAAATCCGGATCCAGATCTTACCTTGACGCTTAACTGCACGTGTCATGGCACGACGTGCTGCTTCGATTTGACGAGCGGTCAAACGACCACGGCCAACAGCTTTCAGACCGAAAGTACCGAAGCTAACATCCGTACCCGCTGCCAGGCCACGGTTGCGGCCCTTGTGCATCTTACGGAATTTTGTACGCTTTGGTTGTAACATCAGCGACTCTCCTTACTTGCGGCCTTTACGCTGCTGCTTTTTAGGTTGAGCAGCCGGTTCCGGTTGTTCAACGGCAGCCATACCACCTAAGATCTCACCTTTGAAGATCCACACTTTTACGCCGATGACACCATAAGTGGTGTGCGCTTCGGAGGTGTTGTAGTCGATATCCGCACGCAGGGTATGCAACGGAACACGACCTTCGCGGTACCATTCGGTACGTGCTATTTCATCGCCGCCCAGACGGCCGCTGACTTCAACCTTAATCCCCTTGGCGCCCAGACGCATGGCGTTCTGCACGGCACGCTTCATCGCACGACGGAACATAACGCGACGTTCCAGCTGCGAAGAGATGCTGTCGGCGACCAGTTTGGCGTCCAGTTCCGGCTTACGGACTTCAGCGATGTTAATCTGCGCCGGCACGCCAGCGATATCCGCTACGACCTTACGCAGTTTTTCGACGTCTTCGCCTTTTTTGCCAATAACGATGCCCGGACGAGCGGTGTGAATGGTCACACTGATGCTCTTGGCCGGACGTTCGATCACCACGCGGGAAACCGAAGCTTTCGACAATTCCTTGGTCAGGAACTGACGAACTTTAAAGTCGCTGTCCAGGTTGTCAGCGAATTCTTTAGTATTCGCATACCAGGTAGAATTCCAGGGTTTAACAATACCCAGGCGAATACCATTAGGATGTACTTTCTGACCCATTGCTAGTCTCCAGAGTCTCAGCGATCGGACACAACCACAGTAATGTGGCTGGTGCGCTTCAGGATACGATCTGCACGACCCTTGGCACGCGGCATAATGCGCTTCATGCTCGGGCCAGCGTCGACGAAAATCTTCGCGACTTTCAGATCATCAATATCTGCGCCATCGTTGTGTTCAGCGTTAGCAATGGCAGACTCCAGTACTTTCTTCACCAGACCAGCAGCTTTCTTGTTGGTATAGGTCAGAACTTCCATAGCTTGCGACACTTTCTTACCGCGAATCAGGTCAGCCACCAGGCGAACCTTTTGAGCAGAAGAACGAGCGTGGCGATGTTGAGCGATAGTTTCCATCTCTTCCTCCTACCTTAGCGCTTTTTGGCCTTTTTGTCGGCCGCATGGCCGCGATAAGTACGCGTCGGCGCGAATTCCCCCAGTTTGTGACCGACCATTTCATCGGCGACAAAAACGGGTACGTGCTGACGACCATTATGGACAGCGATGGTCAAACCGATTATTGTGGGAAAGATCGTTGAACGACGGGACCAAGTGCGAATAGGCTTCTTGTCACCGCTTTCCACCGCTTTCTCTACCTTCTTCAACAAGTGCAGGTCAATAAATGGACCTTTCTTGAGAGAACGTGGCATGGTTTATCCTCTAATATTATTTACTACGGCGACGTACGATGAACTTATCAGTACGCTTATTGCTACGGGTCTTCTTACCTTTGGTCTGAATGCCCCACGGCGAAACCGGGTGCTTACCAAAGTTACGACCTTCACCACCACCGTGCGGGTGGTCGACCGGGTTCATCGCCGTACCGCGAACGGTCGGACGGATGCCACGCCAGCGGCTGGCGCCGGCTTTACCCAGTACACGCAGCATATGTTCAGCATTACCTACTTCGCCCAGGGTCGCGCGGCATTCGGACTGAATTTTGCGCATTTCACCGGAACGCAGACGCAGCGTGACATAAGCGCCGTCACGAGCCACGATCTGAACATAAGCACCGGCGGAACGCGCCAGCTGACCGCCTTTACCCGGTTTCATTTCCACGTTATGCACGGTGGAACCAACCGGAATATTGCGCATCGGCAGAGCGTTGCCGGCTTTGATTGCCGCATCGACGCCAGATTGAATCTGATCACCGGCCTTCAGGCCTTTCGGTGCCAGGATGTAACGACGTTCACCATCTTTGTACAACACCAGCGCTATGTTAGCGGAACGGTTCGGATCATACTCCAGACGTTCTACCACTGCCGGGATACCGTCTTTGTTGCGTTTGAAGTCAACCAGACGATAATGTTGCTTGTGGCCACCACCGATATGGTGCGTAGTGATACGGCCATTGTTGTTGCGGCCACCGGATTTGCTGAGAGTTTCCAGCAACGGGGCGTAGGGTTTGCCCTTGTGCAGCTCAGGGTTGACCACTTTAACAACGTGGCGACGACCCGGAGATGTCGGTTTACATTTAACAATTGCCATTGTTCTTACTCCTCCGACTTACTCTGCGCCGCCGATGAAGTCCAGGTTCTGGCCTTCTTTCAGGGTGACGTAAGCTTTTTTCCAGTCGCTACGACGACCGATACGCTGTCCGTGACGTTTGGTTTTCCCTTTAACGACCAGGGTACGCAAGTCATTGACTTCGACTTCAAACAGTTTATGCACAGCGGATTTGATTTCTGCTTTGGTCGCATCTTTAGCTACTTTGAGTACGATGGTGTTGTGTTTTTCCATCGCGGTAGATGCTTTTTCAGAAACATGCGGCGCGCGCAGTACTTTCAGCAGACGTTCTTCACGAATCATGCCAGCATCTCCTCAACTTGCTTAACAGCGTCAGCCGTCATAACAACTTTGTCGAAGGCGATCAGGCTAACCGGGTCGATACCATTAGCGTCGCGTACGTCTACTTTGTAGAGGTTACGCGCAGCCAGGAACAGGTTTTCGTCCAGTTCGCCGGTAATGATCAGCACATCTTCCAACGCCATGTCTTTCAGTTTCTGTGCCAGCAGCTTGGTTTTCGGCGCTTCGACAGAGAACTGTTCAACAACGATCAAACGATCCTGACGTACCAGTTCAGACAGGATGCTTTTCAGCGCCCCGCGGTACATCTTCTTATTGACTTTCTGACTGTGATCCTGCGGCTTGGCGGCAAAGGTAACGCCACCAGAACGCCAAATCGGGCTCTTCACACTACCGGAACGCGCACGGCCGGTGCCCTTCTGACGCCAGGGCTTTTTACCGGAACCAGTGACTTCGGCACGGGTCTTCTGACCGCGGGTCCCCTGACGGGCACCTGCTGCGTAAGCCACAACAACCTGGTGGACCAGCGCTTCGTTGAAGTCACGACCGAAGGTAGTTTCGGAAACAGTCAGCGCGCTTTGCGCGTCTTTCAATACCAATTCCATTCCTATCTCCTCGACGTTACGCCTTGACAGCCGGTTTGACGATCAGGTCGCCACCGGTTGCTCCCGGGACGGCGCCTTTGACCAGCAGCAGGTTGCGTTCTACGTCAACACGTACCACGTCCAGGCTTTGAACGGTTACGCGCTCGTTGCCCATCTGGCCTGCCATTTTCTTGCCCTTGAATACTTTGCCCGGAGTCTGGTTCTGACCGATGGAACCCGGAACGCGGTGTGACAAGGAGTTACCGTGGGTAGCATCCTGGGTGCGGAAGTTCCAGCGCTTTACAGTGCCGGCAAATCCTTTACCTTTGGAGGTACCCGTAACGTCGACTTTTTTTACATCAGCAAACAGTTCTACGGTGATGATCTGGCCAACGGTGACTTCTTCGCCGTCTTCGACGCGGAATTCCCACAGACCACGGCCGGCTTCAACGCCAGCCTTCGCAAAATGACCGGCTTCCGGTTTAGTTACGCGGTTGGCTTTTTTGGTGCCGGCGGTAACCTGGATAGCACGGTAACCGTCGTTTTCCAGATCTTTGACCTGGGTGACGCGGTTTGCTTCAATTTCGATAACGGTGACGGGGATAGAAACGCCATCTTCGGTGAAGATGCGAGTCATGCCCACTTTACGTCCGATTAAACCCTTCATTGTTTCAACCTCTCAATCGTTCAACGACCTGATTAACCCAGGCTGATCTGCACGTCTACACCGGCAGCCAGGTCAAGACGCATCAGAGCATCAACGGTTTTTTCGGTTGGCTCAACGATGTCAACCAGACGCTTATGAGTGCGGATTTCATACTGATCGCGCGCATCTTTGTTGACGTGCGGAGAGATCAGAATGGTAAAGCGCTCTTTGCGGGTCGGCAGCGGGATCGGACCACGTACCTGAGCACCGGTACGTTTGGCAGTCTCGACGATTTCCGCGGTTGATTGATCAATCAGACGATGATCAAACGCTTTCAAACGGATACGGATTCTTTGGTTCTGCATGAGACCAGAGCTCCAATTATTTATAAACGTAAAAAGCTACTCCTCACACCCATTTCGATTGATGGGGGAGTTTAATCGTTCAGTGTTATCCCCCAATTGGGGATGTTGTCAGCTGGCTTACCGCCTGCGCGGACCTAACGAGCAGGTCGGCCTGTCAAGTTGAATAACTACAAGACAAGCCCGCGCATTATACGCAAATCTGTACAGGAAGCAAGCGCGGGCGGTGAAAAGGGGGGAAGTGCGGCGGCGGGAAGCACCCTGCATTGGGCAGGCGGTGGCAAGGGAAGACGTCGGATAGGCAGCATGATGGTGCCCAGGAAAAAAGCCGGGGCAGAGTAGCAGGTCCTGGGCGGACGGCGCGGTGTGCGGCGTACTCTACACCGGGCCCCGCGCAAACCGACCGTTTGACGGACCGTCGCCCCAAGCTTATTGCGCGGCGTCTTTCAACTGTGATTGCAGGTAGTTCTGAAGGCCGATACGGCTGATAAGGGCCAGCTCGGTTTCCAGAAAATCGATATGCTCTTCTTCGTCGGTCAGGATTTCAATCATCAAATCCCGCGACACATAGTCGCGTATTGAGTCCGCGTAGGCGATTCCTTCACGCAGATCCTGCGCACCCTGCAGTTCCAAATAAAGATCGGAGCGCAGCATTTCTTCGACATCCTCGCCGATATTCAGCCTGCCGAGATCTTGCAGATTAGGTAACCCTTCCAGAAACAAAATGCGTTCAATGTAGCGATCCGCATGTTTCATTTCATCAATGGATTCGTGGTATTCAACGTCGTTAAGGCGCATCAGGCCCCAATTTTTGAACATCCTGGCATGCAGGAAGTACTGATTGATAGCCACGAGCTCGCTGCCAAGCAGCTTGTTGGGATGGTTGATAATCTGGGCATCACCTTTCATGACAGAATCCTCCGTTGCGTGTTATATCAGAATATAACCGCGACAGAGTATTGCAAAGCAATAACCCTACTTTCTCAGGCAATATTTTCCAATGGTGCGATGTGCTGAAGTTCATCCTCCATTATACGGCGCGCCACGCAAACGCATTTTCCGCATTGGGTACCCACCGGCACCAATCGTTTCAATTGCTTAAAGGTCTGGGGCTGGTGTTGCCTCACTGCGGCGCGTATCGCTTTGTCGCTCACCGCATTACATAAACACACATACATTGCTGCTACTCACTGGCTTATCTCACGTTAATTTAAATGAGAACGCTTGTCATTACAATAGCGAAAGTATTGCTGTTTGCGTTTTGTACAATAAGCTGCTGATCTTTAACCGGTAAAAAGCGTATTTTTTTCGGTCTGTCGCCAGGCTTCGCTTGCTGAGCGTCGTGAAGCCAACGGGGAGCGCTGCAGCTGACCTAGCGAGGTAAGCGCTTAATACGGCGCTAACTGGGGCATATCTGGCCCGTTATTGTTTATAAGGTGGCGCCGCGGTGGTTCACACGGCAAGTCGGTGCTAATGGTGGCATGGTTAGACGCTAAGGTGACCGAACAGTGTTGAATGATTTCTTTCTCTACTGTCTGGTAGCGGGTCGTTAGTAAAAGTAGCCTGGTTGGCGGCGTGCTCTTTCACGCATGGCCGCTAGCGTGGCGCAGCTTGTCAAAGGCGATTGCCGGTGGCCGACATGCATAAAAAAAGGGCGCCAGAGGCGCCCTTTTCATTACCGGCACTGTGCCGGTTGTCATCAGACGTCTGTCTTAAGCGATAACTTTGGCAACAACGCCGGCGCCAACGGTACGGCCGCCTTCGCGAATGGCGAAACGCAGGCCGTCGTCCATGGCGATCGGAGCAATCAGGTTAACAACCATCTTGATGTTGTCGCCAGGCATCACCATTTCAACGCCTTCCGGCAGTTCGATGGTACCGGTCACGTCAGTGGTACGGAAGTAGAACTGCGGACGGTAGCCTTTGAAGAACGGCGTATGGCGGCCGCCTTCGTCTTTGCTCAGGATATACACTTCCGATTCAAACTGGGTGTGCGGCTTGATCGAGCCCGGCTTAGCCAGAACCTGACCACGCTCGACGTCGTCACGCTTGGTACCGCGCAGCAGGACGCCCACGTTCTCACCGGCACGGCCTTCGTCCAGAAGTTTACGGAACATTTCAACGCCGGTGCAGGTGGTTTTGGTGGTGTCTTTGATACCGACGATTTCCACTTCTTCACCCACTTTGACGATGCCGCGCTCTACACGACCGGTGACCACGGTACCGCGGCCGGAGATGGAGAACACGTCTTCGATCGGCAGCAGGAACGGCTTGTCAATGGCGCGTTCCGGTTCCGGGATGTAGCTGTCCAGCGCTTCGGCCAGTTCGATGATCTTGGCGGTCCAGGCTTCGTCGCCTTCCAGCGTTTTCAGCGCCGAGCCGCGGATTACCGGCGTGTCGTCGCCCGGGAAGTCGTACTGCGACAGCAGTTCGCGCACTTCCATTTCAACCAGTTCCAGCAGTTCTTCGTCATCAACCATGTCGCATTTGTTCATGAACACGATGATGTAAGGTACGCCGACCTGGCGACCCAGCAGGATGTGCTCGCGGGTCTGCGGCATCGGGCCGTCTGTTGCAGCTACGACCAGAATAGCGCCGTCCATCTGCGCCGCGCCGGTGATCATGTTTTTCACATAGTCGGCGTGTCCCGGGCAGTCTACGTGCGCGTAGTGGCGGCTCGGGGTATCGTATTCAACGTGCGAGGTGTTGATGGTGATACCACGGGCCTTTTCTTCCGGCGCGTTGTCGATTTGATCGAACGCGCGCGCGCTACCGCCGTAGGCCTTGGCCAGAACGGTGGTGATGGCGGCGGTCAGGGTCGTTTTACCATGGTCAACGTGGCCGATAGTACCGACGTTAACGTGGGGTTTGGTGCGTTGAAACTTTTCTTTAGACACGGCTATATTCCTTACTCTTATGCTCTCACCAACGGGTGATAGCACGGGAAATTAATTGTAACCCTTAAAGCTTACTTGGCTCTGCGGGTTTCGATAATGGCCTGAGCAACGTTGTTCAATGCTTCATTGTACTTCAGGAACTCCATGGAGTAAGAAGCACGGCCCTGAGTCTGTGAACGCAGATCAGTAGCATAACCGAACATTTCAGACAAGGGGACCTGCGCACGAACGGTTTTACCGGTCGTGGTGTCTTCCATACCGTCAATCATACCGCGACGACGGTTTAAGTCACCAATCACGTCACCCATGTAGTCTTCAGGCGTTTCAACTTCGACCTTCATGATGGGTTCCAGCAGCACCGGTTTCGCCTTCATGAAGCCTTCTTTGAACGCCATGGAACCGGCAATCTTGAACGCCATTTCCGAGGAGTCGACTTCATGGTAGGAACCATCGAAGGCGGCAACACGGACGTCTACGATCGGGTAACCGGCCAGAACACCGCTTTTCAGCTGTTCCTGAACGCCTTTATCCACCGCCGGAACGTATTCTTTCGGTACCACACCGCCGACGATTTCGTTCAGGAATTCGTAGCCTTTACCACCCGGTTCCATCGGTTCGATACGCAGCCAAACGTGACCAAACTGACCGCGACCACCGGACTGACGAACAAATTTACCTTCCTGTTCGACGGTGGAGCGGATCGTTTCGCGGTAGGCCACCTGCGGCTTACCGACGTTGGCTTCCACGTTGAACTCGCGACGCATACGGTCGACGAGGATTTCAAGGTGCAGCTCACCCATCCCGGCGATGATAGTCTGACCGGACTCTTCATCGGTCCACACGCGGAAAGATGGGTCTTCCTGCGCCAGACGGCCCAGTGCCAGACCCATTTTTTCCTGGTCGGCCTTGGTTTTCGGTTCCACGGCAACGGAGATAACCGGCTCCGGGAATTCCATGCGCTCAAGGATGATCGGCGCAGAGGTGTCGCACAGGGTATCCCCGGTGGTGACGTCCTTCAGGCCGATGGCCGCGGCGATATCGCCGGCGCGCACTTCCTTGATTTCTTCACGCTTGTTGGCGTGCATCTGTACGATACGGCCGAAACGTTCGCGCTTGTCCTTCACCGAGTTCAGCACGGTGTCGCCGGAATTGACGACGCCGGAGTAGACGCGGAAGAAGGTCAGGTTGCCGACGAACGGGTCGGTGGCGATTTTGAACGCCAGCGACGAGAACGGCTCGTCATCGCTGGAATGACGTTCAGCGTGGGTTTCGCCGTCTTCCAGTACGCCGTTAATGGCAGCAACGTCAGTAGGTGCCGGCAGATACTCAATGACCGCATCCAGCATCGCCTGCACGCCCTTGTTCTTGAACGCGGAACCACAGGTGACCAGAATGATTTCGTTGTTCAGAACGCGCTGGCGCAGACCTTGCTTGATTTCTTCCTCGGTCAGCTCTTCGCCGCCCAGGTACTTGTCCATCAGCTCTTCAGACGCTTCAGCCGCGGATTCCACCAGATGCTGGTGCCATTTGTCGGCCAGCTCGGCCAAATCGGCAGGGATGTCTTCATAATTGAAGGTCACACCCTGGTCCGCTTCGCTCCAGTTGATCGCTTTCATCTTCACCAGGTCGACGACGCCGGTGAATTTTTCTTCCGCGCCGATAGCCAGCTGGATCGGAACCGTGTTAGCGGCCAGACGGGTTTTCAACTGTTCAACTACGCGCAGATAGTTGGCGCCCATACGGTCCATTTTATTGACGAACGCGATACGTGGCACTTTGTATTTGTTTGCCTGACGCCATACGGTCTCAGACTGCGGCTGCACGCCGCCAACCGCACAGTAAACCATCACGGCGCCATCGAGCACGCGCATGGAGCGTTCTACTTCAATGGTGAAGTCAACGTGTCCCGGGGTGTCGATGATGTTGATACGGTGCGAATCAAACTGTTTGGCCATGCCGGCCCAGAAACAGGTGGTCGCTGCGGACGTGATGGTGATACCACGTTCCTGCTCCTGCGCCATCCAGTCCATGGTGGCAGCGCCATTATGGACTTCACCGATCTTGTGGTTCACACCCGTGTAGAACAGGATACGTTCAGTCGTGGTGGTTTTACCGGCGTCGATGTGTGCACTGATACCGATGTTACGATAGCGTGCAATGGGTGTTATACGAGCCATTTGAATCCTCGATTACTGGGGCGTTCATTCCGAGCCAACCCGGCAGGGACAGCTCATGAGCGTCCGCCGGGTTAGCGTAACTACTGCGGTGCGATTACCAGCGGTAGTGGGCGAACGCCTTGTTGGCATCTGCCATACGGTGAACGTCTTCACGTTTCTTCACAGCAGTACCTTTGTTTTCTGCTGCATCGGAAAGTTCGTTCGCCAAGCGCAGAGCCATAGATTTATCACCGCGTTTACGAGCAGCTTCAACGATCCAACGCATTGCCAGGGCATTGCGGCGAACCGGACGGACTTCTACTGGCACCTGATAAGTAGAACCACCGACGCGGCGCGATTTGACTTCGACAGTCGGACGCACGTTGTCCAGGGCTACTTCAAAAGCTTCCAGATGGCCTTTACCATAACGCTGAGCCAGGGTCTCCAGCGCGGTATAGACGATTGCTTCCGCGGTAGATTTTTTGCCATCTACCATCAGGATGTTAACAAATTTGGCCAAAAGCTCAGATCCGAACTTAGGATCCGGCAGGATTTTACGTTGACCAATGACGCGACGACGTGGCATGGAAATACTCCGTTGTTAATTCAGGGTTGTCCAAAACTCGATGAGTTCTTTGACAGAATTAATAAAACGTTTGGCCTTACTTAACGGAGAACCATTAAGCCTTTGGCTTCTTCACGCCGTACTTGGAGCGGCCCTGCTTGCGGTCTTTGACACCGGAGCAGTCAAGCGCGCCACGAACGGTGTGGTAACGCACACCCGGCAGGTCTTTTACACGACCGCCGCGGATCAGGATCACGGAGTGCTCCTGCAGGTTATGACCTTCACCGCCGATGTAGGAGGTGACTTCAAACCCGTTGGTTAAACGAACACGGCACACTTTACGCAGCGCGGAGTTCGGTTTTTTCGGGGTGGTGGTATATACGCGGGTACATACGCCACGTTTATGCGGGCAGGCGTCCAGCGCCGGAACATTGCTCTTCGCAACCTTCATGGAGCGCGGTTTGCGTACCAGCTGGTTAATCGTTGCCATTCAATAAAACTCCTGGGTTTTGCTTCGTAAACACGTAATAAATCGCCCCGTGATGCCGCGGGGCAAAGTAAGAGCACGCAGAATTTTATGGCTGACGGGTAAAGGTGTCAAGAAATATACAACCCACCCTTGCTTACCACGCCATCTGCTGCGGCTGTTTTTCAGTCAGCCTGACGAAGTCAGTATAACTGATTATCGCAAAATTGGGCGAAAAATGAGCAGACAGCCCGCGGGCGGCAATATCATTTTCCAGCGCGTGCAGCGTCAGGTGAGAGGCGCCGAAGGCGCGCGCGGCCGGTGATCCATTGAGACCGGCGATAACGCCATCGGCCAGCAGCAACAGGTCGTCGCCGGGCTGCGCGGTACGCAGCAGCTCCGCCAGATCGCAAGCATAGGGAGAACGGCTCAGGGTATACAGCATGGGCGCCTCCGGCGTTAAAACGTCAATACGGTGTCAAAAGCACTCAGACGCTGGCGCCAGTCCGCCGCCGATAACCATTCGGCGTCCAGCACCCAGCCGGCATCGGCATCCAGACCGCGCTCCGCCGCCGACTCGGCGCAGAGATAAAGTCTGTCGACATCATACAGCGGCAGCACGCCGAAGGTGGCGATAAAGTCCCGCGCCAGGATTTGCGCCGGCTGCTGCTGCGCCAGCAACAGCAATACGCCATCGGCGATAAAAAAGACACCGATATCCTCCGCCAATGCCGAGGTCGCCAACAGCGCGTCAAGCCCTTCCCGTCCGGCGGCGTCGCCGTGCGGACCGTGGCTGAAAACAAATGCGATACGGTTCATGGACGCCTCAGAACTGGATAAAGCGATCGCAGCCGAGCGCCGCCTGTGCCAGGCTGCCCAGGCCGCTGAGCTCAAAGCCGGGCTGAAGATTTTCGCCGCTTCGCTTAAGCAGCGACGCCTGAAGGGCATCGGTCACGCCACGACGCAGGGCGGCGGCGACGCAGACATGCAGCGCCACCTGATGCTGCTGCGCCAGATCGTGCCAGGCGCGCACCAGATCCACCTCATCGCCGGCGGGCGCACTTAAGCGGTTGGCGTTATGCACGCCGTCCTGGTAAAAAAACACCGTGCCGAGACGGTGGCCGCACGCCAATAGCGCCCGGGCAAACTGCAGCGCGCTGCTGGCGCGCTGATTGCCATAGGCCGGGCCGGTAACCATCAGGCAGTAGTCCAAACTCACCGTTCCTGTACCACAAAATCGCCGCTTTTGAACTGACGGATGTACAAATAGACCGTGTGCTTGGAGATGTTGAGCCTGTCGGCAACCTGGTTGATGGCGTCCTTGATATCGAAGATGCATTTCTCATACAGATTGAGCACAATCTGGCGGTTCTTGGCGTTGTTGGACACGTTGCGATCGGCGTTGACTTCCTCAATCGTAAACTCCAGCGTCTGGGCCACCAAATCGTCAACCGAAGAGGCAAAATTCACCGAGGTGGCGATGTCCTGCGTTTCCGGCGGAATAAAGGTTTGCATAATCTGCGAGAAGGGTACGTCCAGATTCATATTAATGCACAGCAGCCCTATCACCCGCTCCTCACGATTGCGGATGGCAATGGTGACCGATTTCATCAGCACGCCGTTTTTCGCCCGGGTAAAGTAGGCGCGGGAGACGCTGCTGTCCTCACCCGCCATATCATGCAGCATGCGCAGAGCGAGATCCGATATCGGCGACCCCACTTTACGCCCGGTATGTTCGCCGTTGGCGATACGCACCGCCGAGCATTTCAGGTCCTCCAGGGAGTGCAATACAATCTCGCAATGTCCGCCAATAAGCATCGCCAGGCCATCCACGACGGCTTCATAAGAGGCGAGAATTTCATGATCCACGGCGCTGAATGGACGTTCGTCCAATAGATCCAGCTCGCCGGCATCAGATTGAGGAAGAGACGTAGACATGTGGAAATACCACCCGTGGTTGTGAATCTGCCGGGATAGTATCGGGCAGATTTGGCTGTAATTCTGTTATCCGGCCGCTAGTCTAGCAAATCCGGCAAAACGCTGTCGTTGTGTTTGGTGAAGTTTTTTATTATTCGGCATTGGTATTATCCGCCCGCGTTGCAAGGCGGCGTGGGCGGCAGCCATAAGCGTGAACGCCTTAGGCCGGCAAGGCGGCAAAAAAAACCATCCCGCGGGGATGGCTTGCACAACGCACGGGCAACGGCCATTCTTGGGTGACAGCGGCGTTATTTCTGCTGCGCGCCCGCGTCCGGTGACTGTCCGGCGTCGCCGGCGGCCGTGGCCGGTTTGATATCCAGCAGTTCAACATCGAACACCAGCGTCGAGTTGGCCGGGATCCCGGGAACGCCGGTTTTGCCGTAAGCCTGCTCCGGCGGAATGACCAGCTGGATTTTCCCGCCTTTTTGAATGTGTTTCAACCCTTCGGTCCAGCCGGGGATGACGCCATCCAGGCGGAAAGACAGCGGCTCGCCGCGCTTGTAGGAATTATCGAATTCGGTCCCGTCAACCAAGGTGCCTTTATAGTTCACCACCACGGTATCGCTGTCGGTCGGCGCTTTGCCGGTGCCGGCTTTGTCCACTTTATACAGGACGCCATTGGCGGTTTTCTTCACGCCCTTTTCCTTGGCGTAGTCGGCGCGGTATTTATCGCCCTTGGCGGCGTTGTCCTTGGCCTCCTGCTCCATTTTAGTTTGGGCCGCCTGCTTCACGCGCGCTTCAAAGCTTTGCAGCGTGGCTTCAATTTCCTGATCGGACAGCTTGCTGTTGTTGGCGAAAGCGTCCTGCACGCCGGTGATCAGCTGATCTTTATTCAGTTTAATACCGAGCTTTTCCTGCTCTTTCAGCGAATTATCCATATAACGCCCCAGAGAGGCGCCCAAGGCATAAGCGGCTTGATCTTCGCTGCTTTTGAATTTGTCCGAGGTGGCGCTGGCGGGTGCAGCAGTCGCGGGCGGGGTGGCGCCGGGTGCCGCATCGGCGGCCAGGGCGTTGCTTGCGTTCAGGGCAAATGCCATAGTAGAGGCCAGCAACGATACTTTAATCAATGATTTCATAAATCTCCATTTTCCTGGGTAAGCGGTCCCGGGGTCGATAGCAAAGTCAGGCAAATACTATAGCTGTGAGCATAAACACAACACAATCGCTATGCCGATTGATTAACGCTTTCTGGAACATTTTTTACAACAATGATTTATCCCCCTGAAACACCAGACAGTAGCTGTATCTCCAGATAAGAGATAGGCTTGAATATATGTCTAACACTAACGCCAATTTTGATATGACCGGGATCCTGTTAGGTCAAGAAGTCCGTAAACGTAAAACTCCTCAGGAAAAAATGGCCATTATTCAGCAGAGGATGGAGCCCGGCATGAATGTCTCCCATCTCGCACGACTGCACGGTATCCAGCCCAGCCTGCTGTTTAAGTGGAAAAAGCAATATCAGGAAGGCAGCCTCACCGCCGGGGAGGACGTTGTTCCTGCCTCTGAGCTTGCAGCTGCATTGAAGCAGGTCCGGGAGCTCCAGCGCCTTCTGGGATCCTAAAAGAAGCCGTGGAGTACGGCCAGTCACGAAAATGGATAGCGCACGCGCCCTTGTTGCCAAAGGCCGGGGAATAGCACAGGTCAGCCGCGCCATGAGCGGGTCGCGTGCGCCGCTGTCACTGCGGATTAAGCGTTCTGCCGACTGGCAGGACAGGCGCTGTAACCGGCGTAATGACGAAGCAGACGCTGAAATACTGTCGGACATCCTCGACATCATCAGCGATATGCCCAGCTACGGCTATCGGCGGGTGTGGGGCATCCTGCGTAAACAACGTCGCGCAGAGGGACTGCCGCCGGTAAATGCGAAACGACTTTACAGGATCATGTGTGAGCATAACCTGCTGTTATTACATTGAAAACCAGAGCGGCCGAGGCGTGAGCATAAGGGCAGGATCGCGGTGGCAGAAAGCGATATGCGCTGGTGTTCAGATGGCTTCGAGTTCGGCTGCGACAACGGTGAAAAACTGCGGGTCACGTTCGCACTGGACTGCTGCGACAGAGAGGCCATAGACTGGTCTGCGAGCACTGGAGGCTACGACAGTTCGACCGTGCAGGATGTGATGCTGATGTCGGTAGAAAAGCGCTTCGGCGACAGGTTACCCGATACAGCGGTGCAGTGGTTGACGGACAACGGTTCAGCGTATACCGCGCATGAAACGCAGAGGTTCGCCAGAGAACTGGATCTGGAGCCCTGCACAACAGCGGTGAGCAGCCCGCAGAGAATGGCCGAACGGTTCGTGAAGACGATGAAGGAAGACTATATCGAGTTCATGCCAAAACCGGATGCGAGAACAGCCCTGCGAAACCTTGCAGCAGCTTTCACGCATTACAATGAAAACCATCCGTACAGCGCGCTGGGATATCACTCTCCGAGAGAATACCGGCGGCAGCGGGCTTCGTTAACTTAAGATACAAAAGCTGTACGGAGATGGCGGGGCAAGATCACATTTTTTACAACAAGAAGTTTCCTGATAATGCATTTTCATTGCGATCCGGTTTGATATCGCCGCCTAATGATGACCTTGATGCGGGCGATCCGCGTAAAGCAAGGTAGAATCTACCGGGATTGCCCGCTCGAGGCAACTGCGGAACGGGAACGGTGCGACGCCTGTTCCATTGGTCTTGATCGGTACCGAGAGGGGAATAGGATGGAACTATCGCAGCTGGAACAGCGTCTGGAAGTGTTAGAGGAACGGGTTGCTTTCCAGGAAGTCACGATTGAGGAACTGAATCAGACGGCGGTGGCCCACCAGCGCGATATCAGCCGGCTACAGGAGCAATTGCGCCTGCTGTCGGACAAATTGCGCGAGCAGAACACCTCGATCATCGCCTCGCAAAGCGAGGAAACGCCCCCGCCCCACTACTAATAAGCGGGTGAGCGGGTGACGCCCGGGCGTGGCCCGCTCAGGGTCCCGCGCCGTTCGCGCTTAGTGGCAGCCACAGCCGCCGTGGCCGCCGCCTTTGTGGTCATGCCCATGACCGCCGCAGCAGCCATCACCGTGGTCATGGTCGTGGCCGTGAACATGGCCGTTGGCCAGCTCTTCCTCGGTGGCTTCGCGAATCGCGATAACCTCGACATGGAAGTTCAGGTTTTGCCCGGCCAGCATAGGATTGCCGTCAACCACGACATGATCGCCATCGATTTCGGTGATTTCCACCGGTACCTGACCCTGATCCGTTTCGGCCAGGAAACGCATGCCCACTTCCAGTTCGTCGACGCCCATGAATACATCTTTGGGTACGCGCTGCACCAGATTTTCATCGTAAGGGCCGTAAGTATCATTGGCTTCGATGCTGATATCGAAGATGTCGCCCGCACCGCGTTCATCCAGCGCTTTTTCCAGCCCGGAGATCAGCGAGCCATGACCATGCAGGTACTCCAACGGTGCGCTCACCGGGGATTCATCGACCAATACACCGTCTTCTGTTCTCAACTGGTAGGCCAGACTGACCACCCGATCTTTTGCTACTTTCATGCTCTCTCCCACCATTGGAAACTCATTTGGCGCTGATTCTAATCAAAAACTGCATGGATGTATGATTTAGCCGTAAAAAAGCGGCCAATAACATTACTCCGGATGGAAAATACCAATAATGTTTTCTTTATCCGGTCTTTTCGCGCTAATCATGTCGTCGTCCTGCCGCTGGGTATAGCCGCACTTGACGCAAGCCACCCGATCGCTATTGTCCTCACGCCATACCGCCAGCGTATCAGCGCTGTGGCAGACGGGACAGGTGGCGCCGGCGATGAAGCGTTTACGCTTTGCCGTCATAGGGTCGTTCTCCCTGTTGTTCATCCTCGCCCCAGCCGTCGAGCAGCCGCCGCTCCTGTTGCATCTCGCGCTGGAAAATGTCTTCCAGTTCGCGCCTCGCCTCCTTTACCCGCGAACTGTTCCCCCCCTCCTCTTGGGGCATCAATTCACGTAGCATGCGCATGTCCAGCCGGCGGAAATGCTGCTGCGCCCGGTAGGCCTGATGGGGGTGCATACCCAACAACTGCAGCACCTTACGTCCCAGCTCCAGAGCGCTGGCGAAGGTTTCCCGCGAAAAGCGCGATACACCGGCCTGCAGGAGCTCATGCGCTTCGACGCGCGCGCGCCAGGATCTGCAACTGGGGAAAGTGCTGCTGGCACAGGCGGATGATGGCCATATTGTCTTCGGGCGTATTAGCCGAGACGACGATCGTTCGGGCCTTTTCCGCCCCCGCCGCCCGCAACAGCTCCAGTTCGGTGGCATCGCCGTAATACACTTTATAACCATAGCCGCGCATCAGGCTGACCACGCTGATGTCGCGCTCAAGCACCGTTATACGCGTTTTATTTGCCATCAACAGGCGGCCTATCACCTGCCAGAAGCGGCCGAAGCCGACAATGATCACCTGCGGGTCGTCGTCGTTGACAAACGGTTTTTCATCGTTTTCATCTACTTCATTATAGCGCCGGACCAGGATACGATCGATCACTTGCATCAATAATGGCGTGGTGATCATCGACAAGGTGACGATCACCAACAATAGGGATAATTGATCGCCGGTGAGGATTTTCTGCGCCGAGGCCGCCGAGAACAGAACGAAGGCAAACTCCCCGCCCTGGCTGAGTACGCCGGCAAATTGCAGCCGCACCGAACGTTTTAGCCCCGCCAGGCGCGCCAGGATATACAGAACCGTTCCCTTGATGGCCACCAGGATGGCGACCCCGGCCAGCACCGTCAGGACGTGCACATACAGAATGCCCAGATTCAGCGCCATGCCGACCGAAATAAAAAACAGGCCCAACAGCAGCCCCTTAAACGGCTCAATGGCAATCTCGAGTTCATGGCGGTACTCGCTTTCGGCCAGCAGCACGCCGGCGATAAAGGTGCCAAGAGCCATCGACAGGCCCAGCAAATCCATAAACAGCGCGGCACCCAGCACCAGACTGGCGGCGGTGAACACCTCGCGCACGTTCGCCGAGTCGATATAGCGAAACAGCGGACGCAGCAGGAAGCGCACACCGACCAGCATGCCAAAAAACGCCGCCAGTTTGATGCTGATTTTCATCCAATCGCCGTGCCCGCCGGCGCCGCCGGCGAGAAACGGGATCAGAGACAGTGCCGGTATTATCACCGCCATATCCTGAAACAGTAACACCGAGAAACCCAGTTGGCCGCCCTCATTGCGGTTCATGCCCTTGTCGCGCATTAACTGCAGCGCAATGGCGGTAGAGGACATGGCCAGGCCGATGCCGCCGATAAGCGCCGCCTGCCAGCGTATACCGGTAAAGATAAGCGCGGCACACAGCAACACCGCGGTGATGGCCACCTGCGCGGCGCCGACGCCGAATATCGAGTGCCGCAGGTGCCAAAGCTTGGCGGGGTTCAGCTCCAGGCCGATGATGAACATTAAGAACACCCCCCCCCAGCTCCGAGAAATGCAGTATCTCGTCGACATCGCGAATAAAGCCCAGGCCCCAGGGGCCGATAGCGATACCGGCGGCCAGATAGCCCAGCACCGCGCCGATACCGAGACGCTGCGCGATAGGCACCGCCACCACGGCGGCGAAAAGAAACAGCACCACCGCAATCAGAAAAGAGGGACTACTTTCCATGGCCTTCGCCCTCCGACGTCAAAGGTAACGACAACCAGCGCACGTAATCGTCAGCGCAGCGGGCAAGACGTGCCGCCCCCTGGCGCCGCGCCCAATAAATAATCAGCGGCGGCTGCCAGTGCATGCGGCATAACGCGGCGGTCAAAGCGAAAGGACGCAGGATATCTGTCATCTGCACCCCTAACGTGCCGCTGGATTGATAGGCGCTTTCGGCATCGCCGGTGGTGATAACCGAACGCCAGTGTTTGCCGGCCAGCGCGTCGTCGCCGATGCCGCTGGCGAAGCCGCGGGTCAGCACGCGATCCAGCCACTCCTTGAGCAATGCCGGGCAGCTGTAAGTGTATAACGGGTGTTGGAACACGATTACCTGATGATCCCGCAGTAGCTGCTGTTCGTGAGGTATATCGATAAAAAAATCCGGATAATGCGCATACAAATCATGTACGGTGACATGACCGAGCGTTGCCGCAGCCTTGAGTAACACCTGGTTCGCCACCGAATCCTGGGCCTCAGGATGCGCGTACAACAGCAAAACTTTGGGCGGCTCAGAGATCAATTCCCCTCCAAAGCGTCGTCAGGCAGCAGGATTTCCGCTACCATGCTTCGCAAAGTAAAATCAGAACGCGATATCCTGTTTAACATTCAACTATATCAATTTAACATACTCTAACTATGGCGCTTTATGATTGTTTTCTCCTCGTTGCAAATTCGTCGCGGTACCCGCGTACTCCTGGACAACGCCACCGCCACAGTCAATCCGGGGCAAAAAGTCGGGTTGGTCGGCAAAAACGGCTGCGGCAAATCCACGTTGCTATCGCTGCTGAAAAAAGAACTCAGCGCCGATGCCGGCGGCGTTAGCCTGCCCGCGAATTGGGCGATGGCCTGGGTCAATCAGGAAACCCTCGCACTGGACGTACCGGCATTGGAGTATGTTATCGATGGTGACCGGGAATATCGTCAGCTCGAATCTGAATTAGTTATTGCCAATGAAAAAAATGACGGCCATGCCATCGCCACGCTGCACGGTAAACTGGACACGATTGACGCCTGGACGATTCGCGCCCGCGCCGCCAGCCTATTAAGCGGTCTGGGCTTCAGCCAACCGCAGCTGACGCAGCCGGTACGGGCTTTCTCCGGCGGCTGGCGTATGCGTCTGAATCTGGCGCAGGCCCTGCTGTGCCGCTCCGATTTGCTATTGCTGGACGAGCCCACCAACCATCTGGATTTGGATGCGGTCATCTGGCTGGAAAAGTGGCTGAGAAATTACCCCGGCACGCTTATCCTGATCTCTCACGACCGGGATTTCCTTGATCCCATCATTAACCGGGTGTTGCATATTGAGCAACAGTCCCTGAATGAGTACGCCGGCAACTATATCATCGTTTGAGCTGCAACGCGCCACCAAACTGGCTCAGCAACAGTCGCTCTACCAGCACCAGCAGGAAAAAGTGGCGCATTTGCAGCACCATATCGACCGATTTCGCGCCAAAGCGACCAAGGCTAATCAGGCGCAAAGCCGCATCAAGATGCTGGAACGCATGGAACCCATCGAACCGGCCCATGTGGACAATCCCTTCCAGTTCAGTTTCCGTACGCCGGAGAGTTTGCCCAATCCGCTGCTGACGATGGAAAAGGTCAGCGCCGGCAATGGCGATACCCTGATTTTACGCTCCATTAAGCTTAATTTGGTACCCGGTTCACGCATCGGTCTGCTGGGGCGAAATGGCGCGGGTAAGTCGACGCTTATCAAGCTGCTGGCCGGAACCCTGGCGCCGCGGTCGGGGGCGGTGTCGCTGGCGAAAGGCATTAAACTTGGCTATTTTGCCCAGCACCAGCTTGAGTTCTTGCGCGCCGATGAGACGCCGCTGCAACAGCTCAGCCGGTTGGCGCCGAAGGAGTCTGAGCAGTCGCTGCGCGATTTTCTGGGCGGCTTCGGTTTCCAGGGCGACCAGGTCACGGAGCAGACGGCGCGTTTTTCCGGCGGCGAGAAAGCGCGGCTGGTGCTTGCGCTGATCGTCCGGCAGCGCCCCAATCAGCTGCTGCTTGATGAGCCCACCAACCATTTGGATCTGGATATGCGTCAGGCGCTGACCGAGGCGCTGATCGACTTCGACGGCGCGCTGGTCGTGGTATCACACGATCGCCATTTGCTGCGTTCCACTACTGACGAATTTTATCTGGTGCATGAGGGTCAGGTTGCCCCCTTCGACGGCGATCTGGAGGATTATCAGCAATGGTTGGCGGAACAACAGCGGCCGCGCGGGTCAAATACCGATACGGACGCCATGCCTGCCGCCGCGAACACGGCGCAGACGCGCAAAGACCAAAAGCGGCGCGAGGCGGAATTTCGCAAAGAGACACAACCGTTGCGCCAGGCCATCGGTCGCCATGAACAACATCTGGCTTCGCTGGGGGCGGAACTGGCCGAGGTTGAAGGCCAGCTTGGCGACAGCGCGTTGTACGACAACGCCCGTAAAATCGAGCTAAACGATTGCCTGCAGCGACAAGGTAAACTGAAATCGGCGCTGGAGGCGACGGAGCTGGCCTGGCTGGAAGCGCAGGAACAATTGGAGGCGCTGACGCAGGCGTTTGACGCACAGTAGCCCACGTTCAGCGCTAAACCGGCGCAGTGCAGGCCGCGCTCAAGGCCACAAAGAGGACGCACGCCGCACTCAACACCAAAGCGACGATAGGCAGAGCGCTACAGCGGCAGCGCAAGCACCGTGCCCAACGCCTGAACCTAGCGTGCAAACCTCGCCCGGCGCCAGAGGTGTAACGCACAGACCGCGTTTAGCGCCAAATTAGCACGACGCAGGCGGCGGTCAGCAGCCCCATCGCCAGATTGAACAGCGTCCAGGCACGCCGGCTTTTCAGCAGCCGGCCAATCACCGTGCCAAAGGCCAGCCAAATAGCGCCCGAGACAATATTGACGGCGGCGATACCGATGCTTATCGCCATCACCGAACCCGCATACGCCTCCCCGGCCAGACTAAAGCTGGCCACCGCACCGAGGGCCATCAGCCACGACTTCGGATTAAGAAACTGTAGCAGACCGCCCTGATAAAATGGCACCGGCTGCGTATCGGTATCCAGCTTTTCATAAACGGCGGTCGCGATTTTCCAAGAAAGCCACAGCAAATAGAGGCTGCCGGCCACTTTTAGCGTAAAATGCACGACGGGATAGAGTGTGATAAGGCTGCCGACGCCGCAGGCCACCAGCAGCAGCATGCACTGCATGCCAAGCATAATGCCGAACATCAGCGGCATAGAACGCCAAAAGCCAAAATGGGCGGCCGAGGCGGTAAGCAGCATATTATTTGGACCGGGGGTGATAGCGGCAACCCAGAGAAAACATAGCATCGATAAAAACAGACCCAGCTCCATATAACCCGCACTATTACTCCCGACAATAACGCTTATGAAATTATCAGTGCGATGCCGATTCGACAAGCGAATTGTCGGTGAAATTTCGTCACGCCGCCGGCTCGCCCACCACTGGAGAAATGCCGATAATGATCATTCCCTGGCAGCAGATCGAACCCACCACGCTATATAATCTGATTGAATCGTTTGTGCTGCGCGAGGGCACGGATTATGGCGAGCAGGAAAAGATCCTGCGGCAAAAAGTCGCGGATGTGTTACGCCAAGTGCAATCCGGCGAAGCAGTGCTGGTGTGGTCGGAACTGCATGAAAGCATTAATATTATGCCACGCGGCCACTATCGTCCCGATTAGCGTCGCCGCCGGTGCGGTCAACCCCGCGACCGGGCCCGTTCGGCCATTCCCCCCGGACCGCCCCCCCGGCTACCGTAAGGCGGAAACGAGCAAGCCTGGCGGTGGCCCTGCGGCGCCAAACGTGATAACAATAACCTGCGCCCGCCCGCACGTCATCTGACAGAGGTTATCAACATTATTAAGGTCACATTATGTCAGCACAACATCCGATTATAGCGGTCACCGGCTCCAGCGGAGCCGGTACCACCACTACCAGTCTGGCTTTTCGCAAAATCTTCCAGCAATTAAACATCTGCGCCGCCGAGCTGGAAGGCGACAGCTTTCATCACTTCACGCGGCCGGAAATGGATCTGGCTATTCGTAAAGCGCGTGATTTAGGCCGGCATGTCAGTTATTTCGGCCCGGATGCGAATAACTTCGATCTGCTGGAGAGGACCTTTTATCACTACGGTGAAAGCGGGCGCGGACAAGCGCGCAAATATTTGCATACCTATGACGAAGCGGTTCCTTATAATCAGGTCCCCGGTACCTTTACCCCCTGGCAGCCGCTGCCGGAGCCGACCGATGTACTATTCTACGAAGGACTGCACGGCGGCGTCGTGACCGAGCAAAATGATGTCTCCCGGCATGTGGATTTGCTGGTGGGGGGTGGTACCGATAGTCAACCTGGAATGGATACAGAAATTGGTGCGCGATACCAATGAACGCGGTCACTCGCGCGAGGCCGTAATGGATTCCGTGGTGCGATCCATGGAGGATTATATCAACTTTATCACGCCGCAATTTTCCCGCACCCACATCAACTTCCAGCGGGTGCCAACGGTGGACACCTCCAATCCCTTCGCGGCTAAAACGATTCCTTCATTGGACGAAAGCTTTGTGGTTATCCACTTCCGCGGCCTGGACGACATCGATTTTCCCTATTTATTGGCCATGCTGCAGTGTTCGTTTATTTCCAATATCAACACACTGGTAGTGCCGGGTGGCGAAATGGGTCTGGCAATGGAACTGATTATGGCGCCGCTGGTCAAGCAATTGCTGGAATGGAAACGGATTCGCTAACCGGCGGCGCGTTTTTCTACCGGGGGAAGACGCTGCCGCGCGGCGTACGTTCTTTGTGCTCTGGCACGGCAAGCCGGCGCATGGCCCGACACGGGAGGCCGCCTACGGTAAGCCATGGTGCAGTCGAAGTCTACGCGCCGACGTTGGTGTGGCGTAGCCCTGCGCCAGCGTGATTTGCCGTTAACGGGCGGCGTTTCGGCTGTGGCAGAGTGTGTAGCGGCGGGAGTAGCCGTCAATCGGCGGTGCCAGGGTTATGGCGCCGTGGAGGGCCTGCACCGTCGCCACCGGGGATGCAGGCGGCGCTGATGCCGCGAAGCAGGCGACACCGTTCTGCGGTTATTCGCCTGTTATCGCCGCCCTGACGCCCGTCCGCCACCTCATGCTATCAGTCGAGGTTACGCACTTCAAAGCTGTGTCTGATAGTGGCGGCTTTGCCTAACATAAGCGATACCGAACAATACTTTTCCGCCGATAGCGCGACCGCGCGCTCTACAGTCTTATCCGTCAGGTCGCGACCGGTAACAACAAAATGCAAATTGATATGGGTAAACAGGCGCGGCGCTTCCTCGCGGCGGGTCGACGTCAGTTTGACCTCGCAGTCGCGCACGTCGGCGCGGCCTTTTTGTAGAATCGACACGACGTCAATAGCGCTGCAACCGCCGGCGGACATCAGCAGCATTTCCATCGGACTGGTGGCCTTTTCGCCACTGTTGCCATCCATGATGATCTGGTGGCCCGAGGCGGATTCGCCGATAAATGACAGCCCTTCCACCCACTTCACTCGCGCTTGCATAACGTTAACTCCTGATAAAATTCTTGGTGAAAGACTACCTTTTTGCCGGCAAACTGGCAATGTAACCGCAGATGCATCATGCTGAAGCGAGACAACACAAGACAGTCTCTCAAAGCTATGCTAAAAAACAAGGCAGGATCGAACTCACAGACAGTGAAAGAGCAAGAGAGCGATCGAAACGTCACCAACATTGGACCCTGATAAGTTCCCTTGGAGGTTCCTTTTATGAACGGAATGACATCATAATAACACCTTACCTTACAGGGAATACGCCGCTCCTGATAAAGGACAGCGATGACAAAAGAGGATAACAGCGAATGGTTCTCGGCAAACCGCAAACAGACCCGACTCTCGAATGGTTCCTGTCTCATTGCCATATTCATAAGTATCCATCGAAGAGTACGTTGATTCACCAGGGTGAAAAGGCAGAAACGCTCTACTACATCGTCAAAGGCTCCGTCGCGGTGCTTATCAAGGATGAAGAAGGCAAGGAGATGATCCTTTCCTATCTTAATCAGGGCGATTTTATCGGCGAGCTGGGGTTGTTTGAAGAAGGGCAGGAGCGCAGCGCTTGGGTGCGGGCGAAAACAGCCTGTGAAGTGGCAGAAATTTCCTATAAGAAATTCCGCCAGCTGATACAGGTTAATCCCGACATTCTGATGCGTCTGTCGTCACAAATGGCCAGCCGACTGCAGGTAACCTCCGAGAAAGTCGGCAATCTGGCCTTCCTGGACGTGACCGGGCGAATCGCGCAAACGTTACTGAACTTAGCCAAGCAGCCGGACGCCATGACCCACCCGGACGGTATGCAAATTAAAATTACCCGGCAGGAAATCGGCCAGATTGTCGGCTGTTCACGGGAAACGGTCGGGCGTATTCTGAAAATGCTCGAAGATCAGAATCTCATTTCTGCTCACGGCAAAACCATTGTCGTTTACGGTACCCGCTAATCCCTTTCACCGCTGGCATGGTCAGGACGGCCATGCCCTCTTTAGTTGACTTATGTGGCGCAGACTCATCTATCACCCCGAAGTAAATTATGCCCTGCGGCAAACGATAGTCCTGTGCCTGCCGGTCGCCATCGGCCTGATGTTCGACAGCCTGCAGCAGGGTCTGCTGTTCTCCTTAGTACCCGCCTGCTGTAATATTGCCGGCCTCGATCAGCTCCATAAGCGTTTTTTTAAACGGCTGGTCGTCGGCGGCGCGCTGTTTGCCCTCAGCAGTATTTTTATTCAGTTGCTGTTAGCGCACGGCGCCCCGCTTCCGTTTGTCATGCTGGGTCTGGCGCTGCTGTTTGGCGTCAGCGGCGAAATCAGTCCGCTGCACGGCCGCCTGCTGCCGTCATCGCTTATCGCCGCGGTGTTTACCCTTGGGCTGACCGGCAATGTGCCGCTCTGGCTGCCGCCGCTGCTCTACCTGGCGGGCACCGCCTGGTATGGGTTGTTTAATGCGTTGTGGTTCCGGCTGTGGCAAGAACAGCAGATGCGCGAGGCGCTCAGTCCGCTGTACAGCGAGCTGGCGGATTACATCGAAGCTAAATACAGCCTGCTGACTCAGCATACCGATCCCGACAGCGCGCTGCCGCCGCTGTTCGCCCGCCAGCAGAAAGTCATCAATCATATAGCGCAGGTGTATCAGCAGTTGCATATGCTCTCCGCTAACCATCTCACCCAGTACAAGAGGTTGTTGCGCGCCTTCCAGGTCGCGCTGGATTTACAAGAGCATATCGCGGTGAGCCTGCATCAGCCGGACGAAGTGCAAAAGCTGGTGCAGCAAAGCCATGCCGAGGCGGTTTTGCGCTATAACGCGCGTGTGGTCGCCGCTCGGCTGCGCCTTCTGGCGGAAGATATTCTTTATCATCGCTCGCCCGATCGTTTTGCCGCCGATGTCGGCCTGTCGTCGCTGGAAAAGATCGCCCGCCACCATCCAGATAACCCGGTGGGCCAGTTCTGCTATTTCCATTTCAGCCGCATCTATCGCCTGTTGCGTTCCCAACGCCCGCTGTACCGTCGCGATGTGATGGCGGATAACCAGCAACGTTTGCCGTTCTGGCCGGCGCTGAGAAGTTACTGCTCGCTTAAATCGATGGCGCTGCGCAATGCTACCCGCCTGGGCATTATGCTGGCTGTCGGCAGTAGTCTGGGCCTGGTGTTTAATCTGCCGAAACCCTACTGGATCCTGATGACTATCATGTTTGTCAGCCAGAACGGCTACAACGCTACCCGGGTGCGTATTCAGCATCGGGCATTGGGTACCCTGGCGGGTCTGGTTATCGCCGCGGGGACGCTCCAGTTACAGATGGGAGACGGCGTTATCCTGACCGGCATGCTGCTAGTGACGCTTGCCGGCTATTTGGTGCTGCGTAAAAATTACGGTCTGGCGATGACCGGCATGACAGTGGTGACCGTGTATACCCTGCAGCTGCTGTCGTTAAACGGCGCGCATTTCCTGCTGCCGCGGCTGGTCGATACCTTGATTGGCTGTATGCTGGCGTTTGGCGGCATGCTATGGCTGTGGCCGCAATGGCAGAGCGGGCTGCTGCGCAAAAACGCCCACCAGGCGCTGGAGCGCGATCAAGAGGCGTTGCGGTTGCTGCTGCAACCTGACCCCACAGCGCCGGCGTTGGCCTATGCCCGCATGGGGGTCAATCAGGCGCATAATGCCCTGTTCACGTCTTTGAGCCAGGCGATGCAGGAACCGGGGTTTAATTCCCGTTACCTCAGCGATATGCGCCTGTGGGTCACCCACAGTCAGTTTATTGTTGAACATATTAATGCCATGACCACGCTGGCGCGCGATCACTATATGCTGACCGCTACGCTGGCGGCCGATTATCTGGCCTCCTGCGAGGTGGCGCTGCAAAGCTGTCAGCAACGGCTGGAATATGACGGACCGAGCACCGAGAACCCGGGAATTTTTAATACCGACGGTCCACAGGATCAGGCGGTAACGCTGATGGAGCGCCATCTACGGCGCATTTTGTTCCATCTCGGCGTCATGCACACCATTTCGTCGGTGGCCTGGCCGCAGCGGATGCAGCACGGGTTTTGGCTTGCGCGCCGCTTGCGCGATACTCCGCCGGACTAGCGCCGTGACAGGAGAAGCCTTCGACGGCAGTATTGCCGGTAACGCGCCGACAAACCTGCCGTCCGCCCGTCAATCCGAGCGGGTGACGTGCGCTACGGCTTTCTCAAAGCGCGCCAACCCCTCGGCGATATCATCAAACGCCACCACCAGCGAGGGGGCGAAGCGAATCACATCGGGGCCGGCGTTCAGGATCATGACCCCTTCCAGCTCGTCGGCATGCAGGAAATCACGTGCCCGTGCCTGATAGCCCGGCGCCAGCTCCGCGCCCAGCAGCAGCCCCATGCCGCGCACCTGAGTGAAAACATGATGCTTGGCGTTAATGTCATGCAAAGCCTGGATGAAACGTGCATGACGCTCATTGATACCGGACAGCACCTCAGGAGAGTTGATGACGTCCAGCGCGGCTTCCGCCACCGCACAGGCCAGCGGGTTGCCGCCGTATGTCGTGCCGTGGGTGCCGACCGCCATGACTGAAGCAATGTCTTCGGTTGTCAGCATCGCGATAATGGGGAAACCGCCGCCCAACGCTTTGGCAGTGGTCAGAATATCCGGCTGCACGCCGTAATGCATATAGGTGAACAATTTGCCGCTGCGGCCCATGCCGCATTGCACTTCATCCATCACCAGCAGCGCCTGATGCTTATCGCATAATTCCCGCACGCCCTGCAAAAACGCCGGCGTCGCCGGGGTAATGCCCCCTTCCTCCTGTATCGGCTCAAGGACGATAGCGCAGGTGTGATCATCAATGACGGCTTTCACCGCGTCGAGATCGTTGAACGGCACATGGACGATATCCGCCGGTTTCGGCCCAAACCCGTCCGAATACTTTGGCTGCCCCCCACCGACACGGTAAACAGCGTGCGGCCATGAAAGGCATTATGAAACGCAATGATTTTGGTTTTATACGGACTATAACGGGTAATGGCGTAATGGCGCGCCAATTTGAACGCCGCCTCGTTTGCCTCGCCGCCGGAATTGGCGAAAAACACGCGGTCGGCAAAAGTGGCATTAATGAGCTTACGCGCCAGGCGCAGAGCCGGTTCGTTCGTAAAAACGTTGCTGGTATGCCACAACGTTTCCCCCTGCGTTTTCAACGCCGCCACCAGCGCCGGATGACAGTGCCCCAGCGCGGTAACCGCGATGCCGCCGGAGAAATCGACGTATTCTTTGCCCTGCTGATCCCAAACCCGGCTGCCTACGCCTTTTACCGGAATGAACTACGCGGGTGCATAAACCGGCAAAATAACCTGATCGAACGTTTCCCGGGTGACTGCGGCATCGTCTGTTTTCATAAGGCATTTACTCTGTCTAAGGTGTGATAAGAAATGAAAATATAGTCATGTAATATGAATAAAAAGTCACACTCACGTCAAGCGCTATTACCGTTAAAGAAAAATGATACCGGCATCAGCGGTCGAGGAAATTCGCCAGCAAAGAATGACCTTGTTCACTCATAATGCTTTCAGGATGAAACTGTACACCTTCCAGCGGCAAGGAACGATGGCGGATAGCCATAATTTCATCCGGTTCGCCCTCGCGCTGGCTCCAGGCGGTCACCGCCAGACAGGACGGTACGCTGGCGGCATCGATGATAAGCGAGTGGTAGCGTGTTACCGTCAGAGGCTGCGCCAGGCCGGCAAACACGCCTTGGCCATCGTGACGGATAACGGAGGTTTTGCCGTGCATAACCCGACGTGCACGAACGATACGCGCGCCGAACGCCTGACCGATAGCCTGATGCCCCAGACAGACCCCCAGGATCGGCATTTTGCCGGCAAAATGGCGAATAGCCGCTAGAGAGATCCCCGCTTCGTCCGTGGTGCCAGGACCGGGGGAGATGACCAGCCGCGCCGGCGCCAGCCGCTCGATATCCGCGAGATCCAGACTGTCATGACGACGCACCGTCACTTGTGCCCCCAGTTCACAGAAATACTGATAAAGATTCCAGGTGAATGAGTCGTAATTATCGATTATCAGCAATCCGTTCATAATCCCCCTTAAACTATAGCTCATACGCCTCTGCCGCCACACCTTCGCGCGCCGCTCGACGTCGAACTCCTATGTGCAGCGAGTGTATGATAACAGCGGCGACGTGACTACGGACATTGCCGCAAAAGTTCGGCATGAAAGGCCTTCAGGCGGTTATCCAGCGCGGAGGGGTAACCGGGTATCGGCAGCTGAACAGCCCCGCTTTGCTGTTACCTTCAGCGGTATACGCCGGCACAGGCTGGGGTGCACCCTGCTAGCAGACGCCATTCAGCCGCGGGCAATACGGGGGGGGCAGGGGTGGGATAGCGCGCCAGACGGCGGCGTGAGTGCCGCGCGAGCGGCAATGTCGCCGGCAGAGCCGGCCCCCGGGGGGGTCAAGATGTCACCTTGGGATGCGAATACCCCGCGGCGGCCGATATCGCCAAAAGCACCTGACACCGCGTGGACGGTGTAACCGATATCAGTCCGGCTCGCTCACCGACAGCCGGAACAATGTGGCCAGCGGCGCCGGATCGCCAAACGCCCCGGCCTCGTTGGCGCGCAGCCAATCCTGCCGGTTAATGGGGCGCCAATGAATATCATAGCCAGCATGGATAATCAGTTGCTCAAAGAAGATCCGCTGTGCCCGCCCATTTCCCTCCCGAAAGGGGTGCAACATGTTAATATCGGCGTAATAGGTTGCCAATTTTTCACAGAACGGCTCAAACGCAAGCTGGTGCAGGTAATCCTCTTCTTCCAGACGCTGCATCACCGCATTTCCTTCCGTCTCCAAATAGGCGAAGTGGTAAAAGCGGGTATCGTTTTGATAAATATCCACGCTGCGCAACTGGCCCGCCCAGGGATAAATATCCTGGAACAGCGAGTGATGAATGGCGCACAACCAGGGTAACCACATCGTGGCCGGTCCGAGCTCCAGCGAGGCGGCGCGCAGCGCGCTCAGCGCCAATTACGCTTCTTGTAGTCCTGCAGCTTCATGAATATTCAGGCGATTACGCAGCACCTTCAGACCTGGGTAAAAATAGGGATCGCGATCGTCGCCGATTTTATCGTTCATAATGCCTCCTCAGCGCGTCCAGACGGGCAGACAGCGCCTCGCCTTCAAGTGCGACTGGCGCAGTGTCATAGCTTTCTAGCCGGTTACTGGCGCAAAAATTTTCATTCCGTCGCTGTGCAAATAGCCGCGCTTTTTGTTTATCGGTCATTTTTTCATCAGCCGCTCCTATCAGATGCTACCAGTTTCCTGGAAAGAGTAAGTATAACCCGCATTAGCAGCTTCGCCGGGACAGGCAGAGCGGGGTCGATACAATCGGTAAAGCAGGAAAAAGGGATAGCTCACGGGGATAAATCGTCGCCAGTCATCGGCAATCGCCGGCGATCTACAGGTCAGGCATAGGGCAAGCACACTGCCTTCAGCAGCCAGAGAGGATGAGGGCGAGCATCTTGCCAGCAGCAGTTAGCGACAATGAGGGCAAAGCGCCCTGCCGTTAGCAGCCAGAGAAGACAAGGCAAAGCGCCCTGCCTGCAGCCGTCCGAGAACACCAGGGCAAGCGGTATGCCGAGTTTCATTCGTCATAAGATAAGAAACACCCGGCGTCACTCTGTCTGCATAGGTGACAACTGAGAGCGGGCGCTATTTTTCACATGCAGCTGGAAGCGGCCGTCGCGGCACGGATGCGTAAAAGGAAAGCGACCGCGCCCAACGGCTGTGCAACCCACGCTAAAAGCCTGCTGCGTGGGACGTCGGTTTTAGCCCGCACCAACCCGTATAACGGCCGGGAACCGCTGTAAGCCCGAGCCGTTATGCCTCAGTGCCGCTAGGCTTAAGGCAACACTTTGGCGGAGAGAATGACAATCGGCTTAACCGGCACGTTCTGATAGGGCCCCTCATTCTTGGTGGGTACCTGAGCGATTTTATCCGCGACCTCGATACCCTTCACCACTTTACCGAACACGGCATAGCCGAAATCGCGCTGGCCGTGATCGAGGAACGCATTGTCCGCCACGTTAATGAAGAATTGACTGGTCGCGCTATCTTTATCAGCGGTCCGCGCCATGGCAATTGTACCGCGGGTGTTGCGCAGGCCATTGTCGGCTTCATTTTTGATTGGCGCACGGGTGGGCTTTTGCGACATGTCCTGGTTGAATCCGCCGCCCTGGATCATGAAGCCGGGGATCACGCGGTGGAAAATGGTGTTGTTATAAAACCCGCTGTTGACGTATTGCACAAAGTTGTTCACCGAAACCGGCGCTTTGGCGCTGTCCAATTCCAGCTCGATGTTGCCCGCCGAAGTCGTCAACAGCACATGGGAGTCCTGTGCTGCGGCATATGCACCCGCAGAGCAAAATGTCAGGGCAAGCAGGGTAGCAGCGGTCGCCAGAGAGCGTTTGAGCATAAGAATTCCTTTTAAGAGATAAGGCCACGGGAAGCGATTAGATTCTAAAGAGCCGCTTCCGGCAGTGCCAGACATTTACCTTTTTTACGTAACGGAGTATTTACGTCGTTGCCGACCAAACTGTGATGAAACGCCCACCCTTCCCACCTGCCGCAGGTGAAGATATTATCTGCTAGACATTTAACAGCAAATAATAAATAAGCCATGATAGGATCCCTCCTCCCGCAGACAAGCAGGATGTCATTACTTAAGAGGCCAGTCTTTCATCGGTCGACATCAGATTAAAACTAGGTTTAAAATGAATAAAAACAACAAATTAAGACTAACATGGATTAGTTTCTTCTCCTATGGTCTCACGGGCGCGCTGGTCATCGTCACCGGCGTGGTACTGGGTAACATCGCCGACTACTTCCAGTTACCCGTTTCCCGTATGAGTAATACCTTAACGTTCCTTAACTCCGGAATTTTAGCGGCGATTTTCCTCAATGCCTGGCTGATGGAAATCATCCCGCTGAAACGGCAGTTGATGTTCGGCTTTCTGTTGATGGTGCTGGCGGTGTTGGGGTTAATGAGCGGCCATAATCTGACGATATTCTCCCTGTCGATGTTTGCCCTAGGGGTGGTCAGCGGTATCACGATGTCCATCGGCATCTATCTGATTACTCATCTGTATGCGGGGCGGCAGCGCGGCTCGCGCCTGTTGTTTACCGACTCGTTTTTCAGTATGGCCGGTACGCTATTTCCCATGCTGGCCGGCGTGCTGCTGGCGCGCCATATTACCTGGTACTGGGTGTATGCCTGTATTGGCTGGGTGTATGTGGTGATCTTTGTGCTGACTCTGCTTTCCGATTTTCCGGTGCTGAAAGCGCGCGACGCCGAGGGGACAGCTGACGCCGCAAACACGAGAGTCCTGGGGTCCGGGCGTGGCGCTGCTGGCACTGGCCGCGCTGTGTTATATCCTTGGCCAGCTCGGTTTTATCTCTTGGGTGCCGGAGTACGCGACGTCGCGTTTCAATATGGATATTCAACAGGCCGGCGGGCTGGTAGGTAACTTCTGGACCGCTTATATGATAGGGACGTGGGTCTTTAGCGCACTGCTGCGCTTCTTCGATTTGCAGCGCATCGTGACGGTGCTTGCGGCGCTGTCGGCGGCTTTCATGTATGGGTTTATCCACGCCGGCGACCCCGCTCTGTTACCCTAGTGTTTGCTGGCGCTGGGCTTTGTTTCCAGCGCGATTTACACCACGATCATTACCCTGGGCTCGCAGCAGACCCAAGTAACGTCGCCCAAGCTTATCAATTTTATCCTGACCTGCGGCACCATGTGTTGACGTTTGTCGTTACCGGTCCTATTGTGGCCCGTTACGGCGGCGGCGCGGCGCTGCAAGCCTCCAACCTGTTGTATGTGACGGTGTTTGTCCTGTGCTTGCTGCTGGGCTTTGTCAGTCGTCACCGTATCCATAGCCAGGCTGTCGGCTGAGGGTACAGGCCGGCTTGTTGCCCAAGCCGGCCTCTTTCACCACTCTCTCTTGCAACGGTAGCCCGGCGAGCACCGCGCGCCCAAGGCCAAACCCTTTTATGCCGACAGTGGCCGCAAAAGATCGCCGCGCCGGGTTAATGCAACTCAACATCATCTATTTGTTCACTCACCTTCATCATGTCATAGTAGTTTCGCGCGCCGTAATAGCCTGGATTGTTCTGACTCGCAATCGTTTGCTCAGTGGCATGCTGCGCCCGCATTTGTTCGCCGCCGGCAAGGACGCCCCGCCACCCCGTGCGCCTTCAGCCGCCGCGGTGTCCATGATGACCCCGAGCGCGCACACGTTACTCTTTCTCTGTCTATAAGGACCTTGTGACCATGACCAGATCTTCTCCCGCCGTTTCTCGCGCCCCGCTGTTATTGGCGGCGCTGATTGGGGCCAATCTGTTCAGCTGGACCTGGGCGCTGTTGGTTTTCGGCCACAATAGCGCCCTCATCGCCGCCAGCCTGCTCGCCTGGAGCTACGGCCTGCGCCATGCGGTCGATGCTGACCATATTGCCGCTATCGACACCGTGACCCGTCAATTGATGCAACAGGGCCAGCGCCCGACGGGAGTAGGCGCATTTTTTTCCCTGGGGCATTCTACGATCGTCATTCTGGCCACTTTCGCTATCGCGCTAACGGCCTCCGCCTTTCAGGCCCATATGGGTTGGCTGCATACTTACGGCGGCATGATAGGATCCGCCGTTTCCAGCGGCTTTTTGCTGCTGATGGCGCTGAGCAATCTCCTTATTCTTAAGGGCATATGGCGCCGGTTCCGCCGGCTCAAGCAGGGAAACGGCGTGGCGCCCGAGGAGCCGCTGGGGGGCGGGCTGATGTACCGTCTGTTTGGCGCACTGATCCGATTAACGCGCAAAAGCTGGCATATGTACTTGGTGGGTTTTTTATTCGGGCTGGGGTTTGATACCGCGACCGAGGTGGGTCTATTGGGCTTGTCCGCCGCCGGCGCATCGGCGGGTATCGCTATCTGGTCGATAATGATCTTCCCGGCGCTGTTCGCCAGCGGCATGGCGCTGGTGGACACTCTGGATAACCTGATGATGATTAACGCCTATGGCTGGGCGCTGAATAAGCCGCAGCGCAGGCTTTATTACAATATGACCGTCACCGCCACCTCGGTGCTGGTGGCGCTGTTCATCGGCGGACTTGAGGCGGCGGGACTGCTGGCGGAAAAGTTTGATCTGCATGGCGCACCCTGACGGCTGGTCGCTTCGCTCAATGATCAGTTGGGCAACGCCGGTTTTGTGGTGATTGGACTGTTTGCCGTGTGCTGGGGTATTTCGGTGCTTAACTACCGCTGGCGGCGCTATGATAAGCTCCCCGTCTGATAATGCTGCGCCCGCAGTTCAGCACGGTAAATACCACAAGCGCGCTGAAAAATGACGGTTGGCACTGCTGACTGTCTGTGGGCACACAGTGCCCGGCGATGGCGCCGACAGTCTGTGGGCACACAATGCCCGTCTTCCGTGCCGCCTACAGTCTATGGGCACTGTACTCGTCGTCTGCCCGTGGGCCGCAATGCCCGGCGCGGGCGGTATTCTTCCCAGCGTGGGCGCCTTAGAGGCCAGATGCCCTGGCAGCACCCGCTGTGGTTGTCTTTAGCGCCGACGGTCGCTCCAGCGCGGGTGAAGCGTCTCGTTGTAGCGATGAATGTCGTCGCGCTTCAAATCGATGTCCCGCAGCTGGTCGTCGCTAAGGACGAGCAAGATACGTTTGTCGCGCCGGTAGAGCCCACAGCGGCGAAGCCGCGCCCAGAGGCGGCGTACAAAGCCTGACCGACCCGGGGCGGCCGGGCAAACGGCGGGGTCGGATTGCGCCAATAGCAAGGCGGTACAGTATTCCGGTGACGTTTTCATCATAGCTCCTGTGGCTTGGGGACAGGACTATGATGGAAGATCGCCTCAATACGGTACAGATTCAGAAAGGCACAATTTTAAGTATACAGATTGCGATTATTTCATCTGTAATGGTATTATTACGCACGATCTGTACCGGTTTTCACGCTAACGCGGCCATCTGTATGAGGCAACTATGACCCGCTACCATCATCTGGCCGACATCATCGGCGAACGCATCGAACAAGGGCTCTACAACCGCGGCCAACGCCTGCCATCTGTGCGCGCGCTGAGCGTGGAACATGGCTGTCAGCATCAGCACCGTACAGCAGGCCTATCGCGTGCTCGAACACCGCCAATTAATCACCGCCCGCCCCAAATACGGCTATTTCGTCTGTCAGCAACACGGACTGCCGGCGCTGCCGGAAATGTGCCGACCCGCGCAGCGACCCGTGGAAATTTCGCAATGGGATCTGGTGCTGCAACTTACCCGCACCCGTAGCGCCCGCGACGTTATTCATTTAGGGCCCGGCGTGCCAGACGTTACTGCCACCACGCTGAAACCGCTGCGGACCCTGATGAGCCGCGTGGCGCTGCACCCGGATCTACGCAGCATGCATTATGATGAACTGAGCGGCTCCGCACCGCTGCGGCAGCAGATCGCGCGGCTGATGATAGACAGCGGCAGCCACGTAGCGCCGGAAGGGGTTATCATCACCACCGGCTGTCACGAAGCGTTGTCTATTGCCATTCATGCGCTATGCCGGCCCGGGGATATTGTGGCGGTAGACTCACCCAGCTTTCACGGTGTCACCCAAATCCTGAAGGGTTTCGGCATGAAGGCGATGAAAATTCCCACCGATCCCCTGACCGGTATCAGTCTGGAGGCGTTGGAACTGGCCCTCGAACAGTGGCCAATCAAGGCTATCCAATTGACGCCCAACTGCAATAATCCGCTTAGCTATATCATGCCGGACGCCCACAAGGTGGCGTTATTGACGCTGGCGCAACGTTACGATACGCCGATCATTGAAGACGATGTGTATGCCGATCTGGCCTATCACTACCCCCGCCAGCGGACAATAAAATCCTTTGACGAGGATGGGCGGGTGCTGCTGTGCAGCTCGTTTTACAAAACGCTGGCGCCGGGATTGCGTATCGGCTGGATCGAGCCAGGGCGCTATATGGAGCAGGTGCTGCACATGAAATATATCGGCACCGGCGCCACCGCCACGCAGCCGCAGCTGGCCATCGCCGAATTTCTGCGTCAGGGGCACTACCTCAAGCACGTGAGCCGGATGCGCGCCCGCTATCAGCTTAATCGCGACATCATGACGGAATGGGTGCAGCGGTATTTTCCGGTAGGGACCCGTATAAGCCGGCCGCAGGGCGGTTTTCTGCTGTGGATAGAGTTGCCGCCGGCGTTTGATACCGTGCGGCTGAACCGTCAATTGGAAAGCAAGGGCGTGCAGGTAGCGGTGGGACCGATTTTCTCCGCCTCCGGGAAATACCGCCACTGCCTGCGCCTCAATTATGCCAACCGTATGACGCCGGCTATCGAGGCCGCGGTAAAATGCATCGGCGAAACGGTGGCGCAGCAGCTGGAGGCCTGCGCCAAGCTGAACCCGGCAGCGGAAACGGCGCAGGACGAACAGTAATATCCCACCTGTTCAGCGGAAATCCACGCTCTCCGGCTGCGCTAAATACAGCCGTGATGGCGACGACGGGGTTTCCGCGATCACCTGTCCGTGACGAATAACATAACGCGGCGGCGTCTGACGTCTTATTGCGTCGAAACCATTTTCCGCCGGCAGGATCAGTAAATTGGCCCGATAGCCGCATTTGATGCCGTAATCGCTCAAATTAAGCGTTCGCGCGCTATTGGTAGTAATCAAATTTAACCCTTTATTAATCTGCTCATACCCCATCAGCTGGCATACGTGCAGGCCCATATGCAGCACCTGCAACATATTGCCGGTGCCGAGAGGGTACCAGGGATCAAACACATCATCATGGCCGAAGCAAACATTTATCCCTTGCGCCAACATTTCTTTCACCCGGGTGACGCCGCGGCGCTTGGGATAATCATCAAAACGGCCCTGCAGATGAATATTCACCAGCGGATTGGCGACGAAATTGATGCCTGACAGTTTCAGCAGGCGGAACAGCCGCGCGGTGTAAGCGCCATTATAGGAATGCATGGCGGTGGTATGACTGGCGGTGACCCTGCCGCCCAGCCGGGCCTCCAGCGCCAGCGTCGCCACGGTTTCCACAAAGCGCGATTGTTCGTCATCTATCTCGTCGCAATGAACGTCCACCAGCTTGTCGTACTTTTGCGCCAGTGCAAAGGCTTTATGCAACGACGCGATGCCATACTCGCGGGTAAATTCATAATGAGGAATGGCGCCGACCACATCGGCACCCAACCGCAACGCTTCCTCTAACAAGACTTCGCCGTCCGGAAAAGACAGGCTCCCTTCCTGAGGAAACGCCACCAGTTGCAAATCAACCCACGGCGCCGCTTCCTGCTTGACCTCCAGCAGCGCTTTCAACGCCGTCAGCGAGGGATCGGAGACATCCACGTGGCTGCGTACATGCTGAATACCGTTGGCGATCTGCCATTTCAGCGTCTGCCCGGCGCGGGTTTTGACGTCTTCATGGGTCAGGGTCGCTTTGCGCTCGGCCCAACGGGCAATGCACTCAAACAGCGTACCGGACTCGTTCCAGCGCGGGTCACCGGCGGTCTGTGTGGTATCCAGATGGATATGGGGTTCGACAAACGGTGGAATTGCCAATCCGCCCTCGGCATTAAGGACGCCTTCGCCGTCCTGCTGACCCTGATTTTGCGGCGCCAGACGGCGGATGATTCCCTGCTCGAGGGTGATTTGCCATAAACCTTCACGCCAAGGCAGCCGGACGTGACTGATAGTATGCAGCAGGGGGTTAGGCACGGATTACCTCGCTTTTATCAGGGGCCTGCATGATAAATAGCGTAACTGCGGCAGAATAACAACCGCATATAATTCATTACCTTTGCCGGGTGACACGGAAAAAGCGTAGTGACGCGCCGCGCGGCCCGGCACTAGCGGGGTAAGGCCGGGCGCGCGTGGGGTGTGATTCCTCAGGGTTTGGCGACGAAGCCAACAGCTTCATAAACCTTGGCCAAGGTCACGCTGGCTCGAGCGCGGGCTTTTTCCGCCCCGTCGTGCAGCACTTGATTCAAATAGGCTTCGTCGGCACGCAGTGCGTGGTAGCGAGCCTGTAACGCGGTCAGCATTTCCGACACCGCATCGGCGACGGCAGATTTCAGATGGCCGTACATTTTACCGGCGAATGCCTGTTCCAGCTCCTCCACCGGCGTACCGGTCACGCCGGACAAAATATCCATCAAGTTGGAGACGCCGGGTTTCGCCACGGGATCGTAACGCACCACCGGCGGTTCGTCGGAGTCGGTTACCGCGCGTTTGAGCTTCTTAACCACGGATTTTGGATCTTCTAGCAATGTGATGACGTTATTACGGTTGTCATCGGATTTCGACATCTTTTTTGTCGGATCCAGCAACGACATCACGCGCGCGCCGGATTTGGGGATAAACGGCTCAGGAACGGTGAAAATATCGCCATACAGCGCATTAAACCGTTTGGCGATATCGCGGCTGAGCTCCAAATGCTGCTTCTGATCTTCCCCAACCGGCACCTGATTGGTCTGGTAGAGCAGAATATCCGCCGCCATCAGCACCGGATAATCAAACAGCCCGGCGTTGATGTTTTCGGCGTAACGGGCCGATTTATCCTTGAACTGAGTCATCCGGCTCAGTTCGCCGAAATAGGTGTAGCAGTTCAACAGCCAGCCCAGTTGGCTATGCTCCGGCACGTGCGACTGAATAAAAACCGTACTTCTGGCGGGATCGATACCGCAGGCTAGATACAGCGCCAGAACGTCCAATGTCGCCTTGCGCAGCTGCCGGGCATCTTGTCGGGCGGTGATGGCATGCAGGTCGACGATGCAATAAATACAGTCATACTCATCCTGCATACTGACCCACTGACGCAGCGCACCAATATAGTTGCCAATGGTCAGTTCCCCCGACGGCTGCGCACCGCTGAATACGATGGGCTTACTCATTTTAAACGGTCCTGATTAACGAAAGGTGGCAGCCCGAGCACGGGCAAAAGATCGGCAAAACGGTCCAGAACGTAATCCGGATGACTCAAGGTGATCGCTTCACCGTAGTTATAGCCATAGGTCATGCCGGCGCTTGGGCAGCCAGCGGCCTGGGCCGCAAGTATATCATTGCGTGAATCGCCAACTAACAGCAGCTCACGGGCATAAAGCCCCAAATGTCCGAGCACCAGATAAAGCGGCGCGGGATGTGGCTTCTTGGCCGTAACATCATCGCCGCCAATGATCAGGGCAAAATGGCGCTCGATGCCGAGCGAGGCCAGCAGCGGTGCGACAAAGGGCGTGGGCTTATTGGTCACCACCGCCATCGGCAGCCATTGAAGCGAAAGTTGCGCCAGCGTATCCGCGACCTCGGGAAACAACGAACTGCCCGCCGCCACCGTCGCGGCATAGTGTTCATCGAAGCGCAGACGGGTGGCACGCTGCAACGCGGCATCCGGCTCGGCATCGGTAGCCCAGCGCAGCGCGCGCGCCACCAGTACGTCGGCGCCGTTGCCGATCCAAGTGGCGGGCGATGCGCGCCAGACCGGCCTGGGGCAGCCCCTGCTCTGACAGCGTCCGATCAAGCGCGGCGGTTAAGCCGGGGGCGCTGTCGGTCAAGGTGCCGTCAAGATCAAATGCGATACCGCGGATAGGCTGTTCTTCACGCATTCCCCGCTGCTCCCGCCAATGCCTGACGCATGGCGTCGATAACGGTTCGGTAATCCGGCTGGCTGAATATAGCTGAGCCGGCGACGAACATATCGGCGCCCGCGGCGGCGATAGCGCCAATGTTGTCAACTTTGACGCCGCCGTCCACCTCAAGCCGGATATCCCTGCCGCTGCGATCGATAATCTGGCGCGCCTGGCGCAATTTATCCAGGGTCGAGGGCAGGAAAGACTGGCCGCCAAAACCGGGGTTGACCGACATTAGCAAAATGACATCAAGTTTATCCAGCACATACTCAAGGCAGCTCAGCGGCGTGGCGGGGTTGAAGACCAGCCCGGCTTTGAAGCCGTGCTCTTTGATGAGCTGAAGTGAGCGGTCAACATGCTCTGACGCCTGCGGATGGAAGGTAATGTAACTGGCACCAGCGGCGGCAAAATCCGGGATCAGGCGATCGACCGGTTTGACCATCAAATGCACGTCAATGGGGGCGGTAATGCCATAGTTGCGCAGCGCTTTAAGCACCATCGGCCCCATGGTGAGATTAGGGACATAATGATTATCCATCACATCAAAATGCACTACGTCCGCCCCGGCGGCTAGCACCCGGGCGGTATCTTCACCCAGGCGGGCAAAATCCGCGGAAAGGATGGAAGGGGCGATTAGAAAGTTTTTCATCCGGTCTCCCGTCAGTTACGGTCAGTCTGCTGCGGGACGGCCCCGCTCAGAGATATAACGCCAGCAGCTCACTTACGCTGCTGCGCCCGAAGATATTGCTACTGATGGTGCGGCGTGTCGTGACATGATGCAGCACCGCATCACCATACCATTGCCGGGTTAGCGCGGTATCGTGATTGGAAATCAGCACCGGTACCCGGATTTCGCGAGCCAGCTGGCTTGCGAGGCGCGCCAGATTCTGCTGTTCGGTCAGACTAAAGCTGTTGGTATGGTATGCCGTAAAATTTGCGGTGGTCGAAAGCGGCACATAGGGCGGATCACAATATACCACCGAACCCGCTACGGCGCGGGATAGCGTTTGTTGGTAGTGCTCGCAGACAAACACCGCCCGGCTGGCCTTCTCGGCAAACCGGTAAAGTTCCAACTCTGGAAAATACGGCTTTTTATAGCGGCCGAAAGGAACGTTGAACTCACCGATCAGGTTATATCGGCACAGGCCGTTGTAGCAATGCCGGTTGAGATAAAGAAACAGTACCGCGCGCCGATGGGCGTCCGTGCAGAGATTAAATTCGCTGCGCAGCAGGTAATACATCTCAGAGATGTTGGCGTCAGCGGCAAATAATGCCCGGGCGTCGCGGATAAAATCGTTCGGGCGCTCTTTAACGATATTGAACAGATTGATGAGATCACTGTTGATATCAGCGAGGATGTATCGATCGTAATCGGTATTGAGAAACACCGAACCGGCGCCGACAAAAGGCTCTATCAAACAATCACCCGCCGGCAGGTGACGGCGAATAACCTCTATTAGCGGATACTTGCCGCCGGCCCATTTTAAAAACGCGCGGTTCTTCTTCATGCCTTCGCTACTTACTCACACTCTTCAGAGCCGCGTATTGTACCCTGTTTACCATAGCGCTACAGCGCTATCTTCAGGAACGCTTAATTAATTCTGGCCCTTTTTAACCTGACCGATTTGCCGCGCCCAGGGTTTTTTGGCCTGCACATCGGCAGGCAATTGCGCCACCGCGTTTTTCGCCTGCGACAGCGTAGGATAAACCCCATCCACCAGCACGTACCAGGGCTTGCCGTCACGACGGGTCTGATAAACCCAGTAGTGGCTCAGTTGTTGTTGGCGCGCATAGGCGTTAAGCGCCGCCGGCTGCGAAGCGCTGCTTAACTGCAGCGTGTAATAACCGGCGGGCGCAGATTGAATCGAACCCGCGACGCCCCCACTGGACGCTGACGAAGCGGACGGCGCGGCGGCGCGAGAGTTTGCTGCCGCTTTCGGCGCGCTGGCGGTCTGGCGGCCGGCGCTGGGCACCATCGGCGTTTGTTTCGGCTCACGGCGGGCGGCGGCGGGCGCCTTCACCGGCGCGGTCGACGTCGCTTTATGTTGCGCGCCGCCGCGGCTGCCCGGCGTCAGGGTGGCTGCTGCGGTGGGCAGGGTCGAAACCGGTCCCTGACCGTTCATTTGTGCGGCCACGCCGTTAACCAGGCCCTCTTGTTGCGACAAGGCATCGGCCATGTTGCCCGGTAATTCCACGCGTTGCTGCCCGCTCGGCGTGGTCACCGGCGCAGCTTGCGTCGGCGTGGAGGCAATCTGCGGCGCGTTCAGCTCTTACGGGGCGGACGTGCCGTTACTGCCGTTTACCGCCGGCGGCGCGCCGTTTTGTGTATTGTTTGCCGCCGGCGCAGCAGCGCCAGGCGAAGACGGACCTGCGTCAGCGCCGGAAGTCGAGCCGGAGAGATCGATATTACGCTGACCGTTATTGTCCGCTCCCTGGCGGTATGAATCGGTGCGGGGCGGGGATTTCAGCGCTGAACCAATGCTTATTACCAGCAACAACAGCACTAAAATGCCAATACCTATCATCAAATGCTGTCTGTATACCGGCACCTTCGGCACGGTAGGACCTTTCCGCTGGCGGTGGGGACGGCGATCGCTGCTATCGGGTCTCAGTTCGTCTTCCGACTTGAACTCATCCATATAAAACTCTCCGACTGAGAGGGGCTTTTCCAGCGCCGGAGCGCGGGAAGGGTTTATCACAATAAACCGGCTCGCCGACGCGCCCAGGCGCGCGGCCGGCCGGCTTAGGCCTGGCAATCATTAATAGATGCCACCACCATATCATCAGCCACGCCGGTGCGCACTTGTGCATTGCCCAGCGTCACCGGCAGCACCAAACGCAGCCGGCCGGCGATGACTTTTTTATCGCGCATCATATGCGGCAGGTAATCCTCCGGCGCCATTTCCGCCGGGCCGCTCACCGGCAGTCAGTCCCGCTGCAGCAGCGCACTGACCCGTTGGGCATCGACATCACTGAATTGACCGAGCCGACGCGCGGTGCGCACTGCCATCATCATGCCGGCGTGCACGGCTTCGCCATGCAGCCAGTTGCCATAGCCCATATGGGTTTCGATGGCATGGCCGTAAGTGTGACCGAGATTCAGCAGCGCACGCTGGCCCTGCTCGCGTTCATCGGCGGCCACCACGTCCGCTTTCAGCTCGCAGCAGCGACGAATGCAATAGGACAGCGCCTGCGGCTCCAGCGCCAGAAGCGCTTCAAGATTGTCCTCAAGCCAGGCGAAAAACGCCGCATCAAGAATGATAACGTACTTGATGACTTCCGCCAGGCCCGAGGAGAGTTCCCGCCGCGGCAGCGTGTTGAGGCAGTCTAAATCTATGACCACCGATGCGGGTTGATAAAAGGCGTCAATCATGTTCTTGCCGAGAGGGTGATTGACCGCGGTTTTACCGCCCACCGACGAGTCGACCTGTGAGAGTAACGTGGTGGGTACCTGGATAAAACGCACGCCGCGCTGATAACTGGCGGCGGCGAAGCCGGCCAGATCGCCGATGACGCCGCCACCGAGCGCGACAATGCTAGTATCGCGACCGTGGGGTTTGGCCAGCAGCGCAGTGAAAAACTGATCCAGCACCATCAACGATTTGTTCTGTTCACCGTCGGGCAAAACGACCCGATCGACCTTGACGCCGGCCTGGGTCAGCCGCTGGCACAGAGGTTCCAGATACAAAGGCGCGAGGCGGTCGTTGGTAACCAGCATGGCGCTATCGCCGCGCGTCAACGGCCAGAAAGACGCCGGATCGTTGAATAATCCGGCGGCAATGGTAATCGGGTAGCTGCGCTCCCCTAATGTAACGGTAATCCTCTCCATGGTACGCTCAATGACCTTTTCTGCATCTCGTTAATTCAGATTAGCTGCTTTCCAGCATATTGATAATTTGGTTAGCAACAACCTTGGCGCTTTGTTCGTCGGTACGGATAGTCACGTCCGCTATTTCTTCATACAGCGGGTTACGCTCGCGAGCCAGAGCTTCAAGAACCTCGCGCGGCGGAGCTTCGACTTGCAACAGCGGGCGTTTCTTATCACGCTGCGTACGTGCGAGCTGTTTTTCAATGGTGGTTTCGAGATAAACAACCACACCGCGGGCGGAAAGGCGGTTGCGTGTTTCGCGCGATTTCACGGAGCCACCGCCGGTAGCCAGCACAATCCCCTGCTTTTCGGTCAGTTCGTTGATGACTTTTTCTTCTCGATCGCGGAAGCCGTCTTCGCCTTCCACGTCAAATACCCAGCCTACATCAGCCCCGGTGCGTCGCTCAATCTCTTGATCAGAATCGAAAAACTCCATATTAAGTTGTTGAGCCAACTGACGACCAATAGTGCTTTTGCCGGCACCCATAGGCCCAACCAGAAAGATATTGCGTTTCTCTGCCATGTTTTTCGGTATTACTAAGATTATTCGTTAATGACAACCCGCCCCGCCAATCAAATTAGCGGCGGGACCTAAACTGAAACCTCATGAGCGTTAGTGCGAGAATCAAGCGAAAATTATCTCAACACTCCGTGTAGTTTGGCAACCGATTAAATCGATGCCCACACCGCAAGCAGGATCCCCGGTATCACCACCGGTAGGACGTTTGACGCAACCTCAGCGTTGCTCAATGGGTTACCCTTGTAAGCGAAATCGCCGACAGCGTCAAATTGATAACGAAAAAAACGCATAAATTGTTGCCGCGTACCCGCTTTTGTCCAATGCAGGGGCCGGTAGTCTATCCTGATATGCGGGTTGGCGTAATAAAAATAACTAATTTACGTTGTTTATAATTAGCTCGTTGGCGCTTAAATAACGCCCCTACCAGCGGGATATCGGCCAACAGCGGTACCCGATCATGGCTGCGCTGCTTTTGATGCTGAAAAATGCCGCCGAGCACAATAGTTTCACCGTCGACAATCGTTACCTGAGTTTTGATCTCTTCCGTATCGATGGTAACGCTTTGACTGTCGCCTTGCTTGATGATACTGCCCGGCACATTCTGACTCAGCCGCAAATCCAGTGTGATGCGTCCGTTGCGCAGAATGCGCGGCGTCACCTCCATACACAGCACCGCCTCCTTGAACTGGATAGAAGGGTGCTTGGCGTGGCCGCTGGTCATCGGATAAGGGATTTGCGCCCCCTGCTTGATGCTGGCGGTCTGCTGATGGGCGGTATAAAGACGCGGACTCGCCAGAATATCCACTTTATTTTCCTGCTCCAGCGCGGTCAGCTCCAGCTCGAGCATCCGGCCGTTCAGGCGCGCCAGCGGTAGCCAGATACGTGCCAAATGTCCGCCGACGGGCATTTTAGCGATCGCGCGCGCATCATCTCGCGTGTTTTCCGCCGGATAGCGCCAATTGACCCCGACTTCGCGCAAGTTTTCCCGGCTGATGGTGACAATATGGGCGGTAATCAACACCTGCTCCAACGGGACATCCCAAACAGCGATCCAATCGTTAACGGCGGTTAGCGCGGAAGCGGTGTCACGCAGCACCAGCGAATTGGTGCGCTTATCGAGCTGGACGCTTCCCCGGGATGACAGCAGTGAACTGCGCTTGGCGTCAATGCTGCGAACCACCTCCGCCGCGTCGGCGTATTGGAGGGTAATCAACCGGTTAACCAGTGGCGCGCCCACCTCCCGCGCTGCCGGCGCCGTGGCCTTTTCCGGCCCCGGGTCATCCGGTGCTTCCTGCAACGATACCACCAGCGTGCGTCCCTGACGGGTCGGCTGTAGGCCGCCTGCCGTCAGAATCAGTTCCAGCACCTGGCGCCAGGGCATCTCGTGCAGCCGCAGCGTAACCTCGCCTTCAACGCCCGGCGTCACCACCAGGTTAAGCCCGCGCAGGGCGGCCAGTGCCTGCAGTACCTGTCGCACCGGCGCATCATCAGCGCGCAGCGACAGCGTGCCCGGTGCGGTGCCGCGCCGCAGAGAAAACAGGGAAGACGGCGGCATGTCAGACGACAAACGGACTTTCGCCATGGCGCTATCCTGTGGGTGGGAGCCGGCGGATGGCGGCCGGAACGGATCTCGCGGCGCCGCACCGCCGTTGCCAGTTGCCGCCGTGGGCGGATCGTAGGCCGCCGCGAGTAGGTCGTACGCTGCTGCCGCCGACGGATCGTTTGCCGCCACCGCAGGCATTACGTCCGCGGCACTTGCCGGCGCTGGCTCGTCATGCGCACAGACAACCCGCGCAACCCCTACGGCAGCGAAAATAACAGCCAGAGCAGTGGCCACCGTCCCAGCGCTGGACCTGACCTGGCGTCGAGCCGTCCGGTCCCCGGTTTCGCGCGGCATATTCCGTCATGCCCCAGCCGGACTCTCCTCATTATCGTCTTCCTTTTCGTTTGCGGGCGTTAATCTGAAATCCAGCATCAATCCTTCGGGTGTCGCTTTCAGCGATAGTGCCTGCAGGCCGAGGCAGCCCTGCAGTGCCGTAATAGCGCTAAGTAAACGCTCAAGCCCGGCATAATCCGTTGTGAGCGCGACCATCCAGCCCCGCTGACGCGTCTCGTCTCCCGCAGGCGTGACCCGCCAGCGCAGCCCGGCGGGAGGGCCGAGCGCCGGCGGCATGAACAGCGACACAGGATCTTGCGCAAACCGCTGGCAGCGCCACACTCCTGCGTTGTCGCCGGTGGCTGGCGCGGCACCGGCTTTTGCAGCGGCCGGCGGCGGCCACGCTCCCCCGTGTGATGACCGCGGCCCGGCCCCGGCCTTCTCAGCGTGCAATGGCAGGACGATGTGGCTGTGGCCGCCGTGCGTAGGCAGCTGGGCGTTGAACACCCGTTGCACCTGCTCAAGGCGCCGCTTTTCCGGCAGCAGGATCCACGCGCCGCCGGCAAACATTAAGGCGACCGTCAGCAGCGCATAACCCAACAGCCATTTTATGACCGGCCTATCGCGCCATGCTCCCGCCGCCGGCAACGTCATGCTGCATCCTCCGCCGGCCAGTCCGCTTCCAAAAAAATTGCCAGCGTACCGCGTCCCGCTGCCTGACCTCGCGCCAGCGCACACCCGGCAGCAGCGCGTAGTCTGCCAGCCGGCGCCGCAGGACCACCACTGGCGAATACCCCTCGCTGCAGCCGCTGATTGAAAGCCGGCCGTTGCGCTGCTCGATATGCGTGAGCCACAGCTGCGGCGGCAGCAGCGCCGGCAATTGGCGGAACAGGCGCAAATAGCGTTGATTACCGTTATCCAACCGCTGCTGGAAGCGCGTTCGCGCCGTGCTTGCCGTTGGCGCGACGCCGCGGGCGGCCGCCCCCGCCTGGGACGCCTCGCGGGGCAAAAGCATGTCAGCCAGACTTGTTTCCAGCGCCAGACGCTGCTGGCGCCAATAGGCGGCAGGCGCGCCAATAAGCGCTAACATCAGCAGCCACTGCGCCAGTACCAGCAGCAACAGGCAGCGGAGACGACGCCGCCGGCGTGTTTGCCGCCAGGGCCACAGGTTCACCTGCCCCACAATCGTTCCTCTGGCGCCAGCGCCAGACCGGCGGCAATCACCCAGGCCGCCGGCCAGTCGGGAAGCGACACCGGATCGCCGTCTGCCGGCCCGCCGCGCGGCCACCGACGCTCGCGCGGTGCGGATGGGTGCCCTGAAGCAGCGCGCAAGGCGTCGAACGGCGACCAGAGCTCACCCCCCTCGGGAACCGGGCCGGATTCGGTACGGGTAAAATGGCAGGCCGCCGCCGACTCGGCGCTAAAGACAAAGTCCAGCGGCTGCGCCAGCGGTGCGACGTGATAAGCGCCGCTGGCGCACTGATGCACCAGCGGCAACGCGGGATGACGACCGCACGCCAGCGCCATGCGGCGTAGCGCGGCGGCGGCGATATCCAGGCGGTGTACAGGCAGACAGGCGGCGCGCAGACAGCGGCGCCACAGGAGCAGCGCCGACAACCTGGCGCTGACGATCAGCACGCGCTCAGGGTGTGCGGCGTCAAGGCACCAGTCCCAGGCCAGCGCCGCCGGCAAACTCGGCAGGCGCCGGCGCAGCTGGCTCTCGAGGTACCAGCGGCAGGTGGTTTCGCCGAGGCGGCGATCGGGAGCAGGCAGGCGCGTCAGGGTGACCGGCAGCCCGGTCAGGCAAAGCCGGACAGACAAGCGCCGGGGAAGCTGTCGACGCCAGCGGCGCAGCACCTCAGCGGTGCCCGCCATAGGGCAGGGATCGCCCTGTGCATCCCGCGCCATGGGTAAAGGAAATTGCCACCAGCCGCAACAGCGCCATTCTGCGAGATCACGCGACAACGCCAGCGCGCGCAAGACGTCCGGCTCCATATCCACGCCAATCCGCCAGCGGTCAAACGCTATAGTTCCCCCTTCCCTGAGGCCCGGGACTTAAATTACGTATCCAATAGCAAGGCTAACCTTTATACTAGCGCGGTTGTTTATAAACTGCCCAAATGACAAAAAATGGGAATTCTCAGGTGAAGTTCGTAAAATATTTATTTATCTTTGCAGTGTGTTGCATTTTGTTGGGATCCGCATCGATATATGGCATGTACCGCTATATTGCGCCCCAATTGCCCGATGTGGCGACGCTGAAAGACATCCGCCTGCAGACGCCGATGCAGATCTTCTCGGCGGACGGCAAGCTTATCGCGCAGTACGGTGAGAAACGCCGCATCCCGCTCCGGCTCGATCAGATGCCGCCTGAATTAGTGCATGCGTTTGTCGCCACCGAAGACAGCCGCTTTTACGAGCATCACGGCGTGGACCCTGTGGGGATTTTGCGCGCGGCCTCCATCGCCCTGCTTTCCGGCCACGCCTCACAGGGCGCGAGCACCATCACCCAGCAGCTGGCCCGTAATTTCTTTCTGAGCCCGGAACGGACGCTTATTCGTAAAATCAAAGAAGCGTTTCTGGCGGTACGGATTGAGCAATTGCTGACCAAAGATGAAATCCTGGAACTGTATTTGAATAAAATCTACCTGGGTTACCGCGCCTATGGCGTTGGCGCGGCGGCGCAGGTTTACTTCGGCAAGGACGTCAGCCAGCTCACGCTGAGTGAAATGGCGATGATTGCCGGTTTGCCGAAGGCCCCTTCCACCTTCAACCCGCTCTATTCTCCCGAACGGGCGCTGGCGCGGCGCAACACCGTGATAACGCGTATGCGCGATGAAAATTACATCACCCAGGCTGAATATGAACAGGCGCGCGACGCGGCGCTGGTGGCCCGTTATCACGCGCCGGGAATCGACTTTTCCGCACCCTATGTATCGGAAATGGTGCGCCAGGATATGCTCAAGCGCTACGGAGAAAATGCCTATACCGACGGCTTTAAGGTGTATACCACTATCACCAAACCGCTGCAGCAGGCGGCGCAAACCGTGGTGCGCAACAATGTGCTGGCCTACGATATGCGCCACGGTTACCGCGGTCCGAGCAGCGTTCTGTGGAAAGTGGGCGAGTCGCCCTGGGACGCGCAGCATATCCGCGACCGGCTGAAAACCCTGCCGGTGTACGGTCCGTTGCATGCGGCAGTCATTACCGAAACCGGCGTCGACGGCGCGGTAGTGATGATGGCCGACGGCAGCAACGTGGCGCTATCGCTGGCGGGCATGCGCTGGGCGCTGCCGTTCAGAAGCGACACACAGCAGGGGACGACGCCGAAAAAAGTCACCGATGTGGTGCAGGCGGGGCAACAAGTCTGGGTGCGGCAAATGGATGACGGCTGGTCACTTTCTCAGGTCCCGGACGTCAATTCTGCGCTGGTGTCGCTGAGTCCGCAGGACGGCGCAGTGAAAGCCATGGTCGGCGGTTTCGACTTCAATCAGAGCAAATTCAACCGTATCACCCAGGCGCTGCGTCAGGTGGGTTCCAATATCAAGCCGTTCCTGTATACCGCTGCGCTGGATAAGGGTTTGACGCTGGCGACCATTCTTAATGATGCACCTATATCCCGCTGGGATGCCGGCGCCGGCTCCGACTGGCTGCCGCGCAACTCGCCGCCGACCTATTCCGGCCCGATTCGCCTGCGCCAGGGCCTGGGGCAGTCGAAAAACGTGGTGATGGTGCGCGCCATGGGAGTGGATTACGCCGCGGAATATCTGCAACGTTTCGGCTTCCCGGCGCAGAATATTGTCCATACCGAATCCCTGGCGCTGGGTTCCGCTTCCTTCACTCCGCTGCAGCTGGTGCGGGGCTACGCGGTACTGGCCAACGGCGGTTATCTGGTCGACCTCTACCTCATCACCAAAATCACCGATGAAAATGATCAGGTGCTGTTTACCGCCAGACCCAAAGTGGTGTGCAGCAGCTGTGATTTGCCGGTTATCTATGGTGATACGCCGAAATCGGCGGTGCTGTCGGACGACAGTATGGAAAACGTGGCCGTCTCCCGTCAGGCCGACGAAAACGGTACGGTGCCGATGCCGCGGCTGGAACGGGTTTCACCGGCGCAGGCGGCGGCGGACGGCGAACAGCTGTATGCCCCCCACGTTATTAGCACGCCGCTGTCGTTTTTGATGCGCGACGCTCTTAACAGCAACATCTTCGGCGAACCCGGCTGGATGGTGACCGGCTGGCGTGCCGCTCGCGATTTGAAACGTCATGATATCGGCGGTAAAACCGGTACCACCAACGACTCCAAAGACGCCTGGTTCTCCGGCTACGGCCCCGGCACGGTCACCACCGTGTGGATTGGGTTTGACGATCACCGCCACAATTTGGGCAGAAGCACGGCTTCCGGCGCCATCAGCGATCAGATTTCCGGCGCCGAGGGCGGCGCCAAAAGCGCCCAGCCTATATGGGATGAGTATATGAAGATAGCGCTGGACGGTATCCCAGAAGAGAAACAGGATCCACCGCCGGGCATCGTTACCGTCACCATCGATAAGAGCAGCGGTAAGTTGTCCGACGGCGGCGGCAACAGCCGGTCGGAATATTTTATCGACGGCACCCAGCCGAAAGACAGGGTAGTCCATGAAGTCGGCACTACGCTTATGGACAACGGCCAGCAGCAGGAACTGTTCTGACCGCCCGCCGGGCCGGATGTCTTTGGAGCCGGCCCGGGCTCATTCTTCTCCCGGTGTCCGATTGAGCCAGGTATGGGCGAGAAACAGCGCGCTCACGTTACGCGCCTCGCAAAAATCAGGCTCGTCCAGCAGCGCCAGCATACGGCTTATTGGCCAGCGCACCAGCGGCAATGGTTCCGGCTCATCACCCTGTAGCTGCTGGGGATAGAGATCCTGCGCCACGACAATGTGCATTTTGCTGGAGAAATAGGACGGCGCCATACTCAGGCGGCGCAAAAACGTAAAGTGGCGCCCGCCAAAGCCCGCCTCCTCCATCAGTTCGCGGTTGGCCGCCTCCATCACCCCTTCGCCGTGGTCGATGAGTCCTTTGGGAAACCCCAACTCATAATCCTCAATGCCGGCGCCATATTCGCGGATCAGCAGCAAATGGTCCTCTAGCACCGGTACGATCATCACCGCCTCGCGATGGGAAGGCTTCATGCGCTCATAGACCCGCCGTGCGCCGTTTCTGAACTCCAAATCGATGGACTCAACCGTGAACAGGCGGGACTGGGCAACGGTCGCCACGCGATGTATTTTGGGTTTTTGCAGATTCTTATCCATATCGTTCCCGAGATTGCGCACAGGATGGCCAGGAGACGCCCGTCCATCGGGTTGCTCAACATTGTGCGTTAAGAATGGACCAGGCCGCAACCTGTCTGCGCAGCATCACTTTTCACCTCGTCAAGGCGACATTGCATAATTACGGCTATCGGCCCATAAAATAGGAAAATGCTGATATATCCGCTACAGCGGGCTTGTTACTCTCGCTCCAGTACCGGTTATTATGCCTGTTATTCGCCGATGGCCTCCTGCGCCAGCCGCAGGCCAATGTCAAGCAGCAGCTGCGACGAAAATCCTTGCGGCGACGGTTAATTTTGGTGTGTTACTTATGAAGTTGTGGGTGGGGTTAGCATGAGCGCAATCGTCACTGTATTGGCTGGCGTGCTTGCCTGTGCGGTGGTTTTCGTTATCGGCTGGCGCTATTATCGCCGGCGTACCCGCCCTGTATCCGTCAAACGTTTGTCGTTCATCAAACCTTTTCCACGTAAGCTGACCGCAGAAGAGCCCGCGGCAGCGGGCGTTTCTCTGACACCGCGCAGCGATAACGTCTATGCCGGTACCCACGCCATCACCCGCTATGGTCTGGCGACCGATGCACCGCATAAATGGCGTTATTATCTCGACAACATCGAAATACATTTGCCGTCGCAATGGGAACAATACATTGCCGAGGAAAAACATGTCGAGCTGATACGGACCGACAGCAGGTCGAGTTGCTCAAGGTGCGCAAGGAAACGCCGCAATAGCGCGTCATTAGCCGTCCGTCCGGGCGACGCGAAGCGGCCCTGTGCAGCGCGGCGCTGCTGTTGATACTTCTGAGCCTGCTGGCGCCCACCATGGCGCAGCCTTGGCTGGCGACACTGGCCGGGTTGCCGGCCGGGCTGGCAGCCTGGCTGCGATTTCGCCCGCCGCCGCTACGCAATCGGCAGGATATTCACTGCCTGCGCGGGATCCCCCGGCGCTGGGGACTGTTCGGCGAATACGATCAGGGCAGCATCAGCAATATTTCCCTTGGCAGCCTCGATTTGAGATACCCGACGCATTGGCAGCCGTATATTGCCCGCGATCTGGACAAGAAAACCGATATCGATATTGACCTTAACAGCCAGGTAGTGCGCCAGGGCCGCTACCTTTCGCTGCATGACGAAGTGACTCATTTTCCTTTGCAACGTTGGGGCGGGAATTTGCTGATGCTGTGCAGTTCGCTGCTGATCCTGGCGTTGCTGCTGGCCTATGTTCCGCTCTCGCTGCCGCTGAAATTGAGCGTAGCCTGGCTGCAGGGGGCGCAAACGGTGCGCGTCGATAGCGTCGCCGCCTTGAACCAGGCCACGCTGCGCATCGGCGATACCCTGTCGGCCCGCGGTACCGGGATGTGTTATGTGCAAAGCGACAACGGCCGAACGCCGTTCTTGCCGTTCGATTGTTCGGCGATTTACTGGAACAACGCCGTACCGCTGCCGATGCCGGAATCCGATACGGTCGATCGTGCCGAAGCGCTGCTGACAGCGGTAAATAATCAATTGCATCCGGCCTTGGACAGCGAGAATAAAATCACCCCGGGGCTGGCCTCCGCCATTCAAAAATCCGGCATGATTTTGCTTGATGATTTCAGCGACATTGTGCTTAAAACGCAAGAGTTGTGCCAGGATGATGCCGCGCCTTGCCAACGACTGCAGGCGGCGTTGGTGAATCTGGCCAATGGGCGCGACTGGCCGACTATCGTCAAACGCGCCCACGCCGGATCGCTGAAAGGCATCAACGTCCTACTGCGTCCAGTAAGCGCCGACACGCTGGAAGGTTTGGTCAACGCTGCCACCGCCTATTACTTCGCCAGCGAGACGTGCAATGCGACCAACGCGCTCAATAGCCAGCCTCCAGGCGGTTTTTTACTACGCAGCGATGAAGACAAGCAGCTGGTAGATACCCCACCGCCCGCCGTGAACTTCAGCGATTACACCGGCCTGGCGCAATTGCACGAGCTGCAGCGGCTATCTACCCAACTGCTGCATACACCGTTTAACGCCGAGGGCATCATCACCAATATTACCGTCGACGCCAACGGCACCCGCCATATTGCGCTGCACAATGAGCCTGAGAGGGTATCCTTGTAGCGCAACGTGGGCGCAACTCTGTTGCTGATACTGTTGCTGACGCTCGCCGCCTTCAACGCCGTCTTGCTACTGCGCCGCCTGCATAACGGCCGACGGCGGGCGCGGGCTATCCAGCGCTATTATGACGGCTGCTTCAGCCGCGAGGCGATGGGCTTGAGCAGCAACCGCGTTTGGCGGGGTTGACAGCCGTCAATAGCCCCCCGGTCGAGCGGCAAATATGCTATTCTGAGGGTTGACCGGGCCGTTCGGCGTCTTGCCGCAGCCCCTCCGCCTTGCCATGCTCACGTCCTGGAGTCCGCATGTCCGCAGTCATCGACTGGCGCCTTATTGATACCGTCATTCTTGATATGGACGGCACGCTGCTGGATTTGGCCTTCGATCGTGACTTCTGGCTGTATCGCGTACCGGCGGCCCTGAGCCAACGGCGCGGTATCACCCCGGCTGAGGCCGGCGCCCTGATAGAGCGCGAATATCACAGCGTGCGCCATACCTTGAACTGGTACTGTTTTGATTACTGGAGCCGGCGGCTGGCGCTGGACATCGCCGCCATGACCGCTGAACTAGGTCATACCGTGCGGTTGCGCGACGACACGCTGCCGCTACTGAGCGCATTGCGCCAGCACGGCCGGCGCACCATCCTGCTTACCAACGCGCATCCCGACGGTCTGGCGGTGAAAATGCGCTATACCGGTCTGGGTCAGCACCTTGATTTATTACTTTCCACCCATACATTTGGTTATCCCAAGGAAGATCAATCATTGTGGCAGCGCGTACGGACGCATACCGGGTTTGATCCGGCGCGGACGCTGTTTATCGACGATAGCGAGCCGATCCTCGACGCGGCCAGCCGCTTCGGTATCCGCTATTGTCTCGGCGTCAGCAACCCTGATTCCGGGCTGGCGCCGCAAACATTTAAGCGGCATCCGGCGCTGAACGATTATCGCGCGCTGCTGCCCGCACTGGCTGAAACGATGTCCTGACACTCAGGAGACAGAATGAAACACAAAGAAGCTGACGGCGATATTCCGGCCGTGCGGCTCGATTTTATAAAACCCGCGCCTTGGCCCGCGAGATGATTGAGGGCGGCAAGGTCCATTACAATGGGCAGCGCAGCAAACCCGGCAAAACTATGGAGCTGAACGCGGAGATCACCCTGCGGCAAGGCAACGACCAGCGTCAGGTGCGGGTGCTTGCTATCACCGATCAGCGCCGTCCTGCAAGCGATGCACAGCAACTGTATCAGGAAACCGACGTCAGTATTGCCAAACGGGAGACAATGGCCGAGGCGCGGAAACACAACGCCCTGACCATGCCACACCCGGACCGGCGCCCGGACAAAAAAGAACGCCGCAATCTGATCAAATTTAAGTATGGCGACTCGGGCGAGGCGGAATAACCCCTCCCGGCGCCGCAGGCATGAGAGACCATGATGACCCATCAAGACCAACTGCACCGTTACCTCTTTGAAGACTATGCCGTCAGAGGTGAACTGGTGTCATTACAGGAAACCTACCGGCAGGTGCTGGACCAGCACAATTATCCGCCGGCGGTGAAAACGCTGCTGGGGGAACTTCTGGTCGCCACCAGCCTGCTTACCGCCACGCTGAAATTCACCGGCGAAATTACCGTCCAGTTGCAGGGAGATGGCCCGCTGCGGCTGGCGGTCATTAACGGCGACGATCGGCAGAACATGCGCGGTCTGGCGCGCATCGACGGCGACATCGCCGATGACGCTACCCTGGCGCAAATGGTGGGCAACGGTTATCTGGTGATTACCCTGACCCCCGCCGAAGGCGAGCGTTATCAGGGTGTGGTCGGTCTGGAAGGCCCCCGGTTGGCGGACTGCCTGGAGAATTACTTCCTGCAATCGGAGCAGTTGCCGACGCGGCTGTTTATCCGCATCGGTGAGCATCAGGGAGCGGAGGCCGCCGCCGGCCTGCTGCTGCAGGTATTACCCGGCCAGGATACCCGCGCCGACGATTTCGACCATCTGGCGCAAATGACCACGACGGTGAAGGGCGATGAACTGTTTGCTTTGCCGGCCAATGACGTTTTATATCGCCTTTATCATCAGGATCAGGTGACCGTCTACCCGGCGCAGTCGGTGCAATTCCGCTGCACCTGCTCACGCCAGCGCTGCGCCGATGCTCTGATGACCCTCGGCGAGCAGGAATTGAACGACATGCTGGCGCAGGACGGCGAAGTGGATATGCATTGTGATTTTTGCGCCAGCCACTATCTTTTCGATGCCGACGCCATTGCGGACCTTCAGCGGCAGGCGGCGCAAGGGCGTTCACCTCAGGCTTAGGATTTACTCAATTGCCCCGCCGGACGATTGCCTCTCCGGCGGCATATGTTAAGGTAATAACTTATTTTCCGTGCGCCAGTCCGCAAAATAATGTAAAGCCTGCCCGCTCAGGCGAATCCTTGATATATCTCTCGGCGCGCCCACCGCTAACCCCTACAATCGCTAACGGTACTTATTGAGTTAAGGAGCAGTGACATGGAAAGTGAGAGTATTACCCCGCAACAATGGCTCAGTTATGGAATAACGGGTTGCCGCGAACTGGTGTACAACCCGGGTTACGATCGGCTGTTTGCAGAAGAAACCGACCCCGCCCTCAGCGGGTTTGAACGCGGTACGCTCATCCAATCTGGCGCCGTGGCGGTCGACACCGGGATTTTCACCGGCCGGTCACCATTCGATAAGTATTTGGTACGAGACGATAAAACCCGCGACACCCTGTGGTGGTCCGATCAGGGCAAAGGCGCCAATGACAATCATCCCCTTGACCAGCAGACCTGGGATCACCTCAAAAGGCGGGTCGGCCAGCAGCTCAGCGGCAAGCGCCTGTTTGTCATTGATGCTTTCTGCGGCGCCAATGAGGACAGCCGGCTGCGGGTGCGTTTTGTGACCGAAGTCGCCTGGCAGGCGCATTTTGTTAAAAACATGTTCATCCGGCCAAGCGATGAAGAACTGCGCGATTTTGCACCGGATTTCGTGGTGCTTAACGGCGCCAAATGCACCAATCCCGAGTGGCGTGAACAGGGTCTGCATTCGGAAAACTTTGTCGCTTTCAACCTGACAGAAGGCATTCAGCTTATCGGGGGGACCTGGTACGGCGGCGAAATGAAAAAGGGGCTGTTCTCGGTAATGAATTACCTGCTGCCGCTTAAAGGAATCGCTTCCATGCATTGCTCGGCCAACGTCGGTGTCGATGACGACGTGGCGCTGTTCTTCGGTCTGTCCGGCACCGGCAAAACCACGCTATCGACAGACCCTCGCCGCCGTCTAATAGGCGATGATGAACACGGGTGGGACGACGACGGCGTCTTCAATTTTGAAGGGGGCTGTTACGCCAAAACGATCCGCCTTTCGCCCGAGGCGGAGCCGGAGATCTATCAGGCGATACGCCGTAACGCGCTGTTGGAAAATGTGGTGGTGCGGGCGGACGGTAGCGTGGATTACGATAATGGCAGCAAAACCGAAAACGCCCGCGTGTCGTATCCCATCGATCATATCGATAATATCGTTAAACCGGTGTCGCGCGCCGGACACGCTACGCGCGTCATCTTCCTGACGGCGGATGCCTTCGGCGTACTGCCGCCGGTCGCCAGCCTGTCGATGGAACAGGCCCAGTATCATTTTCTGTCCGGCTTTACCGCCAAACTAGCAGGGACAGAACGGGGTGTGGTGGCGCCGGTACCCACCTTCTCCGCCTGCTTCGGCGCGGCGTTTTTGTCGCTGCACCCTACCAGCTATGCGGATGTTCTGGCCAAACGCATGCACACCGCCGGCGCCCGCGCCTATTTGGTCAATACCGGCTGGAACGGCAGCGGCAAACGGATTTCCCTCAAGGATACACGGGCGATTATCAACGCCATACTGCGCGGCGATATCGACGATGCGCCAACCGCTACCCTGCCGGTTTTCAATCTGTCGATCCCGACCGCGCTGCCGGGCGTGGACAGCGCGATATTCGATCCGCGCACCACTTATGTCAGCGTCGACGAATGGCGGGCCAAGGCGAACAGCCTGGCCCAGCGCTTCATCGACAATTTCAGTAAGTTCACCGATACGCCGGCGGGGATGGCGCTGGTGAGTGCGGGTCCGCAGTGCTGAACCGGCTGGGACGCGCGTTAGGCGCGGCGTTGCTATCGCACCCGGCACACCTTGGCAGACCGCCGGCCGGCAGGAGGCCATGTCGTCATTCGTGTGGTGCTTTTACCCACCCGCAGGCGGCCATGCCGTCATTCGTGTGGTGCTTTGACCCACCCGCAGGCGGCCATGCCGTCATTCGCGTAGTGCTTTGACCCGGCCGGCGGGCGGCCATGCCGTCATTCATGTGGTGCTTTGACCCGGCCGCTGGCTGGGAGGCGGCGCACTGTGCCTGGCCGCCGCTTATTCGACGCTTTTGCCTGTGGCTTTAGCCTTACTGATGCTGGCGCCGTGATCCACCGATGCGACCGGCAGCGGCAAATAGGCGCGGATACGCAAGCCCTGCCGTGCGCTGCGGCCGATTTCCAGCTTACCGGCATGCGCATCGATGATGCGCTGAACAATGGCCAGACCGAGGCCGGTACCGCTGGTGCTGCGCGCGCTGTCGCCGCGCACGAACGGTTGAAATAAGTACTGTAATTGATCCGGCTGGATGCCCGGACCATCATCCTCAACCTCAAACCAGACCCGATTGGTTTCGCGTCCGCTATTTACCTTTATCCAGCCGTTGCCGTAGCGCGCGGCATTCAGCGCCGCGCGTTTGATGGACAGCGGATTGACGTTAACAACAAGCTCCTCGTCGCAAATATCGGTTTCGATCACGCGCTCATAGCCGCTCTCCGCCGCCACCACCTCGGTCAGAATGCTATTGAGATCCGCCATTTCGGTCTGCATCTCCTGGCCGGTGCGCAGATAATCGATGAACTGCTCGATGATAGCGTTGCACTCTTCGATATCTTTATTAATCGACTCGGCAAGATAGCCGTCTTCCGCGCCCATCATTTCGGTTGCCAGGCGGATACGGGTCAGCGGCGTGCGCAAATCATGGCTGACGCCGGCCATCAATAAGGTCCGGTCATCCGCCAATAGCTTGACGCCGGCGGTCATCTGGTTGAACGCCCGCGTTACCGAGCGCACCTCCGAAGCACCATACTCCCGCAACGGCGGTGGAATGATGCCCTTACCCACCTGCAGTGCGGCATGTTCCAAATCCACCAGCGGCACGTCCCATCCTCCAACTGCAGCCGATCGGTCATTAACATTCTGACTTCATAAGCCAGCACTTTATTGAACTGTTGCAGACTCGGTAAGATGGCGAAATTCAATACCACCAGATAGGTCGTTACCAGGCTGACGAACAGCAAGGTAACGATTAACAACAGGCTGCGGGCGAAGGAACTGCGCGGAGAGATGCGCCATCGCATCATGCTTTACTGCCGTCCGGTACAAAGACATAGCTTATACCCCATACGGTCTGAATATAGCGCGGATGGGCGGGATCTTCTTCCACCATGCGCCGCAAACGCGAAATCTGCACATCGATGGAGCGCTCCATGGCGCTATACTCCCGGCCGCGCGCCAGATTCATCAGTTTATCACGGGACAACGGCTCCCGTGGGTGGCTGACCAACGCTTTGAGCACCGCAAATTCACCGCTGGCCAGCGGCATCGGCTCATCTTCGCGGAACATCTCACGAGTGCCGAGATTAAGCTTGAACTTGCCAAAGGCGATGATAGCCTCTTCCTGCGACGGCGCTCCCGGCAGCTCGTTAGCCGGCCGGCGCAGTATCGCGCGGATACGCGCCAGCAGTTCACGGGGGTTGAACGGTTTGGGAATATAGTCATCGGCGCCGATTTCCAGGCCAACGATACGATCCACCTCCTCCCCCTTGGCGGTGACCATAATGATCGGCATCTGGTTGCTTTGGCTGCGCAGCCGGCGGCAAATAGACAGCCCATCTCTCCCGGCAGCATCAGATCCAGCACCATCAGATGGAAGGATTCGCGCGTCAGCAAGCGGTCCATCTGTTCGGCGTTGGCGACGCTGCGTACCTGAAAGCCTTGCTCGGTCAAATAACGCTCAAGGAGCGCCCGCAGGCGCATATCGTCATCCACAACCAGGATTTTGTAATTCTCTTGCATTATCTCTCTCCCAAAGGCGAAACGCCCGTAAAGGATATTGTTCAAAAACAGGTGGATCACTGACAGCGAATTCAGGTGACCATTCTAAGCGAAATTGTTACAAAGCATATGAAGATGCTTAGTTATCAACACTTTCCGCGCGAGATCGACCTGATAGTAACATCTGTCGTGCCGCTGCGAATAATAATTAACGGCCACGACAGTCCTCCACCGCCCCGCACACGTCATTCGTGATAAGAGATGTCAGTGATATACCACGTGCGACGCCCGCCGTGGGTCACCACCTCCGCCTCATCGTCCACCGCCTTTTTGATCATGGCGCGCGCCATGGGCGAATCGATGGAGATATAGTCCTTATGTTTATAAATTTCATCGGGACCGGCGATACGAAAGCGTTTGGTTTCCCCTTCCGGGTTCTCTACTTCCACCCAGGCGCCAAAAAAGACTCTCCCCACCTGCTGCGGGGAATAATTCACCACCCGCGCCTCTTTCAGCACGCGGCGCAGGTAACGCACCCGCTGGTCAATTTCGCGCAGAATTTTCTTATTGTAATGATAATCCGCATTTTCACTGCGATCGCCCAGACTGGCGGCCCAGGCCACCTTCTCGGTAATCTCCGGTCGGTAGCGTTTCCACAGATGGTCCAGCTCATCTTGTAATTCCTGATAGCCCTGGCGGGTAATAAGGTTGGTTTTCATCGTCACCTGTCATCACACACTTTCGCCCATAACGGCAATATACCATAGCAGCGGCGGGGGTGAATGGACGCGGGCGGCTGGCATTTTGCCGCCGCAAACCGTATAACTGTGCAGGACCAAGCAATCCTTATGACAAGATGAACGTTAACGCATGAATAGAGAGTCATTGAACCATCTTATCGCCAGCGAGCTAAAAGCCCGGGCGGACCAGGTGGACGCCGCGGTGCGGCTCCTGGACGAAGGCAACACCGTGCCATTTATCGCCCGCTATCGCAAAGAAGTCGCCGGCGGGCTGGACGACACGCAGCTGCGCACGCTGGAAACGCGTCTGGGTTATTTGCGCGAGCTGGATGAACGGCGCCAAAGCATTCTGAAATCCATCGACGAACAGGGAAAGCTTACCGAGGCGCTGGCGTCGGCTATTCAGGCGACCTTAAGCAAGACCGAGCTGGAAGATCTCTACCTGCCCTATAAACCCAAACGCCGTACCCGCTGCCAGATAGCCATCGAGGCGGGGCTGGCGCCGCTAGCCGACCGGCTTTGGCAGGATTCGTCTACCGACCCCGATACCGCGGCGGCCGGATTCGTCAACCCTGATGCCGGCGTGGCCGACGCCAAAGCGGCCCTTGACGGCGCACGCTATATCCTGATGGAGCGCTTTGCTGAAGATGCCGCGCTGCTGGCGAAAATCCGCGCTTATCTGTGGAAAAATGCTCATCTGGTGGCGCGGGTGGTTGCCCGGTAAAGAGGTAGAAGGCGCCAAATTCCGCGACTACTTCGATCATCACGAACCGCTGTCTCAAGTCCCCTCGCACCGTGCGCTGGCCATGTTGCGCGGACGCAACGAGGGTGTGTTACAGCTGTCGCTGAACGCCGATCCGCACGTCGACGAGCCGCCACGTGCCAGCTACTGCGAGCAGGTGATCGCCGATCATTCGCAGGTGCGCTTCAATCAGGCGCCTGCCGATAGCTGGCGTAAAACGGTGATCAGTTGGACCTGGCGCATCAAAATTCTGATGCATCTGGAAACCGAACTGATGGGCAGCATGCGTGAAAAGGCCGAGGAAGAAGCAATACAGGTCTTCGCCCGCAACATGCATGATTTACTGATGGCGGCGCAGGCGGGACTGCGCGCTACCATGGGCCTGGATCCGGGGCTGCGCACCGGCGTCAAGGTCGCGGTGGTGGACGCCACCGGTAAGCTGGTCGCGACGGATACCCTTTACCCCCACACCGGCCAGACCGACAGAGCCGCGGCGGCGGTCGCAGCGCTGTGTCTGAAACATAATGTAGAACTGGTCGCCATCGGCAACGGCACCGCGTCGCGGGAAACCGAACGGTTTTATGCCGAAGTTCAGAAGCGTTATCCCGATGTGAAAGGGCAAAAAGTCATCGTCAGCGAGGCCGGCGCGTCGGTGTATTCCGCCTCGGAGCTGGCGGCGCTGGAATTTCCCGATTTGGACGTCTCGCTGCGTGGGGCGGTTTCCATCGCCCGCCGACTGCAGGATCCGCTGGCTGAGCTGGTCAAAATCGATCCGAAATCCATCGGCGTGGGTCAATATCAGCACGATGTCAGCCAAGGCCTGCTGGCGAAAAAGCTGGACACGGTGGTCGAGGACTGCGTCAACGCCGTCGGCGTTGATTTGAATACCGCCTCGGTGCCGCTGCTGATTCGCGTCGCCGGCCTGACGCGCATGATGGCGCAAAACATCGTCAGTTGGCGTGATGAACACGGCCGTTTCCGCGATCGTCAACAGTTGCTGAAAGTTCCCCGCCTGGGCCAGAAGGCGTTTGAACAATGCGCCGGCTTCCTACGCATTAACCACGGCAACAATCCGCTCGACGCCTCTACCGTACATCCAGAAAGTTATCCGGTGGTGGAGCGGATTTTACAGGCCACGGAGAAAACACTCAGCGATCTGATGGGCGACCCCGCGACGCTACGCGGTTTGAGCCCGCCCCGCTTCACCGATGAGCGCGTCGGGTTACCCACCGTTACCGACATTATCAAAGAGCTGGAGAAACCGGGGCGCGACCCGTGGCCGGAGTTCAAGACCGCCACGTTTGCCGACGGCGTGGAAACGCTGCAGGACTTGCCCCAGGGCATGGTGCTGGAAGGCACGGTGACCAATGTGACCAATTTCGGCGCCTTTGTGGATATTGGCGTGCATCAGGACGGCCTGGTGCACATCTCCTCGTTGTCCGATCGGTTTATCGACGATCCGCACAAGGTGGTGAAAGACGGCGATATTGTCAAAGTGAAGGTCATGGACGTCGATATCGCGCGCAAGCGCATCGCCTTGTCCATGCGGCTCGATGAGCGGCCAGTGGAGGCGCCGGCGAGCCGGGATACGGCTGACCGCCGACGGGATAGCGGCGCAACGGCGGCCCGCCCCACCGCGCGCAGCGGCGGTCGTCAATCTGGAGGCCCTGCCGCAGGCGGCAATAGCGCAATGGGCGACGCGCTGGCGGCCGCCCTCGGCAAACGGCGCTAACACGCCGAATAACGGGAACGGGCCGGTGGAATACGCCGGCAGCGAAAGCAGGACGGCGCGGTGAGAAGGCGGAAAACAGACCGACGCGATGAGCACGGTGAAAGCAGGCCGCGCGATGAGCACGGCGAAAGATGGCCGGCATCCTTGTCGCCTTCAACGGCGCCGCCTGGCGTTCCCTGTCCCTTACTGATCAGATCGCGGTCACTCGGCGTTCCTCGGGGGAGCGCCTCCATTGCGGCTACGGTAAATCTGCCGGGGAATGGTGGATAAATAAATAACCATTTAAACTATTTTATATTAATCGATATCCCCAGCATTCGTTAATTACATACTATTTTAATAATTAACATAATATTTTCATTAGAGCATTTTCGACGCTTATTTAATATTTATAGCCTAAAAGCACAGGGGTAGTTTCATTTTATCACCGTGGGGCAATGCAAAATAAAATAACCGCCCCCCATGTTAAAAAACGATATCACCACGTCACCGTCAAACTATAAACATATTAAATACAATAAGTTATACTGACAACCGAAGACTATGTTTTTTCATGCGCCATTAAAAAAGAATTTGGTTGATGATTTGTTTTATTTAGCTCGGGTGATAAGATGTTAAAATTATTGTTATTGATAACTATTACTTTTACCATTTGCATTAATTAAATCGTGCCAGCCCGACCCGACAAGCGGTACTTGCCGGGTATCGCGGCTATTGCCGTTTCCACCGCGCTTACGGTCACCATCAAGAAGGTCACTATGCAACTGCAATTGCAGCATTATTATAAAATTACCGGCTACGCCGCAGAGACCACCACGCCTTTCGGCAGAAAATGCTGTCGCTCGGCATGTTGCCCGGTAGCTCGTTCCAAGTGGTGCGCGTCGCGCCGCTGGGGGATCCAGTGCAGATAGAGGTACGGCGGGTACAGCTGGTACTGCGAAAAAAAGATCTGTCACTGCTGCCGTTGAGCCGCACCGGCTATTGATCCTACCTGCTCCCTTCGCACCGCGCGATCGGAGCAATCAGTTTATATTTGTCATTGCTTACAGGTTTCATTCATGATCACTACACGCACTGTGGCCTTGATCGGTAATCCCAACGCCGGCAAAACGACCCTCTTCAACCAGTTGACCGGCGCCCGCCAGCGGGTCGGTAACTGGGCCGGCGTCACGGTGGAACGCAAAGAAGGTTTTTTCACCACCCCCGCACAGCGCATTACGCTCGTCGATCTGCCAGGCGCCTACTCCCTGACGACACTGTCGCAGCAAAGCTCGCTGGTCGAGCAAATCGCCTGTCGCTATATCCTCGAACGGCAGGCCGATGTACTTATCAACGTGGTCGATGCCGCCAACCTGGAGCGGAATCTCTACCTGACGTTACAGCTGTTGGAACTGGGTATTCCCTGCATTGTGGCGCTAAATATGCTGGATATCGCCCGCAGCCAGGGCATTACCATCGATATCCCGGCGCTGGAACGGCGACTTGGCTGCCCGGTGATCCCCCTGGTGTCCACCCGCGCCGAAGGCATCGAAGCGTTAAAAGCGGGGCTCGACGGCCCGTTACCGGTTGCGTCGTCCCTGACGGTTGACTAACCGCCCGACATTCGCCAGGCGGTAGAGCGGCTGCATCCGTTTACTCCCGGCCACTATGCGCCGCGGCAGCGGCGCTGGCTGGCGCTGCACATGCTGGAAGGGGACATTCACAGCCGCGATCTATTGACCTCGCCCCAGCGGCTGGAAAGCCTGCGCGCGGGCCTGCAGCAGGATGCGGCGTTGTTAATTGCCGATGCCCGCTATGCCACTATCATCGCCCTCTGTCAGGCCGTGAGTAACGGCCATTTGACGCCGGCCAACCGCCTCACCACGCGGCTCGACGCCCTGCTGCTCAACCGCTGGCTAGGTGTGCCGCTGTTCTTTATGGTGATGTATCTGATGTTCATCCTCGCCATTAACCTCGGCGGCGCCCTGCAGCCGCTGTTCGAGGGGGGATCCGCCGCGCTGTTCATCGATGGCACCAAGTGGCTCGGCTATCAGTTGCATGCGCCGCAATGGCTGACGCTGCTGCTGGCCCAGGGCGTAGGCGGCGGGATCAACACCCTACTGCCGCTGATTCCGCAAATCGGCATTATGTATTTGTGTCTGTCGTTTCTGGAAGATTCCGGCTATATGGCGCGCGCCGCGTTCGTTATCGACCGGTTGATGCAATCCCTCGGTCTGCCGGGCAAATCGTTTGTCCCGCTGATCGTCGGTTTCGGCTGCAATGTGCCGTCGGTCATGGGCGCGCGCGCACTTAACTTAACGCGCCGCGCGAGCGGCTGATGACCATCATGATGGCGCCCTTTATGTCCTGCGGCGCACGGCTGGCGATTTTCGCCGTCTTTGCCGCCACTTTTTTCGGCCAGCATGGCGCGACCCTGGTGTTCTCGCTATATGTGCTGGGGATCGTGGTTGCGATCCTGACCGGCCTGATGCTGAAATATGCGCGGTGAAGCCATTCCCTTCATCATGGAGCTACCGGTGTATCACGTGCCGCATATCAAAAGCCTGCTGTTGCAAACCTGGCAGCGGCTGAAGGGCTTCGTACTTCGGGCCGGCAAAGTGATTATCCTCGCCAGCATGCTGATTGGCGCCCTTAACAGCTTCACCCTGCACGGCGAAGCGGCGGACAGTGTTAATCATTCGGCGCTGGCGGCGGTGAGCAAGACGCTGACCCCTCTGCTTAAACCGATGGGCGTCCATGAGGATAACTAGCAGGCCACGGTCGGTCTTATCAGCGGCGCGATGGCAAAAGAGGTAGTGGTGGGGACGCTGAACACGCTCTATACCGCCGAACAGATCACCCGCACCCGGTTCGAGCCGGCGTCGTTCAATCTGCTGGATGAATTGTCCGGCGCGATGACAGAAACCTGGCAGGATCTGCGGGCTGTCATCAGTTTCAGCGTCCTCTCCAACCCGATCGAAGCCAGCAAGGGCGACGGCGAGATGAGCGGTGGCGCCATGGGCATGATGAGCAGCAAATTCGGCAGCGCCATCGCCGCCTATAGCTATTTGATCTTTGTCCTGTCGTATGTGCCCTGTATTTCGGTCCTGGGCGCCATCACCCGCGAAAGCAGCAGCGGCTGGATGCTGCTGTCCGCCCTGTGGGGCGTCAATGTGGCCTATTCTCTGGCAACGCTGTTTTACCAGACGGCCACCTTTGTGCATCATCCGCTGTACATCGCGATGACGATAGCAACCGTAATCATCGTCAACGGCCTGCTGATCGCCTGTCTTTACCGCTGTCGGGATCGTTTCCAGCCGGGGCTTAACGCGTCAGAGTCCACGCCCTGTTGCCAGCCTGCCGGCGGCGAAAGTTGTCACTAATGAGGCACGGTGTCTGGACTAATGCAGTTGCGCGACGCGCTCGAATTGATGGGTCAGGCGGATGCCCGCGCCCTGGGCCTGCGGCTGCAGCTGCCCCAGGCAATGGCCGCGGAGATGCTGGAACGGTTGGAGATGATGGGCCAGGTGGAGCGGGTTGCCGGCGACGATACCGCCGCCGGCGCCTGCCGCACTTGCGATCGCAGCGATGGCTGACGGCTACCCGGTTACCCGTTGCGCTCGACGGCAGCGGCGGGCAAATAAAAGCGAGGCTACGGTCATCTGCTACCGTACCGGCGACCAAGGGCCAGTCTATGGTCATCCCCGACCGTACCGGCGACCAAGGGCCAGGCTACGGCCATCCCCGACCGTACCGGCGACCACTGTCGGCGGCATTGTCGCCGGTGGCGCTGGTATCGGTGCGCCGATACAGGATGTCGTAATAAAAAGGCGGTTTCCGGCGCATTCTTAGCGCCGGCACTAAGCCATTCTAATAACAACGTTTATCCCCGACTCCACCCCTTTTGATTAGCGCACGTCTGATCAATCTCCTTGGCGATTTCGCCACCAGTAGCTAAAGTGACAACTAGGTGTCATTGCCACATTTATGCTGTGTCAGAACGTTCGTCACATCAACAAGGTGCCATGATGGAAGCCATTACCCGCTTGCTGACAGAGATTTATCCGGCCGCCTTAAGCCAGGGGCAACTGGATACCATCAAGAGCCAAATCAGCTTCGCCAAATCCACGCCGCATCAGGCGCGCAAAGCGCATTGGGATGAGGATGACGTCGTGCTTATCACCTACGCCGACCAGTTCATGGAGGCCGAAAAACCCACGCTCAACACCTTCACCACCTTTTTCAACCACCGCCTGCGCACCACGTTTTCCCTCGTGCATCTGCTGCCGTTTTACCCCTACTCTTCCGACGATGGCTTTTCCGTTATCGATTACCAGCAGGTCAACCCTATCATCGGCAGTTGGCAGCAAATAGGCGAGCTTAATCTCACCACCCGGCTGATGTTCGATTTCGTCTGCAACCACATGTCGGCTGAAAGCCGGTGGGTGAAAGGCTATCTGGCGGGCCAACAGGCCTATGACGCGTTTTTTATTGCGCTTCCCCCCGCGACCGATCTTGCCAGCGTGACACGCCCGCGCACGTCGCCGCTGTTTACCCCTTTCACCGCCCAGGACGGTAGCACCCGCTATTTGTGGACCACATTCAGCGCCGATCAGGTGGATCTCAATTTCACCAACCCGCATGTATTGATCGCCGTTATCGGTGTACTGTTACATTACCTGATTCAAGGCGCGGACTATATCCGCCTCGACGCGGTGGGCTATTTGTGGAAAGAGGTGGGCACCCGCTGTATTCATCTCCCCCGCCCCCATTTGCTGGTGAAGCTGTTTCGCGCCATCTGCGACGAGGTTGCACCCGGAACGGTGATCATTACCGAAACCAATGTGCCCCATCAGGATAATATCAGCTATTTCGACAATGGTCGCGATGAAGCCCAGATGGTATATCAGTTCCCGCTTCCGCCGCTGGTGTTGCACGCCCTGCACAACGGTAGCAGCCGCGCCCTGCGTCACTGGGCCGCAGGGCTTGAGATCGGCAGCGGCGACACCACCTTTTTCAATTTTCTCGCCTCTCATGACGGCATCGGTCTGAACCCGTTGCGCGGCATTCTGCCGGAGGCGGAGATCATCCGGCTGGTGCGCGATCTGGAGTCGGAAGGCGCCCTGGTTTCGTACAAGCAAAACACCGACGGCACCACCAGCCCGTATGAAATCAATGTCACCTATCTGGATGCGATCAATCGGCGCGAGGATAGCGACGAGACGCGCCTTGGCCGCTTTATCCTCGCCCATGCCATTTTGCTGGCATTCCCCGGCGTGCCGGCGGTCTATGTGCAAAGTATTCTCGGGTCGCGTAATGACTATGAAGGGGTAAAGGCCGCCGGCCATAACCGCGCAGTTAATCGAGAGAAGTACCCGCTGAAAAATATAGAAGCGATGCTGGACGAGCAAACCAGCCTGCGATCACGGGTATTCCAGGCGTTGAGTGCGCTGATTCGCCTGCGCCGCCGACAACAGGCGTTTCATCCTGATGCGGCCATGGAAGTCCTGGAGTGGGATAATGCCCTGCTCGCCTTTTATCGTCGCGCCGCCGGTCAACGGCTGCTGTGTTTGTTTAACTTGGCGAATAAAGCGGTAAGTTGCACCTTGCCGGACGGCGAATATCGTCAGTTGACCGCTGAGGGTTCGGTCAGCGGCGGCCCGCTGACCCTCGCGCCCTATGCCTTTTATTGGCTGGAACCGCTTAACGATCGTTAGCGCGCGTGCGAATACGCACTGCCTGCGCCTCATACTCCTTCTTGACGGGCATCGTTTGCCGGCCACCAACCCTGATGCCAATCCGCTCGCCCCTGCAGCGCCTACTGGCAAGCGCCGCTTGCCGGCCGCCAATGCCGGCGCGACTACGCTTGCCTCACACCTTATCCCGTTTCATGGCTGGAACCGCCTACCGCTCGCCAATGCCTTCAGGATACGCGCTGAGTGAAGTCGCACAGCGCCTGGGAAAACGGCGCCGGATGGGAAATGAATGGTGCAGGCGCCGCGCCAGCAAACACCATGCTCTGACTGGCGGGGCTCAATTCATCCACCAGCGGGACCACCTTACGCGGCACCAGACCGTCCAGATAGCCGTACAGGCGCAGCATCGGCAGGTCAAGCCGGTCCAGCGCCATGCGTAAATCGCTGGCGCGCAGCAGCGCCAGCCCACCGGTCAGAACCTCGGTCGCGGGCGCTGCCAGCTGCGGGCCCCCGCCCTGGCACAGCCTGCTCGCGGTGGGAGATTATCGCCCGCCGCTCAGCCGACTGGTGAAAAAACTCAAATATCACGGCGAAACCGGCCTTGCCCGCGTACTTGCCCGGCTGCTGTGGCTGCGCTGGCGCGAGCGCACCGCCGCGGGTGAGGAGAAGCCGGATTTGTTGCTTAATGTGCCTTTGCATGCTTACCGTCACTGGCGAAGAGGCTATAATCAAACCGAACTGCTCACCCGCGTCCTGGCACACTGGCTACGGGTGCCCTGGCAGGCTCAAGGGTTATTTCGCGCCCGCGGCGGCCCGCCTCAGCAGCGATTAGGCGCCCGCCAACGCCGGCATAACCTTTGAGGCGCCTTTTTGTGCCTCGCCGATGTAGCCGGCAAACGGGTGGCGCTGGTGGATGATGTGGTGACCACGGGCAGCACAGCCGGCGAAATCAGACGGCTGCTGCTGCGCCATGATGCCCGTGAAGTACGGCTGTGGAGCATCTTCCGCACCTTGTAGTCTGTAGGGGAAAGGGCGTATAATATCCGACTAGTTTAGTCAACTATTGAGTGAATGTTATGATCCGTATTACCGATGCTGCCCAGGAACATTTTGCTAAATTACTGTCCAATCAAGAATCGGGCACCCAGATCCGCGTGTTCGTTATCAATCCTGGCACGCCCAATGCGGAATGCGGCGTCTCTTACTGCCCGCCGGACGCGGTGGAAGCCACCGATACCGAACTGAAGTTCGATAAAATTTCAGCCTATGTGGACGAGCTTTCCGCGCCTTACCTGCTGGACGCGGAAATCGACTTCGTTACGGATAAGCTCGGCTCCCAGCTGACCCTGAAAGCCCACAATGCCAAGATGCGCAAAGTGAACGACGACGCGCCGCTTATCGAGCGCGTGGAATATCTGCTGCAGTCGCAGATCAACCCGCAGCTGGCGGGCCACGGCGGTCAGGTGACGCTGATGGAAATTACCGACGATATGCTCGCTATCCTGCAATTCGGCGGCGGCTGTAATGGCTGTTCAATGGTGGACTACACGCTCAAAGAAGGGATTGAGAAAGAGCTCCTGGAAAAATTTCCTGAATTGAAGGGCGTGCGCGATCTCACCGAGCATCAGCGCGGCGAGCACTCCTACTATTAATACCTGACGGCCCCGCAAGCAAGACGGGGCTCGCCACGCCGCCGTTGCTCCGCACCGGGGTGCTATTCAAAAGGTTGCGCTGCGCTCTGACAGCGGATCCCCTGCGCCCGGCGACGGCCCTCTGCTTGAATACGATATGCCGGGTGTCTGGTTAATACGTTATCCCGGGCCTCTGCTTGAATACGTTATCCTGGACATCTGCTTGAATACGTTATCCCGGGCGTCGGGTTGAATATGGTATGTAAGGCGTCTGCTTGAAGGCGTTATGCCGGGCGATCGTTCTTATAGTCCTTATCGTCCTGCGCTCTTTTACCCGAACGGATCTCCACGGGCGCGTGCGCCAAAGCGAGGCGGCGCCAGTTTCCGACCGCCGTCAGCAGCCGGATTATGTGAGGATCGCCAAACATTGCATCAAGATCCTGCGTCAATTTGCGCCGCCAGTTGGGATAAGCATCGGTGGTACCGGGTACATTGACCGGCGTCGCCATTGCCAGCCAGTCTTCGGGCTGTAACCCCAGTAGCGCACTGCGGCTTTGCGCCATAAAACGGTGTATGGCGGCGTTTAACGCGGGTGACATAGCTTCATCATCAGCCCGCGCAGGCGTGTTGGCCGGTAAGCAGTCCGCGCGCCGCAGTACGTCCAGCAGCGCCTGCCGTTCCTGACGACGCTCTTCCAGAAGCCGTTGCCAGGTTTGCTCGTCGTCATACAGGCCAAGTCGATGGGCCAAATTGATGTCCGCCCCTTGCCAAAAACCGCTTAAGGTCGCCAAATCATGGGTGGTCAGCGTGGCCATCGCCTGCGCGGGATAGTCTGCCGGCGCACGAAATTGCCGATCTTGATCCCGTTCAAAAAACAGAACCTTATATGAATACACCCCCGTGGTACGTAGCTTCTCGACAATATCCTCCGGCACGGTGCCGAGATCCTCGCCGATGACCATACACCGCTGGCGCTGGCTTTCGAGGGCCAGTACCGCCAGCAAAGCATCAACCGGATAGCGCACGTAAGCGCCGTGCTCCGAACCGTAGCCCTGCGGTACCCACCACAGGCGCATCAAAGCCATCACATGATCCAGGCGCAGCGCGCCGCAATAGCGCATATTGGCCCGCAGCATGTCGATGAAAGGCTGATAGCCGCGCGCGTACAGCACATTTGGATCCTGCGGCGGCAATTGCCAATTCTGGCCCTGCGGGCCCAGCCTGTCCGGCGGTGCGCCTACCGACGCGGACAAACAATAAAGCATAGGATCGGCCCAGGTTTCCACACCGCCATCACCTACGCCCACCGCCAAATCGCGATAAATCCCCACCGACATCGCCAGCCGCTGGCTGAGCCGATAACAGCCCTCTAACTGCCTGGCCGCCAGCCACTGCAAATAACTGAAAAAAGCGATCTCGTCCTGGTGAAGTTGTCTGAAACGCGCCAACGCCGCGCTGACGACCTGTTGATACTCCGCCGGCCAGGCGCGCCATCCCGGGCTGGCAACGCCTTCAGCCACCTGTTGCAGGTGCAGCGCATCAAATGTGGCCTGCTGATACAGACTGTCGCCGCCGGCCGCGACAAATTCGGCCAGCGAGCGACGTTCAGGACAACCTTCCACCCGCTGCTTGAATTTGCTCCAGGCGTAACGCAGCGCCGTCAATTTGAGCTGCATCACCTGCGCATAATCGACATGGTCATTGGCGCGCAGCGCCTGCAGCCGATGACCGATTTCCGGCTGCTGCCACCAATGCTGTGCGGGTTCACTTTGTAAAAAATCGTCCAATCCGCCGACGTCGATATAGATAATATTCAGCCAGCGGCGCGAAGAGGGGCTGTAGGGACTGGCCCAGTCAGGCAGGGCCGGATAGAGCGCATGCAGCGGGTTGATGCCGACAAAAGCGCCACCGAGCTTAGCGACCCCTGCGATCATTTGCGCCAGATCGCCGAAATCGCCGATACCCCAATTGCGCGCCGAACGCAGCGTATAGAGCTGAACAGTGCTGCCCCACAGCCGATGGCCCGCGCGGAGCGCCGGCGGTTCATAACAGCGCTCGGGGACGACGATCACTTTGCACTCCCAATCAGGGTCGGCGGCACCGAGCGTCAACCGGTGGTAACCGTCAGCTACCCCCGCCGGCAGCGTCAGATGGTGCACACCGCGCTTAACGGCAGGCGCCGATGCCTCGTCGCCTGCCAAGGGCTTCGCCAAAGTCTGTCCGTGATTCTGCCTGCCCGACTCTTCGGTAAGCGTCCAGGCCCCGGATATACCCGCCGGCAGCGTAGCGGCGCGATCGCAGGCTTCAGCCCCCGGCATGGCGGCCAACAGTAGCCGCAATGTCTCCGGGCTAATGTGCCGCGGCCGTTGCCAGGCGTCGACGTACTCCGTGATAATGCCGGCCTGCTGCGCACGCTGATAAAGCACTTCCGGGTCCGTCATCGTCGCGCCCCGTGGTTGTCCATGCTGTCCCCCTGTATAGCCATCGTGGCGCCTCAACGTTTTGCCTGCCAGATACGCTGTTGATAATCACGTATCGCCCGATCAGAGCTGAAGAATACCACCCGCGCGGTATTGAGCACCGCGCAACGTGTCCAATCATCGGGACGGCGGTAAAGCGCATCCACCTGTTGCTGGGCGCGGCAATAGGCGGCGAAATCCGCCAGCACCAGATAAGGATCGCCGCCTTTTTGCAGGCTTTGCAACAACATGTCGAATGCATGCTTGTCTTTATTGCTGTAGACGCCGCTGGACAAGTCTGCCAGTAACCCTTTCAGCGCCTTGTCCTGCTTGAGGATCTGCGCCGGTTTATAGCCGCCGGCGACCAGCGTCTTCACCTGACTCTCCGTCTGGCCGAAAATGAGAATATTCTCCTCGCCCACCTGCTCGGCGATTTAGACATTCGCACCGTCGAGCGTACCGATGGTCAGCGCGCCATTCAGCGCCAGTTTCATATTGCCGGTGCCCTATGCCTCTTTGCCGGCGGTGGAGATCTGCTCGGACAGATCCGCTGCGGGGATCATCCATTCGGCGAGCGTCACGCGGTAATCGGGCATGAAAATCACCTTCAGCCGATCGTTAATCGTGCGGTCGTTATTGATCTTGTGCGCCACCTGATTGATGGCATACAGAATATTTTTCGCCAGCGCATAGCCCGGCGCCGCCTTGGCGCCAAACAAAAATACCCGCGGCACGATATCCAGCCCGGGATTATCCCGTAATTGGCGATATAGCGACAGAATATGCAGCAGATTCAAATGCTGGCGCTTATATTCGTGCAACCGTTTAATTTGCACATCGAATAAGGCTTCCGGGTCAACGCTGATACCGGTCACCTGGTGAATGTTGTCGGCCAATCGACGCTTATTATCGCGTTTGATCTGCTGGAAGCGGGCGCGAAACGCCGCGTCATCCGCAAACGGCTCCAGCGCCTTTAACCTTTCCAGCCGCGTTATCCAGCTCTTGCCAATCGTCTCGTCAATCAGCGCCGACAACTGCGGATTACACTGCTTTAACCAGCGGCGCGGGGTGATACCGTTGGTCACGTTGTGGAACTTTTGCGGCCACAGTTGGTAGTATTCGGGGAACAGATCGCTTTTCACCAGATAGGAATGCAGCGCGGCGACGCCGTTTACCGCGAAACCGCATACCACGCATAAATTTGCCATGCGTACCTGTTTATCATGCAGCACCGCCAGACGGTGCCATACTGCGCTATCGCCCGGCCAACGCTGTTCCACCAGCACCCGAAACCGGTCGTTGATGTATTTGATAATGGCGAAATGGCGCGGCAGCAACGTCTGCACCAGCTTCTCATCCCAGCGCTCCAGCGCCTCCGGCATCAGCGTGTGGTTGGTATAGGCAAAGGTGCGTGATGTAATGAGCCAGGCCTCATCCCATGTCAGTTGGTGTTCATCGAGCAACACGCGCAACATCTCGGGGATAGCGATGGCGGGATGGGTATCGTTGAGCTGAATAACCTCATAATCCGGCAGGCTCTCCAGACTGAGGCCGGCCAGATGATGGCGACGCAGAATGTCCGCCACCGCGCAGGCACATTGGAAATACTGTTGCATTAGCCGCAGCTGTTTGCCTTCCTGGTGGTTATCGTTCGGGTAAAGCACCTTGGTCAGTTTGGCGGCGTCGATACCGGCCCGTTCAGCTTTAAGGAATTTACCTTCATTGAATAACGCCAGACTGAAGGGATGCGGGTGCGTCGCCTGCCATAATCGCAGCGGCAGTACCGTGCCGTTGCCGAAACCCACCACCGGCAGATCCCACGCCTCGCCGATGAGCGTGAACGCCGGCTCCCAGCGGCTGCCGCCCTGCCCGTTTTTTTAAGCTTGCCCCCAAGCCCCACCTCGACATTCAGCGCCGTATTATGGCGGAACCAGGGATAGGTATTGCGATGCCAGTCGTCGGGCGCTTCCCATTGTTGACCTGCAACGAAGGTCTGGCGGAACAAACCGTATCGATAATTCAGCCCATAGCCGATGGCCGGCTGGCCTACGGTCGCCATCGAATCCATATAGCAGGCGGCCAGACGGCCCAGGCCGCCGTTGCCCAGCGCCGGATCCACCTCGTGCTCCAATACATCGGCAAGGCTAACCTGATAACCGTCGAGCACTGTCTTGACGGTATCGTACCAGCCGAGATTAAGCAGGTTATTGCTGGTCAGACGACCCAGCAAGAACTCCATGGAGAGATAATTGACATGACGCGGGAATTTCTTACTGTCACCCGGTCGTGCGGGTTTAGGGGGGAGGCATTCGTTGACCGCCGCGCTGACCGCCTGCCACCATTTTAACGGGGTCATATCCTGCGCGCCGGCAAGACCGTAACGTTGCCACTGGCGGTCAAGCGCGGCCTGGAATGCCGCTTTATCGAGTTTGGGTTTTGGCATATGAACGTCTCACTCCTGTTAACCTAACGTGGAGAGCGCCAATACCGGCGCCCTACCCCTGAGCCCGCCATCGTCACGGCTATACTGGCGGCGCATCCGCCATCGCCGTGCAGCTCGCCGAGCCGGACACGACTATACCAGAATAACACCGACACCGGAAAAACCACTATCGCCGGGAAACGCGGGAGGACAGCACCGTACAGGCCGTCAGACCAAACACGACTACCCGGCAGCGCCTCCTGGTGGCGCCGTCACTATCGTCTTGCGGAAGGTAGCGGAAGAGTCTGGCTAATGCCGTGATGATTAAAGAATAGTCAACGCCGTTAAAAAATGGAGCGCCGGCAAGGATTTTTATGCCATCGCTTTCGCGCTCAGCATAGCTCCAATTTAACATCTGAATGTTCGATAAGCGTCATCACGCCCGGTGGCGACAGTTGGTCGGTAAACAGATAGTCCACCAGGTCCATTTTGCCGAGGTTCACCATAGCGCTACGGCCGAATTTGGAGTGGTCGGTCACCAGCATCACGCAACGGGAATTGTCGATAATCGCCCGTTTGGTGCGCACTTCGTGATAATCGAACTCCAGCAGCGAGCCGTCCAAATCGATACTGCTGATGCCGAGAATGCCGTAATCAAGCCGGAATTGAGAGATAAAATCCAAGGTGGCCTCGCCGATAATGCCGCCGTCGCGCGTTCGCACCTCTCCCCCGGCCAGGATCAGGCGGAAATCCTCCTTGGCGGTAAGCAGCGTCGCCACGTTGAGATTATTGGTCACTACCCGCAGATTTTTATGGCCCAACAGCGCATGCGCCACCGCCTCCGGCGTAGTGCCGATATCGATAAACAGCGTGTCCCCATCGGCGATTTGGCTGGCGACACGCGCCGCAATGCGCGCCTTTTCCGCCGACCACATCACCTCGCGGTCATGATAGGCGGCGTTAACCGAACTCGACGGCAGCGCCGCACCGCCGTGATGACGCTGGATCTTGTTCTGCTCGGCCAAATCGTTGAGATCGCGCCGTATCGTCTGCGGACTGACGGCAAAGTGATCCACCAGTTCCTCGGTGCTGACGTAGCCCTGCTGGCGAACCAGATTGATGATGGCATCATGCCGCTGCGTTTGCTTCACGTTGATTCCTCTGCTGCCGGCCGATCAGCGCTGATCGCCGTGACGTTGACTCCGCCGCGTTTGCCAGAATGCCATTAGCAGGCCCGTGACCAGACCCGCCACGTGCGCGGCATTGGCAATGGCGATACCCAAGATATTGAAATAGCCGGCAATCAGCCATGATCTTGCCCCGCCATCTCCGGACAGCTTTTGATGGCGGGGCAAGATCACGTTGAACAGCAGGTGCAATAACGAGAAATGCAAAAAGGCATGGCTGACCCAACGCCAAATCTGAACGTATTGGGCCGGACCGGCGGGATACGCCAGCGCGGCCATCACCCGATCGTCGCCGAGCAGTGCCATCAAGATAAACACCAGCACACACAGCGCCGTCACGCCCAGCGTTAAGGGCCCCGCCTGCTGGCGTAACGCCGGCAGCCAGCCGCGCAGGCCCGACCCGGTTTCACCACGGTAATGTAATGAGCCGGTGCGCCAGCTGGCGGCTTGATAACGGGGGTGCTCCGGCTCGAGCAGAAACGCTTCCAGCGCCGTCTCAACCTGTGCCAATTTCTCGTCCTGCGCCAGCCACAACTCGGCATAACGCCCCTGCGGGCGTAGCTCCATGTCCACCCCCTGGGTTTTCATATAATCAATGAAGGCCAGGGCCAGACGTGCGTTAGACAAGGCGGTAACTCGAATCATGATTCTCTTACACTTCCAGAATAAGGTAATGGGGACAACATACCGCATACGCAGGCTCAATGCGCGGTCCGACGAGGGTTTACTTCTGGCGTCGGCACCGCCAGACGGCCGGGCAATCCTCTGAGGATAAAGGAAAAAGGCCAGCGGGCGAAACCCTGACTCGGCGGATTGCTTCGCACCGCGCCGATACCCGCTAATTTTGCGATCTATGTCTCATCGAGAGACAGCATGCGGGCAAAAGAGCAGGGTCCACCCCCGCCGGTGGTCAACGGCACGACATCGACCGACGTCTTGCGGCGCGCGACAACCGTTATAGCGATTCCGTCTCCTGCGGAAAGGCTTTCAGCCAGGCATCAAACCCGCCATACACGCTGTAGGCCGCCTCCACCCCCTGCGTTAACAGGTACTGAGCGGCGCCTTTACTGCTGTTACCGTGATAGCACAGCACCATGACCGGACGCGCGGCGTCATGTTGCGCCAAAAACGCCGCCAGGGTGTCGTTGGTCAGATGAAACGCGCCACGGGGGTGGCCGGCGGCGAAGCTTTGCGGATCGCGGATATCCACCAGCACCGCCTCCCCCTGCCGCCAGCGTTCTCTGGCCTGCTCCACGCTGATTGTTGCAAATTGATCCATAACCTGACGCCTCGGTTTCACCAAAAGTTAATGCGCCATACGGCGGCGCATGAAGTGTAGCAAGCCACGGGCTGCCGTGCAGCGCTTTTAGCGGCGGTCGGCCGCGCAATATCGGTGCCGGGATCGTGCTGCCTCACCCTTGTCAGCCCAAGGGCAACGCGCGCCGCGCGGGCAAAAACGTTACCTCCGTCACGCATGGCAGGTTTTTTTGTGCAGAGAACGTGTCGTGGATGTTGGTTTGCGCGTACAATAATGAGCGAAAATAAACATAAAAGAACTGTAACGCGCATTTGGAGGAAGGTAACGTGGAAACCAAAGACTTGATCGTCATCGGCGGCGGGATCAACGGTACCGGCATCGCTGCCGATACCGCCGGGCGCGGACTGTCCGTATTGCTGCTGGAAGCGCAGGATTTGGCGTGCGCCACTTCTTCCGCCGGCTCCAAGCTTATTCACGGCGGCCTGCGCTATCTCGAACATTATGAATTTCGTTTGGTGAGCGAAGCGCTGGCCGAGCGGGAAGTTCTGCTGAAAATGGCCCCCCACATCGCCTTCCAGATGCGATTCCGGCTGCCGCACCGCCCGCACCTACGGCCGGCGTGGATGATCCGCATCGGTCTGTTTATGTATGATCATCTCGGCAAGCGCACCAGCCTGCCGGCCAGCCAGAGCGTTCGCTTTGGCGCGGACTCGGTGCTGAAACCCGAGATCGTGCGCGGTCTCGAGTATTCCGATTGCTGGGTGGACGATGCGCGCCTGGTGGTGCTTAACGCTCAGGAAGTGGTGGCACGCGGCGGTGAGGTCAAGACGCGGACGCAGGTGACACGCGCCTGGCGGGAAAACGGATTGTGGCAGGTTGAGGCGCGCGATAGCCTCACCGGCAAGCAGCATCGCTGGCAGGCCAAAGGCCTGGCTAACGCCACCGGGCCCTGGGTGAAACACTTCATCGACGAAAGCCTGCATTTGCCGTCGCAATACGGTATCCGCCTGATTAAAGGTAGCCACATTGTCGTGCCGCGCGTCCATCACCAGCCGCAGGCGTACATCCTGCAAAACGAGGATCACCGCATTGTGTTCGTCATTCCGTGGATGGAAACGTTTTCCATCATCGGCACGACCGATGTCGAATATCACGGCGATCCGGGCGAGGTCCAGATCGACGAGAATGAAATAGACTATCTGCTCAAGGTTTACAACACCCACTTCAAACGTGCCATGGGCCGCGAAGATATTGTCTGGACCTATCCCGGCGTTCGCCCCCTGTGCGACGACGAATCCGACTCACCGCAGGCGGTGACCCGCGATTACACGCTGTCGCTGAGCGACGAAAACGGCCAAGCGCCGCTGCTGTCGATTTTCGGCGGTAAACTCACGACCTACCGCAAGCTGGCCGAACATGCGCTGGAAAAACTGGCACAGTATTATCCCCACGCCAAAGGCGCCTGGACCCGCAACGCGGTATTGCCAGGCGGTGATTTCGCCGCCACCCGCGACGATTATGCCGCCGTGCTGCGTCGCAAATTCGCCTTTCTGCCGGAAGCGCTGTCGCGGCGCTATAGCCGCACCTACGGTACCCGCAGTGAACAGCTGCTGGCTGGCGCGACCGGTCTTGCGGAGCTCGGTGAGGATTTTGGCCACGGCCTGTATGAAGCCGAGCTACGCTATCTGATGGCGCAGGAATGGGTGGTCACGCTGGACGACGCTATTTGGCGCCGCACCAAGCTTGGCATGTGGCTGGATGCGGCGCCGCAGGCGCGCGTCAAAGACTGGCTGGCGCAGCACGTCAGTCCGGCGCGGCTGTCACTGGCCTCCTAAGCGAAGTGCGGCAGCGTGGATTTCCGGTGAGCGTAACCAAGCAGCGCTGAGCGCCTCAGCGCCACAATCGACGATTGTCTGCCAGGTCGTAACGAAGCAGCACTGAGCGCCTTAGCGCCGCGAGGCGCTGGCCCAGGGTGCGCTTACTGGCGATCGCCTCCCGCTGATAACGCCGTCCCTCAGCCAGCGCGGCGCCGCTACAGGCGAATAGGTGCCACTTTCCAGATCTCCTCGGCATATTCGCGGATCGTACGATCGGCGGAAAAATACCCCATGTTGGCAATATTCAGCGCCGCACGCCGCGTCCACTCGTCCGGGCGCTGATACAGTCTGTCCACCTCCTCTTGGGTATCCACATAGCTGCGGTAATCCGCCAGCAACTGATAATGGTCGCCCAAATTGACCAGCGAATCGAACAAGTTGCCGTAACGTCCCGGCTCGCCGGGACTGAATAAGCCGGTGGCTATTTGCGACAACGCCAAATGCAGCTCCGCATCCTGCTCATAATAGCTGCGCGGATTGTAGCCGTCGCTGCGCAGCGCCTCGACCTGTAGAGCGGTATTGCCGAAAATAAACATATTCTCTTCGCCCATATGCTGGCGCATTTCAATATTGGCGCCGTCGAGGGTGCCGATAGTCAGCGCACCGTTAAGGGCAAACTTCATATTGCTGGTACCGGACGCCTCGGTGCCCGCCAGAGAAATTTGCTCGGAGAGATCCGCCGCCGGAATAATGAGCTGCGCCAGGCTGACGCTATAGTTCGGCACGAAAATAACCTTGAGCCGGTTTTTCATCAGCGGATCGCGATTAATAACCGCCGCCACATCATTAATAAGACGGATGATATGTTTAGCCATGTAATAGGCCGACGCGGCTTTGCCGGCAAAAATATTCACTCGTGGCACCCAATCACCGTCAGGGTTTTCGCGGATGCGGTTATAACGGGTGATGATATGCAGCACGTTGAGCAGTTGGCGTTTGTATTCGTGGATGCGTTTGATTTGCACGTCAAACAGCGACGACGACAGCGGCGGATTGGCCAGCGCCAGCCAACGCCGTGGGGTAACGCCGTTGGTTTTATTGCAAAAACGATCGGGAAACAGGCGGGCGAAATCGGCAAATAACGACTGCACCATCAGTTCGGAATGCAGTTCGGAAACGCCATTAACCTTATGGCTGGCGATCACCGCCAGCCAGGCCATACGCACCATACGACCGTTATGTTTATCTATGATATACACGCGCGACAGCAATTCGCTGTCGCCCGGTACCTGCATCTGAACCTGATTCAGGAAGTGATCGTTGATGTCGAAGATTATCTGCAAATGGCGCGGCAATATCTTGCCCAGCATATCCACCGGCCAGGTTTCCAGCGCCTCGCTCATCAATGTATGATTGGTATAGGAAAACGCTTGGCAAACCACCGCCCAGGCGCGTGACCAGTCAAACTTATGCTCATCAATGAGCAGACGCATCAATTCGGGGATCGCCAGCACCGGATGGGTGTCGTTCAAGTGGATAGCAATCTTTTCGCCCAGATTGTCGAAGGTGCTGTGCAGTAGCCAATGCTGGTTAAGAATGTCCTGCACCGTAGCGGAGACGAGAAAATATTCCTGCCGCAGCCGCAGCTCGCGGCCGGAATAAGTAGAATCGTAGGGATAGAGTACGCGGGAGACGTTTTCGGAATAGTTTTTGTCTTCCACCGCGGCGAAATAATCGCCCTGATTGAATTTACCGAGATTAATTTCTCTGCTCGCCTGCGCGCTCCAAAGCCGCAGGGTATTGGTGGCGTCGGTATCAAACCCCGGGATTATCTGATCATAGGCGCAGGCCAGTACCTCTTCGGTTTCCACCCAGCGTATCTTGGCGCCTTCATGCTGCAGTCTGCCGCCGAAACGGACCTTATAGCGGCTAGGGTGGCGCGGAAATTCCCAGGGATTACCGTACTCCAGCCAATAATCGGGTGATTCAGCCTGCTGACCGTTGACGATATTTTGTTTGAACATGCCGTATTCATAGCGGATGCCGTAGCCGCGTCCCGGCAGCGCCAGCGTCGCCATCGAGTCGAGAAAACAGGCCGCCAGCCGCCCCAACCCGCCGTTCCCCAGACCGGGATCGTTCTCCTCGGTCAGCAGATCATCCAGTTCCAGCCCCATTCCATCAAGCACGGGTATCCTCGTAAATTCCCATCGCCAGCAGCGCGTTGGACAGCGTGCGGCCGAGCAAAAACTCCATCGACAGATAATAAACCTGGCGTACATCCTGCGACAGCTGGGCGCGGTTGGATCGCAGCCAGCGATCCACCATACGATCCCTTACCGCCAGCAACACGGCATTGAGCCACTCGTGTTTATTCGCCACGGCCGGATCTTTGCCGATAGTGAACATCAACTTATAGGCGATGGAATGTTTAAGCGCCTCGACGCTGAGGGTGGGTGACGCATAGATAAACGGTGAATTCATGCCCGTGTTTCCCCTGATTAAACCTTAAAGGCGTTGATACAACGACTGATACGCTTTCGCGGCAACGCGCCAGCTGAAATCGAGTCCCATCTCCTGCCGCTGTACATAACGCCACAGCGACGGCCGCGACCACAAGACAAAAGCCCGGCGAATGGCGCGCTGCAGGCCCGCGGCGGAGGCATCTTCAAACACAAAACCACTGGCGACGCCGTCCGACAGGTTCTCCAGCGAACTGTCAGTGACGGTATCCGCCAGCCCGCCGGTACGGCGTACCAGCGGCAGGGTGCCGTACTTTAAGGCATAAAGCTGGGTGAGGCCGCAGGGTTCAAAGCGGCTCGGCACCATCAACACGTCCGCACCACCTATAATGCGTTGCGAAAACGCCTCATGGTATCCCAACTGTCCCCCCACCTGGCTGGGATATTCCGCCGACGCGGCCAGAAATCCCTGCTCCAACGTGGCGTCACCGGCGCCGAGCAGGGTAATCTGCCCCCCCTGCTCAAGCAGGTCCGGCAGGACTTCCAACACCAGATCCAGCCCTTTCTGGCTGGTCAGCCGACTGACCACGGCAAACAGCGGCACCTTTTCGTCCACCGTAAGCCCCATCGCGGTTTGCAGATGGCGCTTATTGTTCACCTTCGCCTCCAGAACATCGCGGTTATAGCGCGTGGCCAGCATGGCATCATGGGTCGGGTTCCAGATAGCATCATCGACGCCGTTCAGAATACCGCTCAACCGCCCATGGGTCTGCAGGGACGTCAACAGTCCCTCCATGCCGTAACCGTAGGCCGGCTGGGTGATTTCCCGGGCGTAGGTAGGGCTGACCGTCGTGACATGATCGGCGTAAAACAGCCCGGCCTTCATATAGGAAATCTGGCCATAAAACTCATAACCGTAGGTTTGGAAGAAGTCATCCGGCAGCGCCAGTTCCGGTAAATGGTGCGCGGAGAACAACCCTTGATAGGACAGATTATGCACGGTAAACACCGATTTCGCCGGTCGGCCCTTCGCCGCCAGATAGGCACAGGTCAGTCCGGCGTGCCAGTCGTGGGCGTGAACGATATCCGGTCGCCAGGCAGGATCCAGCCCGGAGGCCATTTCCGCCCCGACCCAGCCCAGGATCGCGAAACGCAGATAGTTGTCCATATAGGCAAACTGATCCTGGTCATGGTAGGGACTGCCGTGGCGATCGTAAAGGTCGGGGATATCCATCAGATAGATAACAACGCCGTTAAAACGGCCGTACAGCAGCACGCCGTGGCGGGACAGCGCATCAAATTCTTTTACTACCCAGCTATCGGGAACACCTTTACGCAAATCCGGAAAAGCAGGTAATAACACCCGCACATCGTCGCCCTCGGCGATTTGCGCAGCGGGGAGCGCCCCTACCACATCTGCCAGTCCCCCGGTTTTTAGTAAGGGGAACAATTCAGAACAAACATGTAGAACCTGCATCATCGCTCCTGTTGTGGCTTAGTGCTTTTCTAGTGACCGTTTGGGGTCTTCCCTAACTGAGTTTTGCCAACATATCGCGGGTGACCAGCACAATGCCTTCCTCGGTAAGGTGAAAGCGTTGCCGATCCAATTCCGCATCTTCGCCAATTATCATGTCATCAGGGATCTGGCAGGCGCGGTCGACAATACATCGCCGCAGCCGGCAGGAGCGTCCGACAATCACGTCAGGCAACAGCACCGTCTGTTACAACTCGCAAAAAGAATGGATCCTCACGCGGGGAAACAGCACGCAGTGTTTTAAATGGGTCCCGGACAAAATACAGCCGCCGGCGACCAGTGAATTCAGCGTCACGCCGGAATGGCCGGCGCAGTCTTGGGTAAATTTGGCGGGTGGCATCGGCGGCATCGCCGTGCGGATCGGCCACGCGCTATCGTAAATGTTCAGCTCAGGCATGACCGAGGCGAGATCCAAATTGGCGCGCCAATAGGCGTCCAACGTCCCAACATCACGCCAGTAGGGCGTGCCCTGCCCGGGTTGCTCCGACGTCACGCACGAAAGCGTAAAAGGGTGAGCGTAGGCGTCGCCGTCGGCGGTCACCCGGGGCAGGATATCTCTGCCGAAATCATGGCTGGATTGGTCATCGCGCCTATCTTGCTCCAGCCGCCGGTACAGGTAGTCGGCATCAAAGACATAAATGCCCATGCTGGCCAGCGCTTTGTCCGGCTGGCCCGGCATCGCCGGCGGATCCGCCGGTTTTTCTACGAAATCCACCACCCGATAATCGGCGTCTACCGCCAACACGCCAAAACCCCGTGCCTCGGCGCGGGGTACCGGCAGGCAGGCGACGGTACAGGGCGCGCCCTTTTCAACGTGATCGATGAGCAACCGCGAATAATCCATCTTATAAATATGATCACCGGCTAAAATCACCAGATATTGCGCGCCATAGCGGCGAATAATATCCAGATTTTGCGATACCGCATCGGCGGTACCGCGATACCAGTGTTCGGTCGCCAGCCGCTGCTGGGCGGGCAACAAGTCGACAAATTCGTTCATCTCGGCGTTCAGGAACGACCAGCCGCGTTGGATATGCTGGACCAGCGTATGGGATTGGTACTGGGTAATCACCCCAATGCGCCGGATGCCGGAATTCAGACAATTGGACAAGGCAAAATCGATTACGCGAAACTGACCGCCGAAGTGCACCGCCGGTTTGGCCCGCTCGGCGGTCAGACCTTTCAGCCGCGAGCCGCGCCCGCCCGCCCGCCAGAATCAACGCCACGGATTGGAGCGGCAACTGACGCGCCAGCATTACCGGGTCACTGCTTGCAAACCGCACCATAGCCGACTCCTGTTAATCCTGTTCCAACACGCATACCGCCCGGGGAGCGAGCGATAGCACATCATCAGCCGGCGCTGACATATACGGCTGAAACGGCGCCGTTAACCGCCACCATCCTTCAGGTAAGGTGATTTCACAGGGGCTTGTCGTGGCATTGATCACAAAAAGCGTACGCAGCGATAAACGAATTTGCAGCCGCGATCCCCCTTGCTGCCATTGTTCCGCGCACAACGGGGCGCCCTGCTCATCCAGCCATTCCACCTCCTGCGTCGCCCCCTCTACCCACCAACGATCGATGCTCAGCGCCGGAATGGACTGACGCAGCCGGATAAGCCAGGCGGTGAACGACGTCAATGCCTCGTCGGCCTGTGCCCAGTCCAGCCAGGTGGTGGCATTATCCTGGCAATAGGCGTTGTTATTGCCCTGCTGGCTGTGGCCATGCTCATCGCCGGCCAACAGCATCGGCGTGCCCTGGGACAATAGCAGCGTCGTCAGCAGCGAGCGCTGGCTGTTATGGCGGTAAGCCTTTACCTCCTCGTTGGCGTCCAGCCCCTCATGACCATGATTAAAGCTGTGGTTCTCGCCGGCGCCGTCGCGGTTGTCTTCCCCGTTAGCCTCATTGTGTTTGTGATTGAAACTCACAAGATCGCGCAGGGTAAACCCGTCATGGGAGGTCAGCACATTCAGCGAGTCCGCCGGGGAACGCTGGCGGAACAGATCGTCCGAGGCGGCGAAGCGGCGGGCGAATTGGCCCAGACGGATATCCCCATGCAGCCAGAAGCGGCGCATATCGTCGCGAAAGCGATCGTTCCATTCGGCAAACGGCGATGGGAAACGCCCAGCCTGGTAGCCGTCCGGCCCGATATCCCACGGCTCGGCGCTGAGCTTGCAGCGCCCCAACAGCGGGTCGGCTTTAATGGCAGCCAACAGCGGCGCGTCGGCGCTAAACGCCGGCGTACGGCCGAGGACGCTGCCAAGATCGAAACGGAAACCATCGACGTGGCACTCGCTTACCCAGAAACGCAGACACGCCATCACCCATTCCCGCACCATTGGCTGGCAAAGGCGCAGCGTATTACCGCAGCCGGTCCATTTCTGATAGTCGCCCTGCTCATCAAGCCATTAGTAGCTGCGGTTGTCGATGGCGCGCAGCGAGACGACCGGCCCTTCCTTGTCCAGTTCGGCGCTGTGGTTGAACACCACATCCAGCAGGACTTCGATGCCGGCGCCGTGCAGCGCCCGCACCATATCGCGAAATTCATCCAGCGCGCTTTGCCCGTGCAGGCCCGCCGCATAGGGCGCCAACACGTTATAACCCCAGTAATTAGATAGCCCCAGACGTTGCAGGCGCGGCTCATGGGCATGTTGCTGCACCGGCAGCAATTCAACGGCGGTGATGCCGAGCTCACGCAGGTACGCCAGCATGTGCGGATGAGCCAGGCCGGCATAGGTACCGCGCAACGCGGCGGGGTGCTGCCGGGTGAGACCGCGCACGTGGGCTTCATAAATTACCGTGTTGCCCCAGGGCACCGCCGGAGGCGTATCGCCACGCCAGTCGTAGTCCAGCGCCACGACCCGACATTTGGGGACATACGGCGCGCTATCGGTAGGATCGGGGCGACAGCCCGCATCCCGCAGCGCGGGATGACAGCCGAGCTCGCCCTCAAGCAGATAGGCGCAGGGATCAATGACCCGCTTTGCCGGGTTAAAACGGTGGCCTTCGCCGGGGGTAAAGGGGCCCTCGACCCGAAAACCGTAGCGCAATCCCGCGCCGGCGCCGGCCAGATGCCCGTGCCAGCGATCGCCGGTGCGGCCGGGGAGTTTCCACTGCTGCTCGCGGTCCTGTTCATCGTACACGCAGAGCACCACCCGCGTCGCATGGGCGGAAAACAGGCAGAAACTGACCCCGGCGGCGTCAATATGGGCGCCAATGCACTCAGGGGACCCTGCCGTCAGCGCCGTCATTCCACCTCCCGTAACAAAAAGAGCGTCGCCAACGGCGGCAGCGTCAGGGACAGAGAATAGCCATGGTAATGCCAAGTGACGGGTTCGCTGTGAATTTCGCCCTGATTACCCTCATTACTGCCATTGTAGTAACCCGAGTCGGTATTCAGCACTTCATGCCAGCGGCCGCCATTGGGAACGCCGATGCGATAGCCCTGACGCGGGACCGGGGTGAAATTGCTGACCACCAGTATTTCATTGCCGGCGTTATCGCGACGCAGGAAGGCGAAGACCGAGTTTTCATGGTCGTCGGACACCAGCCACTGAAAGCCGGAAAAAGTATAATCACACTCGTAAAACGGTGGGTAGCTGCGGTAGCACTGGCTTAAATCCCGCACCAGCCGCTGGACGCCGGCATGGTAACCGTTTTCATCGTCGAGCAAATGCCAGTCCAGACTGATGTCATGGTTCCATTCCCGACGCTGGGCGAATTCATTGCCCATAAACAACAACTTCTTGCCGGGATGCCCCCACATAAAGCCGTAATAGGCGCGCAGGTTGGCAAACTTTTGCCAATCGTCACCGGACATGCGTTGCAGAATCGACCCTTTGCCGTGCACGACCTCATCGTGGGACAGCGGCAGCACAAAATTCTCACTGTAGGCATAAACCATGCTGAAGGTCATTTGATGGTGATGGTATTTGCGATGCACCGGGTCGAGCTGCATATAGTGCAGGGTGTCGTTCATCCAGCCCATATTCCATTTGTAATGGAACCCCAACCCGCCGGCGTCCGGCGGACGGGTGACGCCGGAAAAGGAGGTTGATTCTTCCGCCACGGTCACCGCGCCGTCACGCTGAGTGCCGACGGTATGATTGGTGTAGCGCAGAAAAGCGATGGCTTCCAGATTCTCGTTACCGCCATAAAAGTTGGGCACCCATTCGCCGGCGGCGCGGCTGTAATCGCGGTAGATCATCGACGCCACCGCATCCACCCGCAGACCGTCAAGGCCATAGCGTTCCAGCCAAAACAGCGCATTACCGGCTAGATAGTTACGCACCTCGTTACGGCCGTAGTTGTAGATAAGCGTATTCCAGTCCTGATGCCGCCCCTCTTTTGGATCGGCATATTCATACAGTGCTGTGCCGTCGAACTGGGACAGCCAGAACTCGTCGCTCGGGAAATGGCCCGGCACCCAGTCCAGCAGCACGTCCAGTCCGGCCTGATGAGCGGCATCAATCAGCGCACGAAAATCTTCCGGCGTGCCGAAACGGCGCGTCGGGGCATAAATGCCGAGAGGCTGATACCCCCAGCTGCCGTCAAAGGGGTGTTCGTTAATCGGCAGTAATTCGATATGGGTAAAACCCATGTACTTCACATAACCGAGCAATTGCTCCGCCAGCTCTAAATAGCTGAGCCAGTAATTGTTCTCTGCGTGGCGGCGCCAGGAGCCAAGATGCACTTCATAAATGGCGATAGGCTGATTCATCGCATTGGCCCGGCGACGTGCCGCGTCCGGCGGCGGCAACCCCCGCGTCAGCGATGCCGTGTCCGGGCGCATTTGCGCCTCGAAAGCGTAAGGATCGGCCTTGAGCCGCGTCTGGCCATGACAGTCGATAATTTCATATTTATATAATTGGCCAAGGGTTACCGCCGGCAGAAACAATTCCCAGAGACCGTTTTCCCGCCGCTGGCGCATCGGATGGCGGCGGCCATCCCAAAAATTAAACTCCCCGACCACCGAAACCCGCTGTGCATTAGGTGCCCAAACGGCGAAGCGCATACCGGCGACCTCGTCCAGCACTTCCGGATGCGCCCCCAACCGTTCCCAGGGACGTAAATGGGTCCCTTCCGCCAGCAGCCAACTGTCAATATCCTGCAGCAAAGGACCGAAACGATAGGGGTCCTCGATAATATAGGTATGGTCATGCCAGGTGACCGCCAGTTGATAATGGAAAGGGTTTTTACGCCGCGGGACAATCCCGCTAAAAAAGCCGCGTTGATCATCACAGGTTAACTCTGTGACCCGACGTCCGTTTTTAGCTTCAATTACCGTTACCGCGCTGGCCTCAGGCAATAAGGCACGTACTACTAATCCCTCAACGGTTTGATGCATGCCCAATAAAGAAAACGGATCGGCATAATGGCCGGCCACCAGTGCGGTAATTACGTCTTGGTCTGGATATCCTTCCATGGTCTCATCCTTTGCTTACTCCATGAAATAAAAGGGTATTGCAAAAAGATAAATGTTTAACACCTACCCGTCAGATTGCTTTCGCACCGTTAACCGCGCGCGCGCGACGGCACGTTAGCGGTTAACGTACGCAATAAGGGAGCAGAAAAATGCCATATGATAGACAATTACGATGAGAACGCAATCATGTAACTCTCAATAATAATCATAGACAAATGTTTACGGCGCGTTCAGGCTTACTTAAGGAAATTTTTTATTAACTATTAAGCCTATGAAAAACTTAACTTCGCTAAGTTAAATTTTTATCAGCCAAGTAAATACGTTGGCGACAGGTGCGGCATCAGGCGCAATCGGTGACCCGCACCTGCAGGGAATGCGTTTACGGATGAGCGGATTATCGTCACCGCGGCCGCTTGCAGCGGCGGCGGGGCGGGCCGGCCACGCTCAGGGGGAGGCGTGCAATGGGCCGCCTCATTCCTCTCTCGCTGGAGGAACAAAGTATCAGCGTACCTGAATCGTTGGCGCTATATGGCGCTTAAAGTGCGACGCGTTTCAGCCGGAAGTCAGCGCGAAAGCAGCGCGGGGAGAAAAATTGCCCATCGGCATCACCATAGGTCACACCCCAGCGCAACGAAGAGCCCCTGCCCCAGAAAACGCACCGGACGAGTGCCGTCAGCCCGCGAAAATGCGTTGTGCATGACGCCAGCCAGGCAAATAATGCCGTCAGCGGCAGCTAACCACCACCGGCAAACACAGCGCAGGCGGCATCCGGCGAGAGGGCTTTAATGTGCCAACTGGCGCAGCATACGGCGCAGAGGCTCGGCGGCGCCCCACAATAGCTGGTCGCCGACGGTAAAGGCCGAAAGATACTCCGGGCCCATATTCAATTTCCGCATCCGGCCGACCGGGGTTTTCAGCGTGCCGGTCACCGCTGCCGGCGTCAGCTCCCGCATCGACAATTCGCGATCGTTGGGCACCACGGTCACCCAATCGTTATGGGTGGCGAGCAGTTGCTCAATTTCCGCCAGCGGCACATCCTTCTTTAGCTTCAGCGTAAACGCCTGGCTATGGCAGCGCAGAGCGCCTATACGCACGCACAGCCCGTCCACCGGTATCGGCTGGCGGGTATTGAGTATTTTGTTGGTTTCCGCCTGAACTTTCCACTCTTCGCGACTCTGACCGTTTTCCAGCTGCTTGTCGATCCAGGGGATCAGGCTACCGGACAGCGGTACGCCAAAATTATCCGTCGGCAGGGTACCGCTGCGGGTCAATTCGGTAACCCGACGTTCGATATCCAAAATGGCCGATGCTGGATCCTGCAACGGCTTGGCTACCGCGCCATGTAATTTCCCCATTTGTACCAAAAGCTCGCGCATATGGCGCGCACCGCCGCCGGATGCCGCCTGATAGGTGGCCACCGAGGCCCATTCCACCAAATCTTGGGCAAACAAACCGCCCAGCGACATCAGCATCAGACTCACGGTGCAATTACCGCCGACAAAAGTTTTTATGCCGCGTTCCAGCCCTTGCTGGATCACGGCCTGATTGACGGGATCCAGGATGATAATCGCGTCATCGCGCATACGCAGCGACGACGCCGCATCAATCCAATAGCCCTGCCAGCCGATTTCACGCATCTGGGGATAGATTTCGTTGGTATAATCGCCGCCCTGGCAGGTGACAATAATGTCCAGCGCGCTGAGCGCCGCCAGATCCCGCGCATCTTGCAGCACACCCTGCTGACCGTTCACCGCCGGTGCCGGCTGGCCATGCTGGGAAGTGGAAAAAAAAACCGGGCGGATGGCGTCAAAATCGCGCTCTTCGGTCATGCGCTGCATTAGCACTGAACCGACCATACCGCGCCAGCCGATAAAACCAACGTTTTTCATGTTTAACTGTCCTGCCGTAGGGGGGTGACAAACTTTTCCGCGTGCTCTTACTGCGAAGCCTCAGCAGGAAACACTGTGTCCACCTTACAAAATCTGGCCGAAACGCCGCAAGTGAAATTATTCGATTTTAAGCCCTTTTTCAGCAACGGCACTTATACTCTTCCCCTGTCGTTGCCGGGCCGCCGGCGCTAAGGACGTCGAGGTGATAATGAGCGAAATGATATCGGCTACCGTTTTGTTATTTTTGATTATGGATCCTTTGGGCAATTTGCCCATTTTCATGTCGGTGCTTAAACATTTGGAGCCGAAGCGGCGGCGTATTATCGTCATCCGGGAAATGCTGATAGCGCTGCTGCTAATGCTGATTTTTTTGTTCGCCGGCGAGCATATTCTGTCGTTCCTCAGCCTGCGCACTGAAACGGTGTCGATCTCCGGCGGCATTATTTTATTTTTAATCGCCATCAAAATGATCTTTCCGTCCCAAGAAGGCAACAGCTCCGGCCTGCCGGCGGGAGAGGAGCCGTTTTTGGTGCCGCTGGCGATTCCGCTGGTCGCCGGGCCGTCTATCCTTGCGGCATTGATGCTGCTGTCGCATCAATATCCTCAACAAATTAACCATTTGGTATTGGCGTTGCTGATAGCCTGGGGCCTGTCGGTGGTCATACTGATGCTATCAAACGTCTTTTTACGCTTGTTGGGCAATAAAGGCGTCAGCGCCCTTGAGCGGTTAATGGGGTTATTGCTGGTGATGATCTCGACCCAAATGTTTTTGGACGGCGTCCGCGCCTATCTGCGCGCCTGATTGAGAAAAATTATCGCCGGTCGATTGACCGGGCGCAAGCGTAGTCAAGCAGGCCGGGTAAGGAGCCGGCAGGCGGACCAGCTAAAAAAAGCCCGGCGGGCACACTGCCACGCCGGACTGCGGGTGTTACCACGTGCAATTCGCTAAAGCTTAAATCACCATATTCAGCAGCAGACAGCCCACTAGGCCGCTGACCGCGATGATGGTTTCCAGCACCGACCAGGAGCGGATGGTCTCGCCGATGGTCAGGTTGAAATACTCCTTGAACAGCCAGAAACCGGGGTCATTAACGTGAGAAAAGATTACGCTGCCGTAGCCGACGGCGATGACCATCAGCTCGGGGCTGACGCCGGTGGTGGCGATAAGCGGTGCGGCGATACCGCCGGCGGTAATTGCGGCAACCGTCGCCGAACCCAGCGCAATGCGCAGCGTAGCGGCGATGGTCCAGGCGAGCAACAGCGGTGAAATAGTGCTGCCTTCCATCAGCGAGGCGATGTATTTATCCACGCCGCTGTCCACCAGAACCTGTTTGAACGCCCCGCCACCGCCGATAATCAAGAGCATCATGGCGATAATTTTTATGGAATCGGTAATGGTATTCATCACCTCATTCATAGAACGGCCGCGATTGAGGCCGAACGTGAAAATGGCAATCAGCACGGCGATTAACGTGGCCATAATCTGGTCGCCGAAAAACTCGGTACAAGCCAAGATGGGATTGCCCGCCGGTAATACCATTTCGGTAACGGAACGCAGCGCCATCAATACTACCGGCACCAGCGAAGTCCAGACGCTGACGGCAAAACTCGGCATCTCCTGCTCGGTAAATTTTTTTGGATTGTACAAACCTTCCGGAACCGGCTTGTCAATATGGCGCAGGAAACGTGAATACACCGGCCCGGCCAGAATCACCGTCGGGATAGCGAGAATGGTGCCGTACAACAGCGTTCCGCCCATATCCGCGTGGAAGATTGCGGCAATGGCGGTAGGGCCCGGATGCGGCGGCAGGAAACCGTGCGTTACCGACAGCGCGTCGGCCATCGGCCACGCCCACGTACAACAGCGAAATGCGCGCGTTAGCGGCGATACTGAACACCAGCGGCAGCATCAGCACAAAACCAATCTCGTAGAACAGCGCGAAACCGACGGTAAACCCCGTTAATACCACCGCCCATTGAATATAGCGCTCACCAAATTTGTCGATAAGCGTGGTGGCAATACGTTGAGCGCCGCCGCAGTCCGCCAGCAGTTTTCCCAACATGGCGCCGAAACCCATAATCAGCGCCAGGCTGCCGAGCGTGCCGCCAACGCCGTTTTTGATCGATCCGATGACTTTATTGACCGGCATGCCCTGTAGGACCCCAACCGCCAGTGCAACCAGGATTAACGCGATGAAACCGTTCAATTTGAATCGGATCATCAGTAGCAACAGGAGTGCTACTCCAATGGCAACAATAAAAAGTGGCATGATATTTCCCCAATGGATATCTGTCCGAACCGGTGAGTCGCGCGCCGGTCAATCGGTGATAGTCTTCAAATCATATCTTACGAGATGATGTTACCGGTAACATTGCGCGCTAAGGAATTGATAGGGGAATTATATTAGCTTTTTGGGAGCGGGATCATATTCTGCTCAGGGGCACAACGTCAGCGGCGTTGCCCGGTTTGCGAAGTAAGGGAAAAAAACGGGCGGCCAGTAACGCGAACGTTACCGCGAAAAGTCGCCTGCTCCTTGGGCGGGTTAAATGCTTTCCCCGGCCAGCAACGTGAAACCGACGTCGATTTGCCCGTTGGCGCGCGGTTCGCCCCGCAGGCAGGCCAGGAGGCAGTCGGCGCTCAGGCGCCCCATTTTCTCACGGGGGGTGAGTACGCTGGCCAAGCGCGGATGAACCACGCGGGAGAAGTCGTGACCGTGAAAACCGGCTATCGCCATCTTGTCGGGCACGGCTATCCCCTTGGCGCTGGCATTCAAACAATGCGTCAATAGCCAAGTCGTCATTGGTGCTGATTATGCCGTTGATACCGGGATATTCCCGCTGCGCCTGACGCAGTAATTCCACGCCGGCGGAATAGTTGGAGGAGTCCGCCATCATGACGCTATAGGCGGGCAGGCCGGCATCGCGCATGGCTTGCTCATAGCCTTGCTGCTTAATTATGGTACGTTCATCCTGTCGGGCGCCGAAATACACTACCTGATGATGCCCACGCTCGACAATAAGCCGGGTCATTTGCCGTGCCGCCTCGAAATTATTAAACCCCACCGCCATATCCAGACAAGGGGAGACGCAATCCATGATCTCCACCACTGGAATGCCGGCCACTTCGATCATTTTGAGCGTGCGGGGGGTATGATGGCGTTCGGACAGGATGAGGCCGTCGATATTATAAGACAGCAGCGAGGTCAGCCGCAGCTCTTCCAGCTCCGGCGAATAACCGTAGTGCGCCAGCATGGTCTGATAGCCATTGGCATCGGTGACCTGCTCGATCCCGCGCAGGACTTCGGCGAACACCTGATTGGTCAGCGAAGGCAGCAAAACGCCGATAGCGCGGCTGGTGGCGTTGGAGAGGATATCCGGCGCCCGGTTAGGGATATACCCCAGTCTATCAAGCGCCGCGGCAATCTTCTCCTGCAGCGCCTGAGAAACCCTATCCGGATCGCGCAGATAACGACTCACCGTCATTTTGGTTACCCCAACCTGATCGGCGACATCCTGCAGTCCCGGCCTTTTTTCTTCATTATTAACTTGTTAACCTCCGCCGACGATTCAGCCAAGTTTAACAAAAAAAACCGCAACCGAGTATTTTTATCCCAGTCAAACCGGGGGCAGATCAAACAGCAGTACTTCGCTGTCGTCGTGTGCAGCCAGTGTAACCCGGCTTTCTTCCACCACCGCGAGCGCATCGCCGGTCGTCAATTTGACATCATTCACCGTCAGCGCGCCGGAGATAACCTGTAGCCACATCAGACGGCCGGGGGCGATGGGCAGCGAGTCCGACCGCCCGCGGGGGAGCGCCCAGCGGGTCAGGGTCATATCCTGGAACACCCGCAGCGAGCCATCGCGGCCGTCGGGCGATAGCACTAATTGGCGGCCTTAGGGCGCCGCAAAGCGACGTTGTTCGTAGCGCGGCGGCAGTCCGGTTTGCGCCGGCGTTATCCAGATTTGATAAAGATGTAAGGGCGCATCGTCGCGGGCATTGTATTCGGAGTGGCGGATCCCGGTCCCGGCGCTCATGATCTGAAACTCGCCGGCCTGAATGTGGGCCTGATTGCCCATACTGTCCCGGTGCGCGACCGTGCCGGAACGCACATAGGTCTGGATTTCCATATCTTTATGAGGGTGAGTGCCAAATCCCTTACCGGGGGCGATGGTGTCTTCGTTTATCACCCGTAACGCGGAGAACCCCATGAAATCCGGGTGATAGTAATCGGCAAAGGAAAAGCTATGCCAGTTGGTCAGCCAGCCGTGTTGAGCATAACCGCGATCATTGGCGGCGCGCAGGGTATTCATACTCAATTCTCCTCACTATTTTCTTCCAGTCTAACCGCGACCAGAAAGAATAATAGCGGAAAAATATCATCGATAAGTTCAAAAAATTAGAACCAAAATGTCGCATCAATGGACAAACCGGGGAAAAAAAAGCCAGCGCACAGGCTGGCTGAAATTACTGGAAGCAATGTGAGCAATGTCGTGCTCCCGTGCCAGTATCGCAATGGCCGGTAAGCACGACAATAGTAATCATTATCATTCGCACTTGTAAAGATCTTTTTACTGCCTGCCCAGATACATTGTCCGCAGATAACGGGGAACCGCGTCGTCCTCGTTGCTGCCGATGATCTCCAGGGCCGGCAATGCCTCCTTGAGACGCTGCTGGGCGTTTTGCATGATGCAGCCTTTACCAGCCATCGCCAGCATTTCTTGATCATTCATCCCATCGCCGAAAGAAATGCAATCCTGCAGTTTATAGCCCAGCAAACCGGCCACTTGCCGCAGCGCGTGCCCCTTGGAAACCCCGCCCGCCATGACCTCCAGGCAAACCGGCAGTGAAAAGCTGACGTTGACCCGATCGCCCCAGCGCGCATTGAGCGCCTCTTCCAATACCAGCAGCTGCTGATGATCGTCGCAGGTGAAATACACTTTGCAAATGCCGTCCGTGGGCAGTCCACCTTGCTGATACACCTGATATTTGAAGGTGGATTCGCGGAAAAAATCTTCCTGATCGGCGCGATTGCGGTTCATAAACCATTCATCATTGTGAAAGACATTGGTCAGGATTTTCGGGTCCTGATGCACTACGCTAAACAACTCTCCAGCAATGTCCTCGTCCAGATTGTGGGAGAAGATCAGCTCGCCGGCGGTGTTGTGCACCCGCGCGCCGTTAGAGGTTATCATATAGGCGTCAATTTCCAGATTGGCGCGCATCTGCGCTACATCCACATGGTGGCGGCCGGTGGCGAACACGAAGTGGATCCCGCGCGCGGTCAGCAGCTGCAGGGTTTGTTTGGTGTAGGGGGTAAGCCTGTGGGCCGGTGAAAGCAGTGTGCCATCTAGATCGGACGCAACAATATGAAACATGGGGCGATATAACCTCTGGTGTATGCGGCGAAACCAGCGCCGCAAATTAATGATGCCGCATAAAGAAATCAGCGATTATCGTGAGCGCCTGCGCGCGCAGCGGGTCTGTCTCGAATAAAATTTCGTGACGCGCGCCAGCCATCGTTATCGGGCCGTTATTTTCACAAGGATGACCCGCCCGGGCCATGGCCTGACAGAACGCCCAATGGCTACGGTTGTCGACGATTTTTTCTTCTCCGGCCTGCAGCAGCAGCACCGGCGTGGTGATAGACCCGGCCTGCGCCAACACCTGCTGGCCGGCCAACATGCCTTCACGCACCCAATGGTAAGTGGGGCCGCCCAGCTGCAGCTCCGGGTAATCGGCGTAATAGCGCAAATTGCGGCGATAACGCTGACAGCTATGCGTCAGCATATTGACCATGAACGGCCGGGGCCGCCAGGCGCCGGTGCCTACCGCATAGCGATCGCGCATGGCCGGCCGCGCTTCCGCCCACTCCAGGATCCGCCAGGCCATCCAGCGCGGCATCGGCAAGCGCAGCCCGAACATGGGTGCGCACAGCGCGGCGGCGTGGCAAGCGTCCGGCTGCTCGGCCAGAAACAGCGCCAATATGGCGCCGCCCATGGAGTGCGCCAGCGCGAAGCGCCGACGGTAGCCGGCCGGTTGGACAACCCGCTGCCAGAAGTGGGCGAAATCGCTGACATAATCAGCGAACTGCAATACATGCCCGCGGTGGCTGTCCGCCAGCAATCGCCCGGAAAGCCCTTGTCCACGGTGATCAATAATCAATACATCATAGCCGCACTGGAACAGATCATAAGCCACTTCCGGGTATTTGACATAGCTTTCAATACGGCCGGTGCTGATGACCACCACTTTATCATGGTCGGGGGCACAAAAGCGCACAAAGCGGATCGGCAGCGACTGCGCGCCGGCAAATTCCCCTTCTTCCCGCCCGCGCCAAAAATCCAGCAGCTCGCCGGCGGAGAAGGCGGCAAATTGCCGTTCGCGGGTTAGCCACGCCGCGTTACGCACCCGGCACATCGCCCGGCAACGTCTCAGCGCGACAGAATGAGATTAATGCCGAAGCCGGCAAACAACACCCCGGCCACGCCATCAATCCAGCGCGCAAGACGCTGATAGCCGCGGCGCATCGCCGGCAGGGCGAATACCACCGCCACCAGGGAAAACCACAAAAGGGTTTCACCTAAAATCAGGGCAAATATCCCCAAGCGGGCGCCGGCGCCAACATCATCGCCAACGAAGAGCGAGAATACGCTACCAAAGTAAATGACCGCCTTGGGGTCGGCCAGATTGGTTAACAAACCGCGCAAAAAACGATGTTCCCGACCAGCACCAGCGGCAACCTCCATCGTCGGCACGGCACCCGCGGGTGCCTGTCGGCGCGCGGCGCGCATCAATTGCCAGCCCATCCAGCAAAGATACAGACCGCCGCCGACGGTAATCAGGCTGTGCAGCCATGCCATGCGGCTTAACAGCAAATGCAGCCCCAACAGCGCCACCGCCGCCCAGATGGCTACCCCGAGGGTGATGCCCAGGACGCCGTACATCGCCTGGCGGCGCGAGCGGCTGGCGGCCGTCTGCGAGACGAAAAAGAAATCGGGACCGGGCGACATCAGGGCAATCAGGTGCACCAGCGCCACGGTAACAAACAGCATAAACATAGTTTTCCTGCTCCAGAAATAAAACGCCCAGGCATAATGCCCCGCGCGTCAGGGAGTGACGATAACCACACATGGCGTTATATAAATCATAGCCATGACGCCCCCATGTCAGAGGGTGACGGTAACCGCGCATGGCGTTAAATAATCATAGCCATGACGCCCCCATGTCAGAGGGTGACGGTAACCGCACATGGCGTTAAATAAATCATAGCCATGCCCCACGTCAGAGGGTGACGGTAGCCTCACATGGCGTTAAATAAATCAAAAACCATGGCGCCACGCGCGTCAGAGGGGATTTACCCGGGACGACGCTGCCAAAGCCTGGCGAACCTGTCGGCCTTACCGCCGTCAACGCAGCGGCGGCAGCGAGTCCTCACCGGACAGGTGTTCACGTATTAGGGCCAGGAACGGCAGACCGAAACGCTCCAGCTTGCGGTTCCCCACCCCATTGACCCGCAGCATCTGACCGCTGTCGGTGGGCAGCTGCTCGGCCATCTCCAAAAGCGTAGCGTCATTAAACACCACATAAGGCGGGACATTGGCCTCGTCCGCCAGCGTTTTACGCAGCTTGCGCAGCTTGGCGAACAGCGGGCGGTCATAGTTGCCGCCGTAGGTTTTGGGGGTCGCGCGGGTTTTCAGATTGGTCACCCGCGGCTCCGCCAGCATCAAGCCCACCTCGCCCCTGAGCACCGGCCGCGCTGACTCTGTTAGCTGTAACGCCGAATGCTGCGTGATATTCTGGCTGACCAGCCCCAGATGGATCAATTGCCGCAGCACGCTTATCCAATGCTCATTGCTGCGCTCGCGGCCGATACCGTAAACCGGCAGCCGGTCATGGGCATTTTCGCGGATACGCTGGCTGTTAGCGCCTCTAAGCACCTCAACAACATAGGCCATACCAAAACGCTGCCCGACCCGGTAAATGCAGGAGAGCGCTTTGCGTGCTTCCTCCAGCCCATCGTAGCGCTTGGGCGGATCGAGGCAGATGTCGCAGTTGCCGCATGCCATCTGACGGCCTTCGCCGAAATAGTTCAGCAGCACCAGCCGCCGGCAGGTCTGCGCCTCGGCGAAGGCGCCCATGGCGTTAAGCTTATGACGCTCGATGTCCTGCTGCTGACCGGCGGGTTTCTCTTCCAGACAGCGCCGCAGCCAGGCCATGTCCGCTGGATCATACAGCAAAATGGCTTCGGCCGGCAGACCGTCGCGGCCGGCGCGCCCGGTTTCCTGGTAATAGGATTCGATGGCGCGAGGGATGTCGAAGTGCAGCACAAAGCGCACGTTGGGCTTATTGATGCCCATGCCAAAGGCGACCGTCGCCACCACCACCTGCAAATCGTCACGCTGAAACGCCTCTTGCACCTGAGCGCGGCGATCGTTTTCCAGGCCGGCGTGATAGGCGGCCACGCTGAAGCCGCGGCTTTGCAAACGCGCGCTCAAATCTTCCACCCGCGAACGGCTATTGCAATAAATAATTCCGCTTTTGCCACGCTGGCCCTGTACAAAGTGCCAGAGTTGCTCAAAGGGTTTGTACTTTTCCACCAACGTGTAGCGGATATTGGGACGGTCAAAGCTGCTGAGCTGGATTAGCGGCTCGCGCAAATCCAGCAAGCGCAGAATATCCTGCCGCGTGGCTTCGTCCGCGGTGGCGGTCAGCGCGAGGAACGGCAACGTGGCAAAATGCCGTTTTATTTGCCCGAGCGCACGGTATTCCGGGCGGAAGTCATGTCCCCATTGGGAAATGCAGTGCGCCTCGTCCACCGCGATCATCGCCAGCCGCCACTGCTGCAATTGCTCGAGCATATTGTCCATCATCAGACGCTCGGGGGCGATGTAGAGCATTTTAATGCGCCCGGCGCGGCACGCCGACATTATCTCGTACTGCTGCTCGCGGCTCTGGGTGGAGTTCAGGCAGGCCGCCGCGACGCCGTTGGCCAGCAGTTGATCGACCTGGTCCTTCATCAGCGAAATCAGCGGCGAAACCACCAGCGTCAGACCGTCCATCACCAGGGCGGGGATCTGATAGCACAGCGATTTACCGCCGCCGGTGGGCATCACCACCAGGCAGTCGCGGCCGCTGAGCACCGCGTGAATGATCGCTTGCTGGCCCGGCCGAAAATGCTGGTAGCCGAAGGTGTCGTGCAACACCTGCTCCGCCAACGCTTCCCGCTGTATTATTTCCGCCGTAGACACATCTGCTCCATCTTTGTCTTCAGACGAACGCCGCAGCGGCGTCCGTGGTTAAGTCCCTATGAATTACACCATATCATTGAGCATAAAGCCCATCCCGATACGTGTCTGGCGATGATTATAATCGATTAACGACTCGCCATAGCCGCTAAACACCTGAGTATAAAAACGGACGTGCCGGCTGACGGGATAGCTCCAGCCCACCTGCGCGCCACCGTAGCCGCTGTTCCAGTTGTAGCGTCCTTCCGCGCTGAAGATGCTTTCACCCCAGGCATAACCTATCTTCAACCGGTAATAACCCATGTACTTAATAATATCGGGGTTATCGCTGCTGTCATCCAGCCGCAGCCACTGCTTCACTTCTACCTGCCAGTTACCGTTTTGCGCCATCAGCCGCGTATAGGCGCGGTTCCAGCTGCGCGAGGTGGGATCCGAGCGGCCGTTGGATTTATGGTTCAGGTTCAAGCCCATCTCCACATCGCGCAAGGTCCAGCCTGCGAAATCATAATCCGTTGCCCAGCCAATGAACAGCTGAGGTTCATAATTGGTTTCGCGAAAGGGCGACGATTCTTCACTGTTGGATAACTGCCACCAGGAACGCTGGGTATAGGACGCGCCCAGCAACAAATTATCGCCCGCGATACCGCGCCACAGCGGAAATCCCAGGCTTAATTGGAAAGCCACTTCGTCTTTTTTGGCGTTGTTGGCCCAATCGTAGCTGCTTATCGCCTGTTTGTTGATGTTGCTGGTATAGGTGTAGAGCAGGTAGTTGCTCTCGTACGGATACAGCGTGAAGGGATTGTCGTGCTCCTGTAACAGATTGGCAATAATGCTTCCCTTCACCGCCGGTGTATCATGGATCTTCTCAACCGTGGCTTCTTGGGCGTAAACGAAAGAAGTCGATCCCAGCAAGAGAGCGGTTGCCCCCCAAAGTTTGCGCATAAAATGTTCTCCGAAAGCGCGTAACCCATCAACACAAGCATTCAAAGCTAATCATTTTACACGCTCTTGGAACTTTGTTTTAGGGAAAACTGCCTAAAGTTAACGCCGCCACCCGAGGCTGGTAAGCCACATTAATTAAGCATACTATGAACATAAATATTACATTATTCCGCGCATCAAGCGTTGCCCCAATCCGGAATTAACTATGTCTGCAACCCCGCTTACCGCCGATCACGTCCGCCGTTTGATAGGGGATATCTTTGTCTATCATATGCCGTTCAACCGCGAATTGGGTTTGAAACTCACCCGCCATGAGAACGACGCCGCACAACTCGAATTTGAGCGCGATGAAAAGCTGGTGGGCAACGCCCTGCAGCGCATTCTGCACGGCGGAGTGATCGCGTCAGTGCTCGACGTCGTCGCCGGGATCACTTGCGTGACCAGCGCGCTATCGGAGCAGGATCTGCGCCATCGCTTGGCGCGCATGGGGACTATCGACATGCGGGTGAATTATCTGCTACCCGGTCACGGCGAGCGGTTTATCGTTACCAGCCATCTGCTGCGCGGCGGCAACAAGATTTCCGTGGCGCGCGCGGAGCTGCACAACAATCGGGGGCATCATCTCGCCACCGCCACCGCTAACTATCTGGTAGGCTGACCAATGAGTGACAATAGCGCCCGCCAGGGTGTGTTGTGCGCTCTCGGCGCCTATTTTATCTGGGGCCTGGCACCCGCCTATTTCAAATTGATAGCCCAGGTGCCCGCCAACGAAATTATCGCGCACCGTATTCTCTGGTCGGTGGTGTTTATGCTGGTGCTGCTGAGCCTCGGCCGCCGCTGGCCGCAGTTGCGCCAGTCTTTACGGCGCGGCAAATTGCTGCTTACGCTGGCGTTGACCTCTGTGCTGATCGGTAGCAACTGGCTGCTGTTTATCTGGGCGGTCAATCACCACCATATGCTGGAAGCCAGCCTCGGCTATTTTATCAACCCGTTGGTCAACGTGCTGCTCGGCATGCTGTTTTTGGGCGAACGTTTCCGCCGGCTGCAGTGGTTCGCGATGGTACTGGCGTCCGCCGGCGTGCTGGTACAGCTGTGGATGTTCGGTTCACTGCCGCTTATCGCCCTATGGCTGGCGCTCACTTTCGCGCTGTATGGCCTGTTGCGCAAAAAGATCGGCATCGACGCGCAAACCGGCATGCTCATTGAAACCCTCTGGCTGCTGCCGGCGGCCGCCTATTATTTGTTTATTGTAGCCGATAGCCCGACCAGCCATCTCGGCGCCAACGGCTGGCATCTTAATTTGCTACTCGCCTGTGCGGGCGTGCTGACCACGGTGCCGCTGCTGCTGTTTACCGCCGCCGCCAACCGGCTGCGGCTGTCGACGCTGGGGTTTTTCCAGTATCTCGGGCCGACGTTAATGTTCCTGCTGGCGGTGGGATTTTATGGCGAGGCGTTAAGCGCCGATAAGCTCTATACCTTCGCCTTTATCTGGCTGGCGCTAGGGGTTTTCGTTACCGACGCCATTCTGCTCCAGCGTCGGCGGTTCTCGGCCGCCTGACGCTGCGTCAATTGCGCGACTGGCTGGTCGGGCGGCGGACGGAGGTGCGCGAAATAAAACGCGCCATCGCCGGCCCGAACAGCAGAATGGCGAATAAACGCAGGCTTTGCATCGCCATAACGAAACCGGTATTTACCTGACTGCCGGCGGCGATAATCGCCACGGTATCCAAGCCACCCGGGCTGGTGGCCAAATAAGCGGTCAGCAAATCCACCGGCAGCAGTTTGGTCAATAGCCAGGCCATGGCGCCGCACAGCAGCATCAGGCCGGCGATGGACGCCAGCATCTGCGGTAGCGTCTTCAGCGCCAACAGCACGATAGCGCGGGTGAAGCGCAGGCCGACGCTCTAGCCGATAAACGCGTAGGCCAGCGCCAGCAGCCATTCCGGCACTTGCAGCGTCAGCGTGCCGGTGGCGTGCAGCGTGGCCCCGGCCACCATCGGTAGCAGCAGCGGGCCGGCGGGTATACGCAGCCGTCGGCCGAGTATCGCCCCCACGACCGCCACCGCCAGCGTGGCGATAAAGCGAGCGTCCAACGGGGGGAACCACGTCACCGCCGGTGCGACAGCCCCCTGTTCGCCTAGCGCAATATGCGCCACCGCCGCCGCGGCGGTGGCGACGAACAACACCCGCAAATATTGCATAAACGCCACCAGCCGCACATCGGCGCCGAAGTCCCCCGCCATCGCCACCATCGCCGACGCGCCACCCGGCGACGCGCCCCAGGCGCCGGTCGGCCCAGGCGCCGGTCGGCCCAGGCAGGCTGCTGAATCTTACCAGCAACCAGCCCGACAAGCCGCTGGCCAGCAGCGTGACCGCCAGCGTCAACACCACAGGTAACCAGTCGCTCACCAGCACCGACAGAATGGAAGGGGAGAGGGCACCGGCTATCATGCACCCCAGGATGGCCTGGCAACCGATAAACACCTTGGGCGAGATGGCGATGCGGGCGCCGGACAAAGCCATCACCAGACCGACCATCATGGGTCCAAGCAGCAATGCGGCGTGAACGTGGTAATGTTGCAGGATAAATCCCAGCGCCAGCGAACACGCCCGCAGGATCAACCATTGAAGATAAACCGGCAAAGCTTTCATGAATGAAGGTCGTTTCAAAGCAGGCGTAAGTAGCCGTTTTATCATATTGCGGCCGCGGAGGAAAATATCCTGCGTCCGGAGCGGCGCCTTGGCCAGCCGCCGTCTCCACCTTCGCCGCTCCCTACAGCCAGTTTTTGCGTTTGAAATACAAATACGGCGCCAGCCCGGCCAAAATCATCAGCATAATGGCGCCCGGATAGCCGAAAGACCATCTGATCTCGGGCATAAACTCGAAGTTCATTCCATAACTGGAGGCAACCAAGGTCGGCGGCAGGAAAACCACCGAGACCACCGAGAATATTTTGATGATGCGGTTCTGCTCGATATTGATAAAGCCCATTGCCGCCTGCATCAAGAAGTTCACCTTCTGGAACAGCGATTCGTTATGGGGCAACAGCGACTCGATATCGCGCAGCACCTCCCGCGCCTGCTCCAGCTGCCCTGACGGTAGTCGCGCCTTGCGCACCATAAAGTTCAGCGCCCGCTGGGTATCCATCAGGCACAGCCTGACTTTCCAGCCCACATCCTCAAGCTCGGCGAGCGTGGAGAGCGCATTGTCATACTCATCGCCCTGGCGGCCATCCATGATGACCAGGCTCAAAGCCTCCAAATCGCTGTAGATATTTTCAATCTCGTCCGCCAATTGCTCGATTTTCGTCTCGAACAAATCCAGCAGCAGCTCGTAGGCGTTGCCGTCTATCAGCGTTTGACTGCGGGTACGCATGCGGTACAGGCGAAACGCCGGCAATTCTCGCTCGCGCAGGGTGTAAAGCCGACCGTCGCGGATAGTAAACGCCACGGTGGCATTACCGGCGTGATCTTCGGCGTCGGCATAAAAGAAGAAGGAGTGGATATGCAACCCGTCCTCGTCCTCGAAAAAGCGGGCGGACGCTTCGATATCCTCCAGCTCCAGGCGCGTCGTCAGACTCTGTCCCAGCTCGTGCTGCACCCGTTCGCGCTCATCATCGCCGGGCTCGATCAGATCAACCCATACCGATTCAGGTAGGGTGCCCAGCTCATCGGCGTCCAGACGCGATAAACGATGGTTTTCCAGTTGAAATGCGTTAAGCATACGCCCTCGTTTCCTTCACGGTAACCAACGGGAAACGCATTAGATCACAGAAATACGGGGTGAGGAGTCACCGTCGAGTTTCAGACCGTCAAAGATCCGACTCTGCGCGACACTAATTGAAGGTCGCTGACAACCACTGAGGCGGCCAGCGCTGGAGGCAGCCTTAGTGGATGTACCTGATAAACAGATTATCGAGCCAGTATCTACTGGGGGTGTCCAAGGCGTAATCCTCTCCTAATAGTAGTGCGCGCATGTTACGCCGAGAAGAAAAAGACTGTCAATACGTGAGAAAAACCGTTTGGTCAGTTTCTGTACAATGGCGCGGCGCGCAACGGCCTCAAACGGTTTCCAGGCGGGCGTAAGCCGCCACCAGCCATTTGATGCCCTGGCCTTGAAACGCAATCTGCAGGCGGCTATGTTCGCCGCTGCCTTCCAGATTGACCACCGTGCCTTCGCCAAATTTCGGATGACGTACCCGCTGACCGAGGGTGAAACCGCTATCGCTTTCGCTCAACGGCGCGCCGATGCGCTGCTGGCTGGCCGGACGGGTCACGCTGGCGCGCAGGCGCACTTCTTCCACGCACGCCGACGGCAGTTCGCCGACAAAGCGCGACGGCCGGTGGTAGGCATCTTTACCGTACAGCCGGCGAGTCTCGGCATAGGTAATGGTCAGCTTGTCCATCGCCCGGGTGACGCCAACATACGCCAGGCGGCGCTCCTCTTCCAGGCGCCCGCCTTCGTCCAGCGACATTTGGCTGGGGAACATGCCCTCTTCCATACCGACGATGAACACTTGGGGAAATTCCAGCCCTTTGGCGGAATGCAGCGTCATTAATTGCACCGCGTCCTGATAGGCATCGGCCTGGCCATCGCCGGCCTCCAGGGCAGCGTGAGACAAGAACGCCTGTAGCGGCAGCAAATCCTGATCTTCATCGTTGTAGCTGAACTGGCGGGTAGCGGTGACCAGCTCTTCCAGGTTCTCGATCCGCGCCTGTCCCTTTTCCCCTTTTTCCTGCTCGTACATGCTCCACAGGCCGGAGTTTTTAATCACCCGATCGGTTTGCACATGCATTGGCAGCTCCGCCGTCTCTTCCGCCAGCTCATCAATCAGCTCCAAGAACCGCTGCAGCGCGGCGGCGGCGCGGCCGGCCAGCACGCGCTCCGTGAGCAGCACCCGGCTCGACTGCCACAGCGTCAGTTGCCGGTCGCGGGCGGTCTGACGCACGACATCCAGGGTGCGATCGCCGAGGCCGCGCGTCGGCGTATTGACCACCCGCTCATAGGCGGCGTCATCGTTGCGGTTGGCGATAAGCCGCAAATAGGCCAGCGCATCCTTGATTTCCTGACGCTCGAAGAAGCGCATACCGCCATAAATCCGGTAAGGCAACCCCGTTTGCAGCAGCGCCTCTTCCAGCACGCGCGACTGGGCGTTGCTGCGATACAGAATGGCGCAGTCCTTAAGCGCCCCGCCCTGCTCCTGGCTTACCTTGATGCGGTTTACCACAAAGCGCGCCTCGTCCAGTTCGTTAAAGGCGCAGTAAATGGTGATCGGTTCGCCTTCGGCGCCCTCAGTCCACAAATTTTTGCCCAGCCGGCCGCCGTTGTGGGCGATAAGAGCGTTGGCCGCCTGCAGGATATTGCTGGTGGAGCGGTAATTTTGCTCCAGTCGAATGGTCTGCGCGCCGGGGAAATCATCCAGGAAGCGCTGGATGTTTTCTACCTGCGCCCCGCGCCATCCGTAGATCGACTGGTCATCGTCGCCGACGATCATCACATTGCCGTCATCGCCGGCCAGCATGCGGATCCAAGCGTACTGAATTTGGTTGGTATCCTGGAATTCGTCCACCAGAATATTGGTAAAACGTTCGCGGTAGTGGCGCAGAATATGCGGCTTGTTCAGCCACAGCTCGTGGGCGCGCAGCAGCAGCTCGGCAAAATCCACCAACCCGGCGCGGTCGCACGCTTCCTGATAGGCCTGATAGATGCGTTGCCAGGTCTCCTCTACAGGGTTGCCGTAACTCTCCACATGCTGCGGACGCAGTCCCTCGTCTTTTTTGCCGCCGATATACCACATCGCCTGGCGCGGCGGCCACTGTTTCTCATCCAGATTCATGGCGCGAATAAGGCGTTTTAGCAAGCGCAGCTGATCTTCGCTATCGAGGATCTGAAAATCCTGCGGCAGGTTGGCATCCTGATGGTGGGCGCGCAACAGGCGATGGGCCAGCCCATGGAAGGTGCCGATCCACATGCCGCCCTGGCTGGTGCCCACCAGATGTTCGATACGGTGGCGCATCTCCGCCGCCGCCTTATTGGTAAAGGTGACCGCCATTACCGAATAAGGCGAGCAATTTTCCACCGACAGCAGCCAGGCGATACGATGCACCAGCACCCGCGTTTTGCCGCTGCCGGCGCCGGCCAGCACCAGAAAATTACCGCGCGGCGCCGCCAAGGCTTCCCGTTGCTTGTCGTTCAAGCTGTTGAGCAAATCAGAAACGTCCATAGGTGGCCTTTAGCATGCGATGAGGAACGCCGCCCGGCGGCGGCAAAACACTGGTCATTTATACAGATTTAACGTTGATTATAACAAGGCTATCAGGGATGCCAATCGCGAAATTTCCAGATGCGGCAATAGACGCGCATCGGCGGCGGCGAAATTGCCGCCGCGATCATTGATCCAGCAGGCCTGCATCCCATAGCGGATGGCTCCGGTGACATCCGCTTCCAGATCGTCGCCCACGTGCAAAATAGTCTCGGGGGGCACCTTCAGCCGCGTCGCCGCCAGATGGTACATATCCTGCCAGGGCTTGGCGCGGCCGTCCGGGCCAGCGCGCAGAATGTGGCTGAAATAGCCCGCCAACCCGCAGACCTCAGGAGAAGCGTTGCCGTTGGTGATCGCCACCAACGGCCAGCGGGCGCCGAGGGCCGCCAGCGTCTCGTGCGTGTCTGCCGGGACATCAATCTGGCTGCGCCAGCGCAAGACGACCTCCATGGCGGCATTGGCGCCGGCGCGCGCGTCGTGCTCGCTGAGCCCCGCGTTACGCATCGCCAATTCGATCGAGCGCCAGCGCCACTGGCTCACATCGTGATAAATCTCCGGCTCGCGCTGACGCAGTTCACGGCGCAAACGCTGATAGTCTTCTTGCCCCAGGTCGCGCAGCGCAGGATGGTAATGCTGTAGGAACCGCACCGACTCATATTCGGTGCGGGCAATCACCGGCAGGTTATCGTACAGGGTATCATCGAGATCAAAGGTTAACGCGCGCAGCGGTCGCAAAGGACGATAGAAATGCATCAGGTTTTTTCCCGTTTAGCTCGTGGGTGCGCGGCATCATACACCGATGCCAAATGCTGAAAATCGAGGTGGGTGTATATCTGGGTGGTACTGAGGTTAGCGTGGCCAAGCAGCTCCTGCACCGCGCGCAAGTTGCCGCTAGACTCCAGCATATGGGTGGCGAAGGAGTGGCGCAGCTTATGGGGATGGATATGGCTGTTCACCCCTTGCTTCACACCCCATTCGGCGAAACGTTTTTGTACGCTGCGCGCCGAAATGCGGCGTCCGCTGTTGGCGATAAACACCGCATCATCCTTGGGCGCGTAGCGGTCACGTAACGCTAACCAGCGCGTCAGCCAGGTGACGGCGGTGGCGCCGATGGGCAATTTACGCTCTTTGTTGCCTTTACCCACCACTCGGACTTCGCCGCCGCCGAGATCCACATCCGCGCAATTAAGACCGACCAGCTCCGCCAAACGCAGGCCCGCGCCGTACATCACTTCAAGCATCGTGCGATCGCGCAGGGCCAAGGGATCGCGGGTGTCGATATTCAGCAGGTGGTCAACTTCATCGACATCCATGTTTTTTGGCAAATGCCGACCGCGGCGCGGCGCGGAAACGCCGCGTGCCGGATTTGCGCCCAGCGCGTCGGTGCTCACCAGCCAGTCGAGAAAGCTGCGCAGCGCGGAGAGGCGCAGCGCCAAACTGGCGGACTGCAGCCCATGACGCTTGCTGCGCGCGGCCATCGCACGCACTTGGCTCACCTCCAACTGGCGCCATTCCGTCAGCCCCATCTCACCGACCATGGCGATAATGGTATACAGCTGCCGCTGATAGCTTTCCCGCGTTTTGGCGCTCAGTTGCCGCTCCACCCGCAGATAATACAGGAAAGCGTCTACCTGGGGCTGCAGCAAAGAGCCGGTGCCGGTCATGCCCGGCTGACCCAACGTTCCAGCAGGCCCGGTAACAGTGTGGCTAGCTGCTGTAATAGCACTGTGCCCATCCCGTCCTGGAAATGCTGGCTGTCGCGGCTGGTAAACATCAGCACGCCGATGGCGCCATCATCCCCCAGCAGCGACATGGCGACGGAGCCTATCTGCCGCACCTGAGGTAGCAGCAGCAGCAGTTCCGGGCCGTTCAGCTTGCCGAGATAATGGTTGTCCTGACCAAGGAGCTGGATCCGCAGCGGCTCAAACGCGCTGCGCGCCAGCGCCAGATGAGTGAATCCAGATGGCGCGCCCAACTGCCATTGGTCGCTGAACAGCCGCACATGCGCGCCCGCGAGTCCCAGGCCGCGCGCCCAGCGCTGCAGGCGATTAAGCAGCTCTTGCAGGCTGCCGGCCGCCGCCAGATCGGACTGCAGCCGCAGTAGACGATAGAACAGCGGCTCATTGGTGGTCGCGTGTTCCATGAGGCGGGTGATATCGTCCTCTAACTGCTGAATATGGGCACGCTGACGCCCCAGTTGCCATTCCAGCAGCGACACACAGCCGCGCACCGGATGCGGCACCACCATCTGCTCCACAACCCGGGCATTGCGGATAAAGAATTCCGGGTGCGTGAGCAAGTACTGCACCACCTGTTCGTCATCCAGCGTTTGCGCGCTGTCCGCCTGTTCGCCGACTTGCTTCATAGATGAATAAATCCGTCATAGACATGGGTGGCCGGCCCGGTCATGTACAGTGAATGACCCGGTCCGCGCCAGCTGATGGCGAGCCGACCGCCGGGGAGATCCACCTCTACCTGTTCCGCCAGCTGGCCTTGTGAGATCCCCACCGCGACCGCGGCACAGGCGCCACTGCCGCAGGCTTGGGTTTCCCCTGCGCCGCGTTCATAAACCCGAAGGCGAATATGCCCGCGGTCTAACACCTGCATGAAACCGATATTGGCCCGTTCTGGAAAACGCTCGTGGCTCTCCAAAACCGGTCCGAGCGTCGCGACCGGGGCGTTGTCTACACTGTCCACGGCAATCACGCAGTGCGGGTTACCCATGGACACCACGCCGCAGAGCACCGTCTGCTCCGCCGCACGCATAATATAGGTTTTTTCAGCCCTGGCCGCGCGAAACGGCACCTGCTGCGGGTCGAAATTCGGCTCACCCATATTGACGCGCACCAAATCGTCTTCGGTGACGGTCAACACCACGCGCCCCGTTTGGGTACTGACATGGATATCGCGTTTGTTGGTCAAATTTTTCATGCGCACGAAACGGACAAAACAGCGGGCACCGTTGCCGCACTGCGCCACTTCGCTGCCGTCGGCGTTGAAAATACGATAATGGAAATCCAGTTCCGGATCATAGGGCGGTTCCACCACCAGCAATTGATCAAACCCCACGCCGCAATGTCGGTCCGACAAGCGGCGGATCATTTCGGGTGAGAAATAGACATTTTGCGTCACGGCATCCACGACCATAAAGTCGTTACCCAGGCCGTGCATTTTGGAGAACTGCATATCCCACTCCGCTGAGTAGCCGATAACGCAGCATAGCGCTTCTTCCGGCAGGAAGCGACTGCGGCGCGATTACGGCTGTTCGGTCTCGGTCCCAACGGCGGTGCTGCTACCGTCATCCCCGGGGGACGCAGTCTGTACCGGCGACTGGGTCGAGGACGGCGTGGTCGTCAGTTGATGCTTTTGTTCGCTTTTGTCCGCCGGCGGAAAATAAAGGGGACCTTTCAGGCCGCAGCCGTAAAGTCCCAGCAGCATCAACCCGAACGCCACGCGGCGCAATTCGCTTTTCATTTCACCCATTACCTATTGTTCATCCGTCTCAGCTTCCTATCATCGCAGTTGGCATATGAAAAGCAACAGCAATTGTCGTTGGCAAGCGACGCGACGGGCGCGAAATGGCGAGCGCGGGGAAGGCGTACCCCGCCGGCGGATTAGCTGCTGCGCGCGTTTTGCGCCAGCGGTGGCGCGCCATTTGTAAATGGCGTGGCGCACAAATGGGACAGCACGCTGCTGCGAAACGGCACGACCTGGATGCGGCCGTCTAGATTCATAATCTGGTAAAACTGCGGCAAATTGAAATTAATGAAACTAGAACCGTAGGTAAACCGGTCGTGGGAAGAGGAGTAGAACCGGCTGACGTCGCGCACCAGCTCTTCTTTGCTGCCTTCGCAGTGATGATAGGCTTCCACCCGATTGGTCTCATCGAGAATATAGATATTGAAGCCGCTATCGTCGCTGGTGTCCTCAAAAAAGAACTGAATAATGCCTTCGCTGGCGAACCCGTCCACCACCGGCGGCAGATGGATCTGCTCGGTCTCCATCTGAATGGACAACCCGTGCAGTTTATTGTTGGAAATGGCGCCGTAGAATTCCACCGCGTTTTCCAGCTTCTGCACCGAAACGCTAAGGCGCTCAAAAAACAGCCCCCAGGTCTGTCCCGCCACGCGCACCGCCTTGAACCGCGCCGGATCCTGGCGGGTACTGGAGAGGCGCAGCTCGATACACTCGGAAACCAACTGCTGCACCCGGGTGCGGATAAGCCCGCGCAAATGCTGGCTGTAACAGAACACCTCCACCGTATCCGGCGGCGCGGCATCCTGATGCATTTTGCCGAGAATGGTTTTTAGCGCTTCCATCACCGCCTGCTCGCCGCTGAAATGCAACGTGCGCACTTCATTCCACGAGTTGCGGTAAAGCAAATCAATGCTACCCACCAGACACTGCTGCTGGCCGAAGCTGAACACATCCAGTTTGCGGAAGTCGAAATGCACCACCTGATTACGGAATACCGCGGTGGGATCGTGCTCAAGATTGACGATAATCGCCAGATGACGGATTTCGCACGGGCTGTAGAGCGCCTTGGGCGTCGGCGCAGGCACCCGCAGCGGGAAGTGGCTGGCCACATCGGCGATAAGCTCATTCAGCTTAGCGCTATCGCAGGTGTCGCTGCCCTTGATATGCACCTGAGTCGAGCGGGTCAACAGCCCGTTAAACCAGGCCCAGGCCACCAGTTTATTGAGATAACGGTTATATTCCAGCGGCTGATGGCTGATGATGGAATCCATCGACGGCGACTGATTGTATAAATACCAGCCGGTACGGTTGGCGCGGCCCTGCGGCACATGGATAAACGTCAGGTCCGGTTCCGACAGATCCGGCGAGATCTGCGGATTGAGCAGGGTCACTTTACCGGGCAGCGCCTCGAAAGCCGCATACAGCTTGCGGGTCAGCACGCCGATATCCTGCGGGCTGGCGCTGACGCTCAAGTTGTTGCGACGGGCAAACCGGATCAGATTACGGTAACTCTGCATCATGGCGTCCAGCAGCTCATTATGCGCTTCGCGCACCTGCGCAATCTTCCAGTTGGCGCGATCGTCGAGCATCTTCAGCCGCGCTTCATCCCAGCCCCAGCTGGTCACCAGCTGCGTCAGGATCTCCCGCCGCCAGGGCGTGCCCGCCGGATCCTGCGACAGTTTTTCGCACACCTTCAGATAGAAACAGCGGCGCACCATATCCAACCGCGTCATATCGTTTATCTGGGTCAGGTAGTAAGTCACCCGTTCCAGCATCATGCAATAGGGATCGAGGCCGAAGGAAACGATTTCGCCGTCATGTAACCGCTGTTTGATTTTCATGGCCAGCAGTTCGGTGTGGGGATATTCCCAGGAGTAGGCTTCCAGCAGCAGCGTTTTCAGCACCGCTTTGTAAGGCGAGTCGATGCTTTTATACAGCTGCCACAGGCTAGCGCCGAAGTACTCCTCTGCGGACAGGGTGCCAAGGCCCCCCAAATCCAGCCATTCGTTGGGCGTCAGCGCGCCGCGGGCGTACAGCGACAGGACATACTCATCATAGTGCGCTTCTTCGTCGCCGGGCACCATATTCCACAGGATACGCTTACCGCCCATGCGCACGGCAGTGCGATAAAATTCATCCAGCAGCAGGATATGCTGGGTAGAGCCGCAGTCCTCATCCCCGAGACTGCCGCTTTCATTGTGGCGAAAACGGTTTTCATCGATCAGGAAAAAATTGACGTCCACGCCCCGGCGGTTCGCCCACTGCTCAAGCAGGTGACATTTACGCTGTAACTGAGCGCGCTCCTCGTTGTCCAGCCAGGACTGATGACACACCCAGATGTCGAGATCGGAGTTGGCGTTCTGACCGATGGAAGAGGTACTGCCCATGGAGTAAACGCCGGTAATCGGCTGCTCGCCGCTGTCCGGCGCCGCCACCGACGCGCCAGCCTGACGGCCGATATCGTCGAGCCAGGCGCGCTGGGTTTCATCGGGGGAATAAAAACAGATGCCGTGGGGCACGGTGCCGTCCAGGTAACCCGGAAGCATCGGATGGTGAAAATGTAGTAAGGTTGGCAGCAGACTGTATACGTGTTGAAAATCCGGCCCCATGGCCGCCAACGCGCGATCTACCCGTAGTTGGTTAATCGCGTCCAGTCTCTGTTTCAAGGTCTCGATGTAGAAGTACAAGACGTCTCGCCTGATTATCCCGGTGTCAGAAGAACCCGTTTCTCCACCCGACCAGCGTAGTGAGTTGTAGAGTTATTGGCCGGTAAATGCTGGAAACGTGATCAATCTAACACCTTGCTGATTGACCGTAAAGAAAGTTAAGCTACCCAATGAGTATAGCACTTTCCCCAATGGCAACTTGTTATTCCTTTTTTCCCCATCCCGCCTGGTTTCTCCGCCGCCGAAAACTGACAGTGCTTCACTATCGGTGTTAGGATGGTGAGTGAATGATAAAATCGGTAATGACTATGCAAGACAACCTTCTCAGAATCGCCACCCGGCAAAGTCCTTTAGCGCTTTGGCAGGCAGGATACGTGCGCGATGCATTGCTACGCCATCACCCGCATTTTCAGGTAGAGCTGGTGCCTCTCATCACCCGCGGCGACATCATTCTTGACACGCCATTGGCAAAAGTCGGCGGCAAAGGGTTATTCATCAAGGAATTGGAACGGGCGCTTGTGGAGCATCGCGCCGACATCGCCGTGCATTCGATGAAAGATGTTACGGTTTCATTCCCCGCCGGTCTGGGACTTTGCGTGCTGTGCGAGCGCGACGACCCGCGCGATGCCTTTGTCAGCCCGCGTTACGCCAATCTCGACGCGCTGCCGCCGGGCGCGATTGTGGGCACCTCAAGCCTGCGCCGGCAATGCCAGTTGCGCGAACGGCGCCCCGATGTGATAGTGCACGATTTGCGCGGCAATGTCGGCACCCGGCTGGCGAAACTGGATCGGGGCGACTTTGACGCGGTCATTCTAGCGGTGGCCGGCCTGAAACGGTTGGGTCTGGAGGACCGCATCCGTCAGGCCATCGATCCCGCGGAGTCACTGCCGGCGGTAGGTCAAGGGGCGGTCGGCGTCGAATGTCGGCTTGACGATGCCCGTACGCTGGCGCTGCTGGCGCCGCTGCATCACCGGGAAACCGCCCTGCGCGTCGGCGCCGAACGCGCCATGAACGCCCGTCTGCAGGGTGGATGCGAGGTGCCTATCGGCAGTTATGCCGTGCTTGACGGCGATGAAATATGGCTGCGCGCGCTGGTGGGATCGCCTGACGGCACCATCGTCATTCGCAGCGAAGGACGCGCGCCGCTGGCGCTGGCGGAGCAGCTTGGCTTGCGTTTGGCGGATGATTTACTGGACCGCGGCGCCCGCGCCATCCTGGCCCGCGTTTATCAGGATAATCCGCCGCAATGAGCATCCTCGTCACCCGCCCATCGCCCGCAGGCGAACAGCTGGTGAACAGGCTGCGCGCCCGTGGCAAATCCGCTTGGCATCTGCCGCTTATCGACTTTACCCCGGGCAACGATCTGCCGCACCTCGCCCAGCGCCTTGCCGATCTGATGGCCGGTGATTTGCTATTTATCGTCTCTCAACATGCCATTAACTACGCCCATCCCTGGCTGACGCAACAAGGCGTCACCTGGCCGGCCAGGTTGCGCTATTTCGCCGTAGGCCGTACTACCGTCCTGCGGCTGCACGGTCTTTGCGGGCTGCCGGTCAGCTATCCCGATGAGGGGGAAACCAGCGAGGATTTGCTGCGCCTGCCGGCGCTTGCGCGCATCGAGGGCAAGCGCGCGCTGATTTTACGCGGTAACGGCGGGCGGGAAGTGCTGGAGCAAACTTTGCGCCAGCGCGGCGTGCACACTACCTATTGCGAATGCTATCGCCGCAGCCCGATCCACTACGACGGCGAAGAGCAGGGCCGGCGGATGCGGACGCTGGGCATCGACACGCTGGTAATTACCAGCGGCGAAATGTTACAACAATTCTATACTTTAATGCCTGAATACTATCGCCACGCCTGGCTGACGCATTGCCGGCTGATAGTCATCAGCGAACGTTTAGCCATGCTTGCCCGCCAATTGGGCTGGACGGATATCGTCGTAGCGAACGCAGCAGACAACGATGCTTTGATGCGCGTATTGCTCTAATTTAATCATGGGACAGGCCAACATGACGGAACACACTACTCCAACGATCCCGCAGGATGACGCGACCAGGAAGACCGATAGCCCGCATGCTTCGACCCCGCTCTCCGGCGATGCCGGGCCTCGGCCCGCCGTCACCACGCGCGCCGCGGGGGGAAAAACCCCGCCGGTCGGTAATGGCAAACCGGGCAAGACGGCCGGTGGGCGCCGGCCGCTCGCGCTAATAGTGGCGGTTCTGGCGCTGATCATTGCGCTATTATTGGCGCTGGGCGTCTATATCGCCGCGCGTCAGCAGGAGGCCGCCCGTGCGCAGTTGCAAGAGGGGCTTGATGCACTCAGTCAGGCCCAGCAGACACAACGCCAGCAATACCAGGACGCGCTAGCCGCCCAGGGGCGGGCGCTCGACGCGGCACGGGCGCAGCAAGACGCCCAGGGGCGCGAGCTGGAGGATTTGCAAAATAAACTGACGGCCATTACCGGCACCAACGCCAATACCTGGCTGCTGTCGCAGGCGGATTTTCTGGTAAAAATGGCCGGGCGTAAATTGTGGAGCGATCGAGATGTCGTCACCGCCGGCGCACTACTGAAAAGCGCTGACGCCAGTCTGGCGCAAATGAACGATCCCAGCCTGACCGAAGCACGACGCGCAATAACCGACGATATCGGCACCTTGGCCGGGGTCAGCCAGATAGACTTCGACGGCATTATTCTCAAGCTCAATCAGTTGACCAATCAAGTAGATAATCTGCGTCTGGCGGATAACGACAGCGATGAATCGCCCATGGATAGCGACAGCGGTGAATTGTCGGGGTCAATCCAGGAGTGGCGGCAGAATCTCAGCAAAAGCTGGCACAACTTCATGAACGATTTTATTACCGTGCGTCGCCGTGATACCGGCGCCGAGCCGCTGCTGGCGCCGAATCAGGATGTTTACCTGCGGGAAAACATCCGTGCACGGTTACTGGTCGCCGCCCAGGCAGTGCCGCGCCATCAAAATGAAATCTACCAGCAGTCGCTGGATTCGGTTTCCACCTGGGTGCGCGCTTATTTCGACACCGACGACGCCAATACCCGCGCCTTCCTGAGCCAGATTGACGCGCTGGGGGAGGAGGATATCACCATGAACCTGCCGGACAGCCTGCAGAGCCAGCCGCTGCTGGATAAACTGATGCAGACCCGGGTGCGCAACCTGCTGGCCCAGCCGGCGGCCCCCGCCGCACAGGGAGAATAAGCGATGCTCAAGGTTTTGTTGCTGTTCATCCTGCTGTTCGCGGGCATTGTGCTCGGTCCGCTGGTCGCCGGTCATCAGGGTTATGTGCTGATTCAGACCGACAACTACAATATTGAGACCAGCGTTACCGGTCTGGTGATTGTTCTCATCCTGGCGTTTATCGTCCTGTTTATTATCGAATGGGTTATCCGCCGACTGTTTCGGACCGGGGCGCGTACCCGCCGCTGGTCTAACGGCCGCAAAAATCATCGCGCCCGCAAGCATACCCTGGCGGCACTGATGAAGCTGACCGAAGGGGATTATAGGCAGGTGGAAAAACTGCTGGCGCGCAATGCCGATCACGCCGATCAGCCGGTGGTCAACTACCTCCTGGCGGCAGAAGCCGCACAGCAGCGCGGAGACGATTTGCGCGCCAATCAATACCTGGCGCGCGCGGCGGAAGTAGCGGACAACGATCAATTACCGGTGGACATCACCCGGGTACGTATTCAGCTGGCACGCCATGAGGATCATGCCGCGCGCCACGGCGTCGACCGGTTGCTGGAGACCGCGCCGCGCCATCCGGAAGTGCTGCGTCTGGCGGAACAGGCATTCATCCGTACCCGTGCCTGGCAGTCGCTGCTGGATATTCCGCCGGCGATGCGTAAGGTGCAGGTGTATGACGAAGAGACGTTGAACCGCCTGCAGTATCAGGCTTTTAACGGGCTGATGGACCAGATTATGGAAGATCAGGGCAGCGAGGGTTTAAACCGCTGGTGGCGCGAGCAGAGCCGGAAGGTGCGCAACGACGTCCCTCTGCAAGTGGCGTTGGCCGAACATCTCATCGAATGCAACGATCACGACACCGCCCAGCGCCTTATCGTCAAAGCGCTTAAGCATCATCACGCCGACGATAGATTGCTCCTGCTGCTGCCGCGGCTGAAAAGCGGCGATCCAGAGCAGGTTGAGAAAGCCCTGCGCCAGCAAATCCGTCAACAGGGAGATACGCCGCTGTTAGACAGTACGCTGGGGCAGCTGTTGATGAAACGCGGCGAGTGGCAGGCCGCCGCCGAGGCCTTCCGCGCCGCGCTTAAGCAGCGCCCGGATGCCCATGACTACGCTTGGCTTGCGGACGTGCTTGACCGGCTGCATAAGCCGGAAGAGTCGGCGCAGATGCGTCGCGAGGGCTTGATACTGACGCTGGCGGCGCCGCAAACTAAAGCATACGGCCCGGCCGGCGCGTCGGCGGCGTCGATTCAAACGCCGGCGGGCGCCCCCTCTGCAGGCCTGCTGAAAACGTCCCCCGCCGATCCCCGTCCTGACGCCGGATTGGAAAAGTAAATACTGCGCCGTCGGGAGCGGCAGCAAGGCGGCGTGCCGGCGTAAAATGCCCTGCCGCCCTGACGCCGGCCATTAAAGTGAATGGCCGCCAATCTGATGCCGGCCGCTAAAAATAAACGACGCCGACGCCGGGGGGGACGGCCGCATGCCGGCAGGCGGCAGGGCGTTAGTCCTGTACCGTCAGTTGCCGCTGCTCGCCGAGCCCCTCGACCCCCAGCCGCAGCCATTGGCCCGCCCGCAAGAACACCGGCTGCGGTTTCTGCCCCATCCCCACCCCCGGCGGCGTACCGGTGGCAATGATATCGCCCGGCAACAAACGCATGAACCGGCTTAAATAGCTGACAATCTCTTGGACGGTGAAAATCATCGTCGCCGTGGAACCGGTCTGATAACGCTTACCATCCACCTCCAGCCAGAGCTGCAACGCCTGGGGATCGCCTATCTCATCGGCGGTCACCAGCCAGGGGCCGATAGGACCGAAACTGTCATACCCTTTGCCTTTATCACAGGTCCCTCCCCGCTCCAGTTGCCAATTCCGCTCGGAAACATCGTTCACTACGCAATAGCCCGCCACGTGCTGCAGAGCGTCTTGCTCGCGGATATTGCGGCCGCCTTCACCCACCACCACGCCAAGCTCGACCTCCCAATCGGTTTTCAGCGAGTCGCGTGGAATATGCAGCGCATCATAGGGGCCGCTGATAGCGCTGATCCATTTATTAAACACGATAGGCTCGGTGGAGATCGTCGCACCCGTTTCGGCCGCATGATCGGCATAATTCAACCCGATACAGACGAACTTGCCCACCTGACCAACGCAGGGGCCGATACGCGGATCGCCCGCCACTTTTGGCAACGTGTCAGGATCCAGGGCACGCAGGCGGGCAAGCGCCGATGGTAACAGCGCCTCGCCGGCAATATCGTCTATCACCCCGGCCAGCGATCGGAGTTGACCGTTGCTGTCCAGAAGACCCGGACGCTCTTCCCCCGGCGGACCGTAACGTAATAGCTTCATACATCGCCTCCTTAGCGGCGAGAAAAAAATAAAAGCGTTGCAGGCCACCGTCAGACGCGGGCCTATCCTTTAGTGCAGCTTGACGAAAATTGCCCGGCGATGAAAAATGACCGGGCAGGGCATTTTTGCTTTCTACCAACTTGTATTTATAGCAAAACGCCTAGCGGCGTAGGGAATTTGCTTACTGGCCGGGGGCCGGAACAGGACGTTCCAGGTGTCACCGGCTTTTTTTATCTCACCATAGGGCCAAGCCCACCCGCGGGACATCCTTCTCAGGCGACCAGCGGTGTATTTGCTCCCGCATAAGCTTACTGTGCCGGACAGCCAGTCACTGCCCGTACCATCGTGAGCCTCTTTCACCCCTCAGCATACGGCATCTTTCTTCCCGCACGGGCGTCAGTGCCTGGTCACCACTCAGCAGACGTCACCTTTCTTCCCGCACGGGCGTGAATATCTACCGCCCATCGCAGAGGGCATCTTTTTTCCCACACGGGCGTCAATGCCCTGCCGCCGGCGCGACCCCAGGCGCTATTGCGCCGGCGCGGGCTCGGTAGCTGTAGTGCCCGCAACGTTCGGTTTAAGCGCCCACCAAAGCGTCCAGCGATCGTTTTCCACAATCGGCTGTCCCGCCGGCAAGCGCGCGAGGATATAGGCAATCAACTGTGCCAGCGCCTCATCGCTTAATTCATGCAGGATCGAACGCCAGGTACGGCGGCGCAAATCGGCCGCCAACGCGGCGCTATCGGCGTACTCGCGCCGGGTCTCCCATAAAGTGGTGGTCGGACGCAGTTCAAACCCCGTCGCCGTTAACGCCGCCTCAATCGCACCGCTGGCGGGGCGGCGCTCTCTTTCATAGGCGGCTAACTGCGGGAACAAATCGAAAAACCAGCCGCGCATATGCTCGGGCGATCCCGGCAAGAAGACATCTTCCGGCGTTCTGTCCTGAATCAGCAGGAGTCCCCCCGGCGAGAGGATGCGCCATGCTTCAAGCAAAAAAGGGTGCGGCGAAGCGAAATGGTGAATCAGGGCGCGGGCGAAAACGATATCCTGACTGGCGTCAGCCAGCCCGGTAGCGGCCGCGTCACCCTGCACAAACGCGACATTGGTCAATCCCTGCACGGTTTCCTGCGCATCGTGCAACATCTGCGCGGAAAAATCGACGCCGGTGACCTGCCGGGCGCCCAACCCTGCCCAGACAGCGCTATAGATGCCGCAGCCGCAGCAGATATCGGCAATCGCTTTACCGGCGGGATCCACCCGCTGGCAAATAAAATCGCCCCAGCCGGCATGAGCTACGCGCTTGGCATAGGTATATTGATTAGAACTAGCATGAAAATCGATTGCCATCGGTACACCTCGCATGCGGATGAACCACGCGCCGCAAAAGGCGGTGGCATAGGTGACTCTATCCGGGCTGCGTAGAAAACCTGAACAGACGCCGCTTTATCGCGTCGGCGCCTTTTAGATGCGGCTTAAAACCCCAAAGGCGTCGCCGGCGAGGCCTGCCCGCGCCGCGTCATAGGCATTGCGCCGTATGACCGGGGACAGCGAGATAGGTCAAATATCGTCCATGACGCTGGTATGCATGAATAGATTCAACGCCTCACGATAGCAGTCTTGCTTCTGCGCATCATGTTCGGTTTCCAGACGCTCCAGCAATAGCGCCAGAATCAATTTATGGCTGACGGGACGGCCGGTCAATTGTATTTCTCTAATAATCGTCGCCAGCAGATCCTTCGCCTCAAGCGCCCCGGCGGCCGGAAGCGTCGCGGGGGGAAGGATCGGCTGTTCCGTTTCAACGTTTACGCTGCTCATGAAGTCTCTCTCAAATAACCTGGCATCGACGGCGCCGCGGTAGGAAAAGGCGTTGTTTAGAATAGTGACCGGGAAAGCCAGCCTGCACCGCCGCCAAGGACCACAACCCCGGCGTCAGCGAATTAACTTTAGACGGGGTTAGCGGCTTTTCAACGCCGATGGTAAAAAATACTTTTCCTGCCGGGAAAGGACTGGCCGCTGGGGATTTGCCGCCGGGTGCTCCATGCTGCCAGTGACAAGGAATCGGCGGGCTTGCCGGGAATAATCCACGGCAATGACGCGAGAAAACCGCTACCGCGCAAGCCGCAAAAACGGGGCATAAGCCCCGTGTAAATCAGTTCTGGTGCCCGTTCGGCGTCGCTCGATTGTCCAAAGCGGTCCGCCGCCCGCGCCCCTGGTTCACCCCAGGCCGTTGGCGACAGGCGCCGCGCAATAGCGGCGACGCCTTAATAAAGCCCGGCCTTACCGATTGAGCCGAACAACGTCATTTTGTTACGGATCACCTCGCGGGCCGCCAGGATAGGCTCGGGATAAATTACGTTCGGATCCCACCAGCTTTCCCGGCTCAAGATCTCGCGCGCTTTAGCGAAATAGGCAAACTTCATATCGCTGGAAATATTGATTTTGCCCACGCCCAGGGTCACGGCCTCGGCTATTTCGGCGTCCGGGTTGGACGACCCGCCGTGCAGTACCAGCGGAATCGACACGCGCTGCGAGATTTCGCGCAGAATGTGCATCTGTAGCGCCGGCTTGACGTCTTTGGGATAAATACCGTGCGCGGTGCCGATGGCCACCGCCAACGTGTCCACACCGGTGCGGGTGACGAAATCCTGCGCCTGCGCCGGATCGGTATAGGTGATTTTCGACACCCCGCCCTCCACCGAATTCCCGGTCTGACCGATCGTACCCAGCTCCCCCTCCACCGACACCACGACCGCGTGCGCCAGCCGCACTACCTCGCGGGTTAACGCCACATTCTCCTCATAGGGCAGCAGCGCGCCGTCGATCATCACCGAGGTAAATCCGCACTGAATGGCGCGCTGCACATGCTCGATGGAAGCGCCGTGATCCAAATGCAGGACAAAAGGCATCGTGCTTTTCAACGTCCTTTCGCGCACATAGGCAAAAAAAGCATCGGTGACAAAATCATGTTCACTGGGATGAATGGAAATGATAGCCGGTGAACGGGTGGCTTCCGCCTCTTCCACCACCGCACGGATGAAGCAGCTGTCGGCCACATTAAACGCGCCGATAGCGAAACGGTGCTCGCGGGTGGGTTGCAGGATGTCGTTCATAGAAATCAGAATGATATCTTCCTTCTGGGTTAAATTGCGGATAAAGGTTGCTCGCATCGGCACCGTGGCGCCGATGAACAGTAGGTTATGGGTGTTGCCGGCCGGAATCAGGCTTTATGGGCCGACCCGGACCAGCCGAGATATTCGGCCACGACTTCCTGACAGGCGGATTCCATCAGTTGCAGCAACTCCGCCAGTTCAACCTCGGGATGCTGGCGCAGCCCCTCCTGCAGGGCGGTTTTGCCCGCTTGGGCCACGGCGACGCCGACGTTGATCTTGGCCACGCCGTACTGGCTGACCCGGCGGATATCCTCCGGTCGGGTTCCGCTGCCGCCGTGTAGCGCGAGCGGTACGCTGGACGCGCTGTGGATGGCCTCCAGCCGCTCAAAATCCACCTCCGGCGTTACGCCCGCCGGATAAAGGCCGTGCGCGGTGCCCACCGATACCGCCAGCAAATCGATGCCGGTCTGGCGCAGGAAAGGCTCGACGTCCGCCACCGCGGTCATCATCTGCCGCGCATCCGCGACCTGATAAACTGGCGCATCGGCGATATGCCCCAACTCGCCCTCAACGCAGACGCCGTCGGTCGCCGCCAGTTGCACCACCTGACGTGTTTGGCGAATATTCTCCGCCAGCGGCTGGCTGGAAGCGTCAATCATCAAGCCGCCAAAACCGGCGCGAAACGCCTGCCAGATCAGCGTGCTATCGCTGCCGTGATCCAGACTGAGCGTTACCGGTACCGCAGCATCCTCGGCCAGCGCACGCACCAGCGGTACCGCCACCCGCGGCGGCAGATGGCCGCAATGGCCCTGATAGAGGTTGAGGATCACCGGCGCCCGTTGTTGCTCGGTGGCGCGCATGGTGGCGCGCGCGGTTTCCAGATTGAAACAGTTAATGGCTAACAGCGCGTACTGCCGCCGGCTGGCATCGTCCAGCAGACTCTTCATAGCGGCAAACATGGCAACTCCCGTTATTCCAAAGTGAATTTGATGTCTTCATCCCGCACCGACTTATCTTCCACATCATCGAACTCCTCATCCGCCTCGGTGACCCGTTTTTTCAACAGTGACAGCATGCCGCCGCAAACCACGGTACCGATGCCGAGCGCCAGGCAGAACATCACCGGCCGGGTAAACAGCGGCACCACAAACATCCCGCCGTGCGGCACCGGCGCCTCGATGCCCCAGACCATAATCAGGCCGCCCGCAATAGCCGATGCCACAACGCACGACGCCACCACCCGCAGCAAATCCCGCGCCGCAATAGGGATAACCCCTTCGGTTATCATGCAGATCCCCATCGGGAAAGCGGCTTTGAGCGCTTCTTTCTCCGCGCGGGTGTATTTGTACCGGGTAAGCAAAAACGACAGGGTGATGCCAAACGGCGGAATGATGGAGCCGACGAATTTCACCGCCTCCGGGCCATAGATGTCGTCCACCAGCAGACCGTCGGCGAACAGCGACATGGTTTTATTCACCGGGCCGCCAAAATCGAAGGTGGCCATAGCGCCCAGAATAGCCCCCATCAGGAAGCGCGATCCGCCCTGCATCGACTCCAATAGATGGATCAGCTCCTTTTGCAGCCAGACGATAGGCTGGCCGATAAAGGTCATCATCAACAGTCCGGCAATGACGGTGCTTAGCACCGGCAGGATCATCACCGGCATCACCCCCTGCATCGACGCCGGCAGCTTGATAACCCGACGCAGCAAGAGCACGGTGTAGCCCACCAGAAAACCGCCGAGAATACCGCCGATAAACCCGGTCTGGATCTGAGCGCAAATAAAACCGATGATAAGCCCCGGCGCGAAACCGGGACGATCGGCGATGGCGGCGCTTATCAGCGGCACGATAAGACCCATTCCCCATCCGCCTATCTTGATTAAGCATCCAGGGTACGCTGCCGGTCTTCTGACCAACGTCAGGCCCGCTAATGACCTGTCCCAGCGCGATGCAGATCCCCGCGGCGACAATCAGCGGGATCATCCAGGAGATGCCGGTCAACAGATGCCCTTTGATGACGGTGCCAGTGTTTTGTTGACTCACGTTCATGATGTGGCTCCCGAAGCCGTTGGTTATCAGGCCCGTTCCAGCGAGCCGGCCACTTTTTCCAGGAACTTGACCGGTGATTTAATCACCACGTCGGTTTTTACCCGCACCAGACGCTTGCCCTTAAAGCGTTCCTCGCCATTGATTTTGATATCCACCGCCAGGATCACCACATCGGCGGCGGCAATCGCCTCCGGCGTCAGCGGGTTCCTCCATCGTCTTCTTACCCAGAAGGCGCTGGAGCTCCCGGACCTGCTTCAATGCAGCTGCAAGCTCAGAGGCAGGAACAACGTCCTCCCGGCAGTGAGGCTGCCTTCCTGATATTGCTTTTTCCACTTAAACAGCAGGCTGGGCTGGATACCGTGCAGTCGTGCGAGATGGGAGACATTCATGCCGGGCTCCATCCTCTGCTGAATAATGGCCATTTTTTCCTGAGGAGTTTTACGTTTACGGACTTCTTGACCTAACAGGATCCCGGTCATATCAAAATTGGCGTTAGTGTTAGACATATATTCAAGCCTATCTCTTATCTGGAGATACAGCTACTGTCTGGTGTTTCAGGGGGATAAATCAGCCATGAATCACGCATTCTCCCTTGTTAACGGCGCTAGCAGTCATACCATTCACCGCCAAATCAAACCGCATTCTCCGGGAGGCACCAAAAACCGTAGAGAATCGACAGAGGGTCACGGCTAAGTCATCTTGGTAGGTTTGTGCGATGGCTTCGCCGTTGACTTTGGTTCTGCGTAATAATTGATTTATCCCCCTGAAACACCAGACAGTAGCTGTATCTCCAGATAAGAGATAGGCTTGAATATATGTCTAACACTAACGCCAATTTTGATATGACCGGGATCCTGTTAGGTCAAGAAGTCCGTAAACGTAAAACTCCTCAGGAAAAAATGGCCATTATTCAGCAGAGGATGGAGCCCGGCATGAATGTCTCCCATCTCGCACGACTGCACGGTATCCAGCCCAGCCTGCTGTTTAAGTGGAAAAAGCAATATCAGGAAGGAAGCCTCACTGCCGGGGAGGACGTTGTTCCTGCCTCTGAGCTTGCAGCTGCATTGAAGCAGGTCCGGGAGCTCCAGCGCCTTCTGGGTAAGAAGACGATGGAGGTTGAGATCCTAAAAGAAGCCGTGGAGTACGGCCAGTCACGAAAATGGATAGCGCACGCGCCCTTGTTGCCAAAGGCCGGGGAATAGCACAGGTCAGCCGCGCCATGAGCGGGTCGCGTGCGCCGCTGTCACTGCGGATTAAGCGTTCTGCCGACTGGCAGGACAGGCGCTGTAACCGGCGTAATGACGAAGCAGACGCTGAAATACTGTCGGACATCCTCGACATCATCAGCGATATGCCCAGCTACGGCTATCGGCGGGTGTGGGGCATCCTGTGTAAACAACGTCGCGCAGAGGGACTGACGCCGGTAAATGCGAAACGACTTTACAGGATCATGTGTGAGCATAACCTGCTGTTATTACATTGAAAACCAGAGCGGCCGAGGCGTGAGCATAAGGGCAGGATCGCGGTGGCAGAAAGCGATATTCGCTGGTGTTCAGATGGCTTCGAGTTCGGCTGCGACAACGGTGAAAAACTGCGGGTCACGTTCGCACTGGACTGCTGCGACAGAGAGGCCATAGACTGGGCTGCGAGCACTGGAGGCTACGACAGTTCGACCGTGCAGGATGTGATGCTGAGGTCGGTAGAAAAGCGCTTCGGCGACAGGTTACCCGATACAGCGGTGCAGTGGTTGACGGACAACGGTTCAGCGTATACCGCGCATGAAACGCAGAGGTTCGCCAGAGAACTGGATCTGGAGCCCTGCACAACAGCGGTGAGCAGCCCGCAGAGCAATGGCATGGCCGAACGGTTCGTGAAGACGATGAAGGAAGACTATATCGAGTTCATGCCAAAACCGGATGCGAGAACAGCCCTGCGAAACCTTGCAGCAGCTTTCACGCATTACAATGAAAACCATCCGCACAGCGCGCTGGGATATCACTCTCCGAGAGAATACCGGCGGCAGCGGGCTTCGTTAACTTAAGATACAAAAGCTGTACGGAGATGGCGGGGCAAGATCAGCGTTGCTTCGCTTCGAGGGGGTATTTACGCATCTTAAAGTTATCCATGATGTGCATAATGTCAGTGACACGGGCACCATCAACAACAGTTCCTACCTTTATCAACGCTTTCTCATCGTACCTTAAGTGGACCGGCCATCAGGGGCCATAAGGTACACACGGCACAGAATGTCACCCAGCGGCATGTTTCAGCGGAGAATAAGGAGAGAGTACGGCGAGTATGGCGAATTTTTGGCGAGAGCTGAGGGACAAGAAACTGCATAACGCATGAAAGGAAGAAATTGGAGCGGGAAACGAGGCTCGAACTCGCGACCCCAACCTTGGCAAGGTTGTGCTCTACCACTGAGCTATTCTCGCTTGGGCGTAACGCGAAAGTCTGACGTTACGGGGAGCGAATTATACGGCAAACCTGCCACGCTGCAAGCCTTTCAGCGTTAAAAAGGGCTTTATGCGCTGCGATTGGTGCAAAAATAACCACACTCCCCCCGTTTTTAACGTCGAGCACTATAGGCGAATAAAATGCTCGCGATAATAGGCCAGCTCAGCCACCGATTCGCGGATATCATCCAGCGCCTGATGGGTATTATTTTTCTTTAGCCCGGCCAGGATTTCCGGCTTCCAGCGGCGGGCCAGTTCTTTCAACGTACTGACATCCAGATAACGATAGTGGAAATACGCCTCAAGCGCCGGCATATAGCGGAACAAGAAGCGCCGGTCCTGGCCAATGCTGTTGCCGCAAATTGGCGATTTGCCGGCGGGCACCCAGTCGGACAGAAAAGCCAGGGTCTGCGCTACCGCCGCCTCTTCATCTAGCGCGCTTTGCCGCACTCGCTCAACCAGCCCGCTGGCGGTGTGGGTGCGGACATTCCAGTCATCCATTAACGCGAGTTGCGCGTCGGATTGGTGTATGGCCAATACCGGACCTTCCGCTAAAATAGCCAGATTAGCGTCAGTGACTAGCGTCGCTATCTCGATAATGCGATCGCGTTCGGGATCCAGCCCTGTCATTTCCAGATCGATCCAAATCAGGTTGTTATCATTTACCGGCATGATTTTCTCGTAGCAAGGGATTTTACGGCTTATCTGGTAGAATACTCTGTATGATAGCCGTTTTCATCGCCACGGGCGATTCATCCGTACTAAGTGAGGCGCAGTGAGTAAAAATAAACTGTCCAAAGGTCAGGAGCGCCGGGTACAGGACAACCATCAGCGCCGCCTGCAGCAGCGCGAGCGCGGCGCGGCCCAATGGGACGACCAGCCGTTAGGTGAGCCCCAGGAGGGCGTGGTGGTCAGCCGGTTTGGCATGCATGCCGACGTGGAGGATGCCGCGGGCCGCATTTATCGCTGCAATCTGCGCCGCACGCTCAAATCTCTGGTCACGGGCGATAGGGTGGTCTGGCGCGCCGGCAGCGAACAGCCGACCGGCGTCAGCGGGATCGTGGAGGCGGTTCATCCGCGCCGCTCCGTGCTCACGCGTCCTGATGTCTATGATGGCGTCAAACCGATTGCGGCAAATATGGATCAAATCGTCATCGTCTCCGCCCTTTTGCCCGAGCTGTCTTTGAATATTATTGATCGTTATCTGGTGGCGTGCGAAACGGTAGAGGTGGAGCCGCTTATCGTACTGAACAAAATCGATTTGCTGACGGCTGCGTCCCGCACGGAAGTGGAGCGGCAGATGGCTATCTATCTTCGCATAGGCTATCGGGTGCTGATGGTGTCAAGCCATACCGGCGAGGGGATGGACCCGTTTCAGGAGGCGCTGACCGGGCGCACAAGTATTTTTGCCGGCCAGTCGGGGGTGGGTAAATCGAGTCTGCTTAATGCGCTGATGCCGCCAGAACACGAGAAGATTCTGGTCAATAGCGTCTCCGATAACTCAGGGCTCGGGCAGCACACCACCACTACCGCCCGGTTATATCATTTCAGCCATGGCGGTCATTTGATCGATTCTCCGGGGGTGCGGGAATTCGGCCTGTGGCATTTGGCGCCGGAACGCATAGCACGCGGTTTCATCGAATTCAGGGAGTATCTGGGCACCTGCAAATTTCGCGACTGCCGACATGATACCGATCCCGGCTGCGCCATCCGCGGCGCGGTGGAAAGCGGCGCTATCGCCCGCGAGCGGTTCGATAACTATCATCGCATCCTCGACAGCATGGCGCAGGTCACTGCCCGTAAGTCGTTTTGATGGCCCGATCGCTGACATTTAACGCCGCCGCCGGTACAATGCGGCCCCATTTTGGCTAAACAGATAACGAGAACGAGGCCCCCGTGCTGGACAGGATAAAGATAGCTTTACAACACCTACTGCCTAAACGCTGGCTGACTGAGCTGGCCGGTTGGGGCGCGGAACGCCGCGGCGGCTGGCTTACCCGCGGGGTCATTACGCTGTTTGTGCGCGGGTATAAGGTCGACATGCAGGAAGCACAGCAGCCGGATGTGGCCGCCTATCCCACCTTTAACACATTTTTTGTCCGGCCCCTGCGCGATGAAGCCCGGCCCATTGATGCCGACCCCGCCGTGCTGGTGTTGCCGGCGGACGGGATAATCTCCCAGTTCGGCCCCATCGAAGGCGAGCAGGTGTTCCAGGCGAAGGGCCACCATTATAGTCTGGAAGCCCTGCTGGCAGGCAATGAGTCGATGATAGACCTGTTCCGCAACGGCAGTTTCGCCACCACCTATCTTGCCCCGCGCGATTATCATCGCGTACATATGCCCTGCAACGGCGTATTACGCGAAATGCTGTACGTCCCGGGCGAGCTGTTTTCGGTGAACCCGCTGACAGCGGCCAATATTCCCAATCTGTTCGCCCGCAACGAGCGGATTATCTGCCTATTTGATACCGATTTCGGCCCGTTGGCGCAGATTATGGTGGGTGCAACCATTGTCGGCAGCATTGAAACCGTGTGGGCGGGAACCGTCACGCCGCCGCGAGAGGGGATTATCAAGCGTTGGCGCTATCCTCAGGCCGACGCCGACGGGGCGGTGGTGCTGCTCAAAGGCCAGGAAATGGGGCGTTTCAAGCTGGGCTCTACCGTTATCAATCTGTTCGCCGGCAAAAACGTACTGCTGGGCGATCATCTGTATACCCGTTATGTCACCCGCGTTGGGCAGCGACTGGCCCACGGCATCGCGCAGACCGACAGCCCGCTGACCTGAATTACCTACGGTTAACAAGAGAGTTTTCACCTTGCGCCTGATTACGATTTTCCTCCTGGGGTGGCTGCTGGCCTCCCCGGCCTTCGCCGTCAATTTCCCTGACGAGGGCCAGATCAAAAAAGATCTGCAGCAGGCGCAAGATGACAAAAACGCGCCGAACCAGGCGGCGATTGTCGAGGCGCTGCAGTCAGCGCTGAACGCCATCGCAGAAGGCAAAGCGTCCAGCGCTAAAATCAGCGAATATCAAAAGGCTATCGATGATTTTCCGGCGCTCACCCGTCAACTGCGCGATGATAAAGACAGCGAGCCGGATGAGCCTGCCGCGCTCAGCCCTAAACTCGACAGCAGCGAACTCAATCAACGGCTGTTACAGGCCAACAGTCAATTACTGGATTTGACCGACCAGCTACAGCAAGAGCAAGACCTGGCGCGCGCCATCAGCGACTCGCTGGGCCTGCTGCCACAGCAACAGACCGAAGCACGCAGAGCGCTAAACGATGTGGAACAGCAGCTCCAGGCGCTGCCCACGCCGGCCTCGCCGTTGGAACAGGCGCAGGCCACCGCGTTGCAGGCGGAGCAGGCCGCCCGCCGGCTGAAGGTTGAGGAGTGGGACCTCGCTCAGTTGAGCGCCAATAACCGTCAGGAGTTATCACGCCTGCGCGGCGAATTGCTAAAAAAACGCCATGATCGTGCGGACAAGGAGCAGCAGGCGCTGCGCAATCAGCTTAATAGCCTGCGTCAGCAGGAGGCAGAGCAGGCGATTGAACATACTGAAATGCTGGCGGAACAGGTTGGCGAGCTGCCCAAGTCGATCGGCTACCCGTTGCAAACCAACCGCGAACTGTCCACCGCGCTGAACCAACAGGCGCAGCGCATGGATCTTATCGCCTCGCAACAACGTCAGGCCGCTTCGCAAACCCTGCAGGTGCGTCAGGCGCTCACCACGCTGCGCGAGCAGGCACAATGGCTGGATGAATCGCCGGCGCTGGGGGAAACCTTGCGCGCTCAGGTGTCCAGGCTGCCGGAGATGCCGAAGCCGCAGCAGCTTGACAGCGATATGGCCCAGCTGCGCGTCCAGCGCCTGCATTTTGAAGACTTAATGAACAAGCTGCCGCAACTTGCTCAGGGCGCGCAGGATGACGGGTCACCGCTGACGCCGGCGCAGCGCCGCATTCTCGACGCGCAGCTCGCCACCCAGCGCAATCTGCTCAATGCGTTGCTGACCGGGTGCGACACGCAGATCCTGGAGCTCACCAAGCTGAAAGTGGCCAATAGCCGGCTTGAAGAAGCGATGAATGAGATTCAGGAAGCGGCCCACCGCTATCTGTTCTGGGTGGCCGACGTGAGTCCGATTACGCTTTCCTATCCGCTACACGTTGGACTTGATCTGCGCCGGCTGGTGACCCTGGACACTTTCAGCCAGTTGACCCACGCGATCGGCATGATGCTGACCAGCCAGGAAACGCTCATTCCACTGTTCTGGGCGCTGCTGCTGGTCGGTTTCAGCCTCAGTTCACGCCGGCATTATCATGCCTTTCTCGATCGTTCCAGCAGCCGGGTGGGGAAAGTCAATCAAGACCATTTTTCCCTGACCCTGCGCAATGTGTTATGGTCGGTGCTGGTTGCCCTGCCGCTGCCGGTCCTGTGGGCGGCGCTGGGCTATGGATTGCGCCACGCCTGGCCCTATCCGGTGGCGGTCGCCATCGGCGACGGCGTCAGCGCCACGGTGCCGGTGCTGTGGGTATTTATGGTGTGCGCTCACTTCGCCCGCCCGCAGGGGCTGTTCGTGGTGCATTTCGGTTGGCCAAAGCAGCAGGTGAAACGGGCACTGCGTTATTACACGCTGTCTATTGGCATGATCGTACCGCTGATCATGGCGCTAATTTCTTTTGATAACTACAGCGAACGGGAGTTTGCCGGCACCCTGGGCCGATTATGCTTTGTTCTGTTGTGCGCCTGTCTGGCGCTGGTCACCAGCAGCCTGAAACGCGCCGGCCTGCCGTTGTATCTCGATAAGCATGGCGCCGGCAATAATGTCGTCAATCGTTCGCTATGGAATCTGATGATCTGCGCGCCTATCGTTGCCGCCGCCGCGGCGTGTCTGGGGCATCTGGCAACGGCGCAAGCGCTGCTGGCGCGGCTGGAAACATCGGTATCGATTTGGTTTCTATTGCTGATTATCTATCACATTATCCGCCGCTGGATGTTTATTCAGCGGCGACGCATCGCATTTGAGCGTACCAAGCAGCGCCGCGCGGAGATGCTGGCCCAGCGGGCGCGCAATGAAGAAGATTTGTCGCAATCACAGCTGAATGAGGTCGCCGCCGAGGTCGATGAGAAGGTGCTGGATCTCGATACCATCAGCGCACAATCGCTGCAGCTGGTACGGTCGATTCTGACGCTGATCGCGCTGCTATCGGTGACTTTACTGTGGTCAGAGCTGCATTCGGCGTTTGGTTTCCTGGAAAATATCACTTTGTGGGATGCCACTTCGACGAATCAAGGGGTAGATAGCATTCAGCCGATTGCGCTCGGCGCAGTGCTGATAGCCATACTGGTCTTGATTATCACCACTCAAATGGTGCGCAATTTACCCGCGTTGCTCGAGCTGGCGCTACTGCAGCATTTGGATTTGACCCCCGGGACCGGTTATGCCATTACCACGCTGACCAAATACGGTCTGCTGCTGCTGGGGGGGCTTATCGGTTTTTCCATGATAGGCATCGAGTGGTCGAAATTGCAGTGGCTGGTAGCGGCATTGGGCGTTGGGCTGGGGTTTGGTCTGCAGGAGATCTTCGCCAACTTTATTTCCGGTCTGATGATCTTGTTTGAAAAACCGATCCGTATTGGCGATACCGTGACCATTCGTAACCTGACCGGCAATATTACCCGGATCAATACCCGCGCCACTACAATCACCGACTGGGATCGGAAAGAAATCATCGTTCCCAACAAGGCGTTTATCACCGAACAATTCGTCAACTGGTCGCTGTCCGATACCGTAACGCGCGTGGTGCTTAGCGTGCCCGCTCCGGCCGGCGCCAATATTGAACAGGTGACCCATATTCTGGTGCAGGCGGCGCGCCGTTGTCCGCTGGTGCTTGAGTTGCCGGCGCCGGAGGCCTTTTTGGTGGACTTGCAACAGGGTTTGCCGCTGTTTGAGCTGCGAATGCACGCGGCAGAGATGGGGCATCGGATGCCGCTGCGCCACCAGGTGCACGCGCTGATCCTCGAAGGCTATCACGAACACGGTATGGAATTACCCTTCCCTCCCTTCCAGCTGCGCCAGAATCAGATTAAGGCTGATAATACGCCCGGTAACCGCATTAAGCCGGAAAGCGGCTCGCTTTGACGGCCGGGGTGCCGCCACCTGCCCCCGACGGCTGAACGTCGCGGCAGTTGTGCCGTCCCCGCCGGTACCGCGAGGTCAGGGAGGCGGTGCCAACGGGCGCAGGCGGTGTCGGCGGAGACGGGATACATGGGGGAGTCACGACGTTACCGACAGCACTCGTTTAGACGAGCATTAGCAGCGTTAGCGCTTAGGCGCGCTCCACCGGAAAAGCGATAACATCGCTCAAGCGCTCGGCTTTAAGCGCCAGCATGACCAGCCGGTCGACGCCCAACGCTACACCGGAACATTCCGGCATCCCTTGTGCCAGGGCCGCCAGTAAATTCTCATCGATAGGCTGCTCGCCAAGCGTCATCGCCGCCCGCTTGCGATTGTCCTGCTCGAAGCGTTGACGCTGCTCACGCGCATCGGTCAGCTCACGGAAGCCATTAGCCAGCTCGATGCCTTTGAAATAGACTTCAAACCGGTCCGCTACCCGATGATCCTCGGTGCTGATTTCTGCCAGCGCGGCCTGAGAAGCGGGGAAATGGTAAACGAAAGCCGGCTTATCGTGGCCGATATTCGGCTCCACCACCATCGCAAACAGCAGTTGCAGAAGCGTATCGCGATCGTCTTCCGTCGAGGCCGCCTCTTTAAGATCCCATTTTACCGCCGCGTCATACAACTGCCCCTTGTCCGCCGATAAGGGATCGATTCCCACATGGCGGGTGAACACCTGCTGATAAGAAAGCGTTTCCGCACTGTCGCAGTCCAGGATTTGCTGCATCAGATCGTCGACCTCATTCATCAGACGGTACATGTCGTAATGGGGACGATACCACTCAAGCATGGTAAATTCTGGATTATGATAACGGCCGGCTTCCTCATTACGAAAACTGCGGCACAGCTGGAAAATAGGGCCGCTTCCCGCCGCCAGCAAGCGCTTCATGTGATATTCTGGGCTGGTCATCAGGTACAGCGGCATGCCGTCAGCCGCTCCCGGTCCGATGTAACGGGTCTGGAAAGGAACAAGATGGATATCCGTTACCGTGGCTTGACTCATCGCCGGCGTTTCCACTTCAAATAATCCGCGTTCGCTGAAAAACCGCCGGATCTGGGCCACGATAGCAGCGCGCTTTAACAAATTGGCAATAGGCGCGCTTGGTTGCCAGCTGGCCGAATCGCTCATAGCTTTCCCTCCGTTAAGCAGGGGATGCAGTCTACCCGTATCTTTGAGCGCAAACAAACATCACCGTCGCGCTTTTTAACCTCGATCCCGTGCCGTCAGGCCGCGCGTTAACGCTTTCCATGTTTAATACAACTACATGGCGTGCTTGACGTCAGTCGTCCTTGCGGGTTTTATTATCATTCCGCGGCGGAATACTACACTTAACATTCTTTTCCCTCATGGATGATGCGCTATGGCTGTATGGAGAAACCTTTCGCTGCTCCTCTCTTCTCTACTGTCTTTATCCTGCAGCGTATCGCCGCCTGCCGGCGTGAAACCAGTTGATCATTTTACCGTCGATCGCTATTTGGGCACATGGTATGAAATTGCCCGTCTCGATCACACTTTTGAACGCGGTCTGAGTCATGTCACCGCGCGGTATGTTCTCCGCCCTAACGGCAGTCTCAAAGTTATCAATAGGGGATACTCCGCGGCCAAACAACGCTGGCAGCAGAATATTGGTAAGGCTCACTTTATTGGCTCACCGCATACGGCGTCGCTAAAGGTGTCGTTTTTCGGGCCCTTTTACGGCGGTTATCATGTTATCGCACTGGATAAAGATTACCGTTACGCACTGGTCGCCGGACCGAGCCATGATTACTTGTGGCTATTGTCGCGTACTCCAACGCTTGAGGAGCAGGCCAGGCAAGCGCTGCTGCAGACCGCAAGGACGTTTTATTTCCCGGTGGATGACCTGATTTGGGTCAAACAGGACATGCCACCGCCGTCGACATAAGCCGTGAGTGCGCCACCACACCCGGTGCGCGACCACCTGCCGCATAAGCAGCCCCCGTTGAGTGCTATGGAGGCAATGAGATTACGCTAGCGCAAATCACCGGCGAAGATAAGGGAGTCAGAGCGGTTGCGCGCGGTGAATAAACCTTGGCAAACGGAAAAACAGATGCCATTCGCGGCTATGAAGCGGCGAGAAATTATGCGTGGACAGCTGTGACCCTGGCTAACACAGCGGCTATTAGGGACATCAGGGTTCACAAGGGAAACGGGGTAGTAGAAGGTCAAAGCAAGCAAAGGGATACGGCCAAACACGTGTTATGGCCGTACCACCCCAAGGGCATCGCCAGTGCAGAATCACCCAACACACCCGCAGGGTGCCGTACGCCAAGGTGAAACGGGATAATTACCGGCGTGCCATTACTGTGCTGCGCGCTGAATTGCCTCACCACCTGCAGAGACGTCTTCGCCGGCGCCGCGGGTGGTGTTACATGCGGTCAGAGAAGACAACACCATAACTAATAACAGGGCAATGATAGTTTTTTTCAACATAATATTATCCTTATAATGAACACCAAACGTGATTCACTATAAGCATAGTTTAACTATCCGTTTTTGGCGGCCAACAGGCGCACTTTCAGACTTTTTACGCGTTGTAATCAGCTAGCTACACGGGAAATCGCCCCGCCGAGATGCTGCACATCTTCCCCGAAGCCGCGTGTGGTATTACACCCGCTCAACACCGTTAACGCTAAAACAGCGAGCAGCAATAACCTGGTCATCTTTGCCAACTTGAGTCTTACATTTCACGAATGCCAAAAATTAGCAACGGCCGCCTCGGGGCGGCATTTCCCGCACGGCGTTATTTGACTCGGGAGACATACTCGCCGGAGCGGGTATCCACTTTGATCACTTCACCAATCTGCACAAACAGCGGCACTTTCACCACCGCGCCGGTGGTGAGCGTGGCCGGCTTGCCGCCGGTGCCTGCGGTATCGCCTTTCAGGCCCGGATCGGTTTCCGTGATTTCCAGCTCGACGAAGTTAGGCGGCGTCACGGCAATCGGCTGGCCGTTCCATAGGGTCAGCACACACTCGGCCTGTTCCACCAGCCATTTGGCATTGTCGCCCACCGCTTTAACATCGGCAGCCAACTGCTCAAAGTTTTCGTTATTCATGAAATGCCAAAACTCACCGTCGTTGTACAGATATGTCAGGTTCATATCCATCACATCGGCGGCTTCCACCGAGTCACCGGATTTGAAGGTTTTTTCCAGCACTTTGCCGGAAACCAGCTTGCGCAGACGGACCCGGTTGAACGCCTGACCTTTGCCGGGCTTCACGAATTCATTCTCAATGATCGCGCACGGCTCGCCATCAAGCATGATTTTAAGACCGGAACGGAATTCATTGGTACTATAAGACGCCATGGTGGTCCTATTAAATATAAACTTGGTAATTAAGCCAAAAAATGGCACATATTATAACCCGAAATACGCTCGCTAGAGAAGATTGGTTACATCAACTTGCCGATGTCATTACCGACCCTGTGCAACTTCTTGAGCTTCTCGGGCTCGATCGGCACCCCGGCCTGCGCGAAGGTGCCGAGGCACGGCGCTTGTTCCCGTTCCGCGTCCCCCACGCTTTTGCGGCGCGCATGCTCGCGGGCGACCCGGACGATCCACTGCTGCGCCAGGTGATTACGGCGCGCGAGGAGTTCGATGTGGCGCCGGGATTCAGCACCGACCCGCTGGACGAACAGCACAGCGTGGTGCCCGGCCTGCTGCATAAATATCAAAACCGCGCGCTGTTGCTGGTGAAAGGCAGCTGTGCGGTCAATTGCCGCTACTGTTTCCGGCGCCATTTCCCCTATCAGGAAAATCAGGGCAACAAAACGAACTGGCTGCGTGCCGTTGCCTATATCCGCCAACACCCTTAGCTGAATGAAATCATTCTTTCCGGCGGCGATCCGTTAATGGCTAAAGATCACGAGCTGGATGAACTTATCTGCCTGCTGGAAGAGATCCCTCACCTGACCACCCTACGCATTCACAGAAGACTGCCAGTGGTGATCCCGGCCCGTATTACCGCACGTCTATGCCAGCGGTTGGCTGGCTGCCGACTCAAGGTGGTATTGGTAACGCACATCAACCATGCGCGCGAAATCGATGCCGCTTTGTGCGAGAGTACGACACGGTTGCGCAATGCGCTGGTGACTTTACTTAACCAAAGCGTCCTGCTGCGCGGGGTCAATGATAACGCCGATACGCTGGCGGCGCTGAGTGAAGCCTTGTTCGCCGCCGGCATTCTGCCCTACTACCTACATGTTTTGGACAGGGTGCAGGGGGCGGCGCATTTTATGGTAGAGGATAAGCAAGCAAGGGAGATCATGCAGCAGCTACTGAAGAAAGTCTCAGGCTATCTGGTGCCGCGACTGGCGCGGGAAATCGGCGGCGAACGCAGCAAAACACCACTGGATCTTGGATTGCGGCAACGCTGATGGCGAAAATTGCGCGACGTGTTACGCTCCAGTGCGCCGGATGGCGTACCATTACCCGGGATTTGCCGGGCGACGCACCCTGGCCTGTTAAAGGCCGGGGATGCACGGAGCCGGCAAACGCCAGCTATCGTTGCCGCCGGGCATTATGGGCAGGTAAAGACTTTTCCTTGAATTTTGCTGTCCAGCGGCACAAAGCTCGCCAGGTAGGTTTCTTACTAACCGGACTGGTGGCACCGTAAATGACATTGCCACCCATAGCCGCCGCACGGTTCCTTAAATCATTCGCCGCGCCGCGCATGGCGCTGTTATCACCGTTTTGCCCGGAAAGCCAATTGCTCTGGGTACCGGTAAGCTCGCCCAAAAGGCGGCACTCGCTGCCGGGCTGTTCGTCGGTGAAACGCACCGATTGGCCGGCTGCCGTTAATTCATGTGTGCTGCTGCATCCCGCCATCAACAGACTGCCGGCACAAAGCATCATTAAGAATGTGGTCCGCATCTTTTCCTCATGAGTTCCTGTAGGGTGGAGCAAATTGGCTGTGTGCGCCACGCTTCCCTCCGTCGCAGCCAGTCCGTATTTTTCGGCGATCCGCCCTGTGGACGCCCTGAGTTTATACCTTAAAACCCGCTTCGTTGATAATTTTTTACCAAAAAAACAAAACCCCCGGCTTGCCGGGGGTTTCTGAGCAATCAACGGTGTGGGGGAATTACATCATGCCGCCCATGCCGCCCATGCCGCCCATGCCTCCTGTGCCACCCAGATCAGGCTCGTCTTCCTTCGGCAGGTCGGTCACCATGCATTCGGTGGTGATCATCAGACCAGCGATAGACGCAGCGTACTGCAGTGCAGAGCGGGTTACCTTGGTCGGATCCAGGATACCCATGTCGATCATGTTGCCGTACTCTTCAGTAGCCGCGTTGTAACCGGTGTTACCTTCACCCGCTTCCACTTTATTAGCGATGACGGACGGCTCTTCACCGGCGTTGGCGACGATCTGGCGCAGCGGCGCTTCCATCGCGCGGCGCGCGACTTTGATACCGACGTTCTGATCTTCATTGTCGCCGCGCAGATCTGCGATGCTGTTAGCTACGCGAATCAGAGCCACGCCGCCACCGGCGACCACGCCTTCTTCCACTGCAGCGCGAGTTGCGTGCAGGGCGTCTTCAACGCGCGCTTTCTTCTCTTTCATTTCGACTTCGGTAGCGGCACCCACTTTGATAACCGCAACGCCGCCTGCCAGTTTGGCCACGCGTTCTTGCAGTTTTTCACGGTCGTAATCGGAGGTGGCTTCGTCGCGCTGCTGGTTGATTTGGGTAACGCGGCTATCGATCAGCGCTTTGTCGCCCTCGCCGTCAATGATGGTGGTGGTGTCTTTGGTGATAACGACACGTTTGGCCTGACCCATATCTTCCAGGGTGGCTTTTTCCAGCTCAAGGCCGATTTCTTCGGAAATAACGGTACCCGCGGTCAGGATAGCGATATCCTGCAGAATGGCTTTACGGCGATCGCCGAAGCCCGGGGCCTTGACGGCGGCAACTTTTACGATACCGCGCATGGTGTTCACCACCAGCGTCGCCAGCGCTTCGCCTTCAACGTCTTCAGCAATGATCAGCAGCGGTTTGCCTGCTTTGGCAACGGCTTCCAGCACCGGCAGCATTTCGCGAATATTGGAGATTTTCTTGTCGGCAAGCAGAATGAACGGGCTTTCCAGTTCAACGGCACCGGTTTCCGGCTTGTTGACGAAATACGGGGAGAGATAACCACGGTCAAACTGCATCCCTTCCACCACGTCCAGCTCGTCTTGAAGGCCAGAACCTTCTTCGACGGTGATAACGCCTTCTTTGCCCACTTTCGCCATGGCTTCAGCGATCAGGGTACCGACTGTTTCATCGGCGTTGGCGGAGATGGTCCCCACCTGAGCGATTTCTTTGTAATCGGCGCAGGGTACGGACAGTTTTTTCAGTTCTTCCACGGCGGCGATAACGGCTTTATCGATACCACGCTTCAGATCCATCGGGTTCATGCCGGCGGCCACGGCTTTCAGGCCTTCATTAACGATAGACTGGGCCAGCACGGTCGCGGTAGTGGTGCCGTCGCCTGCAGCGTCATTAGCTTTAGAGGCAACTTCTTTCACCATCTGGGCGCCCATGTTCTCGAATTTATCTTCCAATTCGATTTCACGTGCAACCGAAACGCCGTCTTTGGTGATGACCGGCGCGCCGAATGATTTGTCCAGCACGACATTACGGCCTTTAGGACCCAGAGTCACTTTTACCGCGTCGGCCAGAACATTTACGCCGCGAAGCATTTTTACGCGAGCGTCGCTACCGAATTTTACGTCTTTAGCTGCCATTTCTATTTCCCTTAAATTCGTTCAGTTCAGATGATTACGCGCGGATTACTGCCCAACGATAGCCAGGATGTCGCTTTCGGACATGATCAGCACTTCATCGTTGTCGATTTTCTCAACCTTCACGCCATATCCGTCATTGAAAATCACGATATCGCCTACCTTCACGTCCAGCGCTTTCACTTCGCCGTTCTCCAGGATACGGCCGTGGCCCACAGCCAGTATTTCACCTCGGTTGGACTTACCCGCCGCAGAGCCGGTCAGCACGATGCCGCCCGCAGACTTGGCTTCGACTTCTTTACGCTTGACGATAACGCGATCATGTAATGGACGAATTTTCATTGATAGCTCCCCTTGAAAAAGTCCGTATCAGTTTTTTTGGGATGAATGCCCGGCATGACATCATGCCCGGCCTCGTGGTGATTAAGATGGGGGCGTTCGGGGAAGCTTCAAGGGGGTAAAAAAAATTTTTTCATTTACGCGAACAATTTTTCGCCGCAATAAATTTAACATCAATTCAATCAATAAGTTACAAGTTATCACCCCATCCCATTTTTTCGCTTATTTCTCGTCGTCGTGCCGGTCGTTTAACCTATCGTGAGGAAGGTCATGACGATGGTACTCGCCCTCGAAGGTTTCTCCCCCGGCGCCCTGACCACGCTGAAACCGCAGATAAAACAGCAGGCGCAGCGTTATCAGATTTTGTATCGGTGGCAATAACAGCAGCAGACCGAGAAAATCGGTGAAAAAACCGGGCAGCAGCAGCAAAAATCCCGCCAGCAGCAGAGAAACGCTTTTGATCATCTCGCCGGCGGGGTTCTCCCCGCGGGCCAGTTTCACCTGCATTTGCCCCAGAATGCGCAGCCCCTGAGCGCGCACCAGCGAGACGCCGATAAAAGAGGTGGCGATCACCAGTAATAGTGTCGCCAACACGCCAAGCACCTGAGCGACCAGTATGAAGAGGGAAATCTCAATATAGGTGATGATAAAGATAATGATTAACGGTATCCAGCGCACCGAATTCTCCTGTGTTATCGATTGCGATGGCGAAAGTCGCAGACCCTGAACGCTAAAATTCGCCACCGCAAAAAAATGAGCCTTGTTGCCGGCTTGTCTTAGTGTAATGGTATCCCCCAAGGCGATTTTCAAGCAGCACGCCGGGTCGTGGTCCGCCAGAGTAACAGACCGCCGTCGCTAACGGGTTAAATAAAAACGATTAACTAAGCGTGATCGACTTAATGGTCTTGTCTTAATGACAGAATATAATGGCAAAAATAAAATCCGCATCAGTTAAAGACACTGCATAGAGTAAATATTAACCCATTTTCTTTTAACATTAATGATAAAGACCGACAATTACAAGGAAGACGCATGTCAACCCTCATCCGTATCGAAGAAGACCTGCTGGGCACCCGCGAAGTGCCGGCTGACGCCTATTATGGCATTCATACCCTGCGCGCCAGCGAAAATTTCTACATCAGCAACACGCGTATCAGCGATATTCGCGAGCTGGTACACGGCATGGTGATGGTCAAAAAAGCCGCCGCGCTGGCCAATAAGGAGCTGAAGACACTGCCGCGCAGTATTGCCGATATCATCGCCAGCGCCTGCGATGAAGTGCTGGTCCGGGGACGCTGTATGGATCAGTTTCCGGTAGATGTATTTCAAGGCGGCGCCGGCACCTCAGTTAATATGAACACAAATGAAGTGCTGGCGAATATCGGCCTGGAATTAATGGGGCACCAGAAAGGGGAATATCAATTCCTCAATCCCAATGATCATCTTAACTTATGTCAGTCCACTAATGATGCTTATCCCACCGGTTTTCGCCTGGCGGTATATCACGCACTTCAGCGTCTGATGGAAGCGATCGATTACTTGGGGGCGGGTTTTGAACAGAAAGCGCAGCAATTTGTCGGTATTTTGAAAATGGGCAGGACACAGCTGCAGGACGCGGTTCCCATGACACTCGGACAGGAGTTCCACGCGTTTAATGTGTTGCTAAAAGAGGAAAACAAAAACCTGCTGCGCACCGCAGAATTGCTGCTGGAGGTGAATCTCGGCGCGACCGCCATCGGCACCCGGCTCAATACGCCGGAGGGATATCAAGCGCTGGCGGTGGAGAAACTGGCGCAGATAAGCGGTCTGCCCTGCGTCCCGGCCGAGGATTTAATCGAAGCCACCTCCGACTGCGGCGCCTATGTCATGGTCCACAGCGCCCTGAAACGCCTGGCGGTGAAGCTATCTAAAATATGCAACGACCTGCGGCTGCTGTCCTCAGGACCGCGCGCCGGCCTCAACGAAATCAATCTGCCAGAACTGCAGGCGGGATCGTCAATTATGCCCGCCAAGGTCAACCCCGTGCTGCCGGAAGTGGTGAATCAGGTGTGCTTTAAGGTTATCGGTAACGATACTTGCATCACCATGGCGGCGGAAGCGGGTCAGTTACAGTTGAACGTGATGGAGCCGGTCATCGGCCAGGCGATGTTCGAGTCGCTGCATATTCTTACCAATGCCTGTTACAATTTGCAGGATAAATGCATCGGCGGCATTACCGCCAATCAGGACATCTGCGAGCAATATGTCTTTAATTCCGTCGGTATCGTGACCTATCTCAACCCGTTTATCGGCCACCACAATGGCGACATCGTCGGCAAAATCTGTGCTGAAACCGGGAAAAGCGTCCGAGAGGTCGTGATTGAGCGCGGCCTGCTTACTGCGGCGCAGTTGGACGATATTTTCTCGCTGCAAAACCTGATGTATCCAGAATACAAGGCCAGACGCTATTCCGACGACACTCCGTCCTGACCCTGCACTGTCGCCGGCGGCGCGAACAGGCTATACTGCCCGCCGGCGTTTTCCACACGAGGGGTGATAATGGCAGATAACCCAGAGGGCAAACCGGGCGGCGACCACCTACAGCCCGAGAAACCGGGGTGGTGTCTCATCCTTTGCACCGCGCCCGATGACGCCTGCGCCTGCGTCATCGCCCGGCGCCTGCTGGCCGGCAAACTCGCCGCCTGCGTCACCCTGTTGCCCGGCGCCACATCGTTTTATCACTGGCAGGGCGCGCTCGAACAGCAGGCCGAAGTTCAATTGCTTATCAAAAGCCACGCGACCCTGCAGCAGACAGTGTTTGCGCAAATTAAAGCCCATCATCCCTATCAAACCCCGGAGTTATTGGTCCTGCCCGTTACCGGCGGCGATCCCGATTATCTATCATGGCTCAACGACGCTTTACGCTGATATTGCTGGCATGGCTAACGTGCCTGCTGCCGCTACTGCCTTCCCATGCCGCCTTATTCGGCAATTCTCATGGCAACCAGTTCATTCCTGCGGAACAAGCGTTCCGCTTCGATTTCCGCCAGCAGGGGGCGCAACTGAGGCTGAGCTGGGATATCCATCCCGGCTATTATTTGTACCGCCAGCAAGTCCAGCTTGAGCCGGTTAATGCTACCCTCGGCGCCTTCACGCTGCCTGCCGGTAGCCGCCACCATGACGAATTTTACGGCGATGTGGCGATTTACCGCGATGAGCTGCTCATAACGTTGCCGCTGACGCAGGCCCAAAACCACAGCCAGCTTCGCGTCAGCTGGCAAGGCTGCGCCGAAGCCGGCTTTTGCTACCCGCCAGAAACCCAGGTCATTCCCTTGTCGGCCATAGCCGCGACACCCCCAGGCGGGGCAGGGACAGGTAGCGTAGACCTTATCCCGGCACCCTCACCCACCGCCGGCCCGGGCATAATCACCCCGGCGCCCCCGCCCCAAAGCAACAAAGTGCCGTTCTCCCCGCTGTGGGCGCTGCTTATCGGTATCGGCATCGCCTTTACGCCCTGCGTGCTGCCGATGTATCCGCTGATTTCCGCGGTGATCCTCGGTGACCGGCGACAGCTAAGCACCCCCCGGGTACTGTTGTTGGCGTTGGTCTACGTGATGGGAATGGCCATCACCTATACACTGTTGGTGGTCGCGGTAGCCGCCGACGGCCTGCAATCTCAGGCGGCGCTGCAACAGCCCGCCCTGCTGATCGAGCTTGCCATGCTGTTTATCCTGCTGGCATTGTCGATGTTCGGCGTCTTCACCCTGCAATTACCTCCGGCGCTTCAGACCCGTCTGGCGCTGTGGAGCAACCGCCAGCGTCAAGGCACCCTGCCCGGCGTCTTTATTATGGGCGCACTGGCGGGTCTGTTTTCTTCCCCCTGCACTACCGCGCCGCTAAGCGCCATTTTGCTCTACATCGCCCAGAGCGGTAATCTCTGGTTTGGCGGTTTCACCCTGTGGCTGTATGCGGTAGGGATGGGTATCCCATTGATATTGGTCGCGCTGTTCGGCCATCGGCTGCTTCCCAAGAGTGGTCCCTGGATGCAGCTGGTCAAACAGGGATTCGGCTTCGTAATTCTGGCGCTGCCGGTGTTCTCTTGCTGGAGCGCATCCTGGGGGATAGCTGGGGCACGCGGCTCTGGAGACTGCTGGGCGTCGCATTTTTCGGCTGGGCTTTCCTGCTGTGCCTGCAGGCACGCTGGCGCGGCGCCCGGTGGTTGGCGTTGCTCCTGTTGGGCCTGACCCTGATAAGCGCGCGGCCGCTGCAGGATTGGCTTTGGGTGGCACCGGCCAGCACGGCGTCAGCCACCGACGCCGCACCGCAGTTTCAGCCGGTGCAAACGTTAGCGCAAATCACGCAGGCACTTAACGCCGCCCCCGGCAAGCCGGTGATGCTGGATCTGTACGCCGACTGGTGCGTGGCCTGTAAGGAGTTTGATAAATACACCTTTCGCGATTCCGCCGTGGTCGAACAAATGAACCGCCTGACGCTGCTGCAGGCGGATGTCAGCGCCAATGCACCGGCGCAAAAAATGCTGCTTAGCCAACTGCGTGTGATGGGTCTGCCAACCATTTTGTTTTTCGACAGCCGCGGCAACGAAATTCCAGGCTCGCGAGTAGCCGGTTTTATGAACGCGGCGGAATTTGCGCAACATTTGCGGAAACTGTCCCCGTGAGCAACACTCAGGCAAGGCAACCGCCGGTTAACCAGGAGGAAATGTGCAACGAGAACACATACGCGATCGGGCGTTGAGCCTGCTTGAGCAACGCGGTTTCGCGCGGGTTTCATTGCCGATGCTGGCCGACGAACTGACATTGACGCTGCCACAGTTGAGCGCTTATTGGCCGGATCGGGAAGCGTTACATCATGATTGCCTGCAGTATCATGCCGGCTAGGTCGATGAATGGCGTAGCCGCGTACTGCAGGATAAGGCGATGGATGCACAGCAAAAACCGTTGGCGCGCTATCGTATTTTGACAGAGCAGGTTGAGCAACAGCGTTACCTAGGCTGCCTGTTTATCGCCGCCTGCAGCTTTTATCCCGAAACAACGCACCCGATCCATCAGTTGGCCGAACGGCAAAAACAGGCTTCTTACCGCTATACCCGGGCGCTACTGGTGGAGCTGGAGGCTGACGATCCGACCATGGTCGCCCAGCAGATGGAGCTGGTGCTTGAAGGGTGCTTGAGTAAACTGCTGGTCAAACACAACGCCCAGGATGTGGCGGTTGCGCGTCGCTTGGCGGAGGATATTCTGCGTTTGGCGCTGTGCCGTAAAAACGGCGCCCTAAGCTGAATTTTCCGCATTTTGTCTGAAAACTCAGCAATTGGCGGCGGTTTCGCTTATTTCCAGGATAAACCCGTTGACGAAAACGAGCCAATACGGTTTAATGCGGCCCGTTGCCCGGATAGCTCAGTCGGTAGAGCAGGGGATTGAAAATCCCCGTGTCCTTGGTTCGATTCCGAGTCCGGGCACCAACCATTCAGAAACGGACGCCCTTTGGCGTCCTTTTTGCTTTATAAAGTCAACAAGTTATCCCGTTCTTCATGTTAACTACTGTTCATTGAAATACACTGGCAGCCACCACTTTTTGTTGGTAAAAAAGTTGGTAAACTCAGTTCGATGAGTTTTTTACCAACATTTACAGCACTGGAGGCCCGCCATGCGCTTGACTGATATTGTAGTAAAAAACGCCAAGCCTTCCGAAAAACCAACTAAAATTTCCGATGGCAAGGGGCTGTATCTGCTTGTGCATCCGAATGGGTCAAAGTATTGGCAAGCGGCTTATCGTTTTGATGGTAAGCAGAAAGTGTTTTCTATAATCACCTACTCTACCGTATCACTCGCAGAAGCTCGTACAAGCCTCTTGGAGATGAAATCTCTGTTAGCCAGTGGTATCGACCCACTTCAACAAAAAAGGCTGTAAAGGCTGAAGAGCGCGGAGATTTTACATTTGAGGCCGTAGCGCTTGATTGGCATAAGAAAATGTCTGTTAGTGAGCGGTGTATACCTCAACACAGCGAACGGATTTTAAACATCCACATCAATCATCTTATCCCGGCTCTTGGTTCAAAAGATATTACGAAGTTAACCACTCGTGATCTGCTTCTTCCTCTTCGTAAAATTGAGGGCAAAGGCCAACATGAAACAGCTTCACACCTGAAACAACGTATTACAGCTATCATGCGTTATGCTGTTCAGGAAGATATGATTGCTCAAACCCCAGCTCATGAACTTGGCGGAACATTAATCACGCCTAAGCGGACTCATTATCCCGCTCTTGAACTTGAGAAAATACCCGATCAATTAAGCCGCATAAATGCTTACAAAGGCCGCAAACTCACTGTATTAGCTTTAAAGCTATCTATGCTTGTATTCATTCGTTCAAGTGAACTAGGCTTCGCCCGTTGGTCTGAAATGGATTTTGAAGATCAACTTTGGATCATTCCGCTGATCTTGCCCCGCCATCTCCGTACAGCTTTTGTATCTTAAGTTAACGAAGCCCGCTGCCGCCGGTATTCTCTCGGAGAGTGATATAGTCTTCCTTCATCGTCTTCACGAACCGTTCGGCCATGCCATTGCTCTGCGGGCTGCTCACCGCTGTTGTGCAGGGCTCCAGATCCAGTTCTCTGGCGAACCTCTGCGTTTCATGCGCGGTATACGCTGAACCGTTGTCCGTCAACCACTGCACCGCTGTATCGGGTAACCTGTCGCCGAAGCGCTTTTCTACCGACCTCAGCATCACATCCTGCACGGTCGAACTGTCGTAGCCTACAGTGCTCGCAGCCCAGTCTATGGCCTCTCTGTCGCAGCAGTCCAGTGCGAACGTGACCCGCAGTTTTTCACCGTTGTCGCAGCCGAACTCGAAGCCATCTGAACACCAGCGCATATCGCTTTCTGCCACCGCGATCCTGCCCTTATGCTCACGCCTCGGCCGCTCTGGTTTTCAATGTAATAACAGCAGGTTATGCTCACACATGATCCTGTAAAGTCGTTTCGCATTTACCGGCGTCAGTCCCTCTGCGCGACGTTGTTTACACAGGATGCCCCACACCCGCCGATAGCCGTAGCTGGGCATATCGCTGATGATGTCGAGGATGTCCGACAGTATTTCAGCGTCTGCTTCGTCATTACGCCGGTTACAGCGCCTGTCCTGCCAGTCGGCAGAACGCTTAATCCGCAGTGACAGCGGCGCACGCGACCCGCTCATGGCGCGGCTGACCTGTGCTATTCCCCGGCCTTTGGCAACAAGGGCGCGTGCGCTATCCATTTTCGTGACTGGCCGTACTCCACGGCTTCTTTTAGGATCTCAACCTCCATCGTCTTCTTACCCAGAAGGCGCTGGAGCTCCCGGACCTGCTTCAATGCAGCTGCAAGCTCAGAGGCAGGAACAACGTCCTCCCCGGCGGTGAGGCTGCCTTCCTGATATTGCTTTTTCCACTTAAACAGCAGGCTGGGCTGGATACCGTGCAGTCGTGCGAGATGGGAGACATTCATGCCGGGCTCCATCCTCTGCTGAATAATGGCCATTTTTTCCTGAGGAGTTTTACGTTTACGGACTTCTTGACCTAACGGGATCCCGGTCATATCAAAATTGGCGTTAGTGTTAGACATATATTCAAGCCTATCTCTTATCTGGAGATACAGCTACTGTCTGGTGTTTCAGGGGGATAAATCACTGGAAGACTCAAGGCTATGGCGCGGCGTTTGGCCTGGAGCAATACAGCATCATTGATAGCCTGGCTCATTCGATAGCAGGAAGAATGGTTATTTCAGTTAATGATATCCCAGAAATGAGAAGCATCTTCAAAAACCTTCATATCGACGTTGTTGACCTAAAATACTCATTAGGCAACAGCTCTCATAGCAGACGCGAGTTGATCATTCGCAATTTCGCCTGATTTCCTTTTTGCAAACAATTCTGGACTGTCCAAAATGGTTACTTTTTAGGGTTTAAAGGAGTCCAGAATTGCTTGCAAATTAGTCCAAAATATTTTGCATCGCTACACCCCCCAGCGACTCGGCCAGAGTAAAGAGCGTCAACGCGGCCAGGAATCGGCGCAGCGTGGTTTCGTCGCCGTCCAGTTCAAAACTGAGCGTCGCGCCAAAGCCGCTTTGCTGACGACAGGCAATTTCGTGCCCGGGATTCTCCGGCAGGCCAGGATAATACAACTTTTTCACCTGCGGATGTTGCTGTAAATACGCGACGATAGCTTGGGCGTTACTCTGCTGTTGCCGTATGCGCGGCGTCAGGGTACGTATCCCACGCAGCAGCAAATAGCTGTCGAATGCGCTGCCGGTCACGCCTATATTGTTGCCCCACCAGGCAAGTTCGATGGCTATTTCCGCCTCGCTGGCAATCACCGCGCCCGCGACCACATCGGAATGCCCGTTGAGATATTTGGTGCAGGAACGCACGACCAGATCGGCGCCCAGCGCCAGCGGCTGCTGCAGCGCCGGACTCATAAAGGTGTTGTCCACCACGCACAAGGCGCCCGCTTTATGCGCTTCACCACAGATGGCGGCAATATCCACCACCCGCAGCAGCGGATTACTGGGCGTTTCTATCAACACCAGCTTTGGCTTGGCGGCCAGTGCCTGAGCCAGTGCTTGCGGATCCGCCTGATCAACGAACTGTACCCGATAGGCACCCCGTTTGCTCAGGATATCGAACAGCCGGTAGCTGCCGCCATAGCAATCATGCGGCGCCACCAACAGATCGCCGGGCTTGAGAAAAACCGTACACACCAGATGAATAGCCGACATACCGCTGCTGGTCATCACCGCGCCCGCACCGCCCTCCAGTTCCGCCAGCGCCCGCTGCACGACATCCCGCGTCGGGTTGCCGCGTCGCGAGTAGTCGTGTACACGCGGCTGGTTGAAATCGATGAAATTATAGGTACTTGAGAGGGTAATCGGCGGAACGACACAACCGAATTGCTCGTCGTTATTCAACCCGCTGCGAACTGCGATGGTGGCCTGCTTGCGCGTCATGGTGTCGCATCCTGACAAATGCTAAAAGTGAGGTGGAAGAGTATACCGCGCAAAGATAGACGTCAATACATCTAAACTTCTTTACGTATAGATTGAGCCCAGCAACAATAACCGCTAAAATTACGCTGATTTGAAATGTTAAAACCCAATCCTCATGTTGTAACGCAGGCGAACGTCGGGGTCGAGGGCGAAATGATAGGAAATGGTGATAAACAGCAAATTTAGCCGGCATTAAGTAGAGCGTTTCCCGCATATACGGCATAATTAGCGAACTTTCTGCAATTTATATTCATTCGTTGAGACATTAAGGTATCCCATGGCGGAATGGAAAGGTGAGTATGTCAGCCCTTATGCTGAACATGGTAAAAAAAGTGAACAGGTCAAAAAGATTACGGTATCCATTCCGCTGAAGGTTCTCAAGATTCTGACCGACGAAAGAACCCGGCGCCAGGTGAACAATCTGCGCCATGCCACCAACAGCGAGCTGCTGTGTGAAGCGTTTTTGCACGCCTTCACCGGCCAACCGCTGCCGGACGATCACGATCTGCGCAAAGAGCGAAACGATGAAATCCCGGAAGTGGCTAAAGACATGATGCGGGAAATGGGGATCGATCCCGATACGTGGGAATATTAACATCCCGCAAATCAACCGGGGCGTCGTGACGCTCCGCACCGCCACCGCTCATTAATCCGTCAATGTCAGGGCTCCTGGCGCCGTTATCCCCCCTGCACTGCGGGTATAGCGCGTGACTCAGCGCTAACCTGGGCCAGGAACATGACAATCCGCATGCCAAGCCTTTGCCGAAAAAAGAGACAAACCCTGTTCAAGTGGCTTTCCCGGCTTGTCAATCGTGCGCGCCTCGCTGCATCGCCGGTAGCGGGCGCTTAGGATAAACGGGCTGAACCCGCGGCATAAGCAAAGCCGGGTAAGATGGGCAGATTTGTTCCGTAAACGGGTGATAGGAGAAGCCCTGAGCGCGCGCTTCTGTCATGCATTTATGCAAAATAAAGCTATGCACAATTTGCCCAGCGCCGTTCGGCATGTTCGCTTTCAGGGTTTTCTTCCCCTCTGCTTTGGCGGTGTTGAAAAGGAAGAGGGCTGCGTTCTGGTTCGCGATTGTAAGAACAAAGCCCCTCAGAATGTCTCGCTACATTTTAACACCAACCAGCTTGGCTTTACTGATGTCAACGGCAATGAGGTTTATTTGAGTCAAGTCACAAAAAGACAGATCGACGCCGCGCAAATCAGCGCCCTCGAGATTGCTACCGCCAAGCTTAGCGAAGGTCAGATCGGCATCAATAAGCTCGGCATCAGCCAGATCCGCTTCAGTCAGATTAACTGGCATGGGTGAGGTCAGCACCGTTTAGCTGTGCCCAAAATAAATCAGCTTCCGTCAGATTTGCGTGCATCATATCAGCACCAACCAGGTTAGCATGACTCAGATTGGCCTTGATAAGAGTAGCATTGGAAAGATCAGCACCCTTTAGCCGCGCTCTGAACAAATTGGCTTCCGACAGATTAGCACCAACCAGTTCGGCGTCGTTCAGAATAGCATCCGTCAGCTCAGCTTTAAGCAGCGTCGCGTTGGTCAGATCGGTCTTGGTCAAATCAGCACGGGAAAAATCAGCCCTGGTCAAATTAGCACCGGTCAGGTCAGCATTGATGAGGTCAGCACGCATCAGGGTGGCGCCCGCCAAAATGGCGTCTTCCAGGGTGGGCACCGGCCAAATTGGTACGGGAAAGATTCGCGTGGGACAGATCAGCACCGGACAGGTCTAAACCGGCCAGATATTCGCGCGCCAGATTCGTTCCGATCAGTTTCATCTTACCTTGTTCAGTCAAGATAACGGGGTCCTGAGGTAGTTGAAATTGGTTCCTCAGCATTAATGTCCGGCAGACATCATGATAGGTCTTGAGAGCAATTTTATGACTGACAGCATGTCCGCCATCACCAACTTCCGCCGTCACCTTTTTCTCATCGCTATCCATTGATGTAAGTTTGAACGATACTTTATAGCCGCTGACATCATGTAAAATGATATCCCGCGGCTCGGTTATATCTGTTCCATTTAACGCTTCCACCATTTTGTCCATCATGACGGTGTATAAATTTTTCTTTTCACGCCTTATACCGCCAAAGGTCAAAATATCTAATACATTCTCGAGGATACCTGTCGGCGACATGTCATCTTTCATGGCATGAGATGAGCCGGTGCCCGCGGCGCGGGCAAAATCCAAGGTACTATTAATGGAGGTATGCGTTGTAATCATAATGACCTTTGTCGGATAAATGGATGGAAGTTATTAAATTAAACCTACTACTGAACTAAAACCGATCAGGCAAGCAGCACCACAAAAAAAGAGCGCGCATCCGCAAAGCCCAAACCCTAAAAAGGAGTCATTGCCGAGTGCCGATTGCGGTGGATATTTGATCGGCAGCATACTGAGCGATAAGCATGAGAATTTTGGTCTGGGTACGTCATTGCCTCTCGTGTTTCATCAGTGCAGGTGAAGATAAGCACAGGTTACGGTCACTCATTTTAGTTATAGTCTTGTCCCAGTTAAGTATCTCATACGAGGAACAATTCCAATGTAATAGGTCCATAGGATTTTGCTATTTTTGTGAGAGGGCGATAATAAGGTAAAACTCTTATTTTGAGCATGATCATTTCGCGCACGCTTATTTATGGCTTAACTCATCACGTTGATTAATATGGCGAACTCATGAGCGAGGCTTAGACAAAATAGACCGCATTGATTCATCACTAGCAAAGCGTGCAGCAATGAGAATTGGCTGAATTGATTAATCGCACGTAAAGGACTTAGAGAATAAAATAGACTAAATTTATTGATAAAACTCAATTAAAGCAATAGCCATATTAGCCGAAATCTATTGATCACACTCAACGAAAGCAATAGCCATAATAGTCCGCATGGATTGATTATAGTGAAAGTCAACAGTAGTCATAAGACCGCAATTATCGATTACAATTAAATTAAAGTAAGCAGCAGCCATAATTGACCGCACTGATCGATAAAGATTAAAGAAAACGGTAGGCGTAACGTGATGAACCAGGGGAGGTATTTCACGCCAGGGGCGTGGTAAAAATTACCAAACGGCTTTGACCCATTATGCCATGCTCTGGGGGCGAGTTGTGATTTATCCCCCTGAAACACCAGACAGTAGCTGTATCTCCAGATAAGAGATAGGCTTGAATATATGTCTAACACTAACGCCAATTTTGATATGACCGGGATCCCGTTAGGTCAAGAAGTCCGTAAACGTAAAACTCCTCAGGAAAAAATGGCCATTATTCAGCAGAGGATGGAGCCCGGCATGAATGTCTCCCATCTCGCACGACTGCACGGTATCCAGCCCAGCCTGCTGTTTAAGTGGAAAAAGCAATATCAGGAAGGAAGCCTCACTGCCGGGGAGGACGTTGTTCCTGCCTCTGAGCTTGCAGCTGCATTGAAGCAGGTCCGGGAGCTCCAGCGCCTTCTGGGTAAGAAGACGATGGAGGTTGAGATCCTAAAAGAAGCCGTGGAGTACGGCCAGTCACGAAAATGGATAGCGCACGCGCCCTTGTTGCCAAAGGCCGGGGAATAGCACAGGTCAGCCGCGCCATGAGCGGGTCGCGTGCGCCGCTGTCACTGCGGATTAAGCGTTCTGCCGACTGGCAGGACAGGCGCTGTAACCGGCGTAATGACGAAGCAGACGCTGAAATACTGTCGGACATCCTCGACATCATCAGCGATATGCCCAGCTACGGCTATCGGCGGGTGTGGGGCATCCTGCGTAAACAACGTCGCGCAGAGGGACTGACGCCGGTAAATGCGAAACGACTTTACAGGATCATGTGTGAGCATAACCTGCTGTTATTACATTGAAAACCAGAGCGGCCGAGGCGTGAGCATAAGGGCAGGATCGCGGTGGCAGAAAGCGATATGCGCTGGTGTTCAGATGGCTTCGAGTTCGGCTGCGACAACGGTGAAAAACTGCGGGTCACCTTCGCACTGGACTGCTGCGACAGAGAGGCCATAGACTGGGCTGCGAGCACTGGAGGCTACGACAGTTCGACCGTGCAGGATGTGATGCTGATGTCGGTAGAAAAGCGCTTCGGCGACAGGTTACCCGATACAGCGGTGCAGTGGTTGACGGACAACGGTTCAGCGTATACCGCGCATGAAACGCAGAGGTTCGCCAGAGAACTGGATCTGGAGCCCTGCACAACAGCGGTGAGCAGCCCGCAGAGCAATGGCATGGCCGAACGGTTCGTGAAGACGATGAAGGAAGACTATATCGAGTTCATGCCAAAACCGGATGCGAGAACAGCCCTGCGAAACCTTGCAGCAGCTTTCACGCATTACAATGAAAACCATCCGCACAGCGCGCTGGGATATCACTCTCCGAGAGAATACCGGCGGCAGCGGGCTTCGTTAACTTAAGATACAAAAGCTGTACGGAGATGGCGGGGCAAGATCACAGTAAAAAACGCCGGGTGATTCACAGGGGTGTTATTTATTTCACTCATCAAGACAGTGTAATTCATGAGGTATTGATATGGCCAAGATTGTCAGTGCAATCAGTATGTCCCATGTCCCCGGCGCGTTAGGCTGGGCGGATGCGCACTCGGCTGAACAGCGTGAACGCCTGGCGGCGATCCACGCCAAACTTAAGCAATGTATCGATGAAACTAAACCGAATCTGATTATTGCTTTTTTGGATGATCATTTTGAAAATAACTTCCGTAATCTCATGCCTACGCTGGGTGTTCCGGTAAGCGATGCCAATATCGGCCCGGCAGAATACATGATGGAAGCGCTGAAATTTGATACTCAGCATAGTATTGCCAGTCATGCAGGCATCGCACAAACCCTGCTGGAGAAACTGATCCACGGCGGTTTTGATACCACGCGGATGGGCGCTATCGAGTACGGAAATAACCTGATGATGCCGCTGTTTTTTATCAATCCTGAATTCAATATTCCGGTGGTACCGGTTTATATCAACGTCTTTTCTCCGCCTATAATGCCGTATTCCCGTGCTTATGATTTGGGATTGAAAGTGCGTGAAATCATCGATGCCTTGCCGAACGATTATCGCGTTCACTTCCTCGCGACGGGGGGGCTCTCTCATTGGCCGCCGGTCTGGGTCGAGGGGGCGCCGGAAGAGGATGAGTTGCTGCAGCGCATGAAGGTCTATCAAACCGTCGGCAAGAGCGCTCTGGTTGACGACCCGACCCTTTATACCGACTTTTCCCAATACGAAATCGATATGATGAGCAGAATGGAATGGCCCTTGGGCCACAGCCATCCGCTGGTCAATGAAGAATGGGATCGCGAAATGCTGGAGCGCTTCGAGGCTGGCGATGTGGCCTATATGCGCGCGCTGACCTACGAGGAAGTGGAAGAGCGCGGCGGCCACGGTGGCCATGAGGCGCTTAATTAGGTCGCGCTGATGGGCGCCATGAAAGGAGCCCGCCCTGATTATGTGGCGTATGAATCCGTTCCAGAGTGGATTACGGGCATGAGCTATTTAACCTATCCGGGTCAGAGCTGAGCTTGAGCGTCGTTAGGGCTCATCATCGGGTGCAAACAGCGTCCAAGAAGAAAGGCTGATAACAAAGGCGCTCCGATCAGGGCGCCTTGGCCAGGTGTTTCAGCTAACGCCAGCCGATGATGCTTTGTATTGGGGCAACGAGGCTTACTGTCGCCGACAGGACATGGCATCCCCATTTTGTCGAAAATGACTGGAGAACAAACCCGATGGCACGAATCGCGGTAATCGGAGCGGGTATGGGCGGGTTAGCTTTCGCCGCCGCCATGAGAAACAGCAGGCATGATGTTATCGTATATGAACAGGCCAATGAATTGACCGAGCTCGGCGCCGGGATCTCGCTTTGGGCGAATGGAACGCGCCTGTTTGCAGAAATGGGTATCGCGTCGACGGTCTTGCGAGACGGAAGCGGCCTATTTTCGTAATGGGGACGGCAGCGTGGCGGCCTCCCAGCCGCTAGCGCGTGATAACTGGTACCGGCAGGAATATGGTTCCCCCTATTATGGCGCTTTCCGTACCGATCTTCAGGCGGCGTTGCTTGACGTCGTCGGGCGAGTTAATATCCGGCTCGGTAAGCAATTGACCCGACTGGATGATTCAGGGGAAGAAGCAACGCTCTATTGGGCTGACGGCACCCGGGATACCGCGGATTTGGTCGTCGGGGCGGATGGTATCCGATCGGTGGTGCGGCAGACGGTCAGTGATACCGCCCTCCCGGTGTTTACGGGCAACAGTGCGTTTCGTGGGCTGGCCAAAACCGCACTATTAGACCGTCTTCCCGAGCCGCATTCCTTTACGGACTGGATTGGCGAGGGCATGCATGTACTTAATTTTCCCATCGGCAAAGACTTTGAATATCAAACCATCGTAGTATTCATGGATGGCCCGGAGAAGTTGGAGCACGACGCCTGGCGAGTCCCTGCCGACGCCGCGGCCATCGGCAAAAAGTTTGCCCATTGGCATCCCGCCGTCGGGCAATTGCTTGAGCATGTGAATCTGGCTGAACGCTGGGGCATGTTCCAGGTCAGTCCTCATGGCATCGCGGACGGGCGGTGTTGATCGGTGATGCTGCACACGGCATGATGCCGCATCACGGACAAGGGGCTATTTCATCGTTTGAAGATGCTATTGCCCTCGCCCATGTTATCAATGATGACGCACTCTCCTCCATGGCAGCCAAGTTCGATGCCTATGAGCGGGAGCGTAAAGCGCGGGGTGAACGGATCCAAACCTCGTCGAGAAGCGTCAATGATTGCCTGCATCTCCCCGCAGGGGCCGCGCGCCTGGAGCGCAATCGGGTCCTTAATGAACTTGGCCGGCATTTTTCCTGGCTTCACGGCTATAAGATCGGCGTTTAATTGGGGTCGAAGCCGATTTGGCGCCCGGCTTGGCCGATGATCGCGCGTCGACACCCCAAGGCGTTGCCCGTGCGACCATGACTGAGCGCTGGCAACAGACCATCGCCGGCAGCTAGCGCTTGCCCAGTGCTTGGCGCGTAATCAGCGGCGTGGCGGGGCAACGCGTTATCTGCCCGACGGCGTCAATGGGACGCCTGGGCCAGCCGATAACATCCACCACTTTGCCAATGAAATACAGCCCCGGGACGTCGTTGCACGCCAGCGTTTTGGAAGACAGACCGCGGGTATCGACGCCGCCTTGCGTTACTTCGGCGGTGCGGTAGCCTTCAGTACCGTTGGGTTGCACTCGCCACTGCTGCAGCGGCAACACCCATTGCGCCGTCAGGCGCGGGGTCAGCTGTTTCAGGCTGATATCGGGAATGTCGTACAACTGGTGCCAACAATCCACTAGCCGACGCGGCAACAGCTTCGCCAGGGTATTTTTCAGGCTTTGGTTGGGATGGGCGGCGGTTTCCTCGCTGAGGAAGGACGACAATGCCACCTCCGGCAGTAAATTGAGGGTCAAGAACTCGCCCGTCTGCCAAAAGCTGGAAATCTGCAATATCGCCGGGCCGGACAGTCCGCGGTGGGTAAAAAGGATGTTTTCGCGAAAACGGGTGCCATCTTCGGCGCTGACGACAGCCGGCACCGCGACGCCCGCCAGCATCGCCAGCGAATCCAGCAGCGGTTTATGCAGCGTAACGGGCACCAGCGCCGCCCGCGTGGGAATCACCGCCAGCCCGAACTGCTGGGCAAGACGGTAACCAAACGGCGTCGCCCCCAGGCCGGGCATCGACAGCCCGCCTGTAGCGATCACCAGCGCAGAGGTGAAAATCTCCCCCTGCGGCAGCGTCAGCCGAAAACCACCGTATTGCCTGGCGACCGTCAGCACTTCGCTGCGCAGACGCAGTGTGACCTGTCCCAGCCGGCACTCCGCCAACAGGAGATCAACAATCTGCTGCGCGGAATCATCACAAAACAGCTGGCCGAGGGTCTTTTCATGCCAGGCAATGCCGTGGCGCTGCACCAGATCGATAAAATCCCATTGGCTATAGCGGGCCAGCGCCGATTTGCAGAAATGGGGGTTTTGCGACAGATAGGCGGCCGGCTCGATATAGAGGTTGGTAAAATTACAGCGTCCGCCGCCCGACATCAGAATCTTGCGGCCGGGTTTTTTGCCGTTATCCAACAACAGCACACGGCGGCCCGATTGGCCCGCCTGGGCGGCGCAAAACATGCCCGCCGCGCCGGCGCCGATAACAACCACCTCAAACTTCTCTGCCATTATGTCACTCTGCCTATACTCTAAATGGGCGACCCGACCGGGCGGGCTTAACACAGCGGCCCGATTGTAATGGGCCTGACATGACAATGCTATGGTAACAAAATGCTAGATTGGGTAAAAAAGCGTATCTTGCTGAATTTGAAAGTTTATAGGGGTGAATGCCTGTCTGCCGGCAGCAAGAATATCAAAAAAAGGTCATATTTTCCTTTTCCCCTGGCCCTCTTGTCGCAGATAATGCGGCCCGTTCATGTCCAAACAATGGCGTAACTCTCTATGCTACATCTATTCACCGGCCTGGAATTCCATACCGGTTTAATGTTGGTGCTCGCATTAATTTTTGTCTTGGTTTATGAGGCCATTAATGGCTTTCATGATACGGCCAACGCGGTGGCCACCGTCATCTACACCCGCGCACTGCGCTCGCAACTGGCGGTCGCCATGTCCGGGGTGTTTAATTTCCTCGGGGTACTGATGGGTGGCTTGAGCGTGGCCTATGCCATCGTTCATCTGTTGCCGACCGACCTGTTGCTTAATGTCAGTTCGGCCCACGGCCTGGCGATGATGTTCTCCATGATGCTGGCGGCGATTTTGTGGAACCTTGGAACCTGGTATTTCGGCCTGCCGGCCTCTAGCTCGCACACTCTGATCGGCGCGATTATCGGCATCGGTCTGACCAACGCATTGGTCAGCGACAGCTCAGTGGTCCAGGCGCTGAATATCCCCAAATTGATTGAAATCTTCCTGTCGCTGATTATTTCTCCGCTAGTGGGATTGGTGCTGGCGGGGGCGATGGTGTTTGTTCTGCGCCACTACTGGAGCAATACCAAAAAACGCCGCCGCATCCATCTGACGCCGGCGGAGCGGGAGAAAAAGGACGGCAAGCGTAAACCGCCGTTTTGGACCCGTATCGCCCTGATTTTCTCCGCCGCCGGCGTGAGTTTTTCCCATGGCGCCAACGACGGGCAGAAAGGTATCGGGCTTATCATGCTGGTGCTAATAGGCGTTGCGCCGGCGGGATTTGTAGTCAATATGAATGCCAGCGGCTACGACATCAGCCGCACCCGCGATGCGGTGAATCATCTGCAACAATATTATACCCAGCACCCCGGCGCGTTCACCCATGTCGTCGGCCCGGATGAACAGCCTGTGCCGCCGCCGGCCGCGCAAAATGCCGTTCCCGCCATCCCCCCTGTCGCCAGCGGCGCGCCGATAGCCGATGGCCAGCGGCTGGAACAAGGGGATGCCTCCCCGCCACACGAGTTTCATTGCGACCTGTCCCGGGCGCTGTTCGCCATCAATCGCGCCTCGCTGCTGTTGGGCAATCTGGACAGCTATGAAACCCTCAACGCCGATCAGCGCTCTCACGTACGGCGCCTGCTGATGTGCATTGCCGACACCGCCGATAAAGTGGCGAAGCTGCCGGAAACCCCTTCTGCAGATAAACGCTTCTTGTCGAACCTTCGTCAGGATCTACTGTATACGGTAGAGTACGCGCCGATGTGGATCATCATCGCCGTAGCGCTGGCGCTTTCGCTGGGCACCATGGCGGGCTGGCGTCGGGTGGCCACGACCATCGGCGAGAAAATCGGTAAGAAAGGCATGGCCTATGCCCAGGGGCTGTCGGCCCAGATGACGGCGGCGGTGTCCATCGGCGTTGCCAGCTATACCGGCATGCCGGTTTCCACCACCCACGTGCTGTCGTCCGCAGTGACCGGTACCATGCTGGTGGATGGCGGCGGTGTGCAGGGCAAGACCGTGAAAAACATCCTGTTGGCCTGGGTACTGACGCTGCCGGTGGCGATTATTCTGGCCGGTAGCCTGTACTGGCTGGCGCTAAAACTTATCTAACCAGCGCCGCACGCAACAAGACGGCCAGCCGGCCGTCTTTTTTTTGCCTGGCGCTCAATGCCAGATAGCCAGGGCGATGAGGCTGACCGCGATGAGCCCGCATAGTGCGCTGGTCAGCATAAATTGCCCGCGCACACGCTCACAGCGGCGGATGAATTCCGGGTCGTGATGATCCAGATAGCGCTGGGCAAAAATGTAGCGCACCAGTCGCAACTGCTTGCCGGGCTGGCCATGGGCGGTAAAGAAACCGCTACCGTCGACATATTGGTATAGCAGCGGATCGCAGCCGCGCAGCACCACCAGCAACGCTCGCAAAGAATAATAACGAGCCATATTAATCAGGCATACGACACATAAAGCCCAGAACAGCGCAACAGTGTTCATGATGAGTCCTCCCGGCAACATCCAAAACCGCCACAATGCCCGACGTCCGCGGTACGACAACGGTTATAACCGACATGTGTAAGCTCACGACTGACAGACCATCTGAAGTTTGTTGCTATGCGCATGCGAGCGGCGCGGAAGAGAACTGTGAGATGGCATACTGTTCAGTGTAGAAAAATTTTGACAAAAGCCGCCAACCGAAGCGACAGAAATTATGCATTTTCGCAAAAAAGTTTTACCCTCGCGTTTAGTGAGCACCGTCGGCCTGATCGGGGGAAGATATCGTGACCCTTCTCGCAGTTGCGCAGGTCAGCCGCTTCGTTCCGCGGGCGAGTACGGCTATACTGAAAGAGGGACACCAAGACTGGAGATAGTGCGTCCGCTGTCGCCGGGGTCGCATATTGCGACGAGAATAGACGAGTGACATTTTGCAAGGAGTCTGATTATGGCTTACAAACACATCCTGATAGCCGTTGACCTTTCACCGGAAAGTAACGTGCTGGTCGAAAAAGCCGTATCAATGGCCAGACCTTATAACGCCAAAGTTTCCCTGATCCACGTTGACGTCAATTACTCCGACCTCTATACCGGTCTTATCGACGTCAATCTCGGCGATATGCAAAAGCGCATATCTGAAGAAACGCAGCATGCCATGACCCAGCTGTCGCAAAACGCCGGCTATCCGATTACCGAAACGCTGAGCGGCAGTGGCGATCTGGGCCAGGTGCTGGTGGACGCCATCAACAAATACGACGTGGGTCTCGTGCTGTGCGGCCATCACCAGGACTTCTGGAGTAAGCTGATGTCTTCCGCGCGCCAGCTCATCAACACGGTCCATGTGGATATGTTGATCGTCCCGCTCAGCGACGATGAAGAAGACATGGATGATATCGCCTGACCTGCCCGGCGTGCGAGGATAAAACGGCGATATAGAAGCAGTAAGCGCCGGGCAGAGCAAGGCGTAGACTTGAGAGTCGCGCACTGCTTTGCCTGGTGTAAGCCTGTTGCACCGTGAGCACTTTGCCCGGCGCCAGCCTGTCGCCGCTGTAAGCACTTTGTCTGACGGCGGGGCCTTGCTCAGCCTCAGCGCATTGGCCCACGCTGGGTATGTGGCGGCGAAGTTATTTTCGCCAGACGGGTTAGCGACCACCCTAAAAAGGTATCACCCTTGTTACTCTCCGCGCATTCCGTTCAACGGCAGCGTCAGGCTGCCACTCATGCCATCCATCTTGCCGCTCAATGGCAGGCATTGTCCGCTATTTAGGCTCTGCAAAACGGCTGTTGCGGCTGTGCGGGCTTGAGGAACAAGCACGTCAGCGAACGTCCCGACACTCTTTCTTGCAGGGTTATGACTAGTAAAATTCAGGCTTGAGGAACCAGCACCTCGGCGCACGCCTCAATTGTCATGCCGGCGTCGTTATGGCACGCCAGGGCCGGACCCTTCGCATCAGGCGAAAATGCTTCACAGGGATCGCTTTAACAAAAGGAATTACGCTATGTTCATTCGACAGCTCAATTACCTGATAGCGCTGGCAGAGCACCGCCATTTTGCACAAGCCGCAGAGCATTGTTGTGTCTCTCAGCCGTCCTTGTCTGCCGCTATCCGCCAGTTGGAGCAAGAACTCGGTATCACTATCATCCAGCGCGATCATCACTTTCAGGGTTTCACGCCAGAGGGCGCACGGGTGCTGGCCTGGGCCAGACACACGCTGGCCTCTCTGGATGGTCTGAAACAGGAAGCCGCTCTGGCACAAACGGTGGCGGGAGGCGTGTTGGAGATGGGCATCGTGCCTTCAGCTGTGCGCGTGGTTTTCCTGTTGATCGACGCATACCGCCGTGAAATTCCCCGGCTGAGTCTGAAGGTGTTTGCTTTGAGCACCCGTGAAATATTGAGCCGGCTGAAAAAGCATGAGTTGCACGTCGGCATCGCCTACACGGAGCAGTGCCCTGCCGCGGTCTATGAAACCCTGCCGCTGTTCACCGAGCGAATCGTGCTTCTGACCGGCGCCGGCGCCCCGACAGCTGACCAAAAAATTTACAGCTGGGCAGAGGTGGGGCAATTACCTCTGTGTCTCTTCAACCACGACATGCAGAACCGCCGGATCGTCGAATATGCCTTTCAGCAGGCGGGCGTCAGCCCCTCGGTAGTGGTTGAAACCAATACCCTCGACCTGTTGTATGAGATGGTAAGCCGCGGACAGGTTGCCAGCATTGCCCCCATTAGCGCGATACCCACCTGTTTTATCACTCATGACATCGCCGTTCATTCCATCATGCCGCAACCCGTGCCGGGGCCGGAAATAAGCTTACTGCGCTTGCGACAAGACATTCAGCCAGCGCTGCTGTGCGGCATTTGGGCCACGACGCCGCCCTTGGATCTCCAGCATGCACTGGACCAGGCGATGACCCGTAACGGCAGATAGTTTGTCTCTATCAACCGATGCCAGCAATCGATTAGACGGGGGGGAGGTCAAGGCGCAAAGTGGATAGCGCAATAGCAATGAATGTTAAGCGCTTCATTAGCCTAAGGATGGACGATGTCGAAAATATTATGTGTACTTTACCCCGATCCGATAACCGGCTTTCCCCCGGTTTACGCCCGTGACACTCTGCCGACGATCCTCACCTATCCGGGCGGCCAATCCGCACCGACTGCCGGTGAGATTAGAGCAAGAACTCGGCCTGACTTACCATGACTCGCCCGAATCCTTGGTCAGGGTTTGCGACGTCGTCAACCTGCAGACGCCGCTCTATCCTGCAACGCAGGGTTTCGTCAACGACGCGTTTCTAGCGCAATTCAAGCGTGGGGCCTATCTGGTCAATACCGCGCGCGGCGCACTGTGTGACCGCGACGCCATCAGCCGTGCATTGAACTCGGGGCAATTGGCTGGCTACGGCGGCGATGTATGGTTTCCCCAACCGGCACCGGGTGATCACCCTTGGCGCACCATGCCGCACCAGGGCATGACGCCGCATATTGCAGGTTCTTCTTTATCGGCGCAGGCGCGATACGCAGCGGGAACATTAGAAATTCTGCAAAACTTTTTTGACGGCACGCCGATCCGCAAGGCGTATTTGATTGTCGACGGTGGCGGTCTGGCCGGCACAGGCGCAAACAGCTATAAGCTGAATTAACGCTTGATTATTGCCATTAAAGCAAACGATTGCGGCGGCTTTTAGCCGCCGCGATGTTATCGCCCGCACGCCGCATCACTTTTACCTTAGCCCGCCCGCAGGATTGCTCAGCGATATTCGACCGGGCATGCCCCGGCACCCAGCGCGTCGCAGGGATGTTCTTTGACGTCACGCTAATTCCGCGGCGTCTTTCGCCCTCAGTCGTTACCCTACGGCGAGGACGTCTGTGACGGATAAAGATCAAAACGATGGTTCTTAGTGGTAATAGCAGACTGCGCCGGCACGCCCGCCAGCGGCGGCGCATAGTCGGGCCTTTTTACCACCACACGGCGCCGCGCCAACGCCAGCGCGGGCGCTAATAGCCCGTCGGCATCCTCATCGGCCCCCACTAGCAGTTGAAATAACCGCATCTCCTTTTTCACCAGCGCGCTTTTTTGCCGGTGCGGAAACATCGGATCGAGATACACCACATCCGGCGCAGGGTGCAACTGCGCCGGCGCGCTCAGGCTGGAGCCGTGATGCAGCGTCAAACGCGGCGCAAGCCACGGGCCTAACTCAGGATCGGCATAAGCGCGGCGCAGACCATCTTCCAACAGCGCCGCCACGACCGGATGACGCTCAAACATCCGCACCCGGCAGCCCAAACAGGCGAGCACAAAAGCATCGCGACCCAGACCGGCGGTGGCGTCCAACACGTCCGGCAACCATTGACCCTTGATGCCCACCGCCTTGGCCACCGCCTCACCGCGCCCGCCGCCGTAGCGGCGCCGATGCGCCATGGCGCCGGTGACGAAATCCACGGCGACAGCGCCTAATTTGGGCTCGTCCCGTTTACGCAATTCCACCCGTTCGGAGGTCATGACCAGCGCCAAGGCGGCCTGGGGATCGCTTTTCAACCCCCAGCGCGCGGCCAGCGCCTGCAAAGATTGGGGGTCGATGCCGGCCTCACTGCTCAAAAAGACCGTGCTCAAGCCCCATATTCCCGAATGCCGTAATGGCGCAGCATGGCGTCCAACTGCGGCTCGCGGCCGCGGAAACGGGCAAAAAGCACCATCGGCTCTTCGGAACCGCCGCGGGAAAGGATGGTATCGAGGAACGATTCGCCGGTATCCCGGTTGAATATCCCCTCCTCCTCGAAACGCGACCAGGCATCCGCCGCCAGCACATCCGCCCACAAATAGCTGTAATACCCCGCCGCATAACCACCGGCGAAAATATGGCTGAAGGCGTGGGGGAATCGTCCCCACGGCACGGTCGGTACCACCGCCACCTGTTTTTTCACCTCCGCCAGAGTGTCGAGCACGCGCGCGCCCTGCTCAGGCTGGCATTGGTAATGCATGCGGAAATCAAACAGGCCGAATTCCAGTTGGCGCAGAATAAAGAGCGCCGCCTGATAATTTTTTGCTTCCAACAGCTTGTTCAAGAGCGTATCGGGCAGCGGCTCGCCGGTTTCATAATGGCCCGAAATAAACGCCAGCGCTTCAGGCTGCCAGCAATAATTCTCCATAAACTGGCTCGGCAGTTCCACAGCATCCCAAGGTACGCCGCTGATGCCAGCCACCCCGGGCGTGTCAATACGGGTCAGCATATGGTGCAGCCCATGCCCGAACTCATGGAACAGCGTGGTCACCTCATTATGGGTAAAAAGCGCCGGTTTACCGTTTATCGGGCGGTTAAAGTTGCAGGTGAGATAAGCCACCGGTTTTTGCAGTTCGCCATCGGCCTTACGCATCATGCCGACACAGTCATCCATCCAGGCGCCGCCGCGTTTATTGTCGCGGGCGTACAGGTCAAGGTAAAAACTGCCGCGCAGTTCGCCGTGCTCATCAAACAGATCGAAGAAACGCACCTCGGGATGCCAGGTATCGACATCGGTGCGCTCTTTAGCGGTGATGCCGTAAATACGTTTGACCACCTCGAACAGGCCGCTGACGACCCGCGGTTCAGGGAAATAGGGACGCAATTGTTCATCGTTGATCGAAAACAGGTGCTGTTTTTGTTTTTCGCCGTAATAAGCGATATCCCACGGATCCAGCCTATCGCGGTAGAAGTGGCGTTGCGCGAAGGCGCGCAGCTGCGCCAGCTCCTGCTCGCCCTGTGGGCGCGCGCGCCTGGCCAGATCGGTGAGAAAATACAGCACCTGCCGCGGATCCTGCGCCATTTTGGTGGCCAGGGATTTATCGGCATAGCTGTTGAAGCCCAGCAGTTGCGCCAGCTCATGGCGCAGCGCCAGAATTTCGCTCATGATGGGGCCGTTATCCCATTTGCCGGCATCCGGCCCCTGATCGGAGGCGCGGGTGTTATAGGCACGGTAAAGCTCCTCACGTAGCGCGGCGTTATCGCAATAGTTGAGCACCGGAAAATAGCTAGGGATATCGAGCGTCAGTAACCAGCCCTCCTGCTCGCGGGCCTGCGCCTGGGCGCGGGCGGCGGCAAGGGCGCTTTCGGGCATGCCGGCCAATTCCTGCTCATCGGTTATCAACTTGCTCCAGCCCATGGTGGCGTCCAGCACGTTATTGCTGTAGGCCGACCCTAGCTCCGACAAACGGGCGACGATTTGCCCATAGCGCTGCTGTTTTTCCGCCGGCAAGCCAATACCGGACAATTCAAAATCGCGCAGCGCATTATCCACCGCTTTCTTCTGCGCCACGCTCAGCTGCACATAGTGTTGGCCGTCGCGCAGATTACGATAGGCTTGATACAAACCGTTATGTTGCCCTAACCAAGTGCTGTACTCAGACAGCAGCGGCAAGCTCTGTTCATAGGCTTCGCGCAATTCCTGACTGTTCTTCACCGCATTTAAATGGCCCACCGGCGACCAAATCCGGCTCAAACGGTCATCAGCGTCCGCCAGCGGTTGGCAGAGAGTCTCCCAGGTGAACGGACCGGGCTGCGCCACGACCTCCTCAACGGTGTGGCGACAGTGCTCAAGCGCGGCTTTCACCGCCGGCACGACGTGCTCAGGACGAAGAGCGGCAAAAGGGGGCAAGGAAAACGAGGTCAGTAACGAATTAGTCATAGCGCAGTCCTGATGTTCGTGAAAGCCAATAGGATTAACATGAGGATAACTCAATGGCGAGCGAAGTGTAACGGCCGCCGTGCGACGCGACCGGTCATTTTCCCTCCGCTTACGCTGCCTAAGAGTTGATGCGCTGACGATTTCCGGCAAACGGGTCTGGATTAGCGATTAATTGCTTGATCTGGTGCGGATAAATATTCAGTAATAAGGTATTGAATAGTTATTATTAACAGTTAATCACTCACCACCTATTTCTGAGGACGGGTATCATCATGCTAACTGCCTTTAACCGAATGCTGGATAAGCCGGATCTGGGGAAATTGCTGCTGCGGTTTACCTTTGGCGCCATGATGTTGTTTCACGGCATCCATAAACTGCTGTTCGGCATCAATGGCATCATCGGGATGGTTCAGGCCCATGGAATGCCCGCCATCGTCGCTTATGGGGTGTTCCTGGGTGAAATCATTGTACCGCTGATGTTTATTTTCGGCATTCTGGTGCGGCCGGCGGCACTGATCTTCGCCTTCACCATGCTGTTTGCCTGGCTGATTACCGAACCCGGCATCATTTTTACCCTGACGAACGTGGGCGCCTGGGGACTGGAAAATATTGCGGTCTATCTTTTTGCCGGGCTCGCGATCGCGCTGCTGGGCTGTGGCCGCTATAGCGTGATGAGCAATCCCGCCTGGCGATAGCGTGCTACCACCCCGCATCAGGGGCGCGGAGTGCTGGCCGCTACAAAGAGACGATGAGAGGCAACCGTTAGCGCTAAAACCGATGAGGGACAACCGGCCGCGGTAAGCAGGCGTGAAGCCTTACTGGCGACGGCGCAGGAAAGCTAATCGATGGCCGCAACGCCGCGAAGGGCAATTTATGCCGGCGCACCCGCGACGGTACCGCCGCCTAAACCGGATGCAGCGCACCCAGCGCGTGGAAATACTGCTCTCCCCGGTCACGCTCGGCGTCGCTGCCGGCATCGGCGAACAGCGTAATGACGCACTGCGCCGGGGTCATCTCTTGCGCCAGCTCATAGGCGCAGCGCCAGTTGGCGGCGGCGGACGCGCCAATACGGACACCGGTCAAACGATGAAACTAATACATCGCGCTTAACGATGCCTGCCAACTGACCTCTTTGAACGGAACATGCTCCAGCCCCACATGGGCGAGAAAGGGTTGTCGGAAACCAAAACCCATCCCGCCCGCGCCACCGAATTTATCGCAATCATTAGGCGGATCATAGGTACCAAACGGCAATTCGCTAGGCGTCTTGCCGAGCACCCTTAGCGCTGGATTGTCCTTAACCAGTGCGGCATAGACGCCGCTCAAGGTACCACCGGTCACGACTGCCGCCACCCAACCGTCCGCTTTCTCAGCCGCCAGTTGACGGCGAATTTACTGCCCGGTCTGGTATTGATGAATCGCCACATTCACCAAATCCAGATGTTGTGACAGCAGTGTCCAGCCGGGATCGTGCAAACCTATCGCCTGGGCGCGGCTCTGATAAGTCCCAGCAGGAAAAAGCGGCTTTCTACGGTGCTTAGCTCCGCGCAGGCGTCGCGCAGAAAATCCACCAGCGGCGGCGGTGAACTATCGGGGATGATCAAATGTATCGGAATGCCGTACAGCTGGCCCAGTTTCGCCAGGGCTTTGCCCATATTACCGCCAGAAGCGTCCAACAGTTTCAGCGGTGCGCGGCTAAAATCATGTTGATTGATAGCCTCACAGAACATGCCGAACGCCGCGCGATCTTTCACCGAGCCGAACGGATTGACGAACTCGAACTTCGCCAGAATACGGCCGCCCCCCGCCGGGCCGGGCACCGGTTGTAAGGGTGTATTGCCCAATGCCTGATAAAAGGAATTTAACGCGGGGAACAAGCTGAGCGCACGAGTGGGATCAGGCGCACCGTTAAGGGAATTGAACAATGCAAAATTCATGTGCTTTCCTTGGCTGTGGAGCTGGGCGAAAGTGACTGAACCATTCTTGTTATGTGTACTGACAATTTATCAGTTGGCTAGAGAGGGTCAATGCCTGTAAAATTAATGACTTATTGCTTTCCGGCCGCCAGTTTTAATGCCCTGGCGGCCGGAAAAAACCGGGCTGGAGACCGCGCGTATGTTTGAACTTTTCAAAACCATCGGCTTGGGTCTGATGGTACTGCTGCCGTTAGTGAATCCACTCACCACCGTAGCGCTGTTCCTCAGCCTCAGTAAAAACATGACCGCGGCGGAACGAAACCAGCAGGCCCGTCTGGCGTCGGTCTATGTCTTCGCCATTATGATGGTCGCCTTCTATGCTGGTACGCTGGTGATGAATACTTTTGGTATCTCTATCCCGGGGCTTCGTATCGCCGGCGGGCTTATCGTCTCCTTTATCGGGTTTCGCATGCTGTTTCCCGCGCAGACCGATGACGATCCAGGCATTGCCGAAAGCAAGGCACGCGAGATGCATAAGCATAAATCCACCAATATCGCTTTCGTGCCGCTGGCCATGCCGAGCACGGCGGGACCGGGCACCATCGCCATGATCATCAGTTGGGTTTCGACCGTCAACGAAGACGTCCATTTTTCCCCCTGGGTCACCACGCTCGCCCCGGTACTGGTTTTTTTGACCATCAGCGTGGTTGTCTGGATAGCGCTGCGCAGTTCAGGCGCCATTATGCATGTGGTCGGCGCCAGCGGTATTGAAGCGATTTCACGGCTGATGGGGTTTCTGCTGGTGTGTATGGGCGTCCAGTTCGTTATCAATGGCGTGCTGGAGATCATCGCCGATTACCACGCCTGATACCGTCGCCGACGCCCCTGCCCTGGCGCGCCGGTGCTTAGCCATCAGACCGGCAGCGGCCCGTTATCCTCTGTTTCGCCTGCGCCATCAGCCAGTAGAACAGGCAGCCCGCCAGCAATGCATTCAGTGACGGGATCCACAGTTGGCAGGTGAGGCCCACCGTACTGCCGCCCAGCCAGGCCGCCATGGCCGGCCAGCCGATGCCCGGCGTCGTCGCCGCATCGGGCAGAACGTGGCGTGCGCGGGTCGCATCAAGCAGCGCGCGATGGGTGCGCAGCACGTAGTAATCCACCAGCATGACGCCGGCAATGGGCGGGAACAGCACGCCCAGCAAAATGAGAAAGTCGATAAAATGGGCAATAATACCCATCACCGATAGTGCGGTGCCGGTCAGTCCCAGAATCAGCGTCAACCAGCGGTAGCGCCATTTACGATGGGTTAACGCATCCAGCGCGGTTGCCATGCCAAGGCTGGCAGAGTATAAATTGACGTCATTCACTTTTATGGCGGAGAGGATCACGGTAACCAGACCAATCCCGCCGGCGCTGTGGGTCATAATGGTGACCACGTCCGCCGTTCCAAGCGTATGGGCGACAATAACGGACAGGCAATTTATGATTATTTCACCCACAATAATAGAAGAAGTCACCATAAATAAAACGTGATTTTTATTTTTACAATAGCGGCAAATATCGGGAGAAATCAGCGCGCCGACAATATATCCGCCGGCCACCATGGTCGCCCCCTGACTTAACGACATCGCCGGCCCATTAGGCTGTCCATCCAGAAAATTAAGCACATCTGGGCCGCTGACGATATCATAAAGAATATACACCACCACCAAGAAAAACAACGGCACTGATATTTTCGCCGTCCAGCTTAAGGCGGAAAACCCGTATAACACTAATAGTGTAATGCTCAATCCAGATAAAATGGCGGCGGCGGTAAAATTGAGTGTTCCTTGTGAAACATGCAGTAATCCGTCCGCCAGCACGGAATTTTGCACGCCAAACCAGCCAATTAGGCTTAAGGCGATAAACACGCCGATAAGGCACGAGCCGATACGGCCAAATCCGCACCAGCGGGCCAGCAGGCTGGTAGATAAACCCTCACTCATCCCGGCCAGTCCCATTCCCAGACTTACCAGTTCCAACAACAGACTACCCAGCACCGTCGCCAGCATGGCCTGCCCAAAACTCATACTATGGCCGAGCGTCGCGCCAACCATAAATTGCGATAAGGACGTCATCACGCCCATTCGCACTAACGTGGCATTCAACAGACTCGCCCGGGCCGTTGCCGGCACCCGGTTATAGGCATGGTCATTTTTATTCGTCTCTGCTCCCTGCATAATACTTCTCCTTGTTATTTATTGCCGCGTCATTTCCTGGCGCGGATAGGGCTTTCATGCACTAAATAATATGAATATAGAATGATTCAAATCTGAATCGACGACAGGAATATAATAAAACACATCAATGAGCATTTCAATAACTGCCGTATTTCCAGCTTAACGCACTGCTGTATTATTTATTTAAAAATAGATAATGCCTATTTCAGTTATCACCCTTCTCACCGGCGGCGCCGTTAAAGCCGAAGGCTACGGGCACATCAAGCCACCGGGCCGCAGGCGCTTTAGCGACAAACGCCACCGAACTGACAAGCTGGCGCTTGGCCATGCGTCATTCGCCCCGCCGGGCATGGGGAACCCGCCTCCGCTACCGGTTTTCCGGCGCTATCGCAGCCGCCTCGCTGAGTGACCGATTCACTTTTACGGCAGTGGATTCAGACTATCACTGTGCCGCCCGTCTGGGGATAATAATGGTGGTAACCGGTAACCTGGTGCGCGAAACGCCTTGAAACGCGCCCTTTTTACATCTCTTCATTCTTTTCGCCGGATGTTTAGCTTATCTTGCACGTGGCGGTTGTCTGGGGCGAAACGTCATCCGCAGTCAACAATAATCGAAAATAGCGGCACGAATCAGAACCCCTGGCGGCCTGTGCGTTGCGGCGTCGGGATGGATTTAACCCATTGCGTCCGCATCCTGATATAATCCTCCGTCTGAGATATTGTTCATATGCTTTTCTTTGCTCTGAGTCAGATGCGTTGGCTCCGAATAGATACGCGGGTAACATGAGCAAATCACGGCATCAGCATCCTAAAATAACATTATTTATTAAGTAGATATCAAACCTATGCTCGGCTATCGCCACAGCTTCCATGCCGGTAACCACGCCGATGTGCTTAAACATACCGTGCTTAGCCTCATCCTGAGCGCGATGAAAGAAAAGGAAAAATCTTTCCTTTATTTGGACAGCCATGCTGGCGCGGGCCGCTATCTGCTTTCCGGTGAAAATGCCGAGCGCACCGGCGAATTCCTGGAAGGCATCGCCCGGATTTGGCAGCGTGACGATGTGCCGGCTCTGCTGTCGCCTTATCTCGACGTCATCCGTCATTTCAACCGCACCGGGCAGCTACGCTATTATCCCGGTTCGCCCCTGTTGGCCCGCCAACTGCTGCGCGACGAGGATAAATTCCATTTGACCGAGCTGCACGTCAGCGACTATCCGCTGCTGCGCAGCGAATTTCACAAAGATGCCCGCACCACGGTACTGCGGGCGGACGGCTATCAGCAGCTCAAGTCCCAATTGCCGCCGGCATCCCGGCGCGGCGTGGTACTGATCGATCCGCCTTATGAAATGAAAACGGATTATCAGGACGTGGTCAGCGCTATTCAGGAAGGCTACAAGCGTTTCGCCACCGGCGTCTATGCGCTGTGGTATCCGGTGGTGCTGCGCCAGCAGGTGAAGCGCACGCTGTCGGCGCTGGAGCGAAGCGGCATTCGGCGAATTCTGCACATTGAGCTGGCGGTCCGTCCCGATAGCGATCGGCGCGGCATGACCGCCTCCGGCATGATTGTCGTCAATCCCCCCTGGAAACTGGAACAGCAAATGAATGCCTTATTACCCTGGCTGCATCAGACGCTGGTCCCCACCGGCCAGGGCCACGCTTTCGCGCGCTGGCTAGTGCCGGAGTAACGGCGCCCCGCCTATCATAGGGATTGACGCAATCTTTGCGACAACGGGCGTTTGCACGTTACACTTGTGCCAACGATTTTGCTGAAGGAAACGCCCGAATGACCCGACATTACGATTACCTCACTATCGGCGGCGGCAGCGGCGGCATTGCGTCAACTAATCGCGCTGCCCAGTACGGCCGTAAATGTGCGCTGATTGAAGCCAAATACCTTGGCGGCACCTGTGTCAACGTGGGTTGCGTTCCAAAAAAAGTGATGTGGCACGCCGCGCAAATTGCCGAGGCGGTAAGGCTGTATGCGCCCGATTACGGGTTCAGCACGACCGTCGACAAATTCGACTGGCGCACCTTGGTCGAAAGCCGCAGCGTCTATATCGATCGCATTCATCAATCCTACGAACGGGTGCTGGGCAATAATCATGTCGATGTCATTCACGGCTTCGCCCGTTTTGTTGATGCGCATACCGTGGAGGTGAACGGCGAGCGCATCACCGCCGATCACATATTAATAGCGACCGGCGGCCGTCCAAGCAAAGTGGCTATCCCGGGCGCGGAATATGGCATTGATTCCGACGGCTTCTTTGCGCTGGACGCCATGCCGGAACGCGTCGCGGTCGTAGGCGCCGGTTATATCGCGGTGGAAATCGCGGGTGTGCTTAACGGCCTGGGCGCCAAGACCCATCTGTTTGTTCGTAAACACGCGCCGCTGCGCAGCTTTGATCCGCTGATTGTCGAGACGTTGGTCGAGGTGATGCAGGCAGAAGGGCCGGCGCTTCATACCGGTTCGGTGCCGCGATCGGTGGCGAAAAACCCCGACGGCAGCCTGACGCTGACGCTGCAAAATGAACAGCAATTTACCGTTGACGCGTTGATTTGGGCCATTGGCCGCGAGCCGGCCACCGATAATCTCAATCTGGCGGCGGCGGGCGTAAAAACCGACGATACCGGCCACATTCAGGTAGATAAATACCAAAACACCAATGTGTCGGGTATTTACGCCGTTGGCGATAATACCGGCGCGGTTGAGTTAACGCCGGTAGCGGTCGCCGCCGGTCGCAGGCTGTCGGAGCGCTTGTTTAACAACAAGCCGGAAGAGCATCTGGACTATGATCTGATCCCGACGGTGGTTTTCAGCCATCCCCCTATCGGCGCCATTGGTCTGACTGAGCCAGAGGCCCGGGAGAAGTACGGTGACGCTGAGGTCAACGTCTACCAGACATCTTTCACTTCCATGTACACCGCGGTCACCCGGCATCGTCAGCCGTGCCGTATGAAGCTGGTTTGTGTCGGTCCGCAAGAGAAAATTGTCGGTCTGCATGGTATCGGTTTTGGCATGGATGAAATGCTGCAGGGTTTTGCGGTCGCCATCAAAATGGGTGCCACCAAGCAGGATTTTGACAATACCGTGGCTATCCATCCGACCGCAGCGGAAGAGCTGGTGACAATGCGTTAAGCTATCTTTCATTTCTCACGGGCCTGCAACAGCGCCCGTGTGTTCCCTTTCCGTCCCCATTCCAGCAGCCAATTGAACTTACTGCCAAGACATTGCCGCGATGCCGGCCCCTCAGTCGGGATCATTGGCTATAATTATTTCCATTAGGGCTATTAATGCTGGGCTGACTTCGAGAGGGACTATGGCCGAAAAAAAGACGCATGCCGCGACCGCCCGGGAACCGGAAATTACCACTCCGCTGACCACGCTTCATACCTGCCATGAGTCGATTGATAAGGTTGCCCACCGTTCAGGACGGTTGATCGAAAAGATCTGCGCTTATCCGGTGGTAGCGCATTTGATCCGCGCCGCGGAGCGCTTTAGCGATCGCATGGGGAGCCAGTTTGGCGCCGCGATTACCTATTTTCCTTTCTTTTCTTAATTCCTATTTTGATGGTGTCGTTTGCCGGTGTCGGTTTTTTTCTGGCGTCCAACCCGGATATCCTGACCGATTTGATTAATAAAATAGCCGACAGTATCAGCGAGCAAACGCTGGCGACCACGCTGAAAAATACGGTGCGTACGGCCGTGCAACAGTGCACCACGGTCGGCATCACCGGTCTGCTGGTCGCGCTCTACTCAGGGCTGAATTGGATGGGCAACCTGCGAGAGGCTATCCGCGCCCAACTGCGTGACGAATGGGAACGCAATCCCCAGGATCAGGAGAAATTTTACCTGAAATATTTGCGCGATCTGATTTCCCTGATAGGTCTGGTGGTGGCGCTGATTGTCACGCTGTCGCTGACGTCAGTCTTCGCCGGCGCCCAGGATCAGATTATCAGGGCGATGGGGCTCGATAATGTTACCTGGCTGCGGCCGGTGATGGTAGTGACGGGCATGACGCTATCTATGCTAGCTAACTTCCTGTTATTTCTGTGTATATTTTGGGTCATACCCCGTCACAAGCCGCGTAATAAAGCCATTTTCCGCGGGGCGCTGATGGCGGCGTTTGGTTTCGAGATAATCAAAATCATTATGACCATGACGCTACCCCAGCTGGCCAAATCGCCCTCTGGCGCCGCTTTCGGCTCGGTTATCGGGCTGATGGCGTTCTTCTATTTCTTTGCCCGGCTGACGCTGTTCTGCGCCGCCTGGATAGGCACCGCCGACTACGCCAAAAAAAACAGTCACCCCCGGGACGCGGCGGACGCAACCTCCGACCCGACCGATAACGGTTACGATGCCGCCGTTCATCGGCACGGCGACGCCTGAACCACCGCCCCGGTGGCGAGACGCCACCGCTCATCGGCACGGTGCCGCCTGCGACATCGCTCCGGCGGCCAGACGCCACCGCTCATCGGCACGGCGACGACTGAGACATCGCTCCGGCGGCCAGACGCCACCGCTCATTGGCACGGCGACGCCTGAGACATCGCTCCGGCGGCCAGACGCCACCGCTGGGGTAAAGCCGGCCGCCGAAAAATAACATGCGGTGGCGTCAATAGACCGCGCCGCACGGCTCTGCCGCGCTATTGCTAAGCGCCCGGGAGGCGGTGGCACGTCATCGTCCTGCAGGATATGTTGGCGTAACCTTAATCGGCAGCGGAGTATGCCAAATGATTAGCGTTACGGCAGTGTTTTATACTAACTTTTACATATTTACAACCACAAACCAGCATTTATCGCTAGGGGGTAATTTTTCTTACGGGTTTTTACAGAAATTAACTCTGCTGCAAACACTTTCTCCGGCGGCTTTCCCTGCGGAAACATCATGAGGAGGCATAATCTGCTGCTGGCGGGGGGAAATGACTAATTGGTAAAAATTCAGACATTGAAATGCCTTATTTCTCTGTCTAAGATGCCTATCTTTTCCGTAGTTGACCAATAAGAAACAATTATGCAAGCCTCAGCAGCACCGACTCTGGATTCCGACGCAGCCGCCCCTCCCGTTAATTCACGGGGTAAAGTGATTGTTGCGTCGTTGATCGGCACCGCCATCGAATTCTTCGATTTCTATATTTATGCCACCGCCGCGGTTATTGTTTTCCCGCATATCTTTTTCCCGCAGGGGTACGACACCGCCGCCACGCTACAATCCCTGGCCACCTTCGCCACCGCGTTTATCGCCCGGCCGATTGGCTCAGCGCTGTTCGGCCATTTTGGCGATCGTGCCGGCCGCAAAGTGACCTTGGTGGCCTCCTTACTCACCATGGGCATCTCAACGGTGGTGATAGGCCTTCTGCCGGGCTATCAGACGATTGGCGTACTGGCGCCGCTGCTGCTGGCGCTGGCCCGTTTCGGCCAGGGTCTTGGCCTGGGGGGAGAATGGGGCGGCGCGGCGATGCTGGCGACCGAAAACGCGCCTTGTATGGCTCCTTCCCGCAGTTGGGCGCGCCCATCGGCTTCTTCTTCGCCAACGGCATGTTCTTGCTGCTTTCCTGGCTGCTGACCGACGAACAGTTTATGAGCTGGGGCTGGCGCGTGCCTTTCCTGCTGTCGGCCGTCCTGGTGCTGATTGGGCTGTATGTGCGCGTTTCGCTGCATGAAACGCCGGTTTTCGCCAAAATCGCCAAGGCGAAGGCGCAGGTACGCATGCCTATTGGTACCCTGCTTAACCAGCATTTGAAAATGACCATCATCGCTACGTTTATCATGGTGGCCACTTATACCCTATTCTATATTATGACGGTATTCTCCATGACCTACGGTACGGCGCCCATGCCGCGCGGTCTGGGATTCTCGCGCAACGATTTTCTGCTGATGCTGATGATTGGCGTTATCGGTTTCGGTTTGATGGTCCCCATCGCCGGTCAATTGGCGGATAAGTTCGGCCGCCGCTACACCATGATAGCCATTACGGTTTTGATTATAGCGTTTGCGTTGGTGTTCCCGTCGCTGCTGGGTTCGGGGAATGTCTAGCTGGTGATGGCGTTTCTGTTATGCGGCTTTATGGTGATGGGCCTCACGTTCGGCCCCATGGGTGCACTGTTGCCGGAGCTGTTTCCCACCGAAGTTCGCTATACCGGCGCCTCTTTTTCCTATAATGTGGCGTCAATCATCGGTGCATCGGTCGCCCCGTACATTGCCGCCTGGCTTACCGCCAATTACGGGTTGTTCTACGTGGGGATTTACCTGGCGACGATTGCCTGCCTGACATTACTGGCGCTGTTGGCGTCGCATGAGACACGGCACAGGGCGCTTTAATTTGCGCGGCTTAGCGGCCGGCCGGTAAAGATAACGGTAATGACGGGCTGTCATCCCAGCGGATGCGGCCCGTTTTTTAATGCGGCGTAGAGAACATGAAGAGGATGACCCATGACGTGGCAACAGATCAAATATGCGCTGCTGCTGGTGATTGTTATTTTGGTTGCGGCGCTTGGCGCCTGGCAATATTACCACACTTCCTCGCCGACACATCCCGACGCCCTGTGGGGGATAGTCAGTGAGAAATGCGTGCCGAATCAACTTCAGCGTGGGGATCCGGCGCCGTGCAGCGAGGTCAATACCGCTGCCGGCTATGGTATTTAAAGATGATTTTGTCGGGCCGCTGCAGTTTTTATTAATGCCTACCGATAAAATCAGCGGTATCGAAAGCCCACGTTTACTCTCTACCTCGACGCCCAATTTCTTTTATCTTGCCTGGCAGGCCAGACATTTTCTATCCGAGAGGCGGGGTAAGCCTATCGGAGACCGTGATTTGTCGCTGGCGATCAATTCCGCCTATGGCCGGACGCAAAATCAGCTGAATATCCATATTTCCTGTCTGCGGCCGGATATCCGCGAGCGGCTGGACAACGATGCCGCCAATATCAGCACCGAATGGCAACCGCTGGCGCAACCGATTCTATGCCACAAATATCTGGCCAGGCGTATTTCCACGGCTGGCCTGGCGGCGCAAAGCCCCTTTTTGCTGCTGGCGCGTGAAGTACCGGATGCTGCTGAGGAGATGGGCGAATACGGTATGGCGCTGGCGCCGCTACTGGATGGCTCATTGGTGCTTCTGGCCAGCCAGCGCAGTCTGCTGCACCGCAATACCGGCACGATTGAAGAGATTCAGGATCACAGCTGCGCCATTCTGAACGGTCATTGACCAACCCGACAGCGGGTTGGCGCCCGCCGCCGGAGGCGATACCGGTTACTTTTTGATATTCATTTCTTTTAATATCGGCGCGCACTGATTATCCTCGCCGCCGCTCGGGGAAATGAGCGCCAGCAGCGCCGCCGCCGGCGTTACCACCGCCCCCAGCACAACGGCTGCGGCGCCGCGAGCGACGAGCGGCCCCGGTTTCACGCCGGCGGAAGGATTTTTATAGGTGCCACGCACATACAGCGGCGATCGCAGCGTCACAATGCGCGCGCCTTTACTATCGGGATTGATCGACAAATCCAGCCTTTCGGTACCCAGGTTGGTGGTGCCGTCAACATGAATGACCGCGTTTTCCGTGTCGAACAGGAACAGTCGCGGCTGCGCCAGACCGTTATTGACATTGACGTCCGCCGCGGCACAGTTGATTTTCACCTGCTCGTCGCCAAAAAGCTTACCGACGACGTAATTACCGACGTTGAGACCGGCGATTTCCATCAAATTACGGCTGATAATGCCATCGTTCATCAACAGCCGCAGATTACCATTGCTGCTGCCCAACAGCGCCGCGACGGAATTGCCGGTGCCGGTAAATTGCGCATCGTCATTTAACTGGCCCATACTGCTGCGCATCGCTTCGACGCTCGGGAACAGCGCTTTTAGTTGCAGGCCACGGGCATGAAGATCCGCGCGGCCGCGCATCGGCGTGCGTTGCCCTTCCAGGCGGATGGTGGCGTTAAGCGTACCGCGCGCCATGCCAAAGCGCAGCGGATCCAGCAACAGCTCACCATTATCCAGCTTCAGATGGGTATAAAGATCGCTTAACGGTAGCGCATCGCCGTGTTCGATATCCTCGCCGGTAAACTTCACGTCCGCATCCATCTTGGACCAGCTGGCGGTATCGAATTTGTCATACGGCAGCACCTTATCAGAGGGCTGTATCGATTTGGTTTTGGCCGCCTGTTTGCCGGACGCGGTGCCGGAGTCGGCACCGATAAGCGGCCACAAATCGGCAAAGCGCAGCCGATTTGACACCAGTTCGCCGCTCAGCGACGGCCGCGGTTTGCCTTGGCGGTATTCCAACGTACCGTGGATATCGCTCTGCCCAATCTTGCCGTTAAACTTCTCGTAACGGTATCGGCCCGCATTTTTGCCTTTAAAATTGGCAACCAAATGTCCGTCGGTGTTATAGGGCGGCGAATCAGGCAGCACCACCCCGGTCAGCCCCTGCAAATCCCCGAGATTTTCTCCGGCGAGCCGCAGGCGCAAATTCAGACCACCGAAATTAAGCGGATCCTCAAGCGTCCCGGTGAACGCCACGCGGGTCCGACACGAGCGCACATCCGCCTGCAGCGGGAACGGGGTCCCCGCGCTACGCAGCGCCAGCATGCCGCCAATTTTTCCTGAGCCGCTAAGCGGTTCGTTGTTGTAAGTCCCCTCCGCTTTCCAGCCGAAAATGTAGTTGTTGTCATTTTTCGCCGCCGCCTGCTTATCGTCGCCGCTGCCGGTCAGTTCGGCCATAGCCACCGGTTTACCGAGCGGGTTTACCGTTAGATGAATATCCGCCTTGGCGATGGCGTCCTGATAATCAATCTTTCCACGATCGAAAACGATATCATCCACCTGAAAAGACCACGGCGAAACGGGTTTTTGGCTGTCTTTCTCGTCGCTGTTGGCCAGGTTGAAAGTCCAGTTATTCTTACCGTTCGCTAATCGTTTCAACGACGCATCAGGGCTGACCAAAGTAATACGCGGCAGATACACTTCACGGTGCAGTAGCGCTAAAGGGGCGATACTGGCCTCGATGCGTTTAAGCCGGGCAGTGTAGTCGCCCGGCACATCTTGCGGGTTGCCTAACGAAATATCTTCCGCATGGATGTGCGGCCACGGCACCCAACTGCGCCAGCCGCGCTCGTCGCGCTTCCGGGACCATTGCACGCCCAAATCGCCGTTAATCGCGAAGGGGCGCTGGAGTTCGGTGGAGACTTTTTCGTTTATGGTCGGTTTGAGGCGGTTCCAGTCAAACGTGGCGATAAAAATCACGATAGCCACGATGAGCAGCAGCAGAAACAGCACGATCCCACCTATCACTTTCTTGGTCCGTGTCATGAATGTCGATATCCTCGTTAGTCTTCCCCGATGCATTAATGATAGTTGAGGATTACGCGCCTGCCAGATTTGGCGGGTGAAACCGGCGGGAGATCAAGCGCAAAACTGGCGTGTCGCCAGAGGGTTACACCGCAGCGGCAGCGTGCCCAGGGTGCGGTGCCACTGCAACTCCTGCTGGCAAAGCGCGAAGCCATAGTCAGTGGGTGAATCGGCTGACAATAGCGCGGCGCGCTGGCCGTCGCACACCGCGAAGGGGGACCGCTGATAACCCGGGCATGCCGGAAATCGTCAGGTCGCCGGCAAAACTATCGGGTTTGCTTACTGCCGCAGCAGGGTGTCGACGGGTTTTGCATGGCGGGATAAACGTCGGGAAAGTCGCCGCAGTGACGATCCAGGTCATGATAAACTAAAACAACGTTTCAGCGGCTATTGACTGCATCGATCATTCTGTTGAGACTAAGTGCCTATATCAGCTTTCTCTTTATATGACGGGCCAGCAAGCAATGACCAGCAAAAAGATCGCCATTATCGGCGAATGCATGATCGAATTGTCGCAAAAGGGCAGCGACGTTAAGCGCGGATTTGGCGGCGATACATTAAATACCTCAGTCTATCTCTCGCGCCTGGTCGCTGCCTCTGAGCTCAAGGTGCATTATATTACCGCCCTCGGTACCGACAGCTTTAGTGATGATATGCTAAAGGCCTGGCAACAGGAGGGGGTAGAAACCTCGCTCATTCAGCGCCTGGAGAACCGGTTGCCCGGGCTGTATTACATTGAAACCGACGCCCACGGCGAGCGTACTTTTTATTACTGGCGCAACGAGGCAGACGCCCGTTACTGGCTGGAAAGCGCGTCGTCGGCTGACATTTTCTCGGCGCTGGCGGACTTCGATTACCTTTATTTAAGCGGGATAAGCATCGCCATCCTGTCGCCGCAAAGCCGCGAGCGTCTGCTGGCCCTGCTGCGGACCTGTCGTGCCAACGGCGGTAAAGTCATTTTTGACAATAATTACCGCCCGCGTTTGTGGCAGAGCCTGGAAGAAACCCAAGCGGCCTATCGCGACATCCTCGCCTGTACCGATATCGCCTTTCTGACGCTCGACGACGAGGACATGCTGTGGGGTAAACAACCGGTAGACGCCGTACTTGAGCACACCCGCGCGCTGGGCGTCAGTGAAATTGTCATCAAACGCGGCGCCGATGCCTGTCTGGTGGCGGAAGCCAACGGGGCGTTGCAGGAAGTGCCCGCGGTGAGATTGCCGAAAGAAAAAGTGGTTGATACCACCGCCGCCGGTGACTCTTTTAGCGCCGGCTATCTGGCGGTGCGTCTGACCGGCGGCGGCGCGGCCACGGCCGCCGAGAGCGGGCATCGCACCGCCAGCACGGTTACCCAGTACCGTGGCGCCATTATACCGCGCGATGCCATGCCCACCCGGCAGGGCTGATGGTCCTATCAAGGCAGCAACAGCGCTACAAACACGCCGGTGCTAAAAGCGCGACAGGCTGACAGCCGCCGCGACCAATGGGATAATGTGGAAGATGGACGCCAAAAATCAAGACCTGAACAGGCTACCGTCCGCTGACCGACCGCACGGTGATAGCGCCTCTCTCACGAGGCCGGCGGTATATCGGTGACCTCCGGCTTGCTCTCGTCAATCGTCGCCGGCAGCGGGCCTGGATCCATGATGTGCTCGTAGATCTCCTGCAGCGCCTTCATGTTCACCTCCGGCTCGCCGTTTGGCTGCATCAGCACCAGAGTGGCGTTTTGCGACAGCTGACCGCGCAATTCCTGATTCAGCCTTTGCAGCGTCAGCCCGCCAAGAAAAGCGCTACGCAATTTCTGATACTGTTCCGGCGCGATATCCACGACCTCATTTTGCTTAGAGCGTAAACGCTGACTCATCAAAACGTCGGTGCTGGTGCGCGCGTAAGTGGCGAACAGCGTGCTCAATTCACCGGTTTTGCGCGCCATTAGCGCGTCGAATTCCGCCTGGCTCAAGCCATTGTTGCGCACATTGGCCAGCTCGTGGGCGACGAAGGTCATCGACGGCGTCAAATTATCCGCTGACGTATCGACGTGAATCGCACACTGAGCGCGTAAATAGTTAACATTGCAGTCAAAGCGCAAATTAGTCTGCTTCAGGTCGCTTTCCTTGAGCGCCTGCTGCAAATGCATATACAGCGCCTCGCGCGCCAGATCCCCGCGCCCATAACGATTCAACGATTGCGAATCACGTATAGGCTGCCACGGGCTGTCCCAGACGAGCTTAAGACTGTCGTAGCCGCCTGCTTCGCTAAACAGGCTCACGGGTTGATGCGGTAACGGCGACATCGTCGGCATGGTCGCCGGCGTGTCGCGTTTGCCCTGCAGCGCAGAGAAGCTTTTAACGATCTGCTCATTAAGGGCGCGCCCGTCCACATTGCCGACCACATACAGCGTCATGGCGTCTGGGGTGTACCATTGCTGGTAGAAATGCTGCAATTGTTCGGCATCCACCGGAGATTTTTCGTCGGCGTATCCGGGCTGTGAGCCAGCAGCAACGACCCTTTCAGGCGATAATGCCACCAGCTGTTGCGCGGGTTATCCGGTACCGTCGCCACCGGATCCGCTGCCGCCAGCGCCTGCTGCACCGCGGCCGGGGTAATGGACAGCTGGCCAGCCGTATTGACCATCCATTTCAACGCTTCTTTGACTAAATCCGGCCGGCCGTTCGGCAAACTGAGGCTATACAATGTCGTATCATAGGAAACGCGCGCCGGCGGCTGCGGCCGCTGTTCATTCTCGCCCTGCTGCCATAAGGAGGTAAGCTGCGCGTTGGTGAATTTTTCGCTGTGCGTCAGGGCCAAACGGGCAACAAGACGCGCGAAACCGGTTTGCTGGGCGGTTTCTGCCAGCGAACCGGTATTGACCATCAGCCGCAATTCTATACGGTCGTTTGGCCGCTGTGGCGTCGTCAGGACTTGCCAGGCGAAACCATTGCTCAGTTTTCCCTGCTGCCAGGCGGCATCGGGTTGTAATGCTTCCGGCCTGTGCCCACCCGCCCGATGTCACCAGTAAAACACCACTTAAAAAAGACGAATGCCGGTGCCCTGCATGTGAACCCCTACTCAATCAGTACCAATGAAAAACCTAAATCTCACTTTGACGGTTGACTGTGCTTTGCATCGTTTTTACGTTTCCGCCGAAAAAAAAGTGTGGCGCAAAGTGTACCATGTTGTTAGACAACGGACCTTTGCAGATGTCACCCCGCAGCAGAAAATATTACCTTCTGGAGGCATGGCAGGACAAAAAATGGACAGAGGCCGCTGGACTGGCGCAAGCGACAGGAAATTAGGGGACCGGCGCGTGAAGGAAGCGTTGTTCAAATGCCGGCTGCGTCAGCGGCTCGGCGAACAGATAACCCTGACCGCGATGAATATGATGCGCCAGCAGATAATCGCATTGGGCGGTATTTTCCACCCCTTCGGCGATAACCGGCAGGCCGAGTACGCCGGCGATGGCGCTGACTACCTGCAACATGACGGCATCTTCGGGCAGGGTGGCGATGAAGCTACGATCGATTTTCAGCATATCGACGGGCAAATGCCGCAGGCGATCGAGGCAATATAAACTGGAATAGCCCATGCCAAAATCATCCAGCGCAATAACGATACCGAGGTTGCGCAGCTCGCGCAGCACCTGGAACGAGGCGTCAAATTCGGCAATGCAGGTGGTTTCCGTGATTTCCAGTACCAATCGCGCACTGCGGACCTGATAACGCGCCAACCAATGTTTTAACGACGCGACCAGACCGTTTTCCTGTAATTGCAGCGCGGACAGATTCACCGCCAACGGCAGGTCGATACCGCGTGCCTGCCATGCTCCAAGCACCCGGCACGCTTCCTCCAGCACCCAATTGCCCAGCGGTACCATCACGCCCACCGCCTCTACCTGACGAATAAAATCCTCCGGCAGGCTCCAACTGCCATCGTCCTGGCGCCAGCGCAGCAGGGCTTCGGCACTTAACAGGCGGCGGTCGCGCATATCCACCTGCGGTTGGAAAAACAGTGCGCAGCGCCCGTGCGCTATCCCGTCTATCAGAGTGTGGGCAATAGTCAAGCGCCGGGCCGCCGCGTCAGCCTGTTCGAGCTCGAAAAACACAATCTGGTTTTTACCCCGCGCGTCTGCCGACAACGCGGCAGACGCGGCACGACGCAGCAAGCCTTCAGAGATTTCGTCACCCAATTGACCCATGGTGACGCCAATACTGGCCGCGGGCCGCAGCGTCAGCGTACCGAGGGTCAGCGGATGCTGAATACGGGATAAAAGGCGCTGGGCCAGTTGCCTGGCCTGAAACGGCGGCTGCGTATCCCAATGGCACAATGCGAATTCATGCGGGCTCAATTGCGCCAGCAGGCCGGTTTCACCGTGATCCAGCCGTAGTTGATCCGCCAGCGCGGCGCGCCGCAGACCGCACTGCGATTCGGTTAACGCCACCGCCGCCTCCAAAAGGGTACTGACCGCGATGACAAACAAACAACAGGGTCGGGTTTCTTGTTGCGACGCCAGACGGGCATCCAGCATCGCCAGGAAGCGCGCGCGGGTAGGCAAACCGGTGTCAGGATGACGCGTCGTCCGCCGCTCAAGATCCTGCCGGGCGCGCGCACTGGCCTGCTGGTTGCGGTTATAACTGCGTACCAGCACCCCCAATTCATCGTCCCGATGCATATTCGGCAGAGTAAGCTGGTGGGAGGGAATTTCCTCCGGCGCCAGATTTTCCAGCTCGCGGGCAATCGCGCGCAGCGGATGCACCATCAGGCGATTAATACACCAGGTAATGGCAACAGTCATGATCAGCGCCAATAGCAAATACGTCGTTATCATTGTGGCAATGGCACTGATGATAAACTGATACAGGCGGTACGAGTCCGCCTGTAGCACCAAATAGGCGAGCGCCTGGGGATGAGACGGCCGCGGCAAGGAATAAAGCGGCATCTGCACCTCGACCGGCAGGCGGAACACGCGGCGTATCAGCGCCGGCACCGGCCGCTCGGGCGGGAACTCGCCGTGCAAAACATGGACATCATTCGGGAGTACCACATCGGCGCGGCTCAGAATGCCGCTGCGTTTAAGGGTAACCAGAATCTGTTCGGCCTGGGGGATATCCGCTTTGAGCACCGCGTTGGATAGCGGCTGGCGCACCGACGAGGCGATATTTTGCAATTGCAGGGTGTAATCTTCACTACGCTGCTGAACGAAATGGAAAAGCTGGATCACGATAAACAGACAAAGGGTCACCCATGCCACGCCGGACACCGTTGCCATTTGTTTAATCGTTAAAGAACGTCTGATCCGCAAACTCTTCTCCATATAATGCTGGCAGGTCAAACGCGGGCGGCGGTGCCCTCCGCTGACCGCAAACCGGAACACCGCCATCTCGGTAGCCGAATGCCGGTGGATGGCGCAAGCTGCCCTAACGCAGGTCGCACCGATTATCCCGCCTAATATAACCGATTTGATAGCGCGTTTTATGCCTCAAAACGGGCGATTCAGCCAAATCTTATGCGATAGCGGCGTGGGAATGAAATGGCTTTCATTATGCCTGTCTTTGGTTTTGGTCGAAATGATCAATTTTTGTAAAGTAATCGTTAAGGCTATTACGCTAACTTTACACAAGCCTCAGGGCAAGAACTTCACTATAAAGCCTCCTTCCGGTCGTAGAAAATAGGCTGTTTTTTCAAAAAGCCGCATGTTTTAACTATTATTAACGAGCAGAAAAATAAATATTGCCTTTTAAAAGGCTTTTAATTAAAAAGCAGCAGCGATTGGCATTTGACATGGGATACACCCGGAAAAATTTATCCGGCAATTCCAATAAAATGGTCTATGTTTAAAGTCGCGCGCGAGCAAGGCGCCGGGTATACAACCCCCACAGCGCCCTGACAACCAATCGCTATTATACGGCGCTGCCGCCGTTCAAGATTGGTAAATAAATGAGACTTGTATTAGCCTGTCTTATAGATTTCGTCATTTTTTTCATTCGCGCCCAAAGCTTATTTTGCCCGATTGCGCCTTTACGCTTAACCCTAGCGAAAACGCGCCGGTACGGTTCTGCCACACGCCATTCCTAAGGTGAGCTATGAATAATTATGATGACATTAAGCGATTCAAAGAAAAGCTGAATATGGAAGCTATTGATTATAAAGAAATCGCTGATAATAACCCTCATAGTTCTGTTTCCAGCTGGACCATTATCCGACAGATCGTCAATGCCGATCGGTCGTTACACCCGCTGGAGCAAGGTCATTCGACGATCCTGCCGCCGCCGTCACCGATATCACAACAAGAGTTCAGCGCCCGATCGCCGGCAATGGCACAGCAGCCTCCCGTCGCCCAGGGATCTGCCGCCACCGCCGGAATTGATCGCCCCGCGTATGGTCCCTCGGTGTTTTCGCCGCTGTTCAACGCGGTGGATAATGCTTTGCCGCCGCAGACTGCCGCCGGCAGCGCACCGCTAGCGTGCGCCATGGGCGCCATGGGCGCCAGCAGGCTCGCTAATGGGCCGGGATCGGTATTTAGTCAATTAACACGCCAGCCGGCCTCCGACAGCCGCGCGTCTCCGAGCCCCCGCGACCCGGCGCCGACCGACGGCAACGCATTACCGTTGCAAGGCGGTGCGGCGATGTTTGCCAGCACCCCGTCGTCCGGCTTGATGACGGGCGACCCGGCGCAAACGCCTGATACAACGCCATTGACCCAGGCGCAAGATGGGTATGCCCGGGCACCAGGCCGCGCACCCGAGGCTTTAACGCCGCAGGGTAACCCGTTTAACGCCCCGCACGAGGTACGCTCTACGTCGCCGTTTGCCGAGGCGCAGGGCCAGTTCGCGCCGGAGCAGGGAGCGGCCCGCGCCCGCGATGCTTACGTGCCGCAGGGCAATCCGTTTTTGATGCCGAACGCGGCAAAGGGTATGCCCGGCGACGCCGATAAGCGGTTTAAAAACTTATTCAATCGTGGCCCCGCAGCCACTGCCGACACCCACGGCGGCCGCGATCTTTCCCTTCCACTTCTTTTAGAGAATATCGCGTTATGCCGTTAGTTTGCGTCTGTTCGCCCAAGGGCGGCGTGGGCAAAACCACCGTGAGCGCTAATTTAGCCTATGCCCTGGCCCGCAGCGGCAGCAAAGTGCTGGTCATTGATTTCGATGTACAAAACGCCTTGCGGCTGCATTTCGGCGTGCCGATATCCGACACACGCGGCTATGTCGAGCAGGCCACCACAGTCATGGATTGGAGCCAGTTTATTCTCAAGGCGGACGCCAATGTGTTTGTGCTGCCCTATGGCGAAGCGGAAGAAGAGCAACGATTGGCGTTTGAAAACGCTATCAGCCACGACCCGCACTTTTTGCAGCGCGGTCTGAGTACAGTGTTGAATTATCCGGGTCTGGTGGTTATCGCCGATTTCCCGCCGGGGCCGGTACCGGCGCTGAAGGCCGTACAGAGCTTCGCCGATCTGCATATTGTCATGATGCTGGCGGACACCGCCTCGCTGTCGCTGCTGCCGCAGATTGAAAATCACAAATTCCTTGGCGCGCCGCTCAATCAGCGTCTGGGGGAATATTACGTCGTCAATCAGAGTGATATGCGCCGTAATCTCAGCCGTGACGTTTCGCATTTTTTTGAACAGCGGCTGGGGGACAAACTGCTGGGCATGATTCATCGCGATGAATGCGTGCCGGAAGCCAACGCGTCCCAACGTTCGATTATCGAGTTCAGACCGGTGTCTGCGGCAGCCTTCGATATTGAGCTTATTAGTAAAAAAGTCGCCGCTATCGTTGGGGTTAAAGTAGGGGATGGCGAAATGTACGCCATGCCCAATCCGGGCATTTGACATTATCGCAGGTCAGAATATGAATAAAGTGCTGTTTTATTTGCTGTTACTAGTGATGCTCCCCATCGCCACAATCATAGTGATTACGCCGATGGACAGCGATAAACAGTATTTTTTCGGTCTGGCCAGCCTGGGGCTGATGTTATTACTCGGCATCAGTAAAAGCCACTATGTGAACGTCTTACTGGTGGTGATGTCCTGTTTGATGTCGACGCGCTATATCTACTGGCGCGCCACCGAAACCCTGCACTTTAATTCCACGGTGGAAGCCTGTCTGGGCATCGGGATTTTTATCGCCTAACTCTACGCATGGGTTATTTTGGTCTTGGGTTATTTGCAAACCATCTGGCCGCTAAAACGACGCATTGAACCGATGCCGGAAGATATCTCGCTGTGGCCGACGGTGGATATTTATGTTCCTACCTATAACGAGAGCCTGGATGTAGTACGCGATACCGTATTGGCGGCGCAGTGCATCGATTACCCGCATGACAAAATGCGTATCTATATTCTCGACGATGGTAAACGCAGCGAATTTGCGGTCTTCGCCGCCGACGCCGGCGTAGGCTATATCACCCGCGACGATAATAAACACGCCAAGGCGGGTAACCTCAACCATGCGCTGACCCCGACCCGGGGCGAGCTGATTTGCGTATTTGACTGCGACCACGTCGCCACCCGCGGCTTTTTGCAGGCCACCGTCGGCAGTTTCCTTATCGATCCGCGACTGGCGCTGCTGCAAACGCCGCATTACTTTTATTCCCTCGATCTCTTCGAGCGTAATCTCTCGGCGGCGCGACATAACCCGAATGAAGGCGCGCTGTTTTACGAACCGGTGCAACAAGGTAATGATAATTGGAACGCGACCTTCTTCTGCGGCTCTTGCGCGGTTATCCGCCGTTCAGCGCTGGAGGAAACCCACGGCTTTGCGGTGGAAACCGTCACCGAAGATGCCCACACCGCGCTCAAACTGCAGCGTAAAGGCTGGAATTCGGCCTTCCTGGCGATTCCACTGGCGGCCGGCCTGGCCACCGAACGCCTCGGGCTACATGTGATTCAGCGTATCCGCTGGGCACGCGGCATGACGCAAATACTGCGCATGGATAATCCGCTGTTCTGCCGCGGATTAAAGTGGCAACAGCGGTTGTGCTATCTCAACGCCATGCTGCATTTTCAATATGGCCTGCCGCGGGTCGTGTTTTTAACCGCACCGTTGGCGTTTCTGCTGTTTAACCAGAATATCATCGCCTCCTCGGCCAGCACCATTTTCGCCTATGTGCTGCCGCACCTGTTTATGGCCATCTGGCTTAATTCACGTATGAACGGCCGGTATCGTTATACCTTCTGGGGCGAGATTTACGAAACGGTGATGGCATTCCATCTTATCATTCCGACTTGCTTGACCCTGCTCTCCCCCAAGCATGGCAAATTAAACGTGACGGACAAAGGCGGCCTGTTGGATGAAGGCTTTTTCGACGCCCATATCGTGCGACCGCACATTATCGTGGCCTGTTTGCTGGTATTGGGTGTGATTGCGGGGATTGTGCGGGCAGTGATGTATGACTATTTCAACGTCGATCCGCGGGTGATTGTCTTTAATATCGTCTGGGCCATGCTAAGCGTCATTATTTTACTGGCGGCCATCGCGGTGGCCAAAGAAACCCGTCAGGTCCGTAAAACCATCCGCGTCGAGGTGACCATTACGGCGATTATTCATTACGCCAGCGGTATCTCCGTGGTCAGCGAAACGCGGGATCTTTCCATGGGCGGGGTAAAATTGGTGACGCCGGACGACGGCCATCGCCAGGACACTATCGAAGAAGTGGAACTTCGGTTGCAGTCCGGTGGCGTCTGTATTCCGGTTAGCGTCATCCACGCCGGACCGGACGTGATACGGCTCATGTTCAAAGATATGCCCCTGGATAAGCGGCGCGAGCTGGTGCGGGTCGTTATGGCGCGCGCCGATGCCTGGCTGACCACCCCTTATCCCCGCGATCGTCATTTGCGCTCCTTTGCCAGCATCGTGCGTTGCGTATTCGAGCTGTTCTATAACACCTGGAAAGAGCGCGGTCGAAAGAAAAAGCACGCCCGGTCCGCCGGGTCTGGTGAGACGGCATAAGGACGGGCGGAATCTATATATGTCATGTCATTTCAGGATGATGGTTTCTCTTTTAGCGGCGCTTTTGGCGGCGTCGGCTGACGCAAAAGCGGCACCGGGTGAGGCAAGCGGCTACGGCCAGGAAAGCGCCTCGCCGCTTGACCCCATTGATGATGAAACCATTATCATCGCCGAGATGGTGCAGCCGAACGGTCTGACCCTCAGCGGCTGGCAGTTACAATCGGGCATCATCTTCACCCTGGCGCAAAACCAGGTGGTCACCAATACCTGACTCTCTTTGGCGTTGAAGGTGTCGCAGGCGCTGGATACCAGCCTGCGTTTAATGCTCAACGGTCAGGACCTGGGCAGCATCCGGTTAAATCAAACGGCCGACGGCAACAATCTCTATCGGATTTACGTCCCGTCGGCAATGGTGGTGGGGAAAAATAATCTTAGCTTCAGCGTCAGTGACGATAATACGCTGTCCTGCGATCGGGATCTTACCGATAAATACTGGGTCACCATCCTGCCCGGCACCCATATGCAGTTGAGCAGCCAGATCCTCGACACGGGCCGGGATCTGTCGCATTTTCCGCGGCCGTTTTTCGATCCGCAGTCGATGAAGGGATCCTCGCTGGCCTTCCTGTTCTCAAGCACGTTAAAGCCCGATGCGGAGGAAGCCGCCAGCATGTTGGCTTCCTATTTTGGCCTGCACGCCAGCAACCGCAGCGTTGATTTTTCCGTCCTTCTCGACGCGCTGCCGGCGCAAAATGGCATCCTGTTCGGCGAACCGGGCGACAAAATCGGCGCACTCACCCTGCCGCAGGTCACGGGGCCGACGCTACAGGTCATCAACAACCCACAAAATCCGGTGTATAAATTACTGCTGGTGGTGGGTCGCAATGGCGTCGAACTGCGCCAGGCCGCCTGGCAGCTGATTTCGATGCCGTTGCCGGCCAGACAGGATGTGATACAGGTGCAGGAGCAGGCCATCCCTGAACGTCAGCCCTACGATGCGCCGCGCTGGATAGACACCAGCCGCCCGGTTTACCTGCGCGAGTTGACGCAGGATATTCAGTCGCTGACCGCCAGCGGGCTGTATCATGACGGCATTCGCATTGGTTTTCGCGCCGCGCCGGATCTGTTTATGTGGGACGGCGACCATTTTCCGGTGGATATTGGTTACCGTTTCCCCGCCGATAGCGGGATCGATGAGGATCACTCCAAGCTGGATGTTACCCTCAACGGCACCTTCCTTTACAGCCTGCCGGTGAACAAGCGCGGCCTGCTGGAAGGTCTGTGGCGCAAACTGGTCGGCGACTCTCGTCAAGAACGCTATACCCTGGAGCTGGCGCCCTATCTGATTTATGGCGATAACCAGATGCAGTTTTATTTCTTCCTGCGACCAAAGCCGGATGCCCCTTGCAGCCTGCTGACCAGTAACACCCTAAAAAGCCGCATCGATCCGGACTCGTCTATCGATTTAAGCCGTACCCACCATTTATCGCTGCTGCCGAATCTTTCCTATTACGTGGGCGCCTCATTTCCCTTTACCCGCATGGCGGATTTTTCCCAGACGGTAATGCTACTACCGGCCAAACCGCAGGCGGCGGAACTCGCCACGCTAATGGCGATGGCGGCCCGCGCCGGCAACGCGACCGGCATCACGCTGAACCGGGTAACGGTCCAGTTCGGCCTGCCCACCGGCGCCGGCGCGGCCGAACGGCTGGCGATCAAAGATATTCTAGCGGTGGCATCGCTCAAACAGGCGGCGTTTGTGCAGCCATTGGCCGCCAAATCGCGCTTCGCTTTGCGCAACGGCCTATTGTCGGTGCGGGAGCGGCGACTAACGGATCGTCTGAATAATTATCTCAACGGTCATCTGTTCAGCCACGATCGGGAAGCGGATCGCTACCTGACCTCCACCGACGCCTGGCGCGGCTTTCTGAGTTTCGAGTCGCCCTGGACCGCCAAGCGGGTGGTGGTGTTGGTCACTGCGACCAACGATGACCAGCTGGTAAAGCTCAACCAGGATCTGCAATCCGCCGCGATAAACGCCGGCATCCGTGGCGATGTGGCGGTCATCAACAACGAGAACGGCGTGCGCAGCTTTAGCGTCGGCGCGCTGTTCCCGCGCGGTGAAATGCCCTGGTACATGCGGGTGCTGTGGTACGCCAACCAGCATATTATCCTGCTGGCGGTGTGCGGACTGCTGATTTCTTTGCTGATCGGCAGCGGCATTTACCTTTTGCTGGCCCGCCACGCCGCCAAACGGCTGGCTCACAGCACCAATAACAATCAGGGTCATTAAATGAGGCATTGCGGAGTGAGTGTTATGAGTATCGGCTATGAAACGGGTCGCTAAGCCAACCTTTGCCACCTGGTGCGCCGCGGGCCTGACGGGGCTTTCGCTGTATGCGGCCGCCTCACACGCCGCCGACAACAGCCCGGCGATAAACGCCCTGCTACAGCAGGCTGTCTATTGGCACGATAAAAGCCATGATGATCTGGCGCGTGAGTCGCTGCAAAAAGTCCTGGCGGTGGATGAGAATAATGCCGATGCCCTGTACTTGCTGGCGCTCTACTCGCTGAAAAACGGCAACCAGGCGCAGGCGGCAAAATGGCGCGCCCGTTTGACCGCGGTTTCCCCCAGTGATACCCGCCTGCAAAGCCTGGACAGCGCTAACGTCGTACAGGCTATATCGCCGGCGCAATTAGCCTATGCCAGCCGGATAGCGGCCGACGGCAGTACCCTGCAGGCGGTGGCAAGCTACCGCGCGTTATTCCAGGATGCCACTCCACCAGACAGTCTGGCGGTGGAATACTATGATACGTTGGCCTGGCTTCCGTCCGCCCGTCCGCAGGCGATAGCCGGTCTGCGCAGCCGGCTGCAAGCGCTGCCGAATGACCGCTCCGCCCGGCTGGCGCTGGGACGCATATTGACCTATGACGAAGCGAACCGCCGCGAAGGTATCGCCATCCTGACGCCGCTGGCGTCCGCCAGCCGCAACGCCGACGCCGCTCTGCGCCAGGCGCTGTTATGGCTGGCGCCGCAGGCCGCCGACAAAGCAGACTACGACCGCTATATGCAACGCCACCCCAACGACAGCGCCCTATGGCAGCATTTTCAGCAAAGCGTCGGCGGTACGGAGAAAGGGGCCGGCTATGCCGCTTTAAACAGCGGCGACACTGCCGCCGCCCGTAGCCGTTTCGAGGCGGTGCTGACCGCCAACCCCAATGATGGCGATGCGCTTGCCGGACTGGGTTATATCGCCCTGCGCAATAATGATTTCACCAGCGCCGAAAACTATCTCAATCAGGCCACCAAACAGGGCGGCGCCAACAGCGCTCAATGGGCCGCGCTGGCGCAGGACGCGAAGTTCTATGGCGCCCTGAATCAAGCGAAGGCGGCCGCCGCCGCCGGTAATCCGGCCCAAGCGTTGACGCTCAGCGCGCCACTGGCCCAAGAGACCGGAGATAAAGGACTGGCCGCAGCGCTATTTCGCGCCGACCTGCAGCGCCGGCAAAATGACCTCATTGGTGCGGAGCAGACTTATCGGGCCATTCTGAACCGCGACGCGCAGAACAAGGACGCTAAACTGGGGCTGTATTACACCCTGCGCCAAGAAAATAGCCCAGGCGTTGCTGCAAACCCTACCCGCCGACGCGCGTCCCCGTGAATCGGCCGGTAACAGCGTCGATCCGCTGCGCAGACAGGCGCAACAGGCACTGCAAGCGGGCAACACGCAACAGGCATTGGAGCGGCTGAATCAGGCGCTACAAAAACAGCCCGGCAACGTCTGGGTGCGGCTGGATATGGCGCGCATTCTGCAACAGCAGGGGGATAGCGCCCGGGCGCAAGGGTTGATGGCGGCGATTTCCCAACGCGGCGCCACGGCGGACAACCTGTATGCCGTGGCGCTGTTTGCCAGCGAAACCGGACGCATGGCGACCGAGGCCCAATTGCTGGCCTGGATCCCGGACAATCGCCGCAACCGCGCCATGCGCGAATTGGCCGCGCGGGTGCGGTTTCACCAGCAGATGGCCGATGCCGACACCTACATCGCCCAGGGCAATCGTACCGCGGCGCTCAATACGCTGCGCGTGCTGGCGCAAACGCCGCCGCGTACAATAAGTTGATCGTCGCACTGCAAAACGACCCATAATGTTGTAAACCGTTTCCCGATAGCGCACATCGGTAAGGTAGACGGTGATTTTGCAAATATCTTCCAACTTGCTGCCCGCTTCATCCAACAACATTTTGATGTTGGCCATCGCTTGCTCGGTCTGTTCCGCGACATCGCCAATGCCCACTGATTCTCGGGTATCCAGATTTTGGCCTATTTGACCACGCAGAACACTATGTTGCCGGCCACCACGGCCTGGCAAAGATCATTATCCAGGTTCTGTTCGGGATAGGTCACTTTCGAGTTAAAGGGACGAATACGGGTATGTGCCGTTATTGTTTCTCCTTAAGGGATGATTATCCGAGGAATTGTTTTAATTCAACGGGTTGTGGTTGTTCAAAAATCTGTTGCGGCGTCCCGACTTCATGGACTTTGCCTTGGTGCATAAACACGACGTAATCGCTTACTTTGCGTGCAAAATTCATTTCATGCGTCACCATGATGAGGGTCATACCGTCACGCGCCAGCGATTCGATGACCTGCAACACCTCGCCCACCAGCTCCGGGTCGAGCGCCGAGGTGATTTCGTCACACAGCAGGATTTCTGGATCCATCGCCAACGAACGGGCGATGGCCACCCGCTGCTGTTGGCCGCCGGACAAACTGTCCGGCCAGGCGTCGAATTTTTCTGCCAGCCCCACGCGCTGCAACAGAAGGCGCGCCTGGCGCTCCGCTTCGCCGGCGGTCCTTTTCTTTACCAACGTTGGTGCCAACATGACGTTACGGCAGACCGTGAGATGAGGAAATAAATTGAAGCTTTGGAAAATCATGCCGACGTTCTGGCGCAATTCGCGCAACGCCGCGGGGCTGTCGTGCTGAATAGCCTGGCCATCCACGGTCAGTTGCCCCTGCTGAAAAGTTTCCAGCCCGTTAATACAGCGCAATATGGTGCTTTTCCCGGAACCACTTTTGCCAATGATGCTCACCACTTCCTGACGCTTAGTCTGCAAATCGATGCCTTTGAGCACTTCATTGTCGCCAAAACGCTTGTGCAGACCGCGAATATCAACCAAGGCGAAGGGGGATGGATTGGAAATGTCAGTCATGGCATGCGGCTCCCAAGATTAAGTTTTTTCTCTAATTGCCGACTCCAAAGCGATAACGGAAAGCACAGCAAAAAATAGAACGCGGCCACGCTGCCGTAGACCAAAAATGGCGCAAAAGTAGCGTTGGCAATGATCTGCCCCGAGCGGGTAAGTTCAACAAAACCAATGACCGAAGCCAGCGCAGTGGCCTTGATGGCCTGCACCAAAAACTCCACGGTCGGGGCGATAGCCAACCGTAACGCCTAGGGTAAAATCACATAGCGCAATTGTTCGCCGAAGGACAAATCCAGACTGGCGCCGGCCTCCCACTGCTGACGCGAAACGGCCGCCACGCTACCGCGCCAGATTTCGGTAAGGAAAGCGCTGGCGTATAACGTCAGGCAAAGGCTGGCGGCAAACTGCGGCGACGTTTCGACCCCTAACAACCCCAATCCAAAATAGGTCAGAAACAGCTGCATCAGCAGCGGCGTTCCCTGAAACAGCTGTACGTACAGCGCCACCAGACGGGTCAACCACGGACGTTGCAGTAAGCGCAACATCAGCAACACCGCCCCGACCACGCCGCCGCCGATAAAGGCAATCGCCGATAACCCCACGGTCCAGCCCAGCGCCCACAGCAAATTGCGGTAAATATCCCACAATGAAAAATCACTCATGCCCGCCTCCAGTCACTTACGGCCAAAAATAAAACGTGGGCCAAACCAGTTCAGCCCTTGGCGCACCGCCACCGCCAAACCCAGGTACAGTACCGTGGCGACAATGTAAGCCTCGAAATTGCGAAACGAACGACTGGCAATGAGATTGGCGCTGTAGGACAGTTCTTCGGTATAAATTTGACTGCAAACCGCTGAGACAAACATGATGATGATCACCTGGCTGACCAACGCCGGCCACACGCGCGCCAGCGCCGGGGGCAAGACCACCCGGGTAAATATCTGCCAGCGGTTTAACGCCAGACTTTGCGCCGCCTCCAATTGACTGCGCGGGGTGCTTTCAATGCCGGCGCGGGTGATTTCCGCGGCATAGGCACCGAGATTCAGTACCAATGACATTACGCTGGCGGTCAGCGCGCTCATCTTCCACCCCATGGCCGGCAGGCCGAAAAAAATAAAAAACAGTTGCACGATGTACGGGGTATTGCGAAACACTTCTATATAAACGCCGACCACCGGTTTCAGCCAGCGCGGTCCTTGCGCCCGCGACCAACCGCAGGCAATCCCAAGCGTCAGACCCAATCCGGTCGCCAGCACCGTCATCAGCAACGTGGTCAGCATACCGGAGAGTAACAACGGCCATTGGTTCAGCACCGAGGTAAAATCAAACGCCATGGTTATCTCCCGTTGGCGCGCCGAGCAGAGCATCCAGCACCGACAACGACGGCAATGCCCAGAGTTGTTGCAACAATTGGTCGGCGGCCTCCCTGCCCAATACCGGACTCACGCAATGGCGAAACTTGTTATCTAAAGCGGCCGAATCGAGCGGATGGGCGGCGGTACCGTAAGCTTGCGCTACCTCTTGGCGCCATTGCGTGCCGTCATCCAGCGTCAGCGTCACCACGGCGCCTTACGGCGCGCGTTGCAACAGGGCGGCATCCTCCCAGCGTGGCGTGCTGGTCATGGAAACCCGGTCCATCAGCCGCTGCATCTGTGGATTCGCCAGGATGTCGTCATGCAAGTGCTGTAGCTGGATGTCGCCGAAACATAAGGCCGCGGCCACTACAAACGGCAGGCTGAACTGGGCCTGTTGCACAGTGACAGGATGCGGATAGCGCAGATTGGCCACCACTATCGGCGGCACGTCGCATTCAACCCGCTGGACACGCGACGCCGTGTCGCGTCGCTAATTGCATGACCGCATCTACCGCGGCGTGGGAGGAGAGGCACACCGGGATGCGTTTGATATCCACGCCGGGGTCCAGCAAACACCATTGACTCGCTTCCGGCGCCAAGGCGGTGCCGTCCCAATAGCCGCCATTACAGAGCGCCGCCAACCCGTAGTCTCCTTCCAAGGCGTCCAACGGGGCGCTGGCGCCAAGCGCGGCTAACATGGCGGCACGCACGCCGGCTTCCGCCGCTTCACCGGCCAGCAGCGGTTTCGCATCGCTGCCGAACGCGCTTTTAGCCCCGCCGGTACCGGCGATGGCCAGGCCCAGTGCGCAATCGAAAGCGGTACCGCTTAACGCCAGCAGCCGTGCGGCCGCGGCGGCCGCGCCGATGCGTCCCAACAGGCCGGTAGTCCACCAGCCACGATCATACAACTCGCGGCCCAACGCCCGGCCTATCCGGTATTGACACTCCGCGCCAACCACCAGGGCAAGCAATAATTGCTCACCCGTGTCGGTGGCGCGCCTGCGCCACCGACACCGCGGCCGGCACGATCACCGCCGAACCGTGGACGAAGCCGGCATAGCAGTTATCATCAAAATCCAGCACGTGAGCGGAGACGGCATTGGCGAACGCGGCGGCGGGCGCGACTAATCCCGCCTCATCACCCGCCAGCGGGCCGGGCGCCGCATTCGCCCGCACATGGCGTTGCGCCAGCCGGGCCTGCGGACGCGTGGCGCCCGCTAACATGACGCCTACCGTATCCACCAGGCAGCGCTGCCCGTTGTACATCGGCGGAAATAGCCTCTAAACGCAATGTCGACAGCCAGGCGGTCAGCTGCGCCAGGGCCGGATCAGGTTGCCTGGTCATTCAGGCAAATCGCCGGCAGGGGCACCAAGCCATTTCTGCGAAATCTTATCCAGCGTGCCGTCGGCTTTCGCGGCGCGCAGGATCTCATTAACCTTGGCCACCAGCGCCGGGTTGCCCTTAGGCAAGCCCACATAGCAAGGCGCATTGGACAAGATGACTTTCAAATGTAGATCCAGGTTTGGATTCTTTTGTTTTAACGCCCCCGCCACCGTGGTACCGATAGCCACCAAATCGGTCTGGCCGGAAAGAAAAGCCGAGATAGTGCTATTGTTGTCTTCAAAGCGCTTAGCCTGCGCTTTGGGCGCCAACCGGGACAGCTCTTCGTCCTGCATCGAGCCGCGCGTTACCGCAACCGATTTATCCGCCAGCTGGTCGAAATTGCCGGCTTTTACCGCTTCGCGGCCGAATACCGCATCAAAAAAGGGCGCATAGGCGATGCTGTAATCGATGACTTTGGCCCGTTCCGCGGTTTTGCCGAGAGAAGAGATAGTCATATCGGCTTTACTGGTTTGCAGGTAAGGCACCCGGTTGGGGCCGGTGACCGGGATCAACGTCACTTTGACCCCCAGTTTTTCCCCCAGCAGCTGGGCGACATCGATATCTACCCCCTGAGGCTGCATGCTGGCGCCGACGAAGCCATACGGCGGATAGTCCACCGGCACCGCCACGCGCAGATTTTTTTGCTGCATGATGATGTCCAACGCATCGGCGGCTTGCGCGGCAGCGATGGAGAATAAGGTTAACGCGCCAAGCAGCGCGGCTGAAACAAGACGGTTTCTCATTGCTGTATTCCTGTAATAGAGTGAAACGACGATGGATATTATTTTTTGAAATAACCGGCCTGTACCGCCTTGCCGATCAGATTGACGAAGAAGCGACAAGCCGTAGACAAGCCGTAATAGCGGTAATCTGATTGAGATCTTTTTTCGGCGTGATCTCCACGATATCCATGCCGACCACCCGGCCTTTTTTCACCAGACCATGAATGATTTTACGGGCTTCGCTATAGGTTACCCCGCCTAACGCCGGGCCGTTGACCGCAGGCATGATGGTGGGATCGATACCATCGGCATCCATGGTGATGTAATAATTGCCGCCGTCGGGAATACGCCGCAGGATCGCCTCTGGGCCTTCGTCATGCAATTCATGGGCGGTGATCAGTTGCGCGCCGTAGGCAAGGGCGGCCTCCACTTCCTCGTGGCTGGCCGAGCCATTAGCACGCAAACCGATTTGGAATATTTCGCCGATATGAGCCATTTCCGACGCGCGCCGTATCGGGCTGGAGTAACCGTCGGTGACACCGTTAACTTCTTGACGCCAATCCAGATGGGAATCGATATGTATCAGCGTGATCGGCCCTACAGAATCCAGCGCCCGCAATACCGGAATGGGAATGCCATGAGCGCCGCCAATCACCAGCGGCATGCCCCCCAGCGACAAGATTTTGCGCACCACGGCTTCAGCCGCCGCATAGTGGCCACTCAGTTCACGTGCGTCGCCGGCAATGTCGCCCACATCAACCATACGAATGGGCTGGTTGCCCAACATTGAGCTACCGATGTCGAAATCATAGCGCTCAATGCTGCGCTGCGCGCGATCGGAGGCTTGGCGTACCGCGGTCGAGCCGTTGGTGACTTCATCAATGCTATAAGGGGAACCATACGGAATGCCTAGCACCGCGATATCCACCGCGTCCAGCGTATTGAGATCGGACACCACTTCGGAATACAGCAGGCTTTTGTGGCCGTGTTTGGGTGCGGTGGTCAGTTTTGCGTGATAGTCGGTCATGACTTATTCCTTTATCAGTTACGTATTGCGAATTTCGTGCGCGGCGATGGCTTAATGGCGAACGGATAATCCAAACTCCACCATTCCCCCATCGCCCAGAGTTTTTCTTCGGTGTTATTCACCAATTTGCGCACATCTTGTCGGGAGGATGCCGCCAACAATGCCACCAGCAATTCGGCGACCAGAAAGGCCGGCGTCAACATGTCGAAAAATGACGTGGTATGCTTGTGGACCAAAATGGTTTCGCTGGCCAGACGCGCTACCGGCGAACTATCGTTATCGGTAATGGTGATCACCTTGACCTTTTCCTGCGCCAGATAGCGCGACAAGGCAATGGTACGGCGGGCATAGGGCGACAGACTGCACGTCAGCAGCACATCCTTGGGACCGAGGTTGCCCATCAGCGACATCACGCCGCTTTCGCCCGCCCCTTCGATCAACCGCACATTGTCCTGAAAATAAGACGCGACATGGGCAAAATGGAATGCCACCGGAAACGAGGAGCGCAACCCCAAACAATAGATGGTGCGTGCCGAAGCGAGCATGTGTGCGGCGCGTACAATAGCGTCCAGATTGTCTTGCTGGCACAATTTTTGAGTATGGCTATTCAGCGTATTCACCATATCCATGACCAACGATGCTTCGCCCATCTTGCGCTTCATTTCCACCAACCCGGGAACGCGGGAGCCGTATTCATGCCCTTGAGCGCGCGCCGCATTGACGAATACCGCGCGCAGCTGGTCGAAACCGTCCAACCCCAGACGCTTGGCCAGCCGGGTCATGGTGGAAGGGGGCACCCCGGCAAGGCTTGCCTGCTCCCGCATCGACATCACCGCGATTTCTTGCGGGTGGTCGAGCACAAAGCTTGCGGCCAAACGCTCTTGCTTGGGCAAAGAGTCGTAAACCGATTTCAACTGTTGGCGCAGCGTTGCGGAGTCCATCCAATTTCCTTGCATTGCAATGGGGCAGATGACAAGAGAGTTGCAACGCCTATGCCAAAAAAGATTGATAATGATTCATTTGACGCACGAAGCCAATCATTGCTTGAGGCAAAGGAGGAAAATACAAAAGAAAAAAGGTGATTGAATTGATTCAATTTTGACTAAAAATAAATATACCGGCGGGACAAAAGCGTCGCTTGATGGTATCTGATGCGACCGCCTCAAACACGGCATTGGCGGGTAACGGTGCGTTTGCGCACCATGCCGGGGCATTGCTGTAGCCGACCTCTGTCTGCCGTGACTACGCGTGATGCCGGTCTGAAGGCAAAATGACGTCAACAGCCTACCGTACTACCCCCGATAACCCCGTGCGGCATCTAAAGGTACAAGGTAGACATCGAGTGACAAACGCAAGCGGTCGCAGTCGGTGGGCTGTCTCATCCCCTTGCCAACGCAGCGTGCTGAACGGACCATGATTTCTGACCCGTCGTGTTAAGCCCCTGCTGGTGAAATGCCGTTTGCCGGAGGCGCGCCTTGGTTTTAAATGACAGTCGTCGCCATCCCCGAGTGTAAAAGCGCTGGCTATCAATGTCACACCTGACATTCTCAGGGTCGCCACAGAATGAACGCGGCAATGGAGTTTCACCGCGCATGTCGCTGAATCTAGCGCCTTAACACTTTCATTGGAAAGCCCGTTAGACGTTTTCCCGCACTAACCGTAAAAAAACGTTGTGACCTGGTTTCGTCTCCTATACCAATTTCACTCAATGACCAACGGCGTGCTAGGCGAATGAACTGTTTAAAGATAGCGATATTTCGATCCGCCCGGTTGAATTAGGCTATTGCAACAGACGCCAACATAGTGATCTTGCCCCGCCATCTCCGTACAGCTTTTGTATCTTAAGTTAACGAAGCCCGCTGCCGCCGGTATTCTCTCGGAGAGTGATATCCCAGCGCGCTGTACGGATGGTTTTCATTGTAATGCGTGAAAGCTGCTGCAAGGTTTCGCAGGGCTGTTCTCGCATCCGGTTTTGGCATGAACGCGATATAGTCTTCCTTCATCGTCTTCACGAACCGTTCTGCCATGCCATTGCTCTGCGGGCTGCTCACCGCTGTAGCAGGTTATGCTCACACATGATCCTGTAAAGTCGTTTCGCATTTACCGGCGGCAGTCCCTCTGCGCGACGTTGTTTACGCAGGATTCCCCACACCCGCCGATAGCCGTAGCTGGGCATATCGCTGATGATGTCGAGGATGTCCGACAGTATTTCAGCGTCTGCTTCGTCATTACGCCGGTTACAGCGCCTGTCCTGCCAGTCGGCAGAACGCTTAATCCGCAGTGACAGCGGCGCACGCGACACGCTCATGGCGCGGCTGACCTGTGCTATTCCCCGGCCTTTGGCAACAAGGGCGCGTGCGCTATCCATTTTCGTGACTGGCCGTACTCCACGGCTTCTTTTAGGATCTCAACCTCCATCGTCTTCTTACCCAGAAGGCGCTGGAGCTCCCGGACCTGCTTCAATGCAGCTGCAAGCTCAGAGGCAGGAACAACGTCCTCCCCGGCAGTGAGGCTGCCTTCCTGATATTGCTTTTTCCACTTAAACAGCAGGCTGGGCTGGATACCGTGCAGTCGTGCGAGATGGGAGACATTCATGCCGGGCTCCATCCTCTGCTGAATAATGGCCATTTTTTCCTGAGGAGTTTTACGTTTACGGACTTCTTGACCTAACAGGATCCAGGTCATATCAAAATTGGCGTTAGTGTTAGACATATATTCAAGCCTATCTCTTATCTGGAGATACAGCTACTGTCTGGTGTTTCAGGGGGATAAATCAACGCGGACCCTGATAGTCCGGCGCGTTGATACGCGCTTTAATCTGTTGCTTGCGCTCTGCCGGAATAGGATTGCCAACTGTATAAATCTCACAACTAGCTGGCAGGGTGAACAACGTTTCCGGAATATCGGTTAATTTATTATTCATCAGCACCAGCTTCTCCAATCCGGCCGGCAGCGCTGAAATATTTTGCGGCAGAGAGGTCAAATAATTCGATGAAAGATCCAGTCTTTTCAGTGACGTGGGCAGGGAGGTAACAAAGTCATTCGACAGTTTTTTATTTCACAAGAAAAAATTAGCAATGTCTGCAGGTAGGGTGGGTAGTGTTCGGGCGGATTCACGATGGGATTAAAGCTTAGATTCAGATTCGTCAAGGTATTGGGAAGGCTGTCCATAATTTCCGTGACGTCGGTCAGCATATTCTGTATGAAATCGATCGAGGTGATGTGCGACGGGAAAGAAGCAGGGAAACTTTACTGCCACAGTTCTGAAAGATTCATCTTCACATTAGACTCGTTCAAACGTTTTTCAAGCGTGGGTAATGCTTTCTCATGGCGTAACTCACCAACGACAATATCCACGTCAAACTTTCCCCTTACGGCGGCATTAGCCCAATCTCGCCATGCTTGCAAAATTTGGTCAGATTGCGCTCCGGTATTACGACGCTGTCCCTCATTAGTGTGATGCAGGATATTAGAGGAGTTCAGACCTTGCAGTGAGACAGTATTCATAAGCATTCATTTGTTGTAAAGTTATGGGTGGTAACCCATGTAACCTAAACTATAATTGCCGCAGGTAATATAAAATTTAGCTTATGCACCGATCAAACATAAACATGAATGACTATATTTCATCTTACAGGCTTCCCTGTATTCTTTGATTTTGCCATGCCGTTAGTTTCATTTTAATTAATTTCATTATCGATGAATAATAACGATAGAAAGAAATGGAATTAAAAGATTATAACTAGTTAGATTAATCAACAAGATACTTCTAATAAAACGGACTGGCTAAAGCGCTGAGAGAGATTGGTGCATAGAGCGGATTTTGTTTATCCTCAGCGGGTTCCGCGATCCAGAAAGTGTAGAGATCACCGTAAAGAGCTTTTGCTATTTTGGTTTGCAGGACAGTGTGTTGTCCCATCCTGACAAATGAAACGCCAAATGCTGTCGCCGGAGTATGACATGTACCCACCGGTAACCGTGATGCACGCGGGTTTCAGTGATCTCCAGGATACACAGGCGCAGCACGCTGTCATTGGCCGCCACAGCGCGGTAACGGAACGAACTGCGGCTAATCTGCAGCGCAACACAAACCTGTCGTGCGCTGGCCCCATAACGCGCCTGCCGGTCTTTGACCCCTTAACGCAGACGTGCCAGCGTCAGTCCTTGTTTGCCAGCACGTTCAAAGCATCGCCTTGTCGAGGCTCCAATCGGCAACCCGTTTCTTCAGCCGCAGGTTTTCCTCTTCCAGCTGACGCATGTGCTTCAGCGCTGAGGGGGAAATCCCGCCGTATTCCTTGCGCCACGTAGGAAAAGTGGCATCGAAAATACCCCGCTTGCGACAGACTTCCGGCACGGGCGTGCCCCGTTCTGCCTGCTTCAGGGCAAAGGCAATCTGCTCTTCGGTGAATCGTGACACTTTCAGCGGCACAACCTTCGCTCAAAGAGGTAAATATCTAGCCGGAATTTGGTTTCTAAATGGAGCAGGATTAAGGGTCAGGGTCAGAAAAAAGTCCGCATTTATGCGGACTTAGAGGTGGTTTTTTTCCTGCTATTGCCGGACGTTTCCGGTTGAAACATCATTCCCACTCAATCGTCGCCGGCGGTTTGCCGGAAATGTCATACACGACCCGGGAAATACCGTCAATCTCATTGATAATACGGTTGGAAACGCGGCCCAGGAAGTCATAAGGCAAGTGCGCCCAATGGGCGGTCATAAAGTCGATGGTTTCTACTGCGCGCAGCGAAACCACCCAGTCGTATTTGCGGCCGTCGCCCATGACACCGACGGAGCGCACGGGCAAGAAGACGGTAAAGGCCTGGCTGACTTTATTGTACAGATCCGCCTTGTGCAGTTCTTCAATAAAGATAGCATCGGCACGGCGCAGCAAATCGCAATACTCTTTCTTCACCTCACCCAGCACCCGCACGCCCAAACCCGGTCCGGGGAACGGATGGCGATAAAGCATATCGTAAGGCAGGCCGAGTTCCAGGCCTATCTTGCGTACTTCGTCCTTGAACAGCTCTTTTAATGGCTCCACCAGCCCCATTTTCATCTCTTTCGGCAGGCCGCCAACGTTATGGTGCGACTTGATGACATGGGCTTTGCCGGTGGCGGCGGCGGCGGATTCGATGACGTCAGGGTAAATGGTTCCCTGCGCCAGCCATTTCACGTCGGTGAGGCTCAGCGCCTGTTCGTCAAACACCTCGACAAATACCCGGCCGATAGTTTTCCTTTTTGTTTCCGGATCCTCAATGCCGGCCAGCGCGGAAAGGAACCTGTCTTCCGCCGGCACAGGGATAATGTTCAAGCCGTAACGATCGCCAAACATGTCCATCACCTGACTGGCTTCGTTAAGGCGCAGCAGACCGTTATCGACGAACACGCAGGTCAGCTGTTCGCCAATGGCCCGGTGCAACAGCATGGCGGTAACCGATGAATCTACCCCGCCGGATAAGCCGAGAATGACCCGATCGTCGCCAACCTGTTCGCGGATACGGGCGACGGCATCTTCGATAATTTTGGCCGGCGTCCACAGCGGTGCACACCGGCAAATATCAAGTACGAAGCGTTCCAGCATGCGCTGACCCTGACGGGTATGGGTGACTTCGGGGTGAAATTGCACGCCGTAGAACCGTTTTTCTTCATTGGCCATAATGGCGAAGGGGCAGGTTTCGGTGCTGGCAACGGTGACAAAATCCGCCGGAATGGCGGTGACTTTGTCGCCATGGCTCATCCAGACATCCAGCAGTGGCGCTCCGCCGGTGCCGATGTCGTCCTGAATGTCGCGCACCAGTAAACTGTCGGTCAACACTTCAACCTGGGCATAACCAAACTCGCGCTGCGTCGAGACCTGGACTTTGCCGCCGAGCTGCATCGCCATGGTTTGCATGCCGTAGCATACGCCCAGCACCGGCACGCCTGCCTGAAACACATAGTCCGGCGCGCGCGGGCTGTCCTGCTCGGTGGTGCTTTCCGGACCGCCGGAAATGATGATGCCGCTGGGGTTGAATGCGCGTATTTGCGCTTCGGTTACATCCCAAGCCCAAAGTTCGCAATAGACGCCCAGTTCGCGCACCCGGCGAGCCACCAATTGGGTGTATTGCGAGCCGAAGTCCAGAATCAGAATGCGGTGTTTATGGATATTTTCTGTCATTGATGGCGTATTCCGAGAGCGTGTAACAAAAAGGTTCAGTGCCCGGTCGTCAGAGACCGGACAGAACGGCGGCGGAGCGGCGAGGCCCGCACGCCGAGAGAAATTCGTTAACCCAGGCGGTAGTTCGGGGATTCTTTGGTGATGACGACGTCGTGAACGTGGCTTTCCTGGATGCCGGCACCGCTGATACGGACAAATTCCGCTTTGGTACGAAGGTCGTCGATAGTAGCACAACCGGTCAGCCCCATACAGGAACGCAGCCCGCCCATTTGTTGATGGACGATTTCCTTCAGGCGCCCCTTATAGGCCACGCGACCCTCAATCCCTTCCGGCACCAGTTTGTCGGCGGCGTTATCGGTCTGGAAATACCGGTCGGACGATCCTTTGGACATCGCCCCCAGCGATCCCATGCCGCGGTAAGATTTGAAGGATCGGCCCTGGAACAGTTCAATTTCCCCCGGGGATTCTTCGGTGCCCGACAAAAGCGATCCCACCATTACGCAGGCGGCGCCGGCGGCGATGGCTTTGGCAATATCGCCGGAAAAACGGATGCCGCCGTCGGCGATGACCGGGATCCCCGACCCTTCCAGGGCTTCCACCGCATCAGAGATAGCGGTAATCTGCGGCACGCCCACACCGGTAACGATACGGGTGGTACAGATAGAGCCGGGGCCGATGCCCACTTTCACCGCGCTAACGCCGGCCGCAACCAGCGCGAGCGCGCCGGCGCCGGTGGCAACGTTGCCACCGATGATTTGCAGGTCGGGGTATTTGCCGCGCGTTTCGCGGCAACGTTGCAGCACTCCTTCGGAATGGCCGTGGGAGGAGTCGATAAGTAAAACGTCAACGCCGGCGCTCACCAGGGCATCGATGCGTTCTTCATTGCCGGCGCAGGCGCCCACCGCGGCACCGACGCGCAAGCGGCCGTGTTCATCCTTACAGGCGTTGGGTTTGCGTTCGGCCTTTTGGAAGTCTTTTACCGTAATCATGCCGAGCAGATGGAACTGTTGGTCCACTACCAGCGCTTTTTCAACACGCTTCTCGTGCATTTTTGCCAATACCACTTCCCGGGCTTCACCTTCTTTTACCGTTACCAGGCGTTCTTTCGGCGTCATTACGGCGGAAACCGGCTGGCTTAAGTCGGTGACAAAGCGAACGTCGCGGCCGGTAATAATTCCTACCAGTTCATTTTCATCCGTCACCACCGGGTAGCCGGCGAAACCGTTGCGCGCGGTCAGCTCTTTCACCTCGGACAGGGTCGTATTGGGAGTCACGCACTGGGGGTTGGTCACGACGCCGCTTTCATGGCGTTTTACACGACCGACTTCCTCGGCCTGGCGTTCGATAGACATGTTTTTGTGAATGAAGCCGATACCGCCTTCCTGCGCCAGCGCGATGGCCAGGCTGGATTCGGTTACCGTATCCATTGCCGCGGACAGCATGGGAATATTCAGGCGAATTTTCTGAGTCAATCGGGTGCCGAGATCGGCGGTGTTGGGCAAAACAGTGGAGTGGGCGGGAAGGAGCAATACGTCGTCGAATGTCAGAGCTTCTTTAGCAATACGTAACATAGCAATATCTCACCAAGGTGGATGTGAAACAGATAAAATATTGCCGTGGCACTATACAGAACGTAATCGGTTGCCTCCAGTGTTATTTTCAAAAATCTCTTGCTTACCGTTTCACAATAAGTGACACTAATAGATCAAGGCTTTGCAATAGAGTTTGATCCCGCTCACATGTCTACCCTGCCTTCCTCTCTGATTTTTACTGTCAGCCGCCTGAATAAAACGGTTCGCGAATTGCTGGAAGGCGAGATGGGTCAGATTTGGCTGACGGGCGAGATCTCCAATTTTTCCCAACCCGCATCGGGCCACTGGTATTTCACCCTGAAGGATGACCGCGCCCAGGTGCGCTGCGCGATGTTTCGCAACACCAATCGCCGTACAACCTTTGCGCCGCGCAATGGTCAGCAGGTGCTGGTGCGCGCTTCCCTGACGCTTTATGAGCCGCGCGGCGATTATCAGCTGATTGCCGAAAGTATGCAGCCGGCCGGCGACGGCTTGCTGCAACAACAGTTCGAGCAGCTCAAGCAGCAATTAAGTGACGAGGGGCTGTTCAATCAGCAATGCAAGCAGCCGCTGCACAGTCCGTCCCGCTGCGTGGGGGTGATTACCTCCGCCAGCGGCGCGGCGTTGCATGATATTTTGCAGGTGTTGCAACGCCGTGATCCGTCGCTGCCGGTGGTAATTTATCCCACCGCGGTGCAAGGACAAGAAGCGCCAGCGCAGATTGTGCGCGCCATCGAAGCCGCCAACCGGCGCGCTGAGTGCGATGTGTTGATCGTCGGTCGCGGGGGCGGTTCGTTGGAGGATCTCGCCAGCTTCAACGATGAACGGGTGGCGCGGGCGATTTTCGCCAGCCGCCAGCCGGTGGTCAGCGCCGTCGGCCATGAAACCGATGTGACTATCGCCGATTTTGTCGCCGATTTGCGCGCGCCAACGCCTTCGGCGGCCGCCGAGCTGGTGAGCCGCAATCAGCTGGAGCTATTGCGGCAGCTTCAGTCCCAGCAGCAGCGGTTGGAAATGGCGATGGATTATTTCCTCGCGCAGCGCCAGCAGAGATACAGCCGTTTACAGCACCGCCTGCAGCAGCAGCATCCCCAACTGCGGCTCGCCCGCCAGTATACCGCGCTGATGACCCTGCGCCGCCGCCTGGACGATGGCGTACAGGGGCAGTTGCGCCAGGCGCAGCGCCGTCACGACGCTGTGCGCCAGCATCTGGTGCAGCAGGCCCCCGCCGCGCGTATCAACCGGGCGCAGCAGCGTTTTCAGGCGTTGCGCTACCAATTGAGCCAGGGAATAAGCCTGCGGGTAAACCGGCAAAATAATGCCTTTGTCGCGCTCTGCTACCGTCTGGAGGGCGTGAGTCCGCTAAAAACGCTGGCGCGGGGGTTTAGCGTCACCACAGATAGCCACGGCGCGGTAGTGAAGCAAACCCGTCAGCTAAGCGCCGGCGATCGGTTGACGACCCGGCTGAGCGATGGCTGGGTAGAGAGCCAGGTTACCGAGATAACCCGTCAGCCGGCGAAGCGTCCGCGAAGCGCAAAAAACTGATGCCATGGCTGGCGCCTGCTGATAACCGCTCATGCCGCCTTTCATCGGCAGCCTGCGATGCATCATCGCACGAAGGTCGCGCTACCGCATACAGCATGCCCGTTCACGTCGTGGCACTTCCGCACGCCACGCCACATGGCCTTCACGTCGTGCACACCTCCCTACCCTATGCCACACCACATGACCGCTCGTGCCGCCTCCCATTGACTGGCTTCGGTGCATGGCCGCACGAAGGTAGCGCTACCGCACACAGCATGCCCGTTCACGTCGTGGCACTTCCGCACGCCACGCCACATGGCCTTCACGTCGTGCACTACCCTACCCGATGCCACGCCACAGGGCCCTTCGCGTCGTCGCCGTCAGGTCACCGCATACGACGTTCACGCCCGCATACGTCACCGCGCCCAGCTCCCCACGCCACCACGGGCGCGCCCGGTGATAGGTCTGTCAGGAGCGCGTTTAATCGTCTTGCGCCGGGCGGGAGGCGGCTTTGCGGCACAGTTGGTTGAAGCCCGCGCCGACCGCCAGCAACAGGCAGGTACCGAGAAAGACCGGACGCATACCAAAATGGCCGCCTATCACGCCGCCCATTAGCGGTCCCGTCACCTGGCCGACATACTGCGCGGATGTCGACAGGCCCAGCACACTGCCGGCCCGCTCAGGCGGCACGGTGTGGCGAATCACGCTGGCGATACAGGGCAACAGCCCCCCCAAGGCCAGCCCCATACAAAAGCGCAGCGCCACCAATTGCCAGCCGGCGGTCACAAACGCCTGCGGAATCAGCAAAACCGCCGCCACCAGCAAACAGCCGATAATGACCCGCCAATGGCCGACCCTGTCCGCCAGTCGACCGAGCCGCGAGGCCGATAAGATGCTGCCCAGCGCCGCCATCACCAGCCCGGCGACAAACGTCACCTGCTGGCCGGAGACCAATTGCGCAACATAGAGCGTGATAATCGGCTCGATGGACATATTCGCCAACATCAGTAATGTCCCGGTGATAAGCATCGCCATCACCGGCAGATTGCGCCAAGGGCTGACGACGGGCGATGTCGCCGCCGCAACCCGCCGGGCGCCGGTGCCGGGCACCTCTTTGAGCAGCAGTACCGTAGCCAGAAAAGCAATAAAAATGGCGCCGCCGGCCAATATAAACGTACCGCTGATACCGCTGATCGGCGGCAGCGTACCGCCGATCATCGGCCCGACCAGATTGCCCTCCATGATGCCGGAGGACAGCATGCCCAAAGCCCATCCCGTGCGCCCCTGTGGCGTCTGGGTGGCGACCAGAATAGTCGAGCCGGAGGCGTATCCGCCCAGCAGCCAGGCCAACAGGCGCAGCGCCACCAATTGCCAGACGCTTTGCGCCCAGCCGAGCAGCGTCATCGCCACCGCCATGCCGAGGCTCGCCCGGATAAGCATCAGCTTGCGGCCGTAACGGTCGCCCAAGCGCCCCCAGAGCGGCGCGGTCAGCGCGGCGGTGAAAAAGGCAGCGCCGTAGGCGACCCCCGACCACTCGCTTATCGCCGCATGCCCGGTTACCCCCAATTGCTCAACGTAAAGCGGTAAAAATGGCAGTAGCAATGTCATCGCCACGATGGTGGTAAAAGAGCCAAACACACACACGAATAAATTGCGCCGCCAGTAATCATTATCATCAGGCGCTACACTACCGTTTTGCATCAGACCAATCCTTCATCGCGGGTTAAAAATAAAAAGTCTGTTTGCGCTCGGGCGCCGCCGCGTCGGCGGGGCCGGCCGGGGGCTTATCGCTGCGCTAGCGACAAATGGAAAAAGAGAGTGTCGACCGCCATTATGGGAAAGGCGGCGGGCAGGTCGTCGCGTGTAACGGCGCTAAATCCCTGTTTGCGGTAGAAATGTTGGGCGGAAATAAACTGGGCGGTGGTGCCAAGATAAATATCGCTGATGCGATGTGTCCTGGCATGGGCGCGCGCATGCTCCAATAACCCCGCCACCACCAGCAACGGCGCGCCGCGGTAGCCGTGTTTAACGAACATTTTGCGTAACGCGGCCTGGCCGCCGCCGATATCTTTCAGGCCAACGGTGCTAACCACTTCCCCCCGGTGGCAGGCCACCCAAAACCCGCCGTTGCCGGTTTGGTAGAAACCGCGGATGTCTTGCAGATCGGGCTGGTCGACAGCATTAATGGCGATACCAAACTCCTGCTGCTGGATGGGCAAAATGATGGCCGCCACCGCCTGCCTGTCCCGCTCTCGGTACGATCTGATGTCAATCATGTGTCATCCCCTGGCATCTCTGGCCGTCAACCGGCGCCGCCCGACCCTGTCGGCAGCGGCGTCGGAGGGTGAAAGCCCGACGGGGAAACATCATTCCCCCTGTAGTAGTAAAAATCATATCAGCGGCTGGTCGATGAAAACAACTTTATTGCTGGCGGTTCATCCGCACGCATCCAACTTTATTGCTGGCGGTTCATCCGCACGCATCATTATGAGATTCTAAAAAATTTATTTTTGCAGTATTTAAAACCGTTACTTTATTTTTATGCAGTGGATCACACTTAAAATCCTTGTTATAGCTTTAAAATAAAGACGGTAAATTTTGGTTAATCATATGTTAACCATCAATTTATCATATGATTAATTTATATTAATTTTAATACCTTATCAATCATTAGCATTCGTTACTGTTAGTCTCAGTTGCAATAATTTTGTAGTTTACTTAACCGGTAGTGACTAATAGAATCGAAGAGTATTAGCAGACTCCCTTGGGCGCCAACCCGAACGAAAATGGCCAGGGCGTCGGCTTCATTTTCTTAAACGAGATACTGCGCATGAAAGAGCATTTTATCGCAGCCCTTGGTATGACGCTCTCTGCGTCAACCAAACAGCCTCAGGTTGCGGAAAAACCCCCGGTGGACATCGTACTGATTGGCGGCGGAGTCATGAGCGCCACGCTGGGAACTTATCTGAAAGCGCTTGAGCCGGGCTGGACCATTCATATGTATGAACGTCTGGAAAAAACGGCGGAGGAAAGCTCCAACGGTTGGAATAATGCCGGCACCGGCCATGCCGCGTTTTGTGAGCTGAACTACACCACCCTGACCCAAACGGGTTCGGTGGATATTTCTAAAGCGGTCGCGGTGAACGAATCTTTTGAAATTTCGCGCCAGTTCTGGGCCTATCTGGTTAAGCAAAAAATTCTCACCCAGCCGCAAAGCTTTATCAATAACGTCCCGCATATGAGCTTTGTGTGGGGTGAGGACAATATCCGCTTTCTGCGTCAACGCTTCGATGCCCTGCAAACCAGCACGTTGTTTCGCGGCATGGAGTACTCTGAAAACCCGCAGCAGATCCGCGATTGGGCACCGCTGGTCATGGATGGACGTGACACTTTTCAAAAAGTGGCCGCTACCCGTATGGAAATGGGTACTGATGTGAATTTCGGTGAAATGACGCAGCAATTGCTGTCAGCACTACAGCAGCACCCCCAGTTCCATTTGCATCTCCAGCATGACGTGGTGGATATCAAGCGCAACGCCGATCAAACCTGGAGCGTGCACGTCGCCGACCATAGCAATGGCGGACAGCAGTCCATGGTGCGCGCCCGTCATGTTTTTATCGGCGGCGGTGGCGCCTCACTGACCCTGCTGCAAAAATCCGGCATTCCCGAAGTGAATGGCTATGCCGGTTTCCCGGTTGGCGGGCAATTTCTAGTGGCGACCAACCCTGCGGTGGTTGTCCAGCATCACGCCAAAGTGTACGGTAAAGCCTCGGTCGGCGCGCCGCCGATGTCGGTGCCGCATATCGATACCCGTATTCTTGACGGCAAGCAGGCGCTGCTGTTCGGTCCGTTCGCCACCTTTAGCAGCAAATTTCTCAAGCGTGGGTCGTGGCTGGATTTGTTCCATTCGCTCACGTGGCAAAACCTGCTGCCTATGCTGCGCGTCGGGCTGGATAACTTCGCACTGATGCGTTACCTCATCAGCCAGTTGATGATGTCGAATAAAGATCGCCTGAATGCCCTGCGCGAATATTATCCGCAGGCCACAATGGCGGATTGGTCGCTGATTGAGGCTGGCCAGCGGGTGCAGATGATTAAAAAAGACGCCGGTAAAGGCGGGATCCTGCAGTTTGGCACCGAAGTGGTCAGCTCGGCCGATGGCTCGCTATCGGCGTTGCTTGGCGCCTCGCCCGGCGCCTCTACCGCCGCCCCCATCATGCTGGAGCTTTTGGCTTCGATGTTCAAAGAACAGGTGACCACCGATGCCTGGCAGCGAAAACTGAAAGAGATGGTTCCGTCCTACGGCCAGACGATTAACGGTAATCTCGCGCTGACCAATGATATCCGCCGCTATACCTCCGAGGTTTTGGGCCTGACCTATATCGAGGCCAGACCGCTGCCCGGCGAATCGGCAGAGGGCAAATGGGAAGGGTTGCAGAAAGCGATTTAAACGGATGAATCGTGCGCTGTGGTATCGCCGCTTTGGCCAGCCCAAAGCGGTACTGTCGCTGGAAACCGCTCCACTCGCAACGCCCGCCGCTGCCCAAGTGCAGGTACAGATGATTGCCGCGCCTATCAACCCCTCTGATGTTATCCCGATTACCGGCGCCTATGCACACCGAGTACAGCCGCCAGTTGTCGCCGGTTATGAGGGGCTCGGTCGGGTGGTCGCCACCTCCGGCGCCCTGCCTTTCTGCCTTGGTCAGCGTGTCCTGCCGTTGCGGGGTGACGGCACCTGGCAACAGCGGCTGAATTGCAGCGGACAATGGCTGTTACCGGTGCCGGAAGATATTGCGGACGACATTGCGCTGCGCGGCTACATCAACCCGCTGGCCGCACGGCTGATGCTGCGGCGCTGGCCGGTACGTGATCAACAGATCATCTTGACCGCGGCAGGCTCGGATTGCGCGCGGTTGTTGGGGCAATGGGCGCTGGCAGGCGGGTGATAGGTCTGCACCGCGCCCCGCAGCACGCGCCACGACTGCGCCGGCTGGGTATTCAGCCGCTGGCGATGCACTGCGAAGGCGAGATCCTGCGGCTGGCGGCACAAAGCAGACTGGTGTTCGACACCGTTGGAGGACGGCTTGGCGGCGCATTACTTGCGGCACTGCGCCCTTGCGGAACACTAATAAGCTACGGTTTACTCTCCGGGCAGCCTCTCGCCGTGACGCCCGGCGGCGCGATAGCGCAGCGATTTCATCTGCGCGACGCCCTGGTCGAAATGTCGACTGCCGACTGGCAGGAGGAATTCGCGGCGCTTTGGCCCTTATTGCGCCGCACGCAGCTGTCGCCGCTGGCTCCCTTCCCGCTCAGCCGATGGCGCTTTTTTACCAATCCGGCCGCACCGTCAAACCGCTGCTGTGGTTAGCCTAATGCCGCGCGCCTAACGGCGGGCGGATTGATGGCACAGCCTCAACGCCTTAACGACGCCGCTATCCGCTGCAGCTCGTCCGCCAGCAGGCTCAAACTCGGTTTACCGTCCGGCGGCGCGGCGGTGGAATAGCGGGTCACCAGGTGTGTGGGCAGCATAATCGACTGCCCTTCCGCGCCCTCCCCCTGGCCTAGCCGTGCCATCAGCCGATTCACCGCTTCCTGCCCCAGCCGGTTGAAATCCTGTGAAACGGTGGTCAACGCCGGCAGGAAGTAGGCGCTGTCCTCGGTATCATCATAGCCTATCACCGAAACATGCTCCGGCACCGCCAGCTGCTGCTGCAACGCGCTAATCACACCGAGCGACATCTGATCGTTGGCGACCAGTACGGCGCTGAACGCCGCCTGCGCCTTGAGCATTGTGGCCATACAGCGAAAGCCGCTGGCGGCGCTCCAGTCGCCTTGCGCTGATGCCACCGGATGCAGTTGATACGCCGCCAGCGCCCGCTGCCAACTGTCGAGGCGCAGGCGGGCGGAAACCGAATCTTGCGGACCGGCCAGCAGCGCGAAATGCCGGTGACCCAGGTGATAAAGATGATCGACGCTGGCGCGCGTGCCGTCTGCGGGATTAAACATGACATGGAACACACCGGCGTCCGGCAGCACATCCAGGAACAAGCACGCCAGTTCAGGATTATCGGCGACGACTGCCGCGGCACTCTGCGCCGCCAGCGGCAAATTGATGATAACCCCTTCCACACGCTGCGCCTTCAGCTCATTAAGCGCGTCCTGCAGTCCGGTTTCGTGCTGCGGTTCGGTCATGGCAATTAGCACCGTAAACCCGCGTTGGCCGGCAACGCCCTTAATCGCGGAAGCGATTTGCGACGGCGCATGGAAACCCAGCGAGGCGGTGATGAGCCCCAGGGTACAGCCCCGCTTGCCGGCCAGCTGCTGCGCCATCCGGTTAGGCACATAGTTCAGCGTTCTAATGGCTTCGTCCACCCGTGCGCGCGTCGCGTCCGCCACGCGCGCCGATCCATTCAATACCCGTGAAACAGTCTGATAAGAAACGCCGGCATGGCGGGCGACATCGTCAAGGGTGGCGTTTTTGTGCTTCACAGTGTTGTTCCTGTAGCGGACCGGTATAGGACTCAAGCGTATTCTTTTAACAGCATAAATCAAACCGCGGCGAACGCTAAGCAGTGATGAAAAGTCATGCGCTCACACGCCGCAGAATTGTGACATACTTCGCTAATTGAAACACTTTCTGCTGATTTTATTTGAAAATGATCACCTTTAATGGGGTGGATACTTGCGATAACCGGCACTTAAGACGTTTACTTCTCATAATATGTGAGCGCATAACATCGCTCATTTTTGCCGACACTTTCTTCCCTGCTCAAGGTAAGGCCAATTATGACCCACGCTGTACATCAACCGCGACCGGCGGTGCCAGCCGCCCTGTCTGACGTCCTGGCGCGGCGTGACTGGGAAAACCCGGCGATAACTCATTACGGTAAGCTGCCGTCTCATGCGCCCTTCATGAGTTACCGGGACACCGATGCGGCGCTCACCGGCGGCGATTCGCCAAGCCACCTGTTACTGGATGGCGAATGGCAGTTCAGTTATTTTACTCAACCGGAAGCGGTGCCGGAACGCTGGTTGGTGCAGGATGAGGACGACGCCCGCGCTATTAATGTTCCCGGTAACTGGCAGCTGGCCGGCTATGATTGTCCTATCTATACCAACGTTAAATACCCTTTTCCGGTCGACCCGCCGCGGGTGCCGGCGCTCAATCCTACCGGCTGTTATACGCGCAACGTGCAGTTACCGGCCAACTGGCAGGCGTGCGGCCGCACGCGCATTATTTTTCACGGCGTCAGCTCCGCCTTTTATGTCTGGTGCAATGGCCAATGGCTCGGGTACTCCAAGGACAGCCGCCTGCCGGCTGAATTTAATCTCACCGACGCTCTCGTCCCGGCGCCAATCGCTTATGCGTGCTGGTACTCCGTTGGAGCGACGGCAGCTATTTAGAAGATCAGGATATGTGGCGAATGAGCGGTATCTTTCGCTCGGTGGCGTTACTGCACAAGCCTGAAGCGACATTTAGCGACATCCGCCTTGATACCGTGCTGGATGCGCTGTTTAGCCATGGCGAACTGCAAGTGAGCGCATCGGTCAGCGCCGCCCCGGACCAGCTGGCGGAATATCGGCTACAGGTCGCGTTGTGGTGGCAGGACAATCTTGTCGCTGAACACAGCCAAGCGCTGGGTACCTTGGCGGTCGACGATCGCGGCGGCTATCCCGAACGGGCATGGCTGCGGGTGCCGGTTGCGGCGCCGCGGCTGTGGAGCGCGGAAGATCCCGCCCTGTACCGCGTGGTGGTGGCGCTTTGGCACGCAGAAGGCAAGCTGGTTGAAGCGGAGGCCTATGATGTGGGTTTTCGCCAGGTTAACGTGCGCGACGGACTGCTGCAACTCAATGGCAAACCCCTGCTGATACGCGGCGTCAACAGCCATGAACACCACCCGGTTAACGGCCAGACCATGGATGAGCAGACCATGGTGCAGGACATTGTGCTGATGAAGCAGAATAATTTTAATGCTGTCCGCTGTTCTCATTATCCCAACACCCCGCTTTGGTATCGCTTGTGCGACCGCTATGGTCTTTACGTGGTGGACGAAGCCAATATCGAGACGCACGGCATGGAGCCCATGAGCCGGCTGGCGGACGACCCGATATGGTTTGCCGCCTTCAGCGAGCGGGTTACCCGCATGGTGCAGTGCAACCATCATCACGCCAGTATCATTATCTGGTCGCTCGGCAACGAAGCGGGCCATGGCGCCACGCACGATGCGTTATATCGCTGGGTCAAAACCCAGGACCCGTCGCGACCGGTACAATATGAGGGCGGCGGCGCCGACACCGCCGCCACCGATATTCTTTGCCCAATGTACGCGCGGGTCGAGGAGGACTTGCCTATCCCGGCGGTGCCGAAATGGGCTATCAAAAAATGGATAGTGCTGCCCGGCGAGCAGCGGCCGCTTATCCTATGCGAATACGCCCACGCCATGGGCAACAGCCTCGGCGGCTTTGCCGATTATTGGCGGGCGTTCCGCCAATATCCCCGCTTGCAGGGCGGCTTCATCTGGACTGGGCCGACCAGGGCGCTGGAGCAGCGCGATGAGCAGGGCACATTCCATTGGGCCTACGGTGGTGATTTCGGCGACACCCCCAACGATCGGCAATTTTGCCTTAACGGGCTGGTATTCCCCGATCGCACCCTGCATCCCGGCATGTATGAGGTGAAAAAACAGCAGCAATTCTTCCAATTCGCCCTGGTTGACGCCGCCGGGCTGAAAATAAGCGTTGAAAGTGAGTATCTGTTTCGCACCAGCGACAATGAAAACCTAGTCTGGTGGCTAGAGCTGGAAGGCGAGCGTCTACACGGCGGTGAGCTGCCGTTGCGGCTAGCGCCGGAGGAACGACGCGTTCTCACTCTTGACCCGCAATGGTCGTCTCCTGCCCGAGCCGGCACGCTGACCCTACAGGTTTACGTACAACAACCCGCAGCGACGCCCTGGTCGCCGGCCGGACATATCAGCGCCTGGGAACACTGGCCGCTGTACCGCAGTTCCTTGAGACCGTCAATGAGTTGATCATCACCCATCATACGCAGCGCTGGCGCGTCGACAAACGCAGCGGCTATTTGCATGAGTGGCAGCAAGGGGAGCTTTCTCTGCTGCAAACGCCCTTGACCGACCAGTTTATCCGCGCGCCGTTGGATAACGATATCGGCATTAGCGAGGTGGACAGAATCGATGCCAATGCCTGGGTAGAACGCTGGCGCGCCGCCGGTCTGTTCAGCATTGAGCAGCGCTGTTTCAGCGTGAAGGCCGAGCAGTTAAGCGACCGGGTCATCGTTCAGAGCGAAATGGGCTATTTCCATCACCAGACCCTGCTAGTGCTCAGCCGCTGGCAATTAAGCTTTACCGCCGCCGGCGCCCTGGTGACCGATATCGAGGTAGTGCGCTCGTCGCAACTGCCGCCGTTGCCCAGAGTCGGCGTCACCTGCCGTATCAATAGCGAGGCGCAGGAGATCGACTGGCTAGGTGACGGCACGCATGAAAACTATCCCGACCGCCGTACCGCCGCGCGTTTTTCCCGCTGGCGGCGACCGCTGGCCGAAATGAGCACCCCGTATATCTTTCCCAGCGAAAACGGCATGCGTTGCCATAGCCGCGAACTCGACGTCGGTCCACTGCGGGTCACTGGCGCGTTCCATTTTTCGGTCAGCCCTTACGGTACGCAACAGTTGACCGAAGCCCGTCATTGGCACCAGCTGCGTCCCGAAGCCGGCCTCTGGCTCAACCTGGATACCGCGCATATGGGTGTCGGCGGGGACTATTCGTGGAGTCCCAGCGTTCATCAGGCCTACCTGCTGGATGCAGAGCGCTACCGCTATTCCTTGTGCTGGCAGTTGAACTGAGGGGGTTCGCCCCCCTTATCCCCCTTCTGATACCTACCTGGCATGGTGACGACGATGAAGACTGCGATGCTGACCACCCGTGAGAAGCATAATTTTATCTATTTTATGCTGTTCTTCTTTTTCTATTATTTCATTATGTCCGCCTATTTTCCGTTCTTTCCAATTTGGCTGGCGGACGTCAATCACCTCAGCAAAACCGAGACTGGCATGGTGTTCTCCTCAATCTCGTTTTTCGCTATCGTTTTTCAGCCGCTGTTTGGCCTGATCTCCGACAAATTGGGGTTACGTAAACATCTGCTGTGGAGTATTACCATCTTGCTGATGTTGTTTGCGCCCTTTTTCATCTTTGTGCTGTCGCCGCTGCTGCAGTTTAATATTTACGCCGGCGCGCTGGCAGGCGGTCTGTATTTCGGCTTCGCGTTCTCTAGCGGTTCCGGGGCGGTGGAGGCGTTTATCGAGCGGGTTAGCCGCGCCAACCATTTTGAATATGGCAGAGTGCGCTGGGATATTTGCGCCTCGCTCACCGGTATTTTGTTTAGCATCGATCCCAACATTACTTTCTGGATTGCCTCCGGTTTCGCGGTGGTGCTGGCGATATTGCTGTTTCTGTCGCGCCCCGAGGGCAATATCAATGCGCAGGTCATGGATAAACTTGGCGTCAACCGGCGCGCCTTTTCACTGAAAATGGCGGCAGAGTTGTTGGCAATGCCGCGTTTCTGGGCATTCATCGTTTATGTGATTGGGTTAGCCAGTATTTACGATGTTTTCGACCAGCAATTCGCCAATTTCTTCAAAGGTTTTTTGCCAGCCCGCAGCGCGGCACCGAAATCTTTGGCTTTGTTACCACCGGCGGGGAATTGCTAAACGGTTTAATTATGTTTTTCACTCCGGCGATTATCAACCGCATCGGCAGTAAGAACGCGCTGTTGGTGGCGGGACTTATCATGTCGGTACGCATTCTTGGATCGTCCTTTGCCACCAGCGGTATTGAGGTGATCATATTAAAAACGCTGCATATGTTTGAACTGCCGTTTTTGTTGGTCGGGGCGTTTAAATATATTTCTTCGGTGTTTGATCCGCGTCTGTCCGCAACACTGTTTCTTATCAGGTTTAATTTATCGAAGCAATTAGCCGGCGTCGTGCTGTCGACATGGGTGGGGAGAATGTATGACCAGGTCGGTTTCCACCAAGCCTATTTGGTGCTTGGTCTGATCACCCTGTCATTTACCCTCATTTCTGCGTTTTTGTTAACAGGGCGCCATAAAGCGTTGACGGCGCCGGCGCCGCAGTCCGGCAAAATCGTCTGAGTCTGACTTAAGGGTGAGCGCCAGCGAGGACGCAGGCGCTGGCGTCAAATACGTCTTAAGCACAGGTGCATTTATAGAGGCAAATAGCGTTGTCAACGCCGGCGACAACTAGATCTTCGCCACGTCTGGCCCGAGCGGTATCACCTCGCGTCGCCAAGCGAGTACAGCAGGCGTGACCACGTTAATGGCCTGAGAGTCAGTTGCTCACGCAACCGTTAATGGCCCCTCTTGCCCATTATCCCGCCAGCACGCATAATCTCACCCTTTGTTGCCTGGAGTGACTATGAGCTCAACCTCTCTCAGCCTGCGTCGGGCGGAAGTCAGCGACATTCCCGCCCTGTATGCGTTAAGACTCGCCACCATGGAGGGCTATCTGATTAATGGCGGCATCGACGCGGATGAACAGACGCATTTAAGCAGAATTATCGATCACTGGAACGACGCCCATATTATTCTGATGGAAGGTAAACTGGCCGGACTGTTTAAATACTATCTTACCGATGATGCCTGGTTTATCGGCCAGATCCAAGTGGCACCGGAATTTCAGCGGCAGGGCATTGGCCAGCAATTGCTGGCGGGCGTATTAAAGCAGGCGCAGCGGGAGGATTTAGCGGTAGAATTAAAGGTGCTGAAAAACAATCCCGCTAAAAACCTTTATCTGCGGCTGGGCTTTACCATCATCACAGGTGATGATTATGCGTGGCATATGCGCTGGGAGCCGCCCAGTACCGCCGATTAATGACGCGTGGCCTGTGCGCAGGGACTGCCCTGTTTGATGTCTTAAACCTGCGAAGCCGCGATCGCTGGCATCATGTCAAATTGAACTCGGGTGAAAAGCGGTTAGGTGAAATAGCACCAAACAGCGTGCCACTACCGCCATGAGATTCATTATCACGAACGAAAACGGGGAGTTGACCACTCCGCTGGCGCGCACCGACGTTATGTTGACACCCTTTTGCCTGAAGGATGATTTCAACGGCGCACAGCCGGGGGAGGGGGTGAAGCTCAGTTGAGATATACTAGCCCGCCCGGTGCGGCTGGTTTCGCCACTGCGCTATCTACTTACTCAAACGCCTTGTGCCCCGCCCATCGTTCAGCGCCTTGTTGCCCCCATCCGCCCCTTCAGTTCTCACCTTTTCCTTTTCGCCTTATCTTCGCCCAACCGGTCATTCTGCCCTACCCAAGGGTTACATCCCGGCGCGTCGGCACCAAGACATAAACCTGGAGGCAATGCCCTCGTCGGGGCTTGACGGTACCTTCGGTCCGCGATTGACAGGGAGAAGGTTTTGCCGATAACGTCAAGGATTATGCTCTATTTTCGGGAGACTTCTATCAATGGATAATCGCACTGTCACTCTCCGCACCCTCGTCCCTGGCGATAAGGATGACTGGAAACTCCTGTGGCGTCGCTATCTGAGTTTTTATTCGACTATCCGCGATGATGCGCTATACGAACACACCTTTGCGCGTTTGACGGATAACGCCTACCCAGCCATGTGCGGATTCGTCGCCGAGCGCAACGGCCGTCTGGTGGGGATTGCCAACTGCATTGTGCACGATCACTGCTGGTATCAGCAGCCAATGCTCTATTTGCAGGATCTGTACGTGGACGATCTTGTCCGTGGACAAGGCATCGGCCGGCGCCTGATTGAACAGGTATACCACTATGCCGATCGTAAAGCGCTGGCTGGGGTATACTGGATGACGCAGAGCGATAATCATCAGGCGATGTGGCTATACGATAAGATCGCCCGCAAAACCGATTTCATGAAATATCAGCGTTAGTGAAAGGAGTGGGGTCGTTATGAATAAGCAACCAACGGTCGCGGTGCTGGGACTGGGCGCCATGGGACATGCCTTTGCCGCCAATGTGCTGAAATCGGGTCTGGCGACGCGCGTATGGAACCGGACCCGCTCGCGCGGCGAAGATCTGGCCGACGCTGGCGCTATTGTGCGCGCCAGTCCGGCGGAAGCCGTGCGCGAGGCCGATGTGGTACTGACCATGCTACCGGACGGCCCGACGACGCGTACTGTACTGCTGGGTTCCGAAGGTGCACTGGCAGCCATGAAACCGCATGCTGTCCTCGCCCAAATGGGGACTCTGGGCGTTAAGGGCACGGAGGAGCTCATCGCGGCGGTCAGGCAGGCGCGCGACGATATCGTTTTTATTGACGCGCCGGTTTCCGGCACCAAAACGCCGGCGGAAAACGCCCAGGTACTGGTGCTGGCAATCGGTGATCGTCAGGCGGCGGCCGCCGTTGAACCGGTATTCGCCGCTATTGCCAAAGGCACCCGCTGGCTCGGTCCTGCCGGGGCCGGTAGCCGGATGAAGCTGGTGGTTAATGCCTGGCTTATCACCATGATGCAAGGCATCGCCGAAAGCACGCAGCTGGCGGCGACGCTGGGTTTCAGCCCCGATGATCTGTGGGACGTTCTGGAAGGGGGGCCACTGGCGGCGCCCTATGTTAAAGGAAAGCTCGATATGATCAAGCAGGACAATTATTGTCCGCAAATGGCGCTGATTTGGGGACTCAAAGATGCCCGACAGGCGCTCAAGGCGGCGGACTCGCGCAACTTGCCGGGGCTACAACGTATCAGCGACGTCTGGCAGCAGGCAGTAGACGCCGGCCATGGCGAAAGCGATATCTCGGTCATCTATCGCTATTTGGCGCCCTGAGCCTGCGCTAGCAGAAGCATAAACCGGCCGGCGGCCGGTTTTTTTGTGTGCTTTATCCACCTCGACGCAGGCGCCAAGGGTTAGGTGAAATGGTATCGGTTTTTCGCCAATGACTATTGTCGTGGGCATTGCGTATTCACATGAACTACCTCCCGTCAAGAACATTGCCCTCTCAGCCGCTGCAGCGCCAAGACACTAACCTTGGCCTCCGCGCGCGTCCGCTCTCTTTTGCCACTCTTTCTCCTCATGCACCAGCACGCGCGGCTGCATGGCCGTCGTCGCCCCCTGCCACCTTGTCGCCCGCCGTTGTCACCAATGCATCAGTCCAGTTCTTACTTATGATTAGCAGAACAAATAATAATTACTCCATTTTTTGTCAGCATTTATAATTACAATTCATTCTAATTGTTCGCTTGCCCGTCGAGCTTCCCAAAATAGCGGCGGGGTCATTTCTCCAAATGCAGGAGGTTTGCTATGATGGACACCCGCTGCTCGCGTTTTGCCAGCGTCATCACACCTTACCTTTTAAAACGCATCATGGAAAAAGGGAATGAGCATCAGCGCTTGTTTGCGCGCCATACCCTCACCCACGTGCATAACCTGATGGGTCGCACGCCAGCGGTTGCACATCACTCACACACGCAACCGCCGGGAAAGATCAAACTTACCCTACATGACGCCCACAACAGTATGAATCTGCCCGGTGTTAAAGTGCGGCAGGAAGGACAATCGCCGGGGAAAGATGTGGCGGTTGATGAGGCTTATGACTATTTGGGCGTCACTTACGATTTTTATTGGCGGGTATTCAAGCGTAACTCACTAGATGCAGAAGGATTGCCTCTGGTCGGTACCGTCCACTACGGCAGTGCTTATCAAAACGCTTTCTGGGATGGGGAGCAGATGGTGTTCGGCGATGGCGACGGTGAGATCTTTAACCGTTTCACTATTGCGCTTGATGTCGTGGCGCATGAGTTGACCCATGGCGTGACGGAACATGAAGCCAACCTGATTTACTTTGAACAGGCGGGATCGCTGAATGAATCGCTTTCCGACGTCTTTGGTTCCCTTGTAAAACAATACCATATGCAACAAACCGCGCAACAGGCGGATTGGTTTATCGGCGCGGGTTTGTTGGCCGACGGAGTCCAGGGCAAAGGGCTGCGCTCAATGCCGGCTCCCGGCACCGCCTATGACGATCCGGTGTTGGGCAAGGATCCGCAGCCGGCAGACATGGCCAACTTCGTCCACACCCGCCAAGATAATGGCGGCGTCCATCTTAATTCCGGCATCCCCAATCGTGCCTTCTACCTGACGGCTATCGCCCTGGGCGGCAATGCCTGGGAAAAGGCCGGCACCATCTGGTACGCTACGCTGACGGATAAAAAACTGCTGCAGAACGCCAGCTTTGCTGATTTCGCGAGACTGACCGTGAGTCACGCTCTAGAGCAATTCGACGCGGAAACCGGCGAGGTTGTCGAGAACGCCTGGCGGCAGGTGGGTGTCTTAACGTAAGGGGGGTCGGTTCAGTGGGAAATTGTCGCAGCCCCCGGGAGGACAGCATGGGCAGAATACCTGTTTTGGATAACCATACCGTGATTGCACTATCACGGGAGGGCGGCTTCGCCTTTATTCCCGCGCTAACGGGTCAGCAGCGTTTCGTGCTAGGGGATTTGCCGCCGCCTGAACGCGAAAGGTTATGCGCCCTCATCAACCAGGCGGCGCCGCTGGCTCAGCCGCCCCGTGGCGATAGCGCGCCTGGACGCGGCGACCAACGCTACTTTCGTATCCGGATCTCTTATCGTGGTGACGGCGCAGCCGGCGCAAACGAGCTGGAGTTACTGGTGCCGGAACAAAGTGCGCCGCCAGAGCTGCAGACGTTGTGGCGTCACGGACAATTGGACGACGCTCCCCCGGGGCCCCATGACCCGACCTAGCAGGTGACAAGCGCCAGCGTCACTTGTTTTTTAGCGATGAGGCCGTCGCCGTGGGGGCAAAAATAGTCCACCGCGCCGCAGGATTTCAAGATCTCGAGCGGCTGCCCACAATCGGGGCAGGACGCAGACTCGCGATAATCTTGCCCGCAGGCGGGACAATGCAGCCTATCTCCCGCTGTGACCAGCGGCTGTTGACAAACCTCACAGTGCATCATGTTCATCACGCTTATTTGTTTTTCTTGATGTGACTCATCAGCCGCTTGCGTTTACGCAGCTGCGTCGGTGTTAGGGTATTGCGCCGCCCGGCGAAGGGATTGGCGGCCTCGTTAAACTGGATGCGGATCGGCGTACCCATTATCTCCAGCGAACGGCGAAAATAATTCATCAGATAGCGCTTATAGGTATCCGGCAAATCTTTAACCTGCGTACCGTGGATAACCACAATCGGCGGGTTGTAGCCACCGGCATGGGCATATTTGGGTTTAACGCGTCGACCGCGCACCAGCGGCGGTTGATGTTCATCCACCGCCATGCGCATGGTGCGCGTCAATAGCGCAGTGCTCACTCGCTTGGTGGCGCATTGGTAGGCTTCATTGACCGATTCAAACAGATTGCCGACGCCGCTGCCGTGCAGCGCTGAAATGAAATGCACGCGGGCAAAATCGATAAAGCCGAGACGGTGATCCAGCGCTGCTTTCACTTCGTCACGCGTCTCGCTGGAAAGACCATCCCATTTATTGACCGCAATCACCAACGAGCGGCCACTGTTGAGGATAAAACCCAGCAGCGACAAATCCTGATCGGAAATGCCTTCACGGGCATCGATGACCAGTAATACAACATTGGCATCTTCAATAGCCTGCAGCGTTTTGATGACGGAGAATTTCTCCACGGTTTCCGTGACTTTGCCACGCTTGCGCACGCCGGCGGTATCAATCAGGACATACTCCCGCTCGTCACGTACCATGGGAATATAAATACTGTCCCGGGTGGTACCGGGCATGTCATAGACCACCACGCGCTCTTCGCCGAGGATGCGGTTGGTGAGCGTGGATTTACCGACGTTGGGACGCCCGACGATGGCAAGCTTTATCGGCAGCGACTGCGGGTCAAAAGGCTCTTCCTCTTCTTCCAGCGCCAGCGCCTCGGCTTCTTCGTCAGGCCACGGCGCGAATTCGTCCTCGTCGTCGGCCTCCGCCGCCGGCAAACCATCGCTTACCAGCGGCAGCAGAACCTGCTCTAGCAAACTGTTGATGCCGCGCCCGTGCGAGGCGGCAATAGGGACTATCTCGCCCATGCCCAGGGAATAAAAATCCCCCACCGCGCTATCGGCATCAATCCCGTCGGTTTTATTGGCGACAATCACCGTGGTTTTCTCGCGGCTGCGCAGATGCCTGGCAATGCCTTTATCGGCCGCCATCAGCCCGGCGCGTCCGTCCACCATGAACAGCACGATGTCGGCCTCTTCAATCGCCACCAGCGACTGACCGGCCATGCGGGTTTCCACCCCTTCTTCAGTGCCATCAATACCGCCGGTATCAATAACGATAAATTCATGGCCTTCCCATTCGGCACGACCATACTTGCGGTCACGCGTCAGCCCCGGAAAATCCGCCACCAGCGCATCACGAGTGCGCGTTAGTCGATTAAATAAAGTGGATTTTCCTACATTCGGGCGCCCGACCAGCGCGACGACAGGTATCATTATTACAACCTCATCAGGTAAAAAACGGCAAAGACTGCACAGGAGAGATTATATAAGACAAAACGGCTCCTGAACATGTCAGGAGCCGTTGCGGCAAACGCGTATCCAGCTACCGGCGCCGGATGATAGCACGCCTTAGCGGGTAATGGCGTAAACCTCGCCATTTTTTGCCTGCACGATAAGTTTATCGCCGGCAACAATAGGAGCACCCAGCAGCCCGGCGCTATCCACTTTTTGCTGAGCGACTAACCGGCCATCATCGGTGTTGATCCAATGCAGGTAGCCTTCCGAGTCGCCGGTGACTATGTAGCCATTATACAGCACCGGCGAGGTCAGGTTACGGTGCAGCAGCTCGCTCTGACGCAAAAGGATGACGCCGCCCTGGGTGTCCACCGCAATAACGCGGTCATTTTGATCCACCAGGTAAATCCGGCCGCCGTCCACCAGCAGATTGGTTACCGAACCGATTTCCCGCGACCACATCACCTGGCCGGAGCGCAGATCCAGCGCCGCAAGGTTGCCGTTGTAGGCCAGGGCGTACACGACGCCGTTAACCACGACCGGCGTGGTCTGCACATCGTTGATGCGGGCAATTTCGGTGGCGCCGCTCGGCTGCGAGATGCGCTGCTGCCAAATCAGCTGGCCCTGATTGATCATGACCGCACTGACCCGGCCGTTATCACCGCCCACGATCGCGGCGCCAAACGCCGTGGTCGGCGAGGATTCGCCGCGCAGCGTCAGTGGCGGCACATCAAGGTTGACGGTCCATTTTACCGCGCCGTCGGCCTCATTAAGCGCCTGTAGCATGCCGTTGCTGGTATGGATCAGCACCACGCCATCGCTGACCACCGGCGTGGACAGGGCCTCACCGGCGACCGTCGCTTCCCAGGCGACGCTGCCGTCTTCGGCGTCTAGCGCGTAAACCTTGGCCAGCTCGCTGCCCACGTACACCCGGGAGCCCGCCGCCGCTACGCCGCCGGAAAGCTGTGCCGGGCGATTGCGCGAGAAGAAACCGGTATGGATGGAAAGGTTGGTCGACCAAATCTCTTTGCCGCTGTCCGCATCCAGCGCTTTCACCACGCCACGGCGATCCGCCGCGAAGACGCGGGCATCCAGCCAGGCGGGATGCAAGTTGGAATAGAATTCGCCGGAACCGCTACCGACCGAACGGCTCCATACCGTCGTTGGTTGGAATTGATTGTCCACTTTGGGCAGCGGCGACATGGTAACTACGTCTTCATCGCCGCTGAACCACGCGCACCCGCTGAGCAGGGTGACCGATAACAGTCCTACAAACATCGTCTTACGCAATTGCATGGGGTCCCTCTCAGCTGGACAGATTATTCAGTTTCATACGCACCAGCGCCTGTAGCGCCTGCGGCGCGCCGGACTGCAGCGCTTTTTCATAAGCGGCGCGCGCGGCCTGCTGATCGCCTTTGATCACCTGCGCATCGCCACGGGTATCCTCTGCCAGCGCCGTCCATCCCTGCTCCTTCACGCCGTCGAGGGTTTTCAACGCTCCATCCACGTTTTTCTGCTGCAGTTGCACGCGCGCCAGCCGCAAATTAATAAGCGATTGCAGATTGGCCTCGCGGGTCTGGCCGAGCGCTTTTTGCAACTGCTTCTCCGCGGCCGTGAAATCGCCCCGCTCTGCGAACTGCCGCGCCAACCCCATCGAGGTCAGCGCGCCATAGTTATTGTCGTTGGCGTCGGCAAAATGCTGCGCGGCGTCCAGCTGCGTCTGGGCCGCCTGGCCGCTGAGACCGGCGTTCACCGGCTGCCAGGCGCTTGATGCCGCCATCATGGCGTCGTTATGGTGATTATGCCAGTAACGCCAGCCCACCAGAGCGCCAACGCCGAGCACGACGCCTATCGCCAGCGCCTTGCCGTTGTCGACAAAAAAGCGGCGCCGCGCATCGCGCTGTTTGTTATCAGTGCTGTAGACTTCCACGGTGCCCTTCTCCTTAACCTAAAATCGATGCCAGCCGCGCGGCGACATCGCTCTGCGCCAGCGTTTCCTGGTTACCCGTGGCCAGATCCTTCACCAATACCTGCCCCACTGCCGCTTCGCTTTCTCCCAGAACTAGCGCGACGCGGGCACCGTGCTTATCGGCACGGCTAAATTGCTTTTTGAAGCTGCCGCCGCCGTAGTTGGTCATCAGCCGCAGGGAAGGCATCGCGTCACGCAGCTGCTCCGCCAGCCGCAGTGCCTCACGCTGCACGCCGTCCCCGGCCGCCACCAAATAAGCGTCGATACGCGCTGCTGCGGCGAAATCCGGGTTGACCGCCTGCACCAGCAGCACCAGCCGCTCCAGCCCCATGGCGAAACCCACGGCGGGGGTGGCGCGCCCGCCCAGCTGTTCCACCAGACCATCGTAGCGGCCGCCGCCGCAAACGGTGCCCTGCGACCCCAAACGGGTGGTGACCCACTCGAACACCGTCCGGTTATAATAATCCAACCCGCGCACCAAACGCGGATTAACCGTATATGGGATGCCGGCCAGGTCTAAAAGTTCACACAGACCGGAAAAGTGGGCCTGGGAATCGTCATCGAGATAATCGGTCAGAACCGGTGCGTCGTTGAGCAGCGCCTGAATATCGGGGTTTTTCGTGTCCAAAACCCGCATCGGATTGGTGTGCATGCGACGGCGGCAATCTTCATCCAGACGGTCTTCATGCTGGCGCAAAAACGCCACCAGCGCCTCGCGGTAGCGCGCGCGCGCTTCCAGCGAACCGATGGAGTTCAGCTCCAGCGCCACATGCTCGTGGATACCCAGCGCACGCCACCAGCGGGCGGTGAGCAGAATAAGCTCGGCGTCAACGTCCGGGCCCTGCTGACCAAATACCTCGGCGCCCATCTGGTGAAACTGACGGTAGCGGCCTTTCTGTGGACGCTCGTAGCGGAACATCGGCCCCACATACCACAACCGCTGTTCCTGATTGTACAGCAAGCCGTGTTCAATCCCGGCGCGCACGCAGCCGGCGGTGCCTTCAGGACGCAAGGTGAGTCTGTCGCCGTTGCGATCGGCAAAGCTGTACATCTCTTTTTCCACCACATCGGTAACTTCACCGATAGCCCGCTGGAATAACGGGGTCTGCTCGACGATCGGCAAGCGGATTTCACTGTAGCCGTAACTGGCCAGCACGTCTTTGAGTGTCCCTTCCACGCGCTGCCAGAATGCCGTCTCTTCCGGCAAATAGTCGTTCATGCCGCGAATGGCCTGGATGTTCTTTGCCATGTCGAATCTCTACCTGTGTTATTTTTCTATCAGATTGACCGTGATGCGATTATTCTCGTCCAGCATCGCCGCTTTCGCGCGAATACGGGCCTCTAATTGGTCGATCATCAGCTCGTTATCGAAACGCTCGCGCTGGCGAACGCCGTCTTCGTAGTAGCCGCTTTTGTTATGGCCGCCGGTCACACCCAGCTTGGACACCAGCGCTTCGCCGGGACCATTCACCACACAGCCGATGATGGAGACATCCATTGGCGTGACGATGTCCTCCAGCCGCTGCTCCAGGGCATTGACGGTGCCGATAACATCAAACTCCTGACGCGAACACGTCGGGCAGGCGATGAAGTTGATGCCGCGGGCGCGAATACGCAGCGATTTTAAAATGTCGAAACCGACCTTCACTTCCTCTACCGGATCCGCCGCCAGCGAGATGCGCAGCGTATCGCCGATGCCTTCGCTTAATAGCAGGCCAAGACCGATGGCCGATTTCACCGCCCCGCCGCGGGCGCCGCCGGCCTCGGTAATACCCAGATGCAGCGGCTGATCGATACGCGAGGCCAAAAGGCGGTAGGATTGCACCGCCAGGAACACATCGGAGGCTTTCACGCTGACCTTGAACGTATCGAAATTGAGCCGGTCAAGGATATCCACATGGCGCATGGCCGATTCCAACAGGGCCTCCGGCGTAGGTTCGCCATACTTTTCCTGCAGATCGCGCTCAAGGGAGCCGGCGTTAACGCCGATGCGAATCGGGATGTTGTTATCGCGCGCGCAGTCCACCACCGAACGGATACGCCCCTCGTTGCCGATGTTGCCGGGATTGATACGTAAACAGTCAACGCCGTATTCGGCGACTTTCAGCGCGATGCGATAGTCAAAATGGATATCCGCGACCAGCGGAACAGCAACCTGCTGTTTGATGAGTTTGAACGCTTCGGCGGCGTCCATAGTGGGCACCGATACGCGTACGATATCAACGCCGACGCGTTCCAGCGCCTGTATCTGCTGCACCGTTGCCGCGACATCTGTGGTACGGGTGTTGGTCATTGACTGCACCGCGATGGGGACGCCGTCACCTACCGGCACCTTGCCGACGTAAATACGTTTCGATTTTCGACGGGTTATGGGTGCGGAATTATGCATTGATCTTTCTCCAACCTTGCCGACTGGCTTTACTCTTTACTGGGCGGCCACGGTCAGTCGCGCAACCTGATTTGACCGGATGAACCGGCTCAGATCCACCGGCTTGCCCTGATACTGAACCTGCACTGCGGCAGGGGCGCCGATTTTTAATTTGTACGGCGCCTGGCCGGTGAGATTCAGCCTGCCGCCGCTATGCTGTGTACCGCTAAACAGTTTTTTGCCGCCGGCATCGAACACCTCCAGCCAGCAGTCGCCGGTAAAATTCATCACCAGCGCATTGCCGTCGGCGTCAGCGGCGCTGGTCTCCGGGGCGGCGGGCGCTGTCGGTGCGGCCGCGCCTTGCGGCGCGGAGGGGCTGACCACCGCCGGCGCCGCGCTGGCGGGTGATGAAGACGGCGCCGCAGCCGGCGCACCGGCATCCGCGTCGGCCGGTTGATCCGCCGGCGGCTGGCCGACGTCGTCCGCGCCGTCGCCAAGCGGTACCGACGTGGCATCATCCCCCCGCGATAACTGGGCGGAGGATTGATCGGCCATGTTGGCGATATCCTGCTGCTGGGCCTGATGATTTTGCCACCACCAGGCGCCCGTCAGACCGATCACCACAAACAGGATAAGCCAGGTGAAGCCCATCAGCCAGCCGTCGCGTTTCTTGCGGGTCTTGCCCAGCGAGAAGCTCTGCATCGGCGCCACCTTCGAGGCCTTTATCGACGCCTGCTTGGCCATCATCGGCGTCAATTCTTCTTCAGATATATGCACCAGGCGCGCATAAGAGCGAATATAGCCGCGCAGGAACGTCGAGGCGAGATTGGGATTGACGTGATCGTCTTCGATATCCCGCACGGTGGACACCTTCAGACACAGCCGCTCGGCCACCGCCTGCTGGCTTAGTCCCATATTTTCGCGGGCTTGACGCAGGCGTCCGCCCGTGGTGGTTGATGCTTGATCTTGCAGGGCTTCAGTATTCATTAGCTAAGAATTGCTGGTACTGTTCGGATTGTGGAAAACTTCGCGCAAGCCGTGTGCCATAACGTTGCACGTCATTCGGCCGGTTGGCTAACGCAGCGAAACGAATCTGTAACCATAAGCTTTCGGCGCTGGCCGGAAGCACATGTTGGTAAATATCCAATAGCCGCTGCGCTCGGTCCGCGCGACCCGCCGTTAATTGCCGGTTCGCTTCAGACACTAGCGCCACGCCTTTTTCAGGATCATACTTCAGCGCCCGCGAGAGCAAGGTACGCGCCTGTGCATCGTCCCCTGATTTGAAAAAACAGTAGCCGGCGCTCTCCAGACTATCGGCCACCTCGCCGTAATCCGCCGATTGCGCAGCAGCGGCAAACTGCTGTTGCGCCGGTACATACTGCCCTAAACGACATAAAAACGCACCGTAATTATTCAGAACTTCACTGTTTTGCGGCGCCAGTTTCATGGCCAGGCGATAGCGGTTCTCTGCGGCGGCGGTTTCGCCGATCCGCTGCTCGTACTGCGCCATACCGAGCTTGGTCCGGTAATCGTCGGGCGCGGCTTTCACCGCCATCGACAGATTCTGCCGGGCGGCATCCAGATTACCCGCCGCCAAATAGGCCATCCCCAGTTGCAAGCGGGTGGGAGCGGATTGCGGCGTCGCCTGCGGTAACGGCGCGTCGCCTTGCGCCTGCCGGCTATCGCCGGCGCAACCGCCCAAAAAAGCGATGATAACTGCCATTCCACCCATCCGAATCAGCTTCATGCCGGTGCCCGTTTCATTTGCGCTATTTCCATTAACTAACGTGGGTCAAAGGCCAGCGCCAACGCTTGCCATCAAACCGCCTTCACCTCAATTGATTCGCCGTTCATACGTTTACGCAGGGTACGCTCGGTACGGTCGATCACCTCGCCCGCCAGCTGTCCACAGGCGGCATCGATATCGTCGCCGCGCGTTTTACGCACGATGGTTGTGAATCCGTAGCCCATCAGCACCTTGGCGAAGCGGTCCACCCGGCTATTGGAACTGCGACCGTAAGGGGCGCCGGGGAACGGGTTCCAGGGAATAAGGTTAATCTTGCACGGCGTATCTTTTAAACATTCCGCCAGTTGATGCGCGTGCTCGGTCCCGTCGTTGATGTGATCGAGCATCACGTACTCAACCGTCACCCGGCCTTGATTGGCGTTGGACTTGTCAAGATAACGGCGCACCGCCGACAGGAAAGTCTCGATATTGTATTTGCGGTTAATCGGCACAATTTCGTCGCGAATGGTATCGTTCGGCGCATGGAGCGAAATCGCCAGCGCCACGTCTATCATGTCGCCGAGCTTCTCCAGAGCCGGCACGACGCCGGAGGTGGACAGCGTGACGCGCCGCTTGGACAACCCGAAGCCGAAATCGTCCAGCATAATCTCCATTGCCGGCACCACGTTGGTGAGATTGAGCAGCGGCTCGCCCATGCCCATCATCACCACATTGGTGATGGGACGCTGGCCGGTGACCTTGGCGGCGCCGATGATCTTCGCCGCGCGCCACACCTGGCCGATAATTTCCGACACCCGCAGATTACGGTTGAACCCCTGCTGCGCTGTGGAGCAGAAAGTACATTGCAGCACGCAGCCAACCTGGGAGGAGACGCACAGCGTCGCGCGGTCATCCTCGGGGATGTAGACCGTCTCTACCTGCTGGTCGCCCACCTTGATGGCCCATTTGATGGTGCCGTCGGCGGAGCGCTGCTCCTCGGCGACTTCCGGCGCGCGGATTTCCGCCAGCGCTTTCAGCCTGGCGCGCAGATGTTTGTTGATGTCCGTCATCTGATCGAAATCATCGCAGCAATAGTGATACATCCATTTCATCACCTGATCGGCACGGAAGGGTTTTTCCCCCAGCGATGAGAAAAACTCGCGCAGCTGCTGGCGGTTCATATCAAGCAGGTTCAATTTCTGCTGGGCTGCAGGCGCAGGGAAAGCGGACGCTGCTGCCGCCGCGGGTGAAAGTTCAGACAAAACTTGTTCAGACATCATTTTATTGCAGGCCTCGTTATTACACGTTATGGCGCGAAATACATAAAGAAATGCCCCGGCCGAGTGCGGATTACCACCTCATCCGGGGCGCATTGGACACTGATTTTAGCGCAGAGCTGCCTGGCTTAAAAGGTGAAGCAGGCATTTTTTCTCTGTTGTGCGGCGACGATTAGCGAATACGGGGGCAAACTTCGCCATCGGCAAAGAAATAAGCAATTTCGCGCGCGGAAGATTCAGCGGAATCCGAACCGTGTACCGCGTTCTCGCTAAAGCTGTCGGCGTAATCGGCGCGCAGGGTGCCGGCCAGGGCATTGGCCGGGTTGGTGGCGCCCATGATTTCACGATTGCGGCGCACGGCGTCCTCGCCTTCCAGCACCTGCACCAGGATGGGGCCGGAGATCATAAAATCCACCAGGCTGTCGAAGAAAGGTTTGCCTTTATGTTCGGCATAGAAGCCTTCCGCCTGCTCACGGGTCAGTTGGAGCATTTTAGCGCCAACCACGGTAAGTCCGGTGCTTTCAAAACGCTGGATAATGGCACCGATGACGTTTTTGGCCACGGCGTTCGGCTTAATAATGGAAAAGGTGCGTTCAATGGTCATAAGAACCTCTCGGTGGTTTTTGTTATGGTCGCGCTAATTCGCTGTTACGCCGGCCGGTGCAAGTGGCGCAGATTATAGGGGCGCGCGCAGCGCTCCGCTACCTTTAAAAATAACATTTTATTAAAAAAACGACGCCGCGCCGAGGGCGAAAACCCTGCGCCGCCCCGGGAGCCGTTCATTTGCGCGCCCTGACCCAACCGCAGCCACCCCGGCTTGTAGCCAACGACAAAAAAACCGACAATGCCTGTTATGCGATGGCGCCGGCACAATGCCAGGCGCACGCCGAGACGGAGCCTATGATGACCCAATCGTTATTCGTTACCCAAGCCTGGCGCTGCAGCAACATCTCGCTGATCCCCAGGTACGTATTCTGGACGCGCGCATGCTGCCGCCCGGTTATCAGGGGCCACGCGAGAGTGTTGCGGAGTTTCGCGCCGGTCATCTGCCCGGTGCGGTATTTTTTGATATCGAGGCCCTGTCCGATAGCGCCTCTCCGCTGCCCCATATGCTAACCTCCCCGGCGCAGTTTGCCCGCGATATGGGTGCGCTCGGCGTTAGCGACACACACCACTGCGTCATTTACGACGATGGTTCACTGTTTTCTGCCCCGCGCGCCTGGTGGATGCTGCAAACCAGCGGCGTCCGGCAGGTGTCGCTGCTGGCGGGAGGGCTGGACGGTTGGCGGCGTGCCGGCCTGCCGCTGGAGGAGTGGCAACCGACCCCCGCGCCGCAAACCTTTACCCCGCGCATCTCGGCCAATCGGGTGCGTTCACTCGACGACATCCGCCGTATCAGCACCGACCAATCGGCGCAAATTGTCGATGCCCGGCCCGCCGCGCGCTTTCGCGGCGAGGCGCCGGAGCCCCGCCCCGGCATGCTGCGCGGTCATATTCCCGGCAGCCTGAATTTACCCTGGAATCAGTTGGTGCAAGACGGGCATCTAAAGCCCCTACCGGCGCTGGCAGAACAACTACGCCAGGCGGGCATTGACCCAGAGCGGCCCATCGTTGCCAGCTGCGGCTGCGGCGTTACCGCGGCGGTGGCGGTGCTGGCTCTCACGGAGCTGGGCGCACAGAACATCAGCCTGTATGACTGCTCATGGAGTGAATGTGGCGCGCGCAGCGATACACCCATCGCCGACGCCAAATAACGCTCGGTGGCATAGCGGTTCAAGCCTCAGGCTGCACGTTGGTGTATTTGACCGCGCAGCGCCAGGCGAACCGCAGCGACAGTGGCACTACTCCTGCGCCAATGCCCTTCATTGGCGTAAAGAGATTGTCTTGACCCTCTCGGCGTCTGGGAAAGGTATCTAGGAGTGAACATCGCCTTTAACCGACCGTAGCCAGCTGCCCCAGCGCCGTTCGTAAAACGGGGTAATGTGATGGAGGAAATAATGGCTGATGCCTGCCTCGCCCTCCTCCACCAGGCAAATATCCACCGGCAGCTCGTACGGCGCGGTATCGGTCGCCACCTGCCACGTGGCCTGAATGGCCTCCTCGGCATCGCTGTCGCACTCCAGACCGATTAGCCAGTGCGGCTCTTGCTCCGCATCGTCCCGCACCTGTACCAGGAAGGCCCGCCGCACTTGCTTATATTGCGTGAATAAAGCGGTCAGCGATTCCACCATTTGTACCGGCATGTCTTCAGGCTGGCTGAGGGTCATTCGCGTTTCCCCTTCCATAACCTGCCGTTCTGTCAACGCGTCACCGTCGTTGCTCAAGAGGGCCGCCACTTCATCGGGCGCGAAAGACTTGCCGTAAGGCAGCTTGGGATTGAGAAACAGCTCGGCGCCGGCAGTCATGGCAAACAACGTACGCACCGGCAGCGCGACGAAAGGCTGGGGAGCCGTCACCGCCCTTTCCAGCGCGGCCACCGAAGTAAAAAAGGGGATGGCGGAGCTGCCATCCTGCTTTTCCCAATGCTGCAACGTGACAGGCGATGCGCCGTCGTCGCGCGCGGCGCCGGCTATCCAATCATCGCCGGCTTCACCAGGCACATACACCGTCGCCGTCAGCAACAGTTTAAAAAAGCTGGGCGATAAGCCGGCTCGCCAGCGACGCGCTGCAGCGCCTGCTCCAGCGCGTTATCTTGTGAGGACGTCATACTTTGCAATTCCAGACGCCGCCTGCGCGGGCGTCATGTCAAACGATTGGTCAGTCCGCGCGCGGGCTGTTACGGGCATCTTTGCTATAGTCGCATCGACGGGCATCGGCATCAGTCTTGCGCCCGGGCCAGCAGCAGATTGGCCAGCGTGCGTACGCCCAGCCCGGTCGCGCCGGCGGACCACTGATCCACCGCGCCTTTACGGTAGGTGGCGGAGCAGTCGATATGCAGCCAGCCCTGACGATAATTTTCCACGAAATGAGATAAGAACGCCGCGGCGGTGCTGGCGCCCGCGCTGTGCGCGCCGCCCGCCACATTGCTCATGTCGGCAAAATTGGACGGCAGATGCTGACGGTGGAACTCCGCCAGCGGCAGACGCCAGAAGGGTTCATTCTCTTCACTGGCGCTTTGCATCAGCGTCGCCACCAGAGCATCATCGAAGCTGAACAACGCATGATAATCATTGCCCAGCGCGGTTTTCGCGGCGCCGGTCAGGGTGGCGCAATCGATAATCAGCTGCGGCTTGGCCGCACTGGCGTCAATAAGCCCGTCCGCCAATACCAGGCGGCCTTCCGCGTCGGTGTTCATCACTTCCACCGACTTGCCATTGCGATAACGGATGATATCACCCAATTTGAAGGCATTGCCGCTCACCATATTGTCGGCACAGCACAGAATCAGCCGCACCCGTTGGTTCAGGCCGCGGCTGATGGCGAGCGCCAGCGCGCCGGTCAGCGTAACGGCGCCGCCCATATCGGACTTCATGGAATCCATGAAACTGCTACCCTTCAGGCTGTAACCGCCGGTATCGAAGGTTATCCCTTTACCCACCAGACACGCCAGCACCGGCGCCTGTGCGTCGCCGCCAGGATTGTAGTCCAACGTCAGCAATACCGGCTGGCGATCGGAGCCGCGGCCAACGGTATGCAACCCCATATACTGGTTATCAAACAGGTCGTCGGCTTTCGTGATGCGGTAGCTGATGGCATCTTCAGCCACGGCAGACATGATATCCACCGCGCGCTGCGCCAGTTGTTCCGGGCCGAGCTCTTCCGCCGGAGTATTGATAGTGTGACGCACCCAGTCAACGATTTGCAGCCGGTTTTCCAGCTCCTTGCGCGCCGCCTCGGGCAGCGTCGGCCATGTCACGTGGCGCTCGCCTTTAGGCGCGCGATAGCCTTGCCAGAACGCCCAGCAGCTCGCCAGATCCCACGCGTCTCCCACCAGCGCGACACGCTTTATCCCTTGCCCGTCAATTTTGCGTCCCGCGCGCTGGATGGCGCTTAACGCGTCATCACCGGTTAAATGGATGGTCATTCCACGCTCATCGGCGCTCAATAATGCTTTTTCACCCCAGCGCGCCTCGGCGGGCGCGGTGGAAAGCGTGAGCTGCATCGCTTCGGTCATCATGAGACTGCTCCAATAATTTAGGGTAGTAATGCCGTCTATACGTATCCGGTACAGTGGGGTGTCATCGCGGTTCCCGACCGCCTGCTATTGTGTTTCATCTAACCAGACCCTCACGGCCGCCGCCAGCAGTTTTTCTCCCGGCGCGGGCAACTGGCGGGAAAAGCAGCGGCGGGGTTATGGTCGTTGAAACCGATGACAGAAAAATGACAAATTCGGCCCGGAGAATCTTGGCCGCGCGTGCCGCATCGATGGCCGGATACCGCCAGGGCAAAGGCCTGCCGCGCACAACAGGCTATAACAATGGACGGAATACGGTTCCCCAGCGGGTCGTCGGCGCCTGACTGCATAGCGAACGCGAGAGGGAAACGCCGCGTCTATTCGCGCCATGGCTTAACCACTAGCGCAGTCGGAGGGGGCAATGCCACCTGCGTAAACCAGGTCGCAGCGACACCACCGGTGTACCCCATGGCGCAGCGACGCGAAGACGCCACCGGTATACCCCATGGCGCAGCGATGCGGCGCCGCCGCCGCAATAGCTGCCTATCGCTGCATCCAGTTCGCGGCGCCGGCGGCGTAGTGCGGCGCGACCTCCCGCAATCGCGCAATGGCCGTTCGGGTCTGGCCGATGGCATAGTCTATTTCTTCAGAGGTGGTAAAGCGCCCCAAAGAGAAGCGGATGGAGCTGTGGGCAAGCTCTTCATCCAGCCCCATCGCGCGCAGCACATAAGACGGCTCAAGGCTGGCGGAGGTGCAGGCGGATCCTGTTGATACCGCCAGATCTTTCAGAGCCATGATTAGCGATTCGCCGTCAACGTCGCGAAAGCTGACGTTCAGCACCGTGGCCACGCCCTGCTCCAGGTCACCATTGACCGCCACCCCGCCAATTTGTTGCAGCCCCTGCCATAATCGGTCACGTAAATGGCGCAGGCGCGGCATTTCACTCGCCAGCTCCTGCGCCGCGAGGTGAAAGGCCTCCCCCATCCCGACAATTTGATGTACCGGCATCGTCCCGGAGCGCATCCCGCGCTCGTGGCCGCCGCCGTGAATTTGGGCTTCGATCCGCACCCGCGGCGTGCGGCGCACGAACAGCCCGCCGATACCCTTCGGCCCATACACTTTATGGCCGCTGAACGACATCAGATCCACCGGCAACGTGGCCAGATCGATGGGCAATTTCCCGACGCTTTGAGTGGCATCCACATGCAACAGCACCCCGCGGGCGCGGCACAGTGCGCCGAAAGCCGCGATATCCTGAATCACGCCGGTTTCATTGTTAACATGCATCAACGACACCAAAATCGTATCATCACGCAACGCATCGCTTAATTGCTGCGGAGTGACAATGCCGTTTGCCGGCGGTACCAGCCAGGTGACACTGAAACCGTCCTGCTCCAAGTGCAGGCAGGTGTCAAATACCGCTTTATGCTCGGTTACAGCGGTAATAATGTGGCGACCTTTGGCACGGCAGGCGTGAGCGGCCCCTTTAAGGGCCAGATTATCGGACTCGGTGGCGCCGGAAGTGAAAACGATATCGCGGGGGTCAGCCCCAACCAGGGCGGCGATGTTATTACGAGCAATATCAACGGCTTCCTCTGCCTGCCAGCCATAACGGTGGGAGCGGGAAGCCGGATTACCGAAAATACCGTCCAGCGTAAGATGCTGCATCATCTTCTCCGCCACCCGCGGATCGACCGGCGTAGTGGCGGAGTAATCAAGATAAATCGGTAATTTCATGAAGCATTAACTCCAGGCATCAATAACAGCGGGTGCCCTTATTGTACTCAAGCGCGCAGGTTGACGTTAATCGTTTCCTGCGGCCGGCCGTTGGCAATCGGACGACGGGTATCGTTGTCCTGGCGATCGGCGACGTCGAGGATCTCTTCATTACTGACTAGTTCCGCCAGGGTAATGTTGTTGAGAAACTCGCTGATGCGCACGCTGAGATCACGCCAAAGCGTATGGGTCAGGCAGCGGTCGCCGCCTTGGCAGCCTTCTTTACCCTGGCAACGGGTGGCGTCTACCGATTCATCCACAGCGGTGATAATCGCGCCAACGGCAATCTGATCAGAGTCACGCCCCAGCAAATAGCCGCCGCCGGGTCCCCGCACGCTGGCCACCAGCTCGTGCTTGCGCAGGCGGGAAAACAGCTGTTCCAAGTAGGAAAGGGAAATGCCCTGGCGCTCGGAAATTTCGGCGAGCGACACTGGCCCCTTACCGGAGTGCAGGGCGACATCAAGCATTGCGGTGACCGCATAGCGGCCTTTGGAAGTCAGTCTCATGATCAGAATACCGGTGAAAATAACGTAGCAAAAGTCTGCCATTCCTGACTAAAGTAGTCAACTATTTAACCGAGTAATTTGCTCAACTATTTATTCCCTTTCCGCCGGTAAGGTCTCTTGCGCCCGGCGGCGCAAACCCGCCCCGGATAAGGACGTCCCTGGACCCCACCGCGGGCTAATGCTACCGGCGGGCGATGCCGGAGGCAGAACGGCTTCACGCCGGCGGACGTGCGTTGCCGGTGCCCGGCATGGGCGTTTCCGGCTTTTGCGGGTGTTCAATGGAGGTCAGCATGCCGCGCAGGATATTCAATTCCTGGCTTTCTGGCCGAGCACGATTGAACAACCGGCGCAGCTTGTTCATCACCAGCCCCGTATGGGCACGGCGAATGAAACCGGTACCGCTCAGCACCTGCTCCAGATGCTGATAAAAACGCTCAAGATCTTCCGCCAAAGGGTAGACCGAAGCTTCCTGCGCCGTTGCGTCCTGACGTTGACTTTCAAGCCAGGCGACACGGACTTCATAGGCCAGAATTTGCACCGCCATCGCCAGATTGAGCGAGCTATACTCGGGATTGGCCGGGATCTGGACGTGGAAATGGCACTTTTGCAACTCATCATTGGTCAGGCCGAAGCGCTCACGCCCGAACAGCAGCGCCACCGGGGCTTGCGCTGCCTCTTGAATGCTTTTGACGCCGCACTCCCGCGGCTCCAGCATCGGCCAGGGAAGCGTCCGCGAGCGGGCGCTGGTGCCGACCACCAGGCTGCAACCGGCCAGCGCCTGGTCAAGATTGTCAACCACGGTGGCATTGCCGATGATATCACTGGCGCCGGCGGATAAAGCGATAGCCTGCGCATCGGGCTGGTGCAGGGGATTGACCAGATAGAGATTGCTTAAGCCCATAGTTTTCATCGCGCGAGCGGTGGAACCGATATTGCCGGTATGTGACGTTTCAACCAGAACGATGCGGATATTGTGCAGCATAGTCTTATTGTGCAGCATAGTCTTACAAGTCAGGGGAAATGTGGGCAATATCGTAGCATAGCCGTAGGTTTTTTGCTGTTGCTCTGCTATACTCCGCGCCGTTTTAGTTCTTTAAACATTCTAGTGGACGATATCCATGCATCCGATGCTCAACATCGCCATTCGTGCTGCGCGGAAGGCGGGTAATTTAATTGCCAAACATTATGAAACCCCTGATGCGGTCGAAGCCAGCCAGAAAGGCGACAACGACTTTGTCACTTACGTTGACCGCGAAGCGGAACGTTTGATTGTTGAAGTTATCCGCAAGTCTTACCCGCAGCACGCCATCATCGGCGAAGAGAGCGGCGAGCTGGCAGGCGAAGACACCGATGTACAATGGATTATCGACCCACTGGATGGCACCACCAACTTTATTAAGCGTTTCCCTCATTTTGCCGTTTCCATCGCTGTACGCATCAAAGGCCGCCCGGAAGTTGCCGTGGTCTACGATCCGATGCGCAATGAGCTGTTCACCGCGTCACGCGGTCAGGGCGCTCAGTTAAACGGCTACCGCCTGCGCGGCGGCAGCGCTCGCGATCTGGACGGTACTATTCTGGCTACCGGTTTTCCGTTTAAACAGAAACAGCACGCCAACAGCTATATCGCCCTGGTGAGTAAACTGTTCATTCAATGCGCGGATTTCCGCCGTACCGGCTCAGCGGCGCTGGATTTGGCCTATGTGGCCGCCGGTCGCGTGGACGGCTTTTTTGAAATCGGTCTGAAGCCCTGGGACTTCGCCGGCGGCGAACTGTTGGTGCGTGAAGCGGGCGGTCTGGTCACCGATTTCACCGGTGGCCATAATCACCTGCTTTCAGGCAATATCGTGGCCGGTAACCCTCGCGTTGTGAAAGCCATGCTGTCGACGTTGCGCGACGAGTTGAGTGAGGCGCTGAAGCGCTAAATCCATTCGGGGCCGGCATCAACCGCCGGCCCCGACGTAGCGGGCTTACCCGACGCCTTCCGAGCCACTTTTTTATCGTCACGCCCCGCCCTGGCGCCACAGTTCCTTTCGCTGACTCTGCCGTTCCAGCACCATTGCGCAACCCATTTCCAGTGCCGCACTTCCCTTGCAGCGCCACGATATAATCCTTTTCCAATACCGTACCTGCCACTGCAGCGCCACGATATAATCCTGTCCTAACGCCGCACCTGCCTTGCAGCGCCTCGATATAACCCTGTCCTAACGCCGCACCTGCCTTGCAGCGCCACGATATAATCCTTTCCCAAAGCAACATCTGCCTTGCAGCGCCTCGATATAATCCTTCCCCAGTGCCGCACCTGCCTTCGCAACGCCACAGCATAGTCCATTCCCAATGCCATACCTGCCTTCGCAGCGTCACGGCATAACCCATTCCCGACACCACGCCTGCCGTTCCTATGCCCGCAGAGTCATTCCCATGCCGGACAATTCGTGGTAGAGAAGTGAGAATGGGAAATATCGCCGCGGCGAACCTCCCACATTTACCGATTAATCAGCAAGGCGGACATTATGCAAAATCTGTTTGATTTAACGGGGAAACGTGCGCTGTTGACCGGCGGCTCCCGGGGGATAGGTTATTTGCTGGCCGGCGGCCTCGCCCGTCATGGCGCCAGCGTAATCGTCAGCGCGACGACCGCGGAAAATGCCGAACGGGCGGCAGAACGGCTGCGGGCCGAGGGCCTGGATGCACATGGCGTGAGCTTTGACATTACCAAAGGGGCCGAGGTCAGCCGCGCAATTGAACAACTGGAACAGCAACAGAGCCCGATCGACATTCTAATCAATAACGCGGGCATCCAGCGCCGGCATCTGTTGCTATCGTTTCCCGAAGCCGACTGGGATGAGATTATCAATGTGAATCAAAAGGCAGTATTTCTGGTTTCGCAACAGGTCGCAAAACGGATGGTGACGCGTCGGCGGGGTAAAATCATCAATATCGGCTCAATGCAAAGCGAGCTGGCCCGGCCGAACATCACACCTTATGCCGCCGCTAAAGGGGCGGTCAAGATGCTGACCCGCGGAATGTGCGCCGAGCTGGCGCCTTATAACATTCAGGTCAACGGTATCGCGCCAGGGTATTTCAAAACCGAAATGACCACCACACTATCGGAGGATGAAACGTTTAACCGGTGGCTTTATCAGCGCACGCCCGCCGGGCGCTAGGGCGATCCTCAGGAACTGATCGGCGCGGCGGTGTTCCTTGCCTCTCCCGCCGCAGATTTCGTCAATGGTCATCTGCTGTTTGTCGACGGCGGCATGGCGGCGGTGGTGTGATTAGACGCCAAACGGGCGGATGCCGCTGACCATTTCCGGCACGTCGCTGAAATACAGCAGCGCGCCAGCACCGACCAGCACGACCCCGCCGGCGAGCGCCAGCGTTGCCCATACCACATCGCGCCAGAGCGCCGGCGCGCGCGGCTTAATCAGCCGTTCAGCAACGGTTAGGCCAAAAAACACCAACAGCGCCAGCGTCAAAAGCGTCAACGCAGTACCCACCGCCATCATCAACGCGGACAAGACGCCCCAGGCATAGACACCGATCACTTTGGCGAACAGCAACACCAGTATCGCGCCGGAGCAGGGGCGCAACCCCATGGCGACGACCACGGCGGCACGATTGTACCAGCCGTCGGCCGTCTGTAGCTCCTCATCGCGCGGCAAATGACGGTGCCCACAGCCACAGCCCGCGTGGTGGTGGTGATTTGCTGGCGTCAAGGCCCGGAACACCGGTGCCCTCCCCTCAAGCGTCGCGGTCGTACGCAGGAGAAGTAACAGGCGCCTGAGCGCGCGCCAGCATAGCCAAACGCCCAATCCCACCACCAGCACAAAACTGGCCTTTTCCAGCCAGAATTGGCCGAGGTGCAATGTGCGGGAAGACAGTCGCAGCAGATTCAGCGTCAGGGTGACCAGCATGACTGCCATCGTACCCTGCAACAGCGCCGCGGCCAGCGTCATCAGCAAGCTCTGCCGCAATCGGGAACGGTGGGTGGCAAGATAGGTAGTAATGACCACCTTGCCGTGGCCGGGTCCGACCGCATGCAGGATGCCATACACGAAGCTGAACAGCAGCGTGGCGCCATAATGCTGTGGATTAGCCTGCACCTCCTGCAACAGCACAACCATCTGCTGGTGCAACTGCTTTTGCCACAGGACCATTTGTAAAAGTATCTGTGGCCAACGCAGCCAGATCCAGTGGCCCGCCGCCGCCAGCGCCACAAAAAAGGACCATAGCGGCCACAAATTCAGCCAGAGGCGGGATGGGCGAGGATCCTCCGACCGCAAGATGTCATCGTTAATTTTGATCACCGCTTCTCCATACAGACGCTCGCAACAATCAGGACGTCATCGTTAATTTGGATCATAGCCTATGCCGACAGACGCCAGGCGCCAGCAACAGATCAGGATGCCATCGTTAAGTTGGGTCATAGTCTATACCGACAGAGGCCAGACGCCCGCAACAGATCATAATGCCATCGTTAAGTTGCTCATAGCCTATGCCGACAGGCGACAGCCCCCCAACCCGATATTGTTATAAAATAACATACCTTAGACGGCGATCTATCCCCCCTTTCCCCTTGGCGGCAGGATTTACGGCTGGTCCGGCAGCGCCGGGAAAAATGTGACGCGGCTAAAAGCTATGAAACAAAGTTGGCGCTCCGGCAGTGGCGAGATAGCGGTTGACTATGATTAAGGCTGTTACGATAGCAAAAGGGTATACGACCCATGAGTCCGCCCACTTCACAGGCGCCCGCGCTGTCCGCTTCCGGCCGGCGTAGCCATCTGTTGCTGCTTTTCTACTCGGCGACGGAGCCTTGCTCACTGGCACAACTGGCACATCGGTGCGGGATCGATCCCGATACCGTACAAAGCGATCTCGCGCAGCTTGAAGCCGAAATCGGCACGCTGTACCGGCTCGCCCTGCTGTGCCGGGAGGGGGAATACCGTATTGAGGGCAACGTTCTCAATCATCGGTTATGTCTGTTCGATGGCCTGCGCCGGGCGCTGCGCCTCTGCCCGGATCGCGTTGAACGCGATTTCACCGCCGCGCTAACGCATCAGTGGCGCGACTTGCCACCCGCGCTGCAAATACCGCCGCCGCGTCTGACGGAGGCCATGGAGCACCTTCTGCCGCTGCTACCCGATCAGCGCGCCGAAAGCAACCGCCAGTTCCTCTCTCTCTGGCTGCGTTACCTACAGCTGCAATGCCATCGTCGGCAAACGCCGAACTTTAATCAGCACCAGCGGCAATGGCTTATCCAGAAACAGGCGTACCCGGCGGTGCAGGAAGCCTTGCGCGACTGGTCTGTGCCGGCCGGCGAGCTGTTTGGGCTGACGTTGCTTATCAGTTTATTGCGGCATCCCCAACCTGCCGATCCAGACTGTGCCGATGATAGACGGCTCAAACAGGCGGTCGAGCGGCTTATCCGACGTTTCGCCCAGCTTTCCGGCAGAACCTTTTCCCAGGAGGACGCGCTGGCGGAACAGCTGTTTTTCCATCTGAGCGCCGCGCTGGAACGCTGCCATTTCCATATGGGCATCGACAGTAGCCTGCAGAGCGAGGTTGAAGAAAAGTACCCCAGTCTGCTGCGCGCCACCCGCGCGGCGATGATACCGCTGGAGGCGGAGTATCGTATCCGTTTCAGCCGGGAAGAGATGGGGTTGATCGCGGTTATTTTCGGCGCCTGGCTTATGCAGGAGACGGATCTGCAGGAAAAGCAGGTGGTGATTTTAAGTCAATCGGAGGGGGCGCAGGAGCGCAAATTGGAGCTGCAAATCCGGGAACTGACGCTGTTGCCGCTGAACATCAAATTTCAGTCGGTGAGTGAATTTTAGGCCCGCGGCGCGCCGAAAAATACCGTGCTGGTCATCACCCCTTTCCAAATGCAGCTGCCTTTGTATTCACCACCGCTGCTGCAGGTGCGCATGCCGCTACCGCAGGCGCAACGTCAGCGGATCCGCGATCTGCTAGAATCCTGAACTCGGCCGCCTCCCGGTCGGCCCGACGCCGCACCGAGTGACATCAGACACCCCAGCCGCCAGCAAAGGCGACGCGTTATTCGGCTACCGCCAGGGCAAAAAAACCGGCCCCGCAAAAGGGGGCCGGCCGGTGGCTAGTGGTTGCGGCGGCGCCGGCAGAATCCGGCGGCTCGCACCGTCATCACGCGTAAACGGGATGGCGGGCGCAGATATCCAGCACTTTATTCTTAGTACGCTCGATGACGGCGTCGTCATGGATATTTTCCAGCACGTCACACATCCAACCCGCCAAATCGCGTACGTCGGCCTCGGTAAAACCGCGGCGCGTCACCGCCGGCGTACCGATACGCACCCCGGAGGTGACGAACGGGCTTTTCGGATCATTGGGCACGCTGTTTTTGTTCACGGTGATATTGGCACGGCCCAGGGCGGCATCCGCTTCTTTGCCGGTCAGGTTTTTATCCACCAAATCCAGCAGGAACAGGTGATTATCGGTAGCGCCGGAGACAACGTTGAAACCGCGTGACAAGAAAACCTCCACCATGGCCTTGGCGTTTTTGGCCACCTGCTGCTGGTAGGTTTTAAACGCCGGCTCCATCGCCTCCTTCAGCGCCACCGCCTTGGCGGCAATCACATGCATCAACGGGCCACCCTGCGCGCCGGGGAATACGGCAGAATTCAGCTTTTTATACAGCTCTTCGCTGCCGCCATTGGCCAGGATCAAACCACCGCGCGGGCCGGCCAGCGTTTTGTGGGTGGTCGTGGTCACGACGTGGGCATGGGGTACCGGATTCGGATACACGCCGGCGGCGATAAGACCCGCCACGTGCGCCATATCCACAAAAAGGTAAGCGCCGATGCTATCGGCGATCTGCCGCATTTTGGCCCAGTCGACCACGCTGGAGTAGGCCGAGAAGCCACCGATGATCATTTTCGGCTGATGGGTTTTCGCCAGCTCGGCCAGTTGGTCATAATCAATATGGCCGCTCTCATCGATACCGTAAGGCACGATGTTATAAAGCTTGCCGGAGAAGTTGACCGGTGAGCCGTGGGTCAAATGGCCGCCGTGCGCCAGGTTCATGCCCAGCACCGTATCGCCCGGCTCTAACAACGTGGTATAAACGGCAAAGTTCGCCTGTGAGCCCGAGTGCGGCTGCACGTTGGCATAATCGGCGCCTAACAGGGCTTTGGCACGGTCAATGGCTAACTGCTCGACCACATCGACGTATTCGCATCCGCCGTAGTAGCGCTTGCCCGGATAACCTTCAGCGTACTTATTGGTCAGCTGTGAGCCCTGCGCCTGCATAACGCGCGGACTGGTGTAGTTTTCAGATGCAATCAGTTCAATGTGCTCTTCCTGGCGCACCACCTCCTGCTCCATTGCCTGCCACAATTCGGCATCATAATCTGCAATGTTCATATCACGCTTTAACATCTGTTTCTCCTGACTCTCAGCTAACTGACTACGGCGATTAAAATAGGGGGAATGACCGGCCGTCAGTGTAATCTTTTTTGCCCGGCTTCCGATAGGGCTCAGCTCCGCTTTTTACGCAAACGATTCCCTTAATAACGATGCGTGCAGCCTGTGGTCGCGCCTTACGCCGCATGACGAAATATTTTCATCGTACAAGAGGAAAATTTCATGCGGCCCACCCGCGGGACATTGCCCGTTTAGCGCTCAAGGTGGGCCGTGTGTCCCCAAGCAAAGCGTCAGGCGTTACGCCAGGCTCGCGCCAGGTATCAGGCCGCAGCCTCAAATAGCCTCTTCGTCCTGCTCGCCGGTTCGGATGCGCACCACGCGCGCGACGTCGAAAACAAAAATCTTGCCGTCGCCGATCTTGCCGGTCTGTGCGGTGTGCATAATGGTATCGACGCAGCTGTCGACGATATCATCCGGCACCACCAGTTCGATTTTCACCTTGGGCAGAAAATCCACCATGTATTCCGCACCGCGGTACAATTCCGTATGCCCTTTTTGGCGGCCGAAGCCTTTGACTTCGGTTACCGTCATACCGGTAATGCCGACTTCAGCCAGCGCTTCACGCACATCGTCCAGTTTAAATGGTTTGATTATGGCATCAATTTTTTCATTACTTCACCTACTTAGCAGATTACCGGCGCCTACCGTCAATTGTGAAAACCAGGGCCGATTAATGTTTAAAATCATTCGGGTCCAGCGTATGGCGGGACAAGAGTTTATAAAATTCTGTACGGTTTCGACCCGCCATCCGTGCGGCTTGCGTCACATTCCCGCGGGTTATTTGTAATAACTTACGTAAATAACGCAGCTCAAATTGGTGACGCGCCTCAGCAAAGGTCGGCATCACCGTGGTATCGTCCGCCAAGGCCTGCGCCACCAGCGCATCGCCGATGACCGGCGTAGACGTCAACGCAACACACTGTTCTATCACGTTCACCAGCTGGCGTAAATTACCGGGCCAACCGGCGGCCACCAGCCTTTTCATGGCATCCGCGGAAAAGCTGCGCACAAACGGTTTATGGCGCTGGGCCGCCAGGCGTAATAAATGCGGTGCCAACAAGGGAATATCTTCCGCCCGCTCGTGCAAGGCGGGCAGTTTCAAGCTGACGACATTTAATCGATAATACAGATCCTCGCGAAATTCCCCCGCCGCCATCGCCTTGGGCAAATCCCGATGGGTGGCGGACAAAATGCGCACATCGATAGCGCGGTCGCGGTCGCTACCCAGCGGTCGCACCTTGCGCTCCTGCAACACCCGTAGCAGTTTAACCTGTAACGACAGCGGCATGTCGCCTATTTCATCCAGAAACAGCGTGCCGCCATCGGCGGTCTGAAACAACCCTTCACGCTGGCTTACCGCGCCGGTGAAAGCGCCCCGGGCGTGGCCGAACAGCTCGGATTCCAGCAGCGGCTCCGGCAGTGCGCCGCAATTGACCGCGACGAATGGCGCATTAGCGCGCGGGCTGGCGGCGTGGATTGCTTTCGCCAGGATCTCTTTACCGGTGCCGCTCTGACCGCTAATCAGGATACTGACATCCGATTGGGCCACCATCTTCGCCTGCTCCAGCAAGCGCAGCATGAGCGGACTGCGGGTGACAATGGTTTCTCGCCAGCGTTCGTCGCCGGCGGGACGGGTCAACGCCAGCGCCCCATCGATGGCGCGATACAGCGCGTCGCGATCCACCGGTTTGGTCAGAAAGCTGAACACCCCCTCTTGGGTCGCCGACACCGCGTCCGGGATCGAACCATGGGCGGTAAGAATAATTACCGGTAAGCCGGGCTGCTGCTGCTGTATGGCCATGAACAGCGCGATACCGTCCATCTCATCCATACGTAAGTCGCTAATGACCAGGTCGATTCTACCGCGTTGCAACAGTCGTAGCGCCTCTTGGCCATTTTCCGCAGTAATCACCGTGAATCCTTCGCTGGTCAGCCGCATGCCAAGCAGTTTCAACAGGCTGGTATCATCATCCACCAGCAGGAGATGGGCATGTCTGCAGGTCGTCATGGGCGAGTGTCTCCCGCATCGGGTGTCGCAACGGGAGGAAGGACATGAGCGGGGCGTGCGTCCGCCACATCGCCGCCGGCGCTCGAACCGACCGCCCCCCGCGTCTGCCGCTTCAGAGCCGCCGCTTTGCCGTTACCGCCATCGAGGGGCGTGGTGCCTCCATCCTCTAGCGTCTGCCGCTTCTCTGCCGCCGCTTTGCCGTTGCCGCCGTCGAGGGGCGTGGTGCCGTCATCCTCCGACGTTTGCCATTTGCGCGAGGACAGGCGCCGCTCAATGTCGGTGAGATTTTGCAGCTTACGGGTGGTGGTTGCCAGCGCCTGGTTTAGCTGCTGTTCGCGCGCCGTGAGCGTGCGGATCTGCCTGTCGTTTTCCTGCTGCTGACGCTGAGTACGGCTGCGCTCATCGGCCAACACCAGCCGCAGCGCCTGCTGTTGGCGCCAAAGAGTAAACAGCGGATAGATGCCGGTCGGGAAAGTGTCGCGATAGCCTAAAAGGCGATGATATGCCTGACGCCGCCCGGCGACATCGATGTCCGTAGCGTCGAGCAAAATGCTGTGGCGGAAACTGTCCTGCCAGCTTTCATCCTGGTGGCGCCATGCCTCAGCACGCGCCTGCGCCGGAGTCATGCGTGAGGCGCATTCCATAAGGCTTAACCAATAGTCAGGCTTGTTTACCCTGTCATCATCATCCTGCCAGATATCATCGCACACTTTGGCAAGCGTTGACGGCGCCAGATGGGTGTGAGGTCCCGGCACCTCGCTAAGCAACGGGTGCCGGGTGCCGTGCTGCTGGCAGGCCGAGAGCAGTAACGGCAGAAGCAACGCCATTAGCGCGGCGCGCAGTTGGGCGTCGGCCGGCGAACGCGGCGAGAAAAAGCGCGGGGTCTGCCGCGGTGAACGTGCTGCTCCAGTCATCTATTAACGAGTCTCACCGGTTAGAGGGAGGGTAATGCGAAAGCAGACCGCAGCGTAATCTACCCGTACCAAATCGAGTTCACCCCGCATACGGCGAATGCAATCCCGGGCGATGCTTAAACCCAGTCCGCTGCCTTTTACCACGCCTTTACGCTGAATACTGCCTTGGTAAAACGGCTCAAAAATCAATGCCAGATCCGTCTCGGCAATGGGCGCTCCGCTGTTGGCCAGCTCCAGCAGGATACGCTGCCCGCTTAGGCGGCTTCTGATCCAGATGTTACCGGATTCCTGGCCGTAGTGCACCGCATTGGAATACAGATTATCCAACACCCGTGTTAACAACTCCGGCTGCGCGCGGCAATGGGTCACCTCAAGCGTCACGTGATTGTGGATACCCTTGGCACGCGCCGGCAGACTGTGGGCGGCAATAACCGACGCCACCATTGCCGCCAAATCGATATCGGCGGCAAAAGAAGGGCCGTCCGCCAGCCGGCGGTTGTAATCCAGCAATTGTTCGATGAGTTGCTGCAGGTGCCGGCTGCTGCTGTCGAGAATCGCCACCACGTCTCGCTGATCGGCGCTCAGGGGGCCCGCCACCTCGTCGGCCAGCAGCTCCGCCCCCTCGCGCAGACTGGCCAGCGGCGTTTTCAATTCATGGGAAATATGGCGCAGAAATTCATGCCGCTGGGATTCCAGCCAGGCCAATCGCTCGTTCAACCAGATAATCCGCTGGGCCAGCGACTGAATTTCACGCGGCCCGCTAAACGGCGTATCCGCCGCCAGCGCTTGCCCTTCCCCCAGCCGGTTAATCATATTTTCCACGCGCTTCACCGGACCAATAATCATTCGGGTAAACAGGAAAACCAGCGTCAGGCTAAATAGGAACAGCAATAGCGCCAGCCAGCCAAAAATACGGCCCTGCTCCGCGATAGCCTGCTGCAGCTGGCGGCCGCGGGCAAAGATATTTTCGCGCGTCGCCTGTACCAGTTCGTCGTTGGCGCGGGAAAAAGCCTCCAGCTGCGCCGAGGCCTGCCCGCCCGGGCCGCTGTTGTCACAATGAAGTTGATCGAGGGCAGCCAGCATGGTTTCCAGCCGCTGACGATAACGCGGATCCGGCAACGGATCGCCGCGGCCGCTGAGGGTTTGTCGATATTGCTGGCGCTGGTTTTGGTAGAGGCGGGCCAATGTAGGATCGTCCAGGACGCAATATTGGCGATAGCTGCGCTCCATTGCCAGCGCCAAACCGGTCATATTTTCGCTGCGCCGTGCGTCCGCCAGCGTCGAGCGGTTGATTTCCGCCGCCTGTTCGCTCAGGGTATCCAGACTTTGCCAAGCCTGCCAGGCCAGCAACAGTAGCGGCAGTAACACCAGGCTGAACGCCAGCACAACCAATTGGCGCAGCGAACGGGGAAACGGACGCCACTTGTTCACGGTCATCGTCCTCAGCGGAATAGGGATAGGCCTCGATGCTAGCCGACTGTCGCCAACAGGGAAAGAACAAAAAAGGCACTTGCCCGGAGGTCAAGTGCCTTGAATGTAAGATAGGGGGTGCCTCACTCAACGTGTCGCCCTGTGGTTGTTAACACCGCGAAGGCAGCGATTAACGGTTACGTTGGACGGTAGGCATCGTACATTGGCATCATTCGGCAGTTATGGAGCGGTCGTAGTGCTTTGCATGTGACGCTGTCATATCAAGGTGAATGAGCGACTGATTTAGATATAGCAGAAACCGTGCCAAACCGCCAATAATAGGGATATATAACTGAATAATAAGCGTTTTTTAATTATAATTTGTCTGAGCTTATCGACATGCCCTATCGCAAAGCAAATGAATCTGTCTCCTACGGGAGACATAAAAACATGCTCTGCTATAAAGCAATAAAATTCAGCAAGATAAATGTCTCTTGTCAGCGACAGTTTGTTAGCCGCTCGCGTGGAGAAAGCGACACCTGCCGCGATCCCATCATCCCGGCTTACTACCGTACCGCGTCAGCGTTGTCTTCAGCAGCGTCCGCCGAACGCCCGAGCCAACATCGTTATTGCCGCGCGGCAAGTAACGCCGGCTCCACGACACGTCACGCCTGCTCCACGAAGGGTGTCGCCGCAATCACCCACGCGGCGCCTCTGCGCCGACCGCCAGCCGGCGCAGACTATCCTATGCGCTTAACCCAGCTGCTTGCGCGCGTTGCGGAACAGCCGCATCCAGGGCACGTCCTCGCCCCACTGTGCAGGGTGCCAGGAGTGGCTGACGGTACGGAAAACCCGTTCAGGGTGCGGCATGGTCAGGGTAACCTGGCCGCTGGCGTTGGTCACGGCGGTGATACCGTTAGGGGATCCGTTCGGATTAGCGGGATAGTTTTCGGTAACCTTGCCGTAGTTGTCCACATAGCGCAGGGCCACCAGGCCCGCATGCTCAATCGCGGCCAGATGCGCCGCGTCGCGCACCTCCACCAGACCTTCGCCGTGGGAGACGGCAATAGGCAGACGGGATCCGACCATACCCTGCAACAGCAGCGACGGGCTCTGCGTCACCTCCACCAGGCTGAATCGGGCCTCAAAGCGCTCGGACTTGTTGCGCACGAAACGGTGCCATAACTCCGCGCCGGGGATCAGTTCGCGCAAATTGGACATCATCTGACATCCGTTGCAGACCCCGAGCGCCAGGGTTTGAGGCCGGTGGAAAAACGCCTCGAACTCATCGCGCACCCGTGGGTTAAACAGGACTGACTTCGCCCAACCTTCCACGGCGCCCAATACATCGCCGTAAGAGAAACCGCCGCAGGCCACCAGCGTATGGAAGCCCTCAATGGTTTGCGCACCGGTGAGCAAATCGCTCATATGCACATCGATAGCCTCAAACACGGCACGGTGAAAAGCGGCCGCCATCTCGACATGGGAGTTCACGCCTTGCTCCCGCAGCACGGCGACCTTCGGCCGCGCGCCCTTGACGATAAACGGCGCGGCAATATCATCGGCAGGATCAAAGCTCAAGGCCACCGTCAGGCCCGGATCGTTATCGTCCTGACGGGCGGCGTGTTCCTGATCGGCGCTTTCGGGATTGTCACGCAGCCGCTGCATCTGCCAGCTGGTTTCCGCCCACCAGGTTCTCAGGGTGGTACGGCTTTCACTGTACAGCGAACGCTCGCCGGCGCGCAGGATAAAACGGTCGCCTGGCTGGGCCGTGCCCAGATAGTGCAGGCAGTCCGCCAGACCCTCCTGGTGGAACAGCGCCGTGACCGCGTCGAGATCGGCCGTGTCGATCTGGATTACCGCCCCCAGCTCTTCATTAAACAGGGTGTCCAGGGCGTCATCCCCCAGCGGGCCAACGTCGGCATCGATACCGCAGTGGCCGGCAAACGCCATTTCCGCCAGCGTCACCAGCAAGCCGCCGTCGTGATAGGCCAGCAGTCGCCCTTGCGCCACCAGTTGTTGCATGACGCGGAAAAAGGCGGCCAGCTGACCGGCGTCGCGCACGTCAGCGGTTTCATCCCCGAGCTGGCGATACACCTGCGCCAGGGCGGTGGCGCCCAACGCCTGATGGCCAGCGCCCAGATCGATGAGCAACAGCGTATTATCGCGCGCCGGCTGCAATTGCGGCGTCACAGTAGCGTGTACGTCTTCCACGCGGGCGAAGGCGGTGATGACCAGCGACAGCGGCGCCGTCATTTCCCGGGATTCGGCCCCGTGCTGCCAGCGGGTTTTCATCGACATGGAATCTTTACCCACCGGGATCGTAAGCCCCAGCGCCGGACAGAGCTCCTCGCCCACCGCTTTCACCGCCTGATACAGACCGGCATCTTCACCGGGATGACCCGCGGCGGCCATCCAGTTGGCGGAGAGTTTCACCCGCTTGATATCGCCGATATGCGTGGCGGCCAGGTTAGTCAGCGCCTCGCCTACCGCCAGACGGGCGGAGGCGGCAAAATTGAGCAGCGCGACCGGCGCCCGCTCGCCCAGCGACATCGCCTCGCCGTAGTAACTATCCAGACTGGCGGTGGTCACGGCGCAATCCGCCACCGGCACCTGCCACGGGCCGACCATTTGATCGCGCGCGACTATTCCGGTGACGCTACGATCGCCAATGGTGATAAGGAAGGTTTTTTCCGCCACCGCCGGAAAATGCAACACGCGGTTAATCGCCTCGGCAAGCGTGATACCATCGCGGTTTAGCGGGTGGCCGGGCGGCCTGCAAACTGACGGCTTCCCGCTGCATCTTCGGCGTCTTGCCGAGCAAGACATCCAGCGGCAAATCAATCGGCCGGTTAGCGTAATGCGCGTCGTCCAGGCTAAGATGCAACGCGTCGGTCGCCTCACCTATCACCGCATAGGGCGCGCGCTCACGGCGGCAAATGGCGTCAAATTCCGCCAGCCGTTCAGGGGCGACCGCCATAACATAACGCTCCTGAGATTCGTTGCACCAGACTTCCAGCGGGCTCATCCCCGGCTCGTCGTTGGGGATCTCGCGCAGCTGAAAACGCCCGCCGCGTCCACCGTCGCTGACCAGCTCCGGCATGGCGTTGGACAGACCGCCGGCGCCCACGTCATGGATAAACAGAATCGGGTTGTCTTCGCCCCGCTGCCAGCAGCAGTCGATGACCTCCTGACAGCGACGTTCCATTTCAGGATTGTCGCGCTGCACCGAGGCGAAATCCAAATCGGCATCGGACTGACCGGAGGCCATCGACGAGGCCGCGCCGCCGCCAAGGCCGATATTCATCGCCGGACCACACAGAACAATAAGCTTGGCGCCTACGCTGATGTCGCCTTTTTGCACGTGCGAGGCGCGAATATTGCCAATGCCGCCGGCCAGCATGACGGGCTTATGGTAACCGCGCAGCTCCACGCCGTTATGGCTATCCACGCGCTCTTCATAGGTGCGAAAATAGCCTGTCAGCGCCGGACGGCCGAATTCGTTATTGAACGCCGCGCCCCCCAGGGGGCCGTCGGTCATGATATCCAGCGCGCTGACAATACGATCTGGGCGGCCGAAATCTTCTTCCCAGGGCTGTGCAAAGCCCGGAATACGTAAATTGGAAACCGAGAAGCCGAGCAGACCGGCTTTCGGCTTGGCGCCGCGGCCGGTGGCGCCTTCATCGCGGATTTCACCGCCGGAGCCGGTGGCCTCGCCGGGCCAGGGCGAGATGGCGGTCGGGTGGTTATGGGTTTCGACCTTCATCAAAATATGCGCCGCTTCCTGATGATAGTCATAGCGCCCCGCCTGCGCGTCGGGGAAGAAACGCCCTACCGCCGATCCCTCCATCACCGCGGCATTGTCCTTATAGGCCGACAACACATAGTCGGGGGTCTGCTCGAAGGTGTTTTTGATCATCTTGAACAACGACTTGGCCTGCGGCTGGCCGTCGATCACCCAATTGGCGTTAAAAATTTTATGCCGGCAATGCTCGGAGTTGGCCTGAGCGAACATATACAGCTCGACATCGATGGGGTTACGCCCCAGGCGGTTGAACGCCGCGAATAAATAATCGATTTCGTCCTGCGCCAGCGCCAGATTTGCCGCCTCCAGCGCGCCGCGCCCCTCGCCCAAAACGTCCACCAGCATTACCGGCGCCGGCGCGTGCTGGGCAAACAGCGCCGCTGCCTCCTCCAGGCGGGTGAATACCGTTTCCATAATTCTGTCGTGCAACAGGGCGGCGAGTTGCCCCCACTGCGACTCACTTAATTGGGGCGCCTGAATATAATAGGCCAGACCGCGTTCCAGACGTTTTATCTTCGGCAGTCCGCAGTTGTGGGCAATATCGGTCGCCTTTGATGACCAGGGAGAGCGCGTTCCGGGCCGCGGCGTGACCAGCCGCCGCCGCCCTTGCGGCTGATGTTCGGCGAGAGAGGGACCGTATTTCAACAGCCGCTGCAGCCGGCTTGACGCATCCTCATCCAGCGCTGCGCTGACATCGGCGAAGTGGATATATTCGGCATAAATATCGTCCACCGGCAGTCGGGCGTCCCGGCAGCGGGCCAGCAGCTTATTAATGCGAAATGCGGACAGAGCGGGCGAACCGCGCAATATTTCCATAGTAACAGATCTCTCGTCTTTGAACCGCCGGCCGCGGGTGTGTGGCTCGACCATTCATGGGGCGCAACAACAGGGGAAAACGCGCGTCATTATAAAGAATCCCGGCTGCGGACGAAACCGTTTGCGCAGTTATTCTTTTATCCTTTAATTTCCTTTCACCGCGCGCGAAGATGCATCAATCTGGTTGCACGTTGGCGCTTTGTTGCGCAAAATGCCCTCCTGTTCGGAGAAAAAATCATAATAATGTTGCCGTAAACGACAGCGAGGCTTGCCTCCGGCACGAGATAACGCTTTGAAGCGGTTCAAAATAAATTATTTTATTATAGGCCTTATTGCCATTTTGCTCACCTGGGCCCTTTGGACTACCGTCCCTTGGAGAAATGCCCATCAGGATAGCCTGGCGGCCATCAAAACGCGCGGCGAACTTCGTATCAGCACCCTTGACGCGCCGCTGAGCTATTATCGCGTCAATCATCAACCGGCGGGCTTTGATTACGATCTGGCGCAACGCTTCGCCGATTACCTCGGCGTCACCTTGAAGGTACGCGTGCGCAGCAACCTGAATCAGCTGTTTGACGATTTGGATAATGATAACGCTGATATCCTGGCGGCCAGCCTGATTTACAACGCCGAGCGATTGAACCGATTCACCGTCGGTCCCTCCTACTATTCGGTTTCGCAGCAGCTGGTGTATCGCCTGGGCCAGCCGCGGCCGAAAAATCTGGGCGATTTGCGCGGGCGGCTGGCGGTGGCCTCGGGTTCGGCGCAAATTTCCCAGCTGCGGCAGTTGAAAAAGAAGCAGTATCCCCAGCTTGCCTGGGAGGTATCCTCCGATCTCAGCAGTCGGTCGTTGCTGGAAAAAGTCGCCGAGGGCAAGCTGGACTATACGCTGGCCGATTCGGCCACCGTCGGGCTGTTGCAGCGGGTGCATCCGCAGTTGGCGGTGGCATTTGACATTACCGAGGAAGAGCCGGTCACCTGGTATCTCCGGCGCAGCGATAACGAGGGGCTGTCGGCCGCGCTGCTGGATTTCTTCAGCCAATTAAACGACAACGGCATCATGGCGCGGCTGGAGGAAAAATATCTCGGTCACGTTGGCGGGTTCGATTATGTGGATACCAAAACCTTCCTTAATGCTATCGATGCCACCTTGCCGGCGCTGCAGCCGCTGTTTAAGCGTTATGCCCAGGATATCGACTGGAAGTTGTTGGCGGCCATTTCCTACCAGGAATCCCATTGGGATCCGCTGGCCACGTCGGCCACGGGGGTACGCGGACTGATGATGCTTACCCGTCCCACCGCCGATAGTCTGGGCATCGGCGATAGGACCAACGCGGAACAAAGCGTGCGCGGCGGCGCCCTGTATTTGTCGCGCATGATGCAGCGGGTGCCGGACACCATCCCCGAGGATGAAAAGATCTGGTTTGCTCTGGCGGCATATAACATGGGTTATGCTCATATGCTCGATGCGCGCGCCCTGACGGCCAAGCAGCATGGTAATGCCGACAGCTGGGTCGATGTGAAGCTGCGGTTGCCGATGCTCAGCCAGCCGCGCTACTACAAGCAAACCCTTTACGGCTATGCCCGCGGCCAGCAGGCGTATAATTACGTGGAAAACATCCGCCGCTATGAAATCAGTCTGGTAGGTTACCTGCAGGAGAAAGAGAAAAAGGCGGCGCAGCTGGCGGCCTGGAATGCCGATCCCGCCAACGCTTACCCGGTGGTGGTGGCGGAAGATCTGCGCGCGCTGGCGCCGGCCAGCGCTGCCGCTCGCCCCTGACGGCGCTACGCACGCCGCCGGGCAGACCAGATTTCGCCCGGGGGGATAGCTTGCCGAGCGACGCAGCGCCGTGAGAAAGGTCTGGCGTGCGGCAATGGTTCAGCGCCGTTCAATTCTGCGCCTTATCGCGGCCGCACTCCGCCGTGATACACGCTCGCCTGACAGCGACCATGCTACCCGTTACGAAGTGCCTCCGGCAGCGGCCGTTTTGCGTCGTTAAAAGGGGTCGTTTGGCGGCTTCATTGCCTGCCGCTGCGCCTTGTGTTGCGCCCTGCGGTGGCGAAAAAACTCGCTGAGATGAGCGGAACACGCCTGCGCCAGCACACCGACGGTGAGCGCAATACGATGATTCATGCCCGGATGGCCAATTATATCCATGAGCGATCCCGCGGCGCCGGTTTTCTCGTCCCGGCCGCCGAACACCAGGCGGCCTATACGGGCGTGGATCATCGCGCCCGCGCACATCACGCAAGGCTCCAGGGTCACGTACAAGGTCGCTTTCAGCAAACGATAATTACCCGCCTGCTGCCCCCCCTGGCGCAGCGCCATGATTTCGGCATGGGCGGTGGGATCGTGATGGCCGATGGAACGGTTCCAGCCTTCGCCAATAATCGCGCCGTTAAGCACCAGGACCGCACCGACCGGCACCTCGCCCTCGGCTTGCGCGCGCGCAGCCAACATCAGGGCGTGACGCATCCAAACTTCATCGCAGCAGCGCTCGCTCATGACCTTCCTCCCGGCTGATAACCGCCGCGGAGTATACCGGCCCGGGTAGAGAGAAGGAAGGCAGAATCAATCCAGCTGCTTGAGTTGGCCATCGTGCGTTACCCGCCAGCGGTATTGGCAAAAATACAGCAGCGGACTGTCGTGAATGCTATCGCTATAGCCGCTGTATAATTTCAACGGAATGCCCAATTCGCGCTCCAACTGCGCCACTTTCTCATGCCCAAGACAGCGCAGCGTCAGTATCCAGCCGCCGTAACGCCGGTGCATCCGGCTGCCGATAAGCCGGACCTGCGGCAGGAACACCGCGTCGCAATACACTTTTTTCACCAGCGACTCCGGCGAGCCGGTAATCAGCCACACCTGGGCATCGTGACTGGCGAGATAGTCGTCCAGGCGCGCCAGTACCTGCGGGAAACGCCGCACGCGTTGGCGGAAAACAGCCGCAAACCGTGCCTGCAACGCCTGCAGCCGCGCCTCGCTGTGGCCGCAGGTAATCGACCATAGCAGCAGGCTCATCGGCCAGCGGGCCGAGCGGCCCTTTACCAGCAGCCCAAGCACCACCACCGGCAGAGCGGGGACCACCACTACGATATTCAGTGGCAGATGCGCAAGCAGATAGCGCAGGAAGCAGCCAAACATATCCTGCTGATGTAATGTGCCGTCCAAATCAAAAAACACCACGCGCCGGGCGGTTGGGTCAGTCAAAAGCTACTCCTCCGGATCCTTAAATCCAATCAATCAGGTAAAGATAAATCCCGCCATCACGGCAGCTGCCAACCCCACCAGATAAGCCGCGACCTTACCGGTGACGATGGTCAGCGCCAGCGGCAATCCTGACAGGACAAAGGTAATAAGCGTCGCCACCTTAAGATAACTTATCACCGCGCCGCCGACCGCCCCGCCAAAGCAGGCGGCGACAAACGGGCGTCACAGCGGCAGCGTGACGCCGAAAATCAGCGGCTCGCCAATACCGAGCACACCCACGGGCAAGGCGGCTTTCAGCACTTTTTTCAGCCGGGCGCTGCGGGTTTTCAGCAGCACGGCCAAGGACGCGCCCACCTGCCCTACTCCGGCCACGGCCAGGATCGGCAGCAGGGGATTCACGCCGTGGGCTTGGATAAGCTCCACGTGCAGCGGCACCATTCCTTGATGCAAGCCGGTCAGCACCAGCGGCAAAAAGCTGCCCGCCAGCACTGCGCCGACCACCATGCCGCCCCGATCAATCGCCACATTCACACCGTGGGCGATAGTGTCAGAGACAGCCCCACCGAGTGGTTGTAACACCACTATCGCCAGCGAGGCAGTTATCAGTGTAGTCAGAAGCGGATTAACTATCAGCTCAATCGACTCGGGCAAACGGCGCCGCAGCGATTTTTCTACCCAGCACATCAGGGCCACCACCAGCAAGACGGCAATTACGCCGCCGCGACCGGGCTGTAGCGGTTGGTCGAAAAGCTGTATTTGCGCCAGACCAGGGCTGCTCAGGATGGCGGCCATCACACCGCCCATGGCCGGTAAACCGCCAAACACCCGCGCCGCGTTCACCCCCACCAAAATCGTCATGATGGCGAATACCGCGCTACCGAACAGCGCCAGTAGCCCGAGCAGATTGGGGTAGTGCCGCGCAATATCGCCGCTGACGTCCGACCGCGTCAAAAGATTAACCAGCCCCGTAATCAGGCCGGAGGCGATGAACGCCGGGATGAGCGGAATAAACACGTCAGCCAATTGGCGCAAGGCGCCACTGACGGGGGTCGCGTAACGCGTCTTGATGCGCTCACGCGTTTGCGCCGCGCTCTCCGCCGCCCCGGCGCCGAACGGTGCAGCCGGCGCGTCAGGCATGAGGCGGCGCACGGCGTCAACTACCTTCGCCGCAGCGCCCGGTCCGGCGATGAGCTGATGTTGCCGTCCCTGCAGGACATAGCCTTTAATGCCTTCCACCCGTTGCAGCGCTGCCACATCCACCCGCCGGTCGTCGAGCACCGCCACCCGCACCCGGGTCATGCAGTTCTCAAGCCGCGGCACGTTGTCCGCCCCGCCCAGACCGGCCAGCAGCGCTGCCGCTACGCTTTCGCTGTGTTGCATTATGGGCTCCCGTCCCGTTAACGTTGGCGCGCCGCCTGCAGGTGGCCCGTCGCTATTGTCCTTTTCGCCGGTGCACGCACGGCGCGCCGTTATGTCACGTCTTGATACCGACGCTGCATCGTACCGGCGACGGCTGCCACCTGGAAGGCATACGCCTGCCGGCAGGTAACGCATGCCGCCCCGTTACGCGCGAATGTCGGCCAGCGCCGCCCGTAGATAGCCTCCGTGCGCCGCCAGCGCTTGCGCGGCGCTTTTGCCGCTAAGCAGCATCAGAATGGCCGGTTTAACTTCATAGTCGGTCTGCTCCAGGGCTGCCGACGCCTGCTCCGCCTCGACCCCGCACGCTTCGCATTGGTGGCCCTAACATCCACCATCAGATTTTGATAAACCTTACCCAACTTAACCATGTCGCCGGTGGAAATCATATTCAGCACCAGTTTTTCTGCGGTCCCGGACTTCATGCGCGTCGAGCCGGTCAGCACTTCAGGCCCCACCACCGGCGATATCGCGATGTCCGCCGCTTGGGCGATGGGCGAGTCGGGATTACAGGAAATCGCGACGGTGGTGCAGCCCAACGCGCGGGCATAACGCAACGCACCCAACACATACGGCGTCCGGCCTGAGGCTGCCAGCCCCACCACGATATCGGCCGGGGTGAGGCTGAGGTGTTGCAGATCACGCGCGCCCAGTTCCCTATCGTCCTCCGCGCCCTCAACCGCCTTGAGCAGTGCGCCGGTGCCGCCGGCGATAAGGCCGACCACCCTGCCTGGCGGCACGCCGAAGGTGGGCGGAATTTCCGATGCATCCAGCACCCCCAGCCTGCCGCTGGTCACGGCCCCCAGATAAATAAGCCGCCCGCCGGCGCTCAGCGCCTGCGCCACGCAATCAATAGCCGCAGCCACCGCCGGCAACTCGGCGGCGATAGCTTCAGGCACCTGCCGGTCCTGCTGGTTAAACAATGTCACCATCTCAAGCGTCGATAAGGTATCCAACGCCATCGAGTCGGGATGACGTGTTTCCGATATTAATGCCCCTAAATTCATACAGCCACCGTTGAATTTTTAATTCAAATAATTAAAACTATTATCGAATAGATAATTCCTGCAGGCGAGAGAAATCTCGCCGCCCGATAACAGGGCGCCTTGCCATCGTTCCAACACGACGGCGTAACGCCGGAGCATACCCCATGATTAGTTTATTACGCATCCGCCAGCTCTATCGCTCTTTGTCGCGCAATGATCAAAAACTGGCGGATTTTTTACTGCATCATACCGAAGAAGCGCGCCATCTCAGTTCCCAGCGCGTGGCGCAGATGACCGGCGTCAGCCAGTCAAGCCCCAGAAGCTCGGCTACAAAGGATTTACCGCGCTGAAGCTGGCATTGAGCGAAGCGCTGGTCAACCGTCAGGAGCCCCCGTCAATACCGGTGCATAACCAAATCCTCAGCGACGATCCTATCAAAACCTTCGGGGAAAAACTGCTGGCGGAAAAAGTGGCCGCTCCGCGCGGCACGCTGGATATCAACAGCGAAGACAAACTGCGCCAGGGGGTGGAAATGCTGCAACGGTCAAAGCGAGTGATTATCGTCGGTATCGGCGCGTCGGGACTGGTGGCGCGGGATTTCTCCTACAAACTGATGAAAATCGGCATGGCGGCGGTGGCGGAAAACGATATGCACGTATTGCTGGCCACGGTGCAAGCACTCGGACCGGACGATCTGTTATTCGCCATTTCATTTAGCGGCACGCGGCGGGAAATCAACCTGGCGGCGCAGGAGGCGTTGCGGGTGGGCGCTCGGGTCATGGCGGTCACCAATTTCGCCCCCAACGAACTGCAACAGTATGCCGATTTGACGCTTTACACCGTCTCAGAGCAGCAGGCCCAGCGCAGCGGGGCCATTTCCTCGAATATTGCGCAACAGGCGTTAACCGACCTGCTGTTTATGGGGCTGGTACAACAGGATCTGGCACAAGCCCCGGATCGCATCCGTCACAGTAAAGAGCTGGTCAAAAAACTGGCCTGAGAACGTATCAACCCGCGCGGGCGCGTAGTACGGCCTCATGCAGATTCAGCCGCTGCCAGAAATTTTACTCCCCCTGACCGCCTGAGAGCGGATAACCGTTGGCAATCATGGTGCGCACCATGAGCGCACGGCGCTGGCTGGCGCTGAGGTTGGGCAACGGGAATGCCAGCAGCACCTCTGCCCCGTCGGGCACGGTCACCGCCTGCATGGTGGTCACCTCGGCGCGCGGTAGGCGATAGGTCATGGTGTAGCGGTGTAAAATGCCGTCATGCCGCTCTGGGTATACGGATCGTCTCCCTGAGCGCTCTTCGCGCATTGAGCGATGGTGGTGCCGCACTCTTTCTCCAGCGCGCTGCGCAATTGTTGTCTGGCCTGGTCAAATAATGCCCGATAAGCCGGATCGTTGAGATAATGCGCCACATTGCGCTCCGCCACCATCCGCGAGCCTATTACGTCCAGCGGATAATGCACACCCAACACCAGTCGGGAGTAGCCATACTTCACGCCGCGATCGACCAACGTGACGAAGCGTTCCGGGATCATTTCCGCCATCAATAACGCATCGGTGTAACCAGTGTTGGTATGGCCGCTGGGAAATGCGCCGCCGTCGGCGGTGTAGGGATAGTTGTCGCGCACCACGATGTCATCCGGTACCGGCAAGATGTGGTTGCCCGGGCGAAGAAACGGCCGCGGATAATTGAAATGTTTCTTCGCCGCCGAGGTACTGACTTCGCTGGCTTTGATTAAGGCGGCCGCCTTACTGAGCTCCCCTTTATCATAGGCGTTGATGAAAGCCTCCCCCAGACGTGGTCCGAGCGCATCCGACAGAAAATAGAGATAGGGAATACCCTCGGCATCGAGCAAGGCCTGCTGGCGCACGCCGTGGGTGGCGTTTTGATTGATTTGCGTCACGGTAGCCAGACTTTGCTGCTGGACGGCCGGTGAGAGGGCGTTGAAACTTTCCAGCAGCGCAATACCCGCTTGCTGATTGGCGGGGTAGGCAAAATCATAGCCGCTTTGCCGCAGCCAGGCGCTGTCGGCCTGTTGCGGCGTTTGTTCGGCGTCATCCAGATGGGCGCGGACCAATTTGCCGCCATTGCCCGCGAGCGCACGACGCAGATGGTCTGCCACATTCGACGCAAGCGTCGCAAATCCAGGCTGGCTATTGGCAAGGGTCGTCGCCTCCAGGGTTTGCGGCAGGGTGGCCTCTGAGATAGGCTGCGCCAGTACGCCATAAGGGAGAAACAGAACACACAGTAGCGCGGGAAAGCGTAATGAAAACATGGGGAATTCCTTCTCAGCAAAGGGGGAATAGACAGCTTTTGGTCATGTTATGCCCGTAATATGACGGTTTTATGTCAGCCCGATCCCCGCGTGCGGGGCAAAAGCCGTTGCGGTTGTTGTTGCGCCACAGCCCGCCGGACAAGGCTTAACCGGATTTTCGGCCCCCTCAGTGTTACCCTCTGAAGTAAGGTGACAGTACTCTTTATCCGCCTTAGCATTTATGTAATTGTTACTCTTGTAAATAGTTTGGCATTTCCGCACCAGGATAACGATTGCCAAGGAGGCAACCTCATGGAGCAACACGACAAAGGATTGTCCGCCGCGCTTACCCGGGAAACGCTCAATCAGCTACCGCTGTTAACGTTGATGGAAAACGCCCACCTGCCGTGGGCATTGAAAAGTTACGATTCACGTTATGTCTATATCAACCAGGCGGCGCAGGATTTTGCCAATATCCCCGTCGGCTTTGATTTCGAGGGCCGTCTGGACGGTGAGTTTCCTACTCCTTGGGCGGAATTCGCCGCCGACTATCAGGCGCACGACAGAAAAGCGCAAGCCAGCCCCGAAGGCGCGGAGATCATTACCACCTCCTATTTCACCCGCAACGCGGTGCTCGAGCCGTGGTACTGCGCCAAATTTCCCATCTATGATCGCCAGGGAGAGGTGTTGGGCACCTTTTGTTACGCCAAAAGATTCACTTTTCTCTCGCTGTGGGATTTCTGCGAACAGCTCAAGCCGTCGGTTATCAGCCTCACGCCGCCCGACGGTACCTTTAACGAGAAAGAGCTGGATATCATTTTTTCGCCATCCAGAAATTCAGTGCCAAAGAGATTGCCGCAGCACTGGGGTTGTCGCATCGGACGGTGGAAAACCGTTTATGCATGATTTATAGCAAGGCTGGCATTAATTCCCTCAGTGCCCTGATTGATTATTGCCAGGCAACGGGTCTGAATCACTATATACCCCGAAAACGCCTGCGCGGGGGGGGGTGAATTTCTTCTGGTAACGCCTGGCCGCGCGACAATGTCATGCGCGCGCGAGGCCAGCGCCGGAGCGTCGCGGGAGGTGTCTTTTCCACCGTGAAGACGAAAGACCAATGCTACCGGGAAGGAGCCAAACGGCAACCCCAACGTCTTATCATTATGAATGAAAACACCGGTGAACACGCGAGGATTGACATAACCGTGAGATTGCCAAACGGCTTACCTCTGCCCTCAATAATTGCCGGTATTTTCCAAAGCCAACGTTTATGCCCAGGCGCTGGCGGCAAAAAGCGCGGGACTCTCGCTTAGCACCGCGTTGCTATTGTCGTCAACTTTTACTACTTAAAGATATTCTCGGAGGTCACAACCATTATCGCACTTTAAACATGCTTTACATACTTTATATGCTCTATGGTAGCTATCTTATTAGCGGGCGTCCCCACTATTACAGTTAGTTTAGGGTACACCCGCAGGCTTAGCGCTACCTCATCATCATGCCATTAATTTAGTGCATTAGTACTAATGGAACCATATTCATACCAGTTCCCGCCATTATAAATGATTCCCTCCGCACTTCCTGGTGTAGCTAAGAGATAAGGAATTCTTAGTCCTCTTTGCGGGATAAAATTTGTTGACATATTTGCGACGCGATTAACTTCTGTTGAGGGCATTGTTATATTCCAGTTGTTCACGCCAATGTGTAATGGAGCACCGACATCGTAAAACCGCAACATGGTTGTGTTTCCATCTGTGCGATTGCCTTCAATTGTGCAACATTCAGACCTCAATGTCACAAGAGACCATCCATATTGTTGATTATTGTTAAGACAACTATTTGATCTTGCCCCGACATCTCCGGACAGCTTTTGTATCTTAAGTTAACGAAGCCCGCTACCGCCGGTATTCTCTCGGAGAGTGATATCCCAGCGCGCTGTGCGGATGGTTTTCATTGTAATGCGTGAACGCTGCTAGTGGGGTTCGGCCATCTCCCTTGCCGCCACGCTGCATCTGACCAGCGCCATCCCGCTGGCGGTACCGGCCATGGCAAAACCGCGCCCTGTGCTGGAGCTGGATCGTGCGCCGAATATCTTCCGCGAGCAGCTCTCTGATTTGGCTATCGGACCCTTGATGCAGGTGCCGCAGCGTCCCGGGCTCGGCATTGAGATTGACTTCGATATGATAAAGCATTATTCGACTTGATCCTGAAAGGACGAGTTTACTCATAAATCATACCTTGATGTGGGAATGACTATGTTTACCTCTAAATGGTTTCGCATTGGCGTAACGCTAATGGTCGGGATTTTTGTCGCCTATCTGGATAGATCCAATCTTTCTATTGCCTTGCCCGGCATCGAGAAAGATCTGGATATAAACGGTTCCGCGGTAAAAAGTCTGGCGCTCACGGGTTTTTTAATTGGCTATGCGTTTGCCAATTTCTTCGGCGGTATTTTGACAACCAAGTTGAATCCTAAAATCACCATCGTCAGTATGGTATTTTTATGGTCAGTGGTGCAAATCATGACGGCGTGGGTAACGTCGCCTACGGTGCTGATTATTTATCGTATTATTCTTGGCGTGGCTGAAGGGATCTACTGGCCGCAGCAATTCAGATTTGCCCGGGCATGGTTCACCAAAGATGAAATTACCCGTGGAACCAATTTGATACAATTTTACGGTCAGTTTCTGGCACTGTCGTTAGGCTTTCTGATTCTGACGCCAATATTTACCTATTTAAGCTGGCAGTGTGTTTTTTATATCACCGGCGGGCTTGGCGTACTGATTGTTGTCCCCATGTTCCTTATATTTCTCAAAAATGCTCCGGATACGCCGCTGGAAAATAACGTCGAGACCAGCACCGTTGACGCGCCGGTCAAAGGGATGGTGTCCTTTCGCGATTTAGGCGGCGCGCCATTTCTGTTGCTGATTTTCAGTTATTTCGCCAACGGTATGTTGTTTTGGGGCGTGACACTGTTTATTCCGATGGTGGTAAGCGCGTTCGGATTCAGCGGTTTGTGGCAGGGGTTGGCCAGTTCATTGCCTTATTTCCTGGCGATTCTATTCGCTATTCCCATGTCCTATATCAGCGACAGAACCCAACGGCGCGGGTTAATCGCCGCCGCCGGTCTGTCGGTAGCGGGGATCTTGTTGATGACGCTTCCCCTGATTGCCAGTCCGGTGATGAAAATGGCTGTTATCACGCTGTCCATCGCCTGGTTCACCAGCTGTTTTACCACCAATATCTGGTCCATTATCACCTCCAGCGTCAAAAAAGAGGCGGTCGGGGCGGCATCCGGGGTTATCAACGGTATCGGCGCGGGTGTCGGGGGCACCACGGCGGGTTTTGTGGTCGAGTTTCTTCACGGTAGCACGGACTCCTACCTGCCGGGCTTCGTGGTCATCGGCGCTGTCGCTATTGCTGGCGGGCTTAGCGTGTATACCTATTGCCGTATTAAAGGCACGGGTTGAGACTGCCGGGCAAGCCGCAGATCACAGACCGCGAGCCACCGGCCACGTAGACGCGCGGCAGGGGCGGCCCGGCCCTCTTGTCACGAGCGGGATAGCGGTGCGGGGGAGGTTTTCGCCTGCAACCGTTCGGATACCCCGGCGCCACATTGCGCCGGGGTACTGTTTTCCGCCGCGCTGGGCGCTGCTGACAAAGTCTAGACAATACCATTGCGCCGGTGACGGCAACGATCATCGGCAGCAGGAAGTCCAGCGTCAGGCCGGTGAACTCGAATATCAAGACGACCGCCGTCAGCGGCATATTCATCGACGCTGCCAGGAATGCCCCGGCGCCAATGACGGCGAACGCCCCCGGCGCGGTACCGGGCCACAACCCGTTCCAGGCGCCGCCCAGCAGGCAGGCCAGCAGCGCGCCGCAGGTCAATCCCGGCGTTAGCAGGCCACCCTGGGCCCCGGCGCGAAGACTGCCCCAAATCGCCGCGACCTTCAATAATAACAACGTTGCCGCCGCCGTTATCAGCAGGTGATTACTAAAGCTTAACTGCGCGGGGCCTTTGCCGTTGCCCAACAAGGCCGGAAAATACGCCGCCAGCAGACCGATCAAAGTAAAATTCAGCAGACACAGCAGGGGCAGCAGAGCGTTGCGCGGTGCTTTCTCCCTGGCACTGCGCGTGAGGCGGCCAAAGCCATAGGCGGCCAGTCCGAACAGCGGACCGGCCAGCAGTGACCACACCAAAAGCGAAGGCGTCACCGCCAGCCCGGACAGGTGATATTGCGTTTCATTGCCAAGCCCCGCCCACGCCACCACCGTCGCAATAGCGCAACAGGCCAGCGCCGGGATCATCACCGAGAAGTTGAACGTTCCCATTATCACTTCCAATACAAATAGCGCACCGGCCAGCGGTACGTTATACACCGCCGCCAGCCCGGCACCGGCGCCGCAGGCCATCATGACACGGGTGTCGGCGTCGCCAAGACTGAAGGCGCGCGCCAGACGGCCGGCGCTCATGGCGCCCACTTCGCGGGGCGCGACCTCGCGGCCCAGCGGCGATCCCAGCGCCACGGTAATAATTTGCAACAGCGCGTGGATAAGCGTTGCCACCACCGGCATGGCCGGTTTAGCGGCTGCTAATGCCAGGGCAATACTGACCCGCGGGCGGCCATAGCGATAAAGCAGCCACCAGCACGCCCGCCCGTCGTGCGGGGGCGGCGGCGCCCTGCAAAAAACTTTCCTGACTGATGATGTGCGGCACGCTATAGCCGAAAAAGAGATGCTGTATGGCATGAAGCAGCATTGCCAGCAGCATACCCGCTCATGCCGGCGACGATGCCGGTGAGGATGACGATCAGAGCCAGAACGAAATGCGAGCGTGATGTAGGATTTGTCATAATGCGATTTAAACGGTTGCACAGTGCGATGTCGGCGCTCGCAGGACGGCGTCGCCCTGTAGAGCTGAATCGTTAAACCTAAATTATCACGAAACGCTTGCCGCCACCCGCGATAAACGGCTGCCAAGGATCGTTGACGGCGGTTTTCCGCTCTTTATTTAGGGATTGTTTAATCTTCGGCTGTAATCGCGCCGGGCGCCCGCGTAGCGCGGCAAAGAGGTAGGGGGATTTTGGTTTTCGGCCCAGCGCGAGCGGCCGTCGGCTGGCGCTGAAGGGGTTGGCTAATAAATCTCTATATGATAATAATTATCAATTAAAATTATTCATACAGGTATGCATGTGTTGAAAATCAAGATGATAATCACGGTAGGCGCGCTGTGCGCCGCGGCCAATTGCCTGGCGAGCACCTATCCACTTACCCTCACCGATATGGACGGCCAAACGCTCACCCTGACGAAAGAGCCCGCCCATGTCATATTGCAAGACGGTCGTGATATCCTTTCCCTGGCGCTGCTGGATCGGGAAAACCCCTTTCGCCGCGTGGTAGCCTGGAATAATTTACCCAAAAAGCAGGATGTTGAAACTTGGCAATCGCTGAAAAAAACCTGGCCGGCCGCCGGCGACATTATCGACATGGGATTTAATGATCAGGGGCAGGTGAATCTGGAGAGTGTTATCGCCCAGAAACCGGACCTGATGATAGCCCAGCTACGGGCGAAACCGGCCTTGGAGCAAACCGGCGTTATCAGCAATCTGCAACAGTTGGGTATTCCGGTGCTGTTTATCGATTATGAACTGCATCCGGCGCAAAATACCGCCGCCAGTATCACATTGTTGGGCAAGGCGTTGAATCAGGAAGCGCGCGCCGCAGAATATACCGCGTTTTATCAGCAACGTTTCGCCCACATCCAGCAAACCATTAATAATATTGAAATTAAACCTACGGTATTTATCGAACCTATCGCCGGCAATAGCGATAATTGCTGCTTTACCCATGGCCATAATGGCTGGGGTGGACTGGTGGAATCGGTCGGCGCTCACAATATTGGTTCAGACCTATTACCGGGGGCATCAGGGTTTGTTTCGTTAGAGAAAATCATCGCCATGAAGCCGGATGCCTATATTATGACAGGCTCCAAACGATCGAATAATAATATATTGCCCTTCGGTTATGGTGTTAGCCACGAGCAGGTTGGCGCGGTGTTTAATAGGCTTATTCACCGTACCGGTTTGGATGCTATCGCACCGGTGAAGGCGGGGGCGGTCTTTGGGGTATATCATCACTTTTATAACCATCCATATAATATTATTGGTATGGAAATTCTGGCCAAAGACCTCTATCCACAAGCGTTACCCAGCCTGGATCCCTTGGCGTATTATCACCACATTATTACCACCTTCACCCACATCCCGGACGCGCCGATTACGCTGAGCTATCAGCCGTAGCCTTATGGTGTGACCGCTGTCAGCCGACAGCCGGGTGAGAAGGCAGCGCGGCGCGTTTGAGCGCCGCCGGATGATTTATGGTCAGAGGGTACGTTGACGACGTACCCCTTTAGCAGCAGAGAAGGGCACAGATACGGGGCGAATGTGGCCAGGTCGGCATGCCACCGCCACCGCTTTCGGCGGTGGAAAATGACAGCGTTGCAGGGCGTCGACGCATAAGCGTGACGACGGCGACCTACCGCGCCCGGCAATCAGAATGGCGCCAACGCAGGACAGCCGGCGGCGAAAACACCGTCAGGGGGTCGCACCTCAGTCCGTGGCCGTCATGCCTTTGTAGGATGTCCATCGCACCTTCTTACTCAGCCAGCGCCGGCTTTGGCACTGTTGGCCGCGTCGCATTTCATCACGCCTGCCCACCGCGATATCTCAACGACGATATCCGCGAGTGCGCACCTGCATCTTAATCATCGCCTACCTGCTTCTTACTCATAATACTCATAAGGAATACGCAAGTTAGCTGAGCGCAGAAAAAGGAACCTTTGTCAGCCTTTTCGCCGATGTTGCGGCCGCCGGAAAAGGGGGCTTATGGCAATTATCAGGTCAAGCTTATTGATTTCAGTAGGATGCGCTTTAATTATTTGCCTGAATAAAGTGAAAAGAAGGAGACGTCAGGCGAAAGCAAACGATTTCATTTTTTGCGCTGATTTACCTATCGTGGCCGAGACTAATAGAAGTCGATACAGCAATGAGAAAAATGTTACATAGCATGATGAAAGAATACCCGCGTATGAGTGGGTAAACATAACTTAAACGAACATTTAAAAATAGCCCTATTCATTGCCGCTCCTAATTTTCATTTAAGGAAATTCAGTTAAGATCCCTCCGGTTTGTAGCGCGGTCATTCATTACAGAACTTTACCGTTCAGCGGAAATACAGTTCACGCCAATTATGTCGCTTGCTGCCGCTCAATCTTGACTCGCCATTTTTAAGGGAAACCTAATAATGTCTGAATTTTTGCCGTTCTCCCGTCCGGCGCTGGGCGATGCCGAGCTTGCCGCCGTCGGTGACGTGCTCCGGTCCGGCTGGATTACTACCGGGCCGAAATGCGCACAGCTGGAGCAGGCGTTTTGTCAATTGACCGGCAATCGACATGCCATCGCCGTGAGTTCGGCGACCGGCGGTATGCACGTGACGATCATGGCCTTGGGGCTAGGGCCGGGCGACGAAGTAATTACGCCTTCGCTAACCTGGGTTTCCACCCTGAACATGATCTGCCTGCTGGGCGCCGAACCGGTCATGATTGATGTCGACCGCGATACGCTGATGGTGACGCCGGCGCTGATTGAAGCGGCGATCACCCCGCGAACCCGCGCGATTGTGCCGGTACATTACGCCGGCGCGCCGGCGGATATCGATGCCATTCGCGCGCTGGGCGAACGCTACGGCATTCCGGTGATTGAGGATGCGGCACATGCAGCGGGAACCGCTTACAAAGGGCGTCACGTGGGCGCCGCCGGTACCGCCATTTTTTCCTTTCACGCCATCAAGAATATGACCTGCGCCGAAGGGGGGATGGTGGTGACGGATGACGATGCGCTGGCGCAGCGCATCCGCAGCCTGAAGTTCCACGGCCTGGCGGTGGATGCGTTCGATCGCACCATGCAGGGCAGGGCCCCGCAGGCAGAGGTGATCGCGCCGGGCTACAAATACAATCTGGCCGATATAAATGCCGCCATCGCGCTGGTGCAGCTTGATAAGCTGACGCAGCACAACGCGCGCCGGGCGCTATTGGCCCAGCGCTATTTGCACGGACTGGCCGACACGGCGTTTTTGCCGCTGGTGCCGCCCGCTTGGGAACACCACCACGCCTGGCACCTGTTTATTATCCGCGTCGACGAGCGGCGGTGCGGCATCGATCGCGACGGCCTGATGCAGGCGCTGAAAGAACGCGGTATCGGCACCGGACTGCATTTTCGCGCCGCCCATACACAGCGTTATTACCGTGAGCGTTTTCCCGATCTGGTCTTACTGGCCACCGAGTGGAACTCCGCGCGTATGTGTTCACTGCCGCTTTTCCCCTCCATGAACGATGACGATGTCGAGCGCGTGATTACCGCGCTGCGCGCCATTGTCAAGGTTTGATATGACGACACCCATGAAAATTGACAAAGTTTCGATCGTAATTCCGGTCTATAACGAGCAAGAAAGCCTGCCAGAACTGATGCGACGCACGGTGGCGGCCTGTGAACAGCTCGACGCCGCCTATGAAATCTTGCTGGTGGATGATGGCAGCAACGACGATTCCGCCGCCGTGCTTACCGCCGCGGCGGAAGCGCCGCGCAGCCATATTGTCGCGGTATTGCTCAACCGCAATTATGGTCAGCACTCCGCCATCATGGCGGGGTTCAGCCATGTTACTGGCGACCTGGTGGTGACGCTCGACGCGGATTTGCAGAATCCGCCGGAAGAAATCCCGCGGCTGGTCGAGGTGGCGGCGCAGGGTTATGACGTGGTGGGCACCGTGCGCCAGAATCGGCAGGACAGCTGGTTCCGCAAGCGGGCTTCACGCATGATTAACGCTCTGATCCAGCGTACGACCGGCAAAGCGATGGGCGATTACGGCTGCATGTTGCGCGCCTACCGCCGCCACATTATTGACGCCATGCTGCACTGCCACGAGCGCAGCACGTTCATACCGATTCTGGCCAATACCTTTGCCCGCAAAACCATCGAAATACCGGTAATGCATTCGGAAAGGGAGTTTGGCGATTCCAAATACAGTCTGATGAAGCTCGTCAATCTGATGTACGACCTCGTCACCTGTCTGACGACCACGCCGCTGCGCATGCTGAGCGTTATCGGCAGCATGATTGCCCTGCTGGGGTTCGCCTTTTCCCTGCTGCTTATCACGTTGCGCCTGTTTCTCGGCTCCCATTGGGCGGCGGAAGGCGTGTTTATGCTGTTTGCGGTGCTGTTTATTTTTATCGGCGCGCAATTCATCGGCATGGGGCTATTGGGAGAATATATCGGCCGTATCTATAACGATGTGCGCGCCCGTCCCCGTTATTTTGTCCAGCGTGTGGTCAGTCAAAATCCACTCTCGTCTCAACAGGAAACACGATGAAAGCTGTCATTTTTGCTTATCATGATATGGGCTGCGTGGGCGTCACCGCCCTAATCAACGCAGGCTATACTATCGAGGCCATCATTACCCATCCTGATGCGTCGTCAGAGAAAACGTTTTTTGGTTCAGTGGCACGCATCGCAGCGGAACATAATATCCCGGTATTCGCGCCGGAGGACGTTAACCACCCGCTATGGATAGCGCGCATCAAAGCGCTGGCGCCGGACGTTATTTTCTCGTTCTACTATCGCCAGCTGCTTTGCCAGGAGATCCTGAGCCTGCCGACGGTCGGCGCGTTTAACCTGCACGGTTCGCTGTTGCCGCGCTACCGCGGCCGCTCGCCGCTGAATTGGGTGTTGGTCAACGGCGAACAGGAAACCGGTGTCACCCTGCATCGTATGACGGCGCGCGCCGATGCGGGCGCCATACTGGCGCAGCGCAGCGTGGCGATTACGCCGCAGGATGACGCGCTGACGCTGCACCGCAAGCTGTGCGAAGCGGCGGCCGGGGTGCTGGAGAAGGTATTGCCGGCGATTCGCGAGCAGCGCTTCACTGAAACGCCGCAGGACGAGAGCGCCGCCAGCTATGTAGGCCGCCGCACGCCGGAAGATGGCCGCATTGACTGGAATCAGCCGGCCGCGACCCTGACCAATCTGGTGCGCGCCGTGACCGATCCCTGGCCGGGCGCCTTCAGCCATGCCGGCGGCGAGAGATTTATCATTTGGAAGGCGCAGGTGCGGCCGAATAGCGCCGACGCGCAGCCCGGTACGGTGCTGTCCATCGATCCGCTGGTTATTGCCTGCGGCAGCGATGCGCTGGAAGTGCAGACCGGCCAGAGTCAGCAGGGCGTGTATATGCAGGGCGGCCAGCTGGCGCAAGCGCTGGGACTGGTGAAGGGAGCCTTGCTGAATCCACCTCCTTTGGTCAGCCATAAGCGTCGCACCCGCGTACTTATACTGGGCGTAAACGGCTTTATCGGCAACCATTTGACCGAACGCCTGTTGCGCGACGGCAATTACGAGATTTACGGTTTGGATATCGGTACCGATGCGATAAGCCGTTTTATGGTGAACCCGCTATTCCATTTCGTCGAGGGCGATATCAGCATCCATTCGGAGTGGATCGAATATCACATCAAGAAATGCGATATTGTTCTGCCGCTGGTGGCGATTGCCACGCCCATTGAATACACGCGTAATCCGCTGCGGGTGTTTGAACTCGATTTTGAAGAGAACCTGAAGATTATCCGTCACTGCGTTAAATACCAAAAACGCATTATTTTCCCGTCGACGTCGGAAGTCTATGGGATGTGTACCGACCCGGTATTCGACGAAGACGATTCCAGCTTGATAGTGGGACCCATCAATAAGCAGCGCTGGATTTACTCGGTGTCGAAACAGCTCCTGGACCGCGTCTTGTGGGCCTATGGCGAAAAAGAAGGGCTGCGCTTCACGCTATTCCGTCCCTTTAACTGGATGGGGCCGCGGCTGGATAACCTGAACGCGGCGCGTATCGGCAGCTCGCGTGCCATTACGCAGCTGATTTTGAATCTGGTGGAGGGTTCGCCCATCAAACTGGTGGACGGCGGTGCGCAGAAACGGTGTTTTACCGATATCAGCGACGGCATTGAGGCACTGTTCCGCATCATTGAGAACAAGGACAACAATTGCGACGGTCAGATAATCAATATCGGTAACCCGGACAATGAAGCCAGCATACGGCAGTTGGCGGAATTGCTGCTGGCAAGCTTTGAGCGTCATCCGTTTCGTCAGCACTTCCCGCCGTTTGCCGGCTTCCGGGATGTGGAGAGCAGCAGTTACTACGGTAAAGGCTATCAGGATGTGGAGCACCGTAAGCCGAGCATCCGTAACGCCAAACGCCTGCTGGACTGGACTCCTTCGGTGCCCATGGCGCAGACCATTGACGAAACGCTGGACTTTTTCCTGCAAACCGTCGATATGCCGGACGCGGCGCAATGAAAAATGTCGGCCTGCGTATTGATGTCGATACCTGGCGCGGTACCCGCGACGGCGTGCCGCGCCTGCTGGAATTACTGGCGGCGAAGCGAATCCAGGCGACGTTCTTTTTCAGCGTCGGGCCGGATAATATGGGGCGCCATCTTTGGCGCCTGGCAAAACCGCAATTTCTGCTGAAGATGTTGCGCTCCCGCGCCGCTTCGCTCTACGGCTGGGATATCTTGTTGGCCGGCACCGCCTGGCCGGGCAGAAAAATCGGCCAGGGACTGGCGGCGCAGATCCGCGCCGCCGCGGCCGATCATGAAGTCGGGCTGCACGCCTGGGATCATTTTGCCTGGCAGACCTGGGCCGGTGTATGGAATGAACGGCAACTGACCGAACAAACTCGACTGGCGCGGGACGCGCTGACCGCCATTATCGAGCGGCCGGTGACCTGTTCAGCGGTCGCAGGTTGGCGTGCGGACGATCGCGTGGTGCAAGCCAAGCAGCCTTTTGACTTTCACTACAACAGCGACTGTCGCGGTACGGCGCCGTTCCGGCCTCTGCTGGCCAACGGCGCGTTTGGCGCGGTGCAGATCCCGGTGACACAGCCGACGTTTGATGAGGCCATCGGTCAGACCACGACCCGTGCCGGCTACAACCGTTTCATTCTCGACAGCATCAAGGCCGACAGCGGGACGCCGGTTTACACCATTCACGCCGAGGCGGAAGGGATTGCGCTAAGCGGAATGTTTCAAGAACTGCTGTCGATGACGGCGGCGGAAGGCATCCGCTTTTGTCCGTTGCGAGGGCTTCTCCCGCAGGATACCGCTGCGCTTCCTGTCGGTCAGGTGGTGCGTGGCGAGATTCCGGGACGAGAAGGGTGGGTGGGATGTCAGCGCTTGTTAAAGTGAGTCGAGAATGAAATCCATCAAACCCGGTATCGGGCTGCTGTGCGTTATTGCGCTGTATTATCTGCTGCCGCTGTCGTTTCGAGGCCTGTGGCAGCCGGATGAAACCCGTTATGCTGAAATAAGCCGCGAAATGCTGGCGAGCGGCGATTGGATTGTCCCCCATTTCCTGGGGCTGCGTTATTTTGAAAAACCGTCCGTCGGCTACTGGATTAATAATCTCAGCCAGTGGGCGTTTGGCCACACCAATTTTGCCGTGCATTTTGGTTCCGCATTCTCGATTGCCCTGACGGCGCTCATGGTGTACTGGCTGGCGCTGCGGTTATGGCAGGACCGGTGGCTTGGTCTGACGGCGGCGGCGATCTACAGCTCCTGCCTGTTGGTTTATAGCATCGGGACCTATGCGGTGCTCGACCCGATGATAGCCCTATGGCTGGCGGCCGCCATGTGCGCTTTCTGGCAGGCGGTACAGGCGCCCCGCGGCTGGCGTAAGGGGCTGGGTCATCTGGCGCTGGGCATCGCCTGCGGGCTAGGGTTTATGACCAAAGGCTTTCTGGCGCTGGCGGTACCGGTGCTCAGCGTTCTGCCGTGGGTCATCGCGCAAAAACGCTGGAAAGAGGTGTTTATGTACGGGCCGCTGGCGCTACTCGGCGCCGTGGCGACAAGTCTGCCGTGGGTTATCGCCATCGCGCGGCGCGAGCCGGATTTCTGGCATTATTTTATCTGGGTCGAGCATGTTCAGCGCTTCGCGGAAGATAATGCCCAACATAAAGCCCCTTTCTGGTATTACCTGCCGGTGCTGCTGTCGGGGACGTTGCCCTGGCTGGGGCTGCTGCCCGGTGCGCTGGGTCGCGCCTGGCGTGAACGTCAAACGCAGAGCGGGGCGTTCTATCTGCTGGGCTGGGTCGTCATGCCGCTGCTGTTTTTTAGCCTGTCGAAAGGCAAGCTGACGACCTATATTCTTCCCTGCTTCGCGCCGCTGGCACTGCTGATGGCGCGCTATGCGGCGACGTGCAGCGGGCGGGCGCTAAAGGTTAACGGCGTCCTGAATCTGCTGTTCGGGCTGTTGTGCGTCATCACGGTAGCCGGCGTATTGGCTCCCTGGGGTCTGGCAAAGCATCCGCTCTTTGCGCAGGATGAAGGCCACAAAGTGCTGCTGGGGGTGCTCGGTTTCCTGGTCTGGGCGGCGGTGGGCGGGCTGACCCTGCGCGCGCCCACCGCACGCTGGCGCTGGGCGGCGCTGTGTCCGCTGGGGATTGCGCTGCTGGTAGGGCAGGCGATACCACAGCGGGTGATCGACGCTAAGCAGCCGCTGTCATTTATCCAAACCGTGCGGCCGCAGCTGGAAAACAGCCGCTTTATTTTCGCCAATAGCGTTGGCGTGGCGGCAGGGCTTGCCTGGGAGCTGCAACGTAGCGATATCTCGTTATTTGAACGCCAGGGAGAGCTGGCCTACGGTTTGGGCTATCCCGACGCCGCCGACCGCTTCATTCGCGAAGAGGATTTTCCCGTCTGGCTCAATGAGCGTTGCAAAGAGGGCTCGGTGGCGCTGGTGCTGCTGCTTCCTGACGGCGAGACGCAACTTAGCCATCTGCCGCGTGCGGATGAGACCTACCGGCGCGGCCGGCTGGTGCTATTAGCGTACCATCAGCGTCGGCCATGATGTATTTGCTGATTTTCCTCGTGAGTCTGCTCAGCTGCGCCGGGCAATTGTGTCAGAAACACGCCGCAGGTACCTCAGCCGATGCCGGCGAGATGCGCCATCGGGTGCGCTGGCTGGCAATCAGTCTGTTGCTGCTGGGCGGCGCCATGCTGGTGTGGCTCTGGGTCCTGCAGCGGGTTCCGGTCGGCATCGCTTATCCGATGTTTAGCCTCAATTTTGTGCTGGTGACGCTGGCCGCCCGTTGGCTGTGGCGAGAGCCGGTGTCGTTACGCCACGGCTGCGGCCTGCTGCTGATAGTCGCAGGCGTGATGTGCATGGGGGTGAATTTGTGATGGGTTACGGCTGGGCGTTGTTCAGCGTGGCGTTGGTCAGCGCCGCACAGCTGCTGTTGAAATGGGCAATGATGCATTTGCCGCCGCTTAACGCCCTCCGACTGTGGCTGGACCCGGCTAACGCGGGGACCATCGTTTTGTTGGCGGGGGGCTTGCTGGCCTATGTCTGTTCCATAGCATGCTGGTTTATGGCGCTGCGCCGTTTGCCGCTGAATAAAGCCTATCCGCTGCTCAGCCTGAGTTATGTCCTGGTGGCCGCTTGCGCGCTGATGATCCCTGAATTTAATGAGCGGTTTACGTTTTCGCGCCTGATGGGCGTGGCGCTAATTTGCGGCGGCCTGCTGTTGATTTGCCTGCCCGCTGGCGGCAAGGGCGACATGCCGCGCCGCTGAGGCTGCCAACGGCGGTAAGGTTGACCGCCGCGTTGCTGAGATTGCCAACGGCGGCAAGAACGACACGTTGCGCCGCTGGGCTGTCAATGAAGAGCAAGAGCTGCCCGCCGCGCTCTGGCGATTATCGGCGTGGTCCTAATGTTGCCTTCAGGTCATTGTGGCACAATAAGCTACTGCGACACATGGCGTTCTGTGCCGGCGCCAGCCCGCGACGTTTACTAGCGAACGCCGCGCGACACGGGGCAGGGCCCGGCATCCGCCCGACTAATGACGTTCACCGAGCGGCGCTTTCCCCCGCTTTTACTTACTATGGATGCATGCTATGACCACATTCTCGCCGGCTCTGGAACAGCTTAACGTTTATTTGTTTCAGTTAATCAATGCCCCCGCCGCAGTGAGCGCCGGCATGCTGCGGGTGGGAACGTTTTTCGCCAGCGACGCCGTGGCGTTGTTTCCACTGGTGTTGCTGTTCAATTGGTTTTGGCGCGGAGAAGAGCAAAAAAAAGCCGTGCTTTACGCCACGCTCAGTATGCTATTGGCGCTGGCTGTCAATATTGCGCTGGGTATGATATGGCAACACCCGCGGCCGTTTATGATCCCCGTCGGGCAGCATTTCCTTTATCACGCGGCCAATAATTCTTTCCCCAGCGATCACATGTCGCTGGCCTGCGCCATAAGCTTTAGCTTGATAGCCCGCGGTACCCTGCGTCGGCAGGGGCTGGCGCTATTCGCCCTCAGCGTGATGGTCGCCTGGGCCAGGGTGTATATGGGCGTTCATTTTCCGCTCGATATGATGGCATCGCTCGGGGTTGCGCTGGTGAGCGCGGCGTTAAGCCTGCGTTGTGCCAGAGCGGTGAATACCGTTTATGCGTATGTTTATCCGCTTTATCATGCCCTGTTCGCCGCGGGTATACGCAAAGGGATGATGAAATAATCAACGTTCCGCGCCAGGGTATTACTTCCTGGGAGGCTGTAAATTGTGCCGATTATTCGGCTAGCCTGGCGCCGCACCCGCACCTTCATCTACACTTGCATCTGCCTCTGCATCCGCATTCGCACCCGGATCGCCACACCCGCTACGCGGCGGCGGCGATTAGGGCAAACGGCCGGTCAAACGCCGATGGAAATCACCGCTGCGCGCGTCAAGACCGGTAATGGTCACCTCGGCGCCGTGGGCCTGATATTTAGTGACAATGGCGTCCAGCGCCGCCACGCTCGAGGCGCCCCAGATTTGCGCGTGGGTCAAATCGATGATCACTTTTGTCGGATCCAGACCGTAGGCAAAGCGCTCGACCAAATCATTGCTGCTGCCGAAAAATATCGGGCCGTGCACTCGATACTGTACCGTGCTGCCATCGGCGGCCAGTTCGCGCTCGGCGTTGATCACATGCGCGACGCGGCGGGCGAACAGCATGATGGCCAGCACCACCCCTCACATCACGCCGACAGCCAGATTGCCGGTCCAGACGGTCGCCGCGACAGTTACCCCCATCACCAGCGTTTCCGAAAAAGGCATGTGACGGAGCGTGGCGGGACTGACGCTGTGCCAATTAATGGTTTTTAACGACACAATCATCATCACCGCCGCCAGTACCACCATCGGGATCCGCGCCATCACGCTGCTCAATGCGGTCACCAGCAACAACAGCATCAGCGCCGCCGCGAGCGTGGAAAGACGGGTGCGCGCTTGCCCTAACTGAACGTTGACGATGGTCTGACCAATCATCGCACAGCCGGCGATGCCGCCATAAAAACCGGCGCAGATATTGGCCACGCCCAGCGCCCAGGACTCGCGACGCTTACTGGAATGGCTATCGGTCAGATCGTCAACCAACTTGGCCGTCAGCAGCGATTCCAGCAGACCGACAAACGCCACGCTGAGCGCCGTGGGCCAGATAATGCGCAGGGTCTCGGTGTTAAAAGGAACACGCCATTCGGTGAGGCCCGGTAGTCCGGCCATCATTGGCCCGGCGTCGCCAACCGTGGGTACCGACCAGCCGCCATAGACCGCAATGACGGTCACAACGACAATCGCCAACAGCGAAGACGGCAGGACAGACGTCAAGCGCGGCCAGCCGAGCACAATCACCACCGCCAGCGCAAACAGCAGCCAGACGTGCCGGTCGTGATGCAGCAGATGCGGCACCTGGGCGAAAAATATCAGAATACCCAGCGCATTGACGAACCCCACCATGACCGAGCGCGGAATATAACGCATCATGCGCGCCAGACCCGCGACACCAAACAGGATTTGCACGACGCCGGCCAGTAATACGGTCGGCAAGATATAGGCCACGCCGTGGACATGTACCATCGGGCCGATAACCAGCGCCACCGAACCGGCTGCTGCGGTGACCATGGCGCGACGCCCACCAAGCAGCGAGGTCACCAAGCTCAGCACAATTGACGAAAGTAGACTGACTTTGGGGTCGACGCCGGCGATGACAGAAAAGGAAATGACCTCCGGGACCAGCGCCAGCGCGGTTACAATACCCGCCAGACATTCACGCGCCACCCGTCGGGGAGCGCCGGGCGCGGCGGGGTGAGAAACAGGGGAAATAGGCGTCTTTGCCATGTAAGTCAGTTAACCAGGGAGATGAGGAAATCATGATGACCGGGATCCGCTACCAGCGGACGCTCCAGAACCGCTTATCGGCACGCGTCCGCGCCTTGGCGCCCGGGCAGTCACGCCAGGGAAAGAGTGTAAACGACTTTGCGCCAAGATGCTTCATTCGCGATCTACCATTAGGTGTGTTCAGAAATAACGGCGAAGGATGTCGGGCAGCGCGTCGAGACCATCAAGGGTGATGTCAGGCGTCACGCTTTCCCCGCTATGCAGTAGCGCCCAGGGACCGCGGCGTAGAAATACCGCCCGCATCCCTGCCAGTTGAGCGGGCCGCACATCATTGTCCAGCCGATCGCCTACGTAGGCTATCTCTGCCGGTAATAGGTCCGGCGCCGCCGCAAGGATTTGCTGGAAAAAGCGTGGATCGGGTTTTTCCACCCCCCATGATGCCGAAGACCCTATTATGTCCGCCGGCACGCCTGCCCGGCGCAGCGCCTGTTCCACCGCCTGGGGTTGATTACCCGCAACCCCGACCCGTATGCCGGCCTGGCGCAGGCGCGCCAGACAGGGTATGGCGTCCGGATACAAATCCGCCGCGGTCAGGCGGTAAGTGTCACCGGCCTGTTTGCGCTGCTGCTGCAGCTGCTGGAAATCACAATCGGGCCGCACCAGGCGGAATACCTGGCGGTGATGTTCCCCCCGGGCAATGACGGTGCCCAGCGCGGCGAAGAAGGTCAAACGGGAAAGCCCCAGATAATCGGCCCACAGAGCCCATTCCCGAATTTCGTCGACCAGGGTTTCGCCCACGTCAAAAAATACCGCTTTGATTGCCATAGATTCGCTTCATTACCGGCGGCGACGCGCATGAAGTTGCCTATCATGCCACGCGCAGGCGCAAGTGCAACGCCGCGGCAAGGGCACATTGCCGTGGTCGTGGCACTGCGCCCTTCAAAACGGCAGGTCTTTGCCGGCGTGGCTAATGATTTGTCGCCGGGAGCTTTCCCCCGCGACATCGCGATGAAAAACAACTATCGCGACGGCGCGATTATTTCTTCCGAATGCGCGAGTGTTACCCGTGACCAGGGCAGGTTTTTCGCATTGGTAAATAGCCGCTATAGGGGCGCAAATAGGTGGGTAAGAGAGAAAATCCTCAGTAATTACGTGGTATTTCCGCTGCACAATATAGGCCGCGAGCGGGGGTAGCACGCAAAACCACTTCATTAGCCGGCAAGGAAATTATCGCTAACAATAAATTTCATAATTAGTGAATTAATAATAAGAATGCTTGCAAAATATATTCATAAAGATAATCATTATTATCCGCATTCAAGCCGGATTTGCCAGGGAATGCCTCTATCACCCGGTCGCAGGGGCATAAAACGCGCCGCACGGGTGCTGTACGGTTTAAGAAAGAGATAATGTGAATGACTAACGCTTTCAAGATCAAAACATCTGCGCTCATGTGCTTCATGGCGTTAACCCTGCCGCTGATGGCGGGGGCGGAAGAAACCATTGTGGTGACCGCCCAACAGGACGCTGGCGCAGACGCCCCCACCTCAGGATATACCGCCAAGACCAGCACTGGTGCGACCAAAACCGATAAGCCGCTTATCACCACCGGGCAATCCATTTCCGTCATTACCCGTCAGCAAATAGACGATCAGGGCGCGATGGATTTAAATCAGGTGCTGAATTATACCCCCGGGGTTTTCACCAATTTCGCCGGGGCGGCGACGCGTTTTGATACCATTTCGCTGCGCGGTTTCCACGGTGGTGATGTGGATAATACCTTCCTGGACGGTTTGCGCGTTATGAGCGACAGCGGTAGCCATAATAACCTGCAGGTCGATCCCTGGTTTCTTGAACGCGTGGATGTCATTAAAGGGCCTTCTTCCGCGCTTTATGGTCAGACCGTGCCGGGCGGCCTGGTCAATATGACGACGAAACGCCCGCAATTCACCGAAGAAGGGCATTTCCTGCTGTATGGCGGCTCGCAAAATACTAAAGGCGGTGCTTTTGATTATACCAACGCGATAAATGATCAATAAGCATTTCGCATTACCGGCATGACCCGCAGCAGCGATACCCAATACGATCATACCCGCGAGGAACGCTATGCCATTTCTCCCTCGCTGCTTTGGCAACCCAATGAAAATACCAGCCTGCTGCTGAAAGCCTATTGGCAAAAAGATCCCTCGGTAGGCTATCACAGCGCGGTGCCGTCCGACGGCAGTTTAAACGAACGCCACGGTTCCCGCTTGAGCCGCAGCTTTTATGACGGTGAAAGCGATTTGGATCAATACAAGCGTCGGGAGCAGATTTACAGTTATGACTTCGCGCATGTCATTAACGATACCTGGTCGGTCCATTCCACCGGCAGCTATACGCACTCCAATGTTGCAATCGATCAGGTGTACCAGGGCGGCTGGGTAGGGGATAGCGATCTATTGGCCCGCTATTATACCGGGGAACGCTCCTCGCTGGATGCGTTTGCGATGTATAACCGGGTGCAGGCGGATTTTACCACCGGGGCCGTGGATCATAAGGTAGTACTCGGCGCGGAATATCATCAATATAAAAACGATTTGTTGGACGGCGGCGCCTACGGCACCTATTTGAATGCCGCAACGGGCGCCTCGGCGGGCAGTGCGCTGTTCCAGGATCCCGCCTTGACAATTCCAGGCTATTACAACGACAACAACAATACTCGCCGCTATTACCAAAGCGGTGTTTATCTGCAAGATGAGATGGTCATGAGTCAATGGCACCTGGATGTATCGGGGCGTTACGATCGTATTGTCTCCAAGCAGGTAGGCCACAGCTATGACACCGCTGTGCGCCGTTCCGACGATCATGTTAGCGGTCGTGCTTCGCTTTTGTACGCCTTTGCTAACGGTGTTTCGCCTTATATCAGCTACAGTCAGGCCATTACGCCGACATCGCTGACCGGCGCCGACGGTAATTTGCTTAAACCGACCACCTCAGAGCAGTATGAAGCCGGCCTGAAATATCAACCGGTGGGCAGCTATGATCTGTATACCATCGCGGTGTATGATTTGATGCAAAAAGATGTCGCCAATCGCGATATCATCACCGCCACCTATACGCCGTCGGGTAAAGTCCATTCCCAAGGGATTGAACTTGAAGCCCATAACCAGATTACCTCTCGCCTGAGCACCCTTGCCGGCTATTCTCTCAATCACGTTCGCTTTAAAGACTCTGTTGACGGCAATGATGGCCATACCCCTTATGTCACTCCCAATCAAACGGCCTCCTTCTGGGGTCATTACCGTTTTGACTATGGTATCAGCGTGGGCGCCGGGGGGCGTTATATCGGCAAACAATGGGCGGATAACGAAAACACCCTGCGCGTGCCGTCCGTGACGCTCCTGGATGCGTCGGTACGCGCCGATTTGGGCGCATGGGATAGCCGCCTGAAAGGCGCGTATGTTCAGGTGAATGCCAATAACCTCACCGATCGAGACTATGTCGCAGCCTGTTATGGCACCGGTTACTGTTATTGGGGGGCAGAGCGTTCAGTATTGGCAACGGTCGGTTATGACTTTTAACCCGGCGTAAGAGGTGAACGACTCTGCTTGAATGACCGCCCTGGCGGTCAGGGCGGCCGATGGCGGCAACCGTTAATCGGCTGCCGTTGCCATCCACTGGCGGGCTAACGCCCGATAGCTGCCGTCTGCCTGGCGCAAATGCAGCCATTGATCGACATACATTTTCCAAACCATATCGTCTCGCGGCAGCATATAGGCTTTTTCACCGTATTGCAGCGGCGCATGGGGACGTACGGCGCATAACCACGGGTAGCGTTGCTGTTGAAATAACGCTTCCTGCACGTCGGTGATCATCACATCCGCCTTATGGTCAACCAATTGCTGAAAAATGGCCACATTATCATGGCTCAGGATTAGCGTGGCCCGCGGCAATTGTTTACGCACTACTGCTTCATTGGTGCCGCCCGCCGGGGCAATGACCCGTACCGCCGGTCGGTCCATCTGCACTAGACTGTGCAACCGTTGCTGTTCTGCACAGCGCACCAGCGGTATTTTGCCCTCGACACTCACCACCCGCGTAAAACCGGCCTGCTTTTGCCGATCAAGCGTAACGGATACACCGCCCCCGGCGATATCGCAGGATTGCTGGTGAAAATCCTTCATCAGAGTTTTCCAAGTGGTGGGCACCCATTGGATGCTGGCCGGCAGACTATCGGCCAACGATTGGACCATGGCGATATCGATTCCCTCATAGCGCCCATCGCCGCGTAAAAAGCTATAGGGCCGATAATCGCCCGTGGTACAGACCCGTAATACCCCCTGCTGCATATGTGGTCAAGGCGCGATTGCGCCCAAACGACGCCGCTTAGGCTCAGCAAAACACAAGCGCGTAGCGCGTTAATCATGATGCGATCTCCCTATCGTCACTGAGCGGCCAACAATGGCCGCCGGTAAACGAATTATGCCGCGATTTGCTCTGGGAAAGGACGGGTGTTGCTCAATAACTTATCCCCTTAACACGTGTCGTCACCGTCGTATCTGACAGTTGTGGCCGCGGCGTATTAACACTCGCTGGGCTTACAGAAACGAAGAAAAATGTGATTTGGTTAACCAAATTCGGCGTTTAGGTTGATATCTTCTGCTTTTTGGCACACGTTATAGACCGAATTGGCCGTTGGTGACACTGATAACTCTATTTTGGTCAACCAATTGGCGCTTAACGCTCAGTGTCGGCCCTGCGCGGCATGAAGATCGCATATTGATGAGGTAGAAAATGAAACAGACCTGGCGCTGGTATGGTCCTAACGATCCGGTTTCACTGGCGGATGCACGACAAGCCGGAGCCACCGGTATCGTTACCGCATTACATCAGATCCCGAATGGTGAGGTGTGGACGGTTGAGGACATCCAGCAGCGCAAAACGATAGTCGAGGCGGCGGGGCTTACGTGGTCGGTGGTGGAAAGTGTCACGATTCACGAAGATATCAAAACCCACAGCGGCCATTATGACCAGTGGATCCACAATTATCAGCAAACGCTGAGAAATTTGGCGCCATGCGGCATCCGAACGGTGTGTTACAACTTCATGCCGATTCTCGATTGGACCCGCACTGATCTGGAATATGAGTTACCGGATGGCGCCAAAGCCCTGCGGTTCGATCAAGTAGCTTTCGCCGTTTTTGAGTTGCATATCCTGCAGCGAGCCGGCGCCAGGGCGGATTACAGCGCCTAGGAAGTGCAACAGGCGGCGCAGCGCTTTGCTGAGATGGACGAAGAGGAGAAAACGCGCCTTGCCCGCAATATCATCGCCGGCTTACCGGGTGCCGAAGAGGGCTATACGCTGGACCAATTCCGCGCTCAGCTGGCGCGCTATGAAGGCATCGATCACGACATATTGCGTGAGAACTTCGCCTATTTTTCCTGCGTGCCATTATTCCGGTCGCGGAGGAAGTGGGCGTCAGAATGGCGGTACATCCCGATGATCCGCCGCGGCCTATTCTGGGGCTGCCGCGTATTGTTTCCACCGCTGACGATATGCAATGGATGGTGGACACTGTTAAGAGCATGGCTAACGGCTTTACCTTCTGCACCGGCTCCTACGGTGTGCGCGCCGACAACGATTTGGTGGCAATGGTCGAGCGGTTCGGGCCGCGAATATATTTTTCCCACCTGCGTTCGACCCAACGCGAAAGCAATCCACGCAGTTTCCATGAAGCCGCACATTTGGCGGGGGATGTGGACATGTTCGCAGTCATTAAGGCCATCGCAGACGAAGAACATCGGCGTAAGAACGCCGGCAACGAAGACGCCATCCCGATGCGTCCCGATCACGGACACCAGATGCTCGACGATCTGACCAAGAAAACCAATACGGGGTATTCCGCTATTGGCCGGTTAAAAGGTCTGGCGGAAATACGCGGCGTCGAACTGACCATCCAGCGCGTCTATTTCACTCATCACTGAACCGCTTTGGCACGATAGAACCGTGCCGTTTGCTAAAGATCCCTTCGGCTTATCGCCCGGTCATGTTGTCGGCGGGCCGAGGGGTAGGAGGCTTTCATGGAAACAACTATTGCCACCGGCACGCTGATCGTTGCCCGGCCCGCCTGGAACACCTCACGTCTAACGGCGCGGATGGTGCATTTAGGCTGCGGCGCCTTTCATCGCGCCCATCAAGCGCTGTTCACCCATCATCTGTTGGAAACGACGGCATCGGACTGGGGGTATTGCGAAGTCAACCTGATGCCCGGTAACGATCGGCTTTTGATTGATGCCCTACGCAAACAACACTTTCTCTACACCGTTGCGGAAAAGGGCGCTGAGGCCACCGAACTGAAGATTATCGGTTCAATGAAAGAGGCGCTGCATCCCGAACTTGATGGCTGCCGCGCCATTCTGGAGGCCATGGTTCGCCCGGAAACGGCTATCGTATCGCTGACCGTGACCGAAAAAGGGTATTGCGCCGAAGCGGCCAGCGGTGAACTCGATCTGGCAAATACGCTGATTAAACATGACCTGGCCACGCCGAGTGAACCACGTTCCGCCATCGGCTATATTGTCGAAGCGCTGCGCCTGCGCCGGCAACAGGGCCTGCTGCCCTTTACCGTGATGTCCTGCGACAATCTGCGCGAAAATGGTCATGTGGCGCGGGTCGCCGTTTTGGGACTTGACCGGGCGCGCGACGCCGGCCTCGCCGACTGGATAGCGAATGAGGTGACATTCCACTGTACGATGGTTGACCGCATTGTTCCCGCCGCGACCCCGGAAGTGTTAGACGAGATTGCCGGCGGCCTCGGGGTTTACGATCCCTGCGCTATCGCCTGCGAACCTTTTCGCCAGTAGGTCATCGAAGATAACTTCGTCAACGGCCGCCCCGATTGGGACCGCGTCGGCGCGCAATTTGTGGATGATGTGGTTCCCTTTGAAATGATGAAACTACGCATGCTGAACGGTAGCCACTCCTTCCTGGCCTATTTGGGGTATTTGGGGGGATGTGACACCATCGCCGATACCATGACCCATGCCCCCTATCGTCAGGCGGCCTTAGCGTTGATGATGCAGGAACAGGCGCCGAGCTTGTCCATGCCCGTCGGCACGGATTTTGCGGCCTACGCCAAACTATTAATTGAATGATTCACTAACCCCTAGCTGCGTCATCGAACCTGGCAAATCGCCATGGATGGCAGACAGAAACTGCCGCAGCGCATGCTGGATCCTATCCGTCAGCACCTGGCGCAGGGAACGGATTATCGCCATTTGGCGCTGGGTGTGGCGGGGTGGATGCGCTATATCCTGGCAAAGGATGAGCAGGGCGACACTATCGAGGTGGTAGATCCTCTAAGCAGTACGTTCCAGGCCGTTAACCGGCAATATCCCAGCGGTCCGGCGCGCGTGCAAGCGCTGCTCGGCATCCGCAGTATTTTTGATGATGATTTGCCGGCGAATGCGCAATTTGTTGCGGTGGTCACCGAGGCCTATGAGCGGCTTTGCCGGTTGGGGTCCAGGGCCGCGGTGGCAGCGCTGAGCCGATAGCCGCCTGCGCGCGCCGTATGTTGTGCGGCGCGCGGCAGTGCCGACAGACAGGTATTTACCTCTACGCTTGCCTGTCTGGCCGCGAGCGGGCTAAATGCGTTACAGCACAGCACATCAGCGAGCGACAGTGGCAGAATTTTTGCCCGCTAAGGGCCGCGTAGGATTATGCCGCCATACTTGCGTCGTCTGGTCAACCAAATTGACAAGAGGGCGCCCAAAATGGCATCGCGGCTGAAAATATGCCATTATAACGACAGGGCCAATGGCCGGCGCTATGGCGGTATCTGGCTATTGCCGCCGCGCCTTTCTTAGTCAGAGATGTTAACCGACAGTGACAAAGCCACTATGAAATCGAGTCTCATACAACAGCGTCCTTATCAGGAAGTAGGCGGTATTCTGCGTGACATGATTGCGCAAAAGCGTTATGTGCTCGGCGAACGTTTGCCCCCGGAGCGTGAAATTGCCGACATGCTGAACGTGAGTCGCACCCTGATTCGCGAAGCGCTCATTATGCTGGAGCTGGAAGGGCTGATTGAGGTCCGACGCGGCGCGGGCATTTTTGTCATCAGCACACCGGAAGCGCATCCGGGCGGTAAGGACAAAGACGCGCAAATCGTCTGTAATGACGCGGGTCCGTTTGAGCAACTGCAGGCGCGTCAACTGCTTGAAAGCAATATTGCCGAGTTCGCCGCCCTGCAGGGCCACCCGTGAGGACATCGTCAATATGCGTCAGGCGTTGTCGCTGGAGGAAGAAGAGCTGGCCTCAGATTCTCCCAACGGCCCGGAAAATGGCGATATGCATTTTCATCTGGCGGTGGCCGCCGCAACCCATAACAGTATGTTGGTGGAACTGTTTAAGCAGAGCTGGGAGTGGCGCGAAAATAATCCCATGTGGATCCAGCTGCATCGCCATTTGGCGAATACCCGCTATCGTAAAGAATGGCTGCATGACCATAAACAGATCCTGGCGGCGCTGATTAAAAAAGATCCGCGCGGTGCTAAGTTCGCCATGTGGCAACACCTGGAAAACGTCAAACTGCGCTTGCTTGAATTCTCCGATGTTGATGATATCTACTTTGATGGTTATCTGTTTGAATCCTGGCCTTTAAGCCACAGCGAGTAAACCCTCGGCAAGCGGGTCGGCGTACAAACCCTCGCGGCCCGTTTTTTCTCTTTCATGCGGCCGCTTGCTAAATAATGCTCAACCGGCAAGACTGACTCTGACTGATCTTGCCCCGCCATCTCCGTACAGCTTTTGTATCTTAAGTTAACGAAGCCCGCTGCCGCCGGTATTCTCTCGGAGAGTGATATAGTCTTCCTTCATCGTCTTCACGAACCGTTCGGCCATGCCATTGCTCTGCGGGCTGCTCACCGCTGTTGTGCAGGGCTCCAGATCCAGTTCTCTGGCGAACCTCTGCGTTTCATGCGCGGTATACGCTGAACCGTTGTCCGTCAACCACTGCACCGCTGTATCGGGTAACCTGTCGCCGAAGCGCTTTTCTACCGACCTCAGCATCACATCCTGCACGGTCGAACTGTCGTAGCCTACAGTGCTCGCAGACCAGTCTATGGCCTCTCTGTCGCAGCAGTCCAGTGCGAACGTGACCCGCAGTTTTTCACCGTTGTCGCAGCCGAACTCGAAGCCATCTGAACACCAGCGCATATCGCTTTCTGCCACCGCGATCCTGCCCTTATGCTCACGCCTCGGCCGCTCTGGTTTTCAATGTAATAACAGCAGGTTATGCTCACACATGATCCTGTAAAGTCGTTTCGCATTTACCGGCGTCAGTCCCTCTGCGCGACGTTGTTTACGCAGGATGCCCCACACCCGCCGATAGCCGTAGCTGGGCATATCGCTGATGATGTCGAGGATGTCCGACAGTATTTCAGCGTCTGCTTCGTCATTACGCCGGTTACAGCGCCTGTCCTGCCAGTCGGCAGAACGCTTAATCCGCAGTGACAGCGGCGCACGCGACCCGCTCATGGCGCGGCTGACCTGTGCTATTCCCCGGCCTTTGGCAACAAGGGCGCGTGCGCTATCCATTTTCGTGACTGGCCGTACTCCACGGCTTCTTTTAGGATCTCAACCTCCATCGTCTTCTTACCCAGAAGGCGCTGGAGCTCCCGGACCTGCTTCAATGCAGCTGCAAGCTCAGAGGCAGGAACAACGTCCTCCCCGGCAGTGAGGCTGCCTTCCTGATATTGCTTTTTCCACTTAAACAGCAGGCTGGGCTGGATACCGTGCAGTCGTGCGAGATGGGAGACATTCATGCCGGGCTCCATCCTCTGCTGAATAATGGCCATTTTTTCCTGAGGAGTTTTACGTTTACGGACTTCTTGACCTAACGGGATCCCGGTCATATCAAAATTGGCGTTAGTGTTAGACATATATTCAAGCCTATCTCTTATCTGGAGATACAGCTACTGTCTGGTGTTTCAGGGGGATAAATCAGGCTAAATCACATGATACAAAGAAGCATCATTGCTATTGCTATTGCTATTGCTATAAGCATATATTAACCCCCTAAACTAAAATGAATATAAAACTTATCTTCTTCTGATTTTAAAACAACGTTATTATAAAAATCTCTAATGTCATTGATACGATCAGGATCTGGATAGTTCTTTATTTCTTCGCTATTTATTATTTTATTCAATGCGTTTTCTGCTTCTTTTTTACTTATTGTTTTACCTTCATTGCTACCTGAAAAATTATTATTATATTTTTCACAATGAAAACTTTTATAAAAAACAGCATCAACACAACCAAAAAAGAAAGATACTTTTTTATCTTTTTTCTTTCAATACTAAAATCGTGCGACATATGTATAACTCCTAATATTATTTATAATATCCAAAGTAAACCTTTGGGGTTTGATTTACCGCCTCCCCTTTGACAAGGGGAATAGGCGGAAGGGTAGATATTTTAACAACCCTCCAAGCGTAGCGCGTGGGGGTAATCCGAAGGATTGGGAGAGAATAGCGGATACGCTATTACTCCTTGCCTCAGTTTCCGAAAAACAAAAATATAAAGCTGAACTACACTTATATTTAAATAAATAACCGATCTAAAAAACCAGTCAATAGCGGATACATAAATAAATACACTGCACGTCTAATAAAATGCAAATAAAAGATGGGGTGAATAATATATTGTCTTTCTGGTAGCCTTGCGTAAAATTTGCAGCGGGGTCAAATCGTCAAGGGCTAAATCGTGGGGTCCCGCTTGCGGGTTCCGATTTAGTGCTTGATGACATAGGGGATGAAATAAAATTTATATAGGTGATGGTTCGCACTGCGAGCCATCGCCTTAGAAGACATGTTTTACATTCTTCTTCTGAATACAATATTGTCAGAAAAAATATCTTTGCCTACCATAAATCCAACAGCAAATATTAGCGGTAAGCTAATAGTAGCTCCTGCAATACCTGTTGACATGCCAATGAGAAAAGACAAGCCAAAAGCCAGCAGGATGATCACAGCAGCATACCAACCGGGAAATGTTCCATGCAGTACGGAAGCCTGTCACCCGTTGCATACGTGAACCCCACGCAGGCTTTCTTTCAGGCAAAAAGGACACTGGATTGTATTATTTTTCATAATTGTCTCCTTAGTTCGCCTTCCAGCCATTGCTTGTTTTGACAAGATTCATAGCACCATCAGCAGGTTCATTCATACCCTTGACGCTGGCGAACGCTTTTTTGTCAATCCAGCTCGGAACGTCAACAAGCTTCCACGTATAGGATACGCGAACAACCTTCTGGCCGCCGTTACCCGGCTCTGTCCATTCCTTAATCTCGTCTACAGCCCGACGACCTACACAGGCACCATCTTTTGTGCTCCAGACTTTAGCTTTTATTTCTTCGTCTGTTATTCCTAATACATTGAAGTCATAGTCTTTATCAAAAACCATCAGTCCTTGCTCAATAAAGCCATCAAGGATTACCGAATTTGTCCCTGTGCCAGTCGGGTCAAGTCGAGGTTTGGCAAGACGGACGGGGAAACTGGTATTGTTATCCCCCAGTGAGAAGCAATATCTGGCCTGCCCGATCTTGGCGTTTATAGCTTTCTCAAAGTCACCCTTTTCACCACAACCCGACAGCAGGGCAGCCGCATCCGCTACTAACATAATTTTACGCATACCTTTTTCCTCACGAATGACACAGATCTACGCTTGATCTGTAAACACCTTAGAATTCAATTAAATTGATTATGCGTCATATCGTTTGTACCGATCGAAAAGCACATAATGATAGTTACATACTATCACATGCGTTAAATTGATTGCTAAAACCAATTAATAACGCGTCTTTTGATTGCTAAAAACTATCAATGTATTTACATTGATCTTTTTTACCGATCATTTTTTATTAAGGATTCAGCTCTTGATGTTGGATAACAACGGCAAAGTTTTATGGTGGGTTATTTGGCGCGGGATATTTATAGTTATGGTTTACCTTTGCTAAATTAAGCTTGGCCCTATGGTTTTTTAGTTCTAGTCCTGCTTTATATTTTATTAGTGCTATAAAAACATAAGCTACCTATGTATTAAAAATATCGCTTAACTGTGTAATATTTTCAATCAAATAATACCTAATATCTGATATGGCTATTTCGTCACTTGACAAAATATATAAATGCATTATTGATTAAATAGACAAATAATAATGAGCGATGCTCTATGAATAGATAAATATAAAGCCCCTTTTTTATTCAATCGAGAAACCAATAAAAAGGAGCATTAACTTTAAGGACAACCCAATGTATTTAGAACAAGATATATATAATATAGATAGATTTAAAAGTCAAATTCAGAAATATGCTTTAAGTACAGATGATTTTAATGATGGCGTCTACCGAAACCCGAAGGAAAAGGCATTATTAAAAAAATACATAGGATTTAATAATAGGTCTTTTATTAATGGCTTGGTTTTCGATGTAGATCATGAGAGAGGTGCTATAGCGTGGGATCTGGCTGATTTGCCCCGTCCTAATACCATAATACAGAACACGAGAAACGGTCATGCGCATTTGCTCTATGCTTTGAAAAATCCGGTATTAAAAACAGATTCTGCAAGAATGAAACCACTAAAACTAACATCCATTGTTCAATGTGGTTTTACAGAAAGATTGGACGCTGATAGAGCCTATGCTGATATTTTAATGAAAAACCCAGCAAACGAAGCGGAGTGGCGTACAACATGGACGGATACCAAGGCATATGATTTAGATTATTTGGCTGAGTTTGTTCCTGAGACCATAACCTCTATAAATAAAAGGAAAAATCCGACTTATGGTTTAGGACGTAATGTTAATTTATTTGAAGATTTGATGATAATAGCGTATAGAGATGTTTTAAAATATAAAGTGAATAAAGGATATTATGATTTTTATAATGAGATGTTCTCAATGGTAGCCCTACTAAATAATCATAGCAACCCAGACAACCCTTTATCATATAATGAAGTAAAACAGATCTGCACCAGTATATGCAAGTGGACATGGAAAAATTTCTCAAAAGAACAGTTTTCTATTATTCAATCAATACGTGGTAAGAAATCAAAAAAACAAGTGAGAAAAAAGATTAGCAAAAGCACTGGAGATTTTATTATGATAATCAATGGCAAAAAGATAAAAGCAAAAGATCTAGCGAGAGCTGCAGGAGTATCACGTTCAACCGTTATTAAATACTACGGTATTACTCGTGAAAATTATGAAAGACAAGCAGATGAAAAACGCAGTCTTGCGTTTAATTTAAGATCATCAGGTTTGAAATGGAAAGAAGTAGCTGACAGTATGAATACAACCGAATATAGTGCGATTGCTTATTATAGAAGATATTTTTCATTTAGTATATTTTTCATATATAACCCTAAATGCTCGAAAACTTATTCTAAATACCATTCGCTATCAAGAGACTAACTTACCACTCTTCTGCTTGTATCTTTCTCTTTATAAAAAGAGCGTAATGCTTCCTGCGTTTCGTGATTACTTTTTTTTGTAAGTATTAAGTATGCTATAAAAAGGACCTTTATTATAGCATTCAAGCAACCAATCATTGTATAAATATTCTTTATGGCGTGAGTTCAACTCCTCACCGTCCGCAATGTTGAAGATTTTAGCTCTTGAGAAAGTAAAATCTGTGTTTACGCCATTTTTAGGACCCTTTATTGAACCCTTAACCAAAAATAAAATAATAATTACTCTAAAGATCAGTATATTATAAAGTAAACCACAGGGACGCCAGCGTACCAGAGTCTCCAATGAAGTCCTAAGAGCCCGCATGGCACAATCCCTGCGGGCTTTTTTGTCTCTGTCGTCTCCCGTAGCCTAGATCAGGAAGGCATCCTCCGCACCCGCCCCCTCCGAATACTGCCTATTTTCGCCCATAGGTAAGCCGGATGATTCACTCACCCCATCCACCGTTAACGATTAAAATCATTAAGCAATTTTTACTTTCACTACCCTAACACCCAAGCCAGACCGCTCTCTCATGTACATTGCCGCCTCGCAGGCTTTTATTTCGCCGCCACGAGCTTTGCACACTATCGGGTGGCTAGCCGACAGGTTAATGTTCGACAAACGCTTGGTTAAAGAGAGCGACCAGGCAATCCGTTTTATCTTGCGCCGCCATGGCCGTGTTTCAGTCTGGCGAGATCCACTGACGGCGGCCGGCCGAAGAGGCGTGAGTATTCCCTGCTGAACTGCGTATGGCTTTGATAGCCGACAGAAAGGGCAATTGTGGTGATATTTTCACGCCGGGAGACGAGCTTTTCCCGAGCTTCCATTAATCGAATACGTTTTTGGTACTGCACAGGGCTAAGCGCGGTGATGGCCCGAAAGTGACGATGAAACGCCGACACGCTCAGCGCGGCCATCTTGGCAAGCTCGTCAACCCGAACCGCTTGCATATAGTTTTGTTTTATCCAATTGATCACCGTATAAATACGGGACAAATGCGTGTCAGGGGTGGCAATATCCCGGAGCAACGCGCCAAGCGGGCCCTGAAGCACGCGAAACAGAATTTCTCGTTCGTACAGCGTCGCCAGCGCGGCGATGTCGTCCGGCTTACTCATCAGACGTAGCAACCTTATACAGGCATCCAATAATTCCGCTGTCACCGGCGCGACCGCAAAACCTGTGCCGTGCAGCGGCGCACTGCTAGAATCAGGCATATTGGCCAGCAGGTCCGCGATAATCTCCGGTTCAGGCGTCAGGATGACGGCGAGATACGGCGCACCGGTCTTGTCATCCGCCTGCACTTTACCGACCGCCGGTAAAGCCACCGACATGACAAAATAGGTGGCAGGATCGTATCGGTAGGTTCTGTTCCCCACCGTCATGCTTTTTGATCCGGCCAGGATGAGGTTAATCATCGGTTCATAAACCGCAGTCAGGCGGTGTTCGGGAATGTCTCCCTGCACCATCGCCACGCGCGGTAGTCCGGTTTCGGTGCGCTGATTGCCTGCGCCGGAGGCCAGCTGGCGGAGTTCATACCATTGTTTTTTCATGGACGATAAATAACATGCCCGTACGCCGGCAACAAGAGAAAAGCAGGATTAGGCAACCTTTAAACAGCATTGCACCAGCCACTTCCACAGGATTGGCGTAATCTTGGCTGTGTCAGATTTATCATCTGTTATTGCTTTATTGCTCAGCGCCGATGGCGGGGAAATTTATGCCCGGAGAGCAGAGGTCTCGGGCGGTTATTATCGGATACAGGAGTGCAGCATGCTGGATCATGTCTTTATTACCGTAAGCGATATGGAACGCGCACTCGCCTTTTATACCAGGGTGCTGCCCTTACTGGGCCTCGACCGTCGCCACGACTATGACGGTAAAGACGGCCCCGCAGGCCATCCCGACCTGAAAGGGTTTGGCGCTAACGGTAGGATAGTCTTCTGGCTTAGGCAAGGAACAGTGGCAACGGATTCGGTCCATATTGGCTTCGCGGCCAAATCGCAGGAGAGGGTTAACCAGGCGCATGCCGAAGCGCTATTGGCCGGCGCCAGTGAAATACATCCCCCGAGCCCGCAACTGCACTATGACCCACGCTATTACGCGGCTCAAGTCAGAGATCCTGATGGCTATAGCCTGGAATTTGTGTTTAAAAGCTGGCAACAGACAAAATAAACACGCAACACCAGCTGAAGGATGAGGCCAGTCAATGACCTTATGGCAATCAGGGTAACAGATGCCGCGCTGAGGCGGCCATTATCTGACAGCCGCTTACCGCTCCGCGGTTTCGCCAAGTCATTATCCTCGTTTAATGCCATGACGATGCTGACGCTGTCAACTGAATAGTTACGCATTAAATAAGCGATTCTATATTGTTTGAATCATCTCGATTGATTTAGCCTGCCACTCCATTTCAGGAGAGAATCGACATGTGTACTCGAAACTACAGCTATCCGATATCCCCTTATCAACGAGCACAGCTGCTGAGATCGGCAGCCGAAGCTATCGAACGAGACAGAAACGTCAGCACCAGATCACTTTGGAAAATTCTGCGGGCAGTCGATAAAACATTTATTAAATTCAATGATGGTTCGTCGGCGACCGTTATTACCCACAAGAGGTCGATAATCTATAAAAATGCCAATGGCAACATTATCCTCATAGAAACCTATAACCAGCCGGGTGATTTAGCCCCCTGAAGCACCAGACAGTAGCTGTATCTCCAGATAAGAGATAGGCTTGAATATATGTCTAACACTAACGCCAATTTTGATATGACCGGGATCCTGTTAGGTCAAGAAGTCCGTAAACGTAAAACTCCTCAGGAAAAAATGGCCATTATTCAGCAGAGGATGGAGCCCGGCATGAATGTCTCCCATCTCGCACGACTGCACGGTATCCAGCCCAGCCTGCTGTTTAAGTGGAAAAAGCAATATCAGGAAGGCAGCCTCACTGCCGGGGGGACGTTGTTCCTGCCTCTGAGCTTGCAGCTGCATTGAAGCAGGTCCGGGAGCTCCAGCGCCTTCTGGGTAAGAAGACGATGGAGGTTGAGATCCTAAAAGAAGCCGTGGAGTACGGCCAGTCACGAAAATGGATAGCGCACGCGCCCTTGTTGCCAAAGGCCGGGGAATAGCACAGGTCAGCCGCGCCATGAGCGTGTCGCGTGCGCCGCTGTCACTGCGGATTAAGCGTTCTGCCGACTGGCAGGACAGGCGCTGTAACCGGCGTAATGACGAAGCAGACGCTGAAATACTGTCGGACATCCTCGACATCATCAGCGATATGCCCAGCTACGGCTATCGGCGGGTGTGGGGCATCCTGCGTAAACAACGTCGCGCAGAGGGACTGACGCCGGTAAATGCGAAACGACTTTACAGGATCATGTGTGAGCATAACCTGCTGTTATTACATTGAAAACCAGAGCGGCCGAGGCGTGAGCATAAGGGCAGGATCGCGGTGGCAGAAAGCGATATGCGCTGGTGTTCAGATGGCTTCGAGTTCGGCTGCGACAACGGTGAAAAACTGCGGGTCACGTTCGCACTGGACTGCTGCGACAGAGAGGCCATAGACTGGGCTGCGAGCACTGGAGGCTACGACAGTTCGACCGTGCAGGATGTGATGCTGAGGTCGGTAGAAAAGCGCTTCGGCGACAGGTTACCCGATACAGCGGTGCAGTGGTTGACGGACAACGGTTCAGCGTATACCGCGCATGAAACGCAGAGGTTCGCCAGAGAACTGGATCTGGAGCCCTGCACAACAGCGGTGAGCAGCCCGCAGAGCAATGGCATGGCCGAACGGTTCGTGAAGACGATGAAGGAAGACTATATCGAGTTCATGCCAAAACCGGATGCGAGAACAGCCCTGCGAAACCTTGCAGCAGCGTTCACGCATTACAATGAAAACCATCCGCACAGCGCGCTGGGATATCACTCTCCGAGAGAATACCGGCGGCAGCGGGCTTCGTTAACTTAAGATACAAAAGCTGTACGGAGATGGCGGGGCAAGATCAACTTCTCTTCTTCTGATGATAAATAAACAACATGCCTCCAGGATCACCGTTATCACCAACCAGCGCGCCGGCGTGAAGTGATTTGTCGCTTGCGGCGTCTTCCACCGTCAGGCCCAGCGCTCGGGCAATGCGCTATTCGATCGCTATGGCGGTCGCGTCGCGATCAAGCGTCATTTCACCGTTGAACAGCCTGGGCGTTGCATCGCATCCCGTCTTCGTCGCCGCTTAACGCGCGACCGCCGCCACCTCACCCAGCGCTTCCCCCAGAAAATCGATAAACACGCGGCTTTTCAGCGGCATAAAAGGCCCGGCGGGCCAAAGCGCCCACAGCGGATCGCAACGTTCGGCAAAACGTTCCAGCAGGCACACCAATGATCCCCGCCGAAGATCCTCCTGCACGTAATAATCGGGCAACCAGGCGAGTCCCAGGCCCTTTCTGGCGAAATCTTGCCGCGCATGCATGTTGTTGCACACCATGGTAAGCGGTAACGCGGCGAACTGGGCGGGCGAAAGCGTTTTTAGCTGCCACAATTCCAGCTTACCTCTGTGGGGAAAGCGGTAGTGGACGCAGGCATGGCTTGCCAAGTCCGACGGCGCCTCGGGCGTTCCCGCCCGATCGAGATAAGCCGGTGACGCCACCACGCTGGAGCTGAAGGTGGTGATTTTGCGTGCCACCAGGCGCTAATCGGCGGCGTGGCCGCTGCGGATTGCGACGTCAAAGCCTTCTTCTATGACGTCAACCAACCGATCGCTAAAGTCCAGATCGAGCACAATAGTCGGATAACGGGCGGCGAAAGAGGCCATCAGGGGGAACACCAGGCTTTCCTGAGCCAGACTGACGCGCAGCGTGCCGGAGGGGGAATGGTTGGCCTGTAACAACTCATTTCTGGCTTCCTCGACGGCGTTGAGGATCCCGACGCAGCGCTCATAAAAGCGCATCCCTTCCGCGGTGAGGGCCATGCTGCGGGTATTGCGGTTTATCAGCCGGGTGGCAAGGTGCTGCTCCAGACGGGTGATGGCTTTGCTCACCGCCGACGGCGATAGCCCGCTGGCCCTGGCTGCCGCCACGAGACTGCCTGATTTGACGACCTGAACAAAAATATCGAGATTATCCCACTGCGCCATGCCGTCTCCGCATTAGTGATGACTTTTCACGAAAGTCGTGAATACAAGCCTGTTTTTCAATAATCCGCTTCAGGATACTGTGGATACCCTAATGCTTGCAAAAAGAGACGTAAAAATCGCATGGTGAAGGCGCTGTTGATATTAATGTTGGGGGCATTTGTTTCTCAGACGACGGAATATTTGCCCATCGGTCTCCTTACCGTGATCGCTAAGGACTTGCAGGTGACACAAGGACAGGTTGGCTTTCTGGTGACGGGATATGCCTGGATTATCACCCTCACGGTCCTACCGGTGACCCTTTTGACCCGCCGGGTTGATAGGCGCGTGCTGTTTTTATGGTTGCTGGAGATCATCGCCGTGTGTAATGGCTTGGCTATCATCACCCACCACTATTGGCTGCTGATGATAGTGCGCATTGCGGCGGCGCTGGGACATGGCGTGTTCTGGTCAAGTATCGCCGCCTATGCCATTAAAATTGCGCCCGCCATGCCCTCCAGCCGCGTGACGGCAATCGTGTTTGCCGGTATCTCTCTCGCGATCGTCGCCGGCGTGCCGCTATCCTCGGCGCTCGGTCAGGCTTTCGGCTGGCAGCGGGGGTTCGCGCTATTCGGGCTGATGATTTTCGCTGCCGGCTATCTCTGGTTACCGTCGCTGCAAGACGATATCCCCAAAGCTAAAACCCGAACAAAAGCACCCTCGGCACCGCTGTTGAGCGCGATTGGCGTTACGCTGCTGATGGTGACCGGCCACTTCACCTGTTACACCTACATCACCGCGCTACTGCATTCGCCACTCAACATCGCCGGGGCCGCGATCCCGCTGCATTTGTTGCTCTTCGGCGTGGCGGGCGCCCTCGGCACGCTGCTCGCCGGCACACTTTCCCTGCGTCCGGCGATAATGACTGCGCTCGCCGGGGCCGGCGTGCTCGTCAGTTTGTTGCTGATGTTGACGGCCCGGCCGTGGGCAGGTTATTCCTGGCTTGTCATGGCCCTCTGGGGAGGTGCCATTGCCGTTTCGATTATCGCGCTGCAAAGCTGGGTCATTACTCTTGCGCCCGATAAGGCCGAATTTGCCTCGGCGCTGTATGTCATGGCGTTCAATGTTGGTATCGGCGGCGGCGCGATGGCGGGCGGGTTACTGCTTGAACGCCTCGGTAGCCCCGGTTTGCTGTCTACCGGCATGATTATCGCCATCGCCGGTCTGATGATATGGGCATGGGCGCAACATCAGGCGCGCGCCGCGTGCGTTAAATAAGGTTTATACGACCCATGGGGAGGAAAAATGACGACGTTTCCGGGCTCATCCGAAGCTGCCAGTACGGCCTTAACGGCCATGGCACAGCAAATACAGGCGATTGCGCAAACCGGCCTGACCTATACCGCTGACGCATACGATATTGAACGCTATGAACAGCTTCGCGATATCGCCGGCGCACTGTTTGCGCAGCTCTCACCCACCGACGCCCGGACGTTTATCAGCGCGTTTCAACAGCAGGAGGGCTATGCCACGCCGAAGGTCGACAACCGCGCGCTGATTTTGCGCGCGGGCAAAATCTTGCTGGTCAAGGAGGCGGACGATTCAGCCTGGAGTCTGCCCGGCGGCTGGGCCGATGTTGGCGACCGTCCATCCATGGCGGTTTGCCGCGAAGTCAGGGAAGAGACCGGGCTACAGGTAGAGGCGACCCGCCTGCTCGGATTATAGGATCGTAACCTGCATGGCCACCCCCCGTATCCCTGGCACGTGTATAAACTGATTTTCCATTGCCGCGAAACCGGCGGCGCGTTGCGCTTAAGCCCTGAATCGCTGGATATCGGTTTCTTCGATCCCAACAGGTTGCCACCGCTGTCCCTCACCCGCATTGTCCCCGAAGAGACTCATACCAGTCTGTAGATCATCAACAATGCAGCGGACGCCTGGTTTGATTGACGGTGACAGGCCAACCCTCTCTGGCGTAACGGTCTTCCCCCTTGCGCATCGATCTGTCCGATGGTCTTATCGCCGCCAGCGGACGGATTGCCGCCGGCGGCAATAGGTTAACGGCGGCAATAGGTAAACGGCGGCAACAGGTTAACGGCGGCAACAGGTAAACCGGCGCCGCAGGGCCCGAACAGGACCGCGGCGCCGAATGTAGCGCCGCCCGCCAATCATGGCGGTCGCCATGGTGGTGCCGCGCAAGCTTTTACGCGCGATGAAGATCAATTCTGAGCCAGTCGTTGATATTACTTATTGGCGCAATATCAACGCTGCACACCGAATGAACCGACACTTAACGGTGATTTAAAAATAACAAGAAACGACCCTAAGCCATTATCAGAATCAACATTTCATCCAGAAACCGCTAAAATATTTCCTCTCAGTCGCAGAGTATGCCATTACAATGAACAGCCATGAAAAACACCAATCTATTATCTATTACGGCAGAGTAGTGTCAAAAATTTCACTGCTGATAATTTTATTAATGATTATTATTAACATCTTGAGCTGGTATATTCCCGAGATCATGCTCCAAACCTATAGACTCGGTCTTTTTGTCACACAAAGAGTCATTACCAATCCGGCAATAATACTCACGGATTTCTGGCAAATGTCGCTAGGCATGCTTGTCACAACCCTGCCATTGCTGTCGCTGGGCTTCGGGATGTTTGCCCTAGACCGGTTATTCGCTATTTACCGTCAGGGGCATTACTTTTCCCTCATCGCCGCCCGGCAGCTCAATCTTGCGGCCGCCGGTTTTCTTTTTTGGGCGGTAGCGGATATGGTGTGCGAACCCTTTTTAACCTATCTCTTAACGCTACCGCTGCCCAAGGCCAAACGCATTATCTCCCACGGTTTTTCTGCCGGGCATGGTGTAGCGTTGCTTCTCTCGTCCGCGCTGGCGATTGCCGCCCGCATTTTGCGGTACGCCTGTTGCAATAATAGCTAACGGAATAGCGTAAGTAATACGCCGGGGGTATTCCCTTAACAGGTAAATCATGCCGCTTTACCTGTAGTCGATCGGTAATTCATATCATCGGGTCATCTCAGGGGGAATAATCAGTGCGCCTTCACTGAGGTAAACGCCATACCATTGAAAAGCGTTTCAGGTACGGCATGCGGCCACGATTTCATAGAAAACGTCATTTTTTTGGTTATTTGATTAACGCAAAGCGCCAACGATTTCGACTAAGCGAACAGGATGAGCATTATTATTTGTTGCCATGAAACGCCGTGAGTCATTACGCTCATCGACGGCCCTACCTGCAATTCTACTGCACCGCGGTTAACAATCCGCCAAGATGCGTTTTTCCTGTTACATATGTTTAGAATTTACTAAACGAAGTAAAGCTGGGTCAGATCGACCCTTTTAAGACATTTCGTTATTTAATACCGCCAAAGTGTATCCCATATTAGTCAGTAACAGGCAATACCCGGCAGTTGTTTAATGAGGAATCACTAATGAAAAAGACCACGCTTGCATTGGTTATGATGGTATTCGCGGCCAGCAGTAGCTTCTCCGCGTTTTCCCGGGCCGACGGTCCGCAGGGACAGCCATCTCAGCAGCAGTGGCAACAGGGCCATGGCGGTCAGGGTGGACCAGGAGGACGCGACGGCGGGCATGGCGGCGGCCACCAGGGGGGTCCTGGCGGTGGCCGCGGACATGAGGGGGGTCGCGGCGGTGGCCACGGTCATGAGAGGGTCCCGCACGGCAATCCTGGCAGGCCCGGCGGCCCGCGCGATCATTTCGCCTGGAATGGCCATGACTTTCGCCGCGGCCATCCCGCCCCCCCGCGTTTTCGCGGCGATGATTATCGCGTTTACGATTGGCATGCGCGCGGCCTGCAGGCGCCGCCCCCCGGAGAACATTGGGCCTATATCGACGGCAATTATGTGTTGATTGCCGCCGCCACGGGGATCATTACCTCAATCATCATGAGCACTATGCTGCCTCATTAATCGTCCCACGCCGGTGGCGTTGCGCCGCCGGCGGCTTGAAAGACGTATTTCGCCGCGCCTGCGCAGGCTCCCAAACAGCAGTGCTTGCGTCCCGCCCCCCCAATCATTAACCTGTAAATTCTTTATTTCCATTATTTTTGCGGACGTCGACGAAGCGCCGGCACAGCTCCGCGAAAGATCAACAGGCAAAGCGAATGGAAATCATCATTATCGGCGCCGGCGTGATCTGCGCGTCACTGGCCTTTGAAGCCATCAATCTAGGCGCCAGCGTGACCGTACTCGACGCCGGCTAGCGGGCCAGCGGCACGTCCGGCACCTCTTTTGCCTGGGTCAACGCCCACGGTAAACCCCCGCGGGACTACCAACAATTGAATGATGCCGGCATAGACGCGCATCAGGCGCTGCAGGCGCGCTTTCCTCAGCATCGTTGGTTACATCTCACCGGCAGCGCCGAGTATCGTCATCCGCATGACGCGCCTGCGCTGGCGACGAAGGCAGAACAGTTGACGGCATGGGGGTACCCTGTCCGCTGGCTGGACAAAGAGACGTTACTGGCGCGATAACCGGCGCTGGCACGCGACGCCGTACCCACCACGCCGGTGTTGTGGTGTGAACGTGAGGGTTGGCTGGATACGCGGCTGTACATCAACACCCTGCTGGATGCGGTGATTGACGGCGGCGGCCGCATGTCCACCGCCACCCCCGTCGCCGGCATCATTCGTCAGGGCAATCATGTCACCGGCGTCACCCTGGCTAACGGCCGTACACTCTATGCCGACCGGGTCGTGAACTGTTGCGGACGCTGGGCGGATAGCCCGCTTTTCCAACCGGATCTCGCCCCGCCGCTCGCCCCCACCGCAGGCCTGCTGGTGCGGGTGCCGTCTGCGGCGGCGCCGGTCCGTCATGTCCTTATCACCCCGACGTTCGATATCCGTCCCGACGGTCCCGATCACAGTCTTATTTGTCCTAACGATTTGGAGGTGTCCTGGACGCTAACCGAATCTCCCACCGCGCGGGACCAGGCGGCAGCCGCGCTATTAGCACAAGCCGCCCGACTGTTGCCAGGCTTGCGGGGTCTGACGGATTATCAGGTCACCACCGGCATCCGTGCGCTGCCGCAAGACGGGTTGCCTGCGGCCGGCCCTTTGCCGGGCATTACGGGCTATCACCTTCTGGTCACCCACAGCGGGGTGACGCTGGCGGCGCTGCTGGCAACGTTGACGGCGCAAGAGGTGATAACAGGAAAGCCTGCGTCATTATTAGCGCCCTTCCGACCCGACCGTTTTTTCCACTAGCCATCCACACCGCGCCTTAGATGGCGGGTGGCGCGAACACATGCGCAGTACGCCATGCAACCTTCACCGATGGGCGCCGCTGACGGCGAAGGACAACGCGACGATCGATAACGCCAGCGGCTGGCCGACGCCACATGCCCACAAAAAGTAACCACTTACTCATACGCGGCAGGCCTGAAAAGGAAATCCCTCCCCACGCGCGGCAGACTTGAAATGGAAACCCCTCCCCACACGCGGCAGGCCTTAAAAAAACCATCGCTCATCCATAAGCGGCAGACTTGACGACACGGCCCATGGCCGCGATGACGGCCTTAATACCGTGGGCCCGCCAGAACCAGACCATCGCCTGCAGCAGCGGCACGTTACCGGCAAGTTCCGCCGGTGGCCTGAGCATGATGCGATGCCCCGGTATCCTGGGCAGCGATAGCAGCCAGCGCTGCACGCAATACAGCGGATCATATTGTCCGCTGTAACAGCGGATGCTGCCGTTATCCGCCCGCCATCTCGCCCTGACGGGCGACTCTCCATAGCGGCTTAAGGTTTTTTAGCCACGCCCGCCGGGTTAAAGGTGACGGCCATCGAACCGGTCGCCACGGCGGCAGTGGCGGCCAGCGAACCGCCAAGAGAATGACCGGTAAACAGCATTTTGTCGCCAAAACGCCGTTTGGCCTGCCGCGCCAATGCGACGGATTCTCGATATTGTGCATCCCGGAAGCCCAGCGATGCGCGTATATTGGTCAGCCAGTCGTTGAAATCATTAGTGCCGGCAAAAGCCAGCGCCACTTGCTTGCCGTTGCTATAGAAATTGGCTTGAAAGCCTGAACACGGATCGCGCAGCACGCGCTCATCGAAACCATAACGGCGAAAATCGTCGGCGGTAAAACGACGGAAAGCGCCCGGTGGCAGAGTGGAATGTTCAGCGTAAACATCGCCGGCGATCTGCGCTAACTGATAGTCCCCCTTCTGCGGCAAAATGCCGCAGGTAATGTAATCGCCGCCGCGCCGACCCTGAATCGTGGACACTGGCACAATTTTTTGCCTCGCCGCGTCACCGTCAGTGACGGTATTGGAGACGCGCGCGACGGTTTTAAGCCGCGCCAACGCGGCAATAGGTTCCCGGTGGCCGCCGGCCGGATAATTCGTCAAAGACGCCAGGACGTGACTCGGCGCGAAAATTCGTCGTAACATGTCTCCCCCAATCGCTCTATCACTGTCGTTACGGGCAATTTAAGGGATAGCAATAGTCGGAAATTGCAGGAAGTGATCATATTGACTTGTTTGTCCGCCAATATACGGGCGATTGCCGGCAGGTTGAGCTTCCGCTAGCGGTTAAGACACTTCTCTCCACAATTTATCATGCGCTTGATGCAAGTAGGTGGATAGACAAATAAATACCATTATTAACGCCTGCAATAGCTGCGAGCGTAAACATATATTTCCCTGCTTGCTCACCCGCCAGCGCAAACCGCAAATACCATAATTAAGTCATCTATATATCTGTGAATTTTCCTGAAACGATGCCGCGGGAAAATTAATACTGCTTCCAGAGCACATTGACAAACATGAGCCAACTTAACAATATGAGCGCCGACAAGGATAATCGCTCATCTTGATAACTCGATATTATTCAAGTAATTATGGAGACCATAAATATGCTAACCTTGCACAAGCCCGCAGTTTATTTGCCGGAATACATTATTAGCCAGCAAGACACGATTAATTTAGCCAGGACAAACTTTAAAGACAATCCTAATCTGGAAAAATCGATAGGATTGATTATTAATACCGGCGTCATGAAAAGACATATTATACAGCCAATCGAACTCGCCACGTTGCATCCCGGTTTTGGCTACCGGAATGCGTTATTTGAATATGAGTCTAAACGTTTGGTGCCCGGCGTGGTTGAGCAAGCGCTGAACAATGCCGCCGTTAGCGCCAGCCAAATCGCCGCGATTATCTATGTCCCTTGCTCGGGTTTCTTAATGCCGTCGCTAACCGCCTGGCTTATTAATCATATGGGGCTACCGGATAATACCATGCAATTGCCCATCGCCCAGCTGGGCTGTGCCGCCGCCGGCGCCGCCATCAATCGGGCACATGATTATGTTCTGGCCCATCCCGGCAGCAACGTATTAATCATCAGCTGCGAGTTTTGCTCGCTGAGTTATCAGCCCACAGATGGCGACGTCGGCAGTCTGCTTTCCGATGGGCTATTTGGCGATGCCATCAGCGCAGCGGTGGTCACCGCGGAACCCGGCGAGGGTCTCTCGCTCGAACGCAACGGCAGTTATCTGATCCCTGAAACCGATGAATGGATCCGCTATCAAGTGAAAGACACAGGTTTTCATTTCCGTCTGGACAAGCGCATGCCGGGCACCATGAAACCGCTTGCACCGGTGATGCGTCAATTAGCCTGCGATCACGGTTGGGATATCGAAAATCTGGCCTATTACATTATTCATGCCAGCGGGCCGCGTATCCTGGATGATCTTGCCAAGTATCTTCGCGTGGATTTGGAGCAGTTTTCTTTCAGCCGCGACACGTTGGTCAATTGCGGCAAGATCGCCAGTTCGGTAGTGTTCGAGGCCTATCGCAGCATGCATGAAAAAGGGATTTTCGCACGCGGCGGCAAGGCAATTATCGCCGGCTTCGGCCACGGTATTATTGCCGAAATGAGTCTGTCGCAGTGGATCTAACGGATCGGCTTATTGGCCATGCGTTTATTAGTTCTTTAACGTGCTCGAGGGCGGGCGACGCATGCCGATATGGGCAATGTCATCTTCATCGTACAGACTCGTCACCGCCACGAAGTCCAGACTGCGGTAAAAGGCATTGTAAATGCACCTGGGCGGAGACGGTAATGGGTTTCTCCGGCCAGTGCGCGGCGCACGACGCCAACGCATGACGCATTAACTGCGCTCCCAGACCCTGACCGCGCGCACGCTGGGCAGTCACCACCCGTCCGATAATCACCGCGTCCCGCTGCACCAGCAAACGGGCGCACGCCACTAGACCCGCTTCGTCAAAGCCGGCAATATGTCGATTATCCCCCTTCATATCCTGCCCATCCATATCCGCATACAGACACTGTTGTTCGACAACGAATACCGCACTGCGCAACGACAGCAGTTGGTAAAGTTCCGGCGCGCTCACTTCGCTGTGGTGCCAGTCTCACCAGTTTACCGTCATGAAAACCTCTCTCTCCGTTGAATGATTGATTGCCGCCGCTCCCGTCCGACGGCGCGTCTGAGGCAATGGCCTACACTTAAAATGGCATTATGCCTGAGCCATCGTTAAAAATGGGGTAAAGATGAAACAGAAAAATAGCACAATCGGCATTGCGCCTTATGGCGGCTCTGCCGGCGGGTGGGGGGCATTAAAAGCGGTGGCTGATGCCATTCGCGTCCAGATGTCGGTAAACCAGGATGTTATTGCTCTGTTTAAAGTTAATCAACCGCAGGGCTTTGACTGCCCCGGCTGCGCCTGGCCGGATCCGCTCCATACCTCATCTTTTGAATTTTGCGAAAACGGTGCCAAAGCGGTCAGTTGGGAGGCCACCGGCAAGCGGGCTACGCCGGACTTTTTCGCCGCCCACACCGTAAGCGAGCTCTGGCAGCGCCATGATTTTGAATTAGAAGGTGAAGGACGACTGACCCAACCGATGAAATACGATGCCGCTACAGATACCTATCAGCCAATAGATTGGGATGTCGCTTTGGGCGAAATTGGCGCGCAGTTACGACGTTATTCCGACCCTAACTGCGTTGAATTTTACACATCAGGGCGTACGTCCAATGAGGCGGCGTTCCTTTACCAACTGTTTGCCAGCGAATATGGCACTAATAATTTCCCCGACTGTTCCAACATGTGCCATGAACCCACCAGCGTCGGTCTGCCGGCATCCATCGGCGTCGGTAAAGGCACCGTGACGCTTGAGGATTTCGAGCACTGCGATCTGGTAATGTGTATCGGTCATAACCCCGGACCAACCATCCGCGGATGCTAGCCACCCTGCGCGAAGTGGCCAAGCGCGGTGCCACCATCGTGGCGTTTAATCCGCTGCAAGAACGGGGGCTAGAACGATTCACATCCCCCCAGAGCCCGATAGAAATGCTGCCCCTTACCTCTACAGCGCTCTCATCGACCTATTATAAGGTTCGGGTCGGCGGCGATGCCGCCATGCTAAAAGGCGTCATGAAGGCGCTGCTGACGTTGCACCAGGATGCACAGGCCCGGGGCGATAAAGGGGTAATCGATGAAGATTTCGTTACCGACCATACCCAGGGTTTCGCGGCGCTGAAAGCTGATTTGGACCATACCGCATGGCAAGATATTATCGCGGTTTCGGGTCTGAGTCACAGTGAGATCTTACATATCGCCCGCTTATACGCCGACGCCGAGCGGACCATCATCTGCTACGGCATGGGCATTACCCAGCATCAGCACGGGACGCAAAATGTGCAGCAGCTGGCTAATCTGCTGCTACGCGGGAATATGGGCAAGCAGGGTGCAGGAATCTGCCCGCTGCGTGGACATTCCAACGTTCAAGGCGACCGGACGGTGGGTATTACGGAAATACCCAATCAGGCGCTGCTTGACGGCATCAAGCGCACATTTGGCTTAACGCCGCCGAACAAATATGGTCATGCGGCGGTGGCAAGCATAATGGCTATACAGCAGGGCAGCTCTAAGGCGTTGATTTGTTTAGGTGGGAACCTGGCTACCGCGATGCCGGATCCCGAGGTGACGTTTGTGGCGATGCGCAAACTGGAGCTGGCGGTGCACATGGCGACCAAGCTGAACCGCTCCCATCTTCTGCTGGCGAAAAACAGTTATCTTTTGCCGGTGCTGGGACGCACCGAAAAGGATACCCAGGCCAGCGGCATTCAAGCTGTTAGTGTCGAGGACTCGATGTCAATGGTGCATGCATCGCGTGGTACGCTACCGCCGGTCTCGCCTTATCTGCGTTCCGAACCCGCCATCGTCGCCGGGTTGGCCCGCGCTACGCTGCCCGACAGCCAGGTGCCCTGGGAAAAACTGGTTGCCGATTACGCACGGATCCGTGATGCCATCGAATCGGTATTTCCCGCGTTTAAGGATTACAATAAACGCATTCAGCAACCCGGCGTATTCCGGCTTTACAATGCCGCCTCGGAACACAAATGGAATACCCCGAGCGGGCGCGCCCAATTCATTACCCTGCCGGGTATCAATGAAGATCCCTGCGGCTCGACCCACCATGACCTGGTGCTGACCACGCTGCGCAGTCACGATCAATACAATACCACCCTCTATGGCCTCAACGACCGCTATCGCGGCGTGACCGGCCTGCGCGATGTGCTGTTTCTCAGCGCGGCGGAGGCGGAACGGCGAGCATTGCGCGTTGGAGACAAAGTCAACGTGATCGCGCTGGACGCCGCCGGCGGGCAATCTTCACGGCGGCTGAATAATCTGACCGTCGTCGTTTACGACATGGCACCCGGCTCGGTGGCGACCTATTATCCCGAAGCCAACAGGCTGGTAGCGCTCGATAGCTATGATCACGACAGCGGTGTTCCCGCCTACAAAAGCGTGCCCGTTACGCTTGAGCGCTGTAGATATTGAGCTTGACATTAATTTTCATTATACCAGAATAGAAATCCAGTATTTTGGAAATGGTGGTTACCATGGATATTAATGCACGCATCGCCGCCCGGCTTGGCGCCCTGCGTCGTCAGCGTGTACTTTCATTGGAGGCCCTGGCGCAACGCTGCGAAGTCATCCGATCGATGATCTCGCTCATTGAACGTGGCGAAAGCAGCCCGACGGCCGTGGTGCTGGAGAAGCTCGCCTGCGGTCTGGGCTTACCGCTCAACGCGCTGTTCGAGGTTACGCTAACCGACAGCGCGCCGCTGGTGCGGCGTGAAGACCAGCCGCAGTGGCAGGATCCGCAATCCGGCTATCTACGGCGTAATCTGACCCCGGACAACGCCTACTTTCCGGTGCAAATGATCGAGGTCACCTTTCCCGCCGGCGCCAGCGTCGCCTATGAAACCGGCCAGCGTGATCCCGGCATTCATCAGCAAATATGGTTGCTGGCGGGCAGTATCCAGATCCGCGTCGGCGAGCAGGCCTATTCCCTGCAGCAGGGAGATCGTCTGGGCTTCGACCTGGATAGCACTACCGCGTTCCATAATCCTCATCCTGAACCCGCACGCTATCTGGTGCTGCTGTCGTCTAAAGGGCACCTACCATGACGGCTGACATCACACTTCACGCGCTGGGTGCAGCCCTAAGCCAGGCGGATTTGGCGTCCCTGAGCGCGCTATTAATTGATTGTGTGGAGGGCGGTGCCTCGGTCGGTTTTATGCTGCCGCTTTTGATCACCCGTGCCGAGGACTTTTGGCGCCAGAAAGCGGCGCAGGCCGCCTGCGGCGACCACGCCATTCTGGTGGCGCGTGACGCCGGCGGAGCGATTATCGGCACGGTACAGATGGTACTGGCGCAGCCGGATAATCAACCGCACCGCGGCGACATTATCAAACTCTTGTTACACCGCAGTGCGCGTCGTCTCGGCGTGGGCGAGGCATTGATGCGTGCGGCACAGACGCTGGCGGTAGAGGCCGGCAAGACAATGCTAGTGCTGGATACCTCTACCGGCAGCGACGCTGAACGACTTTATACGCGCCTTGGTTGGCAGCAGGCAGGTGGCATTCCTGATTATGCGCTGTTTCCCGACGGCAGACTGACCGCCACCACCGTCTATTATTTACCGTTAACGTCAGTAGCGCAGCACGCCCCTGCTACCGGCGCCGGCCGATAGCAGGCTTCTGACGTACGGCGTGAGTCGGTTATCGACTTTTGGCGCCCGGCGTCAGCCGGCAGTCGACGCCGGTAGTAAGGTTTTCGCGCCGGGCGTCAACCGGTAGTCGACTTTCGGCACCCGGCGTTGGCCGGCAGTCGACTTTTGGCGCCCGGCGTCACCTCTGCCCCCAGCGCGATTCGGTCGATACCCGCGCCGCCACCTTGCAAGGGCTTTGCCCTATTGCCTTAGCCGACTTTTGGCCACCAGGTCGCTTTTGACGCCAAACGGGTCGCAAACGGAATGGTTTTCGCGGCTCACTGTGCAAAGATAGAGGCAATTTTCAAAGGCTGAAGCGGTGTTGTATGCGGATAATCGAAACGGTCTGGATCCCCCTGTCGGACGGCTGCCGTCTGGCCGCCCGCGTGTGGCTGCCGGACGCGACGACGCCGGTACCCGCCATTCTGGAATACCTGCCCTACCGCCGCCGCGACCGGCACCGCGGTGATGATGGCGTGCTGCATCCCGGCCTCGCCGGCTGCGGCTATGCTGTCCTGCGTGTCGACATGCGCGGCGCCGGCGACTCCGACGGCGTGATGAACGATGAATATACCCCTCAGGAATGGCGCGATGCCTGCGAAGTGATCGCCTGGATTGCCGCGCAGGACTGGTGCAGCGGCAACGTGGGGCTGATTGGCATCTCCTGGATCGGTTTCAACGCGCTGCAAATCGCCGCCCTGCGACCGCCGGCGCTTAAAGCGGTGGTTACCGCCTGCTCCACCGACGATCGCTACGCCGACGATATGCATTATATGGGCGGCGCCCTGCTGAACGACAATCTGCAATATGGCGCCACCCTGTTTACCTGGACGCCGACGCCGCCGGACCCGGCTATCGTCGGTGACCACTGGAAAGCGATGTGGCTGGAACGCCTCAACGCCATGTCACTGCCGTCCGCAGCACGCTGGATGCAACACCCCCGGCGCGACGACTACTGACGGAGCGGATCGGTTTGTGAGGACTACGACCGAATCACCGTGCCGGTACTGGCGGTGGGCGGTTGGGCAGACGGCTATACCAACACCGTGCTGCGCCTGTTGTAAAATCTGCGTGGCCCGCGCAAAGGGCTCATCGGCCCTTGGGGACACGAATTTCCCCATATCGCCACACCGGGACCGCGCATCGATTTTATCGGCTATGTCCAGCGTTGGTTCGATCACTGGCTTAAAGGACAAGAGACCGGGATGATGGAGGAACCGATGCTGACCTACTGGCAGCAACGGCCGGAGCCGCCCCGCGCCCGGTACGAGCAGCGGCAGGGTAGGTGGGCGGCGGAACGTCGCTGGCCGTCCGCGGATGTCCAGGCGCGCACGCTGCATCTGGCGCCCGGTCGGCTCCAGGACGCGCCGGCAAAGTTTACCGCCACCCTATGTTCTCCGGCCACCACCGGCCTGGCGTCGGGCGAGTGGTGTCCATACGGCTGGGGACCGGATATGCCGGGGGATCAACGCGAGGATGACGCCGGCTCTTTGTGCTTTGATGCGCCTGTCGCCACCACGGCGCAACAGCTTCTCGGCCGGGCCCAGGTGCGGCTGCGGCTATGCTCGGACAATCCCCTGGCGATGCTGGCGGTACGCCTGAATGCCGTGGCGCCGGACGGCGTAGCAATCCGGATAAGCTATGGATTATTAAATTTTGCGGCGCGTAACGGCTTCGATCGCGCCGAACCGCTGGTGCCGGGACATTATTACGACGTAAGCGTGATGCTGAAAGCGGTAGCGTTCATCCTGCCGGCGGGCTACCGTCTGCGCGTTGCGCTTTCGACAAGCTATTGGCCGCTGGCGGCGCCGCTGCCGGTGCGCCATGTGTTGACGGTGCAAAGCGGCAGCCTGGTTTTGCCGCTGCGCGATCCCGAGGCCGCAACCTGCCCGCCGCCGGCGCTGGGCGAGCCCTGGTCTCCGCCGCCTGTCCCGGCGCGGGTGCTGGTGGCGCCAGCCCGCTGGCGCCAGCGTCTGACCCGGGATATGGACGATGGCGAGACCACGCTTGAGGTCGTGCGCAATCTCGGCGCGCTGACGTTGGAAGAGACCGGGCTACGTCTTGAGGCGCTGGGCCGCTAAACCTATTGCGTCAATGCCCATGACCCCGCCGGCGCCCGCTCCGAAGCCTGGCGCAGCGCCGGTTTTCATCGCGGCGATTGGCAGGCGCGGTTGGAAATTCATAGCCTGCTCACCGCCGACGCCGGCGGCTGGCGGTTGGCGGTTGGCGGTTGGAATCCACCCTCGACGCCTGGGATGGCGAGGAGCACTGTTTCTCCCGGCGCTGGCGGCACGACTTTCCATTTTATCCTGCCCAGGGAGACGAGCCCGCATGAGGATTGGCATCATCCAAACCGCCGACGCGCCGACGGATATCGCCACCGTTCCCGACTGGCTGGATGACGCCGTGGCCGCAGCGCCGGCGGCGGATCTGCTGCTGTTGCCGGAGCTGGCGCTGTGCGGGTATCAACACCAGGATGCCATCCGGCGCATGGCGCTGCCCTCTTCGGGCGAAACGCTGCGCCGATTAGCGGCGCTGGCGCGCGCGGCGTCAGGCGCTGGTATTCGGCTATGCGGAAAGTGACGGCGAAGCGCGCTATAACGCCATGCTGGCCATTGACGCGCAGGGCAACGTCTGCGCCAATTACCGAAAGATCCATCTCTGGTCGGGGTATGAACAGGCGTTATTTAGCGCCGGCGATCGGCTGACGGGATTTTCACTGCAGGGGTTCAGTTTCGGCATGGCAATTTGCTATGACCTGGATTTTCCGGAGCTGGTCCGCGCCCAGGCCTTAACCGGTATGGATTGCCTGTTGTGTATCAGCGCCACGCCCAGCGGCTATGACGTGGTGCCGCGCCATGTCGTGCCGGCGCGGGCGTACGAAAACGGCTGCTACATCGCTTTTGCCAACCGCAGTGACGGCGATGGCGCATTCGCCTGTATCGGTCAAAGCCGCATCGTCGGCCCCGACGGCGGCATTCTGGCCAGCGCGCCTGCCGCGGGCGCCTTCACGCTCAGCGCTACGCTGGACCGTCAAATGCTGACGCGCTGGCGTCGGCTGCATCCCTGGGCGACCGACCGCCGTCATGACCAGTACCTCAACGGCATTATGCCCGCCGATTAGCGCCGTTCCCTCGCGATAAGGCCGCTCATCGCGCCTGCGCTGTCTCAACCCCCGGGGAGCACGCCGAAGGTGCGCCGAAACCAGCCAGCGAAATGGGACGTGGAACTGAATCCCACCGAGACGGCAATATCGATAATCGACCGGTCGGAGTAAATCAGCATCTCGCGCGCCTGATCCAGCCGCAGCTCCAGATAATAACGTTGCGGCGTCTTGCCAACATGTCGGCCGAATAAGCGTTCCAGCTGGCGCGTGCCCACCCCCACCTGCTGCGACACCGCCGACAGCGCAAGCGGCTCCTCGAAAGTGGACTGCATTACCGCGATCGCCGCACTCAGCACCGGCGGCAGCAGCGACCGATGTGGGCGGTGACCGCGCTGATCGTCCGCCGCACTGCGGATCCGCTCATGGTGGAACTGGTTCGCCACCGCGGTGGCGCGGCCGTCACCGTGACGTTCGCCAATCAGATTAAGCATCATATCCATCGCCGCGGTACCGCCGGAACAGGTTAAACGGTTACGGTCAATTTCAAAGATTTTGCGGGTACATTCGATTTCCGGGTAACTTTCCACAAACGCGGCGTGGCTTTCCCAGTGAATGGTGCATCGGTAGCCGTTTAGTAGCCAGCATTTCGCCAGCAGGAACGTTCCGGTGGACAAAGATCCGATAAACAGGCCGGCGCGCGCCGCCTGGCGCTTTGATAGCCTCGCTCGAACTGCGGCGCCACTACCCGCTCGCCACCGCAAATAAAAAGATAATGGGAGTCTGCCAGCACATCATGAATGGGACATGTCGGAAAGGGAATACCGTTGGCGGCGGTGACCGGTTCGCCGTTCAGGCTGGCCAAATGCCACGTAAAGGCGCGTTCCTTGAATAAGCGGTTATAGGAACGCAGCGGCTCAATCGCCGAAGCCAGGCTCATCATGGAAAAATCATGGCCCAGCAAAAAAGTGAAAACGGTGGGTTCAACGGATGGCATGGACGTTTATCGCTTCCCATGAAGAAAAAACACCGTCAAGGCCCGGCTCGAAGGCGCTGGCCCGGTTTAGCGCGAACGGCCGCACGCCGTTCCCGTTTACCATGACTGTACCGTTTCCGCTGTGTTTCAGCTATCCCCGCCGCCGTTTTCATCGCGGTGGCGAGAGGGGAAACCTCGTTTTCCCACGCCTGATAACGCGACGTCAACACCAGCCCCCCCGCCTGCCAGGCAAGCTCAGTATCGCATTCCAGCTTGATATCCCAGCCGGGACGGGTGTAAAGCTGAACACGATGGGCTTCCATGCGCGCGCTCTCCGCCAGCGCGCCAATGGTGTAGACTTCGTGTCCCTGGCTGCCGAAGCGCAGTTCGCCAATCCGTGTTTGCTGCCGTTGCGCGTCCATGATAACCCGATGTACGCCTGCGCCAACGTCCCATTCCACCTGGCGGCGGGTCACCTCCGGCGCCACCACCTCATGGGGATGTGGCGGCGCCGAGCGCGGCGCGCCGAATGCCGGCCCGTCGCCGGTAATGGCATCGCTAGGTCCCGGCAACTGTAATAACGCGCCGTCCGTCCACAGCTGCACCGGCCCTTGACCCGGTTCGGCCCAAACCATTGGCCAATAGGCGGTAGAAAGCGCCAGCCGCAGCCGGCAGCCGGCTGAAAAGCGATAGGCCACCCCTTTAAGCGATAACCTGACGCGGAATGACTCGCCCGGCGCGACGCTCTTAGGACGCGTAAGCCGGTGTACGCCGAACGTCACCCGCGCGGAGTGTCCGTCGGCGCTTACTTCATTCAGCCGCAGCACCAGCAAAGCCGAGGGGGAATCGAAGGCCACCGCAACATCCAGCGACGCGTTGCCGCACAGCGACAACGGCGCCGGCGGCTGCAGCAGCAGACGGTTGTCGTCCAAATAGAAATCCGCCCGCGCGTGGCTCGCCGGCCAGCCCGGCGCGCTCAGCCAATGTCCGCCCAGGGTAATACCGCGAGGATCGGCCCGCAATCCTTCCCCTTGCCAAAGGCGCATCATGGGTTCATCCATAATCCCGGTCTCTTCGCCCAGCAGCCATTGCCGCCAAAAGCGCAAACATTCGCCCAGGAAATCAATTGCCGGGCCGGGCACCCCCCCAGGTGGGATAAACGTGGGTCCAAGGGCCAATCAACCCCTTGCGCGGCGCATCCAGATGCTGCATCAACCGTAAAATGGCATCGCAATAGCCATCGGTCCAGCCGCCAACCGCATAGACGGCACACTCGATAGCCTGATAATCTTCACAGACCGAGCCGTGGCGCCAGAATGCATCGCGCTCGCTATGCGCCAGCCAGTGGGCCAGCGGCGGCTCCATCCCCGCCAGACGTGACAGCCAGCCCTCGCCGACGTGGGCCGGATCCAGCGGTCTGCCCAATTGGGTAAACAGGCCGCTGCCCCATTGCAATACATCCGTAAGCAGCGCTCCCCCCATGTAATGCACATCGTCGCGATAGCGATCATCGGTGGAGCAGCAGGTAATAATCGCCTTGAGCGCCGGCGGCCGGCGCGCGGCGATCTGCAGCGCGGCGAACCCGCCCCAGGAAATGCCAATCATGCCGACATTGCCATTACACCACGGCTGACGCGCCAGCCAGGCAATCACCTCTACGGCGTCATCCTGCTCTTGCGCCAGGTATTCATCGCGCAGCAAACCGTCGGAATTGCCGCTGCCGCGCAAATCGATCCGCAGGGCGGCGATACCGTGGGCGGCAAAAAACCCGTGCATCATAGCGTCAATCGTCGCGGTGTTGTCCGACTGCCGGTAGGGGATCCACTCCAGCACCAGAGGCGCCGGCGTGGCGTGCTCAGGCAGCCACAGCCGGGCAGCGATGCGGGTGCCGTACGCCAGCGGCACAAAAATCTGACGATAGGACGGTATCTGTAGCGAAAAATCGACGGTGGATGACGCTTGGGACATGGGACAGCTCCTGTCGCTAAAGTTGTGAGGGCGAGGCCGGCACCCGATGCTGCAACAGCGAGTTGGAGGTCAGATTCTGGGTGAGAATGGCAAAACCGATGGGCGCGGCGATAATGGCGCTTAGCCAAAAATGCTGCGACAGCCCCAGCAGGACTTGCGCCAGCGCCAACATGACCGCAGCCCGTAGCGGCCAGGGCCCCATGGCGCCTATCTGACCGGCGAAGGTGAGCTGTAACGCCGCCAGTAATGCGCCGACGCCAGTAATACTCATTAAAATGCCCGAACCGGTGGGACCTCCGTGCAACACGGTATCCGCCAGCATGGGTAGAAAGGAAAAATACGGCACGCTGGTGAGACTGCATAGCCCCACCAAGAGCAGAATACGCAGCGCCGGCGGTATCCTGGCGCAGAAAATCCAGCCCCTCGCCCATCTCGTGCAGCAAACCTTTCAGCCGGGTCGACGGCGGGCGCTGCGGCACGCGAATGGTGAACAAGAATAGGATCAGCGGCACGTAGGAGGCGGCAATGAAGGCGAAACACCACCCCTCGCCGACGGTATCCACCAATACGCCGCCCAACGCCGGCCCTATCAGGCGCGCGCCGTTGAAAATCACCGAATTCAGCGCCAGCACATTCGCCAAATCGTCGTGCGCCACCAAATCGACCACCAGCGACTGCCGGACGGGTAAATCAAATGCGCTAATCAACCACAGGCCGGTCGCAATGGCTATCGCCAGCGCGCCGGTAATAAGATTGCTCAGCGTCAGCACCGACAGCAACGTGACCAGTAAGGTGATGCCGATCTGCGTTGTCAGTACCAGCCGGCGGCGATCGCAGCGGTCGACGATCACGCCGGTAAACAAGCCGAAAAATAAAATCGGCCCCTGGCTGCAAAACGCCAACATTCCCAGCAATACGGGCGATGACACCCCCAAACGCCAGATGAGCCAGCCGAGGGCGATGGTATGGACCCAATTGCCAATGACCGACAGCAATTGTCCGCCGAAAAACCGGCGATAATTGGCGTGCCGCACAAGACATTGCCTGAAGGACGCAATCCCTTTTTAGGCGAAAGGGAAAAACGGGCAGTAGTCAAGGAAACTCCCACAAACGGCCGCACGCGACAGCTTCCCTCAAGGGAAATGCAGGCGAGACAAGGCCCGGGCTACATCGCCCGGGCAGATAACCGGCGTTTCAGGCGCCGGTGACATCCCGGAACAACGGCCACTGGCCATCGGGCGTCCAGGCACCGTGCACGGTTTTCGGCGTCAACCAGGCGTTGCTGCCATGGTATAAAAAGACATAGGCGCCCGTCTCTTCCAACTGGTCTTGCAACGTGACATACATGGCCGCCCGTTTCGCCTGATCCAGCTCAACTGCGGCCGCGGCATTGAGCGCATCCCACTTTTTGTCGCAGGTGCGCTGGGTGTTCCAGATACCGACCTGATCGCAGGTAAACCAGGCGGTGACCCAACTGGCGTCCGGCGCGGTGGTAAAGGTGGTGAGACGCAACTGGGAATCCTTCCAGGCATCCCCTTCCGACTCCTGCCCCGCGGCGACAAACGCCGCACCGTCCATTTGATTGATTTTGAGATCGATCCCCACTTCCGCCAGCTGTGCCTGAATGACCTGGGCCACAGTCCCGCCATCGGTAGAGGTAGAGAGGTCCAGGCGGAGCTGCAACCCCGCAACACCGGCCTTTCTCAACAACGCTTTCGACTGCTCCGGATCGTAAGGATAGATATTTTTGCTGCGCGCGCCGGCCAGCGGCGGCGGCACCAGACCATAGGCCGGTTTCACCGCGCCGCCGAAGGTGGCGTCCAGAATGCCAGGGACGTCGATAGCCTGCTGAATAGCCCGACGCACCTGCACATCTTTCAGTTTGGGGTGATCAACATTCATGCAGAGCCAGGTGTAGGCCAGCGCAGGCCGTACGGTCAGCGTATTGTCGCCCGGATCGTCGCGGTATTTACCGATAGCGCTAATGTTGATTTTGGTCATATCCAGATCGCCGGCTTCAAACGCGATCTGGGCGGTATTCAAATCACCAATCGGCACCAGCTGGATTTGATCGTACTCGCTGCGGCGGCCGTTCCATCCTTCATTACGCACCATCGTCAACCGCTACCGCGGCTGCCAATCGCCGATCTTGTAAGGCCCGGAGCAGGCCGCGGGCGCGGTGCCGATTTTTTTATCCTGGGTGGCCTCCAGCGCTTTTTTGCACATAATCAGCCCGGAGGCATGGGGAAGAGTGCTGATAAACAGCGGAGCGAACGGGTGTTTGAGGTGGATAATACCTTCATATTTGCCGGTGACCTCAACGTGGTCCAGCGCTTACCAGTCGGAAGCATAAATCGCCGCCAGCTCTTTGTTTAAAAACCGTTCATAGGATTATTTCACGTCCTCGGCGGTCATTTCGCCAAACCCGCCGGTCCATTGGATGCCGGGACGCAGCGCGAAGCGGATGGTAAGCGGGTCGACCTGCTCCAGCGATTGTGCTGCATCCAGTTGCCAGCCCCAATCGGTCCCCGGTTTGTATTGGCACAGCCCGGAATAAATAGCAAACATCACCATTTCGTCATACCAACCGCTGCGGTTAGCGGGGTCGAGATTGGTAATGTCAAGGTCATTTTGCACCCGCAGCACCTTGTTCTGGCTATCGGCGGCGAAAACCCGCCGCTGACCGCCCACCACCAGCGATCCGGACGCGCCAGCGGCCAATACCGCCAGCGTTTTAAGCAACTCACGTCTGTTCATCGACAGGCCTTTCATGCATGTGTATCCTTAAAAATAATGGCGCCGGACCGGGCGGAAGCGTGTGCCGCGCGGAGAAGAGGAAAATGACAGGAAACGTGCTTCCCGCCGGTCATCGGCCGCAGCAGCGGCGCGTCGATGCGACAGCGGTCTTGCGCCCGTGGGCAGCGGGTATGAAATTCACAACCGGTGGGACGATGGGCAAGCGTCGGGATCTCGCCCGTCAGCGCCCCTTTCCCCGCCGCGCCGTCGCTGCTTTTGGCGCTTAACAGCGCGGCGGTATAGGGATGCGCCGGCGCGCGAAACAGAGTCGCGGTCGGCCCGCTTTCGACGATGCGTCCGAGATACATGATGGCGATGTCGTCGGTAACATGGCGGGTGATAGCCAGATTGTGGGTGATCATCAAACAGCTCATGCCCAGCTCGCGCTGCAGGGAAGTGAGCAAATTCAGCAACTCGCCCTGTACCGATAAATCGAGACCGGCGGTAGGCTCGTCGGCGATAATGATAATGAGTTTCGGTCTGAGCGCCAGCGCCCGCGCTACCGCCACGCTCCGCGCCTGTCCTCCCGACAGTTGATGCGGGTAACGATCGATAAACGCCGCCGGCAGCCCGACCATCGACAACAGTCGGCTCGCCTCCGCGCGGCGGTCAATCTCGCGACCGTTGACGCTGAAAGGTTCAGTCACCAGCTTTTCCACGCGCATGCGCGGATCGAGCGCCGCCATCGGATCTTGGAAGATAAGGCCAGTGTCGCGCCGGATCCCGCGCCAGGACCAATCGCTGGCGTCCCGTGGCTCGCGGCCGTTGACCTGTACCATGCCGCCGCTAATCGGCGTCAGGCCGATCACCGCCCGGCCAAGGGTGGTTTTGCCACTGCCGCTTTCGCCGATAAGGCCCAGCGTTTTGCCCGGCGCCACATGCAGGCTAACGCCGGCCAATATATCCACCGATCGCACCGCACCCGGTTTGAGCCGGCTGAAGAGACTACCGGTGCGGTAGCGCAACACCAGATCTTTGATTTCAAGCATGTGAACCGACCTTATGGCAACGTACCGTCCAATCATCTTGTCCCAGACAGGTCAAGGCCGGCGTCACACCGCGACACGGTCCGAAGGCCGGTGCGCAACGGGGCTCAAAAGGACAACCGACCCGCTCGCCGCCGGGGGGAGGAACGGCGCCGGCGATGAACGGCAATTCGCGGCTGACGCCGGGGATACGCGCCGAATCGCAGGCCAGCAGCGCCTGGGTATAGGGATGCGATGGCGCGGCAAACAGACGCTCTATCGGCCCCGCCTCGACAATTTCGCCGGCGTACATGACCGCCACCTTGTCGCACAGCGCGCTGACCAGATGCAAATCGTGGGTGACAAATATAATCGCGCCGTCTACCAGTTTCCGGCTGGCCTTGAGGACCTCCACCACCTGCATTTCCGTCGTGGCGTCCAGCGCGGTGGTCGGCTCATCGGCTATCAGCAATTCCGGCTCGGTAAGCAACGCCGCGGCGATGGCGATACGTTGGCGAATACCGCCGCTCAGCTCATGGGGATATTGCGTAAGCCGGCCGGCGGGATCGGAAATGCCTAAGCGTTCCAGCATTTGGCGGGCGCGCTGGCGTTTTTCCGCACGCGTACCGCCCTTGTGATGCTGAAAAGCGACCAGCTGTCTACCGATCGTCACCACAGGATTAAGCGCGGTAAACGGATCCTGCGAGACGGTGGCGATACCGTTGCCGCGCAGTTTGCGTCGGCCATCCTCCGGCAGCGTGAGCAAGTCGACGCCGCGGTAGCGCAGTTCACCGCTGGCCCGGTCGTTGGGCGGCAGCAGGGTCAGCATGGCGCTGACCAACGTTGATTTTCCCGAACCGCTTTCGCCCACCAATACCAGGACTTCGCCCTTATTGACCGTAAGGTTGATGTTGCGTACCGCCTGTAACGGCCCGCGGGGAGTGTCGTAGCTGACGATTAGCTGATTAATAGTGAGCAATGTCATGCGCGATCGCCTCCGGTATGGTTGGCGGTACGGGGGTCCAGCGCGTCGCGCAGCGCCTCGCCGAGGAAGGTGAAGCCCAGAGTGGCGAGAACGATTGGCATGCCGGCGGCGATAACGATATGCGGCGCCTGGCGGATGTAGGAGTAGCCGTCATTGAGTACCGTGCCCCAGCTGGCGTCCGGCGGTTGGATCCCTTGGCAGAGGAAGCTAAGACCCGACTCGATGGCGATCACTGCGGGAATATCCATCGCCACCATGACCAGCAGGGTGCCGGTCAAATTGGGAATGAGATGCCGGACGACAACGCTGACCGGCGACGCGCCCATGGCCCGGGCCGCGACGATATACTCCATCCGCTTGAGCACCCGGGTTTGGCTGCGCACCACCCGGAAATACCCCGGCACCATGAAAGTAATAATGATAAGGATAATGGTGGCCAGACTGGAGCCGGCCATCGTCACCACCGCCAGTGCAAACAAAATCATCGGAATCGACATCAGCGAATCGCACAGCAGCATCAATAGCGTATCGAGCTGGCGCGGCCCGTAGCCGGCGACCAGCCCGAGCAGTGAACCCAGTAACAAGGCGCCGCCCGTGCCGGCAAAAGCCACCACCATCGCAACGCGCGTGCCGTAAATCAGCCGCGAGAGAATGTCGCGCCCCAGTTGATCGTTGCCCAGCCAATAGTACATGCTCGGCCCCTTCAACCGCAATATGGCCTTGATAGCGATGGGATTATGCGGCGCCAGCCAGGGGGCGAACAGCGCACACAATAACAGCGCGATGACGCAGAGTAAGGCGAAGCGTCCGATTCCGGTCGACCAGACCTGACGCAGTACCCGCGCCATGCCCATCCGCGGCGGGGTGGCGGCGACAGCCTGCGCCGAAGCGCCGTCGACAGTTCAGTCATGACAACTCCTGCCGCACGCGCGGATCGAGACAGGTGTTAATCAAATCGGCGATAAGGTTGGCCAGACGTCACCACGACCGTGCCCATCACCACCGGAAAATTGCGGGAAATCACCGAATCAAACGCCAATTTGCCGAGCCCCGGTCGGGCGAAGACGATTTCCGTCAGCACCGCGCCGGAAAGCAGCGAGCCGATGCCGACCCCCAACACTGATACTACCGGCACCACCGCGATCGGCAGCGCATAACGCAGTGCGATCAGCCGGTCAGGCATACCGAAGGCGCGGAAGGTGCGGATATGGTTTTCCTTCAGAACTTCCAGCATGGAGGCCCGCACCAGCCGGGAAAGATAGCCGATCCAGCCCAGCGCCACCGTCAGCGATGGCAGCACCAGCGCATGCAGCTGCGAGGCCAGATCGCCGCGATGGCCAGCGCCGATCGCCGGAAACCATTTCAGCGACACCGAGAAAATCAGCAGGGCATAGATCGCCACGACAAACGCCGGCAGCGCGATAACGCTGACCGATAGCACGCCGATAATCCGATCGGCCCAGCTGTTCTGCCGTAATGCCGCCCAGCAGCCTAGCGGAATACCCAACACGATTGCCCAGAGGATGGCGCACAGCGCCAGTACCAACGTGTTGGGCAGGGCGCGAGCGATAAGTTGTCCCACCGGGCGATGGGTCAGCACATCTTCACCCAAATCGCCGCGCACCACCCGCGCAAGGAAACGGCCAATCTGTACCGGTGCGGGCTGGTCCAATCCCATAGTAGCGCTCAGCGCCTGCTTTTGCGCCTCACTGGCGCGCGGGCCGAGCGCGACCGACGCGGGATCGCCCGGCACTAAAAACACCAGGCAAAACAGTAGCGAGACGGCCACCAACATAACCGACGCCGCCAATAGCAGCCGGCGAAGCAGATAAATGAGCATAGATGCGCCTGTAATAGTGTCGACGAAGAAACGCCGGCCGGGACCGAGACCGCATTAATGCGGTTGCAAACGGTTATGAGCTTGCCAGTCTTTTTTGGCGATAAACGTCGTGTTTACGACCTGATCGGTGAGAAATGCGACATATAAGAACGCCGTATGTCGCGTGGCGCTGCCGTCTGATAAGGATGAAATGCTGCAGCCAAACGCTCGGGACAAGTTCATATAGGCGCACGTTGACGTAGGCCTGGACGCACGGTCTTCAGTTATTGCCTCGGATCCCGGGTTGAAAGGAGGGTTATGGTTAGGGACGCACGGCTACGCCGAAAATCGTCGCTGGCCGGTCACAGCAAAGCGGTGCACTCATCCTCGCAAAACATGCAGAAGGGGGTTAACGGCGTGCCGGCAACAGGCAAGCCGCCGATGGAAAAACAGGCGCGGCTTAGTCGTTTACCCTTTCGGCATAGACAAAACAGAGTTTGTTCCCCTCAGGATCTCGGCAGTAGGCACCATAGAAATCCGGGGCATACTGCGGCCGAATCCCCGGTTCACCCTCATTGATTGCACCGAGCGTCAGCGCGACCGACCATGCCGCCGCCGCCGCATCGGGCGAAGGGGCGGCGAAGCTGACCTGGCTGCCGTTGGCACAAGTGGCGGGCAAACCGTTGAGTGGCGCCCGTAGCACAAACTGCGGCCAGCGCCGATCCGCGCGTTGCCAGATCACTCCCGCTTCGCCGGATTCGGCCTCCGTCACCCGCACCAGGCCGAGTTCGGCCAACACCGCGTCGTAAAATGGCTGCATGCGCGCCATGTCCCGCACGCCGAGCTGAACATGTGTCAATTCCTCATGGCGACTCATGCCTTAACTATAGTTAGTGCAGCAAGGTCTGTGGCTATGCCTGCGACATCAGTCATAGCCTGCCGTGCATGCGGCAAGGTTATTACGGCTCTTTGCGGGATTAACTATTTTCTCTGCCTCTTTGTGCCTACCGTCGACGATAAAATAGTGGCATCGCCGCCGCGCAGTTTGAATTTCGGCCGATAACGGACGGCTGTACATCGTACCACGGCTTACGGGTGACCTTGCCGGCAACGGCGCCCGGGCGGTGTTGTGCGGAAATAGCGCCCGGGCAACGCTGGACGGAAATAGCGCCGATGTTGCCTGGCCTTTGCGCCCGACGGCTCAAGGCCGCCTGAAGAAAGCCTAAAAGTCGATTTCAGCACCCGCGCACCGGGAATTATCACCATGCCGCCAGCGCCTGTTTTGTCATTCGCAGGCATTTCTAGCGCAAATAGCACAGCGCCATAATAGGCTATTGCCCTTCTGCACGATGGCCGCCATCACCGCGGCTACGGACTTGTTTATAACGACTGTGTTAACGACGCAAGCAAACCGGCGTCGTTAACGCGATTGAATTACGCCGTCCGCATGATTAAGAGGGGATATTTTCCCAGCGGTATTTCGCGCTTTCTATCCCATATGCATAAGCAAGTGTAGACCCTGACCGCTTTAATTATTGCTCGAAAAGAAGCATTTTTGCAGACTATTTCTGCCGCCTTCACCACCGCACGCGGGAGGCGATGGCCTCCGCCGGAGCCTCTCACCGCGCCAATAGATTATAAATTCTACAATTTGTTGATTTTAATGATAAAAATACCATAAATCTTTGCTTAATTTAGATTTTTAGAGAAAAAGATAAAAACAAAATCTCGTTTGCTTTCAATAAAGTAACCATGAAAGGTTAAAATGACTTAAGGCGTATTAAGGTTTTTTTAGCTTTTTTGTGAGATTTTAATTTGCAATTATTTTTTGTTATCTCGATTTTTATGTGATCTACTGCAACGAAATCGGCACGGCGTTTCATCTAAAAATCCTTTTCCAACAACGGGTTGAAATCTTCATCTCTGTAAATTCCGGCAAAGGTTATCAGGCTATTAATATGTATTATCACTAATAAAACATAAAAAGATATGCTTGCAATTATATTTTCATAATATATGCGCCTTTTTCTTATAGTCATATTTCAAATTTAAAAAAACTTTGATAAACTGCTCTGGCAGTCAGTAATGAAGCAGGGGGGCCAATCATACCTCGATTGGGCATTAATAATAACCTGGAAGTAACCCATACTCTTCTGTCTCCAGGATGCCCCTATTTAATGGAGGTTGAGGGAACTTCAGTAATTTTGTTAAAAAAATGTATTTCTTGTTAGCGTAAGCTAACAACATTGCTTGTTTAGAATATTTCCCAGCATCATCGATTCCGTATAAGTGTAATATTTACCCGATGCCATTAAAGCCATCAGTAATACTAACGGAAATCTAACGTGCTTTGGGAATAACTGATAGCGAATAAATAACATATAGAGATTAGAACATGGATAAATCAACCGATACTTCAGTCATGGTAGAGTCCCTATCACGTATCTATCACCGTCTGCGAAAAGAAGTGAATGGGCAGCTGGTGAACGAAGGCCTCTCGATGTCGAAAATGAAGATTTTGCACCTGATTACCACCGGCAAAACCAGCGCCACCGATATCAAGAATTACATGGGCTTTTCATCCCGTACTGTGGTGACCGTGCTTGATGCACTGGAAAAAGAGGAGATGCTGCAGCGCCAGCAAAGCCCCACCGACCGCCGGGTGAAGTATGTCTATATCACGGAGAAAGGTCGTGAGAAATTGCGCATCGCCGAACAGACCCACAAAGTCATTCTGGATCGCATGTTTGCCCCGTTATCCGAGATGCAACTGGAGAAGTTCAGCGAAGTTTGCAATGTACTTGAAGCGCAGCAAAAATAGCTCGGCTTATGATGTTATATCAGCACTTAAATCCGCAGTAAAAAAGGGCCAGATAATTGTAGTCATTTATCGTGACCGGACTGACGGGTTGGACGACTATTCCGGCAACCAGATAATAGACAGGTTATCGCGATTTTTAATACTCAAAGGTGGTTTTTTTTACTGGTGGATTTTTGCCGATAAATATCTTAAACGTTCAAAAAGGGAAAGCACGGACGATTTTTGCCCTCACCGGCAACCGTGCTTCTTTTATTCCTTCCCGCCCGATGGTTTGCCCCATCCGCCAACCCTACCGCTACGTTGACAGCTGAAACACCTTTCAATGCCGTGTATAATAGAGACGCGCCCTGTAGTTCTTTCAACCTCAGCTGATTATTTCATGATGATTCAAGGTACGCTTTATGTCGTTTCCGCCCCGAGCGGCGCAGGAAAATCCAGCCTGATTCAGGCGTTGCTGAAAACCCAGCCGCTTTATGACACTCAGGTGTCGATTTCCCACACCACTCGCACCTTACGTCCGGGAGAAGCGCACGGTCAGCATTACTTTTTCGTGCCAGTGGCGGAATTTGAGCGCATGATTGCCGAAGACGCCTTTCTGGAATACGCCCGGGTGTTCGACAATTATTACGGCACCTCGCGCGAAGCCATTCAGCAAGTGCTGGCCACCGGTGTCGATGTCTTTCTCGACATCGATTGGCAAGGCGCACAGCAGATCCGCGCTAAAATGCCGGACGCGCGCAGCATCTTTATTTTGCCGCCGTCCAAGGAGGAACTGGATAGGCGAATGCGCGGGCGAGGTCAGGACAGTGAAGAGGTGATCGCCCTGCGCATGGCCCAGGCGGTAGCTGAAATGACCCACTTTGCGGAGTATGATTATTTGATAGTCAACGACGACTTCAATACCGCATTGCTTGATCTGAAAACCATTATCCGGGCTGAACGGTTGCGCCTTGAGCGGCAGAAATTACGCCATGACGCATTAATCAGCAAATTGTTGGCAGACTGACGCAACTTTCAGTATGATGCCCAGTCATTTCTTCATCTGTGGAGTATCTCACATATGGCACGCGTAACTGTACAAGACGCCGTCGAGAAAATTGGTAACCGTTTTGACCTGGTACTGGTCGCCGCGCGTCGCGCGCGTCAGATTCAGGTGGGCGGTAAAGATCCACTGGTTGCGGAAGAAAACGATAAATACACCGTTATCTCCCTGCGTGAAATCGAGGAAGGCCTGATCACCAGCCAGATCCTGGATTTACGGGATCGCCAGGAGCAGCAAGAACAGGAAGCCGCTGAGATTCAGGCGGTGACCGCGATCGCTGAAGGCCGCCGCTAACAGCAGGTGACTACCCTACCTTGTATCTGTTTGAAAGTCTGAATCTACTGATTCAACGCTATCTGCCCGAGGATCAGATAAAACTCCTCCGGCAGGCTTATCTTGTCGCTCGTGATGCGCACGAGGGGCAAACTCGTTCCAGCGGTGAGCCTTACATCACCCATCCGGTGGCGGTCGCCTGCATTCTGGCCGAGATGCGTCTCGATCACGAGACGCTGATGGCGGCGCTGCTGCATGACGTTATCGAAGATACCCCAGCCACTTATCAGGACATGGAACAGCTGTTCGGCAAAAGCGTCGCCGAGCTGGTGGAAGGCGTATCCAAGCTGGACAAGCTTAAATTCCGCGACAAGAAAGAAGCCCAGGCGGAAAACTTTCGTAAAATGATCATGGCGATGGTGCAGGATATCCGCGTCGTCCTGATAAAACTCGCTGACCGTACCCATAATATGCGTACTCTGGGCGCCCTGCGGCCGGATAAACGCCGCCGCATCGCACGCGAAACGCTGGAAATCTACAGTCCGTTGGCCCACCGTCTGGGGATTCATCACCTGAAAACCGAGCTGGAAGAGCTGGGTTTCGAGGCGCTGTATCCCAACCGCTATCGGGTCATTAAAGAAGTGGTCAAAGCGGCGCGCGGCAACCGCAAGGAGATGATCCAGAAAATCCTCGCCGAAATAGAAGGTCGTTTAACCGAAGCAGGCATTCCTTGTCGCGTCAGCGGACGGGAAAAACATCTCTATTCCATTTATTGCAAGATGCATCTGAAAGAACAGCGTTTTCACTCCATCATGGACATCTACGCGTTTCGGGTCATCGTTAGCGAAGTGGATACCTGTTATCGGGTGCTGGGTCAAATGCATATCCTGTATAAACCGCGCCCCGGTCGGGTGAAGGATTATATCGCCATCCCCAAAGCCAACGGCTACCAATCGCTGCATACCTCGATGATAGGTCCGCACGGCGTGCCGGTGGAAGTGCAGATCCGTACCGAAGACATGGATCAAATGGCAGAGATGGGGGTGGCGGCGCATTGGGCGTATAAAGAGCAGGGCGAAACCGGCACCACGGCGCAAATCCGCGCCCAGCGCTGGATGCAAAGCCTGCTTGAGCTTCAGCAAAGCGCCGGTAGCTCGTTTGAATTTATAGAGAGCGTTAAATCCGATCTCTTTCCCGACGAAATTTATGTTTTTACCCCCGAAGGGCGTATCGTCGAACTGCCGGCGGGCGCCACGCCGGTGGATTTTGCCTATGCGGTGCACACCGATATCGGCCACGCCTGCGTGGGTGCCCGCGTCGACAGGCAGCCCTACCCGCTTTCCCAGTCGCTCAGCAGCGGCCAGACCGTGGAGATTATCACCGCTCCCGGCGCGCGGCCCAACGCCGCCTGGCTCAATTTCGTCGTAAGCTCCAAGGCGCGCGCCAAAATCCGCCAGATGCTGAAAAATCTCAAACGCGACGACTCCGTCAGCCTTGGCCGCCGCTTGCTTAATCATGCGCTGGGGGGCAGCCGCAAACTCGTCGAGCTGCCGCCGGAGAATATTCAGCGCGAGCTGGACAGGATGAAACTGGCAACGCTTGACGATTTGCTGGCGGAAATCGGTCTTGGTAACGCGATGAGCGTGGTGATTGCCAAGAATTTGCAGGGCGATGGGTCCAATCTGACGCCGCCTAGCGGCCCGCGCACCTTGTCGATCAAAGGCGCCGACGGCGTGCTTATCACCTTTGCCAAATGCTGCCGGCCTATCCCCGGCGACCCGATTATCGCCCATGTCAGCCCCGGTAAAGGGCTGGTGATACATCACGAATCCTGCCGCAATATCCGGGGCTATCAGAAAGAGCCGGAGAAATTCATGCCGGTGGAGTGGGAAATGGTGAGCGAACAGGAGTTTATCGCCGAGATCAAGGTAGATATGTTTAACCATCAAGGCGCGTTGGCCAATTTGACCGCGTCGATAAACGCCGCCAATTCCAATATTCAGAGCCTGAACACCGAAGAGAAAGACGGTCGGGTGTACAGCGCGTTCATTCGTCTGACAACCCGCGATCGTATCCATCTGGCGAATATCATGCGCAAAATCCGCATCATGCCGGATGTCATTCGGGTGAACCGCAACAGAAACTAAACCTTGCCGCCGGAACGCTTTACGCGTCGGTGGTCGTGCAGAGCGCCCGCAGCTCAACGCTGACGCCCACCCTCTTATGCCGCACGCGGCGGCCTCACCCGCCCTTGATTATACCCGCCCGACCTGTATTCTTAGGGGGCGCGAGATACGCGCTATGGCTAAGACTCCGGTCTGACATGATTGTTTCCCCGGAACAGTGGGTCTTTTTTTCACACCACGGAGTGCTGATATGACCGAAGGCCGCTTGCTAAGAGCCATTCCGCTGCATACTCTCTCAGGGGTCGGCCCGAGTCTTGTCAGCAAGTTTGCCCTGCTCGGTCTGGAAAACCTGCAGGATTTGCTGTTACATCTGCCGGCACGCTATGAAGATCGCACCAAACTGTATCCTATCGGCGAGGCCCTGCCCGGTATGACGGTGACGGTGCAGGGAGAGGTCCTGAATAGCGACATCAGCTTTGGCCGCAAACGCATGCTTAACTGCCGCCTGCGTGACGACAGCGGTGTACTGACGCTGCGTTTCTTCCATTTCAATGCGGCGATGAAAAATAGCCTTTCCCCCGGCCAATGGGTCACCGCCTATGGCGAAATCCGTCGCGGCCAGCATGGCGGTGAGATTATCCATCCCGAATATCATGTTATTAATGAGCACAGCGAGGTGACACTTGCCGCCGCGCTGACGCCGGTGTATCCGACCACCGAGGGCGTTCGGCAGGCAACGCTGCGCAACGCGGTCGATCAGGCCCTGAAACTGCTGGATATCACCCCGGTCGCCGAGCTGCTACCGCCGGAACTGAGCGGCGGGTTAATGAGCCTGCCCGATGCATTACGGATGCTTCACCGCCCGCCGCCGGAGATCGCCTTGGACGATTTGGTGCTGGGCCGTCACCCGGCGCAGCGCCGGCTTATTCTGGAAGAACTGTTGGCGCATAATCTCAGCATGCTGGCGGTCAGAGCCGGGGTGCAAAAAGATCGCGCGCTGCCGCTGCGCGCCGATAGCCTTCTGACCCGGCGTTTTCTTGCCGCGCTGCCGTTTGCGCCGACCGGCGCCCAGCGGCGCGTGGTGGCGGAAATCACTCAAGATTTGGCGCGCGACGTCCCGATGATGCGGCTGGTGCAAGGAGACGTCGGCTCTGGCAAAACGCTGGTGGCGGCGCTGGCGGCGCTAAGCGCCATCAGCGATGGCCGGCAAGTGGCGCTGATGGCCCCTACCGAACTGTTGGCCGAACAGCATGCGCAGAACTTTCGCGACTGGTTCGCGCCGCTGGGCATTGAGGTCGGCTGGCTGGCGGGCAAGCAGAAAGGGAAAGCGCGTCAGGCGCAGCAGGAGGCCATCAGTGAGGGTCGCGTAGCGATGGTGGTGGGTACTCACGCCATTTTCCAGGAGCAGGTGCGCTTTGCCGGCCTGGCGCTGGTGATTATCGACGAGCAGCATCGTTTCGGCGTTCACCAGCGGCTGGCGCTTTGGGAAAAAGGGAGCGCGCAGGGCTTTCATCCGCATCAATTGATTATGACCGCCACCCCTATCCCCAGAACGTTGGCGATGACGGCTTATGCCGACATGGATACCTCAGTCATCGATGAATTGCCGCCGGGACGCACGCCGGTGACCACGGTCGCTATCCCGGATACCCGGCGCGCCGAAATCATCCAGCGCGTCCGCCAGGCCTGTCTGCAGGAGCAACGCCAGGCGTACTGGGTCTGTACCCTGATAGAAGAATCGGACGTACTGGAGGCACAGGCGGCGGAGGCAACCTGGCAAGAACTGAAAAGCGCTCTGCCCGAACTGCGCGTCGGGCTGGTGCATGGGCGCATGAAGGCGCTGGAAAAACAGCAGCTCATGCAGGCATTCAAGGCGGGCGAGGTTCAGCTGCTGGTGGCGACCACGGTCATCGAAGTCGGCGTCGATGTCCCTAACGCCAGCCTGATGATCATCGAAAATCCCGAGCGCCTCGGGTTGGCGCAGCTGCATCAGCTGCGCGGGCGGGTCGGTCGCGGCGCGGTGGCCTCACACTGCGTATTGTTGTACAAGACGCCGCTCAGCAAAACCGCGCAGTCGCGTCTGCAGGTGCTGCGCGATAGCAATGACGGCTTTGTCATCGCCCAGCGGGACCTGGAAATTCGCGGCCCCGGCGAACTGCTGGGCACCCGCCAAACCGGTAATGCCGAATTTCGGGTGGCGGATCTGCTGCGCGATCAGGGGATGATCCCGGAAGTGCAGCGCCTGGCGCGGCATATCCATCAACATCACCCCGACGCGGCCCGCGCCCTGATTGAACGCTGGATGCCGGAGCGCGTACGCTATACCTTTGCCTGACCAGCGCCCCGGGCGCGGTGGCGCGACAGCCCGGCTGCTGCGCCGCTTGGGGCGAACCGTTGATCAACGTCAATGACCCGCCTCGCGGGCGGTGCAATCGATTGCTTTTCCGGTCAGGATGATTAAAATGCCCTCTTTGCCGCCCAGGAACGTTGCTTGCCATGACATCGCCCGTGATTAACACCTCTTCCGCCCCCCGCCGACAGCGCCCCCAGCGAACTGATTTACCGCCTTGATGACCGGCCGCCGCTGCCGCAAACGTTGTTTGCCTCCTGTCAGCATCTGCTGGCGATGTTTGTGGCGGTTATTACGCCGGCGCTGTTGATCTGCCAGGCGCTGGGCCTGCCGGCCGACGATACCCGCCATATCATCAGCATGTCGCTGTTTGCCTCCGGCTTGGCGTCCATTCTGCAAATTAAAACCTGGGGGCCGGTGGGTTCTGGCCTGCTGTCCATTCAAGGCACTAGCTTTAATTTCGTGACGCCGCTGATTATGGGCGGTCTGGCGCTGAAAAACGGCGGCGCCGATGTACCGACAATGATGGCCTCGCTGTTTGGTACCTTGATGGTGGCCTCCTGCACCGAAATCCTGCTCTCGCGGGTACTGCATCTGGCACGGCGCATCATTACCCCCCTGGTGTCGGGCATCGTGGTGATGATTATCGGCATTTCGCTTATTCAAGTGGGCCTGACGTCCATTGGCGGCGGTTTTGCCGCGCTGAACGACCATACCTTCGGCGCCCCGAAAAACCTGATGCTGGCCGGCGTGGTGTTGTTGGTAATTATTCTGCTGAACCGCCAGCGCAACCCCTATCTGCGCGTCGCCTCGCTGGTGATCGCCATGGTGGTAGGCTATCTGCTGGCCTGGGCGACCGGAATGCTGCCGCCGTCGGCGCCGGCGACGGCACAGCCGTTAATTGTGGTGCCGACGCCGCTGTACTACGGGCTGGGTTTTGATTGTGATCTGCTTATTCCGCTGATGCTGGTGTTTATGGTCACCTCTATCGAGATCATTGGCGATATCACCGCTACCTCGGACGTGTCGGAACAGCCGGTGCGGGGTCCTTTATACATGCAGCGCCTGAAAGGCGGTGTACTGGCCAATGGTTTGAACTCCATGCTGTCGGCGGTGTTTAATACCTTTCCAAATTCCTGTTTCGGCCAGAATAACGGCGTGATCCAGCTTACCGGCGTCGCCAGCCGCTATGTCGGTTTTGTGGTGGCGCTGATGCTTATCGCCCTCGGCCTGTTCCCGGCGGTCAGCGGCGTGGTGCAGCATATTCCCGAGCCGGTTCTGGGCGGCGCGACGATTGTGATGTTCGGCACCATTGCCGCGTCGGGGGTACGAATCGTCTCCCGCGAGCGCCTTAACCGCCGGGCAATCATGATTATCGCCCTGTCGCTGGCGGTCGGACTCGGCGTCTCTCAGCAGCCGATCATCCTGCAATACGCGCCGCAGTGGCTGAAAACGCTGCTCTCGTCCGGCATCGCCGCCGGCGGCATTACCGCTATTTTCCTCAACATCCTGTTTCCGCCAGAAAAAAACTAAGCATGGCGACCGGGAACGATTCAGACCGCGGCGATAACGTCGCGGTCTTTTTTTGTTGCCGCACTGCTTTGTCACTTGAGATAGCCGGTCAATTGCGGCATAAACAGTGTATCTGTCTTCACCACTGCGGAATGTGCAATGAAATTGCTAGGCAAATTGCTGATCTCTCTGATCCTCGTTCTCTTATTGCTCATTGTGCTTATCTATATGCTGCTGCAAACCTCCTGGGGGGCCGGCTGGTTGAGCCGACAGTTGACTCGGCATAGCGATTATCAGGTTTCTATCGGCGGTATCAATCACAGTTGGACCAATTTCAGCGAGATCCAGCTCGATAACGTCAGCGTCGGCAAGAAAGGGACGTTGCCGACGCTGGTGGCCAAGAGGGTGTTGGCAGAGCTTGGCGTGCGGCAACTCAACGACCCCTGGCACGTAAATCGCCTGCAATTGCAGGAGGGAACCCTAAACCTAGACCCGGCCGCGCCGTCCTGGCCGCTACAGGCTGACACACTACAGCTCAATGGCATGGCGGTCAGCGCCCCGCACGGCGACTGGCGGCTCAACGGCCAGAACGTCAATGCCGGCATCTCGCCCTGGCAGCCACAGATCGGCTATCCGCTGGGCCGGCAGGCGCGCTTCCAGCTCAGCGCGCGTTCGCTCACGCTCAACGGCGTTCCGGCGCAAAATGTCCTGGTCCAGGGGGAGGTTAATAATCAGGCGCTTACGCTTGATAATCTCGGCGCCGATCTGTATCAAGGGGAGCTTACCGGCACCGCCAGACGCGCGCCAGACGGCAGCTGGCAGGTCGATACCCTACGGCTAAGCAATGTGCGTTTGCAGTCGGAAAAAACGCTGCACGATTTCCTGCGCCAGGTATTCTCGGTGCCCAAAATCACTCTGCGCCGCGTCGATTTGATTGATGCGCGTATGGAGGGGGTCAACTGGGCGTTTAACGATCTGGATTTAACCCTGCGCGACATGACTTTCCAGAACGGAGACTGGTCGGCGCAGGACGGCTCGCTTTCGTTCAACGCCAGCGATTTAATCAATGGCGGCGTGCACTTGACAGACACCCTCGCCAATATGACGTTTTCGCCGCAAGGCGTTGAGATCCGCCAATTCAGCGGCCGCTGGGAAAGAGGGTTGCTGCGCACCAGCGGCCGCTGGCTGCGGCAGGATCGCAAGCTGGCGCTGGATGAGATGATGATAGCCGGCCTGGAATATACGTTGCCCGCGAACTGGCGCGCAAGCTGGCTCCAGCCGCTGCCATCCTGGCTGGCGGGCGTGTCGGTGGACAGACTGAGCGCCAACCGCAACCTGATTATTGATATTACGCCAGCGTTTCCGTTCCAGATAACCGCTCTGGACGTCACCGGCAGGCGACTGGTGCTGGCGCGCGACCATCAATGGGGAGTCTGGTCCGGCAACCTGACCCTGAACGGCAGCGATGCCACCTTTAACAAAACCGATGTGCGCCAGCCGTCGCTAACGCTGAATGCGACCGGTGATGCGCTCTCTAATCAGCGAGTTGAGCGCTTTCACCGGCGAGGGGCTGCTGGAAGCCACCGCAACCGTCAGCCAGCGCCCGGCGCGGGATTTTACGCTCAACCTCAACGGGCGGGCGGTCCCGGTTAACGTGCTGCAAAATTGGGGGTGTCCGACGCTGCCGCTGACCGGCAACGCCAATCTCAAGCTGCAATTGCGGGGACAGATGACGGCGGCCGAGCCGCTCAAGCCCTCGCTGAACGGCACGCTGCAGGCGCAGAGCACGGCGGGGCAAATGCTCAATCAAAGCATGCGTCACGGGGAGGTTGTGGCGACGCCTGAGCCCTGACAGGGTCGCTCGCGCCGGATGGCGCACACCGCGCTTAACCTCAGCCAGCATTTGCGCTAGCCCGCGCGAGGGGGCATAGCCTGCGTTGATAGCATGTCGCGCCGGGATACGCGAAGCCGCGCGCAGCCTCAGCCGGCATTGGAACCGCCTCGTTCCAGGGGAACATCCAGCGACGGCGGCAGGACCAGAAAAATGCCTTCAAAGATGGCCGCTTTAACATCATTGCCGTACAGCTGCACCCGCGCTTTGCGCCCCTGCGCCAGCCTGTCCAAATCGCCCGATAGCGATCCTAAATCCGCTATCGCTCCCGGCCTGCCGATCACCGGTTTGATATAGCGGATATGCGCATCGGCAAGAATGATGGTACCGCCCAGCTGGCGCTCGCGCAGCAGCAGCCAGATAAGCCCCCAGCCGGTCAAGGTCGCCAGCGAAAACAGGCTGCCGGCAAAAAGCGTATGGTGTGGATTCTGGTTGCCGGTCTCTGGCATGGTGGTCATAAACTTCTGCCCGGTATACTGGCTGATGCGCACGCCCATTTTCTCGCTGAGCGGTATATGCTGATACCAGGCCTGCTGCAGCTGGCTGCACCAGTCGGGTCGATGCAGGATGTCATCCAGAGTGACGATGGGCTTTATCATCAGAAAATGCCGGATGGGGTTGGTAGAAGGGGTGATGATTTCGCCTTGATTGACGAACCCCAGTTTGGCGAAAAAAGCCACCGCATCTTCACGGGCGCTACACACCACCCGTTTGACCCCCTCCTGGCGCGCCACCGACTCCAGCGTCATCGCGACCAGCGTACCGAGGCCTTTATCCTGCACCTGCGGATGCACCGCCAGAAAGCGTATCGAGGCTTCATTATCGGCATTGACATAAAGTCGCCCCACCGCCACCTGCTGCCCCTGCTCATCCACCACCATCTGATGATGCGCCATACCGTCATAAGCGTCCCGTTCGGAGCCCGGCGGCTGATGTAGCGGCTTGCGTAGCATCTCCCAGCGGAACTGATAGTATTGTTGTAGTTCCTGTTCGGTTTCTGGAACGCGCAAGTGATACATACCGATCTCTCTTTATTGAATATGCCGTCCGGCCGTTCAGACCTGCAGCCAGAAGGTTACCGGCCCATCGTTGACCAGCGCCACCTGCATATCGGCGCCGAAGCGACCGGTTTCGGTCCGAATACCGGTTTGCCGGCAGCGGTCGGTAAAGTCATCATACAGCCGACGGGCATCCGCCGGCGCCGCGCCGCGGGAAAACCCCGGACGCAGGCCCCGATCGGTGTCCGCCGCCAATGTGAATTGAGATACAACCAGTACGCTCCCTCCCGACTGGCGCACATTCAGGTTCATCTTGCCCTGCTCATCACAGAATATACGGTAAGCCAGCACCCGCTCACACAATTTAGCCGCGTTCTGTTCATCGTCCTGCCGCTCTACGCCCAGCAGAATCAGGAGCCCCGGACCTATGGCGCCCGCCACCTTATTGTCGATGGTGACGCTGGCCTGCCTGACCCGTTGTATCAACGCTATCATCAGTATCCCTTACAGTCTGGGCTGCGTGATGCGCGGCAGCCAGCCTGTGCTCGCTCAGCGATGCGGTGATCTCCGCCCCCAATAATACAATGCACCAGCTCCAGTACACCCATAGAAACAGAATGGGAATGACCGCCAGCACCCCGTAAATCAGCTGGTAGGACGGAAACAGGGTGACATACAGCCCAAATTTTTTCCCAGTTCAAACAATGATCCCGCCACCAGCGCATCCCGCGCCGGCACCCGCACCGTCGGCACCAGGCTATAGAGCAGCCAGAACGACGCGCAGGAAAGCAGCAGCGGAAAAATGCGCAACAAGAGCGTCAATAATCCGTTGGCGCCGCTGACATTTAGCCAGGTAAGCGAAAACAGATACGAGCTCAACACCATGCTGGCGCCCGCCAGTAGCGGACTCAGGGTTAACACCATCCAATAGACCGCGAAAGAGAAAATAATCGGCCGCTTGTTTTTGCTGCGCCAGATACTGTTGAGCACCGTATCCACCGAGTAAATCAAAAGCAGCGCAGTGACGATGAGGCCACAGGTGCCCACGGCGGTCATTCGACTCGAGTTGAGGGTAAACTGTTCCAGATAGCGCTGGATAACGTCGCCGGTCGCCGGCATGAAATTGGTGAAAATAAAATGGCGCAGCTCGACACACTGACGTCGGAAAACACCGGAAAGGCGGCAAACAGCGCAAAAATGACCGTCACCAGCGGCACGAGCGACAGCAGCGACACATACGCCAGATGACCTGCCAGTACCGTAATATCATCACGATAAACCCGCTTGCCCAAGTGCCGGATAAAGTGCAGCACCGGCAAGAGCTTATGCAGCCGAAGACCCGTCATCGACACCCTCTTTGCGGTGATCGCCTCAGCGCAGAACGTCCACGTTTTCCTGCCGTCAAGCAAAAAATGCCGGCACGACCTCCCGGTCCGTCACATGCACGCTGCGGATACCCACTTGGCGCGCCGAAGCGATAATTATCGGCATTATCCCGCACCGTCGGCCGTCGTCCCTTCCTGCGCCAGCACATAGCGATAAATGGCCGGGTCTGGCTTACGCATGCCCAGATCCTGCGACAGATAAAGTTTATTCACACATTTTTGCACCTCTGGATACTAGCTCGGCCAGTATTCGCAATGCAAGCGGTTGGTATTGGAGAGGATCACCACCCGATGGCCCTGTTCGCGCAATCGGGTCAAAATCGCCACCATCTCTGGCCGCAGCCCGACGAACAACGCCTGCCAGCCGGCGGTGAATTGCTCAAAGCTAAGTGCAATACCCAGTTCGCCGCAAATTTTAGCAGCGAAGGTTTCATCGGTGATATCGCCGCGCTCATGCTGTTCAAAAGCCTCACCCATGACGAACTCTTTTTGCAGGGTGGCCAGCGGGACACGGATGAAGTTGCTCCAGACCCCCAGTACGCGGTTAAAGTCGATATCAATGACAACATTCCCCAGATCAAAGATATATAGCATGGTCCCTCCGGAATTCTTCGTGAGATCTTCACTGTAGCGGGAAACGGCCTGACTGAACAGCGCGATTGCGGCCACTCGGAGGGGAAAAATAGGTCCCACCGGGGCCACCAGCGAGCCGGCGGGACGCCCGAAGAGGCGATTCTTCCCGCCGCCATGCAATGGAACCACTGGCTGGGGCCGAAAAACCTGGTGACCCCTGACCGGGCCGGGTCGGCTCAAGCGCTGCCGAATGGCGCCAGCGCAAGCCCTTGCCCGGGCCGAGGCGGTCGGCCAGCGCATGGCGCCGGCGTCAATCCGGGGGCATCGGTTAGAATTTGCTCTGCGCGGCGGCGGAAAGCGTGGTGCGCCGCCGCCCCTGATGACGCAGCTCCCCCCAGAAATAATAGCCGACAAGCGCAAAGCACAGCAGCGACACGCCGAAAGACCGCTGCATGGAGCCCAAGGAATCGGAGACATAACCCTGCAGCGCCGGGACGATCGCCGCGCCCACGATGGACATCACAATCACCGCTCCCGCCACTTCAGTATACTGATTATCCACCGTTTTAAGCGTACCGGTGTAATTTGTGGCCCAACAGGGGCCGAACAGCTCGCTGACGCCGACGGCCGCATAAACGGCGCTGAAATCCGTCACCAGCATCACATACGCCAGCATCGCGACACCGATGACCGAATAGGCGATCAGCACTTTCTGCACGTTGCAGCGGGTCATCAGGCAATTGGCGATGAATTTGCCGATAAAAAACCAATAAAACTGTAAATCATGAAATTGGAGGCATGGCGCTCATTCGCGGCGCCCAACGTCAGCGCCAAACGAATGGTGAACGACCATACCGCCACCTGCAACCCCACATAGAGAAACTGCGCCATCACGCCACGACGAAACCGGCGGTTACCCGCCAGATAGCGCAGTGTCTCGCCCATACCCGGCGACGTGCGGCGCTGTACGGCCTGGGGTTTACAGTGAGGGAATCGGGTCAGCACAAACAATATAAGCACGCCCATCAGCACCATAATCAGATATTTATAGGGCTCAAGCGTATTTTCCAGCATCGACAGCCGAAACGCGTGTATCTGCTCGGCCGTCATTAATGCCATGCGGCTTTCCAGACTGCCGCCCTCGTCGAATACCAGGTATTTCCCCAGCACGATGCCCATGAGCGCCCCGATCGGGTAGAAAGTCTGGCTTATATTCAGACGCAGGGTAGCGTAATCGCGATGGCCTATCATCGCGCTGTAGGTATTGGCGGCGGTTTCAAGAAAGCTGAGTCCGATGGCGATGGCGAATATCGCCGCCAAAAACATGGTATAGGTCGCCATCCGCGCTGCGGGATAAAAAAGCGCGCAACCGATGATGTACAGCGTCAGACCGAGAATAATAGCGAGCTTGTAGCTGCTGGCGCGGATCACCAGCGACGCCGGGATGGCAATCAAAAAGTAACCGCCGTAAAAGGCGCTTTGAACCAGCGCGCTGGCGAAATCGCTCAGCGCGAAGACGCTTTTGAATTGGGTAATCAGAATGTCATTAAGACTGGCGGCGCAGCCCCAGAGCGGAAACAGGCATGACAGCAGGATAAACTGGAATACCGGGGTTTTTTTCAGATAACCGTCGGCTAATTGTACGCTTGGCTGAGGCATCGGTTAACCCTCAACAGGCGTGGCGGCAGCGTCGCCCGTCACGGCGATATGTCTAGCCGCTGGGAGTGTGACGGCAAAGGCAGGCAGGCTTATGACCCGTATTGTTACCGGAACGCGTAGATGATGCACGACAATGCCGCCGGCCGGGGTAACGTCGGCGAGATACCGACGTTGAGGGTACCGAGGCATCCCGCCGTTGCCGTGGCGCGGAGTGAAACGTAAGACGCCGATGGCCGTAATATCCATATCCCTATCCTCTTCATGAGTTAACTTTCCTAGTGTCATTTAGCCAACATTAACCAATGGTAAATGTAATTAGATTTACACCTAACGCCTATTAAGGAGATATATGCCGGTAAATCACTTATTAACGCGTAATAATGTTATGTTATAAACATTGACGCTCCCCTTTATCGACAGACCAAAGCCTGCCGGGTCATCCCCGTCCTTCATACCCCGGCATGGGAGGCAAATGGTCTGCGAATCAGGTGGATAGTGAGCGGGGGCGGTTTGCGTGGTCGTGTCATTGCGGGTAATATCCCCCGCATGGCCTACCCGGCGCGTACTGGCCTAAGGGCGTGCGAGGGGTCAAACGCGACTCTGCTCGCACTGGCGGGCTCCGGTCTCCTTCTTTCAGGCAACAGCGGGATAGTCCCATGGAAATGCGGCGCGAAGAACGGATTAACAGACTGAGGCAGGCACTGAAACGAACGGACAAACTGCATTTGAAAGACGCCGCCGCGCTGCTTGGCGTTTCCGAGATGACCGGCCGCCGGGATTTGAGCGCAGAAACAGCGTCGGTGGTGCTGCTGGGCGGTTATGTCGTCACTGCGCCGCGCAACAATGCAGTGACGCGCTATTTCGTTTCGGATCAGCAGCCGCGTCACGTTGACGAAAAAGCGCAGACCGGCCGGCTGGCGGCAGCGCTGATTGAACCGGACGAAACACTGTTTTTCGATTGCGGCACCCCGTTTATCATTGATGCCATCGATGACGATTTGGCGTTTACCGCCGTCTGCTATTCGCTGAACACCTTTCTAGCGCTACGGGAGAAACCGCGCTGCAATGCCATATTGTGCGGCGGACGGTACCATCCCGGCAATGCCACTTTTACCCCGCTGACGCCCGACTCACTGCTTGATGATATCTGCCCGACCAAATCGTTTTTTTCCGCAGCGGGCCTCTGCCTGCAAAGCGGCGCCACTTGCTTCCATTTTGATGAATTGGCGTTGAAACAGCGCGCGCTCGCCATGGCGCAACACGCCATTCTGGTGATTGATCACGGTAAATTCGACTGCGTCCGCCCGGCCCGTATCGGTCCGCTGACCGCCTTTGCCACCTTGATAACCGACAGACGGCCGGCACAAAAATTTGTCGATTACTGCCGACAGCAGGCAATCACGCTGCGCTACGACGGGATATAACGGGGAAACGCTTTCAGGCAAAGGCGGCAACCTCCCTCCAGTAGCACGGCGTCGCGGCGGGCGGCAACCGTTACGAGCGATTGGCGCGCTTACGTTCGTTTTCGGTCAGGTAACGCTTACGAAAACGGATGGATTGCGGCGTCACTTCCACCAATTCATCATCATCGATGAATTCCAGCGCCTGCTCCAAAGACATCTTGATCGCCGGCACCAGCGTCGTCGCTTCGTCGGTACCGGACGCGCGCATGTTGGTCAGCTTCTTGCCGGTCAGGCAGTTCACCGTCAGATCGTTGGAGCGGGTGTGGATACCGATAATCTGACCTTCGTAAACTTCCGCGCCGTGACCCAGGAACAGGCGTCCGCGGTCCTGCAGGCTGTACAGGGCATAAGCCACCGCTTTACCCTGACCGTTGGAGATCAACACGCCGTTCTGGCGCTGGCCGATTTCACCGGGACGCATATCGTCGTAGTGACTGAAGGTAGAGTACAAAAGACCGGTACCCGAGGTCATGGTCAGAAAATCGGTACGGAAACCGATTAAGCCCCGGATCGGGATCACGTAATCCAGTCGGATGCGGCCTTTGCCGTCCGGCAGCATGTCGCGCATCTCGCCTTTACGGATGCCCATGGCTTCCATAACCGGCCCCTGATGCTGCTCCTCGATATCCAGCGTGACCGATTCAAAAGGTTCCTGTTTGGCGCCATCGATGGTACGGAAAATCACTTTTTGCCGGGAAACGGCGATCTCGAACCCTTCACGGCGCATGTTCTCGATAAGCACTGACAAGTGCAGCTCGCCGCGGCCGGAAACGCGGAAGGTATCCGGATCTTCGGTCTCTTCCACCCGCAACGCCACGTTGTGTACCAGTTCTTTGTTAAGACGTTCCAGGATCTGGCGCGAAGTGACGTATTTCCCTTCTTTACCGCAGAACGGCGAGGTGTTGACGCCGAACGACATGGAGACGGTCGGTTCGTCGACCGTCAACGGCGGCAACGCTTCTACCTGAGCCTGATCGCAAATGGTGTCGGAAATATTCAGCTCGCCCAACCCGGTTATCGCGATAATATCGCCGGCTTCGGCCAGTTTGGACTCGATACGCTGCAGGCCCATATGGACCAGGACCTGGCCCACTTTGCCGTTGCGACGTTTGCCTTCGCTGTCCACTACGGTCACATTCTGGTTCGGTTTTACCGAGCCGCGCTTGATGCGCCCGACGCCGATAACGCCGACATAGCTGTTATAGTCCAGCTGGGAAATTTGCATCTGGAACGGGCCGTCGACGTCGACGCTCGGCGCCTCGACATTTTTCACGATGGATTCAAACAGCGGCGTCATATCGTCGGCCATGTCTTCATGTTCCAGACCGGCAATGCCCATCAGCGCTGATGCGTAAACGATCGGAAAATCAAGCTGCTCGTCGGTGGCGCCCAGATTGACGAACAGATCGAAGACCTGATCCACCACCCAGTCGGGACGCGCGCCGGGGCGGTCAACTTTATTGATGACCACGATAGGTTTCAGACCATAAGCGAACGCTTTCTGCGTCACGAAACGGGTCTGGGGCATCGGACCACCCATGGCATCGACCAGCAGCAATACCGAGTCAACCATCGACATCACGCGCTCAACTTCGCCGCCGAAATCGGCGTGTCCGGGGGTGTCGACGATGTTGATGCGGTAGTCCTGCCAGTTGATGGCGGTATTTTTAGCGAGGATGGTAATCCCACGCTCTTTCTCCAAATCGTTGGAGTCCATCACGCGTTCGGTTCCATCATTACGGTCACCCAGCGTGCCGGATTGTTGCAACAATTTGTCAACCAAGGTAGTTTTACCATGGTCTACGTGCGCGATGATGGCGATGTTACGCAGATTTTCGATCACAACTTTGCCTCAGGCATTAGAAATAGCGCGTTATTGTACACGGATTAGGCGAGGGACTAAACAATATCCGTCGTTCTTGGCGATTGCGTCTTTTTGCACGCCGCCGCATCCCTCTCCCGGTGCAATATTCCCTTCCGCCGCTCCCTCTGCACCAAAATAGTGCCCAGCCTGCCGCTAAATGCACTACTATGGTTCAATCCGGCCAATCTGGTGCAGCGCGCCCCGCCGCAAAAGTCCGCAGCGATGCGTTCCGCGCCGGTTTGACAATGTTGGCACAGTTTTAGCTATAGACCTTATAAGGTAGAAAATCCAATCCATAGGCGTTCGTTCCACGACGACAACAAGCAACATCCGGGAGAATATGAGTTATGTCCGTTGAACAAGTCATGTCGATGCTTAAAGAACATGAAGTAAAATTCATCGACTTACGTTTCACCGATACCAAAGGTAAAGAGCAGCACGTTACGATCCCTGCGCCGGTCAGCAAAGAAGACGTCAATGACTTCTTTGAAGAAGGCAAAATGTTCGACGGCTCCTCTATCGGCGGCTGGAAAGGCATCAATGAGTCCGACATGGTGCTGATGCCAGACGCATCCTCCGCCGTGATGGATCCGTTCTATGAAGACTCGACGCTTATCATCCGCTGCGACATTCTTGAGCCGGCTACCATGCAGGGTTACGATCGCGATCCGCGCTCCATCGCCAAACGTGCGGAAGACTTCCTGAAGTCCTCCGGCATCGCCGATCAGGTCCTGTTTGGACCGGAGCCCGAATTCTTCTTGTTCGACGACATTCGATTCGGCACCTCTATCTCCGGTTCGCATGTGGCTATCGACGATATCGAAGCCGCCTGGAACACCGGTAAAGCTTACGAAGGCGGCAACAAAGGACACCGTCCGGGCGTGAAGGGCGGCTATTTCCCGGTTCCGCCGGTCGATTCCTCGCAGGATCTGCGTTCTACCATGTGTTTGACCATGGCGGAAATGGGCCTGGTCGTGGAAGCGCATCACCACGAAGTGGCAACCGCCGGCCAGAACGAAGTGGCCACCCGCTTCAATACCCTGACTAAAAAAGCCGACGAAATCCAGATTTACAAATACGTCGTTCATAACGTTGCCCATGCATTCGGCAAAACCGCGACCTTCATGCCGAAACCGATTTTTGGCGATAACGGCTCCGGTATGCACTGCCATATGTCCTTGACCAAAGACGGCAACAACCTGTTCTCCGGCGACAAGTACGGCGGCCTGTCTGAAGCGGCGCTGTTCTACATCGGCGGCGTTATCAAGCATGCAAAAGCCATCAATGCGCTGACCAACCCGACCACCAACTCTTACAAGCGTTTGGTCCCGGGTTACGAAGCACCGGTCATGCTGGCTTACTCCGCCCGTAACCGCTCCGCTTCCATCCGTATTCCGGTGGTCGCCAGCCCGAAAGCACGCCGTATCGAGGTGCGCTTCCCGGATCCGGCCGCCAACCTGTACCTGGCGTTCTCCGCTTTGTTGATGGCCGGCCTGGACGGCATTATCAACAAAATCCATCCCGGCGACGCCATGGATAAGAACCTCTACGATCTGCCGGCGGAAGAAGCCAGCGAAATCCCAACCGTGGCCGGCTCCCTTGAGGAAGCATTGAACGCCCTGGATGCGGATCGCGAGTTCCTGACCCGCGGTGGCGTATTCACCGACGACACCATCGATGCCTATATCACGCTGCGCACGGAAGAGAACGACCGCGTACGCATGACGCCGCACCCGGTGGAGTTCGAGCTGTATTACAGCGTTTAATCGCCCGAGTTTTTTGTTGCCGTGGAAACTTTCAGCCCATCTTCGGATGGGCTTTTTTCTCCACCAAACCTGGCGCGATGCCATGCGCCATCACCGACAATCAAGCGCTTTGCACTAACAGAGTGCGGGAGACTGCTAAATGGCAACCGGCACACTGCCCGAAGCTGGGCAGATCCTTAATTCATTAATCACCAGTATCCTGCTGCTGGATAACGATCTGGCGGTGCATTACGCCAACCCGGCCGCACAGCAATTACTGGCGCAAAGCTCACGTAAGCTGTTCGGCACCCCGCTGCCGGAATTGCTGGGCTATTTTTCCCTGAATGTCGAGCTGATGCGCGAAAGTCTGGACGCAGGACAGGGGTTTACCGATAACGAAGTGACGCTGGTGGTGGACGGCAGGGCGCATATCCTATCGCTGACCGCGCAGCTGCTGCCGGAAGAGACTATCCTGATGGAGCTGGCGCCGATGGATAATCAGCGCCGACTCAGCCAGGAACAGCTGCAGCATGCACAGCAGGTTGCCGCGCGGAATTTGGTGCGCGGCCTTGCCCATGAGATTAAAAATCCCCTTGGCGGCCTGCGCGGCGCTGCGCAGCTGCTGGCCAAAGCACTGCCGGACCCGGCGTTGACGGAATACACCAAGGTGATCATCGAACAGGCCGATCGGTTGCGCAATCTGGTCGACCGCTTATTGGGCCCACAGCAGCCCGGTATGCATGTGACGCAAAGTATTCATCAGGTCTGCGAAAGGGTATTCAAGCTGGTGTCGCTTGAGATGCCGGACAATGTCACGCTGGTGCGGGATTATGATCCCAGCCTGCCGGAGTTGACCCATGATCCGGATCAGATGGAACAGGTCTTGCTGAACATCACCCGCAATTCGCTGCAGGCGCTGGGCGAGGAGGGCGGCACCATTACCCTCAGAACGCGTACCGCTTTCCAGCTGACGCTGCACGGGGTGCGCTACCGGCTGGTGGCGCGCATTGATATCGAGGACGACGGCCCAGGGATCCCGGCGCAATTGCAGGATACGCTGTTTTATCCCATGGTCAGCGGCCGCGAAGGGGGAACCGGCCTCGGCCTCTCCATCGCCCGCAGTCTGATCGATCAGAATTCAGGAAAGATTGAATTTAACAGTTGGCCGGGACATACTGAGTTTTCGGTCTACCTGCCTATTCGCCAGTGAGGTTCTGTATGCAACGAGTGATAGTCTGGATCGTCGACGACGATAGCTCCATCCGCTGGGTGCTTGAACGCGCACTCACTGGAGCCGGGTTGACCTGCACCACCTTTGAAGGTGGCAGCCAGGTGCTGGACGCGCTCGCCACCCAAACGCCGGACGTATTATTATCCGATATTCGCATACCCGGCATGGATGGGCTGGCATTGCTCAAGCAAATCAAACAGCGTCATCCGATGCTGCCGGTCATCATCATGACCGCTCATTCAGATTTGGATGCCGCAGTCAGCGCTTACCAGCAAGGGGCGTTCGACTATTTACCGAAACCCTTCGATATTGACGAGGCGGTTGCTTTGGTGGAGCGCGCGGTCAGCCACTACTTGGAGCAGCAGCAGCCGCCTCGCAGTCAGCCCGCCAGCGGCCCTACCGCCGATATCATTGGCGAAGCGCCGGCGATGCAGGACGTATTCCGTATTATCGGCCGGCTGTCGCGCTCGTCTATTAGCGTGCTTATCAACGGCGAATCCGGCACCGGTAAAGAACTGGTGGCGCACGCCCTGCATCGCCATAGCCCGCGCGCCAAGGCGCCGTTTATCGCGCTGAATATGGCAGCGATTCCAAAGGATCTGATTGAGTCGGAGTTGTTCGGCCACGAAAAATGGGCGTTCACCGGCGCCAATCAAATCCGTCAGGGCCGTTTCGAGCAGGCCGACGGCGGCACGCTATTTTTGGACGAAATCGGCGATATGCCGCTGGATGTGCAAACCCGTCTGTTGCGCGTGCTGGCGGACGGCCAATTCTACCGCGTCGGCGGTTATGCGCCGGTTAAGGTGGATGTGCGCATTATCGCCGCCACCCACCAGAACCTGGAACTGCGCGTGCAGGAAGGCCGTTTTCGTGAGGATTTATTCCATCGTCTGAACGTTATACGCGTGCATCTGCCGCCGCTATGCGAGCGCCGGGAAGATATTCCCCGCCTGTCGCGGTATTTCCTGCAGGTAGCGGCCAGGGAGCTGGGGGTGGAGCCGAAAAATCTGCACCCGGAGACCGAAACCGCGATGACCCGCCTGCCCTGGCCGGGAAACGTGCGCCAATTTGGAAAACACCTGCCGCTGGCTGACGGTGATGGCCGCCGGACAGGAGGTGTTGATTCAGGATCTGCCGCCGGAGCTATTTGAAACCACCGCGCCCGATAATGTCGTGCAATCGCTGCCGGACAGCTGGGCCACCTTGCTGGCACAGTGGGCCGATCGCGCGTTGCGCTCCGGTCATCAAAATTTGCTGTCGGAGGCACAGCCGGAGATGGAGCGCACCCTGCTGACCACCGCGTTGCGTCATACCCAGGGCCATAAGCAGGAGGCCGCCCGTTTACTCGGTTGGGGCCGCAACACGCTTACGCGCAAATTGAAAGAGCTGGGAATGGAGTGACCACTACTGCCCCGCACAGCGTGTGCCGGCAATAAAAATGGCGTATAAACAGTTTACATTGCCGGCCGGCTCAGTATTATTTCTGTGCACAAAGGGAGACAAGCCATGTTGCAGACCCTGATGAATTTCGTGACGCATGGGTTGGACGCGGTCGCCGCTGCGGGGCACGCCCCACAGACGGCGCTGGCGGCAGTTATGTGCGCCACGCTCATCAATTCACTGAAGTGAGCGGCCGTCCTGCCACCCTCATCACGCTCCTTTCTGTCTCACGGTGGAAAGGGGCGATTTATATCACCCGGGAAAACTGACGTTGACGCTGGCTGGCGCGCAGATAGGCATCGAAACACATGCAGATATTGCGCACCAGCAAGCGGCCCCGGGCGTTATTTCCAATGCGCCGGCGCTCATCGTCACCAGCCCGTCCTCCACCAGCGGCGCCATTTGCGCCAAATCCTCGGCAAAGTAATCGGTAAAGCGAATGCCGTAAGCCGTTTCGATGACATGATAATCGAGGCGGAACTGGCAAATCAGCGCTTTGATGACATCCCGACGCAGGCAATCGTCGCGGCTAAGCGCCACGCCGCGCCACAGACCGTTACCTTGCCGGTTGACGGCGTCGCGGTAGCTACGCATGACTTTCTGATTTTGCGCATAATGATCGCCCGACAGACCAAGACCCAACAGGTCGCAGCCGCCTTGAGTGGTATAGCCCTGAAAATTGCGGTGCAGCCGTCCCTCCCGCTGGGCCAGCGCCAGTTCATCATCCGGCCGGGCGAAATGGTCCATGCCGATGAACTGATAACCCGCACCGGTAAGGGTTGCAATACTGTACTGTAACAGTGCCAGTTTTTGCGCGGCGTCGGGCAAATCCGCGTCCTTTAACTTACGTTGTGCGGCAAACAACGTTGGCATATGGGCATAGTTAAACACGCTTAAGCGCTGCGGACCCAACGCAATAACCCGCTGCAGTGTGTAAGCGAGGCGATCCAGCGTCTGACGCGGCAGGCCGTAAATCAAATCGATGTTGGTCGAGCGAAACCCCAGACGGGTGGCGCGCTCAATCAGGCCAAAAATCAGCGCCTCGTCTTGCTCGCGGTTGATAAGATGCTGCACCTCGTCATTAAAATCCTGCACGCCGACGCTGATACGATTGAACCCCTGGCGCTGCAAATCATCAATCAGCTCCAGCGGGATCTACCGCGGATCGATTTCAATCGACAGCTCGGCGTCGGCGTCAAACGCGAAGTTTTCCCGCAGCAGCGCCATCTGCGCCACCGATAAAAAAGTCGGCGTACCGCCGCCCCAGTGCATTTGTGTGACCCTTCTGTCGGCGAACAGCGGCGATCGCGCGCTGATTTCTCGCGCCAGCGTGTCGAGATACTCATCGACTTTTTCGCTATGACGCGTGACTATCTTATTGCAGCCGCAGAAATAGCACAGCTTTTGACAGAAGTGGATGTGAACATACAGCGACAGCGGCCGTTCGGGGTAACGGCTCGCCGCAGCGGCAAACGCTGTATCATCGTAATTTTCGCTGAACTCCAGCGCGGTGGGATAGGAGGTATAGCGCGGCCCAGCGTGGTTATATTTCTGAATGAGGGCCGAATCCCATTCGATTGCTGGCAGTGATTTCACGGTTTACTCCTTACCAGAGGGCGTCGACGGCGCCGTCTGACAGGTGGGACGGGTCGGCGTAGCGTAGCGCGCGCCGCCTGCAGCCTCGCCTTGCGTCGCGAGAGGCGCCATAGTTTACCCGATAACCACACAAGATAACAGGTTAACAATAGCGCGAGCAGTAGCGTTAATGTCTGCAAGGGTTAGAAACTGTCTTTATCGTAGCCGCGTTTGAGCAGCGGCAGCATGTCTTCTTGCTGCGCCGGCTGTTCCTCATCGTCAATAAGCTCAATTCCCAGTTCGGTCATCAGCTCATCGATACGATCAAGCGCCTGGTCCACATAGCGTTTCTCGGCGGTGGAAAGGGTTTCATCCTGCTCAAGGCGCTGTAGCAACCCATCCAGACGCTCGTCATTCTCCAGATGTGCTAGCTCCTGTTCGGCCGTTTCCTGCGGCTTTTGCAGCGGCGGTGCGCCTGAGGGGGCTTTGCGTGGCGCCACCGCGCCCTCCACCGTCAGCGCCACCGGCTTTTTGCTGCCGATACGGCTATCCTGCGGCGCACGGGTAGTCTGGCGCACGGTCTCGCCGCCGCCGCCCTGACTGCGCGAGCCGGCAGCCAGACCGCGGCGTTTTTTCTGCCGCTTACGTTCGCGCCCTTCGATATTCAACTCTTCGCGGCTTTTACGCTGCTTCTTCTTGCGCGCGTCGCCGGGCTTGCCGCGGATGCCCCGTGCTGATGGATTCATGATGTTTTCTCTTGGGTAAGGGTAATAACGTCTACCGTTGCGGCGGAATCTATCAGAAAGCCGCGCAAGAAAAAAGGTGACTGCGCCCGCGGACGAAGATAAAAAACGCATCCCGGGCCATAACCGGTATAATTGCCGTGAATATGCCATCGACAAAGAGAGGATACCGTTGGCCAAATCCTATAACTATCAGCTGACCCATTTCGTCACCAGCGCGCCGGATATCCGCCATTTGCCGGTGGACAGCGGAATTGAAATCGCTTTCGCCGGGCGCTCTAACGCCGGGAAATCCAGCGCGCTTAATACCCTGACCAATAAGAAAAGCCTGGCCAGGACCAGTAAAACCCCCGGACGCACCCAGCTTATCAACCTGTTTGAGGTGGAACCCGGCATCCGGCTGGTCGATCTGCCCGGCTACGGCTATGCCCAAGTGCCGGAAGAGCTGAAACTCAAGTGGCAACGCGCCTTGGGCGAATATCTGCAAATGCGCGACAGCCTCAAGTGTCTGGTGGTGTTAATGGATATTCGCCACCCGATGAAAGATCTTGACCAGCAAATGGTGCAATGGGCGGTCGATGTCAATATCCCGGTGCTAGTCCTGCTCACCAAAGCCGATAAGCTGGCTTCCGGCGCACGTAAGGCGCAGCTGAATCAAGTGCGCGAAGCGGCGCTGGCTTTTATGGGCGATGTTCAGGTTGAAATCTTCTCATCGCTAAAAAAACAGGGGGTGGATACGCTGCGGCATAAATTGGACGACTGGTTTGCCGCCATCCCGCCGGCGTTAGCGCCACAAGCCTCCCCGGAAGCAGAGTAAGGCACAAGACTCGCCTGGCGTCACGGCCGGGCGGTGATGCTGGCGCCATTAAGCCCCCTACCGCGGCGTTACGGCCTGATGACCATGACTCAAGCCCTGCGGTTTCAACGCGGCAAGAGCCCTGTTAACCTCCTTGCCCGCGATATCATGGCCTAAACTGGGCGATGGGACGTATTGGCACCCGCCGCACTGGTTGTATCAGGAGACGCCGCCACTAACGCCCTTGGATCGGGGGATCGCAGCCATCGTTTTGAGAGTACAGCCCACCGCTACGACGTTGGTGATGACGATGACGACAATGATAACCCTGAACCGATTTATCAGCGCCCAATAAAAAACGCCCCAGCCATTAAATGACCGGGGCGGCTAATACTTAGCCAAAACCGATTACGCGAAGTAAAAGGCCTGAAAGATAGAACATCCTACCTCTGTACCCTACGCCGATAACTTTACCCTATTTTTTGATGGGGCAAAAGAATTTTTTGTAGTTTACTTTCACCTTTTTAGGTATAAGGAATGCTTATTGTGGGAATACATCACACTTTAATGTAGCTTAATTATAAAAAGTGCTTATTCATTCGCCGCTTAGTGAGCTTGATCCCAGTTTTCACCGACACCCACGTCCACCTGCAGCGGAACATCCAGCGTAAAACAGCCTTCCATCAGCGCCTTAATCCGCTCTTTGGCGCTCTCTACCGCATCGCGCCGCACCTCAAATACTAGTTCATCGTGTACCTGCATAATCATGCGGACCGGTGGCGCTTCCTGCTGCAGCCAGCCATCAATCGCAATCATCGCCCGCTTGATAATATCAGCGGCGGTGCCCTGCATCGGGGCGTTAATGGCGGCGCGCTCCGCGCCTTTTTTACGCATGCCGTTGCGCGAGTGGATATCCGGTAAATACAGCCGGCGGCCGTCCAGGGTTTCGACATAACCCTGATCGCTGGCCTGCCTGCGGGTGCGTTCCATATATTCCAGTACGCCGGGGTACCGCTCGAAATAAAGATTCATGTATTTCTGCGCTTCCGATCGCGGCACCGACAGCTGCCGCGCCAGACCGAAAGCGCTCATGCCGTAAATCAGGCCAAAGTTGATCGCCTTGGCGCTGCGGCGCTGATCCTGGGTCACCTTTTCCAGCGGCATACCGAAGACTTCGGCGGCAGTGGCGCGGTGAATATCCTTGCCGGCGGCAAAGGCGTTAAGTAATCCGGCGGCGCGCGAGAGATGCGCCATAATGCGCAGCTCAATCTGTGAATAGTCCGCCGCCACGATAAGCGCGTCCGGCGGCGCGATAAACGCCTGCCGGATGCGCCGGCCCTCATCGTTGCGCACGGGAATATTTTGCAGGTTCGGGTCGCTGGAGGACAGCCGCCCGGTGGCGGTGACAGCCTGATGATAAGAAGTATGGACCCGCTTCGACAGCGTGTTAATCATATGTGGCAGCTTATCGGTGTAGGTGGATTTAAGCTTGGCCAGGCCACGATATTCTAAAATCAGCTTCGGCAGCGGATAGTCCAGCGCCAGCTCTGCCAGCACTTCTTCATTGGTTGAAGGGGCACCTCCGGGGGTTTTCTTCAGCACCGGCAATTTCTGCTTATCGTACAAAATCGCCTGCAGCTGTTTGGTAGAAGAAATATTAAACGGTTCTTCCGCCAGTTGGTGCGCTTCCCCTTCCAGCTGTTCCAGGCGTTTGGCCAGTTCCACCGAATGTGCGGCGAGGATAGTTTCATCGATAAGCACGCCGGTGCGCTCAATGCGCGACAGGACCGGCACCAGCGGCATTTCGATTTCCGTAAACACCTTCTTTAGCGCCGGTGCATGCTCAATGCGTGGCCACAGCTTTTGGTGCAGACGCAGCGTCACGTCAGCGTCTTCAGCGGCGTAAGGTGCGGCCTGCTCCATTGCTATCTGATTAAATGTCAACTGATTGCGGCCTTTGCCCGCTATTTCTTCAAAGCTCACGGTGGTGTGCTGTAAAAAACGCTCGGCCAGGCTGTCCATATCGTGGCGGCCGGCGACGCTGTCCAGCACGTAAGATTCCAGCATGGTATCGAACGCGATGCCGGTCAGCTCGATATCGTATCGTTTCATAACCCCGCGATCGAATTTGAGATTCTGGCCAATTTTGCCAATGGTGGGATCTTGGAGCACCGGTTTCAGCGCCGCCAATACCGCCGCGCGGTCAAGCTGGTCCGGCGCATCCAGATAATCGTGCCCCAGCGGCAAATAGGCGGCCTCAACCGGTTTAACGGCAAAACACAGCCCTACCAGATTGGCGGTAAGCGTGTCCAGCCCGTCGGTTTCGGTATCAAAGGCGAATACCCCGGCGCGGCGGATGGCAGTGATCCACGTCTCCAGGGTCGCCATAGTGTCGATAATCACATAGCCGTCTTTCGACAACGCCTCGGTCGGCTCCTCGGCCGCCGCCGGACGGGGCGCGGTAAACGGCGACGGCGCGGCAACGGCACTTTTGCGTCCCTGTAGCCATTTACCCGCTTCCAAATCGCTCAGCCAGCGTTTGAATTCATAACGCTGAAACAACAGCATCAGCGCTTCGGCCTCGGGCTCTTCCACCGTTAACCGGTCATAGGGCAAATCCAGCGCTACATCGGTTTTAATGGTCGCCAGCTGGTAGGAAAGAAAAGCCACCTCACGGTGCTGCTCAAGCTTGGCGGCCATAGTTTTAGCGCCGCGAAAGCTCAGGGTACTGACGCTATCAAGCTGTTGATACAAGCTTTCCAGCCCGCCCAGTCCTTGCAATAGCGCCTGCGCGGTTTTCTCACCCACCCCCGGCACGCCCGGAATGTTATCGGAACTGTCGCCCATCAGCGCCAGATAATCAATGATGAGCTCAGGTGGCACGCAAAATTTCAACTGCACCTCCTCCGGGCCGAGGATGGTGTTGGACATGGTATTAATCAGGGTAATTTTGGGCGACACCAGCTGCGCCATGTCCTTGTCGCCGGTACTTATCAGCACATCCCGGCCGTCGCGCGCCGCCGACAGCGCCAGCGTCCCGATAACGTCATCGGCCTCGACGCCGCTGACGGCCAGCAGCGGCAGACCCATTGCTTTGACCATATCATGCAGCGGCCCTATCTGGCTGCGCAAGTCGTCCGGCATGGGCGGCCGGTGGGATTTGTAATGCTCGAACAACTCATCTCGGAATGTCTTGCCCTTGGCGTCAAACACCACCGCCACATGGCTTGGCCGGTACTGCACCAGCAGGCTTTTGAGCATATTCAATACGCCGTACATCGCCCCGGTAGGTTCCCCCGCGCTATTGGTCAGCGGTGGAAAGGCGTGATAGGCGCGGTAAAGATAAGAGGAACCATCCACCAAAATAATCGGGTTTTCTGCGATTTGGACCATAGCGTATTTCGTTCTTTTTAGTCAGCAAACATAAGGGGTAGCATGCCACAGCCGGCAGACGGAGACGATGGTTAGCGTAGCATAAGGGCGATAAAAATACCGGGAATGCGGCCAGATCCGCAGGATCATGCTGTGGATAACTTTGTGAGTAAAAAATATAGTTTTTATTGACAGGCGCGATATTCACGAGATCGCTAGACAAAAAACCTTTATTATCAAGTAATTAATATATTAACCTGACAATAGCAAATAACATCCCAAGGGTATTGCCATTGTGGATATAAACCTGCTATGACCCGTTACGGGCATCAGCATTATCCTTCGACAGATTAAGGAGATACTTGCTGTTTAGCACATCGCCAGAAATGACAACGCCGGCATTTCGCGTCATTCACCCGCCGGCGATATTACTTTTGGCTAAGTAGAAATTTCACGACATCGGCGAATTGTTTGGTATAAGCGTCCATAGACGACATATCCAGCCCATCGTTTTTCACCATATATTTGCCGTTGACAAACATCGCCGGCACGCCGCGCAACTGCAGGTCGGTGGCCGCTTTTTCCTGCTGCACGACCAGCGATTTCACGACAAAACTGTTCCAGGCGGAATCATACTCTTGTGCGCTAACGCCCGCTTTGACAAACGCCGCGCGGATATCGTCCGGCGTTTGTAGGGTTTGCGTTTTTTGCAGACCATCAAACAGCAGCGGACTGACTTTATCTTCCACGCCCAGCGCCATGGCTACCGCCCAGGCCTGAGTCAGCTGTTTGCCCATTGGCCCCAGAAAATCCACATGGTATTTGGTTATTTTGGTGCCGGCCTGCAGCGCTTTTCTCACCGTGCTGGAGATGTGATAAACCTGCTCGAATTGATAACAATGCGAACAATAAAACGAGAAAAATTCCAGCACTTGGGGTTCACTGGTCACCGGCTTGTCGAGTTGGACATATTGCTGACCTTCAGTGAATTGCGCGGCCGATGCACTGAACGCCAACGCGATACCCACCAACGCAAACCATATTTTTTTCATAAATAGTGTCTCTCCAAATGAATAACTTAGGCTTAAAACAATCAATATACCGGCATCAGCTGCAACGGCGGCTGTTGCAATAGCGCCGCCTGTTCAATAAATAGCGCGGTTTGTTGCGACCAGAATTCTCCTTCAACCATCCACGGAAAACTGCGCGGAAACGCCGGGTCGTCCCAGCGACGGCTAACCCAGGCGAGATAATGGATCATCCGCATTGCCCGTAGCGGCTCAATCAGGACCAATTCCCGGGAATCGAAGTCCATAAATTCAGCATAGGCGTCCAGCAGCAGCGACAGCTGATACAGTCTGTCGCGGCGATCGCCGTTAAGCAGCATCCAGAAATCCTGGATGGCCGGACCATTGCGGGCATCGTCCAGATCAACAAATGTCGGACCGTCACGCCACAATATATTACCGGCGTGCAAATAGCCATGCAGACGCAGCGGCCGCCAATCGGTGTTCCACACCGCATGCACCTGCGCTATCAACTGATCACAGGCTTGTAAAAATATCGCTTTCTGCCGGACAGCAATCAGAGTGCTATTTTCCAGCTCGCGACGCGGCTGCGTCAGATATTCTTCCAATCCCATGGTGGGTCGCACACTAAAGCAGCGACTGCCGTTGTGTCGGTGAATACGGCCGAGAAAGCGCCCTACCCATTCCAGCTGCTCATCGTTATCCTGCTCGAAGGCACGGCCGCCAACGCTGGGAAACAGGGAAAAATAATAGCCAAGATAGTGGTGTAGCGTCGCATTATGAATAACAAGCGGCGCCACCACCGGTATTTCGGCTGCCGCGAGCTCATGCGCCAGCTGGTGCTCTTCCAGAATTTGCTCGGCACTCCAGCGCTCGGGGCGATAAAATTTCACCACATAGCGCTGTTTGTCTTCGTCCAGAAACTGATAGACGCGATTTTCATAGCTGTTCAGAGCGGTTAAGCCAGAATCAACGACGATCCCCGTCTGTTGCAGGGCGTCCATGATCAAATCGGGCATTAATGCCTGGAAATTGAATCCTGTGCTCATAATCTGCCGTTGCAACATGTAATCGTTAGAAAAAAATGACGGCCCGGTGCGACCCACGCATAAAGAGTCTCATCAACTCGGCTTACTCCTTAATAATTCAGCGGGCGCGCAAGATGGCCGTTTTGAAGTCTTCTTCATAATCTTTCGCCAGGCCAGGAATAGCGGCCGTTTTATCGCTGCCGCGCATTTTTAAATGATAGATCATGATATCATCGGTCAGGCCGTTCAGATCACCCTGATAACCAGCCTCCTGCGCCAGCTTTTGCAGAAATTGTACCAGGTTAAGATCAGGCTCTTGTTGCCAGGCGGGGTGCAACAACTCCACTAATTCATTAACGCGATGGCATTTCATAACACATTCCTTAGTTATCGTCTGACAGTACTGTAGCAAGATTCGCGAACGGGGATAAACAGCATTATCCTGCATTCGCTAAAACATTGTATCCTAATATGAAGAGTAATCCCTACGTCATAGAATTTCATCCTGAAGAGAGCCATGACAACCAACGGCATTACCGTCGTGATCCTGGCGGGTGGACTCTCGACGCGAATGGGCGGTGAAGATAAGGGTCTGCTGCAAATCAATCACAAGACATTATACCGTTACGTGGACGATCGCCTCGCGCCGCAGGTCGCTTCGCTGATGATTAACGGCAATCGTCACGAGATCATATATCGGCAAAGTGGCTTACGGGTGTGGTAGCGGATACCTTTCCCGGTTTTGCCGGGCCGTTGGCCGGGATGCTGACAGGTTTAAACCTTGCCGGTAGCGAGTGGGTTGCGTTTGTCCCTTGTGATGTGCCGGTGTTTCCGCAGGATTTGGTGGCGCGGCTGTGGGCGAATCGACAGCAGGCCCCGGCGGCTTTTGCCTGTGATGACAGCCATGACCATCCCACGTTTACGCTACTGCATCGCTCTTTGGCACCGGATCTGGAAGCGTTTTTGCAACGCGGGGGCGGCGGGTAAGACTTTTTCTCTCTGCTGTCCCGTCAAAGCGGGTAGTGTTTAACGTTTCCCCACCTTATTTCATGAATCTTAATACGCCGCAGGATCTTGCCCTGTGGACACACGGACTGCTGCCATGAGCCTTTCCCCCTTCCCTTGCTGGCCGTTGCCGCTTATAGCGGCACCGGTAAAACCACCCTTTTTCAGCAGCTCATCCCGCTGCTTGACCAATACGGTCTGCGCGTCGGTATCATCAAGCATACCCATCATAAAATGGATGTGGATACGCCCAGCAAAGACAGCTATATGTTACGCAAGGCCGGTGCGCGGCAGACGATGGTGGCGAGTTCAACGCGCTGGGCGTTGATGACTGAAAACGTGCCGGCGCAGATGCCTTCCTTGGCGTGGCTGGCCGAACAAATGGATCCATCGCTGCTCGATCTGATTCTGGTGGAGGGCTTCAAGCATGAGTCGGTCAATAAGATCGCTCTCCATCGTTCTGCTACCGGTCAGGATTGGCGCACGCTGATCGACAGCCATGTTATAGCGATAGCCAGCAATGTGCGGCTGGACAGCGCGCTACCGCAGCTGGATATTAATCAACCCGCCGATATTGCTCGCTTTATCGTCGATTGGCTCGCACACGCCTAAGCCTGTATACGCGTTATCGTGTCAGCCAACCGGCACCTGTGCTACGTTGCCGCTTATTGATTGAGCGGCTCTGTGTCCCTGTCGCCCTGAGTATCGTTCGTGTCGCGACGTTTTTGGCTGCGCCTTCCCCCTTGTAACGCTCATCAACCGAGGGATCCTATCGCGGCCGGCTGCCCCGTTTGTTGCGCCTCAATTGCAGTGTTGGTGCGCTATTCGCTTGTCTGTCGCTTGTCGACCAGCGGGCGCACTGCCTGTTGCGGCGCCGGCCCGCCGTGGCCCACAAAAACAAAAAGCCCCTGCTGACGCAGAGGGCTCGTTGAACCTGCTTGTCACCCCGTGCTGACCCGGTGCGACGTATTGGATGCCTGGCAGCTCCCTACTCTCGCATGGGGAGACCCCACACTACCATCGGCGCTACGGCGTTTCACTTCTGAGTTCTGCATGGGGTCAGGTGGGACCACCGCGCTAGTGCCGCCAGGCAAATTCTCTCTCCGTGCCGCTCCCGCCGCACAGACTGCTCTTGCCGCCCGACCATCACTTGCGTGACCGTCGGGCATTATCCGGAACATCGCTGATATCGTCTCGTCTCTTGCGTTTTTGACGTCAACGTTCGCTTTCGCTCTCGTCTCGCACACGCTCTCAAACAGCTCAGGTGTTGTAAGGTTAAGTCTCACGGGTCATTAGTATCGGTTAGCTCAACGTCTCGCAGCGCTTACACACCCGACCTATCAACGTCATCGTCTTCAACGTCCCTTCAGGAGGCTCAAGGCCTCAGGGAAGACTCATCTCGAGGCAAGTTTCCCACTTAGATGCTTTCAGCGGTTATCTTTTCCGCACGTAGCTACCGGGCAATGCCATTGGCATGACAACCCGAACACCAGTGGTGCGTCCACTCCGGTCCTCTCGTACTAGGAGCAGCCCCTCTCAATCTTCCAGCGCCCACGGCAGATAGGGACCGAACTGTCTCACGACGTTCTAAACCCAGCTCGCGTACCACTTTAAATGGCGAACAGCCATACCCTTGGGACCTACTTCAGCCCCAGGATGTGATGAGCCGACATCGAGGTGCCAAACACCGCCGTCGATATGAACTCTTGGGCGGTATCAGCCTGTTATCCCCGGAGTACCTTTTATCCGTTGAGCGATGGCCCTTCCATGCAGAACCACCGGATCACTAAGACCTGCTTTCGCACCTGCTCGAGCCGTCACTCTCGCAGTCAAGCTAGCTTATGCCTTTGCACTAACCTCACGATGTCCGACCGTGATTAGCTAACCTTCGTGCTCCTCCGTTACACTTTGGGAGGAGACCGCCCCAGTCAAACTACCCACCAGACACTGTCCTCGGCCCGGATAACGGGCCTGAGTGAGAACATCAAACATTAAAGGGTGGTATTTCAAGGTTGGCTCCATGCAGACTGGCGTCCACACTTCAAAGCCTCCCACCTATCCTACACATCAAGGCTCAATGTTCAGTGTCAAGCTATAGTAAAGGTTCACGGGGTCTTTCCGTCTTGCCGCGGGTACACCGCATCTTCACGGCGAGTTCAATTTCACTGAGTCTCGGGTGGAGACAGCCTGGCCATCATTACGCCATTCGTGCAGGTCGGAACTTACCCGACAAGGAATTTCGCTACCTTAGGACCGTTATAGTTACGGCCGCCGTTTACCGGGGCTTCGATCAAGAGCTTCTCCTTACGGATAACCCCATCAATTAACCTTCCGGCACCGGGCAGGCGTCACACCGTATACGTCCACTTTCGTGTTTGCACAGTGCTGTGTTTTTAATAAACAGTTGCAGCCAGCTGGTATCTGCGACTGGCTTCAGCTCGGGGCGCAAGGCCCTCCACCTACGTGACAGCGTGCCTTCTCCCGAAGTTACGGCACCATTTTGCCTAGTTCCTTCACCCGAGTTCTCTCAAGCGCCTGGGTATTCTCTACCTGACCACCTGTGTCGGTTTGGGGTACGATTCGATGTGACCTGGAGCTTAGAGGCTTTTCCTGGAAGCGTAGCATCAATTCCTTCACCACCGTGGTGGCTCGTCATTACGCCTCAGTGTTATGAAAGAGCGGATTTGCCTGCTCTTTCCACCTGCACGCTTGAACCGGGACAACCGTCGCCCGGCGAACCTAGCTTTCTCCGTCCCCCCTTCGCAGTCACACCCAGTACAGGAATATTAACCTGTTTCCCATCGACTACGCCTTTCGGCCTTGCCTTAGGGGTCGACTCACCCTGCTCCGATTAACGTTGAACAGGAACCCTTGGTCTTCCGGCGAGCGGGCTTTTCACCCGCTTTATCGTTACTTATGTCAGCATTCGCACTTCTGATACCTCCAGCAGCCATCACAGGCCACCTTCGCAGGCTTACAGAACGCTCCCCTACCCAACGGACGTATCCTTAAAACGCCTGGCCCGTGTCCGGCTGTCGCCGACTCAACGGGAATGTGGCTTGCACGCGCCGGCTCGCCGTCGCGTGAAGCGTTTTAAGTGATACGTCCGCTGCCGCAGCTTCGGTGCATGGTTTAGCCCCGTTACATCTTCCGCGCAGGCCGACTCGACCAGTGAGCTATTACGCTTTCTTTAAATGATGGCTGCTTCTAAGCCAACATCCTGGCTGTCTGGGCCTTCCCACATCGTTTCCCACTTAACCATGAATTTGGGACCTTAGCTGGCGGTCTGGGTTGTTTCCCTCTTCACGACGGACGTTAGCACCCGCCGTGTGTCTCCCGTGATAACATTCTACGGTATTTGCAGTTTGCATCGGGTTGGTAATCCGGGATGGACCCCTAGCCGAAACAGTGCTCTACCCCCGTAGATGACTTCACGAGGCGCTACCTAAATAGCTTTCGGGGAGAACCAGCTATCTCCCGGTTTGATTGGCCTTTCACCCCCAGCCACAAGTCATCCGCTAATTTTTCAACATTAGTCGGTTCGGTCCTCCAGTTAGTGTTACCCAACCTTCAACCTGCCCATGGCTAGATCACCGGGTTTCGGGTCTATACCCTGCAACTAGACGCCCAGTTAAGACTCGGTTTCCCTGCGGCTCCCCTATACGGTTAACCTTGCTACAGAATATAAGTCGCTGACCCATTATACAAAAGGTACGCAGTCACACCCCAAAGGATGCTCCCACTGCTTGTACGTACACGGTTTCAGGTTCTATTTCACTCCCCTCGCCGGGGTTCTTTTCGCCTTTCCCTCACGGTACTGGTTCACTATCGGTCAGTCAGGAGTATTTAGCCTTGGAGGATGGTCCCCCCATCTTCAGACAGGATATCACGTGTCCCGCCCTACTCATCGAGCTCACAACAAGCGCACCTTCGGATACGGGGCTATCACCCTCTGTCGCCGGACTTTCCAGACCGTTCTCCTGATGCGCAAGCTGATGATGGCTCTGGGCTGTTCCCCGTTCGCTCGCCGCTACTGGGGGAATCTCGGTTGATTTCTTTTCCTCAGGGTACTGAGATGTTTCAGTTCCCCTGGTTCGCCTCGTTAAGCTATGGATTCACTTAACGATGATGCAACGAATTGCACCGGGTTTCCCCATTCGGACATCGCCGGCTGATAACGCTTCATATCAGCTCACCGGCGCTTTTCGCAGATTAGCACGTCCTTCATCGCCTCTGACTGCCTAGGCATCCACCGTGTACGCTTAGTCACTTAACCTCACAACCCTGAGCTGTCTGCACCTTGTCCGACAGGCTGCACGACCGAAATCCGGCGTTGCGCGGTACTCGGCATCCTCATGGACATACAGTCCACCGCGGTGCCTGCGTGCCGTGCGCCTGGGCTTTCAGCCGTTCGCGCCGTCTCGCTCGAGTATCGCCATACAGGCGAGACCCGGCGTAGTCTGCGAAGACCGCGCGGAGACAACAGTGCCTGTCGCGCTACAGTGATAACGCTTACGCGTTATCTCAGGTTTGCTTACTTCGTTTGAGAGACTCGCATACTGAGTTTGCACTTCAGCATGTGTTTCAAATTTTCAGCTTGTTCCGGATTGTTAAAGAGCGGTATTTCGCAGCTCGCTTGATAAACGCGCTCTGAAATAAAAAGCAAAGTGGCGTCCCCTAGGGGGTTCGAACCCCTGTTACCGCCGTGAAAGGGCAGTGTCCTAGGCCACTAGACGAAGGGGACACGAAAACGCGGGCAACGTATCGCATGACTTTTACGCGGCAGAGACCGCTTTAAGTCAGGTAACCCTGACCGCAAAAGCGCCGTTAACGTCGTCGCCCAGCCGCCGATAGCTTTACCCCCGTTCGCCAGGCGAACAGGAAAAAGCCGCCGACGGGCTGCTTTGCTCGTGACAGTTATCAGACAATCTGTGTGGACACGTCACTTAACGTATCGTTTTGATAAGGAGGTGATCCAACCGCAGGTTCCCCTACTGTTACCTTGTTACGACTTCACCCCAGTCATGAATCACAAAGTGGTAAGCGCCCTCCCGAAGGTTAAGCTACCTACTTCTTTTGCAACCCACTCCCATGGTGTGACGGGCGGTGTGTACAAGGCCCGGGAACGTATTCACCGTGGCATTCTGATCCACGATTACTAGCGATTCCGACTTCATGGAGTCGAGTTGCAGACTCCAATCCGGACTACGACGCACTTTATGAGGTCCGCTGACTCTCGCGAGATCGCTTCTCTTTGTATGCGCCATTGTAGCACGTGTGTAGCCCTACTCGTAAGGGCCATGATGACTTGACGTCATCCCCACCTTCCTCCGGTTTATCACCGGCAGTCTCCTTTGAGTTCCCGACCGAATCGCTGGCAACAAAGGATAAGGGTTGCGCTCGTTGCGGGACTTAACCCAACATTTCACAACACGAGCTGACGACAGCCATGCAGCACCTGTCTCAGAGTTCCCGAAGGCACCAAAGCATCTCTGCTTAGTTCTCTGGATGTCAAGAGTAGGTAAGGTTCTTCGCGTTGCATCGAATTAAACCACATGCTCCACCGCTTGTGCGGGCCCCCGTCAATTCATTTGAGTTTTAACCTTGCGGCCGTACTCCCCAGGCGGTCGATTTAACGCGTTAGCTCCGAAAGCCACGGCTCAAGGCCACAACCTTCAAATCGACATCGTTTACAGCGTAGACTACCAGGGTATCTAATCCTGTTTGCTCCCCACGCTTTCGTACCTGAGCGTCAGTCTTCGTCCAGGGGGCCGCCTTCGCCACCGGTATTCCTCCAGATCTCTACGCATTTCACCGCTACACCTGGAATTCTACCCCCCTCTACGAGACTCTAGCCTGCCAGTTTCAAATGCAGTTCACAGGTTAAGCCCGGGGATTTCACATCTGACTTAACAGACCGCCTGCGTACGCTTTACGCCCAGTAATTCCGATTAACGCTTGCACCCTCCGTATTACCGCGGCTGCTGGCACGGAGTTAGCCGGTGCTTCTTCTGCGGGTAACGTCAATCGATAGCGCTATTAACGCCACCGCCTTCCTCCCCGCTGAAAGTGCTTTACAACCCGAAGGCCTTCTTCACACACGCGGCATGGCTGCATCAGGGTTTCCCCCATTGTGCAATATTCCCCACTGCTGCCTCCCGTAGGAGTCTGGACCGTGTCTCAGTTCCAGTGTGGCTGGTCATCCTCTCAGACCAGCTAGGGATCGTCGCCTAGGTGAGCCATTACCCCACCTACTAGCTAATCCCATCTGGGTTCATCCGATGGTGTGAGGCCCGAAGGTCCCCCACTTTGGTCTTGCGACGTTATGCGGTATTAGCTACCGTTTCCAGTAGTTATCCCCCGCCATCGGGCAGATCCCCAGACATTACTCACCCGTCCGCCGCTCGCCGGCAAAGAAGCAAGCTTCTTCCCGCTGCCGCTCGACTTGCATGTGTTAGGCCTGCCGCCAGCGTTCAATCTGAGCCATGATCAAACTCTTCAATTAAAAGCTTGATGCTCAAAGAATTAAAACCGGTATTCATAAGAATATTCGTTGTTCACTCTTCAAGACTCGATATTTCGTGTATCGATATCGTCTTGTGAGTGCCCACACAGATTGTCTGATAAATTGTTAAAGAGCAGTGCCGGGAGGCTGTTTTCTCGACCGGCGCGGGCGGCGTATATTACGCCTTCCTCTTACAGAGTCAAGCTTTTATTCTCCCGTAGCGGGCTGCCTGCCTCTGGCTGAGCCGGTGCGCCGCAGCGACTGTTCCCGGTCAGCAGAGGCGCATTATAGGGCCTGGACGGCCGGTGACAAGTGCTAATTACAACTTTTGCGCCGAGTGGCGATAAATTAAACGAAGCGCCTAATTTCCATGGCCCGATTAACGGTCTGACGTTGGTTTTCAGTCGAGTCCGATGCCGATGCGCTAAAGAACCTTATGCCCTTATGCCCTTATTCCTTTATCACCATATTCCCTTATCACCCTATTGCGTCATTCCATTATTCCCTTGTTCGCATATTCCCAAATTGCTCGCCGGCCATCATTTTCCGCCGCCGGGGCAATGCCACGGTCGACTGACATCGGACTCGCGAAAGGAAAGGCAATGACGCGCGGCGAGATAGCAGCATCGGGGGTGATTAAAGCGTAAGCTTTCCCAATGAGCCGAAACCATAGCGCGTCAGTGCCGGCATCAACGCTACCGCCTGCGGTGTGGTGGCAAGGCAATAGGCTTTATTCGGTCCCGTTTCGCCCTGCAGGCTGCTCACATCCATATCATGCTCCACCAGCCAGGCCGCGCGGCGAGCAATGGCCGAACCGGAATCGACCAGACGGGTGCCTTCCGGCAGTACCGCCTGTAACTCTTGGCTCAACAAAGGGAAGTGGGTACAGCCCAGCACAACCGTGTCAGGCGGCTCCGCTGCCCTCAACCAGGGGCGCAGAAGTTTGCGCAACACCGGCAGCGGCACCATTTCGCCGTGCAGTTTGGCTTCCGCCATATCCACCAGTTCGGCCGTCCCCAACTGCAGGATTTGGCAATCGCCGGCGTATTGATTAATGAGATCGTGGGTGTAGCTGCGCTGTACGGTTGCGCGGGTCGCCAGCAACCCGACGATACCATTACGGGTGAGTCGGGCCGCCGGTTTGATCGCCGGTACCACGCCGATAATCGGGCAGGGGAAACACTCACGCAGCGCCTGCAGGGAAATGGTGCTGGCGGTATTGCAGGCAACAATGACCAAATCAATCTTATGCAGTTGCCACATCGCACCGACAATGGCGACGCCCCTGTCGACAATGAACTGCTCCGGTTTCTCCCCATAAGGGAAAGCCTCATTGTCAAATACGTACAAATAATGGGCATTAGGCAACGTTTGCCTGACTTCATCATAAATCGACATGCCCCCCACACCAGAGTCAAAAACAAGAATGGTGGGCCGTTTGACGACGCTGCCGTCAGAAAGCATAGGTTCCGGTGAGATAGAATTCCCGCCCTGCAGTCGGGTAGCCATAAGCTGTCTCATAATTTTTATCGAACACATTGGCCAGTCTACCACGAACCGTCAACCGGGTTGTCAGCGGATATGACGCCGCAATATCCCAAAGACTGACCCCGCCCAACCGTACGCGTTGATTGGTGTTGTAATTAGTGTCCCAACTCTGCCCCAAATAACGGTAATTCAGTGACCAATCGATATTGGCCACCAGCCAGTCCAACTGGTATTTCACCTGCTGTTTCGCGCGGCGGGCCAATATTTCGTTGGTCTTGGCATCACGCGGATCGAGATATTCCAGTGTCACCTGATGGGACAGCACCCCGGTGGTAAACGAGCCGGTCCATTCCATCCCTTCAATGCGCGCCTTGCCGATATTGTAATAAGCGTCCTCGCCGCTATCCCACGCAATCATATCGTCGATATCGTTGCGATAGGCCGTTAACCGCCAATCAAGCGGGCCGGTCAAGCCTTCAATCCCGCCTTCCCATTGCTTGCTCTGCTCGGGATTGAGCTGCGCATTGCCGCCATACGCGCTGTAAAGCTGGCCGAGATTGGGTGCCTTATACGCGGTGCCATAAGACAACAGGAGTTGATAGCCTTCGACCACTTCCCAGGCGGCGCTGCCCTGCCATGTACCGTGCCAGCCAAACTGCGAATTATCGTCCTCTCTGGCCGCCCCCTCAAGGGTGACAGGACCGTATAATTGCTGCACCGTGGCATACAGACCGGTATTGCGCTGTTCGTAGCCATCAGTGAGATAATTGGTGCCGGGCTCGGTAGTTTGCTTCTGCCAATCCACCCCGGCGCTGGCGGTGCCGTGGGTGATATGCAGCGTGTTTCCCCATTGCAGATAATACTGCTGGGAATCATCCAGCGTGGCGGAATCCGCATAGGGTCCATAGCGAGGATCGTAATTGTAGTCTTTGGTATGGTTGTAGCTGAAAGACAATTGGGACGCATAGATCCCCTGCTGAAAGCGCAGGCCGGTGTCCCAGCCAGGTGCGGCTGTAGAGCTGGCGGGTATCCGGCAGCGCATCCGGGTGATTGAAGTCGCTATAAGAATAGGTACCGTTGTAGGCGCTGCGGTTGCTGAAACCATAGGTGCGGGCAAACCCGCCGAACCGATCGTTGAAGCGATGTTCCAGCCCGGCGTACAAGGTTTTACTCATAAAACCATCGCGATCGGGCTGTGCCGGATCGCCGTAGGTATCCGGCAAGTTGGCCCGAACATCGAATCCGCGGGTATAGGTGTAATTACCCGCCAGAGTGGCGGTGGTATCCTCTCCCAACTGCTGGCGGGTAGCGCCATCATAGGTCTGATAACCGTGGGAGCCCATGCCGGCGCTGAGCGTGCTGCCGTTCTGCTCTCGGGTAGTAATAATATTGACCACACCGCCAATCGCATCCGAGCCGTAGACCGCCGAGCGCGGTCCGCGGATATATTCAATGCGCTGTACCAGTGCGATGGGGATCTGTCTGAGATCGGATGAGCCGGAAATGCCCGCCTGATTCATGCGCACGCCGTCGATTAAGACCAGCGCATGGCTGGCGTTCGTACCGCGAATAAACAGCGAGCTTTGTTGACCGAGACCGCCGTTCTGACCGATGTCCACCCCGGGCAACCGGCTTAGCGCCTCGGCCACCGATTTGATCTGCCCGCGGTCGATATCGTCGCGGGTGACCACGCTGACCGGCGCCAGTACCGTGGAAACGGGTTGCGGGAAACGGTTCGCGGAGACTATTAGCGCATTGCCGCCGTCGGCCTGCGTTGCGCCAGTCTCTTGCCCCCAGCCGGAAAAAGCCGTGACGGAGAGCATCACCAGCACGGTCGTTTTTGTATTAAACATCTTTCGCATCCAATCGATTGGCAGGACGCCGCGGGCGACAGGTACCGGACGCCGGTGGCGGACCTTGAGCAGGCGACGGAAAACCGGCCATGTATTGGCCGAACAATAATCCTACCGTCCCGGTTATAAACGTGTCCAGGAAACAAATGCACCTAAACAATGACAGGCGACAAAACTGGACATTAACGGTTTATTCCCTACAATCCCGGGCAAAAGCGGTAATGACCGCCCGACCAGCAGGAAACGACCATGACGCCAGAGACGTTACCCATTAGACAGTATGAACAGCAGCTGGCGGAAAAAGCGGAACGTCTGGGGCAGATGATGCTGCCTTTCCAGGCGCCCGAGGCGCAAATTTTCCGCTCACAACCCTCGCATTATCGCATGCACGCCGAATTTCGAGTCTGGCATGATGAGGATGACCTGTATCACATCATGTTCGATCCGCAGACCAAAGCGCGGATCCGCATCGATCATTTCATGCCCGGCAGTCCGCTCATCAATGTGCTGATGACCGAAATGATGACGGCCATACGCCCGGAACCCCTGTTGCGCGCCAAACTGTTCCAAATAGACTATCTCACGACGCAGAGCGGTGAGGCGGTGGTTACCCTCATCTATCACCGGCCGCTGGACGACGCCTGGCGCGAGTGCGCCGCAGGCCTGCGTGACGCCCTGCGCGCGCGCGGCTATCACATCCAGTTCATCGGTCGCGCCAGCAAGACCAAAATTTGCCTGGATCACGATTATGTCGACGAGCGTTTGACCGTCGCCGGCCGCACGCTCATTTACCGGCAAATCGAGAACAGCTTTACCCAGCCCAATGCCGGAGTCAATATACACATGCTGGAATGGGCGCTGGCGGCCACCGAAGGCGCGCAGGGGGACTTACTGGAGCTTTACTGCGGCAACGGCAATTTTTCGCTGGCGCTAGCGCGTCACTTCGACCGGGTGCTTGCCACCGAAATCGCCAAGCCGTCGGTGGAGGCCGCGCACTATAACATCGCCGCAAATCACATCGATAATGTGCAGATAGTCCGTATGTCGGCTGAGGAGTTTACCCAGGCGATGCGCAAAGAGCGGGAGTTTACCCGTCTTAAGGCGATTGATTTACAGAGCTACCGTTGCGAAACGATTTTCGTTGACCCGCCGCGTAGCGGGCTGGACGAAGCGACGGTCAGCATGGTGCAGGCGTATCCCCGGATCCTGTATATCTCCTGCAACCCTGATTCTCTGTGCCGCAACCTTGCCACGCTGTCGAACACCCACACTATCGAGCGGCTGGCGCTGTTTGATCAGTTCCCCTACACCCACCATATGGAATGTGGCGTGTTGCTGGTGCGCAAGGCGACGGCGGTTTGAGCCGTCGGCGCCCGGCCTGAATCAGGTATCAGTCGTATTCATCGCCGTCCGCTTGCGTGCGGCGCAGGATTTTCAGCCGCCGGCCAATCCACAACACCAGCACCACCGCCAGAATTGACGGTACGAAATTGGAGCCGATTGCGGGATATTCGGCGCGGACAACCGCGCTGTACAATAACAGCCCAAGCAGAAAATTCGCCGCCACCAGCAGCGGATAACCAGGCGGCATGGCACTTTGGTGATAACGATGATGCAGGCAGTGCAACGCCAGGGCCAGCGCAATCGGCGGGAAGAACGAAAAAAGCACAATGGCGCTAAAAAGCGCGGTGAAACTGCCGTTAAGGGACAAGCCCGCAATCAGTGCCAACAGCAGTGTGCCTTTCTCTGCAATGGGGTGTTGGGTCATCTGTTACCTGCCATTATTCTCAGTAAGGGTCAGCGCTTTTTCCTGCTCGCGACGGTACCAATAAAAAGCCCCTTTGGAAATCATGCGCAGCTGCAGCACCAGCCGCTCTTCCAGCTGGCGGCGCTGCTCTAGATCGACATCCAGCGCCTCGGCGCCGGCATTAAACACGATGATGACCATCGCCTCCGCCTGCGCTTCGGTAAAACTGCGCGGCATATGGTTCTCGATTTCCAAATAATCGGCCAGTTCGGCGATGAAATGCTGGATTTCCCGCGCCACCGCGGCGCGGAAGGCGCTGGAGGTGCCGGAACGTTCACGCAGCAGCAGGCGGAAAGCGTTGGGATTATTACCAATAAATTCCATAAACGTAGCCACCGAGGTGCGGATCACGCTGCCACCCTTGGCGATACGCTGACGCGCCTGGCGCATCAGCTGGCGCAACATCAGGCCGCTTTCGTCCACCATGGTGAGGCCCAACTCATCCACATCGCGAAAATGGCGGTAAAATGAGGTGGGTGCAATACCGGCTTGGCGGGCGACTTCACGCAGGCTCAGGCTAGCGAAACTGCGTTCAGCGCTCAACTGGCTGAAGGCCGCCTCAATGAGCGAACGCCGGGTTCGCTCTTTTTGTTGCGCTCTGACGCCCATATAAACCATCCAGCCTCGCCATTAATGTAGAAAAACAACTATATCAAAATTTGTTGCAACAGCGTTGATACAAACTGTGTATTTTAACGTCCCAAACGCCCTGGTACCAACCTTGACCGTCCCCGTGGGCGCGAAGGGACGATCCGTGCGATTACCCTCCGCCCGCTACGTTGACAATTGGGATATGCGGGCGTTGATGTTACAATTAGGTTGTTAATTTGTACTTATCGGGTTGGGGCAGCTATGCAAGCGAAGTACGATTACGATGCCATTATTATCGGTTCCGGTCCCGGCGGCGAAGGCGCCGCCATGGGGTTGACCAAGCGGGGCGCGCGCGTCGCGGTCATTGAGCGCTATGACAACGTCGGCGGCGGCTGTACCCATTGGGGCACCATACCCTCCAAAGCGCTGCGCCAGGCGGTCAGCCGGATTATTGAAGTTAATCAGAGCCCGCTGCACGGTAATACCCGCCTGCCCCACACCGGTTTCGCCGATATTTTGCGTCATGCCGATCAGGTCATAAAGCAGCAAACCCACATGCGCCAGGGTTTTTACGAGCGCAACCACTGCCAAATCTTTACCGGCGAGGCCAGCTTCGTCGATGAACACCGGGTGCAGATCCACTACGGCGATAACACGACCGAAACCCTCAGCGCGGAAAACATCGTTATCGCCTGCGGCTCCCGGCCCTATCACCCGCAAGATGTGGATTTCGACCATCCGCGTGTCTATGACAGCGACTCTATCCTCGATCTCAAGCACGATCCCCACCATGTCATTATCTACGGCGCCGGCGTCATCGGTTGCGAGTACGCCTCGATTTTCCGCGGCATGAACGTCAAGGTGGATCTGATTAATACCCGGGATCGGCTGCTGGCGTTCCTCGATCAGGAGATGTCCGACGCCTTGTCCTATCATTTCTGGGAAAACGGGGTAGTTATTCGCCACAATGAGGAATACGAAGAAATCAAAGGGCTCGAGGACGGCGTCGAGGTGCGTTTCCGCTCCGGCAAGCGCATGAAAGCCGATTGCCTGCTCTACGCCAATGGCCGCACCGGCAATATCGATACGCTCAAGCTGGACAATGTCTTGCTGGAAGCGGACAGCCGCGGCCTTATCAAGGTCAACAGCATGTATCAGACCGCCGCCCGCCATATTTACGCGGTCGGCGATGTGATTGGCTACCCCAGCCTGGCCTCCGCGGCTTATGATCAGGGCCGTATCGCCGCGCAGGTGATCATCAAAGGCCAGGCCAATGTGCAGCTGATTGAAAATATTCCCACCGGCATTTATACCATTCCCGAAATCAGCTCTGTCGGCAAAACCGAGCAAGAGCTCACGGCATTGAAGATCCCGTATGAAGTCGGACGCGCGCAGTTCAAACATCTGGCGCGGGCGCAAATCGTCGGCATGAATGTCGGTAGCCTGAAATTGTTATTTCACCGCGAGACGAAGCAGATCCTAGGCATCCACTGTTTTGGCGAGCGCGCCGCCGAAATTATTCATATCGGCCAGGCCATCATGGAGCAGAAGGGGGAAGGCAATACTATCGAGTATTTCGTCAATACCACCTTCAATTATCCCACCATGGCGGAAGCCTACCGGGTGGCAGCGCTTAACGGCTTAAACCGCCTCTTTTAAGCCAGTGACCATGTAGGCTTGCATATGGCTGCGGATACTGTCCGCCAGTTGCTCATAGCGGGCACGCAGCGGTGAACCGGGGCGATACACCAGCGCAATGGTACGTTTCGGTTCCGGTTTGTAACAAGGGAGATAGCAAACGCCATCCCGCTTGCGCTCCCGCGGTACCGCCAGGGAGGGCAACAAGGTAATGCCGCTGCCCGCCGCCACCATATTGCGCAGGGTTTCCAGGCTGGTAGCGCGGAGATGGGTGTCTTCATCGGCACCGGCCTGGAAGCAAAACCCCATCGCCTGATCGCGCAAACAGTGGCCATCCTCCAGCATCAGCAGACGCTCGCCGGCCAGATCGGACATTGGCACCCGATCGCGATCCGCCCATGGATGATCGGCATAGATAGCCAACTGCATTGGTTCGTCAAACAAGGGCACCTCAATAAACGCTTCCGACTCCTTCACCAGCGCCAGAATGGCGCAGTCCAGCTTGCCGCTGTCGAGCTGCTGTAGCAGCTGGCTGGTTTGGGACTCATGCAAGTACATTTCCAGCTTGGGAAAGGTCTGGTGCAGCGTCGGAACAATATGCGGCAGCAGATACGGCCCCACGGTGTGGATAAGGCCGATATGGAGCGGCCCCGACATGGATTCTCCCTGCTGGCTGGCCATCTCGCGCAGAACTTTCACTTCCCGCAGCACCGTACGCGCCTGATCCACCAACAGCAGGCCGGCTTGGGTGAAAAGCACTTTACGGCTGGTTCGTTCCAACAGCATCACGCCCAATTCATCTTCCAGCTTGCGCACCTGTCCGCTGAGCGTGGGCTGACTGACATGGCAGGAGTCGGCGGCGCGTCGAAAATGACGATGCTCGGCCAGAGCCACCAAATATTCTAGATCGCGAATGTTCATCAATTCCTCCATCGACGCGATAGCCCGCGTCGATAGATAGAATAGCAATCAACGATTAACCCTATCAATAGCTAAAACCAATAATAATTTACGCCACAGGTTAATGGTGTCCCACTTCACCAATCTCATAAAATGACGGGAGAAAGTTACGGGTTAGGCAGGGAAAAGGTCCCGCAAGCGATATTCTCTGCCTATCCGAACGATCATTGGTTGAATGTATCAATGGATGCACCGTGCAGCGCGAACATTGGTTGAATGCACTAACGAATGCACCGTGCAGCGCGAACATTGGTTGAATGCACCAACGGATGCACCGTGCAGCGCGAACATTGGTTGAATGCATCAATGGATGCACCGTGCAGCGCGAACATAGGATGAATGCACTAATGGATGCACCGTGCAGCGCGAACATTAGTTGAATGCATCAATGGATGCGCCGTGCAGCGCGAAAAACGCTCAGCGTTTTGGTGGAAGACGCGGGCCGCCCGCAGCAGTAGCCTCTGCGGGCCAATGCCCGGCCACGCTGGACCCACGCGTCAATCCACCCACCTGCCCGTTCAAAGCATCCGGCAGGCGCCGCGCCGCGGGCTTTATGCCAGTCGCTGTTTTGCCACGGCGATAGCCTGGGCGATCTGCTCCGGCGCCACACCGCCTTTCGCTGCGCCAGACACGACGCCAGCGCCAGGATCGGATAGACATCATCGTTAATCACCGGACTGAAAGCCTGCAGTTGCGCCAGCGGTAGCGCTTCCAGGGGCACCCCCAGACGGATAGCTTCCACCACCGCCTCGCCGACAATATGGTGCGCTTCGCGAAATGGAATACCCCGCGCCACCAGGTAATCCGCCAGTTCGGTGGCGTTGGCATAACCCTGCTGCGCCGCTTCGCTGCAGCGCGGCGATTTCAGTTGGATCCCATCAAGCACCAGCGCCGCCATATGCAGACAGTCAAGCCAGGTATCCAGCGCGTCGAACAGCCCCTCTTTATCTTCCTGCATATCCTTGTTATAGGCCAACGGCAGGCCCTTCAACGTCATCATCATGCCGGTCAACGCGCCCTGCACTCGTCCGCATTTGCCGCGGATAAGCTCCAGCGCATCGGGGTTTTTCTTCTGCGGCATCAGCGACGAGCCGGAAGTAACGCGATCCGATAATTCGATGAAGCCCGCCTCGCCGGTATTAAAGAAAATCAAATCTTCGGCGAAGCGGGAAAGATGCACCATGCCAATCTCCGCATCCGACAGGAGTTCCAGAACATGATCGCGATCGGAAACGCTATCCAGACTATTACGGGTCGCAGAAGCAAAACCCAGCCAGCCGGCCAGCTTGTCGCGATCGATAGCATAGGCGGTACCGGCCAGCGCGCCGGCGCCGAGCGGGCTGACGTCCAGACGCGTCAACGTGTCGCGCAGGCGGCTTTCATCGCGGGCGAGCATTTCGCTATAGGCCAGACACCAGTGGGCGAAGGTAATGGGTTGCGCGCGCTGTAAATGGGTATAGCCGGGCATCACCACGTCCTGATGGGCCTAGGCGGTCATGACCAGCGCCTGCTGCAATAAATGTATCGCGCCAAGCAGATCGTTGACCTGCGCTTTACACCACAGCTTGAGATCGGTTGCCACCTGATCGTTTCGGCTGCGTCCGGTGTGCAACTTTTTGCCTAAATCGCCCACTTTATCAATCAAGCGCTGCTCTACCCAGCTATGGATATCTTCTGCATCGCTCATGAGGATGACTTCCGGCGCGGCGCGCACCTCCTCTAAGGTCACGTTAAGAGCATCTTCCAGCTGTTGCTGCTCCGTTTCGCTCAACACCCCTACGGTGACCAGCGCGCTGGACCAGGCCACGGAACCGACGATGTCCTGTTCAGCCAAACGGTAATCGAACCGCAGCGAGTCGTTAAAAGATTTAAAACGTTGATCCGCCGCCTGACTGAATCGTCCGCCCCAAAGTGCCATAACCTGCTCTCCTGAAAACGATGCTGACGCGCGCCATCGCGCGCGGTAAGGGTGCGTGCGCGGCCTCGTGCCGCGCCGTAAGAGGGTAAAACGAACCGGCCGGCGTCACGCTGCCGGCGAGGCCGGCAATCAGGCCAGTATACGGGTGCCGATGGCAACGCCGTTAAACAGCGCCGGCAGTTGCTCGGCGTGGCGCCAGCTGGCGATATCCACCGGTCTGCCCAGCGTGCGGGCCGCATCAAGCGCGGCGTTGACCTTCACTATCATACCGTCGGTGATGATCCCCTGCTCGATCAATTGCTCGGCTTTCTGGGCGGTCATTTCCGCGATGCGCTGGCCTTTGCCATCGAGGATCCCGCTGACGTCCGATAGCAAAATCAGGTCGGCGCCCAACGTAGCGGCCAGCGCGGTGGCCGCCTGATCGGCGTTAACGTTCATCAGTTCGCCGTCATGGGTCAACCCGATCGAGCTGATAACGGGCAAATAGCCCGCCGCCAACAGCGTCGACAGCAGCGCCGGCGAACCGGGGTGAGCATGGCCGACATGACCCAGCGCCGTATCAAGCGGCGTGACGTTCACGCTGTCGCCATCCCCCAGGCACAGTCCCACCGCATTGATGGCATGTTTTTTCGCCCACACCAGCAGCGTTTTATTGGCGGTACCGGACAGCGCGCCGGTAATAATCGCTATCTGATCCGCAGGCGTCACCCGCAGGCCGTTTTTCTTGACCACCGGCAGGGAAAGTTTATGCATCAACTCGTCCACCAGGCAACCGCCGCCGTGGACGATAAGCAAAGGACGCCGATGCTCGGCGCGATAACTGCCCAGCGCGGTAAACAAACGCTCCAGCGCCTCGTCGCTATCGAGCAAAACGCCGCCCAGTTTGATAATCAATCGATTCATTATGTTATTGGCCTCATTAGTCCTTAGCAAAGCACCAGCGTCTGCGCAAAACCAAAACGGATATTGGCGCACTGCACCGCCTGCGCCGCCGCCCCTTTCAGCAGGTTATCCTCGGCGGCGACCACGATCAGATGTTCGCCCTGCATTTTGAAACCGATATCGCAAAACGGCGTGCCCACGACCGCCTTCAGCGCCGGCACGCCTTGGTCGTAAAGCCGCACCAGCGGTTTATCGTCATAGGCCTGATGGAAACTGGCCGCGACTGCCGCCGACGTCACGCCGGGCCGCAGCCTGCAGGTGATGGTCGCCATAATGCCGCGGGCGAAATTGCCCAGGTGCGGCGTGAAGATCACCGGAATACCTAAATGACAAGCAATCTCCGGCTGATGCCGGTGGGTGAAAATACCATAAGGCTGAAGGCTGACTTCGCAAAAACTATTGCCGAGCGACGCCTTACACCCGGTGCCGCTGACTCCGCTGACGGCATTGATCACCGGCCACCATGAAGCAGTCCCTCCTCGACCAGAGGTTTAAGCGCCAGCTGTGAGGCGGTGGGATAACAGCCGGGCACCGCCACCAGCTGGGCGGTTTTTAACGCCGCTTCCTGCCACTCCGCCAGCCCGTAGACCGCCCGACTCGGCCAGTCGCCGTGCTGATGTTCAAAGCCGTAGTATTCGGTGTAAAAGGCCGCCTGATTGACGCGGTAGGCGCCGGAGAGATCAAGCACCACGCAGCCGGCCGCTAAAAATTGCGGCGCCAGATCATGACTCACTTCATGGGCGGTGGCGAGAAACACCACATCGGCGCGCTTCGCCCATGCGCTGACATCGTCCATGGGCTGCAGCGGCAAATCGACAATGCATTTTAATTGCGGGTGTAGCTCGGACAGCAATTTGCCGGCATCGGCACTCTGCGCGGAAACCGTTAGCGCGGCGAGATTCAACTGCGGGTGGCGGGCCACGTAGAGCGCAAGCTCAGCACCGGTGTAGCCGCTGGCGCCGACAATCAGCGTATTCAGCATAAAATTCATTTGCCTTCTTAACCATATCTAAACGGATGTAGGGAGAATCAGCGCCAATCCGCTGTTCACCCGCGAGGTCAAGCGTAGTAGTCTGGTGTAAACCCTTTTACGTCACGCTCGACATTACTGTATTTTTATTCACAATAAATGCATGAATATTGATACTATCCAAAGCAAAGGCTGTCAACCCCGATGATGAAAATACCCCTTTTTATTGAGTTATACCGTGCGCTTATTGGCACGCCGTCCATTAGCGCAACCGACGCCGCGCTGGATCAAAGTAATGAGTCCTTAATCACTATGCTCGCGGGGTGGTTCCGCGATCTGGGGTTTCAGGTGGAGGTCCAGCCGGTACCGGGGACACGTAATAAGTTTAACATGCTAGCCAGCGCGGGCAGTGGGCCGGGGGGATTATTATTAACGGGCCACAGCGATACGGTGCCTTTTGACGATGGCCGCTGGACGCGGGACCCTTTTGTCCTAAGCGAGCACGACAATAAGCTCTACGGTCTGGGTACCGCGGATATGAAAGGATTTTTTGCTTTTGTGCTAAACAACCTGCGTGATATCGATGTCGCTTCGCTTAAAAAACCGCTGTATGTCCTGGCGACCGCGGATGAAGAAACCTCCATGGCCGGCGCCAGCTATTTCGCCCGCAGCAGTCAGCTGCGGCCGGATTGCGCCATCATCGGCGAACCCACCTCGCTGACGCCGGTGCGCGCGCACAAAGGCCACCTTTCCAACGCGGTCACCGTCATGGGTCAGTCGGGGCACTCCAGCGATCCCGCGCGCGGTGTCAACGCCATCGAGGTGATGCATGAAGCCATCTCTCACCTGATGCTGCTGCGCGATACCCTACAAACACGTTACCATCATCCGGCTTTTGTCATTCCCTACCCCACGATGAATTTCGGCCATATTCAATGCGGAGACGCGGCCAACCGCATCTGCGGCTGCTGCGAATTGCACATGGATATTCGCCCGCTGCCGTGTCTGACCCTCGGCGACCTGGAAGAGCTGATGACCGATGCCCTGGCCTCCGTCAGCGAACGCTGGCCGGGGCGTATCACGGTCTCAGCACTGCATCCGCCCATCCCGGGCTATGAATGCCCGACGGATGCGCCGATGGTGCAGGTGGTGGAAAAGCTGCTGGGGGTGGAAACCGAAGTGGTCAATTACTGTACCGAAGCCCCGTTTATTCAGGCGTTATGTCCCACCCTGGTACTGGGACCGGGTTCGATTAATCAGGCCCATCAACCTGACGAATTCATTGATACCGCTTTCATTAAACCTACCCGGGAATTGATTACGCAAATCGTGCAACATTTCTGCCATCACTGAATAAAAAACCCGCTTTCCACGCCGGCGTGGTCGCGAGTGGAAAACACCCTTTTCGCCGAAAACACCGCCCGAACGAATAAGATATTCTTATAATTGGCAGGTGTAATTAAATCTCGCGAATTGCCGCGAATGTGGGGTTTTTTGTCGTGAAATGTTGGCAATTGACGAACATTGCGATACGTGGCTAGATATAAGGCAAACGATTAACGCTATCCGGTGAAATAAATTTACAAAGAGTCCAATCAGGGTCCATATGAACGAACAATATTCGGCAATGCGAAGCAATGTTAGTATGCTCGGGAAGCTTCTGGGCGACACGATAAAAGATGCGATGGGTGAAAATATCCTGGAAAAGGTCGAAACCATCCGCAAGTTGTCTAAATCGTCCCGGGCCGGCAATGAAAAGCATCGCCAGCAGTTACTTTCCACGCTGCAAAACCTGTCCAATGATGAGTTGCTGCCGGTGGCGCGCGCCTTCAGCCAATTTCTCAATTTAGCCAACACCGCCGAGCAATTTCATTCTATTTCCCCCCATGGTGAAGCGGCTAATAATCCTGAAGTGCTGGGCAAAGTCTTCACCCGGCTGAAACAGCACCCGGAACTGAATGAAAAAGCCATTCGCGCCGCGGTGGAATCCTTGTCGATAGAACTGGTCTTGACCGCGCACCCCACCGAAATTACCCGCCGCACCCTGATACATATGCTGGTGGAGGTGAATAACTGCCTGAAGCAATTGGATCACCACGATCTGCCGGAGTATGAACATAAGCAAATCATGCGCCGCTTGCGCCAATTGATCGCCCAATATTGGCATACCGACGAAATCCGTAAACATCGCCCGACGCCGGTGGATGAAGCCCGCTGGGGGTTTGCGGTAGTGGAAAACAGTCTTTGCGATGGCGTGCCGCGCTATTTACGTGAGCTGAATGAACAACTGGAGGATGTCTTCGGCTACAAATTACCGGTGGAAAATGTGCCGGTCACCTTCACCTCATGGATGGGCGGCGATCGCGACGGCAACCCCAACGTGACCGCCGATATTACCCGCCGCGTGCTGCTGCTTAGCCGCTGGAAAGCGGTGGATCTGTTTATGCGCGATGTTCAGGTGTTGGTGTCGGAGCTGTCGATGGGCGAATGCACCCCCGAGCTGCGCGCGCTGGCGGGAGGAGGCGAAGAAGAGCAGGAGCCTTATCGCCGGCTGATGAAGCGGCTGCGCGCGCAGTTACTGAGTACCCAGGACTGGCTAGCGGCGCAACTGCGCGGCGAACATCGCTCGGCGCCGACCGATTTGCTGGAAACCAACGATCAGCTTTGGGAACCGCTTTACGCCTGTTATCAATCGCTGCGGGCGTGCGGGATGAAGATTATCGCCAGCGGTCAGCTGCTGGATACGCTGCGGCGCATTAAATGCTTCGGTATTCAGTTGGTGCGCATCGACGTGCGTCAGGAGAGCACCCGCCATACCGAGGCGTTAAGCGAAATTACCCGCTATCTGGGTCTGGGAGATTATGCCAGCTGGCCGGAAACCGATAAACAGGCGTTTTTAATCCGCGAGCTTAATTCCCGCCGTCCGTTGCTCCCCCGACGCTGGCAGCTTAGCGATGAGACGACCGAAGTGCTCGATACCTGCCGGGTCATTGCTGACGCGCCGCCGGGTTCGGTGGCTGCCTATGTGATTTCCATAGCGCGTACCCCCCTCCGACGTTCTGGCGGTGCATTTGCTGCTGAAAGAAGCGGGATGTGAATACACCTTGCCGGTAGCACCGCTGTTTGAAACTCTAGACGATCTGAATAACGCCGATCGGGTCATGACCGAGCTGCTTAACATTGATTGGTATCGCGGCATCATTCAGGGCAAGCAAATGGTGATGATTGGCTATTCCGATTCCGCCAAAGATGCCGGCGTGATGGCCGCGTCCTGGGCGCAGTATCGCGCACAGGACGCATTGATCAAAACCTGCGACAAGGCCGGTATCAATCTGACGTTGTTTCATGGACGCGGCGGCTCTATCGGTCGCGGCGGCGCGCCGGCCAATGCCGCGCTGCTGTCCCAACCGCCCGGCAGCCTGAAGGGTGGCCTGCGCGTGACCGAGCAGGGCGAGATGATTCGCTTCAAATACGGCCTGCCGGAAGTGGCTATTAGCAGCCTGGCACTCTACACCGGCGCCATTCTTGATGCCAACCTATTGCCGCCACCGGAACCGCGTCAGGAATGGCGCGCGCTGATGGAAGAGCTATCGACGGTTTCCTGCGATATGTATCGCGGCTACGTGCGTGAAAACCCGGATTTCGTCCCTTATTTTCGTTCAGCGACCCCGGAGCAAGAGCTGGGCAAGTTGCCGCTCGGCTCACGGCCGGCCAAACGCCGTCCTTCCGGTGGCGTCGAGAGCCTGCGTACCATTCCATGGATCTTCGCCTGGACGCAGAACCGCCTGATGCTGCCTGCCTGGCTAGGGGCCGGCGCGGCGCTGCAAAAAGCGGTGGAGTCCGGCAAGCAAGACCAATTGGAAGCCATGTGCCGCGATTGGCCCTTTTTCTCCACCCGCATCGGCATGCTGGAGATGGTGTTCGCCAAAAGCGACCTTTGGCTGGCCGAATATTACGATCAGCGTCTGGTGGAAGAGTCCCTGTGGCCGCTGGGCAAAAAGCTGCGGCAACAGCTGGCGGACGATATTAACGTGGTATTGACGATCTCCAACGATGATCACCTCATGGCCGATTTGCCGTGGATTGTCGAATCCATCGCCCTGCGTAATGTGTATACCGATCCGCTCAATGTGCTGCAAGCGGAGCTGCTGCATCGTTCACGGCAGCAGGAGCATCCAGATGCAAGGGTGGAACAGGCGTTAATGGTTACTATCGCCGGGGTGGCGGCGGGGATGCGGAATACCGGCTAAGGAGCGGTGAAGCGCGCGGCGGCAGCGAAGCCGCCCACGAACGACATCGGCGCTTGCGATAACGGGCCATCACCCCCGCAAAATAGAAACCCGGCGGCGGGACGCGTTATCCTGCGGCCCGATTGGCCGCAGGGGCGATTTTGATTTCCGGGCGCACACCCAGCGTATGGCAGATGGCATAGGTTAGCTCGGCGCGATTCAGGGTGTAAAAATGAAAATCATTTACCCCTTCCCGGCTGAGGATTTTTACCATGTCCATGGCGATGGAGGCGCCCACCATTTTGCGGGTTTCCAGATCGTTATCCAGCCCGTCGAACATGGTGGTCATCCAGTTGGGTACTTTTACATTGGTGACGGCGGCGAAACGCTGCAGTTGGCGAAAATTCGACACCGGCAAAATACCCGGCACAATTTCGGTATCAATACCGGCGGCCACGCAGCGGTCGCGAAAACGCAAATAACTTTCCACATCGAAAAAGAACTGGGTAATCGCCCGGCTGGCACCGGCATCGACTTTCTTTTTCAGATTGATCAGATCCGACTGAGCGCTCTTGGCTTCTGGATGCACTTCCGGGTAGAGAGCCACGGAGATATCGAAGTCTCCCACCTTTTTGAGCAGCGCGACCAGATCAGCGCCGTACATCGCCGGCCGACCGCTACCGGGTGGTAAATCGCCCCGTAACGCCACGATATGGCGGATCCCGCTATGCCAGTAGTCCTGCGCTATCACCTGTAGCTCGTGCGGGGTGGCGTCGATACAGGTCAGATGCGGCGAGGCATCCAGACCGGTACGTTCTTTGATATCTTTGATGATGCTGTGGGTACGCTCGCGTTCACCGGAGTTGGCCCCATAGGTCACCGAGACAAAAGTGGGTTTCAGTTCGCTCAGCCGGTCGATAGATTGCCAGAGAGTTTGTTCCATCTCGCTGGTGTGGGGCGGAAAAAATTCAAACGAGACGTTTATCTGGCCCTGCAGTTCCGCCAGATTCTGATTCAATGCTTCCCGCTGATTGGCGTGAAAGAAACTCATACCTTTACCTCATGACACGATGTAGGAGGGGCGTTGTGCCCGCCACAGATAAGCGTCTATACGTTTAGAGGTCTAAATAGAAAATGACTGAATTCACGAGTTTCGTCAATCAATTCATTGTTGCCGGAGGCGAGTAATATTCAAGGAGAGTGAATTATTTTCAATTTGGCTTAGTGAGGCATAAAACGGTTACAACCTGGGAAGTACCCGAACACGCGCAGAGCGCGCGGCGCGGAGAAAGGGGCCTGGACCGATCCCTGTTACCTAAGGAGGCGCGGGCGTCGCCGCGGCGCATTGGCGCACGGTGCGGGATGATGAAGCAGATTCATCACAACCGGAACGGCATCCCCAGGGCGCAGCGCGGGACGCTGTCGCCATCGGGCACCGACCACTGCGGCACGGGACACCCCGCCATCGGGCACCAGACCACCGCAGCACGGGACACCATGCCATCGGACACCGACCACCGCGGCACGGGACACCCCGCCATCGGGCGCTGACCACCGCGGCACGGGACACCCCGCCATTGGGCACCAACCACCGCAGCACGGGACACCCAACCATCTGGCACCGACCACCGCGGCACGGGACACCCCGCCATCGGGCACCGACCACTGCGGCACGGGACACCCCGCCATCGGGCACCAACCACTGCGGCGCCGGACATCCCCGCCTTCAGGCACCGACCACAGCGGCACGGGACACCTGCGCCATCGGGCGCTGGCAACCTTTACGCCGGTTACCCTTGCGCTTCGCCCTCAGAGCAACTGCGCCATACGGTTAAGATCCGACTGGATAGCCCCGGCGGTGACGTCCCGTCCGGCGCCAGGGCCGCGAATGACCAGCGGATTATCGCGGTACCAGCGGCTCTCAACGGCAAACACGTTGTCGCAGGGTAGCAATGAGGCCATCGGATGCTCTCGCCGCACCGCCTCTACGCCCACCCGCGCCTTGCCGTTAGCCTCGAAACGCGCGATATAGCGCAGCACCAGCCCCATTTCTTGCGCCGCTTCCAGACGCTGCAGCATGTGTTCGTTAAGCGCCTCGCCGCCCTCTTCAAAGAAGTGATCCACCGACCCCGCTTCATGACCGGGCGCCACCAGCGATTCAACCCGCACCTGATTAGGCTCAATGGCATACCACGCCTCGCGGGCTAGGATCACCAGTTTACGCATCACATCCTGGCCGGAGAGATCGACGCGCGGGTCCGGCTCGGTCAGGCCCTGCTGCCAAGCTTGTTCCACCAGTTCGGTAAAAGGCACGCTGCCGTCAAACTGCAAAAACAACCACGACAACGTCCCCGAGAAGATACCGCTAATGGAGAGAATGCTATCACCACTGTCCAGCAAGTCCCGCACCGTATGGTTCACCGGCAGGCCGGCGCCAACCGTCGCGTTGTAAAGCCAGTGGCGGCCGGTTTTGGCGAAGGCGTCACGCACCTGACGGTAATTATCACCGTCAGACGCCCCCGCCAGCTTGTTGGCGCTAATAACGTGGAAACCGTAACTGGCAAAATCCAAATATTGATCCGCCAGGGCTTCGCTGGCGGTCACATCCAGCACCACCAAATCGTCATAAGGATGGGAGCGCATCCACAAAAACAGATCTTCCGGCTCGGTAAGCGTGGCTTCATCATTGAAAAAGGCCAGCGCCAGGCTGGCGCCAAGGCCGTCGTAGCTAAGCAGGCTGCGCTGGCTGTCCACCACGCCGCTGAGAATAAATTCAAAGCCGGTACGCGCAGAGAGGTTTTTCTGCTCACGGGCAAATAGCTCCAGCCAGCGCGAACCGATATTGCCCTTGCCGAACAGCATCAGGCCGATACGTTTCTCGGCGCGGAACAACGAGCTGTGCAGCCCTTGAATCACATGCTCGGTAGGCCCTACCCGCAGCACCTCGACCAAACTGATGCCATCCTCCGCCTGCCAGAAAAATTCGATGGGCTGATATTTAAGCTGCTGGTAAAAACGGTGACTGTGCAGCGGGTTTTTCGCCACGCCGGCGCCAACCAGCACGACCAGCGCCACCCCCTCGCGCAATTGCAAATGCGCCGACAAACCGGCCTGTTCAAGAATACGCAACGCGCTGCCGGCCACCTCAGCGGTGTAGCACAGCTGTAGCAAACGCCGGTCGCGATGGACCCCAACCGCCAGCGGTTTGATCTGCGCACGTTTCAACGCCAGCTCCATCTCTTTGTGGGCCAACGCGAAGTCGTGCTGCGGCGGAATAGTCAATTCGATCAGGCAGACGTCATCATGGCTGGTGACAATCTTCGCGCCGGTACCGGAGGCCAATACCCGCTCAATGCGCGTCGAGCCCTGCTCCGGCTGATAGCTGCAGCGTAAAAGCAAATCAATATCGCTGCCGGAAACCGGCTGCAGTGTCCTGGCGTGCAGGACCGGTGCCGCCAGACGTGCCAGCTCGCTGGCTTCATCCAGGCGCAGCAGCGGCAACAGTCAGGCATCTTTCACTTTGCGCGGATCGGCACTGTAAACGCCAGCCACATCGCTCCAGATAGTGACACTGGCTACGCTTGCCAGCGCTCCAATTTGGGTGGCGGAATAATCGCTGCCGTTGCGGCCGAGCAGCACCGTCTCGCCGGCCTGGTTGCGGCAGATAAAGCCCGTGATGACCAGCCGTTTGGTAGGATGTTGCGTCAACAGCTGTTGCAATAGCGGCCAGGAACGCCCCTCATCGACCTGGGGCTGAGCGGCACGTTCGGCACGCAGAAAATCGCGTGCATCCAGCCATTGCGCTTCCATATACAGTTGGCTGAGCAGCGCGGCCATCAGCCGCGCAGACCAGATTTCGCCGTGGCCGACCACCTCGGCATAGACCGCATCGGTAATGCGACCATCCAGCAATGCCGCCAGCCGCTCCAGATCGCGAATGAACGCAGCGAGCAGCCCTTCAGCGTCCGCAGGGGGCAGCAAGCCGTTAATCAGTTCGCTTTGATAATGGCGTAAATTCTGCTGCACCTGATGGGCGGACAAACGATCGCTTTGGCTCAGCGTCAGCCAGCTTATCAGCTGGTTGGTCGTACTGCCCGCTGCGGAAACCACCATCAGATCGCCGGGCCGGCTGTACTCGGCCATAATCCCCGCCACCCGCTGATAACATTTCACGTCGGCAAGGCTACTACCGCCAAATTTATGCAATTGACGGCCGGTCGGGCTGTCCGCGCTTACTAATGGACTCATGCTTACCTCTGTAGTGCCGCCTGGAAAGCCTGTTCCAGATCGGCAATTAAATCTTCGCTATCTTCGATCCCGACCGACACGCGTAGCAGCGTTTCGCCAATACCGGCGCGGGCACGGGCTTCCGCCGCCATACCCGCATGCGTCATGGTCGCGGCGTGGGAAATAAGACTTTCCACGCCCCTGTGGGGTGGCAAGCATTTCTGGACTCTCTAGGGTAACGATGGATTAGCCGGAAGCCCTTTACTGGCGCGGCTTACAGTGATTTTACTGATTCTGGACTCGTCGCAAAAAAATGAGCGGAAAATGATTTTTTTGCACTATATTCTGGACTGGATTGATTGTAATTTGGATTGATCTTGCCCCGCCATCTCCGTACAGCTTTTGTATCTTAAGTTAACGAAGCCCGCTGCCGCCGGTATTCTCTCGGAGAGTGATATCCCAGCGCGCTGTGCGGATGGTTTTCATTGTAATGCGTGAACGCTGCTGCAAGGTTTCGCAGGGCTGTTCTCGCATCCGGTTTTGGCATGAACTCGATATAGTCTTCCTTCATCGTCTTCACGAACCGTTCGGCCATGCCATTGCTCTGCGGGCTGCTCACCGCTGTTGTGCAGGGCTCCAGATCCAGTTCTCTGGCGAACCTCTGCGTTTCATGCGCGGTATACGCTGAACCGTTGTCCGTCAACCACTGCACCGCTGTATCGGGTAACCTGTCGCCGAAGCGCTTTTCTACCGACATCAGCATCACATCCTGCACGGTCGAACTGTCGTAGCCTACAGTGCTCGCAGCCCAGTCTATGGCCTCTCTGTCGCAGCAGTCCAGTGCGAACGTGACCCGCAGTTTTTCACCGTTGTCGCAGCCGAACTCGAAGCCATCTGAACACCAGCGCATATCGCTTTCTGCCACCGCGATCCTGCCCTTATGCTCACGCCTCGGCCGCTCTGGTTTTCAATGTAATAACAGCAGGTTATGCTCACACATGATCCTGTAAAGTCGTTTCGCATTTACCGGCGGCAGTCCCTCTGCGCGACGTTGTTTACACAGGATGCCCCACACCCGCCGATAGCCGTAGCTGGGCATATCGCTGATGATGTCGAGGATGTCCGACAGTATTTCAGCGTCTGCTTCGTCATTACGCCGGTTACAGCGCCTGTCCTGCCAGTCGGCAGAACGCTTAATCCGCAGTGACAGCGGCGCACGCGACCCGCTCATGGCGCGGCTGACCTGTGCTATTCCCCGGCCTTTGGCAACAAGGGCGCGTGCGCTATCCATTTTCGTGACTGGCCGTACTCCACGGCTTCTTTTAGGATCTCAACCTCCATCGTCTTCTTACCCAGAAGGCGCTGGAGCTCCCGGACCTGCTTCAATGCAGCTGCAAGCTCAGAGGCAGGAACAACGTCCTCCCCGGCAGTGAGGCTGCCTTCCTGATATTGCTTTTTCCACTTAAACAGCAGGCTGGGCTGGATACCGTGCAGTCGTGCGAGATGGGAGACATTCATGCCGGGCTCCATCCTCTGCTGAATAATGGCCATTTTTTCCTGAGGAGTTTTACGTTTACGGACTTCTTGACCTAACAGGATCCCGGTCATATCAAGATTGGCGTTAGTGTTAGACATATATTCAAGCCTATCTCTTATCTGGAGATACAGCTACTGTCTGGTGTTTCAGGGGGATAAATCACTGGCGCAAATCCCGCCTTCCTGGCGTCATAGCCAACCCTCAAGCTTTGACGCGCTTGAACAGCGCTATGGGTCGGACGGTTTGATGCAAAGGGCCAGAGACGTGTTTAGCGGCGTGGAAGGTCAACCGCCTTCTCCGCAAGCGCTGTTTTCGCTGGCCGCCGCAGGGGATGAGCGAGCGCAGGTGCTAATGAATGAGTACGGCGTCGAGCTGGGGCGTATCGCCGCCGCCGTGGCAACTATACTGGACCCTAGCATACTGATCCTCGGCGGCGGCCTGTCGCAAAATCTACCTTTCGCCCAGCGGATTATCGACGAGTTTACCCGGCGAAACCAAGACACGCGCATCGAGGTTTCCCAAATGGGTTCGGAGGCGACGGTGGTAGGAGCTTGCCTGCTGGCGCGAGATGTAGCCATAACGCATATTGTTGATCGCTATCATCGGCCGATTTGTGCTCGGCCAACCTTGCTACCGGTCGGGATTGAGCCATAACCGATAGTGTTAATCGCTACCACCGCCCAATATGTCTACCGGTATAGCGCCGACAGGCGAGAACAGATACCTGGGACGGCAAAGGGGACATAGCAAGATGGCTAGCGCAGGAATCGCCCTAGCCAAGGCCACGGTATGCCTGCCGCAGGCATATCAACATCTGCGGCGCAGGCCGGCTTGCTATCGCCGGCTTATTCGTTACCGCACAACAGAGATCTTCTACCAGGGAGATTAAACCCTAACCGCCGGTTGTAGAGCATAACATCCTGGCGCTAGGGTTTTTTATTCAGGCTATGCGCAAGATCAAGGGCGCTTTAATAACCGGTCTGGCAGGGACCCGCATCCTCTACAGGCGTTTGACCACTTTAACACGACAATAAAATTTGAGACGTCATAAGGCCCGTCTTTTCAGCTGTATCTGGTGCTATGGCCCATTACCGCGCACTGGCAGAAAAAATTTATTTATGCATTCTCAGGCGGCGGAAGGGCTTAAGATAATTTTATTTTTGGGTTTTAGCGGTGGGTTTGGCGTACCGCCAATGACGGTATTCCCAGTAACCGCAACATTATCGCCATTCCCGGTATTTGCGGCAACTTCAGTATTTTCAGTATTAGCGGCATTCTCGGTATTGTCGATAACCTCAGAAACGTCGTCAAGTGCAGAGGCTAACTCAAAGGCGAGCGCACTTAACGCCTCATTAAGTTGCGATATGCCAACTTCTTGTATTTCCATATTAATATTCCGATTTAACAACGCTTACGGTGAGCGTACTAACATAGGAATGCTATCACGCATTCTCATGGTCATTTTGACAGCTTTCTTTTTGACTGCGTAATAAATGCTGGCGGTTCCCCCCGCTGCAACTCCTAAGCCTACTATAACAGGCAGGTCCGAGCCTGAGCCAGTATCAGGCTCGGGCTCAATATTGTCGGTGGGTGTATTAGCGATCGATTGGGTGTCTTTAGCGATAACGTCGACCGTTGACTTGTCGTCGTCAGCAACAGCTTTAGCCGTCGGTTTGATAGGATCAGAAAGGGTAGCCGCGTCCAACTTGGCGTTATCTGAAAGCGTCTGCGTCGTTGGTTCGATGTTGGCAGTAGGCATCTTAGCCTCTTTCCCGCTATCGTCATGCTCCCCTTCAGTTGTCGATTTGGGTTGTGTCTTCTTTAACGCGGGACCCTCTGCTATGTCTTCCTGCGCGTCCGACTATCTGATCTGTGCAGCGGGTTGAGCGGTTGTATGCGTCTCTTTGGTCTCAATGCTGTCTTTATCCACTTTGGATGAATCACTTTCTAACTTTATTTTATGTCCTGAGTGGAGAAAAATCTCAAAGGCATTAAAAAATTCACTGAAGACGTGTTTTATTTCTCTCTTGCTTCTGCCGGAAGTATCAATGATGAAAAAATATGGGTTTTGACCATCAGATGCGGCAATCGGTGTATTGGCCTCGGGTTTAATTATATGTGGTGATGTCATAGGTTTCTGTCCTTCAGGTTGGGTTTTTTAACAAAAAAATATTCCATAAGGGTATTGGGATAATGCTGTGATTACTATTTATCATGTCATGCATAATGGGTGTTTTGAGAATCAGAATAATAGTCCCTCGTTATTGAATAAAGAAATAACACGAGCTCGAATTTCTCCTGATGCTGATGCTGATGGTGTCTCGATTATGTCAAAGTGACGATCCATCTTGGCACCACACGCGTAATAGATCTCTGTGCAATGCAAGCCGCAGGTTTAGCAATACGCCACCCGTTTTGTTGCGTCATCCTCTTCAAATAGATAGCAAGGTCCTGTCAGCCAATATAAACCCGGGACATATCAAATGCGTCGATTAGCGCTACATCCGTATGCATGCGTTATTTTTTCTCATAAGCAGCGGGGCGATGGAGCCGCGCTGTAACTAGAAACTTCAACTGACAACGGAAGAGTCTGTTTCAAACCAGTTCGAGACCTTCCCTCCTGGTCACTACAATCACCCCGGCGTTAGACCGGGGCAGAATAAAAGGCTGCTATATCGATTTACCCTATTATTATTTATCATAACTAATGATAGGTGGCTTACGGTCTCTTATGCCTCTCTGCCTGCCTTCTGAATAACCGATTATTCATTAACTCATTTTCGGAATGCAATGTTATTTTGCCACTAAGGCTGGAGTCTATTAATATTGAGCCGTGGTCTATTTGATCACACTGTTTCGTGCTTGGAAAAGCAATGTTGGGTATTTCTATCTTGACTGATAACTTGCCCGGCGTTGGGGCAGTTTTTTTAGCGACACACTCCTGTGAAGCTGCGTTTTTAATCCCCACTGAGCTTAGAGGTTCAGCAATGAGGTATTTGCTCTCCGGCCAGGGTGACATCATTTGATGAATGGTGGCAAATGAGAGGCGTTTGGTAAGGTTAATATCATTCTCCACTAAATTATTTTCTACGTTAGATGCTTTATTACCCGTATGCGTAATGTTGTCTTTCTTTATGTAATTATAATAAACCCAGGAGGTTCCATGGCCATGGTTGTTTGGTGTAATGTTAAGTTTTAGGGAAGTGCTGATAACATTCTTAATGTTTCCAAAGACATCGGAAAGCGAATTCGCGGCCTTTTTAACCACCTCACCAACGCCGTTGTTGTTAATCTTTGTTATGGATGGGGTTTCTGTTGCTATTTTCATGGTAACTCCGAGATATTAATTTTCAAAAAAACCATATCATAGACACGGGTGATTTTATATCAAGCAGTTATCAAAATTCGCTTTTGTCGACAAGGGATATAATGCTTAATGCCAGAACGGGACTGCTATAATAATCGATATCAGTGAATGACGGTCTTATTAGCATTAAATTTTGTGTACTGACATGCTGATTTAAAATGAGCGGGACGACAGGTCGATTAGCCTGGGCGGTAGTAAAAACTTAGTCGAAAATAAAGGTGGCGTGAAACCTGCGGCCATCGCTGGTGATTTCAAAGAGGGGAGACGGTATGTTGTTTTACTGCAGGCGTCTATGACTTTTTCGTGTCGCGTGGTTGTGCGTGAAAAGCGTCATATTGCCCCCAGCCACTGCATAAAAGGGGAAGGAACTCGCTGTGGTGGTAACTGCACCGCGTAAGATTTTGCCGCTTACTGACTTATCTTTCGGCATCTTTGCGCCGTGATGGCCTCAATTATTGTCTGATATCGTGCCATTAGAAAGAGAACGGTATAGGCTATTTTCTGGTTACTATGGCAACCGTCAGCGGGCGTGTCCGGGCGCTGACAAGTAGGCTTGTTGGGGGGATTATGGTGGCGAAAACAGGGAGAAATGGCTGAAACGAGTGTGGGATATTTTAGATAGTGCGCTGAATACCACTTTTACCGGATAGCAGTCTGGCATCCGGCCTAACAGGTCAGCAGGATAAGACCTTCACAACCACTTCGCAGCCATTACAGCCATCGTGATGGAAGTGCTTGGAATATTTGTCTGTAAGATCTAGCCAAGTGCCGACTGCGTTAGTCCACAGAACTGCTGTGGGCGCTGTGATAGATTACAAAACAAAGGGTTAATAGAAATGTCACAAGCACTCAGATGAAGCGCAAATACATTGCCATGCCCGTTCATTAGTCACCATCGCTGCCGCGCCTGGCATGTGACGCGTCTCTTTAACGTCGCCAGGGAGCCATTTCAAGTTGACTGGTGTGACCGTGCTTAAACCGTAAGGTATGGCCCTGTCGGGTCATCCGCGTGCTGATAGAAGACGCTGTGGCAATAGCCGTATTAATGCGCGGTTAGGGCAACAGCTATGCGCTGGGTATCCGAGCCACATCAACCGGCCTGTTTGCAGGCCGCGTTAGAGCACCCTTTGCCGCCTTGCAGGATGCAATTCGGCGTAAAGCAGACCGCAGACCATGGTTGGATGCGAGCTAATTCGGCATCCGGCAGTGCACACCCTGAAGCAGGAAACGCATGCTTCAAAGCGCGAGGGTGACCGCCGCGCTCTCAATGGCATGCTTCTCTATACAATGAAAATGGATTTTTCATGAATAACACTTGTCTTTCGCAGCGATGTCAGTCGACGCGGGTGCCTGCTTTCGCGAAAATGCTGTTGGTCCTTTACTCTCCGTTGGCGACCGCCGCGCCGCCTGATACTCCTGAGCAAAGGGCCGCAGCGCTTGATGCCCGCTAGCAGTTGTGTCATCAAGAGCGCGAGCGTGCCTTGCAACGGCAAGATACGTTCAAGACTGATGAACGTCTTCCTCGCACCAATAAGCGTCAGCAGGATCACCCGAACGCTGAGCGTCCTTGTTTTATCATTCACCGGCTTAGTCTTGTCGGGGAGTCGGCAGAGCGCGCTCGACGCCGCGGTGTCTGCCCAAGGCCGCTGCCTCGGTGCCCAAGGTATTGTGCTCGCCATCAACAAAGTACAGAACGCCATTCTGGCTAAAGGGTATGTTACCTCGCGGGTGATGGCGCAGGAGCAGAGCATGACCAAAGGCGTCCAGACGCTCACCCTGCAGCCTGGGCGCATCAATGCCATCCGCCTCGACGCGGCGGTCTCTTGGCGCGCACGGCTGTGGAATGCCATTCCGGCCACATCGGGCGATTTTCTTAATCTGCGCGATATCGAGCAAAGCCTGGAAAACCTCAAGCGGGTGCCCAACGTCAATGCCGATATCACTATTCTGCCCGGCAAGCGGGAGGCCACCAGTGACCTGCAGGTGGACTAGAAAGGAGGTTGGACGGTGCGGCTGCGTCTGGGGGTGGACGACAGCGGTGCCAACAGCACCGGGCGCTATCTCAGCTCGGCCACCCTAGCCTTCGATGGTCCTTTAGCGCATAACGACTTGTTTTACGCCAATATCGGTAAAGATACCTTTCAGCACGGGCCATTCGGCAACCGTTCGCACACCCTGAACTATTTTTTCCCGGTGGGCTACTGGGCATTCTCGGCGAACTACAACGACTATTGATCCGTCTATAGCTGAAGGATTTATTACCATTCCGGTATATATTAGCATGCTTTAATTGAAGAAAACTTAATTGATGTTCTTCGTGAGTAGGATGAAACCGCGTACCAACGTTTCCTTGAGATCCTCAAAGCGGAAGGCCATATAGAGCCTGATTTTATTAATGTGTCACCCCGGCCACCTCAACGGGGGTCCTTCATTCGCCCGACCGGTTACTTAGCCCGATTTCCCTGGGCCAGGTTTTTGCGCAGCGCCAGTCTCTGTATCACTTGCTCCAGCTCCCGCCGCGACTGCACCGACAGCCGGTCAGTTTGTTGCAGCACCTTGTTCATCAGCGCGCTGGGCTGGGTAGTGATGACCAATCAGCCGTGCATCACCCTAGCCGCAAGTGATATGACGGTTAAAATTCCGGCCTGCTGTATCCGCTTGCCCTTAAGCTTAACGTAGGGTCTCGGTAGGCGTCTAGAGCGCTGCCCGCAACAATGTGACACACGGCTTTAGATAGAACGGGTTATGACATATCCTGTTTACAAGCCGCAGGAACGACTCCCATTAGTTTGGGCGGGCAATGTATCACCCTCAGAATTTTTGCCAACCAATGGGCGCATGCAGAGTTAACTTCAAGGGAAAATTCAGTATAACGTTAGAAAGGGTCATTTCTGAGGGGCACGACGACATTTTTGCAACGACTACCTAGTGAACGACCGTTGCGAGACTGAACCTGCAACCAATGCGTGGAAATGCGGAATAAATGGTGCCGGACTCGGAATCGAACATCACTTTATTCCTATGTTTTAGATGAATAAAAATATCATCTATTTAGTTTTACCAACTAACTTTTACCAACAAATGGAGGCGAAAGTCGATTTAAATAAATAGTTTACAGTAGTGAACGTCAGTGAACATTACTGAACATCAAATCGCATGAGGCAAAAATCTTACAGGCCAACATCGACATATCCGATACTGTAAGAATAAAAGCACTTTTTGCTAAATTACATAACTAATTGTTTTTAATCGGCTTATCTGTATTCATGTGTGTTGTTACCTCAAATGCCATGAAAAATCCAGCGTTTTTTGAAAATATAGTTGATTGTCATAAGCGATACTTGAATAATACATTCCATCAAACGACGATGGAGAAATATAGGACGCAGAAGAAAAAACTAATCAGCATTTCTGAAGTAATCGACCGGACTGGTTATGGCCGGACATGGATTTATAACCTGATTAAAAAGAATAGCTTCCCAATGCCTGTTAAAACCGGTGAAAGAACTATCGCTTTTGTAGAAAGTGAAGTAGGCGCTTGGATTGATGAAAATATTTTTCTTTCACGTAATCAGGCTGCGTAAAAACACTCTCACCTACTATTTGTAATCTTGAATATGATGACACTATTTTTAGTGTAAAACGTCTCAAAATCGCATAAAGAGCGTTTTAAGGCTATATATGAAAAATATTAGTTGCTTTGAGTAAAGGTCGGATTTCATCCGGCCTTTTTTATGCGTGCTTTTATCTAATTGATCATGGTGATTAAAATATCTTTCACTTTCAATTGACAGGAAATATATAGACATCTATAAGAAATAAAGATACAAAAAAACAGATTTAAGGTCCGACCTTTTAAGGGCTAAAAAATTTTTGCTGATCTTGCCCCGCCATCTCCGTACAGCTTTTGTATCTTAAGTTAACGAAGCCCGCTGCCGCCGGTATTCTCTCGGAGAGTGATATCCCAGCGCGCTGTGCGGATGGTTTTCATTGTAATGCGTGAAAGCTGCTGCAAGGTTTCGCAGGGCTGTTCTCGCATCCGGTTTTGGCATGAACTCGATATAGTCTTCCTTCATCGTCTTCACGAACCGTTCGGCCATTCTCTGCGGGCTGCTCACCGCTGTTGTGCAGGGCTCCAGATCCAGTTCTCTGGCGAACCTCTGCGTTTCATGCGCGGTATACGCTGAACCGTTGTCCGTCAACCACTGCACCGCTGTATCGGGTAACCTGTCGCCGAAGCGCTTTTCTACCGACATCAGCATCACATCCTGCACGGTCGAACTGTCGTAGCCTACAGTGCTCGCAGCCCAGTCTATGGCCTCTCTGTCGCAGCAGTCCAGTGCGAAGGTGACCCGCAGTTTTTCACCGTTGTCGCAGCCGAACTCGAAGCCATCTGAACACCAGCGCATATCGCTTTCTGCCACCGCGATCCTGCCCTTATGCTCACGCCTCGGCCGCTCTGGTTTTCAATGTAATAACAGCAGGTTATGCTCACACATGATCCTGTAAAGTCGTTTCGCATTTACCGGCGGCAGTCCCTCTGCGCGACGTTGTTTACACAGGATGCCCCACACCCGCCGATAGCCGTAGCTGGGCATATCGCTGATGATGTCGAGGATGTCCGACAGTATTTCAGCGTCTGCTTCGTCATTACGCCGGTTACAGCGCCTGTCCTGCCAGTCGGCAGAACGCTTAATCCGCAGTGACAGCGGCGCACGCGACCCGCTCATGGCGCGGCTGACCTGTGCTATTCCCCGGCCTTTGGCAACAAGGGCGCGTGCGCTATCCATTTTCGTGACTGGCCGTACTCCACGGCTTCTTTTAGGATCTCAACCTCCATCGTCTTCTTACCCAGAAGGCGCTGGAGCTCCCGGACCTGCTTCAATGCAGCTGCAAGCTCAGAGGCAGGAACAACGTCCTCCCCGGCAGCCACGGCGGTGAGGCTGCCTTCCTGATATTGCTTTTTCCACTTAAACAGCAGGCTGGGCTGGATACCGTGCAGTCGTGCGAGATGGGAGACATTCATGCCGGGCTCCATCGTCTGCTGAATAATGGCCATTTTTTCCTGAGGAGTTTTACGTTTACGGACTTCTTGACCTAACGGGATCCCGGTCATATCAAAATTGGCGTTAGTGTTAGACATATATTCAAGCCTATCTCTTATCTGGAGATACAGCTACTGTCTGGTGTTTCAGGGGGATAAATCACAGATATCGTTGCCACAATAATCCTGTTCATCTCCGCTGCCGTTTTTTCTCTACCTCATTGGCGCAATAGAAATATAAAAAAATTAGCAAAAAAGAAAAGACGTCACAGACTCATTACTTAAACCCATTAGACTAACGAAGGCGACATCAATGCCTGTAACACTCATCTATCGGTTAAAATAAAAAAGCTGACGGCATATCCAATGTTTATGGTAAAATCTTTCTCAATATCAATGAGAAGAGTTATGATTTTTCTGGAAAAATTGACGCCCAAGGCGCCTTGAAAATAGTACTAAGATTACCACTTGGCAAGAATGGCGTCGACATAGCAAAGTCAAATTCTCTTATTCATAGGAACATAATCAAATTCTGTATGAGTTTCAAAGTTTCGTTTGTCATAGTGAAATGGTGAGCGAAAATGTCTTACTGGATAACAAACTGAGGCTTTGGAGGATAAAAAATATGTCTTGATGTCCCCTTTTGTCCCATGGGAGCTCAAATCCTAAGTTGATTTATCCCCCTGAAACACCAGACAGTAGCTGTATCTCCAGATAAGAGATAGGCTTGAATATATGTCTAACACTAACGCCAATTTTGATATGACCGGGATCCTGTTAGGTCAAGAAGTCCGTAAACGTAAAACTCCTCAGGAAAAAATGGCCATTATTCAGCAGAGGATGGAGCCCGGCATGAATGTCTCCCATCTCGCACGACTGCACGGTATCCAGCCCAGCCTGCTGTTTAAGTGGAAAAAGCAATATCAGGAAGGCAGCCTCACCGCCGTGGCTGCCGGGGAGGACGTTGTTCCTGCCTCTGAGCTTGCAGCTGCATTGAAGCAGGTCCGGGAGCTCCAGCGCCTTCTGGGTAAGAAGACGATGGAGATTGAGATCCTAAAAGAAGCAGTGGAGTACGGCCAGTCACGAAAATGGATAGCGCACACGCCCTTGTTGCCAAAGGCCGGGGAATAGCACAGGTCAGCCGCGCCATGAGCGGGTCGCGTGCGCCGCTGTCACTGCGGATTAAGCGTTCTGCCGACTGGCAGGACAGGCGCTGTAACCGGCGTAATGACGAAGCAGACGCTGAAATACTGTCGGACATCCTCGACATCATCAGCGATATGCCCAGCTACGGCTATCGGCGGGTGTGGGGAATCCTGCGTAAACAACGTCGCGCAGAGGGACTGCCGCCGGTAAATGCGAAACGACTTTACAGGATCATGTGTGAGCATAACCTGCTGTTATTACATTGAAAACCAGAGCGGCCGAGGCGTGAGCATAAGGGCAGGATCGCGGTGGCAGAAAGCGATATGCGCTGGTGTTCAGATGGCTTCGAGTTCGGCTGCGACAACGGTGAAAAACTTCGGGTCACCTTCGCACTGGACTGCTGCGACAGAGAGGCCATAGACTGGGCTGCGAGCACTGGAGGCTACGACAGTTCGACCGTGCAGGATGTGATGCTGAGGTCGGTAGAAAAGCGCTTCGGCGACAGGTTACCCGATACAGCGGTGCAGTGGTTGACGGACAACGGTTCAGCGTATACCGCGCATGAAACGCAGAGGTTCGCCAGAGAACTGGATCTGGAGCCCTGCACAACAGCGGTGAGCAGCCCGCAGAGCAATGGCATGGCCGAACGGTTCGTGAAGACGATGAAGGAAGACTATATCGAGTTCATGCCAAAATCGGATGCGAGAACAGCCCTGCGAAACCTTGCAGCAGCGTTCACGCATTACAATGAAAACCATCCGTAAAGCGCGCTGGGATATCACTCTCCGAGAGAATACCGGCGGCAGCGGGCTTCGTTAACTTAAGATACAAAAGCTGTACGGAGATGGCGGGGCAAGATCACACTTTAGCCTATATCACCAGACAAGGCTGTCAACCGTTGTCGCGACGGTGTTTACGGCGAGCGGCCCAATAATAGAGCTTGCGCCGGCGATAATGCCAGATAATGACAAGAGGAGGACATTTCTATTAAGTGACGTGCGGGCGGGTCTGGCGGAATACATCGCCGCAACCGACTGGCACAACGTCAGAGTAAGTGAAAGCGGGGCAAAAAAATCCGGGAGGTTAATCCCGGATGATTGTGGTCGACGCTTGCCGTTAAATATCGATATTAGCGGCCTTTAGCGCGTTTTCTTCAATGAACGCACGCCGCGGCTCTACCGCATCCCCCATCAGCGTGGTAAACAGCTGATCGGCCGCGATGGCGTCCTTTACCGTGACGCGCAACATACGGCGGCTGTCCGGGTCCATGGTCGTTTCCCACAGCTGATCAGGGTTCATCTCGCCCAGACCTTTGTAGCGTTGCACCGCCAGGCCGCGGCGCGACTCCTTCACCAGCCATTCCAGCGCCTGCTCAAAGCTGGTGACCGGCTGACGGCGTTCACCGCGCTCGATATAGGCATCCGCTTCGATAAGACCCCCCAGCGTTTCGCCAAGCGTAGCCAGTTTGCGATATTCACCGCCGTGGATGAAATCGTAATCCAGCAGATAATCCGTATCGACGCCATGCGTGCGTACCCGCAGCACCGGCTCAAACAGCTGGCGTTCGCGATTTTCCTGCACTTTAAAGCTGTAGCTGCTGCCGTGCTTCTCGTTATCGTTCAGCGCCTGCGCCAGTGAGGTGATCCAGCTTGTGACCTGATCCTGCTGGCTCAGCTGCGCTTCCGTCAGGGCCGGCTGATAAATTAAGTGGTTAAGCAGCGCACGCGGGAAGCGCCGTTCCATGCGGCCTATCATCTTCTGCACGGCGTAATGTTCGGCCACCAGATTTTCCAGCGGCTCGCCGGCCAGCGCCGGGGCATGGGCATTGGCGTGCAACGTGGCACCATCCATCGCCAGCGCTATCTGATACTGATCCATGGCCTCATCGTCTTTGATATATTGTTCCTGCTTGCCCTTTTTGACTTTATACAGCGGCGGCTGAGCGATAAACACATGACCGCGCTCAATAATTTCCGGCATCTGACGATAAAAGAAGGTCAACAACAGGGTGCGGATATGCGAACCATCGACATCGGCATCGGTCATGATAATGATATTGTGATAGCGCAGCTTGTCCGGGTTGTATTCGTCGCGGCCGATGCCGCAGCCGAGGGCAGTGATGAGCGTAGCGACTTCCTGCGAAGACAGCATTTTGTCAAAACGGGCTTTTTCGACGTTGATGATTTTCCCTTTCAACGGCAATATCGCCTGATTCTTACGGTTACGGCCCTGCTTGGCCGAACCGCCGGCGGAGTCACCCTCCACCAGGTACAATTCCGACAGCGCCGGATCGCGCTCCTGACAATCCGCCAGCTTGCCCGGCAGACCGGCCAGATCCAACGCCCCCTTACGGCGGGTCATCTCGCGCGCCTTACGGGCGGCTTCACGGGCGCGTGCGGCATCGATGATTTTGCCCACCACGATTTTGGCATCGTTGGGGTTTTCCAGTAGATATTCCACCAGCCGCTCGTTCATCAGCGATTCCACCGCCGATTTCACCTCGGACGAAACAAGTTTGTCCTTGGTTTGGGAAGAGAACTTTGGATCGGTTACCTTGACAGAAACCACGGCGATAAGCCCCTCGCGGGCGTCGTCGCCGGTCGCGCTGATTTTGGCCTTTTTGCTGTAACCTTCTTTATCCATATAGGAATTCAGCGTGCGAGTCATGGCGGCGCGAAAGCCGGCCAGATGGGTACCACCGTCGCGCTGGGGAATGTTGTTGGTGAAACAGTAAATATTTTCCTGGAACCCATCGTTCCATTGCAGCGCAATTTCCACACCGATGCTGTCTTTTTCGGTAGAGAAATAGAACACATTCGGGTGAATAGGGGTTTTGTTCTTATTCAGATATTCCACGAACGCCTTTATGCCACCTTCGTAATGGAAGTGGTCTTCCTTGTCGTTGCGCTTGTCGCGCAGGCGGATTGACACTCCGGAGTTCAGAAAGGACAGTTCCCGCAGCCGTTTGGCCAGGATTTCGTATTGGAATTCGGTATTGTTGGTGAAGGTAGCAAAACTCGGCCAAAACCGCACCGTGGTGCCGGTCTGCTCGGTTTCCCCCACCACACACAGCGGTGATTGGGGCACGCCCCCCTGGTAGGTCTGCTGATGCACTTTACCTTCGCGCTTTATCATCAGCTCGAGTTTTTCCGACAGCGCGTTCACCACCGACACGCCGACGCCGTGCAGGCCGCCCGACACCTTGTAGGAGTTGTCGTCAAACTTACCGCCCGCGTGCAGCACGGTCATGATAACTTCGGCGGCAGAGACGCCCTCTTCTTCGTGGATGCCGGTCGGAATGCCGCGACCATCATCCTGGACGGAAACAGAATTGTCTGCGTGGATCATGACCACGATTTCTTTACAGTGACCGGCAAGGGCTTCGTCGATAGCGTTGTCCACAACCTCGAATACCATATGATGCAGACCGGTACCATCATCGGTATCGCCGATATACATACCCGGGCGCTTACGCACCGCGTCCAGTCCCTTGAGTACTTTGATACTTGAGGAGTCATAAGAATTCGACATCAACGTTTCCCGCTCATTTAAACTTCGGATTGGAGGCTTATTTTACCCTGTTTCACCTTGAACATCTTGCCATTTTCATCGGTAATATCACGGATTTGATCCGCGCTGACCGCGCTGACGAAAACCTGGGCATGGGTGTCTTTCAGACGTTCCGCCAAAAGGCGACGGCGCCCGGTGTCCAGTTCGGATGCGAAGTCATCAATCAGATAAAGACATCGCCGGCCGTTACGGTGGGTAAGGAATTCGCCCTGCGCCAGACGCAGGGCACACATCAATAATTTGAGCTGACCGCGCGAGAGAATATCCTCCACCGGTACACCTTCGGCACGGATTCGGAAATCCGCTTTATGGGGGCCCGACGCAGTGTAGGTTAGCGCGCGATCGCGCTCGAACTGGCGTTCCAGCAGCTCGCCGAAATCGCTTTCTTTGTCCCAGCCGCGCTGAAAGCTGAAATCGAGGCGAAACTCAGGCAGAAATTGCGCGCACGTGGCGGTAATATCCGCCGCGATCGCCGCGCTGTAGTCAGCACGCCATTGACTGATTCGGTTCGCCAGCGGAATCAGCTCCTGATCCCAGGCGCGCAGCTGTTGATAACGACTGACCTGTCGCAGGGCGGCATTGCGCTGTTTCAGCAACCGGCGCAGATTGCTCCAGGCGGTAAAGAAAGCCGGCTCGTTATGAAAACAACCCCAGTCTATAAAGGCCCGCCGGTACTTGGGCCCGCCATTCAGTAGCGTAAAGCCCTCCGGGGTAATCAACTGCATCGGCAACAGCTGGGCCAGTTCCGCCACCTTATGGCCATCGCTGCCGTCGATGCGCACCGTGCTGTCGCCCAGCCGATTGCGCGAAAGCCCCACCGAGGTCGCGCGCGCATCCACATTGCCTGCGTCAATACGCCCGTGCAGGACAAATTCCGGCTGCTCATGACGGATAACCCACCCGGATTGCAAGCTGCGAAACGCGCGGCCGTGGCCAAGAGTGTAAATGGCTTCCAGAACGCTGGTTTTACCGCTGCCGTTGGCGCCCACCAAAAAGTTGAAATCAGCGGCCAGAGACAAATCGGCGGCGGCGATATTACGAAAATCACGAATCAGCAGACGCGACAGAGCCATTAACTCACACTACCTTACCACATTGGCTACAGACGCATCGGCATAACGACATAGGCGGCCGCCTGGCTGGCGCTGTCTTCAATCTGCACGCTGGACACCCCATCGCTCAGCAGCAGCCGCACTTCCTCGCATTTCAACGCATTCAGCACGTCAAGCACGTAGCTGACATTGAAACCGATTTCCATCTCGCTGCCCTGATAGGTGACATCCAGAATCTCTTCCGCCTCTTCCTGCTCCGGATTGTTGGCGGTGATTTTCAGCTGGTTGGCGCTCAGATACAGCCGCACGCCGCGAAACTTTTCATTGGAAAGGATCGCGGCGCGGGCGAACGCCTGTTTGAGCACATCGCAGCCCGCTTCAAGCGTTTTATCGGGATTCTTCGGCAATACGCGGCGATAATCGGGGAAACGGCCGTCAACCAGTTTGGAGGTGAAGATGTAATCACCGACGCTGGCGCGAATATTGTTGCTGCCGATTTGCAGCTTCACCGGATTTTCGCCGCCGTCCAGCATGCGCACCAGCTCCATCACGCCTTTGCGCGGCACAATGACGGAATGAGACGGCAGCGCCTCGGCGACCGACATGGCGCAGACCGCCAGCCGATGCCCGTCGGTGGCCACGGTACGCAGCTCCTCGCCTTCGGTTTCAAACAGCATACCGTTGAGGTAGTAACGCACATCCTGATGGGCCATGGAAAACTGGGTCGATTCAATTAATCGCTTCAGAATAGACTGCGACAGGGTGAATTCCACCTCGCTTTGCCAATCGTCCAGGTTGGGAAAGTCGGAGGCGGGCAGCGTGGAAAGCGAATAGCGGCTGCGCCCCGAGCGAATCAGCATCCGTTCCCCTTCCAGCGTCACGGCGATTTCCGCTCCTTCCGGCAGACCGCGGCAAATATCAAAAAACTTGCGCGCCGGCACCGTGGTCGCGCCCGGCTCATGGGCGGCGCTCAGCGCGACCTGCACGACCATTTCCATTTCCAAATCGGTACCGGTCAGCAGCAAGCGATCTTCGGACACCTGCAATAACAGGTTACCCAGAATCGGTAAGGTCGGGCGGCCCACCAACGGGCTACTGACCTGTTGCAGTGGCTTTAGCAGCTGCCCACGTTCAACGATAAATTTCATAGTTAGGAAGATAATGTTCTGATTAAGTTGGAGAAATCTTCTTTAATATCGTGGCTCTCTTCACGCAACTGCTCGATTTTCCGGCAGGCGTGCAGCACCGTCGTATGATCTCGCCCGCCGAAAGCATCGCCAATTTCGGGCAGACTATGATTGGTTAATTCTTTCGATAACGCCATCGCCATCTGTCGGGGGCGGGCGACCGAGCGTGAACGCCGCTTAGAGAGTAAATCGGCCACCTTGATTTTATAGTATTCCGCCACGGTTTTCTGGATATTATCGATAGTGACCAGCTTTTCTTGTAGCGCCAGCAAATCCCGCAGCGCTTCGCGCACAAAATCAATGGTAATCGCCCGGCCGGTGAAATTAGCATTGGCGATGACGCGATTCAACGCACCTTCCAGCTCGCGCACGTTAGAACGCAAACGCTTGGCGATGAAAAACGCAACTTCCCCCGGCAGGCGGATCGCGTTCTCGTCGGCTTTCTTCATCAATATCGCCACGCGCGTCTCAAGCTCAGGCGGCTCAATCGCCACCGTCAGCCCCCAGCCGAAGCGCGACTTCAGCCGGTCCTCCACCCCGTTTATCTCCTTCGGGTAACGGTCGGAGGTCAGGATAATCTGCTGATTACCTTCCAGTAACGCATTAAAGGTATGGAAAAACTCTTCCTGCGAGCGTTCCTTATTAGCGAAAAACTGAATGTCATCGATAAGCAAAGCGTCCACCGACCGGTAATAGCGTTTGAACTCCTCGATGGCATTATTCTGTAAAGCCTTGACCATATCCTGGACAAAACGTTCGGAATGCATGTACACCACTTTGGCATTGGCCTTGCGCGCCATGATGCCGTTGCCCACCGCATGCAGCAAATGGGTCTTGCCCAGCCCGGTGCCGCCATAAAGGAACAGCGGATTATAAGCGCCGCCCGGATTATCGGCGACCTGTCGCGCTGCCGCGCGCGCCAGCTGGTTCGATTTACCTTCAACGAAATTGTCGAAATTATGTTTTGGATTCACATTGGAGCGATAAGAAAGCTCCGGCTGCAACGGAGCGTTATCCCAGCTTGGCCGCGGACGGGCAACCGTCGCCTGGGAGGGCGCTTCGCTGACGTGCTGACTCGCGGGCTGCAGCACCGTCATTTGCGGCGGCTTGCTGCCCACTTCAAAGCGCAGCAGCGGCGCATCAGTGCCGCAGAAATCATTTAGCAAACCGTTGATGTTGTTCAAATACTTATCCCGCACCCAATCCAGCACGAACCGATTAGGGGCGTAAATCGCCAGAGTGTTGTCACTCAGTTCCGCCTGTAGGGGGCGTATCCACATACTGAATTCTGTGGCAGGTAACTCATCCTGTAACCGGGCAAGACATTGCTGCCAAAGCGAAAGTGACACGGCGGACTCCAATCGAACAAGATCAACAAAAGAAAAGAAACAAAACTGTATGATTCAGGATCATCTTTTTGACACAGATTACCGTGATGCAACCTGCGAACCGCCTTAAACGGTTTTTCCCGCGACGGATCTTAGCGGAGATCCCCGTCAGGGAGTGCGGATCATAACGCAAACCGCGCCACAGATCTTCCTCTTCTACACAGTTTTCATCCTTTTTATCCACAGGGTAACCGGGCGCTTGCGAGTGTACCTGATAATCTCCCCGCTGGATAAAAAGTAAGCCTTATGATCGACGAAATTAAGCATAGTCTGAATTTTTCGGCCGGGATCGCGGACATGTGATCCTGACAGGAATAGACTAGATCCCGCAGGATCCTTGCGCTTTGGTGGGAACCCCGTATAATTCTCTGCCCTACGCGTGACGTCTGTTGTCCTGTCCGATTTGCCGGACGGAGATTCTGGTATGAACACGGGTATTCAGGCGGGCAAGCGCGATGTTAATTGACTCGGGACTGTACAATTATTACAATCCCGCCTCTTTATCGTTATGCGATTGAGGCGTCGGTCGTTTTCACACCGGGCGGCCAAACGCGTTTACTGATCAGTAATTATCAAAGTTTAGGTAGAAATCGCTATGAAACGCACTTTCCAACCGTCCGTATTGAAACGCAACCGTACCCACGGTTTCCGTGCTCGTATGGCAACGAAGAACGGTCGTCAGGTTTTGGCACGTCGTCGTGCAAAAGGCCGTACACGCCTGACCGTATCTTCCAAGTAAGAAAGCTTATCCACCGGGTGGTTAAGCTCGCACTTCCCCGGGAGTTACGGTTGTTAACTCCCAATCATTTTACTTTCGTCTTCCAGCATCCTCAACGGGCCGGCACGCCGTATGTCACCATCCTCGGCCGCCTGAACACGCTGGGGCATCCCCGCGTCGGTCTTACGGTCGCCAAAAAACATGTAAAACGGGCCCATGAACGTAACCGGATCAAGCGCCTGACGCGTGAAAGTTTCCGCCTGCATCAGCACGCCCTGCCCGCCATGGATTTTGTGGTCATCGCCAAAAAAGACGTGGCCGATCTGGATAACCATGCCCTGACGGAAGCGTTAGAAAAATTATGGCGCCGCCATTGTCTCCAGTCGCAAAGCTGCTGATCGGGTTGATACGCGGTTATCAACTCGTCATCAGCCCGTTGCTGGGGCCTCATTGCCGGTTCCAGCCCACTTGTTCGCAGTATGGAATTGAGGAGATACGCAGGTTTGGTACGTTAAAAGGCAGTTGGTTGACATTAAAACGCGTATTAAAATGCCACCCTTTGAACCCAGGTGGCGAAGCTCCCGTGCCGCCAAAAAACTTTGACAATAGAGAACACTAACAATGGATTCGCAACGCAATCTTCTTGTCATCGCTCTGCTGTTCGTGTCTTTCATGATCTGGCAAGCCTGGCAGACGGACCATGCTCCTACGCCTACCGCCAAGACCACGCAACAGACCGCGAACACCACTGCGGCAGCCCCGGACAGCCAGGGTGTGCCCGCCAGCGGACAAGGCCAGCTCATTACGGTTAAAACCGACGTGCTGTCGCTGAAAATCAACACCCGCGGCGGTGACATCGAACAGGCTTTCTTGCTGTCCTATCCCGATAAACTGGGTTCACCGCAGCATTTCCATTTGCTGGAAACGTCCCCGGAATTCGTCTATCAGGCGCAAAGCGGCCTGACCGGTAAAAACGGCCCGGATAATCCCGCCAACGGCGAGCGCCCGCTGTTCACCACGAATCAAGACACCTATGTTCTGGCGGATAACCAAAGCGAATTGCGCGTGCCATTGACCTACACCGCCCCTGACGGCGTGGTGTATACCAAGACCTTTATCCTGAAACGCGGCGATTTCGCGTTAAATGTCAATTACGATATTAATAACGCCAGCGCGCAGCCGCTCGAGCTGACGTTGTTCGGTCAATTGAAGCAATCCATTGATTTGCCCAAAGCACGTGAGACCGGCAGCAGCAACTTCGCGCTGCACACCTACCGTGGCGCGGCCTATTCCACTACCGACGACAAATATCAGAAGTACAGCTTCAAGGACATCAAAGGCGAGAATCTGAGCGTCAGCACCGACGGCGGCTGGGTCGCCATGCTGCAGCAGTATTTCGCCACGGCCTGGGTCCCTTTCACTGCGGGTAAAAACACTCTCTACACCACGGACTTAGGCAACGGTATGGCGGCGGTCGGCTTTAAATCCGCCCCCGTCACCGTCGCCGCCGGCGGCCAAAGCGAGCTGAAAGCCACATTGTGGCTTGGTCCTGAGATTCAGGACAAGATGGCGGCCATCGCCACGCATCTGGATCTGGCGGTCGATTACGGCTGGCTCTGGTTTATTTCCCAACCGCTGTTCAAGCTGCTGAAATTCATCCACAGCTTTATCGGCAACTGGGGCTTCTCCATCATTATCATCACCTTCATCGTGCGCGGCATCATGTACCCGCTGACCAAGGCGCAGTACACCTCGATGGCCAAAATGCGCATGCTGCAGCCGAAACTGGCGGCGATGCGCGAGCGCCTGGGTGACGATAAACAACGGCAAAGCCAGGAAATGATGGCGCTGTACAAGGCGGAAAAGGTCAATCCGCTGGGCGGCTGCCTGCCGCTGGTGATCCAGATGCCCATCTTCCTGGCGCTGTATTACATGCTGTCAGGCTCCATTGAATTGCGCCATGCGCCGTTCGCGCTGTGGATCCATGACCTGTCGGCACAAGACCCGTACTACATCCTGCCGGTCTTGATGGGCATTACCATGTTCTTCATCCAGAAGATGTCGCCCACCACCGTCACTGATCCGATGCAGCAGAAGATCATGACCTTTATGCCGGTCATTTTCACCGTGTTCTTCTTGTGGTTCCCGTCGGGTCTGGTGTTGTACTATATCGTCAGCAACCTGGTAACCATCATCCAGCAGCAGCTTATCTATCGCGGCCTGGAAAAACGCGGCTTGCATAGCAGGGATAAAAAAGCCAAGTAACGGCGCGCGCCCGTCCAGATAGCCACGCTGATAAGGCGGTCATCAATATGACCGCCTTTATTTTTTTACCACCGCGCCCCGCGGCGCAAAGCGAGCGTTACAATGAGCCAAACGGATACTATCACTGCCCTTGCTACCCCGCCTGGACGCGGCGGCGTCGGCATTCTGCGCGTCTCCGGCCCCTTATCCGCCCCGGTGGCCCGCGCGCTGCTGGGCAAGCTGCCGCGTCCGCGTCAGGCCGAATATCTGCCCTTTCGCGACGACGACGGCGCGACGCTTGATCAGGGCATCGCGCTTTTTTTTCCCGGCCCCCACTCCTTTACCGGCGAAGATGTCCTGGAATTACAGGGCCATGGCGGCCAGGTTATATTGGATTTGTTGCTACAGCGTATCGTCGCGATGCCCGGCGTACGCATTGCGCGCCCCGGCGAGTTTTCGGAACGCGCCTTTCTTAACGACAAACTGGATTTGGCCCAGGCAGAGGCTATTGCCGATCTCATCGACGCCAGCTCGGCTCAGGCCGCACGCTCGGCGGTAAATTCGCTACAGGGCGCGTTTTCCGGCCGTATTCATGAATTAGTGGAAGCGCTTACTAACCTACGTATCTATGTTGAAGCGGCCATCGACTTTCCCGATGAAGAGATTGATTTTCTCTCCGACGGTAAAATTGAAGCCAACCTGAACGACGTTATCGCCAGCCTGCAACGGGTGCGCACCGAAGCGCGGCAGGGCAGTCTTCTGCGCGAAGGGATAAAAGTGGTGATTGCCGGTAAGCCAAACGCCGGTAAATCCAGCCTGCTGAATGCGTTGGCGGGGCGCGAGGCGGCGATCGTCACCGCCATTGCGGGCACGACGCGTGACGTGCTGCGTGAGCATATCCACCTTGACGGTATGCCGCTGCATATCATCGATACCGCCGGCCTGCGCGACGCCGGCGACGAAGTGGAACGTATCGGCATTGAGCGTGCCTGGCGTGAGATAGAACTGGCCGACCATGTGCTGCTGATGGTGGACGGCACCGCCACGCCCGTTGGTGACCCCGATACGCTGTGGCCGGCGTTTATTAGCCGTTTGCCGCCCGCAATGCCGGTCACCTTGGTACGCAATAAAGCCGACCTGACCTGCGAAAGCGTAAATTGTGGGGAAGTGGGCGGTTACCCACTTATTACCCTGTCGGCGCAGTCCGGCGCAGGCGTGGACCTGCTACGCGACCATCTGAAGCAGAGCATGGGCTTTAACGGCGGCACCGAGGGGGGATTTTTGGCCCGCCGGCGCCATCTCGACGCGCTGGAAATTGCCGCAACCCATTTACAGCAGGGAAAAGAACAGTTAGTGAGCGCTTACGCTGGCGAGCTGCTGGCGGAGGAGCTGCGTTTGGCGCAGCAATCTCTGAGCGAGATCACCGGCGAATTCAGCTCAGATGACCTGCTGGGCAGAATTTTTTCCAGTTTTTGTATCGGCAAGTGAGTCCGGTTCCTTCGACTTCCTCACTGTTACGCTTAATCCCCAGCGGGCAAATTCCCTCCTTCGCTGATTAAATCCATACTGCCTGTGGCCTAATGATGGTCTGCGGCAGTCGATTGCGGGTAAATCCGCTAAAACATAAAAACGCTTTCTGTCGCCGACGGCACGCGAAAACCGGGGAATAGCTAACGCTACCCGGCGGCAATGCGGGACATGGGGATTTGCCAGCGCCAAATCTGTGAGGTGGTTGGCTTTCACCCGCTCCGGCGCTTGCGAAACCCGCGTGAAAGCAACAAGGTAACCTTTAATCGGTTTTATGTGAAAAGGTAACCCATGTCCGCGAAAGACGATCTTTACCGACAATTAAGCGCGTTCTATCACCACGACAGCGAAGGTTTCACGACGCTGGACTGCGAACGTTTTACCTCCGCCAGCCGCAGCGTAATCAGCCTCTATCTGAATCAACTGTGCGACGAGGGCTTTCTGCGCAAAGAAAATACCCGCCCGGTCCATTTTTGGCTAAGCAGTCATACGCAGGCAATGGCCCCGCAGCAGCCTGCGGAAGAGGTTTTTCAGGCATTGATCGGCGCCACGGGCAGCTTGAAAAGCGCGGTGGAATTATGCCTGGCGGCGGTCAATTACCCCGATGGCGGTTTGCCGATATTGGTCACCGGCGCCAGCGGCGTCGGAAAAAGCTATCTCGCCACCTTGTTGCACCGCTATGCAGGTGAAACCGGCGTAATTTCCCGCAGCGCGCGGCTGGTTGAGCTTAATTGCGCCGATTACGCCAATAACCCGGAATTATTATCCAGTACGCTGTTTGGCTATGTGAAAGGCGCCTTCACCGGCGCGGATAAAGAGAAAACCGGTTTGCTTGATGAAGCGGACGACGGCTTTTTCTTCCTCGATGAGGTTCATCGTCTTTACGCCGAAAACCAGGAAAACTGTTCCTTTTTATGGATAAAGGCTACTTTTATCGCTTGGGAGATAACCGCCAACCCTGTCACGCCCGCGTACGTTTTCTGTTCGCCACCACCGAAAATAGCGAAAATGTCTTGCTGACAACGTTCCGCCGCCGTATTCCCGTTATGGTCGAATTACCCTCGTCCGAATCACGCCCTTTTAGTGAGAAATTGGCGCTGGTATCCACTTTTTTCCAAGCTGAAGCGCAGCGCTTTAAGCAAGATATTCACGTTCCCACAGAATTGATCCGCCATTTGATAACTCCCCAGGGCGGGGAAACATCGGTGAGCTTAAAAACCGCATTAAAGTATTGTGCGCTTCCGCTTTTACGCAGGGACCAAAGACTGGCATTCGTCTTGTCGGTAATCCGCCGGCGCCAGAAGACAGCGAAAACGTCATTTTTCATTGGGACGAGAGCACATTCCCGGCATTACCGCTTACACCGGCCAGATCTGTGACGGGATAAACCCTGCTGGAAAATTTTTGCCGGACCGCTAATGTTCCGTTGTTTGTTCGCAAGCTGGAAGAGCATTACCACGCCACACTGGACGAAGCAGCCGCCGGGCGGCTCTACCATGGAGTGCTATGGAAAACAACGGTCGATACCTTAGGCGAGTTTACAGAGCTAAGCGGTTTACGTCTGGGCGAGATGATGGAAAAGGCCGTCTTCCATTGTCTGCAATGGTGCCTGCACGACACGCTCTCTCCCGCCGCTATCGAGCATCTCACCGCGGTGACGGAATACATTCCTCAGCGCGCCTGTTTGCTGGCCAGTGAAACCATTGCGCTACTGCAGCGGCGCTTGCCAGAAACGCCGGAACCCCTGTTACACCCCTTATTGAGCGCCGTTTTTTGCCACCAGGTCGAGCAAGAGCCGCTGATCCAGGGCATCATAGTGGCTCATGCCTCCAGCATCGCGGGAACGGCGAATAATTTGCTGGGGGGATTCTATCTCAAGGCCTTTGATATGCCACTATCCGTCGATACCCGGGGGATTATCAGCCATCTTACCGCCTGGATTGACGGCCTGAAAGAACAAGCCGGCATGGTGATTTTGGTGGACATGGGCTTGCTTGAGGATATTTACGCCGAAATTAAACTTCACATCCAGGGAGATTTGCTGGTGATGAATAATGTCAGCACCTCAATGGCGCTCGATATTGCGGAAAAATCCAGCAGCGGCTGTCGATGAAAGAGATTGTCGACGGCATTAAGGGCGCCTGGGAGATATAGGCGCGCTATTACTCCGGTATTGTCCAGGGTAATAAATTGATCATCTCCTGTATTTCCGGCGAAGGGGTGTCAAAACAGTTGCAGGAGATAGCCCGCCGTTAAGTGGATGATGAAACGCTGGATGTCGTGACAATGGAATATGACGATTTGAAGTGGAAGCTGGCAAAAGATGATAGCGCCCTGTACGGCACGAGGTTGATCATTACCACCACCGAGTTGAACGCCAACTATATTCCTATTATCAACGTCAGAAAGCTTATCGGCGATAAACCTGATCAACTGTGGAAAATTTATTTCTCGACGATCATGTCCGCGGATCAACTGAAAAAATGGTCGATGAAATCGTCATTCTCTTCACCATAGAGGGCGTCGCCAGCCACCTCTCATTCCTTAACCCCAACGTTATCATCGAAGAAGTGGAAAATGTGGTGAAATTCTTCGAGATGACCTACAGCATTCACTTTGAAAGCTATCTGCGTATCAATTTGTTTATGCATCTGTCGGCGATGATCGAACGACTGATGACCCATGATGGTTTAAATCATCGCGGGGAAAGTGAGCTGACCGAGCAGCAGCGCAATTTTATCTCCCTGACGCCGGAAGCCTTCCGACCACTTATTACCAAGTACCGTTTCGCCGTGACCACAACGGAATGCCTGATGATTTATGAGCTGATGGAGCCCTGGATCACTGTTGACCAGTCGTTACTAGTGTTGAAAGCCGACAAAAATAGTGTGCAGGCTTCCGGCGAGGCTTAAACACTAGACTTAACCTAATGAAATTAAACTAAAATAAAATCTGGCACGCCTTTTGTATTATCTCTAGCACTACCTGGCTTCAACTTCATCTGGAGAGAATGCAATGGCGTCGAATAAGTGGATAGATTTGAATCAGCGGGTCGTTATCGTGACCGGCGGGAGCTCAGGGATTGGTGCGCATATTGTCAGCGACCTGCTGGAAAATAATGCCCGGGTCATTGTCGAGTATATCCAATTACCGGATGTGGCCAGCCGCGCGGCCGGGGTAGATTACCGCTTGTGCGATATCACCGATCGCACATCATTTAAAAAGTTTGTTGATGATGTCTATCGTCAGTATCAGCGTATTGATGGTTTGGTCAACAATGCAGGGGTCAATCGCGCCCGGTTGTTGGTCGACTATTACAGCGAAACGCCGCAGTATGAATTAAGCGACGACGACTTTGATTTTATGGTGCTAGTCAACCAAAAGGGGCCTTTTATTTGTACGCAGGAGGTCGCCCGCATCATGATCCGCCAAAAACAAGGCGCGGTGGTGAATATTCTTTCCGAGGCCGGCATTGAAGGTTCAAGAGGACAGAGTTGTTATTCCGCGACCAAAGCCGCCGTTCATGGCTTCACCCTGTCTTGGGCAAAGGAGTTGGGTGCGTTCGGTATTCGGGTGGTTGGCGTTGCACCCGGCATCAATGAGCCGACGCCGATGGGGGATGCCAAGCACCGTGAAGCGCTGGCCTACACACGCGGTATGAAGGCGACGAACATCGATGAAGATTACAGCCAAAAAATACCTCTTGGCCGTCAGGGAAAACTGGATGAAATTGCCAATCTGGTTACCTGGCTGCTATCCGACAAGTCCAGCTATATCACCGGCACCACCATAAATATCACGGGAGGCAAATCTCGCGGCTAATCCTTTTCATTTCTGGCAGGAAATTTTATGGATAAATTAAATGTTGTCCCCTGGTTATTCGTCATTTCACATGGTCGCTTTGGCAACGAACTGGTTAATAGCTGCGAAATGATTTTAGGTAAAATCGAGAATATTTATTGTTTTTCATTAATGCCGGGCATGGCGCCTGAGAAATTAATGGAAGAAATGGGCGAGGTGTTAAAACGGTCACCCACCCATAGCATCATCTTTACCGATATCTATGCCGGCACGCCGTCAAACGTCGCAACGGTATTCGCCAAACGCAAAGGGTTTCCGGTGATTTGCGGCATGAACCTTCCCATGCTGATTGAGGCCGAGATGCACCGTAATGAGTTAAGTATTGAGGAACTGGTAAACCGAATCATTGAAGCTGGCGGTGAAAGTATTAAAAACGTGACATCAATAGCCAACGGGAATACCTATGAATAATATAAAACTGGTACGGGTCGATTTTCGCCTCATTCATGGGCAAGTCATTACAAAATGGCGAAATATTATTTCCGCTACCGAGATCGTTATTGTCGATGACAAATTATCCAAAGACCCTTTTTTGGCCGATATCTATGTGATGGCGGCGCCACCAGGCGTCGATGTCCATGTCATGGCTGAAGATGATTTTATCAAAGCCTCTCAGGAGTGGTACTTCGACACCAATAAAAGCAACGTACTGGTGTTATTCAAATCCATCGGTAACGTCAGGCATCTGATGGCAAGGGATGTTGTGTTCAAAGAAGTTCAGGTTGGGGGGCTGGGTGGCGGTGTCAACCGGCGCAGCGTAGTGAACGGCATATCCATTGATGATCAGGATTTGCAGGATCTCAAATTTATTCAGTCGCAGGGAACCGCCGTCTACTTCCAGGTCACCCCGGAGGAAGTCAAATTAACGTTGGATAAGGCCATTACGCGTCTGGAGGGTTGACTATGTGGGAAGTCGCGATTTTTACAGGGCTTTGGTATTGGATATGTAAAACCGATGTCGGTTATGCCATTACCCACGCCATCCGTCAGCCATTATTTGCCTCGGTACTAATTGGCTTAATAATGGGTGACGTCACGCAGGCGGTCATCATCGGTGCGGCGATTCAAATCCTGTACATCGGTCTGGTGGCGGCGGGCTCCAACCTGCCGGCCGATGACTGCCTGGCCGGCCTTATCGCTACCGCTCGCCTTAAACACAGGTCTCTCGCCGAAGCTGGCTATCGCTATCGCGGTGCAGGTCGGGGTAATGGGCGTCTTTCTCGATCAATTCAGGAAAACCGTCAACGCCGTCTTCGTGCATATGGCGGATAAATACGCTGAAGAAGGCAATGTACGCCAAATTAAGCTGTGCGCCATCTTCTGGCCGACTCTGCTTGGCTTCTTCATCCGTTTCCCGATGCCCTTCCTGGCTAATCTTTACGGTAAAAACAGTATCAATGCATTTCTAAACAGTGTACCGGAATGGCTGATTCATGGTTTCAGCGTCGCGGGCGGCCTGCTACCTGCGCTCGGCTTTGCCTTGACCATTTTTGTCATTGGCAAAAAGGCGCTGCTACCCTGGTTTTTCATCGGCTATTTCCTAGTGCAGTTCAGCGGTATCCCAGTCTTCGGCGCGGCGATTTTCGGCCTCAGCGCAGTATTGCTCATCTCTTATTATCAAAATAAAAAAGAAGCGTGAGTATCTTACCTATGTACCCTAAAGAGATAACAGAAAAGGATGTAAAAAATAGCTGGCTCTATTATTACATCGTTGCAGAAATGGGGATTTCCTACGAGCGGTTACAGGCGCTGGGCTTTACCACCGGCATTCTGCCCATTTTGCAAAAGCTGTATCCTGACCCGGAAGATTTGAAGCTTGCCATCAAGCGTCATTTGGTGTTTTACAATACCGAGGCCGTCTTCGGTGCGCCGATTAACGGTATCGTTATCGCCATGGAAGAGCAAAAAGCCAAAGGGGCAGATATCGATGATGACACCATCACCGGTATCAAAACCGGTTTGATGGGCCCGATGGCGGGTATAGGCGACTCCATTGACTGGGCGACGCTGAAGCCGATTATCTTTGGCCTTGCGGTGACGCTTTCGGCTAACGGAAGCATTCTCGGCGCCTTTTTCCTACTGCTGTTGCCGATTATCCAGATTGTGGTTGGCCGAAAATTGGCGGCCTATGGTTATCGCGCCGGCCAGGCGTCCATCCGGTAAATTTTACAATCTGGCCATATCCGCATGCTGATTACTGGCGCCAGTACATTGGGTCTTTTTATGATGGGCGCGTTGTCATCGACCTATGTGAAGCTCAGTACGCCGCTACAGTTCAGTTTTGGCGAACAGAATAAACCTTCCGTATTGCAGCAGGTTATCGACAATATTGTCCCCGGTGTTTTGCCGCTACTGGCGGTATTTGGCATCTACTGGTGGCTGATAAAACTCAACCAGAATTTCACCATCATTATGCTATTGATTGTGGCTATTGCAATTATCGGGGCATTACTGGGCATATTTTAACAGGAGGTGCTGTGCAGGCCGTCCATTTTGGCGCAGGCAGTATCGGCCGGGGATTCATCGGTGATTTACTTCACGACGGCGGTTATGACATTACGTTTGTGGAGAATAATGACGCCCTGAATACACAAATAAAACAGTATAAAGGCTACGACATCTGGCTTATCGAAAAGGGGTATCAGCGCAAATTTATCCCGGTCGCTAATGCGCTGTCGCCGGTTAAGGATCGGGCGCTGGTTGTGCAGAAAATAACGGAGGCGGATCTCATTACGACGGCGGTATGGGCGGATAATCTGCGCCATATCGCGCCGCTCCTTCTGGAGGGACTTCAGGCGCGGCGGGCGGCGGGGAAAAACCGCATCAATATCATTGTCTGTGAGAATGCGCGTTTTAACGGTGAATTGCTGAAAAAAGAAATCGCCGCGCTGGGAGAGCCCGACGTCGATGCCCTGGCCGCTTTTCCCAGCACCGCCGTCGACCGGATGGTGCTGGCCTCTACGCGCAATCAGCAGCAAAGTATTGATGCCGGCGTGGATTACGAACTAGTCATTGATAAAACCAAGCTGATTGCACCGGCGGCGCAACCGCTTCCCGGTGCAGTATATACCGATAATTTACAGCAATACATGGACCGCAAACTTTATATTATCAACGGCGGTCATGCCTGGGCGGGTTATATGGGGCATTTGCAGGGATATGTCACCATGCAGCAAATATTCGCCGACGACGCGCTGGTTGACGCTATTCGCCAGTCGATGAGGGAAACCGCACGATTGCTAAGCGTCATTTATGGTTTTAGCGTCGCAGAGCTGGATGATTATATTCGATTTGTTATCAATCGATTTCGCACACCCGGCGTGGTGGATACGGTACAGCGTGTCTGCCGCTCGCTGATTCGTAAATTATCTGCTGGCGATCGCCTGACCGGCCCTTGTTTACAATGCGAAGAAAAAGGCTTGCCCAATGATTTATTGATTAAAGGCATTGCCGCCGCACTTCGCTATAACGATCCTGACGATGAGCAAAGCGTTATCTTGCATCGCTTTATTGCGGATCATGATATTAGCCGGGCCATTAGCCATTTTACCGGTATACAGGAGAGTAGCGACCTGCATAATAAAATTATGAAAAGTTATGCCGCAGTAGATTTTTAACGCACGATTTATTTAGTAGTCATTATGTCTTTTGCCAACAAAGACGAGCTGCTTATTGCCAAAAATATGGTCGCCATTATTCAGAAAAATAAATCCTGGCTAAGCGAAATAGACGGCGCGGCGGGGGATGGCGACCACGGCATTAATATGAATAAAGGCTTCACGCTGGCGGCCGAGAAATTCACCCCCGAAATGACCATGAGCGAAGCCCTTCTCCTTATCAGCCAGATATTAATGGGCGAAATCGGCGGCTCGATGGGGCCGCTTTATGGCTGCTGGTTCCGCGGTTTAAGTCGCGCCAGCGGCGACCGTTCGGTTATTGACGCCGCCACGCTGCAAACAATGTTCGACAAAGGGTTGAGCGACCTGCGTACATTAACCCCGGCGCAGCCCGGCGACAAAACGCTGCTGGATGTGCTTGTCCCGGCGCTGGAGGCCCTTAACGCGGCGATCGCGACAGTGGCAAGCGAGGAAGCGGCATTAAGCGCCTTGAAAAGCGCGGCGCAGGACGGTTTTGACGCCACGCGCGCCATGCAGGCGCGGATTGGCCGGGCCAGCCGCCTGGGTGAACGCAGTATTGGTCATCCAGACGCAGGCGCAGGCTCATGTTTGCTGCTGCTGTCCGCCTTCGCAGACACGGCAATCTTACTCATCGAACAAGGGAAAGCGCATGCAACGACTCCTGAATGATCCCGACCGCGTGGTGGATGACATGCTCGACGGTTTCTTACGCGTCCATGCCGAAAGCGTACAGCGCTGCGATGAAAACCCGCGGGTTATTACCCGTACAAGCGCAGCGCAGCCCCCCGGTAAAGTGGGGCTTGTCACTGGCGGCGGCAGCGGGCATGAACCCGCTTTTCTCGGCTATCTCGGCGAGGGCATGCTCGACGCGGTCGCCGTCGGCGAAGTGTTTTCGTCCCCTACCGCCAACGCGTTTCTCGCGGCGATCCGCGCTGCCGACCAGGGCCAAGGCGTGGCCTGCTTGTTCGGTAATTACGCCGGTGACAGCATGAACGTTCAGATGGCGATCGCCATGGCGGAGGATGAGCACAGGCGGGTCAGGATAGTAAAAGCCCGGGATGATATCGCCTCGGCGCCGCACCAGGACGCGGAAAAACGTCACGGTATCGCGGGCGGCGTTTTCATGTTGAAGACCGCCGGGGCGCTGGCGCAGCAGGGCGGAACGCTTGAGCAGGTGATACAGCTCGCCGACAAAACTGCGCAACGCACCCGCAGTATTTGCGTCGGGCTGTCGCCGTGCGTGATCCCAGCCGTGGGTAAACCAAATTTTACCATCGCGCCGGGGACGTATGAGTTTGGCATCGGTCATCACGGCGAAGCCGGCCAGCGCGTGGCTCCCCTGGAGAATGCGCAAGATATCGCGCGGCAAATGGTCGACGCGCTGAGGGAAGACTTCGGCCTGCAAGCAGAAAAAGGCGCTTTCGCCATGATGGTTTCCGGTCTGGGCACCACGCCGCTGATGGAGCAGTACCTGATGGCCGGACATATCGTTGACGAGTTAACCGGTCACGGCGCGCAGGTTTGGCGGCTTTACGTCGGCGATTACGTAACGTCGCTGGATATGAACGGCCTGTGCCTGACGCTATTGCTGCTCGACGACGAACTGAAACGTTTCCTGACTTTGCCGGCCGCGCCGCTGGGGCTGGGGCTGGGTCTGGCTTCATTGTAACGACATAAGGAATGAAAGATGAAACTCCAATTGGCATTAGACGAATTACCGCTGGATGAGGCGCTCGCCCTGGCGGAAAGCGTACTCGAGTACGTTGATATCATTGAGATAGGCACCCCGTTCGTGATTGCCCGCGGCATGGAAGCCGTACGCCGTTTCCGTGAGCGTTTCCAGGAAAAGAAAATTCTGTCCGATGAGAAGATCATGGACGGAGGCTATTTTGAAAGCCAGCTCGCCTTCGACGCGGGTGCGGATTATGTTACGGCTTTAGGGGTCACCGATATTCTGACGGTCAAAGGCTGTCTGCGGGCGGCGCATGACAGCGGCAAGGCATTGGTGATTGATATGATTTGCGTGGAGGATTTGCCGGGGCGCATCGCCGAGCTGGAGGCCGCCGGGGTCAAAAATCTGGCGGTGCATACCGGAGCCGATCAGCAAGCTGCCGGGCGTCAGCCCATCGAAGATCTTAAAGTGATGAAACAGCACGCACGCCACTCCGCCATTTCCGTGGCGGGCGGGATTAATAGCCTGACCATCCAGCAGTATGTCGATCAGCAGCCGGATGTGATTATCGTGGGTTCGGCTATTACCAAAGCGGACGATCCGGTGCTGGAAGCGCGACTGATTAAAACGGCGATGCTGGGAGGCGCTCATGAATAAATGCGACAACTTGTTGGCGATCCTGGCGGAGTTAACCGAAGATGCGCAGCAGATCGATAACGACAGCGTACAGGCGCTGGGCGATGCGATCTTGGCCGCCAAACGCGTTTTCGTCGCCGGCGCCGGCCGCTCGGGGTTTGCGGCCAGAGCATTTTCTAATCGCCTTATGCACCTGGGTTTCCAAGTGTGGTTTGTCGGCGAGCCCACGACGCCCTCCATTCAGCAGGATGATTTGCTGATTATCGGTTCCGGTTCTGGCGAAACGGGCAGTTTGGTGACCATGGCGCAAAAGGCGCATAAACAAGGGGCGACCCTCGCCACGCTGACTATTTATCCACAGCACAGCATAGGGCAACTCGCCGCGGTGACGATCGCCATTCCCGGTATCACCGCCAAAAGTGAAGACGCTTCCACCAAAGCGGCGACGGTGCAGCCGACGTGGTCGTCGTTTGAACAGCTGAGCTGGTTGATTTATGACAGCGTCGTGATTCGCCTTAAGCAGCTAACGGGACAGAACGACACACAAATGTTCAGCCGCCACGCCAATCTGGAATAGCGGCCAATGCGCAGCCCTCACGCCAAACCGGAATTACGGCCATCGCGCCGCCGTGACGCCAAGCCGAAATAGCGGCCAACGCGCCGCCGTCACGCCAGGCGCCCCCTCTCCGCCCGCGCGGATGGGGTTTCCGGGCCGCTGCTAAAAAGATCCGCGATGCCTCCCTGAACACCGACACCGCATGCTCCCGATGTGGGCAATGCGCCTACGGTTCGTTGATAAGTGTAGACCGGCAATAGGATCAGGACGACGAAGCGGCCTGTTCAAGGCGCCGCAAGGCAACAACCTCGCAGCCAGCGCGGCATCCTCCTGCGCCAGTACCGCGTCAAAAATGGCGCTATGCTCTCGAAAGGAAAGATTAATCGTTTGCGGATCGTGGCGAAAGGTGTAGCGGCGGAATAACTCCAGCTGCACCACCAGCCTGCGGTAAGTGTCATACAGCGCCGGGTTACCAGTATATTTGACCAGCAGGTCGTGAAACTGGAAGTTGAGCGGCGTGTACACGGCGATATCCTGGCGTTCAAGGCAACCGGCCATCTGCCGCAACACCTCGCGCAGCTGCTCGTCTCCCGCCGGCGTCAGCTGTTGAGCCACCAGCGAGCCGGCTAATGCTTCCAGCGGAATGCGCACCTGATAAATTTGCAGCGCCTGCGCCATATCCAGCCGCCGTATCCGCACCCCACAGTTTTTCTCGAATAACACCAGACCACGTTCTTCCAGCATGTGAAATGCCTCCCTGACCGGGCCGCGAGAAATGCCCATTTCGGCCGCAATCGTCGCCTCACGTAGGGGCGAACCGGGCGCTAATTCTCCCGCGACAATACGGCGCTCCAGCTCAACCTGTACCACATTGGTCAGCGATTGGGTGCGCAACAGGGTAATCGTATCAGGCGTGTTCATAGCACTCTCACATCACATTGAAACGGCGTAGGCAAATAATAGAACAGTGTCGCTTAATTGTAAATTGTCAACAATATGCAATAATCCTCCCTTAGCATGTCACACGACACCTTAATGCTGTTATTGGAGATGAACCATGCTACGCAAATGTTTGGCTTACACCCTGTTGACGCTAACCCTGGTCGGAACGGCGCTGGGCGCTCAGGCACAGACCGTCAGATTGGCGGTGACGGATCTGGTCGGTCTGGAGGAGCTGCAGCGAGAATTTGGGCCCTTCAAACAGGAGCTTGAACGTACTAGCGGTCTGGATATCCAGTTTCTGCCGGTAACCAACCGCACGGCGGCGCTGGAAGCGCTACGGTTTCAAAAAGTGGACTTCGTTCTGGCAGGCCCGGCCGAATATGTGGTGATGCAAAAACGCGCCAACGCCAGCGTGGTGGTGGGACTTTACCGCCATGATTACTATTCGCTCATTGTGGTCAAGGCCGATAGCCCGTATTTCACCGCGCAGGATCTTAAGGGCAAGCGCATCGGTATGGGTTCGGTGGGTTCCACATCGCGCCATTTATGACAACTACAATTACTGGCCGATGCCGGTCTGAACCCGCTTAAGGATACCGCCATCACCAATACCAACCTGCGGTTGGCCTGGGAGGCGCTGAACAATGGCACGCTGGACGCCATCGGCATGGTGCGTTCCGAGATAGTTTCCTGAGCCAAGCGCCAAAGGAACAGCAGAACGCCTACCGCGTTCTCGCCCGCAGCGGCGATCTCCCTAACGATCTGCTGATGGCGGGTGCCCATGTGCCGCCGGAGACTATCCGTTCGTTGCGTCAGGCGATCATCGACAATTCGGCGTCGATTATCGCCAGCATTGGTCAGGGGGCTGAGCATGTTAAGCGCTATCAGGGCATGCGTTTTCTCACGGCGATGGCGGATAAAGATTACAACGTCGTGCGGGCCATGTATCGCACCGCGGGTTACCCAGAATATGCCGACTTCATTGGTGAATGACATGTCAGCCGCCGATCGGTCAGTAAGTCCCGTGGCATTGCGCGTGCGGGGACTGAGTAAAGGATTCGGAACGGGAATGCCTCCCGTTTGGTCAGACGTCTCTTTTGACATCCCTTATGGACAACGCGTTGCCATTATTGGCGGCAATGGCGCCGGGAAAAGCACGCTACTGCGCTGCTGTATGCGCCTGATTGAGCCCGACACCGGCGACGTGCAATTGGCCGGCAAAAACATTATCGGTCTGTCCTATCGCGACCTGGCCAGAGCACGGGCGCGGGTGGGGTTTGTGTTTCAAAAACACAATTTGGTTAATCGGCTTTCCGTGCTGACCAACGTACTGCACGGCGGAATGGCCTGTTCACGTACGCCGCGCATGTGGTTCCACAGCATCGCCACCCGCGAACATCGGGATTATGCCATGCACTGCCTGGAGCAGGCGAAACTCGCACCGCTTAGCGGACGCCGCGTGAACGAACTGTCCGGCGGCCAATCCCAACGCGTCGCCATTGCCCGCGCGCTGATGCAAAAGCCGCGGATAATTCTCGCCGATGAACCGGTCGCCAGCCTGGATCCGCGCGCCGGGGAAGAAGTCATGCAGGTGTTTTCCGAACTCGCCCGGCGCGAATCCATCACGCTGGTATTTGTGACGCATCATATGGCGCACGCGCTGTGCTATGCCGATCGCATCCTGGGATTGCAAAACGCGCGCCTGAATCTTGATGCGCCGGGCCGCGACCTTAATCTTGAACAATTACGAGGCCTGTATGAGTGAAGAACCGCGCGCCAGTCTACCGGGACGATGGACGTCACCGTCATGGCGCCAATCGCTGCTGTTTGCCGCCTTTGTGGTCTTTTTTGCCTGGTCGTTATCTGCCGCAGGGATATCCGTGCCGCAGTTTCTGCGCGGCTTACCGAATATGGCGGTGATAGCCAAAGACATGGTCCCCCCCGCCACGGACCGCGCCCTTCCGCTGATGGATGCGCTGCTGGTAACCTTTCAGATGGCGCTGGTCGGCACCCTCATCGGCATTGTGCTGAGTCTGCCATTAGCGGTTTTGATGGCCAAAAACTACACGCCGCATCCCGCCATCCGAACCGCTATTCGGGGAGCGGTAAGTTTTATTCGCACGGTGCCGGATCTTGCCTGGGCGTTATTTTTCGTCGCCTCGGTCGGTCTTGGCCCTTTCGCCGGGACGCTGACGCTCATCATGGATACGGTCGGCTTTTGCGCCCGCTTTTTTGCCGAAGCCATCGAAGAAGTCGATGAAGGCCCGCCGGAGGCCCTGGCGGCAATGGGTGCATCACGCACGGCCATTATTGTCTGCGCCGCCTTGCCGATGTCGCTGCCCAGTCTAATAAACAGCAGCCTGTTTTCCTGTGAAAAAGCGGTACGTTCCTCGGTGGTACTCGGCTTGGTGGGCGCGGGCGGCATTGGCGCCGAGCTGGCGATCGCCATGTAAATGTTCCGTTTCGATCAGGAGGCCACCATCATTTTGATGATTTTCTTGTTGGTATTGGGCGTGGAACAACTCTCCTCCTATGCCCGATCCTCGCTCCTGACCCCCAGGCGGTAAAACGCCCTTTATCATTGTTTGAAAGGAAAAAGCATGAACCAAACCCTCACTATCAACGGTATACCCTACCGCCATCCCGAACGCCCCGTCGTCGTGGTATGCATTGACGGCGGCGATCCCGAATACCTGCAAACCTATCTGGCGTCGGGGGCAATCCCCAATATTCAACGTTTCATTCAGCGAGGCTATGCGGCGGTGGCGGCCAGCGCCATGCCCTCCTTCACCTGTCCGAATAATATGTCGATTATCACGGGGGTACCCACGTCGCAACACGGTATTTCAGGGAATTTTTATCTGGATACCCACACTTGGGAACCGGTGGTCATGACCGGACCGGAACTGCTGCGGGGAGAGACCGTTCTTGCCGGGTTTGCCAACGCCGGTGCCAAGGTGGTTTCCATTACCGCGAAGGATAAGCTGCGCCGTCAGTTGGGCAAGGGGCTGGACGTTAGCCAGGGCCATATCAGCTTTTCTTACGAATATGCCGACCGCTGTACGCTGGCTGAAAACGGTATCGAGGACGTGTTGGCCTACATCGGCATGCCCAAACCCGACATGTACTCTATGGCGCTGTCGTTGTTCGTGCTGGAGGCCGGTATCCGCTTATTGCAGGACCGCCGTCCCGATGTGATGTACCTTTCCCTTACCGATTTCGTACAGCATAAATGGGCGCCGCAGGAAACCGAGGCGCTGGCATTCTATCGGCAGCTTGATGAGGCTTTTGGCCGGCTAGCGCAGCAAGATATCGTGCTGGGGCTTATCGCCGACCATGGCATGAGCGACAAGAGCAACGACCGGGACGAGCCGAATGTCATCTGGCTTCAGGAAATACTCGACGCCGAGTTTGGCACGGGAGAAACCACGGTCATATGCCACATCACCGACGTCTTTGTCGCGCACCACGGCGCGTTGGGCAGCTTCGTCCGGGTGTGGAGCAAAGGGAACGTCAACGTACAGGCGATAATCGATCGCATTCATGCTATTGAAGGCATCGATTACGCCCTGAACAAAACGACGGCCTGCCGTCTTTTTGACTTACCTGAAGACAGAGAAGCGGACGTGGTGGTGGTGACGAAAAAGAACGTCTGTATCGGCAGCAGTGCCGAACGGCATGACCTTGAAGGCCTTAAAGGTCATCGCCTACGCGCCCGCGGCGGGCGCAGGCGGTAGCGTTAACGCCTGCGGGACCAACTTTCCGGGGCCGTGCAACGGCTCCGGACATCCCTCCGGGCTACAGGACAGCGCTGAGCTCTGCCCGCAGGTGTTCATCAAGAGGCATGAACTCACTGTTAGCAACGCCGGTATCGCGGTTTTCAATCAGCGCTAATTTCACCCCGGGCCAAGTAATGGTGTTATGCCAAACGCTTTTCGCAACACGATACACTTTATGGGGTTGGAGCGGGATAGCCCGCAACGACAACTGGTCATTGTCATCCTTTTCCGCGATAACCAGCGTGCAACGGCCGGCCAGTAAAATAAAGACCTCATCGGTCAGCAGATGACGTTCCAGGCAATCGAGGTTGTGTAAATCGTTTTCAGGCTTCCAATTTTTGATGCCGACAAACCAGCCATCGCTCTCGACCATCATCTTTAAACCGCTGCCTTCATGTTCGGTAATTGTCACCGCGTGATGGCACATAAGCGTCACTCCTTTTAAAAAAGCTCTGGACAGGTTGAGAGAACCCCTGCCAGAGCGCCAAAAATACACCCAGGCAAAACAAATAAAGCGTGCAACAACGACGACTAGAAATTCGCCGCTTTACCGCTGGAACCCGAAATGTAAATATACTTTTGCAAGATATTCTTGGCCGTGGTTTCCATGTTGATCATCATCGTCATAAAATCGACATCGGGCGTTTCTTGCAGTATGGTTTTTAAACCTTCCTTGCAACCGACAAAGGTATCAGTACAGACGTTGATTTTGTTGATACCGCACGCCACCGCCTGCCGGATATTATCTTCTCCGGAATCAGAACCGCCATGCAGCACCAACGGCTTACCGGTCGCCTGCTTGATTTGCGAAATGCGATCGAAATCTATCTTGGGTGCAAGATGTGAAGGGTATTTTCCGTGCACGGTGCCTACGGCGATAGCCATGGCATCGACGCCGGTAGCCTCGAAGAAATACACCGCGTCCTCAACCCGGGTAAAGAGATCCAGCTTTTTCTCATCAGCGTTAGCCGCTTGACCGATAAAACCGATTTCACCTTCCACCGTGACATTCTGCGAATGGCATAACGTCACGACCTCTTTGGTGCGACGAATATTCTCTTCCAGCGGGTATTCGGAGGCATCAATCATGATAGAAGAAAATTGGTGGCGAAAAGCATGCGTAATCCGCTCATAGTCTTTGCCGTGGTCAAGATTCAGCGCAACGGGTACCGTTGCCCGCGCGGCTAACGTCCTGACGATACCGGAAATGATTTCGCCATCGCCATGTTTACTCATTTGCCCCTGGACAATATTAATGATGATCGGTGCATTCTCTTCCTGTGCCGCCCTGATTGCACCGCGCACTAATTCCAGGTTAATCACGCTGGCAGAGATCACCCCGTAAAAAATGTTTATTTGCATCGTCCAATATGGTTTTCATGGTTACATACATAATATTACCCCAATAGTGTTTATTGACTTAAGGACAGTTAGGCAATAGCGATTCCGCTTTCTGATAAATATCAAATAGCCGTAAAGTATCTAGCAATATGAAAGCGGGCTTTACTAAAGCGCCATTACCTCATCACTTCTTTTTTTCAATTCACGTTCCAGGTTAGCAATTTCGCAAATCGACATAATATTCGCAAGCCAATCGATATCTGACGTCTGTGCGCTTTTGGCTACCAAATATTTGACTTTTGAAATATTCAACGGCGTCACGCTTAATTCATCGACGCTTGCCGCTATCAAATAAGGGATCATCTTTTCATCAGAGGCAATTTCACCGCAAACGTGTACCGGAATGGCATGCTTACGCGCGGATGAAATAACATGATTTATCATGCGCAAAACGGCAGGATTATGCGGACAATATAGATGCTGGGTTTTACTGTTATTACGATCGCTGGCCGTAATATATTGCGTCAAATCATTACTCCCAATGCTAAAGAAATGACAGTGGGCGGCAAACACATCCGCCATTATTGCCGCCGCCGGCGTCTCAATCATGACTCCCAGAGCAATATTTTCATCAAAAGCGATGCGCTCCTGCCGTAGCCGTGCCTTTTCACGTTCCAATTGCGCTCGGGTGGCGAACAGCTCTTCCAGCGTCGTCACCATCGGAATCAGGATCTTTAGCTGGCCAAAGGCTGAAGCCCGCAGAATAGCCCGTAATTGACAAGAGAGGACGTCTGGATTTTCCAGACAGTAACGTATGTTTCGATGCCCCAAAAACGGATTCTCCTCCGCCGGGATACCGATATAAGCCGCCTGTTTATCGCCGCCGATATCCAGGGTACGGATGACAATTTCTTTTTCCGGCATCATTAAAGCCAGTGTTTGGTAAAAGGTAAACTGCTCGCTCTCGCTGGGAAATGCATCGCGGTTCATATACAGAAATTCGGTACGCACCAGGCCAATGCCATCAGCGCCTTGCTCCAGGGCCTTTTGCGCCTCGCTCAGAGCGGTGATGTTAGCACAAACGCTGACCTGTCCCGGTTGGAGCGCTGCCGTCGAGACGAAGCGCTTCATTTGTTCCTCTTTCTCGGCGGCCGCCTTCAGCATTTGCCGGTATTGCGCAAGGCAGGTTTCATCCGGATCGATATAAAGTCTGCCCCTGTCGGCATCCAGTACCGCCCACTGCCCGTCCGTAAACTCGTCTAAAGCCATCTCGGCGCCGACAATGGCGGGAATACCTAACTCTTTCGCCAGAATGACGGAATGCGAGGTAATACCGCCACCGCAGGTCACAAATCCTTGCAATTGTTCTGGCGTATAAACCAGGGTATCGGCCGGTGTCAATTTCTCGGCAATGATAATCCTTGCCTCCTGGGGAGCGGGAGATTCCGTTTTGTCAGCAGAGCCCAACGCCGCAATCAGCCTGTGTTGTACGGCACGAATATCTTCTGCCCGCTGGGCTAAATAAGCCGATTGGGTTTTGCTCAATCTACAGCACAAGCGCTCGGTTTCGAGAGCAACGGCGCGCTCTGCCCGCTCTCCGGCATCGATATACTTTTTGATGTTATCGAGATAAACCTCGTCATCTAGCATCAGCCAATAGGCTTTGTAAATCTTCGCCATCTCTTGCGAATAACGTTGTTGCGCCTGTTCATGATAATCAGACATCGTTTTCAGGCTCTGACGCTGAGCCGCAAGCAAGCGTTGCCATTCATCTGCAGGCGTGCCTTTTACCTCGGCGGGGAGCGACAGCGTTGCCGGACGGATGATCTGTATTTTACCGATTGCCATTCCCGCCGCTGCTCCAATGCCCTGTATGCTGTACATGGTGACCCTCGAATGTAATAAATGAATGCCCTGATGCCGGTTACTGTTTGATGCTGATTTCAAAATCATCGATTTCCGGCTCATCTTCTGCATCCGATTGTGCATCGGTAGCGGTTAATACCGGCTTCAGGATGGTCAGGACGGCGGCGGTAATGAGGCTACAGAGAATCAGCACGGCGACGAAGCCCCAGGGATTACCCATAATCGGGATAACGAAAATGCCGCCATGGGGAACCGTACTGGTGACATTCCACAACATAGTCAGACCACAGGCCGCGGCGGCCCCGGCCATACACGCAGGGATAACCCGCAGCGGATCAGCGGCGGCAAAAGGCAACACGCCCTCGGTGATAAAGCATAAACCTAGCGGAAAGGCGGCCTTAGCGGCATCAATTTCCCCTTGGGAATAGCATTTACGCCGCGAGATAAATACCGAAATCGCCACGCCGATAGGCGGTACCATGCCGGCGACAATTTTGGCCGCCTCGGGACCATAGATCCCCTGTGCCAGCATGGCATTCGAGAATAAAGAGGCTGATTTATTAACGGGAGCACCCAGATCAAAACCCATCATGGCGCCAATAATGGCCCCCAGTACCATTCTGGATCCGCCCATCAGGCTGCTCATCCAATCGATAACCGCGGCCTGCGCTATCGCCACCGGTTTGCCAACGATGAGATAAAAGGCCAATCCGACAACCAACGTGGATAACAACGGGATGAACAATACCGGCATCAAGCCCTGCATGCTGGACGGTAATTTGAGAAAACGTCGTATCGCCAATATCACATAACCGACCAGAAAACCCGCCAGCATACCGCCCAAAAAGCCGGCCTTGATTTCCAAAGCGATAAAACCCAAGATCAGACCTGGCGCTATCCCCGGTCTTTCAGCAATAGAATAGGCAATCCCTGCGGTCAACACCGGGACGACCAATCCCATCGCCACTACCCCAAGTTGATTAATAAACCAGGGCACCGTCTCGGTGGCATTAGCAACAAAAGGGCCACCACAAATTTTCGCGATCGCCATACACAATCCGGCAGCTACTACCACCGGGATCATATAAGATACGCCGGTAAGCATGTGCTTTTTAAAACCGATACCGTAAGTCATTTTATTGCCTCATCAATCATATTAGCCGTTAGCCATTTTTTCCTGAATTTTCTGGATCAGGGACTTAGGTGACTTTACAACCGTTGCGATTGGCACTTCGACCACATGCTTGTTTTTAAATCTCTCCGGGCCGCCGATGCAGATATCTGTCGCCAAAATGACGATATCAGCATTGGCGATATCCTCGGCGCTCAGTTTATCGTCAACGCCAATTGAGCCCTGCGTTTCAACTTTTATATTATGACCCAGGCTAATCGCCGCCTGGATTAATTTTTCTTTTGCAATGTAGGTATGGGCAATGCCCGCAGTACAGGCGGTAATTCCGACGATGTTCATATCACACTCCGGATTAATTAAATATAGAGATCAATTCCTCGGCCGACTTCGCCGACAACAGTTGTGCACAGACTTCTTCCTTGCCAAGCATGCGTGCAACCTGCGACATCATTTTGACAGAATAATCATTCTTATCTTTCTTATTCACCGCAAATAAAATAACGACTTTTACCGGGTTACCATCCAAAGATTCCCAATTAATTGGTTGATCCAATAAACCAATGGCGATACAGGTATGGGCGACAAACTCGGATTTCCCATGAGGAATCGCGATATAACCACCAATGCCAGTCTTGCCCTCGCGCTCACGTTGATAGACATCTTGGATAAACCTTTCACTATCCTTAACTGCGCCATCTTTTTGCAATAACGCCGCCAACATGCTAATGGCTTGCTCTTTGTTTTGCGCTCGCATGTTGACCTGTATGGCATTTTTATTGATAACATCTGAAAGTATCATAATGACAACCTTAACGTTAATCCGCTACAAACATCCTGTTCATTACTGCACGGCATTAAGCAAGCGGGTGAGATACGAAATCGCAAACGCCTCGTCATTCCCCTCCGCCATAATGATAACCTTATCATTCTTGCATGCCCCCATGCTTAACACCGAAGTAAAACTTTTGGCGTTGAATGTTTCCCCATCCTTTTCAAGCGTGATTTTGCTTGTAAAGCTTTTGGATTTATCAACGAGGTCCGCCGCCGGTCTGGCATGTAATCCCTATTCACTCTGAATTATGACTTCGTGGGTTTTCATCCTCTCCCTCTCTTTTCAATGTTGGCTGATAAAATAATGGTATAATTCCCCGGGCGTTTTGCATTGCCGCAGTGCTTTCATGGCATACTCATTGTCCACTAAACGCGCTAACATTGAGTAGAAACCGGCGATACTACTATCTATTTTACCGTCAGCCGCTTTTTTAAAAGCGACAAGTATAATAACGTCGCACGCTCGCCCTTCTTGCCAATAGACGGGCGTCGCTAACCGCGTCAGGGAGATAAAATTTTGTTTGACCAGAACCGGAGCGCCGTGAGTTAACACCACGCCCGCCGCAATCTCCGTCGAAAAGATTTTCTCCCTTGCAAGAATTGACTGAAGATAATCGGGCTCAACGAGCGCCTGCGCCACGGCGGCATGACACAGGGTGGTCAATAGCGTCCCTTTATCCATTGCGCCTTCCATGATGAAGGTCATCTCTGGCAATATGTAAGCTTGAAAGCGCTTTGCGGTAACTTTCCCGTGCGACAGAACACTTTCCAGCATTTTGCTTTTCTGCATTTTTTTCACGGCGTCCTTGATGACGGCGAGGTCATAAGGCAGCAAGACATCGTTTACCTGGACCGTGGTTTCTTTAGGCAAATTCACGGGAACGGTAGCGACGACCAAATCACAAAATTTGCTATCAAGGCGGTACATTTCCCGGACTGACAAGATGTCAACAATCTCAACCTGAGTTATGGCACGCTGGATTTTCTGCGCCACAAATTGTGAAACACCGATACCATAGTTACATACAATCGCAACGCGTATTTTTTCATGGATAAACTTTGCGCATTCTTTATGCAAAGTGTGATGAAACCAATTTCATGATCGGTAAAGGCGGTGCCGTATTGTTTCTCGAAAAGGCGGATAAAATATTCAATCTCCAGAAAAAGGTCCAAATAAGAAAGATTAACTTGCCTGACCAAAAGCTGAGCGGACTCAGTCTCTACGTTGTTCATTTTGAACGTCAGCCGGAAAATCATCTGGCGGATCAGAAGAATCAACCTTGATAATAAAGACTTATCGCGCACCAACTCACCGCTGACTATATTGCTCAGTGAAAGGATAAACCGCTGTGTAACCTCCATGATGTCCGGCGGTGAAGAGATAACCTGTTCTATTAAATTTTTTTCTTTAATTTCATTAAGCTCACAGCATAAAAGACAGGCGGTTATGTAATGGCGCTCCAGCGTGGCGGAACGTCCACCGGCCGCGATTTTCAATTGCTGGCAGAGATAAATCGCCATTGCCTGTTCTGGACTAGCATTATTTGTTCTTAGATAGGCCGTCGGCAGCAAAGAGTCAGGGTCGCTGGTTTTATCCTGGCGGCTTACCGCCAATAACAGATTGACGATTAACCAAACAAAGGCATCATATGTGTAGTGAACAAAAAAATGATTTTATAAGCTATCCAGCGTTTTTATCACCGGATCGAAATAGTTCATTTCCTTTTTAAACAGTACCTTAATCGCCAGATAGTCACTTTCATCCAGAGAAATGTGATGCCTTTCATGAATTTCTTCTAATGCAGCAGCATCTTTTTTTAGCCGGCTTTTCAATTCAAGAAATAAATGCCAGTAAACCTTACGTAAGGCTGCCTCGCTGGCCTCCAAAGAATAATAAGTTTCACTTTTATGCAACCTTACCTCAAACCGGGCTAACCACTGCTCCGCCTCTGTCAGGTATTTCTTAAGCCCGCTTTTATCTAAATACGCACCATCGGCCAATTCCTGCAACGTCACTTTTGTCATCGTCAGCAGCATAACCAGCACACGCGCCAATCTACTTTGAATACGATTATCTATATGTTTATCAATAAACGTCGCTGAAATTTTATCAAAAGCAGCCCTGTCGACATCAAGAAAAAAGCCCTTGTTAGTTTTAGCGAAAAGCTTACCTATGTTATTGTGATGAATTTCATGACCAATAATATTGAGTTCACTTCTGACTGTTTTTTCCGAGAATGCAATCTCATCGGCAATATCTTTTACCGTGATAAAATCTCTCACCATCCACAGGATTTCTATTATCTTTCTTTGTCGGACAGTAAATAGCATCACGGTAATTACACCTTAACCCTACTATCGTCAGGTTGTTGCTTTTTCCTTCGCGGGAATCATCTTGTTTCCTCAATATTCATTATTGATATTACCAGCACGTTCAGGGATAGCAAAGCGACCTGAGGGCATAATATTTTCACATTCGGAAGATTTTTCCATATTACAGAGATCAAGATCACGTTTTAAATTGAAAAAAGCTAATTATTTAATTGGCCGTCACATTTTTTTCATTTCAAAGAAGCGTAGTCGCTTGTTGTATCACAAAAAATGGGATAAGCCGGCCTGGCTTTTTTTAAATTTACCATCCCATTATCGGCCGACGCCGAGCCCGCGCTATTGCGTCGATTTTCATGGCGTAGGTGGCAAACTGCTTTAATGGTCCGCTGGTGCAGCGGCTGACCGAGCGCCACGCGGGCTTAGGAATACGCCAAGGTCTTCGCTCGAGAATGTGACAGACCTTCATCAGCCATAAGCGCCAAAATAACGGTTACAGCCAGCGATGGGGAAGGGAAAGGAAAGGTTGAGAATCTTATCAGCGCAGCCGGCGCCCAGAAGAGGTTGTAGGCTGTGCCATCAATAAACACGTCGATGACGGTTACAGGCGGCAGCATAGGTCTGCGGGAAGGTCAACTCGGCTGGGACCGGGACTGGAGCTGGAGATGGACATGAAGAAAGAGAGGGGGCCAGGGATGGGGTGAACATCCCCGCGGGCCAACGGCGGCCAGATTTTACTGCCATTTTTTTAGTAAAATACTGGCGTTAACGCCGCCAAAGCCGAAACCGTTCGATAAGGCGTAGGTCATAGGCCAACTTATCGCATCGCCGCTAACAAGATTCAGACCGTCGGCAGCGGGGTCATGGTGGTGTAAATTCAGCGTCGCAGGCACCCGCTGGTCCCTTAACGCCAAGGCGGTAAACGGCGTTTCTATACCGCCTGCCGCACCTAACAGGTGCCCCGTGGCCGATTTTGTCGAGGTAATCGCCAGGGCGCTGTTTTCGCCAAATAAGCGTTTAATAGCATTAATTTCGCCCAGGTCGCCGACAGGTATCGAGGTGGCATGGGCATTAATATGCTGTACTTGCTCAGGGAAAATATTCGCCTGACGCAGTGCCTGCGACATCGCGCGATAGGCGCCATCGCCATCTTCCGGTCCAGAGGTCATGTGGTAGGCATCGGCGCTGGTACCGTAGCCGACTATTTCGGCGATAGGTTCGGCGCCGCGCGCCAAGGCATTTTCCAGGGCCTCTATAACCAGCAGACCCGCGCCTTCCCCCATGACGAAACCCTCGCGATCGCTGTCAAAAGGTCGCGATGCCTGTTCAGGCAGATCATTATAATGGGTGGCCACGGCGCGGGCTACGGCGAATCCCCTCAGGCTGACGCTATTCATAGCCGACTCGGTGCCGCCACACAGCGCGCTATCCGCTTCATGACAATGAATTAATCACGCGGCATCGCCAATAGCCTGTATTCCTGCGGCGCAGGCGGTGACGGGGGCGCCTAGCGGACCTTTAAAGCCGTAGTTAATCGACACCTGGCCTGCCGCCATATTTGCCAGAAATGAAGGAATGGTGAACGGCGATAACCGCCCGGGTCCCCGGCTAGGACCGCATTGGCGATAGCCGGAAAGCCGCCGATTCCCGTTGCGATAATGGTCGCGGTCCGCTCCTGCTGCCGTTGCCCAGCGGCAATCCAACCCGACTGGCGCAGCGCCTCTTCGGCGGCGGCGAGAGCGAAAAGAATGAAGCGGTCCATCTTTTTCTGATCTTTGAGGGCCACGACGCTTTCAGGGTTAAAACCCGCCAGCGGATCGGCAATACTATCCGGCACGCTGCCGCCGATTTTTACCGGTAACTGCGCGCCAATCTCCTTCGGCAGCGACCGTATCCCGGATTGACCCGCCAGCAATCTCGACCAGATAATTTCCACGCCGCAGCCCAAAGTCGAGACGGCTCCCATTCCTGTGATAACGATGCGACGGTTCATTCTGTATTCCCAAGGTTAGGCGAGCCGGCAAGGGAGAGCGAACCCTGCAAGTTTTTTAGCCGCCGTTTCATACTCTCTCCGGCTTTCGGCCCCGGCACCAACGTCAGGTTATCCAGGGTCAACATTTCTTGACTAATTTTATCCATCAACACGGGCGCCACTGGCAGGCCCGTTTGCCGGTGCACGGGCACCACCGCGATATCGTCACGGGCAAACGCCGTGTTACCCCAATGCAGCAGACTGATAAGCACCGGGAAAAACGCTTTGCCGCGGGGCGTAAGCAAGTATTCATATCGCACCGGTCGGCTTTGATACGGGTGCTTATAAAGGATGCGGTGCTGCACTAAATGTTTCAGCCGTCGGGTAAGCATCGTCGGCGATAGTTGCAGGCTTTGCTGAAACTCATCAAATTCTGTCAGGCCATGAAAAGCATCGCGCAAAATTAGGATGCTCCACCACTCTCCCACCAGCGCCAATGACTGTGCGATAGGACAGTCGCTATTCTCAAACTGCGTTCGTTGCATTGCGCTCCGCCTGTTCTCATAAATACTGCAACCCTAGTAACTACTATAAATGTAGTAACTATAAAGTCACTTTAGCGTACAAGTGTAAGCTAAACAAGTCTGACCTGTAGGGAGCAATGATGGCGGTAAGAATCGCCTTAATCGAGGGGCGGGATCACGCCCTCCGCCAAGGTTCGGAGCAGCCGCGCGCGCCGCCGCTCAAGTCCGGCAATCTGCGCTTCAATGTCGGCCAGCCGCTTACGCTGTAGCGCCGTTGTTTCACTGCAAGCGCCGGCACCTTCAATCAGCCGCATACAATCGGGGAAGGCGCGGATTTCCGCCAGGCTGAAACCGGTTGCCAGCATGCGCTGAATTTGTCTGACCTGAGTAATCGCCGTTGTGGGGAACAAGCGATAACCGTTACAGGCGCGGAAGGAAGCCAACAACTGATTGGCATCATAATGGCGGATGGCGCGCACGCTGACGCCCGTGACGCGCGCAAGTTTACCGATGGTCAGCGGAGTGGCGTCAGCGGTTTTTTCCATAGCATTGACCTGTTCTCATCTTCTCTTGACCCTGACATTGATATCAGGCTTAACACTGGAGGCTCCCATCCTACAAGCGAGTTTTATCTATGTACAAACTTCTTTATTCACGTCAGCTGTATGCCTTGCTGATGTACCTTGTTTTCCTGCTGATCCAGGACCAGGTGTTGGCGCAAACCCGTCTTTATACCCTTAGCGCGCCAGACGGCGTCAAAATTGCGGTGCAGGAGGCCGGTAACCCCCCGCCGGGTCGCCGGTGATTTTTATTCACGGCTTACTGGGGAGCCATCTGAACTGGGATGCGCAAGTCAACAGCCCACTTTTGCAGCACTACCGCCTGATTACCTATGATTTGCGCGGGCATGGCCTGTCCGGTAAACCGGCGTTGGGCCGATGAACTCGCCACGGTGTTGACGTTAACCCAGGGGCAAAAAGCCCTCCTGGCCGGCTGGTCGCTGGGGGGGACGGTTATCAGTAATTATCTGGCGTACTATGGCGACAGCCGATTAGCCGGCGCGTTATATGTCGACGGTGTGATAGAGCTGACATCCTCGCAGATCCCGCCGCATTCGCGCGTGTATCGCGATCTGACTTCGCCGGATTTGCGTACCCATCTGGATGCGGAACGGGATTTCCTGCGGCTGTGTTTTTATCATCAACCCGATACGGTGACCTTTGAACGCTTACTGGCCAATGCCGCCACGGCCGCCTGGGATATGCAAAAGGTCATTCAATCGCTGGATGTCGCTGCGCCGCAGGGCTTGGGCCGCGCCAATATACCGGTGCTGTTATTGTACGGCGGCAAGGACGCACTGGTGGATCCGACAGCCGCCATCGCCCGGGCCAAAGCGCTGAATCCGCACATCCGCAGTATAGTTTACGCCAACGCCGGCCATGCGCCATTTATTGAGGAATCACAGCGGTTTAATCACGATCTCGCCGCGTTTATTGCCGAGGCGGGACACTAGGGATCCCTATCGTCGCGCATCGGCCAGGCTGGCGTGTTCACCTCCGGTGACAAATATTGCCGGGTATAAGGTATTCATCTTCGGCGATAGCTATTGCCCTGGGGGTATTAGTCTTCGAGAGCAGGTATTGCCCGGACTGACAATGGCTATCCAACGTTAAAGGTCGCCCGGGCTGACAATGGCTATCCACCTTACGGGTCGCCCTGCCCGGCGCATTGACATTCAGCGCCCCATAGCGATTGGGGCTGGCGCCGTGCGGCGCAGAGCGTTTATTACGGGCGGCCCACCACGCCAACCCGGGGGACTACTCATTCCCTTGAGCGTGCCATTGTACAGTGTCATTAAACCACGCCATGACCTGCGAGAGCGTTGCCGCAATGTGACGCGTAGACTCGCCGGTGACAATGATTTCCGCCAGAACCTGGTAGCTATCGGCAAACGCAGCGCCGTTTTGATAAAATACGTTGTAATTGACCACGTCAGGAAAAGGACAGTGCGCGGGAAGATTTTCCACCCGCGCCTGGGGATAGCGGTTCGGTATAATAAGCCAGCCGCTCAGCCGGCCGTTTCGCTTGCCAAGACACGTCAACGCCTGCGGCTGACCGAGAATAGATTTGAAGGCGATTTCCTTCAGGTTAAGGCCGTAAACGGTTTCTATCGCCGGAATTACCGGCCCGCCGCCTGCTCGAGCGGCAATTTCGCACAGTTTCAAATCGCCATGCCGGTCCTCGAACACCTCGGCGTGAAAAACGAAGTTTTGCGGCGAAGGCAGTGCCGCTATGACCTGCTCCACATAGCGCTTAAGCGGCGCGGCAATGGCTTCGTCCTCCGACAGCATACTGCTGGCAATGGCCTCACCCTGCTGAAACCCCATACAGGGCGTGAGATAGCGCGAGGGAGAAATGAATTGGATCGCGCCGTGCTGTAGCAGACACAAATAGCCGGCGGAGGGCACAAATACCCCCCATTGCAGTGGAATGGTCAGTTTGGCTATCTGCCGGTTATAACCTGCGCCAAACAGCGAGAATTTTAAAATCTGCGCAAACACCTCAAAAATGACACAGGCTACCGTGGCGCGTAACAGCGCGATTTGCCCGTCGAGCAGCGTGGCATCGTGGAGGAAAAATGACATCACAGTGATCGGATCTAATAACAGCAGCAATTGCGTGGCAAACAGGGTGATCCCGACCAACAGCGCCGCATTTCCCCAGCGGCCGTCCTCCCGGCAGCGGCCCGCGCCAAGAGATTTGCTGATGAATGCCGCCGAGGCCATACCAATACCGATTAGCGGTGTGACGCTGAACAGCATCAGGTTATTCAGCACCGTGATGATCGCCAGCGGTGCTGTCCCCATCCTGCTGGCGATAATAAACATCACGGCGAAGCCGCCCGAAAAAAACAACTGCTGTACGCCGGCATACCAGGAAAGACTGACGATGGGTTTTAACTGAGCGGTCAAAGAGTGGACGGTGTAAAAGCGATATTCCGCGTCCAGCAAGTGACCGCTGAGAAAAAACAGCAGCGTACCCATATACCAGGCGGCGACGGTGCCGAGGCCGGCTCCCCTGATACCCATACCTGCCGAGACCAGTGTGTAGCCGATAATGAAATTGCACAGGTAGATACCGATGATGATGAGTAGACTGAAACGGTTTTCTCCCAGTCCGCCGAAATAGCCGCGAAAAGCCCGCACACAGCCAATCGCCGGCGCCGCGCACATCAGTATTTGTAGATAGGTAATACAATTCTCAGCCAGTTCGCCGTCAGCCACTATCAGCCGGATAACGCCGGGTACCAGCGGAATGGCCAGCATAATCAGCGCACCGGCCAACAGCGCCACCATGCAGGCGCTGTGCAGCGCATCCACCGCCTGCTGCACACTGCCTGCGCCCAGATTGCGCGCCACCAGGGTCTGCACGCTAATCATAATGCCGGTGACGGTGCTGGTAAGGAGAGAGAAAATAAAGCCGCACAGCCCCACTGCCGCAACGGCGGAAACGCTTATCCTGCCCACGATAGACATATCGATCAAACTGTTCAGACTTTGCGAAAGCATCAACAAAATGAAAGGAACGGCCGTTAACGCCACTTGTTGATAACGGTACTTGATATTCGCGATTGCCATATCAGGGTTCCAAAACAGTAACGCCGGGAAGCTGCAGTAACTCCAGCAGAGTATCGCGATCGCTTTCTTGACCGATGGAAGCCCGGATCCAGCACGGCATCCCGAACGGAGCACAATCACGCACCCGGATCGCATTGGTTTGGGCGCGGGCCAGCAGCGCTTCGCTACCGAGCGGCGGCTTAAAGCAGATGAAATTGGTGGCGGTAGGCAGATAGTCGATTCCCCCTGCGTCAAACGCCGCCATGATCCCCCGAAGCCATCCCCTGACGCAGGCGACGGTATTGTCTACCGCACCGAGTGTGAGCACTTCTGCCACCAGCCGCTGAGCGAAACGATTTACTCTGAACGGTAACGCCTGCGCCGAGCGGCCAACCGTGGCGAAGCCGACCCTTAGCCCGGCCAGACCGAACGCTTTGGAAAACGTTCTCAGCATTATCGCTTGTGCGCCTTGACGTATCGCCGCCAGAATCGAATAACGCGTTTCGCCGGCGAAGTGAACATAGGCTTCATCGATGATCGGGATAATATTATTCTGATTCATACTGTCGATAAACGTCGTCACCTCCCGACTTTCCATCACCGTGCCGGTGGGATTATGGGGGTTGCATAAAAAAGCCAGCGCCGCGCCACTGCCGACGCTTTGCCGGTAGGCCTGAAGATCGCAGCGGCCACGATCTAGCGGCACCCACAGGCAGTGTCCGCCGGCCAGTCGTACTGCGGCTTGATAACCGGGAAAAGTTGATTCACTCAATAGCGCTTGCCTGCCGTATTGCAAAAAAGACAGGCAGATTAATAAAATGATTTCGTCTACCCCGTTGCCAAGAAGCAGCTGATCGGCGGACAAGCGGTAATGACGGTCGATGCATTCCGTGGCGACCTGGTTTTCTGGATCGGGATAAATGCTGATTCGGGCAAATTCTTCGTTGAAGCAGGTTTGCAGGGGGTGTACGACTTTAGAATCGGTTTCGTTAAGATGCAAACGGTGCCGCACGTGCCGATCGCAGGTATTAAAGGTGGGCAATCGGGTCATGCTACCTCCCGTCGCGGCGGTATAAAATACCGAAACAAAAACTACCCAGACCGGCTTTTCTGGTAATAAATTGATGCGTTGCACCGGCGGGAACATGGATAACGCTGGGCGATGAATACGTTTTCACACCACCCTGTATATTGACGTCAATCACGGCCTCCCCTGGCACCGGTGAGATAAGTAAATAAATTTCATCTACCTCATGCCGATGCGGCTCAGCAACGGGCTGGCCCACTTGCAGAGAAATATCGCCCCCCGCCAGTTCAAACGGCAGTCCCCCAAACATGTTTGAAGTCAGGAAATAAGGCACCGGCTGATGATGACCCGTGACGTGATGAAAAATTGGCAACTGGCAATACGCTTTCTGCTGTTCCATATCGGCCTCATTGCAAAACAAAAAGATAGGTATTGGGGACATTCAGATAGTGGGTCGCCATTATGTTAAACCCGGCGGCAGCGAAATAATTTTCATAGTCGCTTTTTTTGAACAGTTTGATTTTCATCAGGCTATGAACGTATTCAAAACCGTAAACGAATATGGGGCTTTCATCAGACAGGCTTTGTTCTTCCGATATGAACGTGTCGGCAATTAGGAATTCCCTTACGTTGGGGAACGTGCTGCGGAGTTTTTTCAATACCCATATCGGGTCTTCAATATTGAAGAGATCATGCATCATAATGAAAGTCATCAGGGTATCCGCCTGTGCAAAACGCTGTTGCAATACAGGATCCTCTACCGCTTGCAGGACGTTCTGATTATAAAGCCTGATCCTGTCCTGCAGTCCGTGGCGGAGAATATTTCGCTGCGCATCGTCTATAGCCTTGGCGCTGACATCAATGCCTATCCCCGTCGCCTCCGGGAACACCTTGCACAGGCTAATCAACGCACCGGCATTCCCGCTGCCCAGATCGGCGACGCGCTTGATGGGGTGCCGACGAAACTCGGTGGTAATGATATCCCACATAAACGACTGGTTCGCCAGACGCGACCCCTGCGCTACGTTGCCGCCGAGGGCGAAGGCGTGACAGCCTTCTCCCTCGGCGGCAATCGGGTAGGGATATTTTCTGAATAGCTCTCCATATCCCCCTACCGCCCATATAAAAAAACCGATATTTTTTTTAAATATCCTGACCAAGTTGTGTTAGCGCTAATTGATCCTCACGTTGCCGTCTGAATATCCCACATTTGATGCCAAAGGTGATTAACGTATCGGCCCATTCGGGATGACTCTCCTCCAACAACGAGTTATGGATTGTCCTCAAATTGACGTTTTCATTATTGGTAAACAGTTCCAACACACCGGTTTTACCGAGATGGTAACACACCAAAAATGACCAACCTTGTTTCCGTTGGATGAGACAGTTACCTTCTTTCAAATAACACTAATTAATATTGTATTATATTTGATGACAATTTGCGATCGATAAGGAAATAATAAAAATCCTCATATTGTCTTTTATAGATATAGCATGTCATATTTAATTAAATATGTGATGCATCTCTTAATTACACTTAAGCAATCACCTTTTTGTATACTTAATTCCTTTTTCCTAAAGATAAGTAAATTTCAGGATTTTGTGAATATCAAAGCTTATTACTCACTTCATTATTGATTATAATTAATTAATAATATAAATTAATTTTAAAACATTTTATCTGATTCTTTTAGTGTTAATAATAAATAAGATGTCTTTTGCCTGGCGTTTCGCCATCACGCTGAAACAAGCATTGGCATGGATTTTAGAATGTAGGCTGACAAGGGGGATGATTTGCGAGGCGCTAATGATAAACGCAGTGAAGTGGCTGCTTTCTGCTATCACGCGTGCCGCGGGCCGGTTTTGGCACGTCTTCATTGCACCTCAGGCGGGTGCCCCAGAAAGTTACAGCAAAACCGGCCACAGGAGACTCAACACACCTTGACTGAAAAAGTAAAGACAGTACCCGCATGAGAGGATGAGTGATAAAAAAACAGCAAGTTATGATAACTTGCTGTTTTTTTCATAAGACCTGTCTGGACATCGTCTAACAAGCCTTAGGGGAATATGGTCGGCGAGAAAGGATTCGAACCTCCGACCCACTGGTCCCAAACCAGTTGCGCTACCAAGCTGCGCTACTCGCCGAGGTGAAACGCTGCGCATGCCACCGTGAGCAAGCTCATACCGGGTGTAAACGGGCAGGTAATACTGGCAAATCAAGGATGTGGTGCGAAGAGAGGGACTTGAACCCTCACGTCCGTTAAGACACTAACACCTGAAGCTAGCGCGTCTACCAATTCCGCCACCTTCGCATGCCCACTAATAATGGGGTGACTGATGGGACTCGAACCCACGACAACTGGAATCACAATCCAGGGCTCTACCAACTGAGCTACAATCACCATTACTGATTACTATTGCAACGCGGCATTAGACTTACCACGGCTCTGCGGCACAAATGTGATGGTGCGCCCGACAGGATTCGAACCTGAGACCTCTGCCTCCGGAGGGCAGCGCTCTATCCAGCTGAGCTACGGGCGCGTAGCGCCATTGTGGATAGTACGGATTTACGCGCCGGCTGTCTAGTGATTTTTCCGAGAAATGATGCGTTTGGTTACCCTTTGCTCACTTAGGTCGGCGGCGCGCCTTTTCTTTCCACCGGCTACAGGCGTCCGCTAATATGATAGCCCAGATAACGTAAAAGTTTAAGCTGACGCTGCAGGCGCGATGGTTGGCTCAATAACCGGTAAAGCCACTCCAGACCGAGATCCTGCCATCCCTTGGGCGCACGCTTGACGTGACCGGTAAACACGTCATAGGTGCCGCCCACGCCCATATACAGCGCCGCAGGATGCTCTCGCCGAATTGCCTGCATCAGTTGCTCTTGGCGCGGCGACCCCATGGCAACGGTGACAATAGCGGCCCCGCTGGCGCGGATGCGTGCTATCAGGGCCGGTTGCGCATCGGCGCTAAAATAGCCGTCCTGCCGGCCGACGATGTTGACATTCCAGCGTGCGCGCAGTTGCGCCTCGGCCTGCATCAACACCACCGGGCGGCCGCCGACCAAAAATACCGGCACACCTTCCCTGCCGGCGCGTGCCATTAAATCTTCCCATAAATCCGCCCCTGCGATGCGGCTTACCTCGGCATGGCGATATTTACGGCGGATCGAGCGCACGATGCTGATGCCGTCGGCATATTTGTATTCCGCTTGGTCGAGCAGCGTTTTCAGCGCCGCATCCCGCTCGGCATTGAGCACTTTTTCGGCGTTAATCGCCACCAGCGTGCCGGTTTTCGGCCGTCCACCTGCAAACAAATAATCGACAAATTCGGCCCGATCGCGAAACCCACAAATTGACAGACCGCGGATGTGATAGTGGGGTACCCCGTCGTTATTATGCATTATGTTTTTCCCATGGGGGGTAATCGGTTACGGCATAGCGCTGTAGTCGTTTAATCTGGCGGCGCGCGGCCGAATTAATCCCGCATGTCGGAACAGCAGGAACAATAATTTGGCCATCAGTAGACACAGGCCGAATATCAGGCAGAAAAACACCACCCGTGATACAAACGCATCCACACCTTCCCGCGCCAAAACAATCATGTTAAATACCGCGCCAAAGCAAAATGACTGCAGTAGCGATGCGCGGTAGCGATTCTCCGTCGCCCTGCCGCGTTCATACAGCGTGTCGAAGCCCTTGATGATAAGCCCGACCACGACAGCGCCCAGCGGGATAAATCCCACCCCGCCCATCACCACCAGCGAGCCGATAAGCGTGGGTGATATCGCCAGTCCTGAATGGTTGCCCAGCACTTCCCAGGTAAAGTAATTGGCCGTATTGAGCACCAGCGATGGCCTATCCGGCCACAGCCAGACGGGGATGAATACGTAAAAATCACGCACGATGGGCGCCAACCCCTGAAAATCGATATGGCCATAGTTTTGCAGCAGTAGCGCCAAATTTTCCCAGGGCGAGAAAGTATCCCGCGTTAAATAGAGAAAAGTATAAAACGCCTCATCGCCGCTGACATTGAGTCCGTAGCGTTTCAGCGCCAGCCAGAACATGCCACCGATCGCCACCACACCGTCACCCGCTAGCATCCACAGCGTGATCCAGCCGCGCTGAATACCGATGAACAAAAACAACGCGAAGGCAATGATAATATTAGCGCGGGTGCCGCCCACCACCAGATAGGTAAAAATGCCGAAAGCAACCGTAGTAATAAGAAATATAATCCAGTTGCGTCGGGTAGGCTGCAGGAAATAAATCAGCAGCATGGCGGGGATGAAGAAATAAAAGAAGCGCTTTAACGCCACGCCGGAAACATCGCTTGAGAAGATCTGACTGTAGGCGCGCAGCCGGAACAGCAGGAAACCGTTCTGCATGAAGAAGATCAACACCGTTGCTACGGCGATGAGCGCCAGCAGCAGCCATAGCACATGGATTTCGGTGCGGCTGATGCTAAACCAGGGCGGCCGCGGGCCGCGCTGGCGAGCGAACAGGCGGGTTTTATAGCTGACATAATATATGCCGTAAAAGGCGGTCGCCGCTAATAATGCCTCAAGCAGGTTATCTACCGGGACCACCTCGACGCCGTAGCGAAACACCAGCAGGCAGGTAAAAGGAAAGCCGAGATAAAACGTCAACAGGTATAACAATGAGAAAAAGACATTGAAATTGAACCTGACCCGCCGAAACTCCCGGTAGGTCATCGCCACCACCAACGTGAGCGATAATAAATAGACCACCAGCAGGCCGCCAAACTGCGCAAGGGTCATAGCGGTACTCCCGCGGCAATGGACAGCGCCTGGCGCCAGCCTTGCAGGATATTGGGGTAGAAAAAGGCGATGCGCGCCGAGTCCAGCGCCAGCATGCGCCGCTGCGCCTCACGGATCATGGCGGCATCGAGCGCGTCATCCTCATACAGTACCGGCACCTGCTGCGCCAGAAGATCCTGACAGAACGGATTGTGTCGGCTGAGCACAAAAGGCAGGCCAAGCTGGATCATCAGGCTCAGCGTGCCGATACCCTGCTGGCGCGGAAACAAAAAATAGCCGGCGTCGCACTGCCGCAATAGCGCAAGATAATCGTCAAAGGCCAGCTGTTCGGTGATGATCTTTACCTGCCAGGCCGGGAAACAGCGCTCTGCCTGCGCCCGCACCGTGGCAATATAGGCATCGTTGCCGACGGGATAGCCCATCGGCACAATGATGCGCACCCCGGAGCCAAAGCGATGATGAATGGCGCGCAGCGCCTGACTGTGGCGATTGGACGCATCACCGGAATTCCCTACCAGCAGCGTCAGCGGCCGATTATCTGTCTCATCAGGCGCCACCCGCGCGATATCCGTGGCCAGCCGGGTGGGAAAGTAGAGCAGCGAAGCCGGCACCGACGGATGACGCTGGCGGTAACAGGCCAGGTCGCCGCGGGTGGCGAACACATGGCCAACCCGCCCCTGGGCGCGCCGGCGCAGCAGATAGAACCACCGGTGGCGCAGACGACGTGAGTCTTCATACAGATCCGCGCCCCATACGTGCCAACTCAGGCGCGCCGGGCGAATTTTACCCGCCAGCATCGCCAGCCACAGCGATGGATTGAACTGGCCGTTCAGAAGATAGCGTTCGTCCGGTGCCGCGGCGGCGCGGCGCACCAGCGCTTTGGTTAATGACCGTTTGCTGTCGAAACGTTCTATATCCAGCTGGCCAAGGTTGGAAAATGGCGCGCCGTCCCGGGCAACCACCATAAAACGCCGGGTCTGCGCCGGCGGGCAAATTGCCGCCAGCGTATCGTTAAAGAAACGCAGCACCGTCACATCATGATGCGGGATATCGGATCCCAGCACATGAATTAAATTACTCATTTTTTCCTGAGATAAAGTAGGAACACACCGCCGCACAGCGCGAAATAGACGATATAGGTAGCCATATAGGCCTGGGTCGCGCCCAGCGCGCCGTGACGCGGAATCAGCCAGTGGGAAAAACCGGTCAACAGGACAAACTGGGTGATTTCAGCCAGTAAATAGACCCGCAGCGCCGCCAGGGCCACCACCAGATAGCCAAAAACATAGGCGCCCACTTTGAGAACATCCCCCACCAGTTGCCAGGCAAATAAACCGCTCATGGCGCTGAATTCGGCGGAAAACAGCAACCGTATCGCCACATCACGCAGCAGCCAAAGCGTCAGACTGACCGTCGCCACCGCCGGCAAGACAAACCGCAACGCGCGCGCAATTTCCCGTCCCACCGCCCGCTTATCGGTTAATCGCGAAAGGGTAGGCAATAAATAAACGGTAAACGAGGCGGTGATAAACTGCAAATAGGCATCCGAGATACTGCTGACGCCCTGCCAGATCCCCACCGCTGCCCACCCCTCGCTGCGCGCCAGAAAATTACGCATCATCACATAGGCCACCGGCAGTGTTACCGAGGTAATGATCGCCATGACGGTGAACTTGCCCAGCAACGCGGCATAACCCCGGTCACAGGCGGGCAACAACAACGACAGCGGCATTTGAAGGCGGTAGCACAACATCAACAGCACCGGCAGCAGCGCCATCGCCGGCAGCAGCGCCAATCCGGCCAACGCCCCCGCATAACCGCCCAGGCGATAGCAGGCGAAGAAGGCCGCGACGCCGAGTAAACTGCCGGCGCTGACGGCCAGGGCATTGCCGGCGGCGTCGCGGTACCCTTTCAATACTGCCAGCCCCAGATTGGCGTAGGCGATGCCGAGCTGAATAAACGCCAACGCGACGATGGCTCCCTGATAGCGCTCGTGGCCGAACAGCGCGCGGCTGACCGGATCGGCGGCAAATATGAACACCGCCGCCAGCAGCAGCGAGGAGGCGAGGACCATCGCCGAACCGGTGCCCAACGCCGCGCGCAGCCGCTCAGGCTGATGCTGGTGCTCCGCCACCAATTTGGTTATGCCATTGAAGATGCCGGCGCCGGACAGCACGCCCAGCACCGTGACCAACTGGCGATAATTCCCCGCCTGCCCCACGCCGTCGGGGCCGAAAGCCACCGCCAACACTTTCACTACCAGCAGGCAGGCGCCGATTTTAATCAGCGTGGACAGCGCATTCCATATCGAGGCGTTCGCCAGCGACATATCAGCGGTAGTAGCCGTGTGTCGCGTCGATAACGCGCTGCTGATCGTCGTCGCCCAAATTATAAAACAGCGGCAGGCGCACCAGGCGCCGGCTTTCGCTACCGGTGTAGCGAGCGTTGCCGTGGAACCGGCCAAAGCGGCGGCCCGCCGGACTGTCGTGCAGCGGAATATAATGAAACACCGTCAAGATGTCCGCCGCTTTCATATGGCGGATGAAGGCGTCGCGGTCGTCGATATCGCGCAATTTGACGTAATACATATGCGCATTGTGCTGACAGCTTTCCGGCACTGACGGCAACGTCAGGCCGTCCAGCGGCGCCAGCGAGGAAGCGTAGCGATGCCACAGCGCCAGGCGGCGTTGATTGATGGTGTCCGCCGCCTCCAGCTGCGCCCATAAATAGGCGGCCTGCAAATCGGCCATCAAGTAACTGGAACCAATATCGCGCCAGGTATATTTATCCACCTGCCAGCGGAAAAACTGGCTGCGGTTGGTGCCTTTTTCGCGAATAATTTCCGCCCGCTCGACCAGGGTGGCGTCATTGATAAGCGTCGCGCCGCCCTCGCCGCCGGCGGTATAGTTTTTGGTTTCATGGAAACTAAAGCAGCCAATATGGCCGATAGTGCCGATGGCGCGCCCCTTATAGGTCGCCATGACCCCCTGGGCGGCATCCTCCACGACCCACAAGCGATGCCGCTCGGCGATGGCCATTATAGTATCCATTTCGCAGGCTACGCCGGCATAGTGGACCGGCACAATGGCGCGGGTTTTTGGCGTAATCGCCGCCTCTATCAGCGTTTCATCGATATTCAGGGTGTCCGGGCGGATATCGACGAACACAATGGTCGCACCGCGCAGTACAAAGGCGTTAGCGGTGGAAACGAAGGTGTAGCTCGGCATAATCACTTCATCGCCGGGACGAATATCCAGCAGGATGGCCGCCATCTCCAGCGAGGCGGTGCAGGAGGGCGTAAGCAGCACCTTCGCGCTGCCAAAGCGCTGCTGCAGCCATTGCTGGCAGCGCTGGGTAAATCCGCCGTCGCCACACAACTTGCCGCTGCCCATGGCCGCTTGCATAAAGCCCAGTTCGGTGCCGACCACCGGTGGCGCGTTAAATGGAATCATGAGGTCCTCGGTATAACCAATGCGCGGCATGCACAATCTGCGCGCCGCTTGCCAGATAAAGCCGCAGCGCCGGCAGATTGGCGGTTTGCGTCGCCACCCGCAGTTGGCTGAAGCCGCGGCTGCGACACCAGCCCAACGCCGCGCGGCACAGCAATTTGCCGATACCGCGACCGCGGGCGGCGGGAGACACCGCCAACAGGCCGATACGCGCCGTTTGTTCGCCGGTATCCCTGAGCGTCACCAGCCCTTCCAGGCCGCCTGGCCCGTCAGCCACCAGGCAAAGATGATCAAAACTGCCGCGCACGGCGTTTTCCACCCACTGGGCATAAAAACGCTGGCGTTCTTCATCGCTAAACCACGGCGGCCGAAAGCGGCTCAACGTCAACGTCTGCGCCGCCAGCGCGCGCAGCGCGGGAATATCGGCGGCCTCCGCCACGCGCATTTCCGCCGCCGGCAATGCCGCGACGGGCGCGGCGGCGGCTGGCAAGGTATAGCAGCAGTCTATTTCACCTTCTACCGGCCGAAAGCCGAGGGCGCTGAGCGCATCCATTTGCACCGTCGCCTGTGCCACCACTTTCGCCTGCACCAGCGCAAACGCCGTAAGCCACCCGGACGTCAAACAGGGTGCGGTATCATCAAATACGACGCGGCCGAGGCGACGGCCGAAAAAGTCGCTCTCCCAGGTCAGAAGATCAATATTGGCGTGGACGGACATTGAGCAGATCCAACAGATATTGGCCATAGCCGGTTTTCGCCAGTGCCTGCGCCGCGCGCCGCACGCCGTCATCGTCGAGCCAACCGTTGCGCCAACCGATTTCTTCCAGACAGGCGATTTTAAACCCCTGGCGCTTCTCAACGGTCTGCACAAAGGTACTGGCTTCAATCAGGCTGTCATGAGTGCCGGTATCCAGCCAGGCAAAACCCCGTCCCAGCAGCTCGACGTGCAGCCCGCCCTGCTCCAGATACATCTGGTTTATCGACGTAATCTCCAGCTCTCCGCGCGCTGAAGGCGTGACTCGCCTGGCGAAATCCACCACCTGACGATCATAGAAATAAAGCCCGGTCACCGCCCAGCGTGAGCGTGGATGGTCCGGTTTTTCCTCAAGCGCGACGGCGCGAAAATCGTCGTCGAACGCCACCACGCCGAAACGCTCAGGATCCATCACCTGATAGGCGAATAGCGTCGCGCCCTGCTCCCGTGACGCCACCTGCCGCAGCTTGGGACTGAACCCCTGGCCGAAATAAATATTATCGCCGAGCACCAGGCAGCAACGGTCGTCGCCAATAAAGCTTTCGCCAATCAGAAACGCCTGCGCTATACCGTCGGGACTCGGCTGGGCGGCATAAGTCAGACGAACGCCAAACGCCTCGCCCACGCCGAGCAACCGCTTGAATAGCGGCATCTCTTCCGGCGTGGTGATAATCAGAATATCGCGGATCCCCGCCAGCATCAGCACCGATAGCGGATAATAAATCATCGGCTTGTCGTACACGGGCAACAACTGTTTGGAGATACCGCGGGTAATCGGATAGAGGCGACTGCCGCTGCCGCCCGCCAAGACAATACCTTTCATCTGTCATCCTCGCCTTACAGGCCTGGCCCGAGACCGAGACGTTCGCCGCGATAGCTGCCGTCCAGAACGCGCTGCCACCACTCACGATGGGTCAAATACCACTGCACGGTTTTCGCCAGGCCGCTGTCAAAGGTTTCCTGCGGCCGCCAACCTAATTCCCGGGCAATTTTGCCGGCGTCAATCGCATAGCGCCGGTCATGCCCCGGCCGATTTTCTACAAGCGTAATGAGTTGCCTGAACGCCGTGACGCCGGCTGGATGAGGGGCACCGGCCTGCTCCAATAGCGCGCATAGCGCCTCGACCACCTCAATATTGCGCCGCTCGTTATGGCCGCCGATGGTATAGGTTTCACCGGGACGGCCGCGGGTCACCACTTGATAGAGCGCGCGGGCATGATCTTCCACATACAGCCAGTCACGAATCTGGCCGCCGTCGCCGTAAACCGGTAACGGCTTGCCCGCCAGCGCGTTGATGATCATCAGCGGAATCAGCTTTTCCGGGAAATGGTAGGGGCCATAATTATTGGAGCAATGGGTGACCAGCACCGGCAGACCGTAAGTGCGCATCCAGGCGCGCGCCAAATGATCGCTGGCGGCTTTCGAGGCGGAGTACGGGCTGCTGGGCGCATAGGGCGAGCTTTCGTTAAACCGGCTGCCGTCATCGGGCAAATCGCCATACACTTCATCGGTGGAGACATGATGAAAGCGAAAATCGGCGCGGGCGGCGGGGGGCAATGCCTGCCAGTATTCCCGCGCCGCTTCCATAAGGATCGAGGTGCCGGTGATATTGGTATCGATAAACGCCGCCGGACCGTCAATTGAGCGATCGACATGGCTTTCCGCCGCCAGATGCATGATAGCGTCAGGCTGAAACTCCGCGAGCAGCCGCGCCATCGCCGGGCCATCGCCGATATCGGCGCGGGCAAAGCGATAATGGGGATGACCAGCCCCCGGCGCCAGCGAGTCCAGATTACCGGCATAAGTCAGCTTGTCGACGACCAGCACCCGATCGTCGGTAGCGCCAAGGATATAGCGCACCAGCGCCGAGCCGATAAACCCCGCGCCGCCGGTAATCAGCAGGCGTCTCATCGCCAGACTCCGCGGGTATCCACCACCCAGCGCTGGCGAATGGCATCAGACGCCATGGCGCGAAACTGTTGATGATCCACCAGCATCACCAGCACATCGGCGGTCGCCAGCGCCCGATCGCGGTCAACCAGCGTGACCAGCCCGTCCAGAGATGCCGGCAGCGCGTGGACATTCGGCTCCACCGCCAGCGTCTGGCCGCGATGCCAGCGGGCAATCAGCTGCGTCACGTGCAGCGCGGGGCTTTCGCGCAAATCGTCGATATCAGGTTTGAACGCCAGCCCGAAGCAGGCGATGGTCACATCGTTACTGCCGCGCCCGCTGTCGTTGAGACAGTCCGCCACCGCCGCCTTCACTTTTTCCACCACCCAGTCGGGCTTATCGTCGTTGACCTGGCGGGCAGTGCGAATTAGCCGCGCCTGCGCCGGGTTCTGCGCCACAATGAACCAGGGATCCACCGCGATACAATGGCCGCCGACGCCAGGCCCCGGCTGCAGAATATTGACCCGCGGGTGGCGATTGGCCAGCGCTATCAGCTCCCAGACGTTAATTTGCTGTTCCGCACAGAGCACCGACAGCTCATTGGCGAAAGCAATATTGACATCGCGGAAGCTGTTTTCGGTCAGTTTACACATTTCGGCAGTACGGGCATGGGTGACGACGCATTCCCCTTCCAGGAAGATGCGATACAGCTCGGCGGCGCGCGCCGAGCAGCGCGGCGTCATACCGCCAATCACCCGATCATTTTTAATCAGTTCCACCATCACCTTGCCGGGCAGCACGCGCTCCGGGCAATAAGCGATATTGATATCCGCCGCTTCGCCCACCTGATGCGGGAAGGTCAGATCGGGCCGTGCGCCGGCCAGCCAGCCGGCCATCTGTTCGGTTGTCCCGACCTGCGAGGTGGACTCGAGGATCACCAGACAGCCCGGCGTTAACACCGGCGCTAAGGATAACGCCGCCGCCTGCACATAGCTGAGATCAGGTTGATGTTCGCCTTTGAAAGGGGTCGGCACCGCAATCAAGAACGCGTCCGCCGGCTGCGGCTGGCTTACCGCCCGCAACAGCCCCTCGCGTACGGCTTCGGTCACCACACGGTCCAAATCGGGTTCAATGATGTGAATAGCGCCGCGGTTAATGGTATCCACCGCGTGCTGATTGGTGTCTACCCCGATTACCCGCTTGCGGCGCGAGGCAAACGCCGCGGCGGTAGGCAGACCGATATACCCCAGTCCAATTACGGAAATTGTGTCAAAACTCATAGATTCACCTGCTATATTTTTTAATACCGTGATAATCCGCTCACAGGCGTGGCCGTCGCCGTAGGGGTTATGTGCCCGGCTCATCCGCTGATACGCCTGGGCATCATTCAGCAGCTGCGATACCGCCTGGTGAATCGCCTGCTCGTCCGTCCCTACTAGCCGCACGGTGCCGGCCGCCACCGCCTCCGGTCGCTCGGTGGCAACACGCATCACCAGCACCGGTTTTCCCAGAGAAGGCGCTTCTTCCTGGATGCCGCCGGAATCGGTCAGAATAATCGTGGCGCGATCCATTAAATACAAGAACGGCAAATAGTCTTGCGGATCAATTAATTTTATATTGGCGATACCGCTAAGCATACGGTTAACCGGTTCGCTGACGTTTGGATTGAGGTGCACCGGGTAAACCACCTGCACGTCGGGATGATCAAGCGCAATGCGCGCCAGCGCGGCGCAAATGCGCTTGAAACCATCACCAAAGCTCTCGCGGCGGTGGCCGGTAACTAAAATCATCTTCTGCACGCCATCGAGAAATGCGTAACGCCGTTCCAGGCTGGCGCGCAGTGCCGCGTCGCTCATGACCCGATCACGCACCCAGAACAGCGCATCGATAACCGTATTGCCGGTTACCGCAATTTGCGCCGCCGGCAGTCCCTCCGCCAGCAAATTGGCGCGCGCGTTTTCGGTCGGCGCAAAATGCCAGCGGGCTAGGTGGCCGGTCAATTTGCGATTCGCCTCCTCCGGCCACGGGGAAAGCAGATCGCCGGTACGCAGCCCCGCTTCCACATGGCCCACGGGAATATGCTGGTAAAACGCCGCCAGGCTGGCGGCCAAGGTGGTGGTGGTATCGCCATGCACCAGCACAACATCCGGGCGGAAATCCTCCAGCACCGGCTGCATGCCGGTCAGAATACGGCTGGTTATCTCACTCAGGCCCTGAGCCGGGCGCATGATATCCAGATCGTAATCAGTCACGATCGCGAACAGGCGCAGCACCTGATCCAGCATCTCGCGATGCTGGGCCGTCACGCAGACGCGGGTTTCAAAGGCCGGATCATTGGCCAGAGCCAGAACCAGCGGCGCCATTTTGATGGCTTCCGGCCGTGTGCCAAAGACGATCAACACTTTCACAACAGTTCCCTTAATTCTGAGCAAAGCCGGCTAGGGCTTTGAATTCGGTGGGCCGCGCGGCTAACGGCAGCGGTCTATTCCGACAGTTTAATGCCTGTCGGCGGCATTAACGACGGCGCACCAGCGCGACACCCGCACCGACCAACGTACCCACGGCGCCCCACAAAATAAGCAGGAACAGGCGGCGTGGCTTATCGCGTCTTACCGGCTCTTCAGGGGTCCTTAAATAACGGTAAGTTTTGAAGCTTTTGTTCAATACCGGCCCTACATTGAGGTTAGTCAACATCGCGCGGTTTTGGTCGTAATCGGTATCATAGGCCGGTCCGGCCGCCTGCAGAGCGTCCAGACGTGCCTGCAATAGCGGGTGGCCCAACAGGAACAGTTCGGATTGAGGCAAATTGTCGGCGGCGACATCGGTCCGGCTGCGATCGATGCCCTGGGCGTGCGCCAGTTTTAGCGCCTGATTAAGCTGCAACTGCTCGCGATGGTAAATCGCCGTTGCCACCGCTTCCTGCCGCTTCACCTGCGCCTTGAGCGAAACGGTGCGCGCAGCCCAGGCGGCCACAACGTCCTCATTGAGGTGGTTGGCCGCACGCTGGTTGGCGAAATCCACATAGCGCCGCAACAGTTGATTGGCGTCCGGCGCGGTTTCCGCCACCAAACGCGCGCTGTCGGGCAGTTTTTTTACCTCGTCGCGCGGCAGGAACTGAATCGCGTTGATTAATTTATCCAGCAGCACCGCGTCGGCATGGGTGTCGCCCTTTTTTCGCGCCTGGTAATAGGGGCTGGCAAGCCAGAAATCCCGCCGGGTATCATAGGAGGCGAGCTGACGCAAAAACTCCTGATAGGCTTCGTCGGCAATCGAAAGGGTGTCGGTAGTCGGCAGCGCGGTATTTTTCACATCCAGATTGCGCAGAAACCGCTGCTGGGAAAAGTAACTGTCCAGCACATTCACCGTGGGTTTATCGGTTATGGCGATGGCGGTCCACTCTTGACGCACCACCAGGGAGTAAATCAGCGCCCCCAGCGCAAACAACAGAGCACAGGCGATAAGTGTGATCTTGCCGCGCCACAGGGCACACAGCAGACCGCGCAAGTCCAGTTCATTGTCGATACCCTGTTCCCGGCCGGCAGAGGATGGTGAGCTTGCAGATGTCATTTTCGCCCCGAATTTACGTTTAAGGTGGTGCTTTTCTTATAATGGCCGAGCCGTCGCTTGGTCCGCTTGACGAAGCGGGCAACCCGCCAGGCGCATTTCAGTACGTAGCCATACAACAAAAACACCCCGATCCACAGCAACAGCATGACCGACTCCGGCCAGCGCAGCCAACGCTCTCCCGCCACGCCGAAAAACGCTAACAGCGCGGCGGTAAGCGTGATAATGATAAATGCCTGGCGCGAGCTGAACCCCGCGCGCATGATGAGATGGTGGATATGCTGCCTGTCCGGCGCAAACGGGCTCATGCCTTTGCGCATCCGGCGGTACATGATGGCTATCATATCCATCAGCGGCACGGCGATAATCCACAGCGCGGTGACGGGATTCATCGGATGCCCACAGCCTTGGGTGCTTTGCAGCAGCAGCCAGATGATGGTAAAACCGATCATGGTGCTGCCGGCGTCCCCCATAAACACTTTATAGCGCCGGCCGAAGACCCCCAGGTTCAATAGAATATAGGGCAAAACGGCGGCGATCATGGCAAAGCACCACAGCGCCAGACCAGGATTATTATCAAGCGTTAGCAGGATACCCATGGCGCCTAGGGACACGCAGGAGAGCCCGCCCAGCAGTCCGTCGATACCGTCCACCATGTTGAAGGCGTTGATCGCCGCCCAGACGGCGAACAGCGTCACCAGATAGCCGAAAGGGCCCAGCACCATCTCCCACGGTCCAAAGATATAGCCTAGGCTATTGATATAGCGGCCGCTAAACACCATCATCGCCACCGCGACCAGAGCCTGGATAATGGCGCGCGCCACCACGCTGATATCGAACCGATCGTCGAGCGCGCCGGTCACCACCAGGACGCCCGCGCACATGAGATACAGCGCGACATGGGGAATATAATGATCAGTATAGAGAAAGGCGAAACAGATGCCGGCATATATGGAAATACCGCCGACCAAGGGGATTTGTCCCTGATGGCGTTTGCGGTAGTTGGGCTTGTCAACCAGGCCTATTTTTTTGGCAACCTTGCGCGCTAAAAACAAAAAGAGCAAAGAAAACAGAAAAATAGCAACAAAATCAGTACTCATATTGAGTATGTTCACAATAGAAAGCTCTCTGCATCCATCAGGCCGTTCAATGCGTCACCATGGTTTACGCCTCAACTCCGATGCCTTACCCGTCACTGAGTTTTGTAACAACGAAATAGGGTTTCTGTTATCTCTTTATTTTCCACCTGAATCTCCGTCAGGCGTGCAGATAGGATCAAAATCGCCCGGACAGCTGAAAGGCATGTAACCGGGCACACCAAAGATGTGACTATCCTAGCATCAGAAACGAAAAACGCCACGTTCTCACGTGGCGCTACCCGAGTTTTTGTGACTTACGAACGTTTCATCATGTCAAAGAATTCATCGTTGGTTTTGGTCATCGCCAACTTGTTCATCAGGAATTCCATCGCGTCGATTTCACCCATGGGATGAATGATTTTGCGCAGGATCCACATTTTCTGCAGCTCTTCCTGGGTGGTGAGCAATTCTTCTTTACGGGTACCCGAGCGGTTGTAATCGATCGCCGGGAAGACGCGTTTCTCGGCGATTTTACGCGACAGGTGCAGTTCCATGTTACCCGTTCCCTTGAACTCTTCGTAAATCACTTCGTCCATCTTCGAGCCGGTGTCGATAAGCGCGGTGGCGATGATGGTCAAACTGCCGCCTTCTTCCATATTGCGCGCGGCGCCGAAGAAACGCTTCGGACGATGCAGGGCGTTGGCGTCCACACCACCGGTCAATACCTTGCCGGAAGCGGGCACAACGGTGTTGTAGGCGCGAGCCAGACGGGTAATGGAGTCCAGCAGGATAATAACGTCTTTTTTATGCTCAACCAGGCGCTTGGCTTTTTCAATTACCATTTCAGCAACCTGCACATGGCGAGAGGCCGGCTCGTCGAAGGTAGAGACGATCACTTCGCCTTTCACCAAACGTTGCATTTCGGTCACTTCTTCGGGACGTTCGTCAATCAGCAACACCATCAGCACACAGTCGGGATAGTTATAGGCGATGCTTTGGGCAATATTTTGCAGCAGCATGGTCTTACCGGCTTTCGGCGGTGCCACGATAAGCCCACGTTGGCCGCGGCCGATAGGCGAGGCCAGATCCAAAACGCGCGCGGTCAGGTCTTCGGTAGAGCCGTTGCCGCGCTCCATGCGCAAACGCGAATTGGCGTGCAACGGCGTCAAGTTTTCAAACAGTATCTTATTGCGGGCGTTTTCCGGCTTGTCATAGTTGACTTCGTTAACCTTAAGCAGCGCAAAGTAACGCTCACCCTCTTTCGGCGGGCGGATCTTGCCGGAGATGGTGTCGCCGGTACGCAGGTTGAAACGGCGGATCTGGCTGGGAGAAACATAGATATCATCGGGACCGGCAAGGTAGGAACTGTCGCTGGAGCGGAGAAAACCGAATCCGTCCTGCAAAATTTCCAGTACGCCATCGCCGAAGATATCCTCGCCGCTCTTGGCATGCTGCTTGAGGATGGCGAAGATGATGTCTTGTTTACGCATGCGGGCCAGGTTTTCCAGCCCCATATTTTCGCCGAGGGTCACTAGCTCTGAAACCGGCGTATTTTTTAATTCGGTAAGGTTCATAATGGTGGGTTCTTAAACTTGGGGTATATCTCGAACTGATTTTGTGGATGGTATGGCAGCGTAAAATCGTGCCTGTCTATGGCATTTAATCCCGGTATATCACGTTTGGGCTGATGAACAGCCACTCATGCAGTATGAATAACAAGAAGACTGAGATTAAGAGTGCCTAACAACGGATTAATTTAAATCCCGCCTGCCTGACGCCTCGTTGGTCACGTTTGGTGCTTTCTTACAACGGGGGGCGGACAAAGAGTAAAGCTTAGATTCAAACTACAGGTAAGATCACAATGCAGTGGACATAAACTTAGCATGGTTCTTGATGGGCGTCTAGCGGTCAATATGAGAAATGCTTATGAACGCCAGCGCCCGGAGGAATATTCGCAATACCGCTTACAGATTTGCGTTAAGGAACTCTTTCAACTGTCCTTTGGACAGGGCGCCAACCTTGGTGGCTACCACTTCACCATCGCGGAACAACAACAGGGTGGGAATGCCGCGGATACCATACTTCGGTGCAGTGGCCGGATTCTTGTCGATGTTCAATTTAGCGATGGTCAGTTTGCCGTCGAATTCATCAGCAACTTCTGCCAGAATAGGCGCAATCATTTTACATGGACCACACCATTCCGCCCAGAAATCGACCAGAAATAGCCCTTTGGCCTGTAATACGTCCTTTTCGAAGCTGTCGTCGCTAAGATGAATAATTTTATCGCTCATGTTTTACTCCACAGGATTATCGTTACCTGCCGTTGCAGCCATTGCCAACAACAGGTTGACTTTATTTCACTGTATACACTTTCGTAATGCAATAGTTAACTGTTATTCTACCACACTATGAGCAAAACACACTTAACAGAAAAGAAGTTTTCCGACTTCGCCCTGCACCCGTTGATCATTGAAGCACTTGATTCTAAAGGCTTTAATAATTGTACGCCCATTCAAGCGCTGACTTTGCCCATTACGCTTGCAGGCAAAGACGTCGCGGGACAGGCGCAAACCGGTACCGGCAAAACGCTGGCCTTCCTAACGGCCACGTTTCATCATTTACTTACTCACCCTGCCGTCTAGGGACGTCAAACCAATCAGCCCCGCGCGCTGATCATGGCGCCTACCCGCGAGTTGGCGGTGCAAATCCATTCCGATGCCGAACCATTAGCCCAGGCGACCGGCCTGAAAATGGGGTTGGCCTACGGCGGCGATGGTTATGATAAGCAGTTGAAAGTGCTGGAAGCCGGGGTGGATATCCTGGTGGGCACCACCGGCAGGCTGATTGATTATACCAAACAAAACTACGTCAATATGGGCGCCATACAGGTCGTGGTGCTGGACGAAGCCGACAGGATGTTCGACCTCGGCTTTATCAAAGACATCCGCTGGCTGTTCCGCCGGATGCCGTCCGACGCCGGACGGCTGAATATGCTGTTCTCAGACACGCTCTCCTATCGGGTGCGCGAGCTGGCGTTCGAGCACATGAATAACGCTGAGTATGTGGAAGTGGAGCCGCTGCAGAAAACGGGCCACCGCATACAAGAAGAGCTGTTTTATCCCTCCAACGAGGAAAAAATGCGGCTACTGCAAACGCTGGTCGAGGAAGAATGGCCCGACCGGTGTATTATTTTCGCCAATACCAAGCACCGCTGCGAGGATATCTGGGGCCATCTGGCTGCTGACGGTCATCGCGTCGGGCTGCTGACCGGCGATGTTTCGCAGAAACGGCGCCTGCGCATCTTGGAAGAGTTCACCCAGGGCGTGTTGGATATTCTGGTGGCGACGGACGTGGCCGCCCGCGGACTGCACATTCCTTCCGTGACCCACGTTTTCAACTATGATTTGCCCGACGATTGCGAAGATTACGTGCACCGTATCGGCCGTACAGGACGCGCCGGCGAGAGCGGTTGCTCCATCAGCCTGGCGTGCGAAGAATATGCATTGAATCTTACTGCCATAGAAAGCTATATTGGCCATCAGATCCCCGTCAGTAAATATAACAGCGACGCGCTGCTGACCGACCTGCCCGCGCCAAAACGGTTGACCCGCCGCCGCACCGGCGGCAGTGGTCCCCGCAGCGGCGCACTGCGCCATAACCGTAAACGTCCGGGATGAAACATAGATGATAAGCGCCACCTCTCTTTATGCCGCCATTGACTTAGGCTCCAACAGCTTTCATATGTTGGTGGTGCGTGAGGTGGCCGGCACCCTTCAGACGCTGGCGCGTATCAAGCGTAAAGTGCGGCTGGCCGCCGGACTTAATAGCGATAATCGGCTGTCCAGCGACGCGATGCAGCGGGGCTGGCAGTGTCTGCGCCTGTTTGCCGAACATTTGCAGGATATTCCTCCCACTCAGGTACGCGTGGTCGCCACCGCCACCCTGCGCCTGGCCACCAACGCGGCGGAGTTTCTCGGCCCGGCCAGTGACATTCTGGGCTGCCCAGTGCAGGTCATCTCCGGCGAAGAGGAAGCCAGGCTCATCTATCAGGGCGTCGCCCATACCACCGGCTGCTCCGATGAACGTCTGGTGGTGGACATCGGCGGCGGCAGCACCGAGCTGGTCGTGGGGCGCGGCGCGCAGGCGTTGGAATTGTTCAGTCTGGAAATGGGTTGCGTCACCTGGTTGGAGCGTTATTTTAACGATCGCAGCCTGACCCGGGAAAACTTCGAGCGGGCGGAGCAGGCGGCGCGCGAACAAATCCGGCCGGTCGCCTTCCGGCTGTTGGCCCGGGGCTGGCAGGTGTGCGTCGGCGCCTCCGGCACGGTGCAGGCGCTGCAGGAAATAATGGTCGCCCATGGGATGGATGAGCACATTACGCTCAGCAAGCTGTTGCAGCTTAAACAGCGGGCCATCCATTGCGGCAAGCTCGAAGAGTTGGAAATCGAAGGATTGACGCTGGATCGGGCGCTGGTGTTCCCAAGCGGACTGGCCATTCTGCTGGCGGTGTTTGCCGAGCTTGGCATCAAGACCATGACCCTGGCGGGTGGCGCGCTGCGCGAGGGCATGATGTACGGCATGATGGCGCTGCCGGTCGGCGGCGACATCCGCCAGCGTACCCTTAAGAATTTGCAGCGCCGCTACCAGTTGGATACTGAGCAGGCGCAGCGGGTGACCCGGCTGGCGGACGGATTTGCCCGCCAGGTGGCCGAAGAGCATGATCCACGAAATCGGTCTCAGTATTGATATCAAACGCGCTCCGCAACACGCCGCCTATCTCGTCCGCCATACCGACCTTCCCGGTTTCACCCCCGCCCAGCAAAAGCTTATCGCCACGCTGCTGCAAAATCAGAGCAATCACATCGACTTAACCCAGCTCAATGAGCAAAACAGCCTGCCACCGCGTCTCGCCCAGCGTTTATGCCGGTTGATGCGGCTGGCGCTCATCTTTGCCAGCCGCCGCCGCGATGATGCGCTGCCCGCGGTAGAGCTGCGCGCCATGGAAGAGACGTTGCATGTCATCTTGTCCCACGGCTGGTTGCACCAGCATCCGCTGCGGGCGGAATACCTGGAGCAAGAAAGCCAGTGGCAGAGTTATGTCCATTGGCCCTTATTGCTGGAAGAAACGCCGCAAGTCTGAGCTGGCATAGGCCGCTTTGCCATTAACGGCGATGGCCGCAGGACGTGCCGCAACGCTGAGCTTCCACCGCCCCCTCACCGCCGACTAGTTTGCCGCAGGAGGCGTCCCGAGGGTGCCCCCCGCCGAACCGCGTACCCTCTCAGCGCGGGGAAGGTCAGTCGCCCTCGCCGCGCGCCTTGGCCAACTGGGCGCGCAGGCTGGCCAGATGCCCCTGGCCGCGGCTCATGCGCTCCTCGGCGCTGACCGGTTTGCGTACCTGCTCCCACTGCACATCGTCCTGGGGTAACTCAAGCAGGAAGCGGCTCGGCTCTGGCTTGACCAGCTCACCGTATTGACGCCGCTCGCGGCATAGGGTGAAGGTTAGTTCCTTTTGCGCGCGGGTAATGCCGACATAAGCCAGCCGGCGATCCTCTTCGATATTATTCTCGTCGATACTGCTTTGGTGCGGCAACAACCCCTCTTCCATGCCGACCAGGAACACATAGGGAAACTCCAGCCCCTTAGAGGCATGCAACGTCATCAATTGCACCTGATCGAGTTCTTCCTCGTTCTCGCCGCGTTCCATCATATCGCGCAGGGTGAAACGGGTGACCACCTGATCCAGCGTCATCGCCTCATTTAAATCGGAGCCGGTCAGCATTTCGGTCATCCAACTGAACAGTTGGTTGACATTTTTCATCCGCATTTCCGCCGCTTTCGGGCTGGTGGAACTCTCATACAGCCAGCTTTCATAGTCGATGCTGTGGATGAGTTCACGCACTGCTGCCACCGGCTCTCGTTCCGCCTGTCGGGCGACACCGTCCAGCCAGTGGGTAAACTGTTGCAGCGACTCCAAACCGCGGCCGCTGAGCGTTTGTCCAAGGCCCAAATCAAAGCTGGCGGTAAACATGCTCTTGTCGCGCTGCGTCGCCCAGGTGCCCAATTTGGCCAGCGTCGCCGCGCCTATTTCCCGCCGCGGCGTATTCACTATCCGCAAAAACGCGCTATCGTCATCGGGGTTGGTCAGCACACGCAGATAGGCGATTGATCTTGCCCCGCCATCTCCGTACAGCTTTTGTATCTTAAGTTAACGAAGCCCGCTGCCGCCGGTATTCTCTCGGAGAGTGATATCCCAGCGCGCTGTGCGGATGGTTTTCATTGTAATGCGTGAACGCTGCTGCAAGGTTTCGCAGGGCTGTTCTCGCATCCGGTTTTGGCATGAACTCGATATAGTCTTCCTTCATCGTCTTCACGAACCGTTCGGCCATGCCATTGCTCTGCGGGCTGCTCACCGCTGTTGTGCAGGGCTCCAGATCCAGTTCTCTGGCGAACCTCTGCGTTTCATGCGCGGTATACGCTGAACCGTTGTCCGTCAACCACTGCACCGCTGTATCGGGTAACCTGTCGCCGAAGCGCTTTTCTACCGACCTCAGCATCACATCCTGCACGGTCGAACTGTCGTAGCCTACAGTGCTCGCAGCCCAGTCTATGGCCTCTCTGTCGCAGCAGTCCAGTGCGAAGGTGACCCGCAGTTTTTCACCGTTGTCGCAGCCGAACTCGAAGCCATCTGAACACCAGCGCATATCGCTTTCTGCCACCGCGATCCTGCCCTTATGCTCACGCCTCGGCCGCTCTGGTTTTCAATGTAATAACAGCAGGTTATGCTCACACATGATCCTGTAAAGTCGTTTCGCATTTACCGGCGGCAGTCCCTCTGCGCGACGTTGTTTACACAGGATGCCCCACACCCGCCGATAGCCGTAGCTGGGCATATCGCTGATGATGTCGAGGATGTCCGACAGTATTTCAGCGTCTGCTTCGTCATTACGCCGGTTACAGCGCCTGTCCTGCCAGTCGGCAGAACGCTTAATCCGCAGTGACAGCGGCGCACGCGACCCGCTCATGGCGCGGCTGACCTGTGCTATTCCCCGGCCTTTGGCAACAAGGGCGCGTGCGCTATCCATTTTCGTGACTGGCCGTACTCCACGGCTTCTTTTAGGATCTCAACCTCCATCGTCTTCTTACCCAGAAGGCGCTGGAGCTCCCGGACCTGCTTCAATGCAGCTGCAAGCTCAGAGGCAGGAACAACGTCCTCCCCGGCGGTGAGGCTGCCTTCCTGATATTGCTTTTTCCACTTAAACAGCAGGCTGGGCTGGATACCGTGCAGTCGTGCGAGATGGGAGACATTCATGCCGGGCTCCATCCTCTGCTGAATAATGGCCATTTTTTCCTGAGGAGTTTTACGTTTACGGACTTCTTGACCTAACAGGATCCCGGTCATATCAAAATTGGCGTTAGTGTTAGACATATATTCAAGCCTATCTCTTATCTGGAGATACAGCTACTGTCTGGTGTTTCAGGGGGATAAATCACGCAGATAGGCGAGCAAGTCCTTAATCTCCGGCCGTGAAAAAAACGACGTCCCGCCGGAGATGCGATAAGGAATGCGGTTCTGCATCAGCATTTTTTCAAACAGCCGCGATTGGTGATTGCCGCGATACAAAATGGCGTAATCGCGATAACGGGTTTTGCTGATGTAGTGGTGAGCGATCAGCTCCCCCACCACCCGCTCGGCCTCGTGATCTTCATTGTTGGCGGTGATGACTTTCAGGATGCCGCCATGGCCGAGGCGGGAAAAAAGGCGTTTTTCAAAAACATGAGGATTGTTGGCGATAAGAATGTTGGCGGCATTCAGAATGCGCTCAGTGGAGCGATAATTCTGCTCCAGCTTGATAACCGCAAGCGTCGGGAAATCTTGTTGCAGCAACGCCAGATTTTGCGGCCGCGCGCCGCGCCAGGAATAGATCGACTGATCGTCGTCGCCCACCACGGTGAAACGGCCCCGTGGCCCTACCAGCAGCTTCACCAGTTCATACTGGCTGGTATTGGTATCCTGATACTCATCCACCAGCAAATAGCGCAGCCGGTTCTGCCAGCGCTCGCGCACCGCCTCGTCGCGCTGCAGCAGTTGGGTCGGCCGTAGAATCAAATCATCGAAATCCAACACATTGCAGGCGATAAGATGGTCGTCATAGAGCGCATAGCAATGGGCGAACAACTTATCCCGTTCGGAACGGGCCACCGCCTGCGCCGGTGACAGCAGATCGTTCTTCCAGTTGGATATGGCGGAGGTCAGCGACTTGAGCAGGTCTTTGTCCCCTTCCAGCCACGGCTCGGACAGATCCCTTAGTAGCGCCAGTTGGTCTTGCTCATCAAACAGCGAGAATTTGGCCTTCATGCCCAGCGCCTTATATTCGCGCTTGATGATAGCCAGTCCGAGCGTATGGAACGTGGCGACGGTCATCCCGCGCGCCTCAGCACGTCCGAGCGTTTGCGCCACCCGCTCCTTCATCTCCCTGGAGGCTTTATTGGTAAACGTCACCGCCGCGATATGCAGCGCCTGATAGCCGCAACCGCGGATCAGATGGGCGATTTTATTGGTGATAACCCGCGTTTTACCTGAGCCGGCGCCGGCCAGCACCAGGCAGGGTCCGGTGACGAATTCGACGGCTTGCTATTGGCTTGTATTAAGGCGCATACATGAATCCCGGGCAAAAACGGTGGTGTGAACGGAGGGGGATTGTAGCAGAAAGCGGCGCCGGGGTTTATCCCCGCGGCGGGCAAAAAAAACCCCCGCCGGACGGCGGGGGCTGAAGTTTGCATGGCGCGTCAGCCGTCTGGATGACCCTGCCGCCGGTCAGTTCGCGACCGCGATGCGTTTCATATCCTTCATGTAACCACGCAGTTCGGCGCCCACGATTTCAATCGGATGCTGGCGGATAGCCTCATTAACATCGCGCAGACGCGCATTGTCGATCTCACCGTCGGCCACCGGTTTACCCAGATCTCCCGCCTGCAATTTGCCCATAAACGCGTCTTTCAGCAACGGCACGGCGGCATTAGCGAACAGATAGTTGCCGTACTCGGCGGTGTCGGAAATGACCACGTTCATTTCATACAAACGCTTGCGCGCAACGGTGTTGGCGATCAGCGGAAATTCGTGCAGCGACTCGTAATAGGCCGACTCGGCGATAATGCCGGAACGGGTCATGGTTTCAAATGCCAGTTCCACGCCGGCTTTTGCCATGGCTATCATCAGTACGCCGTGATCGAAGTAGGTCTGCTCTCTGATTTTGCCGTCGAACTGCGGCGCATTCTCGAACGGCGAACGGCCGGTTTCTTCACGCCAGCCGAGCAGTTTAACATCATCGTTGGCCCAATCGGCCATCATGCCGCTGGAGAAGGCGCCGGTGATGATATCGTCCATGTGTTTTTCAAACAGCGGCTGCATCAGTTGCTTGAGCTGCTCGGACAACGCATAAGCGCGCAATTTCGCGCTGTTGGACAACCGGTCCATCATCAGCGTGATGCCGCCCTGTTTCAGCGCTTCGGTAGTGGTTTCCCAGCCGAATTGGATCAGTTTGCCGGCATAAGCCGGGTCGACGCCATCGGCAACCATTTTGTCGAAGCACAGCAGCGAGCCGGCCTGCAGCATGCCGCACAGAATGGTCTGCTCGCCCATCAGATCCGACTTTACCTCGGCGACGAAAGAGGATTCCAGAACCCCTGCGCGATGGCCGCCGGTGGCGGCCGACCAGGCTTTGGCCAGCGTCATGCCCTCACCCTTCGGATCGTTTTCCTGGCGCACCGCGATAAGGGTCGGCACGCCGAAGCCGCGCTTATACTCTTCACGCACCTCGGTACCCTGGCATTTCGGCGCCACCATGATAACGGTGATATCGCTACGGATTTGCTCGCCCACTTCAACGATGTTGAAGCCGTGGTAATAGCCCAACGCGGCGCCTTGCTTCATTAGCGGCTGTACCGCCTGCACCACGGCGGAATGTTGCTTGTCCGGGGTCAGGTTGACCACCAGATCCGCGTCCGGCACCAGCTCTTCATAGGTGCCGACGCGGAAACCGTTTTCGGTCGCCTTGCGCCAGGAGGGACGTTTCTCGGCAATGGCTTCTTTACGCAGCGCGTAGGCAATATCCAGACCGGAGTCGCGCATATTCAGCCCTTGATTCAAGCCTTGGGCGCCACAGCCGATGATCACCACTTTTTTGCCTTTCAAGTAATCCGCTTCATCGACGAATTCATCCCGGCTCATGAAACGGCATCTACCTAACTGCGCCAACTGCTGACGCAGGTTTAAGGTGTTGAAATAGTTAGCCATCTAGCAACTCCATCATCAGGTATTAGGGCTTGCCGCAGGCGTTGGCCCGCGGACAGGATTCTTCTCTGCCGACCACTATAAAGCAGGAAAAGCATTGCTTAAATTGATATATTAACAATCTGACCTTGCAGAATCTGCAATATACCTCGCCGACAATACGCGACGGTGGGTTCATTCACTTTCGGGGCGAATTCATGGACATCCGCGACCTCAAGTTGTTTCTCCACCTGGCGGAAAGCCGCCATTTCGGCCGTAGCGCCAAGGCGGTGCACGTCAGCCCATCGACCTTGTCGCGCCAGATCCAGCGCCTGGAAGAGGACGTCGGGCAGACGCTTTTTCTACGCGACAACCGCACGGTGCAATTGACCGACGCCGGCCAGCAGCTTAAAGAGTTCGCGCCGCAAACCCTGCTGCAATACCAGCAGTTGCGCCTCGGCCAGCATGGCCCCTCGCTCAGCGGCGAACTGCGGCTGTTCTGCTCGGTGACCGCTGCCTACAGCCATTTGCCGCCGATACTCGATCTGTTCCGCGCCGAGCACCCGCTGGTGGAAATCAAACTCACCACCGACGACGCCGCCAATGCGCTGGACAAAGTGCAGTCCGGCGAAGCGGATTTAGGGATTGCCGGACATCCCGAAATCCTGCCGGCGAGTATTGATTTCACCCCGATCGGCGAAATTCCCATGATATTAATCGCGCCGGCGCTGCCTTGCCCGGTTCGCGCCCGAGTGAAGACCCCACAGCCTGACTGGTCGCACACCCCGTTCATACTGCCGGAGCACGGTCCGGCGCGCCGGCGTATTGAACTGTGGTTTCGCAGCAACCATATCAGCAATCCGCTGATTTACGCTACCGTTGCCGGCAATGAGGCGATTGTGTCGATGGTGGCACTGGGCTGCGGCATCGCGCTGATCCCGTCGGTGGTGATGGACAATTCGCCGGAGCCGGTGCGCAGCCGCATCACTCTGCTGGAGCACGGCACCCCGGTCTCGCCGCTGGCGCTCGGGGTTTGCGCGCAAAGAAAGCGGCTACAGGAACCGCTGATCGACGCCTTCTGGCAACTGCTGGAGCGCTGACCGCCGCTTGACGCCAGATTCGCCCCGGCGGACATGGCGGTAGATCCGCCAGGAACAAACGAAACGCCGGATTGGTGGTGACATCGTGGCATTCATAGCCCAATGCCGACAGGTGATGATCGAACTCCGGCTCACGCTCCGCCAGTTCAAAGCCCGCCAAGACCCGGCCGAAATCCGTGCCGTGACTGCGGTAATGGAATAAGGTGATATTCCAGCGCGTGCCCAGCGTGTAGAGGAATTTCAACAATGCCCCGGGGGATTCGGGGAACTCGAAGCTGTACAAACGCTCGCGCAGCGGTTTCGACGGCCGTCCACCCACCATATAGCGGACGTGCAGTTTGGCCATCTCGTCATCGGACAGATCCGACACCTGATAGCCGCCGGCAACCATCTCCGCCAGGATTTCCTCGCGCCCGCGGGTCAGCCTGACGCCGACAAAAATACAGGCGTTATCGGCATCGCTGTAGCGGTAATTGAACTCCGTTACCGGCCGACCGCCCAGGAGCTCGCAAAAGGCCAGAAAACTGCCCTTTCTTTCCGGGATGGTCACCGCCATCAGCGCCTCGCGCTGCTCGCCCAGTTCGCAGCGCTCCGAGACATAGCGCAGGCCGTGGAAATTGACGTTAGCGCCGGACAGTACGTGCGCCAGACGCTCATCACGGATGCCGTGTTGTTGGACATATTTTTCATCCCCGCCAGCGCCAGCGCGCCGGAGGGTTCGGCAATCGCCCGTACGTCCTCAAACAAATCTTTTACCGCCGCGAAAATCGCGTCGCTGTCCACGGTGACCACATCATCAAGGTAATCGCGGCAAAGACGGAAGGTTTCATCGCCGATACGCCTTACCGCCACCCCCTCGGCAAACAGACCGACCCGCGGTAAATCCACCGGCTCGCCGGCCTGTAGCGCAGCCGCCAGACAGGCGGACTCTTCCGCTTCGACGCCGATGACTTTGATCTGCGGCATCAGATGCTTTATCAGCACCGCCACGCCCGCCGCCGCCCACCGGCACAAATATGCGGTCCAGATGGGCGTCTTGCTGCAACAGCTCCATCGCCAGCGTCCCCTGCCCGGCGATCACCGCCGGATGATCGAACGGCGGCACAAAAGTCATATGACGTTCGCGCGCCAGCGCAATGGCCTTAGCCTTAGCTTCATCAAAGTTGGCGCCGAATAACAGCGGCTCGCCGCCGAAGCCGCGCACCGCATCCACTTTGATATCGGCGGTGTTGACCGGCATGACAATAAGCGACGGAATGCCGATCCGGCTAGCGGACAGTGCCACCCATTGGGCATGGTTGCCCGCCGAGGCGGTAATGACGCCGCAGGCGCGCTGTGCTTCGCTGAGCCCCGCAATCATCGCGTAAGCGCCGCGCGGTTTAAAGCTGTGCACCGGCTGACGGTCTTCACGTTTCACCAGTACCGTATTGCCGAGGCGTTCCGACACTTTATTCATCACCTGCAGCGGCGTCACCTGTGCCACTTCATACACCGGCGCGCGCAACGCCGCGCGCAGGTACTCCGCAGGGCAGGGCTCGGCGGAAAACGGTTGAGACTCAGCCATGGCGCCTTATCCTCCCAACTTGGCTTTATCGCGCACCGCACCTTTGTCGGCACTGGTCGCTAAACTGGCATAGGCTTTCAAGGCGAACGACACCTGCCGTTCACGCGCGACCGGCGTCCAGGCCGCAGCACCGCGCGCCAGTTCGGTTTCGCGCCGTGCCGCCAGTTCGCTGTCGGCCACATCCAGCACCATACCGCGGCCGGCGATATTGATATCGATAATATCGCCATCGCGCACCAGTCCGATCAGGCCGCCGCTGGCGGCTTCCGGCGACACATGGCCGATAGACAATCCCGAAGTACCGCCAGAAAAGCGGCCATCGGTAATCAGAGCGCAGCTTTTGCCCAGTCCCATGGATTTTAGGAAGGTGGTCGGATAGAGCATTTCCTGCATCCCCGGACCGCCTTTCGGGCCCTCGTAGCGGATAACGACCACATCGCCGGCAACCACCTTACCGCCGAGGATCGCCTCTGACGCGGCTTCCTGACTTTCATAGACTTTGGCCGGACCAAGGAATACCAGGCTACCTTTGTCGACACCGGCGGTTTTCACTATACAGCCGTCTTCGGAAATGTTGCCGTACAGCACCGCCAGCCCGCCGTCCTGGCTGTAGGCGAATTCACGGGCGCGGATACAGCCGTCCTGACGGTCGGTGTCCAGCGATGGCCAGCGACAATCCTGGGAAAACGCCTGAGTGGTACGAATGCCCGCAGGCCCCGCGGCATACGTGCTTTTTACCGCCGCATCATCGCTCACCATGACATCAAAGCGCGCCAGGGTTTCCGGCAGCGACAAACCGAGCACATTTCGCACCTCTCGATTAAGCAGCCCGCTGCGATCCAGCTCGCCTAGAATGCCGATGACGCCGCCGGAGCGGTGCACATCTTCCATATGATATTTTTGGGTACTGGGGGCAACCTTGCATAAGTGCGGCACTTTACGCGACAGGCGGTCGATATCCGCCATGGTAAAGTCCACTTCGCCTTCCTGCGCCGCGGCCAGCAGATGGAGCACGGTGTTGGTGGAGCCGCCCATGGCAATATCCAAGGTCATGGCGTTTTCAAATGCCGCCTTGCAGGCGATATTGCGCGGCAGCGCGCTGGTATCATCTTGTTCATAATAGCGTTTCGCTAAGCCAACGATACGCTCGCCGGCGGTCAAGAACAGCTGCTTGCGATCGGCATGGGTCGCTAGCAGCGAACCGTTGCCCGGCTGCGACAGGCCGAGCGCCTCGGTGAGGCAGTTCATCGAGTTGGTGGTAAACATCCCCGAGCACGACCCGCAGGTTGGGCAGGCGGAACGCTCGATCTGGTCACTGTCTTCATCCGAGACATGAGGATTGGCGCCTTGGATCATGGCGTCTATCAGGTCCAGTTTGATGATTTTGTCCGACAGCTTGGTTTTCCCGGCTTCCATCGGGCCGCCGGAGACAAAGATGACCGGTATGTTCAGGCGCAGCGACGCCATCAGCATGCCAGGAGTGATTTTATCGCAGTTGGAAATACACACCATGGCGTCGGCGCAGTGGGCATTCACCATGTATTCCACCGAATCGGCGATAAGCTCGCGCGAGGGCAGAGAGTACAGCATGCCGCCGTGCCCCATCGCAATACCGTCGTCCACCGCAATGGTGTTGAACTCCTTCGCGACGCCGCCGGACGCTTCGATCTGTTCGGCGACCAGTTTACCCAAATCGCGCAGATGGACGTGGCCCGGCACAAACTGGGTAAAGGAGTTGACCACGGCGATAATCGGTTTACCGAAATCGTCGTCGGTCATTCCCGTGGCGCGCCACAGGGCGCGTGCACCGGCCATATTGCGGCCGTGCGTGGTGGTAGCGGAACGGTACTTAGGCATGCTCATAACTCCAGTTATTCAGATGGCCAGGGCAGCCGCAGCTCCCCGGCACGAAAGCGTTATCGTTATTGATTGACCGGATCCAGCCAGCCCCATTTATCTTCCGTCTCGCCGGTAAACAAGCCAAAAAACGCCTGCTGCAGTTGCTTGGTCACCGGGCCGCATTTACCGATGCCGACTTTGATACCGTCAACGCTGCGCACCGGGGTAATCTCGGCGGCGGTACCGGACATAAAGACTTCGTCGGCCAGATAGAGGGACTCACGGGACAAGACCTGTTCCCGCACTTCCATCCCAGCCGCGCTGGCCAGCTTGATAATGGCGTCGCGCGTAATACCGGGCAGTGCGGACGAGGTGAACGGCGGCGTAAACAAAATGACGTCCTGCACTTCAAACAGATTTTCGCCGGCGCCTTCGGAAACATAACCATGTACGTCCAACGCGATACCCTCTTGATAACCATGGCGGCGGGCTTCGCTGCCCACCAGCATGGAAGACAGGTAATTGCCGCCGGCTTTGGCCGCGGTAGGAATAGTGTTGGCCGCCGCGCGGTTCCACGAAGACACCATCGCGTCGATCCAAGGCGATCGCCATTGCGTCTTTCACCGCAATACTGCAATAGCGATGCTTATTTCCACATCATTGCCGCACTTCCCTTTAGTGCAGCCGCCTCACAGCTGCAATGACTGGCATACTCAGCGGCAGTGACACAGGAGTGCCTCATGGCAGTGGCAACAATTTACACCCGTGGGTTAATCGGCATCCAGGCACCCTTTGTGACGGTTGAGGCGCACGTGAGTAAATGGCTGCCCGCCTTCACGCTGGTGGGACTGCCGGAGAGTACCGTGCGTGCGTCACGAGATCGGGTGCGCAGCGCCATCCTGAACAGCGGGTATCAATTCCCCGCCCGGCGCATCACAGTGAGTCTGGCGCCGGCGGACCTGCCAAAAGAAGGCGCGCGCTACGACTTGCCGGTCGCGCTGGCAATCCTTGCCGCAACGCAACAGATTCCCGGTACGCGGCTTGACCAGTACGAGTTTCTTGGCGAGCTGTCGCTGGCCGGGGAGTTGCGGGGGTGTATGGCGCGATTCCGGCCGCCCTCGGCGCGGCGGCAGACGGTCGGCAGCTTATCCTGCCGCAGGCCAATGTTGATGAAATCGCGCTGTTGCCGGACAGCCAGGCCCGTCTCGCCGGCGGTTTGCACCAGGTGTGCCGTTTTCTGCAGGGCAACGACGCACTGACCGCCGCCGATCCAACGGCAATGCCCCGGCCCGCAACGCCTGACGGCGGCGATCTGGCGGAAGTTATCGGCCAGCAGCATGCCCGGCGCGCGCTGGAAATCGCCGCTGCCGGCGGCCACAATTTATTGCTGATAGGGCCGCCGGGTACCGGCAAAACCATGCTGGCGAGCCGATTACCGGGGCTACTGCCACCGCTGTCGGATAACGAGGCCATGGAGACCGCCGCCATCACCAGTCTGGTCAGCGTCAGCACCGCGAAACGCCATTGGCGCCAGCGCCCTTTTCGCGCACCGCATCACAGCACAACAATGCCCGCGTTGGTCGGCGGCGGCGCCGTTCCGCGCCCCGGCGAAATTTCGCTGGCCCATAACGGCGTGTTGTTTCTCGACGAACTGCCGGAATTTCAGCGGCGAGTGCTTGATGCGCTGCGCGAACCGCTTGAGACGGGTGAAATCCATATCGCGCGGGTACAGGCCAGCATCTGCCTGCCAGCGCGCTTTCAGCTGGTGGCGGACATGAATCCCAGTCCTTCCGGCGATTGCCGCGGCGTACACGCCCGCTGCGGAGGAGCCGAAATAGTACGCTATCTGAATCGCCTGTCGGGTCCCTTTCTCGATCGCTTTGATCTGTCGGTTGAAGTTCCGCTACTGCCGCCGGGGTCACTGCGCCGCCGCCCGCCGCCCGGCGAAGACAGCGCGACCGTGCGTGCGCGGGTCATGGCGGCAAGGAGCATCCAGCTACAGCGCGCGCAGACTCTTAACGCCATACTGAGCAATACACAGCTAGCGCAATGCTGTCATTTATCGGAAGCCGATGGTCAGTTTCTGGAAAACGCGCTAACGGCGCTGGGATTATCGGTACGTGCCTGGCATCGCTTATTAAAGGTAGCCCGAACATTAGCGGATCTGGCGGGTGAAACTGAAATCAGCCGGATTCACCTGGCTGAAGCCCTCAGCTATCGCTGTATTGACCGGCTGTTGCACGAACTATGGCAGCAGCGGGACTAGCAGAGTGAACAAAGGGGCCGCAGCCCCTTCTTTATCAATCTTCAGTGTCAGTGTAGTCTTCCACCACATCCATCTGCGGTTTACCGCCGGAAAGGGTATGAAAACGCTTGGGGCGGCGAGTATGCTCTATGTACTTGAACCAAACCTTTTCATGTTCATTGGTGGGGGCAAGTTCACCGTGGCACACCGCAACAAACTGCCGCTCATCATCGGTCACAGGCTCCCGTTTGCCGCTGTCCAGGTCATTGTAGGCATGGCCGCAACGCTCCAATAATTGCGCTTCCCGAATGGTAAAATGACCATGCCGGGAGAAGCCGCGAGGGTAATTTTTGTTATCAAAATAACGATTAGTAGTAAAAAAGCTTTCCGCCATCTTACGCGCTCCCATCTCTACATGAGCCATGCTGTTTATGGCGCGGAGTATTAGTTAGGCTTGACTTTCTGTAAAACGAAACATTTTAATCAGTACGACAAAATTTTTTTGGGGAGCGCAGTGGACACGGAATTACTGAAAACATTCTTGGAGGTAAGCCGTACCCGACATTTCGGGCGTGCGGCGGAAGCGCTCTATTTGACACAATCTGCGGTGAGTTTTCGCATCCGTCAATTGGAAACGCAGCTTAGCGTCAGCCTGTTTACCCGCCATCGCAATAATATCCGCCTGACCGCAGCGGGAGAACGGCTGCTGCCCTATGCCGAAAATCTGATGGTGACCTGGCAGGTCGCCAAGCAAGAAGTAACCCGTTCGTTGCAGCACAATCCGCTATCCATCGGCGCCAGCGCCTCGCTGTGGGAGGCGTGGCTGGGGGAATGGCTGCAAAATCTTTATCAGCAGTGGCCGGATTTGCAACTGGAAGCGCGTATTGCCCTGCGTCAAGGGCTGATTAAAGAGCTGCACGAACGCCAATTGGATTTGCTGATTACTACCGAAGCGCCGAAAATGGAAGAATTGGCCAGTCAGCAGCTCGGCAGCTTCTCCCTGACGCTGTTTACCGATGCCAACGGCGCGTCGGTAAGCGAAAAACGACCCTATATTCAGCTTGAATGGGGTGCGGATTTTCACACGCACGAAAACCGGCTGCAGTTAAACCAGCAGGCGCCGCTGGTCACCACGACCTCGGCGCAGTTGACACGCCAGCTGTTGCAGGTCACCGCCGCCTGCGCCTTTTTGCCCAGCCATTGGGCCAAACGCTTTGCGGATTTGCGGCCGGTTAACGATGTGCCATCGATAGTCCGTCCGCTGTATGCAGTATGGTTGCAAAACAGCGATCAGCGCCCGATGATTCGGCAGCTGTTGAAAACCGCCGTGCTATAGCGGCTCGCGGTGCGACGCACAGAGTGGCGCGGTTGCACTCATCTGCGCGGGCCGGACCGCCACTGCGGTACCGTTTCCACGGCGCGCCTGCAGAAAGCGTTTAACCCTTTCTGCAGGCCGATAAAACCGAACAACAGAATACCGATGACAATCTTGGTCCACCAGGAACTGAGCGTTCCGTCAAAGGTGATATAAGTCTGGATCAGCCCCTGGATCAGCACGCCAAACAGGGTGCCGACGCCGACGGTCAATAACGTTCAGCCGATGACCACCGCCGCGATTGCATCCAGCTCCACGCCGCTGGCCGCCAGCGCATAGCCTGCTGAGGTATAATGAGAAAACACGATACCTGATAACACCGCCAGGGAACTCAATAGCATATAGATCCGCACCGTCATGCTTTTCACCGGCACGCCCATCATGGCGGCCGAGTAACCGTTGCCGCCCATCGCGTAAACGTAATGGCCAAAGCGTGTGCGGTGCGCCAACACCATCCCCGCCGCCGCCACCAACAACATGATAAGCGCCAGCAAGGTCAGCCTGCCGCCGCCGGGCAGTCGCCAAGCATAATTAGCCAGCAGATCGTACCACGGGTGTATAATAGGAACCGACTCGCGCGACAAGATAAAACTCATGCCGCGCAGGAAAAACATACTGGCCAGGGTAATAATAAATGCCGGCAGGCGCAAAGCATCGATAATCCAGCCGGTCAGCGCGCCATACAGTGCGCCCAGCACCAGCACGATAACGAAAGCCAGCCCGGGCGGGACGCCATACTCCCCAATCATTTTCGCCAGCAACACGCCGGTGAACGCAATTGTCGACCCCACCGACAAATCAATACCGCCGGAGAGAAAGAATCACAAAGGTCATTCCCACCGCCACAATACCCAGAAAAGCGTTATCGGTCAGCAGATCGCCAAGGACCCGCGTTGAGGCAAAACCCGGATATTGGCTCAGGCAGTACAGGTAACCGCCAATAAACCCCACGATCGTCATCACCAATGGCAAGTTTCGTTTCATCATCAGCGGCGCCTCCAGAGCTTTGACAGCGTTATTCGCGGCGACTGCACCATCAGGACCAGTAGCACCACAATCGCTTTCACCACCAGGTTGAATTCGGGCTGAAAGCCGGAAAGCAAGATACCGGTGTTCATGCCCTGAAGAATGAGCGCTCCCACTACCGATAACAGCAAATGGAAACGGCCGCCCAAAAGCGAGCCACCCCCGATGACCACCGCCAAAATGGCGTCCAGCTCCAGCCACAGACCGGCATTGTTGGCATCTGCCCCCTGAATATCGGCGGTAATAATAATACCGGCAACGGCGGCGCACAGCCCGCACAGCATATACACCACCATCAGCACCAGACGCGTGTTGACCCCGGCGTTATGCGCAGAACGAATGTTGATGCCGGCAGCCTCGATAAAGAGCCCGAGCGCGGTTTTGCGGGTCAGCCCCCACAACAGCATCAGCATCGCGACGGCGATAATCACCGGAACCGGTAACCATAGCAACGCCCCGTGGCCGATTTTGCCAAACGTCGCATCATCGAAAGTCACAATCTGGCCTTCGGTAATCAGCTGCGCCACACCGCGGCCGGCTACCATGAGGATCAGCGTGGCGACAATCGGTTGCATCCACAGCACGGCGATAAGAAAACCGTTCCACAATCCACATATAACGCCGGCGGCCAATGCCGCGCCCAGCGCCAACGGTAGCGCGACGTTATGATCGATGAGCGTCGCCGCTACCGCACCGGCGATCGCCATCACCGCGCCGACGGAAAGGTCGATGTCGCCCGTAGCGATAACCAGCGTCATGCCCAGTGCCAATAGCGCCACCGGCGCGCCGCGGTTGATGATGTCAATCAGGCTGCCGAACAGCCTGCCGTCCTGAATATGCAGCGAGAAAAAATGCGGCGAGACCAGACCATCGATAAGCAAAATGGCCAGCAGCGCCAGACATTGCGTGCTGCCTGCGGGCATGCTCCAGCGTATCCGCCGCGCGCCGGCCGGTGTGGTGGATAAGGGTTTACTGCTCAAGGGCGGCCTCCTCGGGTTGCGCGGCGATAGCCTGCATAATGCCGGCAACCGAAATCTGTTGGCACTCCAGCTCGGCCACGTGCCGCCGGTCGCGTAATACAATGATGCGGTCAGCATAGCCGGCCATTTCTTCCAGCTCCGACGAGATAACCAGCAGCGCCATGCCGTCGGCGCACAGCGCCTCGATCGCACGGATGATATCCGCATGGGCGCCGAGATCGATACCGCGGGTGGGCTCATCCAAAATCAAAAAGCGCGGCTGTGTAGCCAACCAGCGTGACAACAATACTTTCTGCTGATTGCCCCCGGAGAGATACTGAATCTCCTGTTCCGGGCCGGGGGTGCGGATACTCAACAGGCGAATAAAGGACTCGCTGATGCGCAATTGCTCCCGTAACGGCAACGGCCGGAACCAGCCGCGCTGCGCCTGTAGCGCCAGGATGATGTTTTCACGCACCGTGGCGGAACCGATAATGCCCTCATTTTTTCGGTCTTCCGGGCAATAGCCGAAACCGAGATGGGCGGCCCGGCGCGGGTTCGTGAGATGAATACGTTTTCCGGCCAGGCGGGCGTCGCCGCTGTCCGCAGGTTTAATACCAAACAGCAGTTGCGCGGTTTCGGTACGGCCGGACCCCAGCAACCCAGCCAGGCCGACGATTTCGCCTGGCCGCACCTGCAAATCAAAAGGCTCCACCATGCCGCGCCGGCCGTATTAGTGAAAAGCCACCAAGGGATCCGCACGACTCACCGGCCGGTCGGAGCGTTTCAAGTCCGCCTCATTAAACATCTTACCCAGCATCATTTGCACCAATTCCAGCCGTGGTAACGTGGCGGCGTCGCGGGTGCCGACCAGTTGACCGTTGCGCAGCACGGTGATGCGATCGCTGATTTGATAGACCTGATAGAGGAAATGCGTAACGAAGATCATCCCGACGCCTTCGTCGCGCAACTGACGTAATATAGCAAGCAACATCGCGACTTCATTCGCGTCCAGGCTGGCGGTAGGCTCGTCAAGGATCAATACCAGCGCGGAAAGATCCACCGCCCGGGCGATAGCCACGATTTGCTGTATCGCGATGGAGTAATTGGCCAAGGGCTGGCTAACATCGACCGCCAAGCCGTATTGGGCCAAAATCTGCCGGGCGCGGGCATTCATTTTCCGGTGCGAGACCAGACCGAAGGAAACAGGCTCACGGCCGATAAAAAGATTGGCTGCCACCGACAGATTCGGCAGCAGGTTGACCTCCTGATAGACGGTCCCGATCCCCATGACTTGCGCGTCGGCGGTATCTTTGGGATCCACCACCCGGCCAGCAAGAAGGATTTCGCCGGCCGACCGCCGATATACACCGGTAAGCGCTTTTATCAGCGTTGATTTACCCGCGCCATTCTCTCCCAACAGCGCAACCACCTCGCCGCTATGCAGGGTAAAGTCCACTTGCTGGAGGGATTTTACGCCGGGAAATTCCACGCTGACGCCTTTAAGCTCCAATAGCGGTGCGGATGCCATGCCTGTTTCCCCCGTCACTGATACACCAGCCGTTACCCTAACAGGCGGCGAAGTCGTCACCGTTGTTAGTAACCCATGCTCTGCTTGGCGTCATATTCTTGCTTGGCGGTATCCGGCAGCAACAACCGTGAGTCGGTCTGGATGAACTTCGGTGGCGCCTTACCGTCCTTCTTCATCGCCAGCAGCGCATCGAATGCCGGGCCTGCCATGTTTGGCGTCAACTCGACCGTGGCATTGGCTTCGCCGTTCATCATGGCTTTGAAAATGTCTGGAACGCCGTCAATTGAGATCACTTTGATCTGCGAACCGGGTTTCAAACCCGCATCTTTAATAGCCTGGATAGCACCGATGGCCATATCATCGTTATGGGCGTAAACGGCGCAGATGTTCTTGCCGTTTTGTTCGGCTTTGATAAAGCTTTCCATCACCTCTTTTCCCTTACTGCGGGTAAAATCGCCGGACTGCGAACTTATGATCCTGATATTGTAGTGCCCGCTGATGCCGTCTGCAAACCCTTTTTTACGGTTGATAGCGACGCTGGCGCCGACCGTGCCCTGCAGTTCCACCACGTTACAGGCTTTATCGCCTACGTCCTTCGCCAGCCACTCGCCGGCGACTTTACCCTCATGCACGCTATCAGAGGCAACGGCGGAGGTATAAAGCGATGGGTCATTGACCTCTATCATGCGGTCCAGCAAAAATACGGGGATTTTGGCTTCCTTGGCCTCTTGCAAGACGGGCGTCCAGCCGGTGGCCACCACCGGCGCAATAAAGATGGCGTCCACCCCCTGTGCGATAAAGGAGCGTACCGCTTTAATTTGGTTTTCCTGTTTTTGCTGCGCATCGGCGATTTTCAGTGTAATGCCGCGTTTTTCCGCTTCGTTTTTCGCGACTTTGGTTTCCGCCGAACGCCAGCCGGATTCCGAACCAATTTGCGAGAAACCCACCACCGGTGCTGCCACCTGCGCCGCCTGACCCAAGGCAACGCTTACCGCCAAAGCAATTATCATGCGCTTGACCATCATGTGACCTTCCTTATTTTTCTCTTTTTGCAGGGTGAGGCGCACCCGGCCTTCGGCCAGCGGCTAATGGCCGGGCGCTTTTTGGGACGGTATTGCTGGATGAGTAATGAACACATCTCCCTTATTGCCTGTAGGTGTTAATTAGTTTTAATAGAAATGAAAATAATTATGATGAGCGGCATCACACCCTGAACGAACAGTGTTTTTGTGCATATGTTTAGCTGATTCGGACCGGGCGTCGATGTAGGGGGAAACGACAGTATGGGGCAAAAACCATCGGGCAAAAAAACCCTTCGCGTTTGCGAAGGGTTTTCCATGGCTGGCAGGGGCGGAGAGACTCGAACTCCCAACACCCGGTTTTGGAGACCGGTGCTCTACCAATTGAACTACGCCCCTAAATAGGGTGGCGGTGCGGACGGGACTCGAACCCGCGCCCCCCGGCGTGACAGGCCGGTATTCTAACCGACTGAACTACCGCACCACCGAATCACTACACCCGCCGGATTAACATGAGCGTGGTCAGACGCCTGTTTGACCATCCCGGGTGTTACCGCAGCTCGCGCTGCCTGTTGAACCTGCTTGTCACCCCGTGCTGACCCGGTGCGACGTATTGGATGCCTGGCAGCTCCCTACTCTCGCATGGGGAGACCCCACACTACCATCGGCGCTACGGCGTTTCACTTCTGAGTTCTGCATGGGGTCAGGTGGGACCACCGCGCTAGTGCCGCCAGGCAAATTCTCTCTCCGTGCCGCTCCCGCCGCACAGACTGCTCTTGCCGCCCGACCATCACTTGCGTGACCGTCGGGCATTATCCGGAACATCGCTGATATCGTCTCGTCTCTTGCGTTTTTGACGTCAACGTTCGCTTTCGCTCTCGTCTCGCACACGCTCTCAAACAGCTCAGGTGTTGTAAGGTTAAGTCTCACGGGTCATTAGTATCGGTTAGCTCAACGTCTCGCAGCGCTTACACACCCGACCTATCAACGTCATCGTCTTCAACGTCCCTTCAGGAGGCTCAAGGCCTCAGGGAAGACTCATCTCGAGGCAAGTTTCCCACTTAGATGCTTTCAGCGGTTATCTTTTCCGCACGTAGCTACCGGGCAATGCCATTGGCATGACAACCCGAACACCAGTGGTGCGTCCACTCCGGTCCTCTCGTACTAGGAGCAGCCCCTCTCAATCTTCCAGCGCCCACGGCAGATAGGGACCGAACTGTCTCACGACGTTCTAAACCCAGCTCGCGTACCACTTTAAATGGCGAACAGCCATACCCTTGGGACCTACTTCAGCCCCAGGATGTGATGAGCCGACATCGAGGTGCCAAACACCGCCGTCGATATGAACTCTTGGGCGGTATCAGCCTGTTATCCCCGGAGTACCTTTTATCCGTTGAGCGATGGCCCTTCCATGCAGAACCACCGGATCACTAAGACCTGCTTTCGCACCTGCTCGAGCCGTCACTCTCGCAGTCAAGCTAGCTTATGCCTTTGCACTAACCTCACGATGTCCGACCGTGATTAGCTAACCTTCGTGCTCCTCCGTTACACTTTGGGAGGAGACCGCCCCAGTCAAACTACCCACCAGACACTGTCCTCGGCCCGGATAACGGGCCTGAGTGAGAACATCAAACATTAAAGGGTGGTATTTCAAGGTTGGCTCCATGCAGACTGGCGTCCACACTTCAAAGCCTCCCACCTATCCTACACATCAAGGCTCAATGTTCAGTGTCAAGCTATAGTAAAGGTTCACGGGGTCTTTCCGTCTTGCCGCGGGTACACCGCATCTTCACGGCGAGTTCAATTTCACTGAGTCTCGGGTGGAGACAGCCTGGCCATCATTACGCCATTCGTGCAGGTCGGAACTTACCCGACAAGGAATTTCGCTACCTTAGGACCGTTATAGTTACGGCCGCCGTTTACCGGGGCTTCGATCAAGAGCTTCTCCTTACGGATAACCCCATCAATTAACCTTCCGGCACCGGGCAGGCGTCACACCGTATACGTCCACTTTCGTGTTTGCACAGTGCTGTGTTTTTAATAAACAGTTGCAGCCAGCTGGTATCTGCGACTGGCTTCAGCTCGGGGCGCAAGGCCCTCCACCTACGTGACAGCGTGCCTTCTCCCGAAGTTACGGCACCATTTTGCCTAGTTCCTTCACCCGAGTTCTCTCAAGCGCCTGGGTATTCTCTACCTGACCACCTGTGTCGGTTTGGGGTACGATTCGATGTGACCTGGAGCTTAGAGGCTTTTCCTGGAAGCGTAGCATCAATTCCTTCACCACCGTGGTGGCTCGTCATTACGCCTCAGTGTTATGAAAGAGCGGATTTGCCTGCTCTTTCCACCTGCACGCTTGAACCGGGACAACCGTCGCCCGGCGAACCTAGCTTTCTCCGTCCCCCCTTCGCAGTCACACCCAGTACAGGAATATTAACCTGTTTCCCATCGACTACGCCTTTCGGCCTTGCCTTAGGGGTCGACTCACCCTGCTCCGATTAACGTTGAACAGGAACCCTTGGTCTTCCGGCGAGCGGGCTTTTCACCCGCTTTATCGTTACTTATGTCAGCATTCGCACTTCTGATACCTCCAGCAGCCATCACAGGCCACCTTCGCAGGCTTACAGAACGCTCCCCTACCCAACGGACGTATCCTTAAAACGCCTGGCCCGTGTCCGGCTGTCGCCGACTCAACGGGAATGTGGCTTGCACGCGCCGGCTCGCCGTCGCGTGAAGCGTTTTAAGTGATACGTCCGCTGCCGCAGCTTCGGTGCATGGTTTAGCCCCGTTACATCTTCCGCGCAGGCCGACTCGACCAGTGAGCTATTACGCTTTCTTTAAATGATGGCTGCTTCTAAGCCAACATCCTGGCTGTCTGGGCCTTCCCACATCGTTTCCCACTTAACCATGAATTTGGGACCTTAGCTGGCGGTCTGGGTTGTTTCCCTCTTCACGACGGACGTTAGCACCCGCCGTGTGTCTCCCGTGATAACATTCTACGGTATTTGCAGTTTGCATCGGGTTGGTAATCCGGGATGGACCCCTAGCCGAAACAGTGCTCTACCCCCGTAGATGACTTCACGAGGCGCTACCTAAATAGCTTTCGGGGAGAACCAGCTATCTCCCGGTTTGATTGGCCTTTCACCCCCAGCCACAAGTCATCCGCTAATTTTTCAACATTAGTCGGTTCGGTCCTCCAGTTAGTGTTACCCAACCTTCAACCTGCCCATGGCTAGATCACCGGGTTTCGGGTCTATACCCTGCAACTAGACGCCCAGTTAAGACTCGGTTTCCCTGCGGCTCCCCTATACGGTTAACCTTGCTACAGAATATAAGTCGCTGACCCATTATACAAAAGGTACGCAGTCACACCCCAAAGGATGCTCCCACTGCTTGTACGTACACGGTTTCAGGTTCTATTTCACTCCCCTCGCCGGGGTTCTTTTCGCCTTTCCCTCACGGTACTGGTTCACTATCGGTCAGTCAGGAGTATTTAGCCTTGGAGGATGGTCCCCCCATCTTCAGACAGGATATCACGTGTCCCGCCCTACTCATCGAGCTCACAACAAGCGCACCTTCGGATACGGGGCTATCACCCTCTGTCGCCGGACTTTCCAGACCGTTCTCCTGATGCGCAAGCTGATGATGGCTCTGGGCTGTTCCCCGTTCGCTCGCCGCTACTGGGGGAATCTCGGTTGATTTCTTTTCCTCAGGGTACTGAGATGTTTCAGTTCCCCTGGTTCGCCTCGTTAAGCTATGGATTCACTTAACGATGATGCAACGAATTGCACCGGGTTTCCCCATTCGGACATCGCCGGCTGATAACGCTTCATATCAGCTCACCGGCGCTTTTCGCAGATTAGCACGTCCTTCATCGCCTCTGACTGCCTAGGCATCCACCGTGTACGCTTAGTCACTTAACCTCACAACCCTGAGCTGTCTGCACCTTGTCCGACAGGCTGCACGACCGAAATCCGGCGTTGCGCGGTACTCGGCATCCTCATGGACATACAGTCCACCGCGGTGCCTGCGTGCCGTGCGCCTGGGCTTTCAGCCGTTCGCGCCGTCTCGCTCGAGTATCGCCATACAGGCGAGACCCGGCGTAGTCTGCGAAGACCGCGCGGAGACAACAGTGCCTGTCGCGCTACAGTGATAACGCTTACGCGTTATCTCAGGTTTGCTTACTTCGTTTGAGAGACTCGCATACTGAGTTTGCACTTCAGCATGTGTTTCAAATTTTCAGCTTGTTCCGGATTGTTAAAGAGCGGTATTTCGCAGCTCGCTTGATAAACGCGCTCTGAAATAAAAAGCAAAGTGGCGTCCCCTAGGGGGTTCGAACCCCTGTTACCGCCGTGAAAGGGCAGTGTCCTAGGCCACTAGACGAAGGGGACACGAAAACGCGGGCAACGTATCGCATGACTTTTACGCGGCAGAGACCGCTTTAAGTCAGGTAACCCTGACCGCAAAAGCGCCGTTAACGTCGTCGCCCAGCCGCCGATAGCTTTACCCCCGTTCGCCAGGCGAACAGGAAAAAGCCGCCGACGGGCTGCTTTGCTCGTGACAGTTATCAGACAATCTGTGTGGACACGTCACTTAACGTATCGTTTTGATAAGGAGGTGATCCAACCGCAGGTTCCCCTACTGTTACCTTGTTACGACTTCACCCCAGTCATGAATCACAAAGTGGTAAGCGCCCTCCCGAAGGTTAAGCTACCTACTTCTTTTGCAACCCACTCCCATGGTGTGACGGGCGGTGTGTACAAGGCCCGGGAACGTATTCACCGTGGCATTCTGATCCACGATTACTAGCGATTCCGACTTCATGGAGTCGAGTTGCAGACTCCAATCCGGACTACGACGCACTTTATGAGGTCCGCTGACTCTCGCGAGATCGCTTCTCTTTGTATGCGCCATTGTAGCACGTGTGTAGCCCTACTCGTAAGGGCCATGATGACTTGACGTCATCCCCACCTTCCTCCGGTTTATCACCGGCAGTCTCCTTTGAGTTCCCGACCGAATCGCTGGCAACAAAGGATAAGGGTTGCGCTCGTTGCGGGACTTAACCCAACATTTCACAACACGAGCTGACGACAGCCATGCAGCACCTGTCTCAGAGTTCCCGAAGGCACCAAAGCATCTCTGCTTAGTTCTCTGGATGTCAAGAGTAGGTAAGGTTCTTCGCGTTGCATCGAATTAAACCACATGCTCCACCGCTTGTGCGGGCCCCCGTCAATTCATTTGAGTTTTAACCTTGCGGCCGTACTCCCCAGGCGGTCGATTTAACGCGTTAGCTCCGAAAGCCACGGCTCAAGGCCACAACCTTCAAATCGACATCGTTTACAGCGTAGACTACCAGGGTATCTAATCCTGTTTGCTCCCCACGCTTTCGTACCTGAGCGTCAGTCTTCGTCCAGGGGGCCGCCTTCGCCACCGGTATTCCTCCAGATCTCTACGCATTTCACCGCTACACCTGGAATTCTACCCCCCTCTACGAGACTCTAGCCTGCCAGTTTCAAATGCAGTTCACAGGTTAAGCCCGGGGATTTCACATCTGACTTAACAGACCGCCTGCGTACGCTTTACGCCCAGTAATTCCGATTAACGCTTGCACCCTCCGTATTACCGCGGCTGCTGGCACGGAGTTAGCCGGTGCTTCTTCTGCGGGTAACGTCAATCGATAGCGCTATTAACGCCACCGCCTTCCTCCCCGCTGAAAGTGCTTTACAACCCGAAGGCCTTCTTCACACACGCGGCATGGCTGCATCAGGGTTTCCCCCATTGTGCAATATTCCCCACTGCTGCCTCCCGTAGGAGTCTGGACCGTGTCTCAGTTCCAGTGTGGCTGGTCATCCTCTCAGACCAGCTAGGGATCGTCGCCTAGGTGAGCCATTACCCCACCTACTAGCTAATCCCATCTGGGTTCATCCGATGGTGTGAGGCCCGAAGGTCCCCCACTTTGGTCTTGCGACGTTATGCGGTATTAGCTACCGTTTCCAGTAGTTATCCCCCGCCATCGGGCAGATCCCCAGACATTACTCACCCGTCCGCCGCTCGCCGGCAAAGAAGCAAGCTTCTTCCCGCTGCCGCTCGACTTGCATGTGTTAGGCCTGCCGCCAGCGTTCAATCTGAGCCATGATCAAACTCTTCAATTAAAAGCTTGATGCTCAAAGAATTAAAACCGGTATTCATAAGAATATTCGTTGTTCACTCTTCAAGACTCGATATTTCGTGTATCGATATCGTCTTGTGAGTGCCCACACAGATTGTCTGATAAATTGTTAAAGAGCAGTGCCGGGAGGCTGTTTTCTCGACCGGCGCGGGCGGCGTATATTACGCCTTCCTCTTACAGAGTCAGCCTGCCAGGCCAACTTCTGCATCGTTCAGCCTGCTACGCCTAAGCGGTAAGAGACCGGACAATGAAGGCGCACTATAGGGGGTTCCGGCCCCGTGGCAACCGCTATTTTCACCAATTCCGCCTGTTTGCTGCTTTCCACAGCAAATACCGGCTTATACCTGCTTTTACACAAACTTATCCACAACCCAGGGCACAGAGACAAAATTTGGCGAGCATAGCGCAATCGTTTTCGCTACAGTTCAGGCAACCTTTTCCCGTCCGGGTCAGGTGACCGCGGGCGAAATGCCACTCCGGCATTGCCAATCAATACAAGTAACATCATTGCTATTCATATCAAGGGTCATTTGCCATGAAACCACCACGTCCTGTCCGTCGCGCGCTGCTCAGCGTTTCCGATAAAACCGGTATTCTGGCGTTCGCCCGGTCGCTGTCCAAGCGCGGCGTTGAGCTGCTTTCCACCGGCGGCACCGCCCGCCTGCTGGCCGAAGCGGGTCTACCGGTCACCGAAGTGTCCGACTATACGGGCTTTCCCGAAATGATGGACGGGCGGGTCAAAACGCTGCATCCCAAAGTGCATGGCGGGATCCTGGGCCGGCGCGATATCGATGACGCCATAATGCGCGAGCACAACATTGCCCCAATCGACATGGTGGTCGTTAACCTGTATCCCTTTGCCGCCACGGTGGCGCGCGCGGAGTGTACCCGTGAAGAGGCGGTGGAAAATATTGATATCGGTGGCCCGACCATGGTGCGCTCCGCCGCCAAGAACCATAAAGATGTCGCCATTGTGGTCAATAGCGCCGACTATCCCGCGGTGGTGGCGGAAATGGATCAGCACAGCGGCTCGCTCACCCTGGAGACCCGTTTCGACCTCGCTATCAAGGCCTTTGAACACACCGCCGCCTATGACAGTATGATTGCCAACTATTTCGGCAGCCAGGTGCCGGCCTATCACGGCGATGCTAAGCAGCATTCCGGCCGCTTCCCGCGCACCCTCAATCTTAATTTTATCAAGAAACAGGATATGCGCTACGGCGAGAACAGCCACCAGATGGCGGCGTTTTATACCGATCCCGAAACGCCGGAAGCGTCGGTGGCCACCGCGCAGCAGCTGCAGGGGAAGGCGCTTTCTTACAATAATATCGACGATACCGATGCGGCGCTCGAATGCGTAAAAACCTTTAGCGAGGCGGCTTGCGTTATTGTCAAGCATGCCAACCCGTGCGGCGTGGCTACCGGCGATACCATGTTGTCGGCCTATGATCGCGCCTACCAGACCGACCCGACGTCCGCGTTTGGCGGGATTATCGCTTTCAACCGGCCGCTGGACGCCGATACCGCCAAAGCGATTGTGAGTCGCCAGTTTGTCGAGGTCATCATCGCGCCTACGGTCGACGACGACGCTCTGGCCGTGCTGGCCGGCAAGCAGAACGTGCGGGTACTGGCCTGCGGCACTTTGCAACAGCCGTCGCCGGGATTGGATTTCAAACGGGTTAACGGCGGCCTGCTGGTGCAGGAGCGCGATGTCGGCATGGTGGACCTGCAGGATTTGAGTGTGGTTACCTAGCGCCAGCCGACCGACGAGGAAATGCGCGATGCGCTGTTCTGCTGGAAAGTGGCCAAGTACGTGAAATCCAACGCCATCGTTTATGCCCGCGACCAGCGCACCATCGGTATCGGCGCCGGGCAAATGAGCCGCGTTTATTCGGCAAAAATCGCCGGCATCAAGGCGGCGGACGAAGGTCTGGACGTCAAGGGTTCGGCGATGGCCTCAGATGCCTTCTTCCCCTTCCGCGACGGTATTGATGCCGCGGCGGCGGTAGGTGTGCGTTGCGTCATTCAGCCAGGTGGATCGATTCGCGATAATGAAGTCATCACCGCCGCCAATGAGCATGGCATTGCCATGATCTTCACCCATATGCGTCATTTCCGCCATTAAGCTCAGGAGTTAGCTCGCCATGAATATTTTAATTATCGGCAACGGTGGACGTGAACACGCCTTGGCCTGGAAAGCCGCGCAGTCGACGCTTGCCGACAATGTCTATGTCGCGCCCGGCAATGCCGGCACCGCGCTGGAGCCGACGCTGCAAAATGTGGATAGCGACGCCACTGATATTCCGGCGCTGGTCGCCTTCGCCCGGTAGCATCACATCGGGCTGACCATTGTCGGCCCTGAAGCGCCGCTGGTGCAGGGCGTGGTGGATGCCTTCCGCGCCGCCGATCTGAAGATTTTCGGCCCGACGCAGGCCGCCGCGCAGTTGGAAGACTCCAAAGCTTTCAGCAAAGACTTTCTCGCCCGTCACGGTATACCGACCGCGCGCTATGAAAACTTTACCGAGGTTGCGCCGGCGCTGGACTATGTGCGTCAGCAAGGGGCGCCGATCGTCATCAAAGCGGACGGCCTGGCCGCCGGAAAAGGCGTAATCTTCGCCATGACGCCGGTGGAAGCGGAATCTGCCGTCAACGATATGCTGGCCGGTAATGCCTTTGGCGATGCCGGGCATCGTATTGTCATCGAAGAATTTCTCGAGGGCGAAGAGGCCAGCTTTATTGTCATGGTGGACGGTGAGCATGTGTTGCCAATGGCCACCAGCCAGGATCACAAGCGCGTCGGCGATGGAGATACCGGGCCAAATACCGGCGGCATGGGCGCCTATTCTCCGGCGCCGGTAGTGACCGATGAGGTGCACCGCCGGGTAATGGAGCAGGTCATTTGGCCAACGGTCAAGGGGATGGCGGCGGAAGGCAATGTCTATACCGGCTTCTTGTATGCCGGTTTGATGATAAGACCTGATGGTCAGCCGAAGGTGATTGAGTTCAACTGCCGCTTTGGCGATCCGGAAACCCAACCTATCATGCTGCGCATGCGCTCTGATCTGGTCGCCCACTGCCTGGCGGCCACCGAAGGCCGTTTGGACCAGGAGAGGTCCGAGTGGGATGAACGGCCGGCGCTGGGTGTGGTATTGGCGGCGGGAGGCTATCCCGGCGACTACCGCACCGGGGATGAGATCAGCGGTCTACCGGCAACCGAGGCGGAAGGAGAGAAAATCTTTCACGCCGGCACCCGCCTGCATCAGGGCAAGGTACTGACCCAGGGAGGCCGCGTGCTATGCGTCACCGCGCTGGCAGCTACCGTTGCCGATGCGCAGGCCTACCGCGCGGCCGAGCCCGTCAAATGGCGGGAAAGTTTCTGCCGCCGCGATATCGGCTACCGCGCTATCGCCCGCGACGCCTGACGCTGCTGCCAGGGGCGGGCCTACGCTGGTCCGCTCTGCCACGGCGAGCAAAAGACCGTCCTCATTCGGCTGCCAAGCGAGCCAAAGGTCGCCCTCATTCAGCTGCCACGGCGAGATAAAGATCGTCCTCACTCGGCTGCCAGCGACAGAAATCCTCGTTGGCAACCAGCAGCAGTTGGGTGCCCTCCGGCGCTTCCAGCCAGGCGATGCCCAATGCACCCGACGTATGACGGGTACGGGCAGCCAGCCAGCCTGCCGCGCGCGCATCGAAATTCGGCGCCACCGTCCCGCCCTGGCAAAGCGTAATAACGCCGTTCTGCCAAACCCCCTGCTTTAACCGGACGCGGCCGGCGCGCAGCGCCTGGCTGACATCCAGCAGGCGCCGGGCCTCGAACTGATACAGCGCCGTCTCGTCATCGCTGAGCGACTCCCGCCGCTGTTCGCGCTCACGCTGCATGAAACTGAGGTGACCTTGCGCATCGAAGCGAAGCTGTATCGTTTCAGGCTGCTCTCCGCTCTGCTGACGGCGAATCTGACGCACCTCGCCCTGCTGATATTCATAGCGGGTCACGGTGGTATCGCCGCCGCGGTAGGTACTGTAGACGCTTTCAAGCGTCACGCGTCCGCTGGCGGTGTCGTCTTTACGCCACAGACGCATGGCGCCGCGATCGGCGATATAGCCGGTGGCGGTAAACGCGGGGGGCGATTGATGGTAGCTACATGCCGTCAGCATCAGAGCCATAAGCCCTATGCGACCACACGGCCGCAAAGACAAAAGGGGCGTAATTGCCCCTCTGCTTATTGTTTTCACCTGCACACTGCTTTCATTTGACTGCGTCTTTCAATGCTTTACCAGAAACAAAGGCAGGCACGTTGGCAGCTGCGATTTTGATTTCTTTGCCAGTCTGCGGATTGCGGCCAGTGCGTTCGCTACGATGATTAATTTTGAAAGTGCCGAAACCAACCAATTGTACTGCATCACCCTCTTTAAGAGACTCGGTAATTGCTGCCAAAGTGGATTCCAGCGCCGACTTCGCTTGTGCCTTAGAAAGATCAGCTTTATCACCAATTACATCAATCAGTTGAGTCTTGTTCATATGTTATCCTTACAGTGTGTTTATCGCTTGCTAAGCATCGAGTGCGACGGATATGCCGATTGACAGCACTCTCCTGCATACACGCACCGATAGCCACTTTTTTCACGCCCCCCAAATGTAGACCAGACAGGGTGCTAATGTGAAGCCTTATGGACCCGCAAAACAGGTGTTAAATCACGTTTTTCTGCCTTATTGCTGCAAATTTATCCCAATATTGCTAATTACGGCCTCGCGCAGAGCGGCGCGCAGTCCTTTAATCAATTCAATATCACGATCTTCGCAATCCGCCAATAAACGATAAATTTCCCATTGCACATCCCATTCCTGCTCAATTGCCGGCAGCGCATTAAGCGCTTCTTCGGTCATTTCCCGTTCCGCCTGTGTCATTTCAACCATCGCCACGCTGCGAATAGACGTCTCGCTTACGACGATGGCATGCGACAACGTTTCTCCGCTCAAACGGGAATGCAAAAGTTCACTCAGGGCAACGCAGGCGTCTATCGCCGGATAAACGCCATAAAAGTCATAATCATCGGCGGCAGGAATCGCTTCCTCCAGCTTTTCCAGCTGTAAATCGAAATTGACCTTAGCATCTTTTACTATCAACGTCTCCCAGACGAGAGCCAGAATGCGTCGAAAAATGGCCGCGTCGCCGAAGCCGGTTTGCTGACAAAACAGCTGGTAATTAGCATACATACGCTCGCACAGGGACGCCATAAACGTGATATGTTGCCAGCTTTTCCAAGCGTAAATGTATCGGATTACGTAACATTGGGTGTCCCATTACTCTTTAACTTGCGCGCAGTTTACCTGAAATTTTCCCTGGACCCTATTGCGGCGGAAAAAAGTCCGCTTCCTCCCGCGCCTGCTGCCAGCGCTGGAAAGCCGTGCGGTTCGACGCCACCGCATCCGCCCAGCGCGTTGGCTCAGGGAGGCGGTAACCGCGCATGCAAAGTTGCACCCAGTGCAAGGCCGATGCCAGCCCCGCCCGATGACCGGGGGATATAAACAGCGGATTGCAGCGTAATTTACTGCGCCACACCAACGCCACTTGCTCCCCCTTGTCCATCAGCGGCGCCAGCGCGCCCTGTGCTTCCGCCAGCGGCGCGAATTTTCCGCATAAGCGGCGCTTGGCGACGCCGATGGTGGGTATATCGACCAACAGGCCGAAATGGCTCGCCACGCCAAGACGCCGCGGATGCGAGATGCCATGGCCGTCCACCAGCAGCAGATCCGGACGGCGGCCAAGTTTATCCCATGCCGCCAACAGCACCGGGTATTCGCGAAACGACAGAAAGCCGGGAATATACGGCATCGTGGTAGTGATCCGCGCCACCTGAAACTCGAAGAGCTCCAGCGACGGAAAGCGCAGCAGGGCAATGGCGGCGCGAGTCACCTCGCCCACCTGTTCAAAGCCGACATCCGCGCCGGCGATAAGCCCGGGATGGCTAAAGGCAAAATCGTCGTGCCGGATGACGCTACCCGCCGTGGCTATCTGTTCGGCGCGCAGTGCAGCGATATCCATAACTGAACGTCCTAACGGTGATAGGACGGCGACAGCCGGTGTACCGCTGCCACGAAATGGCCCGCATGCGCCGGCGGCACATCCTGATGAATACCGTGCCCGAGATTGAAAACATGCCCTTCGCCCGGGCCGAAAGCGTCCAGAATAGTCGCGACTTCGCGCTCGATGCGCGCCGGCGAGCCATAGAGCACCGACGGATCCATGTTGCCCTGTAGCGCCACCTTGTCGCCGACCCGGCGGCTGGCGTCCGCAATATCGGTGCTCCAGTCAAGGCCAAGCGCATCGCAGCCGGTGGCAGCCATCGCCTCCAGCCACTGACCGCCGCCTTTGGTAAATAATGTCACCGGCACCCGGCGGCCTTCGTGTTCACGCAGTAAGCCGTCGACGATTTTATGCATATAATGCAGCGAAAATTCGCGATAATCGGCGCCGGTCAGCGCGCCACCCCAAGTGTCGAACAGCATGACCGCCTGAGCGCCGGCGCGGATTTGCCCGTTGAGGTACAGCACGACGCTGTCCGCCAGTTTATCCAACAGCAGATGTAACGTTTCCGGCTCGGCGTACAGCATCTGTTTAATTTTGGTAAAGGCCTTGCTGCTGCCACCTTCCACCATATAGGTGGCCAGCGTCCAGGGACTGCCCGAGAAGCCGATCAACGGCACCGCTCCCTGCAAACGCAGTCGGATGGCGCGCACCGCATTCATCACATAGCCGAGCTCCTGCTCGGGATCGGGTATCGGCAACTTCTCCACGTCGCGCCGATGCTGAATCGGCCGGGCGAAGCGCGGTCCTTCACCCTGTTCAAACCACAGACCCAGCCCCATTGCGTCCGGGACGGTGAGAATATCGGAAAACAAAATGGCGGCATCCAGCGGAAAACGACGCAGCGGCTGCAGCGTCACCTCACAAGCCAGATCGGCATTGCGGCACAGCGCCATGAAATCACCGGCCTCGGCGCGCGTCGCTTTGTATTCCGGCAAATAACGGCCGGCCTGGCGCATCATCCAAACGGGCGTTACGTCGACCGACTGACGCAGCAGCGCGCGCAAATAACGGTCGTTTTTCAATTCACTCATTCAGGTTTCCTTGCTGTTAGAGGTGAATTGTAGCGTGTGCGCCGGGTTTTACCGATGCGCGCGGCAAAGCGCGACGGTATCTTCAATCAGCCGGCGCGCTACGGTCCCCGGCGGCGGCGGCGGCAGCGCGTCGTAACGATACCATCAGGCGTCGAGAAGCTCATGGGGATCGTGCCGGATATCGCCACCGTCATAATCGGCCATAAACGCCATCATCAGCGAATGGGGAAACGGCCAGGGCTGCGAGGTCACGTAACGTACATTTTTGACCCGCACCTGCGTCTCCTCCATTACCTCACGCGCCACGCATTGCTCCAGCGTCTCCCCCACTTCGACAAAGCCGGCCAGTACGGTATAGATTTCCCCGCGATGGCGGCTGTGGCGTGCCAACAGAATGCGATCATCGCGACGGATCGCCACAATGATGCACGGCGCGATTTGTGGGTAATACCGTTCGTGACAGTGGTCGCACAAACAGGCCCATTCCGTCTTGCTGCGGCGCATAGCGTGGCCGCAGTAGCCGCAGTGGCGATGGGAACGGTAGAACTCCGCGAGCTGCACGCCCCGTCCGGCAAGTTGAAACAGGCCCGGTTCGGCATCAAGTATTTGCCGTACCGATCCCATATCCCGCGGCATCGTTCGGCGCACCAGCCAAACGGTGGCCACCGCCCATTCGCCGATAGGCAGCGCGGGCATGCCGGTAAGTCCGGCGGCCGCCGCGCTACCAAATGGCAGTTCCCCCTTAGGCAGCCAGAGTTTGGCCTCCTGGCTGACCACCCACCAGCCTTGTTCATTGCCGCTAAGTTCGTGTTCCATTTTAGTTGCACTACCTCTTATTCACTGGCAGGCTAGAAAACCTTAACGTTTTGCTCGCCTTAATTTATCAGTCACGCAGCGTTGTTTTTATCACTTCGGAGTCAATCATGCTAAACCAGTTGGAAAACCTGGCGAAATGCGTTGGTGGCAATAATGAACTTATTGATCAATGGTTACAGGCCCGCAAAGGACTTTTAGTGGCCTACTACCATCTGATCGGCCTCAAGCCCAATAAAGAAAAGCATACTCCGCTGGACGAAGAAGCGCTGGACGCTTTTTGCCATCAGTTGGTGGATTATCTCTCCGCCGGGCATTTTAACGTTTACGATCGTATCGTGCCGGAGGGCGAGAGCTCGTCCGCGCTGACCTACAGCGGTCTGCAGGAAAACACGCAGCAAATCATGGCGCTCTACGACAGCCATTTTGAAAACGCCATTGACCACGACAACTATCTATCATTCCAGGAAGCGTTGTCGGGCGTGGGAGAAGCGCTGGCGACGCGTTTCGTCCTAGAGGATAAACTGATTCAGCAGGCGATGGAAGTACAGTGTGCAAGCCGCATCGACACTCCCCGCCGCCAACAGCGCCGATATTGCCCGGCCGGCCTGAGTTATTCCGGCAACGGTCGGAGCAGGTGCCGCCGTTACGGTTAAGTGTAAAGAATATGTAGTTGGTTTGCGGTCCGCCTGGCGGACCATTATCTTGTCGGAGTGCCCAGCGCGTATGTTACGCCGGGCTGAGACCGTTAATTCGGGATCTGCGGAACCTGATCAGGTTAAAACCTGCGAAGGGAACAAGAGTAATTCAGTCATGTTGGCGCCAATGCCCCTCATTTAGGGCCGTGGCGCCCTCCATTACTCCCCGTAGCGCTCCTGACAAGCAACTCCCGGTAATCTTACTTGAGGAACTTGCTATGTCACACTCTTCTCCTCCCGGCTCACGCCGTACCCGCCGCGCGCAAGCGCAGGCGTTTATCGATACGCTCACCGGCACCGATTTTCCCCGCTCCCTCCGCATCTATATACAAGGGCAGCACCCGTCAGTCCGCGTACCGATGCGCGAAATCCAGCTTATCCCCACCCATCTCGGCGGCCAGGGCGACGATGCGCAATACAAGGATAACGAGCCGGTGCCGGTGTACGATACCGCCGGTCCCTATGGCGACCCGACGGTACCCATTGATGTCCGCGCCGGACTTTCGCCGCTGCGTGCGGCGTGGATCTCGGCGCGCCAGGACAGTGAACCGGTGCCGGCGCTCAGCTCGGGTTACAGCAGCGCGCGCCGCAGCGATGCCGGACTGGACCACCTGCGCTTTGCCACGCCGCCCACGCCACAGCGCGCACGCGCAGGCCGCTGCGTCACCCAATTGCACTACACCCGTGCCGGTATCATCACGCCGGAAATGTAATTTATTGCGCTGCGGGAAAATATGGGGCGGGAACGCATCCGCAGCGAGACCTTGCGCCAGCAGCACCCGGGCCAGGCGTTCGGCGCCGCGATGGCGGAAAATATCAGCGCGGAGTTCGTGCGTCATGAAGTGGCCGCGGGCCGCGCCATTATTCCCGCCAACATCAATCACCCTGAAGCGGAGCCGATGATCATTGGCCGACACTTTTTGGTCAAGGTCAACGCCAACATCGTTAACTCGGCGGTGACCTACTCCATCGAAGAAGAGGTGGAAAAGCTGGTGTGGGCCACCCGCTGGGGCGCGGATACCGTGATGGACCTCTCTACTGGGCGCTATATTCATGAAACGCGCGAGTGGATTTTGCGCAATAGTCCAGTATCCATCGGTACCGTCCCCCTGTATCAGGCGCTGGAAAAAGTTCAGGGAGTGGCGGAAAACCTCACTTGGGAGATTTTCCGCGACACGCTGTTGGAGCAGGCGGAACAGGGCGTGGATTATTTTACCCTGCACGCGGGCGTGCTGTTGCGTTATGTGCCGATGACCGCACGACGTCTAACCGGTATCGTCTCGCGCGGCAGCTCCATCATGGCCAAATGGTGCCTGTCTCATCACCGGGAAAACTTTCTGTATACGCATTTCCGCGAAATTTGCCAGATCCGCGCCACCTATGATGTGGCGTTGTCGCTGGGGGACGGCCTGCGCCCCGGTTCGATTCAGGACGCCAACGATGAAGCGCAATTCTCCGAGCTTTATACCCTGGGCGAGTTGACCAAAACCGCCTGGGAATACGAGGTGCAGGTCATGATTGAAGGTCCGGGACATGTGCCGATGCAGATGATCCGGCGCAATATGACCGAACAGCTGACGCATTGCCATGAAGCGCCTTTCTATACGCTGGGGCCGCTTACCACCGATATCGCCCCCGGCTATGACCATATCACGTTCGGTATCGGCGCTGCGCTGATTGGCTGGTACGGCTGCGCGATGCTGTGCTATGTCACGCCGAAAGAGCATCTGGGGTTACCGAATAAAGAAGACGTCAAACAGGGGATGATAACCTATAAAATCGCCGCCCACGCCGCCGATCTCGCCAAGGGCCATCCCGGCGCGCAAATCCGTGATAACGCCATGTCGAAAGCGCGTTTTGAATTTCGCTGGGAAGATCAATTCAATCTGGCGCTGGACCCGGACACCGCCCGCGCCTATCACGACGAAACGCTACCGCAGGCGTCGGGCAAAGTGGCGCATTTCTGCTCCATGTGCGGTCCGAAATTCTGTTCAATGAAAATATTCCGCGAAGTGCGCGATTACGCCGATGCCCAGGCGGCACAGGCCAAAGCCGCAGGGATGGCCGACATGGCGTCGGTGTTCCGGGCCAGCGGCGGGGATATCTATCTGCCGTCGTCCGGTAGCGAGGTGAACGATGAATACTAATGCTGCTTTCGCACCGGTACCGCATCGACTTGGCCTTTACCCGGTGGTGGATTCGCTGGCCTGGCTGGTGCGCATGCTGGATGCCGGCGTCACAACGGTGCAATTGCGTATTAAAGACAGCAGCGAGGCGCAGGTGACGGCGGATATCGAGGCGGCGGTCCTGCTGGGTCGCCGTTACGACGCCCGGGTGTTTATTAACGATTACTGGCGGTTGGCGATTCATCATGGCGCCTATGGCGTGCATCTGGGCCAGGAGGATATGGATAGCGCCGACGCCATCCGCGCCGCCGGTCTGCGGCTGGGCCTGTCCACCCATGACGGGGCAGAGCTGGCGCGCGCGCTGGGCTGGCTCTTATATTGCCCTCGGCCATATTTTCCCCACCGCCACCAAAGTCATGCCGTCCCGGCAGCAGGGGTTAGAGACGCTGCGACGTCTGGTTGCCGATCTGCCGCCGATCCCAACGGTTGCCATCGGCGGCATCGGTCGCGAACAGGTGGAAGCGGTGCTGGCCTGTGGCGTGGGCAGCGTCGCGGTGGTCAGCGCTATCACCCGGGCGCCAGACTGGCGTCAGGCGACCAGGGACCTGCAACAACAAATAGCGGCATGGGAGCGTGACCATGAACGATGATCGACAGCGCACCACGGCCACCGCCGTTTGCCCGCCAACGGCCGCGGCGTTGGACGATCAGGCCTTTTTACGCTACAGCCGCCAGCTCTTGCTAGAGGATATCGGCATTGAAGGTCAACTACGGCTGCAGGCGGCGACGGTGCTGCTGGCCGGGTTGGGCGGTCTAGGCTCGCCAGCTGCGCTGTATCTGGCGGCGGCCGGCGTCGGCACGCTGCTATTGGCCGATGACGATGCGCGGCACATTACCAATTTACAACGGCAGATCCTCTACCGCAGCAACGACATCGGCCAGTCGAAGGCGCAAGCCGCGCAGCGGACGCTGGCGGCGCTCAATCCCGGCGGCCGCTACCTGCCGCTTACGCGGCGGCTGGAGGGAGATTGGCTTGACCAGCAGGTGGTACGCGCCGATCTGGTGCTGGATTGTAGCGATAATATGGCCACCCGCCACGCCATCAATGCCGCCTGCGTGCGGCGGAGCACCGCGCTTATCAGCGCCAGCGCGGTCGGTTTCGACGGCCAATTGCTAACCTTACGCCCGCCGTGGCGCGAAGGCTGCTATGCCTGCCTGTTTCCAGATAAAGAAGAGCGGCAACGCAACTGCCGCACCGCCGGGGTTGCAGGCCCGGTGGTTGGCATGATGGGCACGCTACAGGCGCTGGAGGCAATCAAACTTCTTTGCGGCGTTCCGAGCGATAGCGCCGGCCAATTGCGGCTGTTTGATGGCAAAACCTTACAATGGCGCACCCTGCGCCTGAACCGCGATCCCCACTGTCCAGTCTGCGCGGCCGCGTCAGCGTCCCCCGCGCGGGTGGTCGGGAGCGCCCGGAGACTTACCTGATGAAAATCACGCTTAACGACCTTCCGCTGGAGCTGGCGCAGCCGGTGACGCTGGCGGTATTACTTACGGAACACCATCACCCCGCGCCGGGCACCGCCCTGGCGGTCAACCAAACCATCATCCCGCGCCGGCAGTGGACGGATTACCGGGTACAGGATGGTGACGATATTCTCTTATTCCAGGCAATCGCCGGAGGCTGATCCATGTTTACCCTAGCATAAACGTCTTTCCAGTCGCGTTTATTCACCGGTACCGGCAAATTCGCCTCGGCGCAGCTGATGCTGGACGCCATCCTCGCCTCCGGCAGCGAACTGGTTACCCTGGCGATGCGTCGGGTCGATTTACGCGGCGGCGACGATGCGCTGCTGCCGGCATTACGGCAGGCCGGCGTCCGGTTACTGCCCAACACGTCCGGCGCCAAAACCGCCGAAGAAGCTTTGTTCGCCGCCCGTTTGGCGCGCGAAGCGCTGGGCACCCACTGGATCAAACTTGAAATCCATCCGGATATGCAATACCTGTTGCCCGATCCGATAGAAACCTTAAAAGCGGCGGAGCAATTGGTCAAAGAGGGGTTTGTGGTGTTGCCCTACTGTGGCGCCGACCCGGTCCTCTGCCGCCGGCTGGCAGAGGCGGGTTGCGCGGCGGTAATGCCGCTGGGATCGCCCATCGGCTCGAATCAGGGGCTAAAAACCCGTGATTTCCTGCGTATTATCATCGAACAGGCGCAGGTCCCGGTGGTGGTGGATGCGGGTATCGGTGCGCCAAGTCAGGCGCTGGAAGCGCTGGAAATGGGCGCGGATGCGGTACTGGTCAACACCGCCATTGCCGTGGCGCAGGATCCCGTTGCAATGGCGCGCGCTTTCCGGGTCGCGCTGGAAGCCGGCGAATTGGCCCGCCAGGCCGGTCTGGCGCCGCGCCGTCGTCAGGCCAGCGCCACCAGCCCGCTGACCGGCTTTCTGACCCCCTCGGCGGAGGCGCAAGCATGACCACCTTTACCCCGCACTGGCAACAGATCCAATGGGACGACGTCGGCATGCGTATTCACAGCCAGACGGCCCGCGACGTCGAGCGGGCGCTGGCGGCGGAAAACCCCGGACCGGCGGATATGATGGCACTACTGTCGCCGGCGGCGCTGCCCTATCTGGAGCCGCTGGCCCAGCGAGCGCAGCGGTTGACCCGCCAACGCTTTGGCAACACCATCAATTTTTATTTGCCCCTTTACCTGTCAAACTCTGCGCCAACGACTGTACTTACTGCGGCTTTTCCATGAGCAACCGTATCCGCCGCAAAACGCTGGATGAACAGGAAATCCACAGCGAGTGCCGGGCTATCCGCGCCAAGGGCATTGACAACGTACTACTGGTGACCGGCGAGCATAAGAGCAAAGTCGGCATCGACTACTTTCGCCGTTACGTGCCGCTGGTGCGCCAGGAATTCAGCTCTCTGATGATGGAGGTGCAACCGCTTTCACAGGCGGAATACGCCGAGCTGAAAGGCCTGGGGCTGGACGGCGTGCTGGTGTATCAGGAAACCTATCATCCGCCCACCTACCGGCGCCATCATTTGCGCGGACAGAAACAGGATTTTGTCTGGCGGCTTGAAACGCCGGATCGTCTGGCGCGGCCCGGGATCGACAAGATCGGCCTCGGCGCGCTAATTGGCCTTTCTGATAACTGGCGTGCCGACTGCTATATGGTGGCCCGTCACCTGCTGTATATGCGTCACACCTACTGGCAGAGCCGCTATTCGCTGTCGTTCCCCCGGCTGCGTCCCTGTGCCGGCGGCGTAACGCCGGCCTCTTTAATGGACGAAGCCCAATTGCTACAGGTGATGTGCGCTTTCCGCCTGCTGGCGCCGGAAGTGGAGATTTCCCTGTCGACCCGTGAATCCGCCCATTTTCGCAATCATGCGGTCCCTATCGTGGTGAATAGCGTCAGCGCCGGAGCCAAGACGCAGCCGGGCGGCTACGCCAGCGATCGGCCGGAGCTGGAGCAATTTCTGCCCCACGATAACCGTTCACCGCAGGAAGTGGCGCACGTCCTTATTCAGCAGCCGGTGTGGAAAGATTGGGAGCCCTATCTGGGACGCTCGGCTGTCGCCGCAGACAGCCTCTGAGCAGGAAGAGAAAACCGCGCTCGCCGGCATTGCTGAGCGGCTAATCCGGGCGCGGCGACAGCCGGTGTGGAAAGATCGGAGCCCTATCGGGGACGCGCGGCCATCGCCGCAGACGGCGTCTGAGCACGGCGCCGTCTGTACTCCGGGCAAAAAACCGCTCCCGAAGGAGTGGTGTTGGTTTCGACAGCGGCGAGTGACGGTGTCGACAATCAGTCGTCGTTGCCGCCCAGACCCGCGTTAAGCAGTTCAGCCAGGTTGGCGGAAGCTTCATCGGCGGTAATCTGCGGCGCGGCCGGCGCTTCGCCCTGCTGACGATGGCGGGCGCGTTCCTGATGATAAGCGTAACCGGTACCGGCCGGGATTAACCGTCCAACGATGACGTTTTCCTTCAGTCCGCGCAGTTCATCGCGCTTCCCGGCCACGGCGGCTTCGGTCAGCACGCGCGTGGTTTCCTGGAACGACGCCGCGGAGATAAACGACTCCGTGGCCAGCGAGGCTTTGGTGATACCCAGCAGATCGCGCATGTAAGTCATTTCTACCTTGCCGTCGATTTCCAGCTGACGGTTGGCTATCTTGATGCACGAGTATTCCGCCTGTTCGCCTTCCAGGAACTCCGAGCTGCCACTGCTGGCGATCGTTGCTTTACGCAACATCTGACGAACGATAACTTCGATGTGTTTATCGTTAATCTTCACGCCCTGCAGACGGTAGACGTCCTGGACTTCGTTGACGATGTAGCGGGTCACCGCATGGACGCCACGCAGACGCAGGATATCGTGCGGCGATTCCGGGCCATCGGAAATCACATCACCGCGCTCGACGCGTTCACCTTCAAATACGTTGAGCTGACGCCATTTCGGGATCATCTCTTCGTAAGCTTCGCTGCCGTCTATCGGCGAGATAACCAGGCGACGTTTGCCTTTGGTTTCTTTCCCGAAGGAAACGATGCCGCTGATCTCGGCCAGAATCGCCGGCTCTTTCGGGCGACGGGCTTCAAACAGATCGGCGACGCGCGGCAGACCACCGGTAATATCCTTGGTCCCGCTGGTTTCCTGCGGCAGACGCGCCAGCGTATCACCGCCGGTGATTTTAGCGCCGTCTTCCAGCTGCACGATCGTTTTACCCGGCAGGAAATACTGCGCCGGCATGTCGGTCCCCGGCAGCAGCACATCATTACCGTTAGCATCAACAATACGCAGCGCCGGACGCAGATCTTTACCACCACCGGTACGCTCTGCAGTGTCCAGTACCACGATAGAGGACAAACCGGTCAGTTCGTCGGTCTGGCGGGTAATGGTCTGGCCGTCGATCATATCGGTGAAGCGGACGAAACCGTCGACTTCGGTGATAACCGGCATAGTATGCGGATCCCAATTGGCAACGGTTTCGCCGCCCATGATTTCCGCGCCGTCGCCTTTGGCCATCACGGCGCCGTAAGGCACCTTATAGCTTTCTTTGGTACGGCCGAATTCGTCAATCAGCTTCAGCTCGCTGTTACGCGAGGTGATCACCAGCTTGCCGCTGCCGTTCACTACGAACTTAGCGTTGTTGCTAAGACGGATAGTCCCTTTGTTTTTCACCTGAATGCTGGATTCCGCCGCGGCACGGGACGCTGCCCCGCCGATGTGGAATGTACGCATGGTCAGCTGGGTGCCGGGTTCACCGATAGACTGCGCGGCAATAACGCCGATGGCTTCGCCCTTGTTCACCAGATGCCCACGCGCCAGATCACGGCCGTAGCAGTTGGCGCACACGCCGAAATCGGTGTCGCAGGTCACGACCGAACGCACCTTGACGCTGTCGACGGAATTTTCTTCCAACACGTCACACCATTGCTCGTTCAGCAGGGTATTACGCTCGACCAGAATATCCGCGGTGCCAGGCTTCAGGACATCTTCCGCCGTGACGCGGCCCAAAACGCGCTCGCGCAGCGGCTCTTTGACATCGCCGCCTTCGATAACCGGCGTCATCACGATACCGGCGAAGGTGCCGCAGTCGTCCTCGGTCACCACCAGATCCTGAGCCACGTCAACCAGACGACGGGTCAGGTAACCGGAGTTGGCGGTTTTCAGCGCGGTATCCGCCAGACCTTTACGTGCACCGTGGGTGGAGATGAAGTACTGGAGTACGTTCAGACCTTCACGGAAGTTGGCGGTAATCGGCGTCTCGATGATCGAGCCATCGGGCTTGGCCATCAGGCCACGCATACCGGCCAGCTGACGAATCTGCGACGCCGAACCACGCGCGCCGGAGTCGGCCATCATAAAGATGCTGTTAAACGAGACTTGGCGCTCTTCTACGCCGTCACGGTTAATCACGGCCTCGGTGGACAGGTTGTCCATCATTGCTTTGGCGACGCGCTCGTTGGCCGCGGACCAAATATCGATAACCTTGTTATAACGCTCACCGGCGGTCACCAGACCTGACTGGAACTGCTCCTGGATCTCGGCAACTTCGGCTTCGGCTTCATCGATAATTTCGGCTTTCATCGCCGGGATGACCATATCGTCGACACCAACGGACGAGCCGGAGCGGGCGGCGTAGGCGAAACCGGTGTACATGATCTGGTCGGCGAAGATAACGGTCGGCTTCAGACCCAGCACGCGATAGCAGGTATTGAGAATCTTGGAGATAGCTTTTTTACCTAACGCCTGGTTCACCAGCGAGAACGGCAGCCCCTTCGGCACGATCATCCACAGGATAGCGCGGCCGACGGTAGTATCCACCAGGTGGGTGGTTTCCACCCACTCGCCGTTGTCGCGTTTCTCATGCTCGGTGATACGCACTTTGACGCGCGCATGCAGCTCGGCCACGCCGGCGCGGTAGATGCGTTCGGCTTCTCTCGGCCCGGTCAGCACCATGCCTTCGCCTTTGCCGTTGACGCGATCACGGGTCATATAATACAGACCCAGCACCACGTCCTGGGACGGCACGATAATGGGCTCGCCGTTGGCGGGCGACAGGATGTTGTTGGTCGACATCATCAGCGCGCGCGCTTCCAACTGGGCTTCCAGCGTCAGCGGCACGTGGACCGCCATCTGGTCGCCGTCGAAGTCGGCGTTGTACGCCGCACACACCAGCGGGTGCAGCTGAATGGCTTTACCTTCAATCAGTACCGGCTCAAACGCCTGGATCCCCAGACGGTGCAGCGTCGGCGCACGGTTCAGCATGACCGGGTGCTCGCGGATCACCTCGTCGAGGATATCCCACACCACGGCTTCTTCGCGCTCGACCATTTTCTTGGCCGACTTGATGGTGGTCGCCAAACCACGCAGCTCCAGCTTGCCGTAAATGAAAGGCTTGAACAGCTCCAGCGCCATTTTCTTCGGCAGACCGCACTGATGCAGACGCAGGTACGGACCCACGGTGATAACCGAACGACCGGAATAGTCGACACGTTTACCGAGCAGGTTCTGACGGAAGCGACCTTGCTTACCTTTGATCATGTCGGCCAGGGATTTCAGCGGACGCTTGTTGGAGCCGGTAATGGCACGGCCGCGACGGCCGTTATCCAGCAGCGCATCGACCGCTTCTTGCAGCATACGCTTTTCGTTGCGCACGATGATGTCCGGCGCGGCCAGATCCAGCAGGCGCTTCAAGCGGTTGTTACGGTTGATCACCCGGCGATACAGATCGTTCAGATCCGAGGTCGCAAAGCGGCCGCCGTCCAACGGAACCAGCGGACGCAGATCCGGCGGCAGTACCGGCAACACGGTCAGGATCATCCATTCCGGCTTGTTGCCGGACTGCACAAAGGCTTCCAGCAGCTTGATGCGCTTGGTCAGCTTTTTACGCTTGGTTTCCGAGTTGGTTTCTTCCAGCTCTTCGCGCAGCTGCTCGCATTCCTGCTCCAAATCCATGTTTTTCAACAGGGCCTGGATCGCTTCGGCGCCCATCTTGGCGTCAAATTCGTCACCGAACTCTTCCAGAGCGTCCAGATACTGCTCTTCGGTCAGGATCTGACGGCGCTCAAGGTTGGTCATGCCGCCTTCAACCACGACGTAGGATTCAAAATACAGCACGCGTTCGATATCACGCAGCGGCATATCCAACAGCAGACCGATACGGGACGGCAGCGATTTCAAAAACCAGATGTGGGCGGTGGGCGAAGCCAGCTCGATGTGGCCCATACGCTCACGGCGCACCTTGGTCTGGGTCACTTCGACGCCGCATTTCTCACAGATAACGCCGCGGTGTTTCAGACGCTTGTACTTACCGCACAGGCATTCGTAGTCTTTTACCGGCCCGAAAATACGGGCGCAGAACAGACCGTCGCGCTCCGGTTTAAAGGTGCGGTAGTTAATGGTTTCCGGCTTTTTCACTTCACCGAACGACCAGGAACGGATCATGTCTGGCGAGGCCAGCGCAATTTTGATCGCATCAAACTCTTCGGTCTTAGTTTGTGCTTTCAGAAACTTAAGTAAATCTTTCACGGCTTGGCTCCTGTCGGAGTTGGATCTGTTAGGCGCCTGAAACGCTCAGGCGCCATTATTACCAGTGCGAATCGCACCCGGGCGGAAAAATCAATCTTCTTCCAGCTCGATATTGATGCCCAGCGAGCGGATTTCCTTCAACAACACGTTGAAGGATTCCGGCATACCGGGTTCCATCGTGTGATTGCCATCCACGATGTTTTTGTACATCTTGGTGCGACCGTTAACATCATCCGACTTGACGGTAAGCATTTCCTGCAGGGTGTAGGCCGCGCCGTAAGCTTCCAGCGCCCACACTTCCATCTCCCCGAAGCGCTGGCCGCCGAACTGCGCCTTGCCGCCCAACGGCTGCTGGGTAACCAGGCTGTAAGAGCCGGTGGAACGCGCATGCATCTTGTCATCAACCAAATGGTTGAGTTTCAGCATGTACATGTAGCCCACCGTAACCTGGCGCTCGAACTGCTCGCCGGTGCAGCCATCAAACAAGGTGATCTGACCGGAGGTCGGCAGGCCACCGAGCTGCAGCAGCTCCTTGATTTCTTTCTCTTTGGCGCCATCAAATACCGGCGTGGCGATCGGCATCCCTTTCTTCAGGTTCTCCGCCAAACGCAGCACTTCCTCATCCGAGAAGGTGTTGAGATCCACTTTCTGGCGCACGTCGTCACCCAGGTTGTATGCTTTCTGGATGAACTCGCGCAGCTTGGCCACTTCCTCGTGCTGCTTCAGCATGGCGTTGATCTTGTCGCCGATGCCTTTTGCCGCCATACCCAGATGGGTTTCCAGAATCTGGCCGATGTTCATACGCGACGGTACGCCCAGCGGGTTCAGAACGATATCCACCGGCACGCCGTTTTCGTCGTAAGGCATATCTTCGATCGGGTTGATTTTGGAGATAACACCTTTGTTACCGTGACGGCCCGCCATCTTGTCGCCCGGCTGAATCTGACGTTTCACCGCCAGATAGACCTTGACGATTTTTAGCACGCCCGGAGCCAGATCATCGCCCTGGGTAATTTTACGGCGCTTGGCTTCCAGCTTCTTCTCGAACTCGTGCTTAAGCTCGTCATACTGCTCAGCGAGCTGTTCCAGCTGATTCTGCTTCTCTTCGTCGGCCAGGCCCAGTTCCAGCCAGCGCTCGCTGGTCAGCTTATCCAGCTTCTCCGCTTCGATGCCGCCCGAGATCAGTACGTCGCGAATACGGGCAAACAGACCGGCTTCAAAGATCTGCAGTTCTTCGGTCAGGTCCTTTTTGGCCTGCTTAAGCTGCATTTCCTGGATTTCCAGCGCGCGCTTGTCTTTTTCGACGCCGTCGCGGGTAAATACCCGCACATCGATAACGGTACCGGAAACGCCGTTCGGCACGCGCAGCGACGAATCTTTCACGTCGGAGGCTTTTTCACCAAAGATGGCGCGCAGCAGTTTCTCTTCCGGCGTCAGCTGGGTTTCCCCTTTCGGCGTCACCTTGCCCACCAAAATATCGCCGCCGGTCACTTCCGCGCCGATATAGACGATGCCGTACTCATCCAGCTTGGAGAGCGCGGCTTCACCCACGTTCGGGATGTCGGCGGTAATTTCCTCAGGCCCCAGCTTGGTGTCGCGGGACACGCACGCCAGTTCCTGAATATGGATGGTGGTGAAACGATCTTCCTGCACCACGCGTTCGGAGACCAGCATTGAGTCTTCAAAGTTGTAGCCGTTCCACGGCATGAAGGCGATACGCATATTCTGACCCAGCGCCAGCTCACCCAGATCGGTGGACGGACCGTCGGCCAGCACGTCGCCGCGCTCAACCGGCTCACCCAGCGAAACGCAAGGCGTCTGGCTGATACAGGTGTTCTGGTTGGAACGGATATATTTGGTCAGGTTGTAAATATCGATGCCCGCTTCGCCCGGGTACATTTCATCCGGGTTGACGTTGATAACGATACGGGAGGCGTCCACGTACTGCACCGTACCGCCGCGTTTCGCCACGGCGGTCACGCCGGAGTCAACGGCGACCGCACGCTCCATACCGGTGCCGACCAGCGGCTTGTCGGTACGCAGCGTCGGCACCGCCTGACGTTGCATGTTCGCACCCATCAAGGCGCGGTTGGCGTCGTCGTGCTCCAGGAACGGGATCAGCGAGGCGCCGACCGAGACCACCTGCTGGGTGGAAACGTCCATATAATCAACCTGATCGCGGCTGAACAGGCTCGATTCGCCTTTGCTGCGACAGGTCACCAAATCGTCAAAGAAACGACCGTCGTCGCCGAGGTTGGTGTTGGCCTGTGCGATAACGAAGTTGCCTTCCTCAATCGCCGACAGGTAATGGATTTCGTCGGTAACCACACCGTCTTGCACGCGACGATAAGGTGTTTCCAGGAAACCGTACTCGTTGGTCTGCGCATACACGGACAGCGAGTTGATAAGACCGATGTTCGGCCCTTCCGGGGTTTCGATGGGACACACGCGCCCGTAATGGGTCGGATGCACGTCGCGCACTTCAAAGCCTGCGCGCTCGCGGGTCAGACCGCCCGGGCCCAACGCGGAGATACGGCGCTTGTGGGTAATCTCGGACAGCGGGTTGTTCTGGTCCATGAACTGCGACAGCTGGCTGGAGCCGAAGAATTCTTTCACCGCCGCCGAAATCGGTTTGGCGTTGATCATATCCTGCGGCATCAGGGTATCCAGATCGCCTAAAGACAGACGCTCTTTCACCGCGCGCTCCACGCGCACCAGACCGACGCGGAACTGGTTTTCCGCCATTTCACCCACCGAACGGATACGGCGGTTGCCCAGGTGGTCGATATCATCGACTTCGCCTTTGCCGTTACGGATATCAATGAGCTTCTTCATCACGTCAATGATGTCGTCTTTGCTCAGGATACCGGAACCCTCGATCTCTTCACGCAACAGTGAACGGTTGAACTTCATCCGGCCAACCGCGGACAGATCGTAACGTCCTTCCGAGAAGAACAGATTTTCAAACAGATTCTCGGCCGCTTCGCGGGTCGGCGGCTCACCAGGGCGCATCATGCGATAGATTTCCACCAGCGCGCTCAGGCGATCGCTGGTCGGATCGACACGCAGCGTCTCGGAAATATAGGCGCCGTGATCCAGATCGTTGGTGAACAATGTTTCGATACGTTTGTGGCCCGCCTGGCTCAGCTTGGCCAGCAGGTCCAGCGTCAGTTCCATGTTGGCGGGGACGATGATTTCACCGGTATTTTCATCGATGTAATCTTTTACCACCACCTTGCCGATAATGTATTCGACAGGGACTTCGATCTGCGCGACGCCGTCTTTTTCCAGCTGGCGAATATGGCGCGCGGTGATACGGCGGCCTTTTTCGACATACACGGTGCCGTTGGCCTCGATATCAAACGAGGCGGTTTCACCACGCAAGCGCTCAGGAAGCAGCTCCATCTGCAGCTTTTTGTCGTGAATTTCATAAACCACTTTGTCGAAGAACGTATCCAGGATCTGGCCGGTGCTATAGTTCAGCGCGCGCAGAATGATGGTCGCCGGCAATTTGCGGCGGCGGTCGATACGGACGAACAAGTTGTCTTTCGGGTCAAACTCGAAATCCAGCCAGGAACCGCGGTAAGGAATGATACGCGCGTTATACAACACTTTACCGGAGGAGTGCGTCTTCCCCTTGTCGCTGTCAAAAAATACGCCAGGGCTGCGGTGCAGCTGGGAAACGATTACACGTTCGGTACCGTTGATGACAAAGGTGCCGTTGTCGGTCATGAGCGGGATTTCGCCCATGTAGACTTCCTGCTCCTTGATGTCTTTTATCGTACCTTCCGGCGCTTCGCGCTCGTAAATGATAAGGCGCAGCTTGACGCGCAGCGGTGCGGAAAACGTCACGCCGCGGATCTGGCACTCTTTGACATCAAAGACAGGCTCGCCCAGGCGGTAACTGACATATTGCAGTTCCGAGTTGCCGCTGTAGCTCTGTATGGGGAATACGGAACGGAAAGCCGCTTCCAGACCGTACTGGCCTTCCGGATCTTGCTCGATAAACTTCTGAAACGAGTCAAGCTGGATGGATAGGAGATAGGGAATGTCCAAAACCTGCGGACGTTTTCCGAAGTCCTTACGAATGCGTTTTTCTTCGGTATAGGAGTAAACCATAGGGTTCCTCAGCTAGCTGACAAGTCGACCCACTCTGTCCGCCCTACTAGGACAGTACATGCAACGCCATTTATTACGATCGGAGAATCGATATCCTCTCCGCAATACTTGTTTCTATCACTCTTAAATCATTTCGCTGCACTTTGCTGAACCAGGGATGCTCGGCAGGCGATGCAGTATATTAAGGCGTCGATAGAAATAAATATTAAGGTTAATCAGTAGCTAAACGGTGTTAAACGCCACTGATACCCTACAGCGCAAAAAGGCTGGTGACCAAAAAGCCACCAGCCATCAGCCTAATTCAGGCTGCAACCTGGAAGGTTAACTTATTTAACCTCAACAGAAGCACCCGCTTCTTCCAGGGCTTTCTTCAGTGTTTCCGCGTCATCTTTGCTCACGCCTTCTTTCAGGGTGGCAGGTGCGGATTCAACCAGACCTTTGGCTTCTTTCAGGCCCAGACCGGTAGCGCCGCGCACGGCTTTGATGACGGCAACTTTGTTCGCGCCAATTGCGCTCAGCACAACGTCAAACTCGGTTTTTTCTTCTACGGCTTCAGCCGGGCCTGCGGCAACGGCTACTACGGCAGCAGCGGAAACGCCGAATTTTTCTTCCATCATGGAGACCAGTTCAACCACGTCCATAACGGACATTTCGGCAACTGCGTCCAGAATTTGTTCTTTAGTGATAGACATAACAAGTGTTCCTAAAATTCAGAAAGTGTTTATACGTTTGCAATTGCTTCAGAATAAAACCGGCGCTTACGCCGCTTCTTTCTGATCGCGCGGTGCGGCCAGCGTGCGAACCAGTTTGCCTGCAGAGGCTTCTTTCATGGCCGACATCAGGCGGGCGATTGCTTCTTCGTAAGTTGGCAGAGTGGCCAGGCGATCGATCTGCGACGCCGGGATAACTTCACCTTCAAAGGCTGCGGCTTTAACCTCAAATTTTGCATTGTCTTTGGCAAATGCCTTGAACAAACGAGCGGCTGCGCCCGGATGTTCGTGAGAAAATGCAATCAGGGTCGGACCGACAAACGTGTCTTTCAGGCACTCAAAAGGGGTGCCTTCAACGACGAGGCGCACCAGCGTGTTGCGAACAACGCGCATGTAAACACCGGCTTCACGACCTGCTTTACGCAGTTCAGTCATTTTATCTACCGTGACGCCGCGGGAATCCGCAACAACGGCAGACAGCGCGCCTTTGGCTACTTCGCTGACTTCAGCAACAATCGCTTGTTTGTCTTGAAGATTTAATGCCATTAGCTTGTGCTCCTGGATTTAGCCGGGGATACCCCCGGAACTCACTTCACATACCGTCACAGCGACGGTAAGCGTCGACATACGGTGAGCAGAATCCAGCAAACGAATATGTTATTCAGGCTCTGTCACCGTCTACGCAGGAAAATTAAGTGCTGTGACACACACCTGCGGTCTTGGACGGAGGCTTGGATAGGCCAAGCTCCAACCGAAAAAATCTGTTTGTTACGCCCGCGGTCAAAAGGAAACCGCCACGGCGAAACTTCGGGCGCTGTATTCTAGACAAAACCAACACCCGCGTAAAGCAATAATTATGCGGTCGTGGTGGCCATGCCGATTTGATCCACGGCGACACCTGCGCCCATGGTAGTCGACAGGCTGACTTTCTTGATGTAAACGCCCTTGGCCTGCGTTGGTTTTGCTTTTTTCAGCGCGACCAGCAGAGCTTCCAGGTTTTCTTTCAATTTGTCAGAGTCAAAGTCGACTTTACCGATGGTGGTGTGGATGATGCCGTTTTTGTCGTTGCGATAGCGCACCTGACCGGCTTTAGCGTTTTTAACCGCTTCAGCGACGTTCGGCGTCACGGTGCCGACTTTCGGGTTCGGCATCAGGCCGCGCGGACCGAGGATCTGGCCCAGCTGGCCGACAACACGCATCGCGTCCGGAGAAGCGATAACCACGTCGAAGTTGAACTCGCCTTTTTTGATCTGGTCTGCCAGATCATCCATGCCGACCAGGTCTGCGCCGGCGGCTTTCGCCGCTTCCGCGTTAGCGCCCTGGGTAAACACGGCGACGCGTACGCTGCGGCCGGTACCGTGCGGCAGCACGGTGGCGCCACGGACGTTCTGATCGGATTTACGGGCATCGATGCCCAGATTGACGGCAACGTCGATGCTTTCTACAAATTTGGCGGTGGCCAGTTCTTTTAGCAGCGCGACGGCTTCGTTGATGTCGTACTGCTTGGTGGAATCAACTTTGTCGCGGATGACGCGCATGCGCTTGGTCAGTTTAGCCATTTCTTAATCCTCCACTACCAGGCCCATGGAACGCGCGGTACCCGCAATGGAGCGGGACATCGCTTCCACGTCGGCACCGGTCATATCAGCCGCTTTGGTTTCCGTGATTTCACGGACCTGCGCGCTGGTCACTTTACCGACTTTGTCTTTATTCGGCTTACCGGAACCGGATTTGATGCCTGCGGCTTTCTTCAGCAGCACGGCGGCCGGCGGGGTCTTGGTAACGAAAGTGAAAGAACGGTCGGAATACACGGTGATAACAACCGGAATCGGCAGCCCTTTTTCAATGCTTTTAGTTTTGGCATTGAAAGCTTTGCAGAATTCCATGATGTTAACGCCCTGCTGACCCAGGGCCGGACCTACCGGCGGACTCGGGTTTGCCATGCCTGCAGCAACCTGCAGCTTGACATAGGCTTGTACTTTCTTGGCCATGTTGATTTCCTCTAATGGGTGCTAGCGCCGGTGAAGGCTCCCCGTGAATAAGTGTTTACGCGCTCGAGGACGCATAAAAACGAAAGGCGCGAGGTTTTAGATTAATTTCGCGCCTCGAGCAAGCAAAATTGTAGTAGGTGTGACTCAGCCTTTCTCGACCTGACCGAAATCCAGCTCTACCGGTGTGGCGCGACCAAAGATCGAAACCGACACCTTCAGACGGCTTTTCTCGTAGTCCACCTCTTCCACCACGCCGTTGAAGTCGGCGAAGGGACCATCGCTGACGCGGACCAGCTCGCCCGGCTCGAAAAGGGTTTTCGGCCGTGGCTTGTCGCCGACCTGCTGCAGGCGGTTCATAATAGCGTCGACTTCTTTGTCGCTGATTGGCGCAGGGCGATCCGAGGTGCCGCCAATGAAGCCCATGACACGCGGCACGCTGCGCACCAGATGCCAGCTGGCGTCGTTCATCACCATCTGCACCAGGACATAGCCCGGGAAGAACTTGCGCTCGCTTTTGCGACGCTGCCCGCCGCGAATTTCGACCACTTCTTCCGTTGGCACCATGACTTCGCCAAAAAGCTCTTCCATATCATGAAGTTTGATATGTTCGCGGAGGGACTGCGCTACGCGTCCCTCAAAACCGGAAAACGCCTGAACGACGTACCAGCGTTTTTTTGGAGCTTCGGACATCTTAGAACCTCAGGCCAGTAATAAACGATACCACACGGACCAGAATGCCATCCAGCCCCCACAGAATCAGTGACATCACGGCGGTCACCGCGGCGACGATTAACGTGGTATGTAACGTTTCCTGGCGGGTCGGCCAAATCACTTTACGTACTTCGGTGCGCGCTTCACGCGCAAACGCAACGGTGGACTTGCCTTTAGCTGTCATCATGGCCACACCGCCCGCGATAGCGATAACAAGCACGACAGCCAGCGCTCGCAGCAGTAAGTGGTGATCGCGGTAATAATAGTTACCGACAATAGCCACCACCAACAGAATCGCGACGAATAACCACTTAACCACTTCCAGGCCGCGCCCGCTTCCTTGAGCTTCGGTATTCGCACTCATAAAAAAAACCTGTCACATAGGATTCAGACAAACAACTTATCAGCCCCGCAAAGCGTGAGGCTACCAATCGAAGTACGCCCTGAATGAGCAACACTACCTCGAAGTTTTACGCCACAGAACAAGAGCCCATCTCACCAATGATTATGACTTAAAATCGCTGATGAGATAGGTTCTCTGTCACAGCGTAGAAAAAGAGCGTAGAAAAAGGGCATCAAATGATGCCCTTTAACCGCATGTCGCGTCAAATGGTTATTCGACAAATGTCGGCATTTACCGGCTTAAGCGATAACTTTGGCAACAACGCCGGCGCCAACGGTACGGCCGCCTTCGCGAATGGCGAAACGCAGGCCGTCGTCCATGGCGATCGGAGCAATCAGGTTAACAACCATCTTGATGTTGTCGCCAGGCATCACCATTTCAACGCCTTCCGGCAGTTCGATGGTACCGGTCACGTCAGTGGTACGGAAGTAGAACTGCGGACGGTAGCCTTTGAAGAACGGCGTATGGCGGCCGCCTTCGTCTTTGCTCAGGATATACACTTCCGATTCAAACTGGGTGTGCGGCTTGATCGAGCCCGGCTTAGCCAGAACCTGACCACGCTCGACGTCGTCACGCTTGGTACCGCGCAGCAGGACGCCCACGTTCTCACCGGCACGGCCTTCGTCCAGAAGTTTACGGAACATTTCAACGCCGGTGCAGGTGGTTTTGGTGGTGTCTTTGATACCGACGATTTCCACTTCTTCACCCACTTTGACGATGCCGCGCTCTACACGACCGGTGACCACGGTACCGCGGCCGGAGATGGAGAACACGTCTTCGATCGGCAGCAGGAACGGCTTGTCAATGGCGCGTTCCGGTTCCGGGATGTAGCTGTCCAGCGCTTCGGCCAGTTCGATGATCTTGGCGGTCCAGGCTTCGTCGCCTTCCAGCGTTTTCAGCGCCGAGCCGCGGATTACCGGCGTGTCGTCGCCCGGGAAGTCGTACTGCGACAGCAGTTCGCGCACTTCCATTTCAACCAGTTCCAGCAGCTCTTCGTCATCGACCATGTCGCATTTGTTCATGAAAACGATGATGTAAGGTACGCCGACCTGGCGACCCAGCAGGATGTGCTCGCGGGTCTGCGGCATCGGGCCGTCTGTTGCAGCTACGACCAGAATAGCGCCGTCCATCTGCGCCGCGCCGGTGATCATGTTTTTCACATAGTCGGCGTGTCCCGGGCAGTCTACGTGCGCGTAGTGGCGGCTCGGGGTATCGTATTCAACGTGCGAGGTGTTGATGGTGATACCACGGGCCTTTTCTTCCGGCGCGTTGTCGATTTGATCGAACGCGCGCGCGCTACCGCCGTAGGCCTTGGCCAGAACGGTGGTGATGGCGGCGGTCAGGGTCGTTTTACCATGGTCAACGTGGCCGATAGTACCGACGTTAACGTGTGGTTTTGTGCGTTGAAACTTTTCTTTAGACATCGATTGTCCCTCTAAGACACGAATATATCGGTGGTATCACCACATCAACCAGGCGAAATGCCTGCTGAATTTTTTTTCACAGAAAGTAAATCAGGAGGGAGACTAGAAGTGGTGCTGATAGGCAGATTCTAACTGCTGGCCGCACCCTTAGCAATGGTGCGCTCTACCAACTGAGCTATATCAGCACATTGGAGCGGGCAGTGGGAATCGAACCCACATCATCAGCTTGGAAGGCTGAGGTAATAGCCATTATACGATGCCCGCATCTTGGAACTCGGCTACCTGATAATTCTGTAGATTGTAGAATGATGCCAGGATCTCGGGCCGATGCTGCGCATCGTTGTCTCGCTATGCTCGACCCGAACCTTGGTCGAAGGTTCTCACCTTCCCCCTGCTGCGCCATGATGCTCTGCAACAGGGTGTGTATCGTGCTCGATACGAATTTGGTGGTGGGGGAAGGATTCGAACCTTCGAAGTCTGTGACGGCAGATTTACAGTCTGCTCCCTTTGGCCGCTCGGGAACCCCACCAGATTTTTTTGGTGCCGGCAGAAGGAATCGAACCCTCGACCTACTGATTACAAGTCAGTTGCTCTACCAACTGAGCCATGCCGGCATCAAGTGCTGCGCATTCTAGGTAGAGCGGACGACCTATGCAACAAAAAATCGCGTAATTCTCACTTTCGCTCAGAAATTACCCAATTTCACAACGGCGCACGCAAAATTGGTTATTATTCATGCTCGAAGCAGTGGAATATCACGCTTTGGCCGGCATAGTAGCACTGTCGGCATGACGGGTACAGCCCCGGCCAAGCCGTGTTTGCCCCTCAATTATCGCACACCGGCGGCAGTAGGGGCGGCGGCGGCCGAGGATCGCACGTCAGGCTCACAATTCCTCATCCGCGGCTGAAAAAACACTCTACGCTGGGTACGAAGCTGTCTATACTATGCGGCTTGTTCTCTTTCCGGGTTAGCGTCCTGCGCCCTGAATAGACTGTGCAACGGGCTGGCTCACGTTATGATTAAAGCTGTGCAATCTCCCCATACGCCATACCTGCAATTCAGCCGCAAACAGTGGGCCGCGTTGCGTAATTCGGTACCGCTGACGCTCACCGAGGCGGAAATCGTCAAGCTCAAGGGGATTAATGAAGATCTTTCCCTGGAAGAAGTGGCGGAGATTCATCTGCCGCTATCGCGCCTGCTCAACTTTTATATTAGCTCCAATCTGCGCCGCCAGGCCGTGTTGGAACAATTTCTCGGCACAGATGGCCAGCGTATTCCCTATATCATCGGCATCGCCGGCAGTGTGGCGGTAGGCAAGAGCACCACGGCGCGCGTGCTGCAGGCGTTGCTGAGCCGCTGGCCCGAACACCGCACGGTAGAGCTGGTGACGACCGACGGTTTTTTGCATCCCAACTGCGTACTCAAGCAGCGGGATCTCATGAAGAAAAAAGGCTTCCCGGAGTCCTATGATATCCGCAGCTTGGTTAATTTCGTCTCAAAGGTAAAATCAGGCACGCCGCGCGTGACGGCGCCGGTCTATTCCCATTTGATTTACGATGTCGTGCCCGACGAACAAAAAGTTATTTCCCAACCGGACATTTTGATACTGGAAGGATTGAACGTGCTGCAAAGCGGCAGCGATTATAACCAAGATCCCCACCACGTGTTCGTCTCCGACTTTGTCGATTTTTCCATCTATGTCGATGCGCCTGAGACGCTACTGCAAAGCTGGTATATCAATCGTTTTCTGAAATTCCGGCAGGGCGCGTTTTCCGATCCTGACTCCTATTTTCACCATTATTCCCAGCTTTCCGAGCAAGAGGCGGTCGCTATTGCCAGTCAGCTGTGGAGCGAAATTAACGGCCTCAACCTGCAGCAAAACATTCTGCCTACCCGCGAGCGCGCAAGCCTTATCCTCGGCAAAAGCGCCAATCATGCGGTCGAGAGGGTCCGACTGCGCAAATAGTGTTGTGCCGCCGCCGAGGCCGCTTCACCGCCATCCTCCTTTGGCGGCAAAAGCACGGTCGCCTGCGTGGGTCTGCACGTCGCCGCGGAACCCTTTCCGCGCCCGACGCGTTTTTGCACCTGCGCCGCCCTGTTTATTGGCGCAAGATGTCCCCCCGGGTATTATGATGCTCTTACCGTAAAGCCTCCGGTGCTTTTATGTCGCATCGTCGACCCGGTCCGCAGAGCAAAGAATGGCGCGCCATTAAGCATCCGCGACACCGGTTAGCCGGCCTTTGCAGCCGATCGGCTGCGCCGGTACGCCCTTTAGCGCTACCGGCCGAATACCGGCGATAATGGCCACCTGTGCAGGCTTATACCTTATCTGTCCGATATCGGGCGGAATGCGTTTTTGAGGGAGAGTGGATGCAATTATTATTACTCAGTAACTCGACATGTCCCGGTAAACGCTATCTGGAGCACGCCATCGGGCCGATCGGCGACCTGCTGCAGGGCAGTCGATGTCACGGGTATTCATAGGGTGTCAGACGCCGGTGCGGCCGTGGCGAATGCCGAGGCTATTATCATCGGCTGCGGCAACACCTTCCATTTGCTGAAACACTGTCGCGATCGTGGCCTGCTGCGCGTGGTCCACCGCCGAGTAGATGAAGGTGCCGCCTATATAGGCTGGAGCGCTGGGGCTAATCTGGCATGTCCTACGCTATGCACGACTAATGACATGCCGATTGTCGATCCGGGCGGTTTCGACGCACTTAGGCTGATTAATTTCCAAATCAATCCGCATTATACTAATCAGTTGCCGGCGGGCCATCAGGGCGAAACCCGCCAACAGCGGCTGGATGAACTCTTGCGGGCACAGCCGGAAATGACGGTGGTGGGACTGCCGGAAGGCGATTGGTTAGCGGTGGCTGATGGCACGGTGACCCTTGCCGGCTCCTACGATGCGGCGCTTTATCGCGCCGACCTGCCCGAACCGGGGGTGCTGACGCCGGTAAGCACCGTCCCCTGGGGTTAAACACCCGCGCTTATCCCGGTGCCGGACCGAGGGCGGCATTGCCGGCTATGGGCTCATGCATCGCTCTTGGCCGCCAACCTCGCCGATAAAAGCGTTGCGGCTATTGGCCGCGCAGCGATATCTCTCCGCCCAGATAGGCGTGGATTTCCCCTTCCTGCTCTAGCAATAAGGCTCCCTGCGCATCGATGCCACGCGCAATCCCTTTGATCTCCCGATCGCCAATAAGCAATTTCACCGGGCGGTCATAGAAGTTATCCAACGCCTGCCAGCGGGCGACAAACGGCGCGAACCCGTCACGCTCGAATTGCCGCAGCGCCTGACGCAGCGTGTCGGTCAGTTCGGCGGCCAGTGCGTTACGGTCGATGGCGATACCCGCTTCTTGCAAGTTGATCCATCCCTGGTCGATTTTACCCGCCGCGCCTTCGCGCATCGCCAAATTAATGCCGGCGCCAATCACGATATGGGCGGCATCGCCGGCCTTACCGGAAATTTCCACCAGGATCCCGGCCAGCTTGCGATCGTTTAGATACAGATCGTTCGGCCACTTAACGCGGACCCCGTCTGCGCCGAGGCGTTGCAACACCTCCGCCATGACAATACCGACCATCAGACTGAGGCCGCCTGCCGCTTCGTGGCCTTGCTCAAGACGCCAATAGAGGGATAAATACAGGTTGTTACCAAACGGCGATATCCACTGCCGACCGCGCCGGCCACGCCCTTGCGCCTGATACTCCGCCACGCAGGCGTCCCCCGGCTGCACGGTACCGATACGCTCGATCAAATATTGATTGGTGGAGTCAATCACCGGCAGCACCGCCAGCCGCCCCGCGGGTAAGCGCGCGCGGATCGCGCTTTCATCCAATAATTGCAGCGGTGCATACAAACGATAGCCCTTGCCGGGCACCGTAAACACATCCACGCCCCAGTCACGCACCGTTTGAATGTGTTTGTTGATGGCAGCGCGGCTCATTCCCAACGTCGCGCCAAATTGTTCGCCAGAATGGAACTCGCCATCGGCTAGTAAATTAATCAGCTTAAGCGGAATGGTTACGTCTTTCATGTTATTACTCCTGCCGCATCCACTTCGCCAAGGGCAGCGATAAAACGCACTTCTGGCTCAAGCCAGACGGCAAACCGGTCCGCAACCTGTTGGCGCACATAGCGCGCCAGCGCAGCAATATCCTCACCCGTCGCGTTATCAGCATTGACTAAAACCAGCGCCTGTTTGTCATGGACCGCCGCGCCACCGAGACGATAACCTTTGAGTCCGCAACGATCGATAAGCCAACCCGCCGCCAGCTTCACCCCGCCCTCCGGTTGGGGGTAATGGGGCGCATCAGGATAGCGGCTTAGCAGTCGTTCCGCGCTTAAAGCATCAATAACCGGATTTTTGAAAAAACTACCGGCATTGCCCTGTAGCGCGGGGTCGGGCAATTTCGTGCGGCGCATCGCGCAAACCGTATCATAAATCTGCCGCGGGGTGGCCTGCTGCGGGTCCAGACGGGCCAGCTCGCCATAGGTCAATACCGGTTGCCAGGCTTTGGCCAGCCGGAGGCCCACCGCAACAATGACGTGGCGTTCGCGTAGCGCGTGCTTAAAGATACTGTCGCGGTAACCAAATTGACATTCAGCCGCGCTCAGGCGCCGTAAGGTACCGGTTGCCAACTGCAACACGTCGACATAGTCACAGAACTGACGCAACTCGACGCCGTAGGCGCCAATATTCTGGATCGGCGCAGAACCCACGCAGCCGGGGATCAGCGCCAGATTCTCCAGACCCGGCATGTGCTGTTCGAGACAGGTACGTACCAAATCATGCCACACCTCTCCGGCGCCGACGTGCAAATGCCAAGCGTCGGGGCGCTTTTCGATTGTTACGCCCGCAATCCGGTTCAGCAACACGGTGCCAGCATAGTTTTCCAAAAACAGCACATTACTGCCGCCGCCCAACACCAGCGCCGGCATAGCGTGCTCTATGGCCTGCCGCCAAAACGTGAACAGCTCGGCCTCCGTATACGCCGCAATCACTCGCCGTGCCTGTACGTCAATGGCAAAACTGTTCAGGGACTTTAGCGCCCGACTGTCCGTCATCATTACCTAACCTGTCTTTACTTTTGTTGCCGTTAGTCTACTCGATCGTACAGGAAGGCAGCGAGTGACATTTTATGACGCGCGTGATTTATCCCCCTGAAACACCAGACAGTAGCTGTATCTCCAGATAAGAGATAGGCTTGAATATATGTCTAACACTAACGCCAATTTTGATATGACCGGGATCCTGTTAGGTCAAGAAGTCCGTAAACGTAAAACTCCTCAGGAAAAAATGGCCATTATTCAGCAGAGGATGGAGCCCGGCATGAATGTCTCCCATCTCGCACGACTGCACGGTATCCAGCCCAGCCTGCTGTTTAAGTGGAAAAAGCAATATCAGGAAGGCAGCCTCACCGCCGGGGAGGACGTTGTTCCTGCCTCTGAGCTTGCAGCTGCATTGAAGCAGGTCCGGGAGCTCCAGCGCCTTCTGGGTAAGAAGACGATGGAGATTGAGATCCTAAAAGAAGCCGTGGAGTACGGCCAGTCACGAAAATGGATAGCGCACGCGCCCTTGTTGCCAAAGGCCGGGGAATAGCACAGGTCAGCCGCGCCATGAGCGTGTCGCGTGCGCCGCTGTCACTGCGGATTAAGCGTTCTGCCGACTGGCAGGACAGGCGCTGTAACCGGCGTAATGACGAAGCAGACGCTGAAATACTGTCGGACATCCTCGACATCATCAGCGATATGCCCAGCTACGGCTATCGGCGGGTGTGGGGAATCCTGCGTAAACAACGTCGCGCAGAGGGACTGCCGCCGGTAAATGCGAAACGACTTTACAGGATCATGTGTGAGCATAACCTGCTGTTATTACATTGAAAACCAGAGCGGCCGAGGCGTGAGCATAAGGGCAGGATCGCGGTGGCAGAAAGCGATATGCGCTGGTGTTCAGATGGCTTCGAGTTCGGCTGCGACAACGGTGAAAAACTGCGGGTCACCTTCGCACTGGACTGCTGCGACAGAGAGGCCATAGACTGGGCTGCGAGCACTGTAGGCTACGACAGTTCGACCGTGCAGGATGTGATGCTGAGGTCGGTAGAAAAGCGCTTCGGCGACAGGTTACCCGATACAGCGGTGCAGTGGTTGACGGACAACGGTTCAGCGTATACCGCGCATGAAACGCAGAGGTTCGCCAGAGAACTGGATCTGGAGCCCTGCACAACAGCGGTGAGCAGCCCGCAGAGCAATGGCATGGCCGAACGGTTCGTGAAGACGATGAAGGAAGACTATATCGAGTTCATGCCAAAATCGGATGCGAGAACAGCCCTGCGAAACCTTGCAGCAGCGTTCACGCATTACAATGAAAACCATCCGCACAGCGCGCTGGGATATCACTCTCCGAGAGAATACCGGCGGCAGCGGGCTTCGTTAACTTAAGATACAAAAGCTGTACGGAGATGGCGGGGCAAGATCACATTTTATGACGCGCGCGTGCCTGCGTACGTTAAAAATTATCGCTAAACGTTGGGCAACGTTACGACGTCGCTTAACTGTCTGACTCTGTAGAAACGAGCAATTTTTCCCAAGATTTATTTATCTGGGCCAACTGCTCCCTAAACGGCTGCGGGCTTTGGCTGTGGCCCTGCTCGGCCAGCTTATCAAATGTCGCAAATATCTCGTCATTGGCTTCTTTTATCAAATCAAAATCCGTAGATAATTTAACATTTCGGGAGAAGAGTTCAGTTTTGAATACGCTGACTAACGGATGAATGCCTGCGCCATTAGGAATATAGAGCTTATCTTGCTCATACACCTCTTTTCCGCTCTTCTTGGCTTCTTCATTTTTTCCCGCATGTTTATCAGCGCACTTTAATCCATTCTCCATTGAGGCCATACCTATTTCATGCACATACCCCTTTGGCACGGGCTGACCGATTCGCTGGCAATACGCCGTCATGGCATCGGAAGCTTCGCTGTATGCAGACGCCATGGTTGCTTCAACTAATTGCTCAAAGCCCCTTTTATCCGTGCGAAAATCATTAACGGTGGCTTGAATTTTCTCTTTTACCGCGACGATATCCTCAGCCGTCAAAGGGTTTTTCTGCCTGATGGCGGCATTATGTATGGTCATAGGCGTTGAATTAGCATTATCGGCGGTTTTAACAGCGCCGGCTAACTTGTTTTCAACAGCGGACAAAAAGTTATATGCGCTTATCATCCCGCCAATGCAGCGATTGGTAACCGCCGCGCTAAAGGTTTTCGCACTATTCTCAATTGTCATGATGCAATGCAAAACCTGACGGCTCAAGCCACTTTTAGCGAACGTTTTCGCGCTGCTATTATCCGTCTGTTCCGGTTTTATAATGTAACTACCCGTCTTAGAGCCAATAAACATGCAACTCTCCTTTATATGATTGTCGAATTTCGGATTATGTTAAGCGCGGCTAAACACTGCCCTGATACCTCCTGGCGATAAATGACATTACACCGTGGTCGCGCAACGTCGCTCCGTTAAGTAAAACGTATTAGACCGCACGCATTATCCGACAACCATCAAATTCCGCTATAGCCTATCAATTACGCCATCTGGGTAGGGGAAGATTTGTCACGCCGCCGGCATAAGCGAGTGACTTAATGCGCGCGGCAGCACCCGTTACAGGCAAAAACAATAGCAGGACGGGTGTGCCTGACACGGACGTAAACGCGCCTTTATCGGGGGAAAGTTGTCTATTGCGTCGCCGGAAGCGGCCCGCCGTGGCCCACAAAAACAAAAAGCCCCCTGCTGACGCAGAGGGCTCGTTGAACCTGCTTGTCACCCCGTGCTGACCCGGTGCGACGTATTGGATGCCTGGCAGCTCCCTACTCTCGCATGGGGAGACCCCACACTACCATCGGCGCTACGGCGTTTCACTTCTGAGTTCTGCATGGGGTCAGGTGGGACCACCGCGCTAGTGCCGCCAGGCAAATTCTCTCTCCGTGCCGCTCCCGCCGCACAGACTGCTCTTGCCGCCCGACCATCACTTGCGTGACCGTCGGGCATTATCCGGAACATCGCTGATATCGTCTCGTCTCTTGCGTTTTTGACGTCAACGTTCGCTTTCGCTCTCGTCTCGCACACGCTCTCAAACAGCTCAGGTGTTGTAAGGTTAAGTCTCACGGGTCATTAGTATCGGTTAGCTCAACGTCTCGCAGCGCTTACACACCCGACCTATCAACGTCATCGTCTTCAACGTCCCTTCAGGAGGCTCAAGGCCTCAGGGAAGACTCATCTCGAGGCAAGTTTCCCACTTAGATGCTTTCAGCGGTTATCTTTTCCGCACGTAGCTACCGGGCAATGCCATTGGCATGACAACCCGAACACCAGTGGTGCGTCCACTCCGGTCCTCTCGTACTAGGAGCAGCCCCTCTCAATCTTCCAGCGCCCACGGCAGATAGGGACCGAACTGTCTCACGACGTTCTAAACCCAGCTCGCGTACCACTTTAAATGGCGAACAGCCATACCCTTGGGACCTACTTCAGCCCCAGGATGTGATGAGCCGACATCGAGGTGCCAAACACCGCCGTCGATATGAACTCTTGGGCGGTATCAGCCTGTTATCCCCGGAGTACCTTTTATCCGTTGAGCGATGGCCCTTCCATGCAGAACCACCGGATCACTAAGACCTGCTTTCGCACCTGCTCGAGCCGTCACTCTCGCAGTCAAGCTAGCTTATGCCTTTGCACTAACCTCACGATGTCCGACCGTGATTAGCTAACCTTCGTGCTCCTCCGTTACACTTTGGGAGGAGACCGCCCCAGTCAAACTACCCACCAGACACTGTCCTCGGCCCGGATAACGGGCCTGAGTGAGAACATCAAACATTAAAGGGTGGTATTTCAAGGTTGGCTCCATGCAGACTGGCGTCCACACTTCAAAGCCTCCCACCTATCCTACACATCAAGGCTCAATGTTCAGTGTCAAGCTATAGTAAAGGTTCACGGGGTCTTTCCGTCTTGCCGCGGGTACACCGCATCTTCACGGCGAGTTCAATTTCACTGAGTCTCGGGTGGAGACAGCCTGGCCATCATTACGCCATTCGTGCAGGTCGGAACTTACCCGACAAGGAATTTCGCTACCTTAGGACCGTTATAGTTACGGCCGCCGTTTACCGGGGCTTCGATCAAGAGCTTCTCCTTACGGATAACCCCATCAATTAACCTTCCGGCACCGGGCAGGCGTCACACCGTATACGTCCACTTTCGTGTTTGCACAGTGCTGTGTTTTTAATAAACAGTTGCAGCCAGCTGGTATCTGCGACTGGCTTCAGCTCGGGGCGCAAGGCCTCCACCTACGTGACAGCGTGCCTTCTCCCGAAGTTACGGCACCATTTTGCCTAGTTCCTTCACCCGAGTTCTCTCAAGCGCCTGGGTATTCTCTACCTGACCACCTGTGTCGGTTTGGGGTACGATTCGATGTGACCTGGAGCTTAGAGGCTTTTCCTGGAAGCGTAGCATCAATTCCTTCACCACCGTGGTGGCTCGTCATTACGCCTCAGTGTTATGAAAGAGCGGATTTGCCTGCTCTTTCCACCTGCACGCTTGAACCGGGACAACCGTCGCCCGGCGAACCTAGCTTTCTCCGTCCCCCCTTCGCAGTCACACCCAGTACAGGAATATTAACCTGTTTCCCATCGACTACGCCTTTCGGCCTTGCCTTAGGGGTCGACTCACCCTGCTCCGATTAACGTTGAACAGGAACCCTTGGTCTTCCGGCGAGCGGGCTTTTCACCCGCTTTATCGTTACTTATGTCAGCATTCGCACTTCTGATACCTCCAGCAGCCATCACAGGCCACCTTCGCAGGCTTACAGAACGCTCCCCTACCCAACGGACGTATCCTTAAAACGCCTGGCCCGTGTCCGGCTGTCGCCGACTCAACGGGAATGTGGCTTGCACGCGCCGGCTCGCCGTCGCGTGAAGCGTTTTAAGTGATACGTCCGCTGCCGCAGCTTCGGTGCATGGTTTAGCCCCGTTACATCTTCCGCGCAGGCCGACTCGACCAGTGAGCTATTACGCTTTCTTTAAATGATGGCTGCTTCTAAGCCAACATCCTGGCTGTCTGGGCCTTCCCACATCGTTTCCCACTTAACCATGAATTTGGGACCTTAGCTGGCGGTCTGGGTTGTTTCCCTCTTCACGACGGACGTTAGCACCCGCCGTGTGTCTCCCGTGATAACATTCTACGGTATTTGCAGTTTGCATCGGGTTGGTAATCCGGGATGGACCCCTAGCCGAAACAGTGCTCTACCCCCGTAGATGACTTCACGAGGCGCTACCTAAATAGCTTTCGGGGAGAACCAGCTATCTCCCGGTTTGATTGGCCTTTCACCCCCAGCCACAAGTCATCCGCTAATTTTTCAACATTAGTCGGTTCGGTCCTCCAGTTAGTGTTACCCAACCTTCAACCTGCCCATGGCTAGATCACCGGGTTTCGGGTCTATACCCTGCAACTAGACGCCCAGTTAAGACTCGGTTTCCCTGCGGCTCCCCTATACGGTTAACCTTGCTACAGAATATAAGTCGCTGACCCATTATACAAAAGGTACGCAGTCACACCCCAAAGGATGCTCCCACTGCTTGTACGTACACGGTTTCAGGTTCTATTTCACTCCCCTCGCCGGGGTTCTTTTCGCCTTTCCCTCACGGTACTGGTTCACTATCGGTCAGTCAGGAGTATTTAGCCTTGGAGGATGGTCCCCCCATCTTCAGACAGGATATCACGTGTCCCGCCCTACTCATCGAGCTCACAACAAGCGCACCTTCGGATACGGGGCTATCACCCTCTGTCGCCGGACTTTCCAGACCGTTCTCCTGATGCGCAAGCTGATGATGGCTCTGGGCTGTTCCCCGTTCGCTCGCCGCTACTGGGGGAATCTCGGTTGATTTCTTTTCCTCAGGGTACTGAGATGTTTCAGTTCCCCTGGTTCGCCTCGTTAAGCTATGGATTCACTTAACGATGATGCAACGAATTGCACCGGGTTTCCCCATTCGGACATCGCCGGCTGATAACGCTTCATATCAGCTCACCGGCGCTTTTCGCAGATTAGCACGTCCTTCATCGCCTCTGACTGCCTAGGCATCCACCGTGTACGCTTAGTCACTTAACCTCACAACCCTGAGCTGTCTGCACCTTGTCCGACAGGCTGCACGACCGAAATCCGGCGTTGCGCGGTACTCGGCATCCTCATGGACATACAGTCCACCGCGGTGCCTGCGTGCCGTGCGCCTGGGCTTTCAGCCGTTCGCGCCGTCTCGCTCGAGTATCGCCATACAGGCGAGACCCGGCGTAGTCTGCGAAGACCGCGCGGAGACAACAGTGCCTGTCGCGCTACAGTGATAACGCTTACGCGTTATCTCAGGTTTGCTTACTTCGTTTGAGAGACTCGCATACTGAGTTTGCACTTCAGCATGTGTTTCAAATTTTCAGCTTGTTCCGGATTGTTAAAGAGCGGTATTTCGCAGCTCGCTTGATAAACGCGCTCTGAAATAAAAAGCAAAGTGGCGTCCCCTAGGGGGTTCGAACCCCTGTTACCGCCGTGAAAGGGCAGTGTCCTAGGCCACTAGACGAAGGGGACACGAAAACGCGGGCAACGTATCGCATGACTTTTACGCGGCAGAGACCGCTTTAAGTCAGGTAACCCTGACCGCAAAAGCGCCGTTAACGTCGTCGCCCAGCCGCCGATAGCTTTACCCCCGTTCGCCAGGCGAACAGGAAAAAGCCGCCGACGGGCTGCTTTGCTCGTGACAGTTATCAGACAATCTGTGTGGACACGTCACTTAACGTATCGTTTTGATAAGGAGGTGATCCAACCGCAGGTTCCCCTACTGTTACCTTGTTACGACTTCACCCCAGTCATGAATCACAAAGTGGTAAGCGCCCTCCCGAAGGTTAAGCTACCTACTTCTTTTGCAACCCACTCCCATGGTGTGACGGGCGGTGTGTACAAGGCCCGGGAACGTATTCACCGTGGCATTCTGATCCACGATTACTAGCGATTCCGACTTCATGGAGTCGAGTTGCAGACTCCAATCCGGACTACGACGCACTTTATGAGGTCCGCTGACTCTCGCGAGATCGCTTCTCTTTGTATGCGCCATTGTAGCACGTGTGTAGCCCTACTCGTAAGGGCCATGATGACTTGACGTCATCCCCACCTTCCTCCGGTTTATCACCGGCAGTCTCCTTTGAGTTCCCGACCGAATCGCTGGCAACAAAGGATAAGGGTTGCGCTCGTTGCGGGACTTAACCCAACATTTCACAACACGAGCTGACGACAGCCATGCAGCACCTGTCTCAGAGTTCCCGAAGGCACCAAAGCATCTCTGCTTAGTTCTCTGGATGTCAAGAGTAGGTAAGGTTCTTCGCGTTGCATCGAATTAAACCACATGCTCCACCGCTTGTGCGGGCCCCCGTCAATTCATTTGAGTTTTAACCTTGCGGCCGTACTCCCCAGGCGGTCGATTTAACGCGTTAGCTCCGAAAGCCACGGCTCAAGGCCACAACCTTCAAATCGACATCGTTTACAGCGTAGACTACCAGGGTATCTAATCCTGTTTGCTCCCCACGCTTTCGTACCTGAGCGTCAGTCTTCGTCCAGGGGGCCGCCTTCGCCACCGGTATTCCTCCAGATCTCTACGCATTTCACCGCTACACCTGGAATTCTACCCCCCTCTACGAGACTCTAGCCTGCCAGTTTCAAATGCAGTTCACAGGTTAAGCCCGGGGATTTCACATCTGACTTAACAGACCGCCTGCGTACGCTTTACGCCCAGTAATTCCGATTAACGCTTGCACCCTCCGTATTACCGCGGCTGCTGGCACGGAGTTAGCCGGTGCTTCTTCTGCGGGTAACGTCAATCGATAGCGCTATTAACGCCACCGCCTTCCTCCCCGCTGAAAGTGCTTTACAACCCGAAGGCCTTCTTCACACACGCGGCATGGCTGCATCAGGGTTTCCCCCATTGTGCAATATTCCCCACTGCTGCCTCCCGTAGGAGTCTGGACCGTGTCTCAGTTCCAGTGTGGCTGGTCATCCTCTCAGACCAGCTAGGGATCGTCGCCTAGGTGAGCCATTACCCCACCTACTAGCTAATCCCATCTGGGTTCATCCGATGGTGTGAGGCCCGAAGGTCCCCCACTTTGGTCTTGCGACGTTATGCGGTATTAGCTACCGTTTCCAGTAGTTATCCCCCGCCATCGGGCAGATCCCCAGACATTACTCACCCGTCCGCCGCTCGCCGGCAAAGAAGCAAGCTTCTTCCCGCTGCCGCTCGACTTGCATGTGTTAGGCCTGCCGCCAGCGTTCAATCTGAGCCATGATCAAACTCTTCAATTAAAAGCTTGATGCTCAAAGAATTAAAACCGGTATTCATAAGAATATTCGTTGTTCACTCTTCAAGACTCGATATTTCGTGTATCGATATCGTCTTGTGAGTGCCCACACAGATTGTCTGATAAATTGTTAAAGAGCAGTGCCGGGAGGCTGTTTTCTCGACCGGCGCGGGCGGCGTATATTACGCCTTCCTCATTCAGAGTCAAGCCGTTTCGCCTGTTTCTGAACCCTCCCGGCCACCGTGATGATGTTCACATGACCGGTCGATGGAGGCGCATTATAGGGAGCCGTTCTGAAATGGCAAGGAAATATCCTTACTTTTTCTTCAAACGTTCACTAAATATCCGTTACGCGCCCGCCTGACGCTGTTTGATCGCGGCCGGTAATGCAGCCAGGCTATCAAGGACACAATCCGCCGCCGCGCTGGCCTGCTCCGTTACCGCTTTGCCGCTGCGCACCAGTACCCGCATGCCGACTCCCGACGCCTGAGCCGCCAGCATATCGTCCAACTTGTCGCCTACCATATAGGAAGAAGCCATGTCGATATGCAGATGGCGCTGCGCGTCCAGCAGCATTCCGGGTTTTGGTTTGCGACAATCGCATTCCTGGCGTAGTGCCTCAACCACCGCCTGCGGATGATGGTGGCAAAAGTAGATACCGTCCAAATCAACGTCGCGATCCGCCAGTGACCAGTCCATCCATTCCGTCAGACGCATAAATTGATCTTCGTTGAAGAGGCCGCGGGCCAGTCCGGATTGATTGGTGACCACCACCAGGGCAAACCCCATCTTTTTCAATTCCTGCATGGCTTCGATCACACCATCGATGAACTGAAAATCGTCAATCTCATGGACATAGCCGTTATCGGCATTGATTGTGCCGTCACGGTCTAAAAAAATAGTGGAAACAGACTGTGCCACTGCAAGGCTCCTGATTACGGGTAAGCCTCAAGTATCGCATGTTTTGACATGGGAAGAGAAACCCATAAAATGGAACGTAACACAGTTGACTTAGCCGTCTAGACGCCTTAACATCCACGCACTTCGATGCCGGTTGGCATGGGTTTGCACCTTTTACGTTCGCGACACGGTCCCTATATAAAAATAAATATGATCACACTTTCTCACATCACTAAGCAATTCACGCTGGGCGTGCAGACGATTACCGCGCTGTCAGATGTCAGCCTTCACGTGCCAACCGGGCAGATTTACGGCGTCATCGGGGCGTCCGGCGCAGGGAAAAGCACGTTGATACGCTGTGTTAATTTGCTGGAACGCCCCACCTCTGGGACGGTGGTGGTAAATGATACCGATTTGACAAATCTGCCCGAGCGGAAATTGATCGACGCCCGCCGTCAGATTGGCATGATCTTCCAGCATTTTAACTTACTCTCCTCGCGTACGGTGGCCGGTAATGTCGCGCGGCCGCTGGAATTGGATAATCTGCCTAAAAGCGCTATCGCCCGCCGGGTCACCGAACTGCTGGCGCTGGTGTGGATGGAGGATAAAGCAAATAGCTACCCGGCAAATCTTTCGGGCGGCCAGAAGCAGCGGGTCGCCATCGCGCGTGCGTTGGCCAGTAATCCCAAAGTGCTGCTGTGCGATGAAGCCACCAGCGCACTGGATCCTGCTACCACCCACTCGATTCTGGCGTTATTGAAAGACATCAACCAGCGTCTGGGCCTGACCATACTGTTAATTACTCATGAAATGGATGTCGTGAAACGCATTTGCGATCAGGTCGCGGTGATTAGCCAGGGAGAGCTTATCGAGCAGGATACGGTAAGCGAAATGTTTTCCCATCCGAAAACACCGCTGGCCCAGGCCTTTATCCGTTCCACGCTGCATTTGGACATTCCGCAGGACTATCAGCAGCGCATGCATCACCAACGCGCGCCCGGCCGCATTCCCATTTTGCAGTTGGAGTTTACCGGTTTGTCGGTGGATTCGCCGCTGTTGTCGGAAACCGCGCGCCGTTTTAACGTCAATAACAACATCATCAGCGCCCAGATGGATTACGCTGGGGGTGTGAAATTCGGCATCATGTTAACGGAAATGGACGGGGATGAAGCTGACGCCGCCGCCGCCATCGCTTATCTGCAGCAGCATCAGGTGAAAGTAGAGGTATTGGGTTATGTCTGACGGAATGATTGCCCTATTGGGCCGGGGAGTTTGGGAAACCCTGATGATGACCTTTGTCTCGGGCTTTTTTGGTTTCGTCATCGGCTTGCCCATCGGCGTGCTGCTTTACGTCAGCCGCCCCGGCCAGATTGTCGATAACGCCAAACTGTACCGGCTGGCATCGGCGCTGGTGAACGTATTCCGCTCAGTTCCATTCATTATTCTGCTGGTTTGGATGGTTCCTTTCACCCGTATCATCGTGGGGACCTCAATCGGTTTGAAGGCCGCCATTGTACCATTGACGATAGGCGCCGCCCCTTTTATTGCCCGTATGGTCGAAAACGCGCTGCTGGAAATCCCCTTCTGTCTGGTAGAAGCATCCCGCGCCATGGGCGCTACGCCACTCCAGATTATTCGCAAGGTGCTGCTGCCGGAAGTGCTGCCGGGACTGATTAATGCCGCGACCATCACGCTTATTACGTTGGTGGGGTATTCCGCCATGGGGGGAGCCGTGGGAGCCGGTGGGTTGGGGCAAATCGGCATTCAGTACGGTTATATTGGTTATAATGCCACCGTGATGAATACCGTATTAGTATTGTTGGTGGTTCTGGTCTATTTAATACAACTCGGCGGTGATCGTCTCGTCACCGCCGTTACCCATAAATAATGCGACCCGTCCCTGCGTCAACGTAACGGCGCAATGACATTACATCTCACGTGAGGAAAGGGATATGTCTTTCAATATTAAAACTCTGGCAAAGGTGGCGGCACTGATAAGCGCGATGGCGCTGGCCGGCTGCGGACAGGATGAAAAAGATCCGAACCATATTAAAGTCGGTGTGATCAACGGCGCGGAACAACAGGTCGCCGAAGCGGCGCAGAAAGTAGCCAAAGAGAAATACAACCTGGATGTGGAGTTGGTGACCTTCAATGATTACGTCTTGCCGAATGAAGCGCTGAGCAAGGGCGATATCGATGTAAACGCTTTCCAGCATAAACCGTACCTGGACCAGCAAATCAAGGACCGCTGCTATAAACTCGCGGCCGTAGGCAATACCTTTGTTTATCCCATCGCCGTCTACTCTAAACAAATCAAATCGCTGGACGAACTCAAGCCCGGCGCCCAAATCGCGCTGCCCAACGATCCGACCAATTTGGGCCGTTCGCTGCTGCTGTTGCAGAAAATCGGGCTGATTGGCCTCAAGCCGGGGGTGGGGCTGCTGCCGACCGTGTTGGATGTCACCGACAATCCGAAAAACATGAAGCTAGTGGAGCTTGAAGCCCCGCAGTTGCCGCGCTCGCTGGACGATCAGCAGATCGCCCTGGCGATTATCAATACCACCTACGCCAGCCAGATTGGCCTGACGCCGACCAAAGACGGTCTGTTCGTCGAGGATAAAGACTCACCTTATGTCAATCTGATCGTGGCGCGCGAAGATAACAAAAATGCCGAAAACGTGAAGAAATTCGTACAGGCCTATCAGTACGATGAAGTAAACGAAGCTGCCAACAAAATTTTTAACGGCGGCGCAGTCAAAGGCTGGTAATTGTTAATAACAGTTTTTCGCGGTGTTTTAATCAGACGGGCTACGGCCCGTCTTGTTATTTCTGCTGTAGATTGCTTCAATAGCAGCCGTTATAACAATAATCAGAGGAAAAATGATGCGCGCATTACCTGTTTCGCTGTTCCTTCTCTCGCTGACGGGATGCTCCGGGCTACACCACGCACCTTCCGCTCCCCAAAGCGGCCCCAAAAACCCGTTTAAAGACACCACCAGCGCCGTGCATAAAACCACCCCGCGCAGCGCGCCGCTGCCGGCTAAGCTCTATAAAAATCCCGAAGAGCTGGTGGGCAAACCGTTCCGCGATCTGGGCGAAGTCTATGGCTCTACTTGCAAAGTCAACCTGCAAGATCCGCCGCCGCGATGAAAGGAAATGGCGTCTTGCTGCATCAGTGCCAGATCGTGAGCGCCGTCGCCGGCTGCTATCAGCAGGTTATCTGCCAGGGGACCGCGCTCAGCGTGTCGCAATGACCCCGGCTTTTGGCTTTCAGCAGATAGGCGTCATTCGCTCGCCGTATAAAGAAAAATTCGCCGTGCCGCGCCAGCCGGGGCTGGTAGCAGACGGCACCGGCGAGTTGCAGCTATTGCCGCCCTATAATCAAGCGGAAGCGGTGCGCGGCCTGACGGATTTCAGCCATATTTGGCTACTGTTTGTTTTTCATCAAACCTCAGCGGGCGGCTGGCGACCGACGGTCAGGCCCCCGCGGCTTGGCGGCAATAGCCGGCTGGGGGTTTTTGCTACCCGCTCGCCTTTTCGCCCCAATCCTATCTGGATGTCGCTGGTGGCGCTGGAAGGCGTTACGCTGCGGGGCGCCGACGTCATTTTACGTCTCGGCAGTCTGGAGCTGGTGGATGGCACGCCGGTGGTGGATATTAAACCCTATCTGCCCTATGCAGAAAGCCTGCCCGAAGCCCGCGCGGGCTTTGCCCAGGAGGCCCCTGCCGACACCTTGCAGGTCATTTTCTCGTCACAGGCGGAACTGCAATTGCGCGCGCAGCGCCACGCCTGGACGCGGCTGCGGGCGTTCATTGGCGATGTGCTGGCGCAAGATCCCCGCCCCGCTTATCACCGTCGCGCAATGCCGGCGCGGGATTACGCCGCAGCGCTGCTGGATTTTAATGTCCGCTGGCGCGTGAGCGGGACCACGGCCGAAGTGATCGCCATCGATGCTGCCTCCGACGCCAGAACGGGCGCCGTCGGCCCAAACCCCGGTCCCGAGGCCGACGACGCCGGCAGCGCCCCCGGGTAATGCGTTAAATTTCCCGTCGGTCCTTTTGGCCGTCGGCGGGCGCTGGTAGACTATAGCACTTTCGGTATTTTTGCTGCCTGCCGGCAGCCTACGGCATTGAGCCGCTTTTGTGGAACTTAACTAACATGCGTACTAGCCAATATCTGCTCTCCACCCTCAAGGAAATCCCCGCCGACGCGGAAGTGGTCAGCTATCAGCTGATGCTGCGCGCCGGGATGATTCGTAAGCTGGCGTCCGGCCTTTACAGCTGGCTGCCCACCGGTTTGCGCGTGTTGCGTAAAGTAGAAAATATCGTGCGCGAGGAGATGGACAACGCCGGCGCGATAGAAGTGTCCATGCCGGTGGTGCAGCCGGCGGATTTGTGGCAGGAAAGCGGACGCTGGGTACAATACGGGCCGGAGCTGCTGCGGTTTACCGACCGCGGCGCGCGCCCGTTCGTGCTGGGTCCGACGCATGAAGAGGTGATAACCGACCTTATCCGTAACGATGTCAGTTCCTATAAGCAACTGCCGCTGAACTTTTATCAGATCCAAACCAAATTCCGTGACGAAGTGCGCCCGCGTTTCGGCGTTATGCGCTCGCGGGAGTTTGTGATGAAAGACGCTTATTCTTTCCACACCAGCCAGGCTTCGCTACAGGCGACCTATGACGCCATGTACCAGGCGTATAGCGCTATTTTTACCCGTATGGGCCTGGAATTCCGCGCGGTGCAGGCTGATACCGGCTCCATCGGCGGCAGCGCATCACATGAGTTTCAAGTATTAGCCGGCAGCGGTGAGGACGATATTGTGTTCTCAACGGCATCAGATTACGCTGCCAATATTGAACTGGCGGAAGCGGTCGCTCCGGCCACCGCGCGCGCCGCGCCGGGCGAAGACATGCTGCTGGTGGATACCCCTGACACCCGCACCATCGCCGAGCTGGTGGCGCAATTTTCGTTGCCGGTGGAAAAAACCGTCAAGACGCTGCTGGTTCGTGCGCGCGAAGACGCCGGACATCCGCTGGTGGCGCTGATGGTTCGCGGCGATCATCAGCTTAACGACGTCAAGGCCGAGAAGCTGCCGCAGGTTGCCGCCCCGCTAACGTTCGCCAGCGAAGAAGAAATCCGCCTCGCGGTGGGCGCCGGCCCCGGTTCGCTTGGACCGGTCAATCTGCCGCTGCCGCTGGTCATTGACCGCAGCTTGGCGGTGATGAGCGACTTCGCCGCCGGCGCCAATGCCGAGGGTAAACACTTCTTCGGCATAAACTGGGAACGGGATTTGCCGCTGCCGCAGGTAGCCGACCTGCGCAAGGTTGTCGATGGCGATATCAGCCCGGACGGTAATGGTACACTGCAAATCAAGCGCGGCATTGAAGTGGGCCATATTTTCCAGTTGGGCACCAAATACTCAGAGGCGATGAAAGCCACGGTGCAGGGCGAGGACGGTCGTAACCAAACGCTGACCATGGGCTGTTATGGTATCGGCATCACCCGCGTGGTGGCGGCCGCTATTGAGCAAAACCATGACGACCGGGGCATTCTGTGGCCGGAAGCCCTGGCGCCATTTAATGTCGCGATTATGCCGATGAATATGCGTAAATCCGTTCGGGTCAAAGAGGTGGCGGAAGGCCTTTATCAACAGTTGCAGGCGCGCGGTATTGACGTCCTGCTAGATGACCGCAAAGAGCGTCCGGGCGTCATGTTTGCCGATATGGAGCTTATCGGCATACCGCATCAGCTGGTGATTGGCGATCGCGATCTGGACACGGAAGAAATCGAGTACAAAAACCGGCGCAGCGGTGAGAAGCGGATGATTGAACTCAGCGCTATCGTTGACTTTCTGGTAAGCGAAATCGCCGCGGCGCAATAAAACCCGCGGCCGTACACCCCTTATGCGCCGTCCACAACCGTGGAACGGCGCAGGATATTTTGACAAGCCAACTCGAACCGCATATACCTTTTACGCCAGCGCCACATTCGCCATTAATCTTATGCCAGCACCACATTGGCCATTAATTGGCTCTGTTGCAGGTAATTCGGGTCCACATGCACCCTATTTCCATCGACAGAAGCGACCGGCGATATGACCCCGCCCTGTTTTTCACCGAATTTAAGGCACGCGGTATAGTCGTTGATTTCCCCGGCGATATAGTGGGCCAGCTTAGCATTGCTGTCATAGCATTCCCGCGGTAATCGCCGCTGCATAATGATCATCCGGCTGCCGTTTTCTATCATTTGGATAACTACCCGCGGCACCTTCAATGGAAAGTTTCGCCGTAACGGCAACGACATGGCCGGCGCATCCGCCTGCAGCCGCAACGATGAAAAATCAAGATAGGTGAGGAACGTCTTCCCGCTCTTATCAACTGTTCTCGGGAACGGCAACCACGCGTCGAAGGGGTGGGTTTGCGGTGGCGCTTTTTCATTAATCAGCGTCCACTGCAGAGTAAAATCATAAGTCGCATTGGCATCGATAAAGATAAAAACCTCTTTTTCGGCGTCAGTGACTACACCGGCTCCATTCCGTTGACCGGCCTGGAGGGGCAAAGCGGAAAATTCATTAAAAGCTTGCGCTAGTTTATGTGGCCACCGCCGTTTGTCGATATCCGGTGTGTCGATAGTGATAATGCGCTCCTGGCACTGTCTACCACCGCCGGTGCTGAAATTGACATAAATCTGGCTCATCGGCGGCAGATCGCTCCACGCCACTATTGGGCCAAGCGCTATATAATCTTTATCAGCACCCGTTTCATGTTCCTGGGCGTTAACTGCCTCAGGCTGCACATGTTGCGTCTCATCAACATGGCGCAATCGGGCGCGGGCGTTTTCCACCAGAAACTGTTGCAGCGCGCATTGCATTTTGCGCTTGCCGTGCAATAACAAAAGCATCGCACCGATCGGCGTGTCGCCCGCACCGAGCGGCGCCAGGGCTTCTTTTATCAGTTGAGGCGTTGTGAAGCCGGGGGAACGCTCAAGAAAAGCGTCACCGTCGAGCAGGCCTTTTAATACCCGCAGCAAACTCAATGCAATTAAAATAAAGGACAGTTCGGTTGGCTCCGATCGCGGCCGGCGGGAGCTGACAAGCTGGTGCCACTGTAAACAAAGTCGTTCGAGAAAATTATGCAAACGCAAATGCCAAACTTCGGTTTCGTGCAGACGTCTAATGCCCGGCGTACTCTGAGGCGAAAATTCCAAAGCGGTTCCCTGCCGCTGTAGTTTGTGATCAACTACCACCCGGCGATAACTTTTCACCGGTATTTGCAGGCGATTCGCCAGCACTTGCGCGCAGGAATGTGCGCCGCCATAACCTCCGTAGCAGGAAATAAGTTCCAATTCCTTTAATGGCCTGCCTTGATTGTATAATTCATTAATGCCCAATACCACCTAGGCGCATTCCAGAGCGTCATAATGATTTATACTGGCGGGCGCGCCGTGGGCCTTCAAAAGCATCTGTACGCGACCACCCGGCAGGTTGGCATTGTCATAAAAGGCAACGCGGCTATCAGGGCCGAGCAAAGCGGATACGCGAGTTTTTTCGACATTTACGTCGCCACTTAACACGCAATATGCAATCCCTTTTTGACGTAACACGCCATTATCAAACATCCCCAATTGTCTGGCGCTAATAAAATTATCCTCCGGACTTAACGTAGGATTAAACAAATGATTGTTTAGGCCAGCAAAGTGGTTGTCGCCTAAACTCAATAACATATGGTATTGCTTACTCGGCGTGTACAGGACCACCAATTTTTCCGGTGGTAAATCCCTTAACGCCATGGTGTGCATGATGGGTTTAACATCCGATAGAATATCGCCCAGTTTACTCTGCAACAGAAATCCCCCGTTCGAGGGTTTGACCATTTGAGTCATGGCGTCTTGCAACGCGACGGATTGTTGCGGCGACAGCCGGTTGGCATGCACCAAGATATTTAATACATACTCACAAGCGCTCTGGGGTGGCGTTGATTGTTTTAGCAAATCCTTTGCTACCTGCAGCAGAGAACGCGCCGGTGCCGTTGCCATGAGGGTATTTTTTGCCACCACGAAGCCATAATTCGCCCCGCGCGGATAGAGTAAATTATTTTTGAACTCTCCTAATTGCTCCGCCAGCAACACCCGTTTTCCCTCGCCAAGATGGGCTGCGATCTTCATATTATTCATGCAGGCGAACCGGCCATTACCCAAACTGATCATCCAGTGGCGAACCGCATCATTATCCGCGCGCTTGAAAATCATCAGCCTACCTGGCTCAGTGCGCAGCATTTCGCTGTAGGTGTGGACATACTCCTGATTTAGCCCCCTGAAACACCAGACAGTAGCTGTATCTCCAGATAAGAGATAGGCTTGAATATATGTCTAACACTAACGCCAATTTTGATATGACCGGGATCCCGTTAGGTCAAGAAGTCCGTAAACGTAAAACTCCTCAGGAAAAAATGGCCATTATTCAGCAGAGGATGGAGCCCGGCATGAATGTCTCCCATCTCGCACGACTGCACGGTATCCAGCCCAGCCTGCTGTTTAAGTGGAAAAAGCAATATCAGGAAGGCAGCCTCACCGCCGGGGAGGACGTTGTTCCTGCCTCTGAGCTTGCAGCTGCATTGAAGCAGGTCCGGGAGCTCCAGCGCCTTCTGGGTAAGAAGACGATGGAGGTTGAGATCCTAAAAGAAGCCGTGGAGTACGGCCAGTCACGAAAATGGATAGCGCACGCGCCCTTGTTGCCAAAGGCCGGGGAATAGCACAGGTCAGCCGCGCCATGAGCGGGTCGCGTGCGCCGCTGTCACTGCGGATTAAGCGTTCTGCCGACTGGCAGGACAGGCGCTGTAACCGGCGTAATGACGAAGCAGACGCTGAAATACTGTCGGACATCCTCGACATCATCAGCGATATGCCCAGCTACGGCTATCGGCGGGTGTGGGGCATCCTGCGTAAACAACGTCGCGCAGAGGGACTGCCGCCGGTAAATGCGAAACGACTTTACAGGATCATGTGTGAGCATAACCTGCTGTTATTACATTGAAAACCAGAGCGGCCGAGGCGTGAGCATAAGGGCAGGATCGCGGTGGCAGAAAGCGATATGCGCTGGTGTTCAGATGGCTTCGAGTTCGGCTGCGACAACGGTGAAAAACTGCGGGTCACCTTCGCACTGGACTGCTGCGACAGAGAGGCCATAGACTGGGCTGCGAGCACTGTAGGCTACGACAGTTCGACCGTGCAGGATGTGATGCTGAGGTCGGTAGAAAAGCGCTTCGGCGACAGGTTACCCGATACAGCGGTGCAGTGGTTGACGGACAACGGTTCAGCGTATACCGCGCATGAAACGCAGAGGTTCGCCAGAGAACTGGATCTGGAGCCCTGCACAACAGCGGTGAGCAGCCCGCAGAGCAATGGCATGGCCGAACGGTTCGTGAAGACGATGAAGGAAGACTATATCGAGTTCATGCCAAAACCGGATGCGAGAACAGCCCTGCGAAACCTTGCAGCAGCTTTCACGCATTACAATGAAAACCATCCGCACAGCGCGCTGGGATATCACTCTCCGAGAGAATACCGGCGGCAGCGGGCTTCGTTAACTTAAGATACAAAAGCTGTACGGAGATGGCGGGGCAAGATCAGAGTGAGCTGATCGACAAAGCCTATCAATCTGTGCCAAAACCAAACTCCAGGTGGCATTATATGAAATTGTTTTATAGTAAAAATCTAAAAAATCTGATGGTAAAAGTGGGCGTCTCACACGTGGTTGGCGCGGCTATGCAACTGATTAGTAGGGTCTTTAGTTCCACCGCAGTCAAATCTGTCGGTTACGTCGCTCATGGGGTAGGGGTGTTTCAAATGATAAAAAGTATTTACGATGCATGGTGTTTTGCCAGAAAAGAAAGACACGATCTCAAGGAGTTTGCAAGCCTGAAGCAACAGTGGCAGAAAATTATATCATAATTGGAATGTTGATTATCAAGCTATTTAATAGAGCGGTAGGTTGGTGTGCCTTCTGGCTATAAGCACAGCTAGACGTGCTTACTAAGAAAACACGTTACTCCAACAGGTGTAGACAGGCGCGTTAGCGGTCGTCGTAAATGAAAGTCTTGCCCCCGAGGAAACAAGGAAATAAATCGGTAGACGAAAGGCTCATCTCCTCCTTTGCAGAGATGGGCCAGTAGCTGCCTACCCTCACGGATGAAATCAGCCGCTATAGCGTCACCGAGCTACGCCACCCGGTTACAATCGAGAAATAGATTAAAATTGCTTACGCCATGCAAAACGGGAGCCCGATAGCCCGTGCCGGTTGATATCGCTACTCAGTGCATGCGTATTACGAGATCACAGGGCGGCGGCGGCGACATCAAGCGACGGGCGGTCGGTTTCCTCTTTCCACGGCGTCACGGGATACACTCTGCGGTAACGCCGGTGACTGCAACGCAAAAAGACGAAACGGGGTGCGGCACAAGGTGAGCAAACCCTGATAAAACTGCGGCGGCGACAGTCGGGCGTCAGGATAGGCGGTGAAGAATTTTTCCGCCAGCGCCTGGGGAAGGATGCCGGTCTCGCTCCAGGCCATCAGCCGGCTGAGCTGATGATGGCTGAAGACGTTCGAGAGTGCATTATCCGCCAGGCGCAGCCGTTTCCGGGGTTCCTCAGTGATACAATCCTCCGCCAGCCCGTAATGCATCACCGCCGGGCGCCGTTCGCCGGCATCAAACCACAGGTCATCGTGGCGCAGCGTCACTTTTGGCCGAACGCTGCGCTGGCTGATGCCGCCGTCCTCGCCGATTTCGTAACGAATGGTGCCCGTCAGGCTGCGCAACCGATGCTGCCGATACTTCTCGGCGGCAACGCCGGCATCCTCGCCCGGCTCGCTGCCAGCCTTACAGGCGTAAAGCTCCAATAACGGCTCGCTCAGTAAGCTGCCGAGATGCGCACGGCTGCCGCTGTCCAGACGGTGGATCTGCCGGTGTAGCGCGGGATTGTCCAATAGAGTGGCGGGATCGAATGCGTCCGGCTGTTTCCAGCGCCATAAACGCAGACCGGTACGGTCAAGTGCCGTCAGCAGCGAAGGAACGTCATAATAGTGCTCACGGGGATTGCTGATAAAATCCGCCAGCTCGCGATCAAACCCTGGTCGCTGCTCGACATATTTCAGTACTCGCGCCAGTTCGGCTGGGGTTTTGGCGCGGGCGTTGAGCGCGCGCAGAAGCCTCAATGCCAGCGCGAAACGGCGCTCGCTGTCCAGGCTTTGTGTGGGATCCAGAATTGACAGTATTGCACGCATTTTGATGGAGTAATGGCGGTTAAAGCGGTCATACACCATTAGTTCCAATAGCCCGTTCGCCGTCAGCGCGCGTTCCAGCACGCGCAAACCGTCGTCGGGGTGGGGAAGATGGTGCAGCACGCCTACGCAGCTAATGAAATCGAAACAGTGGCGGTACGGCGCCTGCATTAAATCTTCCTGGCGAAACATGATATTGTCAATTGCCAAACTGGCCGCCAGGCGCTGTTGGAAAGCCAGGCTGGCGGCGCTGAGATCGCTTGCCACAATCTCGCAATCGCGAAATTGTAGGGCGACCATTATCGCCCAGCGGGTGCCGCAGCCGGGAACCCAAATCCGGCTGCCGGGCGTGAGCGCGGCATGAGATCCCAACCCGAGATCGAGATTGAAGCTCTCACGCAGATCGCGCTGCGGATCCTCTTGCTCGATCTTGTACACGGGCGGAAACGGGAAAGCCTCATATTGCCCGGCGATCCGTTCACAGCCCGCCGCGTCGCCGGGGGGCAGCGGTGTGCCCTGAACCGGTTTCATCATCGTCATCGCTCCTTGCATCATGAGGGTCGCGCTCCCGCCCGGCACCGCCGCCGGAAGCGCCAATCGTTCGCGTTATTATTGATATACCGGCCGGTCAGGATGATCGGCGTCGAGAAAGTGCGACAGCGGCGGCTGGCAGTAACGCTCTAAATCCAGCGAGTACGGCTGCTGCGGCTCATCGGGATAGAGTTCAAAATATATCTGCTTGCACAGTGCGCGCACGGCCGCGACCTTCTCGCGCCCGTCGGTATAGCGCGCCGTGGCGCACTGAATGATACGGTCCATAACCGGCGCGTATTCCCCCCGCGCCCGCGCCGGATCCGCCAGTTTATACAAGATGCCCTGGGTGTAAAGGTCGGGAAACAGGTGGTTGAGCAGGGTAGTAATATAATCTGGACGTCGGAAACGCAGGCGCACCGCCATGCTATCTTCGATATAGTCCGCATAGTGCCAGTACAACGCCGGGACATAGAACGCTTCCACCGCCGCCAACATCACTTCGTACCCACCGGTAAACTGTAAGAACTCACGGCGTTCCTGCTCGGAAAAATTTTGCAGCTTCCAACCGGACGTCTGGGTCAAAGGTAGCAATTTCTTCCCGGCGGCGTGGGGGAACAGGATAAACCGTTTGCGGCCGAAGACCTGATACAGCAGGCCATGGTGTCCCGCCTTGTCGAAATGAATATTCGCCACGTTCCCCCGGTTGCCCACAAAACATTGCTGTACCAGGGTGTTGCTTTCGCCGGGGCGCGGGTAGCACAGCTCTGGAATGATGTAGCTTTCGCGTATCGGCTGGGGATTGGCGAATTCGATACACATTTTCTTCTCGCCGGGTTGCTCGTGGATGTAGCGAAAATACTCGTCGAGGGTCATCGTCGTCATGTCGTCTAACGAGGCGTCCTTATATTCCAGCTTGCTTTTGCCCTGCGTGAAAGCCTCATAAGTCTTAAGGTACTCGTTTTGCACCGGTATTCTGACGTCGCCCCATTGCGCGCTTACCCGCTGCGGCGTATTGATGTTGCGTATCCGATTGTCCCGGAACAGATCCGTTATCACGACCGGGGTGACGCTGTGCATATAGTCGTGTTCAAACTCGCGGGCATCGGGCAGGGGGATCCTGCGCAGTGTCGATGGCTAGTTTTCCATTTGTCTCTCTTTAACTTGTCAAGGTGCCGTTAACGGAAGCGTGGGCGGCGTGCATCGGACCAATCCAGATATTCCCCAATCGGCGAGGGTATGTGGTCCTCGAAATTCCAGGCCAGGCCCTCGCGGCCCGGCCCGCCGTCGCGGTCTTGCAGTAACCCGGCGATGCGGCGGCGGATATAGCGGGTTTTTAGCCTGCCGTCGCGGAAAGGGCGACGTGTAAGCCGGGCCAGCTCGGTGAGGATGTCCCGCTCCCTCTCCGGGGTCAGCGCGGGGGACAATAAAAGTCGACCCAACGCCTGACAATTGCCGTCGGGGAAGGCGCAGTTGAGTAAGGCGGTAATGCTGTTTTTACGGCGAAAACGCAGATTCAGCGCCCAGCAATCGTCGAGATAATCGGCGAAGTGCCAGGCGAACGGTGGAAAGTAAATCGCCTCGCCCGGCTGGAGGATTACCTCCTCGCCACCGGTCCAGGTCAAAAATACCTGGCGGTCGTAGTCGGTGAAATTTTGCAGCGCACAGCCGCTAAATTGGGTGAAGGGCAGCAATTTTTCGTGTGCGTCGTGGGGAGATATAATGAACCGCTTGCGGCCAAAGATGGCGTATAAGAAAGCTTGCAGGCCGTCCTTATCGAAATGGATGGCGGAAAAACTGCCTTTCACGCCGATGAAGTTCTGGTTCAGCACCACCTCGCCCTTGACCGGTCGGCACACCTCGGGCAGGGCAAAAGCCTGCTGCAGCTGTGGGCAGGTGGCGAAGGCCACCCTGAGCATATGGCGATTATGCGGCGATTCAATCAGGGTGAAATACTGCGCCAAAGAAACCGTTTTCTCACGCCAGGCCGGGAGAGAAAGTGTCGCCCCGGCATTTGTAATGCAGCGGCAAACGGCTGTCGAGATGTTCGCTGACGTCGCGTATCCGAATGGCGTCATCGTAGACGTCTTCCACCGGCAGGGAAAGTGCGCCAAAAGCGCTGATGGCATCCGCCTTGCTGCGCACGGCTCCGAGCGGTTGCCCGCTGAACAGGTTGGTGATGACAACTGGCCGCTGCCGGCACATGTACTGCTGATAAAAGCATTGCGCGGTGGGAAGCAGGATCCTTTCAATACCCATAATGCTCTCCTCTGTGGCGCCGCCAGGACGCGCGAACCGTGGCGGGAGTCGGCGCAGCCAAGTATGACGATGCGCTGCCTGTCCTCACTGTCGTCATGCTCGCCGAACAGCCGCCAGACGACGGGAGCCATATCCGCCGACCGCGCCGCCGCCGGTGAGAATCGGTGGTGTAACATCGTTGCCAGATCTGTCGCATCTCCTTGCCCTGCCGGCAGTACCAAGCGGGCGACGACCAGGCCGTGGTTGCGCTCGATGCGGCCGCCGCTGGCGAGGCGACGTACAATTTTGCGCGCCTCCAGCCGTAGTTTTTCCTCAACCTGTCGGGCAAGCGCGGTGGGGGGCGTCTGGTTTTGTGCCAGATAGGCCTGGCTTTCCAGCGCCCGCGGCGTGCTGAGCCGGTAGCAACAAAAGTAACGGGCGTTGCAGGCGCTGACATAGCGCTAAGAACCCCCGGCAGCGTCAGGCGCTGTGGAATATGTTCCTGGCTGTGCCAGCGTTCAAACAGGCTTTTACCGCTGGCCGCCATACGTAGCCAAAGTAGTAGAGCGCTTTCCTGCGAACTTTCCATAACTTATGTCCCTCCGACGATAACGCGGACGGCGGTGCAGAACCTGTCGATGTCCTGCTGATTCATATTGGCCCGCCCCATGGCGCGAATGCCCGGGCGATCGCGGGCGACGATGGGAAAGAACACCGCCGAACAATAGAAGCCTTTTTGGTAAAGCTGGCGCGAAGCTGCGAGGGCGGCGCTGATGGTGGGAAGGTCGAATACCCGTATCGGAAGTCCGTTACCGGCATTGGTGCTGGGCAAGGCGTCGTCAAGGCAGCGCATAACCTTGCTCAGGCGCTGCTGCAGGCGGGGAAGTTCATCGCCGAGATGCAGTTTCGCTGCCGCCTTGATAGCGCCCAGTCCGGCCGTATTCACCATTTGCGACCAACCCAGCGGCCCACCGCAGCAGTAATTATTTCCCGCTGGCGGTGGCTGGAAAGCAAGATGATGCCGCCGGTGGCGCCAAACGCTTTTGCCAGCGATGCGACGATGACGGTGTGATCGTTGAGTTCATCAAAATGCGCGCGCACCAGACCGCATCCGCGCGGACCTGAGACGAAAAGGGAATGGGAATCGTCAATAAACAAAAACAGGCCATAGCGCTGCTGCAGCCGGGCCAGTTCCGCCAACGGTGCGTTATCCCCCATGCTGTAGGCGCCATCGCAAATATAGGCGACACGGTCGTGGGTCTGGCAGGCGCGTTCGATGAAGGCGCAGTCGTTATGCGGCGAGGTCACTACCTCAGTTTCATCAGCGCAGCAGGCTTTGTGAGTCTGCATAGAGAAATGGCAGCGTCCGTCGAAAATCATTAAGGGTTTGATCCCGCCGGTAAAATGCCCGCTGGCCAGCAACGGTAGCACCGACGCAGACGCGGTATAGCAAGAAGGCGTCACGATCGTTTCGCAGCGAAACACTTCCCTAAGCAAGGCCTCCGTCTCGTCAAGCAGCTGCGGCGCCATCCTGGCTCGCGAAACCGAGGTGCTTATCATTCCCTCTTGCTGCAGCGCCTGTATGGCGCCGACGGTAATGGCCGGATGCAGATTCAGACCCAGATAGGAGCAGGAGCACATATTGATGAAGCGGTGCCCGTCGGCGGCGGTAAGCTGGTTCCCTTCTCCCGGCAGCGTACGGATCCCGGTTAACCCCTCGGCATGAGCGGCGTGCCATGTGGGCAGGCTGGCTGTGACCATTTTGGCGATATTGGCGTATTTATTCATCTCTTGTCTCCCTGTCATGAGGTTGGCCGGGTAACGGACTGGAGCCTTGCCGGGCCGCCTGCCGTTTGTCGATAACCGGTGGTATCTTCCTTTTGCAGGCCTGGGCGAAATAACTAAAATCCACCAGGCGCACCTGCGGCGGCGAAAGCTGCCGGCGCTGAACCTCCGCCGCGATAGCGGGTGTGACGACGTCTCACGCCGCCAGTGCTTGCCGTTCCACATTCGCCGGCGGCGCGGCCCGCCCGTGAAGCGATAGCACGATGGTCAATTGGGGGTTGTTGTTGTTGCCGGTGATTTCTACCCATAGCATCAGCAACGGCAGGTCGGGAAATAAACGTTCGATTAATGCGCTGACCTGGCGGGAGTCAAGTTCGGTCGCGGCCAACGGATAACGGTTGACAAAGCGGCGCCCGTGCAGCGCGAAACGGGCGGCGGGCGCGTCGGGGGGATCCCACCACAGGGCGTTATCCCCTGTGTCCATACGGATAGCGGGCGCTTGCAGGCGGGCATAGCTGGTCACTACCAGCGCGCCTTGGACGCTGGGGCGGCGGATAACGTCGCCGCTGCTCAGGTCGACAATTTCCACCGTGCACAGTTCGCTGAAGGGGCAATAGGCATTTTGCCCGGTTGGCGCCGCGCTCCAGGCGACTTGCCCCACTTCAGTGGTGCCGTACAGAAACGGATAAAGGGTGGCGTTAGGAAAGGCATCGCGCAGCAGCGCCGCCTGAAATCCCATCAGATTCTGACCGCCGCCAAGCAGGCGGGTAATGCGCGGATCCGGCCCCTGTGTTGTCAGCAGCCGGTGTGCCAGTCCGAGAAAAATCGGATTCATGCCGGTTATCACATTGGCGTTAAACGCCTGATAGTGCGCGATGATGTCGTCATAATCGCGATCGCAACCCAGCGGGATCTCGGCGCAGCGGCCGGCGAAAACATCCACCACCCGATGGACCGCCATAAACGATGCGCTGCCGGGTTCCGACAAATTGAGTACCACGTCCCCATCACGTAACAGGCCGTTGCGCCAGTGGGTCATGGCCAGCAGACGGTTGATGGTACGCCACTCCTCGCGGCCAAACAGCGTCTCTTTCGGCCGTCCGGTGGTGCCGGAGGTGGTATAAAACATGCCGCTGAGCCGTTCACGGGTGAACAGCGAACGAAAGTCCGCATGCACCGCCGCCATTACGTCCTCAAAACGGGCGATCGGCAAATCCTGCAACTGAAACGTTGAACCGAGATCCCGGTAAAGGTGGCGATAAAAGGGCGAAGCCTGGCGCGCTATGGCGACGAGCTGCTGAAGAGAATAGACAATCATGCCGCCACCTCACCATTGCCTGGGTCGGGCCCGCCGCTGGCGTGTCTATGCCGCAGGACGAAAGCCGCGGTCAGTAAATCCAGATAGCCATGACCGGTGGAACTGAATACGCTCAGCTGTGCTTTGATGTCGGCAGACTTCAGGCTCAAGAGTTGTGCCAATTCCAGCGCGTCGGCATGGATTGTCCCGGCCTCGACGACGGCGGTCTGGCGATCTTCGACCACCACCCGTGCCCGAGCCAGTAGCGCGTCGGGAATTTCCCGCGCGTGGGGGGTATGCGCGCCCATGCAATTGATATGCGCGTGGGGCGCGACGGCCTCTGCGGGGAACAGTGGCATGGCGCAGCTGGTGGCGGTACAAAAGATGTCCGCACCGCCTACCGCCTGAACCGCGCTGGGCGGGGTGATTACCTGCAAAGCGCCCGGCCAGCGTTGGCTGACTCGTCGGGCGAAATCCGCTACATGGTCGCCATTAGGTGAAAAGACCCGCAGTTCAGCGATGGCGCGCACCGCCATGACCGCCCGGACCTGCTGCCAGGCCTGGATGCCGCTGCCGATCACCGCCATTACCCGCGCGTTATCCACGGCGCAAATATCGGTGACCATGGCGCTTATGGCCGCACATTTGGCGTTGGTCAATTGTGTGCCTTCAAGCAGCGCCAGCGGCTGCCCGTTGAGGCCATCAAATACGCAGACAATCGCGCTGACCGCCGGCCCGTCGCCATTGCCAGGGGCAAACGTCGCCACCTTGGCGATAAACAGCCTATGATAAGGACAGAACGCGGGCATCACCCCAAAGGCGGTAAACGGCGCCTGCCGGATAATCAGGCTGCGCGGCGGAACCTGCGCCCGCGCCTGATGCGACAGGCGATAATGGTCGTTGAAAAACGCCGCCAGCGGCAAAATAGCATCGCCAAGCGGCAGCAGCGGCAAATGGAATGCCCCACTGGTGGAGGTAGGGGTCATGGGGCTCCCCCGCCGGCCGCCGGCACCAGAAAACTGCGCTGCCAGCGCAAAACTTCCACTCCGCGCTGATTCAATCCACGCGTCATGACGGTCACCACACCCTGTCCGGCGCGGCTGCGGGAACGTCTTTTGCTGAGCACGGTCGATTCCGCATACAGGGTATCGCCGACGAAAACCGGGTTGGATAGCGTCACCTCTTTCCAGCCCAAATTAGCGATGGCACTGCCGCTGGTGCTGGCCAGGCTCAGCCCGCCAATAATGGAAAAGGTCACCAGGCTGGAGATGAGCGGGCGGCCGAATTCCGTGGTACTGGCATAGTGGTAATCGCTATGCAACGGATGATTATTGGAATTAATAAGCGACTGCCAGATATTGTCAGCATCGGTTATCGTGCGGCCGGGTTTATGTTCGTAGATGTCCCCGACCTCGAAGTCGTCATAATAAAGACCGTGGCTTTCCCGATAACGCTGTGCCCCCACGGGTTGCAACGTGCTAATGGCTTTTATTTTCATGCCTTGTATTTCCTTACGTTAATCAGGCGATAACCCAGCGTGGGAACTATTTCTGCGCGAGGATGTGCCTGGCATATTTCAAATGTGGTGGGCCAAGCATTGCTTCCGCGTCGGTTGTGATCCCCGGGGCATTATCCAGCTGTGACAGTACATGCCGCGCCCGAACGCGGTGCGTCTCTTGAGTGGCAAAGCCCTGATTGATGGGGCCTATTTGCGCGGGATGAATGGCGATTTTGCCGCTGAATCCCAGTTTGCGCGCCAGTACAATCTCGCTTTGCAGCAGCGTCTGATGATGCGGGGAAAAACAGGGGGAATCGATTGCGCGCAACCCGAGTCTCCTGGCGTTCAGGCATATTTCCGCTTTGATGGGCTGCAACTGCCGAGCAGCCAGCTGCGGATCGATTGCCATTGCGACGGCAAAATCGGCGGCGCCGAATATGACGCCCGCCAGACCGGTGGGAGCGGCAGATAAATGCCGCAGCTCGTAATAGCTCTCAAGGGTTTCGATAACGGCAAAAATGAGGCTGTGAGGGAAAATGGTGCTAACCAGCGAAATATCGCGCGCCAGCTGCGCTTTGGGGAGGATGACGATCATCGGCTGGAGAGCGTATTCCGTGAGAAATAGCAAATCCTGCAGCCCCTCAAGCGTGGCGAGGCGGTTGATCCTGACGGCGCCCGGTAACGGATGCCGGGCCGGGAAAACCGTTTTCAAGGCCACGCGGGCACTTGATTTCTGTTCTGTCGGAACGGCGTCTTCCAAATCAAAATGAATGACGTCTGCGCCATGGAGTTCACATTTTTCAACCAGTCTTTCTTTCAAAAGGGGATGCGCACAACCAGCTTCTCAATTCCATTGATACTGTTCCTCCGTGCAGGACGTATAATGAAAATAATTAAGTATTATGATGTCTATTATTAATTAAATATTTTTTAGAGATAAACTTTACTGCGCCGCTTAATCGGGATTAGGTCTACTAAATATGTAATAATAAAAAGCGTTACGCGCCATCAAAAAATTAAATATTGCATGAAAATGTGATTCTCATCACAAAAATAAATCAATAATTAGGTGATGTTAGTTTATTAAATATATAAGTTAATCGCTATAAGTTGTGAATGGAATGTGCGCGCCGGGCGGATATTTTGTCATGCCTAACACAGTCTTTGGGTTGAACGTCAGTTTTATTATTTAACTACAGAAAAGATTAATTAGATAACACCGTTATATGTTGTAATACCCTGCTGATATTAGGGAAGAGAAACTTCGTTAACATTGCGGCGTCGTTAACGATTGAAAAAGAATACCGTACGCATTAACATAGCAGCGGCTGTGGCAAGGATGATTAGTCATCACAGAGTAGGTCGTTTAAGCGATTAACAGGTCATTGCATAAAACGATTCAGTTAATATTCTAATTATATTTATCGTACATTTGATGGTGCCGATGGCAACAGCATCTATAATTATGCCGATTGGGGAATGACCCCCTTCATTTGCAAATTTTGATACCATTATGATGAAAAAGAAATTGATCACCAGCGCTTTGCCCTACATTAATGGTGTAAAGCACCTCGGCAATTTGGTGGGGTCGATTCTGCCCGCCGATATTCACGCCCGATATTCTCGTCAGCAGGGCGAGACGGTGCTGTTTATTTGTGGTACCGATGAACATGGCGCGCCGGCGGAGCTTGGCGCTGCGGCCAGCGGAATGCCGATAGAAGCGTATTGTCAGCAAAATCATCGGCTGCAAAAAGATATTTACCACGCCTTCGACATCAGTTTTGACCATTTCGGCCGTACCTCTTCGCCGTCCAACCACCGTATAACGCAACAGGTTTTTTCCGCCATTGATCAGCACGGTTTTATCTTCTCCGATACCCTGCAGCATTTCTATTCCGTGGAGGATAAGCGTTTCTTGCCCGATCGCTATATTGAGGGGACGTGCCCGTTATGCGGCTTCACCGTTGCCCGCGGTGATCAATGCGATGGCTGCGGGGCGCTGCTTAATCCGGCGGAGTTGCTGGGTCCGCGCTCCGCGCTCACTCCTGGCAGTGAGTTGCAATTGATGGCAAGCCGGCATCTTTTCCTCGATCTCACCAAACTTGAGCCGGCGGTGCGGATCTGGTTGGAGATCCCACCCCCACTGGCCAGCAACGGTTAGGGGTATTGCACGTAAATGGTTGCAGGAAGGATTGCGGCCGCGCTGTATTACGCGCGATCTGGTTTGGGGCGTCAACGTTCCCAAAGCGGGATTTGAGGATAAAGCGTTTTATGTCTGGTTCGATGCGCCGCTGGGATATATCAGTATGACCCAGGAATGGGCGTCGGCACAGGGACAACCTGAAGGCTGGCGCGACTGGTGGCAGCGGCCGGATGAGGTCGAGCTGGTGCAGTTTATGGCTAAAGACAATGTGCCGTTTCATACGGTTTTCTGGCCTGCGATGATGATCGACACCGCCGATACTTGGACTTTACAAGCTTTATTAAAGGTGTGAACTGGCTGACCTACGAAGGGGACAAATTCTCCACCAGCCGCCAGCGAGGCGTGTTTACCGGCGAGGCGCTGACGCTTTTTCCCGCTGATTATTGGCGTTATACCCTGTTTTGCATGATGCCCGAAACCAGCGACACCGATTTCTATTTCAGCGCCATGGCGCAGGTCATTAACAAGGATTTGGCGGACAATCTCGGCAATTTCATCAACCGGCTGGTGACGCTTATCGTGACCAATTTCGACGGCGTGTTGCCGGCGGGTTATAGCGCCGACCCGGCGCTAAGTGAAGCGTTAGCGCAGGACGTAGCCGAATTCGACCACCAGATGCAACTGTTGGAATTCCGCAAGGCCGGTGCCGTGATGCGGCGCGTGTGGACCCGTGGCAATGAATACATCACCCACCAGCAGCATTGGCGCAGGGTGAAAATCGACCCGTTGGCGTCGGCGCAGGTGCTGAAAAATTGCCTGGGGCTGCTGCGGGTATACAGTTGCGTGCTGGCGCCAATCGCACCCGGGATCGCCGCGCGTATCCGCGCGATTCTGCCTGTCGACGGTGCGGTATGGCCGAGTGCGCGAGCGGCGCTGTAGCAGGACTGGCTGCAGCCGGCGCTGGCGATAAGCCCGCCGGCGGAAACGCTGATTCGGAAAATCAGCGAGGAGGACGTGGCGCAGTTAACGCAGCGGTTCGCGGGCAAGGCGCAGCAGCTGGCGGATTATTAGTAAAGCTTGCTGTGACCGCTGCGCAAGCCTTGCGGCAGGCGTATACGCCTACATAGGGACTGACTGACAAGCAATGGAGGGCAGGGTGACGACAGGCAGCAAACGCAGGGCGCTGGTGACCGGCGCGACAGAGAGAATCGGCCTGGCGTGCGCCGACGCGCTGGTTTGTGCCGGGGTGCAGGTGCTGCTGGTGGGCCGCAGCACGGCAAAAGGGTAGCGGGCTATGGCTAAGGCGCCTTTTGCCGGCAGCGATAGTCAATTCTATGCCGCCGATCTGGCGCGCGCTGAGGACGTGAAGTGCTTGTTTGATGATATCGGCGACCGCTGGGGCAGGCTGGATATCGCCATCAATAACGCCGGCATGGATGGTGCATCGTTCACCCGCTTGACCGATTATCCCGACGAGGCCTGGCATCAGGTGATGGCGCTCAATCTGACCAGCGTCTACCTCTGCATGAAGCGGGAAATTTCTTTGATGATGGCTACCGGCGGCGCTATTGTAAATATTGCCTCCCTTGCGGGACTGCGCGTAAGCTATACTGGCGGCTGCGCGTACACCGCCAGCAAACACGGCCTGCTGGGGTTGACCAAATCCGCCGCGCTGGAGTATGCCCGACAGGGTATCCGCATCAACGCCGTTTGTCCCGGATTGGGCAGGACCGCCATGTCCGAGGCGGCGTTTGGCGATAAGCTCGACGAACACGGCGATATACACCCCATGGGGCTAATTTGTGAGGCCGAGGAAGTGGCCCGCGCCGCGCTTTGGCTGGCCAGTCCGGCGGCCAGTTTTATCACCGGCGTCAGTCTGCCGGTGGACGGCGGCACTATGGCCGGCTGATCTGCGCGGGGTGGATCTTTCACTCTTCGTTCGCGACGAGCAGGGGTAGCGCTGCTGAATATCCGTTCGCGACGAGCACACGCCTAATCGGGTTATCCCGCCGCGGCGGGCGCGGAGCGACCGTCTAATGAGCGAACAGCGGCTTGTGCCGCACCCCGCCCTCAAGGATAACCGGCGAGGAGCGATAAGTAAGGCCGGCGCTCGCGCTAGACATACTCGGCGTCGAAAAGCTAACGCGGGATCATTGTTCCGCGTTAATTTATCGGCTAAAGTTGCGCTTTCTCACGTTGGGCATCACGAGATGAACGATACGCGCCCTCTCAACGCGCTATTTGCGATCACGCTATTGCTGTTCGTCCTGTCCCGGCTGTTTGCCGATGGGACGAGCTGGCGTCTGCCCGTGTGGCAAGACGCGGCCGGCCCGCGGCAAATGAAGCAGAACCAGATTGCGCAGCAAACCCTGCGGCGTGCGGGCTACCGTTGCCCGTCGCCCAGCCAGTTGCGTATGGATTGGGACGGGGATTTACTGGTCTCTTGCGGCAATAAAGGCGTGGTTTACCAGGTGAAAGGCGTGATGAATGGCAAAAAACTCAAGGTGCAAATCGTCCGGGACAGCGATTAAGTCGCGGCTGCGATAGTCTTTTTACCCTGCGGACGGTTTGTTTAAGAGGGCACCGAGACGAACGCCTCACGGCGCGACCTCAGCGAAGGTTTCCGCACCTGGCCCCAACGTAATGCAGACTAATTATACTACCCATCACCTGTTCCTGGAATTATGCTTATGCTGAACGCCAATTGGGTGGATATCGCCAGGGATGATGATAGCCAGACAGAAACCATTCGCGCCCACTTTACCGGTCACGCCTATGATGCACATTGGCACGACAGCTATCTCATCGGCGTCACCGAAGCCGGCGTGCAGCAATTTCATTCCGGGCGCATCAAGCATCAAAGCACACCGGGTCAGGTATTTATGCTGGCGCCGGGCGAAATCCATGACGGCGACGCGGTGGATGTCGCGGGCTTCACCTATCGCATGCTTTACTTGCCGGTGCCGCTGCTGCGTCAAACCTTACCGACCCTGTTTGCCGATGAGCCGGACCGATTTGAGCTGGTTTTTCCGCAAACGCTGGTGGACGATCCTCTGCTGGCGGGCGCAACCTGGGAGGCGTTTAACGCGCTGCATCATCACGCGCCGCGCATGGTGCGTGACCATGCCCTACAGTGCTTGCTTGCGCGTCTGACACACGGCTATCCGTGGCGGAAGAAAGGGGCGCCGGCAAACGTCAGCCGTTACGCGCTGAACCGCGCCCGTGAGTATTTGTAGGCGCATTTCCACGAGGAGATCGGCTTGGATGCGCTGGCCCATGTCGCCGGCATGGACCGTTTTCGGCTCAATCGCGAGTTCCGCGCGGTGTTCGGTCTGCCGCCCATGCCTGGCTGGTGCAACTCAGACTCGTCGAGGCGCGCCGTTTACTGAGGCAAGGCATCTCGCCCGCCTTGGCCGCCGCGCAGGTCGGGTTCGCCGACCAAAGTCACCTGGGGCGCTGGTTCCGCCGCGCCTATCATATGACGCACGCACGCTATCGGTATTGGTGCACAAACGTTCCAGACGGCGCCTGAATCCCCTCTTACTCTGACGGCCTGGTGATAATTCAGGAGCGTAGAGATGAACAAGGTTGAGCAACAAGCCATTGCGGCGCCGTAACGTTGCGTCGTGATACTGAATCAGAGTCTGGACGCCGGGCGTGCGGCGAATGCGGCGGCGGTGATGGCGTTAACCCTCGGTCAGCGCCACCCCGCGCTGGTTGGCGAGGCGTTGACTGACGCCCGGCAGCGCGCGTGGCCGGGGCTTATTCCTATCGGTATTCCGGTGCTGGCCGCCGATGCGTTGCACCTGCAACGCCTGCAGCACGACGGCGTGAGCCAATCGCTGGATGTGGTGCTTTTTCCGGTAGAGGGGCAGGCCACCACCGACTATGCGCAGTTCCGCGCCGCCCTCGCCGGGCAGTACAGCGAGTCGTTTCAACTGCTGGGCATTGCCATCGCCGGTGATAAAAAGCGCGTACGCAAATTGACCGCGGGGCTGGCGCTCTATCCCGGACCTGTCGGCGGCGACGAATAGCGGGACGGCCGGCGATGGGGCGTCGCTAACCCGGGTCATGCCAGACACATCACGCCACACAATGGTCAGAAAGGGAAACGTCGCTGGGTTATGCTATAACTCTGGGCCGCCGCCGCAGCGCGTTTACCGGCTGCGCGACGGGCAGCATTTCCCTTTTTCGCTAAGGATCTCATCATGAATACCTCCTCTCTCCCCGATCGTATGCAGATCATTGAGATTAACCAACCGGGCGGACCGGAGCAGTTGGTCCTGTCGCAGCGGCCGGTGCCGCGCCCGGCGGCGGGATATCTGCTGGTGCGGGTCGCGGCCGCGGGGATCAATCGTCCAGACGTGTTGCAGCGCCAGGGGAATTATCCGCCGCCGGCCGGGGCTTCAGATATTCCCGGCCTGGAAATCGCGGGTGAGGTGGTGGCCGTTGGCGAGGGCGTCAGACGCTATACCCCGGGCGCCAGAGTGTGCGCGCTGATAGCCGGCGGCGGTTACGCCGAATACTGCGTGGTGCACGAAACCAATGCGTTACCGGTGCCGGGATCGCTGTCCTGGAACGAAGCTGACGCGATACCGGAAACGTTCTTTACCGTGTGGACCAATGTCTTTTAGCGCGGCCAGCTGAGCGACGGCGAGACGTTGCTGGTTCACGGCGGTACCTCCGGCATCGGTACCGTGGCGGTGATGCTGGGCAAGGCGTTTGGCGCGAAGGTGTTCGCCACCGCCGGGTCGGCGGCAAAATGTCAGGCGGTGATGTCGCTGGGCGCCGACGCCGCCATCAATTACCGTGAGCAGGACTTCGTGGCGGAGGTAAAACGCCTGACCGACGGCCGCGGCGCCGACGTGATTGTCGATCTGATTGCCGGTGATTATGTGGCGCGCAACTATGAGGCGGCGGCAATGAACGGTAGGATTGTGCAAATAGGCGTGCAACAGGGGCCGGCTAAGTCGCTGAATCTGATGGCCATGCTGGCCAAACGGCTGACCCACACCGGTTCTACGTTGCGCGCGCGCAGCGTAGAAGAGAAAGCGGCCATCGCCGCGGAATTGCAGCAGCAGGTCTGGCCGCTGCTTGCCGAGGCCAAGGTGCGGCCGCTGATTGATAACGTCTTTGCGCTGGCAGACGCCGCCGAGGCGCACCGTCTAATGGAAAGCAGCGGCCATATCGGCAAAATCGTGTTGGTCATGCCGGCATTCGCCGGTTAACGCCGTGGCCCATAGCCAACGGGCAGCGCCACGCGTCTTGGCTATACTTAACCAACCAGTGCCAAGACCGCCAACGGAGGACCCGAGTATGAGCAGACAATATAAAATCGCCTATGAATGGCAAGAAGGGGGGCACCACCTCTTGCAGGAAGTGATTGTTGAAAGCGATAACGAGCTCACCATCGCCAGCGACGAGGTGACAGAGGCCTTGAAAAAGGCGGCGGCACACTCCGCTAATCAGCCGCAGGCGGCGGTGACTATACTGTCCGTTGTGCCTTATCCTTAACACCATGCGCAAGTGATATCTTTACTTCTGCCTGAGTCCGTTTCATTATCGCTGCTGCGGTCGGTTTGAATGAACACTGAGCGGTAAATGAAACGGAAATGGCAAGCGGGCGTCATGGCCCTGGTACTGCATACGGCGACCGCGCTCGCGGCGGCCAGCGATGAGCAGATAGCGGCGGACTGCGGCAAGATAGACGAGTTCGCCCGCTTGGGGGAAAGCGCGTTTTCACAAAGCGATATGCATCAAGCCGTAGAACATTACACCGCTCAGGCTGCCTGGGGTGAATTTTGCCATTTGCCGCCGGCGGCGCTGGCCGGCGCCTATCACCATATCGCGCTAGCGCTCCTGCAGGCGGGTGAGCCGCTCAAGGCCCGCGCCTGGTTGCTGCGGATGCCGGAGGGTGATGCGCGCCGCGAAGCGCTTGAGGAGATTGCGCCAATAGTTGATCGCCTGCAGCCGGCCCTGGCCGCCAGCCCCATGGGGACTTATTGGCGCTATGCTGGCAAGGGCGTCTGGAGCACGCTGTCGGTAATGCCGGAGGGCGAAAGCTGGCGGATTCGTTTTTCCGGTTATTACATGCCGCTGATGGGACTCTATTACGGGCCCAATATGGGACAGTTTTCCACCGTTACGGCTATCGATCACCAACAAGCAAACTGGGCGTCGTAGCCGGACGGTAACGACCTCGGCTGCCGTGTAACGATGGCATTTCACCCTGATAGCGTCGATTTGGCGACGCTGGCGGGGGACTGCGGTTTCGGAATGAACGTGCGCGCCAGCGGCACATTCACACGGGTGACGCTGTACTGAAATGATGGCGCAGCACAAATCGCACCATCGGCTTAAACAGCATAATAACGGTTTGAATAATTATAATAACGCTATAAAAAGCCATAATAACGCTAATGCAAGGCCCCACCTCTGACTCTGACGATACGCCCTTAATTTATAATACACCGTGCCCGCATCCGGGGGACGAAACACTGTTGGAGTTTGTTATGCCCATCGCACTGTTAGCGCTGGCGCTGAGCGCTTTTGCTATAGGCACCACCGAATTTGTCATTATGGGGTTATTGCCGGAAGTGGCAGGCAGTCTCGCGGTCAGCTTACCGGACGCCGGCTGGTTTATCAGCGGTTATGCCCTGGGGGTCGCTATTGGCGCGCCGATTATGGCGATAGTGACCGCGCGCTTGCCGCGCAAAACCTGTCTGGCGCTTTTAATGGTGATCTTTATTATCGGCAATGTGCTCTGTGCGCTGGCCTACAGCTATGGACTGCTAATGGTTGCACTGGTGGTGACCGCCCTGTGCCACGGCGCGTTTTTCGGTATCGGAGCGGTGGTGGCTGCCGGATTGGTCCCCCCCAATCGCCGCGCCTCGGCGGTTGCGCTGATGTTTACCGGTCTGACGCTTGCCAATGTGCTCGGCGTTACCGCCGGCACCTGGCTGGGGCAGTTGTTCGGCTGGCGCGCGACCTTTTGGTGCGTCTCCTTTCTGGGTGCGGCGGCGCTGCTGGCGTTGCTGGTCAGCTTGCCGGCGCAACGCAACGCCGCGCCGGCCAATCTGGCGCGGGAGATGGCCGCCTTACGCAACGGACGGCTACTGCTATCGCTGCTGATGACGGTATTTTTCGCCGCGGCGATGTTTACCTTGTTTAGTTATATCGCGCCGCTGTTGCTGCAGGTAACGCATATCAGCGATCGCGGCGTAAGCTGGACGCTGTTTTTAATCGGCGCCGGGTTAACGGTGGGCAATCTGCTGGGAGGGCGGCTTGCCGACTGGCGAGTGTCGGTGGCGTTGATGCTGAGTTTTGCATTAATAGCGTTATTTTCGGTGCTGTTCCGCTGGACCAGCGGTACGTTGTGGCCGGCGGAGATCACGCTGTTTTTCTGGGCGATGGCGACATTCTGCACCGTGCCGGCGCTGCAATTTAATGTCGTGGCCCATGGCGCCGACACGCCGAATCTGATGTCGACGCTGAATATTTCGGCGTTTAACATCGGCAACGCCCTTGGGGCATGGGTCGGCGGAAAAGTGATTGACGCGGGTTTTGGTCTGACCATGGTGCCGTTGGCCGCCGGCTGGTTGGCGCTGGGCGGATTGCTTATTTGCCTCATCACTTTCTCCCGTCCGCCGCGCCGTGCGCTGACCGCCTGAGAGTGGCCGATGCCGCAGCGGGTCCGCCAGCCATCCAACGATGGCACCGGCACTGTCGCACCGGTGGTCGAGCGGGAGCGCAGCGTATCCACCCGCCGTACCCAGTTGGCAACGGTGCTGCCGCACACTTGAGCCGAGTGGTAGCGACCGATGCCGCAGCGGGTCCGCAAGCTTTTACCGCCGGCACCCGCGCCGCCGCGCCTGGGGCCCTGTGGTATCAGCGCGCATGCATACTGCGCGTCAGCCGATCTGGTACCTCGGCGGCGAAGCGTTGTAGAAAGGTGCTTATTTCATTTACCAGCGCGGAGGCCGGACGATGCAGCGGACGGATCAGGCTCACGGTAAAAGGCACCGCGATACTGAACGGGCGGATCAGCACGCCGCTGGCCGCATAATCCAGCGCCGTTAGCGGATTGACGATCGAAAGCCCGACGCCGGCGCGGACCATGGCGCAAACCGAGGCGGCGCTGTGGGTTTCCACGACCTCTTGCCGTGCCACGTCCGCCTGCTGAAAATGCCGGTCCAGCCAATGTCGGTAGCTGTCGGTCGCGGAAAGGCTGATGAACGGCAGGTCGCGGAAATCCGACGGCGTCAATACCGATTTGGCGCCCAGCGGATGGCCGGGCGGCAACACGCAGACTTCATTGAGGGTCATCAGGGTGGCGCAACGCGTGCCGGCCGGCGCAGTCGGTTTTTCCGTCAGGCCCAAATCAAAGCGCTGGGCGGAAAGCCATTCTTCCAGCAGCGGTGATTCCTGCGGGGTAATATTCAGGCTGACTTCCGGGTGCGCGGCGAAAAAAGTGCGGCACACCTCCGGCAGCAGCGATTGGGAAAATACCGGCAGGCACGCGACCGACAATTGCGCCTGGCGGTATTCACGAATGGCGCGCGCCGCACCGAGGATCCGGTCCATACCGTAATAGGAGCGCTGCACCTCTTCAAACAGCCGTAACCCCTCATGGGTCGGTTTCAAGCGGCCTTTAATCCTGTCAAATAAGGTTAACTGCAGCAACTGTTCCAGCCGCGCCAGCTCACGGCTTACGGTAGGCTGTGAGGTATGCAGTAATCCCGCCGCCTCGGTCAGATTACCGGTGGTCATGATCGCGTGAAAAATATCGATCTGCCTCGAGCTTACCGCCGCCATCTTTCGCCCCCTATCTTGAAAGCGATATCATAAATGAATAGCTAAGGGTAAAAAAGATATTTTATTAATAGCTGACGATGCATTACAAAGAAGAGCCCCAGCCCGCACCGGCGCTGTCGGGACCGACTCTTTTCAGCGAGGACCACCATGTCGCACAGTCTCTACACCACGGAACGCGCCCTGAATGCCGCGAATTTATTACCGCTCCATCAGCGCTACGGTGGACCAGTCTGGGTGTATGAAGCGGAAACCATCAGCGCCCGGATTGCGCAACTACGTCGCTTCGATACCATCCGCTTCGCCCAGAAAGCCTGTTCCAATATCCATCTGCTGCGCCTGATGCGCAGCCAGGGCGTTAAAGTAGATTCAGTATCGCTCGGCGAGATTGAGCGCGCTCTACTGGCCGGTTTCCAGCCGGGCACCGAGAACGATGAAATCGTCTTTACCGCCGATTTACTGGATGAATCGACGCTGGCGCGGGTCGTTGAGCTCCGTATCCCGGTCAACGCCGGCTCGGTGGATATGCTGGCACAGCTTGGCGCCCGCTCGCCGGGACACGGCGTCTGGCTGCGTATCAATCCCGGTTTTGGCCACGGGCATAGCCAAAAAACCAACACCGGCGGCGAAAACAGCAAGCACGGTATCTGGCATGAAGATTTGCCGCAGGCCGTCGCGCTTATTCTCCGCTACGGTCTGCGGCTCATCGGCATACATATGCATATCGGTTCGGGAGTGGATTACGGCCACCTCTCCCGGGTCTGCGACGCCATGGTGCAACAGGTCATCGCCAGCGGGCTGGATCTCGCGGCCATTTCCGCGGGCGGCGGTCTGTCGATACCCTACCGTTCGGGGGAGGAGGCGATTGATACCGATCACTACTTTGGCCTGTGGGATGCCGCCCGTCGGCGGATAAGCAGCCATCTCTGGCATCCGGTGACGCTTGAAATTGAACCTGGCCGGTTCTTGGTGGCAGAATCGGGCGTGCTGATAACCCAGGTCAGGGCGGTCAAAGACATGGTCAGCCGCCACTTCGTGCTGGTGGACGCGGGGTTTAACGACTTAATGCGCCCGGCGATGTACGGTAGTTACCACGCTATTTCGCTGCTGCCGGCGGACGGCCGCGATCGCGGCTCACAACCATTGCGCGAAACCGTCGTGGGGGGACCGCTGTGCGAATCTGGCGACGTGTTTACCCAGACGGCCGGCGGCGGTGTCGCGCCGCGTCTTTTGCCGCCGGCCCAGGTGGGGGACTATCTGGTCTTTAACGATACCGGCGCTTATGGCGCCTCAATGTCCTCAAACTACAATAGCCGGCCGCTACTGCCGGAGGTGTTGTTTGAACAAGGTCAGGCACGGCAGATCCGCCGCCGTCAGCGGCTGGAGGAGCTGTTTGACCTTGAGCGATAACCGGCGCTAAGTATTGCGCCTGGTTCCCTCATCGCCCCGCAAGCGGCGGGCATCCATGGGGCGACAATCCAGGTCGACGCCGCCCGGCGCGCGGCGCGGTTTCAGGGTGAAAGGTTTAGTTCGAGCAAAATTTCACCGCCCTCAAACCCGACGAAGCGGATTTGCCGCCAGTCGCGAATATGGCCGCGAATGCGGGCGCCGGGCTGCGGCGCCGAGTAATTTCGCGCCCAGGCGGTAGGGCTCCGCGTCCGGTTTGCCGCAGTTCACCTCATTGGCACCGACCATTTGCGCGGGCAACGGTAATCGACAGCAGGTCATCCGGTGCCGCGCGACCCGCTGGCTGGCCGAGGTGACCACGGCCCAGGGGGCGTCGCCGAGGGAGCTGAGAAAGCGTCCGGCGCCCTGAATTTCCCGCGCTTTGCCGGTAAATTCTATCTCCAGGCCGTCAAGCACCGCCGCCTGCTCTTCCAGCGGCAAATGAGGCGCGATCCGACGAATGACATCGCGGGAACGTACCCCATGACAAATGTTTAATGCCTGCTGGGGCGCAATATGATTGATACGACACCAGTGTCGCCAGATAAATTCGACCTGATGTGTGGAGTGTACTAAAGTGCCGTCCATATCAAAGATTAAAGATTTGGATTTAATTAATTTCATCATCATTCCTTAATTATCTTATTTATTGGCTCGTCGAAAAAGGAGATAGGCAGGCAATGACTTCCGCTCGCGCTTGCGCCGGCGAAGACATCATGGCCTGAATCGGTTCACATTGTTAAGCAAATAAAAGGCAACAGTAGCGCGTGCGCTCACGTAAAACGTGTTAATCAATACCGCTGGCGATGCCGCCACCCCTTGTGGCACGGGCTTCTGACCGGCGGGGATAATGCAACTGTTTAGAGTCATGTCTTTAGGCGCTGAATAATGGATATTTTTATATTGTTTTGATGCATATGTTTATTTTTGCTTATTTTAAGTCGCTGCTCTTTTTTATTTGACGATAATGCGCGAGGATTTATACATAATGAAAGGCTCCTGCAGATTAATTATTCATGACAGTTCAACATGAAAGGGGTAATTTGTATAATTGAAAAAAGTTAATTGGCGATAGGAGTTTGGAATGGACATTCGGCAACTCCTGGCGTTTGTGGCTCTGGCTGAGTGCCTGAGATATCGGGAAGCGGCGGAAAGATTGTGGCTGACACAGCCCACGCTGACCAAACAGATCAAGATGCTGGAGACGGAAATCAGTCTGGTGCTGTTTTTGCGCGATAATCACGGGACTCAGCTCAGCCGTCATGGTCAGCAGCTTTATCAGGATGCGAAAAAATTACTCAGTCAGTTTAATGCCTTCAAGACGCTGTGCCAGCAACTGACCAACGGCAAGCGCGGCGCATTGTCGCTGGGGTTCATTTCCTCGGCGACGCCGGTGATGCCGGTCATAATCACGGCCTTTCAGAATGCCTTTCCCGATATTCATCTTGGGTTACAGGATATCTCGTCGCCGGTGCAGCAAGAACGTATCCTGAATGGTCAGCTGCAGGCGGGTTTTATGCGTATTCCGGTCTCGCCGCCGCTGGCGTTTCGTAAAACCGGTTCGGACTGTTTAACGCTGGTTTTTCATAAAAGCTGCCGGCACCAGCAGGAAGCGCTGCATCAGCTGTGGCGCCGCTGTACGCTGTTTACCGTGAATGCGGAAACCTGCCCTGGTTCGGCGCTACAAATCAATAATTTTATTGCCGCGCACGGTATAGACGCGCGCAAGATGCAATGTATCAGCGACACCCGTACCTTGATGACGATGGTGGAATCCCGCATGGGTGTGGCTATTTTGCCGCAAAGCGCGGTTACGGTGCCCCATCAGGATATTATTTGTCAGCCGCTGCACGGTGAATTCGCCCGCTGGGATATTGGCCTGGTGTGGAATGAAAAGATCATCGATCCGGTACGTGACAGCTTTATCAGTCAGGTTACCGCAATGCTGGCGCCCGCCTGACGGCTTCCAGCGTCGCTCGCGCGACGGCAAGGGACATTATGCCTAAAGTAGGTGTTAGCCGGCGCCGTTAAAGCGCCACGCACGTTAAGCGGCAGAATGGGAAACATAGTGGCGTGGGCCGGCCGACGAGCCGCGCCCTTAAAGGCGTCATGCTGATGCGCGGATAATCAATTAAAAATTGCGCACATCTTCGTCCCGGTGCTGCATCCAGGGCTGCGGGACCGGCGTGAGGCCGGGTGAATCTGGTCGGCGCAGTATGAAGATGAATTCCGGCGGCCGAAACGGACGACGAGCGCTGATGGCAGGCTTTGGTGGCAGAAAACCGATGCTGCGCTGGACGGCGGGTTTGGTGGCGAAAAGCCGGCGGGGGTGTGGGAGAGGGAGGTCGTCGGGTGCCAAGCAATCGGTGTGGATTGAGGATGTCTTCGGGCGCCAGGCAATCGGTGTGGGTTGGGGATGTCTTTGGGGCCAGGCAAGCGGTATGGGGTAGGGATGACGTCCGGCGCCAGCCTATCGGCGAGGGCAGGGAGGTGAAGGGCTAAAAGGTATGCTCGTCTGCCCGACGGGCGGCATGGCGGAGTCGCGGTCCGGCTCCGCCCGAGCCGTCTGGCGTGGGACTTGCCGCCCAGCGGACGATGGGCGATAAAATAAATCAACGCGACGAAGATACCGCCCCCTATCTCGTTGCCGAGGAATACCGGCGGGAAATTGATGAAATAGTCGTGCCAGATGGCCTGGCCGGCGAAAATCGCCGCCGGAATAACGAACATATTAGCCACCACATGTTGAAAGCCCAAATCAACAAACGCCATAATGGGAAACCAGATGCCCAGGATTTTACCCGCCATATCTTTTGCGGCATACGCCAGCCAGACCGCCAGACTGACCAGCCAGTTACAGCCAATGGCCGAGATAAACGCGTGGGTAAAGTCGGCGGAAATTTTGTCGTGTGAGGTTGACACGGTTTTCGCCAAAAACGCCCCTTCGGTCATACCGAGAATATGGCCGAAGAACCAGGCTATTATCAGGCTGCCGATAAAGTTGGCGAGCGTAACCCAAAACCAGTTACGAATAAGCGCCAGCACGCCGATTTGCCGGCTGAACAGCGCCATCGGCAGCGTCATCATATTGCCGGTCAGCAGTTCGCCGCCGGCCAACACCGTTAAAACCAGCCCGACCGGGAACACCGACGCGCCGAGGAACACGCCGAACGATCCCCACGCCGGTGGCAGGCTGGAAACGACGTGGATATCCAGCAGGAAGCCTAGCGCGATAAACGCGCCCGCCATAATGCCGAGTACCATCAGTACCGGTAGCGAGGCTTGACTCTTGGTAACTCCGGTATGCATAGCAATCGCGGCGACTTCTTTAGGGGAATAAAACGACATGTGATTCGCGTGTTAATAGAATGATAAGGTGCCACGCATAGTAGCTTCTCGCATCGGTGAAGCCAACAGTCAAGCAAACACATCTCGGTAAAAAAGTGTTAACAGAGCGGCGTTTTTATTGCCGCGCTGCCGCCGTACCGGCTACGCCATCTCAAGCGTAGAGCCGGCCGGCCCCTTGTTCCTATTTGAGCGGCCCAGGAGGGATTTTCCCGTCACGCGCAGGCCAGCTCCGCCATTTCCCGGCGTAGCAAAATCAGTTCGGCAGCCAGAACCTGGCACGGCTGGAGGTCATCAAATGATCTTGGGCATCAACTATAATCAGCGATACCGGCACGTTTATTCTCGCCGTGCTGCGCCGTGCTGCGCCGGGGCGACGTGATGGGGAGCTATCAGTCGATGTGGCAGTTTATGGAAATTGTGAAAACCGCCCTGATGGAAACCTCCGACGCTAACGCGCCCGAATTCGAGGGTTTCTTATTTGCATCGGTGCCGATTTTTCAGGGGAAATTGCTGTGAGCCGGATTCAGTTCACGACGCTTGCGGACCATCCCTGCCATCAGCAGGCCGTGACCGACTGGCTATGGCAGGCATTTGGCCACGGCGCCAGTCTGGCGTTTTGTGCCGCCATCGTCGAGAGTAGTCTGCGCAGTGAGGGGCTGCCGATAACGTTTATCGCGCTGGCCGGGGAAAAGCTGGTCGGCACAGACGGGCTATGGCGCTGTGATCTCCTGTCCCGGCAAGATTTGACGCCCTGGCTGTCGGCATTGTATATCGATGCGCCGGCGCGCGGCCAGGGCGTGGGGGCGGCGCTGCAGCGCCACGTGATAGAGTACAGCCGTCGCGCCGGTTTTGATGTGCTTTACCTGTATGCGACCTTCGCCGGCTATTACGAGCGTCACGGCTGGGAATATCTGGGCGACGGGGTCGACTATCCAGATCGGGCGGTGCGCCTGTACCGGCAACGGCTCGCAGGATCTCAAGCTTGAAGGTGCGTTGAACGCCACGCCGATGGCGCGGCAGGCCTCTGTTCCAGCGAGCGTCAAGCGTCACGTCGCCGGCGCGCTGGGCCGCTGTTTCGGGGACGCGTCAGGCGCTACGCCGCCGGCGGCGCCACGGAATGGCGACGTACCAGCGTCGGGATAAACATATTGGTCACCTCCGGCAGCGGCGCGCCGTTAGCCAGCGCCAGCTGTGCCGCCTGGGTGGCCATGGCCACCACCGGATAACGGATGGTGGTCAGCCGAGGCCGCAGGTAGCGGGAAATCAGCACATCATCGAATCCCACCAGCGAAATATCCTGCGGTACCTCAATGCCGTTATCGCTCAATACCGCCATCGCGCCGGCGGCTGTCGAGTCGTTATAGCAGGCGATGGCGGTAAACGTGCGGCCGCGCCACAAAAGCTCCGTCATCGCCTGTTCGCCGCCCACCTCGTCCGGTTCACCGAACGCAATCAGTTTTTCATCCATGGCAATATGAAACTTTTCCAGCGCGTCCCGATAGCCCTGCAGGCGGTCGACGCTGTCGGGAATACTGTGGCTTGAGCAGATAAAGGCGATGCGCCGATGTCCCATTTTGATCAGATGGCGCGTGGCCAGCCAGGCGCCGTAACGATCGTCCAGCGCCACGCAGCGCTCGGCGTAATTCGGCAGAATACGGTTGATAAGCACCATGCCCGGAATATGCGCCATTAACGTGTTCAGCTTTTCGGCCGGGATCATCTGGGCGTGCACCACTAGCGCGGCGCAGCGGTGTCGGATCAGTTGCTCAATCGCCTGACGCTCTTTATCCAAAATATGGTAACCGTTGCCGATCAGCAGGAAATTGCCGGTATGGTACGCCACTTGCTCCACCGCCTTCACCATGGCGCCGAAGAAAGGATCCGAGACACCGTCGACAGTCAATCCCAGGGTTTCCGTGGACTGTTGCGCCAGCGCGCGGGCGTTGGCGTTGGGGTGGTATTGCAGCTGTTCCATCGCCTGCATGACCGCCTGGCGCGATCCATCGCTGGTTTTGGGCGAATTGTTAATCACACGCGAGACGGTGGCGACTGAAACGCCCGCCAGTCTGGCGACATCCTTTATGGTGGCCATGAGCACATTTCCGACGTCGGGGGAGTAATCGTTTACATTTGCTAGTGTCATGGAAAATAACTTTAACCGCAAGAAGTTAGCATGATGCGGTAAAAATTAGCCGCGACGAGGGCTATTTCCCGCCATCGACCCGATGAAGTTGTTTGGCGCCGCCTGACAAGAAATGCTATTTTGCCGCCAGATTAATCAGCAACAAAGAGAGCAGGGCATGGCGATTAGACGTTTTCCCCAACTGGCGCATTGGGGGGCTTTCACTGCGGTGGTGGAGGAGGGGAAATTAGTCCGCTGTGAGCCGTTTAAACATGACCCGCATCCTTCAATGATGCTGGCGTCTGTAGCGCCGATGCTTTATTCCGATAAGCGCATCCGCAAGCCGGCGGTGCGGCGCTCCTGGCTGGCGGCGCGGGAAAACAGCGATCGCGACTTGCGCGGCCGGGACGATTTCGTCGAAATAGCATGGGATCGCGCGCTGGATCTCATTGCACAGGAGAACCGCCGGGTCCGCGATCGATTCGGCGCCGAAGGGATCTTTACCGGTTCCTATGGCTGGTCCTCCGCTGGCCGGGTTCATCACGCCCGCTCGCTGGTGCGACGTTTTCATTTTGCCGGCGGCGGCGCGGTGGATCAGGCCGGTAATTATAGCTGGGGGGCGGCCCAATTCTTCTTACCGCATATTATCGGCAGTTACAGTCCTTTAACCGGTAGAGTAACCAGTTGGCCAAGCATCATTGCCCACTGCGGATTATTCATCGCTTTCGGCGGGCTGGCGCTGAAAAACGCCCAGGTGTCCTCCGGTGGCGCTGGCGAGCACTCGCTTCAATCCTGGCTGGAGCAGCTGGCCGCGAAAGGCACGCCCGTTATCAATATCAGCCCGACGCGGGATGACTGTCCGGCTTTTCTCAAGGCGGAATGGATCCCTATCCGGCCCAATACCGATACGGCGCTGATGTTGGCGCTGGCTTGGGAAATCCTGCAACAGGGTGCCCAGGACGAGGTATTTTTAGCGCGATACTGCGTTGGTTGGCCGCAATTGGCGGCCTATCTGCGCGGGGAACGCGACGGCATTGCCAAAACGCCGCACTGGGCCAGCGCGATCACCGGCATCCCCGCCGGTCGCATTCGACTGCTGGCGCAGAAGTTAATGGCGGCGCCGCGCAGCATGATGACCTGTGCCTATGCCCTTCAGCGCGCCCATCGCGGCGAGCAGCCCTACTGGATGGTGATTGCGCTGGCGGCGATGCTCGGCCAAATAGGCCTGCCGGGAGGCGGTTTCGCCTTTGGTCACGGCTCGATGAATGGCGTGGGTAATCCGCGGCTGTACGCCCTGGCGCCCAGTTTACCGCTGGGTGTCAATCCCGCCGCCGATCTGAGCATTCCGGTGGCGCGTATTGCCGATATGTTGTTAGATCCCGGCGGCGAATACAGTTTTCAGGGGCAGCAGAGACGCTATCCCACCGTCGACATGATTTACTGGGCCGGCGGTAACCCATTTCATCATCATCAGCAACTAAATCGGTTGTTGGCGGGCTGGCGCAAGCCGGCCACCGTGGTGGTGCAGGATATTTGGTGGACGCCGGCCGCCAAGCTGGCCGATATCGTGCTGCCGGTGACCACCTCGCTGGAGCGTAATGATATCGGCGGTTCATCACGCGATCGTTATGTGTTGGCTATGCAGCAGGCGGTCGCGCCCCAGCATCAGGCGCGCAATGACTTTGCTATTTTCGCCGATTTATCAGAGCGTCTGGGTTATCGGGAAGCGTTTACCGGCGGGCGCGACGAGCGCGGCTGGATCGAGACACTCTATCAGCAAAGCGCCGCATCCCATGCCGCCGCCGGCCACCGCTGGCCGCCCTTCGACCAGTTTTGGCGCCAAGGCTACCTGGAAGTGCCCGCGCCCGCTGAGGACTTTGTCTTCATGGCGGCTTTTCGCCGGGATCCCCTGCGGCATCCGTTGCAAACTCCGAGCAGCCGCATCGAGCTTTTCAGCCAAACCATTGCCGGCTTCGCTTACGCGGATTTCTGGCCGCTGCCGGAATGGCGCCCGCCGGCGGAATGGTTGGGCGATGTCCGGGCGACACGCTATCCGTTACATCTTATCACCGTGCAGCCTCACGACCGGCTACACAGTCAGCTGGATCCGGCGCCGCTGGCGCAGGCCAATAAGACCGTCGGCCGTGAGACGCTGTATCTGCATCCGCAGGATGCCGCACGGCGCGGCATTGCCGACGGCGAACAGGTCAGAGTGTACAACGATCGTGGCCGTTTGCTGGCGGGGGCCAAATTAAGCGATGGGGTAACGCCTGGGGTTATCGTGATGGCGCCCGGCGCCTGGTTTACGCCAACCTGGCAGGAAGACGGTTCGCCCGCCACGGAGCAGGCCGGCAATCCCAACGTTTTGACGCTGGATATCGGCACCTCGCCGCTGACCCAGGGCCCGAACGCCATGAGCTGTCTGGTGGAAGTGATCCGCTGTCCGCCAACGGCGGCGCCGGTCGCAGGGTAATGAAGAGTTAATGCCGGATAACAGCCCGTGCCCTTCACCCCTGACCTCGGGGCCAAATGCCCAGCGTTGTCGGGCGGCGCCGGTCGCAGGGTAATGACCTGCTGGTGCCGGTTATCGGCACCTCGCCGCTGATCTCGGCCCTTGCCGGCGAGATGTTTATAACCTTGGGGCAATTTTTACAGTTGGTTTCACTTCGAGCGGTTATCTTGCGATTGTTCGGTGGTGATGTCTTGCCGGGGGCATTAGAGTGTGTACTCCCAGAGGTATTGATTGGTGAGAAATCAACATACTCTGTATGTTGAAACCATTTCAGTTGCACCAACCTACGCGTCCGCGTAGGTTTTTTTTGCCTGCAGTTTCCCTTTATTGCCTCCCTTGCGCCGGAAACGCGCTTTCTCCGCGCTGGTCTGCTAGTATTCCTGCCGCCGATGATAACGTTTACGTTCCGCGATCACGCGTGACCTTCGCCGGGGAAAAAACCTATGCCTGTCATTAATGAATATAATCAACCGATCGGCGCCGCACTGACCGATTGGCAACCCTGCCCTACGCCGCCTCGCAAGGTTCTGACCGGACGTAGCTGCCGGCTGGAGCCGCTGGCGGCGGCGCATTTTGATGCCTTATACGACGCCTGGGCGCAGGCGGAAGACGGCCGCGACTGGACCTATCTGGCGGTGGCGCGTCCCGCAAGCCGGCAGGCATGCCGGGCTTGGTTGACGACGCTGACCGCGAGCGAGGATCCGCTGTTTTTCACAGTAGTGGACCGTGCTCAAGCACAGGCGGTGGGAACGGTGGCGTTAATGCGCCTCAGTCCGGCGAACGGCGTAGCGGAAATTGGTTGGGTGAATTGGTCGCGGGCAATGCGGCGCTCGCGTCTGGGCACTGAGGCTATCTCGCTATTGCTGGGTTATTTGTTCGATACCCTCGGCTACCGACGCTGCGAATGGAAATGCGATAGCCTCAATGCACCGTCGCGCGAGGCCGCAAGCCGGCTGGGGTTTCACTATGAAGATACGTTCCGTCAGGCTGTCGTCACCAAGGGCCGCAACAGCGATACCAGCTGGTTTGCCATTGTCAACCCGGACTGGCCTGCGCTGCGTGCCGCCTACGACGCCTGGCTGGCGGACGAGAATATCGATGCCGACGGCGGACAGCGGCGCGCATTGAGCGAATTCATGCCGCGCTGAGGTCGACCGCGTTGCGCCGTCAGCGTGACGAACCTTTAACCTGCTAAGATTAATCGACATAATGATGGGGTCGGGACGTTTGTCAGCCGGCGGGCGAATCGCTCCCCGCGGGCGTGTTGCCCGCTGGCGTGATGATGCCGGGCCTCACCCGCAGAGATACATAAGGAGATGGCATGCTTTTTAAGGTTTTGCGTCTGCTGTTCAGATTGATGTACCGGGTCGAAATCAGAGGTGATACCCGCCTGTTGACGCAACCCCTGGTCATGTTGACCCCTAACCATGTCTCGTTTCTTGATGGCATTTTGTTGGCGGTTTTTTTACCGGTTAAGCCGGTGTTCGCCATTTATACCACGCTGGACGACGCCTGGTTTATGCCGATTACCCGGCGATATGCCGATATTATCTCGCTTAACGCTACGCGGCCGCACAGCATCAAGCAACTGATCAAGGCCGTCGGCCAGGGTCGGCCGGTGGTGGTATTTCCAGAGGGCAGGCTGACCGTCACCGGCGCGCTGATGAAGGTGTATGACGGCGCGGTATTCGTCGCGGCGCGCGCCGATGCGCTGGTAGTGCCGATGTGGATCGATGGTCCTGAAGCTACCCCGTTTAGCCGCATGGGCGGCGTGTTTCGTCGCCGTTGGTTTCCCAAAATTACTCTGACTCTGCTGGCGCCGACGCCGCTACCGATGCCGGAAGGCCGCCGCGCCGCCGGCGAACGGCTGCGGACGATTATGATGAATGCGCGCATGGCCTCGCGCCCTGCGATGACGTTGTATGACGGCTTACTGCAGGCCATGCGTCGCTATGGCGACAGCAAGCCGTGCATCACCGACATGGCGCTGAAGACCGACAGTTATCACGATCTGCTGAAAAAAGTTTGGGGGTTAGCCGTATTCTGCAGCGTCTGACCGCGCCGGGTGAACATGTGGGTTTTTTGCTGCCGAATTCCACCATCACCGCCGCCGCCATTATTGGCGCGCTGCTACGCGCCCGAGTGCCGGCCATGCTGAATTACACCGCCGGCGCCGGTGCGCTGAACCATGCGGTGGACGCCGCCGGGCTGAAAATCATTGTCAGCTCGCGTCAGTTTCTCGACAAAGCGCGTCTGACCGAACTTCCCACTCAGGTGGCCGGCGCCCGCTGGGTGTTTCTTGAAGATTTGCGCTCCAGCCTTACTCTTTCCGACAAGCTGTGGACTCTGTGCCACTTGCTGGCGCCGGCGCGGGCCGCGCTTATGCAGCGCCCAGACGACAGCGCGCTTATCCTGTTCACCTCCGGGTCTGAAGGCACGCCGAAGGCGGTGTGGTGCACTCCCATCGCAGCATCATGGCGAATATCGAACAGATCCGCACCGTGGCCGATTTCACGCCGAAGGATAAGTTTATGTCGGCGCTGCCGCTGTTACATGCCTTCGGCCTGACGGTGGGGCTGTTTACGCCGTTGATGACCGGCGCCCAGGTACTGTTGTATCCCAGCCCGCTGCATTACCGGGTCATCCCCGAGCTGGTGTATGACCAGAACTGTACCGTGCTGTTCGGCACCTCGACTTTCCTCTGCCATTACGCGCGTTTTGCCCACCCGTACGATTTCGCCCGCCTGCGTTATGTGGTCGCGGGGGCGGAGAAACTGTCCGATGCCACCCGCGAGCTGTGGCAGGATCGCTTCGGCCTGCGCATTCTGGAGGGCTACGGCGTCACCGAATGCGCGCCGGTGGTGGCGATAAATGTCCCGATGGCGGCGAAGCCGCACACCGTCGGCCAGATCCTGCCCGGTATGGACGCCAGGCTTATGGCGGTGGAGGGAATAGAACACGGCGGACGGCTTCAGCTGCGCGGGCCGAATATTATGAAAGGCTATCTGCGCGTCGGCAGCGGCGGCGCGCTGGAGCCGCCCGCCGCACAGAACGCCGACGGCCAGAGCGAATCTGGCTGGTATGACACCGGCGATATCGTCACGCTGGATGAGCAGGGGTTCTGTACCATTCAAGGGCGGGTGAAACGTTTCGCGAAACTGGCGGGGGAAATGGTCTCACTGGAAAGCGTCGAGCAGTTGGCACTCGGCGTTTCGCCGGACGCGCAACACGGCGCGACCACCCGCAGCGATAACGCGCGCGGTGAGGGATTGGTGCTCTTCACCACCGATCCAGACCTAACGCGGGACAGACTCTTGCAGCAGGCGCGTAAACAGGGCGCAGCAGAAATCACCGTGCCGCGCGATATCCGTCACATCGAGACGCTACCGCTACTGGGCAGCGGTAAACCGGATTATGTCACCCTCGGTGAAATGGCGGCTGCGCCGGAGTCTGATGTATGACGCCGCCGCACGCCGGGTCGCCCGCAGGCGCGCTGTGGTCACGCTCGATGATGGCGGTGATGGTGGCGCAGTTCTTCTCGGCGTTCGGGGATAATGCGCTGCTGTTCGCCACATTGGCGTTGATGAAAACGTTACAGTACCCAGACTGGAGTCAGCCGATCCTGCAAATGCTCTTTGTGGGCGCCTATATCGTGCTGGCGCCTTTCGTCGGACATTATGCCGATGGTTTTCCCAAAGGCCGCGTCATGATGGCGGCCAACGGCGTGAAGCTGGCCGGTACGCTGCTTATCTGTTTTGGCGGCGCTCCGTTTTTGGGCTATTGCCTGGTCGGCGTCGGCGCCGCCGCCTATTCCCCGGCCAAATACGGCATTCTCGGCGAGCTGACCACCGGTGACCAACTGGTGCGGGCTAATGGTATGATGGAAGGCTCCAAGATTGCCGCCATTCTCATGGGATCGGTGGCCGGCGGCGTGCTGGCGGTGTGCGCGCTGACCTATGCACTGGCGATGGTCGCTAACGTGTTTATTCCCCGTTTGGCGGCGGCACGGGCTGATGCTGACCATCGGCCGCTGGCGATGCTGCGCGCATTTTACGGCCACTGTCGTAGTCTGGGACGGGACGGTCAGACGCGTTTCGCCATTATCGGCACCAGCTTGTTTTGGGGCGCGGGTGTCACGCTGCGTTTTTTGCTGGTGCTTTGGGTGCCGGTGGCGTTAGGCATCAGCGATAATACGACCCCGACCACGTTGAATGCCATGGTGGCGGTGGGCATCGTTTTTGGCGCCGCCGCTGACGCCCGGTTTATCCGGCTGGAAACGGTGCGCCGCTGTATGCCGGCGGGCGTCTTATTGGGCGCCGCCGTGGTAGTGTTCAGCGTGCAGCATCACCTGCTGCACGCCTACGGGCTGCTGGCCCTCATCGGTATGCTGGGGGGTTTCTTCATCGTACCGCTCAATGCCTTGTTACAACACCGTGGGCAGCAGTGTCGGCGCCGGCAACGCCATCACCGTGCAGAATTTTGCCGAGAACATCGCCATGCTGCTGATGTTGGGTCTGTATACGCTGGTGGTGTCGTTACAGGTGACGGCGGCGGCGATCGGAGTGGGTTTTGGTCTGTTGTTCGCGCTGGCGATTGCGGTGCTCTGGTGGTTCAGACGTGGGAACTGTCGCGACGGCGGGCGTTAGTCCCGGCAGCCGCGCCTGCTGCCTGCGCGCTGATGGTACGCGCGTTGGCGTATGCCTTAAAACTCGCCCACATGGATGGGCGTGAGCGCCGCCCTGTACTTCCAGCTTGCGCACCGGCCTTAGGGCGCTGGAAACGTGTGGCGGTGGTGGATCTCTTCCAGCGATGCCAGGAGCGTCTCGTCGAGATCCAACGTCAGGCTGTCGAGATTGCTCTGTAACTGCTCAAGGGTGGTCGCGCCAAGCAGCGTCGACGCGACGAACGGCTGCCGGCGGACGAACGCCAGCACCATCTGCGCGGTATCCAGCCCGTGGCGCTGTGCGCCAGGGCGACATACTCGGCGATAGCCTCCTGGGTATGCGGGGCGCTGTAACGGGTAAAACGGCTAAACAGCGTATTGCGTGCGCCGGCAGGGCGTGCGCCATGCAGATATTTACCGGTCAGGGTACCAAACGCCAGGCTGGAGTAGGCCAAAAGCTCCAGCACCTCAAATTGGTTTATCTCCGCCATTCCCACCTCAAAACTGCGGTTCAGCAAACTGTAAGGGTTTTGCACCGTGACAATGCGCGGCAGCCCGTGCTTCTCCGCTAATTGCAGGTAGCGCATCGCCCCCCAAGGGGTTTCATTGGAGATGCCGATATAGCGGATTTTCCCGGCGCGAACCTGCTCGTTCAGGGCGTCCAGCGTTTCCAGCAGCGTCACCGGCAGTTTCTCGTCGGTATAGCGATAACCCAACTTGCCAAAGCAGTTAGTGCTGCGTTGCGGCCAATGTACCTGATAGAGGTCGAGATAATCGGTATTCAAGCGCTGCAGGCTATCTTCCAGCGCCTGACGGATATTTTTGCGATCCAATATTTGCTGGGGACGAATTTCATTATCGTTGCCGCGGGCCGGACCAGCTACTTTACTGGCCAGGACAATTTTTTCGCGCTGGCCATGGCGTTTCAGCCAGCTACCAATATAGCGCTCCGTCAACCACTGGGTTTCAGGACGCGGCGGCACCGGGTACATTTCCGCGGTGTCGATGAGCTTGACGCCCTTGGCGAGAGCGAGCTGGGCATGCGCTTGCGCTTCGCTGTTTTGCTCCCCGAAAGTCATGGTGCCCAGACCGAGCACGCTGACTTCCAGAGAACTATGGGGAATACGGTGATAAAGCATCGGGGCAGGTTCCTCAGTGACGTAAACGTACAGGCGTGATCGCACCGCCTTGACTGACTATAGCCAAGTCATGGCGGGTGGAGAAGGGGGAAATTAAGCCAGCGACGCGTTGCGGGACGCGGGGATCATCGTTCGATGATCTGCGAAACATCGTTGCCGTTGATTTGCCTTTCGTTGCCGCGTTCGTCGGTATAGCGAATGAGACCGGTGGTTTTGTCGATTTCGGGTTTGCCATCGGTCAATATCATCTGGCCGTCTTTGGTCGCCATGACGTAATCGCTGGTGCAGCCGGTAAGCAGTACGACGCCGAAGAGTGCCGGCATCAGCAGACAAAGTGTTCTCATTATCATTATCCATCCATTAAATTACCTAGATTGTTAACAATATAGGCAAAAAACACCGGCTTCAATAGCACTGAAAATGAAAATTACCGCGCCACCCGCTCTGGCGCGGCGCGCAAAGGTCAGGCATCAGGCCCGGATGCCCGCTCCGCCGCTTTTTTGTTGCGCAAAAGATTCAGGGTTTCCACTGCCAGCGAGAAAAACATGGCGAAATAAATATAGCCTTTTGGCACCTCTATAGCCGCACTTTCCATAATCAGCGCGCCGCCAACCAAAATCAGAAACGCCAGCGCCAGCATCTTGACCGACGGGTGTCTGTCGACGAATTCGCCTATCTGCCGGGCAGCGAACAGCATTATCGCCACCGCGATAATGACCGCCGCCATCATGATAAACAAATGGGAGGAGAGGCAGACTGCGGTGATGAGCGAGTCCAGGCTTAAAATAATGTCCAGCATCATGATTTGGGTTATGGCGCCGAGATAGGATTGTACCGTGCTGCCTTCGCCATCGGCGCCGACATGAAACGATTCCAGTATTTCCCGACACGATTTCCAGATCAGAAAAATGCCGCCGAAAAACAAAATCAAATCCCGGGCGGAGACCGGATGACCCAGACCGGATGACCCAGCAGGTAAAACAACGTTTTGACCAGATGGCTGACCCAGGCGATAGCCGCCAGTAGGCCGAGGCGCATCACCATCGCGCCGAACAGACCCAGGCGGCGGGCGCTGCTTTGCTGTGAGGGGGGAGTTTGGCGACGACCACGGACAGGAAAACGATATTATCAATACCCAGGACAATTCCCAGGAGGGTCAAGGTTCCTAACGCCAGCCATGCGTTTGGATCGGCAATCAAATTAAATAATACACATATTCACCTAAACGAAACATAAACGATAATTATACGCGGTGTTGTCGGTGGGCTGGCAAGCGAAAACGCGGTTATAACAGGAAATGTCGCGCCAGTAGCTGCGCGGTGAAGTTTTTTTTCAGGTAAAAACCGCGCGGCAGCGTCAGAATAGGCTGACCAAATTCACCGACGGCGGCGGTCAGGGCCCGACTATTGGCGGCCTTAGGCCGTAATTGCAGTACCTCACCGTGGCGGGCGGTGATCCGTTCCACTTTTCCCAACACGATAAGGTCCATTAATTCTTCCCAGTCGCGCCGCAGCTGCTGCTCTTCTTCAGGGTCAGGGCTCCACAACAGCGGCGCGCCAATACGGCGGTGCGCTAGCGGAATTGTCCGTTGGCCTTCAACCGGGATCCAGAGCACCCGCGCCAATTTATAGCGCACATGGCTGGTTTCCCAGGTCACGCCGCTATTGCCGGTCAACGGCGCCACGCAGACAAATGTGGTTTCCAACGGCCGTCCGCTGGCGTCTACCGGAATAGTTTTCAGCTCGACGCCGATTGCGGCAAAATCCTGCTCGGGCTTACTGCCGGCGCTGGCGCCGAGATAGCGCTCCAGCAGTACGCCAGTCCACCCTTTATCGCGCTTGAGGTCGGCGGGCATCGGCAGGCCGGCCTGGGCAGATAATTCGTTTAGCGTATATCCCGCCAGCGCATCGGCGCGGCGCAACAGTTCCCTTTCATCGGCGGGCAGTCCGTGTGGAAGGGAAAGTGGCATCAGGCTATTCATCTCGCGGTCCTGAACTGAATAAAAACTAGGCACCGGCGACGCCTTCGCGCCAACATCGCGCGCGCCGTCCGTGAAAAAATTAATAATAGCATGATTTTATAACTTTTTTTAATCACCTTGTCAGGCTTAATGTAGGTCCGGTGTGCAGTTGTACACCCGCTGAGGGCAATAATGAACAGGATCTTACACCGGGTTATCCACAGATTTGCGGGATAACCCGGGTGATCGACGAGTACTGTTTCTATTTACAGCCTTGACGGCGCCATTTTTAGCCCATTTGTCCATTTATTTGCGACGTCGATCCGTTTTTCTGTGGATAAAATTGCCGATGGTTGTTTTTTATCCATGCCAGGTGATGCGTTATTTCAACGTAATGACGATGCGCGGTCTGTGAAGATGATAAACGTTTTAGTCTGTTGATCTTGTTCTTTATTTTTTTTCCCGTTATCCCCTGGCCTGGCGTTGGGCGAAAAGTTTTACCCATCTAATCCAGCGTTGCACACACACCTATCCACAGAAAAAGTGCATAAAGTGGTGCCCGGCAGTCGTTAGCTGTTTATAACTTCGCGTCGCAAAGCGGCCTTGAGAGTGTTATTCACCGGCGATTAGTGAAAACCAGTGGTTTACCGTGCACAGCGAGTATGAAACAATCGGAACATCTTACATTTTATGTAATCGAGGTAGTCCAGTGATCGATGATGATGGCTACCGCCCGAATGTTGGTATTGTAATCTGTAATCTCGACGGGCAGGTGCTGTGGGCCAGGCGATACGGACAGCATTCCTGGCAGTTCCCCCAGGGCGGCATCAACGCTGGCGAAACCGCAGAGCAGGCGATGTACCGCGAGCTGTTCGAGGAGGTCGGCCTGAGCCGCAAAGATGTGCGTATTCTGGCTTCGACGCGTAATTGGCTGCGGTATAAGCTTCCCAAGCGGCTGGTGCGCTGGGACACCAAGCCGGTGTGTATTGGTCAGAAGCAAAAATGGTTTCTGCTACAGCTTATGTGTTCGGATGCGGATATCAATATGCAGCGCGGGGGGATCCCTGAATTTGACGGCTGGCGCTGGGTCAGCTTCTGGTACCCGGTACGTCAGGTCGTTTCTTTTAAACGGGACGTTTACCGCCGGGTAATGAAGGAATTTTCCGGCGTGGTGATGCCGCTGCAGGAAACTGCAGCGCCGCGCTCCGCGCCGGCTCACAGACAGAAAAGAGGCTAAGTCACGCAGATTATGCTCACGCGCTTGCGGGAAATCGTTGAAAAGGTCGCAGCCGCGCCGCGTCTGTCGGACTCACTTGACATTCTGGTTAATGAAACCTGTCAGGCGATGAATACCGAAGTCTGTTCGGTGTATTTGGCCGATAATGATCGTCGCTGCTATTATCTGATGGCGACGCGCGGTTTGAACAAACCGCGCGGGCGTACGATTACATTGGCCTTTGACCAAGGGATTGTCGGCCTGGTCGGCCGGCTGGCTGAGCCGATTAACCTGGCGGACGCCCACACCCATCCCAGTTTCAAATACATCCCGGCGGTGAAAGAGGAGCGCTTTCGCTCCTTTCTCGGCGTGCCGATTATCCATCGCCGCCAGTTGCTCGGCGTATTGGTGGTGCAGCAGCGTGAGCATCGGCAGTTCGACGAGAGAGAAGAATCGTTCATGGTCACGCTGGCCACACAGATGGCCGGCATTTTGTCCCAATAGCAGCTCAATGCGCTGTTCAGCCAATACCGTCAAACCCGTATCCGCGCCCTGGCGGCCGCGCCGGGAGTGGCCATCGCCCAAGGTTGGGTGGACAGCAGCCAGCCCTCCCTTGACCAGGTTTATCAGGCCTCTTCTCTCGATAGCGGCTACGGGCGCGAGCGGCTGACGTTGGCGCTGAACGAATCCGTCGCCGAGTTTCGCCGCCTGAGCAAACGTTTTACCGCCAGCGCTCAAAAAGACAGCGCGGCGGTGTTCGATCTGTACAGCCATTTGCTCAATGACGCGCGCCTTAAGCGCGATTTGTTCGCGGAAATTGACGGCGGCGCGGTGGCCGAGTGGGCGGTGAAGCTGGTGATTGAACGTTTCGCCGAGCAATTTGCGCTGCTGAGCGACAGTTACTTGCGTAAGCGCGCCGGCGATTTGCGTGCCCTTGGCCAGCGACTGCTGTTCCATCTTGATGACAGCGCCCGCAATGTGATTCAGTGGCCGTCACGCTTCGTGCTGGTGGCCGACGAGCTGAGCGCCGCGCTTCTGGCCGAGGTGCCGCAGGATAAGCTGGTGGGGGTGGTAGTGCGCGACGGTGCCGCCAATTCCCACGCCGCGATCCTGGTGCGGGCGATGGTGATCCCGACGGTGATGGGCGCCGATATCCAGCCGCTGTTGCTCAATCAGCGCTTGCTGATTGTCGATGGCTATCGCGGTGAGCTGCTGGTAGATCCGGAGCCGGTGCTGGTGCAGGAGTATCAGCGACTGGTGAGCGAAGAGCGTGAGCTTACCCGTCTGGCGGAAGACGATGTGGAACAGCCGGTGGCGCTGAAAAGCTGCGAACGCATTCAAGTGATGCTAAACGCCGGCTTGAGCGCGGAACATGAACAGCGCCTCGACAATCGTGTGGACGGCATCGGCCTGTACCGCACTGAAATCCCCTTCATGCTGCAAAACGGCTTTCCCTCGGAAGAGGAGCAGGTGGCGCAATACCAAGGCATGCTACAGCTGTTCCCCGGCAAATCGGTGACGCTGCGTACCCTGGATGTCGGCGCCGATAAGCAGTTGCCCTATATGCCGATAAGCGAATAAAATCCCTGTCTGGTCTGGCGTGGAATTCGCATTACGCTCGATCAGCAAGAGATTTTTCTTATTCAGGTGCGCGCGATGCTGCGCGCCAATGCTGCTACCGGCAATTTGAGTATTCTGCTGCCGATGATAACCAGCGTCGATGAGATCGACGAAGCGCGCCGGCTAATTGATCGCGCCGGGCGCGAGGTCGAGGAGGCGCTGGGTTATGCGCTGCCGAAGCCGCGGATCGGCATTATGGTCGAGGTGCCGGCGATGGTGTTCATGCTGCCGGCGCTGGTGAGCCGGGTAGATTTTCTGTCGGTCGGTACCGATGATCTGACGCAGTATTTACTGGCGGTGGATCGCAACAATACCCGGGTGGCGTCGATGTACGACAGTCTGCATCCGGCCATGTTGCAGGTGCTGCAAAAAATCATCAGCGAGTCGGAGCGGCTGGGGCTGGCCTGTAGCCTGTGCGGCGAAATGGCCGGCGATCCGATGGGCGCGTTGCTGCTGGCGGGCATGGGCTATCGTACGCTGAGCATGAACGGCCGCAGCGTGGCGCGCATCAAATATCTGTTGCGCAATGTGGCGCTGGGTGAGGCGCAGGGCCTGGCGGAACGGGTCATCGGCGCACAAAACAGTATTGAGGTCCGCCACCAGGTGGCGGCGTTCATGGAGCGACGCGGTTTGGGCGGCCTGATCCGGGGCGGGCGCTGAGCAGGGAATCGTTACACCTGCCGGCGGTTATTTACATCCACTGACTCTCGGCGCCGCGCCGTTATGTTATGATACGCGACTTCACGCCGCGCGGAGTAAGCGCCTGCGCGAAATCTACAGCGGTCGCCGCAGCATCCGGCGGCCGGATAACAAAAACGACGACGTTGTGGTGATGAATGACGACCCATTATCTGGCCTTTCCACAATTTGACCCGGTGATCTTTGCCCTGGGTCCGGTTTCCCTGCACTGGTACGGTTTGATGTATCTGGTGGGCTTCGTATTTGCTATGTGGCTGGCGGTACGGCGTGCAAATCGCCCCGGCAGCGGCTGGACCAAAGAAGAAGTCGAAAACCTCCTGTATGCCGGTTTTCTGGGGGTATTTCTCGGTGGTCGTATCGGTTATGTCCTGTTCTATAACCTGCCGCTGTTTCTCGACAACCCCCTTTACCTGTTTAAGGTCTGGGACGGTGGCATGTCGTTCCACGGCGGCCTGATTGGGGTGATAGTGGTGATGCTGTGGTTCGCCCATCGTACCCGCCGCCATTTCTTCCAGGTGGCCGATTTTGTCGCGCCAATGGTGCCCTTCAGTTTGGGCGCCGGCCGTTTAGGTAATTTTATCAACGGCGAGCTGTGGGGACGGGTCACCACCGATACGCCCTGGGCGATGCTGTTTCCCGGCTCCCGGCAGGAGGATATAGCGCTGCTGCCGGTCAATCCGCAGTGGCAAGCGCTGTTTGAGCGCTACGGCGTGCTGCCTCGTCATCCGTCCCAGCTCTACGAGATGCTGCTCGAAGGCGTGGTGCTGTTTATTATTCTTAATGTATTTATCCGTAAGCCGCGGCCTATCGGCAGCGTCTCCGGCTTGTTCCTGATTTGCTACGGCGCTTTTCGCATTCTGGTGGAGTTTTTCCGCCAGCCGGACGCCCAGTTGGGCCTGTTTAGCGGTGTCATCAGCATGGGGCAGATCCTGTCGCTGCCGATGATTCTGGCCGGCGTGATTATGATGGCCTGGGCCTATCGCCGCCGTCCCCAGCAACACCTGTCCTGAGGTATTATGAAACAGTATTTGGATTTGATGCGTTGGGTGCGTGCGCAGGGCACGCCGAAAGCGGACCGTACCGGTACCGGTACCCTATCGATATTCGGCCATCAGATGCGCTTTGATTTGCGCCAGGGATTCCCGCTGGTGACCACCAAACGCTGCCATTTGCGCTCGATCATCCATGAGTTGCTGTGGTTCCTTAATGGTGACACCAACATCGCTTATTTGCAGCAGAATAACGTCTCCATTTGGGATGAATGGGCGGATGACAACGGCGATTTGGGGCCGGTGTATGGCCGCCAGTGGCGCGCCTGGGGCACCGGCGACGGCCGCCAGATAGATCAGCTGGCGGAAGTGGTGCGCCAGCTCAAGCAGGATCCGGATTCCCGGCGCATTATCGTTTCCGCCTGGAACGTCGGCGAGTTGGACAAGATGGCCCTGGCGCCGTGCCATGCGTTGTTTCAATTTTATGTTGCCAATGGCACCTTGTCATGTCAGCTCTATCAGCGTTCGTGCGATATTTTCCTCGGCCTGCCGTTCAATATCGCCAGCTATGCCTTGCTGGTGCATATGCTGGCGCAGCAGTGCGATTTGCAGGTCGGTGATTTCGTCTGGACCGGCGGCGATACCCATCTCTACAGTAACCATCTACAGCAGGCGGACCTGCAGCTGACCCGCGATCCGCAGCCGCTGCCGCAGCTGTTGATTAAGCGCCGTCCGGCGACATTGTTCGATTACCGTTTCGAGGATTTTGAGCTGACGGGCTACGATCCACATCCTGCAATCAAGGCGCCGGTGGCAATTTAAGTGGCCAATGTCGGGCCGCGCGGGCGGTGATACCTCCGCGCGGCGGGCGCAGGGTGCGTTTGACTGCTTGAGGTGTGCCCGGTTCGCGCCTGACTCTGCTGCCATGAGGGGTGTTCTGCCCCCGCATAAACGCGATAGCCATCACACCACGACTGATACTTCTTGTTCCTCGTTGTTAATGATTGCGTTGCACGCTGCACAATAATTCCCCGCTCCTGGTGCGCCATCTCGCGCCGCGCCACACTGCCACCATGCACTCTTTCCTGAACCATACCAAACGCGATAGCGGCTACACCCTATTGGAGCTGCTGCTGGTGCTGACGTTAACCGCACTACTTATGCTAGCGGGAAGTTATGGCTGGCGTCAGCATCAGTCCGCCCGGCAGTTGACGAGCAGCGCCCAGCAACTGCTTGATTTTATCGTACGCCAGCAATGGCATGCCGCCTGGGGTAACCGCCGTTGCCGATTAACCGCGATAACCGGCGATCGCTGGCAGTTGCGTGGCGATCACCAATGCAGTTTAGTTCGTGGGGCGGCGGAGACTGCGCGCTGCATCGCGCCCTATACCGGTGTCCATCTGTCGGTATCGACGGGTGAGCTGAGTCTGGGCGGGGTGCGCCATACCGCCGGTGCGGCGCACCTCGTGCTCAGCAATTCGGCGGGGCGGCTGCGGGTGGTGCTCTCCGGTCGCGGTCGGGTCAGGCTGTGCAGCGAGCAAGGGCGCTGGTCAGGGATCCCCTCGTGTTGACCTGCCGGACGGACGCCGGGGGCGCCACGCTGAGGTCAGTTTCTGCAGGGGCCGGTGCGGCGGCCGCAGGGCAGGTGGCGGCGGGCGGCGGTCAAGAAGGCTTCAGCCTGCCAGAATTGCTGGCTGCTCTGTCCGCGTGCAGCCTGCTGCTGACGGTGGCGCTGCATCTATTTCCGTCGCTGCAACGCAGTGTTGAGGGCGCGATGCTGCAGCTCAGATTGATGTACCAGCTTGATCTATGCGCGTTGGCCATTGCAAAAGATGTGCGCCGCGCCGGTTTTTCGCAGCAGGGTGGCTCCGCGCATACGTTGTGGATCGACAAACGCCAGGGATAGCCTCCAGGCTCCTGCCTTGTGGTTGGCTATGACTACTACGCGCGCAGCGATGCGCCCGGGCGGTTGACCACGTCAACGTTCGGTTATCGTCTGCGTCGGGGGACGCTGGAGACTCAGCGAGATATCAATGATTGTCAGGGAGCTGGCTGGGAAAAGGTGTTTAACAGCGATGCTTTGACGGTGACCCGATTGCGGTTTACCACCCTGCCGGGAGGCGCGCTGCGCATACACTTGGCCGCTACCGCCCGGCATCGGCCGGAAATCGGCTATGTGTTGACACAGATAGTGGCACGGCGGAATGGATGAACCGGGAAAGAGGTAGCGGTAGTGTCTTGGCGCTGCTGCTGCTGAGCGCCTTTTGCCTGCTGGCGATGTTGAGTTGGCAGCAGCTGCTTCAGGTGTCGCTGGAGCTGATCCGGGCGCAACGTCATTATCTGCGGGCATTTCATCAGGCGGAATCCTCGCTCGCCTGGTGGCTTAGCCAGAACTGGCCCGCCCGCCACGGCGAATGCCGTCTGCATCCCGACGAGCCATTGCGGGTTTGTTTGCAGGCAAGTCAAAGGGGATATGGCTGGCTTCTGTGCGGGGAGGGCGGCGGCACGATAATGGCGCCGCCGCTGCGGCATTATCAGCGCGTTACTCTACATCAGGCCAGGACGCATCCAACAACGGGGGGGCGTACCGCAGCGGATCACACCGCGCCGACGGGCAATGACGCTCTGGCTCTTGCGCCAGTACCGGCGGCAGGCTGGATTTGGCCCTGTCTCGGGGGTGGTGCGGGGAGGAGCAAGAAGATGGCTGAGTGGCACAAACAAGACGGCGGCGCCAGGGATCGTGATGTGAGGTGATATCCGCAGCGAAACGGGGCATCGCGTCGCCCGCGAAAGACGTTATTGCCTTTACGGCGAAACGGGGCGCCGCATCGCCCGCAAAAACGGCGCCACGGCAACTGAAGCAGGTTAGGTTGCCCCTTGGGGTGCGTGGCGCGAGATACAGTCGGCAGCGGGGCGCTGGTCTGGCGGAGGCGCTGCTGGCTCGCCATTACCGCCTTGGGATTGCTGGAGTACCGGCAGCGGCTGGCGGTTTTCCAGCGGCACCTGCAGGACGTCACGCTGGCGTTAATCCTAAGCCATCAAAGCCTGGAGTTAATGCGTCAGCCGGCGGCCACGGGTGCGCCAGCCAGACCGCCAGGCTGGCGGGTTATCCTGATTGAGCGTCCCTGTGCCGAAGGCTGCCGGCGCGTGACCGCCACGGTCATCATGAATACCGGTGAGCGCATCAGCTTAAGCGAATGGGTTTGTCAGGGTTCAGTCGACACAACGCGCACGTGATCACTTGTGTTCCGGGCTAATCACGATAGAGTAGGCGCAGGCAGTTTACAGTATCCCTGGGCGGGAGGCGCGCGCATGGCGAGGAGTTTATGTTTACCGTATATCATTCCAATCAGCTGGATCTGCTCAAGACACTTGCCGCCTCGCTAATCGCAGGGCGGCCGCTGCGCGATCCGTTCCAGCCGGAAGTCATTCTGGTGCAAAGCAACGGTATGGCGCAGTGGATGCAGATGGAACTGGCGGCACAGTTTGGCATTGCGGCCAATATCGAATTTCCGCTGCCGGCCAGCTTTATCTGGCAGATGTTTACCCGCGTCTTGCCCGATATTCCTGATGAAAGCGCCTTTTCAAAACCGGCGATGACCTGGCGGCTGATGGCGTTGCTGCCGCGCCTGTGCCAGCAACCTGATTTCGCAGTGATTAATGAGTATCTGCGCGATGACGAGGATAAGCGTAAGGGTTTTCAGTTTGCTGCCCGGATAGCCGATCTGTTCGACCAGTATCTGGTATATCGCCCAGACTGGCTGGAAAGTTGGCAGCGCGGCGAATTGACCGACGGCGTGGGCGAGGCGCAGCGGTGGCAGGCTCCGCTTTGGCGGGCGCTGGTGGCAGAAACTGAACGGGCAGGGGAGCCGCTGTGGCACCGCGCCAATCTTTACCAGCGCTTTATTCAGACCCTGACTCAAAGCCAGACGCGGCCGCCGGGGCTGCCCGACAGGGTATTCATCTGCGGCATCTCCGCACTGCCGCCCACTTATTTACAGGCGCTGCAGGCGCTAGGCCGCCATATCGATATTCATCTGCTGTTCACAAATCCGTGCCGCTATTACTGGGGGGACATCCGCGATCGCGCTTTTCTCGCGCGGTTGCTGCACCGTCGCCGCCGGCACTATCAGCAGCAAACCGAGCAAGCGCTATTTCGGCGGCCCGAACAGGCTGACGCGTTGTTCGACGAGCTGGGAGAACAGCAAACCGGCAATCCCCTGCTGGCCTCCTGGGGCAAACAGGGGCGCGATAACCTCTACCTGCTGGCGCAGATGGACGGTGTTGCGGAGGTAGATGCGTTCGTTGAGCCGGCGGGGGATAACCTGCTGAGCCTGCTGCAGCGCGACATCCTGATGCTCGAGGACCACGCCGTGCTTGGCATGGATCCCGCGACGCCGGTAGAGGGCGGCGGCAAGCGGCCGCTGCAGCCAGACGATCGTTCGCTGAGCCTGCATGTCTGCCATAGCCCGCAGCGGGAAGTGGAAGTGCTGCACGATAACCTACTGGCGATGATGGCGGAGGATCCCACGCTGCGGCCGCGGGATGTGATCGTCATGGTGGCCGACATCGATCGCTATACGCCGGCGATCCAGGCGGTGTTCGGCAACGCCGGCGGGGACCGCTATCTGTCTTTCGCCATTTCCGATCGCCGGGCGCGTCATCTCCACCCTGTGCTGCCGGCGTTTCTTGGTCTGCTGGAGTTGCCACGCAGTCGTTTTGCCGCCGAGCAGGTTCTGGCGTTGCTGGAGGTACCGGCGCTGGCGGCCCGCTTCGCCGTTAACGAGCAGGGGCTGCAACTGCTGCGCCAGTGGGTCGCTGAATCCGGTATCCGCTGGGGGCTGGACGACGACACCCTGCGTGAGCTGATGCTGCCCGCCACCGGTCAGCATACCTGGCAGTTTGGCCTGACGCGCATGCTGCTGGGCTACGCCATGGATAGTGAGAGCGGCGACTGGCAGGGGATTCTGCCCTACGACGAATCCAGCGGTTTGATAGCCGGTTTGGTCGGACAATTGGCGGAACTCCTTATGCGGCTGCGCCAGTGGCGCGACCGGCTTGCCCAACCCCGTTCACTGGACGCCTGGATGAGCTGCGCCCGCGAAATGATTGAGGGTTTCTTTACCCCTGACGCTGAAGCCGAAGCGGCGCTGGCGCTGCTGGAAAATCTGTGGCAGCAGGTGCTGGAGTGCGGTTTGCAGGTGGAGTATGACCAACCGGTGCCGGTGACGCTGCTGCGAGATGAACTGGCGTCGCGTTTGGATAAGGAACGGGTTAGCCAGCGTTTTCTGGCCCGGACCATCGACTTCTGTACTCTGATGCCGATGCGCTCTATTCCGTTCCGGGTGGTGTGTCTGCTGGGCATGAATGATGGCGTTTATCCGCGCACTCTGCCGACGGCGGGATTCGACCTGATGGCGCAGCAGCCCCGACGCGGCGATCGTAGCCGGCGTGATGATGACCGCTACCTGTTCCTGGAGGCGATGTTGTCCGCGCAGCAGCGGCTGTATATCAGTTTTATCGGCCGCGCCATACAGGACAATACCCGGCGTTATCCGTCGGTGCTGGTGAGCGAGTTGAGCGATTATATCGCCCAGAGTTTTTACCTGCCTGGCGACGAGTGCGTCGATGCTGAAAGCAGCGCCGACCGTGTGCGTGCGCATCTCTGGCAGTGGCATAGCCGTATGCCTTTCGCACCGGAGAATTTTCTGCCCGGTAGCGAAAACCAAAGCTTTGCCGCCGAGTGGCTGCCGGCCGCCAGCGCCGGCGGCCAGCCGCAGCCGGATTTTGTCGCTCCCCTGACGGCGCCGCCCTGCGAGGCGCTGGCGCTGGATGAGCTGCTGCGCTTTTATCGCCACCCGGTGCGCGCCTGGTTTGCACAGCGTCTGGCGGTGTCTTTCCACCTGACGTCGCTTGAGCTGGCGGCGGACGAACCTTTTGTCATTGACGGTCTATCCCGCTATCAACTCAATGACCGGCTGGTGAACGCCCTTATCGACGGGGAAAGCACCGACCGGCTGTTTCGCCAGGTGCGCGCCGCCGGTTTGTTGCCCTATGGCGCTTTCGGTGAGCTGTACTGGGCCACACAGTGTCAGGAACTGGCGGCGCTCGCTGAGCAGGTACGGACGTGGCGATTGCCGGAAACGCACAGTCTTGAAGTGGATCTGACGCTGAACGACGTCACACTCTCCGGTTGGCTGCCGCACGTGCAGAAGCACGGTCTGCTGCGTTGGCGTCCCGGCGCGTTGTCGGCCCGGGACGGCCTGAAGCTGTGGCTGGAACATCTGGCTTACTGCGCTATGGGCGGCGAAGGGGAGAGCCGGATGTTCGGCATGCGCGGCGAATGGCATTTTGCGCCGCTGCCCGCCGCTCAGGCAAAAGGGTTTTTACTTTCGCTGGTTTCCGGCTACTGTCAGGGTATGGCGGCACCGCTGCTGCTGTTGCCCCGATCGGGGGGGGCATGGTTGAGCCACTGCTACGACCGGTCGACGCAGAGCATCGACCGGGACGAGAGCCGGCAGCGGCAGGCGCGTGATAAACTTATCCAGGCCTGGCAGGGCAACGGCCATGTTCCCGGCGAAGGTGAGGATCCTTATTTGCAGCGGTTGATACGCCAGTTGGATGAACAACATATGGAGGCGATTATCTTGGCCGCAGAAAGGTATTTTCTGCCGCCTTTTATGTTTAATCTGGCGCAGACTGAGCCGGCGAAACGAGAAAAGAAAGCCTGATGCAGTCCTGTCGCCTGTCGCCCCCGGCGACAGATGTCCGCGCTGTGACGTTTTTTTTAACATGCGAGTGTTACGCCAAAAAAAGAGTGTGGTCAGGAACGGCCCGCAAGACAGGTATTGGAGAGAGGAATGTCGAGACTGGTTAACTGGTTGTTGTGTTTCGCTCTGTTTTTGATGAGCGCAACGGCGCCGGGATGGGCGCAAAGCGGATGGCAACCGATGAAGGAGGTCATCCACAAAAGCAGTCAGGATCCCCGTCACTATCAGGCTATTCGGCTGGATAACGGTATGACGGTGCTGTTGGTGAGTGATAAGGAGGCGGTCAAATCCCTTGCGGCGGTGGCCGTGCCGGTGGGATCGCTGGAGAATCCGCACAATCAGCTTGGCCTGGCCCATTATCTGGAACACATGATCCTGATGGGGTCTCGCCAATATCAGGAACCGGAAAATTTGTCTGAATTTCTGAAAAAGCACGGCGGCGATCATAATGCCAGCACCGCCTCCTACCGAACCGCCTTCTATCTGGAGGTGGAAAACGACGCGCTGCAACCGGCACTCGACCGGCTGGCGGACGCCATCGCCGCGCCGCGGCTGGAGATCCGGTTTATGCCGATAAAGAACGTCATGCGGTGGACGCCGAGCTCAGAATGGCCCACGCCAGCGACGGACTGCGCATGGCGCAGATCCGGTCTGAAACCATGAATCCGGCCCACCCGGGCTCGCGTTTCTCGGGTGGCAATCTTGACACATTGAGCGATAAGCCCGGCAGCCGGCTGCACGACGCGCTGAAGCATTTTTACCAACGCTATTATTCCGCCAACCTGATGGTTGGGGTCATTTACAGCAATCAATCGCTGGCCGAAATGGCGACGCTGGCGGCCACCACCTTTGGCCGCATCGCCAATCATCACGCGTCGGTGCCCCCGATCACCGTGCCGGCGGTCACCGCCGCCCAAACCGGTATCGTGATTCATTATCAACCGGTTCAGCCGCGGAAGATGCTGCGCATTGAATTCCCCATCGCCAACAATAGCGCCGCATTTCGCAGCAAAACGGATACTTACATCAGCTACCTTATCGGCAACCGCAGCCCGGGCACACTGGCGGACTGGCTGCAGAAAGAGGGGCTGGCGGACGCCATCGACGCCGGCGCCGATCCGATGGTCAATCGCAACGGCGGTGTTTTCGCCATCGCCGCTTCCCTTTCCGACAAAGGGTATGAGCAGCGCGACCGGGTGGTGGCGGCTATTTTCGCTTATCTGTCATTGTTGCGGCATCAAGGGATCCAGCGCCATTATTTTGACGAAATTGCCCACGTACTGGATCAGGATTTCCGTTTCCCGGTTATGACCCGCAACATGGACTATATCGAATGGCTGGTGGATTCCATGCTGCGGGTGCCGGTGCAGCACGTGCTGGACGCCTCTTATCTTGCCGATCGCTACGATCCCGCCGCCATTGCTGCGCGCCTTGACGCCATGACGCCGCAGCACGCGCGCGTCTGGTTCATCAGCCCGGACGCACCGCACGACAAAACCGCTTACTTTGTCGATGCCCCTTATCAAGTGAGTCAACTGACGCCAACGCAGACTGCCCTTTGGCAGCGCCTACAGCGCTCGATTGTGCTGGCACTGCCGGCGCTTAATCCTTATATCGCCAACGACTTCAGCCTGATCCACCCTACGCGTCATCCAGAACACCCCGAAACCCTGATCGATGAGACGGGGCTTCGGCTGCACTATATGCCAAGCCGCGCATTCGCCGACGAGCCGCGCGCGGACATCACGCTGAACTTTCGCAATGCTGCTGCCATGAGCAGCGCGCGCAACCAGGTGCTCTATTCACTAAACGACTATCTTTCCAATCTCGAACTGGCGGAGCTGAGCAATCAGGTCTACGTAGGCGGTATCAGCTTTTCCTCTTATGCCAACGATGGTCTGACTGTCAAGGCAAGCGGCTATACCCAGCGACTGGTGCCGCTGGTAAATGCGCTGCTGGACCGCTATCTGGCGATATCGCCGACGGCGCAGCAGTTGCAGCAGGCCAAGACCTGGTTTCGTCAGCAGTTGGATGGCACGGACAAAAGCAAAGCCTACTCTCAGGCCGTCATCCCGGCCAAGGTCCTGTCCGATATTCCCTATATAGAACGTGACGCGCGGCGGGCGCTGATAGACGGCATAACGCTGCAGGAGGTGATGGACTATCGCGCCACGCTAATTAAACCTACCGCCCTCGATGTGTTAGTGGTCGGCATCCTGACCTCGGAGCAGGCTGAAACGTTCGCGCGCGGGCTGAAAACACGCCTGGGTCTGACCGGTACGGACTGGCGGCGCGCCGATAAAGCCACCATCGCCACGCTGCTGCAGGCGATTATCCAAAAACGGCTCGACAGCACCGATTCCGCTCTGGCGGCGGTCTATGTTCCCCTGGGTTATGATCGCATCGAAGGAATGGCGTGCAGTTACCTGCTGTCGCAAATGGTTGAATCCTGGTTTTACAAGCAATTGCGTACGCAAGAGCAGCTGGGCTATGCCGTCTTTATGCTGCCTATCTTTAGTCGGCGATCGGGCCGGGGTCGGATTTGTACTGCAAAGCGGCCGCTATCAGCCGGCGTATCTTTACCAGCGCTATCAGGAGTTCTTCGCGCAGACCGGCAAGCGGTTGGACGCTCTGGAACCGGCGGATTTCGAGCAGTACAAGCAGGGCGTGATAGTCCAGCTGCAGCAAAAACCCCAGACGCTGGTCGAAGAAGTGGATCTCTATACCGGCGATTTGGATCGCGATAATATGCGTTTTGATACGTGCGAACGTCTTATTGCCCGTTTGCGGGCGCTGACGCAATCGCAGTTAAGCGAATATTACCAGCAGGCGGTCATCAAGCAGCAGGGGCTGGCCTTGCTGTCGGAAATTTCCGGCGTCGGCGCGGGCAAGGATCCGGCTGATTATGCTCACCCCGCCGGCTGGACCATGTTCCCCGATGCCTCCGCGCTGCAGCAGGCGCTGCCGGTGCAACCTAAGGAAACCGAACGCGTTGAAGACCGCCCAGAGCCTTAACCCCCTGACATTGCCGCTCCAGGGCACCCGCCTCGTTGAGGCGTCGGCGGGTACCGGGAAGACCTACACCCTGGCGGCGCTCTATCTGCGTTTGCTGCTCGGGCTGGGCGGTGAGGCGGCGTATCCGCGGCCCTTAAGCGTAGAAGAAATACTGGTGGTTACCTTTACCGAGGCCGCCACCGAGGAGCTGCGCGGCCGTATTCGTGAAAATATCCACCGGCTGCGGCTGGCCTGCGTGCGCGGTGAGAGCGAGGATCCGCTGCTGGCGGCGTTGTTGGCGCAGCTCGACGATCATAGGCTTGCCGCTCTGCACCTGCTGGCGGCGGAGCGGCAGATGGACGAGGCGGCGATATTCACCATTCATGGTTTTTGCCAGCGTATGCTGAACCACAGCGCCGTCGAATCGGGCATGCTGTTTCAGCAAACTCTGCTGGAGGATGAAACATTGCTGCGCCAGCAGGTGAGCGCTGACTTCTGGCGCCGCCACTGCTATCCGTTGCCGCTGGAGGTTGCGCGCATGGTACAGCAGCACTGGGAAGGGCCGGAAAACCTGTTGGCGGAACTGCTGCCCTATCTGCAGGGGGAGCCACCGGAGGTGCGCGATCCGCCGGCGTTAAGCGAGTCTATCCTGGCACGGCATGCGCGCATTATTGCGGGTATTGACGACCTGAAGCGGCAGTGGCGCGCGGCGGCGGCGGAAATTCCGACGATCCTTGACGCTCACAAACTCGACCGGCGGGTTTATAGCAGTAAAAACATACCGTCCTGGCTGGCGAAAGTCAATCACTGGGCGGAGCAGCCCACCGTCGATTATCAGGTCCCTGATGAGCTGGACCGGTTTTCAAGCGCGGTATTAGCAGAAAAAACCACCGCCGGTGATCCGCCTCATCATGCGCTCTTTGCTGCGGTGCAGGCTTTTCATCAGCACCGGCCGTCGCTGCGCGAGCTGATCTTTGTGATGGCGTTGGCGGAGATGCGCCAGGCGTTGGAGCAGGAAAAACGGCGGTGGGCGGAGCTGGGGTTCGACGATTTGCTAAGTCGTTTGGATCGGGCGCTGGCCGGCCATGGTGGTGAAGCGTTGGCCGACGCGTTGCGCTCGCGCTATCCGGTAGCGATGATTGATGAGTTTCAGGATACCGACCCGCAACAATACCGTATTTTTCGTCGCGTATACGGCGCTAAACCCGATTGTGCCTTACTGCTGATAGGCGACCCGAAACAAGCGATCTACGCGTTTCGCGGTGCGGATATTTTTACTTATATGCGCGCACGAAGCGAAGTGGATGCTCACTATACCCTTGATACCAACTGGCGCTCCGCACCGGGGATGATCAATGCGGTGAATCAGCTGTTTCAAAGCCTGCCGGCGCCGTTTATTTTCAGCGCCATCCCCTTTTTGCCGGTGGCGGCCGCCGAAAGCAACGCCGGTTTGCGGCTGGTGGTGCAACAGCAGCCGCAGCCGGCGCTGCGCGTCTGGTTACAGCCGGGTACCGGCGTGGGTGTAAGCGAATACCAGCAGTGCATGGCACGGCAATGCGCCGCCACCATCCGCGACTGGCTTTACGCCGCGCGTGAGGGAGAAGCCTGGTTGGAGGGACGTCGGGGCCGCCAGCCGCTGCAAGCGTCGGATATTACGGTGTTGGTACGCAACCGCCACGAGGCGGCGTTGATGCGCGACGCGCTGGCGGCGCTGATGATCCCGGCGGTCTATCTCTCGAACCGGGATAGCGTCTTTGACACGCCAGAGGCGCGCGAACTGCAATGGATCCTGCAAGCGATGTTGACGCCGGAAAAAGATACCGCGCTGCGCAGCGCGCTGGCCACCGGTCTGCTGGGCTTTGACGCCGTCGCCATCGACGCGCTGAATAACGATGAACGGCTCTGGGAACAGCGGGTTGAGGAATTTGCCGATTATCGCCAACGCTGGCAAAAAAGCGGCGTGTTACCCATGCTGCGTCAGATGATGAAAAACCATCACACTGCCGAAAATCTCTTGGCAAGTCAGGGTGGCGAACGCCGGTTGACCGACGTGCTGCATCTGGGAGAACTGCTGCAAGAAGCCTCAACACAGCTGGAGAACGAATACGCGCTGGTCCGCTGGCTGGCGTTGCAAATAGCGTCTCCTAACCCGCAGGCGGCGAATCAGCAATTGCGGCTGGAAAGCGATCGTCATCTGGTGCAAATCATCACCGTACATAAATCGAAAGGGCTGGAGTTCCCGCTGGTGTTCCTGCCGTTCGCGGCCGATTTTCGCGTGCAAAAGCGGCCACTGTTCCACGATCGCGAGGCGTTCGGGGCCTGGCTGGATCTCCGCGCGGCGCGGGAGAGTCTGCAACTGGCGGAAGAGGAGCGGCTGGCGGAAGATCTGCGGCTGTTGTATGTGGCCCTAACGCGCGCCATCTATCATTGCAGTCTCGGCATTGCGCCACTGTTTCGCGGTAGCCGTAAAAAAACCGGCGCCAGCGATCTGCACCTAAGCGCGCTGGGTTACCTGATCCAGCAGGGCCAGGACGGCGATACCGATGATTTGCGCGAACGGTTGGCGGCGTTGGCAAGCCGCGTCGATGGCGATATTGTCCTGTGCGAGGCCTTGGCCGCGCCGGCGCAACCGCTTACACCTGCGGCGGCGCCGGCGCCGGCATTAAGCGCCCGCCGCTGGTCTGAACCGCCGCGGGACCCCTGGCGGGTCACCAGCTATTCAGGATTGCAACGGCACGGCAGCTCGGTGGTGATGGATCTACAGCCGCGGTTGGATGTTGACGCCTCGGGGGAGGGCAGGCAGCAGGAATCGTTGCAGCTAACGCCGCATACCTTTCCGCGCGGCGCGGCGCCGGGGACGTTTTTGCATGGCCTGTTTGAAACCCTGGATTTTAATCGGCCGCTGGACCCGCAGTGGCTCAGCGAACAGCTGGCACAACAGGGTATCGACACCGACTGGTTGCCGGTAATCACGGACTGGATGAAAAAAATTATCGCTATACCGCTGGACGGCGGCTCGCTTTCTCTCGCGCGACTGACGCCCGACAGCCGGCAGGCTGAACTGCAATTTTATCTGCCCATCGACGCGTTGGTGCAGGCGCGCGACCTGGATCAGATCTGCAAGCGCTACGATCCGCTGTCGGCACGCTGCCCACCGCTGGATTTCCCCCAGGTCAAGGGAATGCTGAAGGGGTTTATTGACTTGGTTTTCCGCTGGGAGGGCCGCTATTACCTGCTGGACTATAAATCCAACTGGCTGGGGGAAGAGAGCGCCGCCTACACCCGGCCGGCGATGGAGCAGGCTATGATGGCCCACCGCTATGATCTGCAATATCAGCTGTATACCCTGGCGCTGCACCGCTATCTGCGTCACCGTCTGGCGGACTATCAGTATTCGCGCGATTTCGGCGGCGTGTATTATCTGTTTCTGCGCGGCGTGGATGCGGCGCAGCCGGGGAACGGCATTTTCCACTGCCGCCCGGATAGCGCCTTAATCGACGGTCTCGACGCATTGTTCTCCGTCGCAACGCGGCCGGCAATGGCGGAAAGAGGCTAACGCAGGAGGCTTAATGATGGAAGCTATTCTTGCCGAGGCGCAACGGTTGCGCCTGTGGCGACCGCTGGACGTTCAATTCGCCCTGATGCTGGCGACGCCCGCTGAGCCCGCACTGATGCTGGCCAGCGCCTGGCTGAGCGCCGATGCCGGCGCCGGCCATACTTGCCTGCCGCTGGCGCTATTGACCCCGGAGCGGCTGTTTGACGGCCGCATGCCGCCGCTGGCGCAGCAGGCATGGCTACAGGCTGGCAGACCTTCTCAGAAGGATTGGCAGCAGCGTCTGCTAGCATCGCCGGCGGTCAGCGACGGTTCCCGCCCGACGCCGCTGGTATTGGACAATCAGCGTCTGTATTTACAGCGCATGTGGCGCGATGAATGCGCGGTGGCGCAGTTCTTCAACCGGGCGCGGCCGCCGGTGAACGGTGACGAAGCCAGCATCGCCGCGGTGCTGGCGCGTTACTTTCCCGGCGACGCTGCGGTAATCGACTGGCAAAAAATTGCCGCGGCGGTTGCGATAACGCATCCGGTGGCGCTGATATCCGGCGGTCCGGGCACCGGTAAAACCTCTACGGTTGCCAAGCTGCTGGCGGCACTGCTGCAGCTTAGCGACGGCCGGCGTTTGCGCATGCTGATGGCGGCCCCCACCGGCAAGGCGGCGGCACGGCTAAGTGAGTCCCTGGGTCTGGCGCTGCAGCGTCTGAGATTGGACGAAGAGCAAAAACAGCGCTTGCCGCGCGAGGCGATAACGCTGCATCGTTTGCTCTGGGCACAGCCCAACAGCCAGCGGATGCGCTATCACCGCGGCAACCCGCTGCATGTGGATATCCTGATAATCGACGAAGCGTCAATGGTCGATTTGCCGATGATGGCCAATGTCATTGCGGCGCTGCCGCCGCAGGCGCGGGTGATTTTCCTGGGGGATCGTTGCCAGCTGTCGTCGGTGGAGGCGGGGGCGGTGTTGGGGGACATCTGCCAGTTCGACGAGGCCGGTTATAGCCCCGCGCGGCGCGCGCAGCTGTCGCGGTTGACGGGCTTTACGCTGCCGGCGGGGGGCGACGGTAACGGTTACGGCGTTGCCGACAGTCTTTGTCTGCTGCGTAAAAGCTACCGTTTTGATGAGGGTTCCGGTATTGGCCGGTTGGCCAACGCTATCAACGCTGGCGACGGTAAGGGGGCGCTGGCGCTGTTGCAGGCCGGTACGGCAGCGGATGTAGACTATACGCCGTTGCGTGAAGCGGCAGACTATCAGCGACTGTTGGACGACTGCGTTAACGGTTACCTGGACTACCTGCAGCGGGTGCGCGACCAAGATGCGCCGCCCGCTATTTTGGACGCTTTTAACCGCTTCCGCCTGCTTTGTGCGCTGCGTGAAGGGCCGTTTGGGGTCGCCGGCCTTAACGATCGCATTGAACAGGCCTTGAGCCGGGCGGGGCTCCTCACCCTTGCCAACGTCGGCCGCGGCTACGCTGGACGGCCGGTGATGATAGTGCGCAATGCGCCATCGCTAGGGCTGTACAACGGCGATATCGGTATTCTGCTCCAGGAAGGGGAACAAACCCTACGCGTGCATTTTTCCCTGCCGGATGGCGGAGTTAAGGCGGTGCCGCTAAGCCGGCTGCCGGAGCATGAAACGGCCTTTGCCATGACGGTGCATAAATCTCAGGGGTCGGAGTTCCAGCATACGGCGCTGGTGTTGCCCAACCAGATTGTGCCGGTGCTGACGCGGGAATTGCTGTATACCGCCGTGACGCGGGCGCGGGCGCGGCTCTCTCTCTACGCCACCAACGAGGTGGTGCAGTACGCCATTGCCACCCGAACCCAGCGGCGCAGCGGCCTTATCGATCGCCTGGCCGCCGGTGCGGCCGCACCGGCGTACACCCACGACGTCCGATGACGCTTGCGGGCATGATGACCGCGCGGCCCGCAGCGTGCGATGGCGTCATCGCTCAGCGGCCATCGTGTGACACGAGATCAGCCAGCAGAATTTTTGATCGGCCTGATAGTTTACAGCGGCGGTGAAATATAAGCATTTTAATTTAGAGCGTTACAGGTAAGCGATGTAAATTACTCGAAATTCGATCGAAATATTTATACTTCCGTCCACTTTGAGCCTCTTACATCCCGGTACTTGTCGGTCATGGTTGCTGATTTATGACCCAGGAGTTTTTGTGCATAGTCTTTTCCCTTCTCCTCAGTATGTAAGCGGACGGACTTCTAATTTCATGAAACGAAGGGGGCTTGCCCTCCCCACTCCAAACCAGATTCTCGACGCGCTTTCATGAATGCTTCAGACAGTGTTTTCTTGGCGATCACACGTTGTTTTCCATCGGCCACAATGTGATGTTCGCCATCATTTAATTTCTTCAATCGTTGAAGTCGATCCGAAAAAGAAAGGTTCAAGCATTCAAGGCGGGTCGTTTCCGCGATAGCCAGCATCATGCCGGTTTTTTCCTGTCTGACGTAAAGACGTCCATTCCTGTAATCACTCCAGCACATGCTCTGTACATCGCTCAGGCGTTGTCCTGTGAGTAAAGCCAGGTCAAGGCAGGGGCCAACCCATGCGGATAATTTATCCGCCACTTTGCGGATAGTCTTCCAGTCGTCCAAAGTAATGCGCTCACGTTGAATTTCTACCCGCTGGTTGCGAGTAGCTTCGGCTGGATTGCTTTTGGTCACCCCTTCAGCAATGGCTTCCCGAAACAAGTCAATTAATAATGCCCTGATGCGGTTTGCCATTGTCATTTTTCCTGTCTTTATCCACTGGCTTAGGAAGGCGGCAATATCTTTAGTCTCTACTTTCTGAAGAGCAAATTCGCCCAAGTGGGCGTTAACTGCTTTCAGGTATTTATCGTACTCGCTCATTGTTTTTGGCTTAAGCTTTCTGGTCTCTAATATTTCCAGATAACGTGGAACCCATTCGCTAACTGTGGTCGCCTGTGTGCCGTTAATACGGTCAACGAGTGGTGAGAACTTTGATAAGCCGTAAATCGCCATATTAGCGGCTATGGCTTGTGTAATGGCCTCCCGCCGATTGCGTCCCAGGCCATACTCTTTTCCTGTTAGTGGGTCGCGATAGCAAAAATAGCCACCATTGCGTGGTTGCAGGTTTGGCGGGATGCTTACAACGACACCCGCTGGGCGGATAACAAACAGGGCATTGGCCCTGGGCAGATGTTATTGTTGCCAGGCACGGTCACAGTGTCATTGTATGAAATTGCCAGCGTGGTGAGCAACGCGGAGCTGCTCTTGGTGTCCGGGCTACCCAAAGCCGTCAAGGAGGCATCCTACGCCATCGTGACCTACAACGGCGGCTCGTACGTTGACTTCGGACGTGAGCTGTCTGCCCGGCTTCTCTACTACCAGCGCCAGATGGACGGCTGGCAGCACATCATGACCGGCGAGGGTGAGGTGAAGCTGGAGGCGCCGGACGGCACGCAGGTCACCTTAAGCTCGTTCAAAAAGCTGACGGCGGATGTTGCAGTAAACAGGATTATGGTGAGCGAGGTGGCCAAAGCGGCCAAATCTGCTCTGGATAAAAAAGCAGATAAAGCAGAGTTGGAGGGCAAACTTGATAAGACCGGTGGCACCGTCACTGGGGCGCTGCATGTTACTCACTCCGTTAATGTGGGAGGCGTTAACTCAGGACTGATTGCTAATGGCGAAGGGAACGTGGCGCTCTATGCTCAGGGTGTCAAGACCGGTGAATGGAATGCGAACCGACTGCATTGGGTACAAAACCTTGAAGTCGGCGGTAATCTCAAGGCGAGCGGTGGAGCAACGTTTGGAAACGCTGTCTCGCTAGTGACTGGCGGTAATCTCACGGATATATTGCATTTTTATGGCCGAGGGCAAAACGGCAACGAGACACGTCCAGGTGAAAGCCGGTATTACCCTTATCCGGGCAATCCATGAGCACGGAATTTTACGGTGTTGATGTGCAGAACAGCCACTATGAACATCGCCTGATTATTAATCGGGGCGGTGGTTACCAGAAGTGGTTCATTTTTAAAGACGACGGTGTCGCCCATGCCACCGGCGGGCATTGGCAAAACTTTTCCGACCGGAAGATAAAAAGTGACATCGAGAGAATAGAAAATGGGCTTGAAAAAGTTGAGACGCTCAATGGTTACACGTATATCCTCGCTGGCAATCGCCAGGCTGGGGTGATGGCCGAAGAGTTGATAGAAGTGCTGCCGGAAGCCGTGGGCAACATTAGTCACTATCCGGCGGGTGATGATACTTTCCTCAAGGATAGCAAGTCAGTGGCCTACGGCAGCCTATCCGCGTTGCTGATTGAAGCGATAAAAGACCTGTCCGCGAAAGTGAAAGCGCAGCAGGCAGATATAGATGTGCTTAGAGGGATGATGAATCTGAACGAAAATTAATAATTAAACGCGCACGCTTTCATACAATAATGTATTAGCTTGATTGACCGTTGTTTTACTTGTGATTAATAATATAGCGTCTATAAGGAAGGTATAGGGGAAATGTTTTGATTACAAGCCATTCATCACTGCCGCTGGTGCCTACGGCAGTAAGTAATACTCCCGTTAATGCAGAGCTCAAACGTACAAATAGTAGTGATCTTGCCCCGCCATCTCTGTACAGCTTTTGTATCTTAAGTTAACGAAGCCCGATGCCGCCGGTATTCTCTCGGAGAGTGATATCCCAGCGCGCTGTACGGATGGTTTTCATTGTAATGCGTGAACGCTGCTGCAAGGTTTCGCAGGGCTGTTCTCGCATCCGGTTTTGGCATGAACGAGATATAGTCTTCCTTCATCGTCTTCACGAACCGTTCGGCCATGCCATTGCTCTGCGGGCTGCTCACCGCTGTTGTGCAGGGCTCCAGATCCAGTTCTCTGGCGAACCTCTGCGTTTCATGCGCGGTATACGCTGAACCGTTGTCCGTCAACCACTGCACCGCTGTATCGGGTAACCTGTCGCCGAAGCGCTTTTCTACCGACATCAGCATCACATCCTGCACGGTCGAACTGTCGTAGCCTCCAGTGCTCGCAGCCCAGTCTATGGCCTCTCTGTCGCAGCAGTCCAGTGCGAAGGTGACCCGCAGTTTTTCACCGTTGTCGCAGCCGAACTCGAAGCCATCTGAACACCAGCGCATATCGCTTTCTGCCACCGCGATCCTGCCCTTATGCTCACGCCTCGGCCGCTCTGGTTTTCAATGTAATAACAGCAGGTTATGCTCACACATGATCCTGTAAAGTCGTTTCGCATTTACCGGCGGCAGTCCCTCTGCGCGACGTTGTTTACGCAGGATGCCCCACACCCGCCGATAGCCGTAGCTGGGCATATCGCTGATGATGTCGAGGATGTCCGACAGTATTTCAGCGTCTGCTTCGTCATTACGCCGGTTACAGCGCCTGTCCTGCCAGTCGGCAGAACGCTTAATCCGCAGTGACAGCGGCGCACGCGACACGCTCATGGCGCGGCTGACCTGTGCTATTCCCCGGCCTTTGGCAACAAGGGCGCGTGCGCTATCCATTTTCGTGACTGGCCGTACTCCACGGCTTCTTTTAGGATCTCAACCTCCATCGTCTTCTTACCCAGAAGGCGCTGGAGCTCCCGGACCTGCTTCAATGCAGCTGCAAGCTCAGAGGCAGGAACAACGTCCTCCCCGGCAGCCACGGCGGTGAGGCTGCCTTCCTGATATTGCTTTTTCCACTTAAACAGCAGGCTGGGCTGGATACCGTGCAGTCGTGCGAGATGGGAGACATTCATGCCGGGCTCCATCCTCTGCTGAATAATGGCCATTTTTTCCTGAGGAGTTTTACGTTTACGGACTTCTTGACCTAACAGGATCCCGGTCATATCAAAATTGGCGTTAGTGTTAGACATATATTCAAGCCTATCTCTTATCTGGAGATACAGCTACTGTCTGGTGTTTCAGGGGGCAAGATCACACTTGCCTGTTGTTGCTATGGATAGGATTGCATGTTTTTTGAGTTTCAAGGACATAAAAAATATGCAAAAGAGTGATGTGTATCCGAAAATAGATCTTGTACGGCAGCATAAGGTTAACGCGATCAAAGATAAATATTCTAAGACAATAAACGCACTACATGAATGGAAGGTATCTCCTTGTCGTGGAAAAGAAGAAAATCGCAACTTGGCAGTAAAGCGAATAATGGATTGTATCTTTAGTGATAATGAAAGCCTTGACTTAAGTAACCTAAATTTAAAAAGCTTACCAGATATCAGTTTTCTTGATTTTTTAATTGAATTAGATTATCAAGGCAATGATGGCAGCTTTATTGAAAGTTGTTTCGATCTTAAGACGCCTCACGGGCAAAAATTAAAGAATCAATCTCCTTTGCCTAGCTCGGTAAGGAGCATAACAATAAATTTTGGACCTTTAATGCTTGCTGGTACTGAGCGTTCTGGTATTATAACATTTGAAAAACCAGAACTTCCATTACCCGAAGAATGTAAATTTATGAAAGATTATTATTCTTCATATCAGTTTTTTTATGCAAACTAGGGATTTTTTTAGGTCCATTCTCAAATAAAAATCGGCTTATCAACGAGCCGGGGCAACCATCAGTGCCTATGCGCGAACTGGCCGAGTCGGACTTATGCCAGCGGGTCAGCTTGTCGGTGAGCATGAAGGCGTTGCTCTGGCTGGCTTCAGCAAGCAAGCTATCGATTTCACCCATCACGCTATCCACGTTCTCATGCTCGCGCACAAGTTGCCGAAGGGTTCGCCTCTCAGCCTCTACCATAGCAGATTGCAGACGTTCAATCACAGCCCATATGCGTATGCATTCTCGGGCGATATGTGGGGTGTGGCGGACTTCCACCGGCTGCGGTGAGGGGATGCCTGTGACTTCGCGTAACCCGTACCAGATGCCATTGCTCCATGCCTGCTTGTAGCGAAAGTTATGGCTCATGTGCCAAATCAGGCGAGCGAGGTTGGCGGTATCGTTAGCGGTGAAGAGTTCGTTTGACTGTGGCGGGTAAATGGGATGCTCGTATTTGCCAGTCTTGCGTATTGTAGGAGGTACTTCACTTGTTATCCATTTGCGAAAGCGATGGGGCTGGTTGCCTTGCTTTACAGCGTCACGGCAGCGTAGTACGAGAGTGAACATTCCGGATTCGGAGATGATGTTGTCATTCGGATTTCCAGCCCCATCTTGAATGGTCTCAGTTAAACTTAGGGTATCCTTCTCTCGCCATCTCAGCGGCGAATTGCCTCGGTTGGATTAATGAGTTTCAGTGCGTTACAAAGGTCAACAGCAACAAACCAGGGTTCACCATTAATAATTACTGCGCGTACTTCATGTTCTTCAAAAGAGAAAGGAGTAATAGCTGATATCGGATGAGTCATCACGACCTCCGATGGTTACTTGGGTAAATCACCACCTAGAGTTCCTGCGCTCATGGGTGGTGAGCTATATGGGGGTAGGAATACCGTAGTAACCGACCGGCCAGCCTTCGTCAAATGTGGGCGATTATGGCTTTATCGGCAGGCAGAAATGAGCGGTAAGTTATTGATAAAAGTGTCATGTATTGTTGTGCATTGTTGTATGTTGTCGCCTGTTTTTTGAGCGAATATTGAGTCTAAGTGTATGATAATTCGTAGATTAATACCTTAGACCTTCGCTGATAGTTATACAGTTCCTTTTTCTGGTTCGGCAGGATATCGACTTCCGCCGGGGTAAAGCCGCGTTCCTGAAACCAGTGGATGCTGCGAGTGGTAAGCACAAACAGTTTTTTTAGCCCCATTTGGCGCGCCTGTTGAGCGATGCGCGTCAGCAGCATTTCGCCGCGCGACGAACTGCGGTAATCAGGGTGAACCGCCACGCAGGCCATTTCGCCGATCTGCTCGTCGGGAAAGGGATATAGCGCCGCACAGGCAATGGTCATATTGTCTCGTTCGATAATGGTGAATTTATCGATTTCCATTTCCAATTGCTCTCGGGAGCGGCGCACCAAGATCCCCTGCTGTTCCAGCGCCAGAATGCCGCCGATATCGTTGATGGTGGCCCGCCGCACCTGCTCCGCGCTTTCCATCACAATCTGTGTGCCGATGCCGTCGCGGGAGAAGAGCTCTTGCACCAGGGCGCCGTCTTCCTGATAGCTGATAAGATGTCAACGCCGCACGCTTCCAATTGATCAATGCGCCGCTGGGCGTCGTTGGGAAACAGTTCAGAAATAATATCGTCGTCCTCGCCAATCACGCCCTGCGATGAGCAAAAACCGATAATTTTTTCCGCTTTCAGCTTAATTGCCACCTGCGTTGCCACCTCTTCGGAGGTGAGGTTGAAACTTTCCCCAGTAACCGATACCGCGACCTGGCCCAGCAACACTATGGCGCCGCCGTCAAGCTGATGGTGTATCGCCTCATCATCGATACGGCGGATGCGGCCGCTGTGGCAATAGTCTACGCCGTCATCCACGCCCAGAGGCTGAGCGATAATGAAGTTGCCGCTCACCACGTTGATGTGCGCGCCCTGTAGCGGCATATTATTCAGGCTCATCGACAGCCGGGCGGTAATGTCCAGCTGTAGCTGGCCGGCGGCCTGCTTTGCCCGTTCTAGGGTGGGCGCGTCGGTAACGCGGGTATGCTTGTGGTACATCGGCTCAAGGTGATGTACCGCCAGATTTGCGGCCGGGCGCCGTACACCAATACCAGGCGGATACCGAGGCTGTGCAATAGGCCGATATCATTGACAATACTGGCAAAATTTTCATGCTCGATGGCTTCGCCGCCCAGCATGACGACAAAGGTTTTGCCACGGTGGGCATTGATATAAGGAACCGTATGGCGAAAACCTTGAACCAACTCTGTACTGCGTTCCTTCACGGCCTGTCCTCTGTGAATGATTATTCTGATTTTGTGTATTTTTATTCTTTTATCACTCGCTTGGCAAGTCCCGATTCACCCTGCGCCTGTTTGTAAAGATGAGCAAAGTCTGCCGCACGCCGCCTCTGTGCCGGCTTTTCCGGATGACAGCGGCCGGCGGTTTGGTTAAAGTTTCCGCCGTTAACGATAAACGATTGGTTTACCAGATAATGCACAATCTATTACCGGGGCGACATGCCTGAGTCAGAACACAACCGCGTTCGCCGTCGGCGGCTGCAAGGCGTGGCGGCCACCTGGCTGTTAAGCGTCAGCCGGGTTGGCTTCGCCGCTGCGCCCTCTATTGTGGCGGTGCGGATCTGGCCCGCCTCAAGCTATACCCGCGTGACGCTGGAATCCAATGTCACCCTGCAATACCGTACTTTTACCCTGAGTGGTCCGGACAGGCTGGTGCTCGATATCGAAGGCCTGCGGCTCGATTCTATGCTCAGCTAGCTAGGGGAGCGGGTACGGCCGGAAGATCCTTATATCGGCCAGGTACGGGTTGGCCAGTTCGACGGCCACACCGTGCGGCTGGTGCTGGAACTGAAACAGAAAGTGGCGCCGCGCTTTTTGACGCTGGCGCCGGCCCACGGCTTCCGGCACCGGTTGGTGCTGGATCTTTACCCGCAGGATGGCAGTCGTTCCTCGCTGCAAGACGATCCGCTGCTGGCGCTACTGGAAGATTATAACAAGGGTGATTTGGCACGCACCTTGCCGCCGGAGTCTCAGGCGCCACAGGCCGGCAAAGCCGGACGCGACCGGCCGGTTGTGGTGATGCTTGACCCGGGCCACGGCGGCGAGGATCCCGGCGCGATCGGTAAATTCAAAACCCTCGAGAAAGATATCGTGCTGCAAATCGCCCGCCGTTTAAGCGCGAGCCGAATATGCAGGTGTACATGACCCGCAATGAGGATGTGTTTATCCCGCTGAAGGTGCGGGTGGCGAAGGCCCGTAAGCAGCGGGCGGATCTGTTCGTCTCGATACACGCCGACGCCTTTACCCGCCGCAGCGCCCACGGCGCCTCGGTCTTTGCGTTGTCCACCAATGGCGCCACCAGCGCGGCGGCCCGCTATCTGGCCCAAACGCAAAATGCCGCCGATGAAATTGGCGGCGTGAGCAAAAGCGGCGATCGCTACCTGGATCATACCATTTTCGATTTGATGCAGACCGCCACCATTAACGACAGCCTGAAATTCGGCAAGCACGTGCTGAGCCACGTGGGCAAGATCACCCAGTTGCATAAAAAAGCGTCGATCAGGCGGGCTTCGCGGTACTGAAAGCGCCGGATATTCCGTCAATTCTGGTGGAAACCGCGTTCATCAGCAATGTTCAGGAAGAGCGGCGGTTGCGCACCGCCCGTTACCAGCAGCAGGTGGCGGAAGCCATTCTGGCCGGGATCAAAGCCTATTTTGCCGCCGGTGGGGTATTGGCGCGGCGTTAGCTTGTGGCGCCTGGGAACTCGGCGCCTGGCGTGGCCGATGCTAACATCCGCGCCCGGGGCGGCCTGCGCGTGCGCCGTTCCGTGGTTGGTCCACGCGTTTCCGAGGCTGGCGTTAGCGGGGCCGAGGGGGTCATTCTCAGGGGAGGTCCGGCGTCAGGTCCATTTTGCTCCATTTCTGCGACAGCTGGCGGATCACGCCATCGTGGTCAGCGCCGGTGATGGCGGCGTCAAAGGTAGCTTTCAGGCGGGTTTCTCCCTTGCGCATGCCCATCGCCACATCGGTAGCAAGCATCGCGCCCTTGAGATCCGGTCCGGCATTGATAAGATCGTCGTTTCCGGGTTTCGCCATTACCGAGCGGGCATAGACGCCGCTATCAAAACCGGCGTCGATGCGCCCGGCCTTGAGATCGAGATCTCGCTCCGCCGAACTGCGGTAGGTGCGGACGGTGACGTCGTCGCCGAAGTAGGTATTCATCAATTGCTCATGGCTGGTGGACTGGACGACGCCGACCGTCTTTCGTGGCAAGCGTCGCCATGATCGGATCCGCGTGGGTTTTATCGTTAAGATTCAACCGTTCGCCGCGCATCGGCATCGACGCCAAAGGCCCGTTTTTCAACACCAGAAAGCTGGCGACGCCGCGGGCGTAAGGGACGGTGAAATCCACCACCTTTTTACGTTTTTTATTAATTCCCAGCGTCATGACCAAATCGTACTTACCGACGTTGAGGCCCGGCACCAGCGTGGCCCAGGCGCCTCTTTCCAATTGACATTCCACTTTGGCGCGGCGGCATAGATCATGAATCAGATCCACGTCGAACCCTTGCAATTGACCATGTGAATCCAGAGCATTCCAGGGCGGAAACGCGCCCTCGATAGCGACGCGCACCCGCTGCCCGTCCTGGGCATCGGCGGCGAATGTCGTGAAGGCGAGGGCGGCTACCAACGCGGCGGCGAGATTGAGGCTCTGGCGCGCGGGAGCGGCGTAAAACGGCCGTTGATCGCTATCAACGGGCAACGCGGCCAGATCCAGCAGGCCGCTTAAGGACGGCCAGGCCGGGTGCGGCAGGGCGCTATCGTGGCAAAAACGATTCCCGGCGGTATAGTTGAGCGGAACCAGCAGGCGTGACGCGCGCATCATGGCGCTGTTCAGGCGCTTGGCCTGCTCGCCGGACGCGGTTAACGCCTGTTGATTGACTGCCGCCGCCTGCTGCAAACAGCGGACGCGCCGGCGCAGCAGACCGAGATCCATGCGATCCCCCAGCGCCGCCTGCAACGTGTCCAGTTCGGCGTCCAGCGAAACGCAGAAGGCGGTATAATCCAGCGGCACCACCGGCGCGCTGAGCAAGCGCCACAGCACCCGCAGTACGATGGCCGTGTCGCGCTGCAGATTGTCGGGGTCGATATGATCAAGCGTATCGTGCGGCGTATGCCACCACCAGCCGAGAGCGGTCAGCATTTTTACCGGGCCCGGCGGCTGGTGGCTGAGGCTGCCAAACATCGATGGAATGCCCACGCCCCAGAAAGATTGATCGGCGGCGCGACCGTGCCGGCGGCCGAGATGTTGCTGGCCGCTGATGGCCGCCACCGCTTCGGCAGCGACGACCTTCAGTTCGTCAATGACCGACGAATTGGTCAGCACGTTGGCGTTTTCGCCGCCGGTGGAGTCCACATTGACATGGGCGACGCAGCGTCGGTCAAGTTCATCCCAGTATTCGTCCGCGTACCAGGCGGAGCCGGAATAGCGGCCGTGGGAATGCCCGGACCAGAAACACAAGCGCAAACCGCGCTGCCAGCCCGCTTGCGCCTCGGCCAATAGCCGCGCCGCCTCCAGCATGGTGGCGTTGGCGCTGCCGTTATCCATCACCCCGTAATGCCAGGTATCGTGGTGGCCGGCGAACAGCACAAAGGGGGCTTCATCGCCGGCGGGCGACAGGTCGGCCACAAGAATAGGCGTTTTGCGCCAGACGGTGTCGACCTCAGTATACAGCGTGACCTGCGGTGACTCGCCGGCGCGGCAGCGGTCGCGCAGCGGCGCGCCGTCATCCCGGCTGATGGTACAGATAACCGTCGAGGGCAAGAGCGGGCGGGTGTGCTGCGAGGGGCTGCCCCATACCGGCGAGACGCACATCTCGTAAAGATGTTCCGTCGGGCTGATGTGCAATTGGCCCACCGCGCCATAGCGTTTGGCCAGCGCCGCCTCTTCCTCGGTAGTGATGCCGTCTATCAGCACGATCTTGCCGGCCACATCCGCCGCGGCGAAATCAGCTTCCCGGCCTGCGCCGATATACTGAAGCGGCGCGGTGACTCCCTCCGGGTCCGTGGCAACCGACATCGAGTGGGTAATGCAGGGGATAGCCTGACCGTCTACCGTTACGCGTGCCTCGCCGGGCAGGCTTATCCAGGCGTCGTGGGATAGCAGCTCGGTGCGGTAGCCGTAAGATTGCATCTGCTGGCGCAAATAGTGGAAGCTCTCAAGCTCAGGCGCCGTCCCGTATAATTTGACGCGTTTGGCGAACTCGGCCAAATGCCCCATCAGACGCGAGCGGTCAGGCGTGGCGGCGAAATCAGACATGGGCGTTCTCCGGTAACGGCGGTTGCACATCGTCCGGGATCGGATTGATAAACGGACGACCGGCCAGGCGCCGGGCGAAATCCTCCTGCGCGCGGGCGATAAGCGCCGGATCATGCAACAGATCCAGCGCGGGGGCGGCCATGGCCTTGGCGGCATGGACCATCCCCTTATGGGCGGCGGGCAATTTCCCCTGCGCGACCAACTGCCAGGAGTGCCCCGGCGTGCCGATGGCGTAAGTGGCGCCGCGCAGCTGTACCGTCGGTACCACCCAACTGACGGTACCAACATCGGTGGAGCCGACCAGGGGGTGCCGTCGCCGCTTTCCGGCGCAAAAACCACATCACACAACGGCACATCGTTGCGCACCGGCAGCCCAAAACGGCCGAAAAACGCGGCGATATCGTCGGCGCTAAACGTTTTTTGAAACTCAGCGGCGGTGCGGTTGTCCGCGTCGTCGAACGGCGGCGAACCGAGCCGTTAAATGTGCCGGTGCATAAGCTGCTCCAGCGGCGTATTGCCCACCAGATTGGCGTCTCCGCTGAGCACTTCATGGCGTAGCGTCGTTTCCGTCATCAGCGCGGCGCCGCGCGCCACATTTTTCACGCGCTCCACCAGCGCCAATAGGTCCGGCAGCGTGCGCGAGCGGATCAAATAGCGCACCGTCGCTTTCGCCTGCACCACATTCGGCGAATGGCCGCCGGTATCGGTGACGGCGTAGTGGATACGGGCCGTCGAGGGCATATGTTCGCGCAGATAGTTAACGCCGACGTTCATCAGTTCAACCGCATCCAGCGACGAACGGCCCAGGTGAGGGGACGCGGCGGCGTGGGCGGCGCGGCCGCTGAAATGAAAATTCAGCTCGTTACAGGCCAGCGAAATAGGATTGTTCACCCCGGTGAAAGCCGCCGGATGCCAGGAAATGGCGATATCCACGTCATCGAAAACCCCGGCGCGCACCATAAACCCTTTCGATGAGCCGCCTTCCTCCGCCGGACAGCCGTAATAGCGTATGCGACCTTTAATGCCGAGCGCGGCCAGGGTATCTTTCACCGCCGGCGCCGCTAATAAAGAGCCGGCGCCCAGCAGGTTATGGCCGCAGCCGTGACCGTTGCCGCCGTTGCTTTCCGGGCGGGGCATGGCGACGCCGGCCTGTTGGCTCAGGCCCGGCAGGGCATCGAACTCGCCGAGAATGGCGATGACCGGTCCGCCGTCCCCTGCTTCTCCCATTACCGCCGTAGGGAGGCCAGCCAGGCCGGTTTCCACCCGAAATCCTTGCTGTTCCAACAGGGCCTTATGGGCAGCTACCGATTGATATTCTAAATAATTGGTTTCGGTGGTGTCCCAGACACGATCGCTTAACGCGCAAAAAGCGGCCTGCAGCTCATTGATACGGGCATCAAGCAGGTCGGTAACGGAGGTAGGCATGGTGCAGTTTCCAAAATGTTTACCAAAATTGGCACCAATTTACGTCGCCTGTTTTGATTGTGCAATGGTTAACCGCGGCTATAAGACAACGTTATGACGCGCGCATTGGTATCAGAGTAGTAATAGACGCGGCGCGGTGGCAGAATGCGCCGATAAACACTGAGAATTTTTTATGCCTAAGCAGAAACGACCGGCTTCGTCGGCGGTACTAACCGATAAGGTCACGTAATTGATCCTGCACGATATTCAGACCGGCCTGCTGGCGCCCGGCGCCTGGCTGAAACAAATCGATTTGCAGCAGCGTTACCGTTGCGGCCGGCCGGAGGTGCGTCGAGCCTTGGACAGACTGGCGCAAAAGCGGCTGGTAGCTCATGTGCCCAACCGCGGCTACCATGTGTACCGGCCCGATGGCCGTCAGGAAGCAGAGGTCGCGAAGATCCGTATTCTGCTGGAAACCGGCGTCGCCGGCCGCATTGCCGGCTGCGCTACGGCTGCGGATATCGCGCTGCTTGAGCAATTGGCGGCGGAGTTCGTGCGGCTTTTGGCCGACGGCACCACCCTGGAACTGTACGAGGCCAATCTGGCGTTTCATCATCTGCTGTCGCTGTGCGGTAACCAGGAGCTGGTGGCGCTGGTGGCGGACATCCGCCAGCATACCAGCGCCGCGCCGGTGCATCAGTGGACCACCCGGGCGCGGATTGAGCAGTCTGCCCGCGAGCATGATGAGATGATTGAGGCGGTACGTCAGGGCGACGGCACGCGTCTGGGGGCGATGTTGGGCGTGGCATATCCGTCAACAGGACCGCTAACGGCAACATAACCGTTGCGACAGTGGAACCACTCACGGCAGCAGAGGCAGATCCGTTGTAGCAGTATAACCACTAACGGCAACATAACCGTTGCGGCGCTATGACCGCCAGCGACGGCAAATCCGTTACGGCAGTAGGACCATCCATGGCCGCAGCCCCCTGGCGGCGGTCTGACCGCCAACGGCAGCAGGCTTTACCATTAGCGCCAGTAAATCGTCAGGGGTAACCGTCTCGCCGGGCGCCTGTGGTAAGGCCCTGGACGGCGGTGCCGGCCGGCGGAAACGCGGCGGCCGCTTTTGATGCTGGCGGAAGACAGACGAAAAAAAACGCTTTATTGCTTTGTATCATTACAAGAATGTACAAAGCGATAAAGCGTTATTAACCACAGTAACAGCTACGGGAGATTGGTTGCGGGGGCCGGATTTGAACCGACGACCTTCGGGTTATGAGCCCGGCGAGCTACCAGGCTGCTCCACCCCGCGTCCGTGGAAGCGCACTATACTCTGTAGCGGTTTTGATGCAACCCATTTTTGCTAAATAGCCTCTATTCTTCTGATATTTGTTCAATTTCACCCCGTTGTGCTGCTTTTATCAACAACTCATTGAATGGGCATAATAATAATGAATTTAATTATGATGGCGCCTCTGCTATCGTTCGCCGTTAGGATTTAACGGCGCGAGAACGTTATGAGTAAACAGTGGGTAATCTCTCTGATCGGCGGCGTGATTATCGCCATTCTTGCCGGGTGCCAATCCCGTCCAACCGATCGCGGACAGCAGTATAAAGATGGTCAACTGAAGGAGCCGCTGGCGCTGGTCAACGCGCCCAATGCCCGCGGTAAGCCGGTTAATGCCGGGGATTATGCCGATCAGGTGCTCGAAACCCAATACGCCGCCGCCACCCTGTTTCAGCGCAACCAGACCGATTTTGCCGCCATCCAGCGCTGGGCGCAGGCCGGTGGCGATACGCGCCAATTGAGCCAGTACGGTATCAAGGCCTATCAAATGGAAGGGGCGGATAACTACGGCAATGTGCAATTTACCGGTTATTACACGCCGGTGGTGCAGGCGCGCTATACGCCGCAGGGGGAGTTCCGCTATCCGCTGTACCGTATGCCGTCCCGTAGCAAGAATCGCCGCTTGCCGGATCGCGCCGCCATCTACAGCGGCGCGCTCATCAGCGGTCTGGCTATCGCCTGGACCAATTCGCTGATGGATAATTTCATGATGGAGGTCCAGGGCAGCGGCTATGTCGATTACGGAGATGGCCGGCCGCTGATGTTTTTTGCCTATGCCGGCAAAAACTGTCATGCCTACCGCAGTATCGGCAAGGTCCTCATCGATCGCGGCGAGGTGGCGCGGGAGGATATGTCGATGCAGGCGATCCGCCATTGGGCCGACACCCACAGCGAGGCCGAAGTGCGTGAGTTGCTCGAACAAAATCCGTCGTTCGTGTTTTTCAAACCGGTTCCCTTCGCGCCGGTGAAGGGGGCAAGCGCGGTACCGCTGGTGGCAAAAGCGGCCGTGGCCTCCGACCGTTCGCTTATCCCCGCCGGGAGCACTATCCTAGCAGAGGTGCCGCTGCTGGACAACAGAGGTAAATTCACGGGAAAATATGAGCTCCGGCTGATGGTGGCCCTGGACGTCGGTGGCGCAATCAAAGGCCAGCATTTCGATATGTATCAGGGTATTGGACCGGAAGCGGGCCATTCCGCCGGCTATTACAACCATTACGGTCGCGTCTGGGTGCTGAAGAGCGCAGGGAATAGCGGCCCGCTGTTCACCGCCTACACTGGCGGCAGCGGTCAAGCCGGCGTAGCGGGAACGAACGCCGGCGTCGGCACCGGCGCGACAGCCACGGGTCTGACGGGCACCGCCGCCGGCGGTGTGATTAACGCGACAGCCACGGGGTTGACGGGGGGGACTCTGGCGGTGTAACGGGCGCGACGGGGTTTGGTCTCACCGGTGCCCAGCCGGTCTTGCGGCCGGCCCCCAACACCGTGCAGGTTATCTACGATAACTGACCGGTGGCGTAGATTTCACCCTTTATCAAGCGGCCTGCGGGCCGCTTTTGTTAACTGAGGCACCATGAACATGAATGATCACCTATCAGACGCCTGGTTGCAGCGCTTCGGCGGTACCGGCCGGCTGTATGGCCGGGATGCGCTGGCGGTCTTCGCTGCCGCCCACGTCTGCGTGATCGGTATAGGCGGGGTAGGTTCTTGGGCGGCGGAAGCGCTGGCCCGTACCGGTATCGGTGCGATAACCGTGATTGATATGGACGACGTGTGCGTCACCAATACCAACCAGCAAATCCACGCCCTGCGCGACCGCGTCGGGCAGCCGAAAATCGCGGTGATGGCCGAACGGCTCGCGGCCATTAACCCCGAATGTCGGGTCACCGCTATCGATGATTTTATCACCGCCGACAACGTGGCCCAAAGGCTAGATGGCGGCTTCGACTATGTTATTGACGCTATCGACAGCGTGCGGGCCAAAGCGGCGCTGCTGGCGTACTGCCGACGTTATAAAATGCCGGTGGTGTGCGTAGGCGGCGCCGGCGGTCAGACCGACCCTACCCGCATTCAGGTAGCGGATCTGGCGAAAACCATTCAAGGTCCGCTGGCGGCGAAAGTGCGCGATCGCCTGAAGCAGACGTTTCACGTGGTGAAAAACAGCAAGGGCAAGCTGGGCATCGACTGCGTTTTTTCCAGCTAACAGCTGGTTTATCCCCAGCCCGACGGTTCGGTCTGCGCCTCGACCTCAACGGCGGAGGGACCCAAACGAATGGACTGCGCGTCGGGTTTTGGCGCCACGACCATGGTGACCGCGACATTTGGTTTTGTCGCCGTGGCGCATGCGCTGAAAAAAATGCTGGCCAAGGCGCGGCGACAGCATGCCACACCGCCCATAGCCTGACCCCATTGCGGTCTGGCGTGACGCTGGCCTGCGGTCGTTTGCTGCGCTTGCTTACAGCTTACAGCGGAGAGGGGGCAGCGAAGGGGACAGCGGACAACGGAGAGAGGATAACGGACAGCGGACAACGGTAGGCGCTCGGCGGTGGGCGTAGACGATGGCGCCAGCTTACGCCTGTGTCCTTTGCCGTCGGGTGTCGTGCCGGCCGGGTTGCGCCGGCAGGCGTGGCCGTTAGCCGTCGGCGCGGCTGGCGCTCAACTCCGCCTCCAAACCCAGCTCGCGCAACAGCGACAGCGGATCGGTCTGGCGCAGCTGTATCGCGGTCTTGCCCTCCACAGCGGTCAGCACGATAGCTAATAGCCCTTTGACGATGCGTCCGTCGCTGTCGGCATAGAAATGCAGGGTGCCGTCGGCCAGTGGCTGGTGCGCCAGCCACACCTGGCTTTCACAGCCTGCGAGGACGGTTGCGGGCGTCTTAAGGTGATCCGGCAGCGGCGGCAGCGCCCGGGCCAGCGTTATCACCTGCCGCAGTCGATCTTCCCACTGCCGGCAGGCGGCAAAGCGGCGGGCCAGTTCCGCGGCGGTAATCTCGGTACCGAACGGGTGTGGGCCGTGCAGGGAAAAAGCCTCTTCTGTCATGCCGAGCTCCGTTAGTCGCTGAAAAGGTCCAGGGCGGCGTTGGTCGCCTCCAGCAGACGATCTACGTCCGCAAGGGCATTATAGGTGGCGAAAGACGCGCGTACGGTGCCAGGGAGGCCAAGGGCGGCCATCAGCGGCTGGGCGCAATGCTGGCCGGCGCGCACCGCCACGCCGGATTTTGCCAGCACCTGGGCGATATCCTACGGGTGGATGCCGGCGATAACGAATGACAGCAGCGGCGACCACGGGCAGCGAAAAGCGCGAAACCCCGCCAGCCGCGACAGCCGTTGTTGGGCGGCATCCGCCAGCGAGACGCTCCAGGCCTCGGCTGCCGCGAGATCCTGCAGCGCCAGCCAGCCGAGTGCGGCATCCAAACCGATAACGCCGGCAATATTCGGCGTGCCCGCCTCAAAACGGTGCGGCGGCGGCTGAGGGATAAGCTCATCGAACGACACCGCACTGAGCATTTTCCCGCCGCCCTGCCAGGGTGGCATCGCCGCCAGAAGATCGGTTTTGCCATACAGGACGCCAATACCGGTCGGACCAAAAAGTTTATGACCGGAGAAGGCGTAAAAGTCGATATCCCACGCCGCGACATCCGGCCTGCCGTGTACCACCCCTTGAGCGCCGTCCACCACAATCACCGCCGACGTCTGGCGTATGCGGGGGATAATCTGATGTAAATTCGGGCAGCCGCCGGTAACGTTGGACATTTGGCTCAGCGCCACAATTCGTGTGCGGGCGGTCAGCAGCGTGGAGAGTTGTCGCTCATCGGGCAGGAGATCGTGGCCGATGGGCCATTTGATCACGCGGGCGCCGGTCTGCTGCGCCACCATCAGCCAGGGAACCAGATTGGCGTGGTGTTCGCTCTGTGCAACCAATATCTCGTCGCCGGGTTGCAGGTGCGGTCGCGCATAGCTTTGGGCTATCAAATTAAGTGACTCGGTGGTACCGCGGGTCAAGACAATGTCCTCTACGCGCGGGGCGCCGAGCCAGCGGGCCACCTGGTGACGCGCCAGCTCATAGCGGGCGGTCAGGGATTGCGCTCGCTGGTAGCTGCTGCGATGCACGTTGCCCTGCGCCAGGCGATAAAAATCGTCGGTTGCCGCCAGCACTGGCTGCGGTTTCAGGGCGGTGTCCGCGCTGTCCAGATAGGCGCCACCCGCGCTCAGGGCCGGGAAATGGGAGCGAAAAGCATTACAGTCAAACTGGGTCACGGAAGTCCTCAAGTGGCAACGGACACGCCAGTACGGCGGCTAAGTCGTCGAATTACATGTCATTTTCTGGCAAAATCGAGAAAGCCGGTTATGCTTATAACTATCGGGTAATGCCAATACCCTAAGCGAATAATGGACGATTACAGTAGTTTACTCTGCGAGGAATAATCAATGAAGAAAACAGCCGCAGTTCTTACCGCCTGTGCCTTAGCCTTTACGCTCAGCGCCTGCGCTCAAGCAATTACGTCATGCATACCAATGATGGCCGGACTATTGTAACCTCTGGCAAGCCGAAAGTGGATGATGATACCGGCATGATTAGCTACAAAGATGTCTCGGGCACCCAGCAGCAAATCAACCGCTCTGACGTGAAAGAGTTGATGGAAGCGCAATAACCTTCGCGCTTCAGCTCGCTTGCGCCCGCCGGGACAAACCTCGCGGCAGCCTGCGCTGGCCGCCTGTACCAGTACCGGTAGTAGGCGCGGGCTAGGGCATAAAAGCCGCTATTGTCTGCCTGAGTTCCCTGTTCCATCACCTTGCCGCAGGCCAGACCGGGCTCGCCTCGGTCGGCATGGCACGCCGTTTAGGTAAGGAGAACACCCACCGCCGCCGCAGCCCCATTGCCACCGCGGTCTCTCTGTCGTCGCGGTCTTTTGTCGCCCCTGTTTTTCCGTCCTCTCCCCAGACCTCTGGCGATGGACAAAAAAAGCACCGCAGGCGCGGTGCTACTTTTCTCTATGGACAGACAGAAAAATGTATCCAAAAACGGATTTATAAAGGGGGCTCGCAGTAGCGGCCCAATCTGCAAACACAACATCACATCACTCGCCAAAAGCACTTTGAAAACATTAGCTTCCTAATCGCTTTTCGTTCCGGCTTGTGAATGGCAACAACTATAGGTATTTGCTGGCGCATCATCAACGGACAAATTATAATGCCTCGGATAAAAAAACTAATAGATGAACTGCCTATGCCGGCCCTACCCATGATACCTAATCCAAAAAAAGCGCCAGCCTATGTCCAAACGACTCCCTCCGCTTAATGCCCTGCTGGTGTTCGACGCGGCGGCGCGCCATTTGAGCTTTACCAAAGCGGCGGACGAATTATTCGTCACGCAGGCCGCCGTCAGCCATCAGATCAAATCGCTGGAGGGCTTTCTCGGCCTGAAACTGTTTCGTCGCCGCAATCGCTCGTTGCTGTTGACCGAGGAAGGGCAAAGCTATTGTCTTGATATAAAAGAAATTTTCTCGGCACTGGCGGAGGCGACACGCAAATTGCAATCGCGTAGCGCCAAAGGTGCGCTTACGGTCAGTCTGCTGCCGAGTTTTGCCATTCAGTGGCTGGTGCCGCGTTTGTCGAGTTTCAACGCCGCCTGGCCGGGTGTGGATGTCCTCATCCAAGCGGTGGATCGCGAAGAAGATAAGCTGGGGGATGACGTGGACGTGGCCATTTTTTATGGTCGCGGTAATTGGCCCGGCTTAAGGGTGGAGAAGTTGTATGCCGAATACCTGTTGCCGGTGTGCGCGCCGGCTTTGTTGACCGGTACCCATCCGCTGAAAACGCCGGCGGATCTGATTCACCATACCCTCTTGCATGACGCCTCGCGGCGGGAGTGGCTGGCCTACAGCCGGCAGTTGGGCCTGAGCCAGCTCAATGTGCAGCAGGGCCCGATTTTCAGCCACAGAGCCATGGTACTGCAGGCGGCGATCCACGTTCAGGGAGTGGCGCTGGCCAACAACGTCATGGCGCAGACGGAAATCGAGGCCGGCCGGCTGGCGTGCCCGTTTAATGAGGTGCTGGAAAGCAAAAACGCATTTTATTTGGTTTGCCATGACAGCCAGTCGGAAGTGGGTAAAATCGCCGCCTTTCGTCAATGGATCCTGGCGCGCGCGGCCAGCGAGCAGGAGACGTTCCGCTTTCGTTACGCCGCGTCGCAGACGCTGGCGCTGGCGCCGCTACACGGCACCCTCCATCAATAATTATTGTAATTGTGAACATGCGTAGTCGTGGAATGCTGATTTTTGCCGCCCTGAGTGGTTTTTTATTTGTAGCTATTGGCGCCTTTGCCACCCATAGCCTGCGTCTGTCGCTGGGCGAGCTGGAAATGGCATGGTTGCGAACCGGTTTGGAATATCAGGCGTTTCATACGCTGGCGATAATGGCCCTGGGCGCGGTGATGCTGCGTAACCCCAACCTGTGGTTCTACTGGAGCGGCGTGCTGCTGGCTATCGGCATCGTACTGTTTTCCGGCAGTTTATATTGCCTGGCGCTATTGCACCTGCGCCTGTGGGTGTATATCACGCCCATCGGCGGCGTGTGTTTCCTGGCGGGCTGGGTATTGCTGTTGATTGGCGCGCTGCGCCTGAAAAAGAAGGCCGAACGCCGTGAATAACGTTATTTTGTATTGCCGCCCCGGCTTTGAGAAAGAGTGCGCTGCCGAGATCACCGAAAAAGCCGCCGCGCGGGAAATTTTCGGCTTTGCGCGCGTTAAGGACAACAGCGGGTACGTGGTGTTTGTCTGTTATCAGCATGAAGAGGCCGACCGGCTGGTGCGTACGTTGCCGTTGCGCAGCTTGATTTTTGCCCGTCAGATGATGCTGGCGGGAGAGCTGCTGCGCGGCCTGCCCGCCGAGGATCGCATCACGCCGATAGCCGGTATGCTGACGGGGGCTGTCGCTGGCGCGGGTGAATTGCGGGTTGAAGTACCTGATACTAATGAAAGCAAAGAGCTGATGAAGTTCTGTCGCAAATTCACCGTGCCGCTGCGGGCTGCCCTGCGCGCACAACGGATCCTCAAGGGGCAGGAACACAGCTCGCCGCAGGTCATCCACGTCCTGTTTATCGCGCCGGGATGTTGCTATGCGGGCTACTCTTATCGTGATAATCATTCCCCGTTCTATATGGGCATTCCCCGGCTGCGATTTCCGCCCGATGCGCCCAGCCGCTCCACGCTGAAACTGAAGGAGGCTTTCCATGTTTTTATCCCCGCCGATGAGTGGGACGAACGCCTCGGCAGCGGTATGTACGCGGTGGATTTGGGCGCCTGTCCCGGCGGCTGGACTTACCAATTAGTGAAACGCAGTATGATGGTACATGCGGTGGATAACGGCACGATGGACGAGGCGCTGATGGCGACAGGGCAGGTGATCCATCATCTCGCCGACGGTTTCCGTTTCGAGCCGCCGCGCAATAATGTCTACTGGCTGGTGTGCGATATGGTGGAAAAACCCTCCCTCGTGGCGCAATTGGCCGCGAACTGGCTGGTGAATGGGTGGTGCCGCGAGGCGATTTTCAACCTTAAGCTACCGATGAAAAAACGCTATGAAGAAGTTAGCCAGAACCTGCGCCTGCTGGGCGACCAATTGCAGGCGAACGGGATACATGCGGAAGTGCACGCCAAGCAGCTGTACCATGACCGGGAGGAAGTGACGGTGCATGCCCGCCGGTTCTGGAGCGCGGTGCCGGGACGGCGCGACGAACGCTGATGGCGTGTCGCATGTCGCAACCTGCGCCTCATCGCGCGTCAGGAAACGTCTTGGTCACCTGCAGACAGGGGTAATCTTTGCCCACCGTCGCGTGGCCGCCGGGATAGGGCGCATGATAGGGCCGGCGTGACAGGTTACTGGTACCGCCGGGATCGCGTAAGATCCGGAGGGTGTTTACCGTCGGATCACGCCGCGGCCGGCGGGGCGACACAAAGGGACCGTCAGGGTCTCGCCATCGCCGGCTAATGGCACCAAGCCACCGGCGAGACGCTAACCTGACCGGTAAGCCCCCACACCGCTGCCGCGGCAATGCGAGCTTTTAGCAGCTCAGGCCGAAGCCGCGCGGGTAGCGGATATCGGTTGCTGCCTCCTGCCGATCGACATTATAAATATTTACCGGCAGCTTACCGCTCGGTTGCAACTCCCCCACCAACGCCCGCGCGGCGGCAAATAGCGACTCGCCCCGGCGGACGTCGTTGTCCAGACCGTAATAGGCATAGGTGGCCAACACCGCGTCGGTCTTGCCATCAAAGTGAATAATGTCGTAGGGCGAACGCAGCAGCAGCACGATTTTCTTCTGCTGGCGGCGGGCATAATCGATAATGGCGGCAATCGAGGCCGTGTCGCTGGTCGCGCCAGCGCCGCCGGCCTGACCGTTGTTCTCCACCGGGCTGACGCCGACCGCCTGGCTGCCGACGATTACGATATCGCAGCGGTCGATTTCCCGTTGTTGCGCCTGCCAGGCGATTTCTGCGAGCTTATGGCTATTGACGTCGTGAAAGCCCTTTTGCGTCAACACCTGCCGTACGGCATGACCCTGTTCGCCCCAGGGCGTGAGAATGACGATCTTGCGACTGACGTCCCGCAGCGGCAGCAATTGATGGTTTTGCAATAACGTGATCGATTGATCGGCAATCGCAATTTCGACTTCTTTCGCCAGACGCCGCTCGGTCTCGCCGATGGCGTGGGCGGCCGTCTGGCCCGCCAAGATGTTTTTGGCCCGTTTCAGCGTCAGGATCCGCGCCACCGAGGCATCAATGTCCTCGCCGTTAATCTCGCCGTCTTCAACCTGCGTGACGACATAGTCGATAAGCTGGCGCAGTTTATTCTCTTCCTCAGGCGCCTGTACGCTGACCGGCATCAGAGCGATATCAATACCGGCGTTGAACACCCGCTTCACCACGTCGCGCGGATCGAAGTTGTCGCTAATGGCCTTCATATCCAATGCATCGGTAATGGTCACGCCGCGGTAGCCCAACTCCTGTCGCAGCAGGTCGTGCTGGATCCTGCGCGACAGGGTGGCGGGAACCACAATGTTCTCGCCGTCGAGCCTGGTGATGCGGCTGTCATCGAGGGCCGGGTATTGAATATGGGCGGTCATGATCATGTCCGGCGCCTCATCCTCGGCGATAGCGGCGCTATAGGGTGCCAGGTCGATGGCGTAGGTCTCCTCCCGGTTGCGGTCCACTCTCGGTAAATCCAAGTGGGAGTCGGTATGCGTATCGCCATGGCCAGGAAAGTGTTTGTAACAGGTGACTACCCGCTCATTGCCTCTTACCAGTTCCCGGGCCAACCGATCCACATGGGCTGGAGAATCGCTGAACGCGCAAACGTTGATAACCGGGTTGGCCTGATTACTGTTGACGTCCACCACCGGCGCAAAATTGACGTTGATGCCCAGGCTGCGCAGTTCCTGCGCCATGATCTTGCCCTGCAGGTAGGGCAGTACGCTTTCGCTGTGGCCCTCGTACAGTGCCCCGAGCGGCATATTGCCCGCAAAAGCGGTGTACTCGCCGCGCGGCAGGCGAAAGACGTTGCCGCCTTCATTATCGGTAGCAATCATCAAGCCGATGCCGTGAGTCTGGGGCACGGCGGCTAATTGCGCCGTCAGGTGGCGGATCTGATCGGCACTTTTCAGGTTATTGGCAAACAAAATGACACCGCCGATATGGTAATTACACAAAATGTTTTCGATGTTTGCGTTGATCGCCACGGTGTCCTGCGCCGCGCCGCTGGCGCTATCTCGGCCCCAGTAGCGGAAATCGAGCATGATTTTTTGACCAATTTTTTCTCTGAGCGTCATGTTGGCCAAGACGGTCTGGCTGTTGTCGGCGGACGTCAGCGCCTGGCTTAGCGCGCTGGTGCGATGCTGATTCGTCGGCGCAGCGGCGACGGCGCCGGTGACGCCATTGACACGTGAAGGGGGGATGGTGTTCATCATGTGCTCTCTCGATGGGTGTAAACAGGGGGCGGTCATCTTTCCCGTCGCGGACACGCGGGGGATCCGTGTTTATCAGATGAATATCCTTACAGGCCCGGTGCATACCGCACACCTGCACTGCGACACATCATGCCTGCCGTGGACAAAACAGTAAATTGCCGCGTGGCGGCCGGACGGGCAATAGGAGATTAGCCGTGCGTTTACCACCAGACAGGCACGAGCGACCGTCTGCGATGCGTTATCCAGATTCATGGGCGCACGCTGGCCGGCGGTCGGCGGCTATGGCAGAGTTTGCCCAATCGAAGGGATGGGGACGTGAGGGACGGTTTGCTTTCGCGGAAGAACCGCTAGCGTTTGGTCGCTGTTATACAAGCGGTGGGGCATATGTGCCGCCATTTTCCAGGCGCCTGCCGCCAATCGCCCCGCATGGACAAAAGAGGATGACTTATGGCCCGGTTGAATGCCGCCATGATGGCGATTATTGGCGTGTTTTGGGAGGATGGACCGCGCGTGGCATCAGAGGGCCTGGCGAGGGTAGCGCCCGCCGGGCTCCCGGGCGGGGTGCCGGTGGCGCTGTCGGACGTTTTCACGCCACCGCTGTGGCAAATGCTCTTGCTGCTGCTCGGCCTAACGGTGGGGCTGGCGCTGCATTTAGTGCTGTTACACCTCCTGGAGGGATCTCCCTTTTTGCGCTGTCTTCCCCGGCGACGTCGCGGGCGCCGCAGTAATCCCTTCACGCGTCGCTGGCCGTTGGCGCTGTGCGTTGGTGTACTGTTTCTGCTGGCTGCAGTCCATTTTGCGCCGGGTGCCGCGCTGGCGGGCGCGGTCATGTTGCTGAGCGCGCTTTTGCTGCTGGCGGTGGTGGACGCGGCGACATGGCGGCTACCGGACGTCATCACCCAGCCGCTGCTGTGGCTGGGGCTGTTATTCAATCTCGGCGCCACGTTTGTACCTCTGTCTGATGCGGTGTGGGGCGCGGTGAGCGGTTATCTGACGCTGTGGTGCGTCAACGGCGTTTACCGGCTGGCGCGCGGTCGCCATGGGCTTGGGGCGGGGGATTTTAAGCTTCTGGCGGCGCTGGGCGCCTGGCTGGGCTGGCGTGCATTGCCGCTATTGCTGCTGCTGGCCGAGGCGGGAGGGGTGTTATGCATTTTATGCCTGCGGCGATGGCGCTGCGCGACGCTGGCGATGCAGCTGGCGTTTGGTCCCTGGCTCGCGCTGGCGGGGGGTCTGCTACTGTTTTGCTGCGTGGGTTAACGTAAGCGCAATTGCTGTAGATTGCCCTGTAGCGTCACTGCGGTATCCAGCGTCACCACCCGGCGGCAGAGAAACGCCAGGTCACGATCGCGTTCCAGTCTGTGCCGCCATTTCTCCGGCACTTGCGCCAGCCGCTGATACAGCGTTTCCAGCGTGCCCGCCTCGCTGATAAGCTGCGCGGCGCCTTTTGGACCGATGCCGGCAACGCCTGGGATTTTGCTGCTGCTCACGCCCGCTAATCCCCAGAAATCGGTCAATTGTTGTGGCTGGACGCCAAAATGCCGCGTGACGAAAGGCATATCCAGCCAGCGTTTTTGAAAGTAGTCACGGATTTGTATCGAGGGTGAAAGCAACTGGCAATAGCCTTTATCGGTAGAGACCAACGTCACCCGATGCCCGCCTGACGCCACCTTGATCGCCAGCGTGGCGGCGATATCATCCGCCTCATAACCGCTGGCGTGCCAGCAGGCGACGGACTGGCGATTAAATTCCGTGCGGATGGCCGGCATCAGCGCCTGCAGATCTTGCGGCATCGGCGCGCGGCCGCTTTTGTATTGCGGTAACTGCTGATGGCGCCAGCTTTCGTGGCGCTCATCGTCGTCAAACACCGCCACGGCGTGGCTGGGGGAGCAGTGGACAATAAGCTGGCTCAGGGCGTGTCCGCAGGCGGCCAGACAGGAGGCGCCCTGCACGGCATGAATGCGGCGGATGAGATTGAGCGCGTCAACGATTAACAAATGTACCGACATGGAGTGCCATCCTGATTATCCATTGGGCGTGGCAAGCGCTCCCGCACGCGGTGTAAGGCGCTGATGCCGGCTTCCCGCCGGCATCGGTTGCGTTAAATACAGATTTCGTAGCACGGAAGGTAGGCGCTGCCGGGCAACTTCATCCGATGCTGGGCGACAAAGCCCTGCAGCAGCGTATCCATATGCCGCATGATTTCCGCATCCCCGTGCAGTTGATATGGCCCGTACTGCTCGATAGCCTGAATGCCGTACTCCTTGACGTTGCCCGCGACGATGCCGGAAAACGCCCGCCGCCGCGCGGCCGCCAGGCGTTCCGCCGGCTGTTCGCGGTGCAGATTAAGGTTGGCCATATTTTCATGTCTGGGCTCGAAGGGATGCTGCAAATCATGGGCGATGCACAGCGACCAGTTAAAGCCGTATGCGTCACCGCTGCGGCGGCGGTTTTCCTGCACTTCCGGCATCGCTTTTTTCATCCGCCGAGCCACTTCCGCGGCATCGTCGATGATAATGGAATAATAGCGGCGGGCCTGGGCGCCGAGGGGGCTGACGATGAATTCGTCCAGAACGCGGAAATAGTCGGCGCTCTCCTCCGGTCCGGTAAGCACCAGCGGCAGCACCTGATCGGCGTTTTCCGGATCCATCATAATGCCCAGCAAGTACAGGAACTCTTCCGCGGTGCCGACGCCGCCGGGAAAAATGATAATGCCGTGCCCGATACGCACAAACGCCTCAAGGCGTTTTTCGATATCCGGCATGATAATCAGCTCGTTGACCAGGCCGTTAGGCGGTTCGGCGGCGATGATAGACGGCTCGGTCATGCCGATAAAGCGCCCCTCTTTGTAGTGCTGCTGGGCATGGCCTACCGCCGCGCCTTTCATGGGCGCTTCCATCGCCACCGGCCCACAACCGGTACAAATGTTAAGTTCGCGCAGGCCCAGCTGATTACCCACGGCGCGGGCATTGCGCAGGATGGAAAATACCAGATTAGTGATGTGGGAGGCGTTGGCCAGATTGAGATGCTGATGTCGGCCGGCGCTGACAATTTGGCCGTTAACTAACAGGATGTCCCGCAGCACAGCAAACAGGTTGGCCTGTAACGAACGGATGATGCGGCCATCGACAAAGGCTTCCTCAGGCGGGTTCACCAGCTCTAGCTTCACGCCGCGCTCGCGGCGCAGGACGTTGATATCGAAATCCTGAAAGCGCTCCAGCAGCTCTTTACTGCTGTCGGTCTGGATCCCGGAATTGAGCACCGCCAGCGAACAGTTGCGGAACAACCGGTAGAGATCGCTGCTGGCGGTACGTTTGAGCATATCCACTTCGAGTTGTGACAATAAATCCATGGAGCCCAGTGGGCTAATATGCGTAATCAAAATAGCTCCTTGTCATACCGGTGCATACAAAAAATAATTATCCCACAGTGCCCGTGCCCCGTGCTTAATGCCCCGCGGTTAGTACTCAGTGCTTAATGCCTCGTGCTTAGTAATCAGTGTTTAATGCTTATTACGCAAAGCGCAAAGCTTAATGAACGGTGCTAAGCACTCGGGGAACGGTGATACGCCCTGTTGCCGCCGGCCCGAAAAGCCCGGCAAACTCGCTGCCGCTAACTCTATGACCGGCGGCAAGGTTTTAACCCTCTGCCAGCGGAAGCTGGGCAAGAGTTGCGCGCTGCACTGCATTATTGCCGCGCAAGCCGTCCGATTGCCGGCGAAAAGTGCGTATTGCTGCGCCAGGGATTAATATCCAGTCCGCCGCGGCGGGTATAGCGCGCATAAACCGTCAGGGTTTCGGGGAGGCAAAACTGCATCAAATCGCAGAAGATTCGCTCCACGTACTGTTCGTGAAACTCATTATGCTGGCGGAAAGAGACCAAATAGCGCAGCAGCGCCTCGCGGTTGATACGCGCGCCCCGATAGCGTATTTGCACCGAGCCCCAATCCGGTTGATGTGTGATGAGACAATTGGACTTCAGCAAATGACTCACCAGCGTTTCGCTCACCACCGTCCCGCCGGCTGCGGCCATCCAGCCAGCGGTTGGTAAAGGTATAATCGTCGATGCGGATAGGTTGATCGTCAATGCATTCGCCGTCAAAATCCAGCACCGGACGACCGGTAAGTTCGGATAGCGCGCGCAGGACAACCTGCACCTCGCCGCCGGCGCAGCGCGACAGATCCTCGGCCAGGCGCGCGCGTACCGCTTCGCGCGAGGGGAAGCGGGTCTGATTGTAGCTGTTCAAGTACAGTTTGAAGCTTTTAGACTCAATCAGATTCGCTCTGGTGGCGTTCAGGGCGATTTCGCCAATCGCCACTTGGGGCAGTCCCGCTTCGTTGAGCCAGTAAAGTTCATATAAGGTCCAGATATCGGTGCCATGAAAGGGCAGCGCCGTCGCCTGAAGCCCCAGCGGATCGCGGTTGAGCGCGCGCGGTACCGCCTGGAGCAACGAGGGATCATAGCGCTCCCGGTACGGGGTCGGTTTTCCCAGCGTCAGCGATTGCAAAGCGTGATGTTGGTCATAATGCGTCATGGTGTCTACCTTGGGGCCTTACTGTTACACTAGGCGTAGTGTACCGTACGGAGCCATAAAATGAGAGAAATTAGGGACCCGGCCACTGCTCTGGCGTTAGAAAATTTTACCCGGCGATATGTCGACAGCTGGCAACAAACAACCGGCGGCTTACCCGTAAGCCATGCGCTGTCAGGCATACCGTCCCCCTGCGTCGCCGGCGGCCAAGGCGACGCGATTTATTGGCAACCCCGGCCGGCGGCGGCGGATCAGACGCTGGCGGGCGTTGAACGGGCGTTGTCCTTAGGACTACAGCCGTCGGTGCAGGCCTATTACTGCAGCCAGTACGCCGGCGATATGCCGGCCGCGTTTGCGGGTGAACCGCTGGAACTGGTACAGGTCTGGAACGAGGCCGATTTTCTGCGGGTGCAGGAAAACCTGATAGGCCATCTGCTGATGCAAAAACGGCTGCGGCAGACACCGACGCTGTCTATTGGCACCACCGCGTCAGAGCTGACGATAATTTCGGTATGTAACCTCAGCGGCAATATCCTGCGTGAGCAGGTGGGCGGCAAACAACGGGAGGTGCTGGCGGTCGATCTGGCAAGCTTCCTCACTCGCCTGACGCCGCGCCTGTCTGCCTAAAATAACCCCCTTTTTATGCAAACACTTGTAAGACATCTCCTACAAGTACTGTAGGAAATAACTGTGTTTAAAAATATTAAATTTAACAAAAAATTAATTATTCCAGTAAGATCAAAGCAATATAACGACTCGTTAACATTTCGCCTTTTACCGGCCTTCATAAATGCATATGACTACTCTTGTTTAGAACGATAGTTTAAGCGATCTTATCAACCAGGCCAGTAAGCAAGGACCGCCCGCTGAATCAGGATTGTGCTTGTGCCGCACGGACAGCGTAGGGAAGGGAAGGGTTAGTGCAGCAACGGCCTCAGGAAGAAGCCCGCAAGTTTCAGGATGATACTCAGGACACCTCCAGGGTGGAGAATGTGAGCTGGTAAAGGAACGCCAGCGAGGCAGGGACTGCTGCAGGACATACGTTTGATAACGTAGGCGTAGCGCAAGGATGGGTTTTGACGACATGGATAGTTGCAATGTTATCTTGTATAACAAGCGTCATGGAGTTGGGCAGGGAGCATAAACATAGCGGGATTGCTATAAAACGAACCGGGGGTACTGTTTAAACAGTACCCCCTTTTCTTTGATGTCGTCTCCGGCGGAAAAAGGGTGATGAAATCGGCTCGCCATGGCGCCGAGGCGCGCGTAAGCAGAGCGCCGCGGCAGCACATCACTGCGGTGAATAACGCGGCCGTTTTTTTCCAAAGAAAACATCACTATTGACAATGAAACCGTTTGCGTCATGTGAGCGGGATTTCCCCTTTTGCCCGTTTTGCGGCCATAATTAGCACTGGCACCGCTCTGATGATATTCTTTGCGGTTTTGCATGGTACGGCGCCGTCGGGTCCCGCGGCGTGGGAGGATCAGATGACGTTACATCAACAGGTTCGTCAGCGGCTGTTCGACATCGAGCAGGCCATGCGCGACGCCGAAATCTGGCAGCCGCAGCCGCCGGCGCGCGCGGCCTTCGACAGCGTGGAGCCGTTCTGCATCGATACCATGGATGCACAGCAGTGGCTGCAATGGATTTTGCTGCCGCGCATGCATGCGCTCCTGGATCGCGACGCGCCATTACCGGAACGTTTCGCCCTGACGCCGTATTTTGAAGAAGCGCTGCCCGAGGCCATCGCGCTGTTGACGCAATTACGCCAGTTAGATCGTTTGCTGAGCGGTGAAGTGTATGATTGAGATATGTTACCAGGACCAGTACCTGGTGGCGGTCAATAAACCGGCCGGCTGGCTGGTCCACCGCAGTTGGCTGGATCGCAAGGAAAAAGTGGTGGTGATGCAGACGGTGCGCGACATGCTGGGGCAGCACGTGTTTACCGTACACCGGTTGGATCGCCCGACGTCCGGCGTCCTGTTGTTGGCGCTCTCCACCTAGGTTGCCCACAGACTGGCGCAGCAATTCGAGAACCATCAGGTGAACAAACAGTATTTGGCTGTCACCCGTGGCTATCTGGATGGCGAAGGGACGATAGACTATGCGTTAACACCCGAGCTGGATAAAATCGCCGACAAATTTGCCAACCCCGATAAAAAGCCGCAGCCAGCGCAAAGCCATTATCAGGCGCTGGCACACGTGGAGATGCCGGTCGCCGTTGGCCGTTATCCCACCAGCCGCTACAGCCTGATGTCCCTCTCCCCGCAGACTGGCCGCAAGCACCAGTTGCGCCGCCATATGGCGCATTTACGCCATCCGATTATCGGCGACACCACTCATGGCGATCTGCGCCACAACCGCGGCTTCACCGCCGCCTTTGGCTGCGGCCGGCTGATGCTGCACGCCTGCCGAGTGGCGCTGGCGCATCCGGTCACCGGCGAGCCGCTGGTTATTGACGCCGGCTGGGACGACAGTTGGCAACAATTGATGGACCGATTCGGCTGGCGCGGCCTTCTCCCTGCATATGAAAGGGTTGAGTTTGCCGGGCCTTCGGGTCAGGATAAGGCCCTTTATCACACGATGTAGGTCAGGGGAGTCAAGCGCTATGGCGCAGATAGGTATTTTTATCGGTACGGTATACGGTAACGCGTTGTTGACCGCTGAAGAAGTGGAGTCGGTTCTGACAGAGCAAGGCCACCAGGTGACGCTGTTTGAGGACGGCGGCCTTGAGCAGTGGCAGGCGTATGCCGAACGGGTGATCCTCATTATTACTTCCACCACCGGACTGGGGGATTGCCGGATAATATCGTACCGCTATTCCAGCAGGTGAAGGATAAGCTGGGGCATCAGCCGGCGCTGCGCTATGGCGTTATCGCTCTGGGCGACAGCAGCTATGATACCTTTTGCGGCGCAGGGCAGACATTTGACGCGCTACTTCAGGAGCAGGGTGCCACGCGGGTGGGCAGTCTGCTGGAAATCGATGCCGTGGAGCATCCCGAGCCGGAAACGCTGGCCTGCCGCTGGGCGGCGGAGTGGGGCGCATTGTTATAGGAACTCACGTCGGCGGCTGTGCTTTGCCGGCATGCAGCGTGCTATGGCGAGAGGGTGGCGTGGCAGTAGGCGTCGTGTTACGGCGGCAGGGCATCGGGCGTTAAAACCATGTAGACCTGTAGCCGGATGCCGCAGGTTTAATAATGGGCAGGATGAGGGGCGTGCAGGGACGAGGGATGTGGCGCCAAATGCCGCGGGCAGGGATGCGACACCGCCCGCCCGGGCAGGGACGTGACAGCAAATGCCGCGGGCAGGGATGTGGCAGCAAATGCCGCAAGCAGGGATGTGGCGCCGGATGCCGAAGGTTGTGACCGGCGCCGGCGGTGCCCTCCCTGGCCCCTGACGCGCGCCAGTGCCGCCGTGCGGCTGGTTATTTCTGCCGGGTCAATTTTTCCAGATCGGCTTCGATCTCGGCGATTTTGTTGGACACCACGCTTTCCAGGTGGCGTAAGTCGTCCAAAATCTTGCTCTTCAGATCCACCTCGGTTTGATCGCGCAGGCAGATTTGATCCAGCTCGTCGATCACATAGCGCAGATTGGGACTGATTTCATTGATTTCCCGGTAGCCTTCCGCCGCGTTGTCCGACACCACGGTTTTACGCTGCCGGGGATATTTGAATTTGACGCTTTTGGCGAAAAACTCCCCTTTGTCGCGGCGGAAATAAATTTTGAGGATGTCGTTATTGGCTTCCTGGCGCAGGCTGTAGCGGTCGATATCGTCCGGATGATTAACGCCAAGGATTTTCAGATTATCGTACATGGTCGTCCCCTGGTGCTGTGCGGTATAGGTGAAATTATGACGCCTGGCGGCGTCATACGCTGTGACTTACGGCCGGATTTGCCGCCGTACTGACCGGGCGCGAACGCTGCCGCCGTGGATAATATTAGTCGATGGTGCGTAATAACTCATTGATACCCACCTTGCCGCGGGTTTTGGCGTCGACCTTTTTCACAATTACCGCGCAATAAAGGCTATAACGCCCGTCATTGGAGGGTAAATTGCCGGATACGACCACCGACCCGGCCGGCACGCGGCCATAATGCACTTCGCCGGTTTCGCGATCGTAAATCTTGGTACTCTGGCCAATAAACACGCCCATGGAGATGACGGCGCCTTCCTCCACGATAACCCCTTCAACCACTTCGGAGCGGGCGCCGATAAAACAGTTGTCCTCGATGATAGTCGGGTTGGCCTGTAGCGGCTCCAGCACGCCGCCGATGCCCACACCCCCGGACAGATGGACGTTTTTGCCGATCTGCGCGCAGGAGCCGACGGTGGCCCAGGTATCCACCATGGTGCCTTCATCGACATAGGCGCCGATATTGACATAGGAGGGCATCAACACCGTGTTACGGGCAATGTAGGCGCCCTGACGCACGCTGGCCGGCGGTACGACGCGGAAGCCTTCGCACTGGAAGCGATCACTGTCCCAGCCGGCAAACTTCATGGGCACTTTATCGAAAAAGCGCGTTTCTCCGCCCTCAATAAGCTGATTGTCGGCGATGCGAAATGAGAGCAGTACCGCCTTTTTCAACCATTGATGGGTGACCCACTCGCCGTTGATTTTTTCCGCGACCCGCAGCGCGCCGCTGTCGAGGGCGGTGATAACCTCATTCACCGCGTCGCGGGTGGCGGCGTCGACGTTCGCCGGCGTTATCGCGGCGCGTTGTTCAAAGGCGGTTTCAATAATCTGCTGTAATGACTGCATCCTGTCTTGTCCTGTCTGTCGGCTTAATGGGAGTTCATAAGGTTACTTGTATCACACTTTATCGTTTGGGTTGAGCGCCTCTGTCAAGCGTCGCCGCACTTCCGCCTGCATTGCGCGGCAGAGCGCGCGACGGTCGCCGTCTGCCAAAATGAACAAGTCCTCCACCCGTTCGCCGATAGTGGAAATGCGCGCGCCGTGCAGCGAAATGCCCAGATCGACGAACACCTCACTGACGCGGGCCAGCAACTCGGGCTGATCGAGCGCCGTCAACTCCAGATAGCTGCGACGTTCGGTCGGCGAAGGCAGAAACACCACCGAGGTATCCACGTTGAAATGACGCAGCTTGGAGGAAGGGCGGCGCACCCGCGGGTGGCGGTAATCCCCCGGCTGCAGAATTTGCAGCAGCGCCTGACGGATGACCGGGTGGCGATCCGGTGACAGTGGACTGCCGTCCGGCTCAAGTACCACGAAGGTGTCCATCGCCATACCGTCCCGGTTGGTAAAAATCTGCGCGTCGTGCACGCTCAGATTGCGGCGATCCAGCTCGCCAGTGACCGCGGCGAACAGATAAGGGCGATCCTGGTTGCGGATGAAAATTTCGGTGCCGCCGCGGGTGGCCTGCGGGCTTATCAGCACCAGCGGCTCGTCGCGGCCGTGCAGGACCATATGGCGCGCATGCCAGGCCAGCTGATTAGGGGTATGGCGCAGGAAATAATCGGCGCGGCAGCGGCTCCAGATTTCCTGCAGACGCTGTTCGTCGATGCCATCCATACGCAACAGCGCCAGCGCCTGCCGGCGGTTGTGGCGTACCCGCTCGCGCACGTCCGGCGATACGTGCATACCGCGGCGCAGTTGCTTCTCGGTGGCGAAGAACAGCTCGCGCAGCAGGCTTTGTTTCCAGCTGTTCCATAGCGTCTCGTTGGTGGCGCAAATATCGGCCACCGTCAGGCACAGCAGGTAGTGCAGGCGGCTCTCGCTCTGCACTTCGCCGGCAAACTGCACCAGCACGTCCGGATCCTGAATATCCCGCCGCTGGGCGGTCACCGACATGACGAGATGACTTTCCACCAGCCACGCCACCAATTGGGCATCCTCGGCGGGCAAATCGTGCAGCGCCGCAAATTCCAGCACGTCGCGGGCGCCAAGCTGGGAGTGATCGCCGCCGCGCCCTTTAGCGATATCATGAAACAGCGCCGCCACCAGCAATAAATGCCGCTGGCACAAACGCGGAAACAGCTCGACGCACAGCGGATGGTACGGCCGCTGGCTTTCGGCGGCGAAACTTTCCAGCTTCAGCAATACCCGAATGGTGTGCTCATCGACGGTATACGCATGGAACAGGTCAAATTGCATCTGGCCGACGATATTGCTCCACTGCGGCATGTAGGCCCACAGCACGCTGTGCCGGTGCATCGGCAGCAGGGCATGTTTTACCGCGCCCGGCTGATGCAGAATTTGCATGAACAGCGTCCGCGCCTCGGGGATGGTGCACAATGGCGCCGCCAGGTGACGACTGGCGTGGCGCAGCTGGCGGAGGGTAGCCGAATAAATGCCCTCGATATGTTGGTTGCGCACCATTTGCCAGAACAGGCGTAAAATCGCCTCCGGCTGTCGGCTGAACAACGTCTCGTCGCGTAAATCAATCAGGTTGCCGCGCAGCTGAAACTCGTCGTCCAGCGACTGCGGTTTTTCATCGGGCGCCAGGGCGAGGATCGCCTCATCGAACAACTGCAGCAGCATTTGGTTCAGCTCGCTGACGCGACGGGAGACGCGGAAAAATCCTTCATCATCCGCTCCGCCGGCAGGTTACCTTCCCCCTGGTAGCGTAGCAGCTGCGCCACGTTCTGCTGACGGTCGAACAGCAGCCGGTTATCGTAGCGATTCAGCACCAGATGCAGGGCGAAGCGGATGCGCCAGAGAAAGCTCTGGCACTCGTTGAGTTCATCCCGCTCGGCGCGGGTGATAAAGCCAAAACCCACCATTTCATCCATCGAGGTGGCGCCGAAATGGCGGTGCGCGACCCACAGCAGGGTATGGATATCCCGCAGGCCACCGGGGCTGCTTTTAATGTCCGGCTCGAGATTATAGCTGGTACCATGATAGCGCGAATGGCGCTCCTGCTGCTCGGCGAGCTTGGCGGGAAAAAACGCCCGCGAGGGCCAAAAATCATCGCTGAACACCTGTTTTTGCAGGTTAAGAAACAGCGCCAGATCGCCGCAAATCAAGCGAGATTCGATAAGATTGGTGGCGACCGTCATATCGGCGCGCCCCTCTTCCAAACACTCGGCAATACTGCGCACGCTGTGACCCACTTCCAGCTTCAGATCCCACAAAAGCGTCAGCAGCTCGCTGATATGCTGTTGCTGCGGCGGCGTCAGCGGCGCTTGGCTGAGCACCAGCACATCGATATCGGACAACGGATGCAGCTCGCCGCGGCTGTAGCCCCCCACCGCCACCAGCGCGGTATGGGGCGCGTGGGCGAAGCCGTGGTAGTACCACAACTGCCGCAACAGCTGATCGATATACAGCGTACGGGCGTCCACCAGCGTTTCCGCCGTCTCGCCGGCATCAAAAGCGTCGGCCAGCCAGCGGTAAAATTCCTCCATCCGCTCCTTGAGAAACGTGCGATTCAGGGCGTCGTCCGGCCAGGTGAGGGGGGAGGACGGTTTTACCGGCAGCTGGCGCGGCAGCGGCGGATGGGTAAATTGAAGGATTTGGTCCGGCATCGGGTCGCCCTGCATAGTAGGGCAGCCCGGCGCGCAAGCTGGTTTACCGGGGCTGCCCGCGAAATTAACGCTCGCCTGCGCCCGGCTTCAACCGGTCGCGCGGCAAGTGATTTTAGGCCGGGTAGTAAATTACCGTCGGCAAGGTATCATCGGCGCGCAGCGTCATGATTTCGCAGCCGTCCTCGGTGACTACGATCGTATGCTCATACTGCGCTGACAGGCTGCGATCCTTGGTTTTCACCGTCCAGCCGTCTTTCATGGTACGGATGCGGTAGTCGCCGGCGTTAACCATAGGCTCAATGGTGAACGCCATACCCGGTTGCAGCACCACACCGCCGTCGTCGGCGTCATAGTGCAGCACCTGCGGCTCTTCATGAAAGCCTTCGCCGATACCGTGACCACAATACTCCCGCACCACCGAGAAGCTTTCCTCTTCAACGAACTGTTGAATCGCTTTACCCAGCGTGCGCAGGCGGATGCCCGGCCGGACCATGCGGATTGCCAGATACAGGCTTTCTTTCGTCACCCGGCATAGCCGCTCGCCCAGAATGGTCGGTTTGCCGACGATAAACATTTTTGAGGTATCGCCGTGGAAGCCGTCTTTAATGACCGTAACGTCAATATTCAGAATATCGCCTTCTTTGAGCTTTTTTTCATCGCTCGGGATACCGTGGCACACCACTTCATTGACCGAAATGCACACCGATTTCGGAAAACCGTGGTAGCCGAGCGACGCGGATACGGCCTGCTGCTGCTCGGTGATATGCTGATGGCACAAACGATCCAGTTCGCCGGTGCTCACGCCGGTTTTGATAAAAGGTTCAATGATTTCCAGCACCTCGGCGGCCAGCCGGCCGGCAACGCGCATCTTTGCAATATCGTCTGCTGTTTTGATAGGAATGGCCATAAAGGGATCCACAGTCGGCACCAAGGTCGACAAAATAATATAAGCCAAATTAGCGATTGTGATTAATGGTATCAGTACGGACAGGCACTGCCAATTATCATTTTCCCGCCGGCTTCGGAAAACATTTGGTGGAGTCCGTACGTGGTTTATGGTATAAAGCGCGCCGACGATAGGCGCCGGGATTTTTCAAGCCGCGCGTCAATCGCTACAACAAAACTCAATTGTGTTATTACACACACGTATCGACACCTGCGCCGGGGTGCTCTGACCACAAGGTCGGGGTCGGCCGTATGGGATACGTGGAGGCATAACCCCAAACAGACATAGAGGTTTATCATGGCAACTGTTTCCATGCGTGACATGCTCCAGGCCGGCGTGCATTTCGGTCACCAGACCCGTTACTGGAACCCGAAAATGAAGCCCTTCATCTTCGGCGCCCGTAACAAGGTTCACATCATCAACCTGGAACAAACCGTACCCCTGTTCAACGAAGCCTTGGCCGAGCTGAACAAAATTGCTTCGCGCAAAGGTAAAATCCTGATTGTCGGCACCAAACGCGCCGCAAGCGAAGCAGTGAAAGAAGCGGCCAACAGCTGCGATCAATTCTTCGTCAACCATCGTTGGTTGGGTGGGATGTTGACCAACTGGAAAACGGTTCGTCAGTCCATCAAGCGTTTAAAAGATCTGGAAACCCAGTCTCAGGACGGTACTTTCGAGAAGCTGACCAAGAAAGAGGCGCTGATGCGTACTCGTGAACTGGACAAGCTGGAAAACAGCCTGGGCGGTATCAAGGATATGGGCGGTCTGCCGGATGCGCTGTTTGTTATTGATGCGGAACATGAACACATCGCTATCAAAGAAGCCAACAATCTGGGCATTCCGGTTTTCGCCATCGTTGACACCAACTCCGATCCTGACGGCGTGGACTTCATTATCCCGGGTAATGACGACGCCATCCGCGCAATCAACCTGTACCTGACTGCCGTTGCCACCACCGTGCGCGAAGGTCGTTCTCAGGATCTGGCGCAACAGGCTGAAGAAAGCTTTGTGGAAGCTGAATAATAAGGCATGCTCTTAGGAGCCCTTATTAACCAAGTTTTAAATATGTTGGTTAGAGGGCCTGTCATCAGGCCCTCTTTTTTACCTATCTCCAACACGGAATAACGAGGAAAAGATAATGGCTGATATTACCGCCGCCCTGGTTAAAGAACTGCGCGAACGTACCGGCGCGGGCATGATGGAATGCAAAAAAGCGCTGGTTGAAGCCCAGTGCGACATCGAACTGGCTATCGATAACATGCGTAAGTCCGGCCAGGCGAAAGCGGCCAAGAAAGCCGGCCGCGTCGCAGCTGAAGGCGTCATCCTGACCAAAATCGCTCAAGACGGCAAATACGGCGTCATTATCGAGCTGAACTGTGAAACCGATTTCGTTGCCAAAGACGGCGGTTTCAAAGCCTTTGGCGACGAGGTCATCACCGCCGCGCTGAACGAACGCATTACCGACGTTGAAGCGCTGAAAGCCAAATTTGAAGAACAGCGCACCGCGCTGGTTGCTAAAATTGGCGAAAACATCAATATCCGCCGCCTCAGTGTCCTGGAAGGCGACGTGCTCGGTTCTTACCTGCACGGCGCGCGCATTGGCGTCATGGTTTCCGCCGCCGGCGCCGACGAGGAACTGGTGAAACACGTCGCCATGCACATTGCCGCCAGCAAACCGGAATATGTCAACGCGGATGATGTCCCGGCCGACGTCGTCGCCCGTGAGCATCAAATCCAGCTCGACATCGCCATGCAGTCCGGCAAACCGCGTGAAATCGCCGAGAAGATGGTGGAAGGGCGTATGCGCAAGTTCACCGGCGAAATTTCTCTGACCGGCCAGCACTTTGTTATGGACCCGAGCAAGACCGTCGGCCAGCTGCTGGGCGAACACGGTGCCAAAGTCAACAACTTCATCCGTTTTGAAGTGGGCGAGGGCATTGAGAAAGCCGAAGTCGATTTCGCCGCCGAAGTGGCCGCGATGGGTAAGCAGTTTTAATTAAGTCGTTCGGAACCTCCTGCAGGCGGTTCCGCTTTAATGAGCCGGAATAATGTCAGACGACGTGTGCCGCACTAATCAGCCGGGCGCGGCACCAGGTCAATTCCATCCCATCAAATCGCTCTCAAGGAACAGATCAAATGGCAACCAACGCAAAACCCATTTACCAGCGTATCCTGCTCAAATTGAGTGGTGAAGCCCTGCAGGGCGCCGAAGGTTTCGGTATCGACGCCAGCGTGCTGGATCGTATGGCCCAGGAAGTGAAAGAACTGGTGGAGTTGGGTATCCAGGTGGGCGTGGTCATCGGCGGCGGCAACTTGTTCCGCGGTGCGGGGCTGGCGAAGGCCGGCATGAATCGCGTGGTGGGCGATCATATGGGGATGTTGGCGACCGTGATGAACGGTCTGGCGATGCGCGACGCATTGCACCGCGCCTATGTTAACGCCCGCCTGATGTCGGCGATTCCGCTGAACGGCGTCTGTGACAATTACAGATGGGCCGAAGCCATCAGTCTGTTGCGCAATAATCGTGTGGTGATTTTCGCCGCCGGTACCGGCAATCCCTTCTTTACCACCGATTCCGCCGCCTGTTTGCGCGGCATTGAAATCGAAGCCGAGGCCGTGCTGAAAGCGACGAAAGTGGATGGCGTCTTTTCCGCCGATCCGGTAAAACACCCGGATGCTACACTTTACGATCAACTGACTTATCAGGATGTGCTGGAGAATGAATTGAAGGTCATGGATCTGGCAGCTTTCACTCTGGCGCGGGATCACAATCTGCCAATACGCGTGTTCAATATGAACAAGCCTGGCGCGCTGCGGCTGGTGGTCATGGGTGATAAAGAAGGCACCTTGATTACCAAGTAATGCATAACGGGGCCTGGCAACCTACGGCCACGGTCCGCCCGGATAACCAAGTCTCAAGGGTTCGCAACGTGATTAATGAAATCCGTAAAGATGCCGAGATTCGCATGGAAAAATGCGTCGACGCGTTCAAAAACCACATCAGCAAAGTCCGTACGGGCCGCGCTTCCCCGAGCCTGCTTGACGGTATTCAGATCGAATATTACGGCACGCTGACGCCGCTGCGCCAGCTGGCCAATATTATCGCCGAGGATTCCCGTACCCTGGCTATCACCGTCTTCGACCGCGCGCTGGCACCGGCGGTGGAGAAGGCCATCATGGCCTCCGATCTGGGGCTCAATCCGTCTTCCGCCGGCACGGTGATTCGCGTGCCGCTGCCGCCGCTTACCGAAGAACGCCGCCGCGACCTGATAAAAGTGGTACGCGCCGAGGCGGAGCAGGGCAGGGTATCGGTGCGCAATGTTCGCCGCGATGCCAACGACAAGGTGAAGGCGCTGTTGAAAGACAAAACCATCGGTGAAGATGAAGATCGCCGCTCCCAGGACGAGATCCAAAAGCTGACCGACGCCTGGATCAAGAAGCTTGATAGCGCCCTGGCGGAAAAAGAAGCGGAATTAATGGAAATTTAATCCGCTGGCGGAATGAAAACGCCACAGCGGCGCCTCCCCGGCGGGGTGCTGTCGCTGCGGCGTTTTTTTTGTTAAAGCCGCCATGGACAAAACGCCACCATCGTCTCAGACTAGATGTTTCCCTCATATTCCAACGCGGTAGTAAAAAGTAACTTCATGCGGCATTTGACGATCCTAGGCAGTACCGGCTCCATTGGCACCAGTACGCTGGCGGTGGTAAAGCGCAATCCCGACCAATACACCGTGCGCGCGCTGGTGGCGGGCAATAACGTTGCCTTGATGACCGAGCAGTGCCTGGCTTTCCGTCCCGCCTACGCCAGTATGGCGGATGACGCCGCCGCGCGGATGCTCAAGGCCAATCTGGCCGCAGCGGGTGTCGCCACCGCCGTGCTGTCGGGCGCGCAGGCGGCCTGCGAGCTGGCCGCGCTGGATGAGGTGGATACGGTGATGGCCGCGATCGTCGGCGCCGCCGGGCTAGCCGCGACGCTGGCGGCGCTGCGCGCCGGCAAGCGGGTTTTGCTGGCCAACAAAGAGTCGCTGGTCACCTGCGGCCGGCTGTTCATGAACGAAGCGCGTCGCCATCATGCCAGGTTGCTGCCGGTGGATAGCGAACATAACGCGATTTTTCAGAGTTTACCTGAACCACTTCAGCGCGGGTTGGGTTACGCTTCCCTGGCGGAACATGGTGTGTCGCGCATTGTACTGACCGGTTCCGGCGGCCCGTTTCGCCAGACGCCGCTGGCGGAGCTGGCCACGATGACACCGGAACAGGCCTGCGCGCATCCCAATTGGTCGATGGGGCGCAAGATTTCGGTGGATTCCGCCACCATGATGAACAAAGGGCTGGAATATATCGAAGCGCGCTGGTTGTTTAATGCCGCGGCCGAGCAGATGGAAGTGCTGCTGCACCCTCAGTCGATCATTCACTCCATGGTGCGCTACACCGACGGCAGCGTGCTGGCGCAATTGGGATCCCCCGACATGCGTACGCCCATCGCCCATGCCATGGCGTATCCCGAACGGGTGCCGTCCGGTGTCGCGCCGCTGGATTTTTTACGCCTCGGCACGCTGAGCTTCGCGCAGCCGGACGCCGCACGCTATCCCTGCCTGCAGTTGGCAGTCGACGCCAGACAGCAGGGGCAGGCGGCGACGACCACGCTTAATGCCGCCAATGAAATCGCGGTGGCGGCGTTTTTGCGCGGCGATATCCGTTTTACCGCTATTGCCGCCGTGAATCGGCGGGTGCTGGAACAGCTTAGCCTGCCCGAACCGGATAGCGTGGAAGCGGTGCTGAACATTGACTGCCAGGCGCGGGAAAGGGCCCGCCATAGCGTTATTCATTTTGGCCGGTGAGGCGCCGGGGCGCCGCGATGGCTGATTTGTTCGTTGACCGGCAAAATGATATAGTTCGCGCCTCTCATTCCGTCGATGAAGGCCAGCCGGGTAAAATCAGTCACAGGCCGTGTGCGCACACGGCTTTTTTGCGCGTTCGGGGCCCTTCGTTCCGGTAAGACGGTGTTATTCTCAGTGAGGAAATACGTAAGCGTGATGTCGTCCGAAAATCAGCAAGAGCCAAAAGCGTTGCCTGCTTCCTCACTACGCCATGTGGCTATTATTATGGATGGCAACGGCCGCTGGGCTAAAAACCGGGGGAAATTACGTATCTTCGGTCACCAGGCTGGCGTCAAGTCGGTCCGCCGCGCGGTTAGCTTTGCCGTCAGCCACCATTTCGACGCGTTGACGCTGTATGCGTTCAGCAGCGAAAACTGGAATCGTCCCAGACAGGAAGTTTCCGCCCTGATGGAGCTGTTTGTCCTGGCGCTGGACAGCGAAGTGAAAAGTCTGCACAAGCATAACGTCCGGCTGCGTATTATCGGCGATACTTCGCGTTTCGGCATGCGGCTGCAGGAGCGGATCCGCCGTTCCGAGGCGCTCACCTGCAATAATGACGGGTTGACCCTGAATATTGCCGCGAATTATGGTGGGCGTTGGGATATCATCCAGGGGGTACGGCAACTTGCCGCCCGGGTGCAAGAGGGTATCCTGCGTCCCGACCAGATAGATGAGGACGCCTTGTGCCAGTTGGTCTGCATGAACGAGCTGGCCCCGGTGGATCTGGTTATCCGTACCGGAGGAGAACATCGCATCAGTAATTTTTTGCTGTGGCAAATTGCCTATGCAGAGCTGTTTTTTACCGACGTGTTATGGCCGGATTTTGACGACGCTGTTTTTGAAGGTGCGCTGAATGCTTTTGCTCAACGCGAGCGGCGCTTCGGTGGAACAACACCTAATGATGCCAACGCATCCTAGGGGGGATTTTTGCTGAAGTATCGCCTGATTACTGCTTTTGTTCTGATACCCATCGTTATCGCCGCACTGTTTTTGTTGCCGCCGGTCGGCTTTGCCTTGGTCACCCTCGCGGTGTGTATGCTCAGCGCCTGGGAATGGGGCCAGCTCGCGGGACTGGCCTCGCGCAGCCAGCGCATCTGGCTGGCGATTCTCTGCGGTCCGCTGCTGGCGCTGATGATGCTCACCGTGCCGGCCTACCGGCCGTTCGTGACCGTCTGGCAGGCGCAATATGCACTGTGGGTCGCCCTGGTCTGGTGGCTGGCGGCGCTGCTGCTGGTGCTTTGCTACCCCCGCTCCGCCACGCTGTGGCGGGAATCCCGACCGCTGCGGCTGGCGTTCGGCATTCTGACCATTTTGCCCTTCTTTTGGGGGATGCTGGCGCTGCGTCAGCACCATTATGATATTAACCACTTCACCGGCGCCTGGTGGCTATTGTATGTCATGGTCCTGGTGTGGGGCGCGGATTCCGGTGCGTACATGTTCGGTCGTGCGCTGGGTCGCCACAAGTTGGCGCCGAAAGTTTCTCCCGGCAAAACCTGGGAAGGGCTGGTGGGCGGGTTGGTCACCTCCGCGGTCATCGCCTGGTTGTTCGGCAAGTATGCGCCGCTTGACGCCGCACCGATTACGCTGCTGGTTTGCTCAATCGTGGCAGCGCTAGCGTCGGTGCTGGGTGATTTGGCCGAAAGTATGTTTAAACGGGAGGCCGGTATTAAGGACAGCGGCCATTTAATCCCCGGGCATGGCGGCATTTTAGATCGTATAGACAGCCTGACCGCCGCGGTGCCGGTGTTCGCTTGTCTGATGCTGCTGGTCTTTAACGCTATCTGAGTCGGGACTGGGAGCGCTTATGCTGCACTTTTTCTGGAGTCTTGCCGCGTTTATCGTGGCGCTGGGCGTTTTAATCACGGTGCACGAGTTCGGCCATTTTTGGGTGGCCCGCCGCTGCGGCGTGACGGTGGAACGTTTTTCCATTGGTTTCGGGCGCGCGCTGTGGCGCCGGCGCGATAAACGCGGGACGGAATATGTTATCGCCGCCATTCCCCTGGGTGGCTATGTCAAAATGCTGGATGAGCGGGTAGACACCGTCGCCACCGAACGTCGTCATGAAGCGTTCAACCACAAGACCGTCTGGCAGCGCGCCGCGATCATCGCCGCCGGTCCGGTATTCAACTTCCTGTTTGCCGTTTTTGCCTATTGGCTGGTGTTTCTTATCGGCGTGCCGAGCTATCGGCCGGTGATCGGCGAAGTGGCCCCGCATTCCATCGCGGCCCAGGCCGAAATTTCTCCCGGTATGGAACTTAAGTCGGTTGACGGTATCGAAACGCCTGATTGGGATTCGGTTCGTCTGCAGCTTATCGACAAGATTGGCGACGGTGAAACCACCCTCTGCGTCGCGCCGTTCGGCTCTACGCACGCCGAGCGGAAAACGCTGGATTTGCGCGGCTGGCAGTTCGAGCCGAACAAGCAAGATGCTATCGTGGCACTGGGTATTATTCCACTGAGTCCGCGCATCGAGCCGGTGCTTGCCGAAGTCCAGCCGGGCTCGGCGGCAATGAAAGCCGGTTTGCAAGCAGGCGACAGGATCGTTAAAGTCGATGGTCAGCCGGTCACCGCATGGCCGTTGTTTGTCACCCGCGTACGCGACAACCCCGGTCGGCCGCTGCAGGTGGGCATTGACCGGCAGGGTGAGGCTAGGGATATCACCCTGCAGCCCGACAGCAAATCGGTGGGCAAGGGGAAAGTTGAGGGGGTCGCGGGCGTCGTGCCGAAGATTATCCCGCTGCCGGCGGAATATAAAACCGTGCGACAGTACGGTCCGCTACCGGCGCTGGCCCAGGCCGGCGAAAAAACCTGGCAGCTGATGCGGCTTACGGTCAGTATGTTAGGCAAATTGGTAACCGGAGATGTTAAGCTGAACAATCTGAGCGGTCCGATTTCCATCGCTCAGGGCGCAGGGATGTCAGCGGAATACGGTTTGATTTATTACCTGATGTTTCTGGCGCTGATAAGCGTCAATTTAGGGATTATCAATCTGTTCCCGTTACCGGTGTTAGATGGTGGCCATTTGCTCTTCCTGGCGATAGAAAAGCTCAAGGGAGGGCCGGTGTCCGAACGAGTGCAGGACTTTAGTTACCGTATCGGCTCGATTTTGCTGGTGCTGCTAATGGGTCTGGCCCTTTTCAATGATTTCTCCAGGCTATGATAGCCTGAGATTATGTTAGGAAGAACGCATAACCACGATGGCGATGAAAAAGTTGCTCATAGCGTCGCTGCTTCTTAGCAGCGCCACCGTATACGGTGCAGACGGGTTCGTAGTGAAGGACATTCATTTCGAAGGACTGCAACGGGTTCCCGTCGGTGCGGCGTTACTCAGTATGCCGATCCGTGTCGGCGACACGGCGACCGATGAAGATATCGGCAATACCATCCGCGCGCTCTTCGCTACCGGAAACTTTGAGGATGTCCGGGTGCTGCGTGACGGAGATTCACTGGTGGTACAGGTCAAGGAGCGCCCGACCATTGCCAGCATCACCTTCTCCGGCAACAAGGCGGTGAAGGAAGAAATGCTCAAGAAAAACCTGGATGCCCAGGGTGTGCGGGTTGGCGAGGCCCTTGACCGCACCACCATTTCCAATATCGAAAAAGGTCTTGAGGACTTCTACTACAGCGCCGGTAAATACAGCGCCACGGTCAAGGCGGTGGTTACGCCGCTGCCGCGCAACCGCGTTGACCTGAAGCTGGTCTTCACCGAAGGTGTTTCGGCCAAGATCCAGCAAATCAACATTGTTGGCAACCATGCCTTCACCACCGATGAGCTGATCTCACGCTTCCAGCTGCGCGATGAAGTGCCGTGGTGGAACGTAGTGGGCGATCGCAAGTACCAGAAGCAAAAGTTGGCCGGGGACCTGGAAACCCTGCGCAGCTTTTATCTTGATCGCGGCTATGCCCGCTTCAATATCGACTCCACGCAGGTCAGCCTGACGCCGGACAAAAAGGGCATCTACATCACCCTGAACATCACCGAAGGCGCGCAATACAAGCTGTCCGGTACGGTTCTCAACGGCAACATGGCCGGCCACTCAACTGAAATCGAACAGCTGGCCAAGGTGCAGCCTGGCGAACTGTACAACGGCGCCAAGGTCACCAAGATGGAAAACGACATCAAGCAATTGCTGGGTCGTTACGGTTATGCCTATCCTCGCGTGGCGACGCAGCCGGAAATAAACGACGCGGATAAAACGGTCAAGCTGCACATCAGCGTCGACGCGGGCAACCGGTTCTACGTCCGTCACGTGCGTTTTGAAGGCAACGATATCACCAAGGACTCCGTCCTGCGCCGTGAAATGCGCCAGATGGAAGGCGCCTGGCTCGGCAGCAATCTGGTAGATCAGGGTAAAGAGCGCCTCAATCGTCTGGGCTACTTTGAAACTGTGGATACCGAAACCCAGCGCGTGCCCGGCTCGCCGGATCAGGTGGACGTGGTCTACAAGGTGAAAGAGCGCAACACCGGCAGCATCAACGTCGGCGTTGGCTTCGGCACCGAGAGCGGCGTCAGCTTCCAGTTCGGTATCCAACAGGATAACTGGCTGGGCTCCGGTAACTCGGTCGGCTTTAGCGGTACCAAGAACGACTACCAGACCTATGCCGAGTTGTCGATGACCGATCCGTACTTTACGGTGGATGGCGTCAGCCTGGGCGGCAAGATCTTCTACAACGACTTTAGCGCCGATGACGCGGACCTGTCCGATTACGATCTGCGCAGCTACGGCGTGGGTACCACGTTGGGCTTCCCGATAAGCGAAAACCACTCGCTGAATTTAGGCCTGGATTACGTGCATGACGATCTGACCAATATGCAGCCGCAGGTGACGATGTGGCGCTACCTGGATAGCGTCGGTATCAATCCCAAGGTGGTCACCACCAATAAGGCCGACAGCGACGCCGATTTCAGCGCCGCCGATTTCTTCTTGTCGGTGGGCTGGAGCTACAACAATCTGGACCGCGGCTACTTACCCACCGCCGGCTCGCGCGCCAGCCTGACCGGTAAGGTGACGGTGCCCGGCTCCGACAACGAATATTACAAAATCATCTTCGACGCCAGCCATTACATCCCGCTTAGCGAAAGCGGCAACTGGGTGTTGATGGGCCGCGCTCGCGCCGGTTACGCCGATGGTCTGGGCGGTAATGACGAGCCGTTCTACGACAACTTCTACGCGTGCGGTTCCAATACGGTGCGCGGTTTCCGTTCCAATACCATTGGTCCGAAAGCGGCGTATTATAAGTGCAATAGCAACAATACCCGCTATAGTGATTGTCCGGTAGACAAATCCAGCGACGCCGTGGGCGGTAACGCGATGGCGATTGCCAGCGCGGAACTGATTGTGCCGACGCCGTTCTTGAGTGAGAAGTATGCCAACTCGGTGCGCACCTCGCTGTTTGTCGATGGCGGTACCGTGTGGGATACCAGCTGGCAAAATACTACCGCTACCCGCGCCGCCGGTATTCCGGACTACAGCGATCCGGGCAATATCCGTATTTCCAGCGGTATCGCCCTGCAGTGGATGTCGCCGCTGGGGCCGTTGGTGTTCTCTTATGCGCAGCCGGTCAAGAAATACGATGGCGACAAGTCAGAGCAGTTCCAGTTTAATATTGGCAAAACGTGGTAATATTACACGGGATGATGTGCAGGCAAGGAGCAGGGCGACAGGGGAATTGACGCAGAACAGAGATGTTACGTGAAAAGCAGGTTTTCACCTTCGCCTGGCTTTACAATGAAGCAAAACACAAATAGTGGTTAAGGAGTTTATAGTGAAAAAGTGGTTATATGCCGCGGGCCTGGGTTTAGCACTCGCCACCTCCGCCGTCGCGCAAGCTGCCGATAAAATCGCTGTGGTTAACGTCTCCAGTATTTTCCAGCAGTCGCCGCAGCGCGCCGTGCTCGCTAAACAGCTCGAAAATGAATTTAAGGGCCGCGCCACCGAACTTCAGTCCATGGAACGTGACCTACAGACCAAGATGCAGCGTCTGCAGCGTGACGGCTCTACCATGAAAGCCAGCGAGCGCAGCTCACTGGAAAAATCGGTGATGGCGCAGCGCGAAACGTTCTCCACCAAAGCGCAGGCGTTTGAGCAGGACAACCGTCGTCGTCAGACGGAAGAACGTAACAAGATTCTGAGCCGCATTCAGGACGCGGTGAAGAGCGTAGCCAGCAAAGAAGGCTATGACGTGGTGATCGATGCTAACGCCGTGGCTTACGCCACCAACGCCAAAGACATCACCGCTGACGTTCTAAAGCATGTTAAATAAGTCATGTATTCAATTCGACTGGCTGATTTAGCACAGCAGTTGGATGCACAATTGCACGGTGATGGCGATATCGTCATCACCGGCATTGCCTCCATGGGCAGCGCGCAAGCGGGCCAGATTACGTTTCTCTCGGACAGCCGCTTTCGTGAAAAACTCTCTTCCTGTCAGGCGTCAGCGGTGGTGCTCACCGCCGACAGTCTGCCTTTCTTCACCGGCGCCGCGCTGGTGGTCAGCAATCCTTACCTGACTTACGCCCGTATGGCGCAATTGATGGACAGCACACCGAAACCCGCCGAGGACATCGGCGCCGGGGCGGTCATTGCGCCGGACGCGACCCTGGGACAGCGGGTGGCGGTGGGCGCTAACGCCGTGATTGAATCCGGCGTCGTGCTGGGGGATGACGTCATCGTCGGCCCTGGCAGTTTTGTCGGCAAGAACACCCGTATCGGCGCCGGCACGCGCTTATGGGCTAACGTCACCGTCTATCACGATATTTCTATCGGCGAGCGATGCCTGATTCAATCCGGCACCGTGATCGGCGCCGACGGCTTCGGCTATGCCAACGATCGCGGCAACTGGATCAAAATACCGCAGTTGGGCCGCGTCATTATTGGCGATCGGGTTGAAATCGGCGCCTGTACCACCATCGATCGCGGTGCGCTGGACGACACGCTTATCGGCAACGGCGTGATTATTGATAATCAGTGCCAGATTGCGCATAACGTGGTTATTGGTGACAATACTGCGGTGGCCGGCGGCGTTATCATGGCGGGCAGCCTGACCATTGGACGTTATTGCATGATTGGCGGCGCCAGCGTCATCAACGGCCATATGGCTATCTGCGATAAAGTCACGGTAACCGGCATGGGCATGGTGATGCGCCAGATAACCGAACCCGGCGTCTACTCATCCGGGATCCCGCTGCAGCCGAATAAAGAGTGGCGGAAAACCGCCGCCTTAGTCATGAATATCAGTGATATGAGCAAGCGGATGAAAGCTATCGAGCGAAAATTAGCAAAAAACTAATCGCTCCCGCCCCTTATAGAGGATAATGCGCGTCACGACACCGTTGCCCGACGAGCCATTATTATATTCGCGGCCTGCTTGTTTTGTCCTGCCGGGATTAAAGCAGGCCGTGTTGTTAATGCCACGTTTTTTATAGACAGGAAGAGTATTTTGACTACTGACACTCATACTCTGCATATTGAAGAGATATTAGAACTTTTGCCCCACCGCTTTCCGTTTTTGCTGGTGGACCGCGTGTTGGGTTTCGAGAAAGGGAAGTTCCTGCGCGCGGTAAAGAATGTTTCCTTCAATGAACCTTTTTTCCAGGGCCATTTTCCGGGCAAACCGATTTTTCCCGGGGTACTGATCCTGGAAGCAATGGCACAGGCGACCGGCATTCTGGCGTTCAAAAGCGCAGGTAAGCTGGCCCCGGGGGAACTCTATTATTTCGCCGCCATTGATGAAGCCCGTTTTAAACGCCCGGTACAGCCGGGCGATCAGATGATCCTCGAAGTTGAATTTATTAAAGAGCGTCGCGGCGTCGCGCGCTTCAAAGGTGTTGCCAAAGTTGATGGCGAAGTGGCTTGCGAAGCGTCGATGATGTGCGCCCGTCGCCGGGAGGCCTGAACACGTGATTGACCAATCCGCCTTTATACATCCCAGCGCTATTGTGGAAGAGGGCGCTATCATCCACCCTGACGTGCATGTCGGCCCGTTTTGCGTTATCGGGCCGCAGGCCGAAATCGGCGCGCGCACGGTGCTTAAGTCCCACGTGGTGGTGACCGGCATCACCCGCATAGGTGAAGATAACCAGATTTATCCGTTCGCCTGCCTTGGTGACGTTAATCAGGATCTGAAATATGCCGGGGAGCCGACGCGGGTCGAAATCGGGCACCGTAACCAGATCAGGGAAAGCGTGACCATTCATCGTGGCACGATACAAGGCGGAGAAGTCACCCGGGTCGGCAGCGACAATTTGCTGATGGTGAATGCCCACGTCGCCCACGACTGCACGGTAGGCAGTCACTGCATTATGGCCAATAACGCTACGATCGGCGGCCATGTGGCGGTGGACGACTACGCCATTATCGGCGGCATGACCGCGGTGCATCAGTTCTGCGTTGTCGGCGCCCACGTCATGATCGGCGGCTGTTCCGGCGTTGTCCAGGATGTACCGCCTTTCGTTATCGCCCAGGGCAATCACGCCACGCCGTTCGGCATAAATAACGAAGGGCTGAAGCGCCGCGGTTTCGATCGCGCCGCGCTGCACGCGATACGCGCTGCTTATAAAATCATTTACCGCAGCGGCAAAACCCTCGACGAAGCCAAGCCAGAGCTGGCAGCGCTGGCGCAGGAGCATCAGGTGGTTAATACCTTCCTGGACTTTCTGTCACGCTCCCAGCGCGGTATTATCCGCTAATTATGCCGGCACGCCCCATCACTATCGGTCTGGTGGCCGGCGAAACGTCAGGTGATATTCTTGGCGCCGGGCTGATACGCGCGCTGTGTGGCCATTTGCCAGAGGCCCGTTTTGTCGGCGTTGCCGGCCCGCGCATGCAGGCGGAAGGGATGGAAGCCTGGTATGACATGGAAGAGCTGGCGGTGATGGGCATCGTGGAGGTGGTCGAGCGCTTGCCGCGGCTGCTGCGTATCCGCCGCGACCTGACCCGCCGCTTCACCGCGCTGCGTCCCGACGTCTTTGTCGGTATCGATGCACCGGATTTTACGATTACGCTGGAAGGCCGCCTCAAGCGGCGCGGTATCCGCACTATTCATTATATCAGCCCCTCCGTCTGGGCCTGGCGGCAGAAGCGGGTGTTTAAAATCGGCCGCGCCACCGATAACGTACTGGCCTTTCTGCCGTTCGAGAAGGCGTTTTACGACCGCTACAATGTCCCCTGCCAGTTTATCGGTCATACGCTAGCGGACGCCATGCCCCTTGACCCGGATAAAGCCGACGCGCGCCAGGCGCTGGGTATTGCCGCTGAAGCGCGCTGCCTGGCCCTGTTGCCGGGCAGCCGTCAGAGCGAGGTGGCGATGCTGAGCGCGGACTTCCTGCGCGCCGCCGAACGGTTATATGCGCGTTTCCCAGGGCTAGAGATTGTCGTACCGTTGGTGAATCCGGCCCGGTGGGCGCAGTTTGAGCACATCTTGGCGGCGGTAGCGCCGGCGTTGCCGGTACGGCTTTTGGACAATCAGGCCCGCCAGGCCATGATCGCCGCCGATGCCGCTCTGCTGACTTCCGGCACCGCGTCCCTTGAGTGCATGCTGGCGAAGTGTCCGATGGTGGTGGGCTATCGCATGAAGCCCCTGACGTTCGCGCTGGCGCAGCGGTTGGTGAAAACACCGTGGGTGTCGCTGCCCAATCTGTTGGCCGGCCGAGAACTGGTCAAGGAACTGTTACAAGAAGCGTGCCAGCCGGAGGCGTTGGCGGCGGCCCTGGTGCCGCTGCTTGATGATGATGATCAGCGCGCGGCGTTGCTGGCCACGTTTCGCCAACTGCACCAGCAGATTCGCTGTAACGCCGACGAACAGGCGGCGCGCGCGGTGCTGGCGCTGATTAACCGTTAATTCTTTAGCAGGTAGTGAAACCCATGACGGAACCTTTTATCTACCCTGCGGCGACGCTTATTGCCGGCGTCGACGAAGTGGGGCGCGGGCCTCTGGTGGGGGCGGTGGTGACCGCCGCCGTGATCCTGGATCCCGCCCGGCCGGTGTTGGGGCTGGCGGACTCGAAAAAGCTGAGTGAAAAGCGGCGCGAGGCGCTGTATGTGGAAATCACCCGTTGCGCGCTGGCTTGGAGCGTGGGCCGTGCCGAAGCCTCTGAGATCGACAGTATCAATATTTACCAGGCAACTCTGTTGGCGATGCAGCGGGCGGTCGCGGGTCTGGCGGTGGTACCGGATTTTGTGCTGGTGGACGGTAACCGCTGTCCTCTGCTGCCGATGCCGTCGCAGGCGGTAGTGAAAGGCGATAGCCGGGTGGCCGAAATCAGCGCCGCCTCCATCATTGCCAAAGTCACCCGCGACCGGGAGATGGCCGCGATGCACCTGCAGTTTCCCGAATATGGTTTCGCCCAGCATAAGGGGTATCCGACCGCCTTCCATCTGGAAAAGCTGGCGCTCCACGGCGCGACCGTGCATCATCGACGAAGCTTTGCGCCGGTCCGGCGGGTGCTGGAGCCGGCATGAATCTGTCACCGTCGCGCGGCGCGATCGTCGTGCCAAAACCTCATAGCGGGTAATTCACATGGCCGAACCACGTTTTATCCACCTGCGTGTACACAGCGATTACTCCATGATCGATGGGCTGGTCAAAATCGGCCCGTTGGTAAAAAAAGCCGCGTCTCTGGCTATGCCGGCGCTGGCCATTACCGATTTCACCAATTTATGCGGGCTGGTTAAATTTTACGGCAGTGCCCATGGTGCCGGCATCAAACCGATTATCGGCGCGGATTTTTTCGTACAAAGCGAGATGCTGGGCGATGAACTGGCAGAATTGACCATTCTGGCGGCCAATAATGTCGGTTACCAGCATTTGACCCTGCTGATTTCCGATGCCTACAAGCGCGGTTACGGCGCGGCCGGGCCGGTTATCGATCGCGACTGGCTGATTGCGCATAACGAAGGGCTGATTTTGCTCTCCGGGGCGCGTAATGGGGATGTCTGCAAATTCCTGATGCGCGGCAACATGCCGCAGGTGGAACAGTGCCTGGCGTTCTACGAGCGCTATTTCCCCGACCGCTATTTCCTGGAACTTATCCGCACCGGCCGGGCGGACGAAGAAAGCTACCTGCATGCTGCGGTTGAGCTGGCGGCGCGTCGGGGACTGCCGGTCGTGGCTACCAATGACGTGCGTTTTACCAGCCCGGACGATTTCGACGCCCACGAGATCCGGGTGGCGATTCACGACGGCTTTACCCTGGATGACGCCAAACGGCCGCGGAATTACAGTTTGCAGCAATATATGCGCAGCGAACAGGAGATGTGCGAGCTGTTCGCCGATCTGCCGGAAGCGCTGGCCAACAGCGTAGAAATCGCCCGACGCTGTAACGTCACCATCCGCCTCGGGGAATATTTCTTGCCGCAATTCCCGACCGGCGAAATGTCCACCGAAGATTATCTGGTCAAATGCGCGCGCGAAGGTTTGGAAGAGCGGCTTAGATTCCTGTTCCCCGATGCCGATAGGCGGCGGGAGAAACGGCCGGCTTATGACGAACGTCTGGCTATCGAGTTGCAGGTGATAAACCAGATGGGATTCCCTGGTTACTTCCTGATCGTCATGGAGTTTATCCAGTGGTCTAAGGATAACGGCGTACCGGTCGGGCCGGGCCGCGGCTCCGGCGCGGGCTCGCTGGTGGCCTATGCGCTGAATATCACCGATCTTGACCCGCTGGCGTTCGATCTGCTGTTTGAACGTTTCCTGAATCCGGAACGCGTATCGATGCCTGACTTTGACGTCGACTTCTGCATGGAGAAGCGCGATCTGGTGATTGACCACGTGGCCGAAACCTACGGCCGTGACGCGGTTTCGCAGATTATCACCTTCGGTACCATGGCGGCCAAAGCGGTGATCCGCGATGTGGGGCGGGTGCTTGGGCACCCTTACGGCTTTGTGGATCGCATCTCCAAGCTGGTGCCCCCCGACCCCGGCATGACGCTGGAAAAAGCCTTCGTCGCCGAGCCGCAACTGCAGGCGATTTATGATGCCGACGAAGAGGTCAAAGCGCTGATTGATATGGCGCGCAAGCTCGAAGGGGTCACGCGCAATGCCGGCAAGCATGCCGGGGGTGTGGTGATCGCGCCGACCAAGATTACCGATTTTGCGCCGCTTTACTGCGATGGCGAAGGTAACCATCCGGTGACCCAGTTCGACAAGAACGATGTGGAATACGCCGGTCTGGTGAAGTTCGACTTCCTCGGCCTGCGCACCCTGACCATCATCAACTGGGCGCTGGACATGATCAACGCCAGCCGCGCACGCCAGGGTCTGGATCCCATTGATATCGCCGCCATCCCGCTGGAGGACAAGAAGAGCTTCGATATGCTGCAGCGCTCCGAAACCACTGCCGTGTTCCAACTGGAATCGCGCGGTATGAAGGATCTAATAAAGCGCCTGCAGCCAGACTGTTTCGAGGATATGATCGCGCTGGTGGCGCTGTTCCGGCCCGGGCCGCTGCAGTCGGGGATGGTCGATAACTTTATCGACCGCAAGCACGGCCGTGAGGCGATTTCCTATCCCGATATCGAATGGCAACACGCCTCGCTGCAACCCGTGCTGGAGACGACTTACGGCATCATCCTCTACCAGGAACAGGTCATGCAGATAGCCCAGGTGCTGGCGGGCTACACTCTGGGCGGCGCGGATATGTTGCGCCGCGCGATGGGGAAAAAGAAACCGGAGGAGATGGCCAAACAGCGTTCGGTATTCAAAGCCGGCGCGGAAAGTATCGGCGTCGACGGCGAACTGTCGATGAAGATCTTCGATCTGGTGGAGAAATTCGCCGGCTACGGCTTTAACAAATCCCACTCTGCCGCCTATGCGCTGGTGTCGTATCAAACCCTGTGGCTGAAGGCCCATTATCCCGCCGAGTTCATGGCGGCGGTGATGACCGCCGATATGGACAATACCGAAAAGGTGGTGGGGTTGGTTGACGAATGTCTGCGTATGGGCCTCAAGGTCCTGCCGCCGGATATCAACAGCTGCCAGTACCATTTTCACGTTAACCCAGAGGGCGAGATAGTTTACGGCATCGGCGCCATCAAGGGCGTGGGGGAAGGGCCTATCGAGGCGATTATCGAGGCGCGTAACCAGGACGGACACTTCCGTGAATTGTTCGATCTGTGCGCGCGTACCGATATCAAAAAACTCAACCGCCGGGTGCTGGAAAAGCTGATTGTGTCCGGCGCCTTCGACCGTCTCGGGCCGCACCGCGCCGCGCTAATGAACAGTCTTGGCGACGCGCTCAAGGCCGCCGATCAGCACGCCAAAGCCGAGGCCATTGGTCAGGGCGATATGTTCGGCGTGCTGGCGGAGGAGCCGGAGGCGGTCGAAGCGTCCTACAGTACCGTGGCGCCCTGGCCGGAGCAGGTGGTGCTGGACGGCGAGCGCGAAACGCTCGGCCTCTATTTGACCGGCCACCCCATCACCCAGTATCTGCGCGAGATTGAACGCTATGCGGGCGGGGTGCGCCTGAAGGATATGCACCCCACCGAGCGCGGCAAGATGGTGACCGCGGTGGGGATGGTATTGTCTGCACGGGTGATGGTGACCAAGCGGGGCAACCGGATCGGCGTTTGCACGCTCGACGATCGTTCCGGCCGTCTGGACGTGATGCTGTTCACGGATGCGCTGGAAAAATACCAGCATTTACTGGAAAAAGACCGTATCCTTATCGCTCAGGGACAGGTTAGCTTCGATGATTTCAACGGTGGCCTGAAGATGACCGCCCGTGAACTGATGGATATTAGTGAAGCACGTGAAAAATACGCGCGCGGGCTTGCTATCTCGCTGACCGACAGGCAAATTGATGACCAGCTTCTCAACCGTCTCCGTTTATCGTTGGAACCGCATCGATCGGGGACGATTCCAGTGCATCTTTATTATCAACGGCAAGATGCGCGCGCGCGGCTGCGCTTTGGGGCAACCTGGCGGGTGACGCCGACTGACCGTTTATTGAATGACTTGCGAACGCTTGTGGGAAATGAACAGGTGGAACTGGAATTTGACTAATATAGGAATACTATGAGTCTGAATTTTCTTGATTTTGAACAGCCGATTGCAGAGCTGGAAGCGAAAATTGACTCGCTGACCGCAGTCAGCCGTCAAGACGAAAAATTAGATATTAATCTGGATGAAGAGGTGCAGCGCCTGCGTGAAAAAAGCGTAGAGCTGACGCGAAAAATATTCTCCGATCTGGGCGCCTGGCAAGTCGCCCAGCTGGCGCGACATCCCATGCGTCCCTATACGCTGGATTACGTCCGCCATATCTTCACCGATTTTGACGAACTGGCGGGCGATCGCGCCTATGCTGACGATAAAGCCATCGTCGGCGGCATTGCGCGGTTGGATTCGCGGCCGGTCATGATAATAGGCCACCAGAAAGGGCGCGAAACCAAAGAGAAAATCCGCCGTAACTTCGGCATGCCGGCGCCGGAAGGCTACCGCAAGGCGCTGCGGCTAATGGAAATGGCAGATCGTTTCAACCTGCCGCTGCTCACGTTCATCGACACACCTGGCGCTTACCCGGGGGTCGGCGCCGAAGAGCGCGGCCAGTCCGAGGCTATCGCGAAAAACCTGCGTGAAATGTCTGGCCTGCGCGTGCCGGCGGTCTGCACCGTGATAGGCGAGGGCGGCTCCGGCGGGGCGCTGGCGATTGGCGTGGGCGACAAAGTTAACATGCTGCAATACAGCACCTATTCGGTTATTTCACCAGAAGGCTGCGCCTCCATTTTGTGGAAGAGCGCGGATAAAGCCCCTATCGCCGCCGAAGCCATGGGCATTATCGCCTCGCGCTTGAAAGAACTGGAGCTTATCGACAGCATCGTGCCGGAGCCGTTGGGCGGCGCCCATCGCGATGTGCCGGCCATTGCCGCCTCGCTGAAAGCGCAGCTGCTGGACGATTTGGCCGAGCTTGACGGCTTGAATACGGAAGAGTTACTCAATCGTCGTTATCACCGTCTGATGAATTACGGCTATTGCTGAATGACCGGCGTCGGCTACCGGCGCCGGTGGTGCCCGGACCAGACCGGTGATGTCTCACACCCCGCAGGCTCGCGCCTGCGGGGTGTTTTGCTATTTTGGGTCGGCGGGGTGCCAGATGTTCGGCAAGCCGCAATGCCGGCTATGCTTAACGTTCGGCCGAGACTCGCGAGCCAACGACCTTTGTAAGGATGCGCTGAATGAACATTATTGCGATACTTTTGCCGGATCAGGTATTTTACAAAGCTGAACCCGTACGGGAATTGGCACAGGCGCTGACCGACCAGGGTTATCACATCGTCTATCCTACCGGCAGCCAGTATTTATTGACCTTACTCGAGCAAAACCCGCGCATCGCAGGGATTATTTTCGACTGGGAACAATATGGCATGGATCTTTGCCTGGCGATTGATGAGATTAACGAATACCTGCCGCTGTATGCGTTTATCAGCACCCACTCGGTGCTTGACGTCAGTGCTAATGAAATGCGCATGGCGCTGTATTTCTTTGAATACGGTCTAAATGCCGCCGTCGATATCAGCCAACGCATCCGTCAACGATTTAGCCCCTGAAACACCAGACAGTAGCTGTATATCCAGATAAGAGATAGGCTTGAATATATGTCTAGCACTAACGCCAATTTTGATATGACCGGGATCCTGTTAGGTCAAGAAGTCCGTAAACGTAAAACTCCTCAGGAAAAAATGGCCATTATTCAGCAGACCGATGGAGACCGGCATGAATGTCTCCCATCTCGCACGACTGCACGGTATCCAGCCCAGCCTGCTGTTTAAGTGGAAAAGCAATATCAGGAAGGCAGCCTCACCGCCGTGGCTGCCGGGGAGGACGTTGTTCCTGCCTCTGAGCTTGCAGCTGCATTGAAGCAGGTCCGGGAGCTCCAGCGCCTTCTGGGTAAGAAGACGATGGAGGTTGAGATCCTAAAAGAAGCCGTGGAGTACGGCCAGTCACGAAAATGGATAGCGCACGCGCCCTTGTTGCCAAAGGCCGGGGAATAGCACAGGTCAGCCGCGCCATGAGCGCAAGGCGCTGTTCCATTATGTCGAAGAGGGGAAATATACCTTCTGTAATCCGGGCCATATGGCCGGTACCGCCTATCAAAAAAGTCCGGTAGGCAGCCTGTTTTATGACTTCTTTGGCGGCAATACGCTAAAGGCGGATGTGTCGATTTCCGTGACCGAACTGGGATCGCTTCTGGACCATACCGGACCTCATCTGGAGGCGGAGGAATATATTGCCCGTACCTTTGGCGCCGAGCAAAGTTACATGGTGACCAATGGCACCTCCACCTCGAACAAAATCGTAGGAATGTACGCCAGCCCCGCCGGCAGTACGGTGCTTATCGATCGCAACTGCCACAAGTCGCTGGCCCATCTGCTGCTGATGAGCGATGTGGTGACGATTTACCTGACGCCGAGCCGCAACGCCTACGGCATCCTCGGCGGTATTCCCCAGCGCCAGTTCAGCCGCGAAAGTATCGCGGAGAAAGTGGCGGCCACCGCCAAAGCCAGTTGGCCTGTGCATGCGGTGATTACCAATTCCACCTATGATGGCCTGCTGTATAACACGCAATACATCAAACAAACGCTGGCCGTGCAGTCAATTCATTTTGACTCCGCCTGGGTGCCGTACACCAATTTCCATCCCATCTATCGCGGCAAAAGCGGCATGAGCGGCGAGCGGACCCATGATAAAGTCATTTTCGAGACACAATCGACGCACAAATTGCTGGCTGCCTTTTCACAGGCCTCAGCCACCCATATTAAGGGTGATTATGATGAACGCACCTTTAACGAAGCGTACATGATGCACACCACCACCTCGCCCCATTACGGCATCGTTGCCTCCATCGAGATGGCGGCGGCAATGGTACGCGGCAAACCGGGGCGCCGGCTTATCCAACGCTCCATTGAGCGGGCGCTGCATTTTCGTAAAGAGGTTTACCGGTTACGTCAGGAGTCGGAGGGCTGGTTTTTCGATATCTGGCAACCCGAAATTATCGAAGACGCGGTCTGCTGGCCGGTGGAGCCGGGCGCGCCGTGGCATGGATTTCGCGATGCCGATGCCGGGCATATGTACCTCGACCCCATCAAGGTCACCATCCTGACGCCGGGCATGGATGAGGCCGGCGAGATGGCGCCGGAGGGGATCCCGGCCTCGCTGGTGGCCAAGTTTCTCGACGAGCGCGGCGTAGTGGTGGAGAAAACCGGGCCATACAATTTACTGTTTCTGTTTAGTATCGGTATTGATAAAACCAAGGCGATGAGTTTGTTGCGTGGACTGACCGAGTTCAAGCGCGCCTACGATCTCAATCTGCGGGTGCGCAATATGCTGCCGGACCTGTACGCGGAAGATCCTGATTTTTATCGCCATATGCGTATCCAGGATTTGGCGCAGGACATTCACCAATTAATCCGCCAGCATCATCTGCCGCAGTTGATGCTCAATGCCTTCGCGGTGCTGCCCGAAATGAAAATGACGCCCTACGCCGCGTTTCAACAGCAGGTGCGCGGCAACGTGGAAACCATAGCGCTGTCGCAAATGGTCGGCCGCATCTCTGCCAATATGCTGTTGCCGTATCCGCCGGGAGTGCCGGTGGTGATGCCCGGCGAGATGATCACCGAACGCAGTCGCACGGTGCTCGATTTTCTATTAATGTTGTGCTCAATCGGCCAGCATTATCCGGGTTTTGAGACCGATATCCACGGTGCTGAACTGACCGATGATGGACAGTACCGGGTACGGGTGCTAAAAGAAACCGCCAGCCGGCAAACGGCTTAGGGATGATGGCAGGTCCGCCCTGTACGGCGCGCGCTAAAATTGGTAAAAAGGCGGGAAAGCCGGCCGCGGGCACGACCGCGCCGTCGGGCGGGCAATTTTCGCCAGCCAGCAGATGAAGGACTGGAACCTTAACACATGATTAGCCTACAACGGATGCACCATATCGCCATTATCGCCAGCGATTACACGCGCAGTAAAACTTTTTACTGTCAGGTACTGGGTTTTACACTCATCGGCGAGCATTACCGCGCCGAGCGGGACTCCTGGAAGGGCGATCTGGCGCTGAACGGGCAATACTTAATTGAACTGTTCTCTTTTCCCGGCGCACCAGCGCGGCTAAGTCGGCCGGAAGCCCAGGGGTTACGGCATTTAGCCTTTAGCGTCGTCGATATCGACCAAGCCATTCGACGCCGGCGTAGCCTGCGAGCCGGTGCGGGTCGATGCGCTGACCGGTAAGAAATTCACTTTCTTCGCCGATCCCGATCAATTACCGCTGGAGCTTTATGAAGCCTGATGCTGAGGGGGTAGTGCTGGCGCTGCGCCGCCGCGTCGCCGAGCGCGTCGCGCCATATCGCGCGCTGTCGCTGGCGTTCAGCGGCGGTCTGGATTCCACGGTATTGCTGGACGCCCTCTCCGCACTGCGCGACGGTGATAGCGTGTCATCGCTGACGCTGCGGGCGGTGCATGTCCATCACGCCTTGAGCCGCCACGCTGATGGCTGGGCCGCGCACTGTGCGCAGGAATGTCGTCAGCGCGACGTCGCCTTCAGTGTGGCGCATGTCGTCATCGATGGGACGCTGGAGGGCATCGAGGCGGCGGCGCGCGACGCGCGTTATCGGGCGCTGGCGGCGGCGCTGGCGGGGGATGAGGTGCTGCTTACCGCCCAGCACCGTGACGATCAGGCGGAGACGCTGCTGCTGGCGCTAAAACGCGGCAGCGGGCCTGCCGGTCTGGCGGCGATGGCGGCAGATGCGCCGTATCAAGGCCGCCGTCTGGTGCGGCCGTTGCTGGACTTCAGCCGGGGAGAGCTAGAGGCGTATGCCCAGGCGCGCGGGCTGCACTGGATTGAGGACGACAGCAATAGCGACCCGCGTTTCGATCGCAATTTTTTGCGCCTGCACATCCTGCCGCCCTTGCGGCAGCGCTGGCCGCACTTTGCCGATGCCGTGGCGCGCAGCGCGCAGCTTTGCGCCGAGCAGGAACAGCTGCTTGACGAACTGCTGGCGGATACACTGGCCGATGTCATCGCACCGGACGGGTCATTACGTTTGACGGCGCTAACCACGATGAGCGAGCACAAGCGCGCGGCGGTGTTACGCCGCTGGCTGGCCAACCGGGGCCTGAGAATGCCCGCACGGGCGCAATTGGCTCGCCTATGGCAGGAGGTGGCGCTTAGTCGGCGCGACGCCGTTGCACAACTGCTGCTAGACGACTGGTGGGTACGGCGCTTTCGCGAACGTCTTTATCTCGTGCCGCGTTTGGCGCCGCTAATCGACCCCGAAGCAGTGTTCGCCTGGCCGCTGGAAAATGAACGACTTAGGTTGCCCGCGAGGCTTGGTGCCCTCCTACGACGCCAGGTTAACGCCGCTAGCGCGCCTCTGGAGACACCGTCAACCACGGCGACAAGTGGCGCTAGCGACCTGGGAGCGCGACAACATGGCAAGGCCAGTCTCGCCCCAGAGGCCAATATCAAGGCCAACGCCAATGGTGACATCAGGGCCAACATCAACGCCAACGCCGCCGATACCGGCAGCGCGGCGGCGCCGGTGGCTGTCGTGCGTGCACCGCTGTCCGGCGAACGGGTATCGGTGCGATTCGGCGGCGTACATGGCCTATTGTATATCGTGGGACGTCACCGCGGCCGAACGTTGAAAAAAATCTGGCAAGAGCTGAGCATCCCACCGTGGCGGCGCGGCAGCACGCCGCTGCTGTTTTATAATGACCAGCTCATTGCTGCGCTGGGGGTCTTCGTGACGTGGGAAGGCCGAGTGCGTGAATCTCACACGCAATGGCAGCTTTTTTGGCAGCCGGGCAGTGATGACGCGATAGCCGCCGCGCCAAATAGCGGCGGTCAGGACGGGGTGTTGTCAGACGAGAAGAGCGGAAGTGATTAGCGGGCTGCCGGAGCGGCCCGCACAAGGGGGAGGGGGTTATTCTGCGCTGACCACCACGGTGCCCAATTCGGGATGGGTGAAACTGGCAATGTGATCCAGGCGGATGTCCTGGCTGACGCCCGCCTGCTCGATCACCAGATATTCAACGCGCTTTCTCGACAGCATTTCGCGTGCCGCGCCGGCCACTGTTTCCCCGTTACGGAGCGTCAGGTTCAATACCCAATGGCGCGTACAGGCGAGCTCAAGATTATCGTAATCATCACAGTTAATGGGCTGATATTCTTCATTCATAGTCATAAGCGCTCACCTACATTTATTGGGCGGTAAATGCCGCCTGTTCCCTGAGGAAGGATAGACCGCGATTTGCCGGCAATCCCACACATCAATCAACAGTTATTCCTTAAACGACTATAGCACAGAGCGCCCCCAATCCTTTAAGAAAAGGCGCGGGCAACAGGCCCGGAGACCGGCGCTGCTGGCCGCCAACTGGCGAAGTCTAGTACACTGCCGTCATCACCAAAAAAGGGAAACCACAATGGCGCTGAAAGCTAACATCCACAAAGCCACGGTCAATATTGCCGATATGGACCGCAATTATTATTCTGAAGCCAATCTGGTATTGGCGCAACACCCCTCGGAAACCCCGCAGCGTATGATGTTGCGATTACTGGCGTGGATATGTCACGCGCACGAGCGATTGTAATTCACCCGTGGACTGAGCGCGGAAGAGGAGCCGGCGTTGTTGTGGCGAAATGACCATGGTGAAGTGGAATGGTGGATTGAACTGGGACTGCCGGACGAAAAACGCTTACGTAAGGCTTGCCATCAGGCTCGTCATGTCTTGCTGTACGCCTATAATGCGCGCGCCGCCCGCGTTTGGTGGCAGCAAAACCAGCCGTTGTTGTCCGCGCAGGCTAATTTGTCGGTACGCTTTATCGACGATGAACAACTTAACGCACTAGCGAGTCTGGTGCAGCGTACGATGGTGCTGCAGGCGACGCTGCAGGATGGTCTTATCTGGTTATCCTATGCCGACCAACAGTTGGAGATGACCTTAGAGGTGTGGCAGTAGCGTACGCATCAGCCCTGGTAGGGCGGCGGATCGCCGCGCGGGCGCTACCCAAGACAGCCGGCGTGTAGATTAAGAATAGTCTGGAAAGTGCCCTATTACTCTGTTAACTGATAATGTAGAAAACTTTTATTGAGTTTGAATGCAATAAGATCATCGACCACCCTCTCGCCAACCAGAAGATAAAAGGAGAACCGGGTGAAAAGAGTGATCTTGATTTTAGTCATTACGCTTAGCGGCAGCGTATTGCCCGGCTGCCATATCGCGCCGCCGGCGGCGGATGGGGCCTTTACGCCCATGCAGCAGTATTATCAAGGGACGTTGCCGGGCGAAAACCGCGAGGCAATTGAAACCTAATTATTTCTCGCTGAAAATGGCACCTTCGTCATGCAACAGCTCTACAGCACCGGCGTCCGCGTCGGCCGCGTACAATCCAGCGCGGGGCAATGGGCGCGTACCGCCGATAAATTAACGCTGGTGGAAAATGCGACGGGCAAAAAGCACTTTTTCCGGCCAGCGGGCAATTCGCTGGAAATGCTGGATGACAATGGCGTGATGATCCCGTCCGCCGGTTGCCGTTTTTTGCTGTTGTCGCCGCGCGATAGGGTTATAACCTGACGCCGTGCCGTACCTTAAGTCATCGCCAGGCCGCGACAGCACATAGTTTACTCCACCGCAGACCCGATGTGGCAGACCGGGAAGGTCGCCCGCGGCCCGAACACGGGGTGGCGCGCAAGCCAGATGGCCCGCTGGGGAGCGTGTTCGGTAACCCGGATGCTTTAAGGGGCTAGCCAGCGGTTCCTGCGGGCGCTGCCTTGACGCGGCAGCCAGGGCGGGTAATTGTGCGTGTGGCATCATTGCAATGCATGTTACTCGGCAGTGCAAGGGTGTCTGACTATCGGCGCGCTAAATTCTCCCTGACGCACCGCTATTGTTGTTCAACGAGCTAGCATATTTGATTTCTTCAGAATTAAGCCTTTGTTATCTTCATCTCCTCACGCTTTCCCGTTGAAAAGGACGTGGCTAATCATCAAGCTAAATCTCAATATTTAAACTTTGGGCCTATATGTTTCATTGACGATTAAGGAGTAATTAATACGCAAGAATAGTTTGTTCTGGCGGGTTATTTCTCATGCTGATGGAACAGCCTGTCTCAAACTTACATTAAACAATCAGGGAGGATTGATATAATGTTGCCTATTTTTGTCCGGGAATATCCGTATAAATTAACGTTAAGGCGTTATTTCTTTCCTGTAATGAATGGAATTAAGAATAACAGCCCAGGCCACACTAATGCCGCCAGGAAAATGTCGATTCAGCGCGACTATAAAGTCTGCTGAGGGGGCATAACGCTGGTGGGGTTAGTTTCGCCGGCAGCCAAGACCCGCTTCATGGTATTTGTCCCCACTGCGAGCGGGTTGTGGATACCGATAGCGGATACGCCGTCTCTTAAGGAAGGAGGGAACATGGCGTCAGCCGAAATGACGCCGGCGCCGCGCCATACGCTGCCAACGCTACCGGTAGTCGGGTCATGGGCGGTACCGGCACGGGACCTGCAGCTCGAAATAGACCGCGGCGACGATACCCTATTATCCGGCTCGGATGCGCCTGGCGGGGAGCCATCGACAGGTGGGAAGAAGGGGTCAACGCATCTGGCGCGGCGCCGGCGCGCCAGCGATATCGACATGGTGCCGGCGTGCGCGCTGAGCCTTGAGATGCAGGATTATTGGATGCGCCTTGGCAATAGCAAACGCCAGTTTGCGGCGTTCATCGCTCAGCATGCTGACATACTGGCGCCGTCAAACACCCACAGTGCGTTTGATTTCAAGGTAATTGAGTGCCGGGTGCTGCTTTACTGGGTTGAATCTGAGGGATACCGGGAGATGCGCCATTATCTGCTGGTGGCAGAAAAAGAGGGGACCCGTTATATTGTGGACCCGGCGGCGGAAAAATTGGCCTTCCTGGAGATCCCGACGATTTCACAGCCCTTCATACGCTCGGAGCAGCAGTGGCTGACAGTTTTTCATCAAGCGGAAAGGGAGACAGCGATTCGATACCAAACATTTTCTAGCATTGACGCGGCATTAACGTATCGGCGCGAGGAGGGATTTCATGTCGAAGAACAATGGCTTATTGAGCCGCAGGATGTAAGCGCTATTATGCATTATGATGATGTTTATGGCATAAAATATTCCCTTCTAACCTCTACCTACTCTCCTTTGGTGCAACAAAAGCGCCTGGGAAAAATTATTCGTAATTTGATGATAGATAATGATATGTGCCCCTCTAATTAAGAATTCATGCTGTATATCTTCTACAATTTTTCTTCGTCGCAACAGCGGGCATTGCTCAATCAGGTTTTCATTCGGCAGCAAAATGCACACCGTACGTTGCGCGCACTCATTGGCTCGACGGAGTATGTCCACACTGATCTTGCCCCGCCATCTCCGTACAGCTTTTGTATCTTAAGTTAACGAAGCCCGCTGCCGCCGGTATTCTCTCGGAGAGTGATATCCCAGCGCGCTGTGCGGATGGTTTTCATTGTAATGCGTGAACGCTGCTGCAAGGTTTCGCAGGGCTGTTCTCGCATCCGGTTTTGGCATGAACTCGATATAGTCTTCCTTCATCGTCTTCACGAACCGTTCGGCCATGCCATTGCTCTGCGGGCTGCTCACCGCTGTTGTGCAGGGCTCCAGATCCAGTTCTCTGGCGAACCTCTGCGTTTCATGCGCGGTATACGCTGAACCGTTGTCCGTCAACCACTGCACCGCTGTATCGGGTAACCTGTCGCCGAAGCGCTTTTCTACCGACCTCAGCATCACATCCTGCACGGTCGAACTGTCGTAGCCTCCAGTGCTCGCAGACCAGTCTATGGCCTCTCTGTCGCAGCAGTCCAGTGCGAACGTGACCCGCAGTTTTTCACCGTTGTCGCAGCCGAACTCGAAGCCATCTGAACACCAGCGCATATCGCTTTCTGCCACCGCGATCCTGCCCTTATGCTCACGCCTCGGCCGCTCTGGTTTTCAATGTAATAACAGCAGGTTATGCTCACACATGATCCTGTAAAGTCGTTTCGCATTTACCGGCGGCAGTCCCTCTGCGCGACGTTGTTTACGCAGGATGCCCCACACCCGCCGATAGCCGTAGCTGGGCATATCGCTGATGATGTCGAGGATGTCCGACAGTATTTCAGCGTCTGCTTCGTCATTACGCCGGTTACAGCGCCTGTCCTGCCAGTCGGCAGAACGCTTAATCCGCAGTGACAGCGGCGCACGCGACACGCTCATGGCGCGGCTGACCTGTGCTATTCCCCGGCCTTTGGCAACAAGGGCGCGTGCGCTATCCATTTTCGTGACTGGCCGTACTCCACGGCTTCTTTTAGGATCTCAACCTCCATCGTCTTCTTACCCAGAAGGCGCTGGAGCTCCCGGACCTGCTTCAATGCAGCTGCAAGCTCAGAGGCAGGAACAACGTCCTCCGGCAGCCACGGCGGTGAGGCTGCCTTCCTGATATTGCTTTTTCCACTTAAACAGCAGGCTGGGCTGGATACCGTGCAGTCGTGCGAGATGGGAGACATTCATGCCGGGCTCCATCCTCTGCTGAATAATGGCCATTTTTTCCTGAGGAGTTTTACGTTTACGGACTTCTTGACCTAACAGGATCCCGGTCATATCAAAATTGGCGTTAGTGTTAGACATATATTCAAGCCTATCTCTTATCTGGAGATACAGCTACTGTCTGGTGTTTCAGGGGGCTAAATCATGGGGTAAGGTAGCAACATGTTAATCGTAGCGGCGAGATCCCCACAGAAATATTAGTTATTGTGCAAGGGAGGGTGGCATCTTAAGTATCAGAATTCCCCTTTCATGTGCAATCGACCAAATGATTTCACCCCTTAGAACCCACTCTAAGCTACCCGTCATATTTTTTTTAAGCGTTTACCAGCAAAATGCTCTTTGACGGCGTGTTTCACTGGCTCACGCTAAGTATAGGGTAACCGAGGCGGTTCAGTTTATCATTGTCAACAACCTTGCCCGGCCGTTATCGCGAGTTAACCTCATGCCAGACCGCTTTGGAGGTTAATGTTAACATGCCCCCTTTTTCAAGGGTTATTTCTTTATTATTATAAGAGACTGTCGTCTTATAGCCGGCGTTGGTGGCAATTTTTACCGTTTTATTTGCGGTAGTCATTGAAGGGATAAAAGTTTTTGGGGCCCAGCCACCATCATACATTTTTATCAAAATGTTTTTATGTTCATTCATAGCATCACGTAATGATGCTTCCGTGATGGCTTTTCCGTTATCAAAGGGGAATAGATAGAATCTATCTTCATCCAAATATTCCATTATGTCCTCCCGCAATGCCTCAATGCGCAGCCATGTTTCGGCATCATAAATTTTAGCAATATTGTAATAACCTTGCTCGCGATAGGTACTGTTTACGCTAGGAAGGTACATCCTTGTACCTTTGGGTAGGAACTTCTCGGTAGGTAAGCGGTTACACTTACTCAACCTTGGTTATTGAAAACCGCTTACCACCAGTATTTGTTGCGGGTTTTCCAATCATTGACTTCAGTTTCGGCAGATTCTTTGCCGTAACCATATCGTTCCTGTATTTTGCCGACTAATTGATCGCGTTTACCTTCCACGATGGTCAAATCATCATCGGTGAACTTACCCCATTGTTCTTTGACTTTACCTTTAAACTGTTTCCAATTGCCGCTGGCTTCGTCTTTATTCATGTTATGACTCCTTTAAAAGGTAGTTTAATAATAGCAATCGTTTCCAAACCTGAATCCGTAGATCCAGCCAAACCGTACAAAAGGCGCTTAGCTAAGGTTTAAATAAATTATAGCAGTGAATTGGGTAAATGCTGTGTTTACCAGAGGATTCCTTCGCAAGATATCGCTTTGGGCAGAGATATAGGAATAACACCTGTGAAAACAGTAGGAAGTCAGCGCCAGGCGGCACGTCGAGTCTGTAATAAAATGTGTCAAGCCCTACGAAACGCTTGGCGTAGTACGCGTTGCAGATGAGAAACACAGCAGCCACTGGCTAGGTTCTCGACTTGTGACGCACCTAGGAGTGACAGCGATGTTTGAGCATGCCTGCTTATTCCTAAGTCACAGGCAACTACATCAATGAGCAAGTGCAAACTTCAGCTGACGGGCGTAGTAAGAGGCCAAGGTGCAAAAGCTGGCGCATGACATATTAGTTAAAGACGGGCAAAGAAGGGGGGAAGGCTGACATTGGCCAATAACGCGCGATATTTATTGCGGCATTCAGTTACAGCGCAAAGAAGCATAGGCGAAAAGGAACAAGAGGTGCCGACGAGGTCAAGCGAACAAGCGACAGAGGGGGGGACACATTGCGCTCACCCCCACCGCGCGGTTTAAAGCCAGTTGCCGTTGCGTATTACCCCAACCGCTAAACCTTCAATGGTCAGTTCCTGCTGCCGCAGGTCCACAACAATGGGGGCAAACTCGCTGTTTTCCGGCAACAATTCAACAATATTGCCTTGCCGTTTCAGCCGTTTGACGGTTACATCATCGTCAATGCGCGCCACAACGACCCGACCATTACGGACATCCTGCGTTTTGTGCACTGCCAGCAGGTCACCGTCCATAATGCCGATATCCTTCATCGACATACCGCTGACCCGCAGCAGGAAATCCGCATGGGGATTGAACAAGGCGGGATCCACCTGATAGTGGCTTTCAATGTGCTGCGTGGCCAGCAAGGGCTCGCCGGCGGCCACACGCCCAATCAGCGGCAAACCGCTTTCTTCTTCGATCATCAGACGAATGCCGCGCGACGCGCCGGAAACAATTTCAATGGCGCCCTTGCGTGCCAGCGCCTTCAAATGCTCTTCCGCCGCATTGGGCGAACGAAACCCCAGACGCGACGCAATCTCGGCACGCGTGGGGGGCATGCCGGTCTGCGCGATATGGTCGCGGATCAGGTCAAAAACCTCTTGTTGTCTGGTGGTTAGCGCTTTCATTCCGTACCCTGTTTGTTTATACAGTCTTTCTGAGAGTATATACAGGTCATTGCCAATTGAAAACCGAAAACGCGCGAAATAGGGTGTCATTCACGATAATATAAGCCCCATGCCGTTGCGTTGCGTCAACCGGGGCCTGAAGGACAGGCAGGTGGCAGCGCTTACGCCCTGGCCGCGTCACCCCCCGGTTACCTTTTCGCCGCGTGCAGATAGCCGGAGAGTGTCAGGGAACTTGAACCCGGCGGGCATTATTTTTGCACGCGATGTGGCAGCGGCCGCCGCTGTGTGACCCCAGACGCTGGCGCCGCCAAAGATCCGCCTCGCAGTTTCTGGTATTCTTGCATCGCATTGCTAACAAGAGGCTTCACAAAGATATGTCAGGTTGGCGTAGAATTTATTATACGTTGTTGGATTTACCACTAAAGTTGCTGGTAAGAAGTAAAGTTATTCCGGCCGATCCGCGCGCTGAAGCCGGGCTCGACCCCCAGCAGCCTATGATGTATGTGCTGCCCTATAACTCCAAAGCAGACCTGCTCACCCTGCGTATGCAATGCTTGAAACAAGGTCTGCCTGACCCGCTGACGCCGCTGGATATCGACGGCGTAACGCTGCCGCGCTACGTTTTTATTCATGACGGGCCGCGCGTGCTGTCGTGGTACGCTGAAAAACCACAATCCGTTTCGCTGTTTCATAACTACCTCGATTTGCACCGCTCCAATCCCGCTTTGGATGTCCAACTGGTGCCAGTATCGGTGATGTTCGGCCGCTCGCCCGGCAGGGAGTCGCAAACCTCTCAGCCGGCACCGCAGTTGCGCTTACTGAACGGTATCGAAAAGTTCTTCGCGGTGCTGTGGTTAGGGCGCGACAGTTTCGTGCGTTTTTCGCGCCCGTTGTCGTTGCACTATATGGCCACCGAGCACGGTACCGATAAGTCTATCGCCCAGAAACTAGCCCGGGTCGCGCGCATCCATTTTGCCAGGCAGCGGTTAGTGGCGGCAGGGCCGCGGCTACCGGTACGCCAGGATCTGTTCAATAAGCTGCTGGCGTCTAAAGCCATCGAAAAAGCGGTGGAAGATGAGGCGCGCAGCAAGAAGATCTCGGTCGAAAAGGCGCAGCAAAACGCGATCGAACTCATGGAGGAAATCGCCGCCGACTTCTCGTATGAAGCGATCCGCCTCTCCGACCGGGTTTTGAGCTGGACCTGGAACCGGCTGTATCAAGGGCTGCACGTACGCAACGCCGAGCGCGTGCGTCAGCTGGCCGAAGAGGGCCACGAGATTGTCTATGTACCTTGCCACCGCAGCCATATGGATTATCTGCTGCTTTCCTATGTGCTTTACCATCAGGGGTTGGTGCCGCCGCATATCGCCGCCGGCATTAATCTTAATTTCTGGCCGGCAGGGCCGATTTTCCGCCGTCTGGGTGCGTTTTTTATTCGCCGCACGTTCAAAGGCAACAAGCTTTATTCCACCATTTTCCGCGAATACTTCGGCGAGTTATTCACCCGTGGCTATTCGGTGGAATATTTCGTCGAAGGCGGCCGCTCCCGGACCGGGCGGCTGCTGGAGCCGAAAACCGGCACGCTGACCATGACCATCCAGGCCATGCTGCGCGGCGGCAATCGCCCTATTACGCTGGTACCAATTTACGTCGGTTATGAACATGTGATGGAAGTGGCGACTTATGCCAAAGAATTACGCGGCGCGGCCAAAGAGAAGGAGGGGCTTTGGCAAATGATGCGCGGATTGCGCAAGCTGCGCAATCTGGGCCAGGGTTATGTCAACTTTGGCGACCCCCTGCCCCTGGCCACCTGGCTGTCGCAGCAGGTACCGCAGTGGCGTGATTCTGTCGACCCGATAGAGGCCCAGCGTCCCGGCTGGCTGGCGCCGGCGGTGGATGAGATTGCCGCCACCCTCATGGTGCGGATTAACAACGCTGCTGCAGCCAACGCCATCAATTTGTGCTCCAGCGTGCTACTGGCCTCGCGCCAGCGCTCGCTCACCCGCCCGCAGTTGCTGGCGCAGCTGGCCTGCTATCTTGAGCTGCTGCGCAATGTGCCCTATGCGCCGGACATCACGGTGCCCGATATGACGCCGGAGGCGCTGTTAGCCCACGCGCTGGCGATGAACAAGTTCACCGTCGAGCATGACACCATCGGCGATATCATATGCTTGTCTCGCGATCAGGCCGTGCTGATGACCTATTACCGCAACAATATTCAGCATCTCCTGATCCTGCCGTCGCTGGTGGCCAGTATTATTTGCGGCCATCCGGGGATCGAACACGCCCAGCTGCAGCAGCGGATCACGCTCCTTTATCCACTGCTCAAAGCGGAATTATTCATGCGTTACAGCAAGCAAGACTTACCGCCGGTCATCGACAGTCTTATCGCCGAACTGGCGCGTCAGGGACTGGTGGAGGTGAAGGAAACGTGGCTGTATCCGGCGCACACACGTCTGCATGTCCTTCAGCTATTGGCCGCAAGCGTAAGCGAGACGTTGCAGCGTTACGCCATTACCTTTTCGTTATTGCGCGCCAATCCACAGCTTAACCGCGGCACGTTGGAAAAAGAAAGCCGTATTATGGCTCAGCGGCTATCGGTACTGCACGGCATCAATGCACCGGAGTTTTTCGATAAAGCGGTATTCTCAACGCTGGTGGCGACGCTGCGCGCTGAGGAATATATCAGCGATACCGGCGATGACATTGACGAAAAGGTCAGCGAGATGTGCGACATTCTCAGTGAATTGATTACTCCCGACGTGCTGGGCACGATCGAAAGCGCCAGTTTGTTGGCGAACGGACCCGCTAGCGCGGCGCTGCCGGCGGAGTAGCCGCTACGCTGCCGTAGCGCCCAGCGGCTATAGCATCACGCCGCCTTTGTAGACACCTTCGCCGGCGCTGATCACCGCCGGCGTTCTCTTTTACGCGCCAGCGACCTCTGTCGTCACGCCCAGCAGCTATAGCATCGCGCCGCCGTCCTACCAAACACCTCGCCGGCGCCGATTACCGCCGGCGTTCTCTTATACGCGCCGGCACCTCTGTCCCGCCAGAGAGCGCATAGGCGCAAGCGCCGCGAACGGGCGCTGGAATAGGCGCAACAGAGGGGGTCAATGGGGCAATAAGCTCAGCAAAATACCGATAAAAATTAGCATTCCGACAAGGTTATTATTCAAAAACGCCCGGAAGCAGGCCTCCCGTTTGCGGTCGGCGATAAGCTTTTGCTGCCAGAAAAATAACCCCGCCGCGCCCGCCAGCGCCAGATAGTATAACCTGACAAGTCGGAGCTGCCAGCCGATAACGCCCAGCAGCAGTAGCGTCGCCAACTGCAACAACCCGATGATAAGCTTATCGAAACGCCCAAACAGGATGGCGGTGGATTTGACGCCGATACGCAGATCATCATCCCGATCCACCATGGCATATTGGGTGTCGTAAGCCACCGTCCAGGTGATATTCGCCAGGAACAGCAGCCAACAGCTTAATGGTAAGGACTCACTTACTGCGGTGAACGCCATCGGTATCGACCAGCCGAACGCCGCACCCAGCACCAGCTGCGGCAAATGTGTATACCGCTTCATGAAGGGGTAAACCCAGGCTAACGCCAGCGCCAGCGTCGACAGCGCGATGGTCATGCTATTTAACGTCAACACTAGCGCAAAAGAGATGCCCACCAGCGCGCCGAACAACAGTTTGGCTTCTCTTTCACCTATCGCGCCGCTGGGCAACGGGCGGGAGCGGGTACGTTGAACATGACCATCTATTTTACGGTCCGCGTAATCGTTAATGACGCAGCCGGCGGCGCGCATGAAAAACACACCCAGAATAAATACCGTCAACGTTCCCAACGCGGGTATAGCCATGCCCGCCAGCCACAGCGCCCATAGCGTTGGCCACAGCAGCAGCAGCGAACCGATAGGCTTATCGATTCGCATCAAACGGCACCATGCCTGCCATCTATCCTGTGTCAGACTGTGATCCAACAGAATTCTCCTTTACTGTTCAGGCACATCATCACCGCTGGCATACAGCGGGCAGTCGGGTAAAAACGCTTCCGTCAGCAGCAGCGGTTGCCCCTCTGGTAGCCGCAGGCTGGCATGGCGCGCCCACAAAGTGCCGACCCGGCCGAATTGGATAACGGCGCGGGCCGGCGGCCGGTGGCGGAACAGCCATTGCCCCAGCGGCACATCCCCCAGACTCAGCACCTGCTGCGCCGGCCCCGCCTCAGTGACGGCGGGCACTAACGTGCGCGCGGTCAACCAAGGCCGGTCATGACCATACAGCACCACCTCCCGCAGCCAGAATCGCCCGCAATCCGGCAATAGCGCCGCCTCCCCCGCTTCGATGCAGGCGGGGACAAACCCTTCGCGAAAGCGCCGGACGCGAATTTGCCCGCAGTGCTTTTCAAGGCGCCGAGTCATCGGGCCACGTCGGCGGCACCTGGAGCCAGCGAATACCGTCAAGTAGCGCAACTATGGCCTGATCCTGCATAGGGTCCGCGCTCCCGTATTCAAAGATTTCATTGTAGCCCAGAACCTCCGTTCATTGACATACCGTACACACAATTCAGCGCGCGATGCACCACTACGGGCCACGGCAACCCCGACGATAAACAGTAGGCGCGCTCAGCGGTAAAAACGCTACGCTCATGACCGTCTGCCGGAAAAAAAGGCCTCCCGAAGGAGGCCCTTTGCACTATGAATCGCGCCAACGCGCTTATTCCACCGCGGGCGACCGTTCGTCGGTCAGGCCATACAGATAGTATTTGCGTCCCACCATCTGGCCGCCGTCGCGGGTGAGCGGCGTCCAGTTGAACTGCGCACGGGTCCGGTTCGGCGTGACCGTCAGGACATCCAGCGGGATCGAGAGATAGAAACCCTTGGTAAAGGAACCTTCACCGTATTCCTCTTTCGAGACATTAGTGAAGGTCGCATACGCACCGGCGGTAATGCCGCTGTCGAAGCGTTTCGAGAGGTCAAACGTCACCCATTTGTCCTTAGCCAGATATTGCCCGACGCTCGCCTTGACCAGAACTCCGTTCAGGAAGGTCGGCTGCCAATACCCCGTTAGATTACCGGTGGCGACTTTATAATCGGTGAACTTCATCATGTTGTCCCAGTCGCGCTGTTTGACGTAGTTACCATCAACGCCCACCGCCCAATTGCTGTCCAGCGGACGGTAAAGCAGCTCGCCGCCGACGCCGCCATACATCATTTCCAGGTAGCCACCGTACAGCTGGCCATACCAGCCATCGCCCAGGCGATCGATATAAGTAGTCTGCAAGTTACTGACATACACGTCGTTTTCCACATAGGAACGGATATGGGTACGTACCCGTGGCAAATGGGAATCTGACGGCGGTTCGGTGTAGTTGAATTTATCGTAGTTGTAAACGATATTGCCAAACAGGCTACCCGACAGCGACCAGTGATTGGTCAACCAGTAATTGGCCGTGCCTTCTACGCCTATCTGATACATGTAGAAGCTTTCCGGTCCGCCAAAGGATTGATTCAGCACTGGCGACCAACTCAGCTGCAGCCGGCTGCGATCAATATAATAGCCCTGCTCGGCGGTTTTCGGCACGTCAGGCTCGACGCGGCGCTGAATCAACGGCTGCTCATGGCCCAGCGGGTAGCCTTCCAGCGTATCCTGCAGGCTGCGCACATTGGTTTCGGTGGTCACCATCGGCATGTGTTCGCGCGTTTCGGTGACTTTCAGCGTATCGATATTTTCCGGCAGATTATTCACCATAATGCGGTTGGCGCGATCCACGCCCTCCGCGCTATCACGGTACTTGTACTGCTGGCCGGTCATATACAGGGTACGACCTTTAACCTGGATATGCGGCGACGAATAACCGGCGTTGCTCTGCATGTCGGTCAACTGCTGCGCCACGACCTGATGTTGCAGGATCTCAGATTGCGGATGCGGGGCGTAATCCGGTTTTTTCTCGTCGATATGCTGCTGTTTGAGATCGTTGAAATTGGTGCGCAGCGTAAAACCGAACATGAAGGTATTGCCGCGCTCGTAGCTTACGTTAACATCCGCCCAATCGGCGACGCGGTAAATCTCCCCGACGTTGACGGGAGATTTCTGGTCCATGGTCCCGGCGAAATCATCCTGGTAATTGTTGCCTTCATACTCCACTTTCAGGCGCAGCGGCTGCCAGGGCGTTTGATATTCAACGCCGCCAAAGACCGCCGAGGGTCCGTGGAAAAAGGAGCCGGTATTAAAATTGCCGGCCTGACGGTTGGAGTTATCGCGATAGCAATAGCTGTCCTTGACCTTACAAAACGGGTTGGTGACGTTACCGCGGCTGCCGAGATAGCCCCATCCCAAGCCGAGACTGAAATCAAACGGCCCCCAGTCCTTGCTGGCGGCGATGAACTCGCTGTCAAACAGTCCGGTACCGCCAAAGTCACGCACACCCACCGACAACTCGGGCAACCAGTAGCTTTCCTGCAGCATGCGTAGCTTAAAATCGATGCCTTTATCTTTATAGGTCTGATCGCCGCTGAAACTTTCCACGCCGCTGTATTGCCGTGTACGCACATCGGTATAGCGGATGGTGCTTTCCAGCCAAGGGAACAGCTGTAAGTTCAGGGAGTAGAAACGGTACTGATCGTTATCGCGATAGTTCATGCTGAACTCGCCTTCCCGCGCCATACGCCCGGTTGGCGTTTGCAACAGGCCCACACCGCCCTGATCCATTTGCGACGGCCCTATCGGCGCGGGGTAAGAAGCGGCCTGGCAGGCGCTGGCCACCAATAGCGCAATAAAACTGAGAAGATATTTTTTATTCATCAGTCAGGGATCCGGTGAGTCAGTAAGGAGACAATCTGTTCATTTACATCCCGGTAGGCCCTGGGCAGTGACCAGGAAGAGAACCCGACGTAGATGATGCTGCCCGGCGCCACTTCCACATGACGGTGATTCCAGTAAGCCACAGGCACTTTCTCCGTTTTGCCATCAGGCTGAATAACCCAGACCACGTTCTTTTCCGCGCCGCTCAAGCGCTGGTGGGTTTGCAGATATTCGGCAACATCGCGACCGGGCTGATAGGGCTGCGGGCCGGCAGGCGTCGTGACGCCGACCACCTGTATGCTGGTGGGCCGGGATAGCGTATAAACGCTATATTCGCCGCTCAATCGGCGATTGGCCTCTGCATGCAAACGTATCCAGTCCGGATCCAGCGGCACAAACTGCCGCCCGGTTACCCGCATGGCGGCCAATTGCGCGCGCACCCTGTCCACCGAGTCGGCCAGTTCGCCGTCATTATCGCCGAGTAGCGCCGCACTAAAAGCACTTAATCGAGCCAGCAACTGCTGCTGCGCCTGCTGTTGTATCCCGCTGGCGGTCCTTTCCGCAATCACGGTGCCCGGCCACCACGTGCGTCCGTTAAGCCCAGGCCGTAGCGTAAGCTGTTCCAGATTGGCGGCGCCTTGTAACACCAGCGCTTGGGATTGCCCAGGATAATGAATCGCCACCCGGCTGTCGGCCATGGCGGACGCGATAAAACCAGCACATAAACTCACGGCGACTAAGAGTTGTTTTTTCATGGTTTATAGGGATTTAAGATGGTGGTTTCGATCGGGAAGTAGTCCGGTCCGATAAATTGTTCGGTTTTTATCACGGCACCGGATCGCGCATCCACCCAGTAACGGTTACGGTAATGTGTGTTGAGTTCTGTCACGGTGACATCTTCCTCAAGCACGCGGGTCGCGCGGGGGACATTGAGTATCGTCAGGGTTTCATTATCCGCCAGACTGAAGCGGGAAATAAATGTCGCGGCCCGCAGCTGGCCTTTTCTGTCCAAGAACGGGTGGACGTCCATTCGGTGCCATTGAGAATGCGATTGGGATGGATAAGGGGATCGGTGTCGAGGTTGGTCACTTCCAGCAGGTTATCCGTCAATCCCAGAGTCTTGACGAGACGCACGTTGCGCGTCACCAGCATCGCCTGGTCGCGGGTAGCCCATTTCAAATTACCTTGTTCGGCATACTCCAGCACCACGAAAATCTGCGACCCGTCGTTCACCTTGGCGTACATACTGGCGTAAGGGATCGCGCGGACCTACGCCGGCGTCATCTCAACGTCAGGCGTCCCAAACATGGCCAATGCGAACGTATCACCTATACCCTTTTGTGACTGACTGCAAGCGGCCAACAGAAAGCACACTACTAACAAAAAGAAATAGCGCACGTCGTTTCATCCTAAACGAAAAATGTCCAAAAAATAACCACACTTGCGTGTGGTTACTGATTATTTTTTTACTTAGAACGTTGACGTCGTGGTGCTCGTGCCGGGGTTGTTACTACCGCCACCGTTATCGTCATTGTGGGAAGAGATCAACGCCGCGCCAGCGATAACGGCGATAGCGCCGACACCTACCGCCGTGGCCGCGCCAGCACTCAGGCCGGAAGCCGTTGCGCCACCTGCGGTGCCGCCCTGGTCAGTACCGGTGGTGGCCGGTGCTGCGATCGCATAAGAACCACTCGCCATCAACGCTGCAGCTATTACTACACTTAACAATTTTTTCATATTAAATACCTTTAACTCATGAGGATGATGACTATAAAGAAAGTTAATGGTTATCTGACTTATATAAGAATCATAAATCAATATAATGCAATAAAATACAGATTGCATTCTTGGCCCATGAGAAGGTCACAAAAGTGCTGAAAGGCGGGTGAGAACGGACTAATGCGATATATTCCACTGCTTTGTTATCGACATGTGAAATTAAATATCGCCATCACTCCATTATTGTCGAGATAATTTGCTGAAAGGCATACTACTTGGACCCTGCATTAGGTAAAAAGTTGCAGCGATGCATTACGTCCACGCCTTGGGCAAATAGCCGATATGTCAGGGGAAATTAAACATTAACTCGCTGTTTTTTAACTATTAATGGGAATTTTTTACCGACAACTCCCACGATAATTAACCGGCCTCGGCCGGTGTGTTTTTAAGAATATCTCTAAAAGTGTTTCTAAATCGCTACCGTCGTCACGCTTTACAGTGTTGGTCGTCGGGCGCTATGAAAGAAGGCGGCCAGAAACTGGCCGCGCGGCCTCAAGAAAAATTTATCAGTGGCGCCAGGATTTATAGCGATTGATCAGGCCGTTGGTGGAACTATCGTGGGCATCAATCTGATTATCTTGCGCCAATTCCGGCAAAATGCGATTGGCAAGCTGCTTGCCTAACTCAACGCCCCACTGATCAAAGGTATAAATATTCAATATCGCCCCCTGGGTGAAGATCTTATGTTCGTACAGCGCAATTAGCGCACCCAAACTATAAGGCGTAATCTCACGCAGCAAAATGGAGTTGGTGGGTCGATTACCCTCGAACACTTTAAACGGCGCCACATGCTGCACTTGATCCGGTGATTTCCCGGCTGCGCTAAATTCCTGCTCCACCGCCTCGCGAGACTTGCCAAAGGCGAGCGCTTCGGTCTGGGCAAAGAAATTGGAAAGCAGCTTGGCGTGGTGATCGGTAAGGGGATTGTGGCTGATGGCGGGCGCGATAAAGTCGCAGGGAACAATTTTAGTCCCTTGGTGGATCAGCTGATAAAACGCATGCTGACCGTTGGTGCCCGGTTCGCCCCAAATAATCTGCCCGGTTTGATAGCTGACGGCATGCCCCTCGCGATCGACATATTTCCCGTTGGACTCCATATTCCCCTGCTGGAAATAAGCGGCGAAGCGGTGCATGTATTGATCGTAAGGTAAAATCGCCTCTGTCTCCATGCCGAAGAAATTGTTATACCAAATACCGATGAGCGCCAGCAGCACCGGCAAATTCTTATCCAGCGGCGTTGAGACGAAGTGCTGGTCCATAGCGTGCGCGCCGCTGAGCAGTTTTTCAAAATTAGCGAAGCCTAGCGACAGCGCAATGGACAGACCGATGGCGGACCAGAGCGAATAGCGGCCCCCCACCCAATCCCAGAACTCAAACATATTTTCGGTATCGATGCCAAATTCCGCTACCGCTTTTGCGTTGGTAGACAGCGCGGCGAAATGGCGGGCGACATGTTGCTCATCCCCGGTGGTTTTCAAGAACCAATCCCGGGCGCTGTGGGCGTTGGTCATGGTTTCCTGGGTGGTAAAGGTCTTGGACGCCACCAGGAATAACGTGGTAGCCGGATCCAGGTCTTTTACCGTTTCGGCAATATGCGTTGCATCCACGTTGGACACATAATGCATATTGAGATGGTTTTTATAAGGCCGCAGCGCCTCTGTCACCATATACGGGCCAAGATCGGAGCCGCCGATGCCGATATTGACAATATCGGTGATGGTGCGGCCGGTATACCCTTTCCATTCGCCGCCGATCACCCGATCGCAAAACTGTTTCATTTTTGCCAGCACCGCATTAACGTCCGGCATGACATCCTTGCCATCCACGTTAATCGGCGTATTGCTGCGGTTGCGCAGCGCAACATGCAATACCGCCCGATCTTCGGTACGGTTGATTTTCTCGCCGCTGAACATGGCGGCGATGGCCTCTTTGACGCCACACTCTTCCGCCAGCGCCAGCAGCCGGGTCAAGGTTTCAGCGGTGATGCGGTTTTTGGAGTAATCCACCAGCATTTGATCGTCGAAGGTGGCCGAGAAAGCGGAAAAACGCTCAGGCTCCTGGGCGAACAGGTCGCTTATCTGCACGTCTTCCATGGTAGCGAAATGTTGTTGCAGCGCTTTCCAGGCCGCGGTATGACTAGGATTAATATTTTTCATAACAACACTCTTATAGGTGATTAAATCGTCGCATATTTTTTGATTGTATCGCTTAACGCCGCGCAGGGGATGCCTTTTCTTGCGCTAATGATGTCGCCTGGTGCCAAAACCGACGTCGCCCTTGCGGCATGCCTTTTCAGCCTAACAGACTCACGCTGATTTTCCTGCTGTAAATTGTCGCCTGCCGGGAAAGGCGCCGGCGATAATAAATTCACACGCTGCTACGTTGACATCATCGTTATTACCCGTTATTTCTAATGGCCTAGTGACGCATCTGATGCGTTAACCAGAAGAGGCGCGTCGCCCAGGCAGGGTGTGTGAGGATCCGTTTTCCCGAGACCACACCCCAGGGGGAGCGACGCCGAGACGATAGCGGGCATACGGGCCGGCCGCCGTCGACCACAGGGGCTGAATCCCCTGGGTTGTCACCGGCATTGTTCGCCACCAGGCGATCGGCACGGTGGGGCGCTTCTGGGTGTACCGTAGCCAACTTCTACGCCTGCTCCCTGTTTCCCGCGCTTGACTCGTGCCTAGTCTGTTTTCACCGATGTCATCAGCCATGACATCCGACACGAGGCATTTTTAGGCATGTCAAACAACTCAGCTGCTCCCCTGCGGGTAGCCAAATTCGGCGGCACCAGCGTGGCCGATTTCGATGCGATGAACCGCAGCGCGGATATCGTCTTAGCTAATCCCGCGGTACGACTGGTGGTGCTTTCCGCCTCGGCCGGCGTCACCAATGTGCTGATCGCGCTGTCGGAAGGCAACGAAGCGGAGCGCCGCGCCTACTATCTGGATGAAATGCGCCGCATTCAATACAGCATTATCGACCGTCTGGCGGAGCAAACGGTAATTCGCGAAGAAATAGACCGGATGATCGATAATATCGCCATGCTGGCCGAGGCGGCGGGACTGGCGACATCGCTGGCACTGACCGATGAGCTGGTCAGCCACGGCGAACTGATGTCGACGCTGCTGTTTGTGGAAGTCCTGCGCCAGCGCGGCGTGGCGGCGGCGTGGTTTGATGTGCGTAAAGTCATGCGCACCAACGATCAATTCGGCCGCGCCGAGCCGGACAGTCATGCCCTTAAGGCGCAGGCGCGCACCCTGCTGCTGCCGCGCCTGAAAACTGAGCTGGTCATCACCCAAGGCTTTATCGGTAGCGAGGCAAAGGGGCGCACCACCACGCTCGGACGCGGCGGCAGCGACTATACCGCAGCGCTACTCGGGGAAGCGCTAGAGGCGGGGCGAATCGATATTTGGACCGATGTGCCCGGTATCTATACTACCGATCCGCGCGTGGTGCCTACGGCCAAACGGATTGACGAAATCAGCTTTGAGGAAGCGGCGGAAATGGCCACCTTTGGCGCCAAAATACTGCACCAGGCGACGCTGCTGCTGGCGGTACGCAGCGCGATCCCGGTCTTCGTCGGCTCCAGTAAGGATCCCAGCGCCGGCGGCACGCTGGTGTACAACCACACCGACAATCCGCCGCTGTTCCGCGCGTTGGCCCTGCGCCGGCGCCAGACGCTGCTGACGTTGCATAGCCTCAACATGCTGCACGCCCGCGGCTTTCTGGCAGAGGTATTTAATATTCTGGCGCGGCATGCTATCTCGGTGGATCTTATTACCACCTCCGAAGTCAGTGTGGCGTTGACCATGGATACTACCGGCTCCACCACCACCGGCGCGAGCCTGCTGACGCAGGCGCTGCTGACCGAGCTGTCCTCGTTGTGCCGGGTAGAGGTGGAAGAGGATCTGGCGTTGGTGGCATTGATTGGCAATAAACTGTCGCAGGCCTGCGGGGTGGGCAAAGAGGTGTTCGGTGTTCTGGATCCGTTCAACATCCGGCTTATCTGTTACGGCGCTAGCAGCCATAACCTTTGCCTGCTGGTGCCGGGCGGCGACGCCGAGCAGGTGGTGCGAACCCTGCACAGCGCGTTGTTCGACTGAGTCTCATCGGCGGTGAACGCCGTGATAACGTGCCGGCGGCCGGTGTGGTCGGCTGTCGTCACGTTGGCAAACCTCATCCTCTTCGACGGCGGGCGCCGTCAAGACGTGCCGGAGGCCGGTGGTCGGCTGTCGTCACGTTCGCGAACTTCGGACTCTTCGTCCAGCTCCAGCACGTTATAGGCCACCGAGCAGAACAGCGAGTTGACCCGTTTCAAATCCCCCAGCAGACTCAAATGCAGCGAGCTGGTTTCCAGGCTCTGCACATTCTGCTGATGCAACCGGTCAACATGGGCATGGGCATAACGGCGGTCGGTGATACGGAAACGGTGTTTGGCACGGCGCAGACGGTGGGCGCTGGTCATGTCGTTAGACAAGAACACCGACAGGCTTAACCGTAAATTCGACATCAGTTGCTCATGCAGCGTATCCAGCTCCTTCATCCCTTGCGCCGAGAAAGCCCGACGCGCGTTGAGCGATTTCGCGGCGATATCCCCCGTCATGCGTTCGATGATATCTCCCGCCTGCTCAAGATTAAGCGCCATTTCAATAATTTCCGCCCAGCGGCGCGAATCCGCCTCGTCCAGATCCTCCTTCGGGATCTGCGCCAGATAAAGTTTAATGGCCGTGTACAGCACATCGACGTCGTCGTCCAGACGGCGTACCTCGCGGTTTTTATCAACCTGCCCGTGCAGCACTTCGGTGTGCAGCAGCAGCATGCTCTCTACCACGTCGCCCATGCGCAGGGTTTCCCGGGCGGCGTTCACCAGCGCCAGCGCCGGCGTATCCAGCGCGCTGGTATCCAAATGACGTGGCCGCACGCTCCGATCGTCTATCGGCGTATCGGCTATCCACTTGCTGCACAGGCGCGCCATATGGCCGGCAAAGGGCACCATGGCCAAACAGCGCAGCAAGTTATAGAACACATGGAAATAAATAACCAATTCCGAATCCGCCAGCGGTAGCCGTTCCAGCAGTCCCGCCAGCGGCGAGACAAACGGCAGCACGATAAGACAACCGATAAGTTTAAACAGCAAACTACCGAGAGCGACACGTTTCCCTTCGGCGTTCTGGCCGCTGGCGTTCAGCATCGCCAAGATCCCACTGCCGAGATTCGCCCCGATCGCCAGGCATAGCGACACTTTGAAGGAAATAACATCGGTGGCGGAGAGGGTGGCGGTCAGCAGTACCGCCGCCAGGCTGGAGTAACTGATAATGGCGAACAGCGCCCCGGTCAAGGCGTCCAGCAGAATATCGCCGGTCAGTGACGAGAACAGGACCTTAACGCCATTGGCCTGGGTAATGGGTGTGGAGGCGCTGACGATAAGCTCCAGAGCCAGCAGAATCAACCCCAGGCCGATAGCGACGCGCCCCAGTTGGCCGGCGCGGGATTGTTTACGGCCGAGGAACAGGCAGACGCCGATAAAAATAAGCAGCGGCGACAGCCAGGAAAGATCGAAGGTCAGCACCCGCGCCATCAGGGCGGTACCCACATCGGCGCCGAGAATGATCACCAGCGCCGACGTCAGCGCTACCAACTTCTGGGCTACGAAGGACGTCACCAGCATCGCGGTGGCGTTGCTGCTCTGTACCAGCGCGGTCACGCCGATGCCGGCCATAAAGGCCATGGTTTTCCTTTCTACGCTACGGCTGAGTACCTGCCGCATCCGGGCACCATAGACACGCATAATACCCGTGCGAACGATATGGGTACCCCATACCAGTAACGCCACGGCGGACAATAGATGTAACAGCGTTAACACTCGGTTTGTAGCTCCCTTTTACAAATGATTACCGGCGCTCCTTACCGGCGACCCTATGTTGATAAGGAGGTTCATGGGGCCGCGCATCAGGCAACCTCGCATAGCGTTGATAGCTCTAACTGTAGACCAATTCGTCCGCCATTTGGATAGAGATCTGCCACAGAGCGGTTCAAAACATCCACCAACAGTAAAACCTGCCGGCATTCCACCCGATAGCGTATCACATTGCCCAACAGGCTATGGCCAAGGATGACCGCGTCAAGCCCTTGCCCGGCCGGCAACAGCGTCATGGACTCCGGCCGTATCGCGACCCGCGTCGTATAATGTCGCCCGGTCAGCACACTCGCCTGCCCGGTCTCCAATATATTGTAACTGCCGATGAATCCGGCGGCAAAAGCGTCTACCAGCCGGGTATAGAGCATCTCCGCACTGTCATTTTGCACAATGCGGCCCTGATTCATCAGCACCACTCTGTCGGACAACGTCAGCGCTTCTTCTTGATCGTGTGTAACGAAAATGGCGGTGAGTTTAAGCTCCTGCTGGATGAGTCGAATTTGATCGCGCAAGTAGCGACGAATACGCGCATCCAGCGCCAATAACGGCTCATCGAGCAGCAGTATCCGCGGCCGGGTCACCAGCGATCGGGCCAGCGCCACCCGCTGGCTTTGACCACCGGAAAGTTGATGGGGATAGCGGTGGGCGAAGGTCTGCAACTCCACCAGCGCCTCATCGGTGCGCCGGCGGATAACGTCGGGGGCCAGCTTTTGCATCTTCTCAGGCCAAACGCGACATTGGCCGCGACCGTCATATTGGGAAACAGCGCGTAACTTTGGAACACCATGCCGATACCGCGCTGCTGCGGCGCCACCGGCAGCAAATTCTGTCCGTCGAGTATAATCTCGCCGCTATCCACCGCGGTTAAACCGGCAAGACAGCGCAGTAAGGTGGATTTGCCACAGCCGCTGGGGCCCAGCAAGGTGACAAATTCGCCTTCGTCGGCGCTGAAATCGATGTCGGCGAACACCTGGGTTGGGCCATAATGCTTATTCAGCTGCTTAACCGTTAAATACGCCATCTTCACTCCTTTTCCTTACCGACCGCATTGGCCAGCAATGTCAACAACAGCACCACCACAAAATAAGAAATGACCAGCGCGCTGGTTAAGTGACCGCTGCCGTTACGCATGTTGTAGAGATAGACCTGCAGGGTTTCGTAGCGATTACCCACCAACAGGTTGGCGAAGACAAACTCGCCGATAAGAAAGGAAAATGACAGCAGCATCGCTATCATGCAGCCCTTGCGCAGATTAGGCAGGATGACCAGCAACGCCGCCTGTGCGGTGCTGGCGCCCAGCAGATGGGCCGCATCCATCAGGCTGCGTAGGTTGATAGCCTGCATATTGTTGTTCACGGCGCGGTACATGAACGGCAACATCAAAGTGAAATAGCAGCCGATTAATATCCAGGGAGTACCGGTCAGCGCCAGAGGGCCGTCGGAATAGAGTTGCAATAGCCCTACCGAAGAGACGATCGGCGGGACGGCGAACGGCAATAGGATGAAAATATTCATCACCCCATCCAGCCAAGGGAAAAAGTAGGCGATGACAAAAATCACCGGCAGCACCAGCAACGCCGACAACAGCAGCGCGCCCAGACAAATGAGCAAAGAATGCCCCAGCGCGGTCAAAAAACGCGGGGCGCGCCATAAATCCAAAAACCATTTAAGCTCGAAGCCTTGCGGTAAAATCGTGGCCCCCCAGGTGCTGCTGAAGGCATAAACCAGCGTTGCCGCCAGCGGTAATAACAGCACTACCAGCAGCATAACCACCACGCCGCGGTGCCAGAGCAATTCGGCCTGACTCATCCCTCTCTCCTTGCGCGCTTAGAGCGTGCGGATATAGCTGCGGCGCACCAGCAGTTGATGCACCAAGGTTATCAACACCATCAGCGCCACCAACACCATACCCAATGCGCTTGCCAGGTGCGGGTCGAGGTCGAGATCGCCTGCCACCAGCGCAGAAATGCGGATCGGAATGATGTTGTAATTACCGGTGGTCAGCGCAAAGAGGGTGGCGTAGGCTCCGAGCGCGTTGGCCAGCAGGATCACAAAGGTGCCGAGCAGCGCCGGGGTCAATACCGGCAAACCGATACGCAACCAATAACGCAAACGGCTTGCACCCAGCAGGGCCGCAGATTCGCGCCATTCTTCGAGCAACGCGCCGAAGGCGGGAAACAGCAGCAGCACGCCTAAGGGGATCTGAAAATAGGTATAAAACACCGTTAAGCCGGTTTTGGAGTACAGACTAAAATCTGTCATCCAGCCGTAGCGGCGCAGCAGCAAGGTGACGCAGCCGTTGGCGCCCAGCAAAATAATGAAGGCAAAAGCCAGCGGCACACCGGTAAAGTTGCTGGTCATGTTGGTGAAGGCAATGGCACCGTCACGCAGGCGCTGGGCGCCCAGTCGGTGTAAGGAGTAGCTGGCGACGGTGGCGATAAGCAGACCGCATAAGCTGGAGGAAAATGTCAGTTGCAAGGAAAACTGCATTGCCTGGCGATAGAACGGCGAGCTGAAGATCGTGCGGTAGTTGGCAATCCCCCATCCATCGAGGTCACTCAAGAAACTCCCGATAGCCATCCACACCAGTGGCGCTAATTGAAACGCGCTAAATAACAGCGCAAACGTCAGGAGCACCAGCGCCGCCATCCCTTTGCCGTTCATCGCAGCAGATCCCCGCAGGCTGGTCTGTCATGGTCCACGTCGAGCAACTGGCATATCGTACCGCAAAGTTCCGTTTGTAGGGGCCGCGCCGGGGCGAGAGTGAAGGCGTCGCCGAAGACAAACAGCGGCACCTGACGTTCTTCCGGTAAAATGCCGCCGTGGCTGCGATCGTCATTCATACCGTGATCGGCGGTTACGATGACCTGATAGCCCGCCGCTAGCCACCCCGGCAGCCAGCGCGACAGCAAGCCATCGGCGTGACGCTCGGCGTTGCGATACTGGGGCGTCGACAGACCGTGGCGATGGCCGGCGTCATCGATATTCATCGGGTGAATCAGCAGGAAGTCAGGCTGATGGCGCAAACGCAAGCTTTCTGCGTCCTCGAACACATGGGAGTCAGGGTAATGATCCGCATGATAAAAATGCCCGTACTGAATCGGCAGTGCTGGCGCCAGCGTGTGTCTGTCTTCCGCGGCATTGAAGGGTGCGCGGTTATACAGTTCACTCACCCAATGATAAGCCGCTGCCGCCGTGGTGAGTCCAGCCGCTCGCGCGAAATGGAAAATACTGCGGTGGTGCGACAGGCGGATAATCTCATTATGCACCACCCCGCTTTGCACCGGCGGCACGCCGGTGAGAATACATTCGTACAACGGACGCGATAACGACGGCAACTCGCAGGTCAGCGAGTAAAGCCGACCGCGTCCGGCGGCGCATTCGCCATGCAAGTAACCCATGGCGTCATAGGCCACCACGTAGCTGAGTCCATCCAATATCACCAAAATTGTTTTCACACCCGTTCCTCATGCCTGTCAGCCGCGCGCGGACGGCCCCGCCGCGAGGCGCGCGACACCGGCGCCGATCCCCTGGCCGTCGACGCGGCGCCGGCGAGAAGAAGTGCCGTACCGATGGCGCGGCGCCCCAGTGAAATCTGTTTATTGCTTCATCGCCATCATCACGTTTTGCTGCCACAGACGCGGCAGCGCTTTGGCGTTCTTTTCCCAGGCCGCGGTATCGGCTATCGGGTGGGCATTCTTATACTGTTCCTCGGGCAGCAGTTTCGCCTGGACGTCATCCGGCAGCGTCAGGTGCTCGACGCGAATCGGACGGGCGTAGCCGCGGGCCAAATTGATTTGCCCCGCGTCCGAGAAAATGTATTCGCGGGCGAATTTGGCGGCGTTAGGATGTTTGGCGTATTTGTTGATGATGGTGCTGTAGCCGGAGGTGATGGTGCCATCGGCAGGGATCAGCACTTCAAACCGGGTTTTATCAATGGTGTCGCGGTAGTTCAGGCCGTTAAAGTCCCAGATGATCCCGACGTCAACTTCCCCTTTCTCCAGCGCGGCGATAGTGGGATCGTTCAAGCCCAGCCGTCCGGATTCGGCCAGTTTGGCAAAGAAATCGAGACCCGGTTGCAGATTCGTTTCGTTGCCGCCCATGGCATAAGCGGCCGCCAGCACGCCGTTTACCGCTTGTGCCGCGGTGCCGACATCTCCCAAGGCGACCTTATAATCGCCCTTGAGCAGATCCGCCCAGCTATGGGGAATGACCTTCACCGTCTGCTTATTGACGATAAAAGCAATGGTGCCGGTGTAGGCTACCGCCCAGTGCCCGTCTTTATCTTTCGCCCAGGCAGGAATTTGATCCCAGGTGCTGGGTTTATAGGGTTGCGTCACCCCTTTTTGTACCGCCAGCGGGGCAAAGGAGACGCCGACATCGCCGATATCGGCGCTGGCATTATTCTTTTCCGCCAGAAATTTGGCGATTTCCTGCGCGGAACTCATATCTGTATCGCTGTGCTGTATCTGGTATTGGCTGGCCAAATCCTGCCAGGTCTGTTTCCAGTTGGCCCATGATTTATCCCCCTGAAACACCAGACAGTAGCTGTATCTCCAGATAAGAGATAGGCTTGAATATATGTCTAACACTAACGCCAATTTTGATATGACCGGGATCCCGTTAGGTCAAGAAGTCCGTAAACGTAAAACTCCTCAGGAAAAAATGGCCATTATTCAGCAGAGGATGGAGCCCGGCATGAATGTCTCCCATCTCGCACGACTGCACGGTATCCAGCCCAGCTAAGTGGAAAAAGCAATATCAGGAAGGCAGCCTCACCGCCGTGGCTGCCGGGAGGACGTCCTGCCTCTGAGCTTGTAGCTGCATTGAAGCAGGTCCGGGAGCTCCAGCGCCTTCTGGGTAAGAAGACGATGGAGATTGAGATCCTAAAAGAAGCCGTGGAGTACGGCCAGTCACGAAAATGGATAGCGCACGCGCCCTTGTTGCCAAAGGCCGGGGAATAGCACAGGTCAGCCGCGCCATGAGCGTGTCGCGTGCGCCGCTGTCACTGCGGATTAAGCGTTCTGCCGACTGGCAGGACAGGCGCTGTAACCGGCGTAATGACGAAGCAGACGCTGGAATACTGTCGGACATCCTCGACATCATCAGCGATATGCCCAGCTACGACTATCGGCGGGTGTGGGGCATCCTGTGTAAACAACGTCGCGCAGAGGGACTGCCGCCGGTAAATGCGAAACGACTTTACAGGATCATGTGTGAGCATAACCTGCTGTTATTACATTGAAAACCATAGCGGCCGAGGCGTGAGCATAAGTGCAGGATCGCGGTGGCAGAAAGCGATATTCGCTGGTGTTCAGATGGCTTCGAGTTCGGCTGCGACAACGGTGAAAAACTGCGGGTCACGTTCGCACTGGACTGCTGCGACAGAGAGGCCATAGACTGGGCTGCGAGCACTGTAGGCTACGACAGTTCGACCGTGCAGGATGTGATGCTGAGGTCGGTAGAAAAGCGCTTCGGCGACAGGTTACCCGATACAGCGGTGCAGTGGTTGACGGACAACGGTTCAGCGTATACCGCGCATGAAACGCAGAGGTTCGCCAGAGAACTGGATCTGGAGCCCTGCACAACAGCGGTGAGCAGCCCGCAGAGAATGGCCGAACGGTTCGTGAAGACGATGAAGGAAGACTATATCGAGTTCATGCCAAAACCGGATGCGAGAACAGCCCTGCGAAACCTTGCAGCAGCGTTCACGCATTACAATGAAAACCATCCGCACAGCGCGCTGGGATATCACTCTCCGAGAGAATACCGGCGGCAGCGTGCTTCGTTAACTTAAGATACAAAAGCTGTACGGAGATGGCGGGGCAAGATCACCGCCTGCGCCAGCGCCGCCACGTCGTCGGCCGCTGCGGCATAGCCTGCCTGGCCGATGGCCAGCAGCGCTGTCGTTAACACAGAAGCGTACAAAAATTTCATAGCTGAAGCTCCGCTTAGAGGATGAAATTGCCTGGCCGTACTGATCTAGTCAATCTAGCGCAGCGGGATGAATATTTGATGACAGCCGCTCTTGGGGCCGTTTTTTTGTTATGGTTTCTTTAACGCTGCCGCTGCTGGCGAAAAACCGAGCACTCAAATACAGACATAGCGGTGATCAACATGCTCATTGAGAAGGCGTTCTCCCCCGGAGAGAGCGCGCGCTACAGGACGGTGGATGCCATCTGCCAGACAATCGCCGACTATAAACGCCGGTCGGTTGGGCCATAACGACCGTCTGCCGGCAGAGCGGATGATGAGCGCGCACTTTGCCACTACCCGCATCACCCTGCGTGAAGCGCTGGGGCAGCTTGAGGCCAGAGGGGTCATTTATCGCGAAGAGCGGCGCGGCTGGTTCGGCGGGCCGCCGCGAGTGGTGTATAACCCGCTGCAGCGCAGCCATTTCCACGCTATGGCGCGTGATCAGGGGCGACGTCCGGCCACGTTAGTACTGGACGCGCGGGAGGTGGAAGCGCCGGCAATGCTATGCGGGCTGCTCGCGCTGCCGCCGGCCGCCAGGGTTTACCGTATCCGTCGGGTACGGCAGATCGATGGCCGGGCGGTGCTGTACGTAGAGCATTATCTGAATCCGGCCTTTTTTCCGGCGATATTGCAGCAGGATCTCACCGCCTCGCTGACCGAACTCTACGCCACTCGTTATGATATTCGCTACGGGCGGGTGCGCTTCGATATGTGTCCCACTACCTTCCCGGCGGCGGCGTCATTGGCGTTGAAAGTCGCGGAAAACAGTCCGGCGCTCTTTATTACTCGCATCAACCGCGACCAGCATGGCCGCATCATCGATTGCGATCTGGAGTATTGGCGCTACGATGCCCTGCACGTCAGCGTTGAGGCTCAATGACCTCGCGCCACAGACACGGGATGGCGTACTCTCAAACATGGCAGAAGCCCGACGGCGGCAAAGTCAGCCGCCACGGCACGCTCCCGATGGCGGCAAAATCAGCCACTACGGCACGCTCCCGATGACGGCAAAATCAGCCACCATGGCACACGTGTGACGGGCGGCAGGAGGCTGTGGCGTCAGACCTGCCGTGGCCAGCCCAGCCTCCTCGTTAGATTGCCTCGCCGAGGGCAAAAAGCCCGTATCGCTTACGCCGCCGCCACGCGGCATGCAGCGGCAGCGCAACCGTCAGGTTAAAACGCCTCCGACAACTGGCGGGGCCGCCCGTCAGACGCGGTAGCGCCACCGTCCACCGGCAGGTTCACGCCGGTGATAAAACTGGCGTCATCGCTGGCCAGAAACACCATCGCGGAGGAAAACTCGCTGGCTTCTCCGATGCGCGCCATGGGGATATGCGGATGAAAATCATCGCCACTATCGGTGGCAAACCCCGACGTCATACCGCTCATGGCCAGGCTGGGACAAACCGAATTTACCCGTATACCATCGGCGGCATGGTCCAGCGCCATCGTGCGCGTCATAATGGGTAACCGCGCCCTTGGCGGCGCAATGATGCTCGATGCTCAAGTCTATGCTCTGACCCGACACCGAAGCATTATTGACGATGCAACCGCGGCTGGCGATAAGATGCGGCAACGCCAGCGTCGAACAAGCCAGAACGCCGTCAATATTCACCGCGGCCGCCTTATGCCCATGCTCCGGGTTGCTCTGCCGCTCGGTGGCGGGTATCCGCACTCCCGCATTATTTACCAGTACATCTATGCGGCCATAACGCGCCATCACCTGGTGGCCTATCATCGATTCCACCGCATGCCTGTCGGACACATCCGCCTGCACTACCATTTGTCGGTCGGGCGCCAGGCGAGCGGCGACATGCTGTAATTTATGTATCCGACGGCTCACTAACACGACCGTCGCACCTTCCTGGGCGAAACGTTCCACCGCTGATGCACCGATACCGTTGGACGCACCGGTGACCAGCACCACTTTCCGCTGAAAACGCATGGTTGTAGCTCCTTTGATTAGCTGATACAGGCTTCGCTTCCGGCAGCCTGCAGTTTAATGCCGCTAAAGCGGGCAACAAGCCCCGCCTTATCGGGGCAGGCGGCGTAAACCCCCCACAGTAGCGGCGCACGGCCGACAGGGCACGGGCTGATGCGGACCACCCGTAAATCCCCGCCCGATCCGCCCGCCGACAGCACCAGCGCCCCCTGGCGCAGGCTGATTTTGAAAAACAACCGCTGGCTCTGGGCCCCCGGCCACTCGATACCCGACCAGTCGGACAGCCCCGCGCGCGTTGCCGCCACGCCGAGCCAGGTCGCATTGTCCGGTTCGCGTTCGGCGCAAAATTTAATCCACTCGTCGGCGGACAAGCGAACCATCAGCCCGGCCTGGTCATAGCAATGGCGCGGCCGGAAATGCACGCAGGCGCAAATCTCGGCATCGCCGCTAACTTCGCTTAATAGCGCATGCCCATTGTCAGCGTTATGGCCAGACCAGGTCTGGCGCCAGAAATTTGTCCCGGCGGCCGGGCAGATAGATACCCCCGTCGGCCCGATAAACATTTTGCCGGCAGGATTGAGCGCCACCATGCGACTACCGGGGGGACGAAGAGAGAACGCCTCAGCTGCCATCGGTATCGTCCTCCGCCAACCGGTCGAAAACTAACAGCGAATCGACCCCCTGCGCCAATGCCGGCAACAGAACGTCATCGCTGACCGAATGATGATGTGGATGCGCCATATACTCGTCCAGCGCTGCCCTATCGTCGAACCACAGCGCAAGCATGTGGTGGAAACCTTTATCGCGCTGCACGCAGCTGCGGTTTTCGTGCCAGCGCGCGCGTTTGATGCCCGGGATATGCTGCCGCATGGCCAACAGCGCCTGCGCTACTGACTGAATCGTTTCTTGTGTAGCATTGTGACGGAATTGCAGAAAGACATTGTGCTCTATCATGAACCCTCCTGGTTGTGGCTTTCCTTATCAGCACCGGCGGCAATGCTGCTGCCGCCGGTTTGCCGTTCTGCTGGCCGTCGTCACGGTGGCGGTGACGTTTTTTTTACCGATTTGGCCGGCATATAGTTGCGCTGCATATAGCGATTTGTCGAAATAAACGCTGCCACCAGCGTCATAACAAAATGTTTAGTTTCATGTTTATCCATACCTCCCCCTTGCCTTAAAAGACCCGAGAACCTTACCCCGGGATTATCCGCCGCCCCCCGTCTGGCCGGGTGACATCAAGACACAGCTCCACCTGCCGGGCAACGGCGGGTTATAAAAAAATGCATCAGGCAACTGACGCAGGTCGGTCTTTTTACCCGGCAACGTGGCGAAGAACGCCCGCTGCTGGTCGACATAACTCTGCGTCTGCCAGAAAATGGATTGCGTACAGCTCAATAGGGAGTCCATTAGCGTCGTCCATTGCGGCCATGCGTGATAGTGCGAAATCAGTTTCGCCGGGAAGCACAGTTTTCCCGGACCCGGCTTGACGACCGCGACCATACTAGTCATCCTCCGCGCTGGCCAGGGCGGTGAAGACCTGATCGAGAAGGGTTAGCATGCGTTCCATCTCCTCAAAACCAATATCCAGCCACGGAGATAATTTGATTTTTTCGTCGTAATAGCCGCCGCTATTGAGGATCAGACGCAGCGTCTCTCCCTGGTAGATATAATCATTATCCTGCACCAGCGTGACCGCCTGTTTCCCCGCATTACGCCAGGGCAGACCGTCTGGCGTCGCGAAGGACACGCTAAATAACATCCCCAACCCCTCAATCTGTTGAATGAACGGATAGTGCTGCTTCAAGCGCCGCAATCCGCCCAGAAAATAGTCTGACTTCTGCGACAATCGCGGTTCATAATCCTGAGCAGTCATATAGCGCCAGGTTTGTAACGCGGCGGCGGTCCCCAGGGAGTGATTAGCAAAATGGCTATGGGCGTGGCCGGGGGTGAAAATATCGCGGCTGACCAATTCTTCCCGAGCCCAAACAGCGCTGAGCGGGCTAAGGCCGTTGGTGAGTGATTGACCCAGGGTGATAATATCTGGAACGATATCGTAATGTTCAAACGCAAACAATTTTCCCGGACGGAACATCCCCACCTGTATTTCATCATCGACGATAAGTATTCCGCGTTTTTGCATCTCCGGCACAAACTGGCGGAAGAAATCCCTAGGCGGCACCGTGTATCCCCGGCACTGACAGAATTCCAGGAAAAACGCGCCTATTTCATTACTATTGTCGCTGGCGAGACCGTAAAAATCATTTTCCGTTGCCCGCGAGATCATTTTTCCGCAATAACAGTCGCACTCGCCAGGCTGTTTGTCATAATAACATTGTCCGCAATTCGCGTTAGGAAACATAATCGCCCGATCGGCAAATTCGCCGTAGGCCTGGCAGTAACGGTGACTGCTGGACAAGCCGGACACCGTCAGAGAACAGCCATGATATCCGCCCATAAGCGTAGCCATACGGTTACGCCCGGTATTCTTGCGCACGATTTTTAGCGCATCCTCCACCGCCAACGTTGAAGCCGACCCGGCCATGCAGCCCGGTGCGCTGATAAATCGCTTGGCAAATTTCTTCCGCCTGCAGCAGTTTTTCTTCGTGCAGATAGTCTCCGCTAATCTGCGGCAGCTTATGCAGTTGGCGCTCTACCGCTTGTTCTATTTCACGATTGCGATAGCCGAAATTACAGCTGGAGTGCCACATTTGACTATCGATGTAAATATTACCATGAATGTCAATAACCCGATCGCCCAGGCAGCTGTCGGCGACAATCGGCCGCGCTTGATAATGCACCGTGTCGCCCCAGGACATATATTTATCATCCAGTCGATACAATGCAATATTCTTCAGCCCCAGTTCTCCGGATTGTGGAACACGAAAGCTCGTCATGAGTCACCCTCATCATGAAATAAAAACAGGAAGCATCCATTCGCCTGTTTGATGCATAAAAAAGCTGACCGCATGGCTAATTTTGCGTGACTTAATGGATTCAGCTCCTTGACCAGGATCAACTTTATGCGGCAGGAAATTAAAGGCAACAGCAATATGTTATTGCCACAAATTACTTAGCTGAATATTAGTTATTAATGTAAACAACAAAGGAACATTATTATGGAATAATTGATGACAAAGGCGAAGTGAATATCGTTTATTAACAGGACAAGAGATGTTGCCAACAACAGCGGGCAGCAGCGATGCCGGACAAATCGCCATGCTTCCCGTTCCGATGCTGGCTATCGCCGGGGAGTGCGCATACCGGGAGTATTGCCGCCGTGGAAGCTGCCGCGACAGGTGGTTTACGCCAGCAACAAAAGAGCGACGTGCAGCTTATGCGCACGCCTCAGACGACGGCCAGGGGTGCGCCACGGGCGCTAATCGGCGTCGTAACCGAGATTGGGCCCCAGCCAGCTCTCTACCTCTTCCAGCGGCAGCCGTTTGCGCGCCGCATAGTCCTCCACCTGATCGCGCTGTATCTGCGCCACGGCGAAGTATTTGCTTTCAGGATGGCTGAAGTACCAGCCGGCCACATGGCAAAGGATTCCGTGAGATGCATACCGGTATGGCGCGTGGCATCCAGCAATGACCATAGGGTTTGCTTTTCAGTATGATCAGGACAAGCGGGATAGCCGGTCACCGGGCGAATACCCTGATAACTTTCACGGATCAACGCCTCGTTGCCGAGGTTTTCATTGGCGGCATAGCCCCAGTGCACCTTACGCACCCGCTCGTGCAGATACTCGGCAAACGCCTCTGCCAGTCTATCAGCCAGCGCTTTGACCATGATTTTATTGTAATCGTCATGCTGGGCGTCATAATCCGCCGCCAGCCTATCTTCTTCCAGACCGCCGGTGACGGCAAACGCGCCTAAATAATCCGCTTTGCCGCTGGTTTTGGGTGCCACGAAATCCGCCAAACAATAGTTGGCGAAATCGCTTTTTTCAGTTTGCTGACGCAGATGATGGGCGGTGGCCAGCCGTTCACGCCGGCTTTCATCGCGATAAATCTCAATATCGTCGCCCACCCGGTTGGCGGGGAATAACCCCACCACGCCGCGTGGCTGTAACAGCCCGTCGGCGTCAAGCTTGTCCAGCATGGCGTTGGCGTCCGCAAACAGCCGTCGGGCTTCCTCGCCCACGACCTCATCCTGCAGAATACGCGGATACTTGCCGGCCAGCGACCAGGTCATAAAAAACGGCGTCCAATCAATATAATTGCGCAGTGTCGCGACGGTGGCGCTGACCGCCTGCACGCCGGGCCGATGCGCTACCGGCGGGGTGTAACTCTGCCAGTCCAGCGCCAGGGCATTGCCCCGTGCCGCCTCGATGCTGACCGGAGGCGTGCGCGATTTTTTACGCCCGTGCTGCAGCCGTACCGTCTCATACTCACGACGGGTGCGCTCCACCAGCCTTTCGCGCTGCGTGTCGGACAGCAGCGCCGAGACCACGCCGACGCTGCGTGATGCGTTCTGCACTATAGAGCGTTGGCCCGCCGTAATGCGGCTAGATTTTCACCGCCGTGTGGGCTTTGGAGGTGGTTGCACCGCCAATCAACAGCGGCAGGGTAAATCCCTGTCGCTCCATTTCTTTGGCAACGCTGACCATTTCATCCAGCGACGGCGTAATCAGCCCCGACAAACCTATAATATCCACCCGCTGCTCGCGTGCGGTCTTGAGGATTTTGTCCATCGGCACCATGACGCCGAGATCGAGAATATCATAGTTGTTACAGGCCAGCACCACGCCGACAATATTCTTGCCGATATCGTGCACATCGCCCTTGACGGTCGCCAACAGAATTTTGCCGGCGGCTTTAAATTCGGTTTTCCCGGCCTGGATATAAGGCTCAAGGTAGGCTACCGCCTGTTTCATCACCCGGGCCGACTTCACCACCTGCGGCAAAAACATTTTACCGGCGCCGAATAAATCCCCCACCACGTTCATGCCGGCCATCAACGGCCCTTCAATCACCTCGATTGGGCGTGACGCCTGCAGGCGTGCTTGTTCGGTATCCTGCTCGATGAATTCGGTAATGTCCTTGATAAGAGCATATTCCAGGCGTTTGCCCACCGCCCATCCTCGCCACTCCGCCTGCTGCGTCGTCGCTTCGCCATCGCCTTTGCTGTCGCGATACTCCTCGGCCAGCGCCAGCAGCCGCTCGGTACCATCCGCGCGCCGATTTAGCACCACATCTTCTACCCGCTCACGCAGCGCGGGCGGCAAATCGTCATAGATAGCCAACTGGCCGGCGTTGACGATGCCCATGTCCAGACCGTGGCGAATGGCATGATAAAGAAACACCGCGTGAATCGCTTCGCGCACGGGTTCGTATGCCGCGAAACGAAAACGAAACATTGGAAACGCCGCCGGAAATCAGCGCATGGGGCAGTTCCGCTTTGATGTCAGCGCAAGCGCCAATAAAATCCTGGGCATAGTTATTATGTTCTCCAATACCGGTCGCGACGGCGAAGATATTGGGATCGAAGATGATATCTTCCGGCGGAAAGTCCAACGTCTCGGTCAGCAGTCGGTAGGCGCGGCGGCAAATTTCGATTTTACGCGCCCGGGTGTCGGCCTGGCCGTTCTCGTCAAACGCCATTACCACCAGAGCGGCGCCATAGCGACGCACCAAGCGAGCGTGGTGAAGAAACGCCGCCTCCCCCTCTTTCATGGAAATCGAGTTAACGATGCCCTTACCCTGAATGCACTTCAGCCCCTGCTCTATTACCTGCCATTTGGAGGAGTCAATCATAATCGGCACGCGCGCAATATCCGGCTCACCGGCGATCATATGCAGGAAGCGCACCATGGCTGCCTCGGCGTCCAGCATGCCCTCGTCCATGTTGATGTCGATGATCTGCGCGCCGTTCTCCACCTGTTGGCGCGCCACCGCCAGCGCTTCGTTGTATTTCTCCTCTTTAATCAATCGGTTGAAACGTGCCGATCCGGTGACATTGGTACGCTCGCCGACGTTAACGAACAGCGACGCCGCCGTAATGTTCAGCGGCTCCAGCCCCGCAAGCCGGCAGGCAACCGGCAGCGTCGGCAGCGGCGCCACCCCCGCCACGGCGTTGGCCATCGCGGCGATATGCTCAGGCGTCGTGCCGCAGCAGCAGCCGACGATATTTAGAAAGCCGGCCTGAGCCCATTCGCCGATATGGCGCGCCATCGCCTGCGCCCCCAAATCATATTCGCCAAACGCATTGGGCAGCCCGGCATTAGGATGGGCGCTGACAAAACAATCGGCAATACGCGCCAGTTCCGCCACATATTGGCGCAGTTCATCGGGCCCCAATGCGCAGTTCAGACCGAACGACAGCGGCCGCGCATGGCGCAGCGAGTTGTAAAATGCTTCGGTGGTTTGCCCGGAAAGCGTACGCCCGGAGGCATCGGTAATGGTGCCAGAAATCATCACCGGCAGGCTCTCCCCCTGAGCCTCAAATTCCATTTCCAGCGCAAAAATGGCGGCTTTGGCGTTAAGAGTGTCAAAAATGGTTTCCACCATGATCAGATCAACGCCGCCTTCCATCAGCGCTCTGATACTCTGACGGTAAGCGTTTACTAACTGGTCAAAATCGATATTGCGGTAAGCGGGATCGTTCACATCGGGTGAGATAGAGGCGGTGCGGTTGGTCGGACCCAACACGCCCGCGACATAACGTGGCTTATCCGGCGTACGTGCGCTCTAGGCGTCCGCGCATTCCCGCGCCAGACGGGCGGCGGCGAGGTTGATTTCGCTCACCAGCGATTCCATCTGGTAGTCGGCCATCGTGATAGTGGTAGCGTTGAAGGTATTGGTTTCAAGAATATCGGCCCCGGCGGCCAGATAGGCCTCATGAATGGCACTGATGACATCGGGTTTGCTCAACACCAGCAAGTCATTATTGCCTTTCACATCGCATGGCCAGTCCGCGAAGCGTTGTCCGCGGTAATCCTCTTCTTCAAGCTGATAACTCTGGATCATGGTGCCCATGCCGCCGTCCAGCACCATTATCCGCTGCGCCAGCGTGGCGCTCAGTTCGTTAATCCGATTTGTCACGATGATATCATTTATCGCCGATAAAAAGCGGCATTCCGCCGGAAACAGGGCAATATCCTAGCACAGGTTGATAATGAACCCAGGCATCGCGGCATGAGACTTTTTCAGCCAGCGGCGGGGTTGTCTAACGTTTTGTTAAGCGTGGGGAACATAATGTTTTATCGACGGTGAAATGTTTGATGTTGATCACAGTTAAACATTTATTACGTCATAATGGTTGAAACCTCATGAAAAGCGCGCACAATGTTACCGGTAACATCATTGTGTTCTAAATTATTGCTCCCGGAGCTCTGCCTATGACCACCCAAACTCAAAACCATATTTTCGTCCTGATGGGCGTGTCAGGCAGCGGCAAATCCGTTGTGGCCACCGCGCCCTGTCCCGTGAGCTGTCCGCGGCGTTTCTTGACGGCGATTTTCTTCATCCGCGCGCCAACATCGATAAAATGTCCGCCGGGCATGCGCTCAACGACGATGACCGAGCCCCGTGGCTAGGCGCCGTCAATGACGCTGCTTTCGCTATGCAGCGTACCAACGCCATCTCCATTATCGTGTGTTCGGCACTGAAAAAGCATTACCGCGACCGGTTGCGTGCAGGGAACCCCTATTTGTCATTCATCTATTTAAAAGGGCACGTTGAGGTTATCGAGGCACGCATGAAAGCCCGTAAAGGGCACTTCTTTAAACCGCAAATGCTGGTGTCCCAATTCGAGACCCTGGAAGAGCCAGGCAGCGACGAGCCGGATGTACATGCCATTAATATCGATCAGCCGCTGGATGAGGTCATTGCCGATACCGTTGCCTGGATCCGGAGCGCCACCGCCGGCTGAGTCCTCGCCGTGCCGGGCATAAGGCACATGGTTTGTCCACGGCGACGCCCGTGCGCCGGCGGCAGAAAAAAACCTCAGTCCGCAGGCTGATGTTAGCCAGGCCCAGCATGGAGGTGGGCTCTGTTCCCTTCGGTTGGCAAACCGGATACGGATTACCGTCAAAGATAAACGAGGTGATCGCCGCGCAACAACGTCCCTTATGCGGAATGTTTGGTCTGCGTTAGCTGAATCGTTTCATGGATTAGGCCCGGCTTTCCCGTCTGGCGCAATAGCCGCGGGTTGCGCGGTGAATAATAATCAACGGTATTACCCTATTGTCATTCGACTCTTAGCCGCCAGCACCAGGACGCGAAGAGAATGACGCGGTAGTCAGTGAGAAAGGTATGAATGCCACTTTACAACGCGTAACCCAACGCATTATCGACCGCTCGCGCGCCAGCCGCGATGCCTATTTGACCCGAATTGACGTCGCGCGCCGCCAGACCGTCCACCGCGCACAGCTGTCATGCGGCAATCTGGCGCACGTCTTCGCTGCCTGCCAACCTGGCGATAAGGCGGCACTGAAAAGTCTGACCCATAGCGATATCGCCATCATCAACGCCTATAACGATATGCTTTCCGCCCATCAGCCTTACGAGCATTACCCGCAGCGGTTAAAACAGGCCCTGCAGGGGGTCGGGGCGGTAGGTCAAGTGGCCACAGGCGTACCGGCAATGTGCGATGGCGTCACCCAGGGCCAGGATGGTATGGAATTATCGTTGATGAGCCGCGAAATCATCGCCATGTCGGCGGCCATTGGCCTGTCGCATAACATGTTTGATGGCGCGCTCTATCTGGGCATCTGCGACAAAATCGTCCCCGGTCTGGTGATGGCGGCACTCTCGTTCGGTCATTTGCCCTCGGTATTTGTTCCCGCCGGTCCGATGCCCACCGGGCTGCCGAATAAAGAAAAAGTGCGTATCCGCCAGCTTTATGCCGAGGGTAAGGTAGATCGCCAGGCGATGTCGGAAGCGGAAGCCGCTTCCTACCATAGCGCCGGCACCTGCACATTTTACGGCACCGCCAACTCTAACCAGATGGTGATGGAAATGATGGGCCTGCATCTGCCCGGCTCTTCCTTTATTCAGCCGGACAGTCCGCTCCGCGACGCGCTGACCGATGCGGCGGCAATACAGGTGACGCGATTAACCGAAATCAGCGGCAACTATTTACCTATCGGTAAGCTGGTGGATGAAAAGGTCGTGGTCAATGGTATCGTGGCGCTACTGGCGACCGGCGGTTCAACCAACCATACCCTACATTTGGTGGCCATGGCCCGCGCCGCCGGCATCATCATTAACTGGGACGACTTCTCTGAGTTGTAGGATGCGGTACCGCTTCTTGCCAGGATATACCCTAACGGGCCGGCGGATATAAACCAATTCCATGCCGCAGGCGGCGTTGCGCTGCTGGTGCGCGAGATGCTGTCCGGCGGATTATTACATGAAGACGTGCATACCATTGCCGGTTTCGGCCTAAGCCACTATACCCTTGAGCCGTGGCTGGATGAAGGCCGGTTGGCCTGGCGCGATGGCCCGACGGCTTCGCTGGATGCGGCCATTATCGCCAGCGTCGAGCGTCCCTTTGCGCCCCACGGCGGTACCAAAGTACTTGACGGCAATCTTGGCCGTGCGGTAATGAAAACCTCCGCCGTGCCCGAGGAAAATCTTATTATCGAAGCACCGGCGATGGTATTTGCAAGTCAGCACGACGTCGGTCCGGCGTTCGACGCCGGCTTACTGAACAAAGACTGCGTAGTGGTGGTTCGTTATCAAGGGCCACGCGCCAACGGCATGCCGGAACTCCATAAGCTGATGCCGCCGCTGGGCGTATTACTGGATCGCGGCTACAAGGTGGCGTTAGTGACCGATGGCCGTCTTTCTGGCGCCTCGGGCAAGGTGCCGTCTGCCATTCATGTGACGCCGGAAGCGGTTAACGGCGGTCTGCTCGGCAAAATCCGCAATGGCGATAGCGTGCGGGTAAATGGCAAAACGGGCGAGCTGACGTTGCTGGTGGATGAAGCGGAATTGGCGCTGCGCCAAGTAGCGTTACCGGATCTCTCAGCGTGTGCGGTGGGGTGCGGCCGCGAACTGTTCGGCGCGCTGCGCCAGCAGCTGTCCGGCGCCGAACAGGGCGCCATCTGCATCGCCTATTAATCCCCCCGGCCGCCAGACGGTGGCGCGGGATGACGAAAAGGATGCAACAACCGGTCAAAGCAACGAATGCGCAACCCGGTAAAAGCGGCGGACGAGCCAGCCGGTAATATCGGCAGGTGAAGTGCCTGGTAAAAGCGGCTTCGATCCATGCCGGCGTCTGTGCTTAGGATAATAATGCGCAGGCCGAAGAAAGCCTATTCTAGCGTCGGATTCATCCGCCGTAGATCGAACGGCGTTATCTGATAGACGTAGTAGTTGAGCCAGTTGGCAAACAGCAAATGGCCATGGCTGCGCCAGCTGGCTTTTGGCGTAAGATCGGGGTTATCTTGCGGGAAATAATTAACCGGCAGCATTGGGTTTAGACCGGTTTCCCGATCGCGGTGATATTCGCTGGCCAAAGTCAGCGCATCATATTCGGGATGGCCGGTGACAAACGCCAGACGCTTATCCTGCGTGTGATGCTGATACACACCCGCGAGTTTCCGCTGGCGGGTCATCTTGGGAATGCCGTAAAGGATATTCAGCGCCGCTTGCACCGCCCAACAGACAAACAGCGTAGACGTCACATGATCGCGTGCCCAGTGCAGCACCCGGTCAATCTGCGGCCAAAATACGACATCACGAAAATCCACCAGGCCAAGTGGTGCACCGGTCACCACCAAGCCATCGAAATTATCATGTTGAATGTCTTCAAAGTTACAGTAAAAGTTATTCAAATGCTCGGCGGGCGTATTTTTGGATTCTCGGCTGTCGATGCGCAGCAGTTGAATATCCACCTGCAGCGGCGAATTGGATAATAAACGCAGGAATTGATTTTCAGTTTCGATTTTCTTCGGCATCAGATTGAGGATCAGCACTTTCAACGGGCGTATTTCCTGCGTGCTGGCGCGCGAGGACGTCATCACAAAGACATTTTCATTACGCAGAAAATTCACTGCAGGTAACTCGTCAAATACCCGAATCGGCATAACCTTAAATCCTCGAAGCATACGTTTAGACATCCAGATGCCTGAAGATAGCCGTTTTGCTATCGGTTGTCGAGTTCTCAGCCATTAGTTGAAGATGTTTCATCTTATCCTGGAAAATGCATTAGCGCGATCTCATCTGGCAGGGTGGCCCGCCCGCCTTGCGCGCTTGAGATCCATCGCAGCTTGTGCGGCAGGTGCATAAGGCCACTGCCATGCCCGGAGGAAAACTATCGCGGTCTTCACCGAGGCCGAAAAGCGGCCTGGCCGGCAAGAGACGCGCCGCACAGGTCCGAAGAGGAATTTGACCTGGCAGCCCGACGGTACCTATATTCTGCTCTCTGTCCTGTTGATTGCCGTTTGCGCTGTTAATTGCTATTGCCGCTGTTGCCTGCCCTCGGTGCTGTTACTGACATCCCGTCTTTACAAACTTTCCGCGTAACGGCAAGGAAAAGTCGCCACAGCCCATGCTTCAGTCAAGAATAGTGTCGATGCCGACGTCACGGTTACGGTTACGGCCGATCTTAGGCGTCGCTGATTTCACCGCGCAGATTAAGCCCTGAACCGACTGCATTTTCTCAAGCATCACGCCGTTATCGAACACTTCACGGCATGCACGATTGGGCTTTTTGGCCTTTAGCGTTTCAGAGATATTTTTAACATGATAAGGTTACACAGAACCGGGTATGGAAATATATGGCGCTAATCACGGGGGAGGAGGTCTACTGCCGCCAGCGAGACAGCACCGCGATAGCCAGACGGGCTAATGGCGATACCCGGCCGGTTTAAACCGGCCGGAATCATATTTTATGAGCAGAACAATCAGTTAAGGCTCCAGTAGTCCACCGTATTGTTGTTATCAAAGGTGACGTATAAACGTTTACCACGGATTTCAGTATTGCCACTCATTTTCCCGGAAACTTTATTCGCCTGAGAAGATGCTGAATCTGCCATACTCGCCATCCCTAATGCACTGGAAATCGCACTCGCTCCAGGGATATAGTTTGTCAGGCTAGAGGCATCATTCAAATTACCGTTTTTGTAATAGACCCAAGTGACGCCACCGGAAGATTTTTGATTGTCATCAGGTACGCCATACAAACTCTGCACCTGACTTTGTGTTGTTTTCCCTTTAACGATATGCGACTCGACATAGGAGGTACTGAATTTGTCTTCTCCTCCCGTCATTCCACCCGAGCAGGCGCTAAGAGAAAGAATCACCGCTAAGACAAACCATGCCTTTTTCATTTTTATCTCCTGGTATTTCGACTAGGCAAGCAGCAAACACGAGGAAAGCCATCCCTATTTTTTTGTAACATAAAACCAAATAATCTCCAACATATTATCTTCACGTTCTTATGGTGTTGCAGCTATCTGTTGATTAGTCACATTATTTATAACGAGTTTAGGAAGCCATAAGCGCAACAAATGTCAGTAAATCGTTAAAGGCTTTGTCCGTTGTGGCATAAGTCGAGGAGCGGTAAATAGCCATTTTCATTCTCCGTTTCGCTGGAATTAACGTTATGCGGCGGCAACGCCCATTCTCGGTGCTATGAACGCGCGGAAAATTTCATCTATTGAGAAAAAAGTATTTTTTTAACATGCAAATAAATCGCTTTACCGTCTAAATATATTGCATCGGTAGACTTTGATAGCATCAATATCTGTTATTGTTAAAGAGATAGGCGATGAAAAGATCGTAGCGCTCTATCGCATGGCGACCATTATATCTCGCAAAACACGTTCTTTAGGCAACCGGTCGTATGACATATATAGCTGTACCGTTAATGATCTTTTCCTACCACTATTTTTGCAGGCAAAAAGGTCAGTGATACTCTAAACCACGGCACGTTAACCATCCGAAACACTTTATACGGACCCTTCGATCTCACGCTGATCCAGAACGACCTTAAAGCAGCGCTACCTGACCCCGTGCGACAGTCGACGCCTACCCATTGGCTATGCCTGTGGCGCACTGCCTGTTGCGGCGCCGGCCCGCCGTGGCCCACAAAAACAAAAAGCCCCCTGCTGACGCAGAGGGCTCGTTGAACCTGCTTGTCACCCCGTGCTGACCCGGTGCGACGTATTGGATGCCTGGCAGCTCCCTACTCTCGCATGGGGAGACCCCACACTACCATCGGCGCTACGGCGTTTCACTTCTGAGTTCTGCATGGGGTCAGGTGGGACCACCGCGCTAGTGCCGCCAGGCAAATTCTCTCTCCGTGCCGCTCCCGCCGCACAGACTGCTCTTGCCGCCCGACCATCACTTGCGTGACCGTCGGGCATTATCCGGAACATCGCTGATATCGTCTCGTCTCTTGCGTTTTTGACGTCAACGTTCGCTTTCGCTCTCGTCTCGCACACGCTCTCAAACAGCTCAGGTGTTGTAAGGTTAAGTCTCACGGGTCATTAGTATCGGTTAGCTCAACGTCTCGCAGCGCTTACACACCCGACCTATCAACGTCATCGTCTTCAACGTCCCTTCAGGAGGCTCAAGGCCTCAGGGAAGACTCATCTCGAGGCAAGTTTCCCACTTAGATGCTTTCAGCGGTTATCTTTTCCGCACGTAGCTACCGGGCAATGCCATTGGCATGACAACCCGAACACCAGTGGTGCGTCCACTCCGGTCCTCTCGTACTAGGAGCAGCCCCTCTCAATCTTCCAGCGCCCACGGCAGATAGGGACCGAACTGTCTCACGACGTTCTAAACCCAGCTCGCGTACCACTTTAAATGGCGAACAGCCATACCCTTGGGACCTACTTCAGCCCCAGGATGTGATGAGCCGACATCGAGGTGCCAAACACCGCCGTCGATATGAACTCTTGGGCGGTATCAGCCTGTTATCCCCGGAGTACCTTTTATCCGTTGAGCGATGGCCCTTCCATGCAGAACCACCGGATCACTAAGACCTGCTTTCGCACCTGCTCGAGCCGTCACTCTCGCAGTCAAGCTAGCTTATGCCTTTGCACTAACCTCACGATGTCCGACCGTGATTAGCTAACCTTCGTGCTCCTCCGTTACACTTTGGGAGGAGACCGCCCCAGTCAAACTACCCACCAGACACTGTCCTCGGCCCGGATAACGGGCCTGAGTGAGAACATCAAACATTAAAGGGTGGTATTTCAAGGTTGGCTCCATGCAGACTGGCGTCCACACTTCAAAGCCTCCCACCTATCCTACACATCAAGGCTCAATGTTCAGTGTCAAGCTATAGTAAAGGTTCACGGGGTCTTTCCGTCTTGCCGCGGGTACACCGCATCTTCACGGCGAGTTCAATTTCACTGAGTCTCGGGTGGAGACAGCCTGGCCATCATTACGCCATTCGTGCAGGTCGGAACTTACCCGACAAGGAATTTCGCTACCTTAGGACCGTTATAGTTACGGCCGCCGTTTACCGGGGCTTCGATCAAGAGCTTCTCCTTACGGATAACCCCATCAATTAACCTTCCGGCACCGGGCAGGCGTCACACCGTATACGTCCACTTTCGTGTTTGCACAGTGCTGTGTTTTTAATAAACAGTTGCAGCCAGCTGGTATCTGCGACTGGCTTCAGCTCGGGGCGCAAGGCCCTACCTACGTGACAGCGTGCCTTCTCCCGAAGTTACGGCACCATTTTGCCTAGTTCCTTCACCCGAGTTCTCTCAAGCGCCTGGTATTCTCTACCTGACCACCTGTGTCGGTTTGGGGTACGATTCGATGTGACCTGGAGCTTAGAGGCTTTTCCTGGAAGCGTAGCATCAATTCCTTCACCACCGTGGTGGCTCGTCATTACGCCTCAGTGTTATGAAAGAGCGGATTTGCCTGCTCTTTCCACCTGCACGCTTGAACCGGGACAACCGTCGCCCGGCGAACCTAGCTTTCTCCGTCCCCCCTTCGCAGTCACACCCAGTACAGGAATATTAACCTGTTTCCCATCGACTACGCCTTTCGGCCTTGCCTTAGGGGTCGACTCACCCTGCTCCGATTAACGTTGAACAGGAACCCTTGGTCTTCCGGCGAGCGGGCTTTTCACCCGCTTTATCGTTACTTATGTCAGCATTCGCACTTCTGATACCTCCAGCAGCCATCACAGGCCACCTTCGCAGGCTTACAGAACGCTCCCCTACCCAACGGACGTATCCTTAAAACGCCTGGCCCGTGTCCGGCTGTCGCCGACTCAACGGGAATGTGGCTTGCACGCGCCGGCTCGCCGTCGCGTGAAGCGTTTTAAGTGATACGTCCGCTGCCGCAGCTTCGGTGCATGGTTTAGCCCCGTTACATCTTCCGCGCAGGCCGACTCGACCAGTGAGCTATTACGCTTTCTTTAAATGATGGCTGCTTCTAAGCCAACATCCTGGCTGTCTGGGCCTTCCCACATCGTTTCCCACTTAACCATGAATTTGGGACCTTAGCTGGCGGTCTGGGTTGTTTCCCTCTTCACGACGGACGTTAGCACCCGCCGTGTGTCTCCCGTGATAACATTCTACGGTATTTGCAGTTTGCATCGGGTTGGTAATCCGGGATGGACCCCTAGCCGAAACAGTGCTCTACCCCCGTAGATGACTTCACGAGGCGCTACCTAAATAGCTTTCGGGGAGAACCAGCTATCTCCCGGTTTGATTGGCCTTTCACCCCCAGCCACAAGTCATCCGCTAATTTTTCAACATTAGTCGGTTCGGTCCTCCAGTTAGTGTTACCCAACCTTCAACCTGCCCATGGCTAGATCACCGGGTTTCGGGTCTATACCCTGCAACTAGACGCCCAGTTAAGACTCGGTTTCCCTGCGGCTCCCCTATACGGTTAACCTTGCTACAGAATATAAGTCGCTGACCCATTATACAAAAGGTACGCAGTCACACCCCAAAGGATGCTCCCACTGCTTGTACGTACACGGTTTCAGGTTCTATTTCACTCCCCTCGCCGGGGTTCTTTTCGCCTTTCCCTCACGGTACTGGTTCACTATCGGTCAGTCAGGAGTATTTAGCCTTGGAGGATGGTCCCCCCATCTTCAGACAGGATATCACGTGTCCCGCCCTACTCATCGAGCTCACAACAAGCGCACCTTCGGATACGGGGCTATCACCCTCTGTCGCCGGACTTTCCAGACCGTTCTCCTGATGCGCAAGCTGATGATGGCTCTGGGCTGTTCCCCGTTCGCTCGCCGCTACTGGGGAATCTCGGTTGATTTCTTTTCCTCAGGGTACTGAGATGTTTCAGTTCCCCTGGTTCGCCTCGTTAAGCTATGGATTCACTTAACGATGATGCAACGAATTGCACCGGGTTTCCCCATTCGGACATCGCCGGCTGATAACGCTTCATATCAGCTCACCGGCGCTTTTCGCAGATTAGCACGTCCTTCATCGCCTCTGACTGCCTAGGCATCCACCGTGTACGCTTAGTCACTTAACCTCACAACCCTGAGCTGTCTGCACCTTGTCCGACAGGCTGCACGACCGAAATCCGGCGTTGCGCGGTACTCGGCATCCTCATGGACATACAGTCCACCGCGGTGCCTGCGTGCCGTGCGCCTGGGCTTTCAGCCGTTCGCGCCGTCTCGCTCGAGTATCGCCATACAGGCGAGACCCGGCGTAGTCTGCGAAGACCGCGCGGAGACAACAGTGCCTGTCGCGCTACAGTGATAACGCTTACGCGTTATCTCAGGTTTGCTTACTTCGTTTGAGAGACTCGCATACTGAGTTTGCACTTCAGCATGTGTTTCAAATTTTCAGCTTGTTCCGGATTGTTAAAGAGCGGTATTTCGCAGCTCGCTTGATAAACGCGCTCTGAAATAAAAAGCAAAGTGGCGTCCCCTAGGGGGTTCGAACCCCTGTTACCGCCGTGAAAGGGCAGTGTCCTAGGCCACTAGACGAAGGGGACACGAAAACGCGGGCAACGTATCGCATGACTTTTACGCGGCAGAGACCGCTTTAAGTCAGGTAACCCTGACCGCAAAAGCGCCGTTAACGTCGTCGCCCAGCCGCCGATAGCTTTACCCCCGTTCGCCAGGCGAACAGGAAAAAGCCGCCGACGGGCTGCTTTGCTCGTGACAGTTATCAGACAATCTGTGTGGACACGTCACTTAACGTATCGTTTTGATAAGGAGGTGATCCAACCGCAGGTTCCCCTACTGTTACCTTGTTACGACTTCACCCCAGTCATGAATCACAAAGTGGTAAGCGCCCTCCCGAAGGTTAAGCTACCTACTTCTTTTGCAACCCACTCCCATGGTGTGACGGGCGGTGTGTACAAGGCCCGGGAACGTATTCACCGTGGCATTCTGATCCACGATTACTAGCGATTCCGACTTCATGGAGTCGAGTTGCAGACTCCAATCCGGACTACGACGCACTTTATGAGGTCCGCTGACTCTCGCGAGATCGCTTCTCTTTGTATGCGCCATTGTAGCACGTGTGTAGCCCTACTCGTAAGGGCCATGATGACTTGACGTCATCCCCACCTTCCTCCGGTTTATCACCGGCAGTCTCCTTTGAGTTCCCGACCGAATCGCTGGCAACAAAGGATAAGGGTTGCGCTCGTTGCGGGACTTAACCCAACATTTCACAACACGAGCTGACGACAGCCATGCAGCACCTGTCTCAGAGTTCCCGAAGGCACCAAAGCATCTCTGCTTAGTTCTCTGGATGTCAAGAGTAGGTAAGGTTCTTCGCGTTGCATCGAATTAAACCACATGCTCCACCGCTTGTGCGGGCCCCCGTCAATTCATTTGAGTTTTAACCTTGCGGCCGTACTCCCCAGGCGGTCGATTTAACGCGTTAGCTCCGAAAGCCACGGCTCAAGGCCACAACCTTCAAATCGACATCGTTTACAGCGTAGACTACCAGGGTATCTAATCCTGTTTGCTCCCCACGCTTTCGTACCTGAGCGTCAGTCTTCGTCCAGGGGGCCGCCTTCGCCACCGGTATTCCTCCAGATCTCTACGCATTTCACCGCTACACCTGGAATTCTACCCCCCTCTACGAGACTCTAGCCTGCCAGTTTCAAATGCAGTTCACAGGTTAAGCCCGGGGATTTCACATCTGACTTAACAGACCGCCTGCGTACGCTTTACGCCCAGTAATTCCGATTAACGCTTGCACCCTCCGTATTACCGCGGCTGCTGGCACGGAGTTAGCCGGTGCTTCTTCTGCGGGTAACGTCAATCGATAGCGCTATTAACGCCACCGCCTTCCTCCCCGCTGAAAGTGCTTTACAACCCGAAGGCCTTCTTCACACACGCGGCATGGCTGCATCAGGGTTCCCCCATTGTGCAATATTCCCCACTGCTGCCTCCCGTAGGAGTCTGGACCGTGTCTCAGTTCCAGTGTGGCTGGTCATCCTCTCAGACCAGCTAGGGATCGTCGCCTAGGTGAGCCATTACCCCACCTACTAGCTAATCCCATCTGGGTTCATCCGATGGTGTGAGGCCCGAAGGTCCCCCACTTTGGTCTTGCGACGTTATGCGGTATTAGCTACCGTTTCCAGTAGTTATCCCCCGCCATCGGGCAGATCCCCAGACATTACTCACCCGTCCGCCGCTCGCCGGCAAAGAAGCAAGCTTCTTCCCGCTGCCGCTCGACTTGCATGTGTTAGGCCTGCCGCCAGCGTTCAATCTGAGCCATGATCAAACTCTTCAATTAAAAGCTTGATGCTCAAAGAATTAAAACCGGTATTCATAAGAATATTCGTTGTTCACTCTTCAAGACTCGATATTTCGTGTATCGATATCGTCTTGTGAGTGCCCACACAGATTGTCTGATAAATTGTTAAAGAGCAGTGCCGGGAGGCTGTTTTCTCGACCGGCGCGGGCGGCGTATATTACGCCTTCCTCTTACAGAGTCAAGCTTTTATTCTCCCGTAGCGGGCTGCCTGCCTCTGGCTGAGCCGGTGCGCCGCAGCGACTGTTCCCGGTCAGCAGAGGCGCATTATAGGGCCTTCACCGCCGTTGACAAGAATAAATAACTAAAATAGTTTTAATTGGTTTTTTTTCAGCAAAAAGCCCCGTTCAGGAGCGCTGCGGCGCCTGTTTGGCGGATAATTGCGCTAAATCGCCGGCAAAGGCAGAAACTTGCTGCCAATCGGTATATTCCACTTCTTTGGTGCGATCGGTTTCACCGCCGGTCATGCGCATGATCATCTGGATCATTACCCGATCAAACCAGCGATAGCGCGGATAACACAACGCACCCGCAAATACGGCGCAAAGATCGGGACGCCAGGGCGTTTTCGCCAAAAATTTCCGGGTATAGGCATTGGTGGCCGGGGTGCGCTTATCGGGTTTGCGCGCCGTCAAATTGACGGCATAAAACGCGTTGGGAATACTGTACAGCCAATCGAGCTGCTGCGCGATAAAGCGGTCAAGATCCGCGGCAAAACGGCCATAGCGAATCGACGCGCCCACTACCACCCGCTTATAACGCTGCAGATCGAGATCCTGTGCGAGGCGCAGATCGACCACATCACATTCGCAGCAATCGGTCAAATGGGCCGCAATCGCGCGCGCAATTTTGTGCGTTTGGCCATCATGGCTCAAATAGAGAATCAACGTTTTCATGGTAAACCTTGTATCACTCACGCCAAAAGGTTGGCGTAAACAGGACCAATAAGGTGAATACCTCCAGACGGCCAAACAGCATGGTCAGGATGAGTATCCACTTGGCCACCGCATTCATGGAGGTAAAGTTATCGGCCACGACACCCAGGCCGGGCCCGAGGTTGTTCAGCGTTGCCGCCACCGCCGCGAAGGCGGAAAAGTTATCGACGCCGGTGGCGACTACCGCCAGCATACTGAGGATAAACACTAGCGCATAAGCGGAAAAAAACCCCCAAACTGCTTCCAGAATCCGCTCAGGCAGCGCCCGGTTACCCAGTTTGATGGTGTAAACCGCGTTTGGATGCACTAAGCGTTTCAGTTCACGCGAACCCTGCAAATAGAGCAGCAAAATGCGGATCACCTTTAATCCGCCCCCTGTGGAACCGGCGCAGCCGCCGATAAACGCTGAACAAAGGAGTAATATCGGCAAAAACAACGGCCATTGGGCGATGCTGTCGGTGGTAAACCCGGCGGTGGTCGCCATGGAAACCACTTGAAAAAACGCCTGATTAAGCGTTTGCAGGCTGTTAGCGTAAACGTCGTAACGCCAAAGAATCAAAATACAGATCACCACCAGCGTTAACTGTACCGAAATAAACATGCGAAATTCGGGATCTCGCCAGTAGACTTTCAGATTGTGGCCGTTAAGAGCGGCAAAATGGAGACCGTAGTTGCAACCGGATATCAGTAAAAATACGGCGACAATCGTATTGATTAGCGGACTGTGATAATAACCGATACTCGCGTCGTGGGTGGAAAAACCGCCGATGGCAATGGTGGAAAAACTGTGGCTTATCGCATCGAACGCCGACATACCCGCGCCCCACAGCGCCAGAGCGCAGGCAATGGTCAGCGCCACATAGATGAGCCATAAGGTCTTGGCGGTTTCAGCGATACGCGGGCGCATTTTGTTGTCTTTCAGCGGACCGGGCATTTCCGCGCGGTACAGCTGCATGCCGCCAACGCCGAGAATTGGCAGAATCGCCACCGCCAGCACAATGATCCCCATGCCGCCAAACCACTGTAACATCTGTCGGTAAAACAAAATGGCGTGAGGAAAGGTATCCAGTCCCACCAGCGCGGTGGCGCCGGTGGTAGTCAGCCCTGAAAAGGATTCAAAGAACGCATCGGTGACCGACAAATTGGGATGTTCGGCAAATAAAAACGGCAACGCACCCACACTACCCAAAACGGTCCAAAACAGCACCACAATGAGAAATCCTTCGCGAGATTTTAATTCGCTTTTTTGACGACGGTTCGGAAACCACAGCAAAAGTCCAATAGCCTGTGCGCAAAAAAATGTTTGCGCGAAAGCGCTGCCGGCACCATCCCGATAGATCAAGGCCACCAGGCCGGGAATAATCATAGTCACCGAGAACAAGATGACAAGCAGGCCCACGATGCGGGTTATGGTGCGAAAATGCATGTCTGCACTATCCTTAATGATTACACAATTCAGGGGGAAGGCATTATTGTGAAACAGGCGTTAATTGCAATGCGCCGCGGCTGAGATCGCGCAGTTTATCATTGGCCACCGCAATGCGATGCAGAGGTATCTCGAGGGTGAGTATAATCGATTCCTGATATTCCCCTGCAACGATTAGCCCTTCAGCCTGCTGTATCGCGGCCTCGACCCAGGCTAACTGCGGATAATGGCAGCGCAGCACGAAACGCCGGCGCGGAATACGCGCTAGCCGAGAAACCCGTTTCAGCGCCTGCTGAACCCCGCCACCGTAGGCTTTGACCAGTCCACCGGTACCCAGGTGGATTCCACCATAATAACGCACCACTACCGCAGTGATTTCCCCGAGACCGCTTCCATCCAGCTGGCTTGCCGGCGGTGCCCGAGGGCTCTCCATCATCGGAGAACCCACGCAGGCGGGAGTCCGCGGGCGGACCGGCGATATACGCCCAGCAGTGATGCGCGGCCGCCGGATTCTGCTGGCGACAGTGCAGAATATAGGCTTTGGCGGCGTCGGTTCCCTGAGTGGGGGACAGTAACGTGATAAAACGGCTTTTTTTTATTTCCGCCGTCAGCGGGACTTCTGCCGCCGGTGCAAACCATGACGTCGTCATGCCAATTTCAGCGCGCGCGTCATATTTTCGATGTGATTGTCACGAATAACGATATTGTCCTCAATGCGGATACCGCCGTAAGGCTTAAAGCTTTCAATACGCGACCAGTTGAAATGACGGCCGAAGGCGCCGGCGCGCCAAGGGGCCAGCAACGACTCGATAAAATAAAGACCGGGCTCGACAGTCAACACCATCCTCGGCTGCAGCACGCGCGTGCAGCGCAAATGAGGATAGCGAGACGGCGGCGCCAGAGAAGTGCCGCTATCATCTTGCATAAAACCGGCGACATCGTGCACTTGCAACCCCAGCGGATGACCTAACCCGTGAGGCAGGAACGGCACGGTTACGCCCTCCGTCACCATCGCATCCTCACTCAAGCCACTGACGATATCAAACTGCTTTAAGAGCTTGGCGATTCTGCCGTACATCTGCAGATGATAGTCGATGTAGTTGATACCGGTTTCGATGGTGGCGATAAGCGCCTGCTGCTCACTATTCATCGCCGCGATAAGCGCTGCGAAATCGCTGTCTTTGTGCGTCGCATAGGTACGGGTCAGGTCGGCGGCGTAACCGTTATATTCGGTGCCGGCATCGATCAGGAAACTCAGTACGTGTTCCGGTGTGCGCTGATCTAGGCGGGTGTAATGCAACACCGCCGCATGTTCATTCAGGGAGATAATACTATCATAAGGCACATCGGTATCGCGGTGGCCGCACGCGCTGAGATAGGCGATATTGATATCGAATTCGCACATGCCGGACAAGAAGGCCTCTTTCGCCGCCCGATGACCGTTTACCGCTGATTTTTGCGCCTCGCGCATGCAGGCAAGCTCATAGTCGGTTTTGTAGGCGCGATGGAAATGCAGATAATCCAGTACCGGCTGCGGGTTGATGTATTCACGTTCAATTCCCAGCCGGGAGGCCCGCTGCGGCGCCGATCCCAGATAGGCCACGTTATCGCGCGGCAGTAACAGCGCGTCAATCTCGTCTGGATCGGCGAACGGCACGATATCCACATACGGCGTCCAAAAACTGTCCGGCAACGGTTCCACGAGGTACCAATAATCTACCGGCAGGTAATACCAGAGTTTCGGCTTGTTAACCCCATCGACCCACAGCCAGCAGTGCTGCACGCCGGTAACCGGCAACCAGGCTTTAAACTGTGGATTGACTTTAAACGGGTAGTCATGATCATCGAGAAAGCGGCCAATTGGCTCGCCGGCATGGATCAGTAATCCCTCCAGCCGCTGGCGCTGTAATATTTCCCGGGTTCGCTGTTGGAGTGTAGCGAGGTGATCCTGGTAAAGCGAAGAAAGCGATTCCATGTTCAAACCCTATGCGGAACGTAATTGACCCATATTACCATAGCGCTCCGCCTGGAACAGCGCCGGCCGCCGCGCGTGTCGCGGCGTTGATACGGTAAACCCGGCTTAGATAAAAGCGAAAGCGTCACCAAAAATGCGTTCGACCACGGCGCTGCGCTCGGCGCAGAAGCGTTCCCGGGCAATTTTTGCCATTTCAAAGCGCCCCGCAATATAGATATCGTAGTGTTCCAGAGATCCATAGTCCTGCATCACCGCCATCAGCACGATGCCGGAACGGCCCTGCCAGTGCTCATCCGGCTGTTCCACCACTGGCACCACAGACAATTGCGGATGCTGCAGGGTAAGCGATTCCAGCTCGCCTAAATCATACAGATGATCCCGCTCGCGCCCCCCCCAGTATATCGCCACTTTTCGCTCTGGCTGGCGCGCCAGCACCGTTAATAAAATCGAGCGCGCGTAAGAGAAGCCGGTGCCACCGGCGATCAGCACGATAGGCCGGTCGGTATCATCACGTAGCCAGGCTTCGCCCTGCGGAACTTCGACGGTGATTTCCCTCTCCTTCAGGATACGATCCATGACGGCCATCGCATACAAATTGAGTTCGGAAGCACCGATATGCAGCTCGATAAACGTGGTTTCCATGGGCGTCGACGCCAGGGAAAAAGGCCGTTTATCACGTTCGTCCATTACCACCATCAGGTACTGACCGGCGCGGAAGTGAAAAGCCGCTTCCGGAGCCAGCCGTACGCGGTAAACGGTATCAGTGATGGCATCCACGGAAGAGACCTTACAGGTCAATGTTGTCATGCAGTCCCTCTGTCGGGTCATTAAGCAATTTGCCACAGGCGCCGCGCACATTACATTACGACGCGTGATCATTTTTCAGGATAGCCAGTTGGTCCCAAATAGCGTCAACGCGCTCGCGTACCGTCCGATCCATTTCGATCGGTGTGCCCCATTCACGCTGCGTTTCTCCCGGCCATTTATTTGTCGCGTCCATGCCCATTTTCGATCCCAACCCGGAAACCGGCGAAGCGAAATCCAGATAGTCTATCGGCGTATTTTCCATCAAAACAGTATCGCGTGCCGGATCCATTCGGGTGGTCATCGCCCAAATCACGTCTTTCCAATTACGTGCATCAATATCATCATCGCATACGATAACAAATTTGGTATATATGAATTGACGGAGGAAAGACCAGACGCCCATCATCACCCGCTTGGCGTGACCGGCATATTGTTTTTTGATAGTCACCACCGCCAGGCGGTAGGAGCACCCTTCCGGCGGCAAATAGAAATCCACGATTTCTGGAAATTGCTTCTGCAAAATAGGCACGAAGACTTCATTGAGCGCTTCGCCCATCACCGCGGGTTCATCGGGGGGACGACCGGTATAGGTTGAGTGGTACAGCGCATCGCGCCGCTGGGTGATATGGGTAATGGTAAAGACCGGAAAGCGGTCTGTTTCGTTGTAATAGCCGGTATGATCGCCATAGGGCCCTTCCGTCGCCGTTTCGCCCGCCTCCAGATAACCTTCCAATACGATCTCGGCGCTGGCCGGCACTTCTAAATCGCAGGAAACGCACTTGACCACTTCGGTTTTGTTGCCGCGTAGCAGGCCTGCGAAAGCGTATTCGGAAAGTGCATCGGGCACCGGCGTTACCGCGGCCAGGATCGTCGCCGGATCGGCGCCAAGAGCGACCGCGACCGGGAAGCGTTGACCAGGATTTTGCTGCGTCCATTCCTGGAAATCCAGCGCGCCGCCGCGGTGAGAAAGCCAGCGCATGATAACCTTATTTTTGCCCAGCACTTGCTGGCGGTAGATACCGAGGTTTTGCCGTTCATTGTGCGGCCCGCGGGTTACCGTAATCCCCCAGGTGATGAGCGGTGCGGCGTCGCCGGGCCAACAGTGCATGACCGGAATACGGCCGAGATCCACATCCTCCCCCTGCCAGATTTGTTCCTGGCAAGGCGCAGAGTTCAGCCGTTTGGTCGGCATATGCAGCACCTGACGAAATTGGGGAACTTTGTCCAGCAGGTCGCGAAAGCCCTTGGGCGGCTCCGGCTCTTTTAGAAACGCCAGCAGTTTGCCCACATCTCGCAAAGCGTTAACACTCTCCTGCCCCATGCCAAGCGCCACCCGGTCAGGGGTGCCGAACAAATTGCACAGCACCGGCATGGTGTACCCTTTCGGGTTTTCAAACAGCAGCGCCGGACCGCCGGCGCGCAGCGTACGGTCGGCGATTTCCGTCATTTCCAGATAGGGATCAATGGGCAAGCTGATTCGTTTTAATTCCCCCCGCTGCTCCAGCAGGGCAAGGAAGTCGCGCAAGTCACGGTATTTCATAGCTTCATCGGGAACGTTATTTATACTGCATTATAAGATCTGTTTATCAGCCTTGCTGGTCTTTTGTCAAAGATCGGTAAAATAAGCCGCCCTGACGGCCCGACAGCGGCGGCGTCCGGTGCTATATATATGTTATGGCTTTTGCTATGCTGAGACTTCGATGAGATAGGTAAATTGTTACTATGGAAGCTTGGTATTTATTGTATTGTAAACGTGGACAATTATTGCGTGCTAAAGAACATCTTGAACGGCATGTCGTAGCCTGTTTGACGCCGATGGTCACTCTGGAGAAAATTATCCGGGGCAAGCGCACAGAAAGCTGAGAGCCGCTGTTTCCAAACTATCTTTTTATCGAGTTTGATCCAGAAACGATCCATACAACCACCATCAGCGCGACCCGCGGCGTAAGCCACTTCGTCCGCTTCGTCAGTCTGCCGGTAATTATCCCTGCGGAGGTCATTGAGAGTCTGCGCGACCATCGTTTTGACAACGTGACCGACCCCGAGACACCTTTATCCGGCGATAAGGTCGTGATCACCGCCGGGGTGTTTGAAGGGCTGCAGGCTATTTATACCGAACCCGACGGTGAAGCGCGCTCAATGCTGTTGCTGAATCTGTTGAATAAACAGGTTTATCAAAGTCTGGATAATCGCCTGTTTCAGAAAATGCAGTAGCCCGTTTTGGCGCGGCCGAGACATCGCTTGCCGCGCACGGTGTACAACGCCGGAAAACCTGACCACTGCAACCACTTACAGCCCCAGCCGCCCTCGTCCTGACCGACAGCGCTGCAGCGCAGGTAACGGCGTTACTCAGGCTAATCTTCTTCGGGATCGTCCTCTTCCTCATCGCCTTTGCGCCCTTTACCCACATAGAAGCGGGCGAAGAAAACGCCGATTTCAAACAGCAGGTACATGGGTATCGCCAATAGCGTCTGAGAAAACACGTCCGGCGGCGTCAGCAACATACCAACGACAAAAGCGCCGACGAGCACATAGGGCCGCTTCTTGCACAGATCATCCGGCGTCACCACGCCGCTCCAGCACAGCAGGACGATAGCTACCGGCACTTCAAAAGACACCCCAAATGCCATAAATAATGCCATGACGAAATCGAGATAGTTATTAATATCGGTCGCGATAAGCACGCCGCGCGGGGCGGTATGCGCGAAGAAACTGAAGGACAGCGGGAAGACGACAAAATAGGCGAATGCCATACCGGCGTAAAATAGCAGGGTGCTGGAGAACAACAGCGGCATCATCAGCCGGAGTTCATGTTTGTACAGCGCGGGAGCAACGAACGCCCACACTTGATAGAGCAGCAGCGGCGCGGAGACAAATACCGAGACGATGATAGTCAGCTTGATTGGCGTAAAGAACGGCGACGCGACATCCGTCGCGATCATGCTGGCGCCCGCCGGTAGCTGTTTTATAAGCGGTGCGGATATCAGCTGATAAATATCGTTAGCGAAATATATCAGCGCCAGAAAGACCACCAGCACGCTGAGTATGCAGTAAAGTAACCGCTTGCGCAGTTCGATTAAGTGACTGATCAGGGGTTGGGTATCATCAACGGCCATGGATTAGCGATCATTATTCAGTGGAGAAGTGGACGAAGCCGGCCGCGTGGCGGTTGCCTCCCTGCCGGATTCTTCTTGTGCCGGCGCGGCGGGTGCCGAAGCCGGGGTGGCCGGGTTGGCGACCGAATCAACCGACGCGGAGGCCATCGCGCCCGGCGAGGTCGGAGAGGCATTAGCCCCAGCGGCGACCGGCTGGACGGTTTCGGAGGCCGCGGTCTGGGCAGTCGGGTCAGCAACTGGATCCGCCGGCGTGGAGGGTCTGGCGGCCGGCTGGACGGTTTCGTAGGCCGCGGTCTGAGCAGTCGGGTCTACAACTGATTCGGCCGCCGCAGAGGCCGCGACGCTTGGCGCCATTGGCGGCGCTTCTGCCTGACGATCGCCCTCCGCCGGTGTCACGCCATCATGCAACGCCTCTGGATCGGTGACTAACGGGTTATGGATAGTATGCGGCTCAGCCGGTTCCAGTGTGGCGCTGTTGATACCTTTGAATTCTTTCTTCATGGATTCCGCCGCTTCACGCAGCTCCTCCATTGACGCTTTCAGTTCCGGCGACAGATTGTTTTTACTGGCCTCTTCGACTTTTTTCAGGCTGTCCTGCAGCTTAAGCTCCTGCGTTAATTCGTTCTGCACCGTCGAAGCCATGGATCGTATTGCCCGGATCCACCCAGCCACCGTCCTGACCGCAACCGGCAAGCGTTCAGGACCCAGCACCACCAGTCCGATAACGAACACCAACATCAGCTCACCAAATCCAATATCGAACACGGCTTATACCTGCTCTTTATCTTTATTTTTGGCTTCATCTGGACGTGCCGGGTTGGCTTTCGGCTCAATGGGCGGCGCGGTAAAGTCGGCGTCCTGAGAGGATTTATCCGCCGATGTCGACGTTTTGTTGTCATCTTCGCCCATGGATTTTTTAAATCCTTTGATTGAGGCGCCCAAATCCGATCCCAGACCACGCAGCTTTTTGGTACCGAATAACAACACCACAATGGCCGCAATGATTAATAACTGTGTAATGCTGATACCGCCCATAACTTTGCCTCTCAAAAGGGGGGTAAAACCCGGGTTATAATTTCAGCGTCGTCTACGCGGTGCGTCTCCAGCCGATAATCCAGCTGACGATACCGGCGGCCATTAGCCAGGCCGGCATGGATCCCTCGTCAGCGCTTTGCGTCATTAAAAACGTGCCGCTCAGCAGCAGCGTGGCGCCAATGCCGAACAGAAAACGGGATTGGCTCTGCCGTACGTGATTTACCCGCATCTCTACCGACAGGCGATCGACGCTTTTCTGCAATAAGCGATGCTGCTTGAAACCGTCGTAAACAAGTTCGGGCAACTCGGGCAATTTTTCCGCCCAATAGGGCGCCTTTTCCTTTAATGCACGCAGAATGGCCGGCAGACCCACCTGATCTTTGATCCAGTCTTCCAGAAAAGGCTTGGCCGTTTTCCATAAATCCAGCTGAGGATAAAGCTGGCGCCCGACGCCTTCAATATACAGTAGCGTTTTCTGCAACAACACCAGTTGCGGTTGCACTTCCATATTAAACCGCCGCGCGGTGTTAAAGAGATTCAACAATACGTGGCCAAAAGAAATTTCCGCCAGCGGTTTTTCAAAAATAGGCTCGCAGACGGTGCGAATAGCGAACTCGAAATCCTCAACATTGGTATCCGGGGGCACCCAGCCGGAGTCCACGTGCAACTCCGCTACCTTACGGTAATCGCGATTGAAAAAGGCGATAAAATTTTCCGCCAGATAGCGCTTATCTTCTTTATTCAGCGACACGACAATACCACAGTCGATTCCGATATACTGCGGATTCTCAGGATGTTCAAAACTGACAAAAATGTTGCCAGGGTGCATATCGCCGTGAAAAAAACTATCCCGGAAAACCTGGGTAAAAAAGACCTGTACCCCGCGTTCCGCCAGCAGCTTCATGTTGGTGCCTTGCTTCTCCAGCGCGGCGACATCATTGACCGGTACGCCATAGATGCGCTCCATCACCATCATGGTTTCGCTACAGTAATCCGGGTAGACCTCCGGGATATACAGCATCGGGCTACCGTCGAAATTACGTCGGAGCTGAATGGCATTGGCCGCTTCACGCAGCAAATTAAGCTCATCAAGCAGTGTCTTTTCATATTCCAGCACAACCTCGACCGGCCGCAGACGTCGTCCGTCCGGCAATAAATGCGGCACCCAGCTGGCCAGCCGGTACATCAGCTGCATATCAGCTTTGATCATCGGCAAGATATCCGGGCGGATCACCTTGATGACCACCTCTTTGCCGTTTTTCAGCCGGGCGGTATGGACCTGCGCAATGGAGGCTGAAGCCAGCGGCTCCTGCTGAAAATCATCGAACCAGATTTCAAGTGGCTGCCCCATCGAACGTTCGATATGGACGCGTGCCAGGGCGCCGTCAAAGGGCTGCACCCGATCTTGCAGCATCGCCAACTGGTCGGCAATGGCCGGCGGAAACAAATCACGGCGGGTCGAAAGCATCTGGCCGAACTTGATCCATACCGGTCCCAATTCCTGAAGCGCCAGGCGTAAACGTTCGCCCAGCATGCGCTGCGCGTGGTTGTTCGGCATCCAGAATAGCAAATTGCGTCCCAGCCGCAGCGGTAGCGTCAACCGCGTTTTCGGGATAAGCTCATCCAGTCCATAGCTGAGCATGACGCGAATAATCAGATAGAGGCGGCGGATCTCACCGAATATCATCTGCTGGCCTCCCATTTTTCCAGGCGGGCCGCCAGATCCTCGCCAGCCCTGGTGACCTCATCCACTTCGTCGCAAAACCACGCCTGCTCCAGCGCCGAGGGCGCCAGACGCCATTCATCGGTTATTGACTGGGTCACCCGGCCCTGGCCGGTGCGCAACAACCGCAGCGTACGCGTCAGCCGGCGCGCAACCGTTCGACTGACGCTTTCAGCGGCGATATCGCCTAGCCAGGGCGCCAGCAGTTCTGCCCCATCAAATTCAGCCATATCCAGCAGCGCGGCGAATTGCTGCAGGCACTGGAGATCGCCTTCTACGTCGAGGAAGCCCTGCTTAATCATCTGCGTCAACTGCTGACGTTCCCGCAGCGCCGGCAATGTGGCGAGACGGGTACGCACCGTGCAATCCGCAGTATCATCCCAGGCGTTGAGCACATCCACCTGACACTCGCCGAATACCAGAATAACCGGCGTCTCCCATTCGGCCAATTCAAACCGCAAAACTTTACCTTTCAGGCGCTGACGGGCGGCGGACATGGCGCGATCCTGATATAGCAGGCGTTCAAGCACGACTTCCAGCGTTGCGCTTATCAACGGCATCAACAACATGTCATATCCCGATCAGAATTTATAACCGCGGTGCAAAGCCACGATGCCACCGGTCATATTGAAATATTCGGCGCTGTCGAACCCGGCATCCAGCATCATCGACTTCAGCGTTTCCTGATCCGGATGCATGCGGATGGACTCCGCCAGATAGCGATAGCTACCGGCATCACGGGCCACCATTTCGCCAATGCGCGGCAGAACGTGGAATGAGTAGAGATCGTAAGCTTTATTCAGCGGCTTGAAGCGCGGGGTGGAAAATTCGAGGATCAGCAGTCGTCCGCCGGGTTTCAGCACTCGGTACATCGACTTCAACGCCTGCTCTTTTTCGGTCACGTTGCGCAGGCCAAACGAAATGGTAATACAATCGAAGGTATTGTCTGGAAACGGCAGCGCTTCAGCATTGGCCTGTACGTAGCTGACATTGCCCAAAATACCGCGATTACGCAGCTTCTCACGCCCCACTTTCAGCATGGAGTCGTTGATATCCGCCAGCACCACCTCCCCGTCGTCACCCACCAGACGTGAAAATTTGGCGGTCAGATCGCCAGTACCACCCGCCAGATCCAGAACTTTTTGCCCGCGACGCACGCCGCTACATTGGATAGCGAAACGTTTCCAGATGCGGTGAATACCGAAGGACATCAGGTCATTCATCAGATCGTATTTTGCCGCAACGGAGTGAAAGACATCCGCCACCATTAACGCTTTCTGATCCTTCGCTACGGTGCGATACCCGAAGTGGGTGGTTTCACGCTTATCGTCATCTGCCATGTTCGTCGTCCTGCTCAATCAGTTTCAGAGAAGTGTAACAGATGCGTGCTGAAAGCCCCACCGCGGCGCGTTACTCCCGTAGCGGGCATTCCGCACGCGTCTGCCGTGACGGGCCAGACCCGTCCTGTGCACCATCCGTCGGGGAGTCGCACGCACCCGCCTTCTGAGGCGCGCCCGCGTTCTGCAGGTCGGTCACCGCCGCCGCCTCGCCAGGGCGATCGGCAAAAGGAACATGGGCGCCCGGCGCAAAAGCGATGGGGCGTTTTATTTCCACGCCCAAGGCGCGGAACCCCTCCGCCTGGCCGATAATATTACCACGCCCGTCGGACAATTTATTCTTCGCCAGCCGATAGCTGGCTTGCGCTTTATCAAGACTTTGGCCGATAGCATTAATATCATCAACAAACAGCCGCAATTTATCATACAGGCGCGCCGCGCGATCGGCGATATGCTGGGCATTGCGGCTTTGATGCTCGTAGCGCCACAGATTATTTATCGTGCGTAGCGCAACCAACAGCGTGGTGGGACTGACCAACATAATATTGTGCGCCAGCGCCTCGCTTATCAGCTCCGGCTGCCGGCTAATCGACACCATAAAGGCCGGCTCTATCGGCACAAACATCAGCACATAATCCAGCGAGCGTAATCCCGGAAATTGCTGATAATCTTTACGGCCCAGCACTTTCATATGGGCGCGCAGCGAATTGACATGCTCGGTGAGTGCCAACTGGCGTTCAGCGTCATCATCGCTGTTAAAATAGCGTTCATACGCCACCAGCGACATTTTCGCGTCAATGACCACATCTTTACCCTGCGGCAGACGCACCACCACATCGGGCTGCAGCCGCCGGCCATCGCTTTGTTAGATGCTGATCTGGGTGTCAAATTCATGGCCTTCACGCAGCCCTGACGCTTCCAGGACCCTGCTAAGCACCACTTCGCCCCAATTACCCTGCGCTTTGTTATCGCCCTTGAGCGCGCGGGTCAGATTGACGGCCTCCTGGGTCATCTGCGCATTGAGCTGCTGCAAATTGCGGATTTCATGGGCCAGCGTGTGGCGTTCGCGCGCCTCTTGGCCAAAACTGTCCTGCACCTGGCGGCGAAAGCCCTCCAGTTGTTCGCGCAGCGGCATCAGCAGCCGGTCAAGGCTTTGTCGGTTTTGCTCATCCACCTTGCGCCCGCTGTGCTCAAAGATGCGGTTAGCCAGATTTTCAAACTGCGCCGACAACCGTTGCTCGCTGTTTATTAACAGGCGCTGCTTCTATTACGCCGCCAGGCGGGTTTCCTCCAGACGAATAGCGACTTCGCGCAGTTCCGCCCCCTGGCTGCTGTTGATTTCTCGCTGCGCCCGCAGCTCTTGATTAAGTTGCTCACACTCCTGGCGGAAATGGGCAAGGGAGGTCAGACGCTCCTCGGCGGCAGCCAACCGGCCGAACATGTCACGCTGCTCCCGTTGCCCCTCGCGCGTCGCGAGCTCGGCCTGCCGACGACTGTGTTGCTCGTCGGCGAGCGCCTGACGCGTCGCCTGCAGCCCCTGATCGAGACTGACCCGTTCCGCCTCCTGCGCCAGATGCTGTCGGGCGCCGGCGATGAGCCAGCCAACCCCTACGCCAATTAATGCGCCGCCAATACCGTAAAACAGGCTGTAGTCCATATTGCCTCCGCCTAACCCATGCTGACAGTCACGTTAAGGGGGAACTGTATAGATGTCCAGCGCCTTTTATTGGCCGAGGAAGCGCGCCAACCAGCGCAGACCGAATGCGCCAGGCGCCAGCAGACCGAACGCCCAGAGCGCCGCAGACAAAAGATTAGCTAACTGGAACCCAAGCCGCGGCATACCGCAAAGCCCTGCAACTAGCGGTACTACCGCCCGCAGCGGGCCGAAAAAACGCCCGAGAAAAACGCCGGCTATCCCCCAGCGCGCAAAAAAAAACGTGGCCGCGCTTGAGCATGGCAGGATGCCGGGTAAACGGCCACAGGCCATAGACCCGATGCTGGTAGTGATCGCCCACCCAATAAGAGAGCCAATCGCCAAAAAAGCCGCCCGCGACGGCGGCAAGATAAATAGGCCAAAAAGGGATGCCGGCCTCGCCTATCAGCGCGCCCATCCCGAGCAAAATAATCGTCGCCGGCAGCAGCAGCGATAAGAACGCCAACGATTCGCCGAAGGCCAGCAAGAAAACAATGGGTATGGCCCAGACCTGATGCTGGCGGACAAAATCAGTGATAAGGGATATCCACACTTCCACTAAAGCATTATTCCTGACTCATACCGCGGGCGGGACACTAAAGCGTAGCGTATCGCCCGCGGTCAAGAAAACGAAAGACGGCGAGGCGGCCGCCCGCTCAGCCGCGGCCGCCGGATAACTCATCGCCTGCCATCAGGCGGTCAACAGCAGACGGGCGGCCTCCACGACGATAGTCACGGCGGCGCTTTCCGTTTGTTGCAGTACCGCCACATCGGGCGTTTCCTACTGCAGCCGGTTGACGATTACCCACGCCACCACACCGGCGCGCAGCCCCTGCGTCGCGCACATGGTCAATAAAGTGGCGGATTCCATCTCATAATTCATCACCCCCATGCCCTGCCATTCCTGCAGTGACCCTTTAAACTGCCGCACCACCCGGCCAGAGTAGGTGTCGTAGCGTTCCTGGCCGGGATAAAAGGTGTCGTAAGACGCTGTCACGCCCACGTGCAGCCGGGCGCCGCTCTTTTTCGCCGCCTGCACCAGCGCGGTGGTGCAGGCAAAATCCGCTATCGCCGGGAATGCCAGCGGCGCAAAATGCTGGCTGGCGCCGTCCAGGCGCACGGCGGCGGTGGTGACCAGCACATCACCGACATTGATGGCGTTTTGAATGGCACCGGTCGTGCCCACCCGCAAAAAGGTACGGATACCAAGCTGGGACAGTTCTTCCACCGCGATAGAGGTAGAGGGCCCGCCGATGCCGGTTGAGCAGACAACCACCGCCTTGCCCTCCAGCTCGGCGCGCCAGGTGGTAAATTCGCGATGGGTCGCCAGATGTACCGGATTGGTCATCAGCCGGGCGATCTTTTCCACCCGCTGGGGGTCACCCGGCACGATGGCAAGTGTGGCGCCTGCCAGGTCGGAAAATGTCAGGCCAAGATGGAAAACGTCAGACTGCTCCACGGCATATACATCTGCAAATGATGGCTTATATCGCCGATAATATCATTATTAACTTTGATTTACCGTGTTAACTCCCAATTTTTCTCTCCGTATCCTACTCTGGAAGCGCGATCCAGATTCGCTGGATGGCGACATTGACGGAAGTGGCTTCGGCGGCCTAATTTGACAGGTGTAGCTGTCCAACTGGTGATAATGACAAAAGGTTAATGCCAATGAGCCCTAACGATACCCTGACTCCTCAGACGTCGGTTACCGGTTTTACCCGCGCCGCGGGCGCACCGGCCGTGACCGCTATCGTCACCGACGAGGCAAATCTGACCTCCGGCCCCACCACCGTGCCCAGCCAGGGCGACGCGATGCCCGCGTGGATGGACCGGCCCGCCGGCCAGCATGACGCTTTACCTGTGGTGATCGTGGTGCAGGAAATTTTCGGCGTCCATCAACACATCCAGGACCTCTGCCGCCGTCTGGCCAAGGAAGGTTACCTGGCTATCGCCACCGAACTGTATTTCCGCCAGGGAGATCCGACGCAATATGACGATGTCGCTACGCTGCTGGCGGAATTAGTGAGTAAAGTCCCTGACAGTCAGGTCTTGTCAGATCTGGACCATACCGCGCACTTTGCCGCAACCCAGGGCGGCGATCTGCGTCGTCTGGCGATAACCGGCTTTTGTTGGGGAGGGCGAATCAGCTGGCTGTATGCGGCGCATAACCCACAACTCAAAGCGGCCGCCGCCTAGTATGGTAAATTGACCGGCGACAAAACATTGACGATGCCCAGGCACCCGGTGGACGTGGCCACCCAGCTTGGTGCACCGGTGCTCGGTTTGTACGGCGCGCAGGACGGCAGTATTCCGCTGGAAACGATTGAGACGATGCGCCAGGCGCTGCGCGCCGCCAACGCGGAAGCGGAGATCGTGGTGTATCCCGAGGCCGGCCATGCGTTTAATGCCGACTATCTCCCGAGCTATCATGCCGCCTCGGCGCAGGACGGCTGGCAACGCATGTTGGCCTGGTTTGCTCGCTTCGTGGTGAAGTGAAATAAAGCCACAGGCGGCGGGATAATCAACGAACCAGGTGCAGCAAAGCTGCCCGCTAAACCATCGTTCGCAGCTGATAACTGCGTACGGCCCAACGGCACCCTGCCGGGATCCTCGCGCCAATGCCTCTGCGCGTGTAACCCATAAAAAAGGGGCGCAGTCGCGCCCCGGGAGAATGCGATGCCACCTTAACCGGATTGATGGTGGCTACCGCGCTTGAGTAAACGCCGGTACGTTCTGCCATGACGGGTATTTCCCTGGTGTGGAACAACCTTTCCCGGCTGTGGCTTAATTATTCCGCTAAATTAAATTTTGACACAGCGTGCCGGCCGTCCCTTGCCGGACCGTTTCCTCTGGCGTCGTCACGCTGCATTACGCTTCCCTGCGCGAGCGCCGGAGAACCGGCGCCCTGGTTTACTGCTGCTCCGCGCGCAGTTTTCTGGCGTCGGTGACCATGTTGGCAAGCGATTGGCGGGTCTCCGGCCAGGCGCGGGTTTTAAGTCCGCAGTCAGGGTTCACCCACAAACGCTCCGCCGGAATACGCTGGGCCGCTTTACGCAGCAATTCGACTATCCACTCCTCGCTCGGGACGTTCGGCGAGTGAATGTCATATACGCCGGGCCCGATTTCGTTGGGGTAATCAAATTCCTTAAATGTTTCCAGTAATTCCATATCAGACCGGGACGTTTCAATGGTAATGACATCCGCATCAAGCGCCGCGATAGAGTCCATAATATCGTTGAACTCGCAGTAACACATATGGGTGTGGATTTGGGTATCGTCCTGCGCCACCGCCGCATTCAACCGGAATGCCTCCACCGCCCACGTCAGATAATCCTGCCAGGCCGAATTTTTTAGCGGCAAACCCTCGCGCAGCGCCGGTTCGTCGATCTGAATGATGCCGATACCGGCCTGTTCCAGATCCGCCACTTCGTCACGCAGCGCCAGCGCAATCTGACGGGCGATGGTTCTACGGCTCACATCTTCCCCAGCACAATATGGTCACCGGGCCGGTCAGCATGCCTTTCACAGGTTTTGCGGTCAGCGACTGGGCATAACGCGCCCATTCGACGGTAATCGCCTCGGGCCGGCTGATATCGCCGATGATGATCGGCGGCTTCACGCAACGCGAACCGTAGCTTTGCACCCAACCGTTCTGAGTGAAGACAAACCCTTCCAGATGCTCGCCGAAATACTCCACCATGTCGTTGCGCTCGGCTTCGACGTGGACCAGAACATCCAGCCCCAGACGCTCCTGCTCAACGATGGCCTGCTTGATATGTTCTCTTATGCCGGTACGGTAGCGGCCGCCGTCCAGACGACCGCGTTTGAAATCCAGACGCAGGCCGCAAATTTCCGTGGTTTGCGGGAATGAGCCGATGGTGGTGGTTGGCCAGGCGGGCAGTTTAAAGCGCGCACGCTGCAGGGCTGCGCGGGCGGCGTACGGCTGCTGGCGCTGGCTGTCGGCGGCGGTGATCTTTTCCAGACGCGCTTTGACCTCTGGGTTGTGTACCCGGCTTGAGTGACGGCGGGCGCGGATAGGCGCGCTATACTCACCCAAACGGGCCTGATTTGCCTCATCCGGCGCGTTCAACGCGGCGCGCAGCAGACCCAACTCGGCGCATTTTTGCAGCGCGAAAGCAAACCAGCTCTTCACTTCTTCATCCAGCCGCGTTTCGGTGCTCAAATCAATGGGGCTGTGCAGCAGGGAACACGACGATCCCAGCCAAAGCTCGCGTTTGCCCAGCAAAGGACGCAGTTGTTCAAACCAGCTCTGCAAATCGGCGCGCCAGACGTTGCGCCCGTTGATGACCCCGGCAGATAACACCCACTCTGCCGGTGCAGCTCGGCCAGGTCGTCGTCCCCCGCCACCAAATCCACATGCATCCCCTGCACCGGCAGCGTGGTGATAATATCTAGTTGATGCCGGATGCTGTCGAAATAGGTCGTCAGCAGCAGTTTTGTCTGGCCTTGCAGCGCTTGATAGGCTTCGCGCCACGCCTGCGGTAATTCCAGTACCAATGCCGGTTCGTCGATTTGTACCCAATCAACGCCGCGTTTCGCCAGCTTAGCTAAAACCTGTTGGTACACCGGCAGCAGGGACAGGCGATCAAACGCCTCGCTTTTGACTTTACCCAGCCACAGATAACTGACCGGTCCAAGCAGCACCTGCTTCACGCGATGGCCGAGCGCCAGCGCTTCGTCCACTTCCTCCAGCAACTGGGTCCAGCCCAGGCGGAACTGCTGTCCCAGGGTAAACTCGGGTACCATATAGTGATAGTTGGTGTTAAACCATTTGGTCATCTCGGCGGCGGCGGCCGGCTCACCGGTCGGCGCGCGGCCGCGGCCGATACGAAATAGCGTGTCTATATCGCTTTCGTTCGCGCCGCTGCGGTGGCGGGCCGGGACGTTATCCAGCATCAGGCTGGTGGTGAGGACATGATCGTACCAGGCAAAATCACCCACCGGCAGAAGGTCGACACCGGCGTCTTTCTGCTGTTGCCAATGACGCGCCCGCAGTTCGCGGCCGGTTTCAAGCAACTGCTGCTGGCTGATGTTACCGGCCCAATAACTTTCCTGCGCTTTTTTCAATTCCCGGTGCAGACCAACGCGGGGAAAACCCAGTGTGTGACTCAGAATTGCCATTACCCTCTCCCATTTAGACGTCCAGATGTTTATACATCCATAATCACCATGTAGCGTACTGTTCACAAGCGCAATTTATTCACTTCCAGGTGAAACACTCTCATGATCGAACTCAAACATCTGCGAACGCTGCAGGCGTTGCGTAACAGCGGCTCGCTGGCGGCGGCCGCGTCACAGCTACACCAGACCCAATCGGCGCTGTCGCATCAGTTCAGCGATCTGGAACAGCGGCTCGGCTTTCGCCTGTTCGTGCGCAAAAGCCAGCAGCTGCGTTTTACGCCGCAGGGCGAGATCCTGCTGCAGCTGGCCGAACAGATCTTGCCGCAGGTGCAGCAGGCGCTGCAAACCTGCCAGCAACCTCACCAGGCCACGCTACGTTTAGCCATCGAGTGCCATAGTTGTATCCAGTGTCTGACGCCGGCCCTGGCGGAATTCCATCAACAATGGCCGCAAGTGTTAATGGATTTCCGCTCCAGCGTCACCTTCGACCCGCAGCCGGCGCTGCAGCAGGGCGAACTGGATTTGGTACTGACCTCGGATATCCTGCCGCGCAGCGGGTTGTATTACGCGCCCATGTTCGATTTCGAGGTCCGGCTGGTGCTGTCGCCAGATCATCCGCTAGCGGACAAAAAGGTCATTGCGCCGCAGGATCTTGACCAGGAAACATTGCTTATCTATCCGGTACAGCGCAGCCGCCTGGACATTTGGCGCCATTTCCTGCAGCCGGCGGGCATCAGTCCGATGCTGAAAACCGTGGATAACACCCTGCTGCTGATACAAATGGTATCGGCGCGCATGGGTATCGCCGCGTTGCCGCATTGGGTCGTGGAAAGTTTTGAACGTCAGGGGCTTATCGCCACCCGGACGCTTGGGGAAGGGTTGTGGAGCCGACTATACGCCGCCGTACGCGACGGCGAACAACGCCAGCCGGCGACCGAGGCGTTTATCCGCTCCGCCCAGCAGCACGCCTGCGCTCATTTGCCCTATGTCCGCAGCGCCGGGGCAAATCTCAAACCTTCTCTGGCAACTCAGCGACCGGCGATAACGCCCACTGGCGTGGAATGTACCCTAGGCAGGCGGCTGCGACATTATCAGGCCAAGCCGTGATGGGGGTCCCCCGGCCAACCCGCATTGCCCGGCATTAGTATTACGGTTTTGCCGGCCAATGGCCTCAAGCCTTAGCCTGGCGGTCTGAGAGTCAAGATTTTCACCCTCGTGGGGTGGCAGTGTTCTTAGTCCGCTCCCGAAAATGTGGCTTACAACTCTGTGACCGGCACTTGGCGGGCAAAAGGCCCCGTGTGGATCCCTCTTTGCGTGGTGTTGTCGAAAGTCGCCCCGTCAACAATGGTGCCATCGAAAGTGGCGTATGCCAGTTGAGCGCCGTTGAGGGTGGTGCCCCTGAGGCAAGCATTGTTGAGCTTCGCGTGACTCAAGTCAGCGCAGGTGAGATCGGCATCGGCGAAATCGGCGCAGGTGAAATCGGTATGACTGAGGTTGGCACCAATGAGGTGAGCTCGCCACAACTTGGTCTTATAACAAACCGCGCTCGTCAGCGCCGCCTCGTGTAATTTGGCATCAGGCAGCCAGGCAAATTTCAGGTTGGCCTCCGCCAGAGAAGCTCTAGTAAGATTGGCATGGCGCATATCCGCCTTCTCCAGATTCGCGCCACGCAAATCCGCCGACGACAGATCGGCATATTTAACGTCAACGCCGGCCAGATTCGCCCCGCGCAAATCGATACGGCGTAGTGTGTAACCATTTAAATCGGCGCCGCGCAGGTCTATTTCCCCCTCCCTCGTCAGTGCATATTGGTATGCCGAGTGATGGGTTCGCTTTTGCAACAGCAACATAGTGAGGGTGTTTCTGAAAAGCGCTTCGTCTACGGTAGCAATAGTGGTGTTATTATTTTGCTCTGTAATTTTCACCTCCACCTTAACTTCACCGTTATACCAATGAGAAGGGGTATGAGAATAAGACACCTTATTGGCGCCGACTGTGAATTCGAGCGTTTTTGGTATTGTGTAGTCGGTGGGATCGGCTATTTTTTCTCCAATGCGTCGATGAGCGTATGGGTAAAGTTATCGTATTGCGATTAATATTTATTTTGTACGCTGCCGGGGATGAATAAATTGAAAAGATATTCTAAACATCCTTGTGGCGAAATAGCGGTTTGCCTATTAGCCTGGCTGTATTCTTCCACTGCATGTTGAGCAAACAAGGCACAGCGTGTTGCGCTAAGATTAGACAATGTCATTTTATTCCTTATTTTTATCAAGTGAAATTTATGTTGTTGATACTCTGATTAAACGCGCGTCCTGACGCCGTTTAATCATCTTGCGGCTTATCTGCTTGCGCTTTTTGTTACAATAAAGAAGCCGAGGCGAAATGAAAATCACCCTTACAGCACCGTTTATTGACGCTATTATCCGCCTCCGATGTCGGCATAGGTCGATGCCCACGCAGGCATCCCGCTCGCACAATAAAAATGCTCTGCCGCCAGGAAAAGCCAATCTTTTTTTAAGGCACCCAAAATTACTCAGACATCAGGCGCCATCCAGCACTTCAAACGACCGCTGGTTTTAAACCCCTAGGCGTTAACTGTTCATTTACCAAAGCCAAGGCCAGCATTTTATTGTGCCGCTATTTTCACTATAGCTTTACGGTATTAAGCGAGGTGTAACAGCCCAATGTCATCAAATCATCATGCGCCTTTATTTACTTATTCATATTGCCAATAATATGAATAGCCTCTGCGAGTCCCAGCGACTAGGATTGCGACCCGGGTGATACCCTCCCGTAGGGAACATATAGCCTTAGCAACACCGGTATCCTTGCGTAGGATAGCCTGGGTTCCGTTTCTCTGCCTAATTAGCAGTGGTGGTGACATTACCTCAAGCCTCCAGCTTTAATATCATGGCGGAGTCTCTATCCCTGTGGCAAGGTCATTACGTCTCGCTAAATATTTAAGATGTCTCATGTTATCTGCTCTCTGCTCTCTGCTCTCTGCTCTCTGCTATCCGCGACATAATGACGTTTTATAAATCAGGTCAATGTATAGCAGCATTATCTCACCCGAATAAAAATCGAAAGGGTATTGTAATGTAACGGTATATAATTTACGTTCTATCCGTTGAATACCTTAATTACCGCCTGAGCCAAACGCTCTCTAATAGCCAGCGCAGCCCGACAGCGGCGTTCGGGCGGGCACCGAACGCGGATACGGCGAGATTTCAGTATAGGTAGGCTGAAGTATTGAGATAGGTTTTAGGTTAACCCATCACACATTTCGCCCCGTCGACACCACCCAACGCCGATGTACCCATAGCGAGGCCATAATCACCGCTCCGCCAACGATAAAGCTGGGCCAGTGCGGTTGTTGTTGCCAGATAGCCAGATTAACCAACAAGCCCGCCGGCACATGGACATTATTCATGATGCCCAGCGTACCGGCATCCACTTGGGTAGCACCGTAGTTCCACATGAAATAACCCAAGGCGGATGCGCCGATCCCCAGCCAAATGAGCACGCCCCATTGCAGCGATGTGGTGGGCAATTTCTGCGCGTTACCGAACAACCCCCAGGCGATCGCGGCCACCAGAAACGCCCCCAGGTAAAACCAGGAGAACGCTGAATGCTGCGGCATCGGCCAGACTTCCATCAGACGCTTGTATCCCACCATGCCTATGGCAAAACAGATATTTGCCGCCTGCACCAATAGCAATCCCCATAAGAAATGCTGACTCAGATGGTCATAACGGATAATCGCCGCACCGGCCACCGCCAGCAGTGCGCTGCCCAAATAGCCCCAGCGCAAACGCTGACCGCGCAACACATCGTAGATAAGCGTGATATACAGCGGCGTCAACACCGTAAACAGCAAAAATTCCTGTACGGTCAAATAAAGATAGGCCTGATAGCTGAACAAATACATGATGCCGAGCTGACAAGCACCCGTCGCCATATAGGCTAACAATTGCCGCGGAGGATAGCCGCGCCAGCGGAGAAACGGCAAAAAGACCAGCGCCGCCAGCGCCAGACGCATCAATACCGCAAAGGTACTGTCCACTTGACCTGCAAGATATTCGCCAATCAAACTAAAGGAAAAAGCCCACAGAATGGTGGTGATAATCAACAACAACACGTGGCGTCATCTCGGAAAAATAAAAAAACCAGTGTAACCGAAAGCGGTGCGGGAGAATATGGCAATCATGTTGACAGCTGTTCAACTATTAACCTTCCCACTCCCTCTCACCGCGATGTACAGAACGTAAACGGCATTTCCTGTGCAAGGGCTTTCGTTTGCTCCTTTAGGCGTAGGTTAATAGCCAGCCGTCAAATCATCTGGCGTTAGAGGATCCGAGGCGACGGCCAGCGTGCCGTCCGGCAAGCGCATAATAATTTGGGTACTGCCCATTACCGGTTTTATCACCACATGCTGCCCTTTTTCGCGCAGCAGGCGCAGCGTATCGGGGCTAAACCTCTTTTCCAGGCGTAGCTCATCTGGCATCCACTGTTGATGAAAACGCGGCGCCGCAGTGGCTTCGGCGATGTTCATCTTGAAATCGATGGTGTTAACCAGAATTTGCAGTACGGTGGTGATGATATGACTGCCGCCCGGGCTGCCGGTCATCAGCCAGGTTTTACCGTCTTTGACGACCAGCGTCGGCGACATGGAGGAAAGGGGACGTTTGCGTGGCGCTATAGCGTTTGCGTCCCCGCCGACCAGGCCAAAAATATTGGGCGTGCCGGGTTTAGCGGAAAAATCATCCATTTCATTGTTGAGCAAAATACCGCTGTTGCCGGCCATGATGCCGCTGCCAAAGTAGGTGTTAAGCGTATTAGGTGACCGCTACCGCGAAACCGCTTTTATCGACGACCGAGTAGTGGGTGGTTTGAATGCTTTCATAGGGCTGTAATTGCCCCGGCCGTACCGTGGACGAGGGCCGGGCATGATTCAGGTCAATTCGCTGCGCCAGCGTTTTGGCATAAGCCTTGCTGTTCAGGGCCTGCACGGGAAACGAGACAAAATCATGATCGCCCAGATACTGCGGCCGGTCGGCGTAAGCAAACTTCATCGCTTCCGACATGACCTGGAGCGCGTTGGCGCTACCGGCCCCCATTTTTGCCAAATCGACGTTTTCCAGAATATTGAGGATCTGGATAATGTGGACGCCGCCGGAGGAGGGCGGCGGCATCGTATAGATCTGATAGCCGCGGTAGCTGCCGACCACCGGCCGGCGCTCCACCGCCCGATACTCGGCCAAATCCCGGCGATTAATCAGGCCGCCGCGTCGGCGCATTTCCGCGCTAATCTGATCGGCGATTTCTCCATGGTAAAACGCGTGCGGCCCCTGACGGGCAATAAGCATTAAACTATGGGCCAACTGCGGCTGCCGCAACGTCTCTCCCTCAGCGTAAGGCTGTCCGTCGGCTTTAAAAAAAACCGCGCGACTGTTGGCATGATGAATCACATTTTCCCGACCATAATGGGCCAGGTCCCCCGCCAGCGCCTGATTGACGGTGAAACCCTTTTCCGCCAGGCGAATCGCCGGCCGCATGACCTGCGCCAAATTCATCGAGCCGTAACGGCTGAGCGCCAGCGTCAGGCCCGCTACGGTGCCGGGCGTGCCGGAAGCTAGCGGGCTGGTTAGAGAAAGCCGGCTATCGGCATTGCCATCGGCGCCGATAAACATTGTGCGCGAGGCGCCTTGCGGCGCCATTTCACGAAAATCAATCGCCGTTGTGTAGCCGGCAGGTGTGCGCAGCAACATAAAACCGCCACCGCCCAGGTTACCGGCCTGCGGATGCGTGACCGCCAGCGCGAACCCCATCGCCACCGCCGCATCTACCGCATTCCCGCCTTGGCGCAGGATAGCCACCCCCACCTCGGTCGCCGTTTTATCCACGCTCGCGACCATGCCGTGAGTCGCGGTAACCGGATGAAAAATATCATTTTCAACGCCGTAGGAAAGCGGTGCCACACTTTGCGGCCACGCGGCTGGCGTGGCCGAGACCCATAACATTAGCGCCTCGAGCCAGATGTTCAGACGCGGCAGGGAAGATAACCTCATAATGACTCCTGTCGATAAATGATTAGCTAATCATTAGTACGTTACCAATATCCCCTTTCTTTACCACTATCATTGGCCGAACACCGGCATATTGCGCAATTAAGGTGTAAAATTAGTAAGTGGATCACGACTGGAGAGCATGATGAAAACATATCCGGTGATGCGGGGTTGGCTGATTCCGCTTATGTTGGCCGCGCCGCCGGCGCTGGCGGCGACCAAGCCGCGACCGCCGGTGGAAGATCCCCTCAACCGGGCGCTTCAACAATTACAGAATCATATGGACAATAGCGCCCAACAGCAGAAATCACAGTTTCAGCAACAACAGCGGCAGCAAACCCAACAGCAGCGCCAGCAATTGCAGCAGCAGTTGGAAACCAATCAGCAACGCACCCGGCAAAAACAACCTTAACAGCGTGGTACTTGTCCTGAGTGCTGCGCCCCGGTCTCAGGCGTTGGCGACGTCAGCGTCAATCAGGTCAATGCGGTCAGGACAAAAAGTATTAACCCGGCCTACGTCGTGCAGGCCTTGTGCGGCGCAAGAGGGCCGCGCCCCGGTCTCAGGCGTTGGTGAAGTCAGCGTTAATCAGGTCAATGCGGTCAGGACCAAGTATGTTACCCACAGCCTACGGCGTGCAGGCCTTGTGCGGCGCAAGAAGGCCGCGCCCGGGTCTCAGACGTTGGTGAAGTCAGCGTTAATCAGATCAATGCGGTCGGTGCCAAAAGTGTTAATCACGGCCTACGCCGTGCAGGCCCTGTGCGGCGCAAGAGGGCCGCGTCCCATCTCAGGCGTTGGCGACGTCAGCGTCAATCAGGTCAATGCGGTCGGTACCAAAAGTGTTACCCACGGCCTACGGCGTGCAGGCCTTGTGCGGCACAAGAGGGCCGCGCCATCTCAGGAGTTGGCGAAGTCAGCATCAATCAGGTCAGTGCGGTCGGTACAGAGGGAGTCAACGCCACAGCCTAATAATGTGCGGGCGCGGTAAGGACTGTTAACGGTCCAGGCGAGAATATGCAGCCCGCTGGCTTTAATAGCCTCGACCCGATCCTCCGTCAATGCCTCATGCTGCAGGTGCAAGGCCCGGCACGACAATTGACGTGTCAGCGTCTCCCAGTCGTCGCGCCATTCTTCCAGCAGCAGCCCACTCCGGCGCCGCCTGAAACGCGGCCGCCAGCGCCGTCAAGGAAAATGAAGACAACAGCGGCGGCGTCATCCCTTGCCACAGCTGACGCGCGGCCAACGCCACGGCGCGGCCGGTTTTATCCTCAACACCGGTGGTAGGTTTGATTTCGATATTGACAGCCAACCCGTGCTGCCGACAACGCTCCGCCACCGACGACAATAGCGGCAGCCGCTCACCGCGAAAGGCCACATCGAACCATTCACCGGCCTCAATCTGCGATAGGGTAGACCACTCTAATTGACCGGCGATGCCGCTGCCCTGGCTGGTTCGTTCTAGCGTATCGTCGTGCAAAAGAAAAATTTGACCATCGGCGGACAGTTTGGCATCCACTTCAATCATCTGCTGACCCATAGCGGGCGCCGGTATCGATGGCGGCAAGCGTATTTTCCGGCGCCAGCGATCCCCCGCCACGGTGGGCAACAATGGTCGGATAAAGCCATTCTCTGGTCATATTTACACCCGGGTTCCACTTTGCGAGTCGAAATAGTGCCATGCGTCGGCCGGACAATGCAAATGCAGCGTCGCGCCGGGCGCCGGGAGATCGTCATGAGCCAGACGCACTACCATGGCACAGCCTTCCCAGTGGCCATGAGACAGATTATCGGCGCCCAGCCGCTCAAGTGTGGCCACCTCCAGGCGGCAGGTGACGCCTGCGTGTCGCGCTGGCGCTGTGGCCGAGGTCGCCTGACCGTTAATGCCGGCCGTTGTCGGCGTAAGCGCCCCTGGCCCAGCGGCCGCACCGGGTAACGTCGCCTTGACGGACACTGTGCCCACCCTCACCGCCGCTGACGTTCGTTCGTCACCGGTCACGCGCAAAACTTGCTCCGGGCGAATGCCGGCGGTCATCGCACGGTCGGCCCAGTCGGCGCGAGTAACGGGCAACGCCAACGCCGGCCCTGTATCCAGCCGCAGCCAGCGCCCGTCGGCGCTGACAAGGCCAGGTAACAAATTCATCGCCGGCGAGCCCATAAAGCCGGCGACGAACAACGTTGCCGGCCGGCGGTAAATTTCCGTCGGCGTGCCAATTTGTTCTACCCGGCCCCGATTAAGCACCACCACCCGCTCGGCCAACGTCATGGCTTCAACCTGATCTTGGGTGACGTAAAGACTGGTGGTCTTTAACCGACGATGCAATTGCTGTAGTTCCAGGCGCATCTGCGTACGCAGCTTCGCATCCAAATTGGAGAGCGGTTTGTCGAACAAGAACACCTCCGGTTCACGTACCAGGGCACGGCCCATCGCCACCCGCTGCCGTTGACCGCCGGAAAGCTCTCGCGGCTTACGATACAAAAGCGACTCCAGCTCCAATATGTTAGCCACCTGCTCCACCGCATGGCGGATCTGCTGTTTCCCGATACCGCGGATCTTCAGTCCGTAAGCCATGTTGTCGAACACGCTCATATGCGGGTACAAGGCATAATTTTGAAATACCATGGCGATACCGCGATCCCGCGGCTCGCAACCGGTGATGCGTTTGTCGCCGATATAAATATCGCCGGCCGACACGCTCTCCAGCCCGGCCACCAGGTGTAACAGGGTGGACTTGCCGCAGCCGGAAGTCCCGACCAGCACGATGAATTCACCGTCCGCCACCGTCAAATCCAGCGGCGCAATTATGGTGGTTTTACCGTCGTAGCTTTTAACGACCTGCTGTAATCGTAAACTCGCCATAATGCGTTATTTCTCGCTATCCACCAGGCCGCGCACAAACGCACGCTGCATGACTAAAACAATCGCCACCGGCGCAATCAGGGCCAACAGCATCGCCGCCATGACCTGATTCCATTGCGTAGTGCCGTCTCCGCTGGCTATCATGCTTTGGATGCCCGCAACCGCCGTACCCAGCGAAGCGTCGTTAATAATCAGCAGCGGCCAGAGATATTGATTCCAGCCATAAATAAAGGTGATCACAAACAGCGCCGCCAGATTGGTTTTTGACAGTGGCAGCAGGATATCCCACAAAAAGCGCAGCGGGCCGGCGCCGTCGATGCGCGCTGCTTCAAGCAGCTCATGAGGAACGGTCATGAAGAATTGTCGGAACAAAAACGTCGCGGTGGCGGACGCCATCAGCGGCAGCGTCATACCGGTATAGCTGTCCAGCATATGTAAATGGGCAATCACATCGACCGTGGGAAAAATCCGCACTTCCACCGGCAGCATCAGCGTCATGAAAATCAGCCAAAACGCCAGATTACGCAGCGGAAAACGGAAATACACAATAGCGAAGGCGGACAGCAGCGATACGGTGATTTTACCGACGGTGATACCGAGCGCCATGATCAGACTGTTTAACAACAGGCGGCTAAAGGGGACACTCTGGCCGCTAACACCCTGCGACCATACCTGATATAGGTTTTCCCACAGGTGGCCGCCGGGCAGCAGGCGCAGCGGGACCTGAAACACCTGATGTGAATCCAGCGACGCCGCCACCAAAGCCACATATAACGGAAACAGGATCACCGCGACACCTGCCAGCAAGAGACCATGGCTGAAGATATCCAGCCCGCGCCGCTGTTCAATCATTGATAGCGCACCTTACGCTCGATAAAGCGAAATTGGATAATGGTCAGTACCATCACCAGCAGCATTAGCACCACCGACTGCGCTGCGGAGCTGGCCAGATCCAACCCGGTGAAGCCTTCACGGTAGATTTTGTAAATCAAGGTGGTGGTGGATTGAACCGGGCCGCCGGCGGTGGCGGCGTCTATCACCGGAAACGTATCAAAAAAGGCATAGACCAGATTCACCACCAGCAAAAAGAAACTCACCGGCGCTATCAGCGGCAATGCCAGTTGGAAGAAACGCCGCACCGGTCCCGCGCCGTCTATGGCCGCCGCCTCGACCAGAGAACGAGGAATAGATTGCAGCGCGGCCAGGAAAAACAAGAAGTTATAGCTGATTTGTTTCCACACCGCGATCATCACCACCAACAGCATTGCCTGACCCGCGTTGCGGGCATGATTCCATTCATAGCCGAGACCGTGCAGCCAATAGCTGATAAGCCCGAAACCGGGACTAAACAGAAACAACCACAGTACCGCCGCCACGGCCGGTGCGACCGCATACGGCAACAGCAACAGCGTTTGATAAAGCCGTTTGGCGCGCAGCACATGATCGACCAGGGCGGCAAACAGCAACGCTAACAGCATTCCACACGCCGTCACCAGCCCGCTAAACACCAGCGTGGTGCCGAAGGAGGCCAGATAACCGGGAGCGGCAACTAAGCGGCGGAAATTGTCCAGACCGGCAAAGCCCCCGATCAGGCCGAACGGATCTACGTCCTGTAGCGAATACCACAGCGCCTTACCGGCCGGCCAAAGAAAAAACACCCCGGTCACCACCAGCTGCGGCAAAACCAGCAGCCAGGGCAATGCCCGGTGGGAAAAGCCGCGATGGCTGGCGGTCATCATGCACCCTTCTTCAGCGTCCGGCGCGCCCGCGCGATAACGGCGCGGGCGACGGCGTTTAGCGTGTGGATTGCTCGAAACGGCGCAGCAGCTGGTCGCCGCGCGCCATCGCATTATCCAAGCCCTGTTTAGGGGTGGCCTGACCGCTCCACACGCGCTCCAGCTCCTCATCGACCACGGTACGGATCTGCGGCATATTGCCCAAACGCATTCCTTTGGTAAATGACAGTGGCGGTTTGTTCATCATCTGACGAATCGTGATATCGGCGCCCGGATGTTGGTCGTAGTAGCCTTGTTGCTTGCTCAACCTATATCCGGCGGTAGTAACCGGCAGATAACCGGTTTGCTGATGCCATTCAGCGACGATGGCCGGCTCGGCCAAGAAATGCAGGAATTGAGCGACACCCTTATAGGTTGCCGCGCTCTTGCCGGCCATCACCCACAGGCTGGCGCCGCCTATCATGGCGTTTTGCGGCGCGCCTTTTACATCGGCGTCATAAGGCATCATGCCAACGCCATAATTGAATTTGGCGTACTGGCGCACGGTCGACAACGAGCCCGAAGAGCCAATAGCCATACCGCATTCGCCGCCATAAAACTTCGCCATATAGGCGTCATCGCGGCCGAAATAGCCGGCGCTGCCGTTCTTTAGCATGTCCGCCAGCAATTGGATGTGTTTAGTCTGTACCGGTCCGTTGAACACCAGTCGGGCATCGGTGCCGGCAAAACCGTTGTCCTGTGTCGCAGCCGGTAAGCCATGCCAGGCGCTGAAGTTTTCAATATGGATCCAGCCTTGGTAGCCGCCGTTGGCATAGCCGCAGGCCAGACCGGCTTCGCCCAGCTTAACCGCGTCCGCCGCCAGCTGCTGCCAGGTTTGCGGCGGCTGTTCGGGGTTCAGCCCCGCCCGTTTGAAGGCGTCCTTATTATAATACAGCACCGGCGTAGAACTGTTGAACGGCTGGGAGAGTAGATGGCCGGTTTTACTGTCGCTATAGTAGCCCAGTACCGCCGGCACAAAGGCGGATTCATCATTATTAATACCAGCGTCGCTAAACACCTGATACACCGGTTTAATAGCGTGGCTGGCCATCATGGTGGCGGTACCCACCTCGTACACCTGCAGGATAGCCGGCGCATTGCCAGTGCGCCAGGCGGCGATGCCGGCCGCCAGTTCCTGCGGGTAAGCCCCCTTATAAACCGGCACGATGCGGTAATCCGGATGCGTCTGGTTAAAACGGGTGGCCAGGCTTTCCACCTCTTTTCCCAGCTCACCTTTTATGGCGTGCCAGAAAGGAATTTCCGTCACCGCCCAGGCGCTTTGACTCACGACCCACATCAGCGCGGCGCACAGCGACGCGGTACGGACAAAGGGGTTTACCATGCCGTTCTCCTGAAACCTATAGTCAGTAACGGCCTGTAACATGACATGCGAAGATGACAGAAAAATAACATCAGGGTGACAGCGCTATGACGCACCGCCAAGCGGCCGTTTTATAACGATAGCTATGCCAGCGTCATGATATCGCGCGGTAAACGACGGTAATTGCGTTATACTGTCGTCGCCGGTCTTCGCCTGTCTCTGGGGATCGGGATAACGGTAACGCCTGTAAGGAACCCATGAAACTGACGATCGAACGGCTGACGGTATTAATCCCCCAGGATAAGCTTGATCTGGTAAAGATTTTGCCTGCCGTGGATATCGACGCGCTGCAACAGCAACTTACCGACTCCAATGTGCTGTTCGCCGCGCGCTTCAACGATCGGCTGCTGGGCGCGGTGCAGGTGGAGATTGACGCCGCCTGGGGAGAGGGGCGGCTGATGGGGTTATGTGTGCGGCCTGAGACCCGGCGGCTGGGCGTGGGCCTGTATTTATTGGCTGAAACCCGCCGCCAGATGCCCGATATTGTCTCTTGGTGGCTTAGCAATCAACAACCGCTGGAATATGCCGCCCTGCTGGGAAAATTCTTGTCCGCCTGCGGCTTCTCTGAAGAGCCTGACGGCTGGCATCTCCGTTAACGGCTCGCGCCCCGATCGGCCACCGGACACTATCATGACGCCGCGCTAAAACGCAACAGCCGGTGAATGATCACCGGCTGTGAAGGCGCCTACGGCGCCAGGAAATGCGCATGATATGCTGCCCATGCGACGGGACATCGCCGCACGGCCGTCAGGCTTCGATCGCCAGACGCATTTTCTTCATGGCGTTTTTTTCAAGCTGGCGCACGCGCTCGGCGGAAACGCCGTATCGGTCGGCCAACTCCTGCAGCGTACTTTTGTTGTCGTCATCCAGCCAGCGCGCACGGATAATGTCCTGGCTACGCTCATCGAGACCTTCCAGCGCCGCGCTCAGCTTATCGGCGGCGTGATCGTCCCAATTATCCTCTTCGATATCGTCGGCAAAGTCGGACGACTTATCCTGTAGATACAGCATCGGCGCCATTGACTGCCCTTCACGGCTGTCGTCTTCCGGCGTCGGATCGAATGTCATATCCTGCGCGGCCATACGGGACTCCATTTCACGGACGTCCTTGCTGGTCACACCCAGCTCTTTGGCCACCATTTCCACTTCGTCCTGGTTAAACCAACCCAGGCGCTGCTTGGTTTTACGCAGGTTGAAGAACAGCTTACGCTGCGCTTTGGTGGTCGCCACTTTCACAATACGCCAATTACGCAGCACGTATTCGTGGATTTCCGCCTTGATCCAGTGAACCGCAAACGACACCAGCCGCACGCCCACTTCCGGATTGAAGCGGCGGACCGCTTTCATCAGGCCGATGTTACCTTCTTGAATCAGGTCAGCCTGAGGCAAGCCGTAGCCGGAATAGTTACGCGCAATATGAACAACAAAGCGCAGGTGAGACAGGATCAGCTGCTTGGCCGCCTCCAGATCGCCCTGATAATGCAGCCGTTCAGCCAGCGCCCGCTCTTCCTCCGCCGTAAGCATCGGATAGGCATTGGCGGCCCTGACATAGGCTTCCAAACTGCCCTGGGGAACATAGGCTAAAACTTGCATATCTCTGATCATTCATGACCTCTCGCTAAAAACGTGGACGCCGTTCAAGAGAAAGCCCGGACCAGGACGCGACCCACTGCCATTGAACAGCCGATAATAAGACCGCGATCCCGTCGGTGAGTTCAGCAACCGCGGTACTTTGTCCCGATCTCATTATACCAAAAAAATGTTAGTCAGGTGTAAACCGGCGTAAATGTTGTACCGTCGCCAGCCAGGCCGCAAGCCAGCCAATCATGGCCGAAATCAGCAACAGCAGGATAGCCTCATCCCAGCTCAGTCCGTGCAGTACGAACGTGGTACCAAACACCGCCGCCACATTTGCCACCACCGATTCCAGCTGCCAAACCAGCGTGCCGGACAGGATTAGCGACAGCACCGCGCCACACAGCCCCAACAACGCCCCGCCGTTAAGAAACGGCCGCAGGATAAACCCATCAGTGGCGCCGATCAATTTCATGACGTTGATGGTGTCGCGCCGGCTGAAAATGCTCAGACGTATACTGTTGCCGATGACCAGGAATACCGCAATGACCATCAGAATGCCTATCATGGCGGACACCTTGCCGACCAGGCCGGTCAGCGCCGCCAGGCGGGCGAAACAGCTATAGTCCATCCGCACCTCGTCCACACCCTGAGTTGCGGCAACCCGGTCGCGCAGCGTCTTAAGCGTGTCGGCGCTCTGGAAATTGACCTTTGGCGTGATAATAGCCACCGCCGGCAGCGGATTCTCCTCCAGCATATCCATGGCGCCGCCAAAGCCGGACCAATTGCGGAACTCGCCCATTGCCTCTTCACGTGAAAGATAGTTGACTTTCGCTACGCCGTCCTCCTGTTTGAGCACGCCTATCACCCTCAGGGCAGCGTCATCATCCAGCACTTTATCCAGATAGACCGTCAACTGCGGCGTCGGGTACCACTGCTCCGCCGCCTGGCTGACGTTTTTCCATACCAAATAGCATAAACTGGACAACGTCAATGAAATGGCAATCACCATGACGGTTAACAGCGTGGCCAGCGGCTGTCGCCACATATCCGCCAGCGTATCCAGCCAGGCATAGCGCCACTGCTGCTTCCATCCGCCGCGCAGCGCCCGGGATTTCGCCGCTTTCGCCTCCCCCGCCGTTTGCGCGCGCGGCGGTTTTGCAGGCTTGTTCGCTCGATTGGGCCGGTTGAATTTATTCGCCATGGACGCCACCGGTCATTCTTCCCTGATTGAGCGTAAAAATGCGGTAATTCCGGCGCGCTATCAGTCCGGTATCATGGGTCGCCATCAACACCGTCACGCCGACGCGGTTGAACTCCTCAAACAGACGCAATATGCCCTCGGACAGCGCGTCGTCAAGATTACCCGTCGGCTCGTCGGCCAGCAGCACCGCCGGTTTGTTGACCACGGCGCGGGCGATACCGATACGCTGTTGCTCCCCACCCGATAACTGCACCGGGAAATTGCGCGCTTTGTCCAGCAGGCCGACTTTATCCAGCGCTGCGGACACCCGGCGACGGATGTCCTCAAGACTGGCGCCGGCGATCACCAGCGGCATCGCGACGTTGTCATAAACGGTACGGTCCATGAGCAGATGATGATCTTGAAAGATCATCCCGATCTGACGGCGCAGAAACGGGACTTCGCTGTTTTTCAGCCGGCTGATATCGTGACCGCCAAATAAGATATGTCCCGCGCTCGGGCGCTCAATGCCGCATATCAATTTCAGCAGGGTACTTTTCCCCGCCCCGGAATGGCCGGTCAGAAACGCCATCTCGGCCGGACGGAGGTGAAAATCCACCCCCTGCAATGCCTGTCGTCCGCCAAGATAGGCTTTGCTGACTTGTTCAAAGCGAATCATCCTTTATGAATCCTCTCGGGCAAAAAGTGCCTCTATAAAATCGTCGGCTTTAAAGGGCCGTAAATCCTCAATAGCCTCCCCGACGCCAATAAAGCGAATCGGGATGCTGAAGCGATCTGCCACGGCAAAAATCACCCCGCCCTTGGCGGTGCCATCCAATTTGGTCAGCGCAATGCCGGTCAGCCCCACCGCATCGTTAAATAAGTTGGCCTGGCTAACGGCATTCTGCCCGGTGCTGGCATCCAGGGTCAACATAACCTCATGGGGGGCCTCAACGTCCAGCTTTTTCATCACCCGGACAATTTTCTTCAATTCGTCCATCAGGTGCGCTTTATTCTGCAATCGCCCCGCGGTATCCGCGATCAGCACGTCAATACCGCGCGATTTAGCCGCCTGGATAGCGTCGAAAATGACCGAGGCGGAATCGGCTCCGGTCTGTTGCGCTATCACCGGAATATGGTTGCGCTCGCCCCACACCTGCAATTGTTCCACCGCCGCCGCGCGAAACGTATCTCCCACCGCCAGCATAACGCTTTTCCCTTCAGCTTGATAAAGACGCGACAGTTTACCGATGGTGGTGGTTTTCCCCACGCCGTTAACGCCGACCATCAGGATAACGAAGGGTGCTTTGCCCGTCACCTCCAGCGGCCGCTCTACCTTGGCGAGGATGGACGCCATTTCCGCGCGCAATTGACTATACAGCGCTTCAGCGTCCTTCAGATGGCGGCGATCGGCGTGGTCAATCAAACCATCAATTATTTTACGGGTGGTTTCGACGCCCACGTCGGCGACGATCAGTTGTTCTTCCAATTCCTCGAACAGATCATCATCGATTTTCTTGCCGCGAAACCTTCCGATAAATCCGGATCCCAGGTTCTGCCGGGTCTTCAACAGACTGTTTTTTAACCTGGCAAAAAATCCTGCGCGCTCGCCGTCTGGCGTCGGGCGCGGGACGATGTCTTCTTCCGCGGCCAGCGTCAATTCCGCACCGGCATCCTGACGGTTTTCCACCGCCGCGTCGACGATAGAGCCAGGCGTGGCGGCGGCGTAGATTGCGCGCGACGCGGTGGCGTCATCTTTCGCGGACGGCGCGCCGGCGTCGTTCCCTGGCGGCTTAACGACGGCGTCGGTTGCGATCGGCTCAGTGCCATTGTTCTCAGGCGACCTGGCAATAGTATTGCTCCCGGAGGACGTCACGCCGGAAAAACGGCGGGAGGTAAGCGCATCCTCGTGCAAGGCACTATCACGGGAAACCGCCGCCTCACGCCCTGCGTCAGCCGTGCCGCCGTGTGCGGGCAGGTGCACGACAGAGGCAATATCGGCCGCCGACTGCCGTTCGCGAGCGGTCTGGTTATCTCGCCCTGTCGCAACCTGCTCGGTGAGAGAAACGATTTCCGCCGCCATTCGCTGCGCGTCGTGCTCCCGGTCGTGCGGGGCCGGCACGGGCTCGTCACCCTGCGCCGGCGCCGTTGACAGCGGCGCAGCGGCGGGGCCCTCCGCGCTGGCAGGCGGCGTTGGCATCGGCTCAGCGGCAGAAGGCTTCGCCGCGCTGACAGGCAGCGTTGGCATCGATTCAGCGATGGCGCTCTGCGCTTGCGCAGCCGGCGCCGAGGTCCGATCCGGTCCCGGTCTGTCGGCTTGCGCCTGGGGTGACGCCGGTTCGACGGCCTGCGCCGCCTCATCATGCGCTGCGGTGGCGGCAACTGGCGCGTCGGTTTCGCCTCCGGCGCCCGGGGCGTCGGTATCCCGTTCGGCTTGCGGCTCGCTGCCTGCGTCATCGTACTGACGGTTAAAGCCTAACCAGGAAAAGAAACCGCGTTTTTTCTCTTTTGCCATTTGCGACTACACTCCTCGCCCAACAAGGTGGCGAATAAATAACCTGTCTGATAATACTCAGAGTTTACCACTTTACCCCGGCGGGCAACATGCTTCGCGGTGGGTTTTTGTTCCACAGGATAAATCAAATGCGAAATACCGTTTCCCACGTCCCTCCGTCCCGCTAGAATAGACTATCGTTGACATTCGTTGTGGTCTTTGCGCGCTTTGACTCGTAACAAGATATCTATGGCAAATAACAATACTGCACGCTCCGCCGGTCAAATCCGTATCATCGGCGGCCTCTGGCGCGGCCGTAAGCTGCCGGTGCCAGACAGCCCGGGTTTACGCCCGACCACCGATCGGGTGCGGGAAACGCTGTTCAATTGGCTGGCGCCGGTCATCCAGGGCGCTCGCTGCCTGGATTGTTTCGCCGGCAGCGGCGCTTTAGGTCTTGAGGCGCTGTCGCGTGCCGCCGCCAGCGTCACGCTGTTGGAGCAAGACCGCGCGGTCAGCGCGCAGCTTAGCCGGAACCTGCAGGTGTTGCAGACGCAGCAGGCGCAGGTCATCACCGCCGACAGCCTGCGCTGGCTCGCACAACCGGGCGACGCTTTCGATGTTGTTTTCATCGATCCCCCCTTTCGTCACGGGATGATAACCGCAACGGTGGCCGCGCTGGAGCAGCACCGGCGTCTGGCGGACGACGCCTGGATTTACATTGAAACCGAAACAGAAGGCCCCACCCCCGAGGTGCCGGCCCATTGGCAGCTACATCGGGAAAAAATCGCCGGTCAAGTCGCCTACCGGCTCTATATCCGTCACGCTACGCCGGAGAAGCAATATGATACTGATTAACCTGGGCCGTCTGTTAATGCTGATGATATGGGGCTTTTTGTTATTCAACCTAATACAGCCGTTTCCGAAACCGCTGAAATATTTTCTCGATATTGTACTGTTCTTTATGGTGGTGATGCATGCGTTGCAGCTAACGCTGCTGAAAGCCACGCTGACCAAAGACGAGGCCAAGCCCCGCGCCGCTTTTCAGGAGCGGGTTTTTCTTTTCGGCGTTTTTGAAATGGTCGCCTGGCAGAAGCAGCAGCGGGCGCAGCGCCCCGCCGGCCGCGGCCGTTGAACCCCTGTCGCAATACCGCCTGCGCAGGAACGCCCCGGCGACCGGTATGAGGGGGCTTAAGGTATTCAGCCGGCTGATTAGGGTTTCTTACCGGGCAAATAGGGAAACATGGTGACGTTATCGCCCAAATCGGAGATGCGGGCGCTGCCCTTTTCGGTCACGACGTCAATGCGAATGACGGCCTGCAGCGGGATGTAGCTGCGGCTGACGCCGTTAAACTCCGTCTTCAGCTTTTCCTCGGAGGGATCGACCACCAGATTGCTGTGGCTACTGAAGACAAAATCGCCGATCTCGATAAATCCGAACAGGGGACTTTGACTCAGCTCACGGACAAATAGCTGATAATTTTTGCCATTGTTAATAAACTGAATGCGATAAATAGGCTGCTCGCTGCTCATAAACCTGCTGTCTCCCGCAATGTGTACGCATGAATTGCGCAGGAAAAAAGTGGCGCTAACATAGCATGAAGGCCGGCAACGCGCATCTGCCTCGACCGGGATGTCAACGCCATGGCACCTAAGCGCCGTCGCAAGACGCCCTGGACCGTTATCATCGCGGACGTCATCGCCGATAATCAACTCACCACGCACCAAAAGGAACGCCAATGCTTTGGTCTTTTATGGCAGTAGTCTTCTCGGGATGGCTGTACGTTGACGCCTCTTACCGTGGCCCGGTCTGGCAACGCTGGCTGTTTCAACACATTACGCTGCTGTTACTGCTGGCGCTTGCCTGGCAGGCGCCGGGCTTGACCGCCACCGGCTATTTGATCATCCTCGGCCTGCTGGCCACGCTCGCCGGAAGCGCACTGCTGATGCTATCGAGCGAACGGCTGCTTTACGCCGTCGGCGCGTTCTTTCTCTGCCATGTGCTCTATACCATCGGCTTCGCCAGCCGCATGACACTGGCGATATTCTGGCCGATGCCGCTGACGCTTTTGCTTCTCGGCGCGGCGTTGATTATGTTGCTCTGGTCCCGACTTGACGAGTTACGTTGGCCGGCACCTATATTGGCGTCACGCTGCTGACGGTCTGGGTCGCGGGTGAACAATATTTCCTGCTCGGCAACGACTATACCTTCTCGCTACTGGCGGGCACCGCATTGCTGCTGGTGGCGGCGGCCGTCTGGTTAATCAGTCATTACCGCTATCCGTTCAATGCTTCCCGCGCGGTGTTCGCCGCCTGCTACTTCGCCGGCCATTTTTTAATAGTGCGCTCGCTGTATCTTTGACCTTTTGCCCATGCGGACGGTTGCGTTCAGGCCGCCGCCCGCCCTTTACGCAACAGGTAACGGTAAGGCAGCTGTTCCGTCGCCTGCGCCAGCAAGGTATGCTCCATAAACCGGCAAAAGCCGGGGATATCGCGGGTGGTGGCCGGATCGTCGGCGATAATCAGCAATGTCTGACCCTCGGCCATATGGCGCACGGTTTTACGCACCATCATGACGGGTTCGGGGCAGCGCAGGCCGCGAGCGTCCAGGGTGTGATCCGCGGCGGCAAAAGCATCAGGCATACAGGATATCCACGTTTAGCGTTATAAGCGTCGGGCCACTAGTTTACGCCGGTAAACGACAGCTGCAAGCGGGGCAACGGTTAAACGATTCTCCCGTTGCATTGACGGCACAAAAAGGTATCATGCGCGCGCGGAAAAAAGCATCCGGCATTCTGGGTTCCCTCACCCCATGGTTAAAAAAGGTTATATCATGTTCAGATTTTCGCCACGACAGCGGTTACACGCCTTGACTGGGCTGGCACTATTTCATTTATTGATCATCACATCAAGTAATTACCTGGTGCAGCTGCCGGTATCGATTTTCGGCTTCACCACCACCTGACCTGGGGCGCAGGATCATCCTCACCGTCATGGTACCGGCGCTGCTGATATCTTATTGTGTCTCGTCGCTGTTTTATCAGGGCGAATGGCAGGGATTTGCCGCGCTGGGGACGTTCAACCTGTTCGTAGCCCGTATCGCCTGCGCCAGTTTTATGGCCTATGCCATCGGCCAGATTCTGGATGTACACGTTTTCAACCGTTTGCGCCAGCGCGGCCGGTGGTGGATCGCGCCGACCGTTTCCACGCTGTTCGGCAACGCCTCCGACACGGCGGCCTTTTTCTTTATCGCCTTCTATCAAAGCCACGATCCGTTTATGGCAGCCCACTGGGTCGAGATAGCCACGGTGGATTATAGCTTCAAGCTACTGATTAGCATGATTTTCTTCCTGCCGATGTATGGCGTGCTGCTCAACATGCTGCTTAAACGCATCGCCCGCCAGTCCAATCCCGGATTACTCCGGCTGAGTTAATCCCGCCATTGCGCTAAACTCTGCCCATGCTTGTTCGCCGGCGATTCCGTCAACGCTTACCCGCCGCTCTCCGGCGCAAGCGTACCCAGTGACGGGACGCTATCACAAGCTTCGCTTAAAAATACGCAGCCGGCGACAGGGGATGCTATGTTTTCTAATGTTAATCCTGCCGGTCAATGCATATCAAGGCGCAGGAATAACGGGCAGACGGCGTCTCAACGGGGCCAGCAGCTGCCGGTTGTGGCAGCATCATCTGCTGATGGGATCCACCGCCTAAGGGGCGGAATAATATGGAATTAGAAGGTAAATCTATGCGTAAAGTAGCGAAGTATCTGGGCATTGGGATGCTTGTACTCGGCCTATCGGCCTGCGATAACAGCAAAGATCAGGAGACCGCCGGCGCACATGACAGCGCGGCGCAGGCCCAGGCCAAGGCGGAGAATAAAATCAGCCTGCTGGATGGCAAGTTAGCGTTTACATTACCGGGAGATATGAGCGATCAAAGTGGTAAAGTCGGGACCCAGGCGAACAATATGCATGTCTACGCGGATTCGACGGGCCGCAAAGCGGTGATAATCATCCTGAGCGATGATACGCCGCAGACGTTGGATACGCTGGCGCAACGTCTGGAAAACGAGCAACGCGCCCGCGATCCGGACTTGCAAGTCGTCACTAACAAAGCGATCACCGTCAACGGCAAACCGCTGCAGCAGTTGGATAGCATTATCGCCAGCGGCGGCAAGCAGGCCTATTCGGCGGTGGTGCTGGGGAAAGTGGACGATCATCTGCTGACGATGCAGGTGACCTTGCCGGCGGACGATCAGCAAAAAGCCCAGATCGCCGCGGAAAGCATTATCCAGACGCTCACGTTTGAATAATGCCGACAACGGCGCGTCATGTTCAGTCAACCTGACGCGGCCTGCGTGTATGAGCGCACTGCGTCATCGCTTTTCGCGCCAATATTACCGCTTCGGCGCGTCAGGAAGACTCTTCCGCCTCGGCGTCGCGCTGCAGGGACAAGGTCATCAGCAGTCCCGCAAACACCAGCAGCGCGGCGGCGAGATAAATGGAGGCCGCCCCGGCACGCGCCATCAACATCCCCGCCAGGGGGCCGACAATGCCCAACGCCAAATTCATAAACGCGGTAAAGGTCGCCAACGCGCTGCCTTGATTCTGTGGCGGAACCTGTTTCATGGCCACGACGCCCAGCGCCTGGAATACCAAGGAAAATCCAGCCCCGGTCAGCAACGCACCGAGTTGAGCGGCGAACGGTGTCGGCGTCAGCCATACCAGCACCAGGCCGATAATCTCGACCGTGTAACACACCAGCGAGACCGCTAAACCGCCGTAACGGTTAATACTATTGGGAAACAGTAACCGGGTGCCGACAAAGGCGGCGCTGAACAGCGGCAGGGCGAAGGCCGCGCCGTCCCAACCACGGGAGGCATAAAACAGTGTGATGAACGTAGCAATGACGCCGAAGCCGCAGGATGCCAATCCCAGCACCAGTCCGTAACGCCATATCTTGCCCACCACCGCGCTGAAAGGGATTTTCTTGCCGGCCAGCGTTTTTACCGTCGGGCGAGGCAGCGCAAAGCCGATAGCGACGCCCGCAACCAGGATAATCACCGCCGAGAGCAGCCCGAGTCCGCCCAGGTGATGCAGCCACACCCCGAGCGGCGCGCCGATAGCCAATGCGCCATAGCTGGCGACGCCATTCCACGAGATGACACGGCCGATATGGCTGTAACCCACCGCGCCGACGCCCCAAAGTGTGGCGCCGGTGCCGACAAAGCTCTGGCCAAGGCCAAGAATAACCCGCCCCGCGCACAATAAGGCCAGCGCCACGACGGGCAGGGATTCGGTCCACAGCGAGAAGAGATAACACACGCCGCTGAGCAAACAGCCGTCCAGCCCAAGTACGACAATGCGCTTTGGGCCAACCCTATCAGCATAGCGCCCGGCGTAAGGCCGGCTAAGCAGCGTCGCCATATATTGTAAACTGACCACCAGCCCCGCCCAGACGGCGCTGTAGCCCATATGATCGTGCACATAACCCGGCAGCACCGCCAACGGTAGACCGATGGTGAGATAATTGACGAAGTTGAATACCACCACCGAAAGAATACGCAAGGTGAGTCGCCACCCGCTGGTGACCGGAGGGGGGGAGGATCCTGGTAGGGGCATCGAAAACTCGCGGCAAATAACACGTAAACGGCGGCGACATAGCCAACCCGACACATAGTTGATGAGTATAACAAAAAATGTGGCCTGAATCATGGTACATCTGACCAAAATGTGGTCGTTTTGACGCAGCATTGGCAGCGGATAGCGACGCTGACGTCGCAAACGCCCCGCTTGAGGAGCGAGGGTGTGCAAGGGTGTGCGAGCCTGACGCCGCTGGCCAACCCACACCCAACCTCACTCGCGCAAGCGCGGACACCGTGATTGTCGTGGCGAGCCAGCAGGGAACGTACCGCCGCGGGGCACGCATACCGTCTGTGGCTTGGCATACGCAACAGGGATATGCCGGCGGAGGAGACGACCGCCAAGGCATCGGTCCCTCCCGCCGTCAGCGCTCTTTTTGCTCAGGCGTTCAGATGGGCTTTCAGCACAGCGGCCGCCTACAGAATCGCGCTGCGCACGCCGGGAACATGCGCCAGCGGATTGAGCAACCCATAATCATGGATAAGCCCGCCGTAAGTCACCAAGGTGGTGGCCACCCCCGCCTCATTTAATTTACGTGCATAGGCTACGCCTTCATCATGCAATACGTCATACTCCGCCACCTGCACCAGCGCCGGCGGCAATCCGGCCAGTTGCTCAGGCAGTGCCCGCAGCGGCGAGGCGGTAATTTCCTGACGCTGGGCCGGATCGGTCGTGTAGTTATCCCAGAACCACTCCATCATGCCCTTGGTCAGGAAGTAGCCTTCCGGGTAGCGCTGATATGAATCGGTGGTGAAAGTCGCGTCCGTCACGGGCCACAGCAGGATCTGGCAAGCGAGGGACGGCGTGCCGTGCTCTTTCGCCATCAGGCTCACCACGGTCGCCAGATTGCCGCCAACGCTGTTTCCCGCCACGGCAAGCCGTGTGCCGTCGACATCGATAGCGTTGCCGTGCTCAGCCACCCAGCGCGGCGCGGCGTAGGCTTGCCGTATCGCCACCGGATAGCGCGCCTCCGGCGAGGGGGTATAGTTGACAAAAATCCCCACCACGCCGCTGGCGACCACCAGATCGCGCACCAGTCGTTTGTGGGTAAAATAATCGCCCAGTACCCAGCTGCCGCCGTGGAAAAAAACGAATGCCGGCAGCAACCCCGTCGGTATTGGCCGGGCGGACGATATTCAAGCTCAGCGGCTGGCCGTCGACGGTGATGATCTGTTCCGACTCGTCAACGCCGCTCAAATCAATGGCGACGGATTTTTGTGCGTCAATGAGCACCTGGCGCGCCTGCGCCGGCGGCAAACTTTCCACTGGCGGCGCATCGGCACCGTTCAAAGCTTGCAAAAAGATTTCGACCTGACGATCGGTCCGTGCCTGTTACGGTTGCAAAGGGGAGTAACTCATTATCGTCTCCTGGCAGAGGGATGTCGTCTTTAAGCGTAGTACGGCAGGGAGAGGATTGCCCGCCACGGCACGTTACGCGTTGAGTCTTGAACGTTGGGCATTCGACAGGGGGCGAAACCTGTTTACGCCAGGACGGTGCCACGAAAGCCCTTTATAATGCGGACATCGGCACTATTACGGCGGGTAAAGGGCATGATTGAGATCTGGGGCAGAAAGACGTCTTCCAATGTGCAGGCATTGATGTGGTGTGTAGGTGAGCTCGGGCTGCCGTTTGTCCGCTATGATATCGGCCATCGCTACGGCGGCAACAACACGGCGGCGTTTTTAGCCATGAATCCCAACGGCACCGTCCCCGTCATCCGTGATGATAAAGGCGATCCTTTATGGGAAACCGGCGCCATTCTACGCTACCTAGCCGGCCGCTATGGCGCGTTGGATTTTTGGCCGGCGGAGCCTCTGGCCCTGGCGAATGTCGATAAATGGGCGGAATGGGCCAAAATCAACGTTGCGCTCAACTTCACCGCCCCCGTATTCTGGCGGGTCGTCAGAACCGCCGCCGGCGAGCGGGATGCGCAGGCCATTCGCCATGCGCTGGACAAGCTCCAGCTCAATCTGGCCATAGCGGACGCCCAAATCGCCCGCGCGGGGTATTTGGCCGGCCACGCTTTTACACTGGCGGATATTCAATTCGGCCATCTGCTGTATCGTTATTACACCATCGCTGTCGAACGTCCCGTTTATCCGGCGATCGCGCGCTATTATGAACGATTGACCCAACGCCCCGCCTTTGCCGAACATGTGATGGTGTCTTACGACGAATTGCGCGTGCCTTAGACTTTTGTTGCCCGGCGCAGGCGTTGACCTACACCGGGCAGGCAGCCGGACGGCAGAAAATGCCGCGCCGGTTATCGCGCTGTCGGTTGCAGGACACCGACATTTTACCACCGCCGACAGGAAATAATTATTATCACTTGTGCTGAATTCCGCTTCATTATTGGCAGGGTATTCTCATTATGCGGAAAAATATAAAATACTCCATCGGGAATGCAGTGATTACCGACATCCCCTCCTATAAAAAAGAATTTCTCTTTTACAGGATTACAGCATAAGATAATAGAATAATTTTCTCTTTGTTATCATAATATTAGAAATATCTATCGACTTTATCTGTCGCTGTCATCCAATAAGCCGTCAAACCGCGACAGTGGTATTTGGCGGTAAAAACGTGTATTCTGCAACGCGTTTATATATAACCCTTTTTTCAATCAAAGGGGGGCTGACCAAAAATGCGCAGCGCATACCCGTACGACGCAGCCCTTGGTTAAATGGATATTGGCTATAAGATATAAGAAAACAATATTACGGTTTTCAAATTTCGAGACATTATCATGCTTTATAAGCGTGAAAAAGAATCAATTTCTTCTCCCGTGGGCTAAGTTGTAAGAAATTTATTCCCACATGATGATGTTAAGCAGCGCTAATAATCAACTCGCGTAGATAAAGGCAAAGCGGTCAAAATGGATGCTCTCACGTTGTCCCTGGACCACGTCGGTCTGGCGGTAAAAGATCTCGCAACAGCAAAAGACGCGTATCAAAAATTGGGCTTTAACCTGACGGCCCTGAGTATGCATGCTGGCGCGAACGACACCGATGGCAAGATAGTCCCTTGGGGATCCGGTAACCATTGCGCCATGTTTGCGCAAGGTTATTTCGAGATAATCGGCTTAATGGACGCCGCTCTGCCCAGCAACGTAAAGAAAATGGTCGAACGCTATGAAGGATTACATATCGTCGCTATGCGGTGCTCCCGGGCCGAGGACGCTTATTCGGCATTAATCCATGCCGGCGTACACGCCCTCCAGCCCATTGCGTTGGAAAGGGATACACCCTTTGGCGTCAATAATGACCTCATTCGCCGGGCCCGGTTCCGCAATATATATTTGGATACCGACAGCTATCAAGAAGCGCGTTTTATCGTTATCGAGCACTGCACGCCCGAGGTCTTATGGCAGCCTCATCTTCTGACGCACCCCAATGGCGCCGAAGCGCTGTCCGGCGTCTATATCGTCACCGCGACGCTTGACGATACGATCGCGCGCTTCCGCCAACTTGCCGGCGAACCCCGGCAGCTGGGCCCAGCCTGGGAGTTCTCCCTCACGACGGGCAAGATTTGGGTGATGGCGGAAGACGCGATGCGGCGCTATGCGCCCGTCCTCCGTCCCCCCCTCAACCGCGTAGCGGCAGCCTGCATCAAAGTGAAGTCGCTTGCGTTGCTTGAGGACTATTTTCAGCAACGTCAGGTGCCTTATGAGCTTGCCTGCTGTCTTGATGGCGTGACAAAACGCTATGGGTCGGCCCGGATATCGCAAGCCACACGGCCCTACAATTCAAAGAATAGCCAACGGAGATGAAATGAAAGCAGCGGTAATTTATCAACATGGCGGCGCGGGCAGTATCCAGTATGAAACGCAGTTCGCCGATCCCATCGCGGCACCGGATGAAGTGATCATCAAAGTGCATGCGGCCACGCTGAATTATCATGATATTTTTACCCGCAACGGCATGCCGGGCATTACGGTGCCGATGCCCATCATTATAGGCCTGGATTTTGCCGGGGAAATTGTCGAAGTCGGGCGCGAAATCACCGAATGGCGCGTGGGCGATCGGGTCATGATCGATCCTTCCGACCGTAAAACCTTTGGCGGCGTTATCGGCGAAGCGCGGCATGGGGGGCTGGCGGAATATTGTGCGGTGCCGGCTCATCACCTGGTAGCGCTACCTGACGATGTCAGCTATGAAACCGCGGCCTGCCTACCCGTGGCCTACGGCAAGGCCTGGCGGATGATGATGACCATCGGCAAAATCAAGGCCGGCGAAAAGGTCCTGATCCTGGGCGCCTCGGGCGGCGTGGGAACCTGCTGCGTGCAATTGGCCAAACTGGCGGGAGCCGAAGTGGTCGCCGCCGCGTCGACCCCGGACAAGCTTGAGCGTCTGAAAGCGTTGTGGGCAGATCACCTGCTGAATTACAAACAGGACGATTTCATGAAGTGGGTGTTTACTCACTTCGGCAAACCGCATCGGCGCCTTTATGAATCCGGTATGGATGTCGCGGTCAACTTCACCGGCGGCGATACCTGGGTAAAATCCCTGCGCACCCTGCACCGCGGCGGGCGCCTGCTGACCTGTGGCGCGACGGCCGGCTATGATCCGAAAGAAGATCTGCGTTTTGTCTGGAGTTATGAACTGCAAATACTGGGCTCCAACGGCTGGGCACGTGACGATCTTAACCGTTTGCTGGAGCTGGTGCGCGCCGGCAAACTCAATCCCGTCATTGATAACACATATGCCATTACCGATATCAATGAAGCATTCCGCCAGCTGGAAGATCGTCTGGTATTTGGCAAGGTGGTGGTAAAACCATGAATAATGATCACTCCCAGCAGCTCACCCGTGACGGTCTGGCGCAGATTTTCCAGCAATCGCGATTTATCAACGCCATGCAGCTCGAAATTCTGGAAATGGATTATGTCGCGTCACGTCTGGCGGTGCGCATGCCGCTGCGCCCGGAGATTGAACGTGGCGCGGTGGGATCGCAACAATTTCACGGCGGAGCGCTGGCCGCGCTTATTGATGTGGCGGGCGATTTCGCGCTCGGCATGCTTTTGGGCGGCGGCGTTCCCACCGTAAACCTGCATATCGATTATTTACGCCCTGCGCTAGGGGCTTATGTTGACGCCACCGCCACCGTACGTAAGCAGGGGCGGTCATTCGCCATAATCGACATCGAGATTACTGCAGCCACCGGCAAATTGGTAGCTATTGGCCGCGGAACCTATGTTCCCGTGAAAGGATAATTCAGGAGTTGATGATGCCAACCATATTTTCTACTGCAAAAATCGCGGCGTTAGCCGCCGTCGTAATGGGGATGATGTCGACTTCAGCCTCTGCAGAATTAACCAAAGTCCGCTATGCCAATGTCACCGATATTACCCTTTCGCAGGCTCCCGTGATTGTCGCGCAAGAACTGGGATATTTTAAAGACGAAAGGCTGGATGTTGAGGTCATGGGCTTTAAATGGACCGGCACGCTTATCCCGCAAATGCTGGCGAAACGCGTTGATATCCGTTATCCCAACCCGGATACCATTATTCTTTCCAACGCGCCTGGCCAAAAGCGTCTGCCGCTGAAATTTTTCTATAACTCCACCCGCAGCTCCGGGTGGGAATTTATCGTCCCCGCTGAGTCTCCCATTAAGACCCTGAAGGAGCTGGACGGTAAAACCCTGGGCGTAGGCGCAATGAGTTTTGGTAACGTGCCGATAACTAAAGCGGAATTCAAAGAATTGGGGATTAATGCCACTATGGTGCCGGTCGGTATCGGCAGCGCCGCGTTTTTGGCGCTGACCAGCAAAAAAATCGACGCGCTGAACCTGTTTGATACTCAGCACGCCACGCTTGAAGTTCAGGGCACCAAAATTCGCCGGCTGCCGAAATTGCCGCGCTATGCCAACCTGTTCAGCAACGGTTTTATCGCCAGCGATGAAATGATAAAAGAAAAACCGCAAGTCCTAACGGGCTTCGGCCGCGCCGTCGCCAAGGCAACGGTCTTCTGTGAAGCCAACCGCGAAGCCTGCGTCGAGCTGTTCTGGAAAAAATACCCCAACACCCGCCCCGGCGGCGATGCGCAAAATGTGCTGGCTGACAATGTTCAAGTGTTTAATTCCCGCTTCAATAAAATGCTGGATTTCCCGGCGGGTAAACCGCGCCAGTGGGGGCAATATGACGAGAAAATCTGGCAGAACTTCGTCGATGCGCTATATGACGGCGGACAGTTGCAGAGTAAAGAGATCAATCTTGCCAACTGTTATACCAATGCGTTAGTGTCGGCAATGTCTGATTTCGATGCCGCCGCGGTCGTGGCACAGGCGAAATCCTATAAAGTTGAATTAAAGTTGAATAAGTGAACCAGGTGCACTACATGTCTGCGTCACGTGGCGCTACGCCGGCGCTGTATAACTTCAATACGACGCTGGCACAGGGCGAATTCTTGTCAATTCTTGGCCCGTCAGGCTGTGGCAAATCCACCCTGATGAAGGTTGCCGCGGGACTTCTCACCCCCTCGGCAGGGATCGCCGAACTTGATGGCACCCCTATCACCGGCCCGCGCCGTGATGTCGGTATCGTGTTTCAACAGGCGACCTTATTGCCGTGGCAAACGGTGCTGCAAAATGTCATGTTGCCGATCCGCACGCTTGGCATGGATATCAAGCAGGGGGAGACTCGCGCCAGGGCGCTACTGCGGCTGGAGAAATTCGAGCGCCACTACCCACATGAGCTTTCGTGGGTGATTTATCCCCCTGAAACACCAGACAGTAGCTGTATCTCCAGATAAGAGATAGGCTTGAATATATGTCTAACACTAACGCCAATTTTGATATGACCGGGATCCCGTTAGGTCAAGAAGTCCGTAAACGTAAAACTCCTCAGGAAAAAATGGCCATTATTCAGCAGAGGATGGAGCCCGGCATGAATGTCTCCCATCTCGCACGACTGCACGGTATCCAGCCCAGCCTGCTGTTTAAGTGGAAAAAGCAATATCAGGAAGGCAGCCTCACCGCCGTGGCTGCCGGGAGGACGTCCTGCCTCTGAGCTTGCAGCTGCATTGAAGCAGGTCCGGGAGCTCCAGCGCCTTCTGGGTAAGAAGACGATGGAGGTTGAGATCCTAAAAGAAGCCGTGGAGTACGGCCAGTCACGAAAATGGATAGCGCACGCGCCCTTGTTGCCAAAGGCCGGGGAATAGCACAGGTCAGCCGCGCCATGAGCGTGTCGCGTGCGCCGCTGTCACTGCGGATTAAGCGTTCTGCCGACTGGCAGGACAGGCGCTGTAACCGGCGTAATGACGAAGCAGACGCTGAAATACTGTCGGACATCCTCGACATCATCAGCGATATGCCCAGCTACGGCTATCGGCGGGTGTGGGGCATCCTGCGTAAACAACGTCGCGCAGAGGGACTGCCGCCGGTAAATGCGAAACGACTTTACAGGATCATGTGTGAGCATAACCTGCTGTTATTACATTGAAAACCAGAGCGGCCGAGGCGTGAGCATAAGGGCAGGATCGCGGTGGCAGAAAGCGATATGCGCTGGTGTTCAGATGGCTTCGAGTTCGGCTGCGACAACGGTGAAAAACTGCGGGTCACGTTCGCACTGGACTGCTGCGACAGAGAGGCCATAGACTGGGCTGCGAGCACTGTAGGCTACGACAGTTCGACCGTGCAGGATGTGATGCTGATGTCGGTAGAAAAGCGCTTCGGCGACAGGTTACCCGATACAGCGGTGCAGTGGTTGACGGACAACGGTTCAGCGTATACCGCGCATGAAACGCAGAGGTTCGCCAGAGAACTGGATCTGGAGCCCTGCACAACAGCGGTGAGCAGCCCGCAGAGAATGGCCGAACGGTTCGTGAAGACGATGAAGGAAGACTATATCGAGTTCATGCCAAAACCGGATGCGAGAACAGCCCTGCGAAACCTTGCAGCAGCGTTCACGCATTACAATGAAAACCATCCGCACAGCGCGCTGGGATATCACTCTCCGAGAGAATACCGGCGGCAGCGTGCTTCGTTAACTTAAGATACAAAAGCTGTACGGAGATGGCGGGGCAAGATCACCGTCGGGTCGGCGCCAAACTTAAGCAGTGCCGTTTCCGAAGTATAATTTCCAGTATTGATATCCATCGCTATAGGATCAACATTGTCCCAGGTGATATGAGTCGATCCGTGCCCTTGGCCTCGAATAATGAAACTCGGATCATTCATAGTGGTAATTTCTATTCGAGTAGTACCAATATTGACCTCTCCTTGTGGAAATTGTAAAATACCGCCATTAGAAACCACATAGTTTATGGCAGTCAAAACAGCTTCTCCGCAGTCTACTCCATCGCCCGTTACACCGAACCAATCAGCCATAATGCCCTGTGCTACATTCCGCTTCCAACCACCATTACTGTTCACCAGATAGAACACCCCGCCATCGTCTTGGGTGCTAGTGTCATCCAACCATGTGAGCATTCCCCCACCAGTATTATTCCCTCCAACATATCCGGCCAATAAAATTACATCTCCAGCCGTACCAATGCTCTGTCTAAGTTCGGTAATATTTGCAACGCTGTTAGTCATTGTCAGTTTCTCATTATGCAACTTAAAATTAAGCGCACTTGTAGTGATTGATTGCTATACCAATGCGTTTCTAGATACCCAACTCCTACTCAATTTTCCTACTAGCGAAATTGATTGGTTGTTATTACCTTTGAATCAGCTCGTTGATAATTTCTCCCTCTTCTGTCTAGGTGTGATATTTATGAAAACCGATTGCCATTCTGGCATGATGTAAACTTACAAAATCCAGCTTTTTGCGCATCATTAATGCTTATTTATCAAGTCAATAGCCCATTGCTTTCGGCGTTTAGCGTCGAAGCTATTTATCCTGTTGGTCTGCTACTCACCTTTTTTTGATAAACAGCTGTATTGCGAAGGAACAGCTTTTTATCGCTTAACAGCGGCGCTACTACCATATGGGCGGTCATACGACTGAGCTTGATACCACAACGCAGCAGCTAAATCATCAGCTCTACTCGTACCCCATATTGGCTGTATCGAGCAAATGATCAGCCGGCATCGGATGCTTCGCCCGCCCCGGCTGAATGATTTCTCTGGGCAATCTTGAGCTAGCAAGGGAAAATTCAAGGTACGCGCCCAAATACTGTTCATGTATATAGTATTATCAAGCATTCCTGAAGCTGTAAATAGTTGATTCAGCTTGTTAATCCAACTGATTGATCGATATGAATATTTATTTCTGCGCTACCTGAACGGTATGAATAGGATTTTTCGTCGTTAGGAAGAAAAGCATAGCTTTGCTTCAACTTCGCCTACTGAGCCCTAATTTTTTAGCAAGCATTCGAGGAATGTCCTTAACAATCATTTCCGTTCCGCCTACCTGTGCCAAACAGAGTGTGAGCGATTGACGCCATTGGTGCCTCGATCATGCTACAGAGGTGTTGGTCATGGTTATCGGTTGTCGCGCTGTTAAAAACCCACGTTCAATCCTGTACATTCAATAATAGGGCACAAATCATTGTCATCATATAAGCCGGTACACTACTGCCGGTTTTACGGGTAGTCCCACTCACCTCGGCCCAATCGCAGCTATTCCCTATCGGCCCATCGTACAACTCATGAACGGAAATGCCGCACATCTCATCGTCAAAATCATCCATTAGCCAGATAACCTCGATAGGTTCCATACCGCTATGACAACTTAAACAGCAGAGTTAACGATTTATATTTGCAGGTAAAGACGCGAGTCAGCGCAAATAATATTGTACAAATCAAAACTGCGGGAAAAACCCTTATTACGAAACGGTAGCATTATTATTATAATTCCGTTAAATGACGTGCAACATGCCGTCCAGAGGGAGGTTGACAGCAACATAAAATAATCTAAATGATGCGTAAAAGAACTTATCGCTGCTGTAACATCATGGGTAAAAATCTCGGTAATGATTTACCTGCTTTGGCGGAAGATCTTTATGATCATTTTTTGCATTCCATACTTTTTCTTTCTTTTCAATTGCATACTTAGAGTAATCAACGTGGCATATCAACGACTTGCGTTGCTAAGTGTTTCATGCCATACACTCTCTTTTCCTTTATAACAGCAGGACTGAGCCAAGACGCGCAAGTTTGATTTGTACCCGTAACACAAATTCAAGGGCATAGACTTGCCTATGAAATGTCAACATTACTCCCATCATATGGGTGTGAAAAAAATGCTTCGCTTTAGGCGTTAGATCGATTTTATGTTACAGTGCGCGACATCGGTAATCTCTAGGGCAATGGCCAGCATCTTTTCGCATCAACAAGTCCAAAGCTCAGCGTTACCCCTCTGTGTCGCTGAAGATAATTTTTCAATGGGTTGCACTGTGCGAAAATAAACTTATTGCGAAATAGTAAGCCACTACAGATAGCAATAAGCCACTGATTTAGCGAATTGAAGAACTTAAGCGATTATTATGGCATTACTGATAACAAAAAAGTGCATCAATTGCGACATGTGCGAGCCGGAGTGCCCGAACGAAGCTATCAGCATGGGCGCTGAGTATTATCACATCGGTGCCGATCGCTGTACTGAATGCATCGGCCATTACGATCGCCCCACCTGCCAGCAGGTCTGCCCGATTGATAACACTATCATCGCCGATCCACAGCAGGTGGAAAACAGCGATGCGCTGTGGGAAAAGTTTGTGCTGCTGCACCACGCCGATCGTTTGTAGTCCGATAACGCCGCAAACCGCACGGGCGTCATCGCTCAAAAATGACCGTCGCGCAGGCATAGTGCCGCTCATCGGCCAAGGTAACGTGCATACCGGTAACGCCTAACCGATTGGCCAGCGCCGCCGCCTGATCAAATAACCGCAGCGAAGGTTTACCCAACGCATCATTGCAAACCTCAAACTGGGCGAAGGCCAGCCCGTCACGGATACCGGTACCCAACGCCTTGGAAGCCGCCTCTTTTACCGCGAAACGTTTGGCGAGAAACCGTACCGGCTGATTGTGCTGCTGATACTGTCGCCACTCATCGGGACTTAGGATCCGGCGCGCCAGCCGATCGCCGCTGCGGGAGACCACCGCCTCGATGCGTTCAATCTCGACGATATCGGTACCGATGCCGACAATCGCCATCAGCCGCGCGCTTCACGCATCAGGCGTTTCATGTCTCGCACCGCGTCCGCCAGGCCGCCGATGACGGCGCGGCTGATAATCGCGTGGCCGATGTTCAGCTCCTGCATCTGCGCCAACGCGGCCACCGGTTTGACATTGTGATAATCTAGCCCATGACCGGCATTGACCTTAAGGCCCAGCTTGGTGGCAAATTCCGCGCCCTGACGGATGCGGGCAAACTCCGCCGCGCTGGCGGCCTCATCGGTCGCATCGGCATAGGCGCCGGCGTGAATTTCAATGTAGGGCGCGCCCACGTCCGCCGCCGCCGCAATTTGCCGCTCATCAGCGTCGATAAACAGCGACACCTGGATACCGGCAGCGCTTAAACGGGTTACGGCCTGGCGCAGCTTATCCGGCTGGCCGGCAACATCCAGCCCGCCTTCAGTGGTGACTTCCTGGCGCTTTTCCGGCACCAGGCAGCAAAAATGCGGCGCCACATCGCAGGCGATAGCGATCATCTCTTCCGTCACCGCCATTTCCAGATTCATGCGGGTTTGAATCGTCTTGCGCAACAGTTGGACATCACGATCGGTTATATATGCCGGCGGTCCTCGCGCAGATGCACGGTGATGCCGTCAGCGCCCGCCTGCTCGGCGATAAAAGCAGCTTGAACCGGATCCGGCCACGCCGTGCCGCGCGCATTGCGCAACGTTGCAATATGATCGATATTCACGCCCAGCAACAATTCAGACATTTTCTTCCCCTGACATTGGTAGGTAATGTGTCGCAGTGTAAACCAGCGCTGTAGCCCAGACCAGTTTATTGCTTGGCTTCGTCACCGTCCGGCCCCGGCGCACCCGCCTCGCGCGCACCCGCCTCGCCGGCGCTCGCCTGCCGGGGCGCCCGTGGCCGTCGGTCAAGAAACTGGCGAAACAGCTCGCGGCTCTTTAACGGTTTGCCGCCCAGATAGGGCTTGAGCGCCATACGGGTGAACCGCTTGGCGGCGCGCAACGTGTCGAGATCAGGAAACTCCCGCTCTGCCAGGGCCCGCAGTTCGCGTCCGGTGAAGCTGTAGTTGTCCAGAACTACGCTGGCGGAAAAGCCTTTCTCTTCCCGGTAACGGTAGGTCATAGCGTCATCGACCGGCTCACCGCTGCCGGCACAGTGGAGAAAATCGACGCCGTAACCCAAATGCGACAGCAACGCCAGCTCAAAGCGGCGCAGGGCCGGTTCCGGCGAACCCGTGGCGCCCGCCAGCCATTGCAGACAGTGGAGGTAATCGTAAAAAAGCGTGGAGTAATCGGTTTCATGGGCGAGCACGCGCGACAGCAGCTCGTTGATATAAAGTCCGCTATACAACATAAGACCGCTGAGCGGTAGACCTAGCGAGACGGGCTCGGCGCTGCGCAGGGTTTTTACCTCCCCGAGGCCGCTCCAGCGGGCCAATAAGGGCGTAAAAGGCTGCAGCACCCCTTTAAGCGCGGAACGGCGAGAGCGCGCGCCTTTGGCCAAAACGCGCACCCGCCCTTGATGTTCGGTGAAAAAGTCCAGAAGCAGGCTGGTTTCGCTGTAAGGGAGCGCATGGAGCACAAAAGCGCGTTGCCAACCTTCCATCGGCGTTGCCTAGAGATCGTCGACGTAGCCCAGACTGCGCAGGGCACGCTCATCATCGGCCCAGCCCGATTTCACTTTCACCCACAGCTCAAGATGCACCCGCGTCTCGAACATGGCTTCCATATCTTGCCGGGCTTCGATACCGATGGTTTTAATTTTGCTGCCCTTATTGCCGATAACCATTTTCTTCTGGCCGTCGCGCTCCACCAGAATAAGCCCGTGGATGTCGTAACCGCCGCGATCGTTGGTGGCAAAACGTTCAATCTCGACCGTGACGGAATAAGGCAGCTCATCGCCCAGAAAACGCATCAGCTTTTCGCGGATGATTTCCGAGGCCATGAAACGTTGGGAACGGTCGGTAATGTAATCTTCTGGAAAATGGTGCACCGCTTCCGGCAGCGCCTTACGCACAATACCGGCCAGGGTTTCGACATTCATGCCGTTCTCGGCGCAAATAGGTATGATGTCATGGAACGACATTTGCTGACTGAGAAACTGCATATGGGGCAGCAGTTGTTCCTTATCAGCCACGTTATCCACCTTGTTGATCGCCAACACCACCGGGCAGTTAACGTCACGCAGTTTGTTCACCACCATCTCATCGTCCGGCGTCCAGTGGGTGCCTTCCACCACGAAGACAACCAACTCTACGTCGCCGATAGAACTGCTGGCCGCGCGATTCATTAAACGGTTGATTGCCCGTTTCTCTTCAATATGCAGTCCCGGCGTGTCCACATAGATAGCCTGGTAAGGCCCCTCGGTGTGGATCCCCATAATGCGGTGGCGGGTGGTTTGCGGTTTGCGCGAAGTAATAGAGACCTTCCGCCCTAACAACTGATTCAGCAGCGTGGATTTGCCGACGTTCGGCCGGCCAACAATCGCCACAAACCCACAATAGGTCGTCTGTTCGCTCATTCAAGCTCCAGCAGTTTAAGTGCCTGTTCCGCCGCGGCCTGCTCGGCTTTACGTCGGCTTGAGCCATTACCGACCACCGGCTGCGCCAGCCCGCTGACCTGGCAATGTATGGTAAATTCCTGGTCGTGCGCTTCACCACGCACCTGCTCCACCTGATAAGTAGGCAGCGGCAAATGGCGTCCCTGGAGGTATTCCTGCAGCCGGGTTTTCGGATCTTTTTGCTTATCTCCGGGGCTGATTTCATCCAGACGGGAACGGTACCAATCAAGGATAAGCTTTTCGACGGTTTGAATATCGCTGTCCAGGAATACGCCGCCGATTAACGCTTCTACCGTGTCGGCCAAAATCGATTCACGGCGGAAACCGCCGCTTTTCAGCTCTCCCGGCCCCAGCCGTAAACATTCGCCCAGCTCAAACTCCCGCGCCATTTCCGCGAGCGTATTGCCGCGGACCAGCGTGGCGCGCATCCGGCTCATGTCGCCCTCGTCAACACGGGGGAAACGCTGATAAAGCGCGTTTGCGATGACATAACTCAGTATAGAATCGCCCAAAAATTCCAGCCGCTCATTATGTTTGCTGTTGGCGCTGCGGTGCGTTAACGCCTGTAACAAAAGATCGTGCTGATGAAAAGTGTAGCCCAGTTTCTTCTGGAGCCTATTTGTTAAGATGGGATTCATGCGTTACCAATAACTCAACCATGCGTAAAAAACCGCAGCAGACGGAACAGGCCTGGGAACGGCACGCCTGTCCTGAACTGTATCGTTTGCAGTGGCTCCCCCTCGAAGGGAGCCAGCCTTTCATTACCTGAGAAGTATTCTACATCGGTAAGCGAAATAGTGCTTCGCTAAAAAAGGAATTAATGAATGCCGCCAATACGACTTAAGCGCACGCCCGTCGGCCATTGGCCTTCCTGTTTCTCGAAGCTCATCCAGATAGCCGTTGCTTTACCCACCAGATTTTTTTCCGGTACGAAACCCCAATAACGGCTATCGGCGCTATTATCCCGGTTATCGCCCATCATAAAATATTCTCCCTGTGGCACCACCCACTCCGCCAGCGAACTGCCCTGCTGTTGGTAATAAAGGCACAGTTGATCCTGCTGTCCCGGCACCGTCAGAATGTTGTGCACTACACCGCCCAGCGATTCTTTACGCTGCGCCAGGCGTAGGCCGCCGTCCACCTGCCTATCGGGCGGCACCTGCAGGAAACCGCTGCTGGCTTCGCCGTTGCCGGTCGAATTAAAGGTCTGTACAAAATCGCTCGGCGCGAGTTGGCTATAGGTAATCGGCAACGCCGTGGCGCAATCCTGCCCGCTGGCGCAGCCTGGCTGAACCGTTACGCGCTTGTTGACGGGATCGTAACTGACCCGGTCGCCCGGCAACCCCACCACACGTTTAATATAGTCCAGCTTAGGGTCGGGCGGGTATTTGAAAACCACCACGTCGCCACGTTTAGGATGGCCGGTTTCAATCAGGGTTGTCTGGGTGATGGGATCTTTAATGCCATAGGCTAATTTTTCCACCAGAATGAAATCACCGACCAATAGCGTCGGCATCATCGATCCAGAGGGGATCTGAAACGGCTCAAAAATAAATGAGCGCACGACAAAGACCAGTAACAAAACCGGGAAAATCGACGCGCAGGTTTCGATCCAGCCCGGCTTCTGGCTGACCTTTACCGCGACATCATTACCGGGCGTTCCCCCCATAGATTCTGGGCGTTGCTGGCCGGGCTGCTGCCCCAGACGGCGGCGAGCCGGCGCCAGTTTAAAACGCTCCAGACACCAGAGGATCCCGGTGATAAGCGTCGCGATTGCCAGTATCAGGGCAAACATATTGGCCATGCAATCTCATCAAACTTATTTGCTGTCTTTACCCACATGCAGAATTGCCAGGAACGCTTCCTGCGGTAACTCAACGTTACCCACCTGCTTCATGCGCTTTTTACCTTCTTTCTGCTTTTGCAGCAGCTTTTTCTTACGGCTGACGTCGCCGCCGTAGCATTTCGCCAGCACGTTTTTGCGCAGCTGCTTGACGGTGGAACGGGCAATAATATGGTTGCCGATGGCCGCCTGAATGGCGATATCGAACTGCTGGCGCGGAATGAGCTCCTGGAGCTTTTCAATAAACTCACGGCCGCGGTACGGCGCGTTATCCCGATGGGTAATCAACGCCAGCGCATCGACCCGTTCGCCATTAATTAATACATCAACCCGCACCATATCGGAGTGCTGGAAGCGCTTGAATCCATAGTCCAGCGAGGCATAGCCGCGCGAGGTGGACTTCAGCCGGTCAAAGAAATCCAGCACCACTTCGGCCATGGGGATCTCATAGGTCAGCGCCACCTGGTTGCCGTGGTAAACCATATTGGTCTGCACGCCACGTTTTTCGATACATAACGTGATGACATTACCTAGATAAGCCTGCGGCAGCAGCATATGGCATTCGGCGACAGGCTCACGCAATTCGTTGATATTATTCAGCGGCGGCAGCTTGGCTGGACTGTCCACGTACACCGTCGTGTTATCGGTAGTCAGCACCTCATAAATTACCGTCGGCGCGGTGGTTATTAGATCGAGATCGTATTCACGCTCCAGCCGCTCCTGGATGATTTCCATGTGCAGCAGGCCAAGAAAACCGCAGCGAAAACCGAAGCCGAGCGCGGTCGAACTTTCCGGCTCATAGAACAGCGAGGCATCGTTCAGGCTGAGCTTGCCGAGGGCGTCGCGAAACGCCTCATAATCATCAGAGCTCACCGGGAATAGACCAGCATAAACCTGCGGCTTCACTTTCTTGAAGCCCGGCAGCACTTTATCCGCCGGCTGACGCGCCAGCGTCAGGGTATCCCCCACCGGCGCGCCGTGAATATCTTTAATGGCGCAAACCAGCCAGCCGACCTCGCCGCAGTTCAGCACTTCACGGTCGATACGTTTCGGGGTGAAAATACACAGTCGGTCCGCGTTGTAATGTTGACCGGTGCTCATTACCTTAATTTTGTCGCCTTTGCGCAAGGTGCCGTTTTTGATACGCACCAGCGAGACCACGCCCAAATAGTTATCGAACCAGGAGTCGATAATGAGCGCCTGCAGCGGTGCGGCCGGATCGCCTTCCGGCGGCGGGATATCGCGCACCAGCCGTTCGAGCACCTCCGGTACGCCGACGCCGGTTTTCGCTGAACAGCGCACCGCGTCGGTGGCGTCAATGCCGACGATATCTTCGATTTCCTGCGCCACGCGATCGGGATCGGCGGCGGGCAGGTCGATTTTGTTCAGCACCGGCACCACTTCCAAATCCATTTCCATCGCGGTGTAGCAGTTGGCTAGCGTCTGGGCTTCGACCCCTTGCCCGGCGTCCACCACCAGCAGCGCGCCTTCGCATGCCGCAAGCGATCGGGAGACTTCATAAGAGAAGTCCACATGCCCGGGGGTATCAATAAAATTAAGCTGATAAACCTGACCGTCGGGCGCCTTATAGTCCAGCGTCACGCTCTGCGCTTTAATGGTAATACCGCGCTCACGCTCCAGATCCATGGAGTCCAGCACTTGAGCCGCCATTTCACGTTCGCTCAGACCGCCACAGGTCTGTATCAGGCGGTCGGACAGCGTCGACTTGCCGTGGTCGATATGGGCAATAATGGAGAAGTTGCGTATATTCTTCATTTTAATATGTTTTTCTCTTAAACAGGCGCTCTAACTTGTTCCGGTGGTCGCTTTGCGGGGAACGTGGCCCCGACGGCCCACAAGATAATGGACGCATCTTACACTGTCTGAGGGAAGCAAGGAAGAATGGCGGGGGGCTATTGCCGGGATCCGCGTTCTGCTTTGACATCGCGGCAAAGGTGCAGTGTCAGTCTGCAGCCGGGGGGCGTAGACCGCGCGACGGTTCCGAATGCGGCCCGCTGAGCGATTGCCACGACGATGACAGAGGGTGTCGTGGCCCGGAGAACCGCACGCCGCAACGTCGCGCCGACTACTGCCCAGGACGCGGCAATGGCGTAAAACGCACGCCATACCGGCGCGCTCAACGCGCAGCGCCACCGGGGCGCGGGCGTTAATCCTGGACATGCAATGATGAAGGCGGCAGCGCCACCTGCAGAATGACCGGCTGATTGTCGCGTGTTTCAGAGGTGTGGCTCGCCAGATAGCGCGCGCAAAGAAAACCGGCGACGCCGCCCGCCACACCGCCGCAGGCGGCGGCCGGATCGGTGCCCAGCGTACCCTGAAGCATCGCCGCGCCGCCGATAAGCCCCAGCAGCGGCAGCATATAAACCAAAAACGCGGAACGCAGCAGGCTGCCTTCATTGATACCGACCTCGACGCGTTGCCCCGGCACCAGCGGCAATGCGCTGGCGACCGCTAAATAATGTTGTGTGTCGGGCGCCATTTTCTCAAGCAGACGGGTACCGCAGCTTTGCCTGGCGTGGCAGCTGCCGCAACCCTCTCGCGCCTCGCAGCGCACCTGCGCGACCCCCCGCTGCCAGCTGACGACCGTAGCCCATTCTTTAATCATGGCTGCGCCTTGATAACGACGCCGTCGGCGATACGCTTCGCGGTGGCCGGCGGCAGTTCACCCACGACGGTAATTTCGCGGTTGCCGCGTTGCTCGGTATGGATAGTGCGTCGTCCGGTACGAATGAGGCGTTCCCCATTGCCGGTATTCGCCTGACCGACGTTCACCGAGAAGCTGAACAGACCATCGGTATAGAGCCTGGCTTCAATCGGTTCGTTGATGCCCGGCAAGCTACGCCGGCTGCGGGAAGCCTCGGACACCCCCGCCGGCAACCAGTTAACCCGCCAGTCGAAATCCGCGGTGGTGGAGGCCGGCAAGGCCAACTGGGGCGGCAAGGTCACCTTTTCTAACCCGGCCATGCTGTTTTCGACCTGCTTGTCGACGTTAAAATAGATGACGCGGAACTGTTCCAGCGCCTCGCAATCACGATCCAGCAGATCGACGCGCAGCGGGAGTTTGGTGGTGGTATCAATCCAGACGATATAGCTGAATCGGGTGCCGTCTCGCGCGACAACCCGCACTACCTCACACAGGCGATCGGCAATACGGGCGCGGCCTACGGGAATAAAATCGTAAAAGTGCGCCAGACGTTCAAAATTGGCGTAGACAATAGAGGGAAGAGAATCAACTATATGGTCGCCAAGCAGGGTAAAAGGCTCCAAACCGGGCTCGAAATAGCTTATTTCGCCGTTACGCTGGACAATCTCGCGGCGCGGGCCGCCCATTTGCAGTAGCTGCGCCAGCCGTTGTTTATCGATAACCACGTGGCGGTAGCGCAGCGAGTCGACGCCCAGCTTGCTAACCAGCACGTATGCATATTCATAGTCCAGCGTCTGGCTGGCCTGGCTCATTTGCGCGAGCAACGCGCCGGATGCGGTGGTCTGAGCCGGCGCGTGGATGGAATAGAGCAGGCTGCCCGTCAACAAACACACGGCATACCAAATTTGCTTCATTACTGCGGCTGCATTCCTAATGATTGCGTGCCCGGCACCTGTACGGCGGCCTGCTGCGCGTCTTGCTGATCGAACTGCAGAGTATCGGCATGCAAGCGACGCTGCAGTTCATAATCCTGCAAAATCGCATTGATGCGCCTGCGCTGTTCCTGCACCTGCTGATTACCGTTATCCACGCCGGCACCGTTGGCCGAAGGGACGCCCAGGCTGATCGGCGATGCCTGGCCCATCATTGGCAATGTATTGAAAACCGGGTTTTCCGGCTGACGGCTGTCCTGACCGACGCCCTGCTGGGTGTTGTAATGCTGTAACCCGACGATAACCGCCAGAGACACGCAGGCCGCGACGCCGATTTGGGTAAGATGCGAGGCGATGCCCAAACGGGCGACGCGCGATGTGAACGGCTGCGCCTTACGCCAGAACGGGGACCGATGCCAGGTGTCCGGTGCCGGCTGCGATTCCTTGACGGCCTGCGGCGCGATACGCACCGGCTCTTCGGCAATGGCGGCAGCGACACGATCGGCAATATCAAGATGGAGAACTCCGCCTGCGTCATTGCGCATAACATCGCGAATGAGGTGATACCGTTGCCAGCTTTGCTGCAACTTCACATCCCTGGACAAATCGTTAAACAGTTTGCTATCGAACGATTCCCCATCCATCAGAGCGGAAAGCTTTTCATTGTGCATGCCTGGGTACCTTCTCCTGCCGCCGTCGTTAACGCTGAATAAGCGGTTGAATTTTATTGTCAATTGCTTCGCGCGCACGGAAAATTCGTGAGCGTACCGTTCCTACCGGGCAATCCATGATGGACGCTATCTCTTCATAGCTCAGACCATCCAGCTCGCGCAACGTAATCGCCATACGCAAGTCTTCGGGCAACACCTCGATAGTGCGGAACACTATCTGTCGCAACTCCTCTGACAACATTAAATTCTCAGGGTTCGATATTTCTTTCAAAGCGCCGGCACTTTCGTAATTTTCCGCGTCGCTGGCATCCACATCACTGGAGGGCGGACGCCGCCCCTGAGCCACCAAATAATTCTTCGCCGTATTGACCGCAATACGGTATAACCAGGTATAGAACGCGCTGTCGCCGCGAAACGACGCCAGGGCCAGATAGGCCTTGATGAACGATTCCTGCACCACGTCCGGCACATCCCCTTGCGGGACATAGCGCGATACCAGGCTCGCCACTTTATGCTGGTAGCGAACGACCAGTAAATTGAACGCTTTCTGGTCACCTTTCTGGACCCGTTCAACCAGCACCTGATCCGTTAACTGCTCGCTCATCCGAGGTAATGTCTCCTCAAATTTTTCTCCACGCGCAAAAAAATAGTACCGCCAGCTTCTGAAGAAATTTTACGAGCAAGCCCGAGATTGGAGTTAATGATAATCATAAAGTTCCGCCACGCCTGCTGTTTTTCTTAAAATAAAGGGGACGGCCACAATTATGCAGGGCCGCCGGCCGGGCTGAGCACCAGACTACCATAAATTAGGATGGCCGGTACTTGGATTCTCGCAGAGCCAACGCCCACGCCCACGCCCACGCGAAAGAGTCGCAATAATAAAAAGCGCGGGGTAACGTGAATTCGCCATGCTGTCAGTAAACATGCGTAAATAAACCGCCTCAAAAAGCGGTACAGCTGGCCGGCGTTGGGTGGTACCATTGCCAAACAGTCTTTTCTATCGGAATACACACCACCCGCTATGCAACCACCAACTGAATATGCCACCGATGTCCTGGTTATCGGCAGCGGTGCGGCCGGGTTATCGCTGGCGCTGCGTCTGGCCGGGCATTGCGATGTCATGGTCCTGAGCAAAGGTCCGCTGAATGAAGGTTCAACGCTGTATGCTCAAGGCGGCATCGCGGCGGTGTTCGATGAAACCGACAGCGTTGATTCCCACGTGGACGATACGCTGATAGCCGGTGCCGGCATGTGCGATCGCGAGGCGGTCGAATTCATTGCCGGCAACGCCCGCCACTGTGTGCAGTGGCTGATAGATCAAGGCGTGCTGTTCGACACCGAAGCCTCGACGCCGGCCGGCGATCGCTACCACCTCACGCGCGAGGGGGGGCACAGCCATCGCCGCATTCTGCACGCCGCGGACGCGACCGGCAAAGCGGTGGAAACCACTTTGGTGGGCAAGGCGGCAGCGCACCCGGGCATTCAGATCCTGGAACGCTGCAATGCGGTGGATCTGGTCACCTCCAACCGCCTGGGACTGCCGGGCACGCGGCGGGTGGTAGGCGCCTATATCTGGAACCGCGCCAAGGAGCGGGTGGAGCTGTGCCGCGCGCGCGAGGTAGTGCTCGCCACCGGCGGTGCGTCCAAGGTTTATCAATATACCACCAACCCCGATATTTCCTCCGGCGACGGCATCGCCATGGCCTGGCGCGCCGGCTGCCGGGTCGCCAATCTGGAGTTTAACCAGTTCCACCCGACCTGCTTGTTCCACCCGCAGGCGCGCAACTTCCTGCTGACCGAAGCGCTGCGCGGCGAAGGCGCCTATCTGCGCCGGCCGGACGGCAGCCGTTTCACGCCGGACTTCGACCCCCGCGCCGAGTTGGCGCCGCGGGATATCGTCGCCCGGGCAATAGATCATGAAATGAAGCGGCTAAGGGCCGACTGCATGTACCTCGACATCAGCCATCGGCCGGAGGCGTTTATCCGCCAGCATTTCCCGACCATTTATGACAAGCTGCTGACGCTGGATATTGATCTGAACCGCCAGCCCATCCCTATCGTTCCTGCGGCTCATTATACCTGCGGCGGCGTGATGGTGGATAAACACGGGCGCACCGATTTGGACGGTCTCTATGCTATCGGCGAGGTCAGCTATACCGGCCTGCACGGCGCCAACCGCCTGGCGTCCAATTCCCTGCTGGAGTGCCTGGTATATGGCTGGTCGGCGGCGGAGGATATCCAGCGCCGTCTGCCGGCCATCGCCCAGGTTCGCCAACTGCCGCCCTGGGATGAAAGCCGGGTCAGCAATTCCGATGAAGAGGTGGTGCTGCAGCACAATTGGCAAGAGCTGCGGCTTTTTATGTGGGACTACGTGGGTATTGTGCGCACGACCAAACGGCTGGAGCGGGCGCTGCACCGCATAGAGCTGCTAACGCGTGAAATCGACGAATACTATTCCAATTTCCGCATCTCCAATAATTTGCTGGAGGTGCGCAATCTGGTGCAGGTCGCCGAATTGATCGTTAAAAGTGCGCTACAGCGTAAAGAGAGCCGCGGTCTGCATTTTACGCTGGATTATCCCGCGATGCAGCCGGACCCCAAACCGACCATATTACAGCCCCGATAATCGTCATCACCCGTTCGTCATAATGGTCATCACCGGTTAAAGACGTAACAGGTGATGACTGTCCGGCTTACCATGATGCGATAGCCTATGGCGCCTTCGGAAAACTCCGCCTCGCTGCATTTAACACGCTTAATGCCAGAAAAACGCCGCTTCGCTTCAATTAACACGCTTAATGCCAGAATGGATAGAGCCTTTTCGGTGGGATAATAAACGTGACATAAAGGATTAGGCCCAGCAGAAATCATACCCTATCTTGGCGTTAATGCTATTCCCCCCTCTTTCCCGCTTGGCTACCTGAGGGTCTATTTTCCTGCTGGTAGCCTGGGTGGGGTGACGCGCTCGCCGCCGACTTCTCTGTCTACATTCACGAATAATTACATGAAGGGCATATAAAAACGCTTATTACGGCGGTATGCGTGATCAGTGAAACAATGTATAAAATAGCTTCCAGCGCATACCGACACGGACGAGGTGATCAAGGCCTTAATTTATAAGCCAGCGATAATGGAAAGTCATAGTCAAACAAAATTAACATCGACGACTTGATAAAAGGCCCTGGGGGTGTTGGCGATTTCCCATACGCCGAGAATAACATGGTAGCCTTTTTTGTTGGGCATTTGAATGCTATGAACCGTCCCGTCGGCACTGGGCGTCAATTCATTAGCATGTTCCCAGTGCGGCTGCTGGGGATTTTGCATCATGAAAAAGGGCTCTAGCTCAAACTGGGCGCAGCTCAAGGGTTCATTGTGGTTCCAGCCATCCTTGGTAATGAAATAATTCCAACGCCGTGTGGCATGTGTCGCGCTATAGTTCCAGGTAAAATCCACCACGGAATTGGCTTTTATTTCATTCTTTTCCCAACGGTCCTCACCGTATTCATCTAGTTTGAGCGGTGCAGTGGTAGTGCCGCCATCCGTGAAACCGGCACTGGCAATCTGGCCATCATTCGGCGGCAGGGCATTAGGTTCATCACTCGGGGCGAATTTATCGGCTAAACCCGCCTGCGTTGCGGGGAAAAACTTTCCACTCTCTAACGCATTTGCCCACCATTGTCCCAATTTTTCAGAGCGAGATTCCGGGAAAGTAATGCGACCGTGTCTAAGCATAGTATTATCTGTATCCATAATTAACCTCACTTTTTATTTAAATAAATTACTTTATTTTTAGACGGCTTATTAACGTTTTTCTATGGGTCCAAATCATAATGCCGTGATAAATACATAAAAACATTAAGCCCATGCCTATTCCATGACTACAGGACTGGCGGCGACTGCCTTCGCACATAACGCCCAGATTGCCACCAAAGAATACTAGCCACCCCACCTCTTGCTATATTTCACTTTTAGCCGAGGTGAGCTTGACGGCATAACACCGGCATGGCAGTCATTCACGCCCGCGCTGTCTGAAAGGGGGCGCTTCTCTCTTTGAAGTGAAAATAAAAATGGAGGGGAAATAAAGATGGAAAAACATTATATAGCCTGTCCACTCGTATTATTTTCGCAATCGCGAAGGATTATCGATAGGGCGGATGAAATACTCCTATTAATAATGGCCAGGGATCAAATGAACGTGGGAATACGGTTCCTGCACCTATCTTAGGTGAAGGAACAGGTTTGTAACTGCGCAGCTGCCACGCACCTGCAACCCAAAACGGCTCGGCGATTAGAACGCCAAATAAAAATCACCGGCCAGGGCGCGAAACGCCGGTGTCCAGGCGCCAGTTGGGTCGCGCAATGTCAGCGTATCGTGGATTAACGGCATCGGCCGGCGCGTCAAGGCCATCAGCAGCCGGTGCGGATGCAAATCTGCTCTATCGCTGACATCGGTACGCCGCTGCAGCCACCAGCCCTGTGCCAACGCGCGGGCAATTAGCACCTCCACGGCGGCATACGGCAGGATAAGCGCCAGCGTGCCGCCCTCTTCCAGCAGCGCGTTGGCGGCGGTCAGCAGCGCCTGATGTCTCAGGCTCGGGTATAGCGTGCCCGCTCGCGCGCCGGGGTGGCGCAGGCCGGCCCCGTGCTAAAATAGGGCGGATTGCTGACGATAGATTTATAGCGCCGCGACGCCCTGTCGGCATAGGCGCAGATATCGCCCTCGACAGCGCACAGGGACGTTGCCCAAGGGCTGGCGGTAAAATTGTCACGCGCCTGACGGCAGGCGTACGGGTCCAAATCGACAGCATCGATCGCAATAGCGCCATGCATGCGCTGCGCCAGCATCAGCGCCACCAGGCCGCTGCCGGTGCCGATATCCAGCGCCCTGCCCGCCTCAATGACTGGCGCCCATGCGCCCAGCAGCACGCCATCGGTGCCAACTTTCATTGCGCATCGATCGTGGGCGACAAAAAACTGTTTAAAGGTAAATCCGTCCCGCCGCAGCGGTTTTGTGACGGCCGTGGGTAGCATATTCATGTGGCTCCTGCAGGCGTATACCGCTACTTTAAAATAAACTGACGCGCACAAACAGATGAAGATTACGTGGGATCCGTCTATAATCTGCGCCCCAACCAGAGGTAGCCCATGACTGTAACCCAATTTATCGAACTCGATCTTCACGAAGACCTGCTCGCCGCCCTAAGCGACAAAGGCTTTGAACGCCCTACCGCCATTCAGGCTGAAGCCATTCCGGCGGCCATGGCCGGACTTGATGTATTGGGTTCGGCGCCTACCGGCACCGGCAAAACCGCCGCTTACTTGCTGCCGGTATTGCAGCATCTCCTTGATTTTCCGCGCAAGAAATCCGGGCCGCCGCGGGTGCTAATCGTTACGCCCACCCGCGAGCTGGCCATGCAGGTGGCGGAACAGGCCAAACAGTTGGCCGACCACACCCATCTGGACATTGCCACCATTACCGGCTGCGTGGCGTATATGAACCATGCGCAAGTGTTCAGCGAAAATCAGGATATCGTGGTGGCGACTACCGGTCGCCTGCTGCAGTATATCAAGGAAGAAAATTTTGACTGCCGGGCGGTAGAAACGCTGATTCTGGACGAGGCGGATCGGATGCTGGATATGGGGTTCGCCCAGGACGTCGAGCAGATTGCCGCCGAAACCCGCAGGCGCAAGCAGACGCTTTTGTTTTCGGCCACGCTGGAAGGGAACGCGGTCAAGGATTTTGCCGAACGCCTGCTAAACGATCCGGTGGAAATCGACGCCTCGCCGTCGCGAGCGCAAAAAATTGTCCAATGGTATTATCGCGCCGACGATCTGACGCACAAAACCGCCTTGCTTTGCCATCTGCTTAAACAGCCCGAGGTCAGTAAAACTATTGTTTTCGTCCGCAAGCGCGGGCGGCTGCATGAGCTGGTCGGCTGGCTGCGCGATGCCGGCATTCCCTCATGTTATCTGGAGGGGGAACTGGTCCAGGCCAAACGCAATGAGGCCATCAAGCGCATGAGCGACGGCCGGATGAATGTCCTGGTAGCAACGGATGTCGCGGCGCGCGGTCTGGATATCGAGGACATTAGCCATGTCATTAATTTCGACCTGCCCGCGACGGCGGATGTCTACCTGCATCGGATAGGCCGCACCGCCCGCACCGGTCGCAAAGGCTGCGCCATATCGCTGGCGGAAGCGCATGATCATTTACTGTTGGGAAAAATCAGCCGTTACCTTAATGAACCGTTAAAGGCGCGCACGATTGATGAACTGCGCCCAACCACACGCGCACCGGCTGAAAAAATGAGCGGCAAGCCGTCGAAAAAAGTGTTGGCGAAGCGCAAAGAAAAGAAAGAACAGGCGCAGACAAAAGACAAAATCAAGGTGCGTTTGCGCGATAAAAAAAATATAGGCAAACGCCGGGCGCCCAAAGCGGCACCGGATGCGACAAGCGCAACCAAGCCGGAAAGCGAAGTTTAAGCCACCGCCTGCCATGCTTCGATGGCATGCTGATAAAAGCCGCGCTTTCGCGCGGTTAGCGCGACGTGTGCCACCAACGTGTTATTAACCGTTAGCGAAAAGTAATAGGTATGTTGCTGACACGATGCATAAAAATGAATGACATTGTTTTTTAATGAAATAACCACCACCGCGTCCTATCTTATCAAGTGCTCATTTTTGTCTCAGCGGGACGATTTTATCCCTGGCATGGGCCTGGGTGAGCACAATGAAACAGTGCCTTTTGGCGCTTATCCACGTCTCTTCAGGCCTGATGTCGCTTAAGGCTGTCAGCTTTCAGCCCACACCGCCGCCAACCAACCTTACTACTCTATCCCGCGCGAACTCCGCACCCACGCCACCCGTACCTCTCCTGCCGCCCGGATGCCGTCACTCTATCCATGCCCCACGCAGACGTTACGTCCCCTGTCGCTCCGCTGTGCGCAGACGCCACGGCCCGGACACCTGAACCCTTTGTCCCGCGCGGATGCCACGGCCCCGCCATCCTGTTCATTCTCCCCGCGCGGACGCCGTGGGCCAGCATCGAGCGTTAGTGCTAGAGCGCTACCCATAAAAAAAGGGGCCAGAGGCCCCCTTGCGCATGATGTGCGGAGATTACAAACTTTCGGTGAAAGTACGGGTGATAACATCCCGCTGCTGCTCAGGCGTAAGTGAGTTAAAGCGTACCGCATAGCCCGACACGCGAATAGTAAGCTGCGGGTATTTTTCCGGATTCGCGACCGAGTCTTCCAGCGTCTCGCGGCTCAGCACGTTGACATTCAGGTGCTGCCAGCCCTCAACACGCACCACTTCCTTCTGCTCTAGCGGAATTTCACGGTAGTCGAATTTGCCCAGTTCCTGCAGGGAAAGCAACTGGTCGTCGGCGTAACCGGCAACGGCGACCAGGCAGCGGGCTTGTTCATTAGCTTCATCCAGCAGCCAGAAAGAATTTACCAGCGCTTTGTTTTCAGCCTCGGTAATTTGTGTTCCGATAATCATAGATGCCTCCGTGGTATGGGTTCCATACGGCGTCCAGACGCATGCCGTTTATCATTTAGCCTGCCTGGACATTTGGTAAAACCAATTTCTTAAATGATTATACACCCGCCAACCGGGGCCTATTCTTTGATTTAAATCAATCTCTGGCGGAAAGTGGCGCGATTACTGCCCAAACTTATTGATTTAGGTCAATTTTGAAATGCAGCTGACTCTATTGCTCAGGCGGTTTTTTCCCTAGTCGGACGGCGGGAAAACGTTTAACCCGCAGTGGGAAAACGTTAAGCTTAGACCAGGTCGTCACTATCATGGAGCGTATCATGACGCAAATGCTCACTTGGCGCGATGCTCTCGCGCAAGAAAAAACTCTGCCCTACTTCCAGGAAACGCTGGCGTTTGTCGCCAAAGAGCAGGCGGCGGGAATGACCATTTATCCGCCGGCCAAAGATGTATTCAATGCTTTTCGCTTCACGGAACTGAATGCGGTGAAAGTGGTGATCCTCGGCCAGGATCCTTATCACGGCCCGAATCAGGCCCACGGCCTGTCTTTTTCGGTCAAGCCAGGCGTGCCCTCTCCGCCCTCGCTGGTCAATATTTATAAAGAGCTGGCCAGCGACATTCCCGGCTTTGTGATACCTAGTCATGGCTGTCTGCAGAGCTGGGCGCAACAGGGAGTGATGCTGCTCAATACGGTATTGACGGTGAAAGCGGGAAAAGCGCATTCCCACGCCAGTCTGGGCTGGGAGACTTTTACCGACAAGGTCATTAAGGTCCTGAACGCCCAGCGTGAGGGCATCGTTTTTCTACTGTGGGGCTCCCATGCCCAGAAAAAAGGCACGATTATCGACCCCAAACGTCACCATGTGCTTAAAGCGCCGCACCCCTCGCCCCTGTCTGCCCATCGCGGCTTTCTTGGCTGCCGCCATTTCTCTAAAGCCAATGCCCTATTGGAACAGCAAGGCCAACAACCGATTGATTGGGCGCCGACGTTGCCGGCGGCGTAACGGCGCAGGATCCTGCAGGCGCACAGCGCACATGATAGCAAAGTAGGACGGGTGATAACGCAGGTGCGTGCAGGGTAAAGCATAATGCGGGCAGCCTTTTGGGCCTGAAAGACATCGGTTGAACACGGCTGGCCCTTCGGGCCTGATATCGGTAGCGGTTAATAACGCGGGAGGGGGTTGGCGACGTAACACTATCGCGGAGGTCGACGTGGCCGGTCGTTAGCCTTCGGCACTGCGCTTTACATCAACGACGTCACCTGGGTGTGATTCCTCCCGCCGTTGGCGACGGGAGGCAAAAACTCAGCTTTTGGCTTTCGATACCGCAACCATCGCCGGGCGGATTAGACGGCCATTAAGGGTGTAGCCTTTTTGCATCACCATCATCACGTGATTGGGCTCATGCTCGTCGGACTCCAGCATCGTCATCGCCTGATGCACTTCGGGATTGAAGGGCACATGGGTGTCCCCTACCACATCTAAGCCAAACTTGCGTACCGCGTCCAGCAACGATTTGAGCGTCAGCTCGATGCCTTCAATCGTGGACGCCAGCTCGGTGTTAGATTTATCCGACATATCCAGCGCGCGCTCTAAATTATCAATGACCGGCAGCAGTTCACCGGCGAAACGTTCCAGGGCAAATTTATGCGCCTTCTCGACATCCTGCTCACTGCGGCGACGCACGTTTTCCATTTCCGCCTTGGCGCGCAGCACGCTATCGCGCTCACGCTGCTGTGCCTGGCTAAACGCCGCTTCCGCTTGCTGCCCTTGTTCCATTTCACTCTCTTGTGAGACTTGCTCATCAGGGGTGTTCTGTTCTTTACTACTCATCATGAGTTTTCTCCGCGGTTCAGCATTATTCTCGCTCGTCCGGTTATTATGGGGATGAATAGCGGGGATTCAAGGGATGACGCATAATGAAGCTTGCAAAAATACGCCGGGGATCAGCAATCAAATGACTAGCACTTTTCAGACTATCGGCATCGTCGGCCATCCGCGTCACCCCAATGCGCTGGCCACGCATGAGACGCTGTACCACTGGCTGAACGAAAAAGGGTACCACGTTATCATGGAACATCAGATCGCCCGCGATCTGGCGTTGCACGAAGCCATTACCGGCGGTTTGGCCGATATCGGTCAGCAGGCCGATTTGGCGATCGTGGTCGGCGGCGATGGCAACATGCTGGGTGCGGCGCGCATTTTGGCGCGCTACGATATTAAAGTTATCGGTATCAACCGTGGCAATCTCGGCTTTTTGACCGACCTCGATCCCGACTCGGCGCTGGCGCAATTATCCGACGTGCTGGCGGGGCACTTTCGCAGTGAAAAACGCTTTTTGCTGGAAGCCCAGGTTTGCCGCGGCGATGTGTGCGGCCGATTAAGCAGCGCCATTAACGAGGTGGTGCTGCATCCCGGCAAGGTGGCGCACATGATCGAGTTCGAGGTTTACATTGATGATACCTCTGCCTTTTCCCAGCGCTCCGACGGCCTTATCATCGCCACGCCAACCGGCTCCACGGCGTATTCCCTGTCCGCCGGCGGCCCGATACTTACCCCGCTGGTGGATGCCATTGCATTGGTGCCGATGTTTCCGCATACCCTCTCCTCACGCCCGCTGGTGATTAACGGCGCCAGCACGATACGGCTGAAATTTTCCCAACTGGCGCCGGATCTGGAAATCAGCTGCGACAGTCAGATAGCACTGCCCATCCAGGAAGGTGAGGAGATCTTTATCCGCCGCAGCGACTATTATCTTGATTTGATACATCCCAATGATTACAATTATTTCAATACGTTAAGTAGTAAATTAGGCTGGTCGAAAAAATTATTCTAAATTTTGGCCGCCGCGGCTTTACTGTATAAAAAAACCAGTTTATACTGTGGATAATAACAGTGTTATTTTTATATACAGGAAAGCAACTATGCTGGCTCAACTGACCATTGCCAATTTCGCCATTGTACGCGCGTTAACGATTTATTTTCGGTCGGGGATGAGCGTGATTACCGGTGAGACCGGCGCCGGGAAATCCATTGCGATCGATGCGCTCGGTTTGTGTCTCGGCGGCCGTTCCGAGGCCAGCATGGTACGGCCAGAGGCCGCCAGGGCGGATATTTGCGCGCGTTTTTTGCTCAACGATACCCCCTTGGCCGCCCGCTGGCTGGTTGATAATGCGCTCGATAACGGCAATGAATGCCTGATGCGCCGCGTGGTAAGCCAGGACGGCCGCTCACGCGGCTTTATCAATGGTACGCCGGTGCCGCTGTCACAGCTGCGCGAGCTGGGCCAGTTTCTGATTCAGATTCACGGTCAGCACGCCCATCAGAAGATGCTTCGTCCCGAGCATCAAAAACGCCTGCTGGGCGCCTACGCCTGTGAGAAAGACCTCCAGCAGGCCATGGCGGCCGCCTACCGCCAATGGCACCAAAGCTGTCTGGATCTCGCCAGCGCGCGCCAGCAGGCCACCGAACGCGACGCCAGGCGCGAGCTGCTGCAGTATCAATTGAAAGAGTTAAACGACTTTGCGCCGGTTGCGGACGAATACGAGCAGATTGAAAAGGAATACAAGCGGCTGGCAAACAGCGGTCAGCTAATTACCGCCACCCAGCAAACGCTGGAGCTTTTGAGCGAAGGCGAAGAGGCCAATTTGCTTAGTCAACTGCACGCCGCCCGGCAGGTGATGAGCGAGCTGGTTACGCTGGATGCATCACTCGCCGACGTGATGACGCTACTGGAGGATGCCGCTATTCAGTTGACCGAAGCCAGCAATGATCTGCGCCACTATGGCGATCGTATCGATCTTGATCCTGGTCGCCTGCATGAGCTGGAGCAACGCCTGTCGCGCCAAATCAATCTGGCGCGTAAGCATCACGTGAAACCGGAAGCCCTGGCGCAACACTATCAGCAGCTCCTGCAAGAACAGGAGGCGATGGCGCAGCACGACGCCAGCGCCGGCGCCCTGGCCGAGGCGCTCGAGCGTCACCACCAGCAAGCGATGGATCTCGCCCGCCAGCTCCATAAGCGCCGTACTGAGCACGCCGGCAGCCTGGCCGGCCATATTACCCACAGTATGCACTAGCTATCCCTGCCCCACGGTAAGCTGGCCATTGATGTGCATTTTCAGCCCGAACAGCTTAACGCCGACGGCGCCGATCGCGTGGAGTTCATGGTGACCACCAACCACGGCCAGCCGCTGCAGCCGCTGGCAAAAGTGGCCTCCGGCGGTGAGCTGTCCCGCATTGCGCTGGCGATACAGGTCATTACCGCCCGCAAAATGGATACGCCGGCGCTGATCTTTGACGAAGTCGACGTAGGCATCAGCGGGCCGACGGCCGCTATCGTGGGCAAAATGCTGCGTCAGTTGGGCGAATCCACCCAGGTGATGTGTGTAACGCATTTGCCGCAGGTTGCCGGATTCTGGCATCATCACTTTTTCGTCAGTAAAAATACCGACGGCAGCGCCACCGAAAAGCAGATGCTGGCGCTGGATAAAAAAGCCCGGCTGCAGGAGCTGGCGCGCCTGTTGGGCGGTAGCGAAGTCACAAAAAATACGCTGGCGAACGCCAAGGAGCTGCTTGCCGCTTAGAAAAGCTCAACTTTTTTCTCATCCTGCGGTCATAGATGGGTCTTGCAGAGGTTCCCAACGCCGGCAAGGTCTATTATCATCGGCATCCTATGCCCAAAAGGAATGTGATTATTATGAGCTGTAAGACATTGACTGCTGCTGCTGTCGTTATGCTGATGTTTACCGCCGGTTGCTCCGTGTTCGAGAGAGTGGTTTATCGTCCCGACATCAATCAGGGCAATTATCTGACCGCAGCTGACGTCGCCAAAATCCACACCGGCATGACCAAGCAGCAGGTGGCCTATACCCTTGGCACTTCAATGATGAAGGATCCGTTCGGCTCGAACACCTGGTATTACATTTTCCGCCGCGAACCTGGCCATGAAGCGGTCTCGCAGCAAACGCTGACGCTGACCTTTAACAGCAGCGACATCCTGACGCATATTGACAACAAACCGACGCTTGAAGGCTCCAGCACCAATCAATAAGCGGTGTTAACCGAGACTATGGCCGGCGTGAAGGTTGACCTGTGCAAGGTCTGGGATCGCCTGCCGTCGTGCAGACAGGGAATGGCGGAGGTGGCGGGTTATTTTCGCGTGCGATCCGCACGCTGACGGCGCAGTTCCTTGGGATCGATAAGCAACGGCCGGTAAATCTCCACCCGGTCGCCGTCACTGAGTGTATCCGCCAATTTGGCGGGCCGGCTGAAGATGCCCACCTTATTCACACTAAGATCGATATCCTGTCGCAGATCCAAAAGACCAGATGCGCGAATCGCCTGCTCCAGTGTACTTCCCTCCTCCAGCACCAGCTGGCGCAGATACTGGCGCTCCGGTAGGGCGTAAACGACCTCGACCCGGATGTCAGGCATGGTAAACCTCTTTGGCCCGGCGGGTGAACGCCATGACCATGCTGTTCGCCATCTCTTTGAAAATTCGCCCAAAGGCCAGTTCAATCAGCTTGCTATTGAATTCAAAATCGAGATGGAATTCGACCTTGCTGGCCTCTTCGCTAAGGGGAATGAAACGCCAGTCGCCGGCAAAGGAGCTGAAGGGGCCTTCCACCAGGCGCATTACAATGCTTTGATTCTCAGTGATAACATTGCGGGTGGTGAAGGATTTGCTGATGCCCGCTTTAGAGACATTCATCTCTGCGGTCAGTTCGCTGCCGTTCTTTTCAAGCACCCGGCTGGCGGTACAGCCTGGAATGAATTCCGGATAAGCGCTGATATCATTAACCAAGGCGAACATTTGCTCTGCACTATAAGGAACCAGTGCGGAGCGCGTAATATGAGGCATAATCTTTCCTGTCTTTATCGATTCACCCTAATATTATCATTTATCTCCAACGAGACAAAAAGACCGTTACGTGCGCTATGCCACGTCTGTGATCAAAAGCCCGTACGCCTTAGAGGAAAGCTTTTCTTCCCCGAGGTTAACTGTATAATATTGCGCACTATGACAAAGAAAAAAGCACACAAACCCGGTTCAGCTACCATTGCGCAAAACAAACGCGCCCGACACGAATACTTTATAGAACAGGAGTTCGAGGCGGGACTCTCGCTGCAGGGATGGGAAGTAAAATCGCTACGCGCCGGCAAAGCGAACATCAGCGACAGCTATGTGCTGCTCAAGGATGGCGAAGCCTACCTTTTTGGCGCCACCTTCCAACCGTTGACTGTAGCCTCTTCGCATGTGGTCTGTGACCCGATGCGAACCCGCAAGCTATTGCTCAATAAGCGTGAACTGGATTCACTGTTCGGCCGCGTTAACCGTGAAGGTTACACCGTGGTGGCGCTCTCGCTGTATTGGAAAAACGCGTGGGTGAAAGTGAAAATCGGCGTGGCCAAAGGTAAGAAAGAGTACGATAAACGGACAGATATCAAGGAACGCGAATGGCAACTCGATAAAGCGCGCATCATGAAGCACGTCGGCCGATAGCCTTGCCATTGTAAGTTTGCTATAATGAAATTAACAACTCGGGGCTGATCCTGGACTCGACGGGATTTGCGAAACCTAAGGTGCATGCCGAGGTGTGGCTGGCCTCGTAAAAAAGCCTCAAAAAAATAATTGCGAACGACTCGCAATTCGAATCTAAAACTGCTTTAGCAGCCTAATCAGCTTAATAACCTGAAGATTCCCTCTCTCCCTAGCCTCCGCTCTTAGGACGGGGATCAAGGGAGGTCAAACCCAAAAGAGATCGCGTGGATGTCCTGCCTGGGGCTGAAGCGTTAAAACTAATCAGGCTAGTTTGTTAGTGGCGTGTCCGTCCGCAGCTGACAGGTGAATGTAAAGACTGGACTAAGCATGTAGTGCCGAAGGCGTAGAAATTCCGGACGCGGGTTCAAATCCCGCCAGCTCCACCACTTTTTAGTATTATGACGTATACTGAAGTCTACTAAGCCCGCTTGGAACCAGCCTTGCGGGCTTTTTTACGTCTACAGAAGTCTACTGAGATTTGCTAGAAGCTACTCGTTATGGCACCCTTTTTGGGACCCGGTGCAAAGGGTCCCAAAATCGAGGGTCCTAAAATGGCAAAGATTGCTAAGAAACTCAATGACACTAAAATCAAAAATACCAAGCCAGCAGAAAAGGAGATCAACCTTTTTGATGGTGAAGGCCTGATGCTACGAATCGCTCCCCTATCAAAGGGTGGTAAGAAAAATTGGTATTTCAGGTATGCAGTGCCAGTAACTAAAAAGCGAACAAAGATGAGCTTAGGAAGCTATCCTCATCTCACACTTGCCAAGGCACGGGCTTTACGTGATGAATACTTGTCATTGCTTGCAAACGGTATTGATCCGCAGATTCACAACAACGATAAAGCCAATGCTCTTAAGGATGCCACTGAGCACACACTACAGACTGTTGCGAGATGAGAAGGTTAAGACCTCTGGTATCTCTCCAGACCACGCAGAAGACATCTGGCGTAGCCTTGAACGAAATATCTTCCCCGGTTTAGGCAACGTTCCTATCAAAGAGATCTGATTTATCCCCCTGAAACACCAGACAGTAGCTGTATCTCCAGATAAGAGATAGGCTTGAATATATGTCTAACACTAACGCCAATTTTGATATGACCGGGATCCCGTTAGGTCAAGAAGTCCGTAAACGTAAAACTCCTCAGGAAAAAATGGCCATTATTCAGCAGAGGATGGAGCCCGGCATGAATGTCTCCCATCTCGCACGACTGCACGGTATCCAGCCCAGCCTGCTGTTTAAGTGGAAAAAGCAATATCAGGAAGGCAGCCTCACCGCTGGCTGCCGGGGAGGACGTTGTTCCTGCCTCTGAGCTTGCAGCTGCATTGAAGCAGGTCCGGGAGCTCCAGCGCCTTCTGGGTAAGAAGACGATGGAGGTTGAGATCCTAAAAGAAGCCGTGGAGTACGGCCAGTCACGAAAATGGATAGCGCACGCGCCCTTGTTGCCAAAGGCCGGGGAATAGCACAGGTCAGCCGCGCCATGAGCGGGTCGCGTGCGCCGCTGTCACTGCGGATTAAGCGTTCTGCCGACTGGCAGGACAGGCGCTGTAACCGGCGTAATGACGAAGCAGACGCTGAAATACTGTCGGACATCCTCGACATCATCAGCGATATGCCCAGCTACGGCTATCGGCGGGTGTGGGGCATCCTGTGTAAACAACGTCGCGCAGAGGGACTGCCGCCGGTAAATGCGAAACGACTTTACAGGATCATGTGTGAGCATAACCTGCTGTTATTACATTGAAAACCAGAGCGGCCGAGGCGTGAGCATAAGGGCAGGATCGCGGTGGCAGAAAGCGATATGCGCTGGTGTTCAGATGGCTTCGAGTTCGGCTGCGACAACGGTGAAAAACTGCGGGTCACGTTCGCACTGGACTGCTGCGACAGAGAGGCCATAGACTGGGCTGCGAGCACTGTAGGCTACGACAGTTCGACCGTGCAGGATGTGATGCTGATGTCGGTAGAAAAGCGCTTCGGCGACAGGTTACCCGATACAGCGGTGCAGTGGTTGACGGACAACGGTTCAGCGTATACCGCGCATGAAACGCAGAGGTTCGCCAGAGAACTGGATCTGGAGCCCTGCACAACAGCGGTGAGCAGCCCGCAGAGCAATGGCATGGCCGAACGGTTCGTGAAGACGATGAAGGAAGACTATATCGAGTTCATGCCAAAACCGGATGCGAGAACAGCCCTGCGAAACCTTGCAGCAGCGTTCACGCATTACAATGAAAACCATCCGCACAGCGCGCTGGGATATCACTCTCCGAGAGAATACCGGCGGCAGCGGGCTTCGTTAACTTAAGATACAAAAGCTGTACGGAGATGGCGGGGCAAGATCACGCGAGATTTTCCACCACGCCCAATTGACCGAGGATGTCACGACCTACAGCCCCGCGACCCAGTCCTACATTGAGAGTTTGGGAGGCAATAACCAAAGCACGATGGCGCAGCTGGACCGTTTGGTGGAAGGGCAGGCGTATATGCTGTTGACCGTGGACTATTTTACGCTGCTGGGGTGGATCTTTTTCGCCCTGATCCTGGTCATCTGGCTGGCGAAACCGCCGTTCAGTCCGCAGGGCGGCGGCGGGGGGCATTAAGGCGGCGGATGACAGGGCGTTGTTGCGCGCGCTGATGCCTGCGCCAGCCGGGCGCCTCCCTGCGGCGCTTTATCATCAGGCCGCTGCCCGTTACCGGACAGCGGTTTTGTTATGCCTGAGGTGAATGCTGGCGCTAGCGCAGGTGGGTTTTCATTTCATCGCCTGCCTGGCGTATTTGTGCCCCCACGCCGGGGCCTCGCTCTGGGCATTCGGCAGGCCAAAGTTATAGATCATGCTGTAGTAGCCGGTCACGCTGACCGCCACGTCGAAGACGTCCAATGACGCCCGTAGGCTTGCCCGTCGTCACGAGTGTTTGATGGTGATGGCAAAGGCGCCGTCTGACGCGATTGACCTGATGCCAACGCACGGGGCCGGTAAAGGGATGCGGTAGTTATTTGTCGTCAAGCGGCGCTTTTAGCGACAACAGATTTTCGGGCCGGTACGGCAAGGAATGAGGTAATCAAGAAAAAAACGGAAAGTGGTGGGTCGTGCAGGATTAGAACCTGCGACCAATTGATTAAAAGATAGTTGGTATGTTTTTAAGTTATTGAAAATACTGGCATAATCTGCATTCACAAATGGCAAAAGTGGCAAGTTGTGACACTCTAATGACACTATTGTGGCACTCCAGTGACGTCACTAATCTGGCACTATGAGAAATCAGCAAGCAGCTAGCTTGCTGATTTCTCATAGGCTAATTTTTAAATAAAATAGTAGCTTATTAATTTTTATAGCATCATCCCTTATCCGTTTCAACATCCAATAAATTTCAGCAAGAACTCCCAGAAACTATCTTGATTAGCTAACCAATTATCAAACTCACCTTGTATATTTATCCAGTTTTCTGGGCGTAGTGGGATGATCTTACATCCGAGTCCTCGCCCGTTTTTCTTGTCTGCTTTTGTGCTTCCTCTCCATCGGCTCCACAGTGTGTGAGAACCGGAGCTATTTGACCGGCTGATGGTGAGATTTCATCTGTCATTAACCACATGGTGTATTTAGAAAATACTGGATGTTTTGTGTACTTCAGTAAAGCGTTTCCACCAGGTTCAAATAATCCGCTTTCATACTTAGAAAGAGTACTTCTAGGCAATCCAATAAGTTCGCATAACTGATTTTGACTCAACCCCTCAGCTATACGCATCGCTTTAATTTTATCACTTAACTTCATTTGACTTGCTCCTAATTAGGTACTATTATATGATCCTATATAGGATATTTTGTGTGATGCCGCCAAACACGACCAAAACCTGGTAAATCGCGGCAAATGCATCCAGTGTTAAGCATACCAGAAATTGGGTTTTTAAGCGGTTAGAAGCGGCATGAAGCGGTTGGAAAGGATTAATTAGGGGGCGAAGTGAGCAACGACGACTACGAGATCAGATATCCGATAAACGCAGTGAACATAAAAAAATTTGCTGAATTGCTCGGTAAAACGCCTAGTGCAGTCAATGACATGGTTGAAAACCAAAAGTTACCCGTCATTAACTTGCGCGATCCAAACAAACCCAACGCTAGAGTTGGCGAAAGGTGGATATACCTGCCTGAATTCAACCGCATGGTACGAGAAGCCTACTTTAACCGTCCCGCAGAAGAACGTGATGCTTGGCTTAAATGGATTGGGTTGTGAACCAAGCAAAAAATTTGAATAAAAGTCCATAGCCAGCGTTTCCCGCGGAACTGCTCTTTAACAATACGGTATCAGCAAAAAAGTCTGTGAAACGGATGGCAGGGAAGTTGCGCATGTAATTTGCTGATAGCTGAGCATGAAGTTTATGTGAAGCGAAGTTTAGCCTACTTTCGTAGGGACTTTCCGAACGGGGTATGCCGATACAGGTGTACACAAACACTGAATAACCAATAGGTGGATTTGTAGTAAGTACGTTTCGTGCTTAGCATAAATCTTTTTATGGATGAGATATTCATCAATGAATGCTCGCCAACGTTGCCGTGAACGGCGTCAAATGCATTATCGCGACCAATCTCGAATACGCACAATAAGATTAAGTTTACTAAGAAAACGCTCAACCGAAGAAATCATTAATAACATATGGCGTGAACCCGCCGAACATCACACACAAGAACACGATGTCGTAAATCTCCTTGCGTCATTTAAAAATCAAGTAGACAGATACCCTACTGACAGCATCAATAATCGATTCCTACCCAAAGCTTATCTCTATACGGTCAAGAACCGCTATCGCCGAAGAAGGAAGCCACATGAACATTCAAACTGAAAATGAAATTCTTCGAGCGCTAAAAAAATTAACGATTGAAGAAGCGGAATTCTGTCATCCGGGCGGGGAATATTTATACGAAAGTTTAAACAACGCTTATCTTGCTCAAAAACTCTCCGATGCAGATAAGGGCGATGAATACGACGCATGGTTACTGGCACTCGAAACTACCGACGGATTCGATGAAGTCTTGTACGATGTAACCCAAAAAGTCGAACAAATTTTGTATTTGATGCGATGCCGTGATACTTACTACGAGGTGTCCGCTTAATGACTGAAAAAACGCATTATAGAAAGGCGTTCGATTCCCCTTATTTGAGCAGCGCTGATATTGTTGAGCCGATAGTATTAACTATCTCTCATGTTGTGCTTGAATCAGATAAAACCAAGAAAACTCAAGACAGGTTCAATACAGCTTATTTCAAAGATAAACAGATTAGACCAAACGAAAAACTTAAGCCAATGATTCTTAATGCAACCAATAGCAAGGTCATTAAAAAAATATCAGGCTCGTCATTTATCGAAGACTGGCAGAATTTAACCGTGATAATTGAGGTTGAGCATGTCGAGTTTGGACGTGAATATGTCGAAAGATTAAGAGTCTATCCTGCCATTACTCAGAAAAAAACACTAACACCCACTCAGGTTGAAATGTGGGAAAAGGCCAAACAGAGCTACGTCAATAATGGGTCGCTCGATAAAGTATTAGCGCATGTTGAGATGTCGCAGGAAGACCAAGAACGCCTTAAGAAGGAGTGCGTTAATGCAATGGCATGACGTGCAGCAAAATACAGAAGCGTGGGATGAGCTTCGTTTAGGAAAGGTGACAGCATAGCAATTTAACTGTTTTATGGCCAACCAGTGAAAAGCTTTCGGCGAACCAGCCAAGCGATATGCGTTACAGATTGCCCTGGAAATTATTACAGGGAAAAATCAGAATTTAGTTTTACTAATGACCACATGTTACGCGGACACGAGCAGGAGCCAATAGCCAGAAGGCTATATGAAGAAACAAACTTTGTTGATGTAACCAATGGCGGATTTTTTGATTGCTGTAATTATGGCGATAGTCCAGACGGATTAGTTGGAAATGATGGTGTTATTGAAATTAAATCCGTTACCGCTGCTGTGCATTTTGAAACATTGAAACGTAGAACGTTTTACCCGGTGTATAAATGGCAACTCATAGGCCATCTTGATTGCACGGGAAGGTATTGGGTCGATTTTGTCAGCTATTGCAGCGACTTTCCTGAGCATCGGCTATTAATCTCTCATAGATTGTATCGCAAAGATTACAAAGAAGAGATTGATCAACTTAGAGCAAGAAGAAAAGCGTTTCTTCATCTGGTTGTCACTACCTGTGATGTTATAGAAAAAAGTTGATTGAAATCATCAATCATAAGCGAGACAACATAATGACAATAAACACTGTGATATTTTCCGGCAATCTTGGCGGTGACTGTACGACACGCAGCACTACAAACGGCAAGCTGATTGCCACATTCTCCTTACCTGTCAAGCAAGGATACGGCGAGCATGAGAAAACCTCTTGGGTGCAGTGTCGAATGTTTGGTGCCAAAGCTGAAAAGTTACCCATTTATCTGACACGAGGAACCAAGGTTACTGTTATCGGGCGATTTTTACTCGAAAGTTGGACGGGCAAAGATGGTACAGAAAAAACAAGCGCTGTTGTTCTAGTTAAAGAGATTGATTTTTCCAGCAAGACTGACAACAAACCTCAGCAGAATAAACCGTTAGCAAGTCAATCTGGAAATGTAACGTTAGACCCATTTTATGACACCGATATCCCCTTTTGATGGAAATAGTTTAGAAAAATTTCATGATTGCCGTAGCGATGCCGATGATAGCAGCCATCATACCCGCCATTTTTATGAGTAACCAAGTTGATATACTTTCAACATCTTTACGAAGTAAAGCAATTTGAGCGGCTGTATCTTTACGGGAATCGACGATTTGCGCTTCAACTTTTTCAAAGCGATGTTCAATATCCTTACGAACATTGGCAATCTCAGCGGATAAATCTTTGCGGACATCGTCAATTTTGATGTTGGTTTTCTCGAACTGAGCCGCTGTATCTTTCCGAACATCAGCAATGTTGCGGTTCACTTCGGCGATATCCGCCTTGGTTGCTACATCTGCCACTTCGTGTGACTTGCGAACAGCGATAGAAATTGCTCTGGCCTGATTTTTCGGCAACCCTGCGTTTTCTAGTGTTTCGACGAATTCTTGAGTATCAAATGCAACTTGACCCATTAGGGAATCTCCTGTTTTTTCTTTAGTTTAAACCCTTTTAGGGTCAACAAGCAAAATTTTACCCCGTCAACACTTTTCAAAAAAATTCATTTAACAATGAAGAAATTATTATGACTAAATTAATTGTAATTGAAAATACCGTCGTCCGTCAGGACGCATTCTGGCGTTACAGTTTGAATGATTTACATCGTGCGGCAGTGGTGCAAGGTAAAGCGACAGATTCTCAGCGTCCTTCAAAATTTATGCGTTCTGATGGTATTGCCGCATTTGTACAATCTTTGAGCGAATCCCAAAAAAGGGCTTCGGTTAACGTCATTAAAGGTGGCCTAGAATCTGGTACTTGGGCAGACGAACTTGTTGCTATTCGCTATGCTGCATGGATTGAAACTACCTTTGAAGTTCAAGTATATGAACAATTTCGTAATTCAGTAAAAGACAGCAACGGCGTACTGGTTGAAAAAGTTCAAGCTGGATTGGCAATGCTCGCTTTTTACAAGCAGGAGCTACGTATGATCTTGCCCCGCCATCTCCGTACAGCTTTTGTATCTTAAGTTAACGAAGCCCGCTGCCGCCGGTATTCTCTCGGAGAGTGATATCCCAGCGCGCTGTGCGGATGGTTTTCATTGTAATGCGTGAACGCTGCTGCAAGGTTTCGCAGGGCTGTTCTCGCATCCGGTTTTGGCATGAACTCGATATAGTCTTCCTTCATCGTCTTCACGAACCGTTCGGCCATGCCATTTCTCTGCGGGCTGCTCACCGCTGTTGTGCAGGGCTCCAGATCCAGTTCTCTGGCGAACCTCTGCGTTTCATGCGCGGTATACGCTGAACCGTTGTCCGTCAACCACTGCACCGCTGTATCGGGTAACCTGTCGCCGAAGCGCTTTTCTACCGACATCAGCATCACATCCTGCACGGTCGAACTGTCGTAGCCTCCAGTGCTCGCAGCCCAGTCTATGGCCTCTCTGTCGCAGCAGTCCAGTGCGAACGTGACCCGCAGTTTTTCACCGTTGTCGCAGCCGAACTCGAAGCCATCTGAACACCAGCGAATATCGCTTTCTGCCACCGCGATCCTGCCTTATGCTCACGCCTCGGCCGCTCTGGTTTTCAATGTAATAACAGCAGGTTATGCTCACACATGATCCTGTAAAGTCGTTTCGCATTTACCGGCGGCAGTCCCTCTGCGCGACGTTGTTTACACAGGATGCCCCACACCCGCCGATAGCCGTAGCTGGGCATATCGCTGATGATGTCGAGGATGTCCGACAGTATTTCAGCGTCTGCTTCGTCATTACGCCGGTTACAGCGCCTGTCCTGCCAGTCGGCAGAACGCTTAATCCGCAGTGACAGCGGCGCACGCGACACGCTCATGGCGCGGCTGACCTGTGCTATTCCCCGGCCTTTGGCAACAAGGGCGCGTGCGCTATCCATTTTCGTGACTGGCCGTACTCCACGGCTTCTTTTAGGATCTCAACCTCCATCGTCTTCTTACCCAGAAGGCGCTGGAGCTCCCGGACCTGCTTCAATGCAGCTGCAAGCTCAGAGGCAGGAACAACGTCCTCCCCGGCGGTGAGGCTTCCTTCCTGATATTGCTTTTTCCACTTAAACAGCAGGCTGGGCTGGATACCGTGCAGTCGTGCGAGATGGGAGACATTCATGCCGGGCTCCATCCTCTGCTGAATAATGGCCATTTTTTCCTGAGGAGTTTTACGTTTACGGACTTCTTGACCTAACAGGATCCCGGTCATATCAAAATTGGCGTTAGTGTTAGACATATATTCAAGCCTATCTCTTATCTGGAGATACAGCTACTGTCTGGTGTTTCAGGGGGATAAATCAATCCATCGTTTCACAGGCAGAAGTACAGGACAAAACCGGCTCATTGAGCACCATGCGAGCGCAATACAATACCCACGATCACAAAGGTGATAGCGGTGGCATAACAGGCAAGCCCAATCAACAGATGTAGATGTAAATAATATGCTGATGAATAAAAAGTGAATACTGCGTTACCCGATCAGGAACGGCTCAGGCGGGCAGTGATGATATCGCTTTTCACCTGGCAACGCGCTGAACCGGATGATGACACAGATACGCGGTTTGGGTGGTGTGGCGATACTTGGCCGACCGTACAAAATGACCGGATTGGCTCTCGATTGCATCTGCTGAAACGCACAACCTTAACCCATCAAACGGCGTAAAGAGCGAAGGAATATATCGCTCAGGCGCTCAAGTGGATGATGGAGGACGGGGTAGCGCTTCGGGTTGATATTGAGGTAGTACGCTTAAATCTAGATAGATTAATGGCAACTATCATCCTGACGTTACCTGACCATAACATAAAAACGATGATCATCAATAATTTGTGGAGCGTGATCCATGCAAAATAGCGGTTTTTCGCGCCCGACCCTGCCACAACTGATAGACACCATTCGCGGTGATTTACTCACACGATTTAATGAAGATAGCGTATTGCGCCGCCTCGATGCCGAGGTGTACGCCAGAGTACAGGCCGCCGCTATTCATACCCTATACGGCTATATCGATTATTTAGCGCGTAATATCTTGCCGGATTTAGCCGATGAAGACTGGTTGACCCGACACGGCAATATCAAGCGTTGTCCACGAAAATGGGCAACCAAAGCGAGCGGATTTGTTCGCTGGGAAAGTGTACAAAATGCCATATCGGTGCCCGCTGACACTGAAATACACCGTGATGATGGTCAAATATACACCACCACAGCGCCAATAACTTCAGCAAAGGGTGTACTTCGCGTACCCGTCGTTGCAAAAAGCAGCGGTCAGGCTGGCAATTGTGAGGACGGCATTGCGCTACGACTTGCTACGCCTATTTCTGGTTTATCGTCGACCGGTTATGCCGATAACATCAGGACAGGAGCCGATATTGAAGATTTGGATAGCTGGCGACAACGCACATCATGGCGCGCTGGTACGATACGCCGCAAGTGGGTGCGGATAGTGATTATGTTCGTTGGGCGAAAGAAGTCCTGGGAATAAGCCGGGCATGGACACATCGACACAAGAACGGTATCGGCACGGTTGGGGTCATGGTTTCCAGTGATGATGTAGACCATCCTGCCCCCACACAGGAAATATTAACCAAAGTCAGAGAGCACATCTTACCCCTTGCCCCCGTTGCGGGTAGTGGCTTAACGGTTTTTGCGGTAACAGAAAAAAGCGTCCCTCTCTCGCTTGCCTTATCGACAGATACATCCGAAATTCGAACCGCTGTCATCGCAGAAATCAAAGCCTTCTTACAGCGAGAAGGCGAACCCGGCAGCAAGCTTTTTCTTTCAAGACTCGCTGAAGCCATCAGTCTTGCGGCAGGTGAAGTCGCTCATCGTCTTATTGCGCCAACGGCAGATATTGAATTAGCCCAGACGGAAGTGTCGGTATTGGGTGAAGTAACGTGGGCAAAATATAAGGAATGAGCATCATGACAAATCTTGACGACGAATATACGCAATTGTTGCGAAAATTATTACCACCCGGCCCAACATGGGATGAAGAAGATCCGCTCATTAAATGGCTAGCCCCTTCACTGGCACAGGCTCATCAACATGCTGATAGCCTGATGATTGAAATTAATCCGGCCCAATCGGTTGAATTAATTAACCGTTACGAAAAATTATGCGGGCTGCCGGATAAATGCCTCGCTAATAGAGCGCAAACGCTAGAAGAAAGACAACAAGTGCTTGATGCCAAGGTGAATACTGTGGGCGGTATTAATGAGGCTTTTTTTAAAAAACAGTTGGAAATATTTGGCTATCCAACAGAAACAATAGAACAATTTTAACATCTTGATAGTACGCCAGATCCGACTTGGGGCGATAAGTGGCGCTATTACTGGCGAGTAAATATTCCTGCTGAAGCGAATGTATGCTGGATTAGCTGTACCAGTTCTTGCAATGAGTCGATTAGGACGTGGGGAGATAGCGCCGTGGAATGTGTTATTGAGCGCCAGTGTCCTTCACATACCCAAGTCATGTTTGCCTACACTAAAGGAGGAAATGATGCATCGAATTGATACCTCTACCGCACAAAAAGATAAATTTGGGCAGGGGAAAAACGGGTTTACCAACGGCGATCCAACTACGGGCACACCGTCAACTAAATTGAATAGTGATATTTGTGATGCGCTACAAGAGGAAGTTTGTACCGTTATCGAGCGTGCAGGTATTCGGCTGAATAAAAGCCATCATGACCAGCTTTATCAGGCGGTGAAAAAATTGTCTGAGGCAGAAGCGAATAAAGCAAAAAACGCGCTGATTGATGGCTCGCCAATAGATTTAAACACGCTAAGCAAGCTCTCAAAAGCATTGGGCAATGACCAGAAATTTACCGAAACGGTGACACAGCAACTCAGTCAAAAGTTAGCCAAAAGTGAAAATGGCGCAGATATCCCCGACAAAACTTTATTCCTTAAAAACCTTGGTTTAATAGAAACGGTAATTAATACGCTTTATCCTATCGGAATAGTCACTTTTTTTTGCTCACAATACAAATTCGAATACCCTATTTCCTAATACAACGTGGCAATATATCGGGGAGAATAAAACCATTCTGCTCGCTAAAACAGATGGGTCTGATTTATTAAAAGTATGGGGAGCTGACACGATAAAACTCACCGAAGCACAATTACCTTCGCATGGACATCCTTTCTCAGGTCAAACGAGTAGTTTTGATTATGGTGAAAAAAGAACGCATAATGCCGGGCGGCACGTACACGAATTTGAGGGGATGATCCGTGATAACTGGAAAGCAGCAGGACAGGCGCACGGATCTTACAATCAATGGCAGTACGGCAAAAAAACAACAAATCAAACCGATGATTATTCTCATATTGTTGTTATTGGATCCCATTATCACGATTTTTCCGGTACCACAAACAAAACAGAAAATAATACCGCTATTAATATCACCAATGCCTCTATTACGTTAATGGGTTGGTATCGAAGTCATTAATATTTATTAAGCTGTTTATTTATAACTCATTGATATAAAGCATCAATCACGATATCCTGTACCAAGCCATAAGCTTAATAAAACTATTGACAATATTCACTGGGGTTCCTTTCCCGGTATTTTTTGTTATCCCGGCAAATGCATGACTGTGGGGGCCGAGATAAGTTGTGTGGACATGGTCACCCGAATGCGTGGTGTTTTCTGTTTGGGTTTTATATAAACCGTGGCCGCCACCATCATCATGTACATCGTTATAACGAAAAACTGAAGTGTATTGATGCACGTGTCCAGCCACATTGTTGGTATTTTTATTACCATAATCGAAAGTATCGGTTCGGGCTGAAAAGTCGTGATGATGGGTAGGCATATTATCGGTTGTGAGCGTGAGGTTATCTGTACCGCCCGTACTCAATACATCACTGCCGTCTTGTTTGGCGAGTCTGATGGTTTTGTTTTCGCCAATGTATTTCCAACTCGTGCCGGGAAAATCGATATTTGGATTTTTAATTTGATTAAATCAGATCACAATCCCTACCGGAAACATAAAATCCAGCAAACCAAGGTTTTACATAATCCAGAAATTGACTAAACTTTAACCAAAATCAGCTATAATAGGGCTTTCAGAGGGATGATAAGGGGCTAAAATGGCAAAAATAGGCTATATGCGGGTGTCAAAAAATGACCAAAACACCGATTTACAGCGAAAAGCACTCATTTGTACAAATTGTGAGCATATTTTTGAGGATAAAATCAGCGAAAAAACTGACAAAAGGCTCAGATTAAAAAGAGGAATAAGTATGGACATAACTTCAGATGGATACCGTGTTTTTTAGTCCTATCATTTTGCCCTCAAACGCACAAATAACGCTGAAGCTACCCATTTAAATAACTGACAACACATTAATACATAAATGTTTTAGTGAAAAACTGACTAAAAATCACCAATCCAAATTTTTATTCAAGGAATATAGACTATGTCTGAAGAAACAAAGAACACTACAACCACAGCCGAAAATCCTTTTATCTCTATGCATTCTAAACAAAAGAATCAGGATATTGAAAAGTCTTTTTTAGATTACTGCACCACAAAAAACATAGGTCAAGATGTATCAGTTGATATAAAAAATATTTATAAACTGGTGTCGCAATACACACATGGTTGATTTAACATTCAGTCAAATTGAACAAAAAATTAAGGAAAGATTTAATAACTTATTGATCAAAGACCTCTTAAATATTTTCGCGGAGTGGAATGAATTGAAGGGCATAAACACATTAAAAATAGAATTCTTGGCTGAAGAACAAAAAAACACATTTGCGCTAATGGTCGTCACCAAGTCCCTGTGATCATTACTATTAATACATTCGATAATGCTTCAAAGCCGATAAATTTGACTAATCAAAAGCTTAAAATCTTGCAAGACAATATAAAAATTGTTGATTATGTGACAGGCCATTCGCTCGAAAGATTCGACCATCAACATGTCGATTCTTTGCTGAATGTGAATCTCAACAAAGAAAACCAGGCTGCTTTGCACGATGCTCATCCTGGGTGGACTTATACTGATAAGAAAGGAAAACTTTGTTTTGATAGCGATGAATTCAGTAACGTAAATCAGATAAAATATTACATACAGTGCGAAAATGTTCACGATAGTAAGCAATTATCTGTAACCGTTATCTTGAATGGGGTTAAATATACCACGGCAAAAAATGGCACTAATGGGTTTGACTCATCTATTGTTTTGTATAGCCAGACAGAAGAAAATATTGATAATTCCGCTATCCGTTTTTATGCCGAGGCCCCCGATAAATTGTCATTAACAGAGAAGGTAAAATATGGGTGGTTAGCAGTAGAGGCAAATATATCTGTTAGTCATACTCAATATTTTTTAAAGAGTGCCAACCCACAAGCACATAAAATATGCTTATATTGAAGGTTATAACAAAAATGAGAAGTAGCATCAATTTAGTAAATATGCTTTCTTCTCTCGATTTCATGGATTTGGCTTTATGAAAAAGAATAATAGATTTCGAGTGGGTTATATATGGCCTGCAAAAAATACAGAAGTAGAAAGAATCGTTACCTTATATATTAAAAGGTCTTATTTTGATAAAGACATAAAAGTGGCTCTACCTGCAGGACAATCTTTCAATAATCCCGAGAGTTACATTACCTTAAGTTTATTAGAATACGTAGATGACGGTCAGTGGTTTGGTACATTTAGTATTTGTGATAAGGAGGTCGATTCTTCTAATTTTGATAAAACCTGGGACACTAATATCACTTTGTATGATGAATATGGTAATAAAGTATTTTTCCATGTCACCCAAAATAGTGATATAGAGAATGAAGAAAACAACGGTAATCAAATAGTATTACATGAAGGTCATCTATAAATCCCCCATTATCTATTCTTATCTGACTAACATGATTTTTAATGACAGTAATAAGGCCATAATCACATAAATTATGGCTAATCGTATGATTAACACTGTCATTATTTTAAGTTGTTTAGCGGTTAGATTATCGCGTATTTTGCAAATTTCACCTGGAGAGTTTACCTTTTTATGTCAACTCCGCAAACTGGGAATTTCTATTCCCAAGCCTTTAATTTTGCATCTGCCTTAGATCACGGGGTAGATCCCAGAACGGGGCTTTTTTATATTAAAATACCCCTAGTAGATTTTCCAGAAAACAGTGTCATCGGTCCTTCTCTAAATCTTTCCATTTTTCATCACCCTTCATATAATTATAATCAAGTATTTGGCAAAGGATTTTTTTAACAGGCCTGTCTTTTTATGACACTAAGAAAAAAGTCCTCACGCTTTCAAACGGAGAGTGTTATAAGGTAGTGGATTTGCCCTCCATTCCTAATGGTTGAGGTTGAGCTTACCATTCAGCAAAAGAAACTTTCGACCTTCCGATTTATAAAATGCGCCGGATTTTATAAAATTTACTATAAATCAGGCCGGATAGAGTATTTAGATAATCCTGATAATAGCAACGATCTCAAATTTGTAAATGAAATATATTCTCCTAACGGTAAAAAGCTGAGTTTACGTTATGATGCTCAGCATAGATTAGTGCACATTAAAAATGAACACGCTGATCTTGTGAGTCTTGTTTATAACAACAACATAAATACGCTTGCCACAATATGGCCGGATAAACCAGAAACGTACCAATTAAATTTTGTATTTGCTAATAATAACTTAATAACACTTAAAAATAGTGCCCTGGACGATAATCTGAATTGGCATTTTTTCTATCAGCGCTTAGATCATTTTTCTAATTTTTACATGATTGATGGCTTGAAGACGCCCATGGGATTGACTGAAAAAGTTATTTATAAAACGCTAATGCAGTTTCCTAGAAAAGCTAATTTACCTAATCTTCCCTGTGTAACACAATACAGAAAAATCCCAGGTATGAGTCAACCTGAGTTAATAAGTGACTACGAGTATTCTGACCTCAATTATTTAGGTTTTAAAAGTTCGGTTGACTGGGATCCTGATAGAGATAATCTTTACGAGATTTTAAGTGCTTATCAGTACCACTCTATTCAAACTCAACAAGATGATAAAGATGCACAAATAACTACACGTCGTGTTTATAATAACTACCATTTGCTTACGGAAGAAGTGGTCACACAGAGAGAGTGTAATATTAAAATAGAAACAGAATATTACGCTGAAAAAAATAAAACTTTTGAGGAACAACCCGCCACCTGTCAGTTACCCAAAAAAACAATCACCACTTACACTAAATCACAAGAGAATATGGAAGAGATTATAGAAACAGAGTTCGATAATAACGGCAACTTAATTAAGAAAAAAGATAATGATGGTAATGTTACTCAGTTTACTTACTATAAAAAAGAAGGTGAACCAGGTTGTTGTCCTGCCGATCCTCTTGGATTTTGTCGGTTTGTAAAAGAGAAATCGTTGACGCCAAATACCATCGAGTTTCCGTCCCCTAAACAATCTAACATATATTCTTATCAAAATTACTCTTTAGAGACGGGTAATCCAATAAGCAGTATGATTTTGCTTAATAACGAATCAGCACGTTGTGATGCTATTAAATGCCTGGATAAAGATTATACATACAAAACCGATGTTCCGACCGACAAATTTTTTTGATGTTTAAACAAAATATCTACAAAACATTACTATACTGAAAATGACTTTTATGAAAATAGCGTCACACTTTCTTTTCAGCGCATCGACGACACGTATTGTCAAGAAGAAACGTTTATTGGATTTGATAGTGAAAAAAGTACAACTTCAACATTGAGGTCACTTTATAGCGGCAAAGTGCTTTCGAGTATTGATAATATAGGCCATCAAAATATATATTACTATGACCCACTTGGACGTGTCACAAAAGTAATTTTTTGTCCTGATACCTCGTATGAAAGCAGTACCACAACCCAATATAACCTGATAAAGGACGAAGAGGATAACATTAAAGAAATTAGCATCGTCGATACGGATATCCGAGAGAATGCACGTAAAACACAGTTCGATAGCCTACATCGTCCAATAGAAGAATACAGGAGCGATATAAGTTCAGACAATATGCCACATTGGTTTAAGATTGCTTCGCAAAGTTATGATGGGTTTGGAAGAAGAAAAACCCAGACGACTTATGACTATCATGTTCCAATAGCGAATCAGCCAGACAATAACACCACGTCTATAGAAAAAATTTTATTATGATAATTGGTGGCAGCATCAATATACGTGTTACTCTGATGGCGTAGAAGAACACAGTGAATATGATCCCATTAAAATAACGAGAACAACTTGGCGTCAGGCGAATGATGCTAAAGAAGGAAGGGAGCGGACTGAATACAATGACCAAGGTCTTCCTATCTCCGTTACCCGTCTACATCCTATCAATAAAGACGGAGTCATCGCTAAGATTAAAAATGACTATGATGGATTAGGTCGTTTATGTCTAAATATTGATGAACTAAACAATACTACCCTGTACACATACGACGAATTGAACCGTATAAAGAAAAAAACGTTTCCTGATGAATCTATCTTAAATTATGAATACACATTTGATACAAACAAGAATAAAAAAATTAATACTATTTTCCTAACAAGCAGTAACTCCCAGAAAAAGCAAACGCTGTGTACAGAGTCTGTTGATTCTTTAGATAGGCGCGTTGAATATTGCTATGATAATAAAACTCATCGTCATGAATATCATGGTGCCTCGAAAGAAATTGCAAAACATATTACCCCACAGGATGAATCGACTTATTTTACATCCAATTTTAATCACAGTTTTCGGGAAGCGCGGACCTCGAATAAAAAAGAAACTTCAGAGATAAATAAAGCCTTTATCAATAGAGGAAATTGTCTAGAAAGTTATCAAAATGCAAAAAAAGACCAAGAATATGACTACAGTGCCGCAGGTGTACTTGAGAAGGAAATTTTTTATGACCCAAAATACCCATTCTAAGCAGGAATTAATCTCGAGGAAAGCAGAGCGCCGCTATTCACTCAGTGTAAAGCTAACAGAATACCTTGATTCGAGCGGAATTAAATACAAATATCAATACGATACATTTGGGAGACATTGTGCTACAAGTTACGCTCTTCAAGAAGAAAAGAGCGAGAAAGAATTATTGACGGTTAAATATGAATATGATGGGCTTTCTCGCCTTCGAAGGCGCCAAGTTTCTGAAAAAAACAGTAAGGGGTATTCTCTTGATCTCATCACTGATTTTAAATACGATGAATCTAATAGAGAAACTTGCCGGCGCTTTTCTCGAAATGGCTACCCGAAAACATGGGTTATAGATTCTCAATATTTATCAAACGGGAAACTACAATCACGTAGTGCCTATATTACTACAGATCCACCTTCTAATAAGGAAGGCGAAAATACAGAAAGATTTAAATATGATAGTTCTGGTCGACTTAACAAATATGAATATATTGTGTCTAATAAGAGTAAAAAATAAATCGATTTTAAATATGATATTTTGGGGAACGTTATAAACCCCTCCCCCGTCATCGAAAAGAAAAATACTACTGGTGCTTTAACCCAATTAAAGTTATCTACTACTGACAATCAATATGACATGGATTATGATGAACTTGGGCGTTTGGTTTAGGTTAAGCAAGATGGCAAACCCAAAATTGCTTATTTTTATGATGCTTATAATAGATTAAAAGCTTATGAAGAAAACAAGAAAATACATCATCTTTTTTACTTAGACAATGAGTTAGTTAATGAGATTGAACAAGACGGCGATAACACGCACCACACGCGTCTTATCAAAGAGTCGGGGGAAACCTTAGCGATTATTAGAGATGATGAAATTAGTCTGGCGATGACTGACGCGATGGGCACTTTACATGATTTATTTTCTAAGGATAAGTAGAAAACGTTTGACTATGACCCCTATGGTGCTTCACCGATTAGAGAGGATTATACCGCGCTTGTTGGTTTTAACGGAGCGCCCGTGGATCCTGTTACCGGTTGGTATCACTTAGGCAATGGCTAGCGAGCATATAATCCTAAATTAATGCGCTTTCACTCTCCAGATAGTTTGACCACCTTTGATGGGGGCGAGCTTTCTCCTTACGGTTATTGTCATGGCGATCCGATTAACCATCTTGATCCGAGCGGCCATCTTAGTTGGCAAGCTTGGATGGGTATCGGTTTAGGGGCTTTCGGGATTGCGGGGGCGTTATTTAGTGCCTGGACGTCTTTAGCAACAGCCGGAGCGTTGATGGCTGCACTGGAAGAAGCTTATATGGCATCATTAATTGCAGGCGGACTGGCCGTCACTGCTGACGTTTCAATGATAGCGAGTGGGATTTTAGAAGAGCGTCACCCCGAGTTAGCCGGTAAATTAGGGGCTGTTGCGATGGTAACAGGCTTAGGGAGTATGGCGGGAGGATTAAAAGCGGTGTTATCCTCTGCGGCTAAAACCGATATGTTAGCCATGTGAATGGGGGCTTTCTCGATGTCAAGTGGAATAGCCAGTTATGCGTTTGAAGAATCTTCCCCAAATTTAGCGTCATTTTTGGGTTCGGCTTCTTTGATAACGGGGTTTGGTGCATTATGATTTTCTGGAATAAGTTTTTTACGCAGGAGAAGCCGTATGGCTGACCCAGAAAGCCAAGCAGGGAGACTAATATTGGGTGAACAAAGTGTTATTACACAGGATCCTTTGGTGATGCCTGAATCAAGAGTACTTGCTGCAAGAGGCCCTAGAAAAAGAAGAAAAAATAAAGAAAATAAACCATTATACACTGTACAGCAGGAGAGACAACCTGTAGTCGTTTTAACGCCTTTATCCGAATCAAGACTAAACTCATTATCCAATAATGCAGAAGAATTTTCACTAGATCAACAACCCGAAAATTTTTGTCAAATAGATTTAATGACAGAAGAAAAAGATAAGATAAAAGGAAAAGAGTTAATAACTTACCATAAGAGAAATAGGACTATATCACTAATAGAAAGCAAAATGGCGAAAGAAAATATAGTGTTAATAGTAAAACAAAAAATTATTTTCTTTTAAAGAAAGGATTACGGGAGGTAAGTATATTAGATTGAAAGATGGAAGAATTTTCGCTCATAAGGAGAATGAAAAAAACGCGTTGGCAGATATAAAATCTTATAACGATAAATATATTACTGAAGAGAAAAACAAGGCTGAGTTATATACAAAAAATATAATCCAAGAACTAGATCGTTCTGATTGGGATAAATTTACTGCAAAAGATAAATATGAACTGGATAGTGGATATTTTTATCAAGCATGGGGAGATTATTATTATGACTACGGAGGTTATACGTTTAATTATTGTGGTAAAATAGATGGTACGTTAGCTATCACTATGCACGGCTTTGGAGATGGTGAGGTTCTTTATTCTGAATATTTAGCTAAACCAGGTAATTGGAAAGAGATTGAGATTAAAAGCGAAATGCCGTTAGATAAAGACTCCTATTTTGATAAAAACGTTGGCTTTAATGTGCCTGTTACTAAATTTGTTGAACTATTAGTAAAGAGACGTTATCTAAACTTAATAAGAGAAGGAAATACCGGAAACGGCCAAATTCGGCTTTTATCTTGCTACTCTACTCGAAAGAGTATAATGGAAGGTAATAAAAAAATGTCACCTGCCCAAAAACTAGCAAACGAAACAAAAAGAATTGTTTATGGATATGGCGATTACACCATAGCTTTTGGTCTATCACTGTCTGGTTGGGAAGTTAAAGGTGTAAGTTCTCACCCAAGAAACTTGGTCTATGACGCTTTTCAATTGGTAAAGATAGATAATAAGACCTTCGAAGAAGATATTAAATTAAAATCATCTGAAGATCAAAATAAATCCAAAGATAGGAGACAAGCATTAATTAAATTCACAAAAAATACAGATGTTTTTAATTACTTACACGATAAATATTTAACAGCTTCAAACGATAGAGACTTTAAGATTACTGTTACAACCGACACAGCACATAAGATGTTTAAACCGTTAAAAAAATACGATCCTGAAACAATAAAAAAGGTACGCTTTTATTCAGACATAAGATAAGCAACTTAATATAAAATAGAATAAAATACTTAAAAGGAAAGAAAACTAATCAAGATATAACGACTCAACTAGCTGAATTAAATAAAATAAAAGAAGAACCAGAATATAAATCTCTTAATGACGTAGAATATCAATATATAGGTTTTACTAAAAATGAACTAAGGATTCTAGATACAGAATGTGGTTCACTCGATATACTCAGTGAGTCTTATGAAGCATTTAATAAAATTTGTGTGTTTCGTAGAGAAAGAGAAAAATACAAAAAATTAAAGGGTGTAGAAAAAAACATTTCCACAGAAAAACTTCCTAAAATTATATTTTTTCCTCAAGAAATAAAAATAAAAAACATAACTATAAATATAGACCCCATTGATCCACTTTTTTCAAAAGGTAATAGCGAGATAGACTATCGTGACAATATAATAAAAAATATTGCAACTGCTCTCAAAACTATAGACAATCACCGCGAAACCCGCGCACAAGAAAATATTAAAGGGGAAAAAGAGGATATCCGAAGAAAAATCATTGAAACTTTTAAAGAAGATAAAACAATTAATGTCAACAAAGAAGAAATAATAAAAGAAATAGAAGAAAATCCTATATCTTAAATTATAATGACCTTAGGAGATAAATATGAAAAAGATAAAAAAAATGAATATATAAATAATATTATGAATATTTTATATAGCCACGCCAATAAATAGATATTTAAGTGGCTGCTCCATAACATTTTCTAATATAGCTCCACTCATTAACAAATGATCAAAATCACTGTTAATGGCTGGCGCCTACTCTATAAATTTTAAAATTCACGACAAGAGCGCGTGATAGGCCCACTGCCCGTTCCTTGTGCTAGATAGGTGGGTGCATCTTGAAGTACGTTGAGCATACAAATATTTTCCAGTTAATCGTACCACACGCACAGACCAAAGTGCCTCCGATGAAAAATAAAAGTGTAATTCCGTCGCACTGACGGAAATAAAAATAGCCCATTATTTATCGCACATTTTAGTTTCAAATATGGTACACGGCAACATCCATAGAATATTAAGTGGGTGGAACTGCCGCTAAAAATACTAGGGTGATGAGGAAATCAAGTTAAAGACATGGGTCGCGACATACTGACTCTACTTAATTGCATCACCACACCCTCCATTCCTACGATTCCACATTCCCCGACTGTTCGTCGTCATGACAAATAGCGCAGCGACTTTATTTTAGCAGAGGTCATTATGATAACCCTGAGAATGGATGATGAGATTTTTAATCTTTCCGAAGCGGCTCAATTTCTTAAAAAATCGCCACGAACTGTACGCAGACTTATTAAAGATAAACGACTTCGTGCAAGTAAATCTGGATATAACGGTGGTGGACAATTCGAGATTTTAAAGTCTTCCTGCCTTGAATATATCCACTATCAGCAACATAATCAGGCCGTGAATGCAGAGAACGGCCGTTCAGAGAGGAAATCTAAATGGCAATCAAACAACGTTATGGCAATTGGTACTGTGATTTCGTTGAACCGGGTGGCAAAAGAATTAGACGCTGCCTTAACACGACAGACAAAAAGCAAGCGCAGGAACTTTATGATGAGATGAAAGCAAGAGCATGGCGGATCAGTACATTAGGAGAAATTCCAGATCATACCTTCGATGAAGCTTGCCTACGCTGGCTAAAGGAAAAACAACACAAGCGAACAATAGATAAAGATAAAGGAAAAATTAGATTTTGGCGTCAGTATTTTTCAGGTCGAAAGATTAGTGAGATCACGAATAATGAATGTCAAGATATTGTTTCAAGGATGAAAAATATAAGAGGTAAAGCAGGTTTTTCATCGCAATCATCAAGGTATGCGCAATTGGCTTTTATTCGTTCCTTACTAAAAATAGCCTCAAATGAATGGGGATGGTTAAAAAATGCACCATATATAAAAGCTCTACCCCCTAGACAATCAAGGATTAAGTGGCTCACAAAAGAGCAAGCCCATGCCTTAATTGATAATGCCGTTGATTATCTCAAGCCAGTAATAACATTTGCTCTAGATACGGGTTTACGAAGATCCAACATTCTAGAATTAGAATGGTCACAGGTTGATTTGGTTCGTAAGGTGGCTTGGATTAAACCATGACCAGTCAAAAAATTTTCGCGCAATTGGCGTTTCGCTCAATGATACCGCTTGTCAAATTATCCATGCTCAGATAGGTAGACATAGGCAGTATGTTTTTGTCAGAGAGCGAAAATTAAACGGCGTGATTGATATGATACCAATGAGAACGGATGCTAACAAAGCATTTAAGTCTGCCATGATGAAAGCAGGGATCGAAGGCTTTCGATTTCGTGTGATCTTGCCCCGCCATCTCCGTACAGCTTTTGTATCTTAAGTTAACAAAGCCCGCTGCCGCCGGTATTCTCTCGGAGAGTGATATCCCAGCGCGCTGTGCGGATGGTTTTCATTGTAATGCGTGAAAGCTGCTGCAAGGTTTCGCAGGGCTGTTCTCGCATCCGGTTTTGGCATGAACTCGATATAGTCTTCCTTCATCGTCTTCACGAACCGTTCGGCCATGCCATTTCTCTGCGGGCTGCTCACCGCTGTTGTGCAGGGCTCCAGATCCAGTTCTCTGGCGAACCTCTGCGTTTCATGCGCGGTATACGCTGAACCGTTGTCCGTCAACCACTGCACCGCTGTATCGGGTAACCTGTCGCCGAAGCGCTTTTCTACCGACCTCAGCATCACATCCTGCACGGTCGAACTGTCGTAGCCTACAGTGCTCGCAGCCCAGTCTATGGCCTCTCTGTCGCAGCAGTCCAGTGCGAAGGTGACCCGCAGTTTTTCACCGTTGTCGCAGCCGAACTCGAAGCCATCTGAACACCAGCGCATATCGCTTTCTGCCACCGCGATCCTGCCCTTATGCTCACGCCTCGGCCGCTCTGGTTTTCAATGTAATAACAGCAGGTTATGCTCACACATGATCCTGTAAAGTCGTTTCGCATTTACCGGCGTCAGTCCCTCTGCGCGACGTTGTTTACGCAGGATGCCCCACACCCGCCGATAGCCGTAGCTGGGCATATCGCTGATGATGTCGAGGATGTCCGACAGTATTTCAGCGTCTGCTTCGTCATTACGCCGGTTACAGCGCCTGTCCTGCCAGTCGGCAGAACGCTTAATCCGCAGTGACAGCGGCGCACGCGACCCGCTCATGGCGCGGCTGACCTGTGCTATTCCCGGCCTTTGGCAACAAGGGCGCGTGCGCTATCCATTTTCGTGACTGGCCGTACTCCACGGCTTCTTTTAGGATCTCAATCTCCATCGTCTTCTTACCCAGAAGGCGCTGGAGCTCCCGGACCTGCTTCAATGCAGCTGCAAGCTCAGAGGCAGGAACAACGTCCTCCCCGGCAGTGAGGCTGCCTTCCTGATATTGCTTTTTCCACTTAAACAGCAGGCTGGGCTGGATACCGTGCAGTCGTGCGAGATGGGAGACATTCATGCCGGGCTCCATCGGTCTGCTGAATAATGGCCATTTTTTCCTGAGGAGTTTTACGTTTACGGACTTCTTGACCTAACAGGATCCCGGTCATATCAAAATTGGCGTTAGTGTTAGACATATATTTAAGCCTATCTCTTATCTGGAGATACAGCTACTGTCTGGTGTTTCAGGGGGATAAATCAGATTTTCCTCAGAAGACGCTTCGGGTGGAACGTTTTGCTCGGGGTCAGGTTTCCCCGCGCTTTCAACCTGTTTAAGCCATATGAGAATACGCATAATCTCTATCAAATCGTTGTCGTTCAACGCGATGAAACTATGCACGGTATAATTCTTATATAAGCGACGCGCCAAGGGTATGCTGCGCCCGACCGGCACGCCCACCTTCTCGGCATAAGCGATGATAGCCCGGGCCTTCATGTTCGTGGCCCGCAAGGTGATGAACGGCAGCATCGCAACGTCAGGATTGAAAAATATACCGAGCGCAATGTGTGTCGGGTTGGCCAGTATCATCTCTGAGGAACGGATCGCCGCCTGCTCCGAACCGCTCAGCAATTCAAAGTGAGCGTTACGCCGCGCAGATTTTATTTCCGGATTACCCTCATTTTCTTTATGCTCTTGCTTCACCTCATGCTTTTCCATTTTCATATCTTTGAATTGGAGGAAATATTCACATAAGCCGTCAAGCAACAGAACAATCAGAGATACGCCGACATAAATAAACACCAACTTCACCGCAAGCTCGGACCAGAGTCGGATGACCTGCCAGATATTGCCGTGATAGGTTGATAGTAGTTCCTTTAGATAATGTGACTAAAAGTAATTTACGCTCACCACAAACACGACCACATAACACAAGGTTTTTACCAATTCTTTCACTGTGCGCAAATTGAATATCCGCTTAAGTCCCTTCACCGGATTAAGCGCATCAAAATTCAGTTTAATTGCCTTGGTGGCCAGTACCGTCCGCGTTTGGAGCAACGTTGAGAAGGTACCCGCAACAAAGCAGACTGCCACGATGGGCAATGTCAGCTTCATAAATAGCATGGCCAAACTGATGAGATAAGCTTGATAACTCAGGCTTTCACCGTTTAAGACCACATTGTTATAAAAGGCGATAAACGGTTGAAAATCCATACCGTAACCCAGATAGGCCATACCGATTACCAATACCACGGTTGTGGTAACATCTTTAACTTTAAATGATTGCCCTTTTTGCGCAGACTCTCTACGCCGTTTCTCTGTGGGCTTTTCTGTTTTCTCCGCCATAATTAACCCCCCACGGCAGGGTGAACAAAGTGATAGAATGGCGTAAGCGTAAATAAGCGCATCAAAGGTCCCGACATCGCGCCGAAACCATAAAGCATGAAAATCGTGAAGGCGATGAAACTTTTCAGCGACAACGACAATGAAAAGGGGTTTAGCTGAGGACAATAGCGGGAAAACACGCCGATGATGATTTCCGATAGCATCAAGGTTATCAGCGTCGGAGCCGCAAGAATGATGCTATTCTCCAACAAAAGGTGCACCAATTTTCCTGCGACGGCCCACTGCGCTCCCAGCAAAGAGGAGACTGAGGGAAAGACGCGATAGCTTTGCACCAGCGCATTCATCAGCAGAATCATCCCTCCCTGCGCCATGAAGATAGCGCCAAAAGCAAAACTGAGGAACGACGACATCGTGGTACTCTGCAGGCCATTAACCGGGTCAATACTGTCGCTGATTGTCGCGCCACGCTGGTTATCGATGACTTCGCCAATCGCGCTGGCAATCCAAAACGGTAAACTCAGCGTCATGGCCAGCATGAGTCCCGTCACACATTCTCTTGCAATGAGGACCAGCCAGCCATGTTCAATATCAGGGATGGTCCGTATGTCAGGCCAAATACCTATCAGCGTGATGAAAATAACCATATTTTTCACGATAAGATGTGACAATATTCGCCCCCCCAGCAGTGGCAGCATCAAAAAGACGATACCTACGCGCACATACGCCAGCATGATAATCATGCTGTTTTCCTGGTAGGCGAAGAATAAACTAATCAGCGGCATAGACGCACTCTATTTACCGAAAACCCATCAGAAATGATTCGGTGGCGAAACGCAATCCATCGTTGGCGAACCAGCCCATAAGCATGAGAAGGCAAGCAAATACCGCGAGCATTTTTAAGCCAAAGGGCAAAGTTTGTTCTTGGATCTGCATGACTGTCTGAAATAACCATACCACTAGCCAGACAATTGTCGCCATCGCGATAGGCACGGCGGAAAGCTTAAGCACAAGGAGCAAGGCAGAATTACCTATATACGCAATTTCACTCATTGTTTAATCAAATCAGCATATTGCAGGATCAGCCCTTTTGTTAATAGCGTCCAACCGTCCATTGCCACAAAAAGGATCAATTTAATAGGTATTGAAATAGTGACCGGACTCATCATCATCACCAGCGCAAGTAATATACTGGAGACCACCATATCAATCACAACGAAGGGAACATACAAAAAGAAGGCAATTTTAAACGCGCTTTGTACATCACTCAGCGCATAGGCCGGCATTAGCGTCATTAAAGACAAAGATGATATATTCTCGTCAGTGCATTCGAGGTCCGTTTCCTGTTCACCGCCGCTTTGTCGATGCTGTGTCTCGCAAAATAAGTGAATTAGTTTTTTATCCGAATAACGCACCAGATAATCTCTATAACTTCCCAAGCCTTAATCGACAAATTGCATTGTAGAATCGATGTTATTGAAATTAGTTTGGTGCGTTTCGATATAGCGGCTGATATTCTGGCATACCGGCATCATGACGAAGGCGGTTAATATCAGTGCAATACCATTAAGCGTGAGCGTTGAGGGAATTTGCTGTATCCCTAGCGCATTGCGTACCATCACCAGTACGATGGAGAATTTGATATAGCAGGTGCCACCCGCAATCACAAAGGGTAACAGGGTGGCGAATGAAAGTAAGGCAATGAGCGTCATGTCGTTGGTGAGCATAGTGTCACTCTTCAACCGGCGTTTGAAAGGTATTAAGCCCGGTGATTTCCACCGCTAACCGTTCATCTTCCAACGTTACCAGTTCTCCATAACCCACTAACTGTTGGTTGAGGAAAACTTTGATGTTTTTTTCCACATTTTCCGACAAATCGAATACGGTCCCCGGTTGCAGGTTTTCCAATTCCGCCAGCGGGTAGGATCGCGCTTCAAGGACAAATTCTACCGTTACCGGTACACGGCTCCAGTCAAAAAGCGGCAGCGTTTTCTGTGGCTGGGTATCCTCAGTTGAGGGGGCGATAACATTATCCACGATGATTTCCTTCGATTGTGCTTGATGACAGCTAAAAATAGCGCGCCCGTTAATGGTCAAATACATTTCCGGTCGGGTAATCAGTAGCAGATCCCCCAGGTCTAGCCTCGCCAGGTCGATGGCCGCTAAACGGCTGCAGCCTAGGACACAGCGCAGCTCGAACGACAGCCGGCTTAGCCCGGCATCGGCCGTCTGTAACCCAGGGAAAGCGACATTGGGCCACCCGGCGATATACACGATGAGATCCTCAGCCGACAGCGCCAGTAATTGCGTCGGCAGCGGTGCCGACGGTACGCGGACCGCTTGCAGTGTCCACGACTGTCCGTATAGCGCGAGAGGGCCGGCGCTTTCTTGCAATAACGGACATAGATAGTCCGAAGGAATCTCCTGCCACGGCAGACCCGGCAATGCCGCTCGGCGAACCGTAAGCCAGTCGGTCATGTTGACGAAACCCTCCTGGCGCAGTCCATGCTCATTCTCCAGCGTGACCTGCAGATAGCATTGGCTGGCGCGAACCGTCACTATCGTGCTTTGCGGAAAGGCGCTTTGCAGCTGCACTAAACGATGATGTTCACGATTTACCTGTCGCAGGCGAGACGAAAGCTTCATTACTGCGCCTCGGGATCCGGTTGTTCATCGGAATGACGCTGCTGTTGTTGCTGTCCTTCATCCTCGTCCGTCGGCATCACGACCATCGTGATGTTACCCTGCCAATGTTCCATCTCACGGTTCATGACCTGACCGACCTGAAGGCTGGAGGGCTGCAGCGTCAGCACGCTTTCCTGCAGTGGACGGGGCGAGGCGGACAGTTTGACCGAATGATTACCGCTCCATCCCTGAAAGCGATATTCCATAGACAGGGCGTTATCGGGCGCCTCGGTTTGGGTTTTCGCTAACGGCGGCTGTGTCGATTTGGGCTGCGACGCCGGCGTGGCGACTTGCTGCTGGTGGGTATTCGCAGGCGGCGTCGTGGCGCTATGACCCTGTGGTTGGGTGGTCTGAATGTCTGTCGCGGTCGATTGCCGATGATTCTTGTCCGATGGTGTTGTCTGCCCGGATGAAGAAAGGGCAGCAGCGGCCGTCGCGACAGCCGCCTCACGGGAGGTGTCAGGCTGTGTAGCCTCGGCGTTCCGCCCGGCGCCAGACCGGCCCAGCGTTGCCGCACGGGCGGTCAGTTCGGCAGGTTGACTCTCGGCATGTCGTGTAGCCGTTTTCCCACGACCGATACCGTCGTCGCCGGTAGCCTTCACCTGACCTTTCTGTGCTTTAGTCTGCGCCGTGCCACCGCGATTAAGCTGTAAATCCGGTCGAATTTGATCGATAAGCAGCTGCAAACTGTAGGGGAGAGCTTCGGGCGAGGCGGCACGACGCGTTTCCTTTTTGTTCTTATCTTGCGGGCTCCAGTTTGCGATATTGTCGTCATCCGGCGCCGTCACGCCGGATGGCATAGATACCGGGGCTGTAAGCTCTGCTTTAGCGGACATAATTTGCCATCTCCTGTATATCGTTCTCGTTTTGTCTTTCCCGGCGGCGTAAATGCTGCGCACGCACGGAATAAAAATAGCGATCAATTTTGCGTTGCCGTTTCTCCAGTGCGCTAATCTGCAGCTGATAATGTTGCAGCTGTTGCAATTGTTCCTCGCGTTCTTCTTCCAATTGCAGCAATTGTTGTGCAATTTCTTCTTGGCGGCTTAGCAGTACCGCCTGACGGCGCTGTTGCTCATACAATATGGCGCGGGACACCGCCCCCTTGACCTGACAGGCCGCCACCTCTTGCCCCAATGCGGCCGATTGGCGTTGGCATTCTTCGCGTTGCTGTTCCAGCGTCGACAGCACGTGCGTGATGTGCTGAGTTTGTCGCTTAAAACCCTGCTGTTTCCGGTTTAATAAGGAAATGAATTGCTGTCCCCTAAGCCAGACATTCATGCATCTGCTCCAGGGTTTGGCTAAATTCCATACGCTCATCCAGAAGCTGGCGCAAAAAATCGCTCATGACCGTTTTTTTATCAAAAGCGTTATCGTTTTCTTGGTTTTCACCGCGGCGGTATTCGCCCAGGTCCAAGTAGAGCTGCATATCCCGCTGGCGAACCAGAAAATCGCGAAAACGAACGGCGGCACGCTGTTGTTTCTTGTCGGTAATTTGTAAAAATAGCCGTCTGGTGCTGCGTAATATATTTATCGCCGGATAATGCCCCTGGGCCGCCTGGGTGTGGCTGAGATAAATATGGCCATCGAGGATCGACCGCACTTCATCGCCGATAGCATCCGGCTCTTCCTCATTTTCCAGCAACACGGTATAGAAAGCGGTAATCGATCCCAGCTGGCTACTGCCCGGTCTTTCAAGCAGCTTGGGCAAACGTTCAAATACTGACGCGGGATATCCGCGCCGCGCGGGTAATTCCCCCATGCTTAAGGCCATATCGCGCAATGCGCGTGCATAACGCGTTATTGAATCAATAAACAGCAGTACGTTTTTGCCCTGGTCGCGAAAGTACTCGGCGACGGTGGTGGCCACCTGCGCCGCATTACAACGTTCTACCGAGGAGCGACCCGAGGTTGAATTCACCAGCACCACTTTCCCGCTTCGTGAGGAATGTTTTAATTCTTCAATAAATTCGGTGACCTCGCGGCCACGTTCTCCGATAAGTCCCACCACATAAACATCAGCCTCAGAATGCTCAATCAGCATATTCATTAATGATGTTTTGCCGCAGCCTGCCGCGGCGAATATGCCCAACCGCTGTCCGTGTCCACAGGTTAACAAGCCATCAACGGCACGGATCCGCGTAACGAGTTTTTCCGCGATAGGCTTACGTTCGGTAAAATGCAGTGCCTCGACATCAATCGGCCGATGCTCGGTGGCGATAAGCGGCGTGTCCGTCGCGCCGTCCAGCCGTGCGCAAATATTTCCCAGCGGGTCAAGCACCGCCCCCAATAGGGCATCCCACAAAGGGAATTGAAAAGGCTTACCGGTAGGCACCAAAAGATAATTCTGGGAAAATTCCGCGCTATCGCAAAGCAGGCTCAGCATGGTGAGACTACCGTTAAAACCAATGACCTGGGAATAACCCGCCAGAGACGCGTCGTTAATCGATGACCGCACTTCACAGACTTCGCCGATCGCGGCCGCCGGCAAACTGGCTTCGATAATGTTTCCCTGAATCCGCGTAGGATGGGCCGCATAGTCAAAACAATTTTGCAGAGGACTTCTTCTCATCGTTAACGCCTCAAGCCATCGCCGCCTGATAGTCCATCAGGAGGGTAAAAAAAGCGTCCAGCATTTCTGTAAAAGCGGTTACCGATTCCAGATTATCTGTTTTTACCTGCGCCCTAAATTCAAGGTTGCCCTCGATTTCCACCAGAGAAGGTTGACCAAAAACAAATTTGTCGCTGTGGCTGTTAATCATAAGCGGCAATAGATTTGCGCTATTGAAAGTCAGCGCGTTCTGATTAAATTTCGTCATCTTGTGTGATGATATTGATATCAGGGTTATCATCGGTAAGCTTTAACGTAATGGTTGAGTGATCGTCCAAGCTGCCATGGGAAACATCGCTGATACCCATTTGCTCCAGGGAAGACATTAATAATTCCGAAACATTATAACTCATGGTGATTTCCTTGTTGTTGACTAAGAACTTAATTATTTTGAATGGTAGCGATAATGTCGATGTCGATTCCGTCAGCCATTTCATTAAATGACAGGACCTCAAGTTCTGGATAACGCCCTTCCACAAGTTTTTTGATAAAACGTCTGATATCTACCGACACCAACAAAATAATGTCACGGGCCGACATACCATTTTCATTGAGACACTCCGTCAAATAATGCAGAATCTCATCAATTTCGGGAGGTGTTAAATTGATAAAACTACCGCCTGACGTTTGCCGGATACCACCGCGCACTTTTTCCTCAATATCATGGGAAAACACCAGAGCGCGAATTTTACCGAGGTAAGAAAAACGATTACAGATATAGCGTCCCAGCGCGCCGCGCACATGCTATACCAGCACGATGGGGTCCTTATCTTTTGGCCCCCATTGCACCAGAGATTCCAGGATCAGTTTCATATTGCGAATTGATATCCTTTCCTGTAATAACCGCTGAAACACCTCAGAAATACGCTGTACCGTATTGTTACGATAGCTTTCCTTCAACAACTCTGGGTACTTTTTCTCTAAATCATCCAGCAACATTTTGGTTTCTTGAATACCGAAGAATTCAGAAATGTTATGGGTAAGCAACGTGGAGATGCAGAAATAAAACTCATCAATAGCAGAGCGGGTAAGGTAGCCCATTTTCTGCGCGTTATCCGCTTTTTCCTTTAGTAACCAGAAACTCATGCCTTGGAGGGTATTAATACTCTGGACGCTGTTGTCCAGCATCTTGAGTTCTTCACCGTTGATCAACACCTTATGCATGCCCGGCATCAGCGTATAATCCGCAACAGGGATTTCGTTGATAGCAATGTTCATTGAGGCACATACCGATTTGGGAGCATAGCTGATGGTGATTTCCGGTAGCCTGACGACATACTCAATGAAGAAATTTTTCTTCAAACGCGAAGCTAAATTGTGCGGATCCAGCGTCGGCTTAAACGCCTCATTGAAGGTGATCATCAGCGGTAAGGTTTCTGGAATGATATCGCCATCAATGGTGGCCACTTCCGACTGACCCTCGCCATCGGTAGTCGTATCGCGATGACTTTCCCCGGTTTTAGCCTTGTTGCGGTTGCTCCATTTATCTTTAAAGTAAATCGCAATCAACAGTGCTGACAGCACAACGAAGACCGGCAACGGGAAGCCGGGTAAAAAACCCATCGCCAACGCCAGGCAGGCGGTCACCATAAGTGTCGACTGGTTGGCGAACAGATCGGTAATAATCTTGGAACCCAGGTTATTGTTTTTGTTGTTGTTGACCCGGGTGACGATAAACCAACCACTAATGGAGATCAGCAGCGCAGGAATTTGCGCGACCAACGCATCGCCAATCGACAAGTGGGTGTAAACGGTAAGTGCTTCGGAAAGCTACATACCGTGCTGGACCATACCAACCGAAATCCCGCCTATCAAGTTGACAAAGATGATGATAATGCCGGCAATGGCATCACCTTTGATGAATTTCATCGCACCATCAAGCGCGCCGTACAACTGACTTTCCGCTTACAGTACTTCGCGGCGTTTCTTAACGCCATCCTCGTCCAACACGCCCGCTTTCAAATCGGCATCGATGCTCATCTGTTTGCCCGGCATGGCGTCCAGAGAGAAACGCGCCGCCACTTCAGCAATACGTTCCGAACCTTTAGTGATGACGATAAATTGCACCACGGTGACAATGAAAAAATAACAAAACCGACGACCAGATTATCGCCTATAACAAATTGTCCAAAACTGGCCACGATCTCACCGGCGTCTGCATCCATTAAAACCAGCCGACTGGTACTGATGGATATTGCCAAGCGGAACAACGTCGTCACCAGCAATATGGACGGGAAGCTGGAAAAGTCCAGAATACGTGAAATATAAAAGGATCCCATAAAAATCAGGATCGCCATTGTCAAATTAAGCCCTATGAGAAAGTCGATCAAATAGGTAGGCAACGTGATAATCAGCATGACGATAACGAGCACCATCATCGCCAGAATAATAAGCTCCGGCCGTGATTTAATATGAGACAAAAGTGAATTTATCATTATTTATACTGAATCATCTAATCAAGGCTAAAGAAATTCACCGATTATAATTCCATCAATCGGGGGAGTGCGCGAGTTATGAATTATCTGCTATAGTACCATTTCCAAACGCCGTTTCTCTTTTCAACCGCAAAAAGCTCGGTCAAATACGACTCGCATAACGCCAGCACGCTTTCACGATCTTCATCAATGGCATATAACACCGTAGGCGTATGATTAAACACGCCCCGCATCGATTGCATAAAGTCGGTCTTATGTCTAACACTCTGCCGTTTTAGATATTTTTTGACAAATTATGTCAGCGCAGCGATCAGTTTTTTGTGATCTAACAAGCCCAGTAAAAAATATGCATAGCATCAACTTCATATGGTTCGCGCGGCGACGGTAAAGAAAGTTTGGCCAATTCTTTCATCAAAATCAGGTCCAAGGTATTCAGGATACGCGCATCGGACAATTTACTGCCAAGCGGGCCATATTCTTCGCTATTCAAGCCTGGTAGCATGGATTTCATATCGCATACCAGCGCGCGTAAAGTGAAGGCCAGCAATCTGTTACGATGCTTAAAACCAAATTGCTCAATCCAGTCTTGGTAAATATAGGCGGCGACCAGATCCATCTCGATGAATTGTTGATAACTGGCGCGCAACGCTTTCGCCGTCAGGTTCGCCACCCCCTGGCTGAATTGTTTGGCGCATTGTCCCACATTGGCGCCAGCGTACATCTTGCGCTGGTCCGCATGTTTCTCAAGGTCGGCTATCGCTTTTTCCAGCTCTTTTTTTTGCAGCGCCGAGAGTTTATGCCGGTACAAGAGCTCCCGTAACGCCAGGAGTAAATCACTGTCGTCTGGGAACAGGCTGCGGGCATGGGAAAGCAGACGGGTGTAGTTCATCTTCCCTTTGCCGAGAACGGTAATCAGCGCATTGATCTTCTCGTACGCTGATTCCTCAAGCATTTGCGAGAGGAAGTCATTCTCCTCAATGTCATTACCCTTGCCACGCCGGTTCATGCGCCTGAATGCATTGAATATCTGCCCCATCTCCTCCATGCCGAGCGCAATTTCCGTTTCCAGATTGACCTCAACCACCGTCATGCCGTCATAGATGGGTATCGCTTCACTCTGGCCTGTTTTGGCGGAAAGGGAGATAAAATCCCTGAAACTTCTCGTGTCTATCGAATTGATCGCCATCGCACCGCTCTCGGGTTAATGCTGGGCCATATAGTTGTGCAGCATGGCCACGGTCGCTTTTAAGGTAATATTGGTGCCCAGCGAGGTGTGGCCGAGCGACGGATTTTTGTCGACGCCTTCCCATACCGCGCCTTGAGGCAACAACTTGGGCTGAATAAGGAACATGCGCACAAATTGTTTGGTTTGATTATAACGATAATCGAACAGGCGCCCCAAAAACGGGATGTCTTTCAGTACGGGGATCCCCCAACCGCCGTTAACACGCTGATCGCGGCTATAGCCCCCCACCAGTAAACTGCTTCCCTTGGGCACGCGCGCCTCGGTACTGATTTGCGTATTATTGACCAGCGGTAATTCGGCAACCTTGGTGAATTCGTTATCGTTGTTGGTCATGAGACCGCCATCCTGAATATCCAGGATCATTTCGATTTCTTTACTGCCACTGGACAGGCGTGGCAGGACGCTTATCAACGTGCCGTAAGTAATCTTTTCGAGCGTAGCGGTACGTTCCCCTTTCACCTGCACATAAAAACTTGAATTATTGTCAAATAACGCTGGAATGTTTTCCTGGGTCAAAATCTCTGGATGAGCAACGATGCGGGCATCCTTACGACTGGCTAACGCGCTGACCTGGGCAAGAAATTGGTAACTGCTACTGGCGCTCAGCGAACTGGAATTAAACTCGATGCCGCTGCTTCCCATACTGGCGCGTGCCGCCCAATTCACACCCAACTGATTGACTTCATCTTTATCAATGTCCAGGATCCAGAGCGAAAGCTGAATCTGTTGTTTGGCAATATCAATTGCCGTGACCAGATCCTGCACATAGCTCACCTGCTGGCTCGCCCCCTGGATCAGCAAACTATTGGTGTCGGGGTAGGCAACGATATTTATCGTACCGTAATTGATGTTTTCCGCCGTTTGCGCACTCTTATTCTGTTGCGGTAAGGGCGGTAACGAAGGAAAAGTCCCCCTCCTTCTGCGGCGTTGGCTGCGGCCAGTGCGCTGCGGGTATCGCGGTCAATCGTAATGGTCGCCAGTGGCACCGGATTACGGCTGTCCCGCGAGACGCCATTAGCGTTAGCGCCATTCAACAATTGATTCAATACCGTTGCGACGCCCGGTATCGTAATGGGGGCGTCCCGCTGTGTGTAATTACGATCGGTAACGAAGGAATTTTTCAGCCTGATCACGCGAATTTCATTTCTGCCGGTGGTGGTATCGCTAAACGTGCTGTCCAAATACTTGGCAGCAGCAGTGACCAGGCCGACATAGACCGGCGGTCCAGATATATAAAAGCCGCCGTAACTGCCGTTGGTGCGCGGTGGGAAACGCTGATCATACAGCATGGTGGATTTAAGAAATGCCGTCAGGCGTTCAAAGGGGGCATGACGCAGCTGTACCATCTGGCTTTGCATTTCACTCACGTCATAGACATAAATCGCGCTACCGTCGTTATACCAAATCAGAGGCCGTCCTTGAGGCCAGGCTTTCAAGCAGCTGCAGCGGTTTGTCCATGTCGAACTTACCTGATACCTGTTTTCGACCGGCCAGTTCACTGACGATAATGGGCTTATGTATTTCACCAGACAATGCGGATAGTAATTGGCGTATGCTGCTTTTATTGGCGACGTATTCATTTATGCTGCCGCTGGAGCTGTCATTGGTGGTCTGATCGGAGCGAAACGGCCCCGCCCAGACCGCCGCCGGCACGCCTACCGCGGCCAGCAATAGCCATGTGCAGCCTACTTTAAATAATTGCACTACCTTACTCATATAAAAAACCTTCCAGCGATCTAAAATTTTTTGGTGTAATACCAAAGAATGACTTCATTTCCATAGAAAAATGTGACGAGGAACTATAGCCATTATCCTGGGCAATAACCGAAATGCTGCTATTGCCTTCTATGAGTTGCATGGCGCAATAGGCCGCACGCCAGATTCTCATCTGCCCCTTGGCGCCGCGCTTTAAATAACGATGGCACAATCTTCTGAAATAAGATTCGGAAACGCCATAACGCTTACTGACTTCCTGAATTTTGTTATTCACCGCATCACCATTACCGCTGACAATGAGCGATAGCAGATAATTGACTATCCAATAGCTTTCCCGCTGGCGAATAAAATGGTACATTCCCGCATAGGACTCCTGATAAGCCGGGTCCTTGCTTAACAACAGGATATCCTGCAATGTCACATTCTGATCTTTCACCAGCAAGCTATAGAAAATGTTTTCTTCAACATTTATAATGGGTGATTGTATTTTATCATGTAACTTGATATCGTATTCGGTAAAGGCTAACAGCGCTGCGGCCTCATTAAGAGGAATATCGACTATCCGCCATTCACCATAAAAGTAAAAGGTCACAAGGGTATGCACACCGACGATAATAGCGTGAAAAGGCTTTACCCATTTTCCTGGCCCTTCATTAGTGTGAATGCAAAAATAGGCGTTTTTTGAAAGAGGGAGCAAGTATAAGACTCTATCATGTACCTGAGTTGTCACTCCTCGTTCACCGCTAATTTCTTCAGCGTTGACAGAAAATGAAGGGCGTAAATCAGACATCACCTGCTGAATTTTACCTCTCATATTTCACCCTTCGGCCGTTAGTATAAGTTAATTTTTGTTTCGTAATAAGACCAGAGGATTGTGTGAGCGTCAACCGCCAGGCTTAAATATCATAAAAAAATCATAATATGATAAAAAGATCATAAATTTTTGACTTTAAAATGATGTGAACAATCTTCCTATTCCTATTTAAGTCCTTTATCATCGCGTCTGAACTTATTTAGAGATGTAAATAATGTCTGACGTTTTCACTGATAATAAAAATGAAGCCGGTGAATTAAGCTATACGCTTAAAATCTTGTTTGGCCCGATGTATGGTAGCGATCTTATTCTACCGCCCAATACGTATTCTATTATTATCGGTCGCAGCCAGGCGTTGATGATTGACGCGCAGGGGGATGAACAGGGCCATGCCTGTCACTATGCGCACAATACTTTATTCATTCCTTATGACGCCCGCCACGTCAATATGACGTTGCACCTTCCTGCTATCCAGGAAACGGGCGAAGAGGGGCAGGACAGCTTCACCCTGGAGATAAACGACCCCGAGGATCCCCAGCAACGGCGGGTTACGCACAATGCCGTTTTTAGCGATGGCGATATTCATTTTGCCGTTAAGCGAGCCTATGAAGAATGGCATCAGGATATTAGCGACTTTAAACAGCCGGGCGCCCTTCCTGCGCCTGGAGGTGATGCCGACGCTACCTGGGATACACTTCGCAAGCGCCGGGTCCTGGTTGCCGGCGTCGTGGCTGTCATTATGTTGCTCATCGCCGCGGCGATCGGCGTGCGCTATTATCGCACCTCTCACCAAATTATCTCTTTGACGGCGGCCCTTGCCGGTTCTCCTTCGCCGGTAACGCTACTTCAAGGTAATGACGGTAAAATTTATGCGCTCGCCAGCCACTATCGCGATCTGCAATGGCTTAATGCCGCCCTGGCCAAACGGCCTAACGCCGCTGATGTGGTACCGCTTTGGTTAACGCAAACCGCCCAGGACATCACTAACTCATTGCGCTCGGAGGGGGTGCCGGTACTGCGGTTGGATATGGCACACCCCGCTACGCCGGTTTTGCTGGTGCTCGAGGACATGACGCAGGCCAAGCAAAACGCGTTGCGAAAAAAGCTGTTGCCCATGTTGCCCTATGCCAAAACCCTCAGTTTTCGCACCTTTAGCAAGAATTTTCTGGTGCAGCAGGCCAAGCAGGGGCTTAACAGAATGCACATTGTCTATCGCCAGGTCGCCAAGCCGTTCGGCTTTAGCTTCCTTATCCATGATCAGCTGAACGACAATACCGTGGCGGAGCTGCAAGGCTTCATGGAGACTTATTATTCACAATGGGGAAGTGATTTTATCACCTTCTCCATCAATCTTGACGAAAATTGGCTGCGGGACAAGTCCTATCTTGCCGCACCCAACGGCTATGTTTTCGTCAATCAACATAACTGGTATTTCCCATCAGTTAATGCAACGCAATAAGGACAATACGTATGAGTGACCTAAGAGCCTGGAACGGTAATGGCTGGTTTATCGATGATATCGCCAAAGATTTTGATACCGGTGCGCAAACCATGATGCAACAGCTTGAAACGGCGCGTAAAAATTTATCTGAGAAACCCGATGATCCCAGCGTGTTAGCGGAATTCCAGGCTAAACTGTCTGAATATACTCTTTTCAGAAACGCCCAATCGTCCACCGTCAAAGCGTTCAAAGATATTGGCGCCGCGATTATTCAAAACTTCCGTTAAGATATTTACACCGGGTTAAGCCTAACGGCTTGCCCGCCCCTGGAGCTATTTATGACCATGCAAACATTGTTGTCCCTAAAGGATCTTACGTCATTATCCACCCAATCCATCACGGCCGCCTCACATACCGAATTGCCCACCGGTGGCACAACATCGCAGCTGGTTTCATCCGCATTTAAACAGTTAAGTGAGCAGGATTTAGATTTTAAACAAATGATAAATTCCTTAAGTGCATCACCGGAGACCACCAGCAATCCGGAAAAGTTAGCGCAGTTGCAATCGCTTATCGGTGAATATTATAACTATGTCTCATTAGTGTCCACCATTGCCAAGAAGGTGGTCAATACCGTCGAGACACTGGGAAAATCACAATAATGTTTAAGCGACTTCTTTTAACCGGTTTGGTTATTATCGCCGTCTTACTGAAGACGGGCTGTGACAACACCATTTTGCTGAATAATCTAAGCCAGGATCAGGCCAATCAAGTTTTGGCGGTATTGCAGCAGCATAATATTTCCTCACAGAAAAGCGGTTCACTGAAGGAAGGATATGCGATTACGGTTCCGAAAAGCGATACCACCACGGCGCTATCAATTCTGAACCAGTATCAGCTCCCGGCCAAACCTGAAGTCCAAATTTCCCAAGCGTTTCCCGATAATGCCTTGATCGCGTCTCCGCAGGCAAAACGGGCGCGTATGTTTTCGCTGCAGGAACAGCGGTTGGAACAATCGTTAAAAATTATAAGCCAGGTGGTTAATGCGCGTGTTCACGTCAGTTATCCGCTAAACGATAATACTTTTATTACCGATTATCCTGCTGAGCAGGTCTCCATTTTGATTACCTACAGCGGCAGACTCAATGAAAATATGTTCATCAGCAAAATAAAAACGTTGATAAAAAACTGGCTGGCCAACGTCCGTTTTGAAGATATTTCCGTGGTGCTGTTTCAGGCGCCGCCATTGCAATACAGCGCGCCAACGCAGGGCGCTCAACCGTTTATGACACCGTGGTTGTATGCCCTGGGCGGGGTGTTGTTGGCCGCGTTGCTGGCGGGCGGTTCGGTTTTGTACCTGTTGGTCAAAAAACAACGGCCGGAGACGCCGCTGGAGAGGCCCGCGCAGGAAGCGTCGGCACAAAAGGAGATGCCGGTATGACCGCGCACCGGCTTGCCAACGTTATGCGCGTGATGTACTACCCGGTCAGTTATCTGCACGCCAGCCGTTTTCCTTCCGGCTGGCACTGCGATGATCAGGCGGCGCGTCCGCTGCTTAATTATTGGATACTGCGGCACTATCAGTGCCCGCACGATGACAGCGCGCTCGCCGGTGATCCTTTTTACCGACTCTTGCTTGACGGTTAGCAACGGCTTGGCGATGCCGCGTTGTTGATAGGCGCACATTTGTTGCGCGATCGCCTGCTGGCCGAAGGGCGGTTTATATTACTGGCGGCGCCGGTGCAATCCTTTCTTGCGTTGCCTCTGCCGCCGTTGACGCCTGCTGCCCGACCGCAGGAGCAGGAAGAACCGGCCACGTCGCTGTTGCAGGAGCTTGACCCGGCCGCCTGGGGCGCCTATTGCCTGCTGTCAATGTTAAAGCGTTTACCCCCCGCCGTTTAGCGGCGGGCCTGTCTGCTGTTCCCGGCCTGGCAGCCATTACCGCAGCAAGCGACGTCCTTGTCGCCGTCTTCAATCAACCTGATCAAAATGGCCCTTCATCATGCGCAATATTTTACTCGATGAGCTTAATGAGGGCGGTGACCCCGTCATCATTAAAGCCCGACGTTCGCGTCGCGCCCGTCGCGCCGCGAATATGCTGGAGCAAACCTATCGGCGATGTCAGGAGTTGGTCGCCAAAAATCAGCTTGAATGCGAAGTGCTTTATCACCAGCAATACCAAGCTGCTTTTTGCGCCGGTTTCCAGCATCTGTATCAACAATGGCTTACACAGCTGGATGAATGAGTGGGTTTGCAAAAAGCATTGGCCCAGGCACGCCGTGTGCAGTTGGCCGAGGATTTAAGCGCGCTCTTCACCCAGCCCAGTATCGTGGAGTTTATCGTTAAGCAATTAACCCAAACCACGGGGGTCGACGTCCCCTCGGTCATTGTCCTGCCCCAAGTGGTCACGCCGCCCGCAGCGCTTTTGCACATTCATTGCATCAGCGCCGATGACGGCAATTTCGCGGTAAAACAGGGTGAACACGTGGTTCATTTTCCGCAGGATCGTCTGTGTCAACAATGGTTGGCGGATATTGAGACGCAAGAGGGAATACGCGCGCTACAGCAGCATATTAATACCTTGCCTTCCACCCGGGTAGACGCGTTACGCCAGTCGATGACCGATTTTGTACAACATCTTTTTACGCCTGAAAGCGAGGAAGTATCATGAATATCAGCGCCATGATCGGCGCCGCAAGCAGCGCCCGGAGTTCATCCACGGCCACGAGCGGCGATTTTAATCAGATTGTCACAGACTGGCTGCTAAGGACCGGATTGCACTCTGAGGAACTGAAAAAGCAAATGAAAGCTTTGTACCCCGACAGCAGCCATGTTGTTACCCAAAAGGACATTACCTCTGCCCTACTGTACGCCAGCGCGATGCTGAAATCTTCGCAAGACCTGGAGGTGCAAAACTATTTGAAAGATACCCTCAATCCCCTGACGACAAAATCTCTGGGGTTGAGCTACGCCTATAACGATTTTATGCAGGCCATGATTTGCGGCAATGACGATGACGCCCCTGAACCTTTTTTCTAACGCTTACCCATCCTTTATTATGCAACCTCTCAAAGCCTTTACCGGTTTGAGAGGCGTGGCAACGTTTAGCCAAACGCCGAAAGTCGTTGCGTTACTGCTATTGTTGGGCTGCGGGGCGGCCAAGGCGGAAACGGATTGTGTGCGCTATGCCGCGCAATGTTTCCAGGTCAACCCGTCACTCATTCGGGCGATTATTTGGCAGGAATCACGCTTTGAACCGAAGGCGATAAACTAAAATAGTAATCGCACGCGGGATATCGGCCTAATGCAGATCAATAGCGTAAATCTACCGATGCTTAACACTCTGGGTATCAGCGCGCAGAGTATACGGGAAAACAGTTGCGTTAACGTCTTCTCGGGCACCTATATCCTGCATAAGCTGGTGCAGCGCTATGGCTATTCTTGGAATACCATCGGGCGATACCATTCCGCCACCACGACGTTTAACAGCAAATATGTCGATAAGCTGCTAGACACGTTGACTCAACCCGCCCAAGTGGCCGATTTGCGCGCTCATCGCGTACCTATCGCATCGCGCGAGGAAATTGATAAACTCTTTGCGCCGCACTGCCTGGCAAAGCGCTAATGGCAGGGGCAAGGGTCACCGCTGCTTCAACGAGCAGGCTGCGGTTGCGTCAGGCTATCTTGCCGCAGGCGCGCCGACACTTTCTGGACTTTATCTCACGCCGCAGCTAGCCGCGACGTGAGCCTTTTCAGGCTGGCATTAAGGCATGTTCCTGACGCAGTTGCTCTACCGATTCAACGAACAGAGATAATCCTGCGAGCATCTCTTCTTCACTGCTTTGTGCCGGCAGGCGGTAGAGCGCCAGTAAAACAAAACAGTTAGCGTCCGCCGCCAAGGTAACCGGACTGGCATAATTGATACTTAAAATGGTCTGCAGCCGTTCGCTGTCTTCAGGCAGAACCATTAACGGACAGCTCATTTCCAGGCAATCAAACGACTCGTCAAAGAAAATTTCCAGCTCTTCATTTATTAACAGTGCAGGCTCGTCCAGCGGATCGAGTCCGGATGCTTCATACAGGCATAATACTGAATTAGACATAATATCCTCTTTACGACTTGGCAATATGGGATAATCCTTTCGCTCTGGACCAGAGGGCGTCCAGGCCAATGCGCCTGGCAAAAGACAAGTTGAAGCAGGGTAGCCTGAATTTCTTCAGAACTTTGTTGCCTTTGACACCCGTATTGCAACGCTGAATTTCCATGTTGCCGCTTTTCATCAGTACCTCTTGCAACAACGCTCTATGCGCGTCGTTAAGAGGACCTGAGGGGTGGCTTAGCGACTGTTGGGTATCATAGTGAATAACCTCTCTCTTCAATTCCACATCAAGCATACCGGTCCGGTCTTTGCCGCTTTTACAATTCCAGCAGGGTACGCCGCCAATCTCGTAGGCCAGCATAGCGATGCGCTGCGGTGCTTTGTAGGGCTCACCGTCATCGCTACGGTGTACTTTTCGCGCCCAAATACTTTTTATCTGGTCACAAAGATCGCGTACCTTCCTGGCATTAGCAGGTTCGTTTGCAGGTTCGGAACCTAAATACTGGCCAACCCACCCCCCCGGTTCGGCCTCCGGCCGCAAATCGTTCCCCAGCAATTGAGCGAGCGCGGGTGCGTTATAAGCGTCTGAGGTCGCGGTACCTAATCCTAGTTTGAGCGCCGCTCGCTTCATTAACGCCGAAATTGAATGCGGCGACATTCAATTCCACCTCAACCGTCTTCACGTTGCCTTCATGGTCGTGAATGCGGAGCTGCAGCGTCTGCTGTTGCGGATCACACAGCGTTTGCCAGGCCGCCATTTGGTCGCGCAGCATGGCTTTTTCCTTACCGGCCACCCTTGTGGGCGTCAGCAGTGAGGTGGAGACTAACCGAAGCGGTACGACATCTCCCGCCAGCGCGCGCGTCATGAGGTCATTTTGGCTATACAGGGCGGCGGCAACCACCTCCTTCGCCCGATTCAGGGCTCCTGATGCGCGTTGATCGGAGCCGGATGGCAGACCAAAGGGCGATAGAACGGCGTGATGTATTCCCTGAAACAGCACCTTTTCCTCACCGTTGTCCTGTTTAACACCCAGAGAGGATTGCCACAGATTGGCCGCGTGGTGCTGTTCGACCGTAGCGGCGTAACAGATACCTTTGCCGTCGTAGGTTTTCTCGAAGATATTTTGCCCACACCGTTTCATCTCGGCCGCCGGACGTTGTAGGCTTACATAGGTATGCGCTTGATGACTGAGTTCGTGTCGTAGCGTTTGCCAAGGTTTGTGATTCAAAAAATCAATACGCGCGGCATAGTAGTCGCCTACCGCAAGTCGTTTTGCCTGGCAGTACGACAGGCCGTGACGGCGATATTCTCCGGCAATCAGATCAATTAACTTACCGCGCCGGCGGCCGGCGGTTCGCAGCTCGGCAGGACTGGCATTCCTGTCCTGTTCAAGGTGTGTCATTGCATCAGCGATTTTTTGCGTCAATTCCTTTAATTGTGGCACGTAGAGTTCCGACTCAAGACGCTGGTACCCGCCCATTGTGGCCCGCCTGGCGCCATCTATTTCGTCTGCCGCCCCCGTGTTTTGTCTCACCAGCGCCAATGCTGCCGTATTTATCATATCAAGCTGATATCGTAGGGGTTCGCGCACCGACTGAGCATGTTCAGAAACATGATTGTCGCTCAGGGGTAAAGAAGCAGCTTGTTCTCTGTCCATGGCAGAGGGAGCATTCTCGCGCTGCAATGGCATCGTGAAGCGGTATTTCTCCGGTTGGGAACTCCCGGCTGGTGCGCCGGTGACCGTTAGGTTGCCGCCAGCAGGTAATACGGCGCTGGTGCTGGGCGCGTTCTGCTCTGCAATATATGACATTACAGATGTTCTACCATTAGGTGGTACATTCATGTTTTTTCCTGAATTGCAATTAATTAGGTCATTATGTTTTTTCTTGTTTTTCAAGATTCTAAAAAACGCAACCGGCCGTTTTGCCGCGGTGTGGAGAATGTCATCGTCGGCACGTTTGCGGTGAATTGAAAAAGTATTCATTGATCGTGTTTTAGATGGCAGGACCGGCGGTACGCCGCAGGGAGCGCGCTGCGCGCTCAATCAACGTGACGCGGTGCTGGTTGCTGTGTAGAGGAAAGACTCATCGGCGCAGTGACAATTTATCCGCCCAGAAATTGAAGGTCGCTTTCAGACCCGGTGGTAATCTGCACGTGGCCGTCGGCGCAGCGATAAAAAAATGGTTAGGCCGTGGCCTAACCCTTGGGTCGTTATTAGCTTTTGGATGCGGCGTGAGCCGTACCTTAGTTCAGGCGTTCTTTGATACGCGCTGCCTTACCGGTACGTTCACGCAGGTAATACAGTTTGGCCTGACGCACGGCGCCACGGCGTTTCACGGTAATGCTATCGATGACCGGAGAGTGCGTCTGGAATACGCGCTCAACGCCTTCGCCGTTGGAGATTTTGCGAACAGTGAATGCAGAATGCAGACCGCGGTTACGAATAGCGATAACCACGCCCTCGAATGCCTGCAGACGTTTTTTGCTGCCTTCAACAACCCATACCTTGACTTCCACAGAGTCGCCCGGGCGGAAAGACGGTACGTTCTGCTTCAACTGTTCTTGTTCAATTTGCTTGATAATGTTGCTCATAATTTGGTCTCTTACCCTAGGTAAACTGATAGTTCAGGTTAACCAGCCATCAGGCCGATCCATTTAATCATCGTGTTGCCTTGCCCGATATTCCCGCTGGAACTCGGTCAGCAACGTTGCTTGCTCGTCAGTCAGAGCTAGGCTTTCCAGAAGTTCAGGTCTTCTGAGCCAGGTACGGCCCAAAGACTGTTTCAGACGCCAGCGACGAATCTCAGCATGATTGCCCGACAGCAGAACTGGCGGTACCTCCATGCCGGCCAACACCTCAGGACGGGTATAGTGCGGGCAATCCAGCAGCCCTCTGGCGAAGGAATCCTCCGCCGCGGAGGCCTCATGTCCCAGCACGCCCGGAATGAACCGGGATACCGAGTCAATCAGTGCCATCGCCGCTAATTCACCGCCGCTGAGCACATAATCACCCATTGACCATTCTTCATCAATCTCGGTGGCGATTAAACGCTCATCAATACCTTCGTAACGACCGCACACCAGAATCATCTTTGGGTTAGCGGCCAGCTCGCTCACGCCTTGCTGATCGAGCTTGCGGCCCTGAGGGGAGAGATAAATCACCTTCGCCCCTTCGCCTGCCTTGTTTTTTGCCTCGTGAATCGCATCCCGCAAGGGCTGCACCATCATCAGCATCCCCGGTCCGCCGCCGTAAGGGCGATCGTCCACGGTACGATGCCTGTCGTGGGTAAAATCACGCGGACTCCAGCACTGCACATTCAGCAGGCCATTCTTCACGGCCCGGCAGGTCACCCCGTAGTCGGTAATGGCACGGAACATCTCGGGGAACAGACTGATGACGCTAATCCACATTCCACCGCTTCCGCTATCGCCACTCTCAAGTTCAGGGGTCAAAAGCCCGGATCCCAGTCAACTTCAATGACGTGGGACGCGAGATCGACGTTCTTAATCACCTGCCCGTCGAGAAACGGAATTAACCGCTCCTGAATGCCAAAGGCATCTTTCAAGTTGGCTTTCACCACCAGAACATCGTTCGAGACGGTTTCCATCAAATCAATGACTTCACCCAGCTGATAACCGCCAACGGTGACAACCTGACACCCCAGGAGGTCTTTCCAGTAGTAATCACCGCTGTCGAGATCCGGCAATTGCGACGCGTCGACGACGATTTCGCAATTGGTCAGCAGCGTGGCCGCTTCCCGGTCTTCGATATCCTTGACCTTGATGATTAGATCCTGATTGTGGCGCTTCCAGCTTTCCAGCCCGATCGGCTGCCACTCACCGGCCCTTTTGATAAACCAGGGCTGGTAATCAAAAATGCTTTCGGCTTCTTCAGTGGATGAAAACACTCTGAGCCAACCGCGAATGCCATACGCCGAGCCCATCTTGCCCACGACTATTGGCTCAACGGGTGCTGCGGTACGGAGTTGTTTGCTCATTTTCACCACCAGCAGGCGTTAGGCTGCTTTTTTCGCGTCTTTAATCAGCGCGGAAACGCGTTCGGAAACCGTTGCGCCCTGGCCAACCCAATGTTCAATACGATCCAGATCTAAACGCAGACCTTCAGCCTGACCGGTTGCGATCGGGTTGAAAAAGCCAATACGTTCAATAAAGCGACCGTCGCGCGCATTGCGGCTGTCTGTCACGACGATTTGATAGAACGGGCGTTTTTTAGCGCCGCCACGTGCCAAACGAATTGTTACCATAACATCCTCTTTAGTTAATAAAACAACCGGGCCCTGTCGGGGAACTGGGCCCGGTTGCCGTATAAAAAGCCCCAAAATTTTACTCGTTTCGGGGTAAAAAGCAATCGATAGTTAACGACCGGGGAAGCCGGGCGGCATCATACCCTTCATATTGCGCATCATTTTCGCCATACCGCCCTTTTTCATTTTCTTCATCATGCGCTGCATGTCATCAAACTGTTTCAGCAAGCGATTGACGTCCTGAACCTGCATGCCGGAGCCAGTGGCGATACGACGCTTGCGCGAACCTTTAATAATGTCCGGGCTGACGCGCTCCTTGGCGGTCATGGAATTGATAATCGCCTCCATGCGCACCAGGACTTTATCGTCCATCTGCGACTTGACGTTGTCCGGCAACTGGCCGACGCCGGGCAGCTTGCTCATCATGCTGGCCATACCGCCCATATTACGCATCTGCTTGAGCTGGTCGAGAAAGTCGGTGAGGTCGAAGCCATCGCCTTTTTTCAGCTTGCTGGACAGCTTTTCTGCCTGAGCGCGATCGACTTTGCTCTCGATATCTTCTATAAGCGACAACACGTCGCCCATACCGAGTATACGTCCGGCCAGGCGATCGGGGTAAAACGGCTCCAGCGCATCGGTTTTCTCACCGACGCCCATGAATTTGATCGGTTTACCGGTGATATGACGGATGGAGAGCGCCGCGCCGCCGCGCGCATCGCCGTCCACCTTGGTCAGGATAACCCCGGTCAGCGGCAGCGCCTGATTAAACGCTTTGGCGGTATTGGCGGCATCCTGCCCGGTCATGGCGTCAATCACAAACAGGGTTTCCACCGGTGTGATAGCAGCGTGAATGGCGATGATTTCCGCCATCATCGTTTCATCCACGTGCAGGCGGCCGGCGGTATCCACCAGCAGCACATCGTAGAACTTGAGCTTGGCCTGGTTCAGCGCCTGATTGACGATGTCGAGCGGCTTCTGGCCAGCCTCGGACGGGAAGAAATCGACGCCGACGGTTTCGGCCAGGGTTTCCAGCTGTTTAATCGCCGCCGGGCGATAGACATCGGCGGACACCACCAGCACTTTCTTCTTCTGCTTCTCGCGCAGATATTTGCCGAGCTTGCTGACGCTGGTGGTTTTCCCGGCCCCCTGCAAGCCCGCCATCAGCACGACCGCCGGCGGTTGCGCCGCCAGATTAAGGGCGTTGTTTTCGTCGCCCATGGCATTCACCAGCTCGGCGCGCACGATCTTGACGAATTCCTGCCCCGGCGTCAGGCTTTTATTGACTTCCTGCCCCAGCGCGCTCTCTTTGACCCGGCTGATGAAATCCCGCACCACCGGTAGCGCCACATCCGCTTCCAGCAGCGCCATGCGCACTTCCCGCAGGGTATCTTTGATATTGTCTTCAGTCAGGCGGCCTCGGCCGCTGATATTGCGCAACGTGCGCGATAATCGATCGGATAAATTGTCAAACATCGTTTTTACTCAACGTGGCGCCCGGCCGCTTGCGCGACATTATTGGCGACAGTATAACACGAAGCAGGCCGGGATCGCTGCACCACTTACGACAACGGTTGGAGCATGACGCGCTGAAGGCTATACTGGTCGCCTCTTTTCTTTAAGTCAGACGATGACGCTGCTATGTCCTGGATTTCCCTTCTGGCCTTTATTGCCTACTCTTTAAGCCTCGGCCTGATTTTGCCCAGCATTTTGCGCCGCAGCAGCGCTTACCGCCGGCTGGCCCTGCTGTCGGCCACGGTGGCGATGCTGGGACACGGCGTGCTTATCTGGCTGCGCATCTTCGGCGTGCAGGCAGGGCAGAATCTGAGCTTATTGAACGTGGGCTCGTTGATTAGCCTTATCATCTGCGTGGTGATGACGGTGGCGGCGTCGCGCAACCGCGGCTGGTTCTTATTGCCTATCGTCTATATCTTCGCCATGATCCATGTGGCGTTCATTACGCTGATGCCGGGTGAATTTATCACCCATCTGGAAGCGACGCCCGGTTTGATGGTGCATATCTGCCTGGCGCTGTTTTCCTATGCGGTGCTGATTATCGCCGCACTGTACGCGTTCCAGTTGACCTGGCTCGATTATTTATTGAAAAACAAGAAGCTGAATTTTCATTCCGATATGCCGCCGCTGATGGGTATTGAGCGCAAAATGTTTCACATCACACAGGTCGGCGTGGTGCTGCTGACGCTGACGCTCGCCACCGGTCTTTTCTTTATGCGGGATTGGTTTGCCGCCGAGAATAGGCATAAAGCGGTTCTCTCTTTCGTCGCCTGGCTGGTCTATATTGTAATATTATGGGGTCATTACCGGCAGGGCTGGCGCGGCCGCCGGGTGGTGTGGCTCAGCGTGCTGGGCGTGCTGTTGCTGACGCTGGCCTACTTCGGCAGCCGAATCTGGCAAAACGTGATGGCGTAAGATAACGCCGATAAGGAAAGTCCACTTTGTAACATGTTTCAACCAGTACACTGCTGATAATTTTGGTTATCATGGTATTGGTTTCCGCCTATTTTTCCGCTTCCGAAACCGGCATGATGACGCTAAATCGCTATCGTCTGCGTCATCAGGCAAAACAGGGCAACCGCGGCGCCAGCCGCGTAGAAAAATTGCTGCGGCGTACCGACCAGCTGCTGAGTCTGGTGCTGATTGGCAATAACCTGGTCAACATTCTTGCCTCGGCGCTGGCCACTATCGTCGGGATGCGCCTGTACGGCGATCTGGGCGTCGCCATCGCCACCGGCGTTTTGACCTTTGTGGTGCTGCTGTTCGCCGAGGTGCTGCCGAAAACCGTGGCGGCGCTCTATCCCGAACGTATCGCTTTCCCAAGCAGTCTGTTATTGGTGCCGCTGCAAAAACTGATGTTGCCGGTGGTGTGGCTGCTTAATCTGATGACCCGGGTGCTCATGCGGCTAATGGGCATCAAGCTCCCCTCCAATGTGCGTGATGCGCTAAGCAAGAAAGAGTTGCGCACCATCGTAACGGAATCCCGCTCGATGATTTCGCGCCGTAATCAGGACATGCTGATTTCGGTGCTGGATTTGGAAAAGGTGACCGTTAACGACATCATGGTGCCGCGCAATGAGATCGTTGGCATCAACGTCAACGACGAGTGGCGGTCGATTATTCGTCAATTGACCCACTCCCCTCACGGCCGTATCGTGCTGTACCGCGATAACCTGGATGACGCCATCGGTATGTTGCGGGTACGTGAAGCCTACCATCTGATGACGGAAAAGCAGGAATTCACCAAAGAGAACCTGCTGCGCGCCGCCGACGAGATTTATTATGTACCGGAAGGAACGCCGCTTAATGTGCAGTTGGTGAAGTTCCAACGCAACAAAGAGAAAGTGGGCATCATCGTCAATGAGTATGGCGATATTCAGGGGCTGGTGACGGTGGAAGATATTCTTGAGGAGATCGTGGGAGATTTCACCACTTCCATGTCCCTCAGCCTGGCTGAAGAAGTGATTCCGCAAAGCGATGGATCGGTGATTATCGAGGGCGGCGCCAGTATCCGCGAGTTGAACAAGGCGTTTAACTGGTCATTACCGGAAGAGGAAGCGCGTACCATCAATGGCATGCTGCTGGAGGTGCTGGAGGATATTCCATTGGCCAATACCCGGACGCATATCGGCAGCTATCAAATTGATATTTTGGCTGTGCAGGAAAATATGATAAAGCAGGTACGCATTACCCTCCTCAAGCCGTTAAAGCAGGGCGTTGACGGCAAATAAGCGCGCCGCCTGCGGGCAGCCACGCCTTTTTCACGGCGTTGCATGGCGAATGAGGACAGGGGAATAGTGATCTCTCGCCTGCAGTAACTAAAAAAGCTCACCCCAGGGTGAGCTTTTATCTTCGGCTGAGGGACTAAACCCTTCACCCCACAGCGCTCGCTTTCGAGCCCGTCATGATAAGCGCCACGCCGACCGCGGCGCGTCGGGCCAGGTGAACACTCACCGGCCCGTACCAGACTAAATATGCAGCTCCGCCAGCTTTTCTTTCGGCAAGGCCAGTTCGTCGTTCTGGTTAACGCGGATAGCGTTATCCAGAATATGTTGCGCGATATCTTGCGCTTCCGTGAGCGAGTGCATTTGATAAGTGCCGCACTGGTACTCATTCAGCTCAGGGATCTGCTTCTGGTCTTTCACCTTCAGCACATCCGCCATTGCCGCTTTCCAGGCGTCGGCCACGCGCTGTTCGTCCGGCGCGCCGATAAGGCTCATATAGAAACCGGTACGGCAGCCCATCGGCGAAATATCCACGATTTCAACGCCTTCCACATTCAAATGGTTGCGCATAAAGCCGGCAAACAAATGCTCAATGGTGTGAATGCCCCGCTCCGGCATGACTTTCAGGTTCGGCCGGCAAAAACGCAGGTCAAAGACGGTGATAGTATCACCATGAGGTGTTTTCATGGTTTTCGCAACACGGACCGCAGGCGCTGCCATACGGGTATGGTCTACGGTAAAGCTATCCAAAAGTGGCATGATGTCACCTCCTTTAAAAATAATTTATTTTTTGCGAATGTAAGGAAACCTTTTTCCCCGCCGTGGGTCATAACTAGTGAAAGACGCGCATTTGTTACCATCATCCATGTTAACAGGAATGTTAATTTGGCCACAGATTCTGTGGCCTTTTCTTTTTTCAGCGCCCGTTCTGGCTCGCTAAAAACTTATCGAAACTCAGACGGTCAGCCGCTTCCAGGTCACGCTGCACTCGCCAGGATCGCAGGCGTTCATCATCCAGCTGCGCCTCGCTTAACACCTCAAGCGGTTCATCACGCAGCGTTTGGCGATAGTCGTTGGCCAGAATAAGTCCCAGCCCGCCAATACCATGCTCTATCAATTGATCCAGAAAACGGGCGGAGAGCGTCAATTCGGGATAATCAAAGCCCGCCACCAGTTTATCGCACAGCTGCTGGTAGTGCGTGTCGCCATTATTGCTGTCGAGGATTTCAGCCACGCGCCGCAGATCTCGAAACAGCGATTTGCCAAGGGTCGTCAGCGGCTGCTCGGTGCTGCCGCAATCAATGCCGAGCATCAGACCAGGCTTGCGCCCTTCGAGGATCACCCGATTCCAATTGGTGCGGGTACAGCGTAATTCATCCGCGCTCATTTCGGGCGCTCGTGCCAGCGTACACCAAATCAGGAAAAGATCCAGAAAGCGCGCCTGCTCCTCGTCAACGCCCACCGGCGAGAAGGGGTTGATGTCCAACGAGCGCACTTCGACATACTCGATGCCGCCGCGCATCAGGGCATCGGACGGGGATTCGTCGTCCCGCGTCACACGTTTGGGGCGTATCGGCGCATACAGCTCACTTTCGATTTGCAGCACGTTGGTGTTCAGCTGCAGATAATGGCCGTCTCGTTGTAGTCCCATGCGTTGATAGTCGGCAGAGGGCGTTTTAATCGCCTGCATCAAACCGCGGACATACTCGTCCAGGTGGTTGAAGGTGATGCCAAACTGACTTTGGGACTTATTAGTGTAGCCTAAATCGCTCAAGCGCAATGAGGTCGCATAGGGCAGGTAAATCAGCCCCGATGCCGCTTGTTCAAACGGCAGATCGGTCTCGCGGCCGTTCAGGAACAACGGGCAAATACCCGGCGAGGCACCGAACAGATACGGGATAATCCAGCCGAAGCGGTAATAATTGCGAATAAGCTGCAGGTAACCGGCGGAAATCGCCTCTTTACCGCTGGCCTCGTCGCGAATACCGGCGTAGGCCTGCCAGAAGGCCAGCGGCAATGAGAAATTGTAGTGTACGCCAGCTATCACCTGCATCAGGGCGCTGTAACGGTTCTTTAATCCTTCGCGGTACAGGGTCTTCATCCGCCCGACGTTGGAGCTGCCGTATTGCGCCAGTTCAATGGGTTGAGCGCTGTCGATGAAGCATGGCATACTCATCGGCCACAGACGTTCATCGCCCAGACGGCGGGTGACGTAGCGGTGGATATCGCGCAACAATGCCAACATATGGCCGATATCGTCATCGACCGGCGTAATAAACTCCAGCAGCGCCTCGGCAAAATCGGTAGTGATCCACTTATGGGTCAGCGCCGAGCCGAGCGTTTCGGGATGGGGTGTTTGCGCCAGACTCCCGTTGGCATTGATGCGCAGCCCTTCACGCTCTACGCCGCGGCGAATGCCCTTCAGTGCTTGAGGGTTGGCTTCCAGCCAGGAAAGCGCGGTGGATACATCCGGGATCAAATTGACCTCCCGCAGTTGTCAGTAGTTGGGCTTAGCATAAGAGAGCCGACGTGTTGAAGGCTATGTCTGGTCAACGTCACGCGCTCAAGGCCCGGACATCCACAAACGCCATTTTGGCAGCCTGTGCGGCCATAATACCAAAATCGGCGTCCTCGAAAACTACGCATGATTCGGGCGGGGACACCAATAAGCTGTGCGCAGCGCAGGAATGTTTGCGGATCGGGTTTATGACGTGTGACGTCATCGGCGCCAACAATGGCGTCGAAGTACTGCAGCAGTCCGAGATGGCGCAACAGGGCCTCCGCCATCGCATGCTCACTGCCGGTGCCCACCGCCATAGGACGCTTACCATAATAGCGCTTGACCACCTCAATAAGGGGCAGCGCGGTCACATCATCAAAGAGAATATTTTGTAGCGCCGCGGTTTTTTCGCGGGCCAGCTGATGGGGATCCATCTGTACCTGATGACTTTCAATAATCATTTTCGCGATATGCCAGATCGGCGACCCATTTAACGAGACGACCGCCGCCTCGTCGAACTGCATCCCATAAGGTGTCAACGCCTGTCGCCAGGCTTTGCGGTGCGATGGTTCCGTATCAAGCAGCGTGCCATCCATATCGAAGATCAATCCTTGGTACTGATCGTACATCGTTGCTCACCTGAAGCTAAAAATTAAGCGTTTACTTTAGCGCAATCTCGTAACATTGTCGCTGATTGTATTGGCGCCGGATGTGCCCCTTGGTTTGGAATCGCGCGCCGCGATAGGCGCTGGCCCGGGCGAGACAGGCGAAACGGCGGCCGCTTGGCACCATGGCTATCAAGACAAGAAGTCGTTCACCGGCTAAACACCCGCGAGGGCGCCGCGGCGCGTCTTGCCGCTTCACGGCGATGAGACCATCAACAGGGAAACAGAGAGAGGAAAACGAAGCGAGAGACAGCGCATAAATGACAGAGTGCGACGGGTTACAGCCTGAGAGAGGAATATTGGTTAGTGGAACGCGTGACGCAATAAGTTGGAAATGGTGCATCCGGGAGGATTCGAACCTCCGACCGCTCGGTTCGTAGCCGAGTACTCTATCCAGCTGAGCTACGGATGCAGTGTAGATGGCGGTGAGAGAGGGATTCGAACCCTCGATACAGCTTTTGACCGTATACTCCCTTAGCAGGGGAGCGCCTTCAGCCTCTCGGCCACCTCACCTACGCGTCGTTGTTGAAGCTCATCGGCACTGCGTGGCGCACATATTACTTTCTAGGCTTGATAAGTCAAACCCTTTTTTGCCCCCCGGGAAGCGATTGCGCAATTCCCATGCAACTTGCGCAGATTGGCAGCTAAATAGCGGTAAATTAACCGTCTCTTCAGAATTTGGGAAAGGAAAGGAAAAATCAGGAATAGAAAAGCGCTGATAGCGGGGTTATCCAGGAGGGCTGCGCCTCGCCTGGGGCAAGGCGCTGAAAAGAGATCAGTAAGGAGTCTGTTGCGATTTCTCAGCCTGGATACGCTGGTATATTTCTTCGCGGTGCACAGAAACTTCTTTAGGAGCATTAACACCGATACGGACTTGGTCGCCTTTGACGTCTAAAACAGTAACCGTAACCTCATCGCCTATCATGATGGTTTCACCAACTCGACGAGTCAGAATAAGCATTCTTTGCTCCTTGAAAGATTAAAAGAGTCGGGTCTCTCAGTTTCCCGCCATTATCCATCATATACCGTGAAAGCGTAAGCCGTGCAGCATGCATGCGACACACGCCGGCCGGCCGGGCGCTTTCCATATCTGGTATAAGTTTAGTCGATATGACCAGCTTCGCGCCTAACTTTTGTTTCCCGGAAGAGTATGTATTGAAACACCCCAACTTAACAGAAAGTTAGGGTGTTTATTATAACGTATTCTTATTCTACTCAGAGTTTTGCGGCCAGTATCTCATCTATACCGGCCAGCGCGGCCGGCAAGGCGGCGCTATCGCTGCCCCCCGCCTGCGCCAGATCGGGACGTCCACCGCCTTTGCCCCCGACCTGCTGCGCGAGATAACCGACAATGTCTCCCGCTTTGACCCGATCGGTCAAATCTTTGGTCACGCCGGCTATCAGGCTGACATTACCCTCCGCCACCGTGGCGAGAACGATAATCGCCGACCCTAACTGGTTCTTCAAGTCGTCCACCATGGTGCGCAGCATTTTCGGCTCGACATTGTCCAGTTGGCTTACCAGAACCTTAACCCCGTTGATGTCACGCACGTTGCGGCCGAGCGAGGCGCTTTCCTGCGCCGCCTGCTGATTCTTCAACTGCTGAAGGTCTTTTTCCAGCTGGCGGGAACGCTCCTGCAGCGCCCGCACCTTGTCCACTAGCGTTTGGCTATCACCTTTCACCAGCTGGGCTATGTGCTGCACCAAATCGCTCTGTTGGTGAAGAGACGCCAGCGCCCCTTCGCCGGTAACCGCTTCAATGCGGCGGATGCCGGCGGCGGTGCCGGATTCAGCAATGATGCGGAACAGACCAATATCGCCGGTGCGGCTGGCGTGGGTTCCGCCGCATAGTTCAGTGGAGAAATCGCCCATGCTCAGCACCCTGACCTGCGCCTCGTATTTCTCGCCGAACAGCGCCATGGCCCCTTTGTTACGAGCGTCTTCCAGCGCCATGATATCGGTTTGGATGGGCAGGTTGCGCCGGACTTGCTCATTGACTATCTCTTCCACCCGGCGGATCTGCTCGGGTTTCATGGCTTCATTATGGGAGAAGTCGAAACGCAGGTAGTGATCATTTACCAGCGATCCCTTCTGCCCCACGTGCTCGCCGAGCACCTGACGCAGCGCCGCATGCAGCAAATGGGTAGCCGAATGGTTCAAGCGAATGCGCGCGCGACGGGCGCTATCCACCTGCGCAGTGACCTGCGCACCCAGTTTCAGTTCACCGTAGCTGAGCTTGCCCAGATGGCCGAAGGCCTTACCGTATTTCTGCGTATCCGCCACCTCGAACACCCCGGAGGCCGCTTTCAAGGCGCCCCGGTCGCCCACCTGACCGCCCGACTCGCCATAAAACGGCGTCTCGTCGAGCACCACCACCGCCTCTTCCCCTTGACGGATGACCTCCACCGGCTGGCCACCGCGGAACAGCGCGGTTACCCGTCCTTGATGCTCAAGCTGTTCATAACCGAAGAAGCGGGTGGTTTCATCCACGCGCAGCAAATTATTATAGTCAGCACCGAAACCGCTCGACTCGCGGGCGCGCTTGCGCTGCGCCTCCATGGCGCGTTCAAAGCCGGCCTCATCGACGCGCAGATTGCGTTCGCGACAGACGTCGGCGGTTAAATCCAGCGGGAAACCGTAAGTATCGTAAAGACGGAAGGCGGTTTCGCCGTCGAGGGTATCGCCGGTCAGTTTGGCCAGCTCATCGTCCAGCAGCGTCAGACCGCGTTCCAGCGTACGGGCGAACTGCTCTTCTTCGGCGCGCAGCACCTGTTCGACCATCACCTGTTGTGGCTGCAGCTGGCTGGCGGCGCTGCCCATCACGTCAATGAGCGGCGCAACCAGCTTGTAGAAGAAGGTGTCGCTAGCGCCCAGCATATTGCCATGACGAATCGCCCGGCGGATGATACGGCGCAGGACATACCCACTGCCCTCGTTGGATGGCACGACGCCGTCGCTGACCAAGAAAGCACACGAGCGTATATGGTCGGCAATAACCCGCAACGACTTGCTGTCGGCATCGCTGGCGCCCGTCGCCTCTGCTGCGGCGGCGATAAGCGTCTTGAACAGGTCGATATCATAGTTTGAGTTGACGTGTTGCAACACTGCCGCTATACGCTCCAGGCCCATGCCGGTATCCACCGAGGGCTTCGGCAGCGGCAGCAGAGTACCGTCGGCCTGGCGGTTGAATTGCATAAACACCAGGTTCCAGATCTCGATGTAGCGGTCGCCGTCTTCCTCCGGGCTTCCCGGCGGGCCGCCCCAAATATGCTCGCCATGATCGTAGAAGATTTCCGAGCAGGGACCGCAGGGGCCGGTATCGCCCATTTGCCAGAAATTATCGGAGGCATAGGCGCTGCCCTTGTTATCGCCGATACGGATAATACGCTCGGCGGGAACCCCCACTTCGCTGGCCCAGATAGTGTAAGCTTCATCATCGGTGGCGTACACCGTCACCCAAAGCTTTTCTTTGGGCAGGTTAAACCAGTGTTCCCCGGTCAACAGTTCCCAGGCAAAGCGGATAGCGTCATGCTTGAAATAGTCACCGAAGCTGAAATTCCCCAACATTTCAAAAAAGGTGTGGTGACGCGCCGTGTAGCCGACATTTTCCAAATCGTTGTGCTTGCCGCCAGCACGCACGCAGCGCTGCGACGTGGTGGCGCGCCGATAGGAACGATTATCCAGGACCAGGAACACATCCTTGAACTGGTTCATCCCGGCGTTGGTAAACAGCAATGTTGGATCGTTATCAGGCACCAGTGAGCTGCTTGCCACCACCTGATGCCCCTTGCTATGGAAAAAATCGAGAAACGCCTGACGGATCTCGGCGGTGCTCTTGCTCATAGTTGTCCCGGAATCATGCAAAAAGATCGAATCTCGAACAGAATAGCGCAGTTGTAGGGCGCTCTAGTAGCGTTCAGGATCGTAAAAAGTGGGAATAAGATAAATTTTCTTTGAGGCGAAGTAAAATCCCGCACGCCATCTATTTATAAATTTGTATAAATAGACCGGATTTCGTCGAAGGAAAAGCCACGGGAGAGAAGACAACGCTGTACTTTGATTTTGGTCTGCGGTGCGTCCGGCAGCGGCTGACCGAACTTTTTCACCGCCGCGGCAAATGCTTGCGCCGTGCGATCAATGACTTCACCGGCGCAAGCCGCATCGATATCATCCCTGTCGATTCCTTTTTGCAGCAGTTCCATGCGGATACGCTGTTCGCCATAGCCTTGTTTACTGCGCCGGCTGACATAGCGTCCGGGCGAAGCGCCCGTCATCAAGCCAGTCGTGAGCGTGACAGTAGGCAATCACCTGATCAATCTCTCCCTGGCTTACCGCCGGCGCGGGTTGCGCGTCTGCGCGCTCGCGAAAGCGGCGGCGCGTAACCTGCGGTATCGCCAGCTTACGCCGCAGTTCGGCTTCGCTGTGATCGCGGCGGGACAGCAGCCCCAAAGCCAGGTCAAGAAGGGAGTGGCAACCGCGTCAGCGACCTTGCGCCGCGGCCGGTCCCGTCTTTTTCACCACCGATCGGTTAAAACTCTTCATCGCTCTCGCTGGCGCCTTCATCCTCGCTTTCCACCTCGCTGACCAAGCTGTTGCCCTCAGAGCTGTGCAGCAGCATGTCGCGCAGCTTTTTGTCCAGTTCTGCCGCCACGTCGGGATGATCCTTCAAAAAGCTGCAGGCATTGGCTTTGCCCTGGCCGATCTTCTCACCTTTGTAGCTGTACCAGGCACCGGCTTTCTCAATCAGCTTGTGCTTGAGGCCCAGATCAACCAGTTCACCGCGAATATTGATGCCTTCGCCGTACATGATCTGGAATTCGGCCTGCTTAAACGGCGCGGCGACTTTGTTCTTCACGACTTTAACGCGGGTTTCGCTGCCAACCACCACATCGCCTTCTTTCACCGAGCCGATACGGCGGATATCCAGGCGAACCGACGCGTAAAACTTAAGCGCGTTACCGCCGGTGGTGGTTTCCGGGTTGCCGAACATGACGCCGATCTTCATACGGATCTGGTTGATGAAAATCAGCAGCGTGTTGGCGTTTTTCAGGTTGCCCGCCAGTTTCCGCATCGCCTGGCTCATCATACGGGCGGCCAGCCCCATATGAGAATCACCGATTTCGCCCTCGATTTCCGCTTTCGGCGTCAGCGCTGCCACCGAGTCGACGATGATGACGTCTACCGCGCCGGAGCGGGTCAGGGCGTCACAGATTTCCAGCGCCTGTTCGCCGGTGTCCGGCTGGGAGCACAGCAGATTGTCGATGTCGACGCCCAGCTTTTTGGCATAGATGGGATCCAGGGCGTGTTCGGCATCGATAAAGGCGCAGGTTTTGCCTTCGCGCTGCGCCGCGGCGATGACCTGCAGGGTCAGGGTCGTTTTACCCGATGATTCCGGGCCGTATATTTCGACGATGCGGCCCATGGGCAGCCCACCGGCGCCCAACGCGATATCCAGAGACAGAGAACCTGTGGAGATCGTTTCAACATCCATGGAGCGATCTTCACCCAGGCGCATGATCGAGCCCTTGCCAAATTGCTTTTCAATCTGGCCCAGTGCTGCCGCTAACGCCTTTTGTTTATTCTCATCAATAGCCATTTCAACTCCTATCAAGCGGGGAGCGACGTCGCCACCCTCTTCGCCAACGATATGTACCGGCGGTACTAATTGCTAATTATACTGTATTATTGTACAGTATCAAGCGGATTTTAGAGAAATGTGGCAAGCAACGTGGTCAGCGCGAAATGCACCGCCTGACGACGTACCGCCTCCCTGTCGCCCTCGAAATGCATAAGCTGGGAAAAGGGCTCGCCGTCTGCGTTGGCGAAACCAAACCAGACCGTGCCCACCGGTTTTTCGATTGTGCCGCCGTCGGGGCCGGCGATACCGCTTATCACCACCGCATAGTCGGCAGACGCGGCGCGGAGTGCGCCGGAGAACATCTCAAGCACCACCGGGTCGCTCACCGCACCGTGCTGCTCAAGGGTCTTGGGCCGCACACCGAGCAGATCGATTTTTGCCTGATTGCCGTAGGTGACAAAGCCGCGCTCGAACCAGCCGGCGCTGCTGTCGTTTGTCGGCGGCCTGGTGCTGGGGTTTCTGGTGGCGCTGGTTCGTTTGTATGGCCCACAACCGCTAAAAGGGATCGCTGATTTTTATGTCTGGGTTGTCCGGGGTACACCGCTGCTGGTGCAGCTGTTTTTGATTTTCTATGGTTTGCCTATCGCCGGCGTCACCCTCGACGCCTTTCCGGCGGCGCTTATTGGATTTACTCTGAGCGTCGGCGCTTATAGCTCGGAAATCATCCGCGGCGCTATTGTCTCGGTGCCTAAGGCACAATGTGAAGCCGCCTGGGCTATCGGGATGAGTTCAACCCAGGCGATGCGCAGGGTTATTTTGCCCCAGTCGGTATTTGTCTCCATACCTCCCCTGGCCAATTCGTTTATCTCGCTGATAAAGGACACGTCGCTTGCGGCGGTGATTACCGTGCCGGAGATGTTTCTGGCCGCGCAACGCATTGTGTCGGTGACCTATGAGCCGTTAATTCTTTATATCGAAGCGGCGGCAATTTATTTGCTGTTCAGTACGGTGCTCGGCAAAGTGCAAAACCGCCTCGAGGTCTATTTCCGCCGCTACGAATAAACGTCAACGACGGCGGCAGGTGCCGCCCATTCTCCTGCGGCCGGTTTATCAGAGGGCGCCTGTGAACGGCGCCATCCTTTTCAGGTTCAGCTAACCGCCCAGCCGCGCCTGCTTCACCGCATTGCCCAGTTGCCATACCGCCATGGCGTATTGGGTACTGTGATTGTAACGTGTAATGACATAAAAGTTGGGCAGCCAGTACCAGTACTGATAGCCGGTGCCGATATCCAGCCGCAGCAGGCTGGCTTGCAGTTCATTTCCAAGCGGTGCGAGGGGCGACAGCCCCGCGGCGGAAAGCGTCGCCAGGGTATAGCGGGTATCATAGCCATTTTGCAGCCAGGGTGCCTGACCGTTGGCGGGCACCGCGACCTGGCCGCCCGGCACCCAGCCGTGGGCATGGAAATAGTTGGCAACGCTGCCGATGGCGTCTTGGGGATCCCAGAGATTGATGTGGCCGTCGCCGTCAAAATCCACGGCATAACGCTTGAAAGAAGAAGGCATAAACTGGCCATATCCCATGGCGCCAGCAAAGGAGCCACGCAGCGCCAGCGGATCATCGCCCTCATCGCGCGCCATCAGCAAAAACGTTTCCAGCTCGGCGGCGAAATAGTCGCCGCGGCGCGGATAATCAAAAGCCAGCGTCGCCAGCGCATCGATAATGCGCGTTCTGCCCATTACCCGTTCCCAGCGGGTCTCGACGCAGATGATGCCGACGATGATTTCCGGCGGCACGCCGTATTGACGCCAGGCGCGATCTAACGCGTCCTGGTTCCAAAACGCAACGCCGTTTTGTACGTTGTCCGGCGTGATGAATTTTTGACGGTAGCGCAGCCAGGCGCCAGTCGGCCCGGTAGGCCCCTGGGCAACGGTGGCCTGCCTGTCCATGAGCCGCAACACCCCGTCCATCCGCTGCGTTTGGGCCAGCAGGTTATGCAGCGCCTGGCGATCGAAGCCATGTTCGCTGACCATTTTATCGATGAAGCGCTCGACGTTGGGATTGGTGGCGAAATCGCCATACAGCACGGGGCGGGGGGAGGACGACGGCGTCTGACGCAGAAAACCCCCGCTTGAAGGCGCGTCCTGCGAGGCCACATCGGAGGAAGACGGCTTGCTACTGCAGGAGGCGAGCAGAGCAATGAGAGGAACAAGGGCTGCCAGCTGACGCATTGGGGATCCATGTACCATAGAAAATAAAAGTAACGCTATGGTAATTCATTGTCACCCCAGAACAAATAGGAAACCAAGTCCTACGTAAGGGAAATTTATATTTTCTTCACGAATTCCGATTCGAGCTTCAGCGCGCCGAAGCCCTCAATTTTACAGTCAATATTATGGTCCCCTGCCACTAAGCGGATACTCTTAACTTTGGTGCCGATCTTAAGCGTCGAGGTGCTGCCTTTGACTTTTAAATCTTTGATAACCGTCACCGCATCCCCGTCCGCCAGCAGATTGCCGTTGGCGTCGCGCACTACTAGCCCTTCCTCTTGCCCGGCGCTCGCCTCTGCGAGCGACCACTCGTGGCCACACTTCGGGCAATTAAGCTGTTCATCCTGCTGCCAGATGTAGGCGGAGTCGCATTTTGGGCAATTTGGCAATTGTGACATGGTCATCTCTCTGAAAAGTAAGGTATCTGTAGAATTTGACAAGAAAATCATAGCTAAGCGCTTTGCTGGTCGGCAATTTTAGCCGATCCCCATCCGCTTGACCACCTCTCCTCCCGCCGTGGCGCCCCAATAGCGCCTTTGGTGCAGGTGGCAAGCGGTCTTGCCGGCTACCGGCAGGCGAGGAGATGCTGTGGCTTAGCCTGATTCTGCCACCCCCTGCTTGGCCCAGCCTGGCTTGTCTTGCCTTACCTTGGGCTGCATTGCCTCGGCTTGGCTGGCCTTTTCTTGCCTTTTCATGCCTTGGTTTGCCTTGTCTTGGCTTATGTTGAATTGCCTTGGGCTGCGTTGCCTCGTCTTGGCTCGCCTTGATTTGTCTTGATTTGCCTTGCCTTAGCTTATGCCGCCTTACCCTGCCTTCGCTTAACGGCGCGACCTAAGCCACACACCCGCTCAGCCTAATGGTGCGGTTGGGTGCAAAGAACCGGGATGGGCCCCTTTTCTCTTTCTATTTCCCGTTAGCTTGTGCCAAATGATATTGCCCATTCCTCTTACTTTAGCTGATTCCAGCGATGCCCCAAGCGGTGCGGTGTGGGCTGCCTTCTTTTCTCTCATCGCTGCCACTTCCGTGCTGCCTGCCGGGGCCACAGGCGCTAAGCCCGGTTATCTGCCGTGGTTACCCTTAGCATCGAGGTTAAGCCGCTTTATTTTTCCTCTTCATTGGTTATTTATTCTTAGCCTTTCTTTTGCTTAATTTCTTCCCTGTCATTGATTGCGGTTTGCAAATCTGACCTATCGGTGGCATATATATTCGCCAAGAGCGGCGCTATTTTTCCTCGTGCTATAAACGTCGTGAGTAAGGATGAGAATATAAAACGATGAAAAAAGGTAAAATTATTGTTTCGTCGATGATGTTATTTTGTGTCATCTGCTTCGCGGCGGGAGCTCTCTATTTCCTCTTGATTAAAAATAACAACGCACAACCTGACGATGCACAGCGAATCGCAGCGATCATTCAGGTTGCCGGGCTGAGCGGGTCCGGTGAAACCGACGCGCGTACGCTTAATGAACTCTACCACCGTCGAGTCCATTGCTCGTCAGGTCAATTTGGCGAGTGGCGCGGTAATGCCAAGCGTATCGCCGCAACAGGCGCCAACGTCTTGTGTCAGCCTGCCACCGAGTCAGGATCCCGCGCAAATTCGCCAGCGTTGCACGACGGGCGACGTTTACTTTATTCATAATGACAATGAAATACAGCAAGTTATATTACACATCTTCGGCAAAGGCGCCAAATCGATGATGTATGCGTTTATCGCCCTGGCCCCGGATGGCCGCACGGTGAAAAACCTGCTGTATTACCAGCAAAACGAGACCCCATTATTGGGCGCACGGGTGGAAGATCCCGCCTGGCTGCGCCAATGGTCCGGAAAGAAATTGCTGAATGACCGCACCCAGCCCGCCCTGAAAGTCGTGCAATCCGACGCGGATCCCCATGATGTTTACACCGTCGATGGCATCAGCGTGGCGACCATGACCTCCATTGGCGTAGAAAAAAGCGTTAATCACTGGATGGGCGAGCGCGGTTATGGTCCTTTTTTACAGCACCTCGCCAAGGAAAAACCGTTAATACTCCAGTAATTTTTTCAGCGTCAAATTTAGAATAAGATCACGTAACGCCAGCAATAGGGTTATTGCTGGTTTTTGTTTCTCTGGACGCCATTGTTTATTTCCCCGGTCAGTGCAGGGATTTATGACCAAGGTGATAAGCCGATTAAAATAAAATGACGCCCCACTAAAAACAGGTTCTTATTCACTTTTTCTTCCAAGAGAAACTTAAACATTTTGTCACTGTTTGTCATTTTTATGATCTTAGTCATGTACAAATTTCAAAAAAGATTCATGATAATCATTATCATTTGCATTTTGACGGTACGCCTCGTGTTTATTGCCCGATCCTTTCTGCTGACCGTATTAGGGTTGCTCTTCAGCACCTGCGTCTGGGCACAAACCCAGTACGCGCCTTTCATTGTAGATATAGAGCAACGCCTTGATAAAACGGCGGAGCTTTACCAACAACAGCAAAACACCGCGGCACGTCGCGAAGTACAGATGGCCTATTTCGAGGTTTTTGAAAATCTCGAAGGGCCGATTCGCATTAATATTTCCGCCAGCAAAAGCTATGAAATGGAGTCTACTTTCGGCGACATTCGCCGCATGATCGGCGATGGTAGACCGGTCGGCGACGTTTTGGCCATAATCAACGGGCTGAAAAAAGCGCTGCGCGAGGTAGAGCCGGTGCTGGACGGCGGGCATCAACTGGTGGCGGAAGAACAGCACACGGCATTGACCCGTTACGATATCGCCGTTTACTGGCAGGACTGCTTCCGTAGCATCGATGACTTGCTGGCCGAGGTGGTGACGCTGTATCAGGCTGGCCGGTATGACGTTGCCAGCCAGCGCATCAAGCAGGCGCATTTTCAGGGATTTAAGAATTCCGAAATGGAAATGGCGGTACGCCAGAATCGTTCCGCTCAGGACGCCGCCGCCATTAATCAACAATTTACCGCGCTTACCGCACTGGCGAAACAGCCCGACCGGCTCAATGATGTTGCCTATCAGGTCACGACGCTGCTGCAGGATATCGAAGACACCTTGCCGGGTCTGCCGACCACGCGCGATAACCAGCCGGTGAGCGCGCAGCAAACGGCCGATAACGCCGCTGTCGCTGGCGCAAGCGTACCGGCTGCCGACTGGGCAAACGTGGCGGCAGGGATCAATCAGAGCATCAGCGACGCCATCACCCGTTATCACAGCGGTGACGCGCAGGAGGCCATCTTGGCGGTGCAGGATGCCTATTTTGATCGTTTTGAAGCCACCGGCATGGAAAACAAAATAGGCGCGCGCGATGCCGCGTTTAAAACCACGCTGGAAAACTATTTTACCCGCCTGGTCAGTCTGATGAAGGCCGTCCAGCCGCTAGACCAACTTACGGCCCAGGCCAGCGCGCTACAGCAGGACTTAGAAAAGGCGGTCGCCATGCTGGGAACGGGCGACGAAACCCACTGGAGCCTGCTGCTTTACAGCCTGATGATTATCGTGCGCGAAGGGCTAGAAGCGCTGTTGATTGTGGCGGCGATTGTCGCCTATCTGGTGAAAAACAACCACCATGACAAGCTGCCGTTAATTCGCCAGTCGGTGGTGGTTGCGCTGTTGGCGATCGTGGTGACCGCCGTCCTATTCCTGCTGCTATTCGCCAATTCCGGCGCCAGCCGGGAGTTGCTGGAGGGCATCACCATGCTGATAGCGGTAGTGATGCTGTTCTTTATGAGCTACTGGCTGCTGTCGAAAGTTGAAGCGCGTCACTGGCAGGCCTGGCTGGAAGGCAAACTATCCCACTCCTTATCCCGCAATTCGCTGATCGGTCTGTGGCTGACCAGCTTTTTGGCCGTGTACCGCGAAGGCGCGGAAACGGTGCTGTTTTACTATGCGCTTTTCGGCGATGCGCAGAATTTGTCCGGCCATTTGGCGATTGGCGCCGGTTTTGCGATTGGCTGCGTGGTGCTGTTGCTGGCCTGGCTGGTCACGCGTTACTCTGTGGTTAGGCTGCCGCTTAAGCCGTTCTTTATGGTAACCGGCTGTTTTATGTACTTGATGGCCTTCGTCTTTGCCGGCAAAGGGGTGCTGGAACTGGTGGAATGCAAATTGTTTCAGCCGACGCTGATTAACGGCATACCGGAAATCAGCTGGCTGGGCATCTATCCCTATCGTGAAACCTTGTTGCCGCAGGCGGTTTTACTGCTTGCGGCGCTGGTGGCGCTGTGGGTAATGCAGCGCCGCGGTCAGGTTGCCGACAAAACAATACACACTAATCCGTAGTTCTTTTTTGACCAGAGGAAATGTCAGATGAACATCAATAAAACACTGATTGCCGGCGCCGCGATCGCCGGCATCTTTACCGCTCCCGCCGCGCTGGCGTTTAAGGAATACCCGGCGGGCGAGCCGGTCACCATGAATGAAATGGAGCTGGCCGCCGTGTATTTGCAGCCGATTGATATGGAGCCGCGCGGTATGGGGCTGTCGGCGGCAAAATCCGACATCCATCTGGAAGCCGACATTCATGCTACGGAAGGGAATAAAAACGGTTTTGGCGCCGGCGAATGGATGCCGTTTCTGACCATCAATTACACCTTGGTCAACAATGACACCGGCGAGAAGCAAGAAGGGACCTTTATGCCCATGGTCGCCAGCGATGGTCCGCACTATGGCGCCAACATCAAAATGATGGGCGTGGGCAACTACAAGGTCACTTATCATATCGATCCGCCATCAAAAGCCGGTATGCACCGCCATACCGATAGCGAAACCGGCGTCGGCCGCTGGTGGAAGCCGTTTGATGTCAGCTATGAATTTAAGTATGTCGTCCTGAATTAAAGGGCGCGGATCGCCGTGCCAATAAGGCGGGAGGGTCGTAGGGCCGTCCCGACCGTTCCGAGAGTTTTATCTGACGGCGCAACGCCTCACCGCGGCAGCCGTCTTTGAGTCGACGTTATGAGTTATTTTTTTACCACGACACTACAATCCTTTATCTGTATTGCTCTGTTGGCCGGTGTCCTTTGGAGCCGCAATGAACCGCCCGCCCTGCGTCCGCTGGTGTGGACCACGCTGGCGGCGCTGGTCGCCGGGCTGCTGTGCGGGATGTGGTTCCGCGGCTCCCAGCCGCTGCAATTGCTGACTGTCAGCATCGAAGTGCTGGTTACATTGCTTTTTCTGCTCAGCTTCTGGTGGGTGCCGCACTTTGTCCGATACCTTTGGCAGGGGATCCTGGTGTTCGGCGCGGCGCGTCATTGGGGTCTGGATCAGAATTTGGGCGGGCTCACCAGTACGCACATCCTCAATACCGATCTGCTATTAAATCTCACCGCGCTGGCGCTGGCGTTTGCGCTGCTGAGCCTTATCGCCGCAGTAGTGCATCTGCTGGTGGCGCGTCTGCGCTGGCTTTATTGGCCGCTGACGCTGGTAGTACTTTTCATGCTGTGGCTGCCGCTGAGCGGTAACCTGCTGTTGCTGCTGATGAAACTGCAAGTGGTGCCGCTGTTGAAGTCGTTGCTCAGCTTTGTCGCCCACGTCACCAATAACGCAGCGATGTTCAATTGGGCCGGCGCCGGTTTGCTTGTGCTGCTGTCAGTATGTTGGCTGCCGACCCTGCGGCGTCATGTCCGCGCCACGCGCGCGGCCCACGACCCCATTGCCCGCCGCCTTGCCCGTGCCGACCGGCGCGATGCCTTGCGGCTAGCGCTGACCACGGCCGCTTGCGCCGTCATTATCATCGCCGGGCAACTGTGGTGGAACCTGGTCGCCTCACAACCGCCGCGTCTGTCCGAAGCGCAAACGGTGACGCTGGCCGATGATGGTCTGGTTCATCTTCCTATCGAGCAGGTGCGCGACGGAAAACTGCACCGCTTTGTCTGGGTGGCGGATGACGGCAAGGCAGTGCGCTTCTTTATTATTAATCGCTATCCCGACAAACTGCGTCTTGGCGTCGTGTTTGACGCCTGTCTGCTGTGCGGCGATCAGGGGTACGTTATGGAAGGCAACCAGGTCATTTGCGTCGCCTGCTGTGTCCACATTTTTATTCCATCGATTGGCAAGCCCGGGGGATGTAACCCGGTACCCATCGAAAACTGGCGCAACGACACGCGGGAACTGGTCATACCCCGCGATGCCCTGGCCGCTGGGGCTAACTTTTTCTCCACGGTTTTGACCATCAACGTGGTCGATCCGGTGGACGGAACACGGCTTACCAACACCGCCGCTGAGCATAAATACGTGTGGGCCGGCAAAACCTGGTACTTCGCCTCGGACGCCAACTATACCCGTTTTCGCGATGCGCCCGAGCAGTTTGTGCCCGGCGTGGCGAAGGAGGAATAGCCATGTTATGGCGAATGTTGCGTCAGTCCTGGGGGCACCATTTACGGCGCAAAGGGCTGGCGGTGTTGACGGTTTTACTGGCTTCAAGCCTTATCTCGGCGCTGCTGGCGGTGTCTATCGATATTGGCGATAAGATGTCGCGCGAGCTGAAATCTTACGGCGCCAACATTCTGATTGAACCCGCCGGCCAGGCAGTGCTGCCCGCCGTGTTCAGCGGACAATCCAACCCGCTGTCGGGCCAGGACTTTCTGGATGAAGCCGAACTGCCCAACATCAAAGATATCTTCTGGCGCAATAATATTGTCGGCTTCGCACCGATGCTGGGCGGCGACGTGCAGGTGGGCGATCGCGATGTCGGCGTGCTGGGAACCTTCTTCAGTCAACCGGTGGACATCCCCGACGAAGAGGGGTATCAGACCGGCCAGCGCACGGTCAGCCCGTTCTGGCAGGTTACGGGGGACTGGCCTCGGGAGCCGGCGGGCGCGCTGCCGCAAACCCTGGTCGGTCAGGCGTTGGCCCGTCGTACCGGTTGGCAGGTCGGCGATAAGCTCCCGCTGCGCGTCGAGGGCAATACGCGTGAGGTCATCGTGAGCGGCATCCTGTCCAGCGGTGGCGAAGAAGACAACCAACTGGTGATTCCGCTCGGCGTGGTCCAGTCGATACTGGGTCTGCCGGGAAAAATTCAGGCCATTCGCGTTTCGGCCCTGACGGTACCGGAAAACGCATTATCACGCCGGGCGCGGGAAAACCTGGACGCGCTTAACGCCGAAGACTATGACCTTTGGTACTGCACCGCCTATGTTTCCTCTATTGCACACCAGCTGGAAGAGGCGATTTCCGGGGCGGAGGTGCGTCCGGTCTGGCAGGTCGCCGCATCGGAAGGGGTGGTTATAGATAAAATTCAACTGCTGATGGCGGTGGTGACGTTGGCCGCGCTGGCCGCGTCGGCCATGGGTATCGCTTCGCTGATGACCAGCGCCATCATGGAACGCGCCCGGGAAATCGGGTTGATGAAAGCGCTCGGCGCACGACCATGGCAAATTCTGCTGCTGTTCTATCTCGAAGCCGCGACCAGCGGTTTACTCGGTGGCGCTGTCGGTTGCCTTGCCGGCTGGTGGCTGGCGCAGGTCATCGGCCTGATGTTGTTTGGCTCGCCGCTGAATTTTGCCTGGGTAGTGATGCCCTGTGTCTTGGTTATCGCGGTGCTGATCGCGTTAATCGGCACCTGGTTCCCTGCCCGGCGCATCGCCCGTCTTTACCCTGTTGAGGTGCTTTATGGCCGTTAAGCGCGACCTGCTCTGGTTGCTGGTCTGGCGCGCATTACGCCTGCGTTTGCAGCGCGTGGGTGTGGTGTTTGTCGCCCTCACGGTGGGCGCGACTATCGTGACCGCGCTCTCTGCCGTCTGGTTCGACATCAACACCAAAATGAGCGAAGAGCTGCGCACCTTCGGCGCCAATTTCTACCTCGGCCCGGGGCACGGTACCCATATGCCGCAGCAGGATTTGCAAATCATTATCGAACAGGCGCCTGCCGGACTGATTCACGGCGCCAGTCCGTGGCTTTACGGCATGGCGCGTACCGAGCTCGAAAAGGTGGTCATGGTGGGCGTATGGTTCGAGTCGCTGCCCAAACTGGTGCCTTATTGGCAGGTCACAGGCAACTGGATCGGCGTTAATTTTGACGATCGCAACGCGATGGTGGGTATCAAGCTCGCCGAGCGACTCAATCTGAAGCCCGGCGATAGCTTGACGCTTGTAGATCACCAGGCGCGCAAAAAACTGCTGGTGAAAGGGATTGTGGAGGCGGGCGACGCCACGGATAACATGCTGATCGTGAGCCTGGACGTGGCACAGGCGTGGCTAAACCAACCGGGAAAAATCAGCCACGGCTTGTTGAGCGTCAGCAATGATGTGGGACAGGTGGACAGCTACGCCCGGCGTCTTTCCCAGCACTATCCCGGCCTCGATATTCGCCCGATACGTAAAGTGTCCGCCTCCGAAGGACAGGTACTCGACAAGATCAAAGGCTTGATGGGGCTGGTATCGGTCGTCATTCTGGCGCTGTCGTCGCTATGCGTGAACATCACGCTGAGGGCAATCGTCAGCGAACGCGCGCGGGAATTTGCGCTGCAAAAAGCCTTGGGCGCCAGCAACGGCGATATTATCCGCCAGATCCTGCTGGAAACGAGCATCATCGCGCTGGCGGCGGTGGTGAGTGGTTAGGTGCTGGACTATTTGCTGGCGCAGCTACTGGGGCTGACGGTGTTTAATTCCGCCATTTCCCTGCGGCTGCCGGTCTTGCCCATCACCCTGTTATTGTCTTTGCTGGTCGCGGTGCTCGCGGCCATTGTTCCGGTGCGGCGCGCGGTCAGCGTCGAGCCGGCGAAAGTGCTTAAAGGAGAGTAGCCATGTCCGTCATGCACCTGCCCCAGATGGCGATTGAAACGCGCCATTTGTACAAACGATTCGGTGAGGTTACCGCACTGGAAGATATTAATCTGCACATCGCGCGCGGTGAGTTTGTAGCGGTCATGGGCGCGTCGGGCTCGGGTAAAACCACGCTCATGAACATCCTCACCTGCCTTGATACCGTAAGCGAAGGTCAGGTTCTGCTTGACGGCACCGACGCGGCGGCGCTGGACGAGGAAGGACGGCGACGTTTCCGGGCGCAGAAGATTGGCCTGGTATTTCATCAATTCCATCTGATACCGTTTTTGACCGCGCTGGAAAATGTGATGCTGGCACAACATTATCATAGCGTCGTGGACCAACCCGCCGCCCGGGCAGTGCTGGATCAGGTGGGTCTGGGCCATCGCGTTGGCCATTTACCCAGCCAGCTTTCCGGCGGCGAGCAGCAGCGCGTCTGTATCGCCCGGGCGCTGGTTAATGAACCGCCGGTGATTTTTGCCGATGAGCCGACCGGCAACCTGGATGAAGAAAACGAGCAGCAGGTACTGGAATTATTGCAAGACCTGCACCGGCAGGGGCGGACCATTGTACTGGTGACGCATAACCCGGCGTTGGGGCATGTTGCCGACCGCATCCTGCGGCTGCAACACGGAAAATATATCGGCGAGGAGAAAAACCAACATGCAATGGCGTAAGGTAATGGTGGTGCTGCTTGGCGGCTGCAAAGAGGAAAAACTGGCGCAAGGTAAAACCGCGCCGGCGCTGGCGGCATTCTATTTGCAGGGTAAACAGGCCAGCCTCGAGCGCTGGCGGGGCAAGAGCATCTATCTTAACTTTTGGTCGGCCGGCTGCGGCGGCTGCCTTGCCGAGATGGACACGCTGGAAGCCCTGAGCAAACAATGGGGGGATAAAGTGATGGTGGTGGCGGTGAACACCGATCCCGTGTCGGTGCCGCTTGAGGAGCTTCTGGCCAAACACGCCATCACCTACCCGGTGCTGCGCGATAGCCTCAAGATTACTCAAGAGCGCTATCAGGTGATCGGCACGACCACCTCAGTGCTGATAGACAGCCAGGGTCGCGTGCTCGACATGCATCAAGGGGCGCGCAAGCTGCCGGAATTACAGCAAACCTTTACCCGCCTGGCCCGCCAGTAAACCACAACGGTTTTCTCGCGAGCAACCTAAAGCCAGTCTGTAGCGGCGTGGAACGGGCTGGACCACGCCGCGGCGGCACCCTGCTTATGCCGCAAGGGCCTGCTTACGCCATCACCCTACCGCTAACGCCCGCAGCTCATGCCAGGCAGTCCCCTCGGGTGATTTTACGTGCTACCACGCAACGATCCTGCACAATTCCCGATGATGCGCCAGCGCGTCCGGCAGCCCCTCACCGTTTTCATTTGCAGCGCCTTTTGAGCATTATGTTACCCTGCTTTGCCATGCTTATCTCCTATCACTTCGCAGAATTCCCTTTGCGCATGCGCGCATTTGGCCGCGTAAAAGCGTACTTCAGCCGATGCGTGATGACATATCCCGATAGCAACAATAACGTCGAATAGCCCCTTGACTTGAAAACATGATTTCGGATTATTACACTCAAATCACAGGAAAAAAATGAACCAGGAAGTATTCTATGTGGTTTTCGCAATACCGTAAATGGACAGGGATCGCTACGCTCATGATGGGAATGTTAAGCGGCTGGCGTGCCTTGGCCGCGTGAGCGCCCCGGTTATATTGATCTGTGCCAAAGCGAATATCTTTTTGACGTAACGACGCCCAACGGAAAAAAACGCTCATTCTGGAAACCTATCTTTATGACCATCATATTCCGGGCTTAGTCATGACCGAGAAGCGGGGGAGCTTTACCCTGCCGAAAGTGCAGGGGCCGGAAGCGCTTCCTGAGTTTTACGTGCAAGTGATTGCCTATAATAAAGATCGCTTGCGCCCTTCTCGTGCCCGACAAAAGGGTGAGCCTGCTGTTCCTATTCTCTTTGATAGCCGTCAGGCCTATATCGACATGGGCGACGGTTCGCGTCAGTATGCCAGACCTGAGATCTTTCTCGGCACGCAGGCATTCCCCTATGACTTCCCGGGTGGCACGATGAAGTATGCGCGGCCCTCACCCTATGATATTAACAGCGATGAGGTGCACCGCCGGGTTCCGCGAATTTCCAACAATGACGATTATGGTTCGGTCTATGTGGTATTCAAAACATGGAATAAAGGTGCAAATGAAAAATGGACGATTCACTTAGGAGAATTGGCAGTAGCGGGGCATAAAATCGCCCTACCGCCCCTTAAGCTTTGCTATCAACCGACAAAAAAGTGGGTCGGTATTGAACCGCTGATGCGCCCTTAAGCGACACTTCGCCAGCTTGTCTGAGGGAAAACAGACTGACGGGCAACCATCAGTATTGCCAAACGGGAATGAAAGCGCTTTGAAAAAGTCCGATATTGCAGGCCGAGCAGCGTGGTGGCCTGCACCCTTGCGCTGCCCGTCCTTGGCGCTATCGTGGCAACGCTAGCCGGCAAATAATCCGCAGGCGACGCCCGCCGCCGCCAAGACCAACAATAACAACATGGCTTTTACCGGCGACAGGCCGCGTTTCGCCATTAAATACCACGTGCCTATGACCACGATAAGCGGCAGCAGCTGGGGAAAAATGCCGTCCAGCATTTGCTGCAGATGAATATAGTGCTAACCAGCATCTCAACCGATGTTGACCCCATCCGGTAGCCCTTCAGGAACAAGAACCACGAACCAGGCAGGATAATCGCCAGCCAGGAGACGGCGTAAAACAGCGGTCCGAGAATATTGCCGCCGGCCGCCAACGCCATACCAATGCTAAGCAAAATAGGGATCAGCATTCCCGGGATCATGGAGTCGCCAATCCCGGCCACGGGCCCCATCAGCCCGACTTTTAGGGTGTTAATGGTTTCCCCGTCAATCGGCTCGCCGTTAGCGCGCTTCTCTTCAAGCCCGAGTACCATGCCGTTGACGATGGCCCCCAGCTGCGGCTCGGTGTTGTAGAACGAGGCGTGACGCTTTAGCATCTCCTTTCGCCGCTGGCTATCGGGATAGAGCCTCTTCGCCACTGACAGCATGCTGAGACAAAAGCCAAAGGATTCAAGGCGTTCAAAGCTCATCGAGGAAAGGTTATACATCATCCAGCTGCGCCAGCAGCGGCGCATATCCCTGCGGGTAAGGTTACGTTCTTCCATCAGAATTCATCCTCATCATCGTCCGGTTTTAGCGCACTTACGGTCTGCGGTTCCGGTTTGTAGTTGTAGTGAATCAACGCCAGCAGCCCACCGACAATCACCAGCGCCACCATATTGAGTTTCAAGAACACGATGCAGATAAAACCCACCAGGAAGTAAAGCAGCATGCTGTAGTTTTTGATGATTTGATTTAGCAGAATTGCGATCCCCACTGCCGGTAGAATGCCGCCAAGCACGTTCATGGTGGCCAGTACGAGGTGCGGCAGGCTATCCATAAAGGTGCTGATGTACTGAGCACCAAAATAGACGGCGATGAAGGTGGGAATGAAACGCACCAAGAAGTTAGTGACCTGGGGCCAGATAGCGCTGTTGAGGTAAATGCCGCGTTCATCGCCTTTTTCCAGCGCCACGTCGGCGCGGTGGTTCCACCAGGAGTTAAGCACCAGCATGGCGTTAAACAGCACCGTACCGGCAATACCGATAGTGGCGGCCAGCGCGACGGCGACTTCCGGCCCTTTGTGGGACAAAATCCCCAGCGCGATAGCGGGGAAAGCGACGAAGTTAAGATCCGCCGGCATCGAGCCGCCGGGGGTGACCATCGCGATGTAGACCGCCTGCACCGCTACGCCGATGATAATCCCGGTTTGCACATCGCCCAAGATAAACCCCACCAGCATACCTGATACCAGCGGGCGGGTTATCAGATACCAGCCACCGGTAAGCCCGAGCAACCATGTGGTGCTAAGCGCGCCAAGGTAACAGAGGATGCCAATTAATGTTGCTTCAAAAGCCATAACAGACTCCTTATTTTATTTTTTGGCGGACGTCTTGCCAGCTGTAGTAGCTGGCATCCGGTAACAGACGAAACTCGATGAGATGGCCGCGCCGCATCAGGTCGTCAAAAGCCGCCTCGTCTGCGCTGACGGCTTGATTGGGTCCGATAGTAGTGGTATTGGCGCGGGCGCTCATTGGTCCAACGTTAATCTTGCGGTTCGCGTTTTGCAGACTGATGCCCGCTTCTTCAATGCGTTGTAGCGTAATCGGCGATTTGCCAATCACGAAGTAGCGTTTGTCGCTGGCGATGATTTTCGGCAGCTTTTCAATCGCCGTGGCGGTGTCGAACAACCAGACTTTGGTGTCCTGTACCGCCCCTTTCATTACCGAAGAGAGCAGCGGGTCGGCGGCTACCGCATCGTCGATGGCGACAATACCGTCGCACGGCAGTTCTTTGGCCCAGCGGGTAACCAGTTGGCCGTGGATCACACTGTCGTCAATACGTACAAAAGAAATGCTCATCACTCCCCCTTAAAAATCATCGGATTGCGGCGTTTCCACCAGGCGGGCCCGCACCACGGCCTCTTTGCCTTGCTCCAGCAACTGTGCGGCAGCCTGCTCAACGTCAGCCAACGCGTTCAGGTCGGCGCTGAGTAACAACATTGGGAAATTAACGCCGCCCAGCACCGCCATGGGCGGTGTGGTTTCAGGATCAAATGCATGGTGGCAGGCAACGTTCCACGGCGTGCCGCTTTGCAGATCGCACAGCACCAGCACACCGTCAGCGTCTTTCGCGGCGAGATGAAGTACGGCGGCAAACTCCTCGCGAAAGGCGCTGATGCCTTTAGTGTCGCTGAGAGTGACCGGGAAAACGTGCGTTAGCTCGCCGTAGACCATACGAGCACTCTCAAGCAGCCCCTCCGCCAGCTGACCGTGCGTCGCAAGCATGACATTAATCATGATTTATCCCCTTACCCAAGCTTTCATGTTGGCGAGCTGTTGCCCATCGCTGTCGCCACAAGGTGAAATGCGGTACTCTCCGACCGCCGCCGTAACAATAAAGGTCTCGGCATAATGCACTACAAAGGGGTCAAAGGCGTGGCTCGGGCTGTCTACCACCGCACTTACGCCTTCTACCAGGTTGAGTACGTTTACGCCGCCGTGGGTATAATGGATGACCGGTTTGTTAAACCAGTGGCGTCGGGTTTCAATAAATTCACGCTCGTGCAGGCCGGTGCGCTCTTCGCGCCAGCCGTCGCCCTCGGCAATCGGTTCAAAATGGTTAACCAGATGCTCGCTAACCCACTCGGTGTCCCGCTGCCAGTCAATCACCTGAGCGCCGTGTTCAAGGTGTACCGGTCGCGGCAGGCCATCCAGCCCAAGGCGGCCCCAGTCCCACAGTTTGAAGGTGAAAATGTACGGCGTGGCGCTGATTTCCAGCACCATCGCACCGGCGCAGTGAACGGTACCCGCCGGGATCAAGAAGTGATCATGCTTACGGGCCGGGAAGCGGTTAACAAATTTTTCGTCATCAAACGATTTCTCACCGCGCTGGGCGCGCGCCCAATCGTCCAGCATCTCGCCCGGGTCGATAGCGTTTTTGGTACCCAGGTAAACTTCCGCGCCGGGTTCGGTTTCCAACAGGTAATAGCTTTCGTCCTGGGTGTAGTGCATACCGAAGTGTTGTTGAATGTATTCCGTCACAGGGTGAACCTGGAAGCTGAGATTCTGGCCGCCAATGGTATCCAGGAAGTCAAAGCGGATGGGGAATTCCTCGCCAAAGCGGGCATGAACCTTTTCGCCCAGTAGCGGGAGGGGGTAAAGCAGCACCAAATCCTGCGCCGGGATCTCGACTCGTACGTCACCCACTCGCAGTATCAAGCTGTTCTCCTCAGGCACACAGTCAAAACACCAGGCGTAATTTGGCCTCGAGCGATCGAGACTGAACGTGTCCCTCATCCATTGGCCCCCCACACGCCGGGGTCGAAAAACGGCACGACGCGAAACGGCTGCCGGGTAGTTTGCCGCAGTGCATCACGCAGCGCGTCACCGCTAATCAGCGCCGGGGACGCTTGCTGGTTGGTATCCAACAAAAAGTCCGCGCGTTTAAGCAGCGGTGTTTTGTGGCGGTCAAACACCCGCCACTCGATGAAGAAGGCGCGCTTGTAACGGCGTAGAATATCTTCCTGCTGATTGTTCACGCCACAGTTACCCAATTCGCCGCTGCGAAAGCGCTGCTGGATTTCCCAGCGCGCCAGGTCGGCGTAAACCAGGATGTCGCCGTGGTGTATCAGCGACGCGCCCGACCCATAAACCACCGTTAACCCACTGGCCTGTTCGACTTCACGCCGGAGGGTCGCCAGTTTATCATCGCAAAAAAAATCACTCAGGGCGTGGGCAGGAAAGTACGCCGAAGACGCGATCGTCCGTCAGGTTGCCGGCGAGGAGGTCATGCAATTGCTCTTCGTCGTGACGTGCGTCTTCGGCATTAATCCACTGCGCCGGGTTCAGAGAGGAAATGAGCTGCTTATGAAGCTCGTCCAGGCGAACACCAGGATAACAATCAATCACCAAGGCGGTTTTATGCCCCTTTGGCAGCCGAGCCTTTATGGTCTGCTGAATAGCCGGCCAGCCGCACCATGCCCGATCGTCACATCCCCTGATGCGGACTTCGGGAAACTTGTCATACCCTGCGTGCTTCATATAAAGCTCCGTGTGATGGCTTATTTTTAGATTAACCTTAAATAAGCAGCCTGGTAAACATGATTAACCCGCCTTTTTCCATATTTGGCGGCTTTTTTGCTGTTTTATTGTGATTAACATCACAGGGTGAGATGCAATTATTAGGTTATTCGATTAATCTGAAGCGCAGATTTCTTTTTTTAAGGAAAGCAGATGACTTCCATGACTCTGGCGCAGGTGGCTAAACGGGCCGGCGTATCAACCGCAACGGTGTCAATGGTGTTGCGTAACCGCGGACGCATTTCTTACGAAACGCGACAGCGGGTTCTCCATATCCTCGACGAGATGGGGTATGTTTATAATCAGACCGCCGCCAACTTGCGCAACCGCACCAGTAACCAGGTCGGTCTGTTGCTACACGATATTACCAACCCCTTTTATGGCGAGATGACCGCCGGGTTGAGCCACGAGATGGAACGGCATGATTTGCTGCTGTTTTTAGCGAACAGCGAAGAGTCCGGTGAGCGGCAGCAGAAGTTTGTCGACTCGCTTATGCGCAACAACGCTTGCGGGATGCTGCTTTGCGCGGCAAGAGAAACGTCACCGCTGTTTTTTTAAGCGCTTAAACGGCGCAACATCCCTGCGATTATGGTGGTGAGGCCGTTCGACGATGTGGATTTCGATTTTGTCGGTACTGATAACTTTCTTGGCACCCAGCTTGCCACTCAGCATTTGCTGCGCCTGGGGCACCGTCATATCGCTTTTATCGGCGGCAGCCACGGCTCTACCAGCCGCGCCCAGCGTATTGGCGGTTATACCAGCAAGTTGCTGGAAAATAATATTCAGCCCGAAAGCGAGTGGATCGTGACGTCGCAGGCAAGCCAAAGCGAAGGTAGCCGCGTCTCTGAAGCGTTGTTCCGGCGCTTCCCGCAGATAACGGCAGCGGTATGTTATCAGGACATCGTCGCCCTTGGCGTCATGCAAACGCTGCGTAAGGCAGGACGAACCCCGGGTAAAGACTTCGCGCTGGTCGGTTTTGATGATATTACTGAAGCTTCGCTGGTGCAGCCAGCGCTGACGACGATATCCGTGGCGGCGAAAGAGATAGGCCGAAAAGCGGGCGAGTTGCTTTATAGCCGTATTCAGGGCAACGATGAGCCGCCAAAACGCATTATTTTACCCCCGGCGCTGGTGATACGCGAGTCCTGCGGCGGCAGGTCGCGATAAGGCTTGGAAATTCAGGCTTGTCGTGTCATGAGGTCGCTATGCAGTGCGGTCATTTCCGCGTTTTAAACAGCTTTTCCATGCTTCACACTTAGCGGCGTGTTTTAATGAATTTTTATGAGACAATGTGGTACATAATGAGAATAACTAAAATCACAATTTACTTTATATTCAATGGAATAACCACATTATGTCGATGATTGACACCAAAAACCTGGATTCACACACCCCCATGATGCATCAGTACCTGAAGCTGAAGGCGCAGCACCCGGATATCCTGCTGTTCTACCGCATGGGGGATTTTTACGAGCTTTTCTACGATGATGCCAAACGCGCGTCGCAGCTGATGGACATCTCCCTTACCAAACGCGGCGCTTCCGCCGGCGAGCCGATTCCCATGGCCGGGGTGCCCTATCACGCGGTAGAGAACTATCTGGCCAAGCTGGTGGCGCTGGGGGAGTCGGTCGCCATCTGCGAACAGATTGGCGATCCTGCCACGACGAAAGGGCCGGTGGAGCGCAGGGTGGTCCGCATTGTTACGCCCGGTACCCTGAGCGATGAAGCGTTACTGAATGAACGCCAGGATAACCTGCTGGCCGCCCTCTGGCAGGCGCCGCAGGGCTTCGGATACGCTACGCTTGATATCACTTCGGGCCGTTTCCTGGTCTCAGAACCCGCAGATCGCGAGGCCATGGCTGCGGAACTACAGCGTACCAACCCGGCGGAGCTGCTTTACCCCGAAACGCTGCAGGATATGGCGCTTATCGAGCACCGCCGCGGCCTGCGCCGCCGGCCGCTGTGGGAGTTTGAGCTCGATACCGCCCGCCAGCAGCTCACTATGCAGTTCGCCACCCGCGATTTAACCGGTTTTGGCATTGCGCGGGCGCAGTTGGCCATGCGTGCCGCCGGCTGTCTGTTGCAATACGCCAAAGACACCCAGCGCACCTCGCTGCCGCACATTCGCTCCATCACCCTAGAGCGACAACAAGACGGTATCGTGATGGATGCCGCGACGCGGCGTAATCTGGAGCTGACGCAAAATCTTAGCGGCGGCGGCGAAAATACCCTGGCGGAGGTGTTAGACCGCACGGTGACGCCCATGGGCAGCCGCATGCTGAAACGCTGGCTGCACATGCCCACCCGGGATTTCACCACCCTCAGCCACCGTCAGCAAAGCATTCGCGCGCTGCAGGATCAGGTGGCGGAATTGCAGCCGCTACTGCGTCAGATCGGGGATTTGGAGCGGGTGCTGGCGCGGCTGGCGCTGCGGTCGGCGCGCCCGCGCGATCTGACGCGCATGCGTCATGCTTTTACGCAGTTGCCGGCCATTCAAGCACTTCTCTGCGGCCAATCGGAGCCGTATCTGCCGCAGTTGCTGGAGCGGGTCGGTGAATTCGAGACGCTGCGCGATTTGCTGGCGCGGGCCATTATCGAGGCGCCGCCGGTGCTGGTGCGCGACGGCGGCGTGATCGCTCCGGGTTACCATGCCGAGCTGGATGAGTGGCGCGGCCTGGCGGCGGGGGCAACCGATTATCTTGATCGGCTGGAATTGCGCGAGCGGGAGAAAACCGGGCTGGAGACGCTAAAAGTGGGTTTCAACGCCGTACACGGCTATTTTATTCAGCTGAGCCGCGGCCAAAGCCACCTGGCGCCAATCCACTATGTGCGGCGGCAAACGCTGAAAAACGCTGAACGCTACATTATTCCCGAACTGAAAGAATACGAAGACAAAGTGCTGACCTCGAAAAGCAAGGCGCTGGCGCTGGAAAAAGCGCTGTACGATGAGCTGTTCGACCTGCTGTTGCCCCATTTGGCGGCGTTGCAGCAGAGCGCCGCCGCGCTGGCGGAGCTTGATGTATTAAGCAATCTGGCCGAGCGCGCGGAAACGCTGCGCTATGTCTGCCCGACGATCGACGCCCGTCCGGGTATCCACATTAGCGGCGGCCGCCATCCTGTCGTGGAGAACGTGTTAAGCGAACCCTTTATCGCCAACCCACTCATGTTGTCCGATGCGCGGCGCATGTTGATCATCACCGGTCCGAACATGGGCGGCAAGAGCACCTACATGCGCCAAACCGCCTTGATTGTGCTGCTGGCCTATATCGGCAGTTTTGTCCCGGCCGATGAGGCCACTATCGGGCCCGTGGATCGCATTTTTACCCGCGTCGGCGCCGCCGATGATCTGGCCTACGGCCGCTCCACCTTTATGGTGGAGATGACCGAAACCGCCAATATTTTGCATAATGCCACGCGCCAGAGCCTGGTGCTGATGGATGAAATCGGCCGCGGCACGTCGACTTATGATGGTTTGTCGCTGGCCTGGGCCTGTGCGGAGAGTCTGGCAGGCCACATCAAGGCCATGACCTTGTTTGCTACCCATTACTTCGAGCTGACCACCCTGCCGGAAAAAATGGAGGGTGTGGTTAACGTGCACCTGGACGCGGTAGAGCATGGCGACACCATCGCTTTCATGCACAGCGTGCAAGATGGCGCCGCCAGCAAAAGTTACGGCCTGTCGGTGGCGGCGCTGGCGGGGGTGCCGCGCGAGGTTATCAAACGCGCGCGCCAGAAGCTCCGGGAGCTGGAAACGCTGTCTAGCGGCGCGGCGGCAGGCAGCGTGGACGGCTCCCAGCTGTCGCTGCTGCAACCGGAGAAGCAGCCCGTGGCGCCGGCGGTCGAGGCGCTGGAAAACCTGGATCCTGACAGCCTGTCGCCGCGCCAGGCGCTGGAGTGGCTGTATCGGCTGAAGAAAATGCTATAAGCCCGTAAAGAGGCAGGCACAAAAAAACGGTGAGGGCAACCTCACCGTTTTGAGGGGCGTCTCCGGCGCGAGTAACGCCGACGGGCCTTGCATGGCGCCTGACCGGCGCCAAGTGTATGTTTATTCGCGGAACAGCGCCTCAATGCTCAGGCACTGACCCTGCAGGATCTCCCGCAGACGACGCAACCCTTCCACCTGAATCTGACGCACGCGTTCGCGGGTCAGACCGATTTCACGGCCCACATCTTCAAGCGTCGCGGCTTCATAACCCAGCAAACCGAAACGTCTGGCCAGCACTTCACGCTGTTTGGCATTCAGCTCGAACAGCCATTTGACGATGCTTTGCTTCATGTCATCGTCCTGCGTGGTATCTTCCGGGCCGCTGTCTTTTTCATCGGACAGAATGTCCAGCAGCGCCTTCTCGGAATCACCGCCCAGCGGCGTGTCCACCGACGTGATACGCTCGTTCAAACGCAGCATAAGGCTGACGTCTTCCACGGGCTTGTCCAGCTGCTCGGCAATTTCTTCCGCGCTCGGCTCATGGTCCAGTTTATGCGACAGTTCACGCGCGGTGCGAAGATAAACGTTCAGCTCTTTGACGATATGGATAGGCAAGCGAATGGTACGGGTTTGGTTCATGATGGCCCGTTCAATCGTCTGGCGAATCCACCAGGTGGCGTAAGTAGAGAAACGGAACCCTCTTTCCGGGTCAAATTTTTCTACCGCGCGAATCAGACCGAGGTTACCTTCCTCGATTAAATCCAGTAACGCCAGTCCACGGTTACTGTAACGACGGGCAATTTTCACCACCAGACGCAGGTTACTTTCAATCATCCGGCATCGTGATGCAATATCACCCCGAAGTGCGCGCCGTGCAAAATAGACCTCTTCTTCTGCGGTCAGCAGCGGGGAATAGCCGATCTCGCCCAGATAGAGCTGCGTGGCGTCCAGAACACGCTGGCTTGCTCCCTGAGACAGCAGCTCTTCTTCGGCTAAATCATTATCAGCAGGCTCATCGACTAGCGTCTTCTCGTCAAATGTTTCATCCCCATTCTCATCGAATTCGGCCTCTTCATGTAACTCGTTAACTTTCAGCGTATTTTGGCTCATAGTGGCTCCTACCCGTGATCCCAGGACAGAACGTCGTGACATTCCGCCAATTTATCGCTGCGGAAGATAACGCAGCGGGTTTACGGATTTCCCCTTGTAACGAATTTCAAAATGCAATCTGGTTGTGCTGGTTCCGGTGCTACCCATGGTAGCGATTTTTTGCCCCGCCCTGACTTCTTGTTGTTCTCGGACCAGCATCGTATCGTTGTGGGCGTAGGCGCTCAAGTAATCATCATTGTGTTTGATGATGATAAGATTTCCGTATCCTCGCAAGGCATTGCCGGCATAAACCACTCTGCCGCTGGCGGTCGCCAAAATCGGCTGTCCTCGGGAACCGGAGATATCAACCCCTTTGTTACCGCCTTCCGCGGCGGAAAAGTTGTCAATGATCTTCCCATCCGTCGGCCAACGCCAACTGGTGATTGCCGTGCAGACAGACGCCGTGGCGGCTGGTGCCGTGCTGGGTGCTGTGACCGGCGCGGTGGTGGTAACAACGGTGCCGGTGGTAGGTAACATTTTGCCATTGGACGATGGCAACATTTTCCCTACACTCTGTTTACTTGAACTTTCAGGATAACCATTGTTTTTATTAGAATCAACTCTTGATTCTGTCAATTGTGTATTCGTGGTAGGAACGGGTGCGACCACGACGCCGGTATTGCTCTGATTGGCGTTGGACGCCAGAACGGTTCCCACCGGCGCATTGCCGGTAATCGGTACCGTTCCGTTACCTACCTGCAACGTCTGACCTACGTTCAGGCTGTAAGGTTCCGGTAGATTGTTCCGTTGCGCCAGATCCCGGTAATCGTTTCCGGTAATCCAGGCGATATAGAACAGCGTATCGCCGCGTTTTACCTGGTATGTCGCACCGGAATAGGAACCTTTATGAATATTGTCATAGCTCCTGTTGTAAACAATATTCCCTTGCGGAGAGACATTTACCTGGCCCTGCTCGCCGCCGCTGACCACGGAGCGCGGCTGACTGAGCTGTGGCGCGTGCTCGACGGTGGTGGCATTGCCGCCGCCGTAACCGCTGCCCACGCTGCTTATCGGTGCGCTGGATTCATTGTTAGCGCACCCCGCCAGCCAGATACTCGCCATGGCACAGACCGCAACGCGGCGCAACGCGCTCTTCGGGCTTCCCATGCTCAATTCTCCCCTATGGCAGCAACGCCAGTCATCATTCCAAATAGGCCAGACATTATGTGTTATACATCCTTTTATGGCTTACTGTCCCAGTAACAACAGCATTTTCAGCTATTTCTGAGATAATAATTATACTGCCGTTAATGCTAGCAACAACCGGTCGCCTGCGCCATTAAACACTTGTATAGAAATTTGAGCATCATGCCAGTTCGCCTTTCACCAATGAAACGAAGCGGACCGCTTCTACCGTCTCCACCATGAACTCCACACCTTTGCGCCGTACCCGCGTCAAATGCTGCTGTTCCTCGCCGACCGGCAACACCATTACGCCGCCCTCATCCAGTTGCGCCATCAGCGCCTGGGGAATTTCTGGCGCCGCCGCCGTGACGATAATGGCGTCAAACGGCCCGCGCGACGGCCAGCCCTGCCAGCCGTCGCCGTGGCGGGTGGAAATATTATGCAGATCGAGCAGTTTTAGCCGGCGCTTGGCCTGCCATTGCAGCTTTTTGATCCGCTCCACCGAGCAGACATGCTTCACCAGATGCGCCAGAATGGCGGTTTGATAGCCTGAGCCGGTGCCGATTTCCAACACTCTCGATGCCGGCTGCAGCGCCAGCAGTTCGGTCATTCGCGCTACGATGTAAGGTTGGGAAATGGTCTGCCCGAGGCCGATGGGCAGCGCGGTATTATCATAGGCTTTATGCTCAAAAGCCTCGTCGATAAAACGTTCGCGCGGCACCGATTCCATGGCCTGCAGCAGGCGTTCATCGCGGATGCCCTGCTGGCGCAGCTGCGCCAGCAACGTCTGCGTGCGTCCGTCTACCATGGGCCGAGCCCCTCCGTATTGTCGAGCCAGTCGCTCAGTACGGGCAGTTCGGCGGTGGCGGTCAGATCAACCTGCAGCGGCGTCAAGGAGACATAACCGCGGTTGACGGCGTCGAAATCGGTGCCGGGCCCCTCATCGAAAGAGCCGGCCGGCGGCCCGATCCACAGCATTTCCCGGCCGCGCGGATCGGTTTGGCGGATAACCTCGCTGGCGGGATGCCGGCTGTCGCAGCGGGTGACTTTGTACCCCTTGAGGGACGACAGCGGCAGGTCGGGAACATTGACGTTAAGAATTTTGCCGGTGCGCAGCGGCGTGCTGGTCAGCGCGCGCAGCAGGCGGCAAGTGACGGCGGCGGCGGTGGCGAAATGGCGGGTGCCGTTCAATGACACCGCCAGCGCCGGATAACCCAGATGGCGTCCTTCCATCGCGGCGGCGACGGTGCCGGAGTAAATAACGTCGTCGCCCAAATTCGGCCCGGCGTTGATGCCGGATACCACAATATCCGGTCCGGGACGCATCAGGGCATTGACGCCGAGATAGACGCAGTCGGTGGGGGTGCCGGAGAGGATGGTAATATCGCCATTGGGCTGGGTTTGGCTGCGCTGCGGTCGCGGTCCGGCGCCACGATCTGTACGCAAGCCAGCGTGCGTAATGCTTCCGCCAGCTGCTGAATGCCGGGCGCATGAATGCCATCATCATTGCTTAAAAGTATGCGCATAGTCTTGTTTGAGTTTATAAGAGATTCTCCCGCACCACGCCGCCCTGTGGTGAAAGGTAAAACCGGCCTAAACCGCCGCCGGTCAGGGACACCGGCGCACAATCAGGGCGGAAATAGACAGCAATAATGGCATGAAACGTCACCGTGGTGAAGCCGACAATGCAGCGGATGAGGCAAATTTAGCCACCGCGCAACGGGGGGCGGCGTAACGGCGGGCTGACCGCCGCCGTCATACTGCAGCTGAAAGGTTTCGTTTAAGCACGGGCGGGATAGTGGGCAATATCGGCGGCGGCATCCAGCAGTTCACGCACTACCGCCGTAGCATAACTGCCTGCAGGCAGGCTGAAGGAAAGCGTCAGCGTCGCGTCGTCTGGCCAATGCCAGCATAACGCCTCCGGCCGCAGCAGCAGGGCGCGGCGCGCCGGCGTCAGACGTCCGATCGCCGGCTGCGTTGCCAGACAGGCGTATTCAAACGCCGCCGCCGCTGCATGGGAACCTAACGCGCCCCCCCCCGGCAACGGCGCCGTCAGTGAAAGTTCCCCCGCCGTCAGCCGGTCGGTCAGCACCGGCAGCTCTGCCGGGCTTGCGACAAACCAGCTGCCGCGGCCGGTTAACTGCAGGGCGTCGCCGTCTAGCACGCGCGCCGGCCCTACTAATTGCGCCAGACGCTGGCTGACCACGCTATTGAACAGCGCGCTGCGGGCGGCGGAAAGTGCAAAGCTGCGCTTGCCGCGATCTTTGATGCGCAGTTCGTCATTGGCCCACCGCTGCGCCAGCGTCAAATTGTTGCCCTGATGACCAAACCGCTGATGACCGAAATAATTCGGTACGCCTTGCTGACCAAGGCGGTGCAATCGCGCCTCCACCTCCGCGCGATCGCTTATCTCACGCAGCGTCATGGTGAAAGCATTGCCCTTGAGGGTGCCAATGCGCAGCTTGCGCCGATGGCGTGCGGTGGCGAGGATCTCGCAGCCCGTAAGCTGGAAGGCAGCGAAGTCAGGACTGCTTTTCCCGGGCAGATGCAGGCAAAACCACTGCTCGGTAATGGCGTGGCGATCTTTCAGCCCGGCGTAGCTGACCGCGCGGGCGGGAATACCGGCGAAGGCCGCCAGCGCCTCGGCAACATACGGCGTGTTGCAGCCGGTTTTGCGCAACCGCACCAGCTCATGTTCGCCTTCGCCGTCGGGCTCGAAGCCAAGCTCTTCACATACCTGAAAATCCGCCGCCCCGGCTTTAATAATCCCGGTCGCTGCCGGTTTGCCTTGCAACCAGTGCAGTTGATGATAGTCCAGATCGTCGGTCATGAGGTCCTGACCAGCAGCGCTACCGCCTCGCAGGCAATGCCCTCGCCGCGGCCGGTAAAGCCTAACTGTTCGGTGGTGGTGGCCTTGACGTTGACATCATCCACGTGGCAGCCGAGATCTTCGGCGATATTCACGCGCATCTGCGGAATATGCGGCGCCATCTTTGGCGCCTGGGCGATAAGGGTGATATCCAAATTGCCCAGACGGTACCCCTTGGCCGCAATCCGCCGCCAGGCTTCGCGTAACAGCGCGCGGCTGTCGGCCCCTTTGAAGGCCGGATCGGTATCCGGGAACAATTTGCCGATATCACCCAGCGCGGCGGCACCCAGCAGGGCTTCGGTGGCGGCGTGCAGCGCGACGTCGCCATCGGAATGTGCCAGCAGGCCCTGCGGATAAGGGATACGCACGCCGCCGATGATAAGCGGGCCGTCACCGCCAAACTTGTGCACGTCGAAACCGTGTCCGATACGCATTTACGCGCTCTCCGTAGTAGCCAATTGAGAAAAAAAGAAGCGGGCCAGCGCCAAATCCTCCGGGCGGGTCACTTTAATGTTGTCCGCGCGCCCCGGTACCAGCAGCGGCGCATAACCGCAATACTCCAGCGCCGAGGCCTCATCGTTAACGGCCGCGCCTTCCGCCAGCGCCCGCTCAAGGCAGGTTATCAGCAGGTCGCGCGCGAACAGCTGCGGCGTCAATGCGTGCCACAAACCCTCGCGCTCGACGGTGGTGGCGACAATGCCCGCGCCGGCGTGGGCGCGTTTCATGGTGTCGCGCACCGGCGTCGCCAGGAGCCCGCCCACCTCGGTATGGGCCGTTATCGCCAGCAGGCGGCACAGATCGTCCTGGTGCAGGCAGGGGCGCGCGGCATCGTGTACCAGCACCCATGATGCCGACCGCGTGCGGCGCAGCGCGGCCATGACCGAGTCGGCGCGCGCCATGCCGCCGGTGACGACACGCACCAGCGGGTCGGCGGCGACCGGTAACTGGTGGTACCAGCGGTCGTCCGGGCTTATCGCCACCACGGCCTCGCGAACGCAGGGATGACGCAGCAGCGCATCAAGGGCGTGCTCCAGCAGCGTTTTATCACCGATGGTGAGATATTGTTTGGGCAAGGGGGTCTGCATGCGGCTGCCAATTCCGGCCGCCGGCAGTATGGCGATAACGTCAGGGAACTGCCCTGCTATTGAGGTCATTATTGGTTGTCTTGGTTCGCGGGCGCCGCCGGCTGCCGTTTCGCCTGCTCCGGCACCAGGCGATAGAAGGTCTCTCCCGGCTTTATCATGCCAAGCTCGTTGCGTGATCGTTCCTCGATGGCTTCCTGGCCGCCGTTCAAATCATCAATTTCCGCAAACAGCTGATCGTTGCGCGCTTTGAGCTGCGCATTATTGCTTTGTTGCGCCGCAACATCGCTCTCGACGCGCACCAAATCGTGCACGCCGTTTTTACCCAGCCAAAGCGAATATTGCAGCCAGCCAAGCAATATTATTAACAGCAGCGTAAGTTTTCCCATCCCGCCCCCTGAATGACGGCATAATCATCCCATAACTTGCGACCGGACTCCACTCCAGCCGGCAAATACCGCGGCGTTTGCGCCAAAAACTGGCGGTTCAGGGGCTTTTTTACCGATTTTTTTACGCTTTGTTACCGGACGAGTGGCCGCACAGGCCGTTACCAACCGGAAAGTAAAGTGAACACCAGCCAGAACAGGCTGAACACCGACAGACCGGTGGCCAGCACCAACAGGCAGACCCTGCCGCCAAGCGGTACACTATAGATGACGCCCAACAGCACGCACACCGGCAGCAGCGCCAGAAAAAACGGCCAGGTATAGAGCAAGAAAAACAGGGCGTTGGCACCAAATTGCAGGATTGGCACGGCAAAATCCAGCCAGTAAAAAACAAAGCCGGCGATACCACCCCACAGGGCATAAGGCGGCTCATCCCGGCGAAGCGTACGGTCAGGGGCGAGGCTGAATTTGAGGGGAATAGCGCGTTTTATCTCGGTAACGTTCGGCATCAAGACCTGTCTCTGGCTGGTGATCGCCGGCGAAGGTCACCCATTCGCCGGCAGCGCATTCAGATGTTGATAATAACGCGCTCATCCAGCAGATCTAATAAACGACCGGTCAAATTTGTTACCAATTGTTCGCCGTCCAGATGCAGATCCGGCCGCTGCGGCGCCTCATAAACCGCGTCGATGCCGGTGAAATTACGCAGCTCGCCGGCGCGGGCTTTTTGATACAGTCCCTTAGGGTCGCGCGCCTCGCAAACGGCTAACGGCGTATCGACAAACACTTCAATAAAGCGGCCGGCGGGCAGCATATCGCGTACCAGCTGCCGCTCGGCGCGGTGGGGTGAAATAAAGGCGGTTAATACAATAAGACCGGCGTCGACCATCAGCCGCGCCACCTCGCCTACGCGGCGAATATTTTCGCGCCGATCGTCATCGCTAAAGCCCAGATCGCGGTACAAACCGTTGCGGACGTTGTCGCCATCCAGCAAATAGGTGCTGATGCCCCGCTGATGCAACACCTGCTCCAGCGCGCCGGCGAGGGTCGATTTGCCCGAGCCGGACAGACCGGTAAACCACAGCACCACCGCCCCCTGATGCTTATGCAGCGCCTCGCGGTCCTGGCGGGTCACCGGATGCGAATGCCAAACCACATTGTCGTCGACAGGACGCCCTGCGTCGGCGGTCATTATTTGCCACCCAGCAAGTCGCGCGCCCCAGTGCGGGAAATGACGGCGTACCAGCGCGTTAAGCGCCAGCTCAAATTCGCCGTAGGCGCCCGGATCGCGATAAACGTCCTCTAACGGCTGGCGCACCATGCCGGCGCCGACGGTGACATTACTCAACCTGTCGATGAAAATCATGCCGCCAGTGGTCGGATTATCGGCATACTTATCCAAAATCATCGGCTCGTCGAACGCCAGCTCCACCAGACCGATACCGTTAAGCGGCAGGCTGTCAGCCACGCGCTGGGTCAGGGTGTTGATATCCACCTGATACTGAATGTTGTCCACCCGCGCGCGGGTTTTCTTGCCGGCAATCTTGATATCGAAACTCTGGCCCGCCACCAGCGGTTTCTCGGTCATCCACACCACATCGACCTGGGCGTTTTGCACCGCCGTCAGCGTCTCGCCGGCGTCTACCAGCAAATCGCCGCGGCTAATATCTACCTCGTCCGCCAGGACCATGGGCACCGCTTCGCCAGCCCAGGCCTCCGTCAGATCGCCATCGAAGGTCACGATGCGACTTAGGGTGGAGGTGACGCCCGACGGCAGCACTTTCACCGCCTGCCACACGCGCAGTACCCCCGCCGCCACGGTGCCGGCGTAGCCGCGAAAATCCAGATTGGGGCGGTTGACGTATTGCACCGGAAAACGCGCCGGCTGCTGCTCGTTAAGATTGATAACCTCCACCGTTTCCAGCACGTCCAGCAGCGTCGGGCCGGTGTACCAAGGCATTGAGGTTGCCAGCGCGGCAACGTTAGCGCCCTCCAGCGCCGACAGCGGGACGAAGGTAATGTCCAGATCGACCGGTAGTTGCTCGGCAAAACGCAGATAATCCTGGCGAATGCCCTGGAAGATTTGCTCATCAAACGTCACCAGATCCATTTTGTTCACCGCCACCACCAGATGGCGGATGCCCAACAGGGTACTGATAAAGCTGTGGCGCCGGGTCTGATCCAGCACGCCTTTGCGCGCATCAATAAGCAAAATGGCCACATCACAGGTCGAGGCGCCGGTCGCCATATTGCGGGTGTACTGTTCATGCCCCGTGGTATCGGCGATAATAAATTTACGCTTTTCGGTGGAGAAATAGCGATAAGCGACATCAATTGTGATGCCCTGCTCGCGTTCGGCCTGCAAGCCATCCACCAGCAGCGCCAAATCGAGTTTGTCGCCCTGGGTACCCAGGCGCTTGCTGTCGGTATGCAGCGTTGACAGTTGATCCTCGTAGATTTGCCGGGTGTCGTGCAGCAGGCGACCAATCAGCGTGCTTTTGCCGTCATCGACGCTGCCGCAGGTCAAAAAACGCAGCAGGCTTTTATGCTGCTGGGCGTGCAGGTACGCTTCTACCCCGCCTTGCTCGGCGATCTGTTGGGCTATGGCATTGTTCATGTCGATGGCTCCTTAAAAATAACCCTGACGCTTTTTCATTTCCATCGACCCGGACTGATCGCGATCGATAACCCGGCCCTGACGCTCGCTGGTGGTGGATACCAGCATCTCCTCGATAATCTCGGGCAGGGTCTGCGCGTCGGAGGCCACCGCGCCGGTCAGCGGCCAACAACCGAGCGTGCGAAAGCGCACCATACGTTGTTCGATAACTTCACCTGGCTGCAGGTCGATACGGTCGTCGTCCACCATCATCAGCATCCCGTCGCGTTCCAGCACGGGGCGCTTCTTGGCCAGATACAGCGGGACGATTTCGATGTTTTCTAAAAAGATGTATTGCCAAATATCGAGCTCGGTCCAGTTGGAGAGCGGGAAAACGCGAATGCTTTCCCCTTTGTTAATTTGGCCGTTGTAGTTGTGCCACAGCTCCGGGCGCCGCCAAAGGCGGCATCGAAGCCGTATTGATTCAGCGCCTGTTTCAGGCCCTCGGTTTTCATGATATCGGTGTGCTTGGCGCTGCCGTGGACAAAAGGATTGATGCCCATCGCCACCCCTTCCGGGTTTTTATGCACCAGCAGCTCGAAACCGTAGGCCTTGGCGGTGTGATCGCGGAACGCATACATTTCGCGGAATTTCCAGCCGGTATCCACATGCAGCAGCGGAAACGGCAGCTTGCCGGGATGAAAGGCTTTACGCGCCAGATGCAGCATCACGGACGAGTCTTTGCCGATGGAGTACATCATCACCGGATTGCTGAATTCGGCAGCCACCTCACGGATAATATGGATACTCTCAGCCTCCAGCTGCCGAAGATGGGTAAAACGTTGTTGATCCATAAATGACATCCTTACGCCAGATTGACCACCGACGCGCGCTTTTGCGCCGCCGGGTTTTGCTGACCAAACCAATTGATTTCATGATGAAGGGCGACCACTTCGCCAATCACCACCAATGCGGGAGTGGGCGCCTTTTGCGCCAGTTGATCCAGCGCCTCCAGCGTCCCCGTCTGCACGTACTGGTCGCTGCAGGTCCCGCGGCTTATCACCGCCGCCGGCGTTTGTGCCGATCGGCCATGGCGAATCAGCTGGCTGCTGATTTCCGCCGCCTTGACTACCCCCATGTAAATAGCCAGCGTCTGGCGCCCGCGCGCCAGCGCCTGCCAATCCATGGCATCGGCGCCGTCGCGCAGATGTCCGGTGATAAAAGTAATGCTCTGGGCATGTTCGCGATGGGTCAACGGAATGCCGGCATAGGCGGTGGCGCCCGCGGCGGCGGTGATGCCGGGCACCACATGAAAGGGTATGCCCGCCGCCGCCACGGCTTGCAGCTCTTCGCCGCCGCGGCCGAAAATAAAGGGATCGCCCCCTTTAAGCCGCACCACCTTTTTGCCCTGCTGCGCTAGCGTCACCAACAGGCGATTGATCTCCTGCTGCGGCATCGAGTGCTCGCCGGCGCGCTTGCCCGCGCAAATCCGCTCCGCATCGCGGCGCACCAGTTCGAGAACTTCCGGGCTTACCAGATAGTCATACAGCACCACATCCGCCTGCTGCATAAGCTACAGCCCGCGCAGCGTCAATAGCCCGCTGTCGCCGGGGCCGGCGCCGACCAGCGCCACCTAGCCGCCCTGTTCCGGTCCGGCGTTCAGGGCCTGATCCAGCCGTCCCTGCGCCACCAGACTGGCGAAGCGGCCGTTAAGGGCTTTTTCCCAGAAACGGCGGCGGCCGGACATACTGCTGAGTCGTTGCTTTACCCGGCCGCGCCAGGCGCCCGCCATGGCCGCCATCGGACCGAGAAAGGTCGGCAGCATCGATTCCAGTTTCTCGCACAGGATGCGTGCGAGCACCGGCGCCGTACCGCCGGAGGAAATGGCCACCATAATGGGCGCGCGATCGATAATCGAAGGAAAGATAAATGAGCAGTACGGCTGGTCGTCCACCACATTGGCCAGCAAATGGCGCTGTTCGGCGCACTGGGAAACCCGCGCATTCAGCGCCGCGTCATCGGTGTCGGCGATCACCAGGAAAACGTCGTCCAACATGGTCGGTTCAAACGATTCACCTAACCAGGACAGGCCGCCGGCCAGGTGGATTTCCTTGAGCACCGGGCATAACGTCCGCGCCGCCACCCTGATTTGCGCGCCGGCGCGCATCAACAGCTGTATTTTGCGCGCGGCTACCTCGCCACCCACCGCCAACCACCAGTACTGGACGTCGCCTGAGATCGGCAAATAGCGGTAAATATTCCACAGCAACCTTTCTGTTCGTGTTTAGCAATATAATGACTATACGTCGACCATTTCTGGTATATGAAATTCTTAATTGGAATTTCATTTACCTTTATGGAATAACGACACCATTGACTTTCCAGCGAAGCGGGATTGTTTTGCCGCCGTCGCCGCCCCATACTATAGCCGACAGTTGCGCGTCCTAATATTGAGGCCGTTCCGGTAAACAAGGACTTTCCGTTATGCGTTACCCCGCTTGCCTGCGTATTGCGCTCTGGCTGTTCGTCAGCGCCGGGCTGACGCCGGCCGCCCAGGCCGCCTCTGCTCTTTCTCCCGAACGCTATGCCCAAGAGCAAACCCGCACTATCGCCACCTATTTCCCGGGCGCATGGCGGGTAGTCCTGCGGAGCTGCTGGCCGCCGAGCACCTACAGCTTCAGTTTCGCGCGCTGGGATATCAAAGCGATTTACGCGCTTTCAATACCCGCTATCGCTATGGCGCGCCGGGACAGAAAGTGGACTGGCGTCGTATCACCGCCAGTTCTACCATCGCCGCCAAAGCCGGCCAGACCGGGCAAGGGGAAATTCTGATTATCGCCCACCTCGACACCTACCTGCCGCGCGCCGATCGCGACCTGAACCACAATCTTGGCGGATTGACGCTGCAAGGGGTGGACGACAATGCCGCCGGTCTCGGCGTCATGCTGGCGCTGGCGCCCGATCTGGCGGGCAGCCAGGACTACCTTGATCGCATGTCGCCGCAGGAGAAACAGCAGACGCGGCTGGTAGTGGATCTGCAGTAGCTCATCGCCGGCGAAAAGCTGCGTGTCGATTATCAGCTGCCGGCAGGCGCGAACGCGCTCTTGCCGCAGATTGACGCCTTGCGCGCGCAGGCCAGCCGCGCCGGGATACCGCTGCTGTTCCATCAGGGGCTTCGCGCGGGTCAAGTGTGCCCGTCGCTATTGCTGCCGTTCGCCCGCGCCGGGCTGCCGGTGCTGGATATCACCTCCGGCGTTGCCGGCGACAGTTGCCTGCAGCGGAAAGTCAGCGCCCACGTCCCTCAGGGAACGGTGCGTTACCAAAGCCAGCGCGATAACCTATTGTGGCTCGAGAGTCACTTGCACGGGCAGCTGGCACGGCGCACACGCGACAGTCTTAGCCTGCTACGGCCGCTGCTGCGCGAACTCACCGGCGCGCAGGTGAAGGCCGCGGCGAAAAGCAGCCGCGACGACAGGCACCCGCTCTGCCGCGGGTAAGGCTTAAAGGCCCTTCCCTTCCCGACCCGGACAGCTCGAAGAAAGCGCTCTACGGCGCCGGCAGACAATTTGCCGGGGCAGCTTCCCGATCCGGGCAGCTCGTAGAAAGCGCCCTCCGGCACCGGAGGATGATTTGCCGAGGCAGCTTCCTGACCCGGGCAGCTCGTAGAAAGCGGCCTCCGGCGCCGGCAAACTATCTGCACGTGCCGCCGACGGGGTCTCCCTATCTCCCCCCTGAACGGGCTAAACCTTAGCCTTCATGCAACCCGCATTCGCGTTTCAACCCGAAGAAGCGCGTCTCTTCTTCGCTCATGCCGGGCTACCACTTGCGCGTCGTATGGGTGTCACCCACCGACAGGTATCCCTGTTCCTACAAGGGATGATAGCCGAGGCCGTGGCGGGTGAGATATTGGTATACCTGCCGGTTATCCCAGTCGATAATGGGCAGCAACTTGAAGACGCCACGCTGGATCGCCAGCACCGGCAGGTGGGCGCGGCTGCCGGACTGCTCGCGCCGCAGACCCGCAAACCAGGTCCCAGCGTCGCCAGCGCGCGATTCATCGGCTCCACCTTGTTGAGCTGGTTATAGCGTTCGATCCCCTCAACACCCTGCTCCCACAGTTTGCCGTAGCGCGCTTCTTGCCAGGCCGGCGAGGTTCGTGGCGCGATAGATTTGCAGGTTCAGCCCCAGCGTCTCCGTCAGCTCATCGATAAAGCGATAGGTTTCCGGGAACAGATAGCCGGTGTCGGTCAGAATAACCGGAATATCCGGACGCTGGCGCGTCACCAAATGCAGGCTGACCGCGGCCTGAATGCCAGAGCTCGATGACAGTACCGCCTGCTCCGTCAGATGTTCCAGCGCCCAGGCGACCCGCTGTTCCGCCGTCTGGCTTTACAACTGCTGGTTCACCGTTGCCAGCGCCGCCGTTTGCTGCGCTTTGTCCAGCGCATTCAATTCGCCGAGATCCCAATCGCTCATGCCATTCTCTCCGCTTAATCGTAAAAGTCGCGCACCGAATCCACCACCGGGCGCACTATCCCGGCCCGCACCACATAATCGCCGTAGGACTCCTGCGGCTGACGCTCACGCGCCCAGCGGCCCGCGGTGTCATCGATGATGCACAGGATTTCGTCTTCGGTGATATTTTCCCGGTACATGCGCGGGATCCGGGTACCGATGCGATCGCCGCCCAAATACAAGTTATAGCGGCCGATGGCTTTCCACACCAGCCCGATTTCCGCCAGCATCGCGCGGCCGCACCCGTTCGGGCAGCCGGTCACGCGCAGGATAATCTCGTCCTCCCCCAACCCGTGTCCCGACATGATGGTTTCCACCTTGCTGACAAACTGCGGCAGGAAGCGTTCTGCTTCGGCCATCGCCAGCGGACAGGTGGGAAACGCCACGCAGGCCATGGACGCTTTGCGTTGGGGGGTGACCTCATCGTTAATCAGCCCGTGCCGACGCGCCAGCGCCTCAATCGCCGCTTTGTCCTTCTTGTCGACGCCGGCAATAATCAGGTTCTGATTGGCGGTCAGGCGGAAGTCTCCTTTATGCCTGCGGGCAATTTCCGCCAGGCCGGTTTTCAGCGTGCGATCCGGGTAATCGAGGATACGGCCGTTTTCGATAAATAGCGTCAGGTGCCATTGGTTATCAATTCCCTTAACCCAGCCGAAGCGATCGCCGCGTTCGGTAGAGGCGTAGGGCCGGATAGGGGAAAATTGTACCCCCGCGCGCACCTCCACCTCTTCCCGGAACGCGCCGACGCCTTCGCGCTCCAGGGTATATTTGGTCTTGGCGTTCTTGCGATTGGAGCGATTACCCCAATCACGTTGCGTGGTGACCACCGCTTCGGCGATTTTTAACGTGTCGTCCAAAGCGATAAAACCAAATTCGCTGGCCTTGCGCGGATAGGTGCTCTTATCGCCGTGGGTCATCGCCAGGCCGCCACCCACCAGCACGTTAAAACCGACCAATTGACCGTTGTCGCTGATAGTAACAAAATTAAGATCGTTGGCGTGCAGATCCACGTCATTGAGCGGCGGCACCACCACGGTGGTTTTAAACTTACGCGGCAGATAGGTCGGCCCCAGGATCAGCTCTTGGTCGGTGGTTTCGGTCTTTTCCCCGTCCAGCCAGATTTCCGCGTAGGCGCGGGTTTTCGGCAGCAGATGTTCGGAGATTTTTTTCGCCCATTCCCAGGCCTGTCGGTGTAGCACCGATTCCACCGGATTGGATGTGCACAGGACATTGCGGTTGACGTCGCCGGCGGTGGCGATAGAGTCCAACCCCAGACGGTGCAGCAATTGATGCATCCCTTTCAACTTCGGCTTCAGTACGCCGTGAAACTGGAAGGTTTGCCGGGTGGTCAGACGGATACTGCCGTAAAGGGTATGCTCGGCGGCGAAGGCGTCGATGCCCAGCCACTGTTGCGGCGTGATCACCCCGCCCGGAAGGCGGCAGCGCAGCATCATGTTGATAAGCGGCTCCAGCTTCTCCTCGGCGCGTTCGGCGCGCAGATCGCGATCGTCTTGCTGGTACATGTCATGAAAGCGGATCAACTGGAAATTATCGCCATTGAAGCCGCCGGTCAGCCCGTCCTGCAAATCTTGCGCGATGGTGCCGCGCAGAAGACGGCTTTCGCCTTTTAACCGCTCATTGTCGGAAAATTTGGCTTTCGGTTGTTGTTCGCTCATCAATAGACATCTCGCTGATAACGGCGCTCAATGCGCAGCTCACTTAAAAATTCGTCCGCCTGCTCAAGGTCCATGGCGCCATGCTCGGCCACCACCGCCTGCTCGACATCACGGGCCATACGGTTGGCGTCGCCGCAGACATAAATATGCGCGCCTTGCTGGATCCAGCGCCACACTTCGGCGCCCTGCTCGCGCACTCTATCCTGCACATAGATCTTTTCCACCTGATCGCGCGACCAGGCAAGACTGATTTTGGTCAGCAGCCCTTCTTTGACATACCGCTGCCATTCCACCTGATAAAGAAAATCATCGGTGAAATGGGGGTTACCGAAAAACAGCCAGTTCTGGCCCGGGGCGCCATCGGCCTCGCGCTGCTGCAAAAAAGCGCGGAAAGGCGCAATCCCGGTGCCCGGCCCTATCATAATCACCGGTGTATTGGGATCGCCCGGCAAACGGAAGTTATCGTTATGCTCGGTAAACACCCGCAACGCATCGTCTTCCCCCAGCCGGTCAGCCAAAAAGCCGCTGGCGACGCCGGTCCGCGGCCGGCCATCGATCTCGTAACGCACCACGCCGACCGTGATATGCACTTCCTCGCCAACCACCGCCTGCGACGACGCGATGGAATACAAACGCGGCGTCAGCGGACGTAGCAGGGACAGCAACTGCTCGGCGCGCAGCTCGATGGGCGCATGGCGCACCATGTCGACAATCGGCGTCGCCAGCGCTAACTGTTGCAATTGCGCTTTGTCCGCCGCCACGGCCAACAACGCCTCATCCCGGGCGAGGGCGGTATAGCCCGCCACAATGGCCGGGGTGTTTTGCGTCAACTCGTAATGCTGTTGCAACGCCTCGGCAAGGGTGAGCGTCTGACCGGCCACCTCGACCGGCTCGTCGCCTTTAAGCCACAAAAGCGCCAGCAATTCGCCAATCAGCGCCGGATCGTTTTCATACCATACCCCCATCGCATCGCCCGGCTGATAACGCAGGCCGGAATCGGTTAGGTCAATCTCCAAATGGCGCACATCTTTGAGCGACTGACGGCTGGTGATCTTCTGGCTTACCGCCAGATGGGCGGTGAGCGGCGCCTCTTTGGTGTAAGGGCTGGAATCCACCTCGTTAACGTTACCGCTGGCCGCCAGATGCTGCTGCGCCGGGCTGGCGACGGCCACCCGGGCCTTCAATTGTTCGACGATGCCGGCACGCCAGGCCTCGGCCTGCGCCTGATAATCCACATCGGCATCCACGCGCTCATACAGGCGCTGCGCTCCCAGCTCCGCGAGCCGGATGTCGAAATCTTTGCCGGTTTTGGCAAAATGCTCATAGGAGCTGTCGCCGAGGCCGAAGACCGCGAATTGCATCGACGGTAGTGCGGGCGCTTTCTTGGAAAATAAATACTTATATAATGCGACCGCCTCTTCCGGTGGATCGCCCTCGCCTTGGGTGGAGGTCACTACCAGTAGCAATTTTTCCTGCGCGATCTGCTTGAATTTGTAGTCACCAGCGTTAATCAGCACCACATCAAGCCGGGCGGCGATAAGATCATCGCGCAGTTGCTCCGCCAACCGGCGTGCGTTACCGGTCTGGGAGGCACAAAGCAGCGTAATGGGTGCCGCTGCGGCGGCGCTTTGCGACGGCGGCGGCACGGCGGTGGCGGGCTGACCTTCCGCCACCCGCCCCCAGAAGTAACCCGAAATCCAGGCCAGCTGCAGGGGAGATAAATCACCGTTCGCTGTCTGTAAGCGATCCAGCTGCTCCGCGCTTAGCGGCAGCACTGTGGTTGGGGGGACCTGTTTCGTCATGGGGGTAGGCAGTTCCTTGTGCCGGCACGCCCGGCCGGGCCAAAAAGATCATTAGAGTTTGTAAGGTTAACCACTCACCCGTCCACAATAAAGGATGCGATATGAATAATAAATAACTAAACATCATAAGGTATAGATAAGGTTAAACTTACCGGAATTATCGATAGAACAGGACTGCAGGATACGCGTACACTTTAGACTGGGAAGGGCGCCGTTAGCGGTGCGCTGGCTATCGGGTTGACCGCATTGTGCGCGCCAGGGGTTGCCGACGGCGCCAGACATGGCATCATAGCGCGCTAACCGTTATCATGCAGTTAATGTAGTTGAAGAGAAGCGACAGTGATTACCACATTATATAAATATTTTACCTTTGAATCCGCCCACCGTTTGCCCCATGTCCCCGCGGGACACAAATGTGGCCGGCTGCATGGCCACTCCTTTCTGGTACGTCTGGAAGTGACCGGCGAAGTGGATCCCCACACCGGCTGGATCATGGATTTCGCCGAATTGAAAGCCGCCTTCCAGCCGCTCCTGGAGCGGTTGGACCATTATTATCTCAACGACATCCCCGGCCTGGAAAATCCCACCAGCGAAGTGCTGGCGCAGTGGATTTGGCAACAGCTCAAGCCGCAGCTGCCGCTGCTGAGCGCCGTGACCCTGAAAGAAACCTGTACCGCGGGTTGCGTTTACCGCGGCCATTAATGCGTACCACACCAAGAGCCGGTTACCTCTATCGCGGCCGCTAACGCGTTCCACGCTAGGGACCGGTACGTTCATCGCGCCGGACGGTCGACCGCCCCCCGAGAGTGCAAAGGCCGGTCGGTATAGAGTCCAAGGGGACCTCAGGCTACGCACGTGTGCTGGCCCCCTTCTCTCCCGGATAAATGATGTGGCGGGCCCCTGTCAGGCGATATTGAGGTATTTGTGGGTTTGCATCGACAAGCGCCAATTACGGGCGATACAGGTTTCGATACACAAGCGGGTAGCCGCCTGTTTCTGACTGATGGGCTGTAGCGCGATAACCCGCTGTTTGGCATCGTGCAGGGTCGCTAATAGCGCGTCCAGCTCATCGATATCTCGTTGACGCGCTACCGGATGTTTGATTTCATCGCTGCGGCCCAGCGCCTGCGCCAGCACCGGCAATCCACCCCGCATGTTGATTTTCGGCGACACCGTTACCCAGGTTTGCGGCGTGCAGCGCACGTCCTGGGTTCCGCTGGTTTCAATCTGGCAGCTAAACCCCTGTTGCTCCAGCGCACGGGTCAGCGGCATCAGGTCATGCAGACAAGGTTCGCCGCCGGTTATCACCACGTGGCGGGCGGTCCAGCCCTGCTGTGCGATTAGCGCGATGATCTCTTCCGCCGTCAGGCTGGCCCAGCGGCTACTGTCGGCGGTTTTCAACGGGATGTCCCCCGCCGCCACCCTGTCGGCCTCGTCCTGTTGCCAGGTATGTTTGGTATCGCACCAGCTGCACCCCACCGGGCAACCCTGCAGACGAACAAATATCGCCGGCACGCCGGTAAAGTAGCCTTCGCCATGGAGGGTCTGGAAAATTTCATTAAGCGGGTACTGCATAACTTTCTCGTGATGACGGCTGCTAATAAGACTGAGTATTGTCTGCCCGGCGGAAATCGCCAGCCGTTTCCGGTTTGGGCCACAGCGGTGAATAAAAAAAGCCCGCCGAAGCGGGCCTGAACGCTCTCAGACACTGCTCAGGGGCCCAAGGGCCGCGGAGCAGGACTGAGTGCCGGCGTTACGCCTGGCCTTTGACTTCACGCAGACCGTTAAACGGCGCGCGGTCGCCCAGCGCTTCTTCGATACGAATCAGCTGGTTATATTTCGCCACGCGATCGGAACGGCTCATAGAACCGGTTTTGATCTGGCCAGCCGCGGTGCCTACCGCCAGGTCGGCGATGGTAGCGTCTTCGGTTTCGCCGGAGCGGTGGGAAATGATGGTGGTATGGCCTGCATCCTTGGCCATCTTGATGGCCGCCAGCGTTTCGGTCAGCGAACCGATCTGGTTAAACTTGATAAGGATCGAGTTGGCAATTCCTTTGTCGATACCTTCTTTCAGGATCTTGGTATTGGTGACGAACAAATCGTCGCCTACCAACTGGATTTTGTCGCCCAGTACTTTGGTCTGGTAAGCGAAACCGTCCCAGTCAGATTCGTTCAGGCCATCTTCAATGGACACGATCGGATACTGTTTGGTCAGGTCTTCCAGGTAATGGGTGAACTCCTGCGAGGTGAAGGTCTTACCTTCGCCTTTCAGATTGTAGTTACCGGTGGTTTCTTCAAAGAATTCGGAAGCCGCGCAGTCCATGGCCAGGGTGATGTCTTTACCCAGCACATAACCGGCTTTCTCAACCGCTTCCTTGATAGCGGCTAACGCCGCGGCGTTGGATTCCAGGTTCGGCGCATAGCCGCCCTCGTCGCCCACGGCAGTGCTCATGCCTTTGCTTTTCAGCACTTTCGCCAGGTTATGGAACACTTCGGAACCCATACGGACCGCTTCTTTGATGCTTTTCGCGCCGACCGGCTGGATCATGAACTCCTGAATGTCGACGTTGTTGTCGGCATGTTCACCGCCGTTGATGATGTTCATCATCGGCAGCGGCATGGAGAATTTGCCCGCGGTACCGTTCAGCTCGGCGATATGCTCATACAGCGGCATGCCTTTGGAGGCGGCGGCCGCTTTGGCAGCGGCCAGGGACACGGCCAGAATAGCGTTGGCGCCGAATTTGGATTTGTTTTCAGTGCCGTCCAGGTCGATCATGGTTTTATCCAGCGCGGCCTGATCTTTGGCGTCTTTACCGGTCAAAGCCTGAGCGATGGGACCGTTTACCGCGTCAACCGCTTTGGTGACGCCTTTGCCCAGGAAACGGGATTTGTCGCCGTCGCGCAGCTCCAGCGCTTCGCGCGATCCGGTTGAGGCGCCCGACGGCACGGCAGCCAGACCAACGAAACCACCCTCCAGGTGAACTTCTGCTTCTACGGTCGGATTTCCGCGGGAGTCGATGATTTCACGGCCAATGACTTTTACAATTTTGGACATTCGTATTTCCTCAGTACAAGTTAAAACACAATTCCTGACGGGCTGCCAGCGCCGCTCGCGCCGCCCCCTGTTTTTATTTCTGCGCCCGTTTCTGATAGTCGCCCGCGGCTTTAACGAAGCCCGCGAATAACGGATGACCATCGCGCGGCGTCGAGGTGAACTCCGGGTGGAACTGGCTGGCGACAAACCACGGATGATCCGGGTATTCGATGATTTCTACCAGCTTATTATCCCCCGACCAGCCGGCAACGCGCAGGCCGGCGGATTCGAGGTGTTTCAACAGCATGTTGTTGACTTCATAGCGATGACGGTGGCGTTCCAATATGGTGGCCTCGCCGTACAGCGACCGCGCCAGGCTATCGTCCGCCAAATGGCAGGGCTGGCTACCAAGGCGCATGGTGCCGCCCAGATCGCTCTGCTCGCTGCGCATTTCCACATTGCCGTCTTCATCACGCCATTCGGTGATAAGCGCCACCACCGGGTATTTACAGTCTGGCACAAATTCAGTGGAGTTGGCATCCTGCATCCCCGCCACGTGACGGGCGAATTCGATCAACGCCACCTGCATCCCCAAACAAATACCCAAATACGGGATCTTTTGTTCACGCGCGTACTGCGCGGTGAGGATTTTACCCTCCACGCCGCGATAGCCGAAGCCGCCGGGAATAAGGATAGCGTCCAAATCTTTCAGTATTTCGACGCCGCGGGTTTCAACATCCAGGGAATCGATCAAACGGATATTCACCGTCAGACGATTTTTCAGGCCGGCGTGTTTCAGGGCCTCGATTACCGACTTGTAGGCGTCCGGTAAGGCGATGTATTTGCCGACCATGCCGATAGTCACTTCTCCGACCGGATTCGCCTGCTGGTAAATCACCTGCTCCCACTCAGACAGATCCGATTCGGGACAGTTCAAGCCGAATCGTTTACAAATATAATCGTCCAGCCACTGTGATTTCAATAGCGCCGGAATTTTATAAATCGAATCAACGTCTTTCAGCGAAATTACCGCCTTTTCCGGCACGTTGCAGAATAAAGCAATTTTCGCCCGCTCTTTATTGGGCACCGACCGATCGGAGCGGCAAATCAGCACGTCGGGCTGAATACCAATGGAGAGCAGCTCTTTCACCGAGTGCTGGGTCGGTTTGGTTTTCACCTCCCCGGACGCCGCCATGTAAGGCACCAGGGTTAAATGCATGTAGAGGGTATGCTCGCGCCCAACTTCCACCGCCATCTGGCGGATGGCTTCCAAAAACGGCAGCGATTCGATATCCCCGACGGTACCGCCGATTTCCACCAGCACCACATCATGACCCTCGCCGCCTTCAATAATGCGTTCCTTGATGGCGTTGGTGATATGAGGAATGACCTGAATGGTGGCGCCCAGATAGTCGCCGCGGCGCTCTTTGCGCAACACGTCGGAGTAAATGCGGCCGGTGGTGAAGTTATTGCGGCGCGACATTTTGGTACGAATGAAGCGCTCATAATGCCCCAAGTCCAGATCCGCTTCGGCACCGTCTTCGGTCACAAAAACCTCGCCGTGCTGGATAGGGCTCATGGTACCCGGATCCACATTGATATAGGAGTCCAGCTTCATGATGGTAACGTTAAGGCCCCGGGCTTCGAGAATAGCCGCCAGGGAGGCTGCGGCAATGCCTTTACCCAAGGAGGATACGACCCCGCCGGTTACAAAAATATAGTTTGTTGTCATGCTGAACCTGAGAAATTAGGTGTAAAGACGGAATAACCAAGACGGGAAAGCAGTATACCTGAAGCCGCATTGCGCCACAAATATTCGTTTTGGTTCACAGCACACGCCTGTTGGACTTCCGTATCGCCTAGCGCGCCGCAACAAGGTTAAAATACAGTCAAAAATCAATGATATAGAATAAAATTAACTTTTAATGGCGATAATTGCACCCTTGGCGTAAACGCCTTAGCTGATGCCTGAGCATCTTCGGCTGCCGCAGCCTCGCCTGTACCCCCGGCGGCGCACCGGGCCGTTGCGCGCGCGGCGCTTTACCTGCCGCCTGCGCGCCTCTTTGCCGCGTCTGCGTCTCTCGGCCGACAATGTAGCGCGCTACTGCGCTTTCTCCCGGCGCTTTACCTGTTGCCAGGCGTCCTCTCTGGCCTGCCTCAGGTCAAGCCCCTGCGCACCGATAATCGCCTCCACCTGGCGGAATCGGCGCTCGAATTTGCGGTTGGCCTGCTGCAGGGCGATTTCCGCCGTCTGGCTCAGATGGCGCGACAAATTCACCGTCGCGAACAGCAGATCTCCCACCTCCTCCGCCAGCTTGTCCGAATCGACCTGCGGCTGGCGCGCCTCATGCATCACTTCGTCGATCTCTTCATGCACTTTCGCCAACACCGGCGCCAATGTCGACCAGTCGAATCCCACCGCCGCGCCGCGCTGCTGGATTTTTTGCGCTTTCATCAGCGCCGGCAGCGCGGCGGGAATATCATCCAGCGGCGACAGGCGGGACTTTTCCGCCCGCTCCTGCGCTTTGAGCCGTTCCCACTGCTCGCGATGGTCCGTCGGCGCGCCCGGCGCATCGCCGAACAGGTGCGGGTGCCGGCGCTCAAGTTTGTCGCTGATGGCATCGCAGACCGCGGCAAAATCAAACCGCCCTTCCTCACGCGCCAGCTCGGCGTAAAACACAACCTGAAACAGCAGATCGCCCAGCTCGGCGCGCAGGTCACCATAGTCGCGGCGCGCGATGGCATCGAGCACCTCATAGGTTTCTTCCAGGGTGCAGGGTGCAATGGAATCCAGGGTTTGGCTTTTGTCCCAGGGACAGCCCGTTTGCGGATCGCGCAAACGGGTCATAATGGCCAACAGCCGATGCAGCGCCGTAGCGGCATGTGGTTCAGACATAAAACGCCCTTTGACGCGTCAATTGCCGTGCAGCCGGCGCGCGTCGATGACGTCCGGCAGTTGGTTGAGTTTCGACAGCACCCGTCCCAGCACCTGCTGGTTATAGATTTCGATATCCATATCGATGGTGGCCAGCTGTTTTTTCACATCGCTACGGCTGGCGACGCCCAGCACGTTGACCTTCTCGTTGGCCAGAATCGTGGTGATATCACGCAGCAAGCCGCTGCGATCGTTGGCGGTCACTCTCACCACCAGCGAATAACCGCTGGTGTAGCTCTCGCCCCACACCGCGTCAACGATGCGCTCCGGCGCGTTGGCCTGCAAGTCCGCCAGCTGTTCACAATCGGCGCGATGGATGGAGATGCCGCGGCCCTGGGTGATAAAACCGGTGATATCGTCCCCCGGGATCGGCTGGCAGCAGCGGGCAATATGGTGCATCAGGTTGCCTACGCCCTCCACGACCACCCGGCCGTTATCGCGGTTGCGCGGCACCGGTGGGGTTTTCTGCGTCAGCTGGCGCAGCGCCTGTTTGTCTTCCTCTTCGGCGCTGGGCTTGTTTAGCTTGCTCTGCAGATAATTGACCATCTGATTGATGCGCACGTCACCGCCGCCGATGGACGCCAGCAATTCATCGAGCGTATTGACGTTGTAACGCGGCAGCAGCAGTTTTTTCGCCTCGCGCATGCTGATGCCCAGATGCTCCAGTTCTTCTTCCAGCAGTTGACGCCCGGCGGCAATGTTCTTGTCCCGGTCTTGCTTGCGGAACCAGTTATGGATCTTGGAACGCCCGCGGCTGGTGGTGACATAACCTAAGTTGGGATTCAGCCAGTCGCGGCTCGGATTCGGGTGTTTCTGGGTGATGATTTCAACCTGATCGCCCATACGCAACTGATAGGTAAACGGCACGATGCGGCCGCTGATTTTGGCGCCGATGCAGCGGTGGCCGACGTCGCTGTGGATATGGTAGGCGAAATCCAGCGGCGTGGAACCGGCCGGCAGATCCACCACGTCCCCTTTCGGCGTAAACACATACACGCGATCGTCGAACACCTGGCTGCGCACTTCGTCGAGCATTTCGCCGGAGTCCGCCATATCTTCCTGCCAGGCCAGCAGCTTGCGCAGCCAGGCGATACGCTGTTCATAGCCGGAGCGACCGCCGGTAGTAAGGACAGTGCCGCCCTCTTTATACTTCCAGTGGGCGGCTACGCCCAGCTCGGCATCTTCATGCATCTGGCGCGTACGAATCTGGATTTCTAGCGTTTTGCCGCGCAGGCCCAGCACCACGGTATGGATTGACTGGTAGCCGTTGGGTTTCGGGTTGGCGACGTAATCGTCGAACTCGTCCGGCAAGTGGCGAAAGTGCGTATGTACAATGCCGAGCGCGGCATAGCAGTCCTGCAAACGCTCGACCACCACCCGCACCGCGCGCACATCGAACAGTTCGTCAAATTCCAGCGTCTTTTTCTGCATTTTGCGCCAGATGCTGTAGATGTGCTTCGGCCGGCCGTAAATATCGGCCTTCAGCCCTTCCTCCTGCATGGCCTTGCGCAGAGAGGCGACAAAATCCTCAATATACTGTTCGCGGTCGATTCGCCGCTCATGCAGCAGCTTGGCGATACGCTTGTATTCATCTGGATGCAGGTAACGGAAACAAAAATCCTCCAGCTCCCATTTCAACTGGCCGATGCCGAGACGGTTGGCGAGCGGCGCATAGATATTGGTACTTTCTTTGGCCGCCAGCACCCGTTCGTCTTCCGGCGCATCCTTCAATTCGCGCAGATGGGCGATACGTTCGGCGAGCTTGATGACTACGCAGCGGAAATCCTCGACGATCGCCAGCAGCATGCGGCGCACGTTATCCACCTGCTCCGGCGCCATCGAATCGTTATGGGTTGCCTTCAACTGGCGGATGGCGTCCATATCGCGCACGCCGTGCACCAGTTCGACGATGTTCTTGCCGAACTCAGCCTCCAGCACCGTCTCTTCCACTACGTCGGCGTCGGCGAGCGGAAACAGCAGCGCCGCGCACAGGCTGTCGTTGTCCATGCTGAGCATGGACAATATTTCCACCATTTCAATGCCGCGCCACAGCAGCAGGGGGGCGTCCGGATGGTCCTTGCACCGCTGCTCGCAGTAGCGCCAGGTGTCGGCCAGCCGTTCACTTGATTGCGGATTGGCGAGGCCCAGACTGGCCACCCAGTCGTCCACGGCAAATTCGCCCGCCGGATTCAAATGTGCACTTCTTACCGCAACCATACCCACTCCCTATCTTGCAGAGATGCCGGAACGCTTGATAAATAACGCCATCGATTCAAGATGGCCGCTATGCGGAAACATATCCAGCATCGCCAGGCGTGCCAGGGTGTAGCCTGCCGCCAATAAAATTTTGCTATCCCGCGCAAGCGTCGCCGGATTGCAAGAAACATAGACAATGCGCTGCGGCGCCCACGCCGCCAATAGAGACATCACGCCGGCCGCACCCGGCCCTGGCCGGATCGAGCAATATCTTATCAAATCCGCCGGCGGCCCACGGCTGTCGCATCACATCCTGCTCAAGATTTTCGTGAAAAAAAGTCACGTTACTTAGTGAATTACTCTGCGCATTATATTGCCCATTCGTTACTAACGCCGCAACCCCTTCCACGCCCGTCACCTGCCCGCTTGAACGTGCCAGCGGTAGAGTGAAATTGCCCATGCCGCAAAACAGATCCAGTACCCGATCGCCGGGGGTCGGCGCCAGCCAGTCCAGCGCCTGGGTCACCATTTTCCGGTTGACCTCATCATTAACCTGGATGAAATCGCGCGGGCTGAAACGCAACGTCAACGCCGCTACCCGGTAAAAAGGCGGCTCGCCGCTTAAACAGTTCAGCCGATCACCGTCAGGCGCCAGCCAGACGCTGACCTGTTGCGCCGCGGCAAAGTCCAGCAGCCGGCGGCGGTCCTCTTCCCCCAGCGGCTGCAGGTGGCGCAGCACCACCAGCGGACCATTATCCGCCGCCGCCAGTTCAACGTGCCCAAGATGCGCCACGGCCCGCAACCATTCCAGACAGGCGCGCAAAGGCGCGATCAGCTGTTCCAGCACCGGCCGCAAAATCGGGCAGGCGTGAATATCTACTAATTCACTCGACTTTGCCTGTCGATAACCCATGCTGAGTTGGCGGCCTTTCGGGCGATAGACCAGTCCCAGGCGCGTGCGCCGCCGGTAACCATAGGCGCTGGATCCGATTTGCGCCACATCTGGCACCGCGCCGGGCTGTTCGCGCGCCATTAGCTGCGCCAGCGCCGCGGCCTTGGTGTGCTGCTGCAGCACCTGGCTGATATGCTGCTGCTGACAGCCGCCGCACACGCCATAATGCGGACAACGGGGCGTGACCCGCTCAGGGGCGGTGGATGACCTCACCGCGGCTGTATTGGCGTTTATCCTCGGTCAGACGCACTTCGGCCTGCTCGCCCGGCAACAGCCCGGGGATAAACATGACCTTGCCCCGATGGCGCGCCAACCCCTGGCCGAACGCATCCAGTTGGTCACACCAGACCGTGACCCTCTCACGGGTCGCCACGCGACGGTTTGCAGAGTAGAATTGCGCCATAGATTGCCGGAAATGCCTTTGCGATATGATCCTGACGCTATTCTCCCATATTGGACCGCCATGACCAAATACAGCTTGCGCGCGCGGATGATGATACTGATCCTGGCTCCGACGCTTTTCATTGGCTTACTGCTCAGCGCGTTTTTTGTCGTCCACCGCTACAACGAATTGCAGCATCAGTTGGTCGACGCCGGCGCCAGCATTATCGAGCCGCTGGCGCTGTCGAGCGAATACGGCATGACGTTTCACAACCGTGAATCGGTGCGCCATCTGGTCAATCTGCTGCATCGCCACCACTCCGATATTGTACGTTCCATTTCGCTGTTCGACGCCAACAATACGCTGTTCGTGACCTCCAATTATCAACAAAACATGGCGCGGCTGAAGTTGCCCGACGGCGCGCCGATGTCCGAAGGGTTGACCCTACTGCGCAGCGGCTCATCGCTTATCATACGTACCCCCATCGTGCGCGAGGACAGCCTGCCGGACGGCGAGCGCGCCTATGGTGCGGCCAGAGACTCGATAAAACCGCTTGGCTATATCGCCATCGAACTGGATATGGACGCGGTACGGCTGCAACAATATAAAGAGGCGTTCGTTTTCACGTTGCTGTTGCTACTGTGTCTTTGCTGCGCCGGGTTATTCGCTTACCGGCTGATGCGCGATGTCACCGGCCCTATCCGCAACATGGTCAACACCGTCGACCGTATCCGCCGTGGCCAATTGGACAGCCGAGTGGAAGGCTACATGCTTGGCGAGCTGGATATGCTGAAAAACGGCATCAACGCTATGGCGATGTCGCTCAGCGCCTACCACGAAGAGCTACAGCAAAATATCGATCAGGCCACGTCGGATCTGCGCGAGACCCTTGAGCAAATGGAAATCCAGAACGTCGAACTGGATCTGGCGAAAAAACGCGCTCAGGAGGCGGTGCGCATCAAATCAGAGTTCCTGGCGAATATGTGCCACGAGCTGCGCACGCCGCTAAACGGCGTCATCGGCTTTACCCGCCAGACGTTGAAAACGCCGCTTTCCCCCACCCAGCGCGATTACCTGCAAACCATTGAGCGTTCAGGCAATCATTTGCTCAGTATTATTAACGATGTACTGGATTTCTCCAAACTGGAAGCCGGCAAACTGATGCTGGAAACCATCCCCTTCGCGCTACGCGCCATTCTCGATGAGGTGGTTATCCTGCTGGCCCATACCGCCCATGAAAAGGGGCTGGAGCTGATTTTACAGGTGCAGCGCGAGGTGCCGGAATATGTCATCGGCGATCCGCTGCAGCTGCAGCAAGTGATGACCAACCTTATCGGCAACGCCATTAAATTCACCGAGCAGGGGCATATCATCATTCGCGTCAGCCGTCAGTGCCACGAGCGGGAGCGCATGGAAATCAACGTACAAATCCGCGATACCGGCATCGGCATTCCCGAGCGCCAGCAATCGCAGCTGTTCCAGGCGTTCCGTCAGGCCGATGCCAGTATTACACGCCGGCACGGCGGTACCGGTCTGGGGCTGGTGATTACGCAAAAACTGGTGCGCGAAATGGGTGGGGAGATCACGTTCCGCAGCCGCGCCGGACGGGGATCTACCTTTTGGTTCCATATTCCGCTGCAGATCAACTCTCACGCCTGGGTCGACCCCCACCGCTACGACGCCCTGATGCATAAGCGTATCGCGCTTATCGAGACCAATAGCGCCTCGGCGCAGGGCCACCCTCGAACTGCTGGCGGACACGCCCCTTGAGGTAAGTCATTACCCGGTCCTGAACGCGCTGGGGGATGCGCAGGTGGATATCCTGCTTATCGGTAAACCGATTACCGCAACGCTGTCGCTACCGGAAATGCGCTATGAGCTGCTGCAAGCCAGCGGCCATTCCCGTTGTATTATCCTGGCGCTGCCGGGCGCCTGGATGGTGGAGGCGGAGCTGCTAAAACAAATGGGCGCGGACGCTTGTCTGACCAAGCCGGTGTCCGGCCAACGCCTGCTTCCGCTGTTGCAATCGCCTCCCACGCCGCGGCCAAGCGGCGAGCCCGAGTCCGGCACGCCCTGCCTGCCGCTGACGGTCATGGCGGTGGATGATAATCCCGCCAACCTCAAATTGATTGGCGCTTTGCTGCAAGAGCAGGTGGAGCAGACCATTCTGTGTAACAGCGCCTCCGAGGCTGTCGCCTACGCTCAAAAAAAACCGCTGGATATTATTTTGATGGATATCCAGATGCCGGAAATCGATGGTCTGCGCGCTGCGGAGCTGATTCGCCAGTCGCCGCTGCATGCCCATACGCCGATTGTGGCGGTCACCTCCTATACCATTAGTGATGATCGCCAGCGGCTGTTGGATGCCGGCATGGTGGATTGTTTGGCCAAACCTATCGATGAAGCGATGCTGCGTCGGCTGTTGTCACGTTACGGTATCCACGACCCTGCGTCGCTGGCGACGCCGCGCGAGGGGCCAAGCGACGTCCGTCCGCCGCCGCTGCCTTCCGGCAACAAAGATGTTTCGCTTGATTGGCAGTTGGCACTGCGCCAGGCGGCAGATAAGCCGGATCTGGCGCGGGAGATGTTGGGTATGCTGCTGGAGTTCCTGCCCGAAATTAAACAACGGGTGGAAGCGGTAGCCAGCGGCGCCCACGACGAGCATATCGGCAGCCTGATCCATAAATTGCACGGCAGTTGCAGTTATAGCGGCGTGCCGCGGCTGCGGCGATTATGCGCCAATATTGAGCAACATCTGCGCAGCGGCGTCGAGGTGGAGGCGCTGGAGCCGGAATGGTTGGAAATGCTTGATGAGATCGAGAATGTACGCATCGCCGCCAGCGCCTGGCTAAGCGGCTAGCGGGCTCGGCCCCCGCAAGCCCTTCCGGGCTATGGAGGAATAGCATGCCAACCTGCCCGCGTCCGAACGAACCACGAGCGGGCTCAACCCCCGCAAGCCTTTTCGGGTAATGGAGGAATAGCGTGCCAACCTGCCCGCGTCTGGACGAACCACGAGCGGGCGCCCGTGGCTGAGACGGCGCGCGCCTGCAAGCGCAGGGCGGGGGTTAGCCCTTTAGCCTAGCGCCTGACCGAGCTTAACCGTCGCCGCAATATTGCGCGCCGTCATACGCACATTTTCGCCGGCGTTTTCCAGCGCCTGCTCCAGCGTACAAATGCTATACAGCACGCTAAACACCGCGTCCAGCCCGTGCTGATGCACCACGCCCACATCGGCGGTCAAACTCCCGGCGATGCCGATAACCGGCTTCTGGTAACGTTTCGCCACCCGCGCCACGCCGATCGGCACCTTACCCTGCAGCGTCTGGCTGTCGATACGGCCTTCGCCGGTAATCACCAGCGACGCATCTTTTACCAATTGCTCCAGTCCTAGCGCTTCGGTGACGATTTCGATACCCTGGCGCAATTCGGCGCCGCAAAACGCCTGCAGGCCGGCGCCCATTCCTCCGGCGGCACCGGCGCCGGACACGCGATCGACATCCTGGTCAAGATCGCTCTTGATGATGTCGGCGTAATGCTTCAACGCCACATCCAATTCGTGGATCATTGCCGGCTTCGCCCCCTTCTGCGGGCCGAAGATCGCCGAAGCGCCCTCGTCGCCGGTCAGCGGATTGTTGACGTCGCAGGCGACTTCAAACCGACAATCGCGAATACGCGCATCCAGACAGCTGATGTCGATGCGGGCTAATTTGGCCAATTGACTGCCGCCAAAGCCGATAGCGTCGCCGTTGTCATCCAGCAAGCGGGCGCCCAGCGCCTGCACCATACCGGCGCCGTCGTCGTTGGTGGCGCTGCCGCCGATACCGATGATGCAATGCTTGACGCCGTGGTCCAGCGCGCAGCGGATGAGTTCACCGGTACCGAAAGAGGTGGTTAGCAGCGGATTGCGATCGTCGCTGCGCACCAGCTCCAGCCCGCTGGCGGCGGCCATTTCAATAAACGCGCTGGCGCGATCGCCGGACAAGCCGAAGAACGCCGCCACCGGCTTACCGAGCGGGCCTGTGACCTGCACGCGGATAATTTCGCCGCCGGTGGCCGCCACCATGGCCTCCACGGTGCCCTCGCCGCCGTCCGCCACCGGCAACTTGATGTAATCGGCGTCGGGAAACACCTCACGAAATCCTTTTTCGATCTGCGTCGCGACTTCCAACGCCGATAAACTCTCTTTGTATGAATCCGGAGCGATGACTATTTTCATAAACTACCCGCTACGCCTGTTGAGAGCTGAAGCCGACGACGTCGGCATTCCGCCGGGTGAAAGAGCGCCCGGCCGGCGCCCGAGGCCGTTACTGGCGCTTTACGACAACATGAGCCAGTTTTTCATAATAGCAGGCCAGTGCGCTATGGTCTGCGCTACCCAAATCGTCTTGTTTAAGCGCCTGCATCATTTCCATGACCGCGGCGGTCAGCGGCAGCTGCGCGCCCACGCCGTGGGAGGTATCAAGGGCATTGGCCAAATCCTTAATATGCAGATCGATACGGAAACCGGGTTTGAAATTGCGATCCAGCACCATCGGCGCCTTGGCGTCCAGCACGGTGCTACCGGCCAGACCGCCGCGGACAGCTTTATAGACTAGCTCTGGGTCCACACCGGCCTTGGTGGCGAGCACCAATGCTTCCGACATGGCGGCGATATTGAGCGCCACGATCACCTGATTCGCCAGTTTGGTGACGTTGCCGGCGCCGATGTTACCGGTATGCACCACGGAGCCGGCCATCTACCCGAGCATCGCGGCATGGCGCTCGAAAGTCTGTTTATCGCCGCCCACCATCACCGACAGCGTGCCGTCGATGGCTTTCGGCTCGCCGCCGCTCACCGGCGCGTCCAGCATCTGGATGTGTTTTTCCGCCAGCGCCGCAGCGATTTCACGGCTGGCCAGCGGCGCAATGGAACTCATATCGATGACCACGCTGCCGGCTTTGGCCCCTTCGATTACGCCGTTCTCGCCCAAAACGACCTCTTTGACATGGGGAGAATTGGGCAGCATGGTGATAACCACCTCGCACTGTTCGGCCACGGCTTTCGGCGACGATGCCCGTTCGGCGCCTGCGTCGACCACGTCCTCAACTGCTTCGGTGTTGCGATCCAGCACGATCAATGCGTAACCCGCTTTCATCAGGTTTTTACTCATGGGTTTGCCCATAATCCCCAAGCCAATAAATCCAATCTTCATCGTGACATCCTCTTGATTCGTTTCATTAACGCCAGCCGGCGCGGCGTCTAGGGTTTAACCTTAAGCCTTAAATGTTCAGCCCTCAGCGTCAGCGTTCAGCCTTTAGCGTATAACCCTTTCAGCCTTGAGCCTTGAGCTTTGAACCTTAAGCGTATAACCGCTTTCAACCTTTGAATTTGTCGCACAGGGATTGGGTCGCGCTGCGAAACACCCCCAAATCGCTGCCGACGGCGACAAAGCGTGCGCCCCATTCCAAATAGCGCCGAGCGTCTGCTTCGGCCTGCGCCAGAATGCCGCTCGGTTTACCCTGCGCATCGGCGCGGGCGAAAATGTGCTGGATCACCCGCTGCACTTCGGGATGGTTGGGCGCGCCGAGGTAGCCCAGAGCCGCCGACAAGTCTACCGGGCCGACGAAAATACCGTCCACGCCGTCGACGGCGGCAATGGCGTCGATATTGTCCACGCCGTCCTGACTTTCGATTTGCGTTAGTACCGTGATGTTGTCGTTAATCAGCGAAAAATACTCCGGTACGGTGACGTAATTATTACAGCGATGAGACACCGATACGCCGCGGATGCCCGCAGGCGGATATTGCGTTGACGACACGGCGCGCAGCGCCTGTTCTTCGGTCTCGACGAAGGGGATCAGAAAATTATAAAAACCAATATCCAGCAGGCGCTTGATGATCACCGGTTCATTGGTGGGCGGGCGCACCACCGGCGCGCTGGGACTGCCTTTCAGCGCCATCAGCTGCGGTACGAAAGTGGTGATATCATTGGGCGCGTGTTCGCCGGCCAATACCAGCCAGTCGAATACCGCCAGCCCCAGCACTTCAGTAGATACCGGATTGGCCAGAGCACACCAGCAGCCGATCAGGGTATCCCTCTTGCAGTAAACGCTGACGAAAACGGTTCGGCAGTAATGGATTGTTCATAATGATCCTCTGTACAAATGGACTAAAGTGCGGCGCGGCCGGCCGCCGCGTCAGGATTTTTTCAGCACCAGACGTTTTATTTCGCCCACCAGATAGCAAAACATTGCCGCCAGGGCGGAGCAGCCGACAAACACCAGCGCCATATTGAAGGAATGCAATTCTTTGACCATATAACCGATGACCAGCGGCGTCACGATGGAAGCTACGTTCCCGAACACGTTAAACAGACCGCCGCACAACCCGATCATTTCTTTCGGCGCGGTATCCGCCACCACCGGCCAGCCCAGCGCGCCGAAGCCTTTACCGAAGAAGGCCAGCGCCATTAACGCTATCACAACCACGGTATTGTCGGTGTAGTTGCACAGGATGATGCTGGTCGCCAGCAGCATGCCCTGTACGATGGGAATTTTACGCGCCACGGTGAGGGAAAAACCGCGTCGCAGCAGATTATCCGACACGACACCGCCCAGCACGCCGCCGGCGAAACCGCACAGCGCCGGTATCGACGCCACCAGGCCGACTTTCAGTATCGACATGCCCTTGTCCTGTACCAGGTAAATGGGAAACCAGGTCAAGAAAAACCAGGTAATACTGTTGATAAAATACTGGCCGAAAAACACCCCGAGCATCATGTGGCTGGTCAACATCTGGCGTACATCGCTCCAGTGCGGGCCCTCTTTTTTGCCGGCTCCGGGTGAGTCCATATCCACCACCGCACCGCCGGCGGACATATATTCCAGTTCCTGCGCCGACACGCGCGGATGCTTGTTCGGGTTATGGATGAATTTAATCCAAACCCCCGTCAGCACGAAACCGACGGCGCCCATTACGGTAAAAACGTGCTCCCAGCCCCAGGTGTATGTTAACCAGCCCAGCAGCGGCGAGAAGATCGCCAGCGAGAAATATTGCGCCGAATTGAAGATGGCCGAAGCGGTACCGCGCTCACGGGTCGGAAACCAGGCGGCGACGATACGGGCGTTGGCGGGGAAGGACGGCGCCTCGGAGAAACCGAGCATGAAGCGCAGGAAAAACAGCGTCATGGCGGCATAAGCGATGGGGAAAAAGCCGACGAATCCTTGTAGAAAGGTAAACAGCGACCAGAAAAACAAACTGCAGCTGTAGACTTTTTTAGACCCGTAGAGGTCTAATAACCAGCCGCCGGGAATTTGCATAATAAGATATGCCCAGCCGAAGGCCGAGAAAATCTGCCCCATCTGTCCGGCGTCCAGGCCGAGTTCTTTCGCGACATCGGTCCACGCAATCGACATGGTAGCCCGGTCGGCGTAGTTGATGGCGGTAACCATAAAGATGATAAACAAAATCCAATAACGAATATGGGTCTTGGTTTTATTAGCGGTCAGAGGTGCAATACTCATTGGCCAGGCCCTAATCAGGCTATAACGACGCGCAATAATGAAAAGGATCGGGTTAAGCGTGCGCTATCCAGGGTTTACTATTCTCGTAAGAGGCTTTTTTTCACCGTATTGCCATTGCCTTCATTTATTCATGCCTGATTAGTATAAAAATCACTGCTAAAAATAACATTATGCACTTGCACAATAATCACCACGAATAACATGGTTTTTTCTGGCGAATATCCAGCGCGGTTCGATGCGCGTCACGTTATCTTTCACCGCCGCCGGCCTGTTGATGCCTTGGTGACAATTGTCACACTTTGTCCAGCATCTGCCTGATAATTTGCCGCGAGATCGGCAGAAAACAGGTCATTTGCACAATGTCTGCCTTTAACATTGGGATTATAATAACGGCATAAACCGTGTTGTTATCGCTTATCGTCCTCACTTTCGGGTCAAAACAACCTGGCAGTTGTTATGGAGACCTTTATGTCTGTTATTCCTACTCGAAGCGCTGAGCAAGCCTTCTATATAAAAGTGCACGATACCGATAATGTGGCCATTATCGTCAATAATCACGGCCTGCCCGCCGGCAGTCGTTTTCCAGACGGTCTGGAATTGATTGAGCATATTACGCAGGGACATAAAGTCGCCCTGAACGATATTGCCAAAGGCGGCGCCATTATTCGCTATGGGGAAATTATTGGCTACGCGCTGCGCCCCATTGCGCACGGCAGCTGGATAGACGAATCTCTGGTGGAGCTGCCGGTGGCGCCGGCGCTGGAAACCCTGCCGCTGGCAACTTAAAGTCCCGCCGCCGCTGGAAGGCTATACCTTCGAGGGCTACCGCAATCCTGACGGTAGCGTCGGCACCAAGAATTTGCTGGGCATTACGACCAGCGTGCATTGCGTCGCCGGCATCGTGGTGAAACTGATCGAGCGCGATTTACTGCCGAAATACCCGAACGTTGACGGCGTGGTGGGCCTTAACCATCTTTATGGTTGCGGTGTGGCCATCAATGCGCCGGCGGCGGTGGTGCCTATTCTGACTATCCACAATATTGCCTTGAATCCCAATTTCGGCGGCGAGGTGATGGTCGTCGGGCTGGGCTGTGAAAAGCTGCAGCCGGAGCGTTTACTCGCCGGCACTGAAGATGTGCAGCCTATTGCGGTGGAAGCGGCAAGTATTGTGCATTTGCAAGATGAGAAGCACGTCGGCTTTCAGTCCATGGTGGACGATATCCTGGCGGTGGCGGAACGTCACCTTGATCATCTAAACGGCCGTCAGCGCGAAACCTGCCCGGCATCCGAGCTGGTGGTGGGGATGCAGTGCGGCGGCAGCGACGCGTTTTCCGGCGTTACCGCCAATCCGGCGGTTGGCTTTGCATCGGATTTGCTGGTGCGCTGCGGCGCCACGGTGATGTTCTCCGAGGTCACCGAAGTACGCGATGCCATCCATCTGCTTACCCCCAGCGCCGCTGATGAAACTGTTGGCCGCCGCCTGCTGGAGGAAATGGCCTGGTACGATAACTATCTCAGTCTGGGCCAGACCGACCGCAGCGCCAACCCTTCTCCCGGCAACAAAAAGGGCGGCTTAGCCAACGTGGTGGAAAAGGCACTCGGCTCTATCGCCAAATCCGATACCAGCGCCATCGTCGAAGTGCTCTCCCCCGGTCAGCGCCCCACCCGTCGCGGCCTGATTTATGCCGCCACCCCGGCGAGCGATTTTGTCTGCGGCACCCAGCAGCTGGCCTCCGGTATCACCGTGCGGGTGTTCACTACCGGCCGCGGGACACCCTATGGTCTGGCGGCGGTGCCGGTGATTAAAATGGCGACCCGCACAGCGCTGGCGGATCGTTGGTACGATTTAATGGATATCAATGCCGGCACTATCGCCACCGGCGAGGCCACCATTGAGGACGTGGGCTGGGAGCTGTTCCATTTTATCCTGGAGATCGCCAGCGGTCGCAAAAAAACCTGGTCGGATCAATGGGGTATCCACAATGCGCTGTCGGTCTTTAACCCGGCGCCGGTAACCTGAGTCGATGGGCGCCAGCGCGACGCCGGCGCTTTACGCCGGTCTGTTTATCTCCCCCCCGTCGCCCCTTCGCCTGCTGGCCGGGGCTCTTTCCCTGCCGGCAGATAAACTTCGTCCGCCATTCTTACCATAGCGAACGCCGTTTGGGCCTGTGTGCAGCTTTGCCGCCCGAATAGTGGCACACTGAAACGACCGCCTGGACATCCGCGACCCGCTCCCGCCTGTCGACTTGACGGCATTACTACTGGAAATTGACGCTCATAACGGATTTGCTGGTGCGTTTTTCCCTGCCAGCGAAGCCAGTGCCAACCTTGATGATCTGCCAGTCGGCATCAGCACCCTGCTGCTGGCAGAAGGCTGCGATAGCGGATTGGAACCGCTAATCAGTTCGCCTAATTCCGCGCTGCGCTGGCGCAGGCTGGACGGGACAAAAACAAATAATTTGCTAACTGAAACGAATATGGCGACTGGCGAACATCGCCGGCGGCGGGCCCATGGGGTTCATTGGCGTACTGTTGACCCTGTCACGCGAAGCCAGCTTATCTGCGCCGAGCAGGCGCTAAACGGTAGCGATACGTTTACGGGATTTACGGGGTTTACGGGTAAGTGCCTAATAAAATGGTGACCCGAATCATCACTAATTTGCCAGACGTAAGCCCATCACGTTACCGGTAGCGTACAGAGGGTTTTAATTCGCCGCCGTCAGGCTGCCTTGTTCCTGCCTCAACCGGCGGGCATGCCTGGCCGGGGACATGCCGAATATGCGGGCATAGTCACGGCTGAACTGTGAATGGCTTTCATAACCCACCTGGAAGCCGGCGCTGGCCGCGTCGGCTGCCTCACTCACCATCAGCCGCCGCGCTTCCTGTAGCCGCAGATGCGTGCGGAACTCAATAGGACTTAAGGTCGTCACCGCCTTGAAATGCAGGTAAAAGTTAGAGCGGCTCATTCCCGCTATCTCGGCAGCGTTTTCAATCCGACAGGGCTCACGAAAGTGTGTTCTGATCCACAGGATGGCACGGGCAATCTGATTGAGCCGGCTGTCCGCCAGGACCATGTTCCTGATGATGACCCCATTTGGCCCGACCAGGAGACGATAGAGGATTTCACGAAGGGTAAGGGGCGCGAGGGCATTGATGTCATGGGGTGTATCCAGCAGCCCGACCAGACGGATTGCTGCATCAAGCAACAGAGGGGACGTTTTGTTCAGCGTTAACCCGGCAAGCAGGTGGCTTTCACCCCTGGCGGGTGACGGATGGCGAGGTCTGACAGCTCGGACGAGTCCAGATCGAGTTGTAGACACAGATAAGGATGGCTTGCGCTGGCCTTGATGACCGATCCCATCACCGGTAGCTCAACGGAAGCCACCAGGTAATGCGCGGGATCGTAACAATACGCCGTGGTGCCAAGGGATGCTTGCTTCGTCCCCTGGGCGACCAGACAGAGCGTCGGGCCGTAGACTACCGGCATGGGCACGGTGGGTGAAGAACTGCGATGCAGTATCACCCCCGGAATGGCGCTCGCATGGGTGCCATCTGCTGGCGTATGGCGGCTGATGAGATCAACCAATCTGTCCAGTCTGTTCATCGTTTTTATGTTACAGCAGCCATCGCAAAATGCAAAACGCACCGTTCAAAGACCGGACGATCGTGCAATGAAATAGGACAAGCAGGCTACCTCTACTGAAGAGCGCTGATTGAAGATATTGCCATAGATAACTCACTGCAATCACAAGATAGGATAGCGCGATATGACAACATTCAGCTCTCTTGACCAATACCGTCTGCTGGGACGATCCGGCCTTCGTGTTTCACCGCTCGCGCTCGGTACGATGACCTTCGGCAACGAATGGGGCTGGGGCAGCGACGAGGGCGAGGCAAAGCGCATTTTCGATGCCTATGTTGATAGCGGCGGCAATTTCATTGATACCGCGGTCAACTACACCAACGGCAGCGCCGAGAAAATCCTGGGGAGGATTATCAAGGACAAGCGGGACCGTATTGTCCTGTCAACCAAGTTCACTATGGCCCGCGAGCAGGGCAACCCAAATTCGGGCGGTAATCATCGCTACAACCTCGTCAGCTCGGTTGAGGACAGTTTGCGCCAACTCGACACCGATCGCATCTATCTTCTGCACGTCCATGCCTGGGACTTTACCACGACGGCCGAAGAGGTCATGCGTGCGCTTGATGACTTGGTGCGGGCGGGGAAAATCCTGTATGTGGCCATCTGCAATACACCCGCTTGGCGCATCTCACAAATGCAAACCCTCGCTGACCTACGCGGCTGGTCCCCTTTCGTCGCGCTTCAGGTCGAATACAGTCTGGTCGAGCGATCTGTTGAGCATGAGTTGTTTCCGATGGCGCAGGCGATGGGGCTAGGGGTATTACCCTGGTCACCGCTCGGCGGGGGTATCTTGACCGGCAAATATCGTCGCGCCGACCTGTCGGAGGCGAACGTCGCCGACGTATCCCCAACCCGCAAAGGGATCATTGCCTCCACAGGCCACCTCAACGCGAAGGCACTGGACATCGCCGATGTCGTGGGCGAAATCGCCGTTGAACTGGGGGCCTCGCGCTCGCAGGTAGCGCTGGCGTGGGCGCTGCTCAATCCGGCGGTGGTCGCGCCGATTGTGGGAGCACGCACGTTGGAGCAAGCCGAAGACAACTTTAGAGCCCTGTCCGTCGTCTTCACTAAGCAGCAACGCGACCGTTTGGAAAAGGCCAGAGCCTTGCCGCCGATTTTCCCGGCGCGGTTTATGGGCCGTCCGATGGCCCAGCAATTGATGTTTGGCGGGACGACGATTCTGGACCGCAGGGGGTAATGAATGAGGCCGACGGCGGGCGACCTCATGAACCCCTGAATCACCCGACGCCGGATGAGAACGATAGGGTTTGAAGACTAAAACCATCTCTTCCCTTTTTCCTGACCGGAGAGGGGGAGTAACCGGGCCCCTTGTCCGGGGACACTGCACCATGCGGCTCCCGGCGATTAGCGCACCATACAGGGGCGTTTACCGTCAAACCTCCAGCCGGGGATAAGCGCCTGCATTCCGGCGGCATCGTTGCGCGCGCCCAGGCCATGCTGTCGGTAAAGCGCATGAGCCTGCATGACACAGTCCATATCCAGCTCCACGCCAAGCCCCGGCGTTGACGGCACCGTCACCTTACCGCCGCTGATTTCCAGCGGCGCATGGGTCAGGCGCTGATTGCCCTCCTGCCAAATCCAGTGGGTATCAATGGCGGTAATGTTACCCGGCGCGGCGGCGGCCACATGGGTAAACATCGCCAGTGAGATGTCGAAATGGTTATTGGAGTGCGATCCCCACGTCAGCCCGGCAGCATGGCAGAGCTGGGCGACCCGTACGGAACCTTGCATCGTCCAGAAATGCGGATCCGCCAGCGGAATATCCACCGCCTGCAGGGCGATGGCGTGGCACATCTGCCGCCAGTCGGTGGCTATCATATTGGTAGCGGTCGGCAGGCCGGTGGCGCGGCGGAATTCGGCCATCACCTCGCGCCCGGAAAAGCCTTGCTCGGCACCGCAAGGATCCTCGGCGTAGGCCAGCACGTGGCGCAGTGATTTACCAAGCTCAATGGCCTCGTTTAATGACCAGGCGCCGTTGGGATCAAGGGTGATGCGCGCGCCCGGGAAATGGCGCGCCAACGCCGTTACCGCCTGCGCTTCCACCTCCCCCGCCCAGACTCCGCCCTTAAGTTTGAAATCATTAAAGCCGTACTTCTCCTGCGCCGCTTGCGCCAGCCGCACAATAGCGTCCGGGGTCATCGCGGGTTCATGGCGCAGACGGTACCAATCGCACGCCGCGTCGGGCTGGCTTTGATAGGGCAAGCCGGTTTTTTTACTCTCACCGATATAAAACAAATACCCCAGCATTTCTACCTGATCCCGCTGCTGGCCTTCGCCTAACAACGAGGCAACATTGACGCCCAAATGCTTACCGAGCAAATCTAACATCGCGGCCTCGATACCGGTCACCACATGAATGGTGGTGCGCAGATCAAAGGTCTGCAGGTCGCGTCCGGCGGTATCCCGGCCGGCGAACTGCGTGCGCACGCTATTAAGAACATTCAGGTACTCACCCAGCGGCTTACCCAACACCAACGCGCGGGCATCCTCCAGCGTTTGGCGGATGGCCTCGCCGCCGGGGACCTCCCACACGCCGCGCTGGACGGCGCTGTCTTCCAAGATCACGATATTACGCGTAAAAAACGGCGCATGGGCACCGCTGAGGTTCATCAACATACTGTCATGGCCGGCGACCGGTATCACCTGCATACCGCGCACTACCGGCGTATCGTTGCGTTTCATCATCGTCTTCTCCGCCACCGTGGCTCAGCCGCGACCGAAAGCCGGGCGTTTGCGATCAAACTGCCAGTCCGGCACCAAATAGCGCATCGCGGTGGCGTCATTGCGCGCCCCGCCCGGCGGACTTTTAGTAGAGGGCATGGGCCTGCTCCACCTGCGCCCAATCCAGCTCAACCCCAAGCCCGGGCTGTTCCGGCACCGCGATTTGTCCGTGGCGAATTTCCAGCGGCGCCTTGGTCAGGCGCTGATTGCCCTCTTGCCAGATCCAGTGTGTGTCGATAGCGGTGGGACGGCCGGGGGCGGCCGCGCCCACGTGGGTAAACATCGCCAGTGAAATGTCGAAGTGATTATTGGAATGGCAGCCCCAGGTTAGCCCCCAGTCGTCGCAGAGTTGCGCGACGCGCACCGCGCCGTGCATGGTCCAGAAATGCGGGTCGGCCAGCGGAATATCCACCGCCTGCAGCATGACGGCGTGATTTATTTCGCGCCAGTTAGTGGCGATCATATTGGTCGCCACCGGCAGCCCGGTGGCGCTGCGGAATTCGGCCATAACTTCCCGGCCGGAATAGCCTTGCTCGGCCCCGCAGGGATCTTCGGCGTAGCTGAGGATCCCCTACATCCCCTTACACAGCCGGATGGCCTCGTCCAGTAACCAGGCACCGTTGGGATCGACGGTAATGCGCGCGTCTGGGAACCGTTTCGACAGCTCCGTTACCGCCTCAATCTCCTGCTCTCCGGGGAAAACACCGCCCTTCAGTTTGAAATCCTTGAAGCCGTACCGATCTTGCGCCGCCTCCGCCAGCCGCACCACCGCCGCGCTATCCAGGGCTTTTTGATGACGTAAATGGTACCAATCATGGCCGCCCTGGGCGCCGCTTTGGTAAGGCAGGTCGGTACGCTCGCGATCGCCGACATAAAACAGATAACCCAGCACCGTCACCGCGTCGCGCTGTTTGCCGTGGCCGAGCAACTCCACCACCGGCACAACGAGGCACTGCCCCAGCAGGTCCAGCAGCGCCGCCTCCAGCGCGGCCACGGCGTTAACCCGCAGTTCAAACGTCTAGGCGACGCCGCCGAAAGCATCAAAATCTGAGGATTGGTTACCCAAATGCACCTGCTGCACCAGCCGGTTCATCCGCGCGACCTCGGTACCGATCACCAGCGGAATCGCCTGTTGCAGCGTTTGCAGGATCACTTCGCCGCCCGGCGCTTCGCCGACGCCGGTGTGGCCGGCACTGTCGGTAAGTACCACCAGATTGCGGGTGAACCAGGCGCTGTGCGCGCCGCCGATATTCAGCAGCGTGCTGTCATGGACCGCGACCGGGATCACTTTCATCTCGGTAATGACGGGACCGCTTTGGGTATTGGCCATTGATGCTTCCTCTCACGAAAAACGCTATCGCTGTCCCGCCGGATGCGGGACTGCCCAAGGTTTAAGCAATTGATACCTCAGTATAAGGACATTGGTCCGTCGTTTTCATTGGGCATGCCACCAATAAAAGAGGCGAAAAAACGCCTCGATTTGCAGCGAATGCCCATAACGGCCCGCGCCAGCTCACAAACCGCCTCTCGCCGGGCACCGCTGAACAGAAATAAAACGCTTTTTTAATAATCCAGAACGCAACGAGGTTCAGTGATCGCCATCACTTGCCTTTAGCGCATTGCTGTAAAAAGCCCGCGCATCGACCCGTCCTATTCAGTCATAAGCCCAATGTTTGCCGGGAAATTAACTCTTATACTGCTGCTGAACCGCTATGCAGATTAAAAAACGTTCATTCTTACTTCCCTACCGTACAGGACACGACTATGCAGCTTTTCAGCCAATGGATCGCCAGGTATACCGTCCGCTGCGAACAACGGGCCTTCTCTCGCCACCACACTCCCTTTGCGGGCCCTCTGCCGGGAGGCGCTTATCATGGATAATACGGTCATTGACGCCAGCGCCCATAAAACACGCTCGCGCTTTTGGATCCTGGCGATGTTATTCATCATCAGTACCGTCAATTACGCCGACCGCTCTACCCTGTCCATCGCCGGTCCGCATGTGGCGAGGGACTTGGAGCTCGACCCGCTGCAAATGGGCTATGTCTTTTCAGCCTTCGGCTGGGACTATACCCTGGCTCAGTTGCCGGGCGGTTGTCTTTTGGACAAATTCGGTTCCAAAAAAGTCTACGGCTGCGCGATATTAATCTGGTCGGTGTTTACCTTTTTTCAGGGCTTTGTCCATTTCTTCGCCAATGCCTCCATGATGCTGTCCATACTGCGGTTTATGGTGGGTTTCGCCGAAGCGCCGGTGATGCCGGCCAATAGCCGCATCGTTTCCGCCTGGTTCACGGTGCTGGAGCGCGGCACTGCCTCGGCGATATTTAATATTTCGCAGTATGCCGCGCTGGTGGTGTTCAACCCGCTGTTGGGCTGGATAACCCAAGAGGTGAGCTGGGAATACGTGTTCATCGTCATGGGCGTGGTAGGCATCGTGCTGTCGGCGGTGTGGGTGAAAACCATGTACAGCCCGTTGAGCCATCCCCGGGTAAGCCAGAGCGAACTGGCGTACCTGCGTGCGGGCGGCGCGCTGGTGGAGATGGACGCCGCGGCGGGACGCAAGGAAGATCGCACGCCGCAGTTGGGCTATATCAAACAATTGCTGTCCAGCCGTATGCTGCTTGGCATTTATCTGGCCAATTATTGCGTCAATGCCATTACCTGGTTCTTTCTGTACTGGTTTCCCATTTATCTGGTCAAATGGCGCGGGATGTCGATTCTGGAGGCAGGCTTTTTGGCGGCGCTGCCGGCGATCTGCGGCTGCATCTGCGGGGTGCTGTGCGGGGTGTTCTCCGACTATTTGCTCAACCGGGGCTACTCGCTGTCGGTGGCGCGTAAACGCCGATCATCATCGGGATGCTGTTATGTACCAGCATGGTTATCTGTAACTATACCACCTCCGATGTGGTGGTGGTGGCGGCAATGAGCCTGGCGTTTTTCGGCAAAGGCATCGGCGCTTTAGGCTGGACGGTGAACGCCGACACCGCCCCGAAACAGATTGTCGGACTAAGCGGCGGCGTGTTGAATTTAGTGACGCAGATCGGCGCGATTACCACCCCCATCGTGATTGGCTACATCTTGCAGCGCACCGGCTCTTTTGACGGCGCGCTGATTTATGTCGCCGCCAACGGCTTGATGGTCATCGTTAGTTATTTGTTCATTGTCGGCAAAATCCAACGGCTCGAACTTAAACCTCTCGCGGCCTGAGAACAGGGGGACGCGCCCTCACCGGCGCGTTTTTTGATGGCGCATCACCCGGCAGCGCGTTCTTTAACGGCGCGTTGGTTGATGGCATAGTCCTTGGCGGCGCGTTGGTTGACGTCTAAGCCCTTGGCGACGCGTTCTTTGAGGGTGCGTCCCTTGCGGTGTATCTATCGCCTCCGGCCTTGGCCGGAGAGGACCGCGCGCAATACGCTCAGGCTTTCGCTGCCGCGGGCGGTGACCGGCGCCGGCAAGCACGATTTCGCTCCGCTGCCTGATTTGCCCTGCGCCGGGCATGATCACCCACACCGCACCGGGCATGATTACCCGCCCCGTTCCACCATAGCAGGCCGCCCCGTTCCCTCAGACATTGTCGTCTAGCTGCAGCGCTACATACAGCAGCAGGCGATCATCAAAATTAGTCAGATCCAGGCCGGTCATTTCGGAAATACGGTTTAAACGGTATTCCAGCGTATTGCGGTGGATAAACAGCGCGCGCGAGGTGGTTGTCGGCTGCACATTATGGCGGAACTAGGCGATAAGGGTGCGCCGCAGCAGGCCGTTACTGTCCATCGCTTTGAGTTTTACCAGTGGCCGCACCCGTTCATTGGCTTGCCAACCGCCACGCAAGCTGTCCAACAGCACCGGCAGCATCAAATCGGGATAAAAGTAGCGCCGCTCATCCGGGTGGCGTTGCTTGCCTACCGCCATGGTCGTACAGGCGGTACGCCAGGAACGGGCGATGCCGCCGGGTCCGGTAAAGAAGTTGCCCAACGCGATACGCACCCGCAGGCGGCTGCTTTCGGTCATGCTCGAAAACAAACTGTCCACCCGGCGCCGGTGTTCCTCGGCATCCCAGCGTCCGTGACTGTTCAGCGCCGGCTTCAATACCACCATTTCGGTCAGGGAGACGATAGCGATAAGATTGTCCCGCTCCGGCGTGGTCAATAGGGTTTGCAACTGCTGCAGTGAGGCCATGGCGCTATCGACGCCGAACTGGCCGCTGTCCACCTCCACCACCGCCGCCACCCGCGGTTGGTGGATATCGATCCCCAGGCGCTGCGCCCATTCGGTCAACGCCGGCGTCACTTCTTCGGCGCGGATAAGATTGAGCACCAGTTCCTCGCGCAGCCGGCTGTCCTGTGCCAGCATATGCAGCAATCGAGCCTGCTCCAGCATCATCTCGGCGGTCATGCACACCAATTCGCCATATTGGCGCAGCTGGCCTGGATTGCCGGTTAACCCGATGACCACGACAATATTGCCGTCGATTTTCAGCGGCAGATTGATGCCGGGGCGCACGCCATGAAGGTGCTTGGCCACGCCGTCGTCAATATCCACCACCCGCGCCTGGGACAGCGCCAGCAGCGCCCCTTCATGCAGCTCGCCGATCCGTTCCCGATCGCCGCTACCGATGATCCGGCCGCGGGCGTCCATCACGTTGATGTTACTGTCGATAATCTGCATGGTTCTTGCCACGATTTCCTGCGCCAGCTTGGCATCAAGATGATAGGTTGCCATCGCCGTCCTCACCGATGATTGCACAATCCTTGCAGCATACTCACCGTCACGCCGTCAAACATTGTGCAAATGCACAAAGTCATCGGCAGCGCGTGCAAGTTGTGGTTAACATCACGTTTTTTATGCGGCTAAAAAAACCGGACGGCGCGCGGGCCGTCCGGTTCTGATAAAGCAGCGGTTTATTGCGCGCCAAAAAGACAGCGCGGTATCGCCTTATTGCGCCAATAAATACAGTGATGTATAGCCGCGGCGAATATTCAACGCCAGTACGTTAGGTTTGGTATCGAGGATTTTGCGCCGCTCACCGATATTCGCCACCGGCTGCTGATTTACCCCGAGAATAACATCCCCTTTCTTCAGCCCGACCCGCTCGGCGGTGCTGCCGGCTTTGACGTTATCGACCCGCACGCCTTTATGGCCGTCCAGCTCGGTGTTGCTGAGCTCCGCCCCTTCGATACCGGTAAAAATCATCCCGGAGTCGACCTGAGACTGCGTGCTTTGCTCAAGGGTGACATCGACCGTCACCGGTTTACCGTCACGCAGCAGGCCGAGGGTCATTTTGGGTGCCCACCGGCTGCGAGCTGATATCGGCCCGGAACGAGGCGAAACTGTTAAGCGCCTTGCCATTCATGGTCACGATGACATCTCCCGCCTTCACGCCGGCTTTCTCGGCGGCGGATTTCGGCATCACCTGACTGACGAACACGCCGCGCTAAGCGTCAATCTTCATCGCTTTAGCCAGCTCCGGCGTCAGTTCGGTGACGAGGATGCCGATTTCGCCGCGCTTGACCTGGCCGAATTCGACGATCTGTTTGGTCAGATTTTTTACCATATTGCTCGGTATGGCGAAGCCGATACCGATATTACCGCCGTCCGGCGCCAAGATAGCGGTGTTAATGCCGATAAGTTCGCCATTAAGATTGACCAGCGCGCCGCCGGAATTGCCGCGGTTAATGGCGGCATCGGTCTGAATAAAGTTTTCATAATTCTCGATATTCAGTCCGCTGCGTCCCAGCGCCGACACAATCCCGGACGTTGCCGTTTCCCCCAGTCCATAGGGATTGCCGATCGCCACGGTATAATCCCCGACGCGCAGCTGATCGGAGTCCGCCATTTTAATGGCGGTCAGATTTTTGAAATCGATCAGTTGCACCAGTGCGATATCAGAGCGCGGATCCTTGCCGATAAGCTTGGCGTCGAATTTGCGTCCGTCGTTAAGCTGTACCTGTATTTTGGAGGCGTCATTGACCACATGATTGTTGGTCACTACATAGCCCTTCGCGGCATCGATAATGACCCCGGCGCCCAGCGCCTGGAATTTTTCCTGGGCCGGCGCGCTGCCGCTATCTCCGCCTTCATCACTTCCCTCATCGCCGCCGTCCTGGCACAGCGGCGAGTTTTGGCCGAAGAATTGTTTTAGTTGATCGGGCATTTGCCGCGATGTGACCGGCGTACTGCCCTCAACGCTGATACTCACCACGGAGGGCATGACCTTTTCCAGCATCGGCGCCAGACTGGGCAACTGCTGATTGGTCGAGGCGGTTTCTGCCGCAAAGACAGAGACGGAACTAAGCGCCATGCCCAGACTCAGAGCAAGCGCCGTCAGGGCCAACGTGGATTTTTTCATCTGTAATTATCTCGACTAAAATTAAGGGGTCATGATGCAGAACGCGCTGCGGTTCTCCATAAGAGTTATGAAATACCCCGTAGTTCAGCGCAATGAAAGCGGCAAAGGTAAATAAATATTGAGCCGCTTTACAAATGACCACCGTCGCTGCGGTTACTCGTCGGCCATCAACCGACGATATTCATCCCAGGCATAAAGGTCGGTCATTCCGCTAATATAATCCTGAATTAAACGCGCACGATAATAAAATTCCATCATCGATTGCTGGCCGGCGTGATAGCGGTTAACCGTTTCCATGGCTTCGCCATAGGCCAGACGATGCTTGGCGGACAGTTTATGATACAGCCGGCTGGCGATGGGATGCGCGGGGTGGTAGTCTTCCGTCACCAATTGCTGAAAATCCACCTGTGACATGTCAAGCAGCGGATTATAAATTTCCAGCAGGCCTCTTATCACCCGGTAACCCTGCAGTTCCAGCTGCTCCACTTCCGGATGATTGAAAACATGCTTGAAAGAAACACTTTTAAATATCTTTAACAACCGGAACGCCGGACTCGAGTCCTCCAGCAGCGCCTGATTAAAACTGCCGTCGTAAATAGGCGCCAGATTGTCCAGAAAGCGCTGCGCCGCGTGGGGCACTAACCGCGCCACGGTATTGACCCGTAAATACATAAAAAATTGATCGCCACTGCGCAGCCCTTGATAACGCCTTATTTTATTAAACGCTTGGCCGATGACTTTATCGAACAAAGCGCCTTTGACGACGCTGCCCCACTCTTTTTGCAGAAATAGGTACAATTGTTCCACGGTAAAAATTTTTTCTCCACCGCGTCTTCCAAATCGGCAATGCAATAGGAAATATCGTCGGCGGCTTCCATAATATAGGTCAGCGGAAAACGGTGAAATTCACCCAGGGACAATTCGCGGCGCAGCGTTTGGACATACTCCTCTTCCGCCAGATAAAAGCCGGGCTTCTTCATCAAATAACTGAACGGCGCCGGGGCCGGCCCTTGCCAGTAGGCCGGCCGGGTGTATTTAAGAATGCAGCCGACCTGTGCATAGGTCAAATTAAGCTTCAGCAGGCTATGTACCATACGGATGGCCTGGGCGTTGCCTTCAAAATGGCACAGGTCGAGGCGGATACGGCTGCGCAGCGCATTGTTGTCTTCGTCGCCGGCGCGCAGACGCAGGCTGGCTACCTGGCAGCGGTCGTTGCCGAGCGCGTCTTGTTCCAGACCGGCGATATCCAGCCGGCGGCAAAACCTGGGTTTTTTGCTGCAGCCGGCGTATGGCGGCGGAGTTGATGATGCGCCCGCGGTCGCTTTCAAATTGGCGAATAATGGCATAATCATCCTGGGCGCTGATCGCCGGACTAAAGGGCCGTTGAAAACTGATTTTTTGACTGAAGTCGATTTCGGACATCTTTTTCCCCGCGTGAAAGCCGCACCCTACCGTGATACCAATGCCCGTCGGCAAACGCAAGCCCACCGGCCGTTATTTCCCCGCGCCAGGCATGCTAGAATGCAGCCTATGAACGCCCCTTATCATTTCAATACGCAAGTTTTTAACAGGAACGCTTTGTATGAAAATTGGCATTATCGGCGCAATGGAACAAGAAGTCGCGCTGCTGCGCGCTCGCTTAGACAACTCTACCCTGTGGCAGCAGGCGGGATGTGAAATTTATACGGGTCAGATACACGGCGTTGAGGTCGCGTTGGTGAAATCCGGCATCGGCAAGGTTTCCGCCGCGCTGGGTACCACACTGTTGCTGGATCATTTTAAACCAGAGCTGGTGATCAATACCGGCTCCGCCGGCGGTTTAGCGCCGTCGCTGAAGGTCGGCGATATCGTGGTGTCCCATGAAGTGCGCTATCACGATGTCGATGTGACCGCTTTCGGTTACGAGCCCGGCCAAATGGCGCAGTGTCCGGCGTCGTTAAATGCCGCCCCGTCGCTGGTCGCGCTGGCGGAGGAGATCGTCGATCGTCTGGGCATGCATGCGGTACGCGGTTTGGTGGTCAGCGGCGATGCCTTTATCAACGGCGCAGACGGCCTGGCCCGTATCCGCCAGACCTTCCCGCAGGCGATCGCCGTGGAAATGGAGGCGACCGCCATCGCCCATGTATGCCATCAGTTCGCCGTTCCCTTCGTCGTGGTGCGCGCGATTTCCGATGTCGCCGATAAGGCATCCCACCTGAGCTTTGAAGAATTCCTCACCGTGGCGGCGCAAAGCTCCTCCCGCCTGGTGGAGGAAATGGTGCAAGCGCTGGCCGGCCAGCGGTAAATGCGTTATCGCCGCGCGGCGCCGGCCGCGTTACTCTGCCTGCTGCTGGTTTGGTCGGCTCTGGCGGCGCAGCGGGTGGTCAGCCTCGCGCCCCACGCAACGGAGTTGGCCTACGCCGCCGACATGGGGGCGGTGCTGGTGGCCGCCAGCGACTGGTCGGATTATCCTCCCGCTGCGCGGCGTCTTGAGCGGTTCGCCTCGTGGCAGGGCGTCAATATCGAGCGCATTCTGGCGTTAAAACCGGATCTGGTGCTGGGATGGCGCGGCGGTAATCCGCAGCGTGCCCTGGAGACGTTAGCCGCCTTCGGTATTCCGGTCCTCACCCTGGATCCGCAAAGCATCGACGAAATGGCGGACACGCTGAACCAGCTGGTCGCCTATAGCCCACATCCGCAACAGGCGCGGCAAGCGGCCAGCGCGCTGAAGGACCAGCAGGCGACGTTAGAGCAGCGTTATGCCGGCGGCACGACGCTGCGGGTCTTTTTGCAGTTTGGCAGCCGGCCGCTGTTTACCGCCGGCGCCGCCACGCTGCAAAACCAGATCCTCGCCTTGTGCGGCGCGCGCAATATTTTCGCCGACAGCCGGGTCCCCTGGCCGCAGGTTAGCCGCGAGCAGGTGCTGGTCCGGCATCCGCAGGTGATTGTTGTGCCGGGAGATACTACCGCCGCCCGGCAGATCGGCGACTTTTGGCGGCCACAATTGACGGTGCCAGTGCTTGCCCTCGACGAAGACAGTTTTACCCGCCCGGGCCCGCGAATCCTGCTGGCGACGCAGCAGCTTTGTAGGCAACTGGCGCCAATCCGCGCCGCCCTCCCGGCGAAGGCGCCCTGATGCTGTACTGGCTGGATATTCTCGGTACCGCGGTGTTCGCCATTTCCGGCGTTCTGCTGGCCGGCAAATTGCGCATGGATCCCTTCGGCGTGCTGGTGCTCGGCGTGGTGACCGCGGTCGGTGGCGGCACCATCCGCGATATGGCGCTGGCTAACGGACCGGTATTTTGGGTGCGCGATCCCACCGATTTAGTGGTGGCGATCATCACCTGCTTCGTCACCCTGTTGGTTATCTGCCAGCCGCGCCACCTGCCCGAATGGATCCTGCCGGTGCTGGATGCTATCGGACTGGCGGTGTTTGTCGGTATCGGCGTCAATAAAGCGTTCGCCAGCGGCGCTGTGCCACTTATCGCGGCGTGTATGGGGGTTATTACCGGCGTGGGAGGGGGCATGTTGCGGGATGTGCTGGCGCGGGAAATTCCGCTTATCCTGCGCACCGAGATTTATGCCACCGCCTGTATCGCCGGCGGTATTGTGCATACCGTGGCCTACAGTGAGTGGCATTTCACCCTTCAGCACGCCGCAATGCTGGTAATGGCGACGACGCTGCTCATCCGGCTGGCGGCCATCCGCTGGCACCTGAAACTGCCGGTATTTGAATTTCACAGCCGCGACTAACGCGGACCGCCACACCGGCATAGGGCTTGTTTCGCCGGCATAAAAAACCGGCACGCACAGCGTCCCGGTCTCGATGTCGTGCCGGCTTGGCGCGCCGCGCTTCAGATGCTGAACGACGACCCGCAGCCGCAGGTGGTTTTGGCGTTGGGGTTGGTGACGATAAAGCGCGACCCTTCCAGCCCTTCACTGTAGTCAACGGACCCGCCCACCAGATATTGCAGGCTCATGGGGTCTACGACCAGCGCGACCCCCTGTTTCTCAATGGTAAAGTCGTCTTCATTGACTTTATCGTCAAAGGTGAAGCCATACTGGAAGCCGCTGCAGCCGCCGCCGGTGATGTAAACCCGCAATTTCAGATTCGGATTTTCTTCGTCCGAGATAAGGCTTTTGACCTTGCTTGCCGCTGAATCGGTAAACTGTAATGGCAAAGCTGCCGTCTCACTCATAATTCTACTCCGGGGCCATCGTCGGGCTGAAGGCACGTCAACCCGATCGCTAGGGCTATTATCCGTTAGGCGTCGTTTACGTTCAAGTATTGCGCATCGGGGAAATCGCGTTTGCCGCAACGTGCGCTTGCCGGGTCTCTTTTTCCTGCTGCAGACGCTGTAACGTGCGCGCCAACAAAGAAGAATAGAGTGGCTTGCCGCACAGAAACTGCGCCACCAGCGTCGCGCCCAGACAGGTGATAATCATCGGCAAGATGAGTTGATAGTTATCGGTCATCTCCAGCAACAGCACAATACCGGTCAGGGGTGCTCTGACAGAGGCGGCGAACAGCGCGCCCATGCCGGCGATGGCAAAGGTGCCCGCCTGCAGGCCGCCCTGGGGAAATAACATCATGGCGGCCACGCCGAAAGCGGTACCCAGCAGCGTGCCCAATGCCAGCATCGGCGCGAAAATGCCCCCGGTCCGCCCCCGAACAAAAGCACAAAAGCGTAGTAAGCATGCGCGCGAGAAAGATGAATAACAACATGCCGAAGGTATAATGCCCGGCCGCGGCCAGCGGGATCAGGCTGAAACCACCGCCGGCGGCAAACGGACCGACCAGTACCAGGACGCCACAGCCGCCCACCAGCATACCGCCGATGGCGATGATCTTGCGCCAATCGCCGCCGTGCAGGCGTTGAAAAACGTCCTGTACGCGAAAGATCAAAGCGTTGAACAAGACGCCTACCGCGCCAAAAAGGGCGCCCAACAGCAAATAGAGCCACAAGCTATTAACCGGGGCGAAAGCCAATTTGCCTACCGCGATAACCGCCCGTTCGCCATTGAACAGCCGAAACACGATACTGGCCATAATGACGCCGATAAATACCGCTTTAATCGAAATCAGATTGTAGCGGAACTGCGGCCGCATCTCTTCAATGATAAACAGAATACCTGCCAACGGTGCATTGAATGCGGCGGTCAGTCCGGCAGCCGCGCCGGTCGCCAGTAACGTGTGGCGCGCTTCCGCACCGCGCAGCCTGCAAACATCCAGCACCATACGGCCAAGGTTGCCCCCTAACTGCACCGTAGGGCCTTCACGCCCCAACACCATGCCGGCGCCAAGTGTGCCCATGCCACCGATAAACTTCACCGGGATGACCCGCCACCAGCGGACCGACCGCAGTTCCTACAGCGCGCCTTCAATTTCCGGGATGCCGGAGCCGCCGGCTTCCGGGGCATAGCGGCGCACCAGATAATAACCGATCATCGCCAGCAGCGCTGAGAGAACGAACGCCGCCGGCACCAGCAGCCAGGCATGCTGCGGCAGCATCGCCAGCGCAGCGAGACGCAATGCCTGTACGCCATTGACCGCTTTCTCGAACAAAACGCCCACCAACCCCACCAGCGTGCCCACCAACACGGCCATTAACAAGACAAGCACCGGCGTTTTATCGCGATAGAGTAGCCGACAGAGCATATGTCGGCGCGCCTGCCGCTCCTGCGGCACCGACGTATAAGAAGGATTGGATTTATTCATAACGATTTACAGTGTGTTACTCCCTTTTGATGTTAAACGCAGCGCGCGGTGATGCCGCCGTTGCCCTTGGCAGCGCGGATGCGCATCGACGCGGTGATTTCACAATGGCCGCCAGTTGATTACACTACAGGGGTCAGGTTTATTTTGCCATTCAGGAGTAGATTGATGAGTCATTCCGCAAGGTTGTACGCCGAGGCGCAGCAGCTGATCCCCGGCGGGGTCAATTCACCGGTGCGTGCATTTAATGGCGTAGGCGGCACACCGCTGTTTATCGCCAGCGCCGACGGCGCCCGTTTGACCGACGCCGACGGTAACAGTTATATCGACTATGTCGGCTCTTGGGGCCCCATGGTGCTGGGCCATAATCATCCGGCGGTTCGCGAGGCGGTGCTGGACGCCGTGCAGCGCGGTCTGAGCTTCGGCGCCCCTACGGAAATCGAGGTGAAAATGGCGCGGCTGGTGACCGAACTGGTGCCCTCTATCGAGAGTGTGCGCATGGTTAACTCCGGCACCGAAGCCACCATGAGCGCCATCCGACTTGCGCGCGGCTATACCGGCCGCGACAGGGTGATTAAATTTGAAGGCTGCTATCACGGCCACGCGGACGGGCTGCTGGTCAAGGCCGGATCCGGGGCGCTCACCCTTGGACAGCCCAGCTCTCCCGGCGTCCCGGCGGATTACGCCAAGTATACCCTCACCTGCAGCTATAACGATCTGCAGTCGGTGCGCGAGGCGTTTACGCTGTACCCGCGCGAGATTGCCTGTGTCATCGTTGAACCGGTGGCGGGGAATATGAACTGCGTCCCGCCGCTGCCGGAATTTTTGCCCGGCCTGCGCGCGCTGTGCGACGAGTTCGGCGCGCTGTTGATTATCGATGAGGTGATGACCGGTTTTCGCGTCGCGCTGGGCGGGGCCCAGGCTTATTATGACGTGAAACCGGATTTGACCTGCCTGGGCAAGATCATCGGCGGCGGCATGCCGGTGGGTGCCTTTGGCGGCCGCCGTGAGGTGATGGCGGCGCTGGCGCCGACGGGGCCGGTGTATCAGGCAGGCACCCTGTCGGGCAATCCGGTCGCCATGGCGGCGGGCTACGCCTGCCTGCGCGAGGTTGCCCGGCCGGGTGTACATCAGCAGTTAACACAGCAGACCGAACGTCTGGCGCAGGGGCTGCTGGCGGCTGCGGAAGCGGCGGGCGTGCCGCTGGTGGTCAACCGCGTCGGCGGTATGTTCGGCCTGTTCTTTACCGATTCGCCGACGGTGACCTGCTTCCAGGACGTCCAGGCGTGTGACGTGGACTGTTTTAAACGGTTCTTCCACCTGATGCTGGCGGCGGGGGTTTATCTGGCACCGTCGGCGTTTGAAGCCGGTTTCATGTCCCTGGTGCACGGCGACGGCGAAATTCGCCAAACGGTGGAGGCCGCCGCACACAGTTTCGCCCGGCTGTGACCCGTCTGCCGCCAGGCTTGGGCTTGCGCGGTATGCCCGACGGCAACCCCTGAGCCGCGCAGGTTCTACTTGCGCGGTGTTGCCCGATGGTGATTCCTGAGCCACCTGGCCCCGGCGCGCAGTGTTGCCCAACAGCAGCCCCTATGCCACGCTCCAACTGGTTAATATACCGCCAGTTACCGGCCCTGACGGCGCAGCAGCCAGATAAAATAAGGCGCGCCGATAAAGGTCGCCAGCAAGCCGGCGGGGATTTGGTTCGGGAGCATCACCATACGACCGCACCAATCGGCGAACATCATCAAGATGCCCCCTATCGCCGAGGCCATCAGCCCCTGCGCCACCGGTTTATGGAAGCCCAGCATGCGCGCCATATGCGGGGCCATCAGACCGATAAAGCTCAGGGGTCCCACCGTTAGCGTGGCGCCGGCGGTCAAAACGGCCGCCAAGAGCAAAATGGACAGCCGCGCCCGCACCAACGGCACGCCCAGCGACAGGGCGCTGGCGCTGCCCATCGGCAACAGTGTCAGCCAGCGTCGGCACAGCGGCACCAGCAGCAGCAGGCAAAACGCGGTTACCGCACTGAAGACCGCCTGTCGGGGGCCGACGCCGTAGGTCGAGCCTGATATCCACGACAGCAGCCCCCCCAGGCGCGGATCGCCGCTTATCAGCAGTAGCGTTATCAGCGTGGTGAACGCGGTGCCGATGGCAATGCCCGACAGCAACATGCGCTGCGGCGAAAAGTGACGACGCCCGGACACCAGGATTATCGCCCCCAGCGTCAGCGCGGCGCCAAGACTGCCCGCCGGCAATTGCCAGGCAAGCGCATCCCCTGGGATCAGCAGCATCACCAAGATGACCGCGCCGCAAGCGCCGGCGCTGATGCCCAGCACCTCAGGGCTGCCCATGTGATTGGCGGTCAGCTTCTGGATAAGGGTACCGGCGGTGGCCAGAACCAGCACCGCGCCCGCCCCCAACCACACCCATTGATAACGGCCCGGCGTTTGGTGCTGCAACATCTGGCCATCGGTAGCCGGCTGCACGCTATGGCGCAGCCGCGGCAGCAACCAGAGCAGCAACGGCGCGCCAATCAACGCGGTGGCGGCGCCGGTGGGCACTTCAGCCCAGACGTGGGCCAGCCACACCACCACTTGATCGGTCAGCCACAACAGTAATGCGCCGATTAGCGGCGCCAGGATCAGGCGATGCAGCAGCCGGCGCGCGCCCAGAAGCCGCGCCAGCAACGGCGCAAACAGGCCGACGAAGCCGACGATCCCCACCGCATTGACCAGCACCGCGCTTAAAACGATAGCCAGCAGCAGCGCCGCCAGCCGCGCCAGCGATAAGCCGAGGCCCAGATTGCGCGCTACGACGTCGTCTACCCCCAAAAGGGTCATCGGCCGCAACAGTAACAGCGCCAAAAGCCAAGCCAGGATCACCCGCGGCAGTAAGCCGGCAGCCACCTGCCAATCCTGCTGATTGAGTTAACCGCTGCTCCACAAAAACAGGTTTTGCAGATACTCGTAATGGAATAAAGCCAGCAAACTGTTAGCGGCACTGCTGTATAGGCTGACCACCAGGCCGGCCATAATCAAGGTCACCGGCGACATACGCCTGCCCCAGGCAACGCCAAACACCAGACCGCCCACCAGCAGCGCCCCCAACAGCGCCGCCAATTGCCGCGTGGTTTCGCCGCCGGGCAGTAACCACAGCGTGGCCACCGTCACGCCCAGTTTGGCGCCGCTGGCGACCCCCAGTGTCGACGGCTCTGCCAGCGGGTTACGCAACACCTGCTGAAACAAAACGCCCGCCAGCCCCAGCCCGCCTCCGACCAGCAACGCCACCGACAGCCGCGGCATCAAGCTGTAGTGAAAAATCAGTTGCGCCACCTCAGCGTTATCTGGCGCCAAAAGCGCTCCACACCAGCGCCCGGGCGGCGGCAGCGTGAGGGCATTATTGAGCGACACTGCCAGCGCCGCCAGCGCGAAAAAACCCAGCAGCGCGCAGTCTGACCCACGCTTACTCCTGCTGTGGCGTGATGGCGCTCCGAAAGTCATCCCGGTTTTCATGACCACTCCCCTTCCAGCCGCTCAAGCAGCCGGCAAAACCGCAGCGCCGCCAGAGTGGCGCCGTAAAACCAGATAGCCGGCGCCCGATGCCAGCTCTGTTGCCGCACAAAGGGGATCGCCTGCCACAAGGGTGTTTTGCTTATCCGCTGGCGCAGAGCGACGTCATCCTGCTCAAGAAGAATGGCGCGCCCAGGCGGTAACGCGATCAACTTTTCGATACCCACCACCGCGGTGCCCCAAAAATTGGTTTCGCCCTGCCACAGGTTGTCGATACCAAGCTGGTCCAGCACCTGCTGGAACAGATGGTTACGTCCCACCACCAGCGCATGACGCTCATCCATTACCGAAAAAACCAGCAGCGGCTGCCGCCGGTAAGAGGCGAGCGTCGGCGCCGCCTGCGCCAGTTGTCGGTCGAACCAGGCCAGATGCGCCGTGCCCAGCACCTCGCGATTCAGCCTTTGCGCCAATGCCATAATGGACACGCGCGCCATATCCAAATCGGTATAAGCGAAACCCATCGCGGGGGCCACGGCCTTCAGCTGTTCCGCGCGCGTGCCATAACCGGCGGAATACAGGATCAAGTCCGGCTGCAATTCCGCCAACAGCTCAAAATTGGGTGACGTGCGTTCACCGACATCGATCACCTCCGGCGGCAGCACAGGCTGCTGCACCCACTGGAGATAGGAAACCATGGCCGCCACCGCGATGGGCGTAATGACGAGGGCGAATAACAGTTCGGCCGGCAACCACTCGACCGCCACAACACGCGGCGCGTCGGGCAGTGGCGCGGCCAGCACCTGGCGCGCCAGCAACGGTGCCAGCATCATCGCACTTAATAACCGCCGGCGGGGGAGATTGGGGGGAGCTAACAGGCGCGCCATCAGTAGACAAAACTCACCGGCGCGCCGCCGCCGGGATGGGGCAGGATACCCATGGAAATACCGTAAATCCGTTCCAGCACGTCGCCGCACATCAGCGCCGAAGGTGACCCCTCGGCGATAAGCTGACCGTCACGCAACGCCGCCAGATGATCGCAGTAGCGCGCCGCCATATTGATATCGTGCAGCACGGCAATCACCGTCAGGCCACGCTGACGGCTAAGCCGCTGAACCAGCGCCAGCACCTCGACCTGATGGGCGATGTCCAGCGCCGAGGTCGGTTCATCGAGCAGCAGGCAGCGGCTGTCCTGCGCCATCGTCATCGCCAGCCAGGCGCGCTGCCGCTCGCTGCCGGACAAACTGTCCACCAACCGATCGGCAAGGCCCTCAAGCCCCACCAGTTCGATAGCCTGGTGCACATGCTCGCGATCGGCGACGCTGAAACGACCGAGCGCCCCATGCCATGGGTAACGCCCCAGCGCCACCAGTTCGCGTACCGTCATACCTTCCGCGGCAGGTAGCTGCTGCGGCAGATAGGCCACCTGGCGGGCAAAAGACTTACTCTCCCACTCCCCCAGCGGCCGGTCATTAAGCCGCGCTTCGCCGCTGCTAGCCGGTTGATGGCGGCCGAGGATCTTTAGCAGCGTCGATTTCCCGGAGCCATTATGGCCTATCAGACCGCAGACCTGTCCGGGTGGAAAGGAAAAATCCAGCGGATGCAGCAGCGTTCGACCGGGCACGGTAAGGCTGAGTCCGCGCAGGCTGAAATGAGCGTGTGAAGGTGGGTTTGCGTTAGGCATAGGCTCTATCTGATTCGCGGGCGCAACGGGCGCGTCCTGGCAAAAGGTAAGTGATATATCATGATGATGGCGGCAGTCCGGCACACATCGTCAGGGCGGCGGGTATCGTCTGTCGGGTATCCGGTGACAGCCCCTCGCGGCCGCTAACATAACGCGCGTGCATAAAAGTAAATGATAATTATTCAATTAGAGATAATGATATGCGTAACAGAAATCATTCCGCAAGCACAATTCGTGGCGTCACCGGCGCGTTACTGTCCGTGGTTTGCAAGGCGCCTGGCGTCAGGGTTTAAGGAGACGAAGAATGGTATCCACATTAAAGGCGAATCGCGCCTCAAGGGCGTCGGCGGCAACAAAGTTCTGGCCGTAGATCACTTCGAGTGTATAGCGATTGTTGAGATAATAATACCCGACCGACGCCATCGTAATATAGAGATGCCCCGGGTCGACCCCCGTGCGGAATACGCCGGCCGCCACCCCGCGATCGAGGATCCGTTTAATTCTATCGACAAAATCCACATGCAGCAGCGCAAAACGTGAAGACCGCTTAACGTGCACCGTTTTATGAAGATTTTCGCTATTCACCAGCGACATGAATTCCGGGCGCTTCAGATAATAGTTCCAGGTAAAACGCATCAGGGCGCAAATAGCGTCAACCGGCTCTAACTCATCCAGCTTCAGCGGTGCGCACATCGGTATAAATATCCTCCAGCACGGCCTGAAAGAGATCATCTTTGCTGTTGAAATACCCATAGATTAAGCGCTTGTTGACGCCCGCCTTTGCCGCGATACCATCAATCCGCGCGCCCCCCAACCCCAGGCGGGAGAATTCATCCATCGCCGCCGCCAGGATCAGCGCTTTGGTCTGCACCGGATCGCGCTGGCGCTTTTTCACGACGCTTTTTGTGGGCGGGTTCTGTGGCATACGCTCAGCTGAGTTATTCTATTTAAAGGAAAACTATACGCTAAATCTCGCTGCTTTGGCACCGTTCAGACAACATTATCCCCTGGACTGTCTCGCCCGCCGCCTGAAGTCAGCCCGCCGGCGACCCCGCCTGACCGCCCAGCTTGCCTTTTTCCCGCCGGCGGGCAGCGCAGAGCAATTAAATAGGCTCAGGAATATGATCACTATCCCACATTGACACTTTTTTCGCGCACTACGGAGGCTGAAATGCGCCGGGCTATTGAGGGCGACAAAAAGGGGTGCTAGCGTAAGTAACGAACCAGTTCGTTACATTGGGATAAGAGGAACGTTATGGCGCAACACCACGAGATAGAACTCAGGGTCGAACAGGGCATCGCCAGATTCACGCTCAACAAGCCCGCGACCCACAATGCGTTAACGCTTGATATGCTGCGCGCACTGGATGAGGGACTTGCCCAGTTGGAAGGGTTGGCGGAAATCAGACGCATTGTGATCGGTTCGGCCAGCGGGCGTTTTTTTTGCAGCGGCGCGGATATCAAAGAATGGGGGGATATCGACCCTGCACAAATGGGCAGCCGCTTCATCCGCGCCGGCAATCGCGTGTTCCGCCGTATCAGGTAAATGGATGTCCCTACTCTGGCGGTCCTGTCCAGTCATGCCTTGGGCGGCGGGCTAGAGCTGGCGCTGGCCTGTGATTTCCGCTATGCCGCCGAGGGGATCAAACTCGGCTTACCCGAGGCCACGCTTGGCGCCATCCCCGGCTGGATGGGCGCGCAACGTCTGTGCGCGCTGGCAGGAGCGGCAGAATGCATCAGCTGGTCATGTTGGGCGACACCTTTGACACGCAGCAGGCGCTGGCATGGTGGATCGTACATGAGGTGGTCGCCAAAGAGCAGCTTGAGGACCATGTGCAGGCTATCTGCGCACGGCTGGTTGCGCGCTCTCCCGCCGCGCTGGCGGTTGGCAAACGCCTTATGCGCATGATTGAACCACAGGCGTTGGATATCGCCCATGAATTCGCCGCCTCGGTGTGCAAAGGGACGGCAGATGCCCGGGAAGGCGTCGCCGCCTTTCGGGAGAAACGTCCGGCCAATTACCGTGACATTCAAGACAATGCCGCCTTTCCCCACACCGTTATCCGGCCGGGTAAGGCGACTAACAAGCAACGATAACGTCGCCACGCGAGGGGGGCAACGGTCTGCGGCCGATAACGCGTTATGCCATTAAGCGACGATCTTTTTATCTGACGTCAGTATGACTTTGAAGGTAATCACCATGAAAAACGTTTTAGTGCATTATCGGTGGCGTATCTGCGCCCTGCTGTTTATCGCCATCACCATCAATTACCTTGACCGTCAGGTGCTGGGTATCCTTAAACCCGAATTAGCGGCACGATTTCACTGGACCGAATCGGACTATGGCTACGTCGTGACGGTATTCGCCTTCTGCTATGCGCTGGGAATGATCTTCGCCGGCAAATTCGCCGATCGCTTTGGCGTCAAAATAGGGTATAGCGTCTGCGTCGTAATCTGGAGCCTGGCCTGCTGTGGCCATGCTTTTATCCGCAACATGCTGGGCTTCGGCGTCATGAGCGCCTTTCTCGGGCTGGCGGAGGCGGGCAGTTTTCCCTGCGCGGTCAAGGCGGTGTCGGAATGGTTTCCGCGCAAAGAGCAATCGCTCGCCGTCGGTATCATTACCTCCGGCACCAGTATTGGCGCCGTGTTGGCCCCGGCTCTGGTACCCTGGTTGGCGGTAAGTTACGGCTGGCAAAGCGCTTTTTTGCTGACCGGGATCCACGGGTTCATCTGGTTTGCCTTTTGGTATGTCATGTACCATGCGCCGCAGAAGCACTTGCGCGTCTCGCCGCAGGAATTAGAAGTGATCGGCCAGGACAAGAAGGCGGGTGAGGAACAGGATGACGGGCAAAGCGTTGGATGGTTCTCGCTATTTAAACACCGCGCCACCTGGTCCATTTTGGTGGGCAAAGGCATGACCGATCCTATCTGGTGGTTTTTACTGTTCTGGCTACCGTCCTATTTCAACAGCCGCTTCAATCTGGATTTGCAGCACCTCGGTCTGCCGCTGATCATTGTCTATATTTCCACCTCTATCGGCAGCGTGCTTGGCGGCGCCGCAGCGTCAAGACTTATCGCGCGCGGCTGGTCCGCCAGCCGAGCCCGCCAAACAACCATGCTGGGGCTTGCCGTGCTGGTGATGCCAATGATGGCGCGGCGCCGTGGATTAATAATATGTGGGTCATTGTCGGCTTGTTAAGCTTGACCGTGGCGGCGCATCAGGGCTGGTCGGCCAATATGTTCACTCTGGCCTCCGACATGTTTCCCAAACGGGTCGTGGCCTCGGTCGTGGGCATCGGCGGCATGTCGAGCGGCTTAACCTCCGCGCTTTTCCCGTTTGTGGTGGGCGCGGTGCTCGATCATTTCAACCTGTTGGGCAAAATCGGTCTGGGCTATAACCTGTTGTTTATCCTGTGCGGCGTCACCTATATCGCGGCATGGCTCTGCATGCGGTTTATCTACCCGTCGCAAGATAAAGTGTCCCTCGCGCAGACCGCCGTCCCGACCGCCCATACTACCGCGCGGCCAAGTTAATCCCCTGGTAAGAATGCAATGAAGTAACGACAAAGTTATAAAACTGTTATGTCGATCACCACTTACTTACTAGTAAGTAAGTATAACTAGTAACGCGCTACCCTGCGCTTGATAGGATTATGAGGACACACTATGAGCGACCTAATCGCTTTGTACCGGCACGGGGCCGTTGCCGAAGTGGTGATCAACCGGCCGGAAAAAATGAACGCCATGACGCCGGAAATGAGTGCGGCTCTGGCGTCGTTGTTCGCCCAGCTCAATGACGACGACGCGGTTCACGTCATCTTGCTGCGGGGAGAAGGCGAACGGGCATTCAGCGCCGGCAGCGATTTACGCACGCTGTCAAGCTACCGCTCGGCGATGGAGTTCCGTCATCGTACCGATTACGGCACTACCGGGCGCCGTGCGCGCAAGCCGGTAGTAGCCGCGCTGAAAGGCTGGGTACTGGGCGGCGGTCTAGAAATGATGCTGGCGGCGGATATTCGCGTCGCGGGTCACAGCGCCAAATTTGGCGCGCCTGAAGTCGTGCGCGGCTGGGTGGGCGGCGGCGGCGCCTCGCAGTTACTACCGCGGCTGGTGGGCTATGGTCAGGCGATGCGTTTACTGTTAAGCGGTGACACCATCGACGCGCAAGAGGCTTGGCGGCTAGGCTTAGTGGAATACCTGGTGGCGGATAATGACGTAAACGACACCGCCCTGACCTTATGCCAGCGGCTGGCTGAGCATCACCCGCTGGCGGTGCAGGCGTTGAAAAGCGCCGTTCGCGCCTCGTTATCGATGCCGCTGGAAGCCGGTATGCAATATGAAAATGAATTGACCACCTTATGTTTTGCCACGGGCAATTATCAACAAGGCGCGGCGACATTCAGCCAACAACGATCGTGACGAATACGGCGCCGGCTGGCATTCCCCGCGGGGAATATTTCGCCGCCCGCTATAACGGTTTTTCGCCGGCCGCCCTGCGGCAGCGATATAACCCCTAAGGCAAAACACTCTTCTTATTGTGCTGTAAGGAAGAACATCCCGTCCTGTGTGCAGGAGAACGTTCGATGAACCCGATATCGCAACAACCCGTGAGTATCGATAAAAAGGTCAAACGCGCAATCTTTGCGTCGACGCTGGGCACCATCATAGAGTGGTATGATTACGGACTGTATGCCGCGGCCTCCGGGCTAATTATCAATAAACTGTTCTTTCCTCAATTGAGCCAATTGGGCGGTATTCTGGCGGCGTTTGCCACCTTCGCCATTGTCTTCATTATTCGCCCGGTGGGCGGCGTAGTTATTTCCCACATCGGCGATAAGTTTGGCCGTAAACCGGCACTCATCTTCTGTATTTCGATTATGGGGGTGGCAACGGTGGGTGTGGGCCTGCTGCCGACCTGGCACAGTATCGGCATTTGGGCGCCAATATTACTCATCTTCCTGCGCATTCTGCAGGGTTTCGGCGCTGGCGCCGAATTGGCGGGGGCCATTACCCTGGTCGCAGAATACACGCCGGTCAATCGACGTGGCTTTTTTACCGCTATCCCCAATACCGCCACCAATTTTGGCGTATTAATCGCTACCCTGACGTTTTTGTTTTTTTCCTGGCTGCCGGAAGAAACGTTATTAGGCTGGGTATGGCGCGTCCCTTTCCTGCTGTCGGTGTTGTTGTTTGCGATTGCGCTTTATATTCGCGCCAAGCTGGATGATACGCCGGAATATGTGAATGCCATGGATAACGCGCAGCGTAAGCGCCAGCAGCAGCAGGCGCCGATACGCCAGTTATTTAAAGAAAGTCCCCGCGAGTTGCTGTGTGGTTTCTTTGCCATGGGGGGCATCAGGCGCTGACCTACGTCCTTAATACCTTTGCGCTGAGTTACATGATAAATACTCTCGGCATGTCGAAAACCGACGGTCTGCTGGTGTTGATCATCGCGTTGACCTTCACGCTTATCTGCGGGCCGATTGGCGGCTGGTTGGCCGATCGATACGGCAGCGCCAAAATATTTATTTGTGGCGCGTTGTTTGCGCTGTTTTTTGTCTACCCCCTGTTTTATCTGGTCGATACCAAAAATACCTTCTTAGCGGCGCTGGGCGTGAGTGCAATTTATGGCATCAGTTGGGGCTGCACCGGCGGTGCCCAGGGCGCGTTCCTCTCTAATTTATTTCCCACCCGTTATCGATTCTCCGGTATTGCCATGTGTCGGGAATTATCCGGCGCCCTTATCGGCGGGCCAACGCCTTTCATCGCTACGGCGCTGGTGGCGTTAGGAGGCGGCAGGCCGACGTGGGTCATGGTGTATTTAGGCGCGTTTTGTTTACTGTGATTGCCGTGGCGTTGGGCAAGCACTTATCACGCCACGATGAAGATCGCGCGCCGTTAGTGCAGCAAAAAAATAACGCCGAACCCGCGTCCTCTCTTTAACCGCGGCGTTAACGCCGCGGCTGGATTAACGCAGTGGATGGGCAGCAAATCGCAGTGCGTGGTTAAAACGATGCAAGGCATGGCCTGTTTACCCGCACCCTTGTGTAGACAGGGTTAATTATTGACGAGTGGAGAAAAATGATGCGGATTGTATCGGCCGATGACGCGGTCTCATTACTGCGCGATGGAGATACCCTCATGATCGGAGGATCGGGCGGGGTACATGCGGTACCCGAAGAGCTACTTGAAGCCGTGGAACGGCGTTTTCAGCAGCAGGGCTCTCCCCAGAGCCTTACCGCGCTTCATCCGGTGGGGATTGGCGATCGCGGCCAACGTGGCGCCTCGCGGCTGGCGCATCCTGGCCTGCTGAAACGCGTAGTATGCGGTACGCTGGTCGATTCCCCCGCCCTGGCGCAGCTGGCGCTGGCGAATGAGATCGAGGCCTGGACATTGCCCCAAGGCGTGCTGTCGCAGTTGACCCGCGAAATGGCCGCCGGCAGGCCTGGTTTGATAAGCCATGTCGGGCTGCATACTTTCGTGGATCCGCGCCTCGGCGGCGGCCGCCAGAGCGAGCGTTGCCAGGAAGAGTTAGTCAGCCTGATTGAAATCGCCGGTCGTGAGTGGCTTTATTATAAGCCTTTTCACGTCGATGTTGCCTTTTTGCGCGGCACCACGGCGGATGAAGACGGTAATATTACCATGGAGCAGGAGGCTATCTTCGGCGACATGCTGTCAATGGCGCAGGCAACCAAACGCTGTGGCGGTCTGGTCATTGTTCAGGTGAAACGCCTCGCCCGCCGTGGCACGCTGCCGAACAAGAATGTCAAGATACCGGCGATGCTGGTGGATCTGGTCGTGGTGGACGCACAGCAGGCCGTGACCTATCAAAGTCCGAACGATCCGGCGTTTACCGGCGAGTTCCGCATTCCGCTAAACGATTTTCCATTACTACCGCTGGATGAACGTAAAATCGTGGCGCGCCGCTGCGCCATGGAACTGTTACCCGGCGCCGTATGCAACGTGGGCTCAGGTATCTGTACCGGCATTGGTCTGGTGAGCGCGGAAGAGGACGTACTGGATGCGATTGTGCTCACCAACGAGCAGGGGATTATCGGCGGCACCCCTGCCGCCGGGCTGGACGCCGGCGCCGCGCGCAATTACAGCGCGCTGGTGGATCAGCCTTATCAGTTTGATTTCTACGATGGCGGCGGTATTGATATCGCCTTTCTTTCCGCGGCCGAAATCGACGCCGGCGGCAGCGTCAATATCAGCCGCTTCGCCAACAAACTTATCGGCGTCGGCGGGTTTATCAACATTAGTCAAAACGCCAAAAAAATGGTCTTCGGTGGCACCTTTACCGCCGGCGGCCTGCGCGCAGCCTGCGCCGATGGCCAGTTGCATATCGAACAATAGGGCGCCCACCGCAAGTTTGTCGCCGCCCTGCAACAGATTTCCTACAGCGGCCCCTACGCCTACCAGCAGGGTCAGACGGTGCTGTTCGTCACCGAGCGCGCCGTGTTCCGCGTGGTGGACGGCGCGCTGGAGTTAACGGAAATCGCGCCCGGTATCGACTTGGAACGCGACGTTTTGCAACAGATGGGCTTTCGCCCCCGCATCGCCGCCAGTTTCAAAACGATGGACGCCAGACTGTTTAAGCCGCAGCCGATGGGCCTGCATGAAGAGATGGCGGCGAAAACGCGCGCACGGCATCCGCGTCTCGCTCAACTTGCGCCGCAGGCACCGCTATGACGGCGTTAACGATTGACGGCAGTACGCGGCAGTACGGCATTGTGGGCGATCCCATCACGCAGGTGAAAACCCCTGAATTGATGAATGCGTTTTTCCAGCAAAACGGCATTAATACGGTCTGCGTGCCGCTGCAGGTGGCCGCCGCGACCTTTGACTCCAGCCTGCGCGGCATCATGGCGTTGGGCAATGTCGCGGGTCTGGTGATAACCGTGCCCCACAAGGTGCGCGCCTGCGCCCTGGCGGATACGCTGTCCGCGCAGGCGCAGCGGGTCGGCGCCGTGAATGTCCTTCGCCGCGACGCGCAAGGCGCATGGCTCGGCGATATGTTTGATGGCGCGGGGCTGGTCGCCGGCTTGCAGGCGGAGGTGTTTACGTTGCGCGGACAGCACGTTAAACAACTTGGCGGCAGCGGTGCCGCGGTGATCTTTGCCTTATTGGCGGCCGGCGTGGCCGCTTTGACGCTGTGCGATCCCAACGGCGACGCGGCGCAGGCGCAGGTAGACCGTATCAACGCCCATTATCCTAACGGGCCCGCACGCGTGAGCACCGCTCCTGCCGACCTAGACGGCATCGATCTGCTGATCAATTGCTCCCCTGTCGGGATGCAACCCGGCGAGGGCCTCCCTGCGCCCTTTACCGTGTTCAGTCCGGCGCTGCAGGCGGTGGATATCATTATGCATCCGCCCGAAACGCCGCTCATCGCGCGCTCTCGTCAGGCGTGCTGTCGGGCGACTAACGGCAGGCCGATGATTGAAGGACAACTGGCGGCATTCCTGACCTTTTTCGGTCTAAACGCTAAGGAGTCGCCATGCCGCCATTGACAGCGCAGCAGTTATCGCTCAATACCGCCACCCTTGGCCCCGGCGCGTCGCTGCGCGATGCCGTACGTGGCTGCCTCAAATATGGCTTCGGCGGCATCGCACCCTGGCGCGACAAGCTAGCCGAGGTGGGACTAGCGCCCGCATGCCGCCTGATACGCGATGCCGGCCTCCAGGTCAGCGGGCTGTGTCGCGGCGGCATGTTTCCCGCCGCCGACCGGGCGGCGCGGGAGAAAAACCGCGCCGATAATCTGCGGGCTATCGAGGAAGCCGCAGCGCTGGAAGCGGCGTGTCTGGTCCTGGTGGTCGGCGGCCTGCCCGCGGGCAGCAAAGATCTCATAGGCGCACGCCAGCAGGTCGAGGAAGGCATAGCGGAAATGCTGGCGCCGGCGCGCGCTGCAGGGGTGCGCCTGGCCATTGAGCCGCTGCATCCGATGTACGCAGGGGATCGCGCCTGCGTCAACACCCTCGCCCAGGCGCTGGCGCTTTGCGAGCGTCTGGGCCCGGAGGTGGGCATTGCCGCCGACGTGTATCACACCTGGTGGGATCCCGACGTCATCCCGCAATTACAGCGTGCGTGCCGGGCGCAACGGTTGCTGGCATTTCATCTCAGCGATTGGCTGGTACCCACCCAACACCTGTTGACCGACCGCGGCATGATGGGCGATGGCGTCATCGATTTGCCGCGGCTGTGCCAAAGCGTGGCCGACGCCGGCTATCGCGGCCTGTATGAAGTGGAAATCTTCTCCGCCGACCATTGGTGGCGGCAGCCGGTCGATGTGACGTTAAGCACCCTCCTGCAACGATTGCCCATGCTAAACAGTAAAGAGGACCACAATGAAAATCGATGACTCTCTGACCCCCGCCAATCTGTTACCCGCCATTGAACGCATGTGGGCACTCTCGGCTAACAAAATCAGCGCGCTCGACACCAGTTTCGATTATTCCCGGGGGGCGCCGGTGCATACCGTCGCCGGACGCTATCAGCCCAAAGGCTGGAAGGATTGGACCCAAGGGTTTGCCTACGGCAGCGCACTGCTCCAGTTCGATGCCACCGGCGAACGGCAGTTCCTGGATAACGCGCTGGCGCGCATCCGCGACGACATGCCGCAACATATCACCCATTTTGGCGTGCTCGACCATGGCTTCAATCAGGTCAGCACCTACGGTAATCTGCTGCGCCTGGTGGCCGAGGGCAAACTGCCGGCCGAGCCGGGTAGGCTGGACTATTACCGCCTGGCTATCCGCTGTTCAGGGGCGGTGCAGGCCTATCGCTGGACCGCGCTCGGCGCCGGCGAAGGGTTTATCCACTCCTTTAACGGCGCGCATTCCCTGTTTATCGATACGCTGCGTACCCTACGGGTGTTGCTGTTGGCGCACGACCTGGGACAGGTCATGAAAATCGAGGGCGATGAGGCCGTCTCGCTGCTGGATCGCGCCGTAGCGCATGCCCTCACCAGCGCACGCTATTTCATTTTCTATAACGAAGGGCGGGATATTTACGATATTCGCGGCCGGACGGCGCACGAAGCCCTTTTTAACCCGCGCAACGGCGCTTTTCGCTGCGTGGGGACCCAGCAAGGCTATTCCGGTTTCTCCACCTGGACCCGCGGGCTAAGCTGGGCGATATGCGGCTTCGCCGAACTGCTAGAGTATCTGCACGCGCTGCCCGCCGACCGATGGCGCGCCTCGCAAGACAGAGCCAGTACCGTGGCGACGCTGGAAAAAGCCGCCGCCGTGTGCGATTTTTATCTGGCGTACACCACCCTTGATGGCATCCCCTACTGGGACACCGGCGCCCCCGGTCTTGCGGCGCTAGATACGCCCTACGAGCGCTACTCGGACCCGGCCAACGCCGTCGAACCCGTCGACAGCTCCGCGGCGGCGATTGCGGCGCAGGGGCTGTTGCGATTCGGCGCCTGGCTCGGCGCCAATCAACGCGCCGGCGCGCAACGCTATCGTCAGGCGGGATTAACGGTGCTGCAAACGCTGTTGGACGACCGGTATCTCAGCCTGGCTCCGCAGCACCATGGATTATTGCTGCACAGTTAATATCATCGTCCTAACGGCTGGGATTATGTGCCCGCAGGCCACCAAAACCCGTTCGGCGAAGCTACCCAGTGGGGGGACTATCATCTGCGCGAGCTGGCGCTCTATGTCCAGCGTTTGGCGGACAATGGACCCTACCTGACCTTTTTCAGCACCTCAGGAGACGCCTAATGCCGCCGCAATACCCGACCGCCACCGCAATGATTACCGGCGGACGCCGGGGGATTGGCTTTGCCATCGCCAAACGACTGGCGGCCGCCGGCCACGCCATCGCCATTACCGGCAGCGGTGGCAGTGATGCGCCAACGCGCGCCGCCGTGGCGGAACTCGAAGAATACGGCGTACCGGTGCGTTATTTCAAAAGCGACATCGCCGCGCCGGCGGATCATGCCGCCGTGCTGGACAGCATCGAGCAGCAGTTGGGACCGATCGCCGTACTGGTTGCCAACGCCGGCATCGCGCCGCCTGAGCGGCTTGATGTGCTGGACACTACGGCGGCGAACTTCGACGCCGTGCTAAACACCAACTTGCGCGGCGCGTTTTTCCTCGCCCAGGCGGTGGCCAAGCGCATGCTGACCCGCACGGCCGCAGAGGGTGAGCGCAGCATCGTGTTTATTTCCTCTTGCTCCGCGCAAATGGCATCGGTGAACCGGCTGGAGTATTGCATTGCCAAAGCGGGCCTTGCCATGGTGGCGCAGGGACTGGCGGCGCGCCTGGCCGCAGACGGCATCGGGGTGTTTGAGGTCCGGCCGGGCATTATTCGCACCGATATGACCGCCGGCGTGAACGAAAAATATGACCGTTTGATCGCTGACGGCCTGGTGCCTGCACAGCGCTGGGGGCGAGGGGAAGATATCGCCGCGGCCGTCGCCATGCTTATCAAACCCGAGGCATTTTTCGCCACCGGCTCGGTTATCCATGCCAACGGCGGTTTAACGCTGCAGCGCTTATAACTCTGCGCCAACGCCAAGGGCGAGCGGCGCGCCAAACACAGGAGGCACTATGTCACAATCCGCTACCGTCCCCGCCTCTGGACGGCGGTTACCGGCCGGCGAATATGGTTATGCCGATTTGCAGGCAGGCGATCGTTATGACACCCGGGCGATCACCCTGACGGAGTCGCATATTGTGGCTTTCGCGGGCATTACCGGCGATTTTTTTGACGTGCATATGGATGATACTTTCGCCCGGTAGCAGGGATTTCCGGGGCGTATCGCCCATGGCTTATTGGGGCTAGCGCTTATCGATGGCTTAAAGACCCGCTCGGCCGTACGGTTGTGCGGTATCGCAACCCTGGGCTGGAACTGGACATTCTGCGCGCCACTGCTGCCCGGCGATCGCATTTACGCCGAGATTACCGTGGTGAGCAAACGTTCGACCAAACGTGCCGACAGGGGCATTGTTACCTTTGGTCTGCGGATGATCAATCAGCATCAGGCTATCGTGCAGCAAGGCGAAACCCTATTAATGATGCGGCACTAATCCCGCCCTATGACGCCTGACGCGGCGTCTTCGTCCTGAAGCGCCGCCCGGCTCTTGTTGCGCAAAATGACGCGCGGTGTTTTGCTATCCCCCTGAAAAAATGCTAAATATTCTGCCTGCCTTCTCCGTTTAATTATATCGTGCAGAAAACGCCATCTAGTTGCAAGGCGCAGTGGCATTCGCTGGCCTCGAGGGGATTATGTCAAAACCAGAATACAGCCAGGGCCTGACAACCAGCAGTTCAATGCAGGAAAAGATCAAAAATGTTACGCGCAACTTACTGATTGCCCATGGTTATCATAAAACGACTTTCGGCGTTATCGCTAAAGCCTTACAAATAACAACCACCAATATTCATTATCACTTCGGTAATAAAAATCATCTGGTGGAAATCGTAGTGCGGGAATATGTGGCCGAAGCCAAAAAAAATCACAGTATTATTTGGCTGGATACCACCACCACGCTGGAACAAAAAGTGGCCCAAGTGGTCGCGTACAATTATCGGCTATACCGCAAATATAATCTTGATGATAAAGGCAAGCATCCCTGGAGTTTAATCGGCCGGCTGCGCCTTGAAAGCGATGTGCTGAGCGATGCCGCCTGCCGTTCTCTTGCGTCGTTCACCGAGACCATGCAGGAGGTGATTAGCCAGGCGGTGGAATATGCCTGGCAGCAGGGACAGTTGAAGGCGGATACGCCGCGGCAAGATCTGGTGTTCCTGCTGACCAATCTGGTGGACAGCTCATCGGCGTTTGCCCAGGATGCGGGAAGTTTTGCTCGCCTGGAGCAATTCTTCACCTCCTTCTCCCGGGTGGTGCTGTCGGTCTATACCCGCGAGCCGCACGGCAGCGACGCCAAACGCCCGGAATGAGGGCAGCGCCGGGGCCGTGCGAGGTGATGCGACGGGCTTACCGGACAACGCGCTGTTAAGGCGCCCGCTGCCCGACGGCGCACCGCCCGCGTTCGAGCGCTATTTACCGAACATTTCCCGGATCCAGTTTGCGACACCGTTACTGTCTTTTTACTCATCCTGCGGCGGCGGGTTTTGCTGCGGCTGTCCCGCCGGCGCGGCGGCGTCAGGCTGCTGTTGCACCTGCGTCTGGGCCGGCTGGCACAGCGACTGCGGGTCGTCGGTCCACACCGGCAATGTGCGCATCGCGCTGCCGCCGTTGCAGACAAAATTCCCCGCGTAGTCGATGGACATCTGACTAATCCCCTCAGGCGGCGTCAAGTTCAGCGTCAACGGCGCCTGTTTTTCCAGATAACGGCGGTACAGCGTCAATGCGCCGTTGGCGCCGGTCAACTTGGCGGGACCGTTATTATCGCGGCCGACCCAGGCGATAGAGACCTCTTTGCCGTCAATGCCGGCGAACCAGCTATCGCGCAAATCGTTGGTGGTGCCGGTTTTCGCCGCCAGATGTGAAGACGGGAATTTCACCGACAGCGAGCGCGATGTGCCGCGCACCACAACCTGCTGCATCGCATACAGCGTCAGATACGCCGCTTTGGCGGGCACCACCCGCTCGGCCTGAGGGAAGCTATGATACAGCACGGCACCGTCTTCCCCTATCACCGATCGCACCGCCGACAGCGTGGCGTGGTTGCCGCCGCTGGCGATGGTCTGGAATTCCTGCGCCACTTCCATTGGCGTCAGGCTGATGGCGCCAAGCAGCATCGACGGCACCGGGTTTAGTACCGAAGAGGGGATGCCCAGCTTCACCAGTGTGGCGGTAATACGATCAAGCCCCACTGACAAGCCGAGGTTGACCGTCGGCACGTTAAGCGAGTTGGTCAAAGCATCCACCAACATGACCTTGCCGCGGAATTGCCGATCGTAGTTTTTGGGCGACCACAGGCTGCCGTTCGGCTGCTTAAGGGTAAGCGGCTCATCGGCTATCCAGGTGTTGAGCCGGTATTTATCCGGCTCGCTCAGGGCGGTCAGATAGGTAGCCGGTTTCGCCAGCGATCCCACCGAACGTCGCGCCTGCATCGCGCGATTGAATCCGGCAAACTGCGGCTCCGCGCCGCCAACCATGGCGCGCACTTCGCCGCTGAATCGGTCGACCACCACCATGGCGGCCTCCAGATCTTTAACGCCACGGCCGGCGCGCAGGGCGGGGATGCCGGCTTCAACCGCTTTTTCCGCCGCATCCTGCGACAGCGGATCCAGCGTGGTGAAAATCTTGACGCCGGACAGATCGTTAATTTTATCGCCCAGATTGCTTTGCAGCTCTTCGCGCACCATTTGCATGAAGGCCGGCTGGGGCGTCAATACTCCGCCGCGCGGCTGTACCCCCAGCGGACGGGCGCTCAGCATATTGTACAGTTCGCCGTCGATAACCTGTTGGTTCTCCAGCAGTTTCAGCACCAGATTGCGCCGTTCAAGCGCCAGCTTGGGATTGCGCCAGGGATTGTACAGCGACGCCCCTTTTACCATCCCCACCAGCATCGCCTGCTGATCGAGACTGAGCTCATCCACCGGTCTGCCGAAATAATACAGGCTGGCCAACGGGAAACCACGGATTTGATCGCTACCGCTCTGGCCAAGATACACCTCGTTCAGATACAGCTCCAGGATGCGATCCTTGCTGTAGCGATAGTCAACTATCAGCGCCATATAGGCTTCATTGGCCTTGCGCCACAGCGAGCGTTCATTGGTCAAAAACAGGTTTTTTACTAACTGCTGCGTCAGCGTGCTTCCGCCCTGCACCGCGCGTCCGGCGGTGATATTGGCCAGGAAGGCGCGGCCGATGGAGGAGAGGCTGATACCATCATGTTGGTAGAAATGCCGGTCTTCGGTGGCAATCAGCGTATCCACCAGCAGGTCCGGAAAACCGGCGCGCGGCACGAACAGCCGCTGCTCGCCTTTGGGGGATTGCAACATGGTAATCAGCCTGGGGTCGAGGCGGAAGAAACCAAAATTGCGCCCGGTGTCCTGGTTCTTGATTTCCAGCAGCTGGTTTTTGGCAAAGGTCATGCGGGCGTGGATCTGGCCCTCCTTGCCGTCCGGGAAATCGAACGGCCGGCGCAGCAGCTCGATGCTATTGCCGCGTACGGTGAATTCGCCCGGCCGGGTAATACGCGACACTTCGCGGTACTGCATGCCTTCCAGCAACGTCGCCATGTCGTTGCGGCTGTAGGACATGCCCGGCTCCAGGCTCACCATGCGGCCATAGACCGCCGCCGGCAGTTGCCAGACTTTGCCATCAATGCGGTGACGGACCTGCACATCCAAATAGACGCCATAGATCGCGATAACGACCACCAGCAACAGCAGGATGCGAATAAGCCAGCCCAGCAGCCGGCGTTTTTTCCGCGGCGCGCCTCCCCTTCCCTTACGTGGCGGCATCAGGTACTCCTCTTCGTCTTCGTCATCATCCTGCCAACGGTCATCATCATCATCCCGCCAGCGGCGTGGTGCGGCCTTACGCGGAGCCTTGCGGCCTGACGGTCGTCCGTGACGTCCGATAGGTTCACGGTCATCCCCAGACATCGTTCATTACTCTCCCAACTACCAACGGCTAAACCGTCTACTCTGTTCCCGCTTCGGCCGGGCCGGAAGCGGAAACCTCTGAATTTCCCGTTATTGCGGCCTACGGGTGCGCCGGGTGGGCAACGCCTGCGCCGGATCGTCCGGCCAGGGGTGTTTTGGATAACGCCCTTTCATCTCTTTTTGCACTTCGCGATAGGCGCCGCGCCAAAAAACCGCCAGATCACGGGTTATCTGCAGCGGTCGGTGCGCGGGCGACAGCAGCTCCAGGACCACCGCCACGCGCCCTTGCGCCACGCGCGGCGTCTGCTGCTCGCCGAACATCTCCTGCATGCGTACCGACAGCACCGGCGGCTCGCCCTGCTGATAACGCAGCGGCAGACGGCTGCCGGTGGGCACAGTGTAGTGGCTGGGCAGCTGACTATCCAGCCGTTGTCGCAATGACCAGTCAAGCAGCCGCAGCAACGCATCGGCGAGATTGATGCGCGCAAGGCCGCGCGCGTCGCGCACCCCGGTCAGCGACGGCAGCAGCGAGCGGGGCAGCGCGGCGAGTAGCGCGTGATCGTCTACCTCCGGCCAGCCGGTCTCCGGCAGCCATTCAGCGGCGCACAGCAGGCGCTGGCGCAGTTGGATGGCCTCGCGCTCCCAGGTCAGCACGCCCAACCCCTGCTCTGCAATCCAGTCGAGCATCGCCTGCGCCATGACCGCATCCGATGGCCGGGCCTGCGGTTGTTCACACAACACCAGGCGCCCCAAGCGTTCACGCTGAACTACCCGCAGGCTGCCTTTGTCCTGATCCCAGTGCATGGCGGTGGTGCGGCTGAACCAGGCGGGCCGGGCGGCGGGAGATGCGATCGCGAAAGCCCCAGGCCAGCAGCAAAGGGGCCATATTGAGGTCCGGCCGCCCTTCGCCGCCTCCGCATCGACTACGCAATTGGCGCGCACGCGCCGCCCAGTGCGGCAACGGGCGGTGGAAGTGGTCACGGATATCCGGCGAGACGCTCTTGGGGGGTTCCTCGATCATAGCCGCCAGCAGCGCGGCGGTGGCGACGGCATCGGCCTCTTCGCCGGCGTGGTACAGCATTGCCCCCAGGCGCGGATCGCAGCCGTAGCCGGCCATGGCGCGGCCGGCAGGCGTCAGGTGCTGGCGGGCGTCGATGGCACCCAGCCCGGTCAGGGTGTCGACCGCCGCCGCCAGCGCCGGCGCCGGCGGGGCGTCCAGCCAGGTAAGCTGCCCGCTCTCGCGCACGCCCCATTGCAGTAGCTCCAGCCAGAGCGGGGCCAAATCGGCGTAGGTGATTTCCGGCGCGTGATGCTCCGGCGCGCGCCCCCCCTGCTCCTGACTAAATAGATGCAGGCATACGCCCGCAGACAGCCGCCCCGCGCGCTGCGCCATCGACGCCTGACTGATGCGCCGGGTAATTAGACGCGACAGCCCGCTGCGCGGGTCGAACTCCGCCACCCGCTCCAGGCCGCTGTCCACCACCAGGAGGATGCCCTCGATGGTCAGGCTGGTTTCGGCTATATTGGTGGCCAGTACCACTTTACGATGGCCCGCAGGGGCGGGATGGATGGCGCGCTGCTGCGCTTCCATAGGCAGCGCGCCGTACAGCTGGCACAGTAAGACGTCCGCCGCCACACGCTCGCCGAGCAGCCCCTGCACCCGGTTGATTTCCGCCACGCCGGGCAGAAACAGCAGCAGCGAACCGGGCTGTTGCCGCAGAAGTTGCTGCACCGCACCGGCTATCGCCTCCTCCGGTCGCGTCTGGGCCGGCAGCGCCAGATAGCGCCGCTCCACCGGATAGCTGCGCCCTTCAGAGCGAATCACCGGCGCCTCAGGCAACAGTTGACTCAGCCGGCGGTCATCCAGGGTCGCGGACATGATCAGCACCACCAGATCGTCACGCAGGCCACGCTGCACATCCAGCAATAACGCCAGCGCCAGATCCGCCTGCAGGCTGCGCTCATGAAATTCATCCAGGATCACCAGCGAGACGCCGTCGAGCGTCGGGTCTTGCTGCAGTTGACGGGTCAAAATGCCCCTCGGTGACCACCTCCAGCCGGGTCGTCGGGACGCAGCGGCTCTCATTGCGCATCCGATAGCCGACCTTCTGCCCAGGGCGCTCGCCCAACTGTTCCGCCAGCCGGAGCGCGACGTTTTTAGCCGCCAGCCGCCGAGGCTCCAGCATCACCACTTTCCCCGCCAGGCCACCGCGGCGCAGAATCTCCAGCGGCAGCCAGGTCGATTTGCCGGCGCCAGTTGGCGCGTGCAGCATGACCTGCGCGGCGCTTTGCAAGGCGGAGAGCACTTCATCGACCACGGCACTGACCGGTAATAACGCCACAACGTCTCCACGAAAAGGTTAACATTCCAGGGCAGGCATTGTAGCATCGCTGCATCCTGGAACAATGATCGGTTCCGCCCCCGACGCCATCAGTGGCGCCGCCGCTTGATGAAGAACCCGCTTATGCCTGCACCCGCTCCCCGCCGGCCCGTCGAAGCCTCCAGCGCGTCGCGCCGGTTGTTTTTCGCCCTGACGTTGCCCCCTCACGCTGCGCCGTCAGATGGTGGACTGGCGCGCCGCGCGGTTTCCCGCTGAAACCGGCCGACCGGTCGCGCAGGACAATTTGCATCTGACGCTGGCTTTTTTAGGCAACGTTGGCGCCGCGCAGGAGCGGGCGCTCGTCGCGGCAGCGGGTCGTCTGCGGCAGCCGGCCTTCACGCTGCCTCTGGATGATTGCGGCCATTGGCCGGGCGCGGGCGTCGTGTGGCTCGGCTGCCGCCGCGCGCCGCGCGAGCTGCTGCAACTGACGGGATGGCTGCGTGACCGGGCGGCCCGTAGCTGCTGCCAGCAAAGTTCGCTGCCGTTTCATCCGCATATCACTCTCTGGCGGCAGGCGACCAAACCGGTAGCGCTGCCGCCGGATACGCCGGGCTGGACGACTGACGTAAGCCGATTCGGTCTTTGGCTATCGACGTTTGACAACGGTCGCGTACGCTATAGGCTGGTGCAGGACTGGCCCCTCCATCGCGATGGTCCACAGTAAGGAAGACCCTATGCAATTCGAGCCTACCCTCAAACCCGCCAGGCTGATACAACGCTATAAACGTTTTCTTGCCGATGTCATCACCCCTGACGGTGAGGCATTAACCCTCCATTGCCCCAACACCGGCGCCATGACCGGCTGCGCTACCCCTGGCGATACCGTGTGGTATTCCACGTCGGATAACCGCAAACGCCGCTATCCACATAGTTGGTAACTAACAGAGACCGCCAGCGGTCAATGGATAGGGGTAAATACGCTGCGCGCCAATACGTTGGTTGGCGAAGCGCTACGGGCTGGATCGATTCCCGAGCTGGCGGGATATGCCCATCTTCGCGGCGAAGTGCGATATGGCGCAGAGAACAGCAGGATAGATTGGTTATTATCGGCAGAAGACCGCGCGGGCTGCTATATTGAGGTGAAATCCGTGACGTTATTGCAACACCAGTCGGGTTATTTTCCGGATGCGGTAACGCTGCGCGGACAAAAACATTTACGAGAATTACAGGCAATGGCGGAAAAGGGGTATCGTGCGGTGCTGTTTTTCGCCGTGCTGCATTCGAGTATTGACCGGGTGTCGCCGGCCCGCCACATTGACCCCCACTATGCCGATCTGGTATTACAGGCTCAGCAGTATGGCGTAGAAGTCCTGTGCTATGGTTGTCAATTATCCCGGCACGTCATGCGAGTCCACACTCCGCTGACGATAATTATTTCATAGGGCGGTTAACGGCAAAATGGCGTAAAATGCGTCAGTTTTCCAAAGTTTACCGTCGCGCCAAATACGCCCTCCCTGACACCCTTGTCAAGTAGGCGTTAGGAATAATTGCCAACCTTAACGTCATCTGCTATTTATAGCGGCCTGTTTTTTCCCCACGTTGGGGATCGCTAGTGCGTGTTAGAAGGAGAAGCACCATGCAAGAAGGGCAAAACCGTAAGACATCCTCCTTGAGCATTCTCGCCATCGCCGGGGTGGAACCATACCAGCAAAAGCCTGGTGAAGAGTACATGAATGAAGCCCAGCTTCTGCATTTCAAGCGCATTCTGGAAGCCTGGCGTAATCAGCTCAGAGATGAAGTCGGGCGTACCGTCTCACATATGCAGGATGATGCCGCTAACTTCCCCGACCCGGTAGACCGTGCCGCGCAGGAAGAGGAATTCAGCCTTGAGCTCCGCAACCGTGACCGGGAGCGTAAACTTATTAAGAAAATTGAGAAAACCCTCAAGAAAGTAGAAGACAATGACTTCGGCTTCTGCGAATCCTGTGGCGTTGAAATCGGCATCCGCCGCCTGGAGGCGCGTCCGACCGCCGATTTGTGCATTGACTGCAAGACCCTGGCTGAAATTCGCGAAAAGCAGATGGCAGGGTAAGAGTGAGCCCGGTTTACTGCGGTGTCGGTGACGCAACATCATGACATCGCGGTAGCTGCACGGCTACGCCCTTGTCACTATCATGCCAACCTTTGTCCCCTATATCGGGCGCTTTGCCCCGTCGCCTTCCGGCGCGCTTCATTTTGGTTCCCTCGTCGCCGCCCTTGGCAGCTATGTGCAGGCGCGCGCCTGTCGCGGTCAGTGGCGGGTGCGCATTGATGATATCGACCCGCCGCGGGAAGTTCCCGGCGCCGCCGATACCTTACTGCGCCAGCTGCGCCATTACGGCCTGCACTTGGACGGACCGGTCATCTATCAGTCGCAGCGGCATGAGGCTTATCTGGCGGCTCTGGCGACGCTGCACCAGCGCGGCCTCAGTTATTATTGCGATTGTACCCGCAGCCGTATACAGAACCTGGGCGGTCTGTACGACGGCCATTGCCGCGATCGACACCTTAGCGCCGCGGGTGCGGCCATCCGCCTGCGGCAAACCGCGCCGGTGCTCCATTTCCACGATAAATTGCGGGGCCGCATCGATGCCAGCCCGGCGCTGGCGCAGGAAGATTTTATCATCCGCCGCCGCGATGGGCTGTTCGCCTATAATCTGGCGGTGGTGGTAGATGATGCCGCCATCGGCGTCACGGAAGTGGTGCGCGGCGCCGATCTCATCGCGCCAACGGTGCGCCAATTGGCGCTCTATCGTCAATTAGGTTATAAAAAACCTGATTATATTCATCTGCCGCTGGCGCTGTCGCCGTCAGGGCTGAAATTATCGAAACAAAATCATGCGCCGGCGCTGCCGATGAGCGATCCCCTGCCGCTGCTGGCGCAGGCGCTGGGGTTGTTAAATCAGCCGCTACCGCCGCAGTGGTGTGCTATGCGCCTTGAGTGTATGTTAAACTGGGCGGTGGACCACTGGCGACTTGACGCCGTGCCGGCCATGCCCGCCCCGTAAGGGACAACGCACCCGCCCATTCTCAAACTTAGCGGGGTGAGCTATTATTAGCCGCGGTTTTGGTTGTTCCTGTTTATTTGTTACTATTGAGGTGTACTATTTTTACCCGAGTAGCCAACTTCTGCCGTAAGGTGCTCAATCGTGAAAGCGTGGAAACGGCACCAGAGGATAGACGCCATTTGACGATTATCCCGCGCGACCAGCACACCATCTCCCGTAAAGAGATCAGTGAAAACGCACTAAAGGTCCTTTACCGCCTGAACAAAGCGGGATACGAAGCCTACCTGGTCGGCGGCGGCGTGCGCGATCTGCTGTTGGGTAAAAAGCCCAAGGACTTCGACATCTCCACCAGCGCGACCCCGGAGCAGATGCGTAAATTGTTCCGCAACTGCCGTCTGGTCGGCCGCCGTTTCCGGCTGGCCCACGTCATGTTCGGGCCCGAAATTATCGAAGTCGCCACCTTCCGCGGCCATCACCAGGTGCTGGAGCCGGTAGAAGGCGCGACGGGCGCCGCCCTAACCGGCCACAACGGCATGCTGCTGCGCGACAATATTTTCGGCTCCATCGAAGAAGACGCCCAGCGTCGCGACTTTTCCGTGAACAGTCTTTATTACAGCGTGGCCGACTTCACCCTGCGCGACTATACCGGCGGGCTGAAAGATTTACGCGAAGGAACCCTTCGCCTGATTGGCGATCCGGAAACCCGCTACCGGGAAGATCCGGTACGCATGCTGCGCGCGGTGCGCTTTGCCGCCAAGCTGGATATGACTATTAGCCGCGAAACCGCCGAACCGATTCCCCGTTTGGCGGCGTTGTTGCATGACATTCCGCCGGCGCGGATGTTTGAAGAGGCGCTCAAACTGCTGCAGGCGGGTTACGGTGAAGCCACTTATCGCCTGCTGTGCGAATACCAGTTGTTCCAGCCGTTATTTCCGCTCATAAGCCGTAACTTTACCGAACATGGCGACAGCTATATGGAGCAGATGGTCATCCGCGTTCTGGCCAACACGGATCAGCGTTTGCGTAACGATATGCGGGTCAATCCGGCCTTCTTGTTCGCCGCCATGCTGTGGTATCCGCTGTTGGAGCATGCGCAAAAACTGACCCAGGAGAGCGGCCTGTCCTATTTCGACGCGTTTTCGCTGGCGATGAACGATATCCTCGATGAACAATGTCGGACCCTGGCCATCCCGAAACGTTTAACCGCCCTGATGCGGGATATGTGGCAACTGCAACTGCGGCTATCGCGCCGCCAGGGCAAGCGCGCCCACAAGCTGATGGAACACCCCAAATTCCGCGCCGCCTATGATTTGCTGACGCTTCGCGCCGAGGTTGAAAACAACGCCGAACTACAGCGTCTGAGCCGCTGGTGGGGGGAATTCCAGGTCGCCGCGCCGCCGCGACAAAAGAACATGCTGACCACGCTCGGCGATGACGGCCCGACCCGCGCTCGCCCGCGCCGCCCGCGCCGTCGGGCGCCCAATCGCGACAGCGCCTGATGGAGCGCGTCTGGCTGGCTTTGGGTAGTAATCTGTCCGAACCCTTACAGCAGGTGAGCGCCGCCCTCGACGCGCTGGCCAGCTTGCCGCAAACCCGGCTGGTCACCTGTTCTTCCTACTACCGCAGCCGCCCGCGGGGCCCGCAGGATCAGCCCGATTTCCTGAACGCCGTGGTGGCGCTGGACACCACCCTGGCACCGGAAACGCTGCTCGATCACACCCAGGCGATCGAACTGCGCCAGGGACGGACGCGCAAGGCGCATCGTTTCGGACCCCGCACGCTGGATCTGGACATTTTGCTGTTCGGCGATCGCATTATCGTCTCCCCGCGCCTGACTGTACCGCACTACGACATGCACAACCGCGAGTTTATGCTCTATCCACTTGCGGAGCTCGCCCCGGATCTGCAGTTTCCCAACGGCGTCCCGCTGGCGGAGCGCCTGCGTCAGGTGCCGCGCAACGGCCTCACCTATTGGGATGAAGAGCACCGTTACCCCTACGGCTAAGCACTGCCGCCCACACGCTTACGCCATGGCACGATGACGACCGTGCGGCGGTCGCTGCCTTCTCTCTCCTCATGCCAGAGGTCGCGTCGCGGCTCAACCTCACTAGCCGGCCACCTGGGGGGCAGACCGAAGGTGCAAATTGGCGCCGGCCATCTGGGTGGATACCAAGGACGCAGGTTCGCGCCGGCCTCCCACGTTCTCTCTGCGTCCGGCAGAGTCATAGCCCCCGCGACGGGTTCAGGTCAATGTACCCCCTGTTTTGTGCGATAAACGCTATACACCCGGCAAAGATTCCATTAAAATAAGCCGCCATTCTTTAAGCTGACAGCGGACGCTCCAGCGGCACAGAGGTTGCCTACCATGACCACGATTTCTCATTTGCGCAAATGGAAACAACAACAGCGCAGATTCGCCTCCATTACCGCCTACGACGCCGCGTTTGCCCGCCTGTTCGCCAAACAGGGGATCGAAGTGATGCTGGTAGGCGACTCTCTGGGCATGACCATGCAGGGCCATGACTCGCCGCTGCCGGTCACCGTTGAGGATATGGTTTACCATACCCGCTGCGTGCGGCGCGGCGCGCCCTCGTGCCTGCTGCTGGCCGATCTGCCGTTCATGAGTTATGCGACGCCGGCTCAGTCCTATGACAATGCGGCGGCGCTGATGCGCGCGGGCGCCAATATGGTCAAGCTTGAGGGCGGCGTATGGCTGGCCGATACCGTTAGCGGTCTGACCGCGCGGGCGGTACCCGTCTGCGGCCACCTTGGCCTGACCCCGCAATCGGTGAATATCTTCGGCGGCTATAAAATTCAAGGGCGCGACGCAGCCGGCGCAGACCAGCTGTTGGCCGACGCGCTGGCGCTGGAACAGGCCGGCGCCCAGTTGCTGGTACTGGAATGCGTACCGGTCGCGCTGGCGGAACGCGTAACGCATGAGCTGAGCATTCCGGTTATCGGCATTGGCGCCGGCGCCGTCACCGACGGCCAAATCCTGGTCATGCAGGATGCGCTCGGCATCACCGGCGATAGCTCGCCTTCGTTCGCTAAAGATTTTCTGGCGGCAGGCGGGGACATTGCCGCCGCCGTGCGCCGCTACGTGCAAGAGGTCGAAGCCGGTCGGTTTCCCGCGGCCGAACATAGCTTTCATTGATGGAGGAGACTCCCGTGCAGATTATCGAAACACCGCCGACGCTGCGTCAGACGGTTAAACAGTGGCGTCAGGAGCATAAGCGTATCGCCCTGGTCCCGACCATGGGCAATTTGCACGAAGGGCATATGGCGCTGATTGACGCCGGCCGTGCCCGCGCCGATAAAGTCGTGGTCAGCGTGTTCGTCAACCCGATGCAGTTCGACCGGCCGGAAGACTTGGTGGCCTACCCGCGCACGCTGCAAGAAGATTGCGAACAGCTGACAAGGCGCGGCGTGGACATGGTGTTCGCGCCGGCGACGGCGGTTATCTACCCCGAAGGTCTTGCCAGTCAAACTTTTGTCGATGTGCCCCGATTTGCCAATATTCTGGAGGGAGAAAGCCGGCCGGGCCATTTCCGCGGCGTCGCCACCATTGTCAGCAAGCTGTTTAATCTGGTAGAACCGGACGTGGACTGCTTCGGCGAAAAAGACTTTCAGCAACTGGCGCTCATCCGTCAACTGGTGCGCGACATGAGCTATGACATCGAGATTATCGGCGTACCGACAGTGCGCGCCGCCGATGGGCTGGCGCTCAGTTCGCGCAATGGTTATCTGAGCGCCGAGGAACGCCGTCTGGCGCCGCAGCTCAATCAGGTGCTCATGCGGCTGGTGGCGCAGTTGCGCGAAGGCGAACGCCACATCGATGGGTTGCTGAACTCAGCGACGGAACAACTGCTTCAGGCCGGCCTCAGGCCGGATACGTTGGTCATTCGCGACGCGCAGACCCTGCAACCGCTGACGGTTGACAGCCGGCGGGCGGTGGTGCTCTTCACCGCCTGGCTGGGTAAGGCCAGGCTAATTGATAATGCGCAAGTGGATCTCATTTCCTAACGGTAAGAAGGCTTAAGCTCATGCAACGCAAGATGTTACGAGGCAAGCTACACCGGGTGCACGTCACCCAGGCGGATCTCCATTAAGAAGGTTCCTGCGCTATTGATCAGGACTTTCTGGATGCGGCGGGGATCCTGGAGTATGAAGCGATTGATATTTATAACGTCGACAACGGTCAGCGCTTCTCCACCTACGCAATTGCCGCCGAGCGCGGCTCGCGCATCATCTCAGTCAACGGCGCGGCCGCGCGCTGCGCCTGCGTCGGCGATTTATTGATTATTTGCGCCTATGTGCAAATGCCGGACGAAGAGGCGCGACATCACGCGCCGCGGGTGGCCTATTTCGACGAACACAATCAGCTACAGCGCACCGCCAAAGCGCTGCCGGTGCAGATGGCCTGAGTCTCCCGCGCCAATGGCCGCGGGTATTCACCGCCGGCCTACCGCGCTAGAGGGCACAGCTAGAGCCTGTCTGCGTCTGGCGCCCGAGGGGCGCGGGCTTTAACCGTCAACGTACGGCGCGCCAGGGGCCGCAGGGAGAGACTGCCTGAGTTCTGGCATCCGCTGGCCGCAGGTGAATTTACGCCCGCGCCCGTTTGCTGTTGTGGCGGCCCAACCGGCCAGCTCGCGCTGAAACGGGCTTAAGCCGCAACACGCCACCCCGGCGCGGCGCTAGCGCCGCCCGTCAGGTTAGGTGCGCAAGCCGCGTCCGCGCTGGATAAGCGCCCAGCACAGCAGATAAAACACCACGATAAAAGCCACCAGCACCGCAAGCGTTAGCGCCAGCGGCACGTCGCTGATGCCCAAGAAGCCATAGCGGAAGCCGCTAATCATATACACCACCGGGTTCAAGCGCGACACCACCTGCCAAAACGGCGGCAGCAGCGTTAACGAATAGAACACGCCGCCCAGATAGGCCAGCGGTGTAAGCACGAAGGTGGGGACAATGCTGATGTCATCAAAGCTTTTGGCAAACACCGCATTAAGCAGTCCCGCCAACGAAAACAACACCGCGGTCAATATCAGCGTCAGCACGACCATCCACCAGGCGTGGACCTGGAGCGGCACAAAGAACAGCGACACCGCCGTCACCAGAATGCCGACGCAAATCGCGCGCGCCACGCCGCCGCACACATACCCCGCGATGATCACATGGGTAGGCACCGGCGCCACCAGCAGTTCTTCAATGTTGCGCTGAAACTTGGCGATAAAGAACGATGACGCGACGTTGGTGTAAGCATTGGTGATCACCGCCATCATAATCAGGCCCGCCACGATGAACTGCATATACGAAAAGCCGTGCATGGCGCCAATCTGCGATCCGATGAGATTGCCGAAAATGATAAAATAGAGCGTCATGGTAATCACCGGCGGCACCAGGGTTTGCACCCAGATCCGCGCGAACCGGTTAATTTCTTTACGTAATATGCTTTTAAACGCGACCCAATACAGCTGCATCATGCCCGTTGACCCCTTGCTTTGCCGTCCGTGACCAACAAAACAAATAATTCCTCCAGGCGGTTGGTCTTATTGCGCATACTCAACACCTGTACTCCCTGTGCGCTCAGCTGACTGAACAGGCTATTTAACCCCTGTTCGCGCATCACCTCCACCTCCAGCGTACTGGTATCAAGCAGCTGGCTGCGATACCCGTTTAGCTGCGGCAGCGCGCTTTTCGCCGCCAAATCCAGTATGAAGGTTTCGGATTTCAGCTTCGACAGCAGCTCGCGCATAGAGGTATTTTCCACCAGCCGGCCGTGCTGGATAATGCCGATATGCCGGCAAAGCATCTCCGCCTCTTCCAGGTAATGGGTGGTTAATATAATGGTGGTGCCGCTGTTGTTCAGATCGCGCAAAAACCCCCACATGGAGCGGAGCAACTCGATATCGACGCCGGCGGTGGGTTCATCAAGGATTCAGAAGCTTCGGCTCATGCATCAGCGCACGGGCGATCATCAGTCGTCGTTTCATGCCGCCAGAAAGCATGCGGGCGCGCTCGTCGCGTTTGTCCCACAGATCCAGATGGCGCAGATATTTTTCCGCGCGGGCCGCAGCCTGCTTGCGCTCTACGCCGTAGTAGCCGGCCTGATGCACCACGATTTGATAGACGGTTTCAAAGGAATTGAAATTAAATTCCTGCGGCACCAGCCCCAGCTGGCGTTTCGCATTGACAATGTCCTTATCGGTATCGTAGCCGAACACCCGCACTTTACCGGCGCTCTTGTTCACTAAGGCGCTGATAATGCCGATGGTGGTGGATTTTCCCGCCCCGTTGGGGCCAAGCAGCGCATAGAAATCGCCGGCTTCCACGTTCAAGTCAATCCCTTTCATAGCCTGTACGCCTCCTGCGTAGGTCTTGGTCAACTGCTCCAACTCCAATGCATATGTCATTTGTGACGGGTTACCTTATTCTAAACGGTTTTCAGGAACTGATTTTCAAACGCCAGCGCTTGGCCTATATTAACGCATCGCATTACGACAGTTACGGGCTATTAACATCGATGAAAGACATTTCAACCCTTATCAGTAACAACCACGACTGATCCAAGCTTCTGCATGAAGAGGATCCGGGCTTTTTTGAGCGGCTGTCGCTGGCGCAAAAGCCACGCTTTCTGTGGATTGGCTGTTCCGACAGCCGCGTCCCGGCGGAAAGATTGACCGGACTGGAGCCCGGTGAGCTGTTTGTACATCGCAATGTCGCCAATCTGGTTATCCATACCGATCTCAATTGTCTGTCGGTGGTGCAATATGCGGTCGACGTGCTGGAGGTCGAGCATATTATCATTTGCGGCCACTACGGCAGCGGCGGCATACAGGCGGCCATTGACAATCCCGAGCTAGGGCTTATCGACAACTGGCTGCTGCATATCCGTGATTTGTGGTACAAGCATAGCTCACTGCTGGGCGAGCTCCATCCAGAGGATCGCGCCAACATCCTGAGCGAGATTAATGTGATTGAACAGGTGTATAACCTGGGACACTCGACCATCATGCGCTCTGCCTGGAAACGGGGCCAGAAGGTCACGATTTACGGTTGGGTGTATGCTCTGCACGACGGGCTGCTCCGCGATCTGGAAATCACCGCCACCAGCCGCGAGACGCTGGAACAGCGTTATCGTCAGGGGATGGCCACCCTGCTACAGCGCTACGGCAATTAATGCGACGGACATCCGTTTCATCGACGGACGTCGTCCATTTAGCTGGTTGGCGTCCGATTGACTGCTTGCCGTCCGCTTAACCACTTTCTGTCCGCTTAGTCGTTTGCGATCCTTTTGCCGCACTGCCCCCTGACCGCAAGGCTATTTCACCCCGGAATCAAGTGACCTTACACAGTATAGACCATCGCCACGTGCGGTCTTTAACCGCACAAGCCCTGCTGGCGGGTAAAGCGTCAAACCTGCCTGGGAGCGGTATCGTCGCGGCGTCCGACGTTATTGTGGTAAACCGCTCGCTATCCCTATGGTCTGCCTTTCTCAAGCGCCCAACCCCGCCTAAACGATATACCGGCTCAGGCGGATTCTGCCGCCGTCACGACTTTGCCGACATAGGGTAAATGGCGGTAACGCTGGGCATAATCGATACCGTAGCCGACGACAAACTCATCAGGGATGGTAAAACCCACCCACTCCACCGTGACCTTAACCTCCCGGCGGTCCGGTTTATCAAGCAGCGTGCAAATGGCGATGGATTTCGGCTGACGCAAGGCGAGGATCTCGCGCACCCGGCTTAGCGTATTACCGGAATCGATGATATCTTCGACGATCAACACGTCTTTGCCGCGGATATCCTCATCCAAATCTTTCATGATCTTCACGTCGCGGCTCGAACTCATGCCGCTACCGTAGCTGGAGGCGGTCATGAAATCCACTTCGTGCGACACGGTGACGGCGCGACACAAATCCGCCATAAACATAAACGATCCCCGCAACAGGCCGACCAGGACCATTTCACTGCCGCTAGCGTGATAATGCTTACTGATGGATTGCCCCAATTCAGCAATACGTTTGGCGATTTCCTGTCCGGAGATCATGACTTCCACGTGATGTTTCATAAAATACCTATACCACTGAAATTAATCAGTTAAAAACCATTACAGCCGACAATAAAATCTGTCAATGAGAGACTGACTGCCCTAAGGCGCATCGCGCAATCAAATACCACTTCGCGCCTCTTAAGGCGAGGGATTATATCAGGGAAGGTCGACGGATGGGGTGAAAGCATAAAAACAAACCGACGCTGTTGGCCATTGGGCGAGGTAACCGCTACCGTCTGGCCGTTTACGCCGGATTGACACCAGAGTTCAGGCCGGAAGCGGATCCAGCAGAAAGACGCTAAGCACGGGTGGGATGCAATAAAGCGTCGTCATGGCGGGAGGGGAAATCACGCTGCGCCGTTAATGGTAAGGATTGCGAATAGCCCGTGGCTTAAAACGTCGCCCCGATACCGTGACCGATAACGACGCCGTGGCTATGACCCTGGCCATGGCCGTAGCTGTGGCCACGACCGATATCGTAGCCGTGGCTATAACTGGTAACGACGCCATGGCCGTGACCGTAGCCATAGCCGTAGCTGTGGCTACGACCGAGACTGTAGCCGTGGCCATCCCTGATATCAGGCCAGCGCGAGCGTGATGTCATACTTGCTGATTTGGCCGTCAGTCTTGCTTAATTTATCCCGTAACAAGGGCTCAATAGTGTGCAGCATGGATTGGATTGTCTCTTGAGACAGGCCCTTGCTTTCCCAGACCTACATCATGCACCAAATAAAGACGTCGACCCGCTGCGGCACCGCATCTCTACTTTTGTTGGCCAACGCAAAAACCGCTTCATCATCGCAAAGTCCGAACTCCCGCGCGATGGACTGCCAAGACAGTCCCTGCGCCACCTTTTCGCCGGCCGGACCTTTATCAACCGCGATCATTTCCAGCTCCCGTAACGCGTTATTCACCGTGATACCCAGCGCCTCGGCGACCTGCGGGGCCTTCCACCGCCAACATTTGCAGCTCAAGCAGCGCCTCGGGCAGATCAATGCCGTAGCTTTCGCTTATCTTGCGACACGATTGCCCCTCGTTGACACCTGCGCCAGGCGGACCGTTGACGGCCAGAATTTGCACGACGAGCCTGGCTTCGCGCAGGTCGATACCGTATTTCTCGATGACCTCATGGCAAAATTTACCCTCGCTGATGTCTTCACTGGCCGGGCCGTTCACCGCTGACATTTGCAGCGCGAGCAAGGCCCGGGGAAAAGTGATCCCGTATTTGTCAGCCACGCGCCGGCACGACTGCCCTTGCTGGACGCACTCTCCCGCCGGTCCGTCAACGGCAAGCAATTGTAGCGCGAGAAGCGCATTGTTTTTGTCGATACCAAAGGCGCTGGCGACCTCCTGACAAGGAGTTCCCTGTTTGACGCTTTCCCCGGCCGCACCTTCCACGGCTATCAACTGCAGCGCAAGCAGGGCTTATGGCTGGACAATACCGTAGGCTTTGGCAACCGTCAGGCACGACTCGCCTCGACGAATGCTATCGCCCGCCGGTCCTTTGACCGCCAGCATCTCAAGAGCCACTAGCGGGCCGGCGTGGAGAATCTCAATCTCCTGGGCGATGACATGACAGGCTTGCCCATCGGCGATCGCCTTGACGGCTGGCCCCATAGCCGCGCTGAGCTGAAGACCGCAATGTGTCAGCTCATCCGTAATCCCATGCTCCTTCGCGACTTTAAAACACCCTTCGCCATTCAAAACTCTTGCCTGCGCAATTCTCAACGCCAAAAGTGGCGAGTCTTCATGGCGCGTACGACGCAATGTTTGACCAAAGACGGCAAGAAGCTGTGGCGTCATTTCAGGCGGCGCCTCTAAAATGGCGTTATGCAGATTCTTAATTTTCACCAGATCATCCGCCAATGAACGACAAGGGCACTTCGGGTTTTCTGTTGATGGCGGTGAGGGTGGCATCAGCGTCAGAGCGCTATTATCGACCTGCAAGAGCGCCTGCAGAAAGGCCTTGTCTTTAGCATCGAGGTTCAGCTCTAAACGGAGCATCTGGGTAACGGCCATACACCGTTTATCTAATAGTTCATAACTCGTTATTGGTATTTTACTCTCCTGTGTACACGTTATTTCCGCCAAAACAATCCTTTGAGAAATAGATCGCATTCATTCATGGCACCTGAAGTTTATAATCTGTCTTAATGCCGCCACACGGCGCCTAATGTCTATCTTGACCGACAGCCTACAACAGCCAATGCTTAATTCCATACCACTTCCACGCATCAGGCCAGGCTTATTTTGGTGGCATCAGCGTCCAAAAATAATCCTCCGCACGTCTCCCTCTCTAGGCAAAAAGGGTTAATCAGGTTTGTAATGGCCAGTATGCCACTCACGCAGACATGGCAGATTAATCATGGCCACACCATTATAACGTTATGATTTATATCGCGTTAAAAAATCTTATTTCCTTCATTGCCCTGCTGTCCGCAACAAGTCGGCTTTCTGGGGGTGAATGCGATGTAGGGAAAAGGGACGTAACCCGCGTTGACCTGACATGGGGTCATGTTATTGGTGTGACGACCCGCATCTATCCTCGCCAACACCCTGGGAAAAAACACCTTCCTGTCAGAAGAGTCTTCTGTCACGCTTGACCGGACTTAAAGAATACCTGTCGGCGGAATGAATAAAACACTGACCCCGCCGATAATGACGGCGCCTAAATCACCTTCACAAGATATCATCCATTTAATTAATGGAATTTTTATCGTATAAGTTCGACATTATATTAGCGACATTAAATAAGCATTTGGCGACTATCGCTTCTGGCGCCGAAGAGTAAATGCGCGTTGCCCACGCCCTCTCTTTCTACTTATGCCGGCCGTTGTGCGACAGAATCTTTGTGCCATCCATAATAGCGACGTGCTGTTAAGGTTAATTTAGTTTTGTCGCCGTCGGCGGTTAGCGCGTTACCCAAAAGGGGGATTTATTCACATTCTCGATTTAGCCACTCACCGTCGCTACCGCCGGGCTTCAAACCGCGGTATATGCAGCATAAGGGCCAGTATTGGTTTAATACTATCGCCAACATGGCTGAGCCATGCGCAAACAGGTGGCAATAACCCGGGGCGACACTGGCGAAAATGGCCTCAAGGTCACAAGCGATCACCCCAGCCATGGAGGCCAACAAGAAGTTTAGTTAGCAGATGAAATCGATCCATTGCCTGCCGAGTGAAACTGCGTAAAAAAACCGGACATCCCTCGACGCGGCGAGAATCTACGGCATAATGGGTAACGAGGCGTGTTAAGCGGGTCAAATGATGGCGCTTCATCACCGCGCTGCCGAAGTTCAGGCACGGCACACCCGATCAGCAGGCGGCTCTAGCGTCTGTCAAATCAGGCAGTCTGACGCGCAGGAGAGATCAGTGATGAAAACCAACGGGATTTGTGCGCCAAACGCGTGACCGTTACGGCGTACACCTGCCTTTTCATTTAGGCTCTCGGTAGCGCGCCGAAAGAGGAATGATGCGGCGGCCGGGCCAGGGAAGACGCGTTTTTGGTACGGGGCTTAAGATCGTGACGGCGCCTGGCGCGGAAAATTTACAAGCGCATAAGACAGTTTCTGTCTCTTGTTCCATACTCAATAATGACAGTCCGGCGGCCTAAAAAAACTGAGGGCGTCCATGTTGAAATATGATAACGTCAAAGTATAACGATTTAATTGAGTTTCACTATGAAAAACACCTTATTGGTGATGTTGTTGCTTAGCCTGCTGGTGATATCCAGCGCTGCGCAGGCGCTGACGAAGAACGAAGAGGAAGACATGGCCGACTTGACAGCGGTGTTTGTCTATCTTAAGAATAATTGCGACTACGCGGATATGCCCAATGAGCAGATTCGTCGCGCAATCCTGATTTTCGCCCAGCAAAACCGCTGGGATCTGAGTAATTACGCCACCTACGATATGCGTGCGCTGGGTGAAGACATCTATCGCGACCTGAGCGGCATCCCCGTCCCGTCGGCGAAAAAATGCGAATCGCTGGCGACTAACTCTCTTAATACGCTCTCATAACCACACTGCGCGAAATTTAACCGTGCAACGGTGGGCAGAGTTAGCTATTATATTGCGCTGTTTTTTCATGGCGGACTTGCCAAGGAGCAGCCAGACATATCCCACCCAGAAACCTGGCACGAAACGTTACACGACCATTTCGGCCAATATTTTACCGTGGATAAGGTCCTGTACCGGGAAACGACCGGCCAGCAGGATTTGGTGATCTTTGAAAACGCCGCGCTCGGCCGCGTCATGGCGCTAGACGGCGTGGTGCAGACCACCGAGCGCGATGAGTTTATTTATCACGAAATGATGTCCCATGTGCCGCTTATCGCCCATGGCGCCGCCAAAAAAGTGCTGATAATCGGCGGCGGCGATGGCGGTATGCTGCGCGAAGTCAGCCGTCATCCCGGCGTCGAGCAGATAACGATGGTTGAAATCGATGCCGGCGTGGTGACGTTCTGTTCTGCAAACAATACCTGCCGCGCCATAACGCCTGCGCGTTTGACGATCCGCGTTTCACGCTGGTGATTGCCGACGGGGTGGACTTTGTTTGCCAAAGCAGTGACAAATACGATGTCATCATTTCCGACTGCACTGACCCTATCGGGACCGGCGAAAGACTGTTTACCTCTGATTTCTATCAGGGTTGCGCGCGCTGTCTCAATGAAGGCTGCATTTTCGTGGCGCAGAACGGTGTATGTTTTTTACAGCAGGATGAAGCGGTAACTAGCCACCGCAAACTTGACCACTATTTTAGCGACGTCAGCTTTTATCAGGCGGCGGTGCCTACCTATTATGGTGGCATCATGACCTTCGCCTGGGCCAGTCAGAATCCGGCGCTGCGCCAACTCGACGCGACGACCCTGGCGGCGCGCATCGACCAAACCGGGCTGACCTGCCGCTATTACAATGCGGCGATCCATAACGGCAGCTTCGCCCTGCCGCAATATTTGCTGAATGCCTTATCAGCAGCCCTCTGAGACGGTATCCATAAGGGGGTGAACCAAATTGCATAAAGCTAAAACTACACGGCTTTAACAATCTAACCAAGAGCCTGAGTTTTTGTATTTACGATATTTGCTATGCCAAAACGGCGGATGACCGTGACGGCTATATCGCCTACATTGACGAACAATATAACGCCAATCGTCTGACGGAAATTCTCAGCGAAACCTGCTCCATGATAGGGGCCAATATCCTAAATATCGCCCGCCAGGATTATGAGCCGCAGGGTGCGAGCGTGACCATATTGGTGAGTGAGGAGCCGGTCGATCCGGGCAGCATCGACACTTCTGAACACCCTGGCCCGCTGCCGGAATCGGTGGTGGCACATCTGGATAAAAGCCATATTTGCGTGCATACCTACCCGGAAAGCCACCCCGAGGGCGGTCTGTGCACCTTTCGCGCCGATATTGAAGTATCGACGTGCGGCGTGATTTCCCCGCTAAAAGCGCTGAATTACCTGATACATCAGTTGGAGTCGGATATTGTCACTATGGATTACCGCGTGCGCGGCTTTACCCGCGATATCAACGGGGTAAAACATTACATCGATCACGAGATTAATTCGATTCAGAATTTCATGTCCAAGGATATGAAAGCGCTTTATCACATGATGGATGTAAACGTCTATCAGGAGAATATCTTCCACACCAAGATGATGCTGAAAGATTTCGATCTGAAACATTATCTGTTCAACGCCCGGCCGGACGATCTTAGCGCCGAGGAGCGTAAAGCGATTACCGACTTACTGTATAAAGAGATGCAGGAAATCTATTACGGCCGTAATCTGCCGGTGCTGTAACCCGTCGCTGCCGGCGTCCTGGTCCTCCACCCCGGCGGGGACCAGGGTTGGGCGTGGCATATGATCAATGCTAGCGGCCGCGGTGGCGTTATTCCCCATGCCTCATCCGCCGGTTTGAATAAACTGGCGATAGCGGCTTAGCATCAGCAGAAAATCGTTGCTGCCGCACAGCGACAAGCTTTCTTCATCGTAATAACTCAACCCCTCTTCCAGCGCGTCACATTCCACCGACATGCCGTTGGCGAGTACCATCACCTCTTCGGCGTCAATGAGCAGGGTATATTGCCACTGGCGCACAGAGCCGGACAGGCTGTGCAATTGGCGCTCAACCTCGGCCAGCCACTCGCGCCAAATCGCCTTTCACTTCATCATTTAGCCAGTGGCCGATGGCCTCATGCCCCATGGAGAATTTGACTAGCACCTGGCCGGTGGCATCGCGGAGAAATTCGTAATCCATTGTAGCGGTCCACCCCTTAAGGGGCGCTGTGCCGCATTCGTTTAGAACACGGCGGTGGAAGATAACCGGATTTTACGCGTTTTAATCACGCCAGCCAAAGCCTGATAGCGGGACTAGCCCCACCTCGGGCGACGCGGCCGCACCGTGCGCGCAGGAAAAAAAACGCCCGTCAGCAACGACGGGCGGTGACGTGGGCTGACGGGTCGGTCGGCAGGAACTGCGCCGACCGGCGCCGCATCAAACCGCGGTTTGGAAAATGACCTGATCGGCTTTATCGGTATATTCGCTAAGGCGGTCGAAATTCAGATAGCGATAGGTATCCACCGCCGTCTGATCCACCATCGCCATCTCCTGCAGATACTCCGCGACCGTCGGAAGACGGCCCAATAGCGAGGTGACCGCCGCCAGCTCCGCGGAGGCCAGATAAACATCGGCACCGTTGCCCAGACGATTGGGGAAGTTACGCGTAGAGGTCGACACTACCGTAGCACCATCCGTTACCCGCGCCTGGTTACCCATGCACAGCGAACAGCCCGGGATTTCCATGCGCGCGCCGCTCTTGCCGAATACGCTGTAGTAACCTTCCTCGGTGAGCTGGGCGGCATCCATTTTGGTTGGCGGCGCGACCCACAGGCGGGTCGGCAGTTGGCCTTTGTGGCTGTCGAGCAATTTGCCTGCGGCGCGGAAGTGGCCAATATTGGTCATGCAGGAACCGATAAAGACTTCATCAATTTTGCTCCCGGCAACGTCCGACAGCAGACGGGCATCGTCAGGGTCGTTCGGTGCACACAGGATAGGCTCGTTGATCTCGGCCAGATCGATGTCGATGACTGCGCCATATTCAGCATCCGCATCCGCCGCCAGCAGCGAGGGATTGGCCAGCCAGCTTTCCATGCCGGTGACACGCCGTTCCAGCGTGCGGCGATCGCCGTAACCCTCCGAAATCATCCATTTCAACAGGACGATGTTGGAATTCAAATATTCGGTGATGGGCGCCTGATCGAGCTTAATGGTACAACCGGCGGCAGAGCGTTCCGCCGAGGCGTCCGCCAATTCAAACGCCTGTTCCACTTTCAGCTCCGGCAGCCCTTCGATCTCCAGAATACGGCCGGAGAAGATGTTCTTCTTGCCTTTTTTCTCAACCGTCAGCAGCCCCTGCTTGATGGCGTATAACGGAATCGCATGCACCAGGTCGCGCAGGGTAATGCCCGGCTGCATAGCGCCTTTAAAACGCACCAACACCGATTCAGGCATGTCCAGCGGCATCAACCCGGTGGCGGCGGCAAAGGCCACCAGACCAGACCCTGCCGGGAACGAGATGCCGATCGGGAAACGGGTATGGGAGTCCCCGCCGGTGCCGACGGTATCGGGCAGCAGCATACGGTTCAGCCAGGAGTGGATGATCCCATCGCCCGGGCGCAAGGAGACGCCACCGCGGTTCATGATAAAGTCCGGCAGAGTATGGTGGGTCTGCACGTCCACCGGCTTGGGATAGGCGGCGGTGTGGCAGAACGACTGCATCACCAGGTCGGCGGAGAAGCCCAGGCACGCCAGATCTTTCAATTCATCGCGGGTCATGGGGCCGGTGGTGTCTTGCGATCCGACCGAAGTCATTTTCGGCTCACAATATTGCCCAGGCCGCACGCCCGGCACGCCGCAGGCGCGACCGACCATTTTCTGCGCCAGCGTGTAGCCTTTGTCGCTGGCGGCGACATCACGCGCGTGGCGGAAGATGGTGCTGGGGGGAAGCCCCAGCGATTCGCGCGCGCGGTCAGTCAGACCGCGACCAATGATGAGCGGAATACGGCCGCCGGCGCGCACTTCGTCTATCAGCACGTCCGTTTTCAGCGCAAAACTGGCCAGCAGCGCGCCGGTGTCATGATGACGCACTTCACCAGCAAAGGGATAGATATCAATGACATCGCCCATATTTAAATCAGAAACGTCCACTTCGATCGGCAGAGCGCCGGCATCTTCCATGGTGTTAAAAAAAATCGGCGCGATTTTGCTGCCCAGCACCACGCCGCCGCTGCGTTTGTTCGGCACATATGGAATATCGTCTCCCATAAACCACAGCACCGAGTTGGTGGCGGATTTGCGCGAGGATCCGGTACCTACTACATCGCCGACGTAGGCCAGCGGGAAACCCTTGCCGTTCAGCGCCTCGATCTGGTGAATGGGGCCCACATTGCCGGGCTGATCGGGAATAATGCCGTCACGGGCGTTCTTCAGCATCGCCAGGGCATGCAGGGGAATATCCGGCCGCGACCAGGCGTCGGGCGCCGGCGACAGGTCATCGGTATTGGTTTCGCCGGTGACCTTGAACACGGTCACGGTCATTTTTTCCGCCAGCGGCGGACGGGATAAGAACCATTCCGCCTCGGCCCAGGATGTCATGACGTCCTGGGCATGGGTATTGCCAGCGCGGGCTTTTTCTTCCACATCGTAGAAATTGTCGAACATCAGCAGCATAGGCTTCAGCGCGCGCGCGGCGAGAGGCGCCAGCGCATCATCATCCAGCGCGTCCACCAGCGGCAGGATGTTGTAGCCGCCTTGCATGGTGCCCAGCAGTTCAATGGCCTTTTCCGCCGTCACCAGCGGCGACTGCGCCTCACCCTTGGCAACGGCCGCGAGGAAACCCGCTTTAACGTAAGCCGCTTCGTCCACACCCGGGGGGACCCGATTGGTCAGCAGATCCAGCAAATAGGATTCTTCACCCGCCGGCGGGTTTTTCAGCACATCAACCAGCGCCGCCATTTGTACGGCATCGAGAGGCTTAGGGGCAATGCCCTGTGCAGCACGCTCGGCAACGTGCTTACGATAATCTTCTAGCACGACGTTCTCCTCGCTTTCATTGTCATAGGTAGTACCTGGCTTTCCATACCTCACCGGCGATACTTTTTTTAGAAAAGGTTTGTTGTTATCCGGCTGGGCAAGCGCCAGTTTATCAGTATTTAACCGCCTTGTTAATTTGTTTACATAAAAGAAACATGATATTTGGCTGAAACGATAAGGCTTTAGCGACTCATATCAAGGCGGGCAGCAGCACCGCGCTAAGCGCGAACCGCCGGGCAAATCACTTTGACACGAAAGCGTGCCGAAGCAAAGCGCCAGCGCCCGTCTTGGCGTCAACGTTATCGCCAGCGCGGCACAGCGAGGGCAATTTCGCGCTGCCCCGCACCCGCGCTACCCTGCAATCACTCCGCTGTCTGCCGCTGCGCTTTCGTTCAAGAGTTAATGCCTAACGTCCACTTTTTTTCATCAATACTCCTCTGGCGCGCGCGCAATTATTAATTCCAATAGTAAGGAGACTGAATGAACACCCTTTTTATGCCCTATCTGGACGTGTCGGTTAACGCAAAATGGGACGAGGGAGAGTCATTTCCCGCAGGACGTCCCAACCCCCTGTATGCCGAACTCGCAGCCGCCTTGAAAACCGATGGCCTGACACTGTCTTTCATTACGCTTGGTCAAGATAATACGCCCTGCTGGTCCGGGCAAACTACTACCCCTTTAAACTGGGCTAAACCGCTTACCGATGCCCTGATCGACGCCGGACTGGGCTTCAAGTTGGCTTTCGGTGGCGCTAGCAATATCGATATCTCCAGCGTCCTTTCCGAAGATGAGCGGCTGGAGGCCTATCGCCAGGCGATTACACTTTATCAGCCGCGAGGTTTGGATTTCGACCTTGAGAACAACCAGTTTGATATGGGGAAAATCAGCGCGGCGCTGGCCCGACTGCAACCCGAACATCCAGAGGTGCAGCTGACGCTGACGCTTCCGACGCTGCCGAGCGGACTGTCGCCCGAGCAGTTTACGCTGGTTGAGCAACTGGCTGCCGCAAACGTAGATTTTATTATCAACGGCATGACGATGGATTACTTCCAGCCCGGCGTTGCCGGCGAAATGGGCCAGGCGGCGAAAGAGGCGGCGATGAGTATCGCGGCCCAGTTGGAGACGCTCTATCCCAATCTCTCCGAGAAAGAGCGATTCGCGAAAATCGGCATAACGCCGATGATCGTCCGAAACGACGATGGCGCCATGTTTACGCTTGACAACGCCTTTAACGTCGCTGCCTTTGCCGCCCAGCAGGGATTATCGTTGCTGTCGCATTGGTCGCTGAACCGCGGCAATCCCTCCCATCTTGGTTATCCCGACAGCGAGAGCAGCAGCAACCAAGACCAGCGCGTGACCGGAGAATACACCAGCAGATTCCTGGCGGGGGCGTCGAGTGTGCCATTTCCTACGTTGCCCGATGTCGTACAGGTGGTCGACGCGCAGCTAAAAACGCCGCCGGTCGATATTACCTCATCGCCGCATTGGCGGGCGAAAGAGATTGAAGCCGCCGTCGCCAGCGCATTGTCGGCCTCAACGCCAGCCGAGGAAGAGCCGTCAGGCGATCTCGTCTCCTCAGCCGAGCAGGGTGCTGACGAGGCTGACGGCGCCGAGACCCCGGCCGCTGCGGTGGGCAGTATCGCCGCCGCCGAGCAAACCGCTGACGAGGATGCCCTGGCCGCTGCCGCGACCGACGGCGCTCGGACCCCGGCCGCCGTGGCGGGCAGTATCGCCGCCGCCGCCGCCGAGCAAACCGCTGACGAGGCCGACCTGGCCGCTGCCGTGACCGACGGCGCTCGGACCCCGGCTGCCGTGGCGGGCAGTATCGCCGCCGCCGAGCAGGCCGACATTCCCGACGCCAGCGTGACGCCAGGTGAGGCCATTGTCAGCGCCGTCGCCACCGCACAGCGCGACGTGCCTGCCGCAGCGTTGACGCCGACCGCCGACAACTTTTTGCCGAGCGCTCGCGCGGCTGAAACCGACACTGAGGTCAACGTCGCCGTCGCTGCAACGGCAACCAAAGCCGAAGCCGAAGCTAAAGCTGAAAACGTCGCCTTCACTGCAACCAAAGCCGAAGCTAAAGCTGAAGCCGTCGCTGCAATGGCAACCGAAGCCGAAGCGATGGCGTCCTAACGCTTCGTCGCCGCACAACTCCCAACGCCAGCCAAATCCCCATCGGCATGCCGGTAGTTTTCCTGGGGGGCGTTGTTTCGGCCTGGCAGGGCGCTTCAGTCGGCAGGCGATACGCTGCCTTATCCTCATCAACCGCAACCTGTCATCAGCCGTTTCACCCTTCAACGAAGGCCGCATCGTTACTCCGATCGCCGGCATACCACCCCTGCCGGGCCGAGCCGATCGAGTTGTAAAAAGCGATTGGCAACGACAATAACGGTTTGCCAATCGCGGGGGGTTGGCATTAGATGGTTGCCCATTACGATGGAGGCATCATGATATGGATATCATCTCTTCTCTCCCTCTCAGCACTATTCTGAACAGCGGTTTTGCACTCAACAGCGGGCGTATTGCGCGCATTATCCAGGCCCGAAAGCTGGAAGACGCCAGCCATATGTGGCTTGTCGATCGACTGTTTGACAAATTTCTGCGCAAGGGGGGCAAACGCGCGGCTATCGCCCGTCTATACCGGCAAGTCAGCCAGCCCGGCGCCGGCGAGCCGCGGGATCTCTCACCGGCAGAGGTGGTTGCCCGTTTTATGCAGTTGCGCGCCTTTGCCAACAGCGAGTACCGTAGCGCTTTTCAGCTGACACTGCGCTATGACCCGCTCGAGCAGGCGCCCTGGTCTTATCTGCTGCAGATCGGCAATTATCGGATCTATCAATCGCCGCCGCTGGATTACCGTCTGGATGATCAGTTCGCTGAAGTTTGCACGATAAAAGTCTTCCAGTCGCTGGACGATGCGCTGATGGAAGTCCATGAACAGCTGACGCCGGAACGGTATATCCAATCGCAAGTCGAAAGTATGGCCGACGCGCCGGCGGTGCGACAAAAACTCCTTGCCGTGCTTGACGATCCCGCCTACGGCCGCGCGAACCTGGTGCGCATTACCGACAGTGACGATAGCACCTGTTTTCTGGCGCATTTTCGCCATGATGTGCTGGCACTTGCCAACCGCTGCGCCACCCACGATGAATTTCGCGGCAGCCGGTTAAAAACGGCGCTGCTGGAAACCGACTACGTTGATTTGCGGGCGCTTTGCCGCAAGAGTTACATGACCAAAGAGGATGCGCTGTTAAAATACCTCTCCAGGCCGCATTGGATGCAGTTGGTTGACTACATCGGTGACGCGGTTTATCGCCCGGAGGTGAGACAGCTTTTATCTGGTTTTGCAGTGGGAGAAACGACCGCCTGTGAATTGTTTAATCTGGCGCAGCCTGATTACGGCGATAGCGATGGGCGGCAAGCGCGCATGACGCAATAACAAAGGCGCCCGCAGGCGCCTTTGTTTTGCCACCGAGCGCAGGAAAATTATTTCTTTTTCTTCGCCTTGGCGTTGGGCAGATCGGTAATGGTCCCTTCGTAAACTTCCGCCGCCAGACCCACCGACTCGTGCAGCGTGGGGTGCGCATGGATGGTCAGCGCAATATCTTCCGCGTCGCAGCCCATTTCGATTGCCAGCCCTATTTCGCCCAACAGCTCGCCGCCGTTGACGCCAACCACGGCGCCGCCGATGACCCGGTGGCTTTCTTTATCGAAAATCAGCTTGGTCATGCCGTCCTGGCAGTCGGAAGCGATGGCGCGCCCGGAGGCCGCCCACGGGAACGTGGCGGCTTCATAGCTGATGCCTTTTTCTTTCGCTTCTTTTTCCGTCAGGCCAACCCATGCCACTTCCGGTTCGGTATAGGCGATGGACGGAATGACTTTAGGATCGAAATAGTGTTTCTTGCCGGCGATGACTTCCGCCGCCACGTGGCCCTCGTGGGTGCCTTTGTGCGCCAGCATCGGCTGGCCGACGATATCACCGATAGCGTAGATGTGCGGCACATTGGTGCGCATTTGTTTGTCGACGCGGATAAAACCGCGATCGTCCACCTCGACCCCGGCCTGGCCGGCATCCAGCAGCTTGCCGTTCGGCACGCGGCCAATGGCGACCAGCACGGCGTCATAGCGCTGGGCTTCTGAGGGCGCTTTTTTCCCTTCCATGCTGACGTACACGCCGTCTTCCCGGGCTTCCACCGCGGTGACTTTGGTTTCCAGCATCAGGTTAAATTGGGAACTGATGCGCTTGGTGAACACTTTCACCACGTCTTTATCGGCCGCCTGGATGACCTGATCAAACATTTCCACCACGTCGATTTCCGAACCCAGCGCGTGGTAAACGGTGGCCATTTCCAGACCGATGATCCCGCCGCCCATCACCAGCAGGCGCTCTGGCACCGACGTCATGGCGAGCGCATCGGTAGAATCCCATACGCGGGGATCATCATGGGGGATAAACGGCAGTTGGATCGGACGCGAGCCTGCGGCGATAATGGCATTGTCAAAGGTGACGGTAGTGGTACCGTTCTCGCCTTCCACTTGCAGCGTGTTGGCGCCGGTGAATTTACCGTAACCGTTTACCACCTTAACCTTACGCGCTTTGGCCATACCGCTCAGGCCGCCGGTCAGCTGATTGACCACCTTTTCCTTCCAGGTGCGCACTTTGTCGATATCGGTTTGCGGCTCGCCAAAGACGATACCGTTTTTGCTCAGCGCCTTGGCCTCTTCGATGACCTTAGCGACGTGCAGTAATGCTTTGGAGGGGATACAGCCTACGTTCAGGCAAACCCCGCCGAGGGTGGAGTAACGTTCCACCAGGACGGTCTCCAGACCTAAATCCGCACAGCGGAATGCAGCGGAATACCCGCCCGGTCCCGCCCCAAGTACCACGACCTGAGTTTTTATTTCAGTACTCATCATGACCTCTTAGTTGATTGTCCGGCGGGTCAGACGTCTATTTTATCGCCTGTGTTTGCATAACGCGCTGTGTCCACCGGGACGTCTCCATCGCGCATAGTTTACAGAAATGTTAATAGACTGCAAAGTATGTTACGATGACGCATGTTTAGTTGGTACCGCCGACGACCTCTTCGTCATCGGCGGCGACGCGGAAACAAGCAGGCCGACCCGCGGGCCGGCCTGGCGGTTACATTACCAAGTGACGGATATCAGACATCACGTTGCTGATGAAGCTGATAAAACGCGCGCCTTCGGCGCCGTCGATGACCCGGTGGTCATAGGACAGCGACAGCGGCAGCATCAGTCGCGGCGCAAACTCTTTACCGTTCCATACCGGTTTCATTGCCGATTTTGACACGCCGAGTATCGCCACTTCCGGCGCATTGACGATAGGCGTGAACGCCGTACCGCCGATGCCGCCTAGGCTGGAGATGGTGAAGCAGCCGCCCTGCATATCCGACGATGTCAGCTTGCCGGCGCGGGCCTTTTTCGAGATCTCCGTCAGCTCGCGCGACAGCTCTACAATGCCTTTCTTGTTCACATCGCGGAACACCGGCACGACCAGACCGTTCGGCGTATCAACCGCCACGCCGATATTGATGTACTTCTTCAGCGTCAGTTTCTGGGCGTCCGCTGACAGCGAGCTGTTGAAACGCGGCAGCTCTTCCAAGGCCTTGGCAACCGCTTTCATGATAAACACCAGCGGGGTGATTTTCACATCCAGCTTCTTCTTCTCGGCTTCGGCGTTCTGCTGTTTGCGGAAGGTTTCCACTTCGGTGATATCGGCTTCGTCGAATTGGGTCACATGGGGGATCATGACCCAGTTGCGGTGCAGGTTGGCGCCGGAGATTTTCTGGATCCGGCCCAGCTCCACCTCTTCAGTGTCGCCGAACTTGCTGAAGTCCACCTTCGGCCACGGCAGCAGCCCCGGCAGTGAACCACCGCCGGCAGCGGCAGGCGCGGCCTCGGCGCGTTTAACCGCCTCTTTGACGTAAGTCTGGATATCTTCACGCAGGATACGGCCTTTGCGTCCGGTGCCCTTCACCTTAGCCAGGTTGACGCCGAACTCGCGCGCCAGACGGCGAATCACCGGTGTGGCGTGCACATAGGCATCGTTTTCGGCAAATTCACCTTTGCCTGCGGACGACGACGGGGCGGCAGCCGCGCTTTTATTGGCGTCGGATGCCGGCTCAGGGGCCACAGCCGCAGCGCTTTCCTTGGCGGCGGCCGGGGCCGGGGCAGCGCCTTCCACCTCGAACACCATAATTTGCGAACCGGTGCTGACCTTGTCGCCGACGTTAATCTTGATCTCTTTGACGATACCCGCGAACGGCGCCGGCACCTCCATCGATGCTTTGTCACCTTCCACGGTAATCAGCGACTGCTCGGCGCTTATCTTATCGCCCACTTTGGCCATGACCTCGGTGACTTCCACTTCGTCGCCGCCGATATCCGGTACATTGACGTCTTGGCTACCGCCGGATTGAGCGGGCGCGCTCTGCTGCTGCGCCTGCGGCGCTTCGGCCTCGGCCGGAACGGCGTCGCTGCCGCCACCTGCGACCTCAAAGACCATAATAAGCGAACCCGTGTTCACTTTATCGCCGGTGTTGACCTTCAGCTCTTTGACCGTCCCCGCGAACGGCGCCGGTACTTCCATCGACGCCTTATCTCCCTCGACGGTGATAAGCGACTGTTCGGCTTCAACCTTGTCGCCCACCTTGACCAGCACTTCGGTGACTTCCACCTCGTCGCCGCCGATATCAGGAACGTTAACCTCTTTACTCTGTGCGGCACCGTCGGCGGCGGCCGGATTGGCCGCCGGCGCGCTGTCGGCCTGCTCCGGCGCGGCGGCAGGCTTCTCATCGCCACCCTCGGCTTCCTCGAAGACCATAATCAGTTTGCCGGTGGTGACTTTATCGCCCACCGCCACCTTCAACTCTTTCACCACCCCCGCCTGCGGCGAGGGAACTTCCATGGACGCTTTGTCGCCTTCCACGGTAATCAGCGACTGCTCGGCGTCAACTTTATCGCCCACGCTGACTAGGACTTCGGTGACTTCCGCTTCATCTGCACCGATATCCGGTACGTTGATTTCAATAGCCATGATTTACTCTACCTCTTACGCCAGACGCGGGTTGACTTTGTCAGCATCGATGCCGAATTTGCTGATGGCCTGCGCCACCACATCAGCGCCGATATCGCCGCGTTTGGCCAATTCACCCAGCGCCGCCACCACCACATAGCTGGCGTCCACTTCAAAGTGATGACGCAGGTTCTCGCGGCTGTCGGAACGGCCGAAACCGTCGGTGCCCAGAACGCGGAACTCGCTGGCAGGAATAAAGTTGCGGATCTGCTCGGCGAACAGTTTCATATAGTCGGTGGACGCTACCGCCGGCGCATCGTTCAGCACGGTGGCCACATAGGGTACGCGCGGCGTTTCGGTCGGATGCAGCATGTTCCAGCGTTCGCAATCCTGGCCATCGCGCGCCAGTTCGGTGAACGAGGTCACGCTGTACACATCGGAGCCGACACCATAGTCTTTCGACAGGATCTGCGCCGCTTCGCGCACGTGGCGTAGAATGGCGCCGGAGCCCATCAGTTGCACTTTGCCTTTGCCGCCTTCCAGCGTTTCCAGCTTGTGGATACCTTTGCGAATACCCTCTTCCGCGCCTTTCGGCATGGCGGGCATGGCGTAGTTTTCGTTCAGCGTGGTCAGATAGTAGTAAACGTTTTCCGGCTTATCACCGTACATTCGGGTGAGACCGTCATGCATGATGACCGCGACTTCATAGGCATAGGCCGGATCGTAGGAGATGCAGTTCGGGATGGTCAGCGACTGAATATGGCTGTGGCCGTCTTCGTGCTGCAAGCCTTCACCGTTCAGCGTCGTGCGCCCCGAGGTGCCGCCGATAAGGAAGCCGCGCGCCTGCTGGTCGCCCGCCGCCCAGCACAGATCGCCGATCCGCTGGAAACCGAACATCGAATAATAGATGTAGAACGGAATCATCGGCAAATCGTTGGTGCTGTAGGAGGTCGCCGCCGCCAGCCAGGAGGAGGCCGCGCCCAGCTCATTGATCCCTTCTTGCAGGATCTGCCCTTTTTCATCTTCGCGGTAATAAGCGACCTGCTCGCGGTCTTGCGGCGTGTACTGCTGACCGTTCGGACTGTAGATGCCTATCTGGCGGAAAAGACCTTCCATGCCGAAGGTACGGGCTTCGTCGGCAATGATCGGGACCAGACGATCTTTGATCGACTTGTTCTTCAACATCACATTCAGCACGCGGACAAAAGCGATGGTGGTGGAAATTTCTTTCTTTTGCTCTTCCAGCAGCGGCGCAAAGTCCTCAAGCGTCGGCAGCTCCAGCGGCTTGGTGAAATCCTTCAGGCGGCTCGGCAAATAGCCGTGCAGCGCTTTACGGCGCTCGTGCAAATAGGTGTGCTCTTCGGACCCTTCGTCAAAAGTGATGTAGGGCAGCGCTTCAATCTTTTCGTCGGTAATGGTGTTCAGGTTGAAACGATCGCGGAAGTAACGCACCTCTTCCATGTTCATTTTCTTCACCTGATGGGCAATGTTCATGCCTTCCGCGGTCACACCCATGCCGTAGCCTTTGATGGTGTGCGCCAGGATAACCACGGGCTTGCCGGTGGTTTTCTTGGCTTTTTGCAGAGCGGCATAGATTTTCTTCGGATCGTGGCCGCCGCGGTTGAGCGCCCAAATCTCGTCGTCGCTCATGTCTTTCACCAGCGCCGCGGTTTCCGGGTATTTGCCAAAGAAGTGCTCGCGGACATAGGCGCCGTTTTTCGATTTGAAGGTCTGATAGTCGCCGTCGACGGTTTCGTTCATCAGCTGAATCAGCTTGCCGGAGGTGTCTTTGCGCAGCAGCTCATCCCAGCGGCTGCCCCAGACCACCTTGATCACTTCCCAACCGGCGCCGCCGAACACGCCTTCCAGCTCGTTGATGATCTTGCCGTTACCGGTGACCGGGCCGTCCAGACGCTGCAGGTTACAGTTAATGATGAATACCAGGTTGTCCAGCTTCTCGCGGGTCGCGATGGTGATGGCGCCCTTGGATTCCGACTCGTCCATCTCACCGTCGCCCAGGAAGGCGTACACGGTCTGATTGCTGGTGTCCTTCAGCGCGCGATGGTCCAGGTACTTGAGGAATTTGGCCTGATAGATGGCGCTTATCGGGCCGAGGCCCATCGACACCGTCGGGAACTGCCAGAACTCCGGCATCAGCTTCGGATGCGGATAGGATGACAACCCTTTACCGTGCACTTCCTGGCGGAAATTGTTCATCTGATCTTCGCTCAGACGGCCTTCAAGGAAAGCGCGGGCGTACACGCCGGGGGAGATGTGCCCCTGGAAGTAGACCAGGTCGCCGCCGTCTTTGTCGTTACGCGCGCGGAAGAAATGGTTGAAGCACACTTCATAAATGGTGGCGGACGACTGGAATGATGCCATGTGGCCGCCCAGTTCCAAATCTTTCTTCGACGCGTGCAGCACGGTCATCACGGCATTCCAGCGAATAGCGGAACGGATGCGGCGCTCTAATTCCAGATTGCCGGGATACTCTGGCTCCTCTTCGACCGGAATCGTGTTGATGTAGTTGCGTCCGGCGGCACCTTGCGCAATGCTTACCCCACCTTTACGCGCTTCATCCAGCACCTGATCAATCAGGAATTGCGCGCGTTCAATACCTTCTTCACGGATAACCGATTCGATCGCCTGGAGCCAGTCGCGTGTTTCGATCGGATCCACGTCATTGTACAAACGTTCTGACATGGTGGTGTTCCTTATCTATCTTTAATATTGGTTTAGTTGTAGCCTGTCTTCCTATGCTCTGGCCGTCAGAACATACGAAGACAGGCCCATAGCTTCTGCTGCCGCGTGGGCCGCCGTTCCCGGAGGCTTAATCCTTGCGTTGCTGGAGACGTCGAAGCGATCGTTCGCGCCGGCTATGTTCCCGGCCAAGGTCCAGCAAAATTTCCTCAATAAACGCCAGATGGCGATGTGACGCCTCGCGCGCCTTTTCCGGCTCGCGCGCAACTATCGCCGCGAAAATTCCGGCGCGGTGGCTGCTCACCTGCGCCAGCATTTCCCGGCGCGAGTAGAGCAATTCAAAATTCTGACGCACGTTGTTTTCCAACATCGGTCCCATACAGCGCACCAGATGTAATAAAACCGCATTATGCGCGGCTTCGGTGACGGCAATTTGATAATTCATGACGGCATCGGCTTCCGCGTCGAGATCGCCGCTGTCCTGCGCCGCCTGAATCGCCTGATGGCATTCACGGATATGCTCGAAATCCTGCTCGGTACCGCGCAGCGCCGCATAATAGGCAGCAATACCTTCAAGGGCGTGGCGGGTCTCCAGCAGGTCGTATTGCGATTCAGGGTGTTCCGCCAACAGTTCAGTCAGCGGATCGCTGAAGCTTTGCCATAAATTGCTTTGCACAAACGTCCCTCCGCCCTGCCGACGCAGCAGCAGGCCTTTGGCTTCCAATCGCTGGATGGCTTCCCGCAGCGAGGGGCGGGATACGTCAAACTGCTTGGCCAGTTCACGCTCGGGGGGCAGTTTTTCGCCGGGGCGCAGCGTCCCTTCCAGAATCAAATATTCCAACTGTTGTTCTATGACATCCGATAACTTGGGTTGGCGGATCTTACTATAGGCCATTTCTTGTCTTCTCAGCGGATGGCGCGGAGTCAATTGGTAATACCAATTACATTTACACGGTGCTAAAAGTAACAAAGTATTCACCTTCTGTCCATCGTGGCCTTGACCTAAATCATCAAATCGCGCACATTCTCACAAAAGCCTTACATCTGTCTGTGCTGCGCCAGGCCCGTACGACAGCACAATCTTGTTTATGATATAAAAGGTTATTAACCTCTGTGAAACCTAATGTGCGTCCGGCCAAGGGATTTCCACGCGCATTTGGGGCAAAAAACCGCAGCGAAATGCGTAACCATGCACGCCCATGATCACCCTGCCAAGGCCGGCGGTTTTCGCGGAAGGCAACCTTGCTCGTCCGCCTGTCGACGTGCGCGATTTATTCCTTAGCCGCCATCATAAATTCCGTGCAAACCTTTCGACATATCACTATTCTGTTGCCCGCGACAGCCCGGACGCGAAAATACCACGCCGCGGCGCGTAAATTAAAACGTACAACAACCGTAACCGTGGACAGACACAGCGCAGGTCGGCATCCAGGTATCTGCCCGCCTTTGATTTAGCCCCCTGAAATACCAGACAGTAGCTGTATCTCCAGATAAGAGATAGGCTTGAATATATGTCTAACACTAACGCCAATTTTGATATGACCGGGATCCCGTTAGGTCAAGAAGTCCGTAAACGTAAAACTCCTCAGGAAAAAATGGCCATTATTCAGCAGAGGATGGAGCCCGGCATGAATGTCTCCCATCTCGCACGACTGCACGGTATCCAGCCCAGCCTGCTGTTTAAGTGGAAAAAGCAATATCAGGAAGGCAGCCTCACCGCCGTGGCTGCCGGGGAGGACGTTGTTCCTGCCTCTGAGCTTGCAGCTGCATTGAAGCAGGTCCGGGAGCTCCAGCGCCTTCTGGGTAAGAAGACGATGGAGGTTGAGATCCTAAAAGAAGCCGTGGAGTACGGCCAGTCACGAAAATGGATAGCGCACGCGCCCTTGTTGCCAAAGGCCGGGGAATAGCACAGGTCAGCCGCGCCATGAGCGTGTCGCGTGCGCCGCTGTCACTGCGGATTAAGCGTTCTGCCGACTGGCAGGACAGGCGCTGTAACCGGCGTAATGACGAAGCAGACGCTGAAATACTGTCGGACATCCTCGACATCATCAGCGATATGCCCAGCTACGGCTATCGGCGGGTGTGGGGCATCCTGCGTAAACAACGTCGCGCAGAGGGACTGCCGCCGGTAAATGCGAAACGACTTTACAGGATCATGTGTGAGCATAACCTGCTGTTATTACATTGAAAACCAGAGCGGCCGAGGCGTGAGCATAAGGGCAGGATCGCGGTGGCAGAAAGCGATATGCGCTGGTGTTCAGATGGCTTCGAGTTCGGCTGCGACAACGGTGAAAAACTGCGGGTCACCTTCGCACTGGACTGCTGCGACAGAGAGGCCATAGACTGGGCTGCGAGCACTGGAGGCTACGACAGTTCGACCGTGCAGGATGTGATGCTGATGTCGGTAGAAAAGCGCTTCGGCGACAGGTTACCCGATACAGCGGTGCAGTGGTTGACGGACAACGGTTCAGCGTATACCGCGCATGAAACGCAGAGGTTCGCCAGAGAACTGGATCTGGAGCCCTGCACAACAGCGGTGAGCAGCCCGCAGAGAATGGCCGAACGGTTCGTGAAGACGATGAAGGAAGACTATATCGAGTTCATGCCAAAACCGGATGCGAGAACAGCCCTGCGAAACCTTGCAGCAGCGTTCACGCATTACAATGAAAACCATCCGCACAGCGCGCTGGGATATCACTCTCCGAGAGAATACCGGCGGCAGCGGGCTTCGTTAACTTAAGATACAAAAGCTGTACGGAGATGGCGGGGCAAGATCAGTATCTGCCCGCCTTAACGACAGAGGATTCGATGATGGAAGGTCAACAGCGCGATGAGACGCTGAAACGCGGGCTAAAAAACCGCCATATACAGCTTATTGCTTTGGGCGGGGCGATTGGCACCGGCCTGTTTCTGGGGATTGCACAAACCATACAAATGGCCGGCCCTTCGGTTATTCTTAGCTATGCTATCGGCGGTTTAATCGCATTCCTTATCATGCGCCAGCTGGGCGAGATGGTGGTGGAAGAGCCAGTGGCGGGCTCTTTTAGCCACTTCGCCTATAAATACTGGGGTAACTTCGCCGGCTTCGCCTCCGGCTGGAACTACTGGGTGCTGTATGTGCTGGTGGCGATGGCGGAATTGTCCGCGGTAGGCATCTATATGCAATATTGGTGGCCCTGGCTGCCGACCTGGGTATCGGCGGCGGTGTTTTTCCTGCTGATTAATGCCATCAATCTGGCCAACGTAAAGCTTTACGGTGAAATGGAATTCTGGTTTGCCATTATCAAGGTTGCCGCCATCGTCGCGATGATCGTGTTTGGCGCCTGGCTCCTGCTCAGCGGACGTGGCGGCCCGGAGGCCAGCGTCAGCAATTTATGGGCGCAGGGGGGCTTTTTCCCGCACGGAGGCAAAGGGTTGCTGATGGCCATGGCGGTCATCATGTTTTCCTTTGGCGGTCTGGAGCTGGTGGGGATTACCGCCGCCGAGGCCGATGACCCGACGCGCAATATTCCTAAAGCCACCAATCAGGTCATTTACCGCATCCTGATATTCTACATCGGCGCGCTGGCGATCCTGCTTTCGCTTTACCCCTGGACCAAAGTGGTGGAAGGTGGCAGCCCGTTTGTCCTGATTTTCCAAGCCCTCAACAGCTATTGGGTGGCCAATATCCTTAATCTGGTGGTCTTGACCGCCGCGCTGTCGGTCTATAACAGCTGCGTTTACAGTAATAGCCGCATGCTGTACGGTCTGGCCCGTCAAGGCAATGGCCCACAATCGCTGGCGAAAGTAGACCGGCGCGGCGTGCCGGTTGCCGCGCTCGGCGTCTCGGCGGTGGCGACCGCGATTTGCGTGTTGCTTAATTATTTCATGCCAGGCGAGGCGTTTGGTCTGCTGATGGCGCTGGTGGTGTCAGCGCTGGTGATCAATTGGAGCATGATTAGCCTGGCGCATTGGAAATTCCGCCGCAAAAAAATGCAACAGGGCGCCGTCCCGCGCTTTCCGGCGCTGTGGTATCCGGTCGGCAACTGTCTTTGCTTGCTCTTCATGGCGGGTATTCTAGCGATTATGCTGCTCACCCCGGGCATGGCGATATCGGTGTATTTGATTCCGGTATGGTTAGTGGTGTTGGGTATCGGCTTCGCGCTAAAAACCTCCGGCCCGCGCGCAGACGCACGCTGATCCCCGTCCCCGCGCCGGCCGGTGTTACCGTGCCGGCGACGGGCGGGCAGCTTAGACCAGCGCGCCGTAGATGGTCAACAGCGCCACTACCACCACAATCACTAACGTGACTTTTTTCGCCAGCGCTACCGCGGCGCGGGGCGTTTGCACCGCATCCAGATGCGGCTCACGCGCCAGCGAAAACTGTGCCAGCCTTGTCAGCACCTGATATTGACTGCTGTGAATATCCCATAATGAGGCAAACCAGGCCGGCAGCGCCTTCTCACCATGCCCCAGCAAAGCATAGGCCGCGCCCGCCAGCCGCACCGGCAGCCAATCCAGCCAGTGCAACAGCGTATCGATGCCGGAGCGTGCGCGTTTTAACGGCGTGGAGCGGCGCGCCAGCCAGGTTTGCCAGGCGCGCAGAAAGGCATAGCCCGCCAGAGGCACCGGCCCCCAGGGGCCGCCGATGACCAGCCAAAACAGCGGCGCCAGATAAAACCGGAAGTTGATCCACAGCAGCGCGTTTTGCAGTTCGCGCAAGCGCTCGGCCGGAGCACCTTCCACCGGCAAGCCGTGAATCAGCGCTAGCTCCTCGCTCATCGCCGCACTGGCGTCGATGTCGCCGCGGGCGGCGGCAACCAGATAGTCACGATAATGGCAACGGATCCCGCCCGCGCCGATGCACAATAGCGCCAGGATGACCCACAGCAGCAGGGGGATTTGGTAAAACCAACCCGATACCAGCCGCAGGCAGACCGCGACCAATAACATCCAGCACAGCGCCAGCATCAGCGTCTGCGCCAGCGACGTCTCGCGCAGGCGGCTGAACGGCCGCTCAAGCCAGCGATCCAGTTGCCAATGTTCACCGTGCTTGAATAACCGCTCCCAGGCCAGCACCAATAGTAATGTAAACAGCGTCATAACCCGCGTCTCCTTGTTAAATGTCGTCAGGCGGTGGTGACAGTAGTTGTCGAAAATCGCGCCAGCTAAAGGACGGTCCTGGATCGGTTTTACGCTCAGGCGCGATATCACTATGGCCGGTAATGTGCGCCGGCGTTATGGGATAATGGCGCATCAACAAGCGGGTCACGTCGGCAAGCGCGTAATACTGAGCATCGGTATAGGGCAGCGTATCGGTCCCTTCCATCTCAATGCCAATGGAAAAATCATTGCAACGCTCACGCCCTTGGTAGCAAGACACCCCCGCGTGCCAAGCGCGTCGATGAAAGGGAACATACTGCACCACCTCCCCGTCGCGCCGAATGAGGCAATGCGCGGACACGCGCAGTTGCCAGATAGCGGCAAAATAGGGATCGTCCGCAGGATCCAACGTACCGGTAAACAGCCGATCTATCCAGGGGCCGCCAAAGTGGCCCGGCGGCAAACTGATATTATGTACCACTAGCAAGGTAGGAAAGACGTTCGCCGGTCGACAGTCGCAATGGGGAGAAGGCACGCGTTTCACATCTGCAATCCAACCGTTATCCAACCGCATGGTGACCTCATTTTACCGAGTATGGTACTTCGCCCGGCTTCAGGGTAGCATGAATCATCACTTCCCTTTATCCGCAGATACGGAGATTTTTATGTCGACCCGCCGTTATAACGTTGAGCGCCGCCGGGCGGAATTGCTTGCACGAATTCAACAGGATATCCCGCCGTCGGTTCTCGCCGCGTTAAAAGAAGATCTGGGCGGCGGCACCGACGCGCAGGCCGATATCACCGCCTTGCTGCTGCCGGCGGACAACCAGGCCAGCGCCGTGATTATCACCCGCGAAAACGGCGTTTTTTGCGGCCAACGCTGGCTTGAAGAGGTCTTCAACCAGTTGGGCGGCGGCGTGGCGATTGACTGGCTGGTCGCGGATGGCGATGACATTATAGCCAATCAACCCTTGTGCCGACTGAGCGGGCCGGCCCGCCTGCTGCTTACCGGCGAGCGGACCGCGCTCAATTTCGTCCAGATGCTGTGCGGCGTGGCCAGCGAAGTGAAACGCTATGTCGCTGCGCTGGCGGGTACCGATACCACGCTGCTGGATACGCGTAAAACCTTGCCGGGGCTTCGGACGGCGCTGAAATACGCGGTACTGTGCGGCGGCGGCGGCAACCACCGGTTATGGCTGGCGGACGCGTTCCTCATCAAGGAGAATCATATCATCGCCGCCGGGTCTATCGCCAACGCCGTCGCCAACGCCATGGCGCTGCGCGCCGATGTGCCGGTGGAAGTCGAAGTGGAATCGCTAGATGAGCTGCATCAAGCGCTGGACGCCGGCGCCGATATCATTATGCTCGACAATTTCAGCCGTGAGGATATGGTGCAAGCGGTGGCAGTGACCCGCCAGCGGGCGGCGTTGGAGGTATCCGGCAATGTCACGCTCGCCACGCTGCGCGACTACGCGCTGACCGGCGTCGATTACATTTCCGTCGGCGCGTTGACCAAGCATCTGCGGGCGCTGGATCTCTCCTTGCGTTTTCATTAACGAAATACTGCGCGCGGCCACGCAATTTGCATGTCATAACCTGCCGCCGCGCGGTGTATAGCTGGATCCGTCTGCCACTTTTTCTTTCCGCCGCTATCGTGGCGTCTGCCGGGCCGCTAGGGTGAAGGGGTTTTCGTTCACCCAAGGGGCCCGACATGCATCGCCAGTGTGGATTTACTCTTATGGAGTTGATGGTGGTGATCGCCATCATCGCTATTCTTAGCGCTATTGCGCTGCCCGGATATCAACGTTATCTGGATCGCGCGGCACTGACCGAAATGCTGCACATCGCCAGCCCCTACCGTCTGGCGGTTGAGCTGTGCGCCATGCAGCAGGGCGATGTTGATAGTTGCAACGCCGGTCAACAGGGTATTCCGGCCACTCATCGCTCCCGTTATGTCAGCGGCGTCAGCGTGCGTCAGGGCATGATAAGTCTGACCGGCCGCCAAACCCTGGCTGGGCTGACGTTGGTGATGACGCCCGCGACACACGGCGATGGCCTGCTCTGGCACCATCGCTGCGACGCCGCGGCGGGCAGCCATCTCGCCGCGCCGTGTGGGGCGCTATTCCAGAACCCCGAACGCGAGGATGAGTAATGTTCAACCGCACGCATACTGATGCGCGCTGGCAGGTGACCGGCACCCCGCTGCGCGACGATATGCCGGTGACCGGTACGTTGGATCTGCTGCTGCAGCGCGCTGTGCCGCGAAGCGTCGGATATCCACATTGAGTCCTGTTCGCCCGCAGGCTACCGGCTGCGATTGCGCGTCGATGGTCTGATGACCACCGCTCAGGGTTGTCCCGCCGCGCTGGCGGAGGGTCTGGTCGCGCGTCTGAAGGTTTTGGCGCGGTTGGATATCGCCGAACGCCGCCAGCCCCAGGATGGACAATTCAGCGCCGGCGGCGATGGCCCGCCGTGTTCGCTGCGGCTTTCCACGCTGCCCACCCTGTACGGAGAAAAAGCGGTACTGCGTCTGTTACGCTGCTCGCCGGAGCGTCTGACGCTGAAAAGACCGGGCATGCCGGCGACGCTGCGGCGGCGGGTGATACGCGTGCTGCGTCAACCCCACGGGCTAATGTTGATAACCGTCCCCACCGGTAGCGGTAAAACGCTGACGCTCTACGCCATGCTAAATATGCTGCGCCGCCGTCCGCTCAATATTTGCAGCATGGAGGATCCGGTTGAGCTGCCGTTGAGCGGTATCAACCAGTGTCAGGTCAATTTCAGGGCACAACTGGATTTTCCGCTGCTGCTGCGGGCGCTGCTGCGCCAGGATCCAGACGTGCTGATGGTGGGCGAGATCCGCGATCATGAAACCGCCGCCGTGGCGCTGAACGCCGCCCGCACCGGCCATCTGGTGCTCTCAACGCTGCATACGCTATGCGCCGACGACGCCATAAGCCGGCTGCGCCAGCTCGGGCTGGATGCGACGCAGGCAGGACCGGCGCTGAGCCTGGTTCGCCAGCTGTGCCCCGACTGCCGGCGCGCGCCACGGTTTGAAGCTCCCCGGCAGGACGCGACAGGCGGTTGGCAGGCGCAAGGTTGCGTCCGCTGCCGGCGCGGCTATACCGGCCGCTGTGGCCTGTTCGCGCTGCTGGAGGATGACGCCAGCGGGGGCCAGGGACTGTGGTGCGCCGGCATGGCGCTGGCGCAGCAGGGCACAACCTCGTTGGCCGAGCTCAGGCGCGTCTTGGGTAATCCGCCGTGAGCGGCTGCTGGCTCTGGCGTTGGCAGGGTTTGTCCGCCGAAGGCCAACTCTGTCGGGGTGAAGTAATAGGCCGCAGCCGCCGCGACTGCGGTCTGCGTTTAGTGGCGTTGGGCCACCAGCCCTTTCGCCTACGTATTCACGGCTGGCTGCCGGCGCGCTATTGGCAACGCAGGGTGCTGATTGACCTTACCGACCGGCTCGCCTCGCTGCTGCAGACCGGCCTGACGCTGCTGGGAGCCGAATACCCCCGCGCCGGCTGGCGCTGTCTGCTGGCGCAGATCGGCGCGGATATCGAACGGGGAGTGACGCTATCACGGGCCTGCGCCGCCTGGCCGCAGGTCTTTCCGCCGGTGTGGTGCGCCATGTTCGCCCTGGGCGAGCTTACCGGCAGGTTGGATAGCTGCTGCGCCGAACTGGTGCAAAGCGAAGCCCGCCTGTGGCGTCTCAGACAGCAGGTCATGCGGTCGCTACGCTATCCGCTGCTGGTCAGTATGGGCGCGGTTGGCGTACTGCTGCTAATGCTGTTGCCGGCCTTCGCCCGCATCTATGCCAGCGCAGGCGTCCCCCTACCGTCCACCGCCGCCCTGCTGCTGCGTTTCGCGGCGCACGCGGGGGAACAGGGGCTGGTTTATCTCGCCGTCGCGCTGGCGCTGTACGCCGTTTGGCGGCGATTGTGCCACTATCACCCGCGCTGGCGTCATCGGCTGCGCGCCACCGCGCTGTGGCTGCCGCTGGCGGGCCCGCTGTTGCGACATCACGCGCTTCATCAGTTGTTACAGACGCTGTCAATGACCCATCGCGCCGGCATCGCTCTCGATCGGGCGCTGGCGGTCGCGGCCCGCGCGGAGGGGCACCCGCGCTATCGTCAGGCCGTGCTGCGCTGCCGGCAGGATCTGCGCCGCGGCAAGGCACTGCATCAAACGCTGGCGCCAACATCGCTGTTTCCGGCGCATTGCCGCTGGCTCATTCGCAACGGCGAGCTTACCGGCACGCTGGATGAGGTATTATCGCAGCTGGCGCGGTTACACGGCGAGCAGGCGCGGGAAAAGGCCGAACAGCTGGCGCAGTTGGCCGAGCCTGCGCTGCTGCTGCTGACAGGTGCCATGGTGTGCGGACTGGTGGTGATTCTTTATCTACCCCTGCTGCAGTTAGGAGAAGTATTTAGCCAGTTCTGATGGCGGAAAGGCACCACCGCCACGCGTGTCGACAGGCGGCGAGAAACACTGAACGGTGCAGGCGGAGACAGGGGAAGGTGGCGAGAAACGTTCAGCGGCGCAGACGGTGACAGGTGAAGGCGGGGAGAAACGCTTAACGACGCAGACGGGGACAGGTGAGCGGCGAGAATCGCTTAACGACGCAGACGGGGATAGGTGAAGGCGGCGAGAATCGCTCAACGACGCAGACGGGGACAGGTGCAGGCGGCGAGAAACGCTCAACGGCGCAGGCGGGCACAGGTGAAGGCGGCGGCGTCCCATCCGCCGCCCGACGCTGATTATAGCTGGGTAAAGATCCGGTTTTCCTGCTCGGCGACGCGGATAAAAGTGGTGCGTTTGGTCAATTCCTTTAAACGCGACGCGCCAACATAGGTGCAGGCGGAGCGCAGACCGCCGAGGATATCGCGGATGGCATATTCCACCGGCCCGCGCAGCGGCAGCTTGACGGTTTTGCCCTCCGCTGCGCGGTAATCCGCCACGCCGCCGACATGCCGCTTCATGGCTGACTCTGAGCTCATGCCGTAGAACAGCATAAAGCGTTCACCGTTTTCTTCGACGAGGGTGCCTTCACATTCGTCGTGGCCGGCCAGCATGCCACCCAACATCACGAAATCCGCGCCACCGCCGAACGCTTTGGCGACGTCGCCCGGCACTGAGCAGCCGCCGTCGCTGACAATCTGCCCGCTCAGACCGTGGGCGGCATCGGCACACTCGATGACCGCTGACAGTTGGGGATAGCCGACGCCGGTTTTCACCCGCGTGGTACATACCGAGCCGGGGCCGATACCCACTTTGACGATATCGGCGCCGGACAGAATAAGTTCCTCCACCATCTCGCCCGTCACCACATTGCCGGCGCAAATCACTTTATCCGGGCAGGCCTCGCGAGCTTTTTGCACAAAGTTTACAAAATGCTCCGAATAGCCATTGGCGACATCAATGCAGATAAAATTCAGCTGCGGCGACAGCGCCAGGACTTGCTTCATTTTCTCGAAGTCGGCGGCGGAGGTGCCGGTGGACACCATCACGTGACGCAGTACCGATTCCGGCGCCCGCGCCACAAATTCACGCCACTGATCCACGGTATAATGTTTGTGCACCGCGGTGAGCACGTCGAAGGCGGCCAGCGCCTCCGCCATATGAAAGGTGCCGACGGTATCCATGTTCGCGGCGATAACCGGCACACCGGACCAGCGAATGCCGGGGTGTTTGAAGGTGAAGTCGCGCTGTAGTTCAACATCGGAGCGGCTTTTCAGCGTGGAGCGTTTTGGCCGGATAAGGACATCTTTAAAACCTAACTTCACATCTTCTTCAATACGCATAGGGTTTTCCTGGTAAAAGGCGACAAGTCGCTAATCAATATCGGATACAATTTGCCTATTCCAGTAGCGGTATCATACGCGGGATTAAAGTTAGGGCAAGACTGCGAAATCTGCCCGTTTTACGCTACAATCGTACCAATTTACCTGGTGCCGGGGGATTCTTTTTCAGGGTGAGGCAGTTAACGTGACGCAATTCATTGTCGCCCTGACCGGCGGTATCGGCAGCGGTAAAAGCACGGTGGCCAACGCCTTTGCCGCGCTTGGCGTGCCTCTGGTGGACGCCGACGTGATCGCTCGGGAGGTGGTGCAACCGGAAAGTCCGGCCCTGGACGCCATCGTGCAGCGTTTTGGCCCGGCGATGCTAAGCGCGGACGGGTCGCTGGATCGCGCCGCGCTTCGCGCGCGTATTTTCAGCGACCCGGCAGAGAAAGCCTGGCTTAACGGTCTGCTTCATCCGCTTATTCAGCGGCAAACCGAGCAGCGGTTACGCTCCGCTCGCACCCCGTACGTGCTGTGGGTAGTGCCGCTGCTGATTGAAAATAACCTGCAGCAGAGCGCCGACCGGGTGCTGGTGGTGGATGTCGACCGCGCCCGCCAGATTGCGCGCACACTCAGCCGGGACGGCGTCAGCCGTGCACAGGTAGAAAACATTCTGGCGGCGCAGGTGTCGCGTCAGCAGCTTCTGGCCTGCGCGGACGATATTATTGATAATAGCGGGCGCCCCGAGGAGATAACGGATCGCGTTGCTACCTTGCATCAACGCTATCTTGCGCTTGCGGCATCAGCAACCCGACAGGATAAATCACCATGAGTGACGTTTACTCGACAACGGTGCTGTTTGAACACCCGTTAAATGAAAAAATGCGTACCTGGCTTCGACTGGAGTTTCTGTTACAGCAGCTTTATCGACATCCGGCGTTAAGCGAGACAGCCAACGCGCTGACGTTTTTTCGTACTTTGTCCGATCTGCTGGACGTTTTGGAACGCGGCGATATCCGCAGTGAAATGCTGAAAGAGCTCGATCGCCAGCAGCAAAAGTTATTGCAGTGGGAAGGCGTGCCCGGCGTCGACAGCGAGCGCGTCAGCGCCCTGCGCACCGAGTTCAAACGTTGCGCCACTACGCTGATGTCGGCCCCGCGTCTGGGTCAGTTGCTGCGCGAGGACCGCCTGATCGGCGCCGTGCGCCAGCGGCTTTCTATTCCTGGAGGCGGCTGCAGCTTCGACCTGCCGGCGCTGCATATCTGGCTCCATCTGCCGCAGCCGCAGCGGGACGCGCAGGTCAACGGCTGGCTGCAAACGCTGGATCCGCTTAACGCCGCGCTGACCCGCATACTGGATATCGTGCGCCATTCGGGGCCGTTCAAGAATCAAATCAGTTTAAACGGTTTTTTCCAAGACAACGCCGAGGTTGGCGATTTGCTGCGGCTACGCATCCCTGTTGAGCATCAACTTTATCCACAAGTATCCGGCCATAAAACCCGTTATGCTATCCGTTTTTTATCCCTGGACAGCGAAAACGGCGTGGTGCCGAACCGCTTGCCGTTTGAACTGGCCTGCTGTTAGGAGAACGCTACCATGAGCGACGATATCATTAACGTCCCCTGCCCCACCTGCGGTAAAGCGGTGGAATGGAGCCAGAAAAGCCTGTTTCGGCCGTTTTGCAGCAAACGCTGTCAGCTGATTGATTTGGGCGAATGGGCGGAAGAAGAAAAACGCATTCCAAGCGATGTGCACATTACCGACAGCGACGAGTGGAGCGATGAAACCCGCCATTAATAAGGCCGCATAGGCGGCGGTTGACTTTGCCGTTGTAGGCGACACGCTTCATCCCCGGATGCCGCATTAGCCCACCAGCTTACCCTGGTTATCCCCGCCAGTCGGCGGCGGCACGGTGCGCTTGCCGCCTGCTACCACCTGCGCGCGACATCAATGCACCAGCCGCTGACTCTCGCGCGGTATCGATGTGCTGTCCGCTGGATCTCGCGCGGCATCGATATGCTGCCCCATGACTCTTAAGCGGCATCGTTGCGCTACTGACTGAATGAGCGCGCGCTTTTAATCCGCCGTCAGTTGGCGGATGATGGCCGCGTTGGCCTGTGGGAACTCATCCGCGCGCAGCGCCTGCTGCGGGCACCAGCGCACCGGCTGTCCTTCGTTGCCGCAGGGCGTGCCGCGCCACTGCTCCACCAGATAGAAATAAAACGCCATCTGCCGCTCGGCGAAAGCATGCTGCGTGGTCGCCAACAGCCGGGCACGTTCGACGTCAATGCCGGTCTCTTCGCGCAATTCGCGATACAGCGCCTGTTCGGGGGTTTCTCCCGGCTCGACCTTACCGCCTGGAAACTCCCAAAAGCCCCCCATGTGGACATCCGCCGCCCGGCGGGCGATGAAGATCTCCCGCCGGGCGTTACGTATAATACCCACCGCAATGGTTCGTATGGTCATAGCTGTCAGCGCTCCTTCACGTTGTCCCGCACAGCCAGGCCGCGCTCCTTAGAAAAAGTGTAACCCGTTTTTGCTAAAACGCCCGGCGAACCGGGCGTAATGTGCGACTAACGGCCAAGTGGTGCCGTGCTATTGAAGTTTGCCGTGGCAATGCTTAAATTTCTTGCCCGAACCGCACGGACACGGATCGTTGCGCCCGACTTTGCGGCTTTCCTGCGCCGCTGCCGCATTACCATGGGCGAGTTCATCCACCGGCGCCTGATGGCTCAGCTGCTGCTGTCTGGCGAGACGTTCGGCCTCCTCGCGTCGCTGCTGCTCCATCGCCTCGACCTCTTCCGGCATGCGCACCTGCACTTTGCTAAGCGTGCTGATCACTTCATATTTCAGCGACTCCAGCATAGCGGCAAACATGGCGAAAGATTCGCGCTTGTACTCCTGTTTCGGATCTTTTTGCGCATAACCGCGCAAATGGATGCCCTGACGCAGATAATCCATCGCCGCCAAATGCTCTTTCCACAGGGAATCCAGCGTTGGCAGCATGACGCCCTTCTCGAAATTGCGCATCATATCGGTGCTGACGATCTCTTCTTTACGCTGGTATTGGACCAGCGTCTGCTCAAGCACGCGCTCGCGCAGGGTTTCCTCATGCAGGCCAGGTTCATCGTCCAGCCATTGGGCGACGGGCATTTCCAGATCGAAATCATCCTTGAGGCGCTGCTCCAGCCCCGGCACGTCCCACATTTCCTCCAGCGACTGCGGCGGAATATAGCTATCGAGAATGGTCTTCAGCACATCTTCGCGGATGCTCTTAACGGTCTCGCTAATGTCCACCACGTCGAGCAGTTCGTTGCGCTGGGTGTAGATCGCGCGGCGCTGATCGTTGGCGACGTCATCATATTCCAGCAATTGCTTACGAATATCGAAGTTGCGGCTTTCCACCTTGCGTTGAGCATTGGCAATCGCCTTAGTGACCCAGGGATGCTCGATGGCTTCACCGGGCTTCATGCCCAGTTTGCGCATCATGCCTGAGACGCGATCCGAGGCGAAAATACGCATCAGGGCATCTTCCATCGACAGGTAAAAACGGGAGGAGCCGGCGTCGCCCTGACGGCCGGAACGGCCGCGCAGCTGATTGTCGATACGGCGCGACTCATGGCGCTCGGTGCCGATAATATGCAGGCCGCCGGCGGCCTGCACCGCTTCATGGCGTGGCTGCCAGGCATCCTTAATGGCGGCGATCTGCTGCTCGTCCGGGGACTCCAGGGCCGCGACTTCCGCCTGCCAGCTACCGCCTAGCACGATGTCGGTACCGCGCCCGGCCATGTTGGTGGCGATGGTGACCGCCCCCGGCTGACCCGCCTGGGCGACGATGTCGGCCTCCATGGCATGGAATTTGGCGTTAAGCACCTTGTGCGCAATGCCGGCTTTTTCCAGCTCGCCGGAAACCAGCTCCGATTTTTCAATGGAGATGGTCCCCACCAGGACCGGCTGTCCCCGTTCGGTACAGGTTTTGATATCCTCGATGATGGCGTCTATTTTTTCCTTTTCCGTCATATAGACCAGATCGGCCAAATCCTTACGGATCATAGGACGGTTGGTCGGCACCACGATGGTATCGAGTTTATAAATGGAGCTGAACTCGAACGCTTCGGTGTCGGCGGTACCGGTCATACCGGCCAGCTTCTCATACAGGCGGAAGTAGTTCTGGAAGGTAATTGACGCCAGGGTTTGGTTTTCATTCTGAATGGCGACATTTTCCTTGGCCTCCACCGCCTGGTGCAGCCCATCGGACCAGCGGCGTCCTGGCATGGTGCGGCCGGTGTGCTCGTCGACAATGATAACTTCACCGTCTTTGACGATATAATCCACGTCGCGGGCGAACAGCACGTGGGCGCGCAGAGCGGCGGTCACATGATGCATCAGCATAATGTTGGCAGGCGAGTAGAGCGATTCGCCCTCCTCCATGATGTCGGCTTTCACCAGCAGCTCTTCAATCAGCACCAGCCCGCGTTCAGTCAGGTTCACCTGACGGGACTTCTCATCCACCGAGAAGTGCCCCTCGCCCTGGAAACTCTCGGAGTCTTCTTTGTCCTGACGAATCAGATGGGGGATAAGCTTATCGACGCGGCGATACATATCCGAGCTGTCCTCCGCCGGGCCGGAGATAATCAGCGGGGTGCGGGCTTCGTCAATCAAGATGGAATCCACCTCATCCACCAGCGCGTAATGCAGTTTGCGTTGCACCCGCTCTTCCGGGCTGAACGCCATATTGTCGCGCAGGTAGTCGAAGCCGTACTCGTTGTTGGTACCGTAGGTAATATCGGCGGCGTAGGCGGCCCGCTTGGCCGGTGCCGGCAGCCCTGGCAGGTTAATGCCAACGCTCAGCCCCAGAAACTCGAACAGCGGGCGGTTGTTTTCCGCATCGCGCTGCGCCAGGTAATCATTCACCGTGACCACGTGCACACCTTTTCCGCTCAGGGCGTTCAGGTAGGCCGGCAGCGTCGCGGTCAAGGTTTTCCCTTCACCGGTGCGCATCTCGGCGATGCAGCGGTCGTTAAGCACCATCCCGCCCATCAATTGCACATCGAAATGGCGCATAGCGAATACCCGCTTGCTGGCCTCGCGCACCACGGCAAAGGCTTCCGGCAACAGGCTGTCAACGGTCGCCCCCTGAGCGATACGGTCGCGGAATTCAACGGTTTTGGCCGCGAGCTGTTCGTCGCTCAGCTGTGCCATCGCCGGTTCCATCTGGTTGATAGCATCCACCGCTTTGCTCATCCGGCGCAGGGTACGATCGTTACGGCTGCCAAAAATTTTGGTAAGTAATTTTGCTAGCATAGTCAGTCACATCTCATCACGGCCCCGTCCATCGGCGGCCAAAAAGTCGTTTGCGGGAAAGTTAAGGTCCTTTAGCGTCAGGCGATGGCGGGCGGGCCGGCGCGTATTCCCTGCAGCTGCGCCAGAAGAATGCCGCTGCGGTTGTCGATGAAAGCGACGTGGTCCGTTAACCGCAGCCGGCGGACCAGCACCGGCGGCCGCGCTTCGCGGTTGAGTAACAGACCCAGCGTGGTCAGCAGCACCTGATGCTGTACGCGCAGCGGCGCGACGGCCTCGGGCGCCCAGGCAATGGAGAGATGACGGATGACGGTACGTATGGCATGCTGATGCCAGTAGTCAACAGCGTAGGTGGGGCGACGCGGGACATCTTTCAGCCGTGCCAGCTGGCTGAAGCCGGCCTGAAAGGCGCTTTGCCGGCTAAGGCTGGGGCAATTGTCGGCCTGGTGCAGCATCTCCTGGCCAACGCCTGGCAACAAAGGCACGCCAAAAACGGCCGCGACCATCCCCAACAGGAGATGCGGCCAGAAATAACGTCTGCCAATTTGTCGCCAACGATTTAGAATACCCATTACCCGATCATGTCTTCCGCCGGAGTGTTGTTATGCGCGATAGTCGTCCACATCCCATCGACAGCCTGTTTAGCGACGCCGCCGAAACGGGCCGCGTGTCCCTCTCAAAGATTCAGCAGCGCGCCATCCTGCTGCTAAAGCTCAACCGCGCGGTCAACGCGCTGTTGCCGGCACCGCTGCGTCCCTGGTGCCGTGTTGCCAACGTCAGCCAGGGGGTGCTGGTACTGGAAACGGCTAATGCCAGCTGGAAGATGCGGTTACGCTATGAACAACCTCAAATATTGTCTGCGCTAAGAGCGCAGATTCTACCATCATTGTCGTCTATCGACATTAGGATTAACCCTGGCCTGGCGAGAAAACAGGAATTGAATGCGCAAAACAACGACAGCGGCCGGCAACATGGCCGGCCGCTGGGGGAAAAGCCACGGCGTTTGAGTGTCCAAAGCGCGGCGTCTATTCGCCATGTGGCGGCGCGCAGCGAAGGTAAATTAAAGAACGCGCTAGAACGACTGGCAGAGCTGGCCGGAGAGAGTGCCGACCCCGCACTTCGCGGGAAATAGACGCCAGATGGCTAACCTTGCCGGTGCAAAACCGGGACGCCGCCGTAAAGCACTGCGTCATCGACGTTAACGCTCAAGCCATGACGAAGGTTGGTGCCTTGAACGCCAGCGGCAGTTCAGCCTCGTCCTCGAAGGTCACCAGTTCCCAGGCTTCCTGACGCGCCAGTACCGCCTGCAACAGCTTATTGTTCATGGCGTGGCCGGATTTGAAGGCGGTAAACGCGCCAATGATGTTATGGCCGCACATAAACAGATCGCCGATGGCGTCGAGCATTTTGTGGCGGACGAACTCATCTTCAAAGCGCAGGCCATCTTCGTTCAGCACCCGATAGTCATCGACCACGATAGCGCAGTCGAAGCTGCCGCCAAGCGCCAGTCCGCGAGATTGCAGGTACTCGATATCGCGCATGAAGCCAAAGGTGCGGGCGCGGCTTATCTGGCGCACGAACGACTCCGCGGAGAAGTTCAGGAAATAACGTTGCGAGCTGGCATCAATCGCAGGATGTTTGAAGTCGATGGTGAAATCGAGCGTAAAGCCGTTATACGGCGCCAGCTCGGCCCATTTATCCCCATCTTCGACGCGCACCGCCTGTTTCAGACGCAGGAATTTTTTGGCGCTGTTAAGCTCCTCAATGCCGGCATCCAGCAGCAGGTAGACGAAAGGGCTGGCGCTGCCGTCCATGATCGGGATTTCAGGCGCATCCACTTCAACGATGATGTTGTCGATTCCCAACCCCGACAGCGCCGCGTTAAGGTGCTCTACGGTGGAAATACGCACATCATGCTCGTTCACCAGACAGGTGCAAAGCATGGTGTCACGCACCGACTTGGCGTCCGCGGGAAAATCCACCGGCGGGTTCAAATCGGTTCGACGATAGATGACCCCGGTGTTTGCCGGTGCAGGGCGTAGTGTCAGTGTGACCTTTTTGCCGGTATGTAGCCCGACACCGGTGGCCTGCACGATACGTTTTAAAGTCCGCTGTTTGATCATCTGTTTCTCTCGCAATGTTTAACCATGCCGCCTACTCCACCCAGTATAGAGAAGAGCGGGCGGGCCAGTTTAGCACAAAGAGCGCGTTTCCCAAAACAACACGGTTTAATCCGCCTGTTTACGCAAAAATGCCGGGATATCCAGGTAGTCGGGTTTCTTACCCCCCTGGGCGTTTTGCTCATTGACCGCCTTGGCCGCCGTTTTCTGCTCTTGATTGAGCGAAGACATGCCCGCGGTGTGATCGCGGTAGCGGTTATCCATCACCGGCTGGCTGCTCTGCTTACTGGTCACCAGCGTGATTTCCGGCCGTTTGTCCATGCCGATGCCGGTCGCGACTACGGTAACGCGCAGTTCGTCGTTCATGTCGGGATCCAGCGAAGTACCGATAACCACCGTGGCATTGTCGGAGGCGAAGGCGCGGATGGTATTACCCACGGTTTCAAATTCGTCCAGACGCAGGTCGAATCCCGCGGTAATGTTGACCATAACCCCACGGGCGCCGGACAGATCGATATCTTCCAGTAGCGGGCTGGAGATGGCCATTTCCGCCGCTTCTTCCGCGCGATCTTCGCCGCAGGCAACGCCGGAGCCCATCATGGCATAGCCCATTTCCGACATCACGGTGCGCACGTCGGCAAAGTCGACGTTCATCAGTCCCGGGCGGGTGATAAGCTCGGCGATACCCTGCACCGCGCCTTTCAGTACATCGTTGGCGGCGCCGAACGCGTCGAGCAGTGAAATACCGCGCCCCAGGACTTTCAGCAGCTTGTCGTTAGGGATGGTGATAAGCGAGTCGACATGCTTGGAGAGTTCAGCAATGCCCTGCTCGGCGAACGCCATACGTTTTTTGCCCTCAAAATTAAAGGGCTTAGTGACCACAGCCACGATCAGGATACCCAGATCCTTGGCGACTTCCGCGACAACCGGCGCGGCGCCGGTACCTGTACCACCGCCCATACCGGCGGCGATAAACACCATATCGGCCCCTTCGAGCGCGGCCCGCAGCGCTTCGCGGTCCTCTTCGGCGGAGTTGCGGCCCACTTCGGGATTGGCGCCGGCTCCCAGCCCTTTGGTAATGCCGCTGCCGATTTGAATGGTCTGGCCCACCGCCGTCTTACGCAATGCCTGCGCATCGGTATTCACCGCGAAGAAGTCCACGCCTTCGATGCGCTCGCGCACCATATGCTCGACGGCGTTGCCGCCACCGCCGCCGACGCCGATGACTTTAATCACCGCGTCGTTGGTTAATTCCATAGGTTCAAACATAATTTCTCTCCGTTTTGTGCCTGTCGCTTCGGAATCGGCCGCCTGCACAGCCGGGCCACGTCTTGAAAATCGTTAAAATTCTTTTCGCAGCCAGCCGCTGAACCGCTTAAACCATGTGCTGACTGACGTTCGTTTTTCCACGTCTACTTCGCCGCTTAAATGTGACTCTTTACCGTAATGCAGTAGCCCCACGGCGGTAGAATAATAGGGCGCCTGCGCATAATCCGTCAGACCGGTGATATTCAGCGGCTGGCCGATACGCACCTGGGTATGAAATACCCGCTGCGCGCACGCCGCCAAACCGTCGATTTGCGCCGCGCCGCCGGTCAGGACGATGCCGGCGGCCAGATGGTGTTTCACCCCCTGCGCCCGCAGTTGCTCCTGCAGTTGCAAAATTTCGTCATTGACCAGATTCAGCAGCTCGGTGTAACGCGGCTCGATCACCTCGGCCAGGGTCTGGCGCTGCAAGCTGCGCGGCGGCCGGCCGCCGACGCTCGGCACCTCCACGCTCTCGTCCTTGCTGACCATCGCGCCCAATGCGCAGCCGTGGCGGACTTTGGTCGCCTCGGCGTCGGTGGGCGGCGTGCCGAAGGCGTAGGCGATGTCGCTGGTGACCACATTGCCGGCGTAAGGGATCACCTTGGTATGGCGCAGTGCGCCGGCGGTATACACCGCCATGTCCATGGTGCCGCCGCCGATGTCGACCACGCATACGCCCAGTTCGCGTTCATTCTCGGTCAGAACCGCGTAACTTGACGCCAGTCCGGCGAAAATAAGTTGGTCAACTTTCAGCCCGCAACGTTCAACCGCTTTGACAATGTTCTTTGCCATATCATTATGGCAGGTAATCAGATGGACCTTGGCCTGCATGCGTACGCCGGACAGACCCACCGGATTTTTTATTCCTTCCTGATAGTCAATCGCATAGTCCTGCGGGATGACGTGCAAGATACGGTGCTCATCGCGCACCCGCACCGATTTGGCGGTATGCACCACATTTTCCACGTCTTCCTGGGTCACTTCTTCTTCCGAAATCGGCACCATGCCGATTTCATTCTGGCAGCTGATATGTTCGCCGGACAGGGCAAGATACACCGACGAGATCTGGCAGTCCGCCATCAGCTCCGCCTGATCAATAGCGCGCTGGACGCATTTCACCACCGATTCCAGATCGTTAACGCCACCTTTGTCCATGCCGCGCGACGGGCAACTGCCGACGCCGATGATATTCACCATACCATCGGGCAGCACCTCCCCTACCAACGCGGCCACCTTGGCCGTGCCGATCTCCAGTCCTACTACCAGTTTTCTGTCCGTCGCCTTGATCATTATTGTTCTGCCTGTGCCTGAGTCTGTTGCTGATTACTGTTTTCCGGTTCGATATAGGCCGCGGCCCATCCGACAGCCAAGCCCGAGTCATAGCGCAGGTCCACATAGCTGATGCGCTTATTATCGTTCCGGGCCTGCTGGAGAAGAACCGGATAAATCCCGATAAAACGCTGCAGGCGCCTGGCTCTGTCGTCCCGGCCCAGCTCCAGCCGGGTATCGTCCCGTAACGTCAACTGCCACGAATGGCGGGCGCTCATGCTGACCGCCTTGAGCTGAAACTTGGCCGCCGTCAGCACCGCGTTCATGGTGCGATAGCCGCTCAGCACATCTTGCTCACTGCCCTCCGGGCCATAAAGCATCGGCATGGGCTGATTGCCGATACGCTCCGCCGGCGCGCTAAATACCTCGCCGCTGCCGTCCAGCAGATGTTGATCGTTCCAGCGCGCCACCGGCACATATTCCACCAGGTGGATTTTCAACTCGTCCGGCCACTGTTTACGCACGCTAACCTGCTTTATCCACGGCATGCGCTCAATTTGCTGCTGAATGACGTTGACGTCCTGCGTCATAGAGGTGCCGGGCGCTCCCAGCGCCGGAATCGCCTGGCGGATATCGTCATTGGTGGTGTAATGACGTTCTCCGGTCACCACCAGCCGGGACAGCGGTAAACGGTGGGCATCTTTCATCCAGCCCACGACCATCCAACCCCCCCAGAAGATGGTGCCGAGCACCATCAACAAGAAGATCAGACCCGCGAGCTGGCCGCCGTTGCTGCGTCCCGCAGCGGCTCTCTCCGTCTCACGGTTGCGTACGTTTATCGCCGCCTGCGACATGTCAGGCCGCTCCCGCCGCGACGACCGTCTGCGCATGCCGCTGAAAATCGAGCCGTTTACCCATGACATCCCTCGCCCGGCTGCGGCTGCAGCCTGCTGTCAGCCAATTTACGGGCGATTTTGCCCACCGTACCGGCGCCCTGCATCAGCACCAAATCGTTGTCTTGCAGCGCCAGCGCCAGCGTCGCGGGAAGCGCATCCATATCCGGCACCAGAATCGGGTCCACCTTGCCGCGGCCGCGAATAGTGCGGCATAAAGAGCGGCTGTCGGCACCGGGGATCGGCGCTTCTCCGGCGGGATAGACGTCCAGCATCAGCAGGACATCCACGCCGGAGAGGACGTTGGCGAAATCGTCGTACAAGTCCCGCGTGCGGGTATAGCGGTGCGGCTGAAACACCATCACCAGCCGCTTGTCCGGCCAGCCGGCACGCGCCGCTTTAATCGTGGCGTCCACCTCGGTCGGGTGATGGCCGTAATCGTCCACCAGCATCACTTCGCCCGTTTTGCCGTTGACGTTGGCCAAATCGTAACGGCCCAAATCATCAAAGCGGCGTCCGGTGCCCTGAAATTGCAGCATCGCCTGCAAAATGCTCTCGTCGTTGATGCCTTCTTTGGTCGCCACCGCAATCGCCGCCACCGCATTCAGCGCGTTGTGGCGACCCGGTGCGTTGAGCTCCACCCGTAAATCGGCTTTTTCCTGCCGGGTGAGGGTAAAGCTGCCGCGCGCACCGTCCTGACGGTAATCGGTGATCCGCAAATCGGCATCGTCGCTGAAGCCATACGTGGTGATCTGGCGCCCGACGCGGGTCAGCAGTTCGCGGATCACCGGATCGTCGATACACATCACCGCACGGCCGTAAAACGGCAGATTGTGCAGAAAGTTGATAAACGTCTGCTTGAGATTTTCAAAGTCGCCCTGATAAGTATCCATATGGTCGGCTTCGATATTGGTAATAATCGCCACAATCGGCTGCAAATGCAGGAAGGAGGCGTCGCTTTCGTCGGCCTCGGCAATCAGGTAGCGACTGCAGCCCAAACGGGCATGCACGCCGGCGGCTTTCACCAGTCCGCCGTTCACGAAGGTCGGATCTAGGCCGGCCTCGGCATAAATACTGGCCACCATCGCGGTGGTGGTGGTTTTACCGTGCGTACCGGCAATAGCAATACCGTGGCGAAAACGCATCAGCTCCGCCAGCATCTCCGCACGCTGAATGACCGGAATACGCGCCTCTTTGGCCGCCACAATTTCCGGGTTATCGGCCGCGATGGCGCTCGACACCACCACCACGCTGGCGTCGCTGATATTCTCCTGGCGGTGGTTGAAATAAATCTGCGCACCCAGGTCCGTCAGTTGCTGCGTCACCGCGTTCGGCGCCAGATCGGAGCCGCTGATTTGATAGCCCTCGTTCGCCAGCACTTCCGCGATACCGCCCATGCCGGCACCGCCGATGCCGACAAAATGGATTTGCCTGACGCGGCGCATCTCGGGGACAAACGTTCGCAGTTTAGCCAGTTGTTGTGTATTCACAGTCTCATCGCTTAAGTCAAAAAAACGCTCAAGACGGCACGCCCGGCCCGTCCGGTGTTATCGGTGCACGCTCAGGCGCGCACCGCTGCCGCCACTTCCCGCGCCACGCGCTCCGTAGCATCGGGTATCGCCACCGCCCGGGCGCGTTGCGCCATGGTCAGCAACGTCGGCCGATCCCAGCCGGCCAGTACGTCGCTGACCCGCTCAACGTTAAAGGCCGGCTGCTCAATAATTTTCGCCGCGCCGGCCTGCTCCAGCGGCCGCGCGTTCCAGTACTGCTGACGATCTTTGTGCATAAACGGCACAAACAGGGCCGGCAGGCCGGCGGCGGCGATTTCGCTCACCGTCAGCGCCCCGGAGCGGCACACCACCACATCTGCCCAGGCGTAGGCGGCGGCCATATCGTCGATGAATTCCACCATCTTGTGCTGCGTCTCGCCGCTCGCCGCGTAGGCCCGGTTAACCTCATCCAGCGCCCCTTTCCCTACCTGATGCCACAGCGTCAAGCTGCCCGCTAACCGGGCGGCGACCGCCGGCATGGTCTGATTGAGCACCCGCGCGCCCTGGCTGCCGCCGATAATCAGTACCCGAATCGGCCCTGTGCGATCGCGAAAGCGCGCTTCGGGCGCCGGCAGCGCCAGCACCGCATCACGTACCGGATTGCCCACCACCTCGGCATGGGGGAAGGCGCCGGGAAACGCCTGCAGCACTTTGCGGGCAATTTTCGCCAGGCCGCGGTTGGTCAGGCCGGCGATACCGTTCTGCTCGTGCAGGACCACCGGAATGCCGCAGCTCCAGGCCGCCAGACCGCCGGGCCCGGAGACATAACCGCCCATGCCCAGTACCACATCCGGCCGCCAGGCGCGCATAATCCGCCGCGCCTGACGCCAGGCGCGCCAGATGCGCACCGGCGCCAGCAGTTGCGCTTTCAATCCCTTGCCGCGCAGGCCGCTGATGCGGATGACATCGATTTCAATGCCGTGCTGCGGCACTAGATCGGCTTCCATGCGATCGGCGGTGCCGAGCCAGCGGACCCGCCAGCCCTGCGCCATCAGGTGATGCGCGACCGCCAGCCCCGGTAACACATGTCCGCCGGTACCGCCCGCCATCACCATCAACCGCCTGGTCTTTGCCGTCATCGCGGTCCCCTCGCAAACGCCTGCGCCTTGGCCAGACGCGTCTCAAAATCCACTCTCAGCAGCAGGACTATCGCCGTCGACATGATAAGCAGGCTCGAACCACCGTAGCTGATTAACGGCAGGGTCAAGCCTTTGGTCGGCAGCATGCCGGCGGCGGCGCCCACGTTGACCAGCGCCTGGAAGCTAAACCAGATACCGATGGAACAGGCCAGAAAACCGGAAAAGCGCTGGTCGATTTCAAGCGCTTTGCGGCCGATCGACATGGCGCGGAACGCAACCAAAAACACCATTAGTAGCGCCAGCACCACGCCGAAGTAACCCAGCTCTTCGCCCAAAATGGCGAAGATAAAGTCGGTATGGGCTTCCGGTAAATACTCCAGTTTCTGTACCGAGTTGCCCAGTCCCTGTCCCCAGAACTCGCCGCGGCCAAACGCCATGAGCGACTGGGTAAGCTGGTAGCCGCTGCCGAAGGGATCATCCCACGGGTTCCAAAATGACGTCACGCGCCGCATACGGTAGGGCTCAGCGATGATGAGCAATACCACCGCGAAAATGCCCGAACCGATAATCGATAAGAATTGCCATAGCTTGGCGCCGGCCAAAAACAACATCGCCAGGGTGGTGACGAACACCACCACCACGGTGCCGAGATCGGGCTGCGCGAGCAGCAGTACCGCCAGAAGCACCATCACGCCCATCGGTTTGCAAAATCCCCAGAAGTTAGTACGTACTTCCTCTACCTTACGCACCAGATAACTGGCCAGATAGCAAAACAGTGCCAGCTTGGATAATTCCGCCGGCTGGATGCGCAGCGGCCCGAGCGCTATCCAGCGCGACGCGCCGTTAACCGAACTACCGACCACCAGCACCACCAACAGCATCACCAGCGTGATAAGCAGCATCACCGAGCTGTAGCGCTGCCAGACCGCCATCGGGATCCTGAGCGTTGCCAGCGACAGCACAAACGCCAGACCGAGATAAAACGCATCACGTTTGGCAAAGTAGAACGGGTCGTCCGACAGGCGCGCCCCGATCGGCATCGACGCCGAGGTCACCATCACGAAACCGATACCGGCCAGCCCCAGCGTCAGCCACAGCAGCGTACGATCGTAGAGCAGATGGGTCGGTGCCTCAGGCTCGCGCGCCCCCATCACCCACGCCTTCAGGCGGGGGATCATGCCTAAACCGGGAAAGCGCATCAGCCTACCTCCCGCGCCAGGCGGGTGAACACGTCACCACGCACTTCAAAATTGCTGAACTGGTCCAGGCTGGCGCAGGCCGGCGACAGTAGCACCAGATCCCCTGCCCTCACCCGGGAACCGATGATGCGCATCGCCTGCTCCAGCGTCTCGGTGAGCGTCGCGGCGTCGGGACGCAGGGACGCCAACTGCGCGCCATCCTGGCCGAAACAATACAGTTGCACCCGGTCGCCCTGCAGCCACGGCGAGAGCGGCATGAAATCGGCGGATTTACCATCGCCGCCCAACAGCAAATGCAGCGTACCCGCCACATCGAGTCCGTTCAGCGCCGCCTCGGTACTGCCCACATTGGTCGCTTTGGAATCATTAATCCAGCGTACGCCGCGGCGTTCATGCACCAACTCAAAACGGTGCGCCAGACCGCGGAACTGCCGCAGCGCCGCCAGACTTGCCGCGCGCGGGATGCCCACTGCATCCGCCAGCGCCAGTGCCGCCAGGGCGTTGGTGTAATTATGGCGGCCGCCGATGCGCAGTTCCGCACCTTCCAGCAGCGGCTCGCCGTTCGCCATCAGCCAGGTCTGCCCCGCATGCCGGCGGAGGCAATAGTCGCCGCGCTCCGCGCAGAAGCTGACGCAGCGCGCGTCATGTCCGCGCACCGGCAGGGTAAGCGCATCCTCTGCGTTGACCACGCAGACCGTAGCATCGTGGTAAATTTCCAGCTTGGCCGCCCGGTACTGTTGCAGGCCAAGCGGATAGCGGTTCATGTGGTCTTCACTGATATTGAGAACCGTCGCCGCCGCCGCTTTCAGGCTATGGGTGGTTTCCAGCTGGAAGCTCGACAGCTCCAGAACATACAGCTGGCACGGCGATTCCAAAAGCGTCAGCGCCGGCAGACCGATATTGCCACCAACGCCCACCTGCCAGCCGGCGGCGGCAGCCATTTCGCCCACCATACGGGTGACGGTGCTTTTGCCGTTGGAACCGGTTATCGCCACCACCGGCGCCGATGCCTCACGCGCGAACAGCTCGATATCGCCGACAATGGCAACGCCGGCCGTCGCGGCCGCGGCCAGCGCGGGATGCGACAGGGGAACGCCGGGGCTGGTGACGATAAGCGTCGCGTCGAGAAACCACGCCTCGTTCAGCGACCCCAGGTGGCGCAGCACCTCGGCCGGCAGTTTCTCAAGACCCGGCGGCGTAAAACGGGTGTCCATCACCCGCGCCGTCATGCCACGGCGGCGGAAGAAGCCAACGCAGGAAAGGCCGGTAAGCCCCAGCCCGATGATGACCACTTGTTCGCCCCGATAGTCCGTCATTATTACCGTACCTTCAGCGTTGCCAGTCCGATGATGACCAGCATCAGGGAAATAATCCAAAAACGCACGATGACGCGCGGCTCCGGCCAGCCCTTCAATTCATAATGGTGATGGATGGGCGCCATACGGAAAATGCGCTGACCGCGCAATTTGAACGAGCCCACCTGTAAAATCACCGACAGGGTTTCCACCACGAACACCCCGCCCATAATCAGCAGTAAAAACTCCTGGCGCAGCAGCACGGCGATAGTGCCGAGCGCGCCGCCCAGCGCCAGCGAACCGACGTCGCCCATAAACACCTGCGCGGGGTAGGTGTTGAACCACAAAAAGCCCAGCCCGGCGCCGACAATGGCCGTGCACACCACCACCAGCTCACCCGCTAAGCGCACATAAGGTATGTGCAAATAGCCGGCAAAATTCATGTTGCCGGTCGCCCACGCCACCAGCGCCAGACCGGCGGCGACAAACACCGTCGGCATAATCGCCAGACCGTCCAGACCGTCGGTCAAGTTGACCGCATTACTGGTGCCGACGATGACAAAGTAGGCTAAAAGCATATACCACAGCCCTAGCTGCGGCATGATGTCCTTGAAAAACGGCACCACCAACTGGGTCGCCGGCGTGTCTTTGCCCACCGCGAACATGGTGAAGGCAACCGCCAGCGCTATTACCGACTGCCAGAAATATTTCCAGCGGGCGATAAGCCCCTTGGTGTCTTTGCGTACCACCTTGCGATAATCGTCGATAAAGCCGACGATGCCGTAGCCCACCAGGACAAACAGCACACACCAGACATACGGGTTGGACGGATAGGCCCACATCAATACCGAAATCGTGATCGAGGTGAGGATCATCAACCCACCCATGGTCGGCGTGCCGCGTTTGGTGAAATGCGATTCCGGGCCATCATTGCGCAACACCTGTCCGATCTGCAGTTTTTGCAGCCAGGCGATAAGGCGCGGTCCCATCCACAGCGACAGGAACAGCGCGGTCAGCAGGCTGACGATGGCGCGAAACGTCAAGTAAGAGAAGACGTTAAATCCTGAATAAAATTTGACCAGATGTTCGGCCAGCCACACTAACATGGTGCTTTCTCCTGTAACGCGCGCACCACCTGCTCCATCGCGGCACTACGTGAACCCTTCACTAATACGGTTATTACCGCCTGTTCGGACAGCAGCTGCGCCAGTCGGGCGGTCAGCGCTGTTTTGTCCTGGAAATGTTTGCCCCGGCCGCTGGCCTCACCGATAAGATGGCTCAGACTGCCGACGCTTAAGACTTTGTCGATACCGGCCAGGGCGACGGCTTCGCCGACCTGTCGATGGCATTCCGCCGCTTCCTCTCCCAGCTCGGCCATATCGCCGACCACCATCACCCGGTAGCCCGGCATTTCCGCTAGTACCTGCGCGGCAGCGGTCATGGAGCCAACATTGGCGTTATAGCTATCGTCCAGCAGCAGCCGGCCGGCGCCGAGCGCAATAGGGAACAACCGTCCCGGCACGGCCTGCAACTGCGCCAGACCGGCGGCAACCGCCGGCAGTCCCGCCCCCACAGACAGCGCCAGTGCGCAGGCGGCCAGGGCATTGGCGACATTATGCTTGCCTGGCAGCGGTAGCCGCACCGGGCATTCTCCCTGCGGACTGTGCAGGGTGAAACGCACGCCCTGCTGATCGCTTGCGATGTCGCTGGCAAAAAATCCACGCCGTCGGCGGCCTGTACGGCAAAACGCCAGACCGCCTTGTGGCCCAGTACCTGTTGCCAGTGCGGCCAATCATGACTGTCGGCGTTAAGAATGCCACGTCCATTGGCCGGCAGGCCGGCGAAAATTTCGCCCTTGGCCTGCGCCACGCCCGACAACGAGCCGAACCCGGCCAGATGGGCCGCGGAAAGGTTGTTCACCAGCGCGGTTTCCGGGCGCACCAAATCGGTGGTCCAGGCGATTTCGCCAAGATGATTGGCTCCCAGCTCGATAACCGCAAAATCATGCGCCGGCGTCAGGCGCAGCAGCGTCAGCGGTACGCCAATATCGTTGTTAAAATTACCTTCGGTCGCCAGCACCTGCCCGCATTGGCGCAGGATGGCGGCGGTCATTTCCTTGACCGACGTTTTGCCGGAGGACCCCGTCAGGGCCACAACCCGCGAAGGGACCTGCTGGCGCACCCAGGCGCCCAATTGGCCCAGCGCGCGTCGGGTATCGGCGACAACCAACTGCGGCACGTCCAGCGGCAGCCGGCGGTTGACCAGCAGCGCGGTGGCACCGGCGGCGACCGCCTGCTCGGCGAAATCATGGGCGTCGAACTGATCGCCTTTCAGCGCGACAAATAAACACCGCTGCGCCGCCGCCGGCGCCCGCGAGTCGGTGACGAGGGTTTCGATGGTGCCATCACTGCCCACCCGTTCGGCATTTAGCACCGGCGCGATAGCGCTGAGCGTAAAGGGGATCATGCCACCACCCCCAACAGCCGCGCCACGGTAGTACGGTCGGAATAGTCCAGCCGCTGCTGGCCGATTATCTGGTAATCCTCATGGCCCTTACCGGCCACCAGCACCAGATCCGCCGGCGCGGCCTGCATAATGGCGCTGGTAACCGCTTCGGCGCGGCCGGAAATCGCCTGCACCCGGCCCGCATCCAGCAGGCCGCTCTTAATGTCGTTGATGATATCCTGCGCCGCTTCGCCGCGCGGATTATCATCGGTGATGATCACCCGGTCGGCGAACTGCTCTGCGATAGCGCCCATCAGCGGCCGTTTACCCTTATCACGATCGCCGCCGCAGCCGAACACGCACCACAGTTTGCCGTGGCAATGCAGTCTGGCCGCCGCCAACGCCTTTTCCAGCGCGTCAGGGGTGTGGGCATAATCCACCAGCACCGTAGGGCGGCCTTCGGTATGAAACACCTCCATGCGACCGCAGACCGACTGCAGGCGGCTGGCGCACTCAAGCAGCGCCGGCAGCGGATAGCCGAGCGCCAGCAGCGTGGTGAGCGCCAGCAACAGATTGCTGACGTTGAATTGCCCCACCAATGGGCTGTTGAGCGTCCCTTCGCCCCAGCTGGAGCGAAAAGGGATCTCCGCGCCGCGCGCATGATAACGTACCTCGCCGGCGCACAGCCAGTCGCCATGGCGTTCCATCGGCAGCGCCTCGCTGACCGCGACCGCAATCGCCTGCGGCAACCTTTCGAGCCAGCGCCGGCCGGTGGCATCATCGGCGTTGATGATGCGCTGACTCACGTCCAACTCGCTAAACAGCCGCCATTTGGCCGCTTCGTACTGCGCCATGTCGCCGTGATAATCAAGATGGTCGCGGCTTAAATTGGTAAACACCGCGGCGGCAAAATGCACATCGCTGACCCGATGCTGCACCAGGCCGTGGGAGGAGACTTCCATCGCCGCGAAGCGCGCGCCTTGCCGCTGCAGCTGTGACAGCAGCTGTTGGACTTCAATCGGTGAACCGGTGGTATTGTCGGCCGGATGGATATGGCCCAGCACGCCGTTGCCGACGGTGCCCATCACCGCGCTAGTTTCACCTAATAGCTGCGCCCACTGCGCCAGAAGATGGGTGGTGGTGGTTTTGCCGTTGGTGCCGGTGACGCCCACCAGGCGCAACGCGCGCGACGGCTGCTGATAAAAGCGCCCCGCCAGCGCGGATAAACGCGCATGTAGATGGTGGAGATAGATGACCGGCACGCCACGCAGCTCACTGATTTCACCCTCTTCAGCCTCACCTTCCGCTTGTGCCACGACGGCGGCAACGCCCTGCGCGATCGCCTGGGGAATATAGCGACGCCCGTCCGTCTGATGGCCGGCGACGGCCACAAACAGATCGCCCGCAGCCGCGATTCGGCTATCCAGCGTCATTTCCCTCAGCACGCGTTCCGTGGCATCAGGTACCCAGGGCACGAGCAGCTCACGCAAATTACGATCGGTCACCGGATGCCTCTTTTCGATTATTGACCACCATGTCGGATTTCTCACCGGGCTGCGGCAACGCATCCGGCTCTATGTTCATTGTCCGCAGTACACCGTCCATAATGGCGCCAAATACCGGCGCGGAGACCGCCCCGCCGTAGTATTTGCCGCCCTGCGGATCGTTAATCACCACCACCAGCGCAAAGCGCGGATTGCTGGCCGGCGCGACACCGGCGGTATAGGCGATATATTTATTAATGTAATTGCCATCCGGCCCGACCTTTTTGGCGGTACCGGTTTTAATAGCGATACGGTAGCCCTTAATGGCGGCTTTAGTGCCGCCGCCGCCCGGCAGCGCCACACTTTCCATCATGTGAACCACGGTACGTACCAGCGCTTCGGGAAACACCCGCTCTCCCGCCACGGGCGGATCGACCCGAGTGATGGAAAGCGGGCGTAGCACACCCATGCCGCCGATCGTGGCGTAGACCCGCGCTAATTGTAACGGCGTTACCATTAGCCCGTAGCCGTAAGAGAAGGCGGCCTTCTCCATGTCGGACCACCGTTGTTTATGGGGATATAAGCCACTGCTTTCTCCGACCAGACCCAAATTGGTCGCCTTACCCAATCCAAAGCGCGAGTAAGTTTCTACCAGCGCCGAGGAGGGCATCGCTAACGCCAGCTTAGACACACCGACGTTACTCGATTTTTGCAAAATCCCGGTCACGGTCAATTCGGCATAGCGCGCCACGTCCTTAATTTGGTGGCCGCTAATCATGTAGGGCAGCGTATTTATTACGCTGTTTTCTCGCACCACGCCGCGCTGTAGCGCGGTCATCACCACCATCGGCTTGACCGTCGAGCCCGGCTCGAAAATATCGGTGATAGCGCGGTTGCGCATCACGTCCATCGTGGTTCCGGTCAGGTTGTTGGGGTTGTAGGAGGGGCTATTGGCCATGGCCAGTACTTCGCCGGTATTAACATCCACCAGCACTGCGGTGCCGGACTCGGCTTTATTGAACGCCACCGCGTTGTTCAACTCGCGATAAACCAGCGCCTGTAGACGCTCGTCGATGCTGAGCGCCAGATTGTGCGCCGCCTGGCTGTCCACCGAGAAAATATCCTCTATGACCAGGCCGAACCGGTCTTTGCGCACCGTACGCTCGCCGGGCTGGCCGGTCAGCCAGCGGTCAAAGCTCTTCTCTATGCCCTCAATGCCCTGGCTATCGATATTGGTCACACCGATGAGATGCGCGGTCACCTGACCTGCGGGATAGTAGCGCCGCGACTCTTGGCGCAGGTAAATGCCCGGCAGTTTAAGTTTATGGATGTAATCGCCGATAGCAGGATTAACCTGGCGCGCCAGATAGATAAAACGCCCTTTGGGATTGGCGTTAATGCGCGATGATAGCTGATCGAGAGGGATGGAAAGCGCATCCGACAGCGCCTTCCAGCGGCTGTCGGCGCTGATGCCGCCATGATCGTTAAGCTCTTTCGGATCGGCCAAGATGGCGTTGACCGGCACGCTCACCGCCAGCGGACGGCCGGCGCGGTCGCTTATCATACCGCGCGCGGTGGGAACCTGCTGCACGCGCAGCGAACGCATATCCCCTTCGCGCACCAGTTTGTCGGGATTAATTACCTGCAAATAGGCCACCCGCAGCATCAGCCCTACCAACGCCAGCAGGATGCAACCGCACAGCAAGGCGAAACGCCAGCTGACAAAGCTGGTCTGGTTCTCCTGGCGTTTCAGTTTCATCGTGCGTGCTGCGGCTTTCATGTATCGTTATCGATCCCTGTGTAGATTACGGTTGAACCACAATATTTTCTTGTGACGGACTCACATGCTGCATCTGAAGTTTCTCGGTGGCGATACGCTCCACGCGGCTGTGATCCCCCAGCGCGTTCTCTTCCAGGATCAGGTTGCGCCATTCGATATCCAGCGCGTCCTTCTCCAGCACCATCTGTTCACGTTCCGCGGTCAGCCGCCGGGTCTGGTGGGTCGTCATCACCACCAAAACTGCGGAGACCAGGACCGCAATCAGCAACAATAGCGGCAGCTTGCCTTGGCGCAGCAAATCGCTGCCGATAACGCCTATCAGGCCGTGACGTTCGTTGCCGATCATGGCGCCAGCTTCTCAGCGAAACGCAGCACCGAACTGCGCGCGCGCGGGTTATCGCTTATCTCCCGCGCCGAAGGCTGCATTTTGCCCGCCGCTTTCAGTTGGCGCTGGTCCCGGTACTGTGCGGCGATCTGCGCTTCCGTGAGCGGCAACCCCGCCGGCACTTGCGGTCCGCGGCTGTGCTGACGAATAAATTGTTTCACCAATCGATCCTCCAGCGAATGGAAGCTGATAACCGACAACCTGCCCCCGGGGGCCAACACCCTGAGCGCGCCGTCCAGCGCCCGTTCGATCTCTTCCAGCTCGCTGTTGATGTAAATGCGGATCGCCTGGAAACTACGCGTCGCCGGATGCTTATGCTTGTCGCGAAACGGGCTGGCGTCGGCAATCAGCGCCGCCAGTTCGCGGGTGCGGGTCATCGGCTGCTGGAGGTTGTGCGCCACGATGGCCTGCGCAATTCGCTTGGCGAAGCGCTCTTCGCCAAAGGTCTTCAACACCCAGGCAATGTCCTCCGCTGACGCCTGCGCCAGCCACTGCGCGGCAGACTGGCCGCGCGTGGTATCCATACGCATATCCAGCGGTCCATCGCGCATAAACGAAAAACCGCGTTCCGGGTCGTCGAGCTGAGGCGAAGAGACGCCGAGATCCAGCAATATACCGTCAACCTTGCCCAGCAGGTCCCGTTGCGCCATGTACTCCGCCATGGCGGAAAATGGCCCGTGGATAATGGTAAAACGCGCATCGTCGCTGGCCTGCGCCGCCTCGATGGCCGCCGGATCGCGATCGATAGCGAACAGCCGTCCCTGCGCGCCCAGCTTTGATAAAATAAGACGCGAATGCCCGCCGCGCCCGAATGTCCCGTCCAGATAGACGCCGTCTGGCCGAAGATCCAGCCCCTTCACCGCTTCATCCAGCAGCACGGTGGTATGTAAATAATTTTCTGACATGGCTATAGCGATAAGTCTTGCAGCCGGTCGGTAAGCGGTAGCTTCGCCGACAGCTCAGCGTCGATGTCATCCTTGACTTGTTGATACCAGGTCTGTTCGTCCCACAACTCGAACTTATTGAATTGCCCAACCAGCATCACTTCTTTTGACAGCCCGGCGTGCTGCCGGAGCGTCGGCGCCAGCAGAATTCTGCCTGCGCCATCCATCTGGCACTCGCTCGCATGCCCCAGCAACAAACGCTGCACCCGGCGTTCCGCGGGGTTCATGCTCGACAATCGCGACAGCTTTTGTTCAATGATTTCCCAGGCCGGCAAGGGGTAAAGCAACAGACATGGCTGATGGAGGTCAATGGTACACACCATTAAACCTGCCGATTCCTCATTCAGCTTTTCCCGGTGACGGGTAGGCACGGCGAGCCGGCCTTTGCTGTCAAGGTTAACCAAGGTTGCGCCACGAAACATACGTCCGTTTACCCCTTAAAAACCTTAATCACCACTTTTCCCCACAAATTCCCACGCAAAAGAGTGTACGAATGGTGTCAAAACATTGTCAAGCGACTAAATGACTCAGAGGGGATTATTTACGTCGGTAATTACCATTCGTGAGGAGAATGCGTAATACATCACGAAAAAAGCTAAAAATAACATCACTCTATTCATCGTCATTCTGTACGGATTAAAAAATATAAATATTCGCGCCTGCGAAACCATCGCCGGCCAAAAACCGGTCTGATGGACTTCCTGGCAGCGAGACAACGCTAGGCAACACGAGGGCGGATGAAGCAAGGGGGGAGTAACAGAAGGGTTTACTATTCCTCTTTTTTCATACTGCGCAGATATTTTAACGCCTTTATTAATCCGCTGAAAGCGTTCTGTTCGACGGCTTAAAATACACCGTTACTTTTATATACCCTAATCTTTGTTGATTTTACCATCAGATGTTTATTGGTAACCGTCCGCTTTATTTTATCACCAGACTAATCCTAAAAATAGCGCAATTTTTTGACACCGCTGCGGTAGTTAAAACCCCCCACGACCTATCTCAGAAATCATTCCGCCCAACCATTTGATTCTCATTATTTTTCATTAACTGACGGCGAGAAATCGCCTAAATGGCGAACGACGGATATTTTATCGGCACAAAAACTGTCTTTTATCATAAAAATAAAAATTATTAACTAGTTAACTTAGGGTAAGCAGTGATGTAATCTACACTGCATAAATTAAGCATTACAAATCACTCCGTCATCAGTCTCGCTGACCGGAGATTTCTTTTCTCGCTGGAGCCGTCAACTCATGTCTGCTGCATCATCTCGTCTACGCAGTGCTACGGCGGACACCTTCGCGCTGGTGGTATACTGCTTTTTTACCGGGATGGCGATTGAGATCCTATTGTCTGGCATGAGCCTGCAGCAGTCGCTATCTTCACGAGTGCTGGCGATCCCGGTTAATGTGATTATCGCCTGGCCGTTTGGTCAGTATCGCGATGCGGTGCTGCGTCTGGCATGGCGCCACGGTCCCAAACAAGTCTGGAACCGTAACCTGGCGGATCTGCTGGCGTATGTCAGTTTTCAATCACCGGTGTATGCGGCGATTTTGCTGGTGGTGGGGGTGGAGTGGGGGCAGCTGATAGCGGCGGTGGCCAGCAATGCGGTGGCCTCTATGGTGCTCGGCGTGGTGTACGGCTACTTCCTGGATTATTGCCGCCGGCTGTTCCGGGTGACCGGGACGCTGCCGGTCGCCTCGGCGCCGTCTCGGCAGTAATCCCGGCTCACGGCCCGGCGGCGCAGGTTAATTACGACTAAGCTGACCGCGCCGGAACAGGCTGCGGCGAATACGCGTCAGACCCGGCTTGGGTCGGTGGGGCTCGTCGAGGCTGGCGAGCACCCGCTCCGCCACTTCCCGATGGCGCTGGGCGACCGCCAGCACCGGACACTCTAGAAAATCCAGCAGTTCATTATCGCCAAAAGTGGCGATGGCCAGATGGGTCGGCAGCCGGCCGCTGCGTTTCAGCGTCACATCCATCACTCCCTGCAGCAGTGAAAATGACGTGGTGAACAGCGCCTGCGGCATCGGATTGCTCTCCAGATAGCGGCCAAACAGCCCTGCCGCCGCTGAACGCTCATAGCTGTTGGCATAGAGAAAGTCCGGCTTGCGCCGATCTTGCCCCCAGCCGCGCCGGAAACCCTGCTCGCGCAGGAAACTCACCGACAGCTCCGGCAGAGCGCCAAGATACAACACGTGCTCCCCCGGGAACTTACTCAGCTCCTGAGACAGCATTTCCGCATCTTCCTCATCCGCACCGACGACGCTGATAAAGTGCTCGCGATCCAGCGCACGGTCGAGGGCAATAATGGGGAACGCGTCATTGGCCCAGCGTTGGTAGAACGGATGCTCCGGCGGCAAGGCGGTTGAGACGATAATAGCGTCAACCTGCCGCTGAAGCAGATGCTCCACGCAGCGCATCTCGTTGTCCGGCTGGTCTTCCGAACAGGCGATCAATAGCTGATAGCCGCGCTGACGCGCCTGGCGTTCGAGATAGTTGGCGATGCGGGTATAACTGGTATTTTCCAGATCGGGGATAACCAGGCCGATGGAGCGGGTGCGCCCGGCGCGCAGGCCGGCTGCGACCGCATTGGGATGGTAATTATGCTCCCTGACCACTGCCATAACCTTTTCCACGGTTTTATCGCTGACGCGGTATTGTTTCGCTTTGCCGTTAATGACATAACTGGCGGTTGTGCGCGAAACACCAGCCAGGCGCGCGATTTCATCCAGTTTCACATAGACCCCTTTATGCTTATCAATTAACCCTTTGCCCGAGTGTCCATAGTCGCACCGGGGAATTCAACCATGCTACAACTATCAGCACAAAATGCTAAGCGAAAATCCGGCGGCCGTTGCCGAAGCGGCGTCAGCGCCCGACTTATAAGGCTTATAGGGCCGGTACAGCGGGTAAGCTGATAAAGCTTATACGGCTGATGCGGTTAATACGGCTGATACGGCTTATAGCATAATTTCAGCGGAAGAAACGGCAACAGGGCACTGCACGCTGTCAGGGCCGGTAGGGCCTGAGCACCTGTCTTGTCGTCCCGTGAGAACGGGCCGGACAATGTTTGAGACTGATAATGCACAGCAGAGGACAGCGCCCGCTAAGGCCTGTCAGCCCGCCATGCCGGCCCGGGGGACGCGCCGTGCGCAGGAGTTCAGCTCGGCGTCAGGGTAGATCCGCCGGGCGAGCCAGATTTTCCGACCAGCGTATACAAGGGGGGGTGCCGGTAATGCCGGTTTCAGCCCCCAGTGCGAGACGCGTTCAGCGCATCACTTTATCGCCGCGCGAAAGGCCGACGATGCCCGAACGGGCGACTTCCACTATCTCCGCCACCTCACGCACGGTGGCGAGAAAAGCGTCCAGTTTTTCACTGGTGCCCGCCAGCTGTACGGTATAGATAGCCGGCGTGACGTCAACAATCTGACCGCGGAAGATTTCGGCGCAGCGTTTCACCTCTTCGCGCCCGAAACCGCTGGCCTGCACTTTCACCAGCATAATTTCCCGTTCAACGTGGGTCCCGCCGCCCTGCCCCAGCTCGCTGACGCGCAGAACGTCCACCAGCTTATGCAGTTGCTTTTCAATCTGCTCCAGCACCTTCTCGTCGCCCACGGTCTGAATAGTCATGCGTGAGAGGGTCGGATCGTCGGTAGGGGCCACGGTCAGACTTTCGATATTGTAGCCACGCTGGGAAAATAGCCCGATAACCCGGGATAATGCGCCGGATTCGTTTTCCAGTAACACTGATAAAATACGGCGCATGATCAGGTCCTCTCCGTTTTACTTAGCCACATTTCATCCATGCCGCCGCCGCGAATTTGCATGGGGTAAACGTGTTCCGTGCCATCCACCATCACGTCCACGAACAACAGACGGTTTTTCACCGCCAGCGCCTGTGCCAGCTTGGATTCCAGCTCATCGTGCCGCTCAATGGCGATACCAACCCGCCAACTTCACGAAGTCCGGCAGGGACGCCATATAGGATTGGGAGTGGCGGCCGGAATAAATCATGTCCTGCCACTGTTTCACCATGCCGAGATAGCGGTTGTTCAAACTGACCACCACCACCGGCAGATCATATTGCAGTGCGGTGGACAACTCCTGAATATTCATCTGGATACTGCCATCGCCGGTGATGCACAGCACGGTTTCCTGGGGAAAGGCCATCTTCACCCCGAGCGCCGCCGGCAGGCCAAAGCCCATGGTGCCCAGACCGCCGGAGTTGATCCAGCGCCGCGGTTCATCGAATGGATAATACAGCGCGGCAAACATCTGATGCTGACCGACGTCGGAGGTCACGTAAGCGTTACCTTGCGTCAGCCGGTACAGCGTCTCGATCACCGCCTGGGGTTTAATTTTATCGCTGCTGCTGTCGTAGTTTAGGCAGGCGCGGGCGCGCCACTGTTCGATATCACGCCACCAATCACGTAGCGCGTCGAACGGCTGACGGTTTTCTCCGGCCGCCAGCAGCTCCAGCATCTGTTCAAGGACTTGGCGGGCGTCGCCAACAATCGGTACGTCGGCGGTGACGGTTTTGGAAATCGACGCCGGATCGATATCGATATGCAGTACCGTCGCATCTGGACAGTATTTCGCCAGATTGTTGGTAGTGCGATCGTCAAATCGAACCCAGACGGCGAAAATTACGTCGGCGCGATGCATCGCCATATTCGCCTCGTAGGTGCCGTGCATCCCCAGCATACCCAGGCTTTGCCGATGGCTGCCGGGGAAACTGCCCAACCCCATCAGCGAGCTCACCACCGGCAAATTCAGCTGTTCGGCCAGTTGACGCAGCGCGTGATGGCAGGCGGAGGTAATGGCACCGCCACCGGTATACACCACCGGCCGCCCGGCGGCGAGCAGGGTTGTGAGCGCGCGCCGGATTTGCCCCTTATGGCCCTGCACGGTCGGGTTGTACGAGCGCATCGACACCGCATCGGTATAAAGGTAGGGAAGCTTGTGCGCCGCGCTCAGTATGTCTTTGGGTAAATCGATCACTACCGGTCCCGGCCGGCCGCTGGCGGCCAGAAATAAGGCTTTTTTCAGCACCAGTGGAATATCTTCGGTTTTCTTCACCAGAAAGCTGTGTTTCACCACCGGGCGCGAGATGCCTATCATGTCGCATTCCTGAAAGGCGTCGTAGCCAATCAACGAGCTGGCTACCTGGCCGGACAACACCACCAATGGAATCGAGTCCATATAGGCGGTGGCGATACCGGTGATCGCATTGGTGGCGCCTGGACCAGAGGTCACCAGCACCACGCCGACCTCGCCGGTGGCGCGGGCGTAGCCGTCGGCCATGTGTACCGCGCCATGTTCGTGACGCACCAGCACATGATCGATGCCGCCGACCGTGTACAACGCGTCATAAATATCCAGCACGGCACCGCCGGGATAACCGAATACCTGCTTTACGCCCTGATCAATCAATGACCGGACCACCATCTCGGCTCCTGACAACATCTCCATGGTTTGCCTCCAGGCTTACAGTGTTACGCCGACAGCGGAACGCCTTTCCGATTGTCGTGATGGACAGGGTAATAAGCACCCTGAATACTGTGTTGTTATATTTTATGGCCGATTACGATAGCGCCTGTTAATGATGCAGGCAAACAGCAAAAAACCCTGCGCTATAAACGGGTATATTTAATACGCTATCCTAACGCGACTCTACAAGATAATTCACTGGATAAGACCCTTTTTACGGCAGGTTATTTCTGCCGGTGGGTCAATTTTAGCAGGGGTGCATAAAAGCGCGCGCCGGATGCGGTACCAATAACTCTACTAAACGAATTCATTACTGGAATGCACAGAATCTATGTCCACGTCTCTCCGTCTACTAAGACTACTACTACACGCAAAATTGATGCGCGGTAGGCTGGTGCACGGAATTCTGGCCACTCCAGATTAAAACCCGCGCACTGCGCAGGTTTTTTTATGCCTGGCGTGTGCGGCAACCAACAGAATAAGGATCCACCATGAGCCAACAAGTCATTATTTTCGATACCACGCTGCGTGATGGTGAACAGGCGCTGCAGGCGAGCCTGAGCGTAAAAGAGAAACTGCAGGTTGCGCAGGCGCTGGAAAGAATGGGCGTTGACGTCATGGAAGTGGGCTTTCCGGTGTCTTCCCCCGGCGATTTCGAGTCGGTGCAGACCATTGCCCGTCAAATCAAAAACAGCCGGGTTTGCGGCCTGGCGCGCTGCGTCGATCGCGATATTGATGTCGCGGCAGAGGCGCTGCGCGTGGCGGAGGCCTTCCGTATCAATGTTTTCCTGGCCACCTCCACCCTGCATGTGGAATCCAAGCTGAAAAAGAGCTTTGACCAGGTGGTCGAAATGGCAGTGCACTCTGTCAAACGCGCGCGCAACTATACCGATGACGTCGAATTTTCCTGCGAGGACGCCGGCCGCACGCCTATCGACAACCTGTGCCGTATTGTTGAAGCCGCCATTAACGCCGGTGCGCGCACCATCAATATTCCCGATACGGTGGGCTACACCACGCCGAACCAGTTTGGCGGCATTATCCATTCCCTGTACCAGCGGGTACCGAATATCGATAAGGCCATCATCTCGGTCCATTGCCACGACGATCTGGGCATGGCGGTCGGCAACTCTATCGCCGCGATCCAGGCCGGCGCCCGTCAGGTGGAAGGGACCCTGAACGGCATCGGCGAACGCGCCGGCAATACCGCGCTGGAAGAGGTGATCATGGCGATTAAAGTGCGCCAGGATCTGCTGAACGTCCACACCGGCATCCATCATCAGGAAATCTACCGCACCAGTCAGGTGGTCAGCCAGCTGTGCAACATGCCTATCCCCGCCAATAAAGCGGCTGTGGGCGCCAACGCCTTCGCCCACTCTTCCGGTATTCATCAGGACGGCGTACTGAAAAACCGCCAGAACTACGAAATCATGACACCGGAAACCATCGGCCTGAAAGAGGTGCAGTTGAATCTGACCTCCCGCTCCGGCCGTGCGGCGGTGAAACACCGAATGCAGGAAATTGGCTACCAGGAAAGCGATTACTCCCTGGATGAACTGTATGACGCCTTCCTGAAACTCGCTGATAAAAAAGGGCAGGTTTTCGATTACGATCTGGAAGCGCTGGCGTTTATCAACAATCAGCAGGAGCAATCGTAGCATTTCCACCTGGAATATTTCAGCGTGCAATCCAGCTCCGCCGATATCGCCACCGCCTCGGTGAAACTGGCCTTCGATGACGAGGTGCACGCCGAAGCCGCTACCGGCAACGGCCCGGTAGATGCCGTCTACGATGCGCTGAACCGCATTACGCAATTCCCCATTCAGCTGGAAAAGTACCAGTTGACCGCTAAGGGCCACGGCCGCAATGCGCTGGGCCAGGTGGATATTGTCGTGGAGTATGATGGTCGCCGTTTCCACGGCGTCGGTCTGGCCACGGATATCATCGAATTCTCCGCACTGGAGATGGTCAATGCGATGAACACTATATGGCGCGCGCGGCAAGTCGGTATCGAACTGCAGCGCCTGCACCAACACAACAACAGTCAAGATATGCAGGAAACGGTGTAATGATGAGCAAGACCTACCATATTGCGGTGTTACCGGGCGACGGTATCGGCCCGGAAGTCATGGCGCAGGCCTATAAGATCCTCGACGCGGTGCGTCAGCGCTTCAACGTGCGCATTTCCACCAGCGAGTATGACGTGGGCGGCGCGGCGATAGACCGCCAGGGCAGCCCGCTGCCTGCCGTCACCGTTGCAGGCTGCGAACAGGCGGATGCGATTCTGTTCGGGTCGGTGGGCGGCCAGAAATGGGAACACATGCCGGCGGCGGAACAGCCGGAGCGCGGTGCCCTGCTGCCGCTGCGTAAACACTTTAAGCTGTTTTCCAACCTGCGCCCGTCGCGCCTGTACCCCGGGCTTGAGGCCTATTGCCCGCTGCGCGCCGATATCGCCGCACGCGGATTCGATATCCTGTGCGTGCGGGAACTCACCGGCGGCATCTATTTCGGCCAACCGAAAGGCCGCGAAGGCACCGGTCCGCACGAGCATGCTTTCGATACCGAGGTGTACTATCGCTTCGAGATTGAACGCATCGCCCGCATCGCCTTTGAATCGGCGCGCAAACGGCGCGGCAAAGTCACCTCCATCGACAAAGCCAACGTATTGCAAAACTCCATTTTGTGGCGCGAGGTGGTCAGTCAGGTGGCTCAGGACTACCCGGATGTCGCGCTGTCGCATTTGTATATCGACAACGCCACCATGCAGATGATTAAAGATCCGTCCCAGTTTGATGTGATGCTGTGCTCGAATCTGTTCGGCGATATTCTCTCCGACGAATGCGCCATGATTACCGGCTCTATGGGCATGCTGCCTTCGGCCAGCCTGAATGAGCAGGGCTTTGGCATGTATGAGCCGCCCTGCTGCTGCGTTACAGCCTGGGGCTGGACGATGCCGCCAACGCGATTGAGCGGGCGGTGAATCAGGCGCTGGAAGCCGGCCACCGCACCGCCGACCTGGCCGGCGGCAGCGCGGTGGGCACCGGTGAAATGGGCGATATTATCGCCGCGTTAATCAGTCAAGGGGCATAATTAACATGGGCAAGTCGTTATATCAAAAATTATACAATGCACACGTGGTCTATGAAGCGGAGAATGAAACGCCGCTTTTGTATATCGACCGCCATTTAGTGCATGAAGTGACCTCGCCGCAGGCGTTCGACGGCTTGCGCGCTCAGGGCCGCAGAGTACGTCAACCGGGCAAAACCTTCGCCACCATGGACCACAACGTTTCCACGCAAACCAAGGATATTAACGCCTGTGGCGAGATGGCCCGTATTCAGATGCAGGAGTTAATGAAAAACTGCGCCGAATTCGGCGTGCAGCTGTATGACCTGAACCACCCTTATCAAGGGATCGTCCACGTCATCGGCCCGGAGCAAGGGATGACTTTGCCGGGCATGACTATCGTCTGCGGCGATTCCCATACCGCAACCCACGGCGCCTTCGGCGCGTTGGCGTTCGGTATTGGCACCTCGGAAGTGGAACACGTGCTGGCGACCCAGACCCTGAAACAGGGCCGGGCCAAAACCATGCAAGTGGACGTGACCGGCCACGCCGCCCCCGGCATTACCGCCAAGGATATCGTCCTGGCGATTATCGGTAAAATCGGCTCCGCCGGCGGTACCGGCCATGTAGTGGAATTCAGCGGCGCCGCCATCCGCGCGCTGAGCGTGGAAGGCCGCATGACGCTTTGCAATATGGCGATCGAAATGGGCGCCAAGGCGGGCCTGGTCGCCCTGGACCACACCACTTACGCCTACCTGCAAAACCGGCAGTTCGCGCCCAAAGGCGATGACTGGCATCAGGCCGTGATGTATTGGGACACCCTGAAATCCGACGATGATGCCCGCTTCGACAAAGTCGTGACGCTGGATGCGCAGGACATCGCGCCGCAGGTGACCTGGGGCACCAACCCCGGCCAGGTGATTGCCGTCAATCAGGTTATCCCGTCGCCGGAGTCATTCAGCGATACGGTAGAGCGCAATTCCGCCGCCAAGGCGCTGGCCTACATGGATTTGCAGCCCGGCATTCGCCTTACCGACGTGACGATTGACAAGGTCTTCATCGGTTCTTGCACCAACTCGCGCATCGAAGACTTGCGCGCCGCCGCCGCCGTTGCCCGCGGCCGCCGCGTTGCCGCCAGCGTACAGGCGATCGTGGTGCCAGGTTCCGGTCCGGTCAAGGCGCAGGCGGAAGGGCTGGATAGAATTTTTCTCGACGCCGGCTTTGAATGGCGCCTGCCGGGCTGCTCCATGTGTCTGGCGATGAACAATGACCGCCTGAACCCCGGTGAGCGCTGCGCGTCAACCAGCAATCGTAACTTTGAAGGCCGTCAGGGCCGCGGCGGCCGGCCGTTTCGCCGATATCCGCGAATTGAATTAAGGAAACAGAGATGGCTAAATTTACCCAACATACCGGCATCGTGGTACCCCTTGACGCCGCCAACGTTGACACCGATGCGATTATCCCCAAGCAGTTTCTGCAGAAGGTGACCCGTACCGGTTTCGGCCAGCATTTATTCAACGATTGGCGCTTTCTGGACGACGCCGGGCAACAGCCTAACCCGGATTTCGTGCTGAATCAGCCGCGCTATCGCGGCGCCAGTATCCTGCTGGCGCGCGAAAACTTCGGCTGCGGCTCCTCCCGCGAGCATGCGCCCTGGGCGTTGACCGATTACGGCTTTCATGCCGTGATAGCACCAAGCTTTGCCGATATTTTCTATGGCAACAGCTTTAACAATCAGCTGCTACCGATTACGCTGCCGGAAGAACAGGTCAACGCGCTGTTTGCCCTGGTCGCGGCGCAAGAAGGGGTGACGTTTACCGTCGATCTGGAACGGCAGCAGGTCGTGGCCGGCGAAAAGATTTATCCTTTCGAGATAGACAGCTTCCGCCGCCATTGCCTGATAAACGGCCTCGACAGTATCGGCCTGACGCTGATGCATGACGAGGCGATAGGCCAATACGAGAGCCGCCAGCCGGCGTTCCTGAACTGAGCACCGCCGCCGCCCGACGGCGGTGATTGCCGGGCGGGGAGGCAGCGCCACCGGCCGGGTTCCGCCATTCCGCCGCCGCCCCAGTATCGAATACTCACCGCTCATGCGCAATGCATCGCTGCACACCGCGCCGGCATGCCGCTTTTTCTCTCGTCAGAGCGCGTATCTTCCCCCTTCGCCCGGTCCTCTCCACCTACCTCCGCAGCGTGTCACGTTATCCCCGTTTCGCGCAGCCTATGGTGGCCACCCTTACTCGGTTAACCATTACTGCTACCGCCTTCCGGCTTTATGCGTTACCGTCCCCCCTTCGCCACCGTGCACCAATGCTTCGCCCCTGACTTGCCAGCTTGCTGCGCAACGGTCGATGGTTAAAAAAAGCCGGCGCCCTGGGGGTTGCCGGCCGGTGATCTTCACCTGATTCAAGAGTTAGGGTGTCTAGGCGCTTGTCCATTGCATCGTTTGCACCACGGCATTGTCGGCTGACTAACGGTCGAAGTATTGAGGAGGTACAGCCGCTTAACCGCGGCGCAGCGAGGGTGCATCCTGCCGCGCTTTCGGCCTCTACAGTATCGGCGTAATATACGGAAAGAAAAATAGATGACTTTTCAGGGAGGGTTCCTCTTTTATGACCTCACCGCGTTTACAGCAGCAATTTATCCGCCTGTGGCAAAGCTGCCAGGGCGAGTTGCGCGACACCACCATCAGCGAGTTGGCGTTACAGCTCAATTGCTCGCGCCGCCACGTCCTTTTGCTGCTGAAAAACATGCAGCAGGTAGGTTGGCTCAGTTGGCATTCCCAGGCCGGGCGCGGTAAACGTTCTCGACTGGACTTCCACTATACCGGCTTGGGGTTGCAGGGAGAGAGCGCCAGCGAGCTGCTGGAGCAGGATCGTATCGATCAGTTGGTACAGCTGGTTGGGGATCGCGAGAGCCTGCGCACCATGCTGCTTTCTCATCTGGGCCGGGGATTCCGTCAGGGTAAGCATATCCTGCGGGCGCTCTACTATCGCCCGCTGAGCAATTTGCTGCCCGGTACACCGCTGCGGCGCTCGGACAACCATATCGTCCGATTTTCAGCGGCCTGACGCGCATAAATGAGGAAAACGGGGAACTGGAGGCGGATCTGGCCCACCACTGGCAAGCGCTGGCGCCCGACCATTGGCGTTTCTATCTGCGGCCGGCGGTGTGTTTTCATCACGGCCGGGAAATGACCGTCGACGATGTCATTCAATCGCTGTCGCGCATGACCGGCAACCCGCTGTTTGCCCCCATTCTGTCTCTGAATTCGCCGGCCCCACACACAATGGATATTCGGCTCGCCGAGCGCGACGATTGGCTGCCCTGGTTGCTGGCGAGCGTACCGGCGATGATCCTGCCTGCCGAATGGCGGACCCTGCCGGATTTTCCCCGCCTGCCGGTTGGTACCGGACCCTATTGCGTGGTGCGTAACCACCCGATCCAGCTCACCATCCGCGCCTTCGATGATTATTTCGGCTACCGGGCGCTTATCGATGAAGTCAATATCTGGGTATTACCAGAGCTTTCCCATGAACTCAGCTACAGCGTGGTTCAGTTGCAAAACGTGGGTGTTCCGCCTGCAGAGGACGGCAGCGACGGCGCCGCCGCGGAAATACGTCAGGAAGATGGTGCTACTTTCTCCTCTACGACCAGCGCTCACCGCTCATGCAGCAACCAGAGATACGTCGCTGGCTCGGTGACTATCTCAATCCGCTGGCGCTGTTGCCCCATACCCCGCCCCCAAGCCAGCATTTCTGGTCGCCGGCCTACGGGCTCCTACCGCGCTGGCATCATCGCCGTCATCAATCGCCGGCGGCCAAACCGCCGGAACTAACCCGCCTGACTCTCACCCTTTATCGCCATCATGCCGAATTCGACGTGCTGGCCACCGCGTTAACGGCGCTATTAGCTGCACAGTCCATCCAGTTGGACATTAACGCCGTGGACTATGAGCAGTGGTATCGCGGCGACGCCAGCACGGATATTTGGCTGGGCAGCGCCAATTTCTCGCTGCCGCTGTCGTTTTCGCTATTCGCCACCCTGTATGAGATGCCGCTGCTGCATCGCTGCCTGCCGCCGGCGCTGTTTGATGCGGCTGAACGTTGGCGCAAACGGCAACTGCCGATGGCGGAGTGGAGTCGATCGTTGGTCGACGAACATTGGCTGCACCCGCTATACCACAATTGGCTCAGCCTACAGGGCAGCCGCAGCATGCGCGGGATCCGTATGAACACCCTGGGCTGGTTTGATTTCAAATCGGCCTGGTTCGCGCCGCCGGCGCCTTAGCGCCTGCACGCCGCCTGAAGTATCATTTCTTTTATTTTCTCTATTTGTGACACCAAATAGGGGATTTACTGTCAACCAGACTCGTAAGCATTTACAATCAATGCCGTTCTCAACGGGGTGCCACCTCCACCGCCAGCTGCGGCTGGAGTGAGCTGAGAGAAGACCCGTCGAACCTGATCCGGTTAATACCGGCGAAGGGATTTGAGAGTGCGCATTGCTGCCTCAAGTCCTTTGCAACCTTGTTCTAGGAGCGCAAAGTGTTGAAAAAATGGTTATTCTGCCTGTTACTGGCCACGGCCGCTCCGGCGCTGGCCAAACCCATCCTAAGGGTGTACACCTATGACTCGTTCTCTTCGGAATGGGGTCCGGGACCGGCGATAAAAACGACGTTTGAAAAGGAGTGCGGCTGCGAACTGAAGTTCGTCGCGCTGGAAGACGGCGTGGCGCTTTTGAACCGCTTACGTCTGGAAGGGAAAAACAGCCGCGCGGACATCGTGCTTGGTTTGGACAACAACCTGCTACAAGCGGCGCGCGACAACGGGCTGTTCGTGCCCCATGCCATCGCGACCAAAGCGCTTACCCTTCCCGGCGGCTGGCATGACGACACCTTCCTGCCCTACGATTATGGCTATTTCGCGTTTGTCTATGACCAGACCAAACTCAAGAACCCGGCCCGCAGCCTGCATGAACTGGTGGACGCCCCCCCGTCGCTGAAGATCATTTACGAAGATCCGCGCACCAGCACTCCGGGGCTGGGGCTGCTGCTGTGGGTGCAAAAAGTCTATGGCGACCATGCGCCGGCGGCCTGGGAAAAGTTGGCCGCGAAAACCGTGACCGTGACCAAAGGCTGGAGCGAAGCCTATGGTCTTTTCCTGAAAGGGGAAGCGGACATGGTGCTAAGCTATACCACCTCGCCGGCCTATCATATTATCGAAGAAAAGAAGAATCAGTACGCGGCGGCGGCCTTCAGCGAATGGCACTATCAGCAGGTGGAGGTGGCCGGGCAACTGGCCCTGGCACATCGCTTTATGCAATTTATCCTCACTCCGGCCTTCCAGCAGGCCATTCCGACCGGCAACTGGATGTATCCGGTGATTGATACCGCGCTGCCCGCCGGTTTCACCCCGCCACCGCAGCAAACATTAAGCTTTACCCCGCAGCAGGTGGCCACCGAGCGCGCCGGGTGGGTCAGCAGTTGGCAGCAGGCCGTCAGCCGCTAATGTCTGCCGCTGGTCGTCGCGGCGGCTCGCTTTCGCACCGCCGGCCCTCGCCGCCGGCGCAATCGACCCGGCGCCGGGGCTGGCGCTTCAGGTCTGCAACGCTGCTCGCCCGGTCTGCGGCAGTCGCGGGCCGCGTCAAAGCCCTACCCGGTTGGCTGTGGCCCGGCGCTACGGCGGCGGCGGTGATTGCCGTTATCGCCCTCGCCGCCTTCAGCGCCTTGTGGCGCCACGCGCCCGCCCATCCCTGGCGTCCCCTGCTGGCGGATCGTTACCTTTGGCATGTGGTGTCTTTTACCTTTACCCAGGCCCTGCTATCGGCGCTGTGCTCCACCCTGCCGGCCGTGGCGCTGGCCCGGGCGCTGTACCGCCGGCGGTTTCCCGGCCGCGCCTTGCTGCTGCGGTTCTGCGGTATGACGCTGGTGCTGCCGGTATTAGTGGGCGTTTTCGGCATTATGAGCGTTTTTGGCCAGCAAGGCTGGCTGGCGCAGCTGTGACGCATGCTGCAGGTGGAATACGGTTTTTCCCCCTACGGTCTGGGCGGCATTCTGCTGGCGCATGTTTTTTTTAATCTGCCTCTGGCGACGCGATTATTGCTGCAAGCGCTGGAAAGTATTCCGGTAGAGCAACGGCAACTGGCGGCCCAGTTAGGCATGGCCGCCGGACCGTTTTTCCGCCTGGTCGAATGGCCCTACTTGCGCCGTCAACTGCTGCCGGCGGCCGCGCTGATTTTTATGCTCTGTTTCGCCAGTTTCGCCACCGTACTGGCGCTGGGCGGCGGCCCGCGCGCGACGACCATCGAGTTGGCGATTTATCAGGCCCTCAGCTACGACTACGACGTCGGCCGCGCCGCTTTGCTGGCGCTGGTGCAAATGGTCTGCTGCCTCGGGCTGGTAATGCTCAGCCAACGGCTGGCCGGCGCGCTGCCGGTTGGCCATTCCCACCATGCCCGCTGGCGCGATCGCCAGACGGCGATGGCAGGCAGAGTGGGTGACGCGTTGATTATCCTGGCGGCGCTGCTCTTGTTGCTGCCGCCGTTGCTGGCGGTGGTCACCGGCGGCGTCAACGGCTCTCTGCCGGCGGTATTGCGGCAAACGGCGCTATGGCGGGCGCTATTCACCTCGCTGGGTGTTGCGCTGTGCGCCGGTCTGCTGTGCCTACTGCTTACCGCTATGCTGCTCTGGAGCAGCCGCGAACTGCGCCTGCGCCGACAACGGCTGGGCGCCCAACTTTTGGATCTGAGCGGCATGGTGATCCTGGCGATGCCCGGTATCGTGCTGGCGACAGGTTTTTTCTGCTGGCAACCGATAACGGCGGACTGCCCGCCTCGCCGGCGCCGATAGTGATCCTCGCTAATGCCCTGATGGCCATTCCCTATGCGCTGAAGGTATTGGAAAGCCCGATGCAGGACGTGGCCGAACGCTACCGGCAACTGTGCCTCGCGCTGAACATCATTGGCCTTAACCGGTTACGTTTGGTGGAATGGCGCGCGCTGCGCCAGCCGGCTGGGCGCGCGCTGGCTTTCGCCAGTATCTTGTCCCTAGGTGATTTTGGCGTGATAGCCCTCTTCGGTAGCGAGGATTTCCGTACCCTGCCGATTTATCTTTACCAGCAGTTCGGCGCCTATCGCAGCCAAGATGGCGCGGTGACCGCTTTGGTATTGCTGTTGCTGTGCCTACTGCTGTTTAGCTTGTTTGAAAAAGGGTCGAAGACCAATGATAACGCTGGATAAAGTGACCTGGCTTTTCCGCCATTTACCCTTGCGGTTCGACCTGCATGTCGACGCCGGCGAAAAGGTGGCGGTATTGGGCCCGAGCGGCGCGGGTAAAAGCACCCTACTCAATCTGATAGCGGGTTTCCTGACACCGCACAGCGGCGAGCTGTGGCTGAACGGCGTAAACCACAACAAAACGCCGCCGGCCCGGCGACCGGTGTCGATGCTGTTTCAGGAAAACAACCTGTTTGCCCACCTGACCGTGGCGGAGAATATCGGCCTCGGCCTGCATCCCGGTTTGCGAATGACGTCGGCACAACGCGGTCAATTAGCGGACACGGCACTGCAGGTCGGGCTGGAAAATCTGCTCGACCGTCTGCCGGCGGCGATCTCCGGCGGCCAACGGCAGCGCACAGCGCTGGCGCGCTGTCTGGTGCGCCAACAGCCGATACTGTTGCTTGATGAGCCTTTTTCCGCGCTGGACCCCGCGCTGCGCGCCGAGATGTTAAAATTGCTGGATGAGGTTTGCGCCACGCGCCGGCTGACGCTGCTGATGGTGTCGCATAACTTGGATGATGCCCTGCGGCTGGCGCCCCGCACCTTGTTAGTGGTCGACGGCCGTATTTATTATGATGGCCCGACCTCGGCGCTGGCGAGCGGCGAGTCCCCGGCGGCTGCGATACTGGGCATCGGTCGCTAAGCGCCGCGACCGCGCCACCTTTCCCCTTTCACAGCGCTTACCCGTGCCAGCACGACGCCGAAGTCCCCGCCGCGCACTATTGCCGTAACGCCCCATCGGCGTCACCTGGCCCAATCGCATTGCCGTAGCCACGCTGACTGTGCTCAGCAGCTCAGGGTGATGCGCTCGATTTTCCCCATAATCACAATCCAGGAAAAAATACTAAGCAGCGCCATACCGCCGACAAACATCAATGCCGGCGCAAAGTTACCGCCGAAGACCAGATAGCCGATAAGAATAGGAACCATAATCCCCATACTGGTGCCAACGAAATTGAATATACCGCCCGTAATGCCCACCCGATTGATCGGCGCGATGGAGGACACCACCGACCACGAAATAGCCGCCAGCCCGCTGCCAAAAAAAGCGATGGTCATAAACACGACGATCATCGTCGGCGAGTCAACATAGTTGGCGCCGATAATGGTCGTTGCCAGCAGCAGACCGGTAATGATGGGCGCTTTGCGCGCGAAAGTGAGCGAATGTCCCCGTTTGATCAATTTGTCGGAAAGATAGCCGGAGAGCAACACGCCACACCAGGCCGCCGCAAAGGGCAGCGTAGCCATGAAACCGATTTTGATAAATTCAATATGGCGGTATTTGACCAGATAGATAGGGAACCAGGTCAGGAAAAACCAGTTGGCGCAAGTCTCCCCCATGTGAGCAATCACTAACCCCCACAATTTTCTGCTGCGCAGAAAACACCTCACCGGCACCTCGTCGTTCTCCCGCGGTTCGCCATTTCTTGCCGCGCTTTTCCATTCCAGACGCCCGCCGCCTTCGCGAATCAGGTCAAGCTCGGCGGCATTGGCGCGAGATTTCAGCGGATCGCGATATAACAGCCAAAACCCCAATGCCCACACCACGCCGATGCCGCCCGTGACGTAAAACATAAAACGCCAGCCGAAGGCCACCTGTAGCCAGACCAATACCGGCGCTAGTAAGGACAGACAGACATATTGACCGGAAATATAGACGCCGACGGCGGTAGCCCGCTCGCGCTCAGGCAGCCAGCTGGTAATAATGCGATTATTCATCGGATAGGAGAGAACTTCGCTTGCGCCTACCCCCAAACGGTAAAACACCAGTTGCCAGACCGTTGACGTGGTGCCCTGTAAACAGGTAAACAGCGACCAGACCCCAATCACAATCGGGTACAACACCCGCGGCGCAATTTTATCCACCAGAAACGATCCGGGGATTTGAAACGGGGAATAGGCCCAGGCAAAAGCCGAAAAGACAAAGCCCATCTGCACGGAGCTAAGCCCCAGCTCCTCGACAATATGTGGCGCCGCGATAGACAGGCTGCTGCGATCGACATAGTCGATCACCACCGTAATAAACAACATTAAGACAATAAAGCGTCTCAGCTGGCTGGATTTGGCGCCCGCCTGGGTGGCCGCTGGCCGTTCTGCTCCCGTCATGGTTGACCTCGTTTTTTTCGCTGTTTGCTGTAGGTGACGTTAACTTTGATCAAATAGATAAATTTTTATAGAAAAATATATTATTTTTACGATCGATTGTATAAAACTGTGAGAAGGTTAACACTCATGAAGCCGCCGAAAGTCAATTTTAAGCAGCAGATTGTGCAGGACATGGTGTCGGGATTCTGGCAACCGGGTGACCGGCTTACGCTGAGTGACCTGGCAGGGCGTTATCAGGCAAGCCAAACCCCGGTGCGTGAAGCGCTGCGGGAATTATACGGTGAAGGTTTTTTGGAAATTGGCGCCGGCAAAACATTCCAACTGCGGCCGCTAAGCGTGGCGTTTATTGAAAATATTTTTGATATCCGCAGCTGTCTGGAAGTGATGCTGGTCAAAACTGCCGCCAATAAATGTCGCGCCGCCGATATTCTGCAGTTGAAAACCCTCAACCACGCGCTGGCGGAGGCAGTGAGCCAAGTGTTGTTCGACAAAGCGATTGAGAAAAACCGTGAATTCCACGATGTGATTAACGGGTTAGCCGACAATCCCGAGGCGACCCGCATCCTCAAGATGCACTGGATTTTTATTGCTTCGTTATGGAAACAGGTGGACTACGTGGCGGCGCGTTATACCGGCGTGGTCAGCGACCATGATGCCATCATCCAGGCTTTTGTGCGCCAGGATGCCGATGCCGCCGCCTCGCTGATGGGGGCACATGTGGTGAAAGCAAAATTTGAATTGATCGAGAAAGTGAAAAATCAGGCGTTATCTACGGGGGATGGAAATGAGCGATTTGCATGACAGGCCCGACGAAATCCGTATTGATCTTTGCCGAATCAGCGAAAAAACCTGCTGGCTCTTCATCTCAATGCTTACGCTTTCCGGCCTGGAAGGGTTTGGCGAAGCCACTCTGTCTGGACGTGAAAAAGAAGTATTGGCGCTGTTTGATGAGGTTGCCGCCGCGTTACTCAAAGCCCCCGAGATCTCCCCGCGCGCGCACTTTCCATCCGCACCCTCGCTGCCCCTGGCGGCGCTGATATCGGCATGCGATCAGGCCCTATGGGACCTCAAGGCGCAAGCGCGGGTGCTGCCGCTGTGCGCCCTGCTAAGCCCGGCACCGGACATCAGCGTTTACGCCAATATTAACCGCAAAACCGTCGACCGCTCGCCGGCGGGGTTTGCCGCCAGCGCCCGCACGGCCATCGCCTTCGGGCACACTGCCATCAAAATCGCGCCGTTCGATGAGGTCAACTGCCGTCGCCAGCCCCCTGCTGAGGCCATCGCAGCGCTGCAAAAAGGAATAGAGCGCATTGATCATGTCAGAAACGCCATCGGCGCGGATATCCGCCTGATGGTAGATTGCCATTGGCGCCTGGATTTACCCACGGCGCAAGCATTATTGACCTTAACAGAACGCTATCACCTGCACTGGCTGGAATGCCCGTTGCCGGAAACGCGCGCCGACTTGGATGATTTGATCGCGGTCAAAGCGCAGGCGAGCGCACAGCGCGTCCTGCTGGCGGGCTGCGAGGAAAACATCAGGACGGAGAGCTTTGCCCCTTTCTGGGACAAACGCGTTTATGACGTTTATATGCCCGATGCGAAGTATGTCGGCGGCATCGAGGAGATGATGACGGTGGCCGCAAATATCCAGCAGCAAGGTGCGACCTTTTCTCCGCATAATCCCTCCGGTCCCGTTTGCGATGCCGTCAGCGCCCATGTCTGCGCCGCCGTGAGTGGCGCGGGCATGCTGGAAATGCGATTTGATGAAACGCCGCTGTTCCCGGCCCTGATTGGCAGCGGGCCAAAGGCCGTCAAGCGCGGAAAGGTGGCTATTTCGCAATGCCCCGGGCTCGGCGTGTTATTGGATAAGGCACTGGTTGAGAAATATGCACTCACCAGTCAAACGACTAAACGCCGTAGCTGACACCTCGCCGGTCCTGCTTCCCTGGTCAGCGCATTCGGGGAAAACACGGCCGTGGGCCCCCGTCAGCGCGTTAGGCCCCCTCGTCCGGGCGCGCCGCGGTCGCCAGTTAAGCTTAAAACCGCAGCACATGCCACAGCAGGCCGGCGTACAACGGCATCAGCGGATAGCGCACTAGCAGAACGATGGCCGCCACGGCCGCCAGCGCCAGCAGCGGCGCCAGCCAGCGCAGCCGCGCGGCGGGCAGCCAGCGGCTCAGACGATCCGGCGCCCGCCTGGTGCTGCGCCCCCAGCGCCATAGCAGCCAGCAGGCCAACCAGAGCAACAGCGCGCTGCACAGCAGCAGGAGACGGAACTGGCCGGTACTTTCACCCGCCGGGATACTGATCGCCACCCCCGCCAAAATACCGGGCAGCAGATACACCGGCGGCCAACTCACGCAGCCGATAATGTTCGGTATGGCGAATTTATAGGGCGAGAGATCCAGCATGCCGGCCACCAACGGCACCAGCGGTCGGGTCGGCCCGATGAAACGCCCCACCAGGATAGTCATCATGCTATGCCGGTGCAGCGCATGCTCGGTTTTAGTTAACATGGATCGGTGCTTTCGTCGACCAGCTCTGGCAGGGGCGGGAGCGCGCCAAACGCGACCATAACGCGCCGCTGTCCCAAGCGATGAAAATCATCATGAACGCATTTTACGGCGTGCTGGGCGCGCCAGGCTGTCGGTTTTTTGACAATCGGCTGGCCTCCTCCATCACCCTGCGCGGCCACGCCATCATGCACCAGACGCGGGAGCTTATCGAGGCAGAGGGCTATCCGGTTATCTACGGCGATACCGACTCCACTTTTGTCTGGCTCAAACGCCCCTTGGCTCAGGACGCGGCGGTGGCCATCGGTCAGGCGCTGGTGAGCAAAATCAACGACTGGTGGCGAGACCACCTGCGCCAGCAGTGGAACCTCGACAGCGCCCTGGAGCTGGAATTCGAGACGCATTTCAGCCGTTTTTTGATGCCAACCATCCGCGGCGCGGAGCTGTGCAGTAAAAAACGCTATGCCGGGCTGGTACAGGACGAGCAAGGGGAAAGGATGGTGTTTAAAGGGCTGGAAACGGTTCGCAGCGATTGGACGCCGCTGGCCCAGCAGTTTCAGCAGCAACTCTATGAGCGCATTTTTCGCCGCCAGCCGTATCAGTCTTTCGTGCGCGATTACGTGCTTCAAACGCTCGATGGCCGCTTCGACGACAGACTGATTTATCGCAAGCGGCGGCGCAAACTTGGCGAATACGAACGCAACATCCCGCCCCAGGCCCGCGCGGCGCGCATCGCCGATGATTATAATCAGCGCCAGCAACGCACGCAGTAGTATCAGAATGGCGGTTGGATTAGCTATGCCATGACTACCGCCGGCCACGAGCCGCTGGAATGCCGCCAGAACCCGCCGGATTATGATCATTATCTCAGCAAGCAGTTGCAGCCGGGGGCGGACGCGATCCTGCCTTTTATGCAGGATGATTTTGCTACTCTTGTATCGGGTCAAATGGGATTGTTTTGATTGGCGGGGCGATTGGCAGGTGAAGGCGCCGTCGCCATCTATTACCATAGCGCCCTCAACGCGTAATGTTAACCTCTGACCCCGTTTCATGCCGTGTAAGTTCAGGCTTGCGCCTGCCACGGCCAGCCGCGCTATTGCCGGTAATTTAGCCCAATACAACACTGAGCCGAGAATTTATGCCTTTTACGCTAGGTCAACGCTGGATAAGCGATACTGAAAACGAGCTGGGACTGGGTACCGTCGTTGCCCAGGACGCACGGATGGTCACCCTGTTGTTTTCCGCCAGCGGTGAAAACCGCCTCTACGCCCGTAGCGACGCCCCGATTACCCGGGTGATGTTCAATCCCGGTGATACCGTTAGCAGCCACGAAGGCTGGCAGCTTTTGATCGACACCGTCGAGGAATACAGAGGGCTTGCTGACCTACACCGGTACACGTCTGGATAACGGTGAAACCGGCTGTGCGCTGCGCGAAGTATTGCTCGATAGCAAACTGACCTTCAGCAAACCGCAAGATCGCCTGTTTGCCGGCCAAATCGACCGCATGGACCGTTTCGCGCTGCGCTACCGCGCACGCAAGTTTTACAGCGAGCAGTTTCGCGCGTCGTGGAACGGCCTGCGTGGCATCCGCGCCAGCCTTATTCCCCATCAGTTGCATATCGCCGCCGAAGTAGGCCAGCGCCACGCCCAGCGCTTCCTGCTGGCGGACGAAGTGGGGCTGGGAAAAACCATTGAAGCCGGCATGATAATCCATCAGCAGTTGCTGACCTGGCGCGCGGAGCGGGTGCTGATTGTCGTTCCGGAATCGCTGCTGCATCAATGGCTCGTGGAGATGCTGCGCCGCTTTAATCTGCATTTTTCTATCTTCGACGATGAGCGCTACAGCCAATCCCTGCTCGACAGCGACAACCCTTTTGAAACCGAGCAATTGGTGCTGTGTTCGCTGGATTTCGTGCGGCGCAATAAAGAGCGGCTGACGCACTTGACCGAGGCGGAGTGGGACATGCTGGTGGTGGATGAAGCCCACCATCTGGCCTGGAGCGACACCGCCCCCAGACGAGAATATCAAGTGGTTGAACAATTGGCGCAACATATCCACGGCGTGCTGCCGCTGACCGCCACGCCGGAGCAATTGGGCATGCAAAGCCATTTCGCCCGTCTGCGTCTGCTGGACCCGGACCGCTTTCATGACTATCAGGCGTTTGTCGACGAACAGCAGCGCTACCGCCCGATGGCCGATACCGTGGCGTTGCTGCTAAACGACGAGCCGCTGGATGCCGCGGCCATGGCGGTGCTGGCTGAGATGCTCGGCGGGCAAAATGCCGATGCGCTGCTGGCCCGCGTCAATGAGCAGGGGGCGGCCGCCCTGGACGCGCGTCGTCGGCTCACGGCCATGTTAATGGACAGCCACGGCACCAGCCGGGTCATGTTCCGCAATACCCGCCAGGGTTTGAAAGGCTTCCCGACGCGCCGGCTGCACTCCTGCGCCCTGCCGCTGCCCGCGCAATACCTGACGGCCTTCAAAGTGGCCGGCATCATGGGCGGCAACCAGGGGCTGGATGAGCGCGCGCGTCATATGCTCTTACCCGGAACAAATCTTTCAGCAATTTGAGGGGCAAAATGCCACCTGGTGGAATTTCGACCCGCGCGTGCAATGGCTGGTAGACTTCCTGCTCGACCAGCGCCAGGAAAAAGTGCTGGTGATCTGCGCCCATGCCGGCACGGCGCTGCAATTGGAGCAGGTATTACGCGAACGGGAAGGCATCCGCGCTGCGGTGTTTCATGAAAGTTTATCGCTGGTGGATCGCGACCGCGCCGCGACGTATTTCGCCTCAGCGGAAGACGGCGCGCAGGTGCTTCTGTGCTCGGAAATCGGTTCCGAAGGCCGCAACTTCCAGTTCGCCAGCCAGATGGTGATGTTCGACCTGCCCTTTAATCCGGATCTGCTTGAGCAACGTATCGGTCGTCTGGACCGCATCGGCCAGAGCCGGGACATCCAGATCCATGTTCCTTATCTGGAGCAATCGGCGCAGGCGGTGCTGCTGCGCTGGTACCATGAAGGGCTGGATGCCTTCGAGCATACTTGCCCCACCGGCCGCGCGCTGTATGACGAGGCGTTCCAGACCTTGCAAGGCTATCTGGCGGAGCCGGGCGCGCTTACCGGCCTGACGGCGTTTATCCACGATTGCCGCGCGCGTCACGATGCGCTGAAGGCGCAAATGGAGCAGGGCCGCGACCGCTTGCTTGAGCTGCACTCCAACGGCGGCGAGCCGGCGCGCGTTCTGGCGCAGACCATCGCCGAGCAGGATAACGACAGCCAACTGGTGAATTTTGCCCTTAATCTTTTTGATATCATCGGCATAAGTCAGGAGGACCGCAGCGACAACCTCCTGGTGCTCAAACCGTCTGATCATATGCTGGTACCTGATTTCCCCGGCGTGCCGGAAGAGGGCTGTACCATTACCTTTAACCGCAATCAGGCGCTGGCGCGCGAAGAAACGCAGTTTATCAGTTGGGAACACCAGATCATTCGTAATGGCCTCGATTTGGTTCTGTCGAGCGGAAGCGTCAGCAGCGCGCTGTCGCTGCTGAAAAACAAAGTCCTACCGGTCGGCACCCTGTTATTGGAGCTGATTTACGTCGTGGAGTCCCAGGCCCCGCGCAATTTGCAGCTTAACCGCTTCTTGCCCGCCACCCCGCTGCGCCTGCTGCTGGATAAAAACGGCACCAATCTGGCGCCGCAGGTGGAGTTTGAGCAATTCAACCGTCAGTTGAACGCGGTCAAGCGCCATACCGCCAGAAAATTGGTCAGCGCGGTGCAGACGGAGGTGCATGGGATGCTCACGCACGGCGAGCCGCTGGTCGCCGAACAGGCCCGGGCGCTGATTGACGAGGCGCGGGCGGATCTTCGCCTCGGCGCTGAGATGAGCCGGCTGCAAGCGCTGCGGGCGGTCAACCCGGCTATCCGCGACGACGAATTGGAGGCGGTGGCGGAAAACCGCCGTCAGGTGCTCCAGCACCTCGATGAGGCCACTTTGGCGTTTGGATGCAATCCGCCTTATCGTGGTGACACAACAATAAACCGCAACCCCTTCCCGGCGGTTGCTGCCGCCGGGATCACCCGGAGCAGTATGGAACCCTATCATCCCCCGCAGACGCCATGGCTACACATCCTTTATCAGGATGCGCACATCATGGCGGTTAATAAGCCAAGCGTGTTATTGTCGGTGCCCGGACGGGCGCCGGAGCATAGAGACAGCGTCATGACGCGGATCCAGGCGGATTTCCCCCCGGCGGAATCGGTGCACAGGCTGGATATGGCCACCAGCGGCGTATTGGTGGTGGCGCTGACCAAGGCCGCCGAGCGTGAGCTAAAGCGTCAATTTCGCGATCGCGAGCCGCGCAAAACCTATATTGCCCGCGTCTACGGGCATCCCGCCTGCGATGAAGGCGACGTTGATCTGCCGCTGATTTGCGACTGGCCGAACCGGCCGCGGCAAAAGGTCTGTTTCGACACCGGCAAAGCGGCGCTAACCCACTATGAGGTCCTGTCCCGCGACCCCGAAGGCAGCGCCCGGGTGCGCCTGACGCCGCTGACCGGCCGTTCGCATCAGTTGCGGGTGCATATGCAGTCCCTGGGGCATCCCATCCTGGGCGACGGGTTCTACGCCACCCCTGAAGCCAAAGCGATGGCGCCCCGCCTCTTGCTGCACGCGCAAACGCTGGCCATAACCCATCCCCACTACGGCTCGCCGATTCATTTTCATTGCGAAGCGGATTTTTAAGCGCGCTAGCGCGGCGGTTAACCACTGGTCAGCGCAGCGCTTAGCTTAGCGAAAGCCCTTCTCCCGCTTCAGCAAATCATAGGCTTGCTGAATCGCCTGTGTCTTCTGTTTGGCCATCTCCATCATCTCCGGCGGCAGGCCTTTCGCCACCAGCTTGTCGGGATGATGCTCACTCATCAGCTTGCGATAGGCGCGCTTAATCGTCGTACCCTCGTCCTGGGGGCTGACGCCGAGCACTTTGCAGGCGTCTTCCAGCGTCGGTCCCTGCGACCGTCCCGGCTGGCGGTAGCCGCCCTGATAAGACTCCTGCTGTCCGCCGAACTGCGCGCCGCCCTCCATCATGCTGAGAAACTGGTCAAACTGGCCACGGCTGATGCCCAGCTCTTCAGCGATAACGTACAGCACTTGCCGTTCGTTGGGATGCAGCGAGCCATCGGCGAAAGCCGCCTGGATCTGAATTTCCAAAAACATGCGAATAAGATCGAAACGGCCAAAGCAGACCTGGCGAAACTCACGCAGCCGGCTGCGCAACGGGAAATCGCTATCTTTCCCTTCGCGAAACGCCTCCTGCGCGGCGCTTTTAAGCGCATCGTTCAGTTGCATCCGCGTCATCAGCCTGTTGGCGTTGACAATGTCCGCCTCGGTGACCCGCCCTTTGGATTTGGTTAAATGGCCCATTACCTGAAACGTGGTGCGGAAAAAAACGTTTTGCCGGGTTTGTTGATCGGAAAAATAACCGGGACCGGTCACGCGGGCGCCCCGTGCCTTGTCCACCATATGGCCTATCAACAGGCCCAGCACCACGGCCCAAAAACCGCCGCCCGCCCAGATTGCCAAAATAACGCCCAACAGCTTACCCCAATAACGCATATACTCCTCAATTCATCATGCCGTCGGTACAAATTTGCTTTATCATACCTGTCATTTAACGCTAAGCCTAACGGTGCGCGGCGAAACGGCAGGATTTAACACTGGCGCAACGCTGGTGAGTGATATAGTCTCTGACCGTTTGCCGCGATGAGCCCTGGATGACGGAACACCTGAAAAACGCTTATGAAAAAACGTTTACCCACACTGCTGGCCAGCCTTATCGGGTCCGCTCTTTATAGCCAGCAGGCGCTGGCCGATCTGGCGGATCAATGCCTGTTGGGCGTGCCGGCCTATACCAAACCGCTGGTCAGCGGCGATGCCAATTCGTTGCCGGTGCATATTCAGGCCGACAAGGCCGCGGCGAATTATCCCGAACATGCGCTCTTTAGCGGCAACGTGGATATTGAACAGGGCAACAGCACGCTCACCGCCGATGAAGTGCAGCTCACGCAGCGCCAGCAGCAAAACCAAGAGCCGCTGCGTACCGCCACCGCCACCGGGAATGTCAATTATTCCAGCAACGAGATCAAGCTGCAGGGGCCGAAAGCCTGGTCCAACCTCAACACCAAAGATACGGATGTCTATCAGGGCAACTACCAGATGGTAGGCCGACAAGGCCGCGGCGACGCCGATACCATGAAACAGCGCGGCGATAACCGCTATACGGTATTGGAAAACGGCAGTTTCACCTCGTGTTTGCCGGGGGACGACAGCTGGAGCGTTGTGGGATCGGAGGTCATCCACGACCGCGAAGAGCAGGTCGCCGAAATTTGGAACGCGCGCTTTAAAATCGGCAAAGTGCCGGTGTTCTACAGTCCCTATTTGCAAATGCCGGTGGGCGACAAGCGCCGTTCCGGCTTTCTTATCCCCAATGCCAAATACGGCAGCAACAACGGCTTCGAGTTCAGCGCGCCCTATTACCTGAATCTGGCGCCGAATTATGACGCCACGATTACGCCGAATTACATGAGTAAACGCGGTACCCAGATCCAGACCGAGTTCAGCTACCTCACCACGCCGGGCGAAGGGCTGGTGGAGTTCGACTGGCTGCCCAAAGACCTGGTTTACAGCAGCGAGCACGCCAGCGACGGCGCTAGCGATCGCTGGTTGCTCTACTGGCGCCACAACGGGGTCATGGATCAGGTGTGGCGTTTTAACGTCGATTACACCAAAGTCAGCGACTCCAACTATTTTGACGATCTGGATTCCAAATACGGCAGCACCACCGACGGTTACGCCACACAGAAATTCAGTTTCGGCTATGCCGACGAGAACTGGGACACCGCCCTGTCGTACAAACAGTTCCAGGTCTTTGACACCAATAGCAGCGACGCTTACCGCGCCGCGCCTCAGCTCGATGTAACCTACTATAAAGACGACGTCGGTCCGTTTGACTTTAAAGTGTTCAGCCAAGCGGCTAAATTCACCAACGTCAACAACAGTTACCCTGAAGCGACCCGGTTGCACATCGAGCCCACGCTCAACCTGCCGCTGGCCAACCGCTGGGGCAGCTTAAATACCGAAGCCAAGCTGATGGCCACGCATTATCAGCAGGAAAATATCGACGAATACAATGAAAACACCAGCACCGGCCGCCATCTGAAAGGCTCGGTAAACCGCGTGTTGCCGCAGTTTAAAACCGACGGCAAGATGGTGTTCGAGCGCGATATGGATTACGCACCGGACTACACCCAGACGCTGGAACCGCGCCTGCAGTACCTGTATGTGCCCTATCGCAACCATAACGATATCGGCGTTTATGACTCCACCATCCTGCAAACCGACTACTCCGGCCTGTTCCGCGATCGCACATACAGCGGCCTGGACCGCATCTCGTCCGCCAACCAATTGGCGGGCGGTGTCACCACCCGAATTTATGACGATCAGCGCGTGGAACGATTTAACGCTTCCGTGGGTCAAATCTACTACTTCTCGCGGCCCCGTACCGGTGATATCACCGGCACCTGGGATAATTATGATAATACCGGCAGCGTGGTCTGGGCCGGGGATAGCTACTGGCGTGTCAGCGATCAGTGGGGGGTGCGCGGCGGCCTGCAGTATGACTCCCGACTGAACAGCGTGGCGTTGGGCGATGCGGTGCTGGAGTATCGGCGCGACGAAAACCGTATCTTGCAGCTGAATTACCGTTACGCCAGCCCGCAATATATTGAGCAGATGCTGTCCGACATTAGCCATCCCGGCTATCAGCAGGGCATTTCGCAGGTGGGGATAACCGGCAGTTGGCCGCTGGTGGACCGCTGGTCGCTGGTTGGGGCGTATTATTACGATACCAAGGCGAATCAGCCGGCGGACCAACTGGTCGGCCTGCAATACAACACCTGCTGCTGGGCTATCAATGTGGGCTATGAGCGGAAAATCACCGGCTGGAACAACACCGACAGCTCCAGCCAGTACGACAACAAAGTGTCGTTTAATATTGAACTGCGCGGTTTGAGCAGCAATTATGGCCTGGGTACGGACAAGATGCTGGCCTCCGGCATTCTGCCCTATCAGCGGGCGTTTTAAGGCTGCAGTCTCGACGTAAACATTGAACTTAATCCGCATACGCGGCTGATATATATGGAAAAGTTATGAAAAACTGGAGAACGTTTATCCTCGGCCTCGCCCTGTGCGCCAACGGCGCGCTCGCCGCGCCGCAGGTTGTGGATAAAATTGCCGCCGTGGTGGACAACGGCGTCGTCCTAGAAAGCGAAGTGGATAACATGCTTTCCACGGTGAAACACGGCGCTCAGGAAGCCAATCAACAGCTGCCGGATGACGCCACTCTACGCCGTCAGATCCTGGACCGGCTGATTATGGACAACATTATTCTGCAGCTGGCCCAGCGCGCCAATATCACCATCAGCGACGAGCAGTTGGATCAGGCCATCGGCAATATCGCCGGCCAGAACCATATGACCCTCAGTCAGCTGCGCAGCCGCCTGGACTATGACGGCATGGATTACAACACCTATCGCGCGCAAATCCGCAAAGAGATGCTGATTGCCGAAGTGCGTAACGGCGAAGTTCGCCGCCGCGTCACCATTTTGCCGCAGGAAGTTGAGTCGCTGGCGCAACAGATCGCTGCCCAGACCGGCAACGGCGCCGAATTCAATCTTAGCCACATCCTGATTCCGCTGCCGGAGAACCCGACGCAAGATCAGTTGGATAAAGCGGAAGCGCTAGCCACCTCTATCGTCGAGCAAAGCAAAAGCGGCGCCGACTTCGGCAAGTTGGCCATCACCTACTCCGCTGACGCCCAGGCGTTAAAAGGCGGCCAGATGGGCTGGGGGAAACTGGAAGAGCTACCGTCGCTGTTCGCGGCGCGCCTGCAGGGCGCTCAGAAGGGCAGCATTGTCGGCCCGATTCGTTCCGGCGTCGGCTTCCATATCCTGAAAGTTAACGACATCCGCGGCGGCGATCAGAAAGTGGCGGTCACCGAAGTGCATGCGCGCCATATTCTACTGCGCACCTCGGTCGTGATGACCGACCAACAGGCCCGCGCCAAGCTTGAAGATATCGCGGCGCAAATCAAGAGCGGACGCATCAGCTTTGCCGCCGCCGCCAAACAGCTGTCCGAAGATCCGGGCTCGGCAAATCAGGGCGGCGATTTGGGCTGGAGCTCGGCCGATGCCTTCGATCCGGCGTTGCGCGACGCGCTGATGCACCTGAAGAAAGGGGAAATCAGCACGCCGGTGCACTCCTCGTTCGGCTGGCATCTGATTCAGCTTATCGACACCCGCCAGGTGGACCGCACCGACGCCGCGCAGAAAGACCGCGCTTACCGGCTGCTGTTTAACCGCAAGTTTGCCGAAGAAGCGCAAATCTGGATGCAGGAGCAGCGCGCGTCCGCTTACGTGAAAATCCTCGATAGCAATGGGCAGTAATCAACGTATTGTCATCACCCCCGGCGAACCCGCCGGGATTGGTCCTGACCTTGTTGCCGTGCTGGCCCAGCAGGCGTGGCCGGTCGAACCGGTGATTTGCGCCGATCCCGCGCTATTGACGGCACGGGCGCAACAGCTCGGCCTGCCGCTGCGGCGGCCCCCCTATCGGCCTGAACAGCCGGCCACTCCGCGGCCAGCCGGCGAGCTGACGGTGCTGGCCATTGAGGCGCCGGCGCCGGTCATCGCCGGTGAGCTCAACGTCGCCAACAGTCATTACGTGGTCGAAACGCTGGCCCGCGCCTGCGATGGCTGTCTCAACGGCGAGTTCGCGGCGTTGCTTACCGGTCCGGTACATAAGGGCGTCATCAACGACGGTGGCCTGCCGTTCAGCGGCCATACGGAATATTTTGCTGAACGCAGCGACCGTGAAAGGGTCGTGATGATGCTGGCTACCGAGTCGCTGCGGGTCGCTCTGGCGACCACCCATTTGCCGCTGCTGGCGGTCCCGGGCGCCATCACCCGCCAGTCCCTGGATGAAGTCATCACGATTCTGGTCCACGACCTGAGGCAGCAATTCGGTATCGCTCAGCCGTGCATTTACGTCTGTGGGCTGAATCCCCACGCCGGTGAAGGCGGCCATATGGGCCGGGAAGAAATCGAGGTGATAACGCCTGCCCTGGATACGCTGCGCGCCAAAGGTTATAATCTCGTCGGTCCGCTGCCCGACGATACCTTGTTTCAACCAAAATATTTGCAGCAGGCGGACGCGGTGCTGGCGATGTATCACGATCAGGGTCTGCCGGTGCTGAAGTATCAGGGATTCGGCCGGGCGGTCAATATCACGCTGGGACTCCCCTTCATTCGTACCTCCGTCGATCACGGCACCGCGCTGGACCTGGCCGGATCGGGACAGGCGGAGGCCGGCAGTATCAAAACGGCGCTTAATATCGCCATCGACACGATAAAACATCGTAATGAATAACCGCGTACATCATGGGCATCTGGCGCGCAAGCGTTTTGGCCAGAACTTTCTGCACGATAGCTCAATTATTGATGCTATTGTTGCCGCCATTCATCCCGAGCCCGGCCAGGCAATAGTGGAAATCGGGCCCGGCCTTGGCGCCCTGACCGAGCCGGTGGCGGCGCGCGTCGACGAGATGACCGTTATCGAGCTCGATCGTGATCTGTCCGCCCGTCTGGCCAGCCACCCTTTTTTGCAGTCCAAGCTGAACATTGTGCAGCAGGACGCAATGACGGTCGATTTTGCCGCGCTGTCCGCCCAACGGGGCCAGCCGCTGCGGGTTTTCGGCAACCTGCCTTACAATATTTCCACGCCGCTTATGTTTCACCTTCTCAGCTATACTCATGCCATTCGCGATATGCACTTTATGCTGCAAAAAGAGGTGGTCAACCGACTGGTGGCCGGCCCGAACAGCAAGGCCTACGGCCGGCTAAGCGTGATGGCCCAGTACTATTGCCAAATCATCCCGGTGCTGGAAGTACCGCCGGCCTCGTTCCGGCCGGCGCCGAAAGTAGATTCGGCGGTGGTGCGACTGGTACCCTATGCCACACTGCCATTCCCAGTGCGGGATTTGAGCAAACTCGCCACCTTGACCAGCCTGGCGTTCAACCAGCGCCGCAAAACGTTGCGTAATAGCCTGGGTAATCTTTTTAGTGCGCAACAGCTGGCGGAACAGGGTATCGACGCGACGCTGCGCGCGGAAAATGTCAGCGTTGAGCATTATTGCCGTTTAGCCAACGTGCTGGCGGAGCGCACCGTTTTACAAGACTAACAGGAGTGCTTTGATGATTAACTCGCCACGTGTCTGTGTTCAGGTTCAGAGCATGTACATCGAGACTCAGTCTCAGCCGGAAAGTGATCGTTACGTCTTCGCCTATACCATCACGCTGCGCAATCTGGGTCGGCACCCGGTGCAGCTGATAGGACGTTACTGGTTGATCACCAACGCCAACGGTCAGGAGACAGAGGTTCAGGGCGAGGGTGTCGTCGGCGAAAAGCCGCGCATTCTGCCCGGCGGCGAATTTCAATATACCAGCGGCGCGGTGCTGGAAACCCCGCTCGGTACCATGCAGGGTCATTACGATATGGTCGATGACCAAGGACAGGGATTTCACGTTGCCATCCCCGTCTTCCGCCTGGCGATTCCTTTTCTTATAAACTAACTATGTCGACTTATTTAATTGGTGATATTCACGGCTGCTACGATGAGCTTAAAATCATATTGGCGCAGGTCCGGTTCGATCCGGCGGTGGATACGCTGTGGCTGACCGGCGATCTGGTCGCGCGCGGGCCAGGTTCGCTAGAGGTACTGCGCCTGGTGCGCAGTCTGGGCGACAGCGTGCGGATGGTGCTGGGCAATCACGATCTCCATCTTTTGGCGGTGTATGCCGGCATCAGCCGTAATAAGCCGAAAGATCGCATCAAGCCGCTGCTGGAAGCGCCGGACGCGGATGAATTAATCAACTGGCTGCGCCGTCAGCCGGTGCTGCAGGTGGATGAAGAAAAAAAATTGGTTATGGCCCACGCCGGCATCACGCCGCAGTGGGATCTCGCCACGGCGCGCCAGTGCGCCCGGGAGGTAGAAGCGGTGCTCAAGAGCGACAGCTATCCGCTGTTCCTCGACGCCATGTACGGCGATATGCAGAACAATTGGAGTCCCGAGCTAAGCGGCCTGGCGCGCTTGCGGTTCAGTACCAATGTCTTTACCCGCATGCGCTATTGCTTCCCCAACGGTCAGTTAGAGATGAACTGCAAGGATACGCCGGAAAAAGCGCCGGCGCCGCTGCTGCCGTGGTTCGCACTGCCGGGGCCGGTGCCCGAGTGCTATAGCCTTGTTTTCGGTCATTGGGCCTCGCTAATGGGCCAGGGAACGCCGGCGCACATCTACGGTCTCGACACCGGCTGCTGCTGGGGCGGCGAATTAACCCTGCTGCGTTGGGAAGACAAGGCGTTTACCCGCGTACCCTCGAACCGTCAGAACGAAACCGGCGTCGAAAACCACATCAGCGCCTGAGGTTAACGCCCCTCATCCCGGCGGTCTGACGATCTGGCGGTTTGAGGGTCTGACGGTCCGGCGGTCCGATGGTCATCCAAGTCCAGCGCGGGGGGCGCTGGAGGGATCTGGCATTAAACGCGTCGATCCAGAATTTCAAAGCAGTAGCTGTGGGTATTCTTCTCGTCGGCGTCATGAAATTCGCTGAAGGTAGAGCGCCATTCATCCGGCTCATAGTCGGGAAACCAGGTGTCGCCGTCCACGTCAGCGTCGATATGGGTCAGATAAAGCCGTCCGGCCTGGGGCAGAAACGTTTCATAGACTTTACCGCCGCCGATCACCATCACCTCAGCCACTTCTCCCGCCGCCGCCAGCGCCTGAGCCGGCGTCGTCACCCAGGTCACGCTGTCGTTATCGCCGGGATGGCTGCTCAACACAATATTGTGTCTTCCCGGCAGCGGTTTACCAATAGACTCAAACGTTCTACGCCCCATGATGACCGGTTTGTTGAGCGTGTTACGCTTGAACCAGGACAGATCGGCGGAAAGGTGCCAGGGCATGGCATTTTCCATCCCAATCACACGATCTACCGCCAGAGCGGCAATCAGGCTAATAATCATAAAAGACCTTACAGGCAACAAAATTGCTGACACTATACGGAAAGAGATCCGGGGCGTCGATAGCTGCCATTGTAAGGCGTGACAAATTTCAGAAAGCACTCAAAAGCACCGCGCCGGCAGAATGATATCGGTTAAACCAGAGCGAAACAGCCATAAAAAAGGGTGCTTTTGCACCCTTTCTAGCCACGTTTTAAAAGACGTTAGTCTGTGATTTGCGCGTGCATTTACTGTACTGAAATCACTTGCGCGGTGGCGTCGGCGTTGAGCGACATTGCGGTGGCGAAGCCGCCGTTCAGCGTCGTGTCATAATGCACTTTATATTGCAGCGCGCTGCGCCGGATGAGTTTGGAATCCTCAATCGCCTGGCGGCCGGCGGTGGTGTTGACGATATAGCTGTATTCGCCGTTTTTGATCCGGTCCTGAATATGCGGCCGCCCCTCATGGACTTTATTCACCAGACGCGGATTGATGCCGGCCTCGCCGAGGATCACCGCGGTGCCGTGGGTCGCATCCAGTTCAAAGCCGTGTTTCAGCAGCTTAGCCGCCAGATCGACCACCCGGTCTTTGTCGCCTTCGCGCACCGACAGCAGCGCGCGACCGCTTTTCTTCATGCGCGACTGACTGCCGAGCATCGCCTTGGCGAACGCTTCGGCGAACGTCCGTCCCACCCCCATGACTTCGCCGGTAGAGCGCATTTCCGGGCCAAGGATCGGATCCACGCCGGGAAATTTGTTAAACGGCAGCACCACTTCTTTCACCGAGTAGTAAGGAGGGATAACATCGCGGGTCACACCCTGTTGCACCAGGGATTTGCCGACCATTACCCGGGCGGCCACTTTCGCCAGCGCCACGCCGGTGGCCTTGGACACAAACGGCACCGTGCGCGCGGCGCGTGGGTTGACCTCAATCAGGTACACCTTGTTATCTTTCACCGCGAACTGCACGTTCATCAGGCCCCTGACCTGCAGTTCAAACGCCAGTTTCTCCACCTGCTGACGCATGACATCCTGGATCTCACGGCTCAGCGTGTAGGCCGGCAGCGAGCATGCCGAGTCGCCGGAGTGCACCACGGCCTGCTCGATGTGCTCCATAATACCGCCGATCAGCACGTTTTCACCGTCGCAAACCGCGTCCACGTCCACTTACACCGCATCGTCCAAAAACCGGTCAAGCAGCACCGGCGCATCGTTTGATACACTGACCGCGTTGTGGAAGTAGCGCAGCAGATCCGTATCATTGTAAACAATCTCCATCGCCCAGCCACCCAGAACGTAGGAGGGGCGGACCACCAGGGGATAACCGATGGTCGCGGCTTTCTCCACCGCCAGATCGATAGTGGTGACGGTGGCATTGGCCGGCTGTTTCAGCCCCAAACGCTCGACCGCCTGCTGGAACCGTTCCCGATCTTCCGCCCGGTCGATAGAGTCCGGGCTGGTGCCTATCACCGGCACGCCGGCGGCCTCCAGCGCGCGGGCCAGCTTCAGCGGCGTTTGGCCACCGTACTGGACGATGACGCCTTTGGGCTTTTCGATGCGTACGATTTCCAGCACATCTTCCAGCGTCACCGGCTCGAAGTAGAGCCGGTCGGAGGTGTCGTAATCGGTGGAAACCGTCTCGGGATTACAGTTGACCATGATGGTTTCGTAGCCGTCATCCCGCAACGCCAACGAGGCGTGTACGCAGCAGTAATCAAACTCGATACCCTGCCCTATCCGGTTCGGCCCCCCACCCAGCACCATAATTTTTTCACGATCCTGATGCGGCTGGGATTCACACTCTTCGTCGTAAGTCGAGTACATATAGGCGGTATCGGTGGCGAACTCGGCGGCGCAGGTATCGACCCGCTTATACACCGGGTGCAAATCGTAGCTTTCGCGTAATTTGCGTATTTCTGCCTCCGCTACACCCACCAGGGCGGCCAGCCGCTCGTCGGCGAAACCTTTGCGTTTCAGCTGGCGCAGAAAATCGGCGCTGAGCGCGGTGACGCCCCGCTCCGCCACGTCGTTTTCCAGCTTGACCAGCTCCTCAATCTGCACCAGGAACCAGCGGTCGATATTGGTCAGGTTAAACACGCCGTCCACGGACATACCGGCGCGGAACGCGTCTGCCACATACCAGATACGCTCGCCGCCGGCATCCTTCAGCTCGCGCCGCAGGGTGGTCAACGCTTCCGGGTCGTCAAGGTTAACCTTGGGATCGAAGCCGCTGGCCCTCACTTCTAGCCCGCGCAGTGCTTTTTGCAGCGACTCCTGCTGGGTGCGGCCGCTGGCCATCACCTCACCTACCGATTTCATCTGCGTGGTCAGGCGATCGTTGGTGCCGGCGAATTTCTCAAAGTTGAAGCGCGGGATCTTGGTGACCACGTAATCGATGGACGGCTCGAAGGAGGCTGGCGTGCGACCGCCGGTAATGTCGTTCATCAGTTCATCAAGGGTATAGCCCACCGCCAGCTTGGCGGCCACTTTGGCGATAGGAAAACCGGTGGCTTTGGAAGCGAGCGCGGAGGAGCGGGAAACGCGCGGGTTCATCTCGATAATGATAAGGCGGCCGTTTTTCGGATTGACCGAGAACTGGACGTTGGAGCCGCCGGTTTCTACGCCGATTTCACGCAACACCGCCATCTAGGCGTTCCGCATGATTTGGTATTCTTTGTCGGTAAGGGTTTGCGCCGGCGCAACGGTTATCGAGTCACCGGTGTGGATGCCCATCGGGTCAACGTTTTCAATGGAGCAGACAATGATGCAGTTGTCTTTTTTATCGCGCACCACCTCCATTTCATATTCTTTCCAGCCGATAAGCGACTCATCGATCAGCAGTTCGGTGGTCGGTGACAGATCCAGGCCGCGCTCGCAAATCTCTTCAAACTCTTCGCGATTATAGGCGATGCCGCCACCGGTGCCCCCCATGGTAAACGACGGGCGGATGATGCAGTGGAAACCAACGTCCGCCGCCACCGCCAGCGCCTCGTCCATGGTATGGGCAATGCCGGAGCGGGCGGTTTCCAGGCCGATTTTCTTCATCGCCTTATCGAAACGCTGGCGGTCTTCCGCTTTATCGATCGCATCGGCGGTGGCGCCAATCATCTCAACGCCGAATTCTTTCAACACCCCCCCACGCTCCAGCTCCAGCGCGCAATTCAGCGCCGTCTGGCCGCCCATGGTCGGCAACAGCGCATCCGGCCGCTCCTTTTCGATGATTTTGCGCACCACTTCCCAGTGGATAGGTTCGATGTAGGTCGCATCGGCCATGTTAGGGTCGGTCATGATGGTGGCGGGGTGGTTGGAATTCACCAGCACCACGCGCTAGCCTTCCTCGCGCAGGGCTTTGCACGCTTGCGCGCCGGAGTAGTCGAACTCACAGGCCTGGCCGATAACGATGGGACCAGCGCCGAGGATCAGGATACTTTTTATATCGTTACGTTTTGGCATCTCAGGCTCCTGATACGTTTGACTGTGAGCGATAAGCGTTGATGAGCTCGATAAAGTGGTCGAACAGGGGTGCGGCGTCGTGCGGGCCATGGCTGGCCTCGGGATGCCCCTGGAAACTGAACGCCGGTTTCTCGGTGTGGTGCAGCCCCTGCAGCGTGCCGTCGAACAGCGAAGTATGGGTCACCCTGAGTGTGTCTGGCAGCGTTTTCTCATCCACCGCGAAGCCGTGGTTCTGGGCGGTGATCATCACCCGATCGGCCGCCAGATCTTTGACCGGATGGTTGCCGCCGTGGTGACCAAACTTCATCTTTACCGTCTTGGCGCCGCTGGCCAGCGCCAGCAACTGATGGCCAAGACAGATGCCGAACAGCGGAATATCGGTGGTGAGGAAGGTCTGAATGGCGGCGATCGCGTAATCGCAGGTCGCCGGGGCGCCCGGGCCGTTAGCGAGGAAGATCCCATCGGGATCCATCTCCAGCACCGTTTCGGCCGGAGTCTGCGCCGGCACCACCGTCAATCGACAGCCGCGATCCACCAGCAGGCGCATAATATTGCGTTTGATGCCGTAGTCGTAGGCCACCACATGATAAGGCAACTCCGTCGCCGGCGCGGGCAGCCCACCGTCCAGTGTCCAACTGCCCTGGGTCCAGCTGTACTGTTCGGTGGTGCTCACCTCTTTCGCCAGATCCATGCCGTTCAGACCGGGGAATTCGCGGGCTTTGCGCAGCGCCAGCTGCGCGTCTGGGGCATCGCCGGCAATGATACAGCCGCTTTGCGCCCCTTTTTACCGCAGCAAACGCGTCAGCTTACGGGTATCGATATCGGCGATGCCGACAATATTCTGCTGCTTCAGGTAGTCTGACAGCGTATCGCGATAGTTGCTGGCGATGAGCGGCAAATCGCGGATCACCAGCGCCTGCGCCTGCACGCGGGGGGATTCGTTGTCTGCTTCATTAGTGCCGGCATTGCCGATATGGGGATAAGTCAGGGTGACGATTTGGCGGGAATAGGAAGGATCAGTGAGGATTTCTTGATAACCGGTGATTGACGTATTGAAAACCACTTCCCCCACCGCCGTGCCCTCTGCCCCGACCGTGGAATTGGGTTCCGTCTTCCAGAACCAACAGCGCTGACTTTATCAAAACACCCTCCAAGTAATATTCAGTCATTATATTTGCATATTAATTCATTTAAAAGGGATGAATCAATGCAAAAATCACCTGTAAGGTAGAATTTTGGCAAATTGGGCGCATTTTAAAGATGACCCCGCACTTTGTCTACCCCAAAGGAACTATTTTTATCTTCTTTCGTCCCTTTTATGGAAATGACGGTGTGAACGGGCCAAAAAAGCGCATAAAACTGACCGGGAAAACGGTTACCCCTCTCTTTTTTTCCTCAAGCACGGCATTTATTGCATGAAAAGGCGCTTTGAGCTGGAAAATTGCTTTGCACCGCAGGTCAAGCTGTAATTAATAGCCAATTACAGCCCATTAGAGTGAAAATCATTATCAAAGCAGGAAAAAACTACACCACTGACAATGGCATTATTTTTTTATAATAAAATTATAAAGATAATTCATTGATCATTGATGTATCGCCTGAAAAAATTTACAAATTGTCGAGATTAAGCACATTAACCATATTATAAAGTCCCTTTTTCTCACCGGATAGCCAAACGGCAGCACGAACTGCCCCCATGGCAAACGTCATTCTGCTCGACGCCTTGTGGGTAATCTCTAGTCGCTCGCCGGTATCGGCAAACATCGCGGTGTGCTCACCCACAATGTCACCGGCCCGCACCGTGGCGAAACCGATACTTTTCGCTTTACGCTCGCCGGTGTGCCCTTCGCGGCTGTACACGGCGCAGCGGGACAAATCACGCCCGAGCGCGCCGGCGATCGCTTCACCCATGGCCAACGCCGTGCCCGACGGCGCATCCACTTTGTGGCGGTGGTGTGCTTCGATAATTTCGATATCGGCCTCCTCCCCCATCACCTGCGCCGCCTTTTCCAGCAGCTTAAGCATCACATTGACGCCAACGCTGAAATTGGCGGCGAAAACGATGCCTGTCTCCTGTGCCGCCGCGTTGATGGCCTCTTTCTGGGCATCATTGAAACCGGTGGTGCCAATCACCATGCCTTTGTGATGTCGACGGCAGAATGCCAGATACGCCATGCTGGCGTCGGGACGGGTGAAATCGATAAGGATGTCAAAGTTATCCTTTACCGCTTCCAAGTCACCGCTGACCGCTACGCCCAGAGCGCCGATACCGGCCAGCTCACCGGCGTCCACACAGCACAATGTCGAACCGGGGCGGCTTATTGCGGCGCCCATCGTCGCCTGTTCCGACTGCGCCACCGCCTGAATAAGCTGGCGCCCCATCCGGCCGCCCGCGCCGGCGACCGCGATGCGGATTGGTGTGTTACTCATGGATCCTCTCATTTTTATGACCTGTCAGTTATCCTCAGGTTAACCGCGCCAAGGCGCCACCGCCAGCAGAAATCCGTTGTGATAATAAAATCGCGATAAGGCGCGCAGCCGATAAGCAACATCGCTGACAGGCGGCTTTTTTTTGCGCGGCCCAGCGCACTTTGAATGATTATTCACCGCTAACACGTCAATACGTTTTTCCCCCGGTACAAAGCCGCTACACTTAGGGCTTGGCGGGAACCTTAACAAGAGGTCAGGATGGAGACGTTTTTCAACGGCCCGGTGCGCCAGGTGGGCGATTATCGCGCCCTGCTGGGGGAGTCCCCGGTCTGGTGCAACCATAGCCAGTCGTTGCTGTGGGTAGATATTTTGCAGCACCGTTTGCTACGTTACTGGCCTGCGCGGGAGGTTATCGAGCAGCGGCCGCTCGCCACCCTGTTCAGCGCCGCGCTGCTCACCGAGCGCCGTGAACAGTTGCTGCTGGTGAGCGACCAGGGCATCCTGCTTTATCAATGGGACGATCATCAGGCGCAACCGACGTTGCTGTGCCCCTACCCGCGGGACGCAGCCGGCACCCGGCCGAACGAGGCCGCCATCGCCCCGGACGGTTCCCTATGGTTCAGCACCATGGACATTAACGAGTCGGCGCCGCTTGGCGGCTGGTATCGTTTCGCGCCGGGCGATACCCGTCCGGTCAAGATGGCGGGCGCGATGACCATTTCCAACACGCTCGCCTGGCACGAAGATCGCGTCTGGTTTGCCGACAGCGCGTAACGGCTGTTCTTCTCGGCCAGCGGCCGGGGGATGCTGCCGCAGGAAATGCGCAGACACCCCGCCGATAATATGACGCCTGCCGGTTCGGCGCTCAGCCGCGATGGTGAGTTGATTACCGCCCGCTTTGGCCACGGTTGCCTGAGCCGCTACCGTATCCGCCAGGGGACGCTGACGCTGGCCGAACATGTGCCGCTGCCGGTCATACAGCCCAGCTGCTGCGCTTTCGGCGGTACTGACGGCACGACGCTGTACATTACCTCAGCGCGTAAGCAACTCACCGCCCCCGGCGAACTGGATGGCGCGCTGCTGCAGGTCGCCACCGCCACCAGCGGCGCGCCAACGTATCGATTCCGGTTCGATTAAGCCGCGCTGGCGATCTGCTCCGCCGACCAGGCCAAGGCCGCGACGAAGGCGGCGATACTCCACCGAAGCCGGCGTTATTCCACCGAAGGTGGCGTTGCTCCACCGGAGGCGGCGTTATTCCACCGTTTTCACTTCCAGGCGCAGCTCTTTCGGTACCTCTAACACGATATTCTCCTCGCGGCCGATGAGCTCTCTAGCATCTTCGGCGCCCAACGAGCGCAGGCGTTCAATCACCTGCTGTACCAGTATATCCGGCGCCGACGCGCCGGCGGTAACGCCGATGGTTTGCGTCCCCTGGAGCCAGCTTTCCTGGATGTCGCCGGCGCTGTCAATCAGATAGGCCGGCTTGCCGACCCGCTGGGCCAGTTCCGCCAGCCGGTTGGAGTTGGAGGAGTTTTTGGAACCGACGACCAACACCACATCGGCATCGGCGGCAAGACTGCGTACCGCTTCCTGACGGTTGGTGGTGGCATAGCAAATATCGTCCTTGCGCGGTCCGATAATAGCGTGGAACCGCGCGCGCAGCGCGTCGATGACATCTGAGGTATCATCCACCGACAGCGTGGTCTGGGTCATAAAACACAGGTTATCGACGTTCTTGACCTTAAGCTGCCAGACATCCTCCGGCGATTCGACCAAATACATGCCGCCGGCGGGGTTATTGTATTGCCCCATGGTGCCTTCCACTTCAGGATGACCGGTATGGCCGATAAGGATAGCTTCGGTGCCTTTGCGGCTGGCGCGGGCGACTTCCATATGCACTTTGGTCACCAGCGGGCAGGTGGCGTCAAACACGGTCAAATCGCGGCTGCGCGCCTCTGCCCGCACCGCTTGGGAAACGCCGTGGGCGGAGAAAATCAGGATAGAACCATCAGGTACTTCAGTAATTTGCCCAATAAAAATCGCTCCCCGCTGGCGCAGGGTATCGACCACATAGCGGTTATGCACCACTTCATGGCGCACATAGATAGGCGCGCCGTAAATCTCCAGCGCGCGCTCCACGATACTGATTGCCCGGTCAACGCCGGCGCAGAATCCACGCGGATTAGCCAGCAATATGCGCATCGGTCGCCTCCCGTTGCGAATCAATCGTCAGCACTTCGATGTCGAACTACACCACTTTACCGGCGAGTGGATGGTTGAAATCGACGGTGATGGAGTCTTCGGCCACCTCGCTGATAAGCCCCGGCATTTCGCTACCGTTGATACCGGTAAACAGCATAATAGTGCCCACCTCCGGCACCCCAGTCTCGATAAAATTGCGGCGCGAGTAAAACTGAATCAGATCGGGATTGGACGGACCGAACGCCGCCTCCGGCGCCAGCGAGAAGGTTTTCCTGTCCCCCTGATGCAGGCCAAGCAACGCCTGTTCCAGCTCGGCGGACAGGCTACCGTCCCCAAGCTGGAACAGCGCCGGTTTGTTCTCACGCCGGGTGGAATCGGCCAACTGCCCGTCCGCCAGTTTAAGATCAAAATGCAGCAATACCGCGCTGTCCGGTTGTACGGCGTGAGTCGTCATCACTTCACCCTTTCTGCCTGTCGGATTTACCGGCGGGACGGCAAAAACCCTCCAGCACAATCAGTACGGCGCCGATGCAAATGCCCGCATCCGCCACGTTGAACGTCGGCCAATGCCAGTTGCCGACATAGAAATCGATAAAATCGATCACCACACCGTGCACCATCCGGTCGAACAAATTGCCCAGCGCGCCGCCGATAATCATCGCGTAGGCGGCATTTGACAGCCTGGCCCGCTTGTCCGAGCGATACATCATGACCAGCAACACCACCGCGATCACCACCGCGATCGCCGAAAACGCCCAGCGTTGCCATCCCCCTCTGTCCGCCAGAAAACTAAAGGCGGCGCCAGGGTTATGGGCATAGGTGAAATTAATAAACGGGATCACCGGCACCGACTCACCGAGCCAGAAATGCGTCATGACCCACTGCTTGCTGCCGAGATCCAGCGCCAGTACCACCAGCGCCAGCCAAAGCCAGCGCAGTCCCGTGGACATTATCGTATTATTCATCAGACAAACTTACGCTCTTCGCCCGGGCCGGCCACATTCGTGACGCAGCGCCCACAAATCTCCGGATGCTCGGCATGCTGGCCGATATCCGTCTCATAATGCCAGCAGCGCGGACATTTTTCCCCAGCGGCTTTCGCCAGGGCAATTTTCAGCCCCTTGAGCCATTCACACTGCACTGCATCATCGCCGGCATCGGCATAATCCGCGACCACCGCGCTGGAGGTGAGCAGCGCAAAGTAGAGTTCATCGCCCAGCTCGCGCAGCGAAGCGGCAGGGTCAGGCTCCGCATACAGCGTGACGCGGGCCTCCAGTGAACCCCCTATGCGCTTGTCCGCGCGCGCCTGCTCGATAACCTTGTTGGTTTCGCTGCGCACCTGCAACAGGGTTTGCCAATAAGCATCGTTCAATGGCTGAGCGGCGTCCAGTCCGAACAGTCCATCGTACCACTCTTCGGTGAAGACATACTGCGCCCGTTCCCCCGGCATAAAGCCCCAGATTTCATCGGCGGTAAACGACATGATCGGCGCCATCCAGCGAACCAGGGCTTCAATAATATGATACAGCGCGGTCTGGCAGCTACGACGGGCAATACTGTCCGCTTTGGTGGTGTACTGACGGTCCTTAATGATATCCAGGTAAAAAGAGCCCATCTCGACGGAACAGAACTGCATCATACGCTGCACGACATTATGGAAATCATAGCTGTCGTAAGCGGCGACAATTTCCGCCTGCGCCGCTTGCGCGCGGCCCACCGCCCAGCGATCCAGCACCACCATCTGCTCTGGACTGACGCTGTCGCGCGCCGGATCAAAACCGTTCAGGTTGGCCAACAGGAAACGGGCGGTATTGCGGATGCGGCGATAGGCATCGGCGGAACGTTTGAGGATCTCATCGGACACCGCCATCTCGCCGGTGTAATCGGTGGAGGCCACCCAGAGACGCAGGATATCCGCGCCCAGCTTGTCCATGACCTGCTGCGGGCTGACCACGTTGCCCACCGATTTGGACATCTTCCGGCCCTGCCCGTCGACGGTAAAGCCGTGGGTCAGTACCTGACGATACGGCGCCTTGCCGTGCATGGCGGTGGAGATCATCAACGACGACATAAACCAGCCGCGATGCTGGTCAGACCCTTCCAGATACATATCGGGCGCATGGCCTTCAAATTCCGGGCGCACCGCCACGACCGAGGAGAGCGTGGAGCCGGAGTCGAACCAGACATCCAGCGTATCCAGCACTTTGTGATAATGAGCGGCATCGTCACCCAAGATCTCGGCCGGATCCAAATCCCACCAAGCCTGGATACCGTCTTGCTCGACCCGCTGCGCCACCGCTTCCATCAGTTCGATGGTACGCGGATGCAGCGCTTCGGTCTCGTTATGCACAAACATCGCCATCGGCACGCCCCAGGTGCGCTGACGCGAAATGCACCAGTCGGGACGGTTGGCGACCATGGTTTCGATGCGTGCCTGGCCCCAGTCTGGGATCCACTGCACGTCCTCTATCTCCGCCAGCGACTGCTTGCGCAGGCCGCGCTGATCCATGCTGACGAACCATTGCGGCGTGGCGCGAAAGATAATCGGCGTTTTATGGCGCCAACAATGCGGATAGCTATGCTGCAGTTTTTCCACGTGCAGCAGAGCGCCGCTGTCGCGCAGCAGATTGATAACCACATCATTGGCTTTAAAGACCTGCAAACCATCCAGCGTGCCCGGCAGATAGCAGCCGTCAGGGCCGACCGGGTTGGCGACCTCCAGGCCGTATTGCTGGCCGATGACATAGTCGTCTGGGCCATGGCCGGGGGCGGTATGCACCGCGCCGGTGCCCGCGTCCAGCGTCACGTGCTGGCCGAGGATGGCCGGCACATCAAAGCCCATAAAGGGATGGCGGAATCGCAGCAGCTCCAGCGCGCTACCTTTGGCGCTGCCGAGCACAGTCCAACGCGTAATGCCGGCGCGCGCCATCACACTGTCCACCAGATCGGCGGCCAGAATATAGCCTTGCCCTTCCACCTCCACCAAGTGATAGTCGAAGTCGGGATGGACGGCGATGGCGCGGTTGGCCGGCAAGGTCCACGGCGTGGTGGTCCAGATGACCAGGGAGACCTGGCCGGCGAAGTCCGCGGCGCCAAACTTGGCGGCGACCGCGCGGGCGTCATCGGCCGCGAAAGCGACGTCGATGGACGGCGAAGTACGGTCGTAGTATTCCACTTCCGCCTCCGCCAGTGCGGAGCGGCAGTCGATGCACCAGTGCACCGGCTTGGCGCCTTTATGCAGATGACCGTTGGCGATAATCTTGCCCAGCGCGCGGATGATATTCGCTTCGGTGGCGAAATTCATCGTCAGGTAAGGATGCGCCCAGTCGCCGAGCACGCCCAGGCGGATGAAATACTTCTTCTGCCCCTCCACCTGTTCGGCGGCGTAACGACGGCAGGCGGCACGGAATTCCGCGGCGCTGACCTTCTCGCCCGGCTTGCCGATGAGTTGCTCTACCTTCAATTCAATCGGCAGGCCATGGCAGTCCCAGCCCGGTACATAAGGCGAGTCATAACCCATCAGCCCTTTGGATTTGATGATGATATCTTTAAGAATTTTATTGACCGAGTGACCGATATGAATGCTACCGTTGGCATACGGCGGGCCGTCATGCAGTATAAATGCTTTTTTGCCCTTCCTGGCCTGACGAATAATCCCGTACAGATCCTGTTCATACCAACGCTCTAGCATGCCAGGCTCACGCTTGGCTAAATCGCCGCGCATGGGAAACCCTGTGTCCGGCAAATTCAGGGTATTTTTGTAATCAGTCATTCGATTCTCGGTTCCGTTATCGGTTTGGGCATTATTGGGGTGTCGCCAGTCCGAAATAGTCGCGGGCGCTCACCACATCATTCGCGATTTGCTGTTTAATGTCGTCTAGCGAGGCAAACCGTTGTTCATTGCGCACTTTCGCGCGTATCACCACTTCGATATGGCGACCGTACACGTTCATATCCACATCCAGCAAATGCACTTCCAGCCGCTGGCGCAAACCGGCCACCGTGGGCCGGGTGCCGATATTGGCGACGCCGGGCAAAGGCCGCTCGGCAAGGCCATAGACCTCTACCGCATACACGCCGTTTATCGGCGCCTGTCGCCCTTTTAGCGACACGTTAGCGGTCGGAAAGCCGATGGTTCGCCCCAGCGCATCGCCGTGCACCACGCGGCCAGAGAGACGGTATGGGTGCCATAACAGCATTTCCGCCTCCGCCAGCCTATCCTGCGCCAGCGCCTCGCGGACGGCGGTGCTGCTGATGCGCCGGCCGCCTTCGGTGTAGGTCACGGTGCTCATCACCTCAAACCCGGCCTCTTTCCCCGCCTGCTGAAGTAAGGCGAAATCCCCCTGACGCCGGGCGCCAAAGCGGAAATCGTCGCCGACGCCGATAAAGCGCACTCCCAGTTTTTGCACCAACAGATCGGTCACGAACGCGCGTGCGCTTAGCGCCGCAAACCGCTGATCGAAGGTGACGCACACCGTCGCGTCCACGCCGGCGGCCGCCAGGTATTTCACCTTGTCCCGCAGCCGGGTCAACCGTGCCGGGGCGGCATCGCCGGCGAAATGTTCCTGTGGCTGAGGTTCAAAGATCATCACCATGACCGGCAAACCGCGACGGCGGCCCTCAGCCTGCAACTCTGCAATAAGCGCCTGGTGTCCGCGGTGAAAGCCGTCGAAGTTGCCGATGGTCAGCACGCACCCATGGTGACGTGGCTGTAAATTATGTATGCCGCGAATAAGCTCCATAGCAGGCTCAAGACACCCAAAACAGTGGAAATCGGCGGATTATACCTTGTACAGCGGCTAAGGTTAACCCGCGATTCCAATCTTTGACATCGAGCGGGGAGAAAGCCGCGCTTATTTCGCCACCGCCCTATTTTCACGCAGCTTATGCTGGCGCTTTGCCGGCGGGCAATGGGCGTCCGTATCGCGGTAATCGCTTTTTTCGCCTTAAGCACTGTATTCCGCCGGTGTAAACTGGTATAATATTGCGCCATCACATTGTAACGGGCGTCGCACGTTTAAGCGGCGCTTATTTGCACAAATCCATTGACAAAAGAAGACCGAACGGGCATATTCCTCGGCCTTTGAATTGTCTCATAGAACAAGTTTGGGAGTTGGACCTTGGCTAATATCAAATCAGCTAAGAAACGCGCCGTACAGTCTGAGAAGCGTCGTCAGCATAATGCAAGCCGTCGCTCCATGATGCGCACCTTTGTGAAGAAGGTTTACGCTGCTATCGCCGCCGGCGATAAAGAAGCTGCGCAGAATGCGTTTTCTGCCATGCAACCGATTGTTGACCGTCAGGCCAGCAAAGGGTTGATCCACAAAAACAAAGCCGCTCGTCATAAATCAAACCTGACCGCGCAAATCAACGCCATGCAGTAATTGCTGTCGCGTTGTGCTTTGTTGAGAAAACCGGCCTTAGCCGGTTTTTTTATGCCCGCAAACCTGCCAGGGCCGCCCGTGGGGGAAAGCGCACCGGCTCTGTCTGCTGCTTCTCGCGTCCTGTGACTATCAGTCCCGCGTCTTGCTTTCATCCGCTACCCCCGCCCCCTGTGACTAGTTAGACTCGCGTATTGCTTTCATCCGATACTCCCCGACCGGTACATGCCTCGCGACCCTGCGGCTGCGGCAGGATCGTGCGCAGCAGCAGGTAACCTAGCAGCGCCGCAATCACCGAACCGGATAAAATGCCCACTTTCGCCAGCACAATGGTTTCCGGGTCATCATGCCCAAACGCCAGATTGGCGATAAAGATCGACATAGTGAAGCCGGTGCCGCACAGCACGGCCGCCGCGGCAATGTGGCGAAAAGCAATACCGGCGGGCAACCGGGCCAGTCTGATTTTTACCGCCATGGCGGTAAAACTCACTATCCCCAACGGTTTACCGACCACCAGTCCGGCGGCGATCCCCAGCGGCAAGAAGGAGGTCAAATGGCCGGGCGCCACGCCCCGCAGCGAAATCCCGGCGTTGGCGAAGGCAAACAGGGGCAGAATCAAATACATCACCCACGGCTGCAGCCGGTGCTCTAACGCACGCGCCGGCGATACCCCGGTAGACGGCAGCGTGAGCGGGATAAGCCCCCCCACCATCACGCCGGCGAGCGTCGCATGGATACCCGAAAGCAGGATACAGCCCCACAGCAATGCCCCCAGCAGCAGGTAAAGCGAGAGAGAACGAACATTGGCGCGGTTCATCAGGGCCATAATGTCAATCACGGCGCCCGCCGCGGCCAGCGCCAGCCAGTCAAGCGCACTGTTGTAAAACAACGCGATAATCACTATCGCGCCCAAATCATCAATAATTGCCAGCGCCAACAGGAAAACTTTCAGGCTGGCCGGCACCCGCGCCCCCAACAAGGTCAGTACGCCGACGGCGAAGGCGATATCGGTGGCGGCCGGAATCGACCACCCGGCACGCAACGCGGGGGCCCCTGCGGTCACCAGGCTATAAATCACCGCCGGCGCCACCATGCCTCCCAGCGCGGCGAGGGCGGGAAAGGCCGCCCGCGCGCGGCTGTTGAGCGCGCCCTGCAGCAGTTCGTATTTGACTTCCAGACCGACGGCCAGAAAAAACACCGCCATCAAACCTTCGTTAACAATGGTCAGTAAGGTCAGGTGCGAAGGAGGCACGCTATCGGGTGGCGCGGGAAAATGAATGATCGCGTTATACAGCGCGCTGGCGCCGGTATTGGCCATCACGATAGCGGCAAGCGCGGCGACGAAAAGCAATACACCACCGGCAGCCGGGTGGGCAATCATGCGGCGTAAAGACGCAGCTATCATGGGGATCCTCAATCTCTGTAGACAAGAGGATATTGTGCGACAGGACGCGGTGTGGGTAAATGAAAACCGCCCCTTATACCGGCGAAAAAACGCTTACGGCGCCGCAGACCCGGCAAAAAACTCCCGGTGGAAGGCCGGGGAGAGGTGAAGCGTGCGCCGGTCCTATTAACGGGTCAAATCGTCAAAGAATTTTTTCACACCGTCGAGAAAGCTTTTCGAGCGCGGACTGTTCTGATCGCCGCTCGGCCCACCAAAGCTCTCCTCCAGCTCGCGCAGCAGCTGCTTCTGACGCTCGTTGAGTTTCACCGGCGTTTCCACCACCACCCGGCACAGCAGATCCCCTTGCTGTCCGCCGCGCACCGATTTCACACCTTTGCCGCGCATGCGGAATAATTTACCGGTCTGCGTTTCCGCCGGCACTTTCAGCTTCACCCGGCCATCGAGGGTCGGGACTTCGATCTCGCCGCCCAGCGCCGCCATGGCAAAGTTGATCGGCACTTCGCAGTACAGGTTGTTTTCTTCGCGTTCAAAAATGGGGTGTTTGCGCACCTGGACCTGAACATACAGATCCCCTGCGGCCGCCCCATGCTCTCCCGCTTCACCCTCGCCCGTCAGGCGGATGCGATCGCCGGTATCGACGCCGGCGGGGATCTTCACCGACAGCGTCTTGGATTTTTCAACCCGGCCATGGCCGTGACACTTGGTGCAAGGATCTTTGATAATCTTGCCCTGACCCTGACAGGTCGGACACGTCTGCTGAACCGCGAAAAAGCCCTGACGCATCTGTACCTGGCCCTGGCCGTGGCAGGTCGGACAGGTCACCGCCGACGTCCCCGGCTTGGCGCCGCTGCCGTGACAGACATCGCACTCCTCAAGCGTCGGAATGCGGATTTCGCGGGTCACGCCACGCACCGCCTCCTCAAGGGAAAGCTCCATGTTATAGCGTAAGTCCGCGCCCCGGCTAGCGCGCTGCCGCCGGCCGCCGCCAAAGATATCGCCGAACACATCGCCGAAGATATCGCTGAAATCCGCGCCGCCGGCGCCGCCACCGCCCATGCCGCCCTGTTCAAAGGCGGCATGGCCATACTGATCGTAAGCGGCGCGCTTTTGCGCGTCGGTCAGCACTTCGTAGGCTTCTTTGATCTCTTTGAATTTTGCTTCGGCTTCGGCATTGCCTGGGTTGCGATCCGGGTGGAATTTCATCGCCAGGCGTTTATAGGCCTTTTTGATTTCACGCTCTTCCGCTTCCCGGGAAACGCCCAAAATCTCGTAGTAGTCTGATTTCGCCATCGTTGTCTCTTCCTGCCCTCAACATGCTTGCACGGGCGCAGAGTTTCCCCGACGCCCGTGCCTGTTGCCCGCAACGGCGGTGTAGACTGCCCCGCCGCCGTGCCCGTTCAGGGCGATTATTTTTTGTCTTTAACTTCTTCAAACTCGGCGTCAACGACATCATCGTCCGCCTTAGCGCTGCCGTCCGCGCCGCCTTCGCCCGCCGCCTGAGCCTGCTGCTGAGCCACTTCGAGCAGTTTGCCTGACACCTGAATAAGCGCCTGCATCTTCGCTTCGATATCGGCTTTATCTTCGCCTTTCAGCGCGGTGTCCAAATTTTTCAGCGCGTCCTCAATGGCGGTTTTATCCTCTGCCGGCAGTTTATCACCCGCGTCTTCCAGCTGTTTACGGGTGCTATGCAGAAAATGGTCGGCCTGGTTGCGCGTCTGCACCAGCTCTTCAAACTTGCGGTCGGATTCGGCGTTTGCTTCCGCTTCCTGCACCATCTTCTGGATTTCCTCTTCGTTCAGACCCGAGGAGGCCTTGATGGTGATCTTCTGTTCCCGGCCGCTGTTCTTGTCCTTGGCGGAGACGTGCAGAATGCCGTCGGCGTCGATATCGAACGTGACTTCAATCTGCGGCGTGCCGCGCATGGCCGGCGAAATGCCGTCCAGGTTGAACTGGCCCAGCGATTTATTATCGCCGGAGCGCTTGCGTTCCCCTTGCAGCACATGGATGGTCACAGCGGACTGATTGTCTTCCGCGGTGGAGAACACCTGGCTGTGCTTGGTCGGGATGGTGGTGTTCTTGGTAATCAGCGGCGTCATCACGCCACCCATGGTTTCGATACCCAGCGACAACGGGGTAACGTCCAGCAGCAGCACGTCTTTCACGTCGCCGGCCAGTACGCCGCCCTGAACCGCGGCACCGATGGCAACCGCTTCGTCCGGGTTGACGTCTTTACGCGGCTCTTTGCCGAAGAAGTCGGTGACTTTCTTCTGCACCAGCGGCATACGGGTCTGCCCACCCACCAAAATAACGTCTTTGATGTCGGAAACCGACAGGCCCGCATCCTTCAGCACCACTTTCAGCGGCTCAAGCGTGCGATTGACCAGCTCTTCCACCAGCGACTCCAGTTTGGCGCGGGTCACTTTCAGGTTCATATGCTTCGGACCGGAGCCGTCGGCCGTGATGTACGGCAGGTTGACATCGGTCTGCTGCGCGGAGGACAGCTCGATCTTGGCTTTTTCGGCCGCCTCTTTCAAGCGCTGCATCGCCAGCGGGTCATTGCGCAGATCGATACCCTGATCTTTCTTGAATTCGTCCACCAGATAATTGATAAGACGGCTGTCGAAGTCCTCGCCCCCCAAATGGGTGTCGCCGTTGGTCGCCAGCACTTCAAAGGTTTTTTCACCGTCGACATCGTCGATTTCGATAATCGAGATATCGAAGGTCCCGCCGCCCAGGTCATAAACCGCGATAGTGCGGTTGCCGGTTTCTTTATCCATACCGTAGGCTAGCGCGGCCGCGGTCGGCTCGTTGATGATACGCTTGACGTCCAGACCGGCGATACGGCCGGCGTCTTTGGTCGCCTGGCGCTGCGTATCGTTAAAATAGGCCGGCACGGTAATGACCGCTTCGGTGACCGGCTCGCCCAGATAGTCTTCCGCGGTCTTTTTCATTTTTTTCAGAATTTCTGCGGAGATCTGCGGTGGCGCCATTTTCTGGCCTTTGACTTCCAGCCAGGCATCGCCATTATCTGCCGCAACGACTTTGTACGGCATGATGCTGACATCGCGCTGTACTTCTTCGTCCGGGTAGCGACGGCCAATCAGACGCTTTATGGCGAACAAGGTGTTTTGCGGATTAGTAACGGACTGACGTTTAGCCGGTTGGCCAACCAGAATTTCACCATCCTGCGTATAGGCAATGATGGAAGGCGTGGTACGATCGCCTTCGCTGTTTTCAAGTACGCGAGGTTTGCTGCCTTCGATAATTGCGATGCAGGAGTTGGTCGTACCCAAGTCGATACCAATGATTTTTCCCATCTAAACATCTCCACTAAAGTTCAATTTCGTTGTGGTCGTAAACCTGATATGCGGCCGAAAATGAATTTTTCAAGTTTTCGCCGCCCGAGAATTTCCCAGGTTCAACAACGTAGGATGCAAATAAGATGGGGTCATGCCGCCCTGCATATCAAGGGGTAACGGCAAAAAAAACAGTGGCGACGCCCTGCGCGCCGGGCATTTTGCCCAAGGGCGCCCGACGCCTTGTCTAATACATTGAATAATTTAGGGTAAATTAATTAGGCATGATTTCAACACGCCAGCGTCGCGACGCGTCTACCCGACGAGCGTGCTTACCCTACCGCTTTCGCCCGATCAGTGCGCGGCAGCGCGCCCTTCACCTGTCCAGGCAGCGCAAATCCCAGCGCAACGCCCATCAGCGCCAACGCCAGCACATACCACGACGGCGCCATCGGCGTCACTTTCATCAGTAAGGTCACCACCATGGGCGTCAGACCACCAAAAATGGCATAGGAAATATTGTAGGAAAAGGAAATACCGCTGAACCGCACCGGCGCCGGAAAGGCGTAGACCATGACAAATGGCACGCCGCCCATAATGCCGACAAAGAAACCGGCCGTACCGTAGGTCAGAAACAGATGCGGCGGATGGGTGACGTCGCTGTGGTAAAAGATCCAGCTACCGACGGCCAATAGGGCGCAGCCGACAACAAAGTTTTTACGCGCCCCGAACCTGCCTATCACCACGCCGGCGACAATGCAGCCGCACGCCAGGGCGATGATCGCCACGCAATTGGCCTGCAGGGCGACAGAAGCGCTGATGCCGCGCTGTTGCTGCAGCCACAAAGGCACCATCAGGATAACCTCCACGATGCCGGCGGACAGCAGCCAGGTTAGCAGCATGGAAACCGCTACCGCTTTCTTGTGACTCACCACCACTGACTTGAGCGGCAGAGCTCGCGGGCCAGCGCTTTGCGCGCCTGCAGTTCGACAAAGATAGGCGTTTCGCGCAGCCAGCGGCGCAAATACATGGCGCACAGACCAAAGATGCCGCCGATAAAGAAAGGAATGCGCCAACCGCCGGCGGCTATGGCGCTGGCGGGGAGTAACTGGTTGATAAGCGTGGCGACAAACGAGCCGAGCAGAATGCCAACGGTCAACCCGGCGGTCAGGGCGCCGCAGGCAAAGTCGATGCGCCGGGCTGGCACATGTTCGGCGACAAACACCCAGGCACCGGGAACCTCACCGCCTATGGCCGCGCCCTGCAGGATGCGCAACAGCAACAGCAGTAGCGGCGCCACGATACCCAGCGCCGCGTAGGTCGGCAACAGTCCAATCAGCAGCGTCGGTAGCGCCATCAGCAGGATAGACAGGGTAAACATTTTCTTGCGCCCCACACGATCGCCGAAGTGCGCCATTACAATCCCGCCCAGCGGCCGCCCCAGATAGCCCGCAGCGAATATACCGAAGGTTTGCATCTGGCGCAGCCACTCCGGCATGTCTGCCGGGAAAAACAGCTGCCCCATCACCCCAGCGAAAAACACAAAGATAATAAAGTCGTAAAACTCCAACGCCCCACCCAATGCCGCCAGCGTAAGCGTCTTATAATCCTGCCGGTTCAACCGGCGGTGACGTTCGTCCTGCATAATCATCTGCGCTTGACAAGAGAAATGGCAACAATATATCACGCCTTGTAAACTCAGACTTACTGGCGGGGTAAAAATGTCTGCCGTTCTGGCAATAAGTCATGAACGCGACGCCGCGCGCTCATTTCTGTTGCGTCTCTCACTGTTCGGTTGGCCGGCGCGCGCTTTTCGGTCGAAATGCCACCACCACCGCAGGCTAGGTTTCCATGTAGGGGCCATCCAGCAGTTGAATGAAGTAGGTCACGCTGGCGAAAATGCCCTGAATCTCAACATCGCCGCGCGTGTTCTTCACCTCTTCCAGCGTTTCCTGGATTGATTTTGGCTGGCCCGGCAAATTGAGGACCAGGGACTGTTTACGGATAACGGCGGTTTGGCGCGACAAAATGGCCGTGGGCACAAAGTGCAGACTGATTTGCCGCATTTGCTCGCCAAACCCCGGCATTTCGCGATCGGCCACTGCTAGCGTGGCGTCGGGCGTGACATCGCGCCGCGCCGGCCCGGTGCCGCCGGTGGTCAGGACCAGGTGGCAACCGCTTTCATCCACCAATTCGCGCAGCGTTTGCTCAATGAGGGGTTGCTCGTCCGGTACTAGCCTGGTCTCGAGGCTGAAATGGCTGGTCACAGCACGATTCAGCCAGGCTTCGAGCGCCGGCAGCCCCTGATCAACATAGACACCGCGGGCGGCGCGGTCTGAGATGGATACCAGCCCGATACGACAGGTTTGCATACGCGTGTTATCCTCAACTACCATGGCGGGCGCCGAGGGGCTGCGCCAATAAAAACGGCCCGCGCAGGGCCGTAAGCGTTTTCTTTCACCCCTGCCGGCAGGATAACCGGCGGTCCGCATTTCAGCAATTCGCCCCGCATTTTTCCCCGTTTTTCCTGGTCGACGGCGAAGTTGAGAATACCCTGCGCCAATTTATCCACCGCCATCGGATCCTGATGATGTCGCCACAGGAAGGCCGCTTCGGTTAACGTCTCCGGCCGCGCTTTCACCGCGCCTGTATAGGAAAGTTTACGCACAAGCTCACCCTCGCTTTCCGCCAGCTCTTTTAGCAACGCCGGCGCAAGAGTGAGCCGGTCGCAGCCGGCCAACGCCAGAATATCGCCGCTGTTACAAAAGCTGGCGCCCATGACAACGGTGTCGTAACCATGTTCTTAATAATAGCGATAGATGGCGCTGACCGATACCACGCCCGGATCCTCCTCTGGGGCAAACGTCTGACGTTCACCGTTGGCCTTATGCCAGTCGAGCATACGCCCGACAAAGGGCGAAATCAGAGACATCCACGCCTCGGCGCAGGCCCGCACCTGGGCAAAAGAAAACAGTAGCGTCAAATTACAATTGATTCCTGCCTTTTCCAGCTGCTCGGCGGCACGGATACCCTGCCAGGTAGAGGCCAGCTTGATCAAAATACCTTCGCTGCCAATACCGGCATCGTTGTAGAGTTTGATAAGGCTCCTGGCCTTGGCGATGCTGGCCTCGGTGTCGTAGGAAAGGCGGGCGTCCACTTCGGTGGAGACGCGGCCGGGCACCAGTTTCAGAATTTCCCTGCCGATATTGACCGCCAGCTTGTCGGCGGCGTATATCACCTGTGCCGCCCGATCGCTACTCTGGCCGCGCGCCCAGACAATGGCGTCGTCAATATAGCCTCCGGGATTTGGGCGGCGTTGAGGATCAGCGACGGGTTAGTGGTCGCATCCTGAGGCTGGTAGCGTTTGATGGCGGTGATATCGCCGATATCGGCTACAACGGTGGTCGTTTTACGCAGGGAACTGAGTTTGTCTGTCATAATCATGTTCTCATGTTGTCGCGTGCTCTACGAAATCGGGTATTGCAGCGACGAAATGATAGCATGGGTGGCCGCGGCGAAAAGCGGCCGGACGCGGACTTTTACCTGTCGCATCAATCGATGAAATCATAAGTAAAGTAGGTAAAATGGGCGCCGGGCCCTACAACACCCAGCCGGGACGCTGGAGCGGGAGAAAAGGAACAATGGCTGAGCTATTGAATTTTATCAATAACCTGTTATGGGATTCATTATTAATTTATCTGCTGTTAGGTACCGGCATCTGGTTCACGCTACGCACCGGTTTCATCCAGATACGCCATTTCTGCCACACCTTCACGATTCTAAAAGACTCAGGGACGCGCGGCGGCGGCGGCATTTCGCCGTTTCAGGCCTTATGCACCTCCCTTGCCACCCGTATCGGCTGCGGTAACCTGATGGGCGTCGCCATCGCGCTGATTCTGGGCGGACCGGGAGCCATTTTCTAGATGTGGCTGGCGGCATTGATTGGTATGGCGACCGCCTTTGCGGAAAGTACGCTGGCGCAGCTGTATAAAATCCGCGACAACCGCGGCAACGCCTGCGGCGGGCCGGCCTGGTATATGGCCAACGGCCTTGGTCTGCGCTGGATGGGCACGCTATTCACGCTGCTTCTGCTGACGGGCTATGGCGGTTTTTTCAGCGCCGTTCAGGCCAACGCCATTACGCTGTCCGCGCAGCAGCTGTCCGGTATGGGTCGCTGGCCGATAACGCTGGTGCTGCTTATTCTGAGCGCGGCGGCGATTTTCGGCGGCCTGCGCGCCATCGCCCGCCTGACCCAGTGGCTGGTGCCAACAATGGGTATTCTCTACTTGCTGCTGGCGGGTTGGGTGCTAGTGCATCACTGTCGCCAGCTCGCAACCGTCGCCGCGCTGGTGTTCAACAGCGCCTTTGGCCTGACGGAGGCCGCTTCGGGGCTGGTCGGCTATGGTCTGGCGCAGGCGATTTTCCAAGGGGTGCAGCGCGGTCTGTTCTCTAATGAGGCGGGCACCGGCTCGGCGTCGAATATCGCCGCCGCCGCCGCGCCATGGCCGCCACACCCCGCCTCGCAGGGCTATATCCAGATGTTGGCGGTGTTTATTGATACTCTGGTGATTTGTAGCGCCACGGCGGCAATTATCCTCACTTCCGGCACGTTAGAGCACGCCAACGCCGACATCCACGGTATCGCGCTGATTAATCAAGCGCTGGCCACGGTAACCGGCCACTGGAGCATGCCGCTATTGATGGCGCTAGTGTTTGTGTTCTCCTTCGCCGTCATCATTGGCAATTACGCCTATGCGGAAAGCAGTCTGCGTTTTTTCGTGCCGCAGCCGATGAAGCTAAAATGGCTGCTGCGTCTGCTAACGCTCACCATGGTACTGTTTGGCTTTGTAGCGGAAGTGTCGGTGGTCTGGCGACTGGCGGACCTGGCGATGGGCCTGATGACGATAACCAACTTGATTGCCCTTTTATTGTTGTCGCCGGTCGTACTGATGTTGGCCAATGATTACAATAGCCAGCGCGCCATCGGTAAACTGCCGACCTTTTATGCGGTAAACTTACCCGCTATTGCGCCGCAATTGGCGCCGGATCTGTGGGGGCGGCCGAGCCCATCGCATCAGGAAAGCCACCGCCAGGCCGCCCCGAAACCCCTTGACCGTTGAGGCGCCGCCGCGGCATAACCGGCGGCCGTTTTTTTTCGCAACAACAGTAACCTGCAATGCTAATGGTTATTTCTCCAGCGAAAACGCTGGATTTTCAGCGTCCGCTGGCAACCCAACGCTACACTCAACCCGAATTACTGCCGCAGTCGGCGGCGCTTATCGACCTGTGCCGGCAGCTGACGCCAGCGCGTATCGGCACCCTGATGGGGGTTAGCGATAAATTGGCCGATCTGAACGCCGCGCGCTTTCAGGCCTGGCAGACGCCGTTTACCCCCGATAATGCGCGACAGGCGATATTGGCTTTTCAAGGGGATGTTTATACCGGGCTGGCGGCGGAGACGTTCAGCGAGGCGCAATTCGATTTTGCCCAACGTCACCTGCGGATGTTGTCCGGGCTATACGGCGTATTGCGTCCGCTGGATCTGATGCAGCCATACCGGCTGGAGATGGGAACTCGCCTGGCCAATCCGGACGTGGCCTCTTTGTATCACTTTTGTGGCGCTACGCTTACCGACAAACTCAACCAGGCGCTGGCGGAGCAGGGTGACGCCCTGGTGATTAATCTGGCTTCGGACGAGTATTTCCGCGCGGTGCAGCCGGCGCGGATTAACGGGCGAGTCATCAAACCGGTGTTTCTGGATGAAAAAAACGGCCAGTACAAGGTAATCAGTTTCAACGCCAAAAAAGCCCGCGGCATGATGAGCCGCTTTATCATTACCGAAGCGTTGACTCAGCCAGAGCAGATAAAAGCCTTTGATGCGGGCGGTTATCGATTCGACGCCGCGGCCTCCAGCGACAATGAATGGGTATTAAAACGACCGCAGCATGACGGTTAACGCCGCAGCCAAAGACCGCCGGTGGCGCGCTTATGGCCAGCGCGAAGATGAAACCCGCGGCAACATGTCGTTAGGGCGCCAGCCCCTGCATCAGCGTGCGCAAGGCGGTTAAGGACGCCGGCGGACGCACCGACCAGAGCGACTTCGCCACGCGATGATAACGCCCGCAGCGACGGCGCCTGGGGCGCCAACCCCAGCATCAGCGTGCGCAAGGCGCTGAAGGGCGCCAGCGGACGCACCGGCCAGAGCGACTGCCCCGCGCGAAGATAACGCCCGCAGCGACGGCGCCTATGGCGCCAACCACAGCATCAGCGTGCGCAAGGCGCTGAAGGACGCCGGCATGCGCTCCGACAGCAACGGCAAGGTCGCGCGCACCGCCAGCGCCGGCGGCAGCGGCAGGCTCTGGCCGAGGATCGAGTCCACCGATTCCTTGAACTTGGCCGGGTGGGCAGTGCCAAGGAATAATCCGTACTCCCCCGGCTGTAAACTGTCGCGCAACAGGCGGTAGGCGATGGCGGCATGGGGCTCGGAAATATAGCCCAATCCCGCCATCTCGCGCATCGTCTCGGCGGTGGTGTTATCGTCGACGCAGCCGTAATCGAGCGTCGTTAGTGGCCAGTTTTTACGCCGGAATAATTCTTCCACCCGCGGCCAGTTATTGGGCTGGCTGACGTCCATCGCATTCGACAGCGTGGCCACGGTGGGATTCGGCAGCCATTTGCCGTCGCGTAAAAAGCGCGGTACGGTATCATTAGCGTTGGTGGCGGCGATAAAACGCTTCACCGGCAGACCCAGGGTTTTGGCCAGCAGACCCGCGGTGAGATCGCCGAAATTGCCGCTCGGTACCGATACCACCAGTTGATTGCGCGCCTGCTGCGGCAGTTGCTCCACCGCCTCGAAGTAGTAGCAAATCTGCGCCAGCAAACGGCTGATATTGATTGAGTTGGCGGAGTTAAGCCCTAGCGTCTGTTTCAATTCTTCATCATCAAACGCCTGTTTCACCAGCGCCTGGCAGGCGTCGAAATCGCCCTCGACCGCCACGGTGTGAATATTGCCGCCCAGTGTACAAAAGAGCTTTTCCTGCAGCGGGCTGATTTTGCCCTCAGGGTAAAGGATCACCACCCGCACATTCTTAAGCCCGTAAAACGCATGCGCCACCGCAGCGCCGGTATCGCCGGAGGTCGCAGTCAGGATGGTCACCGGCTGCCCTTGGCCGACTTCGGTAAGCATCTTCGCCATAAAACGGCCGCCAAAATCCTTGAATGCCATGGTCGGGCCGTGAAACAGCTCTAGCGCGGCGATATCCTTGGCGACCGGCACCACCGGCGCCGGGAACTCAAACGCCGCCGTTACCCGCGCCAGAACGCTCTCAGGCGGTAGCTCATCACCGATATAAGCCGACAGGATGCGCGCGCTGCGTGCGACGAAATCCATTTCCAGCAACTCGTCTATCCTCGGTCAGGGCAAATTCGGGCAGCGTCATGGGGAAAAACAGCCCTTGCTGACGGCCCAGGCCTTGCTTGATCGCCTGGGCGAAGCTGACCTGCTCGTTGCGTTCCTTGATATTGTAAAGTTCCATCATTCAATCCATCATCAAACGGGCGCCGGAGGTATCCAGGCGGCAAATATGAACAAAATCTTCGTCGTTTTGCAGGTAGTGCTGCGTCAGCCAGTCGGCGACGCGCGCCGCGGTATCCTGGCGATCGCAGATAGCGAAGAGCGTGGGTCCCGAACCCGAGATACCACAGGCCAGGGCGCCGATATCTCCCACCGCCTGGCGCGCATCGGCGAAGCCCGGCAGCAGTCGGGTGCGATAGGGCTCGGCGATAACATCTTTCATCAGTTTAGCCGCCAGCGCCGGCTGACGGGTATGGCAAGCGTGCACAAAGCCCGCCAGATAACGGCCATGGCTGATGCAGTCCTGACGACGATATTGCGCCGGCAGAATCGCCCGCGCCTCGGCGGTGCTCACTTTGATGCCCGGATAGGCCATCACCCACAACCAGTCGTCAAACCCAGGCACCGGCTGGCTGATGATGCCGTTTTCCTACAGCATCAGCTGCATGCCACCGAGAAAACAGGGCGCGACATTATCGAAATGCACCCCGCCGGAAATGCGCCCATCCATTTCCCCCATCAGCATCAGCATCTGATCATCGTTTAACGGGCGGCCGCAATGGGCATTCATCGCTACAAACGCCGCCACCACCGAACAGGCACTGGAGCCAAGACCGGAGCCGATGGGCATGTTTTTTTCCAGCCGCATGGGTCACCGGCACCGTTTCCCCCATCGCCTCGCAAAAACGCTGCCAGCATTGATAGACGATATTCTGCTCCGGCTCTGCCGGTAGTTTGTCGACAAAGCGTCCGGCGCTGTGCAAGCTGAAGCTGTCGGCGCGGGTGACGCTGACGCAATCCCACAATGACGTCCCGTCCACCGGCGACACCGCCGCGCCCAGCACGTCGAATCCCACGCTGACGTTGCCGATTGAGGCCGGCGCATACACTTTAACCATGTTAAACTTCCAACTTCCATGACAGCGTGCGTAATAGATCGGCGAATACGCCGGCGGCGGTGACATCATTGCCGGCGCCATAGCCGCGCAGCACCAGCGGTAACGGTTGATAGTAGCGGGTTGAGAACGCCAGCGCGTTTTCGCCGTCTTTCACTTTAAACAGCGGGTCATTGGCCCCCACCGCCTCTATATTGACTTTACAGCGCCCTTCGTCAATGCTGCCCACATGGCGCAGCACCTGGCCTTCAGCGCGGGCCTTCGCCACTCTGGCGGCAAACTCAGCGTCCAAGGTCGGCAGTCGGGCGAGAAACGCCTCCACATCGCCGCCGGCGTCAAAATTCGCCGGCAATACCGGCTCGACGTCGATGTCCGTCAACTCCAGGGTATACCCCGCCTCGCGCGCCAGGATCAGCAGCTTGCGCGCCACATCCATACCGGAAAGATCATCCCGCGGGTCAGGCTCGGTGTAACCGTTGCCGCGTGCTAGCAGCGTCGTCGCCGACAGCGACATCCCCTCGTCCAACTTGCCGAAAATAAACGACAGCGAGCCGGAAAGAATACCGGAAAACCGCGTCAGCTCATCGCCGGCATTCAATAAATTCTGTAAATTTTCGATAACCGGCAAACCAGCGCCAACGTTGGTATCATAAAGGAACTTACGGCGCGAGACTGCGGCGGCGGCCCGCATCTGATGGTAGTAATCCATTGAGGCGGTATTGGCTTTCTTGTTCGGCGTCACCACGTGGAAGCCGTCCGCCAGAAAGTCGGCATATTGATTGGCTACCGCCTCACTGCTGGTGCAGTCGACGATGACCGGGTTGAGCAGGTGATACTCTTTCACCAGCGGGATCAACCGCCCCAGATTGAACGGCTCGCGCGCTTCGGCCAACGCCGCCTGCCAGTTCGCCAGATCGATACCGTGCACATTGGTCAGTAGCGCGCGCGAGTTGGCGATACCGCACACCCGCAAATCAATATGCTTGCCTTTCAGCCACGCATGCTGGCGGCGGATCTGCTCGATCAACTCGCCGCCGACGCCACCCGCGCCGATAACGAACACCTCGATAACCTGATCGGTATTGAACAGCATCTGGTGCGCCACCCGCAGGCCGATAGTGGTGCTGTCATTGTCTACCACCACCGAAATGGAACGCTCGGACGATCCTTGCGCGATAGCGATGATGTTAATATTGGCACGCGCCAGCGCCGCAAACAGCTTGGCGGACAGGCCGTGCTGCGTGCGCATCCCGTCGCCAACCACCGAGATGATCGCCAGGCGGGAGATAACCTCCAGCGGCTCCAGCAGGCCATCTTTAAGTTCCAGGTAAAATTCCTCCTCCAACGCCCGGCGGGCGCCCGCCAGCTCATGCTGGGGCACGCAAAAGCTGATGCTGTATTCCGAAGAAGATTGAATAATCAGCACCACGGAGCTGCCGGCGCGCGACATGGCGGCAAACACCCGTGCCGCCATACCGATCATCACTTTCATCCCTGGACCGGAAACGTTGATCATCGCCATATTGTTCAGATGGGTGATGCCTTTGACCGGATTGCCCTCCTCGCCGCTGGTCGGCCCGATTAAGGTACCGGGCGCCTGAGGATTGGTGGTGTTTTTAATAAGGCAGGTAATTTGGAACTGTGCGATGGGAACGATGGTGCGGGGATGGAGAACCTTGGCGCCGAAATAGGAAAGTTCCATCGCCTCTTGATAGGAAAGCTGACTGAGTAATCGCGCATCCGGCACCTGATGCGGATCGCAGGTATACACGCCGTCCACGTCGGTCCAAATTTCACAACAATCGGCGCGCAGACAGGCCGCCAGCACCGCCGCGGAGTAATCGGATCCATTGCGGCCCAGCACCACCAGTTCGCCGCGCTCGTTACCGGCGGTGAACCCCGCCATCAGGATGATGTGATCGGCGGTAATGGCGGCGTCATTGATGCGCCGGGTAGATTCCGCAATATCCACCGTCGACTCCAAATACCCCCCCTGTGCCAGCAGTTTTGCCACCGGATCGATGACCGTCACGCCGAAGCCGCGCGCGCGTAACAGCGCTTCCATCAGCGCGATGGAGAGTTTCTCGCCGCGGCAAATGATGGCGGCGTTAACGCTGTCGGGGCAATAATTCAGCAGCGAAATGCCGTGCAATAATTGCTTGAGCTGGGCGAATTCTTGCTCTACCGCGCTACGCAGCGCCGCGTGATCAAATCCCGGCTGCGCGGCGGCCAAGCCGTCTAAAAGCCGGCTGAAGATCTGTTCAGCGTCGAGGATGCTCGGCTGGATATCGCTGCCGTTGAGCGTGCGGTCGATCATGGCGACCAGATGATTAGTAATTTTGGCCGGCGCGGATAATACCGCCGCCACCTGTCCCTGGCGGCTATTGCTCTCAAGGATATCGGCGACGCGGATAAAACGTTCCGCGTTGGCGACAGAGGTACCGCCGAATTTCAGTACTCGCATTTGTGTTTCATCTCCTGAATTAAGCTTAAAAAAAAGCCCGCACTATCAAGGTGCGGGCTTTTTTCTGGGTTCCTGTCTGCGTCAGCCCGCGCCGCTACCCGTGGTGGTAATAATAATGGTGCCGTGGCTGAAGCGGGTACGCATGCTGGTTGGTGTTATCACTGTTTTTTATTAATACCCTATTGGTTAAAGCAATCATGCGCTAAAGTCAATGAATATCTGTTTATGCCCCGCGATAAGCGGCCCCTGTCGCGCCGTTCAATATTCACCTGCCGGCGCTGCGGGTGCGCACGAACGCTCATCCATTCCCGTCAATCCAGCATGTTATGCTAGTCACTACTTACCGGACGGCAGGTAATACCAGCGGGCAGTCAGCCGCCGATGATGCTTTCCGGCGCGACACCGCCCTACAGCCAATCAACATCGCGCACGGCGAACCGGCAGGCCTTTACCATTAAGACTACGTTAGGTAGTCACTTACGTTATTAGACAAAAGCTATTGTCATTTGTGGAAAATAACCGGCTGGAAAATAGAATATCTGCCGCCGTGAGAGCGCAACAATAATGTGCATCCATAAGCAGACGTTATCCGAACGCGCCCGCTACGACACCGCGACGGGGACCCGCAAAGCACTTATGACACGACCGGCAGCCGCTGAACCGGGTCTATTTCGACCCCCTCACCCCTCCGGGTTAAACAATATAAGACAATGGTACATAAAGATACATTAAAGTTATCTTACGGGCCGCGCTGTTAATCCCGTCTAAGGAAATGGCACAGGTGTTAGGGTTTATTTTGATATACGTCAGCAAAATGATATTTTCTTGAGTGGTAAATTCGGTTGACGCTGTTATATTGTTGTTAATAAGGGTAGGCTATGCAGCATCTAAGCTTGAGAAATCAAGTCCTGAATGCAGGTAAGCGTCGCCGGTAACATAGCGTTAATTACGATAGGGCACGTTGAAGTGCTTAGGCCCGAAGCCTTGGAGGATGCATTTTGTTCCTCCGCTACCGTTAAGGACGACAGCGGCTTGAGTACCTCCTCTTTCAATTATGTTGGTAATTTTAGGTAGCAAACATGCAGACCCCGCACATTCTTATCGTTGAAGACGAGTCAGTCACCCGTAATACCCTCAAAAGCATATTTGAAGCTGAGGGCTATATGGTTCATGAAGCTACCGACGGCGCAGAGATGCATCGCGCGTTGTCGGAACATGATATTAATCTGGTTATCATGGATATCAACCTGCCGGGTAAAAATGGCTTGTTGCTGGCGCGAGAACTTCGGGAGCATGCCAGCGTTGCCCTGATGTTTCTTACCGGCCGCGATAACGAGGTGGATAAGATCCTCGGATTGGAAATCGGCGCCGACGATTATATTACCAAGCCTTTCAACCCGCGCGAACTCACTATCCGTGCGCGTAACCTGCTGTCCCGCACCATGAATCTGGGCGGCGCCCTTGAAGAGCGCAAGCTGGTGGAAAGCTACAAATTCAACGGTTGGGAGCTCGATATCAACAGCCGTTCTCTGCTGAGCCCTCACGGCGAGAGCTACAAATTGCCGCGCAGTGAATTTCGCGCCATGCTGCACTTCTGCGAAAATCCCGGCAAGATCCAATCGCGCGCCGAGCTGCTGAAGAAAATGACAGGCCGCGAGCTCAAGGCCCACGACCGTACCGTTGACGTCACTATCCGTCGCATACGGAAACATTTTGAATCGACGCCGGATACGCCGGAAATCATCGCTACCATTCACGGCGAAGGTTATCGTTTCTGCGGCGATCTGGAAGAGTAAGTTTCACTAACGGCGCTTTCCCCGGACGGGGCCGGCGTCCGATTTTTATCCTCACCGGTAAACGGTTCCGCGTCGCCCAGAACGGCTGTCGCCCGTTATACCCGCTATCCCACGACCGACTCGAGCGCGCTTGCTCGCTGCAAGCCGACGCCCTCTACAGTGATTTATCCCCCTGAAACACCAGACAGTAGCTGTATCTCCAGATAAGAGATAGGCTTGAATATATGTCTAACACTAACGCCAATTTTGATATGACCGGGATCCCGTTAGGTCAAGAAGTCCGTAAACGTAAAACTCCTCAGGAAAAAATGGCCATTATTCAGCAGAGGATGGAGCCCGGCATGAATGTCTCCCATCTCGCACGACTGCACGGTATCCAGCCAAGCCTGCTGTTTAAGTGGAAAAAGCAATATCAGGAAGGCAGCCTCACTGCCGGGAGGACGTTGTTCCTGCCTCTGAGCTTGCAGCTGCATTGAAGCAGGTCCGGGAGCTCCAGCGCCTTCTGGGTAAGAAGACGATGGAGGTTGAGATCCTAAAAGAAGCCGTGGAGTACGGCCAGTCACGAAAATGGATAGCGAACGCGCCCTTGTTGCCAAAGGCCGGGGAATAGCACAGGTCAGCCGCGCCATGAGCGGGTCGCGTGCGCCGCTGTCACTGCGGATTAAGCGTTCTGCCGACTGGCAGGACAGGCGCTGTAACCGGCGTAATGACGAAGCAGACGCTGAAATACTGTCGGACATCCTCGACATCATCAGCGATATGCCCAGCTACGGCTATCGGCGGGTGTGGGGCATCCTGCGTAAACAACATCGCGCAGAGGGACTGCCGCCGGTAAATGCGAAACGACTTTACAGGATCATGTGTGAGCATAACCTGCTGTTATTACATTGAAAACCAGAGCGGCCGAGGCGTGAGCATAAGGGCAGGATCGCGGTGGCAGAAAGCGATATTCGCTGGTGTTCAGATGGCTTCGAGTTCGGCTGCGACAACGGTGAAAAACTGCGGGTCACGTTCGCACTGGACTGCTGCGACAGAGAGGCCATAGACTGGGCTGCGAGCACTGGAGGCTACGACAGTTCGACCGTGCAGGATGTGATGCTGAGGTCGGTAGAAAAGCGCTTCGGCGACAGGTTACCCGATACAGCGGTGCAGTGGTTGACGGACAACGGTTCAGCGTATACCGCGCATGAAACGCAGAGGTTCGCCAGAGAACTGGATCTGGAGCCCTGCACAACAGCGGTGAGCAGCCCGCAGAGAATGGCCGAACGGTTCGTGAAGACGATGAAGGAAGACTATATCGAGTTCATGCCAAAACCGGATGCGAGAACAGCCCTGCGAAACCTTGCAGCAGCGTTCACGCATTACAATGAAAACCATCCGCACAGCGCGCTGGGATATCACTCTCCGAGAGAATACCGGCGGCAGCGGGCTTCGTTAACTTAAGATACAAAAGCTGTACGGAGATGGCGGGGCAAGATCACAGACACCCTCTACAGCGGCAAACGCCGGCGGGCATGGCACCGCCGCCGCAAACACGGTGTCAAAGCGTGGTTACAGACGCTTTTCGCACCAGGGGATAATCGGCACTGCACTGAGTGCATTTTTCGGCGAGCCTTCCACTACCCGATCCGAATATGAGAGATACACCAGCGCGTTACGTTTGGCATCATAAAAACGGACCACCTGCAGGCGTCTAAACACCAGCGAGGTGCGTTTTTGAAACACCACGCTACCGTGCCGTTGGCCGTTTTTAATTTTGTCGCTCAAAGTAATCGGCCCCACCTGCTGACAGGAAATCGCCGCGTCGGACGTATCTTCCGCCAGGCCGAGGCCGCCTTTAATGCCGCCGGTTTTGGCACGACTGAGATAACAGGTCACATTGGGGACATCGGGATCGTCAAAGGCTTCCACCACAATTTTATGATCCGGGCCGAACAGCTTGAACACCGTGTCGACGGAACCGACCTCTTCGGCCTGGGCCATGCCGAGGCAAAAGGCCCAGCCCATTAGGGCGAAAACGATTTTTTTATTCATAGTGGTAGCGTGATTTCCTATAGCAACCTAAGGGCCGCCAGCGCAATGACGTCGGCGGGACTGGTCAATATTAACTGGCAACAATAAGCTAATAAATCTTTGGCGACCTGTTAGCCAAATTATTGCTATCATGCGTCGACAATTTCTAATGACGCCTTCACCGCTTTCTGAGGATTCTTATGGATCAAGCCGGTATTATTCGTGACCTATTAAGCTGGCTCGATAGCCATCTGGACCAGCCGCTGTCGCTGGATAATGTCGCCGCTAAGGCCGGCTATTCCAAATGGCACCTGCAACGTATGTTCAAAGAAGTGACCGGCCAGGCCATCGGCGCCTATATTCGCGCGCGCAGATTGTACAAGGCGGCGGTGGCCCTACGGCTGACCAGTCGGCCGATACTGTATATTGCTCCAGTACCGTTTCGATTCCCAGCAGACGTTCACCCGCGCTTTTAAGAAGCAATTCGCCTAAACGCCGGCGCTGTATCGCCGCAAAGAAGAGTGGGATTCCACGGGCATCCGTCCGCCGATTCGTCTGTAACAAACCACGATGCCGCAAGCGGAGTTCATCCGGCTGCCGGCGATGGAACTTATCGGCGTTACGCAAAGTTACACCTGCACCATTGAGCAGCTCAGCAGTTTCCGTACCGAGCTGCGCATCCATTTCTGGCGCCAGTAAGTTGCGCAGCCTGAGTCGACGCTCGGCGTAGGCAGGCAGCCCCAGTACCGTGCTTATCAGACAGCCAAGGGCCATGCCGTGGCTGACTGCCCGCAGGCAGCGACAGGCAGCCGTTCAGGGCGGCATGCATACGCGTCGCCATTTCGGTCATCGACTCACCGCCGGAATACCCCCATATCCAGCTCGCGCAGCCGCGCATCGACCGTCATCGGACAGCCGCAGCCGGCGGCGATGATTTCCGCGGTGCGGCGTGTACGGCCCAAATCGCTGCTGATAACATGGGTAATACCCAGTGATTTGGCCCGTTCAGCGACCTGTTCCGCCTGGCGTTCACCTTTGGCGGTTAATGCACTGTCGGATTGCCCTTGAATACGGCGCAGCGCATTCCATTCAGTTTCGCCATGACGAACAAGATAAACCTGTAATATACTTTTTTCCGTTATACTGCGTGAAAGAGACGGGACTTAACCAGATACTATGTACAATGTAATTGCTGCCACCCATAACCCGGCCAAGATTGACGCCATTCAGCACGCTTTTGACGATACGTTTGGTGCGGGCAATTGCCAAGTGGAGGGCATTGATGTTGACAGCGGCGTGCCGTCCCAGCCGATGGGCGATCATCAAACCCGCAGCGGCGCGCGCAACCGGGTGATGGCCTCCCGCCAGGTCAATCCAGATGCGGACTTCTGGGTCGTCGTTGAAGCCGGCGTGGAAGAGAATATGACCTTTGCCTGGATGGTGATTGAAAATGCACATCTGCGGGGTGAGTCGCGCTCCGCCAGTTTAATGTTACCTAATAGTATATTACAGGGAATCATAGAAGTGCGATAATTGGGTCATGAAATGGCACGATTAACCGGTATTGAGGACATAAAGCGCCGCGGCGGCGCCATTGGCGTGTTCACGGAAGGCCGTCTGACGCGCGCTAGCGTGTATCATCAAGCGTTGCTACTGGCCTTGGTGCCATTCCATAACGCTATCTTTCAGGAACCGCGCCGACCGCGCAATTAGACCGACGAATCCCGCAATTGCTGCATCAGCCAGCGTTTTAGTTCCGGCGGCGCGGATTTCAGGCTGTTGGAAACCCGGGTAATAGTCGCGATACCGGTTCCAAGCTCATTTTTCAGCTCACGCTGGCTGACGTCACCGGCCAGTAGGGCCTGAATGATGCGGACACGCGTCGCCAGCGCATCGCGTTCGTCTGGCGTGAGCATTATTGCAACAGCGGCACGTGCAGCCCGTCGTCATAGGCCTGGACCAGCAGACGGGCGAAGGTGCGCCAGTCCTGCTACAGCCGATCGGCACCGACGCCCGCGCCGGGTGTTGAAGATGTCGCGTTCATAAGCTACCGCCATACCATTGAACTAGTACAGTAGCTTAACACACTTTTTGCCACTCAGTAGCGCCGCTGCCACTCCGTCGGTCAGCAGTTTCGCCGGCTGACGCAGGAAATAGCGGTAAAACACGTCATAAGCCAGCACATTTTTGACATAGCCGCGGGTTTCGGAAAACGGAATACTCTCGATGAAGTCGATAGCGTCGGCACGGCCGGCGCTGGCGTTAAGCCAGCTGTTGACTCTGCCGGGACCGGCGTTGTAGGCGATACTGGCAAGAATTCGGTTACGGCCAAACATCTGATAGACATACTCCAGGTAGGCCGTGCCGAGGGCGATATTGATTTGCGGATCCAACAGTTGGCCGGGTTGGGTATAGTTCGCCATATTGAACATCTGCGCCGTATGTTTCGCGGTGGCCGGCATCAATTGCATTAGTCCGGCGGCGCCCACCGGCGAACGCACTTTCGTATTCTAGGCGCTCTCCTGGCGGGCGATAGCCATGGCGTAACTCTGGCTTATCCCCTTATCGTTAGTCGCCTGACGGAACGTTTGGTGCCAGGCCAGCGGAAAGCGTTCTTTCAAATGGTCCCACAGCTTGCCGCTGATCGTGGCCTGCACGCTCAAGTCCGGCCACTGCTGTAAAAACGCGTAACGCGCCAGCTGCTCTTGTTGCGGCCGGTTCCGGCTTGCTACCAGCGCGGCCCATTCGCTGCGCGCCAGATTGTCCATATTCCAATACATCATCTCGCGCACCCGGGCGATAGCCGGCTCTTGTGCCAGTGCCGGGTACGGCGTTGCGGCGCGCGACACATTGATGACATAACGCTCGCCCAGTGCCTCTGCCGCTGCCATCGGATAAAAACCGAGCGCCTGCATCAGCGGGCGCAACAGCGCCTCCCCTTGGGAGCGGTGGCCGGCATCCATCAACAGCATGCCGCGCCAATAGCGCCACTCATCCTTTTGCCGGTCCTCTTCCGGTAACCGTTCCAGCCAGGCGCGCACTTCCTGCTTGTTGCCCTGCCCCAGCGACATGCGGATACGCCGTTCCAATAGCGCGGTGGAATGCCCGCGCAGGATAAAGCCGTCGCACCAACGCGCCTGCTCAGGGTTGGCATCGGTCCCCATCAGCCGCCAGGCGACGCTCTCTTCCAGCGCCAGACGCTCGCTGTCACGCATTTTCTGCGCGCGCGCCACAATCGGGATTAGGGAACGGGCGTTTTCCACATCGCTGCGGGCCAGACGGGCGAACGCTATCTGCGTCGCCTGGCGGGTCAAATCGGTGGGGCCGACGCTGCGGGCGAAATCCGCCAGCGTCGCCGGGTTATCCTGCAGCGCCGCCAGCGCATTCCACATGGTCTGGTATTCGGCAGGCAGCTGTTTCGACAAGTAATTAACCAGGCCGGTATTGCCCTCGTTCATCGCCAGCCGGATCCGTTCCAGTGTCGCCAGCGGGCTGCGTTCGCCGGCCTGATCCCACACGCCGAACAGCTTGTTGCAGCTGTCCGGCAGAGAATGGCCGTTCAGCCAGATATCGCGCGCGCCGTCCCAGGCCTCCTGCGGCTTGCCGGTGGCCCATTTGGCATAATAGTAATTGCAGCGCGCCGCCACCGGTTTGGGCGGCTCTGGGCTGAAAGCCAGCAAGCTATACCAGTCCTGGCGATACGCCAGTTCATTGACATAGCGCGCACGCAGCGAGCGGGCCGGTGGCAGCGTCGGGTTCGCCTCGGTAAAGGCATTGATTTGATCGGGACTGACCTGGGAGAGATCTTGCGATAGCCGTCGGTATACCAAATAGGGATACAACGGATAATCACGCAGCGTAGGCAGCAATTGTGCCACCACGTCCATCTGCTGAGCGTCCCACGCCTGCTTGACCTGCTGATAGCGCAGCCGCTGGGCCTCGATGGAATCCGCATGCGCCAGCACAGGCAGCGCCATCATGCCTATTGCCGCCGCCCACAACCGCCATCTGTCCACCTTGACCATCTCCACCCATCCTCAGCTGATTACCCGTCCCACCGCGGGGACTTCGTTGCGCGCATAACCGATCGCTTTCCGTTCACAGGCTTGACCCGCTAGCGGAATCGCACCTGCCGCACGTAAAAAGACAAATATTATTTATTAATTAATGTTTATAGACTGCATTAATATAGCAAACTGCGGCCGGCCGGCGGGCTAAAGTCGGCGATTTACTTAGTTTTACCGCCCGCGTCCGTCGCAAAGCCGCCCGCCGAGGGCCGCGGCACGGTCCCGGCCTGCCCCCGGGCCTTAACCGCGCGCACGAGACTCGCAGCCACAGCCATTAGCGCGCGCCTGACGTGCCGCCGCCGGTCAAGCTGTGATTACGCGCCGAAACGGGCTAAACTGCGTTATCGCACTGGCTTGGCCCTGCCGCGCTATTTCCCGCTGTCGCGCGGGACAGTCAAAAACCCGTTAACATGAGGCTTATCGCAACGTGGCTCAATTCGTCTACACCATGCACCGCGTCGGCAAAATCGTTCCGCCGAAACGGCATATCCTGAAAAATATTTCGCTGAGTTTCTTCCCCGGCGCCAAAATCGGCGTGCTGGGTCTTAACGGCGCGGGGAAATCGACGCTGCTGCGCATCATGGCCGGCATCGACACCGATATCGAAGGCGAGGCGCGGCCTCAGCCCGGCATCAATATCGGTTACCTGCCCCAGGAGCCCCGGTTCGATAATGAAAAAACCGTGCGCGAAGAAATCGAAACCGCCGTAGCGGACGTCAAGCAGGCGCTGTCTCGTCTGGACGCGGTGTACGCCGCCTATGCCGAGCCGGACGCCGACTTTGATAAGCTGGCGAAAGAGCAGGGAGAGCTGGAAGCCATCATCCAGGCCCACGACGGCCATAATCTGGACAACCAGCTGGAACGTGCCGCCGATGCGCTGCGCCTGCCGCCCTGGGATGCCAAAATCGGCACCTTGTCCGGCGGCGAGCGTCGGCGGGTCGCGATTTGCCAGCTGCTGCTGGAAAAGCCCGATATGCTGCTGCTCGACGAACCCACCAACCATCTTGACGCCGAATCCGTCGCCTGGCTGGAACGTTTCCTGCACGACTATGAAGGCACCGTGGTGGCGATTACCCATGACCGCTATTTCCTGGATAACGTTGCCGGTTGGATCCTGGAGCTGGATCGCGGTGAAGGGATCCCTTGGGAAGGCAACTATTCCTCCTGGCTGGAGCAAAAGGATCAGCGCCTGGCGCAGGAGGCTTCATCCGAGGCGGCGCGCCGCAAGTCGATCGAAAAAGAACTGGAATGGGTGCGCTCGAATGCGAAAGGCCGCCAATCGAAAGGAAAAGCCCGTTTGGCGCGTTTTGAAGAACTCAATAATGTCGAGTACCAAAAACGCAACGAGACCAGCGAATTGTTTATCCCGCCCGGTCCCCGTCTGGGTGACAAAGTGCTGGAAGTCAGTCAGCTGCGCAAATCCTACGGCGATCGGCTGCTTATTGATGATTTGTCTTTCTCTCTGCCTAAAGGGGCGATCGTCGGCATCATCGGCCCGAACGGCGCCGGTAAATCCACGCTGTTCCGGCTGTTGTCTGGTAAGGAACAGCCGGACAGTGGCAGCATTACGCTTGGGGATACGGTACAGCTCGCCTCGGTGGATCAGTTTCGCGACAGTATGGATAACAGTAAAACCGTGTGGGAGGAGATCTCCGGCGATCAGGATATAATGCGTATCGGTACCTTTGAGCTGCCTAGCCGCGCCTACGTCGGCCGTTTCAACTTCAAAGGCGTTGATCAGGGGAAACGGATTGGCGAATTGTCCGGCGGCGAACGCGGCCGTGTGCATCTGGCCAAGTTGCTGCAGGTGGGCGGTAACATGTTGCTGCTCGATGAGCCGACCAACGATCTGGATGTGGAAACGCTACGCGCGCTGGAAAACGCCCTGCTGGAGTTCCCCGGCTGTGCCATGGTCATCTCCCATGACCGCTGGTTCCTCGACCGCATTGCGACGCACATTATCGATTATCAGGACGAAGGCAACATCGAGTTCTTTGAAGGCAACTTCACCGAATACGAAGAGTACAAGAAGCGGACGCTGGGTGCCGAAGCGCTACAACCGCACCGTATCAAATACAAAAAAATGGCTTAACGATTTGCCCATTGTGACGGCGCCGGCAGGCGCCGTTTTTGTTGGTTTATCCCACCGCCGTGGCTTTACCTCCGGGCCCGAATTTTGCCCCGCCGCCGGGGCTTTGCCTCAGGGCCCGAAATTTGCCCCACCTCCGGGGCTTTGCCTCCGGGCCCGAGGTTTACCCGCCGCCGGCCGCTTGCCTCTGCGCCTTACCGTCAAGCTCGCCGCCAAGGCCGTCAGTGCTCCCCCAGCAGCTCTTTCACCAGGGTGATGCACTGTAAAAAGCGCTGATCATAATCCGCCACGTCGACCCGCACATAGGGGATCTGATTGACGTGCAACAAGCCCTCCAGCAATTGCTGAAACGCATCGCGGTCCGTCGGCGCGCCGAGGATGCGCAAACCATCGGCGACCCAAGGGGTATTGTTGTTAAGCAGAATCACTAAATCGAAGCGGTATTCATCGATCATCGCCTGTACAAAGGGATGTTCCCGACCGTGATATTTTTTGCAAAACGCCTGGCTGGTAACAAAATCCGTATCGATAAAGGTCACCTTATTGGCATATTTTACTGCAAAATCAATGAACTGAGCCTGTCCCAGAGCGATTTTATCGTAATCGGAATATTGCAGCGCCATTTCATCACCGCCGAGGTGGGTAAACACATAATCCCGGCCATACTCCCAGGCGCTGGTGGTGTTGAAAATATTGGCCAGCTTGTTGACCATGGTGGACTTGCCGCTGGACTCGCCGCCAATCAGCGCGACGGTGCGGACAAAGAAGGGTTTGACTTCCGTCGGGATATAATCCCAGTAGCTGAAGGGATCCTGGCGGATTTGCTGTCCGCTGATGGACATAAAGGAGCGATCGGGATCGATAATCACGGTTTCAATCCCCAAATGTTCGCGATAGTGCTCGAGATCCTGTTTTTCGCTGGAATAAATAAAATCCGCTTCGATGCCTTTTTCGTCCATGAAACCCTTGACGCCCCGGCTCCAGACATCCCAGCCGTGAGGGTAAGGCTCCATTCCCTGTTCATTAAAGGCATGAATACGAATATTTTTCCGATACTTGAAGGTTTGCAGCAACCAGCGCAGCCTGTCGCTGAGCGTGGGCTGCTGGGACATGGCGCTGTCCTCGAACAGCATCAGGTCGCTCTGATCGTCGTAGTTGAGGATAACATGCAGCTCATCAACCTGACTACCGGCCCGCTGAATCAGGTAGATATGGCCGGTATGCAGCGGATAAAACTTGCCGAAGATCACCCCGACCGTCTTTTGCCGGCGGGGGAACTCCAGCCCGAGGAAACGGTGGATGGTCTCGAGCTTCTGGGCGCTCGGGCTTTTGATTTTCGCGTTCAGTAGCTGGCTGAGATAACCTTTGGTGACGCCGCAGGCTTCCGCCACCTGCTGTAAGGTGCATCCCTGCTGTTTAATGGCACTTTTCAAATAGGTGAACGACGACATACCTTCCTCAACGTCAGAGTTCTTCCAGTATCGCCAGCGCATCGGCCAGTTTTTTTACGCCGAAAATCTGCATATTTTCCGGCGCCTTTTTCGGCACATTGGCCTGAGGCACGATGGCGCGGCGAAAACCATGTTTGGCGGCCTCGGTGATGCGCTCCTGGCCGCTCGGGACCGGGCGGATCTCGCCCGCCAGCCCCACTTCGCCGAAGACCACCAGATCCTTCGGCAAGGGTCGGTCGCGCAGACTGGATACCATCGCCAGCATCAGCGCAAGATCGGCGCTGGTTTCGCTCACTTTCACTCCGCCGACCACGTTGACGAACACATCCTGATCCGCCATCTGCAACCCACCGTGGCGGTGCAGCACCGCCAGCAGGATAGCCAATCGGTTTTGTTCAAGGCCAACCGCCACCCGGCGCGGGTTAGACATCATCGAGTGATCCACCAGCGCCTGGATTTCCACCAACAGCGGGCGGGTGCCCTCCCAGACCACCATCACGCTACTGCCTGGCGTCATCTCCTCCCCGCGGCTTAAAAATATCGCCGACGGATTGCTGACTTCACGCAGCCCCAGCTCGGTCATGGCGAACACGCCAAGCTCATTCACCGCGCCGAACCGGTTTTTATGGCTGCGCAGCGTGCGAAAACGAGAATCGGAATCGCCGTCCAGCATAATAGAGCAGTCGATGCAGTGCTCCAGCACTTTTGGCCCCGCCAGCGTGCCGTCTTTGGTCACGTGGCCGACCATGATGATGGCCACCCCTTGGGTTTTGGCGAAACGCGTCAGATAGGCGGCGGATTCCCGCACCTGGGCAACGCTGCCCGGCGAAGACTGCACATCCGCCATATGCATTACCTGAATCGAGTCGATCACCATCACGCGCGGTTTTTCCTGCGAGGCGGTCAAACAAATCTGTTCGATACTGGTTTCCGACAGCATATTCAGATTGCCGGTGGGCAGTCCGAGCCGATGTGCGCGCATCGCCACCTGCTGCAGCGATTCCTCGCCGGTGACGTACAGGGTTTTCATGTCGGCGGCAAGCTTGCACAGCGTTTGCAACAGCAGGGTACTTTTCCCGGCGCCGGGGCTGCCGCCAATTAAAATGGCGCTGCCCGGCACCATGCCACCGCCCAGCACGCGGTCGAGCTCGATAAAACCCGTGGAAAAGCGCTGCAGCGCTTCTAGGCTTATCTCAGAGAGCTTTTGCACTTTACTCACGCCGCTATCGCCGGCGTAACCGCTAAAGCGCTCGTTGCGCACCGCCGCCGGCGTAGACGCGAGGCGCACCTCGGTGATGGTGTTCCAGGCATGGCAGGCGGTACATTGCCCCTGCCAGCGCGGATAATCCGCACCGCATTCATTACATACAAAAGCGCGCTTTACCGCTTTAGCCACACATTACCTCGGCAAGAGATGGCGCGCCGCACGCGGCGACCGCGGCCGCCGGCGGGCACGCTCAGCGTTCATCGTGTTTAAGATTGCCGCTCAGGATGCACAGCACTCCCAGCAAATCGGCGTGGCGAATTGTCACCTTGCTTTGTTCATTGACCTTCGGCTTGGCGTGGAACGCAATACCCAGCCCCGCTGATTGTATCATCAATAAATCATTTGCACCGTCGCCAATCGCCACCGTCTGGCTAATGGGGATAGCCAGCTTATCCGCCAGACGCGTCAGATTGCGCGCTTTGTAGCCGGCATCTACCACCTCACCCACCACTTCGCCGGTCAGCCGGCCATCGCGGACCTCCAGCTCATTGGCGGCGATGGAAACCAAACGCAGCTTGTCGCGCAACAGTTCGGCGAAATAGGTAAAGCCGCCGGAGGCGATAGCGAAGTGCCAACCCAGACTTTGCAGCTTTTTGGTCAGTTGGGTCAGACCGGGCATCAGCGGCAGCGTATCGCGCACTTGGCGCAGAATATCGGCATCGGCGCCTTTCAGGGTCGCCACCCGCTGACGCAGGCTGGCGGTGAAGTCCAGCTCGCCGCGCATGGCCCGCTCGGTCACCTCCGCCACCTCCGTGCCCACCCCCGCCAATTTGGCTATCTCATCAATGCTCTCGATTTGTATCGCCGTGGAGTCCATATCCATCATCAGCAGGCCGGGCGCGCGCAAATGAGGCGTTTTGCCAAAAGGCGCCACGTCCAGGCCGTGCTCATGGGCCAGCCGCGTAGCGCGCGCTGATACCGTGACAAGCTCTGTTTATCCAGATTTTTGCCGTATAATAACCAACCGGTATGGCCGGCTCGGTAATCCAGCGGCATCACTTCGTCGCCGCTTAATGACAAAGGTAATCCCGGCCAGTGTGAAATACCCTCTGGCAGATCGCAGTAGGTCAGACTATTGGGCATGTTGACTCCTGTAGGAAGATGTTCAGCCGCCGTTCTCAACGCGCAACAAGCTATCCTATCGTCGACGCCTCTGGCAACATAAAGCGTCTAAAAGAGTAAGGAAACCTATGGCCCGCGCCAGATTCTCGTTCCGTTTGCACCGCACGGTGATCGTGCTGATTTGCGTCGCGCTGCTGGTGGCGTTAATGCAGGGCGCGACCTATTTCAGCCTGAGCCACCAGATGGCACGCTCGGCGCAGGTGGAAGAGTTGGCGGATACGCTGGTTCGCCAGGTTACCGGCGAGCTGGCGCCGCTGATGGCCGGCCGCGACGACGAAAGCGCGCCAATCAAAGGAGTGCTGGATCGTTTAACGCGCAACAGCCGCATTCTCGACGCCAGCGTGTACAATATGGACGGCAGCCTGGTGGCCCGCTCCGGTGAAAACATAAGCGTACGCGACCGGTTGGCTATCGGCAATCAGCGGGCGGACAGCTTCTTCAACCATCAGTTGGTACGAACGATTGAAGATGACAAGGGCCCGAGCGGTTTTGTGCGCCTGACGCTGGATACCCACGTATTGGAGATTGAAGCCAAACAAGTGGACAACACCACTAATCTGCTGCGCCTGATGATGCTGTTGGCGCTCGCCATCGGTATCATCCTGGCGCGCACGCTGCTGCAAAACCGCCGCTGCCTCTGGCAGCAGTCGCCCTACCTGCTCACCGCCAGCACGCCGCTGGCGGAGCGACCTGAGGAAGAGGACGCCGCCGCGCGCCCCGCGGACGACACCCAGCCCCACGCAAAGGACGCTAAGCCCCCCGACGCGCCATGAGACGCCGCCGCGCGCGCCACGGACGACGGCAAGCCGCCCGGCAAAGCCTGAGAAGGCGTTAGCGCGCATCACCCAGCAAGACCGATTCCAGCGCCACTTCAATCATGTCGTTGAAGGTGGTCTGGCGATCGGCCGCGCTTAAGGCTTCACCGCTACGGATATGATCGGATACGGTACAAATCGCCAGCGCGCGGGCGCCAAATTCCGCCGCGACGCCATAGATCCCGGCGGCTTCCATTTCCACGCCCAGAATGCCGTATTTTTCCAATACATCAAACATCTGCGGATCGGGCGTGTAGAACAGATCGGCGGAGAAAATATTGCCCACGCGCACCGGAATTACGGCGGCCTTGGCAGCATCCACCGCATTGCGCACCAAGTCGAAATCGGCAATGGCGGCAAAGTCATGATCTTTAAAGCGCATGCGGTTCACCTTGGAGTCGGTGCTGGCGCCCATGCCGATAACGATATCCCGCACTTGGACGTCGCTTCTGATGGCCCCGCAAGAGCCGACACGGATGATCTGTTGGACGCCAAAATCGGTGATAAGCTCTTTGGTATAAATCGAGCAAGACGGAATGCCCATGCCGTGCCCCATGACCGAGACCGCGCGCCCTTTGTAGCTGCCGGTGTAGGCCAGCATGCCGCGCACCTGGTTAACTTCCCGGGCATCGGCGAGAAAGGTATTGGCAATATGCTGCGCCCGCAACGGGTCACCCGGCATGAGTACGACCTCTGCGAAATCGCCCATTTCAGCGTTAATATGCGGCGTTGCCATACTCTCTTTCCTTGTGTGAAGGTAAAAAAACGGACTACCTGCCCGACAGGCCAGCGGAGAAAACCTATGCGGACGCCACTGGTAAAGCCCGGCGCCGCCCTGCACGGCTTATATTATCGCCTTGCCGTAGTCCATCGGCGAGAGGCTGAAGTAGCGCGCCACCGTCTGACCAATGTCGGCGAAGGTGGTGCGGTGGCCGTAAAAACCCGGATTGATCTTCGGGCCGTAGAGCAGCACCGGCACATGCTCACGGGTATGATCGGTGCCGTGCCAGGTGGGGTCGCAGCCGTGATCGGCGGTGAGGATCAAGATATCATTGCCCTGCACCCGCGACATCAGCTCCGGTAAACGGCGATCGAACAGCTCCAGCGCCGCCGCGTAGCCGGCGACGTCGCGCCGGTGACCGTAAGCGGAATCAAAGTCAACGAAATTGGTTAACAACAGCGTATTCTCCCCCGCCGCGTCCATCTCCCGCACCGTCGCGTCAAATAAGGCATCCAATCCGGTGGCTTTCACCTTTTTACCGATGCCGACCTGGGCAAAAATATCGGCGATTTTGCCAACCGACACTACCGTCCCGCCCTTCTCCTCCACCAGTTTTTGCAACACCGTGGCGGACGGCGGCGGTACCGCTAAATCGTGCCGGTTGCCGGTGCGCTCAAACTGGCCGGCTTTTGCGCCGACGAAAGGCCGGGCGATGACGCGGCCGATGTTGTAACCGCCGTCGGTCAGCATCGCGCGCGCTATCTCACACAATGAGTACAGGCGCTCAAGCCCGAACGTCTCTTCGTGGCAGGCTATCTGAAACACCGAATCCGCCGAGGTGTAAAAAATCGGCTTCCCGGTGCACATATGCTCCTCCCCCAGTCGGTCAAGGATCACCGTCCCCGAGGCGTGGCAATTGCCGAGGAAACCCGGTAGGCCCGCCCGGGCGACCAACTCGTCCAAAAGCGCCGGCGGGAAGCTGTTTTCCGTCGCCGGGAAATAGCCCCAGTCGAACAGCACCGGCACGCCCGCTATCTCCCAATGTCCCGACGGCGTGTCTTTGCCGGAGGAAATCTCGCTGGCATAAGCATAGGCGCCGACGATTTCCGCCTGCTTATCCAGCCCCGGCGGGAAGCGCCCGGTGGATTGTTCAGCGGCTTTAGCCAGACCGAGGCGCGTCAGATTAGGCAGCTTAAGCGGCCCCTTACGCCCGTGATTGGCGTCGCCGCGCTCACAGCGTTCAGCGATATGCCCCAGGGTGTCCGACCCGCGATCGCCGAACTTATCGGCGTCCCCTGCCGCCCCGATACCAAAGGAATCCAGCACCATGATGAATACACGTTGCATCATTGTTCTCCTGCTTACGGCGGTATGCCGGCCCAGCGGCCGTGCCATTACCGCACTTGAGGGGAACGGCGCGCGCCGTTCCCGCAGTTAAAGGTCGACCGCCTCACCGGCCGCCGTCGCTCGCTCGCGGAGAAAAACGGCGCCTGCCGTTTACGCCCTTGAACGGGCCGGCTAATCGGCCGCCGCCGTGATACGGCGATACACCACCGGTAACGCTTGCGGCGCCACGTCCCCCAGTTGGATGGCCGCGCGTACCGCCTCGGCCGCACGCAGCCAGCTTTCCTCGCTGGCGGCATGGACCACGGCCAGCGGTGTCTTGGCATCGACATAGTCCCCTAGCCGCGCCATCTCGTTTAGGCCGACACTGTAATCGATGGCGTCGCTGGCCAGCTGACGGCCGCCGCCCAATGCCACAACCGCCATCCCCAGCGCGCGGGTGTCCATGCTGCGGATATACCCCGCGCCGCCCGGAAACACCGGTTTGCTGAGCGTCGCCACCGGCAGGTAACGCTCATAGCGCGGGACAAAGTCCGCCGGGCCGCCCTGCGCCGCCACCATCCGGCCGAAACGTTCCGCCGCCTCGCCGCTGTCCAGCGCTCGCACCAACGCCGCCCGCGCCGCGTCCTCGCTTTAGGCCAGGCCGGCGGTCACCAGCATTTCGCTGCACAGCGCCATGGTGACCTCGAACAGCCGCGGGTTGCGTTCGTCGTTGGTCAGAAACCGGACCGCTTCGCGCACTTCCAGGGCGTTGCCGGCGCTGGAGGCCAGGACCTGATTCATATCGGTCAGCAACGCGGTGGTCCTGCAGCCCGCGCCGTTGGCAACGCCGACAATAGCCTGCGCCAGCGCTTCCGAGCCCGCAAGGGTGGGCATCAGGGCGCCGGAACCTACCTTGACGTCCATCACCAGCGCATCCAGCCCTTCCGCCAGCTTTTTCGCCAAAATCGAGGCGGTGATAAGCGGGATCGAATCCACCGTCGCGGTAATATCGCGGGTAGCATAAATGCGCTTGTCCGCCGGCGCCAGCGAGTGGGTTTGCCCCATAATCGCCACCCCGACCCGTTTTATCTGGGCGCGGAAGCTATCGTCGTCCAGAAAAATCGCCAGCCCCGGAATCACCTCCAGTTTATCGAGCGTGCCGCCGGTGTGCCCGAGCCCGCGTCCGGACACCATAGGCACGAAGCCGCCGCAGGCGGCGATCATCGGCCCGAGCATCAGCGAGGTGACATCGCCCACGCCGCCGGTGGAATGCTTATCCACCACCGGCCCGCCCAATGCCTCACGGCGCCAATCCAGAGTATGGCCGGAGTCGCGGATTGCCAGCGTCAGCGCCACACGTTCCTGCAAATTCATATCGTGAAAATAGATGGTCATCGCCAGCGCGGCGATTTGGCCCTCAGAAACGGTATTATCGCGTACTCCATTGACGAAAAAACGAATTTCTTCCGCACTCAGCGGCTCGCCATCCCGCTTTTTACGGATAATTTCTTGTGCCAGAAACACAGTATCCCCTCGGCAAAGCAAAGCGGGCCGCAGCCCGAAAAACGGCGTTCGCCGCCGCGGCGGCGCACCGTCACGGCTTAGTACCCGTTTGCGACAGGTTGCGCTGCCTGACCCAGCACCGTCAGCAGACTGCCCAACAGACTAGAGGCACCGAAGCGGAAATGGCGCGCATCAGCCCAACCCACGCCCATAATCTCATCGGCCAGAGCCAGATAGGCCGCAGCCTCTTCGGCGGTGCGCACGCCGCCGGCGGCTTTGAACCCGACCCGTTCGGCAGCGCCTTCCTCCATGATAGTGGTCAGCATAATGCCGGCGCTTTCCAGGGTGGCGTTCACCGGCACTTTGCCGGTGGAGGTTTTGATGAAATCCGCGCCGCCCGCAATCGCCAGCTGCGCTGCACGGCGGATAAGATCCGGCCGGCGCAGTTCACCGCTCTCGATGATAACCTTCAGCAACACCTGCCGGTCGCGGCACACGTCGCTAGCCTGTTTCACCATTTCCAGCCCGATGTGCTCATTGCCGGCGATAAGCGCCCGATACGGAAACACGATATCTACCTCATCCGCACCATAGGCGATAGCGGCGCGGGTTTCCGCCAGCGCGGTTTCCAGGCAATCATTGCCGTGGGGAAAATTGGTCACGGTAGCGATGCGCACCGCCGTGCTGCCCTGGGCGTCAAGCGCCTGACGGGCAATGGGAATGAAACGCGGATAAAGACACACCGCCGCGGTGTCGCCCACGGGAGTGTGTGCCTGGCGGCACAGGGCGATGACCTTTTCATCGGTATCGTCATCGTTAAGGGTGGTCAAATCCATAAGGCTCAGCGCACGCTGGGCCGCAAGGGTTAATTGATTCATTGTACTCTCCAACTTACCGTTTTTAGCCCTGGGCGAATCTGCAAACAGCGCGTGTAACAAATCGTTGTTCACGCGCAACGAGGTTGGCGAGCGGACTTGGTTCCATGAAGAGCTACCCGCTGGCCATGAGACCGCGGGCGTCAGAGTTCCCTCTAGCCGCGCCGTTATCCAGTGCACGGGGTATTGTGCTCTCCCCGTATTGCGCTAACGCTATTTTTTCATATTTACGTGAAATAAGCTGCTGCAAAATCGCGTTTTATGCGCGACAACACGGAAATCATGCTGCAAACGCATTAATGCGCAGGCCAGGCCAACCCGTATCATCGCGCTGCCGGCGATGGCACCGCTCTCCCCCCCGCGACGCCCCATGATGGCCTGGTTGACCGGCCACGGTATTCAGATGAGAGCAGCCTGGCGCGCCGCCCACACACACGGGCGGGCAAGCCGCCTTCTTGGCGCCTTCGCGCCCCAGGGTGAACCTCTTTGGCGCTCAGCGGCGGCGGGTGTTCATACTGCGTCGGAGTCGCGGTCCGGCCAGTCCGAACAGGCGCAGGCTATTCTGATAGAGCGCATCGGCAATCACCGCCGACGGCTCTGGGCGCAGCTGGCACAGCGCGGCAAACCGCTCCGGCCGGTTAGGCTGCCCCTGGTATCCCGACAGCGGCATATCGGGCGCATCGGTCTCCAGCAGTAGACACGTCAAAGGCAATCGCGCCATGACGTCACGGGTTTTGCTGGCGCGGGGATAGGTAATGGTCCCGCCAACACCGAGATAATAGCCCAGCCGAACAAATACCTACGCCTGCTGATAACTGCCGGCAAAACCGTGTACCACCCCCGTACGCGGCACGGCTTGGGTCCGCAACAGCTTGGCCAGCCGATCGTGCGTCCGGCGGGAGTGCAGTATTACCGGCAAGTCGTAGCGCGCCGCCAGACGCAATTGTGCCGTCAGTAACGATAGCTGACGCGGCAGTTGCGGCTACGGCATATAGGCATCCAGACCGATTTCCCCGACGGCCGCCAGCGTGGCGCAATGCTGGTGCAACTGCTGCTGCAATAGGTCGACATCCTCATCCTGATGCTGGTCGATGGCGATGGGATGCAGACCGAGCGCGGCATGCAGCATCGGGTAACATTCCGTCAGCATTAGCACATCGGCAAATCTCTCAGCCGCCACCGAGGGCACCAGAATGCGCTCAACGCCCGCCGCCGCCGCCAAATGTAAACTTTGCTGCTCCTGGCCAAAAAACGGGGGAAAATCAAAATGACAATGGGTGTCGATAAAGCGCGGTTGGTGCATGAGTCCCCCTGTCTCGGCGGCCCCTTTAGATTAGCCGGCCGAACCGTTTCTCCTAACATCATATAACATAATGCGCCGCCCGGCGGTGACAAAACGCCCTCCGCCGCGAAAAGTCAGCAAACCACACCGCCGCTACGATAATAACGGGCTTGATACCGGCATGGCGGTGGTGTCATATCAAGAGGGAATAACAGGACGACGACCGTGATTTTTACGGGGACAATGCACGACGTGCGTACCTCTCATAGTGGCAGGTAACTGCGCACATCGGCCGGCGTGATTTGTCGTTATCTCGTCATACTGTGGTGTTTATGGCGTCGGGGGGCGCTGCAGGAGGCGATAAGGAGGTAATGGCCGGAATGAGTACCATCTGGCCGGCGCCGTAGAGCAAATGCCATTGCCGGTGGCTTAAAAACAAGACTTGTTGGCACAAGACGATGGCGGCTTGACCGATTTGCCGTAATCTTCCTATAAAACGCCGGAGAGGTAATCATTGCTTCTGGCAACCCAGGCACAGTCGCTGTCAAACCACTCTGCCCACAATAACCCCATCTGGCTTTTCCATTGTTTCCATTTGCCAACAACGATGTCGCTATTCATAAGCCTCTCCGGATATAACCGTTTAAATCACTGGCCCGAAGGCCAGTCTGGTTTCCTAGGCAACATTACCTGCCGCGACGGCCGGTGAACAGGCTTATCAGGAACAGGATAATACCGACGACGAATACGATTTTCGCGGCCAAAGCAGCCGTACCCGCCAGACCACCAAACCCTAATGCAGCTGCAATCAAGGCAATAACTAGAAAAATAATGCCCCAACGAAACATAAGCCTCTCCTTACCCAAATGATGGAATAACAACTTTTGTGTTACCGGAGGAGAGGTAACAGCTCCCTCTTCCTATAACTTTACCGGCTATTTTAGTCCCTCTAACCGCTAACGGACCACGGTTAACGATGTCACACGATGCGCTTTACTGGCCGGAGGTCAGGTCGTTTTTAACACTTTTCACGCCGTCCACCGCCTTGGCAACGCTTTCTGCACGGGTAATCTGCGCAGCATTTTCCACTTCACCGCTTAACTGCACGATACCGTCGGTGGTTTCAACCTTAATCATCCGCGACGGCACGCTATTATCCGCCAGGAATTTTGCCTTCACTTCAATGGTGATCGCCGCGTCGCTGGCGTAGGTTTTAACCGAAGTGTTATTCGTTTCTTTTACATGCAGCTTGTCGCTGACGGATTTCACGCCTTTGACAGTGCGAGCTGAGGCAACGGCTTTTTCCGCCTGGCTCTGGTTGGCGACAAAACCGCTCAACGTGACGACGCCTTGATTGGTTTCGACGGAAATATCATTGCTGTTAACGGCATCGTTGCCCACCAGCGCGCTTTTAACTTTCGCGGTAATGGCGCTATCGCCCATATACCCCGACGCTGACTTCATGGAGCTATCGATTTTCTGCCCCGTGGTATTGGCCGCGGACTTAGCATCCTGCGTCACGGAGGTATCCGCCATTGCGGTTGCGCTGGCCAGGACTGAACCCAGTACGATAGCCGTAAGCGATTGTGCAATCTTGGTCTTATTCATCGATGTTTTCCTTTTATCATTCCACCCAATGCCTGGGCGATGCGCCACAACTGTAGCCTGAATAATGCGCCGCCGCGTGATAAGCCGGTCTGGCATCCAACAATTTCCGCGTCCTGCAACCTTGCAGTAACCTTCATTAAAAATGTCTGGTGATAATCACCGTTGCTGCGGTCTTCTCTCCTAATGGCCTTATTCCGTCCTGGGAACCGTGGGCGATAAACGCCCTGTGGTCACGGTCTTTAACAGCAAATTTCTCTGACTTCGCCGGGTTTATTAGCTTAATTAACCGCTCCGTCAGTGACCATTTAACTATAGACCACCACGAGTAATTTGCATGCTTAGGGAAAAGAAAATCGTCGAATTAAAAGCAGAAGCAAGGATTTAGGAACTTTCCGGTAGGGAGAGACTGACGCAACGGGAAAACCCGCGGACGACGGTGGGTTACCCGCTCAAGGAGCAACGGGACGGGAACCGCCATTGCCATTAAAGGCGTGGCATCACCCCATCAATTGATAACCAACCGCCGCTGCCGCCCAGGCGAGGTGCAAAGGTAACGCTATTGCCGCTGCCGTCCGTGCTTAGCTTAACGGCGCACATACCGGCGCTATGACAAAGCCGGCAGAGGCCGATGGCGAAGAAGAAGCGCCGCCCGCCAAGGCAGCAATACGCAGCCCAACGCACAGGCGCCGGGATGTTATTTCAGGCTTCAGGCGACGCGCCGTTCGGGCGGCAAACCGGGGCGCGCGCGATTAGTGTTCGCGCGTTTTATGGAACTGAACCTCCGGGTAGCGCTCCCGGGTCAAATTCAGATTCACCATGCTCGTGGCGATATAAGACAGGTTATTACCGCCGTCGAGCGCCAAATTAAGCTCATTTTTACGCTTGAATTCTTCCAGCTTTTTGGCGTCGCCGCATTCTACCCAACGGGTAGTGGAAACGTTTACCGACTCATACAACGCTTCCACGTTGTATTCGCTTTTCAGCCGCGCCACCACCACATCGAACTGCAGTACGCCGACTGCGCCGACGATGAGATCGTTATTGGCCAGCGGACGAAACACCTGTACCGCGCCCTCCTCCGACAATTGCACCAGCCCTTTCAGCAATTGTTTTTGCTTGAGCGGATCGCGCAGGCGGATACGGCGGAACAATTCCGGCGCGAAGTTGGGAATACCGGTAAATTTCAGCTCTTCGCCCTGGGTAAAGGTGTCGCCAATCTGGATAGTACCGTGGTTGTGCAACCCGATAATATCGCCGGCGTAGGCCTCATCGATATGATAACGGTCACCCGCCATAAAGGTCAGCGCATCGGCGATGACGACGTCTTTCCCGGTGCGCACCTGACGCAATTTCATGCTTTTTTCATAACGGCCTGACACGACGCGCAAAAACGCCACCCGGTCCCGGTGCCGCGGATCCATATTGGCCTGGATCTTGAACACGAAGCCGGTGAACTTTTCTTCTTCCGCGCTCACCACCCGCACGTCGGTCAGCCGCGGCATCGGCGGCGGTGCCCATGCCACCAGGCCATCGAGCATATGATCAACGCCAAAGTTACCCAGCGCGGTGCCGAAAAAGACCGGCGTCAGTTCTCCCGCCAGAAAAGCCTGTTCGTCAAACGGATGGGAGGCGCCCTGCACCAGCTCCAGCTCTTCGCGCAGCTGCGCGGCCAGATCCTCGCCCACCGCCCGGTCCAGCTCCGGGTTGTCCAGCCCTTTTACCACCCGTACAGCCTGAATGGTATGGCCATGGCCGCTCTGGTAAAGGTAGGTTTCATCCTTCGCCAGATGGTAAATGCCCTTGAACAGCTTGCCGCAGCCAATGGGCCAGGTTATCGGCGCGCAGGCAATGCGCAGCTCGCTTTCCACCTCATCCAGCAGCTCCATCGGATCGCGAATATCGCGGTCCACTTTATTCATAAAGGTCAGGATCGGCGTATCGCGCAGGCGGGTGACTTCCATCAGCTTGCGGGTCCGATCCTCAACCCCTTTGGCGGCGTCGATCACCATCAAGCAGCAGTCCACCGCCGTCAGGGTACGATAAGTATCCTCGGAGAAGTCTTCATGCCCTGGCGTATCCAGCAGATTGACCAGCGCCTGGCGGTAAAAGAATTGCATCACCGAGGTGGTAATGGAAATACCGCGCTGCTTTTCCATTTCCATCCAGTCGGATTTGGCGTGCTGGTTTGAGCCGCGGCCTTTTACGGTACCGGCGGTTTGGATCTCCTGTCCGAACAGCAACACTTTTTCTGTAATCGTCGTTTTACCGGCGTCGGGATGCGAAATAATCGCAAAGGTGCGCCGTGCCGCAATCTCGTCGGCGTAAAGGTCGTTCTTCATGGTCACTTTCTCGAGGGGCGCACGACTGACGGGCGCCACATAACAGGTCTAAACGGAATTTTCTGGTTGCAGATTCTACATGGTGTAGGGAGGCATTGATAGCACCCCGGTCGGCAGGGGCGTCAGCCCAGCGGCAGCGCCATAATTACCGCATCTTCACGGCCGTCAGACGAGGGATAGTAATTGCGCCGGACCGAGACTTCATTAAAACCCAGCGCGCTATACAGGGAGATAGCCGGCGCATTTGACTGACGCACTTCCAGCCACAGCGTAAAGACCTGCCGCTGCTCCAGCTCGGCAATAAGATGGTTCAGCAGCGCCCGGCCGTGCCCCTGGCGCTGAAAGTCGGGATGGACGGCAATATTGAACAGCGACGCTTCATCCAGCGCCGTTTGGGTGATGGCGAAAGCCGCGATGCGATCCCCCACGCACAGCTTGAAGTTCAAATAGCGATCGCCATGATTGCCGGCAAAGGTTTTGGCGCTCCAGGGAAACGCGTGGCTGGCTCGCTCGATGTGCCAGGCTTCGGTTAAATCAGCCGGCAGCAGCGGTAATATGGTGTTCATCATCACTTATCCGGCGCCAAAGCTCGCGTTTCGCGCCAGCGTCCTGTGCAAGCGCCGCCAGCGGCGGCGTGTGGAAAGATATGCCGGCAAAATCGCGTGTGGCATTGAGCCCAAGCCACCAGCAGTGGCAGCGCACGCTATCCGGCAACATCATGACTTGATCCGGCGTCACCCCATACAGCTGCGCCGACGTCAGCGCCATGCTGCGCGCCACATCGGCCACTAGCGGATGATCCATCGGCGGTAGCGGGTCGGCTACCAGCAACAAACGAATATCACTCGGCAATTTGACCGCAACTTCCCCCTGTAGCACCGCCGGGCGCCGAAGCGTCCATTGCGTAATGCCGAGTTGTTGTAATTGCCAGTCGCGCCGTGTCGTCATCGTTATTCCCTCCGGCGGCCATGATTCCGCGCCGCTATGCTACCAAACCCATCGAACCCAGGGCAATAAAACACTATACTCCCTGCTCGATTTAATGAGGAGCGTTTGTCGCATGTCTGCTTTAACCCCCGCCAGTGAAGTCATACTCCGGCATCAGGATACATTTTCAGATAAACAGGTCGTGATCGCAGGCGACGTGCAGGATTTGCTGCCGGCCCGGCTTGAGGCGCGGAGTGTGAAAGTTCATACCGCCTGGTATCACCACCGGCAGACGCTGACGCGCGCGTTGGGCGAGCAGGCGGTGCAGTTCGGCCTGGTGGCGGACGCCGCGCTGGTCGGCGGCTGCGACACGCTGATTTATTTCTGGCCGAAAAACAAGCCGGAAGCGCTGTTTCAATTGACCAATCTGCTGTCATTGCTGCCGTTGGGGTGCGATGTGTTTGTGGTGGGGGAAAACCGCAGCGGCGTGCGCAGCGCCGAATCGATGCTGGCAGCCTGGTGCCCGCTGGCTAAAATCGATAGCGCCCGGCGCTGCGGGCTGTATCACGGCGAGCTTGTTCAGCGGCCCCGTTTCGATGTCGAGGCGTTTTGGCAATCCTACCCGCTTGACGACGTGGTGATAAAAACCCTGCCGGGCGTCTTCAGCCGTGACGGGCTGGACAACGGCAGCCAGTTGCTTTTGTCGACGTTCGATCGGCCGCTTCAGGGCCATGTGGCCGACATCGGCTGCGGCGCCGGCGTCCTGTCGGCCGTTCTGGCGAAAGGGGCGGCGGGAGTGCAATTAACGCTCAGTGATGCCCATGCGCCGGCGCTGGCGGCCAGCCGCGCCACTCTGGCGGCCAACGGGCTGCAGGGCGAGGCGCTGGCCGGCGATGTCTACTCCGCTATCACTGGCCGCTTCGATATGATTATTTCCAACCCGCCGTTCCATGATGGTATGCAAACCAATCTGAAGGCGGCGGAAACGCTGATTCGCGGCGCGCTGAACCATCTGCGTATCGGTGGCGAATTACGCATTGTCGCTAACGCCTTCTTGCCCTACCCGGATCTGCTCGATGCGGTATTTGGTAATCATCAAGTGCTGGCGCAAAACGGCCGTTTCAAGGTGTATCAAGCCATACATCAGGTAAAACGCAGCCGCGATAAAGGTGCTAAACGCCGCTGACGCAGGCAGTAGCGCGCGGTCATGTTCCGCGCGCCGACGGGTCCCGCTGAGCGCGGTATTTTTTTGCAGCAAACGTCCGCGAAATCACAAATAATCATTGACCTTAACGCCGAAACCTCTAGAATCCGCCTCCGTGGTAACAGCCTTAACCGGCTGTCTGTGTCAGGCGAAGGTGGCGGAATTGGTAGACGCGCTAGCTTCAGGTGTTGGTGTCTTAACGGACGTGAGGGTTCAAGTCCCTCTCTTCGCACCACTGTCAATGTTTCACTTTTCCTGCCGCACGTTCCCCTTGTTTTCTGATCATCCTCCTGCAGCTTGCTCTCTTCGCCGACGTTATTGTGGCGCGAGCTCCCCCGTGCCATGTCTACCGCATAGCCATTAACCCGTAATGGATCAGGAGACTACGGTGGCGGTCGACGCTAAACGTTTCGCAGGCCTTGGGCCGCGGCGACACGGCCTGCTTCGCGCCCGCCGCTAACCTCTGGCCTGCCGGCGGCCGGCGCCTCTTTTTTTGTGAGGTCATTACATTGGTGAGGGACCTTAACTAATAACATTGACGACTAAAGCTGCTAAATTAGCCCGGAAGCGAAAAATCAAATTCAGCTATAAAAACGCCTGGCGATTTTCAGACATCCATTATTTTCTCGCAGCAATATTTAATATTTTTTTTCACAGCCGGGGGCTTAACCGTTTGTTTATGTCCAAACCTTATAACACCTATGATGAGCTCCGCCAAAGCAAGCTTAGCACGTCGCTTCTGTTATTTTTGTTACTAAATATCGCCTTTTCTCTTTTTTATGTGGTCAGCGCGATTAATAACAGCCGCCAGCCGTCAGCAGCAGCGATAATCGTCGCGGCGCTGTCGATGACCGGTTTGGTAATAAGTCTCTTTCGGATGCGGAATTATGAAGTTTCATTGAATTATCTTTCAATTATTATTGGCTTCTCCTGGGCCTGGCATATTCTGTTTCGTTTCAATCAACTAGCAACACCGGATAAAACATTTCTGCTTTACAGCCTGATGACGGTCTTTTTCATCAGCGCGATTACCCTTGCCGATAATTTAGTGGCCTTTTGCCTGCATAGCCTGCCATCGGCCGTCACGGTGGTGGTGCTTGATGAGTTCAGCCATATTGTCATGCTGCTGTTTACGATTGTCATGCCGCCTATCAGTTTTTCCTTGCACCATCTGATGCAAAACCGCAGCGAGGCCTTCACCATTGATTTAGTAAGGCGCCTAAGCGAGGAACGGGAGAAATTCAGCGATCTGAGCATGATCGACCCGCTAACCGGCCTGTATAATCGACGCGGCCTGCAGAACAAACTCGAAGGGTTGCTGGGTGCCGACCCCTGCTGCCACTATTTGTTGCTGCTGGATATCGACCATTTCAAAGCCTATAACGATAATTATGGTCATAGCATGGGCGACAAAGCTCTGGCCGCGGTATCGGTGGTAATACGCGACGCCGTTCGTTCGCGTGACATCGCCGTGCGCTACGGCGGCGAGGAGTTTCTGGTATTGCTGATTGATGTCGATGAAACCGAAGCGCTAACCCTGACCGAAAACGTTAGGCAGGCGGTGCTGGATCTGAAAATACCGCATTTATATAATCAGGAAGTTTCCACCACCGTCACGCTGAGCGTCGGTATTGCGTTACTGACCGGTGCCAATATTGATGCGTCGTTAACGGCAGCCGATCAGGCCCTTTACCAAGTCAAACATCAGGGTCGCAATGCGGTGAAAATTGCCGACTTGCCCTGTGACGATGAATCGCCGTCCAGCGCCGCACCTTCGCTAGATTAAAACATTCTCTGCGGTAACGAGCGACCCTCACGCCAATTATTTTTCTTTGCTTTAGCTACGTTTTTCAGAATAGTCGAAAACTTGAGTATTATCTGAATGTCGCCAGCACAAACACCGCTGTTATTCAACCGGTTATTACCGCTGTGAAACTATTTATTTTGAAAATATTTAAATTGTTAGCTGAAAGTTAATGCACACGATATTGCCTTAATTAAAGTTACCGAGGAAATAGCGGTTCTACACTTAAGCGCTGTGCGCTATTACGCAGCGAAATCAGTCGAATGGCATAATTACCTCCCTGCCACGGGCCAGGTTTTATCCACTCAGGGCCGCATTGACACACTTGATATTCCGCGAGAGCGGACCCTAAGTGCGAAAGAGGAGCAGTAACCGCTTTCAGTTTCACGCCGGGCTTGTTCCCTCTCGACTCTGCGCCGTGGGGCGCTATCCTGTCTGTCGTCGACGTCGGAAGGCCGGGTTTTGCCAACACGACATTTTTCCCCCATTGCGCTGGAGAGCACCGTACCCCACGCCGGGTCTTCGACGCACTTCTAACCACCGTTTCGGGGCGTTTGCGGCAGCGGTAATGACTGCGGTAATGGCAAAGACTGCGGTAATGGTAAAGACTGCGGTAATGGTAAAGACTGCGGTAATGGTAAAGACTGCGGCAATGGTAAAGACTGCGGCAATGGCAATGACTGCAACAATGATAATGACTGCGGCAGCGTAATTATTAGTAATCCATTGATGAAAACAGCATCCCTACTGAAGTTTGCCGGCCGACCGATCCGGCACTAGGCTTAGGGGAAGCCATCAGTTAGCAGAAGGAGGTTATGATGAGCAAGAAGATCGCCGTTTTGATTACCGATGAATTTGAGGATGTTGAATATACCTCGCCGGCGCAGGCCTATAAGCAGGCCGGTCACCAGGTGATCACCATCGAAAAAAGGCAGGCAATACCGTGACCGGTAAGAAAGGGGAAGCCACGGTGACTATCGACAAGGGGATTGATGACGTTCATTCGGCGGATTTTGACGCGCTATTGTTGCCGGGCGGCCATTCTCCCGATGCGCTGCGCGGTGACGATAGGTTTGTGGATTTTACTCGCGGATTCGCCGACAGCGGTAAACCCATTTTCGCCATTTGCCATGGCCCGCAATTGCTGATCAGTGCCGATGTGGTACGCGGCAAAAAGATGACCACGGTGAAACCTATCGTGGTGGACTTAAAGAATGCGGGCGCCGACTTCTTCGATAAAGAGGTGGTGGTGGATAATGATACGCTGGTCACCAGCCGGACCCCGGACGATTTACCGGCGTTCAACCGCGAATCTCCGCGTATTCTTAATAAGCCGTAAGCGTTAGCGCCGGCTTCTGGCCCTGGTCATCTGCCGGGGCTTTATTTTTGCGTTATTAGCCGTGTCTGAAGGGGCTGATGGAAATATCTGCCGCCGGCCCCCTGTCTGCGGGAAACCGTTGCTTTAAAGAGGTCCAGCAGTAAATACACCTTGATAACAGGGAACCTTCGCTCTACATAGGCCCTGCTGGAAAGGCTTTCTGATAGCAAAGAACCTTCACACTACAGAAGCTCTGCAGCAAGGTGCCCTGATAGCAGGGAACCTTCGCTCTACAGAGGCCCTGCAGCAAGGCGCCGTGCCAGTGGAAACGGCCTACTGCAGCGCCACCGCCTAAAATAGTCTTGCCAGCGAAACGCCAAGGCGCAGGAATACTGACGCCAAGGCCCCGGCGGGCGAGCGGATCTGCGCACGGCAGGGGCAGTGGCGGTAGCGGCCAGATTCCGCTACACTCGGCCCAGCCCCTTCATAGCGAACACTTTCAGGGATCATAACGCATGACGATGAGCAGCGCCCTGTGGCATCTTTACCTCATTCGCACCGCCAACGGAATGCTTTATACCGGCATCAACACCGACGTTCAACGGCGTCTTGGTCAGCATCAACGCGGCGGCGGCGCCAAATCGCTGCGCGGTAAGGGCCCGCTGGCGCTGGTGTTTCAGAGTCCGGCGGGCGATCGCAGCATGGCGCTGCGCTGGGAACATCGGGTTAAGCAGCTGTCGCGGGCGCAAAAGGAACACTTTGTTGCCCTGCAGGAGCAGGCTTTGCACCACTTTGGGCTACTGTGTTGCGAAGACGCAGCACCGCCGCGGGAGTAAAACCCGCGCGCGCGCCGTTACGCTGCAAAACTCTAAGGCCCAGCCTGCGGCGGCCAAGGCTGCCCAGCCGGGTTGCTAGACAGCGATTAACGGTCGGTAACAGCGAATGGTGCCGGCCAGGAGATTTCTCCGCTTACGCCGTCCAGGGCGCTCTCTGCCAGTTGGAACAATTGCAACGCCGCCTCGGTACCGGGCCACGACGTGCGCAACTGCCAGCGCGCGGCCGGCTCGAAGCCGAAACGGTTAAACCATGCCGGATCCCCCAACGTCACGACAGCGCTGTAGCCAAACTCATTAAGCGTATCCAGCCCTTCATAGACCAAACGGCGGCCAATGCCTTGCCCGCGCCAGGCGCCATCTACCGCCAGCGGCGCCAGGGCCACCCATTGGTGATCTTCGCCGTCGATCCACACCGGGCAATAGGCGGCATAGCCTATGACCTCGCCCTCGTCGTCGGTCGCCACCACGCCCAAGGTCAGCAGCCCGTCCTCACGCATCGCGCGTACCAGTGCAGCCTCGCGGTCCCGATTGAACGCCCGCTTAAGCAGACTGTCGATGCCCGGCGCGTCTACCGGGATTTCCATTCGTATCAGCAAGAGTGGGGTACGCGATGGCCGTCGGCTGCGATCGCGTCCTCTTTCAGACCGGCTTCCACCATGTCGGCCAGCTGGTGCAGAGCGTGGCGCAGCAGGGCCGGCATACGCTCAGGATCGGTAGCGTCCAGCAGATTTTGACTCTGAGACCGAGTTCCGTATCGCCCTCAATACGCAGCCGGCGCTGGAAAAACAGCGTGTCTGGATCTTCGCGCCCGGCAGCAATCAACACTAAGTCATTGGCTTGACTGGTAAAAATGACGTCTGGCGTCGACGGTTGGCTGACCCGCAACTGCCCGTCGCGCAGCGTCATCGCCCAGTTAAGGCCCAGATCGACGACATCGATTTGCAGCCAGCGACCCTCAAGAAAATCCAACTCCCCTTCCGCCAGCGCTGAACGAAACTGCCAGTGCAAAACCTGTTCGAGAACCTGGCGCTGAACGGCAAACGGGGTCAGTTTTATCGGCAAGCGCAACAGCGACGGCCCCCGGCACACCAGCTGTGCTCGTAGTTTATCCCACACTGATTTCACTCCTCAAAAAAAGTTATTGCCCATTTTGCCACAGCGGCCGGCGCACGCAGCGGCCTATATCAATGTTTCGCACAAAAACATCGCGATTTCTCCATCGTCGGCGGCGGTTTTCTCCGTCATTACGCCATAAACTGCCCCAAATCAAAATCCTTTCCGCTGCCCTTATTTACAATTACCGGCGGGCCTGCGGGGCAAATGATGTAAATTCAGCCCATTGTCCCGGATTTATTTCTTGCCCTTGCCGATTTAGGCAACGGGCGGCCACTTCTTGGGAGCTTTATGGAACTGCTGTGCCCGGCCGGTAACCTACCGGCACTCAAGGCGGCGATTGATAACGTCGCCGACGCGGTGTATATCGGTCTAAAGGACGACACCAACGCCCGTCATTTCGCCGGCCTCAATTTTACCGATCAGCGCTTACAGGAGGCGGAGCGCTAAGTGCACCGTCATGGACGCAAGTTGCATATCGCCATTAACACATTTGCCCATCCCGACGGTTACGCCCGCTGGCAGCGTGCTGTCGACACGGCCGCGCAAAGCGGCGCCGATGTGCTGATTTTGGCGGATTTAGCAATGCTGGCCTATGCCGCCGAGCGCTATCCCGCTATCGAGCGTCATGTCTCGGTACAGGCTTCTGCCACAAATCAGGCGGCTGTCCTCTTTTATCAGCAGCAGTTTGACGTGGCACGGGTAGTTCTGCCGCGCGAGCTGTCGATACACCAGGTGAAACAGCTCGCACAGGTCAGTCCGGTGCCGCTGGAGGTCTTTGCCTTCGGTAGCCTTTGCATTATGGCCGAGGGACGTTGCTACCTCTCTTCCTATTTGACCGGCGAATCGCCTAATACGGTCGGCGCCTGCTCACCGGCGCGATTTGTCCGCTGGCAGCAAACCGCCGCCGGGATGGAAGCGCGGCTGAACAATGTGCTGATTGACCGCTACCAGCCGGATGAAAACGCCGGTTATCCCACCTTGTGCAAGGGCCGTTATTTAGTGGAAGGGCAGCGCTATCATGCGCTGGAAGAGCCCACCAGTCTAAATACGCTGGCGCTGTTACCGGCGCTGTTGGCAGCCAATATTGCATCGGTGAAGATTGAAGGCCGTCAACGCAGCCCCGCCTATGTCAGTCAGGTCACCCGCGTCTGGCGGCAGGCCATCGACCGCTGCCGCGCTAATCCCGCCGCTTACCAGCCGGAGGAGGCCTGAAACCAGACGCTGGCGGCGATGTCGGAAGGCGTCCAGACCACTCTCGGCGCTTACCACCGCCATTGGCAGTAACAGGAGAGACGACCATGCGCTATTCACTGGGGCCGGTGCTGTATTATTGGCCGAAACAGATGTTGGAAGCCTTTTACCAGCAAGCGGCGTCAAGTCAGGCCGATATCCTCTATCTTGGCGAAACAGTATGCAGTAAGCGCCGTTTGATGAAAACCGGCGACTGGCTGGCGCTGGCCAAAAGCTTGCTGCCGAGCGGCAAGCAGATCGTTATCTCCACGCTGGCGCTTATCCAGGCGCCCTCCGAGCTGACCGAGCTAAAGCGTTATCTGGATAACGGCGAGTTTCTCATCGAGGCCAACGATCTGGGCACGGTACAGCTGGCGTATGAACAGCGGCTCCCCTTCGTCGCCGGCCCGGCGCTGAATTGCTATAACGCCTATACGCTGCGCATTTTGCTAAAACAAGGTATGGTCCGCTGGTGTATGCCCGTCGAAATGTCGCGCGAATGGCTGAGCAACACGCTGGCGCAGTGCGAGGAGCTGGGGATCCGAGATCGTTTCGAGGTGGAGGTGTTCAGCTATGGCCATTTGCCGCTTGCCTGGTCGGCACGCTGTTTCACCGCCCGTTCGGAGAACCGATCGAAGGATGAGTGCGAAACCTGCTGTATTCACTACCCCCAGTGGCGGCCGGTTATGACACAGGAGCAGCAACAGGTCTTCGTGTTGAACGGCATCCAAACCCAGAGCGGCTATTGTTATAATCTCATCAATGAACAGGTGTCGATGGCAGGTCTGGTGGATGTGGTACGCCTGTCGCCGCAAGATCTGTCCACGCCAGAACAGGTGGCGGTATTTCGCGCCAACCACCAGGGGGAACACCACGCAGTGCTCACCGGTCAGAAGGACTGCAACGGTTACTGGCGCCGCATCCCCGGTCTGGCGCTGGTGGAGTAACAGCGCGAATGCGATAGGCATGATGGCGGCAACGCCGTCGGTAAAGCTGTTAAACCACGCCGGTGAGGCTGTGCTTTCGCCGCGGCGATGCTGCGGCACGACGGCTGTCATGCCCGCCCGTGACACTACGCCATTACTTTGGCAATGGCGCATTGATACCTGTAATGCGTCGCGCATTACAGCGGGGAACAGGCTGTGCACCCTATGCCATAGCGATCATCAGCGCCTAATAACCACAATAAATAATGGGCTATAACTACCTGAATTTTTAGTTAATACTCATAGTTATCATTAGCCGACAAAGTTGCGGCGCAGACAACCTGTGAGTATGCTCATGCTGACCAAACAGACACCGATTCCTTTTTCCATGCTGGATCTCTCTCCGGTGCCGCAGGGTGCGACGCCGCACGACGCCTTCAACGCCTCTCTGGATTTGGCGCGCCACGCCGAGCAATGGGGTTACCATCGCTATTGGATGGCGGAACATCACAATATGACCGGCATCGCCAGCGACGCCACCTCGGTATTGCTGTGGCATATCGCCGGCGGCACCACCACCTTGCGCGTCGGCTCCGGCGGCGTCATGCTGCCCAACCACTCGCCGCTGGTGATTGCCGAACAGTTCGGCACTCTGGAGACGCTCTACCCCGGCCGGGTGGACTTGGGACTGGGTCGCGCGCCTGGCACCGATCAGCGCACCATGCTGGCGCTACGCCGCCATCTTGCCAATGAAGTGGACAATTTCCCGCACGATGTACAGGAATTAATCGGCTACTTCGATCATGTCAAACCGGGCCAGCCGGTACAGGCAGTCCCGGGGCAAGGGCTGCATGTGCCGATTTGGCTGCTTGGTTCAAGACTTTACAGTGCGCAACTGGCGGCAGCGATGGGCCTGCCCTTCGCCTTTGCTTCTCATTTCGCGCCGGACATGTTGTGGCAGGCGCTGAGTCTGTACCGCGAGCAGTTCAAACCCTCGCGCGCGCTGGACGAGCCTTATGCCATGGTGTGTATCAGTGTGATCGCCGCCGACAGCGAGCGCGACGCCCGCTTCCTGTTCACCTCGATGCAACAGCAATTTATTAATCTGCGCCGCGGCCGGCCGGGCCCGTTGCCGCCGCCGGTGAGCGATATCGAGGCGCTGTGATCGCCGGGTGAGCATTATGGCGTGGAACAGGCCCTGCGGCTGTCGGTCGTCGGCGATGCCGGGCAGGTTAAAAGCGGGCTTGAGGCGCTGGTGCAAGACACCGGTGCTGAAGAGCTGATGATCAACGGTCAGATTTTTGATCATCAGGCGCGCCTGCGCTCCTTTGAAATTGCCATGTCGGTGCGTGAGCACCTGTCAGACTAAGCCCCGCGAGATCAGGCAGCGCGGCACAGGCCGTGGGCGGCCCACCTGAGCACAGCCAACCGGCAAAGGCCAAAAAAAACCCGCCTAAGTCGGGTTTTTTACCAGTCGCGGCCGCAGGCTTGTTTGCCGCACGCCGGGCGCCACCCGAAGGTGACGTTTCGCCGGGTAATTTACGGCTTAGGCGTCACCGCCGAAACGACGGCGGCTGGCCGGCGCGGTGTCGCCATCGCGGCGCGACGCGCGTTGACCGTCACGGCTGAACCGGCGTTCGCCAGCGGCGGCACCCTCGCGACGATCGCTGAAGCTGCTACGGCCGCCGCCATCACGGCGTTCACCGCCGTAATTGACACGACCACCGGCGCCCGCAGCCGGGCCGCCGCGACGCTCGCCGCCGCGCGACTGCGCTTCACCCATAAACTGCATATTCATCGGCTTGTTCAGAATACGCGTGCGGGTGAAGTGAGACAGCATTTCTCCCGGCATGCCTTTCGGCAGTTCAATGGTCGAGTGGGAGGCGAATAATTTAATATTACCGATATAACGGCTGCTGATATCCCCTTCGTTGGCGATCGCGCCGACGATGTGGCGAACTTCCACCCCATCATCACGGCCCACCTCGATACGATAGAGATCCATTTCGCCCACATCGCGACGTTCACGGCGCGGCGGACGTTCGCCACCTTCGCGGCGCGGACGGCGGTCAATCACCGGATCCGGCGGCAGGATCAGCGGGCGTCCGCCCTGGGCCATTTTCAACAGCGCCGCGGCCAGCGTTTCCATGTCAAGATCTTCCGCCGGCTGCAGTTTGGCCAGCAGCGCGCGGTACATATCAAGATCGCTGCTTTCCAGCTGGTTTTGCACCTTGGCGGCAAACTTGGCCAGACGACGGGGGCTCAGCACCTCGGCGGTCGGCAGTTCCACTTCCGGGATAGTCAGCTCCATGATGCGCTCGATATTGCGCAGCAGACGGCGCTCGCGGTTTTCCACGAACAACAGCGCCCGGCCAGCGCGTCCGGCGCGACCGGTACGGCCGATACGGTGCACGTAGGATTCGGCATCCATCGGTATATCGTAGTTTACCACCAGGCTGATGCGATCAACGTCCAGGCCGCGGGCGGCGACGTCGGTGGCAATCAGAATATCCAGACGGCCGTCTTTCAGGCGATCTAACGTCTGCTCGCGCAGCGCCTGATTCATGTCGCCGTTCATGGCGGCACTGTTGTAACCGCTGCGCTCAAGCGCTTCGGCCACTTCCAGCGTCGCGTTTTTGGTGCGCACAAAGATAATGGCGGCGTCGAAATCTTCCGCTTCCAGGAAACGCACCAGCGCTTCGTTCTTGCGCATACCCTGAACCGTCCAGTAGCTCTGGCTGATATCGGGACGGGTGGTCACGCTTGACTGGATGCGCACTTCCTGCGGTTCGTTCATGAACCGACGCGTGATGCGGCGTATCGCTTCCGGCATGGTGGCTGAGAACAGCGCGGTCTGATGCTGTGCCGGCACCTGCGCCAGAATGTTTTCGACGTCTTCGATAAAGCCCATGCGCAGCATTTCATCGGCTTCGTCCAGCACCAGTCCGCTCAAATTGGACAAATACAGCGTACCGCGTTTCAGATGATCCAGCAGCCGGCCCGGGGTGCCGACCACCACCTGCGGTCCCTGGCGCAGCGCGCGTAATTGCACGTCGTAACGCTGACCGCCGTACAGGGCGACCACGTTGACGCCTTTCATATGCTTGGCGAAATCGGCGCAGGCTTCTGCCACCTGTACCGCCAGCTCGCGGGTCGGTGCCAGAACCAGCACCTGCGGCGCGGCGAGTTCAGTTTTGATATTGTGCAACAGCGGCAGGGAGAAGGCCGCGGTTTTGCCGCTGCCGGTCTGCGCCATCCCCAATACATCACCCCCGGCCAGCAGGTGCGGAATACAGGCAGCCTGGATGGGTGACGGCTTTTCATAACCGAGATCGGTCAGTGCATTCAAGATAGGTGTTTTCAGCCCCAGATCGGCAAAAGAGGTTTCTACTTCAGACATGTACACGTGCCTCATTTCTTAATGGCGGCCAGTCTACATACCTTGTCGTGAAAATTTTCATTCATTTTCATCAAAAGTGTGAACCGACTCAAATTGGATTTATAACGAAAAAAACAAGCCCTCACCCTCGCAGGTGAAAAAAAGAGAATGCAGGCTGCTTAAGTTTTGTTCGTCAGCTATTGCTGGTCCGATTCTGATAGGTCGTCTTGCCCTTGGCCCAATAGTGCCAATTCCAACAATGCATAGCGGTGCTCAACAAAGTTATGTACGTTGTTAGCAACCGTCAGTTTGAACAGCGCCGAAGCGGCGTTCTTGTCCCCCAGACTCAGGTAGTGTTTACCTAAATAGAAGTCAGTTTCACTGAGATGCTCGGCGAGCGAAGTGTTATCCGTTGCGTCCGCCTTGAGGCGCGCCATTAGCGTCGATTCGCTAATGTCCCCCAGGTAGAACTCGACAATATTCCATCCCCATTGCCCTTTATTCGCCCTCACATAACGGCTTTGCAGCGCGTTAGAAGCCTTCCCGTCGTCGATTTTTTTCTCGACCAGGAAAAGCCACAGCGAGCGGAAGGGATCGTTTTGGTCGTCGCGATAAAACGCCTGCAGATCATCCTGCGCTAAACGGTAGCGGCCGCCGTAATACAGGGCGATGCCACGGTTTAAATACGCGTAGTTGTAAGTTGGATCAAGCTCTAGTACAGAATCAAACGCTTCATAGGCGGCATCATAATTACCCGCCTGCGTTAAGTATATGCCAAGATAATTGAAAACTTCCGGCATATCGGGTCGGATTGCCAGCGCTTGTGAAAAATCATTGCGCGCCAGCGCTCTCAGCCCAAGACTATCATACAGCACTCCGCGCTCATATAATAGCTGTGCTCGTTCATCATCGGTAAGGGCCCGGCTCGCCAGTATTTGTTCCATACGCGCCAGGATGACTTCTTGCTGTAGCGTCGGCTGCAAAGGGACGGCCAGAACGCTATCTTTACTTCGCCAATCACTGTTGCTGCATCCTGCCAGCATTAACGCCATTGCAACGAACCACCAGCGCAAGTAAGGCCTCATTTCCCACTCCCGAAGAAAAACATTGGATGAACGTCCTGTCCCCCATCGGCTTAACACAAGGCGTCCCGCCCTTGTGATACGAACAGCTCCCCACCGGGGCAAGGAGCTGTTAAATGCGCTAACAGTAAGGCTATTCTGCTTCAGGCACCACGGCGTCCTGGCTGGTGGCACTGGCTTCCTTGATACTCAGGCGAACGCGACCCTGGCGGTCCACTTCGAGGACCTTAACCGGCACTTCCTGGCCCAGCTCCAGATAATCCGCCACTTTCTCTACACGCTTATCGGCAATCTGGGAGATATGCACCAGCCCTTCTTTGCCGCCGCCGATGGCAACAAAGGCGCCGAAGTCTACGATGCGGGTCACTTTACCATTATAAATCCGGCCCACTTCGATTTCCGCGGTGATCTCTTCAATGCGGCGGATGGCGTGACGAGCTTTATCACCGTCGGTGGCCGCCACTTTCACGGTACCGTCATCTTCGATTTCGATCGTCGTGCCGGTTTCTTCGGTCAGCGCGCGAATAACCGAGCCGCCTTTACCAATCACGTCCTTAATCTTATCGGGACTGATCTTAATGGTATGGATGCGCGGCGCGAATTCGGAAATATCACCACGCGGCGAGCTGATTGCCCGCTCCATCACGCCGAGGATGTGCATACGCGCGCCCTTGGCCTGATTCAGCGCCACCTGCATGATTTCGCGGGTGATGCCTTCAATCTTGATGTCCATCTGCAGCGCGGTGACGCCTTCACGGCTGCCGGCAACTTTGAAATCCATATCACCCAGATGATCTTCATCACCCAGAATATCGGATAACACCACAAAGTTGTCGCCTTCTTTCACCAGGCCCATAGCGATACCGGCAACGGCCGCCTTGATAGGGAGCCCGGCGTCCATCAGCGCCAGTGAAGCGCCGCACACGGAAGCCATGGAAGAGGAGCCGTTCGACTCGGTGATTTCCGATACCACGCGCACGGTGTACGGGAATTCGCTGGCGTTCGGCATCACCGCCAGAACACCGCGTTTCGCCAGACGGCCGTGGCCGATTTCGCGACGCTTCGGCGACCCCACCATGCCGGTTTCACCGACGCAGTACGGCGGGAAATTATAGTGTAGCAGGAAACGGTCTGTCCGTTCACCCGTCAATTCATCAATATTCTGTGCATCGCGCTCGGTGCCCAAGGTGGCGGTGACCAGCGCCTGAGTTTCACCACGGGTGAACAGCGCCGACCCGTGGGTACGCGGCAATACGCCGGTGCGCACGTCCAGGCCGCGAATCATGTCTTTTTCCCGGCCGTCGATACGCGGTTCGCCACGCAATACGCGGCTACGCACCACGCTTTTTTCAAGCGCGACCAGAATGTCCTTGATCTCACCGGCGTCCAGCGTCTCATCCTGCGCCGTCAAGGCTTCAACCACATCGGCCTTGATAGCGTCAACCGCGGCATAGCGCTCTTGTTTTTCGGTGATACGATAGGCATCGCCCAGACCGGATTCCGCCAGCTCGGCGACCCGCGCCTGCAGGCCGGCGTTAACGTCCTGTGCCTGCCACTGCCATTTCGGCTTGCCGGCTTCAGCCACCAGCTGATTGATGTTGTCGATCACGACCTGCTGCTGATCGTGGCCATAGACCACGGCGCCGAGCATTTGATCTTCACTCAGCAGTTGCGCTTCGGATTCCACCATCAGCACGGCGTTTTGGGTACCGGCAACAACCAGATCCAGTCGGCTTGTCGCCAGTTCAGCCTGCGTCGGGTTCAGCGCGTACTGGTCATTGATGTAGCCAACGCGTGCGGCGCCGATAGGGCCGCTGAACGGAATACCGGACAGGCCCAGCGCGGCGGAAGCGCCAATCATCGCCACGATATCGGGGCTGACCTGCGGGTTAACCGAGACCACGGTGGCGATAACCTGCACTTCGTTTAGGAAACCTTCCGGGAACAGCGGACGGATCGGACGGTCAATCAGGCGCGAAATCAGCGTTTCGCCTTCGCTCGGGCGGCCTTCGCGGCGGAAGAACCCGCCCGGGAAACGGCCGGCGGCGTAGGTCCGCTCCTGATAATTGACGGTCAGCGGGAAGAAGCTCTGTCCCGGTTTTGCTTGTTTGGCGCCCACAACGGTCACAAATACCGCCGTGTCGTCCATGCTTACCATGACTGCGGCAGTCGCCTGACGTGCCATCATACCGGTTTCCAGCGTGACGGTATGCTGGCCGTATTGAAACTTGCGAACAATCGGATTTAGCAAAATGATTTCCTTTTTCAAAGTGCGCGGCGCTTTCAATCAGACCGCACACCGTTGACTAACAACCTTCTCATCGCATCCTCGCGACTAATGACAATCCTTATCCCGGCGGATAAAGTCTCTCATTAGCCGCGCGAACCTCAGCAATTGAAGAATCTACTTAGCATTCACCGCCGCGCGGGTGAGTCCCTGTCACGGGATGAACGCTGCCTAGAAGAAAGGGGCCACATAAGGCCCCTTTCTCCTGAAACTGTCTGGCTTAGCGACGCAGACACAGGCGTTCGATAAGGCTGGTGTAACGCGCCACATCTTTGCCTTTCAGGTAGTCGAGCAGCTTACGACGCTGTGAAACCATACGCAACAGACCACGGCGGCTGTGGTGATCTTTTTTATGTTCCGCAAAATGGCCCTGCAAATGGCTAATCTGAGCGGTTAAAAGAGCAACCTGAATTTCAGTGTAACCGCTGTCTTTGGCATCACGGCCGAAATCAGTAACAATTTTCGCTTTCGCTTCAACACTTAGAGACATTATAACACTCCAAAATGATTGTGAAATAGATGGGCGCCGATCTCTAATTCAGCCACCCGCTTCATAAGCCGCGCCATTCTACTCTCAGCCCGTGTCGATCGCAAGGCGATTACATGATCAGGCACGCGGTTCCGCTATCAGGCGGCGCGGCGTCAGCCGGCCCGGTGCGGCGATTTCGCCGATGCCGAAAAAGCGTCCGGCGTCCCCTTCGGTCAGGCGTACCAGCCCGTCCTGCGGCTGCGTTGTAACCGCTACCGTTTGCCCGAGGCGCACCCGCGCGGCGAGGTCAGACGGCAGATTGACCGCCGGCATATCCGCCACCGCGCTGTCCATCGGCAACAGCAGCGCGTCCAGCTGCGCCAGGATTTCCGGCGCTTCCGGCGCGTCGGCGGCAATGGCCTGCAGCGACGCAAGCGTTACCATACGCTCAGATGGATAGCGGGCAACCGCCAGCCGGCGCAGCGCCGTGACGTGCGCGCCGCAGCCGAGACGTTCACCAAAATCATCGATAATGGTGCGAATGTAGGTGCCTTTGGAACAATGAATCTCCAGTTCCACCTCCGTCAAATCCCAGCGGTGTAACTGCAAATCGTAGACGTGGATAGGGCGCGCCTCTCGCTCTACCGTGATGCCTTTACGGGCGTACTCGTACAGCGGACGCCCCTGATGCTTCAGCGCGGAAAACATCGACGGCACCTGACTGCTTTCACCACGGAAGTGGTTCAGCGCCGCCTCAAGGCGTGCCTTATCCAGCGATACCGGCCGGACGCTGACCGTTTGGCCCTCGGCGTCGGAGGTATCGGTGCGTTCGCCGAGCCGGGCGGTGACCCGATAGCGCTTATCCGCCTCCAGCAGATGCTGGGAAAACTTGGTCGCCTCGCCGAGGCAGACGGGCAGCATGCCGGTCGCCAGCGGATCCAGCGCACCGGTATGCCCGGCCTTATTAGCGCGAAACAACCGTTTGACCTTTTGCAACAAATCGTTGGACGAGATCCCGAGCGGTTTATCCAACAGGACGATGCCGTCAATATCACGGCCACGGCGACTTGGACGGCCCATCAGTCTTCCTTATCCTCACTATCCGTCTCATCCGCCGGGCTTACGCCCCGGCGCAGGCGGTCATTTTGCACCACCTGGCTGACCAGATTAGACATGCGCATACCTTCCACCAGCGAATTATCGTAGGCGAAGGTCAATTCAGGCACCACGCGCAGGCGCATGGCTTTGCCCAGCAGGCTGCGAATGAAACCCGCCGCATCCTGCAGCGCCCGGACGCCGGTTTTAACCTGTTCAGGGGTGTTGTCGTTCAGAAAGGTGACGAACACTTTGGCGTAGGCCAGATCGCGCGACACTTCTACGCCTGACACCGTCGCCATGCCGACGCGGGGATCTTTGATTTCGCGCTGCAGGATGATGGCGATTTCTTTTTGCATCTCCTGGGCGACGCGCTGGGTGCGGCTATATTCTTTGGCCATGGTAAATTCTCCAGACAAGCAGGGGGGCTGGTCGCCCCCCTGTGGTGTGCGCTGCCGATAACGCGTTATCAGGCAATGGTACGTTGGATCTCGATGGTTTCAAACACTTCGATGACGTCGCCTGAGCGAACGTCATTGTAGTTCTTCACGCCGATGCCGCATTCCATGCCGTTACGCACTTCGTTGACGTCGTCTTTGAAACGGCGCAGCGACTCTAGTTCACCTTCGTAGATCACCACGTTTTCACGCAGGACGCGGATCTTGTTGTGACGCTTCACCACGCCTTCCGTCACCATACAGCCGGCGATAGCGCCGAATTTCGGTGAACGGAACACATCGCGTACTTCCGCCAGACCGATGATTTCCTGTTTGTATTCCGGCGCCAGCATGCCGCTCATCGCCTGTTTGACTTCATCAATCAGGTCGTAGATGACCGAGTAATAGCGCAGATCCATGTTTTCCGCTTCGATAACGCGACGGGCGGACGCATCGGCACGCACGTTAAAGCCCAGCAGGATAGCGTTGGAGGCTGCCGCCAGCGTCGCGTCGGTTTCAGTAATGCCGCCCACGCCGGAGCCGACAATCTTCACCTTCACTTCATCGGTGGACAACTTCTCGAGCGCGTCGCTGATGGCTTCGGCGGAACCCTGTACGTCAGATTTCAGCACGATGTTCAGCTCGGACACTTCCCCTTCGGTCATGTTGGCGAACATGTTTTCCAGCTTGGACTTCTGCTGACGCGCCAGTTTGACTTCGCGGAACTTGCCTTGACGGTACAGCGCCACTTCACGCGCTTTCTTCTCGTCGCGCACCACCGTTGCTTCATCACCGGCTGCCGGCACCCCGGACAGACCGAGGATCTCAACCGGAATCGAGGGTCCGGCGGAGGCGACGTCACGGCCCACTTCGTCGCGCATGGCGCGCACGCGGCCGTACTCGAAACCGCACAGCACAATGTCGCCTCGGTTCAAGTTGCCTTCGCGCACCAGCACGGTAGCAACCGGACCACGCCCCTTATCCAGGAAGGATTCGATGACCACACCACTGGCCATGCCGTTGCGGATCGCTTTCAGCTCCAGCACTTCCGCCTGCAGCAAGATAGCGTCCAACAGCTCGTCAATGCCCGCGCCGGATTTGGCGGAAACATGTACGAACTGGCTTTCGCCGCCCCACTCTTCCGGAATGACGCCGTATTGGGTCAGTTCATTCTTGACCCGATCCGGATCCGCTTCCGGTTTATCGATCTTGTTAACCGCCACCACCACCGGCACTTTGGCCGCTTTGGCGTGCTGAATGGCTTCGATGGTCTGCGGCATCACGCCGTCGTCGGCCGCCACCACCAGCACCACGATATCCGTCGCCTGTGCGCCACGGGCGCGCATTGCGGTAAAGGCCGCATGCCCCGGGGTATCCAGGAAGGTGATCATGCCGTTATCGGTTTCCACGTGATAGGCACCGATATGCTGGGTGATGCCGCCCGCCTCGCCTGCCGCCACTTTCGTGGAGCGGATATAATCCAGCAGCGAGGTTTTACCGTGATCGACGTGACCCATGATGGTCACCACCGGCGCACGGGATTCCGCGGCGGCGGAGCTGCCGGTGTCGCGATCGGACATCACCGACTCTTCCAGCTCGTTCTCACGGCGCAAAATCACCTTGTGACCCATTTCTTCCGCCACCAATTGCGCGGTTTCCTGGTCGATCACCTGATTGATGGTCGCCATGGCGCCCAGCTTCATCATCGCCTTGATGACCTGCGAGCCTTTCACCGCCATTTTGTTGGCAAATTCCGCAACCGTGATGGTTTCGCCGATGACCACATCGCGGTTCACCGCCTGCGCCGGCTTGTTGAAGCCCTGCATCAGGGTGCTCGGTTTACGCTTGCCCTTGCCGCCACGGCCCACGGCACGCGCTTCTTCGCGATCGGCCTTGGATTCAGACAGGCGGCTGGTTTTTTTCTGCTTGGTCGCTTTACCGCCGCGGGTGCGGCTGCGGTGATCGCCTTCCACTTTGCGGTCGTTTTCGTCTTCGGCTTCCCGGGCGTGATGGGAGGTCGTGATGTGATAATCAGTGGTATCTTCCTCCGCCGGCTCAGGCGCGTTGTCCCAGGTGCCGCCGCGTTCTTCGGCCATACTGCGCGCTTCTTCCGCGACCTGGAGAGCCTTCTCTTCGACCTTGCGACGCGTTTCCTCTTCCGCTTTGCGTCTTAGCTCCGCGGCTTCGGCTTCACGGCGAGCTTTTTCAGCCGCCTGTGGTGACTTGATCATAGTATTGGTCTGCTGGTTAGTCAATTTATCACTTTCCGCTGCCACACGCTTCGCCTGTTCAGCGGCCTCACGCTTGGCTTTCTCTTCAGCCGCGCGTTTTGCTTTTTCTTCGGCGTCGCGTTGCGCTTTTTCGGCAGCTTCGCGCTGGGCCTGCTGCTGAGCCAGCTCTTCCGCTTCAGCCTGTTCCTGCGCCTGCGGATCGCGTTGCACATAGGTGCGCTTTTTGCGCACTTCGATTTGCACCGACTTACTTTTACCGCCGGTGCTCGGAATATTCAAGGTGCTGCGCGTTTTGCGCTGCAAAGTTAATTTATTGGGCGACGCTCCGCGATTGCGGTTCAGGTGCGCCAGTAAGGTTTCTTTTTCCTGCTGGGTCACAGAGTCTACTGCGGTTTTATCAATGCCCGCATCAGCAAATTGCTGTAACAGGCGATCGACCGGAGTCTGTATTTCAGCGGCGAGCGATTTTACGGTTACATCTGTCATGCTGTTCCTTTCCTGCTACAGTTTATTACGCGTTGTCGCCAAACCAGCAAATATTGCGCGCGGCCATGATGAGCTCGCCGGCTTTTTCACTACTCAGCCCTTCAATATCTGACAGGTCGTCGACACCCTGTTCGGCAAGATCTTCCAGCGTACAAACACCACACGCCGCCAGTTCGAACGCCATGTCGCGCTCAAGTTCAGGCAGACCCAGCAGGTCTTCAGCCGGTACGCCCGCGCCGCGATTCTCTTCCTGCGCCAGCGCAAGTGTGGTTAGCGCATTCTTCGCCCGTTCGCGCAGCGCTTCCACCGTTTCTTCATCGAGCCCTTCAATTTCCAGCAGTTCATTTATCGGCACGTAGGCCATCTCCTCAAGGGATGAGAACCCTTCCTCCACCAGTGCCGTCGCGAACTCTTCATCGATATCCAGATTGCGGGTAAAGATATAGATCGCCGCATGGGCTTCAGCTTGATGTTTTGCCTGCAGATCTTCTACCGTCATTACATTCAGCTCCCAGCCGCTGAGCTGGGAAGCCAGCCGGACGTTTTGTCCGTTGCGGCCGATAGCCTGGGCAAGATTGCCCGCTTCTACCGCGATATCCATGGTGTGCTTATCCTCGTCCACCACAATGGACGCGACATCGGCAGGCGCCATGGCGTTGATAACAAACTGGGCCGGATTATCATCCCACAGCACGATATCAATACGTTCGCCGCCCAATTCGCTTGAAACCGCCTGAACGCGAGCACCTCGCATACCGACGCAGGCGCCGACCGGATCGATGCGCTTATCGTTGGTCTTCACGGCGATTTTCGCCCGTGAGCCCGGATCGCGGGCGGCGGCCTTGATTTCAATCACTTCTTCACCGATTTCCGGTACTTCAATGCGGAACAGCTCGACCAGCATCTCCGGCCGTGACCGGCTGACAAACAGCTGCGCGCCGCGCGCTTCCGGGCGGACCGAATACAACACGCCGCGGATACGGTCGCCAGGACGGAAATTTTCCCGCGGCAGCATGTCCTCGCGGCCAATGACCGCTTCAGCATTGCTGCCCATATCGAGGCTGATGCTGTCCCGATTCACTTTTTTCACCACGCCGGTGACGATCTCGCCTTCGTGGCTGCGGAACTGATCGACCACCATCGCCCGTTCGGCTTCACGCACTTTCTGCACGATGACCTGTTTAGCGGTCTGGGTGGTAATGCGGTCAAACACCACCGACTCAATTTCATCTTCGATATAGCCGCCAAGCTGCGCCGTAGGTTCGTCAAACTGCGCCGCGTCCAGTGTGATTTCCCGGGTGGGTTGAGTCACTTCGTCCACAATGAGCCAACGGCGGAAGGTATCGAAGTCCCCTGACTTGCGATCGATGCTGACGCGAACTTCGATTTCCTGTTCGTATTTTTTCTTCGTTGCCGTGGCCAGTGCCGTCTCCAGCGCCTCGAAAATCTTTTCCCGCGGGACGGCTTTCTCGTTGGACACTGCCTCAATAACAGCCAGAATTTCTTTATTCATCCTAGTTGCCTCAGTAAAACGTTAAAAGTGGGGTACCAGGTTCGCTTTCTGAATATTGTGCAAAGCGAACACTCCATCTTTTCCATCCACCGTCACCGTGATCATTTCACCGTCGACAGCTTTGATGGCCCCCTGCCATTTACGGCGGTTTTGCACCGCGATACGCAGCACCACGCTGACGTCGCTACCGGTAAATTGGCGATAATGCGCGGCGGTAAACAGCGGGCGATCCAAACCCGGTGATGAGACCTCAAGGCTATAGGCCACGGAGATAGGGTCTTCAACGTCCAGTACTGCGCTGACCTGGTGGCTTACATCAGCACAATCATCAACGGTGATGCCCTCGTCACTATCGATATAAATGCGTAGCGTCGACTGGCGGCCACGAATAAATTCAATACCCACCAGCTCAAACCCCAGAGCTTCCACGGGTGCAGTGATCATCTCAGTCAATTTTTGTTCTAATGTGGACAAGGCCACCCCCAAGACATAAAAAAAGGGCTAATTAGCCCAGTATTACTGTAGTGAAATAACAAAAAGCCCCGAAAATTCGGGGCGTTAAGTGACTGGACCCTGTAAACCGCAGGCGGCTTTGAAACCATTCCAGAAGAATCATTTTTCAAACGCCTGTGATGGTGTAAACCTAACGCCTACAGACAGTATATTTGAAAAAGCACTCTAAAGGAATGTGGTTGCGGGGGCCGGATTTGAACCGACGACCTTCGGGTTATGAGCCCGACGAGCTACCAGGCTGCTCCACCCCGCGTCCGAAAACGCTGAAAATACTACTCTGATAACCCCAAAAAAGCAAGCTATCTCTGGGATTGGTACCGAGGACGGGACTTGAACCCGTAAGCCCAATCGGGCACTAACACCTCAAGGTAGCGTGTCTACCAATTCCACCACCTCGGCACTTTCTATCGGTTCTTGCGCTTCTTTACGATTGCCCTATCGGGCAACGCTTAACGTTTACTGCGGAATATCATTACCCGGTTTCGCCGGCGCTTCGGCTGGTGCCTTATCCGCCTGCTGAGCCTGATTCAGGTTGTCCCACTGGCTGCCTTTCTGACCATGATTGCTGCTCAGGTTGCCCAGCACCAGGCTGAGAACGAAAAACAGCGTTGCCAGCACGGCCGTCATACGGGTCATGAAGTTACCGGAACCGCTAGAACCGAACAGGGTGCCAGAGGCGCCTGCACCGAACGAGGATCCCATATCAGCACCTTTACCTTGTTGCAGCATGATCAGCGCAACCAGGCATAACGCTACTAACAGGAATATGACTAACAGAGCTTGGTACATAATCTTTCAGTATCCTTGCGGTAACCACCGCACGTTAAGCTATCGCAGCCCCAATACGGCACCTGATGTCACCGACTGAAGCGGGTGTGAATACTAACCAAAGCGCCCAGCGCGTGCAAGGGCATTTTACGGCTGGCTGACCGTTTGCGGAAAAAAACGCCAGTGCCGCTCGCTGCTTAGGCATCGCCGGTCGACGGCGCCGACCAAGACCACGGCGGGCGCTGACGCCCTGTCACCGCCCCGGTAAATCGCAGCCGCGGCAGCAGCTTTCACCGACTCAGCGCCGGGACTTACACTTCAGCCCGCGGCTTTCACCGCGTCAGCGATGTGGTGCGCCAGCTGGCTGACCTGTTCAGTATCTTCCCCTTCCACCATGACGCGGATAAGGAGCTCGGTGCCCGACTTGCGCAGCAGCACCCGCCCGCGCCCTGCCAGTTGCTGCTCCACCTCGTCGCTGGCCTGTTTCACTGCCGCCGACGCCAGCGGATCGTGTTGCCCGGCGAAGCGCACATTGACCAGGATCTGCGGCAGCAGGCGCATGCCGCTGCACAGATCGTGCAGATTCATGTGGTTGCCGACCATTGCCGATAACACCTGCAGACCGGCGATGATGCCGTCTCCGGTGGTGGTTTTGTCCAGCAAGATGACGTGACCGGAGTTTTCAGCGCCAATGCGCCAGCCTTTTTCCTGCATTTTCTCCAGCACATAGCGGTCGCCGACGCGAGCGCGCACGAAAGGCACGCCCAACTGCTTTAGCGCCAGCTCCAGCCCCATATTGCTCATCAGCGTGCCCACCACGCCGCCGGACAGCTGGCCCTGGCGCAACTTTTCCCGCGCGATGACATACAGGATCTGGTCGCCATCCACTTTCTGCCCCAGATGATCGACCATAATCACCCGATCGCCGTCGCCATCATAGGCAATGCCCAGATCGGCCTTCTCCGCCAGCACCCGGCTTTGCAACAGGCGAACATCGGTAGCGCCGCACTCTTGGTTGATATTCATACCGTCCGGCTGGCAGCCCAGAGTCACCACCGTCGCGCCGAGTTCGCGCAACACGCTGGGCGCGATGTGGTAGGTAGCGCCATTGGCGCAATCCACCACAATCTTCAATCCCTTAAGGCTTAAATTACCGGGAAAGGTCCCTTTGCAAAACTCGATATAGCGCCCGGCCGCATCAACAATGCGACTGGCTTTGCCCAGCTCCGCCGATTCGACGCAGGTCAACGGCCTGGCCAGCTCCGCCTCGATAGCCTCTTCCACCTCGGCGGGCAGCTTGGTACCGTCGATGGAGAAAAATTTGATGCCGTTATCGTAGTAGGGATTATGGGAGGCGGAGATCACAATGCCGGCCTCGGCGCGGAAGGTGCGGGTCAAATAGGCAATGGCCGGCGTCGGCATCGGGCCGGTAAACGCAGCGGAAAGCCCGGCCGCCGCTAAACCTGCTTCCAGCGCCGACTCCAGCATATAGCCGGAAATACGGGTATCTTTGCCGATAATGATTTTCCGCGAGCCATGGCGCGCCAGCACCTTGCCGGCGGCCCAGCCCAGTTTGAGCACAAAATCCGGCGTAATGGGGCTGTCGCCGACCTTGCCGCGGATGCCGTCGGTGCCGAAATATTGATGATTACTCATTGAAAATAGGTTTCCTTCGCTGTAAGCGTAGCTTCCACCACGCGCATGGCTTCCACGGTCTGCCTGACGTCATGGACCCGGATAATCTGCGCCCCCTGCAGCGCGGCGATAACTGCGCAGGCGACACTACCTGAAACCCGCTGTTCTGCCGGAAGATCCAACAATGCGCCTATCATGGATTTACGCGACATCCCCACCAACAGCGGCAGCCCGAGATGATGGAAATCACCCAACCTGGCCAGGAGGCGATAATTATGCGCCAGGGTCTTGCCGAAACCGAAGCCCGGATCGAGCAACAGTCGTTTTTTGGTGATGCCGGCAGCTTCACAGCGCGCAATTTGCTGTACGAAAAAAGCCTCTACCTCCGCCAGCACATTCTCATAATGCGGCGCCTGCTGCATGGTGTCCGGCTCGCCCTGCATATGCATCAGGCAGATGGGCAATTGGCTGGCGGCGGCGGCGTCCAGGGCACCCGGTTCACCAAGCGCGCGGATATCATTGATCAAATGGGCGCCGGCCGCCGCGCTTTCACGCATCACCAGCGCCTTGGAAGTATCCACGGAGATAAAAGTATCAAAACGTTCCGCTAGCGCCGCCACTACCGGCACCACCCGCGCCGCTTCCTCTTCATCGCTGACCGCCTGCGCGCCGGGGCGGGTGGATTCACCGCCAATATCGATAAGGGTCGCGCCAGCCGCCAGCATCGCCGCGGCATGATCGACGGCGTCGGCCAGACGTTGGTATTTGCCGCCGTCGGAGAACGAGTCCGGGGTCACGTTGAGGATCCACATGACGCGGGGCACCGCCAGGCTGAGGGTGCGCTCTCGCGCAATAAGTTGCATAACGGCGTTTCCTTATGCTGTGCAATCTGTTAGGCGGCTATCTTAGCATTTTCAGCGCAAAAAAAAGCCCCGGCGTGTCGTAAAACGCGGGGCTGGCGGTATTACCGCGCCGGAGCTTGCACGCCGGCGCGCAAGGGGCTCTTAGCGGTTGCCGTATTGCGCCGACATGGTATTGCCGGGATTCGGCGTGCGCGGCTCATCCACCGGCGTCGGCGCGCGCGGCGTACCGTCGTCACCGCTATTGCCGGAGACGGTGTCGTCCCATCCGGCGGGCGGGCGGACGGCTTTGCGGCCCATTAAATCGTCGATCTGCGGCGCATCGATGGTTTCATATTTCATCAGCGCATCCTTCATGGCATGCAGGATATCCATATTTTCCGATAGCAGCGCGCGGGCGCGGACATAATTACGCTCAATCAGTGACTTCACTTCCTGGTCGATAATACGCGCCGTTTCATCGGACATGTGCTTCGCCTTGGCCACCGAGCGGCCGAGGAACACTTCGCCCTCTTCCTCCGCATACAGCAGCGGGCCGAGCTTCTCGGAGAACCCCCACTGGGTTACCATGTTGCGGGCGATGGAGGTCGCTACTTTGATGTCGTTGGACGCCCCGGTGGACACTTTCGCCGGGCCGTAAATGATCTCTTCGGCAAGCCGGCCGCCGTAAAGGGTGGAGATCTGGCTTTCCAGTTTCTGGCGGCTGGCGCTGATGGCATCCCCTTCCGGCAGGAAGAAGGTCACCCCCAGGGCGCGACCACGCGGGATAATCGTCACTTTATGCACCGGATCATGCTCCGGCACCAGGCGGCCGATAATCGCGTGGCCGGCCTCGTGATAGGCGGTAGACTCTTTTTGCGCCTCGGTCATCACCATGGAACGGCGCTCGGCGCCCATCATGATTTTGTCCTTGGCTTTCTCGAATTCCACCATCGATACCACGCGTTTGCTGCCGCGGGCGGCGAACAGCGCCGCTTCGTTCACCAGGTTGGCCAGATCGGCACCCGAGAACCCGGGCGTACCGCGCGCAATGACTGACGCATCCATATCGGGCGACAGCGGCACGCGGCGCATGTGCACTTTCAAAATCTGTTCACGCCCGCGGACATCAGGCAGGCCGACCACCACCTGGCGGTCGAAACGGCCGGGACGCAGCAGCGCCGGGTCCAGCACGTCGGGCCGGTTGGTGGCGGCAATGACGATAATGCCCTCATTACCTTCAAACCCGTCCATTTCCACCAGCATCTGGTTAAGGGTCTGCTCGCGCTCGTCGTGACCACCACCGAGACCCGCGCCGCGTTGACGCCCGACGGCGTCAATTTCATCGATGAAGATGATGCACGGCGCCGCTTTTTTCGCCTGCTCGAACATATCGCGCACGCGCGAGGCGCCCACGCCGACGAACATTTCCACGAAGTCAGAACCGGAAATGTTGAAGAAGGGTACTTTGGCTTCCCCCGCAATGGCCTTGGCCAGCAGCGTTTTACCGGTCCCGGGCGGCCCCACCATCAGCACGCCTTTCGGGATCTTGCCGCCCAGTTTTTGGAAACGGCTCGGCTCGCGCAGGTAGTCCACCAGTTCGCTGACTTCTTCCTTGGCTTCATCACAGCCGGCGACATCGGCGAACGTCGTCTTGATCTGATCTTCCGACAGCATTCGCGCCTTGCTCTTGCCGAACGACATCGCGCCTTTACCGCCGCCACCCTGCATCTGGCGCATAAAGAAAATCCAGACCCAAATCAACAACAGCATCGGGAACCAGGAGATAAAGATCGACGCCAGCAGGCTGGGTTCTTCCGGCGGCTCGCCCACGACTTTGACGTTTTTGGTCAAAAGGATATCGAGCAGCTTGGGATCGTTGACCGGAATATAGGTGGTGTAGCGGTTACTGTCTTTTTTAGTAACTGTGATTTCACGACCGTTAATACGCGCTTCCCTCACCTGATCCTGATTCAATTCGGACATAAAGGTGGAATAATCCACTTTACGGCCATTGGACTCGCTGGGCCCGAAGCTCTGGAATACCGACATCAGCACTACTGCGATAACTAACCAGAGAATCAGGTTCTTCGCCATGTCACTCAAGGGATTAACCTCATATTACAACGGTGTTAACAATTAGCGTAGGGTACTATAGTTTGCGCCCTGTCGCCACAATGTACACTTCGCGGGATCGGGCCCGGGAAGCGTCTGGCTTGCGTATTTTTACCTTCGTAAACAGGGAGCGAATTTCCCGCAGGTACTCATCAAAACCTTCTCCCTGAAAGACTTTAACCAGGAAACTCCGGCCCGGTGCCAGGACATCCCGGCACATTTCCAACGCCAGTTCCACGAGATACATGGATTTAGGGATGTCGACCGCCGGCGTTCCGCTCATATTGGGCGCCATATCGGACAACACCACCTGCACCTTCTGCTCGCCCACGCGTTCAAGCAGGGCCTGCAGCACCAGGGGTTCACGAAAATCCCCCTGCAGAAAGTCAACGCCTACCATGGGATCCATCGGCAGGATATCACAGGCGATGATACGCCCTTTGCCGCCAATTTGCGTGGCGACGTATTGCGACCAGCCACCGGGCGCCGCGCCCAAATCCACCACGGTCATCCCGGGCCGGAATAGCTCGTCGCTCTGCTGTATTTCATCAAGTTTAAACCAGGCACGGGAACGCAGTCCTTTTTTTTGTGCCTGTTGAACATATTTATCGCTAAAGTGTTCCTGCAGCCAGCGGCTGGAGCTTGCAGAACGCTTTTTGGTCGCCATCTTATTTCCCAACTATCCTAAAAGAATGTAGCGGTGGAAAGAATTGGCCGCCCATGCGCCAAATCAGCATCGTCAGATTTGGCGATACGTATGAGATGGCGGTAGAATATGCCGTTTTCAATCCCAACCTAAGTAAAAAACACAAATGAATCTGAATAATAAGCAAAAACAGCACCTTAAAGGGCTGGCTCATTCGCTGAAGCCTGTTGTCATGCTGGGCAATAACGGCCTAACCGAAGGTGTGCTGGCCGAAATTGAACAGGCGCTGGAGCATCATGAGTTTATCAAGGTGAAAATTGCCGCGGAAGAGCGTGAAACCAAAACGCTGATTGCCGATGCTATCGTTCGTGAAAGCGGCGCCAGCAAGGTACAGGTTATTGGCAATATTCTGGTGCTGTACCGACCGGCTAAAGAGCGGATTATTACGCTACCCCGCTAACGTCATCTTTTCTGCTGGAAAGATGCCATTCTCCGACCCACAGGAAAAGGCCACTCGCGGCCTTTTGCTTTTCTTTACAAAGCCAACGGTGGCCCGCTGGCGTCCATAGCGGGCGGTGGCCGGCTGCTGCGCGCCCGGACGCTTAGAGATACGCCACCTTGAGGATCTCGTATTCCACCTCGCCACCCGGGGTCTTGATGACCACGATATCCCCTTCTTCCTTGCCCACCAGCCCGCGGGCGATGGGGGAATTAATGGAAATCAGATTTTGCTTGAAATCGGCTTCATCGTCGCCAACGATGCGGTAGGTTTGTTTCTCTTCGCTATCCAGGTTTTCTACGCTGACCGTTGCGCCGAAAATGACGCGGCCGTTCGGGGCCAGCTTGGTCACATCGATCACCTGCGCATTGGACAGCTTGGCTTCGATTTCCTGTATGCGGCCTTCACAGAATCCCTGCTGTTCCCTGGCGGCATGATACTCGGCATTTTCTTTTAAATCGCCGTGTTCGCGGGCCTCGGCGATAGACCGGATAATTTCGGGGCGGCGGACGCTTTTGAGATATTCGAGCTCTTCCCGCAGTTTTTCAGCGCCGCGCAGGGTCATCGGAATATGGTTCATAATTATACCTCTAGATAAATTCTTCCTGCTAAAATAATCGCCGTCCTGGCGTGATAGGCGCTGGCGCGACGCGCGTTTGGCACACGCCGCTCACCAAGCGCAAAGCAAAAGGAGGCGACCCCGGAATTGCTTCCCAGGCCAGCCTCAGTTTTGCATTTTGATACGTATTTTACCGCAGAGTTCGGTGTGGGTCATCGTTTACTTTATCCCTGTTTGCACCGTAGTATGACAGCACGTTACTTTGCCGTTGCCCAAAATTATGCGTTTTTTACGATTAGTCATAGGATTGACCAGTGTTTTCATGCTTTCCGCACAGGCGGCACCGGTCGAAAACTATACGGAATACTTGCACGACGGTGCCAATCTGGCGCTGATGGTACAAAAAGTGGGGGCTGCGCAACCCACCATTGATTATCACAGTCAGCAAATGGCGCTGCCCGCCAGCACCATGAAGTTGCTTACCGCCCTCGCGGCATTGTTGCAGCTGGGGCCGGATTATCGCTTCACCACCCTGGAGGCGTCAGCGGCACCGGTGGGCGGGGTCCTGCGCGGCAATCTGACCGCGCGCTTCGGCGGCGATCCCACCTTTACCCGCCAGCGCTTACGCAATATGGTGGCCGAACTGCGCAAGCAGGGTATCAAACAAATCACCGGCGATCTGATCATTGATACCTCGGTGTTTGCCAGCCATGATAAAGCGCCCGGCTGGCCCTGGAACGAACTGACGCAATGTTTCAGCGCCCCCCGGGCGCCGCTATCGTCGATCGCAACTGCTTCTCGGTGTCGCTCTATAGCGCCAGGACCGCCGGCGAGCCGGCGTTTATCCGCGTCGCTTCCTATTATCCGGTGCATATGTTCAGCCAGGTGCGCACTCTGGCTCGCGGCGACAGCCAGGCACAATATTGCGAGCTGGACGTGGTGCCGGGAGAGCTGAACCGTTTTACCCTTACCGGTTGCATGACTCAACGCGCCGAACCCTTACCGCTGGCGTTCGCCATTCAGGACGGCGCCAGCTATGCCGGCGCCATCCTCAAAGACGAATTGCAGCAGGCGGACATTACGCTAAACGGTACCTTGCTACGCCAAACACAACCCAGCCCGCCGGGGCAGATTTTGGCGCAGTCCTCGTCCGCGCGGCTGCACGATTTACTGCATATTATGCTGAAAAAATCCGACAATATGATTGCCGACACGGTTTTTCGCATGATTGGCCACGAACGCTTCAAAGTGCCGGGCACCTGGCGCGCCGGCTCCGATGCGGTGCGTCAAATCCTGCGTCAACAGGCGGGCATCGATCTGGGCAACAGTATTCAGGTAGACGGCTCTGGCCTGTCACGCCACGACCTGATTTCCCCCGCCACCATGATGCAGGTATTGCAATATATCGGCCAGCACGACCAGACACTGGACTTTATTTCCATGCTGCCGCTGGCGGGCTATGACGGCACGCTGATGTATCGCGCCGGTCTGCACGGAAGCGGGCGTCGACGGCAAAGTGTCGGCGAAAACCGGTTCGCTGCAGGGCGTATACAATCTGGCAGGCTTTATCACCACCGCCAGCGGTCAACGTATGGCGTTTGTGCAATATCTTTCCGGCTATGCGGTGCCGCCCGCGGATCAACGCGCGCGTCGCTTTTTCCCCTGGTGTGTTTCGAGAGCCGGCTGTATAAAGATATTTATCAAAACAATTAGCCCTTTGGTCAGGCCGGCCCAGCGCCGGCCCGGCCCTCGCTTTCAGGCTATAGACGGCTGGCGATGACTTTCTCAAACATCTGTTGCAGATTGCGGCAGCAAAGAGCGGCCATCAGTTCCTCGATGCGCCGCAGCGTACTGTTGTCATTACGGGTATAGGGGCGACCCTGGCCGATGTCGACGATAAGCTGCGCGATACAGTCGGCGTTATCCATAATAATATTCGCCTGCAGCATCTTGTCCGCCCTTACCCGCACGATAAATTCCATCGGTGTCAAAGGCCGCAGGTTGCAGAAATTCTCATAGCCTTTCACAAAGGTTTTCTCATAGGGTAGCGCCTCGCCGTTGCCGGAATTAATCGCATCATAGAATTGCTTCAGGATAGAGGTGGCGTCCGAAGTGTTGCCGTTGCCCGGCAGAAACAGAAAATCCTGAGCGCCGGCCTCGATATGAGAAATCTCATGCAGGAGGGTGGCATGGAGCGGATACTGTTTCTCAACACTATCGTTGTCTACCATGATAACCACTCTTTTACCCTCATCATTGGGCAGCGTCACGCCTAGCGGGATGTCGTGATCATAGCTGAAGGGTTGATCGTCCGTTCGCGAGGAGGCGAAAATGATGTTCGCCTTATGATGGTTCAGGTAATTGTTGATATTGATGAGATAATACCGCAGCCGCAACAGGGCCTGCGTCAGGGTAGTGTTATTAGTGGTCTGCAACACGTTGCCGAGGTAGCGTTTGATGCTGCTGTTGCGGGCAATCTCTAGTGTACCGTCAAGCGTCTCCTCTATCTCGTCAAAGAAGATCTCCAGCGCGCGCTTGACATATTCATGGGCCAGTTCCACCTCATGGACAAAGCGTTTTAAATTTTGCCGTAGATAGCTAAAACAGGCGGGAATGGTTTGCACCTGCTTACCATAGGAATACAAATGCACTTTAAAATGGCGCAAGTATTCTATCATCCGTCTGTCATTCCAGCCTGCTGCCTCACACCGTCGAATTTTGTGGCGCGCATAATACGCCCTAACCGTGATGTCGAGATCCCGGGTTAGATCCCGCCTGCGATCGAACAGGAATTGATAATAGCCCATAGGATATATGAAACTCGCCAATCGCGACGCCGGCAATGGGGCCTGGATGGCCGCGGGGGGCGGCTAGACGCGACGCCGGCAATAAGGCCTTCATGGCGCGGTGGGCGGCTAAAATGCGGCGCCGGCAATGAAGCCTGGGTGGCGCGGAGGGCGGCTTGACGCGACAGGTGTGGTGTTGGTTGCACCGCCGTCGAGGTTTGTTGCGTGCGAGGGGGACTGCTCCTGGCCGCATCGGCAGACGCCGGCGCCGCAGCGGTATTCTGTAGACGGGCGGCGACGGTGCTCTGCACGGTATCTTGTGATCCGCCGCCGACGTCGGCTAGATAGGTCAGGATCGCCTCCCACTCCGCGTTGTACGCTGCAACTTCGGGCGAGGCGGACCCGTCATCGGTGGACGTCATAGCCTGCGTCGCCCGGGAAGCGGCGACCTGGTCGCGAGTCGCCATCGCGCAGGGCGTGACGGCAACGTCCGGGGGGATGGATGGCGCTTGGGCGAACGTGACCAAGGCGCCGGTCTCCGTCATGAAGCGCGCAACCTCCCCTGCGGTCAGGGCGTCGCCAGCGGCTTTGGCCCCACCGACGCCGGCGACGCCTAAACTGCGGCGGAGACGTGGCGGCATTGCCAGTCAGTGCTTACTGACCGGCATTCGCCGCCTGGGCGATCCCATGACCGCGAGGAAGGAAAAGAGTTAATGTTGCTCAGTGCTGATAGACCGTTTCCACACCGTCTTCATCGTCCTCATCCCAATCATCATCATCCAGTGCCTCTTCGGCTTCCGCCTGCTGAAGTTGATCGCGGTGATAATCATCCCACATGAACTCGACTTTTTCCGGCGGGGCCTCGGGGGCCGCCTGCTCTTTAGGGTGGGCATTGATGAAGGACATCACATCCCAACATAACGCTTTCACGCCGTCGCGGTTGGCGGCGGAGATCAGATAGTGTTCCCCTTCCCAGTTCAGCGCCTCTGCGATGGCCTTAGCGCGCGCCGCCGCTTCTTCCGGGTCAAGCAAATCCGCTTTATTGAACACCAGCCAGCGCGGTTTGGCAGCCAGGTTTTCACTGTAGCGTTCCAATTCGGTAATGATGATGCGGGCATTCTCCACCGGATCAGATTCATCCACGGGCGCCAGGTCGATAAGATGCAGCAGCACCCGGCAGCGTTCCAAATGTTTGAGGAAACGGATACCCAAACCGGCCCCATCGGCCGCGCCCTCGATAAGTCCCGGAATATCCGCCACCACGAAGCTCTGTTCGTTATCCATACGTACCACGCCCAGGCTCGGCACCAGCGTGGTAAACGGATAATCCGCAACCTTGGGCTTGGCCGCCGATACCGCGCGGATAAACGTGGACTTACCGGCGTTGGGCAGACCGAGCATACCCACATCCGCCAGCAGCATCAGCTCCAACTGGATCTCGCGGATCTCGCCTTTGGTGCCGTCGGTTTTCTGCCGCGGCGCCCGGTTGACCGACGATTTGAAGCGCGTATTGCCCAGGCCGTGAAATCCCCCTTTGGCCACCATCAGCCGCTGCGCGTGGCGGGTCATATCGCCCATGACTTCATTGGTGCCCGAATCCAGCACTCGCGTGCCCACCGGCACTTTGATGATGATGTCTTTGCCGCGCTTGCCGGTACAATCGCGGCTCTGGCCGTTTTGACCGCGCTCGGCGCGAAAGTTTTTCTCAAAACGGTAATCGATGAGGGTGTTCAGGTTCTCATCCGCCAGCAGCCACACGTCGCCGCCGTCGCCGCCGTCGCCGCCGTCAGGACCCCCACGGGGAATGTATTTTTCCCGGCGGAAGCTGACGCAGCCATTGCCGCCATCGCCCGCCGCCGCCAGAATGGCGGCTTCATCAACAAACTTCATGCTAACTCTCCATAAATCATTTGCCGGGCGGCTTGATAACGGCGGCCGCAGCCCGTCTGTTCAGCCCGGGCCACCAGCGGTGACCGACGGCAGAACACATCGCGCCCGCCACCACTACGACCGCGCCGCTATAGCCGACAAAGTTCAGCGGCGGCGGCGAGAAGGACGCGGGCCAGAACAGCGCCAGCAAATTAGAAAAAATCAAGGTAAATAGCGGCGTCAGGGTAATAATGGCGCTGACCTGCGCCGCCTGCCAGCGCGCCATGGCTTCCGCCATCGCCCCGTACCCCACCAGAGTATTCAGGCCGCAAAACAGCAAGCAGGCCAGTTGACCGCCGGTTAATTGCATAAGCGTCAGCGGCTTTGCCACTACCGTCAATGCTATTGTACACAAAATATACAACAGCAACAGAATCTGTTGCGACGCCAGGCGACGCAGCAACACTTTTTGCGCCACGCCATAGCACACCCACACCATCGCCGCGCAACAGCTAAAAATCACACCCAGAGTATTAGCGGTCAGACGGGTGAAAATCTCGCTCAGGCTGCTGTTGAAAAACATCAGCAGTCCGCCTATCAGCATGATGGCGCCAATCAGCTGGGTAATACGCATGCGCTCTTTCAAAATCACCACGCTCGCCAGCATCATGCCGACCGGCGACAGCTGACCGATGACCTGCGAGGCGGTAGGATTCAAATACTGCAGCGAGGTGCTGAAAAAACGAAATTGCCCAAGAGTCCCAGTCCCGCGGTCGCCACCGCTAGCAATATCAGCCAGCGCCAGCGGAAAAAAAGCCGCAGCGGCGGCAGTTGCCCGCGCGGCGTCAAAATCAGCAGCAGACTAATACCGGCCAACAAAAAACGGTACCAAACCACGGTATAAGGCTCCATGGTGGTAAGGACCTGCTTCATGGCGATGGGGAGCGCGCCCCAGCACATAGCGGTGGTTAAGGCGAGCGCAATGCCGATGCCCGCTTGCTGTCCGGCCTGCTGTGTATTTTTCATGATAAACGGTGAGCGTAAAACAGCGGATAAAGTAAAAAGCCCTGCAACCAGGTGCGGGGCTTTACTCGGCAATCAGAGAACGGGAAATTTATTCAGCAACGATGCTAACAAATTTACGGTTCTTCGGGCCCTTCACTTCAAACTGGATTTTACCGGTCGTCAAAGCGAACAGCGTATGATCTTTGCCGCAGCCTACGTTGGTTCCCGGGTGGAAACGTGTTCCACGCTGACGAACGATGATGCTACCGGCATTTACCGTTTCGCCGCCGAAGCGTTTCACGCCCAGGCGTTTACTTTCTGAGTCGCGACCGTTACGTGTGGAGCCGCCAGCCTTTTTGTGTGCCATGAGTCCGCTCTCCTGTTAAGCGCCAATACCGGTGATTTTAACGTCAGTGAACCACTGACGGTGTCCCTGATGCTTACGGAAGTGCTTACGGCGACGAAATTTAACAATCATCACTTTATCGCCGCGACCATGAGCCACGACTTCCGCCGTGATCTTGCCGCCGTTCACGAAAGGACCGCCGATCTGGATGTCTTCGCCGTTGGCGATCATCATAACCTGGTCAAACTCAACAGTGTCACCCGTTGCGATGTCCAGCTTTTCAAGGCGAACGGTCTGACCTTCGCTCACCCGGTGTTGTTTACCACCACTTTGGAAAACCGCGTACATAAAAAACTCCGCTCTCCGCACGCTCAATCTGTAATCGTCTGGAGCGTGCTATAAATATTCACAATAGGGCGCGAATTATACGCAAGAATCTCACCAAAGACAAGTGCAGAATACGTACACAAAGCGAAAAAGGTGCAGTTTCTTCATCGCCATTTATCTCTTACGTTTTTCAAGTACAATCAATAACACTCTTTCCGCCAACCGGTTTTGTGTGCGGCATTACACTGACGGTATACCCTTAAACCGATTAAAAATAATGAATCTTGAACAAATTACTGAACTGACCGCGCAGGATATGGCGGAGGTCAACACGGCAATCCGCGAGCAGCTAAACTCCGAGGTCGCCCTGATAAATCAGCTTGGACATTACATCATCAGCGGCGGCGGCAAGCGTATCCGGCCGATGATTGCGGTGCTGGCGGCGCGAGCGCTGCATTATCAGGGCAAGCAGCACGTCACCGTCGCCGCACTGATTGAATTCATTCATACCGCCACCTTGCTGCATGACGACGTGGTGGACGAGTCAGATATGCGCCGCGGCAGAGCAACGGCCAACGCGGCGTTTGGCAACGCGGCGAGCGTGTTGGTCGGTGATTTCATTTATACCCGTGCTTTCCAGATGATGACCGCGCTGGAATCCCTGCGCGTGCTCAAACTGATGTCTGAGGCGGTTAACATCATCGCCGAGGGTGAAGTCTTGCAGTTGATGAACTGCAACGACCCGGATATCACCATCGACAGCTACATGCGGGTGATTTACAGCAAAACCTCGCGGTTGTTCGAGGCGGCGTCACAGTCTTCCGCCATATTGGCCGGCGCCGATGCCCGCCAGGAAGCGGCGCTGCGCGACTACGGCCGCTATTTGGGCACCGCCTTTCAACTGATTGACGATTTACTGGATTACGGCGCGGACGGTAAAACGCTGGGAAAAAATACCGGCGATGACCTTAACGAAGGTAAGCCGACGCTTCCTTTACTGCACGCCATGCGCAACGGCACGCCGGAACAGGCGGCGCCTATCCGGCAGGCCATTGAACAGGGCAACGGACGTCACTTGCTGGAAACGGTGCTGGAAACGATGCGCCAGTATGATTCGTTGGGCTACACACGCCGGTGCGCAGAAAAAGAAGCGGATAAAGCTATCGCCTGTCTGGGCTGCCTGTCGCCCTCGCCTTACCGCGATGCGCTAGAGAGCCTGGCCCATGTGGCGGTACAGCGCGACTCGTAAGCGCCCACGTCAATAAAGGAAGATATTTGGAAAATCGTCGTCAATGAACGGCAACCCACGGCATGATGCGAAGGCCGGCGCCGCCGACATACCTGTCGCTATTCTCTCTGCAGCCCCAACCGCACGATAAACGCGCCGATGCCTTCGCGCATCACAAAAGCAATCACCCGCTCCCGCTCTTCAATAGTCAGTTGCCGGTAAATGGCAATCCAGGTCGACAGGGAGGTGGATACCCCCGCCCCAGGCGCGTCAAGCGCCCATTCGGCTTCGTCGCCATCGCGCATTTCCCGGCGTAGCAGCGCCTGTTGCACTGCCGCCGGCAGGCTATCGAAAGCGTACTCCATTCCCCGCCCCTGTGCGCCTTGCCTGCGACTCCGGTTCCATTTTTCACGCCTGGCAAGATCACACAGCCCCTGACGGGTACCGGGCAGCCCGGCAACAGACAGCAGTTCCTGAGTGCTGAACCATGCGTGTTTCATAAGATTTTCATTCCGAATTCGACCTGCATAACAAAATAGACTTTATTTGAAAATAGTTGAAAGCTTTTAGGAATTTTGGTGCTATATATTTTTCAACTAAAGGCTATGACCATTGCCATCGTTTTATCTGAATTGGTTAGTTATACCATTAACCAGCGTTTGTCTTACAGCACAAGGAACGAAATATGAGCGAAAGGAATACAGATTGGCACCCTGCGGATATCATCGCGGCACTCCGTAAACGCGGGGCCTCACTCGCCGCAGTATCGCGGGCGGCGGGGTTGAGTTCTTCCACGCTGGCAAACGCCCTCACCCGGCCCTGGCCGAAGGGGGAGTGGCTCATCGCCGATGTGCTGGAGATCCATCCCTCGGTGATATGGCCAAGTCGCTATATCGATCCGGAAACCAATCAATTACTCGATAGTAAAAGTCTGATAGACCAGCGCGCCGGCGCCGGGGAGGGCTATGCCTTCCCCGGCGAACGCTTTCATTCCGGCCTGACGTCGATGAGCGGTTCGTCAGGATAGTCAAGACGCTTTAACAGGTTCAGTACCCCTTCACGTACGATAAAGGAGACGATAAAATCGCGCTCCGCATCGGAAAGTTGCCGATGAATTTCGTTCCAGGTTGCCGACGTCTCCTGTGGGGAGAGTTGGTACTCCGCCGGGTTAGTTCTTAAAGAAAGCGTCTTTTTCACCATGTCCGGCAAACTGTGCCAGGCATACTCTACCGCTTTACCACGCGCACCCTCGCGCCGCCTTTTCTGCCAGCCCTCCTCTCTGGCCCGCCTATTCAGTCCCTGTCGTGTTTTGGGTAGTCCACCTACCCCAATCAATTCGTGCGTTGCAATCCATTCTTTTTTTATTTCCATCTTTTATCCCCCTCCTTGTCATGGTGACAGCCTGGTGCTATCGCCATCGCACGGTTTGGGCAGGTACTGTGAAATTTACGGCACCTGATTCCCGTTCCGCTATTACGACAACATTTAATGTATAACATTAAATGTTGTCGTAACGCTAATTACAACACAAAAAAAGCGCATTGGATCAAAGGTGGCATTAAAAAATGAGATCAATGCCAGCTATTAGAATAAAAAACACAAAATTAATAAAAATTGTTCATTATCAATTGAATAGAATTCTTGTAACATTATCTATGTTATTACTGCAATGCAATAAACTATCTCTTAAGAAATAACTTTTATGTGAAAATGAATAGCCAGGAAAAAGGAAAAGAAAACGCCGACACCGCTAACTTATGCCACGGGAAACGGGCACAAAATAGTATTTGGCATAAGGAAAATTTTCACCGTTATACACCTTGGCGGCGCCGACATAATGTTAGCGCCGATGCGCTGCACCGCCGTATTTCACGGCGCCAAACATTCCCGGCTGTGATGGCGCCTGCGCCGCCTTACTTCTCGGTTCTTTAAAATACCCGCCAGACCGGCGGCGCCAGAATCATCGACGGCAAACTTGCCCAGTCACGCCGATGCGCTGCACCCTAAGACACCGTTTCCCTGTCCGCACGCGGCATCCCTCTACCACCTTGCCGATACCACCGGCATAGAAAAAGACGCCGTGCTGCGGCGCTGAAGAGCTAGGGCCATGGCGGGGAACGAGCGCATTGCCCTGAGGGGAAAACCCATGATACTGTCCCCCGCTGCCGACAGCGGCTATTGTTGCAAAAACCGCTCGCCGAGCGCGATATCCTCGTTTAACGCCTGGCGCATGCCCTGCAGCGCCTGTTGCTCGAAGTCGGTCAGAATAACCCAGCGGCCGACGCGCGCTGACGCCATGCGGTCCCAACAGCAGCTGGGCGAAAAAGCGGGAAAAGTCGGTTTCGCTTTCCACATAGGCGCATTCAATTATCCCTTACTGCCCCTGCAGCGCACGCACCAGCGACAGCGTAAAGCGGGCTGCGGCGTAACCCATGGCGAGCGTGGCGGACCCAGCGCCGGCCTTCGCCTCGACCACCTCGGTGCCAGCGTTGCGGACCCGTCGGGTCAAAAGATTGACTTCCTCCTCGCTAAAACTGATGCCCGCCACCTGGGATAGCAATGGCAAAATCGTGACGCCGGAGTGGGGCCGCCCACGACCTGCACCTCTATCTGGTCCGGTCGCAGACCTTTCAGATCTGCCACATAACGGTTGGCGCGTATGACGTCCAGGGTCGTGATGCCAAACAGTTTTTGCGGTTGGTAGACACCGGCTTGCGACAGCACGCCTGCGGCGATGGGAACCAGGGTATTTACCGGGTTGGTGACAATGCCGATAAGCGCCTGTGGCGCACAGGCCGCCACCTGACCGATCAGTTGCCGGACGATACCGGCATTAACATTAAACAGATCTGCGCGATCCATCCCGGGCTTACGGGCGACACCCGCTACGATCAGCACGATATCGGCGTTAAGCAACGCCGGTGTCGCGTCTGAACCACAAAACACGCGGACCTGCACCGGCGAGGGGATGTGGCTGAGATCCACGGGGATCCCCGCTGTTACCGGCGCGATGTCATACAGCGAGAGTTCCCAGTCCTGGGGTAAACGGGTTGTCAGCAGCAGCGCCAGTGCCTGGCCGATGCCGCCTGCCGCGCCGAGCAATGCGACTTTCATTGTAATCTCCTTATAACCCTGCGAAGAATGGCATCTCATACTCTACTAGAAAGCATAAATGCATCGCCTAATAAAGACAATTGACCAACCTCAGGTTTGCGGCAGCGCGTCAGGATTGGCCGGGGAGGCGGGTTGCAAGTCACTGGCTTTTCAGCGACCATGGACAGCGACGCTGTTACCGGCAGCAATTCGATTACATAAAAATTCAATTTTATGCATAATAATCCATTAAATAATCGGCTCACTCTGCGGTAAAACATGCGAAATCAATCGAAACAGGAAGAACTGGTCAAGGCGTTCAAGGCGCTGCTGAAAGAAGAAAAATTCAGCTCTCAGGGCGAGATTGTGCTTGCGCTGCAGGAGGCTGGCTTTGAGAACATCAACCAATCCAAGGTCTCGCGCATGCTGACTAAATTTGGCGCAGTGCGAACTCGCAATGCCAAGATGGAAATGGTGTATTGCCTACAAGCAGAGCTCGGCGTTCCCACCGCCAGCAGCCCCTTGAAAAATCTGGTGCTGGACGCTGATCATAATGATGCGCTGGTCGTCATCCATACCAGTCCTGACGCAGCGCAGCTCATCGCACGGATGCTGGATTCGTTGGGGAAATCGGAGGGGATCCTCGGCACCATTGCCGGCGATGATACCGTCTTTACCACGCCCGCGCCCGGCTTCTCGGTTAAGCGGCTGTATCATTTTATCCTTGTCCACTTCAACCAGGAGCTGTGATCCGCCTCTGCTCGCCCCTGTCATCAGATCCTGCGACGTCTTAAGTGCGGTGTGACTGCCGCGGCGCGGGGCAATATCGCCGTTGTCCCTTTGCGCCCTGCTCGCTGCCGCGCCGCGCGTTACGGTGCCGCAGCGCGTCTTTTGCGGCTCGCACCTCGGCGTTTACCTCGCCCTAGTGAGTATTCTGCGGCTCCGCGACTACTGGCGTTAACCCGCCAGGGCGTCTTTTGCGGCTCGCACGCCGGCGTTTACCTCGGCCTGGTGAATGTTCTGCGGCTACTACTACCGGTTTTAACCCCTCCAGCGCGTGTTTACGGCCCGCCAAGCCGGCAGCGCGGCTTTTCCAGCGATATCCGGGTAGCGCACGCCACAGCAGCGAATCATCCGGGTGGCGACCACGTCGAGTGTATTCAGGCAGCCTGCTACCGCTCATTTATCGTCATTCAAGGTCAACCACTTTGGCCCCAACCTGTTAACATTTACTTGCCGTCGGTAAGCTTTTGTACTTTGCTAAATAGCGTAACAAGCGTCCTGACCTGTCAGATATAAAGGACTTATTCTGTAAGCTAGTGGGAAATGCTAACGCGTACCGCACTTTTAGCCACATCCTCTCATCCACATTATTTTACATCATTTTAACATAAATTTTTCATTTTTCATTCAAATATAATAACATTTACTTTTAAACGCGATGATTTCGAGCTAACAGTTTCATAAAATATTATGAGCAGACCATTGGTATCCGTCATTACTAGTGTATACTTAGCTTTGTGATGAGAATCACAGTATGGAATCTGTGATGCGATAAATGAAGAATGAGATGATGAAAACCAAATCGGTATTACCTTTAATGGCAGCGCTTTCCGCATTGTCCTTCGGCGCATTCGCCGCGGATTCAATCTCGCTGCAGCAAGCCCGGGATTTACAGCCCATGGGCACTATCAGCGTCAGCGGTATCGACGCCGCGCCAAGCGACATCCATCAGGCGTTGAATCAGGCGGCCGACGCCAAAGGCGCTCGCGCCTACCACGTGACGGAAGCCTATGAAAACGGTAACTGGCACGCCACCGCTCAACTTTATAAGTAAGTAAGGTCGGCCGGGCCAGGCCCGCTGTCATGGTCGCGGTTGGCAAGTCACCGCTACGGTTGCCACCCTTTTGGCAGCACTGTGCAATGTGTCACGTTGTGAAACACTCTCTGTAACCGACATCACTATCGCGGCAACCATCAGTTAATCCTGTGTCCGGAATTAACCCATCGCGATTTGATGATTCCCTCATCGTCGAGTAGACGATTTCCCCCCGCTCGCGGGGGTTTTTTTTGCCCTGTGAACGGCACAGCTTAACCCAGCCGCCACCGACAGCTCCGGCGGCAACCCACCCGTCAGACCTGTTGATCCGCTTTTTGCGCTAGTTGGTGCAACAGCTTGGCATGAATGCCGCCGAAGCCGCCATTGCTCATCACCAGGATGTAATCCCCGGGCTGGGCGGTTTTCATGATCATCTCCACCGGCGTATCGACATCGGCGCTGCAGTGCGCCGGCTGCACGCAGGCCTCAGCCACTTCATTCACCTGCCAGGGAATATGCTGCGGCTGATAAAAAAACACTTCATCAGCACGGCCAAGTGACGGCGCCAGTTCATTTTTGGATAAGCCCATTTTCATCGTATTGGAACGGGGCTCCAGGACGGCAATAATCCGCGCCGTGCCGCCCACTTTGCTACGCAGCGCCGCGAGCGTCGCCAGAATAGCGGTGGGGTGATGGGCGAAATCATCATAGACCGTCACATCGTTGACGGTCCCTTTCAACTCCAGCCGCCGACGGGCGTTGATAAAGCCGCCCAGCGCCCGGCAGGCATCCGCCGGCTGCACGCCGACATGGCGAGCGGCGGCGATAGCCATCAGCGCATTGTGCATATTATGCTCGCCTACCAACTGCCAGTTGACCGCACCGACGGGCTCGTCGTGCAAAAACACCTCGAAACCGCTGGCGTCCCGGCGCGGTTTTCTTCGCTCGCCACACGCCTTCTTCACCGGTGTATTCCGTTTCGCTCCAGCATCCCATCGCCAGCGTGTGTTTAAGATTGACATCGTTATCCGGCAGAATGATTTTTCCTTTGCCGGGCACCAGGCGGATCAAATGATGGAACTGTTTCTGAATCGCTTTGAGATCATCAAAGATATCGGCGTGGTCAAATTCCAGATTATTCAGCATAAGAGTGCGCGGACAGTAATGAACGAACTTGGACCGTTTGTCGAAAAAGGCGCAATCGTATTCGTCCGCCTCCACGACGAAGAACGGGCCGTCGCCGAGCCGGGCGGAGACGGCGAAATTTCCCGGTACGCCGCCAATCAAAAAGCCGGGTTGATAACCGCACTCCTCCAGGATCCAGGCCACCATGCCGGCGGTGGTGGTTTTGCCGTGGGTGCCGGCGACGGCTATCACCCAACGCTGCGCCAGCACGTGATCATGCAGCCACTGCGGGCCGGAAACATAAGGAATACCGCGTTCGAGTACCGCTTCCACGCAGGGATTGCCCCGCGTCATGGCGTTGCCGATGATGACCCAATCCGGCGCGGGATCTAGCTGTGCCGGGTCATAACCTTGAATTAGACCGATTCCCTGCTCTTGCAGCAGCGTCCTCATCGGCGGATAGACATTATCATCCGAACCGGTGACGTCATGTCCCAGAGAACGCGCCAGCATCGCCAGACCGCCCATGAAGGTGCCGCAGATACCAAGAATATGAATGCGCATAATTTTTCCATTTTTAGCCGCGTATTGCCGCCTATTCTAGCGCCCCGGCCGATTGATAGAAACGGTATTTGATGATGTACTGGTAATCCGTTTAGGCTAAACTGGATGGACAAACGCGTAGTGGTAAAAAAATTATACCGCTTTTCATCCGTAGCTTCAGGGTCCTTTTTAAAGATTCAGGGAATGTGTCATGAAAACTTTAGGCGAGTTTATTGTTGAGAAGCAGCATGATTTTCCGCATGCCACCGGCGAGCTGACCGCGTTACTTTCAGCGATAAAGCTCGGGGCTAAAATCATTCACCGTGACATTAACAAAGCAGGATTGGTGGATATCCTCGGCACCAGCGGGGCTGAAAACGTGCAGGGCGAAGTCCAGATGAAGCTGGATCTGTTCGCCAATGAAAAGCTGAAAGCGGCGCTGAAAGCCCGTGGACAAGTGGCGGGTATTGCTTCCGAAGAAGAAGATGAAATCGTCGTCTTTGAAGGGGTGGAAAATGGCAAGTATGTGGTATTGATGGATCCGCTGGACGGCTCGTCCAATATCGATGTCAACGTTTCGGTTGGCACCATTTTCTCCATTTACCGACGCATAACCCCGCTCGGCACACCGGTGATCGAAGAAGATTTCCTTCAGCCCGGCAACAAACAAGTGGCCGCAGGCTATGTGGTTTACGGTTCCTCCACCATGCTGGTGTATACCACCGGCTGCGGCGTACATGCCTTCACTTACGATCCGTCGCTGGGGGTATTTTGCCTGTCCCATGAAAGCGTGCGTTTTCCTGCCACCGGGCAGATGTACTCGATCAACGAAGGCAACTATATCAAGTTCCCCAACGGGGTGAAGAAATACATTAAATACTGCCAGGAGATGGACGAAGCGTCCCACCGTCCCTACACCTCTCGCTATATCGGTTCGCTGGTATCCGATTTCCATCGCAATTTACTTAAAGGCGGCATTTACCTTTACCCCAGCACCGCAACCCATCCCAGCGGCAAGCTGCGCCTGGCTTATGAATGTAATCCGATAGCCTTTCTGGCTGAGCAGGCCGGCGGTAAGGCCAGCGACGGCAAAAACCGTATCCTGGACATCCAGCCGCACGAGCTGCACCAACGTTCCGCGTTCTTCACCGGCACAGAGTCCATGGTTAACGACGTCGAGCGCTTTATCCGCGATTATCCGGATAACGTTTGAGCCGGGGAGTTTGCCGGCGCGGCAGCGCGGGCTGTCGTGCCATTACCCTATGCGTCCGCGCCACAGGCCGGGCAGCCGCCGGTGTGACCGGCACATCAGCGTGAGTCACCCGCGGGCGCCGGGCGCACCGCCGGTGGAAATCGGTTATACTAGCCACCTCGCCACTATTGGAAAGTTTAAGGAAAACGCCATGAGCTTGAATCAGGTACCAGCAGGCAAAGATCTGCCGGAAGATATTTATGTAATCATTGAAATATCGGCCAATGCTTCCCCAATCAAATACGAAGTTGACAAGGAAAGCGGCGCCCTGTTTGTCGATCGCTTCATGTCCACCGCGATGTTATATCCCTGTAACTACGGCTATATCAACCACACGCTTTCCTTGGATGGCGATCCGGTGGACGTGCTGGTGCCCACCCCCTATCCGTTGCAGCCGGGCTCCGTAGTACGCTGCCGTCCGGTGGGCGCGCTGAAAATGACCGATGAGTCCGGCGAAGACGCCAAGCTGGTGGCGGTGCCGCACACCAAATTGTCGAAAGAATATGACCACATCAAAGACGTCGACGATCTGTCGCCGCTGCTGCGCGCGCAAATCACCCATTTCTTCGAGCACTATAAAGATCTGGAAGCCGGTAAATGGGTGAAGGTCGACGGCTGGGACAACGCCGAAGCGGCCAAAGACGAAATTATTACCTCTTTTGAGCGCGCCAAAAAGTAACCACAGCGCCGAAAAGTCATTATGGCTTACAAAGTCATTACGGCGCCAAAAAAAACCGCTCACCGAGCGGTTTTTTTCACGCCTTAGCCGGCCTCATCGGAGTGGTCCTCATGCCGGCGGACCCAATCTCCTCCCGGCAACAGTCTCAGACCATCCACCGGACGCTGATACAGATATGATTTATCCCCCTGAAACAGCAGACAGTAGCTGTATCTCCAGATAAGAGATAGGCTTGAATATATGTCTAACACTAACGCCAATTTTGATATGACCGGGATCCCGTTAGGTCAAGAAGTCCGTAAACGTAAAACTCCTCAGGAAAAAATGGCCATTATTCAGCAGAGGATGGAGCCCGGCATGAATGTCTCCCATCTCGCACGACTGCACGGTATCCAGCCCAGCCTGCTGTTTAAGTGGAAAAAGCAATATCAGGAAGGCAGCCTCACCGCCGTGGCTGCCGGGGAGGACGTTGTTCCTGCCTCTGAGCTTGCAGCTGCATTGAAGCAGGTCCGGGAGCTCCAGCGCCTTCTGGGTAAGAAGACGATGGAGGTTGAGATCCTAAAAGAAGCCGTGGAGTACGGCCAGTCACGAAAATGGATAGCGCACGCGCCCTTGTTGCCAAAGGCCGGGGAATAGCACAGGTCAGCCGCGCCATGAGCGGGTCGCGTGCGCCGCTGTCACTGCGGATTAAGCGTTCTGCCGACTGGCAGGACAGGCGCTGTAACCGGCGTAATGACGAAGCAGACGCTGAAATACTGTCGGACATCCTCGACATCATCAGCGATATGCCCAGCTACGGCTATCGGCGGGTGTGGGGCATCCTGCGTAAACAACGTCGCGCAGAGGGACTGACGCCGGTAAATGCGAAACGACTTTACAGGATCATGTGTGAGCATAACCTGCTGTTATTACATTGAAAACCAGAGCGGCCGAGGCGTGAGCATAAGGGCAGGATCGCGGTGGCAGAAAGCGATATGCGCTGGTGTTCAGATGGCTTCGAGTTCGGCTGCGACAACGGTGAAAAACTGCGGGTCACCTTCGCACTGGACTGCTGCGACAGAGAGGCCATAGACTGGGCTGCGAGCACTGGAGGCTACGACAGTTCGACCGTGCAGGATGTGATGCTGAGGTCGGTAGAAAAGCGCTTCGGCGACAGGTTACCCGATACAGCGGTGCAGTGGTTGACGGACAACGGTTCAGCGTATACCGCGCATGAAACGCAGAGGTTCGCCAGAGAACTGGATCTGGAGCCCTGCACAACAGCGGTGAGCAGCCCGCAGAGAATGGCCGAACGGTTCGTGAAGACGATGAAGGAAGACTATATCGAGTTCATGCCAAAACCGGATGCGAGAACAGCCCTGCGAAACCTTGCAGCAGCGTTCACGCATTACAATGAAAACCATCCGCACAGCGCGCTGGGATATCACTCTCCGAGAGAATACCGGCGGCAGCGGGCTTCGTTAACTTAAGATACAAAAGCTGTACGGAGATGGCGGGGCAAGATCATATTCACCCTACCTAATAACGCCTCCTGCGCCGCCATAGAATAGAGGTTGACCGTCACTTCAGTCATACCGGTACCGTCGCTCCACTTGGCCGGGTGCTGTTGCATTTGATAGCCGGACTCGTGCCAAACCCCCCAGCTCGTTGGTGTCGTCAGTAAACGTTGTAATGCAGCCTCGCCATGAAAACCCATATAGCCCTGGGTGCAAAACATGTAACCATGATTGACTTCAACATAGAGCATTTTGTTAGGATCCAGGCCATAGTCATAACGGCTGTTGGCTTGCAAACCTGATATCGTTTCTTGCGCCTGCAGAAAACGTTCAACATTACGCATGAGGCTATCGGGGTCCGACAAGAAGTTGACGGCACTGTTGTAATGAACCACGATATCCGCCCGCTTGCTGGAAAGCAGAATGATCGGCGCTTTGGGGTATTTGTCCATTTCGGCAAAGAACGTCGCATTGCTACTGACGCCCAGCCTAAATGAAGGTATGCGCATTAGTTCAGAATCTAACGTTATCTCTACTGCACAACAGGCATTTTTATTAATAAAGGCTACTAAGCCATCATGGGCAGCTGTAAAGGTGTTTTCACCTCTGGCGAGAGGGGTCACAGTGGTATTGTGCATATCAGGAACGCCTATTTGAGCGAATACTAATTCATTGGTGTCCCACCGCACCGTAAGTGTAATTTTATTCCCTTTTTGCGTATAAAACCCTATCGGCCGCAGTTCGCTATGGCGTAATGAACGTCTTTGCAGATCGCAAAAAGCGCTGGCGGAACCATTACCATGAACCGTAAATGTTTTCATTATTTATCCTTACTCGTCATGTGTTAGTTTGTTGATGACTGAATCTAAGAATTAAAAATAAATCACCAGAATAATATAATGTGCTGGGTTCTTGGCATGAATGTCATCATGACGTGTAAGGCGAAAATAAACAGAATAGTAAAAGCAGTCGGCATGGCGGCCAACCGGCAGCAACCACAGAGGCAGCGGCAGCATTAGTGCGGGTCGCAGTGAGACGCGCTGATGGCGTCGCGCACTGCGCTCCCTGGGCGGCTGTACGTGGCGGGTTGGGCGACAGGCGGGCGAAACCGTGGAGCATTTAGCGGCGCTGAAGCTCAACGGCGGTAGCGATTAATGGCGCTGACGTTCAAGGGCGATCAGGTTCAGCGATGCCAGCGTTTAGCCGTAGTCACGTTCAAAGTTGCTACGGTTCAGCAGAGGTAGGGAAAGCAGTTAACGCCGTCCTCAAGCGGTGTACCGAGGCACGTTTCGCGCGCGTCTGGCGTCGCTATGGGGGCCGCCGCCGATAAACGCGCCAGCTGCGGCCAAAGCGTCATCAATAAAGCGACCAGCGCGCGCAGCTGCCGGCGGCTAACGCCGTCGCGCGCCTGCACCGCCATACCCCGCAGTTGGCACGCCAGATATTTGGCCAGCCGATCGGTGTCGGTGCCCGGCGGCAGCCAGCCCGCCGCCTGACGCGTGCGGAAAAAGTCGCGCATTAGCTGTTCTGGCAACATATTATGACTGCGCAGTAGGGCGGCAATGGGTTGGGAATCGGCCGACAGGGCGGACGAGGTGCAAATCAGGAAACTTCCTGGTGGAAAACCATCGCCGGTAAATTGCGCGATGCAGGCCGTGAAAAAATCTTCGGTAGCGCCGGCAACGCTGTGGGTTATCCAGGCAAGGCTTCAACGTCAAGACAAAACGTTGCAGATAACGTTCCATCGCCGCGCGAAACAGCCCCTCCTTATTACCGAAAGCATGGTACAGGGTGGGCGCCTTGGCGCCGGTGGCGGCCACCAAATCATGCATTGATGTCGCCTCAAAGCCGTGCTGCCAAAATAAACGCAGGGCCACGTCCAGTGCGGCATCGGCATCAAAGTGTTTCGGCCTGCCGCGTCCACGAGGGGCGGTAACGGCCGTTTTACTGCTCATGATCTCCTCTCTGGGTTTATGACATTCAACTATATAATTAGTGATCATTAAAAAAATTACAACCCCCTTTACGCCACAATGTTAACCCGGTCTCTTGTCGTAATGGCCTTTCGGTAAATAAAATTAATAATCATTAATAAAATTCTTGATCAGACAAAAAACGAGTCTAGTATTTAGTTATCGAACGTTAACTAAAGCGTTTGCAGCCCTTTTAGTTGCCAAAGAAGAGAGAATTCTATGAAAAACGTGACCTTCGCCATTGCCGCTATACTGCTCAGCACCCTGTCTTTTGCCAGTTTGGCCGCGCAAGAGGTGCAACAAGCCCCGGCGGATCAACAGAAAGTCGGCGTAGTATCGGCTACGGTGAATAACAGCAACCTGTCGCAGTTACAGTCAGAACTGGCCGCACAGGCGGATGCCAGCGGCGCCAAGTCTTACCAAATTACTTCCGCCTCTGGCGAGAATAATCTGCACGGCACCGCCGTAATTTATCAATAATGAAATCGTCAGACGGCGATTTACCGCCGCCTGACGACTCAGTTCATTACCGGCCACGGCGGTAATAATTGCCCCGTGGCCGTTTCTTTATCGTCAATGGCAACGGTGATGAGCGCCGGGATAACGCCGGCTTGTTACCGTGGGTAGCCCTCGGGCGTCAGTGATGATGACTATACTTTCAGCCAGTAACGAAACGGTTAGACCCAAGGGGGTAACGTGCGTTTTCTGCTGGGCTTGATGTTAATGGCGGTGCTGGTATTGGGGGGGATATCCCTGGATTGATAAACATTTACCGCCGGGTTATCACCCGTTTTCGCCGCTGTCGGTAGACGATCCGCCTACTTGGATCACCCGGTTGAAGCTGAAACGGATAAAGTCGGATCCGGCCGCCTGCATGGCGGTGTTAATGCGCTCTCAGGCGGTAGGACGCATCGCCTTTCGCGAGCAGTCTTCGAGCGCGGGGGAGTGTCCGCTCGACAACCCAGTGCGGGTGACGCGCTTCGGGCCGGTGGCGTTGAGCGCGAGTTTTCTCTCCAGTTGTCCGCTGGCGCTCAGTAGCGCCATGTTGGTTGCACAAGCGGCCGCGCCCCAAGCGCAAACGTTATTTGGAAAGCGACTGGAGCGCATTGACCATGTCGGCAGCTTTGCCTGCCGCAATATTTATCACCGCGCCGAAGGACGGCGCAGCGAGCACGCCAGCGCCGAGGCGCTGGACGTGACCGCTTTTCGATTCAGTGATGGCAGCCGTTTGACGGTTGGCGCCGATTATCGCGCTGACAACGCCGGCGGTGATTATCTGCGCAGCGTATTCAGCGCCAGCTGTGCCTATTATGGCAATGCGCTCGGGCCGGATTATAACGCCGCCCACTCCAGCCATTTCCATTTAGGCATGCGCGGTTTCGGGATGTGTCGCTAATCGTCAGGGTTTACAGGTCCTCAAGGGCTAGCCGACACCGCCGCCGTTGGCCCGAAGTAAATCGGTTCCGGCGCGGGCGCGCCGGTAACAATCACAACGCGGGAAATTCCCGCAGGTTAGGAAGAAAAGATTATGGCCCGTCGAACGCCTATTGAGCGCTACCGTAACATCGGTATCAGTGCCCACATTGATGCCGGTAAGACCACCACCACCGAACGTATCCTGTTTTATACCGGCGTCAGTCATAAGATAGGTGAAGTGCACGACGGCGCCGCGACCATGGACTGGATGGAGCAGGAGCAAGAGCGGGGAATTACCATTACCTCCGCCGCGACCACTGCCTATTGGCAAGGCATGGCCGGCGATTTGCCGGAACACCATATTAATATTATTGATACCCCCGGGCATGTGGATTTCACTATCGAAGTGGAACGCTCAATGCGGGTGCTGGACGGCGCGGTGATGGTTTATGACGCCGTCGGCGGTGTGCAGCCGCAATCGGAAACCGTTTGGCGTCAGGCTAATAAGTATCACGTCCCGCGCATCGCCTTCGTCAATAAAATGGACCGGACCGGTGCGGACTTTTTCCGCGTGCGCGAGCAGATCGGCGAACGGCTCAAAGGTGTCGCGGTACCGGTGCAAATTCCGGTCGGAGCAGAGGAGCACTTTCAGGGCGTCGTGGATTTGGTGAAAATGAAAATGATCGTCTGAGATGAAGACAGCCTGGGGGTGAAATTCACCTATGAGGCCATCCCGGCCGATCTGCAGCCGTTGGCTGAAACCTGGCATAACCGGCTGGTGGAAACCGCCGCCGAGGCCAACGAGGCGCTGCTGGAGAAATATCTCAACGGCGAGCCCCTCAGTGAGTCGGAGCTGAAAGCGGCGTTGCGTCAGCGTACTGTTGCCAATGAAATCGTGCCGATGCTGTGCGGTAGCGCGTTCAAGAATAAAGGCGTGCAGGCGCTGCTGGATGCGGTGGTGGATTATCTGCCGTCGCCGGTGGACGTGCAGGCGATAAGCGGCCATGACGAGGCGGACAGAGAAGCGGTGCGGCACGCCAGCGACGACGAGCCTTTCTCTGCGCTGGCGTTCAAAATCATGACCGATCCCTTTGTCGGGCAATTGATTTTCTTTCGGGTCTATTCCGGCGTTTGCCGCACCGGCGATACGATTTATAACCCGGTAAAAGGCAAGAAAGAACGTCTTGGACGGCTGCTGCAAATGCATGCTAATGAACGTAAGGACATTAAAGAGGTGCGTGCCGGCGATATCGTCGCCACCGTGGGGATGAAAGACGTGACCACCGGCGATACGTTAAGCGACGCGGCGCAGCCCATCATTTTGGAGCGCATGGTATTCCCTGAGCCGGTTATCTCCCAGGCTATCGAACCGAAAACCAAAGGTGACCAGGAGAAAATGGGTATCGCCTTAAGCCGTTTGATGCAGGAGTATCCGTCGTTCCGCGTGCGTTCTGATGAGGAGTCCGGCCAAACGATTATTTCGGGAATGGGCGAGCTGCATTTGGAAATTCTGATGGATCGCCTGCGCCTGGAATTCAATGTTGAGGTGTCGGTAGGGAAACACCAGGTGGCCTATCGGGAAACCCTTACCCAAGCTGTCGAGTCGGTGGAAGGCAAATTTGTCAAACAGTCCGGCGGCCGGGGTCAGTATGGTCATGTGGTGTTGAATTTGACGCCGCCGCCCGCCGGCCAGGGCTATGCCTTTGTCGATGACATCAAGGGCGGCGTGGTGCCGCGGGAGTATATCCCGGCGGTGGATAAAGGGATTCAGGAGACCCTGACCACCGGTGTCATCGGCGGTTATCCGGTAGTGGATGTCAAAGTGGCGCTGGTATTTGGTTCCTACCATGAGGTGGATTCCAATGAAAATGCGTTCCGTATGGCGGCATTAATGGCCTTCAAAGAGGGCATGCGGCGGGCGGCGCCGGTGCTGTTGGAGCCGATGATGGCGGTGGAAGTTGAAACGCCGGAGGAATTTATGGGCAACGTAATGGGGGATCTCTCTTCCCGGCGCGGTATGGTGCAGGGAATGAAGGATATCGCCGGCAGTAAGCTGATACGCGCCGAGGTGCCGCTGGCCGAGATGTTCGGTTATTCCACCGTGCTGCGCTCGATGTCACAGGGGAGCGCGACCTACACGATGGAGTTTAAGCATTATGCCGCGGCGCCGCGGCAAGTTGCCGAAGCGGTGATAAACGAGCGCCAGCGCTAGCGGCCGTGCCGGGCCCTTATGCTGCCGCCGAAGGCCAGTCGGCTACCGGCGTTATGGCGTCGCCGGCGTCCAGTCGGCTCCCGGTGTTATTGCGTCGCCGAAGGCCAGTCGACTTACGGCGTTGTGGCGTCGCCGAAGGCCAGTCGGTTTACGACGTTCTACCTGTGTCTGGACTGGCTGGCTTCTCAGCGGCACCACCACGCCGGCGTCAATGGCGTTTGCGCGAGGAACTCAGGGCGGGGGCCTGACATCGTGCAGCACCATGCCGGCCTGGCCGTGAACGGTTATCGTCACGGCCTGGCATTATGGCCTTAACTGTACCCGTCCGTTCTTCTCGGCAATCAGATAAAGTCATCATCGTCGTTGCTAAAATCATCAGCACAGAAATCGTTATAATCTGTATTGCCTAGGCCATCGTTTTGATCGACAAAATGACTATCGGAGACATCATTGAAGGTATCCAGATTATCGGCGTTGAAATCCTGATTCAGCAAGGGATCGCTGCCGCCGGTAAGCGATGCGGCGGGATCGTCAATGATGTTAACTATCTCTTGCGGCGCGGATTGGTGGAACATATTGGTGAGCATATTACCTAGCACAACGCCGCCGGCAACGCCCGCGGCCGTTTGCAGCGCGCCGGAAAGGAAACCCCAGCCGCGCGGGGTATTATACTGTTGCGCATAACCGCTATAGCCTGCCGGCTGCTGGGGGGGCGGGTTGCCCCAGGCGGGTGCCGCCTGCTGCTGCGAAGGTTGATTGCCCCATGCCGGCGTCGACGGTGGCTGACGCCCGGTGCCGAATAGCCCGCTGAGAAAACCGCCGCCCGCCGGGCGCTGCTGTGCTGTCGCCTTCAACTGCGCCACTTCATTTTGCAACTGCTGGACTTGTTGATTCAACCGGTTCAGCGCGGCTTCCTGAATTAACATGGACTGGGCCATATAATAAGGTGCCGCCGGCTGTTGCTGAACAAAACTCTGAATCTGCCGGTCCGCCTCCATATCACGAGGGCCTGCGTTTTGTTCCGCCTGCTTCAGACGTTGAAACAGGCCTTCGATAAGACGTTGTTCTTCAGATTGCATAAGTGATGTTCCCGTGAAAGAGGTGTAAGAAAGGCCATCAAAGCCTACCGTTCAGTTTAGCCCCATCCCGCCGGGGCTGAAAGACGCCGTGCGTAAAGGTTTATGGTTAATTGTTACCAGTTGGCACCCTTGACCGGGACCACCCCGCAGGGCAACACCGGTGGGGGGCAAAGTGTCATCCTTTTTATGCTACAATTGCCGCCAATGACCGCCCCTTTTGCCGCCGGAGAGAGTTTTTACTATGGCCGAATTCAGTCGCCCCATCCTGACGCTGCCCAACGACGCCGACAAACTGCTACTGCACTCGTGCTGCGCGCCATGTTCGGGTGAAGTGATGGAGGCGATCAGCGCGTCGGGTATTGATTACACCATCTTCTTTTATAACCCCAATATTCATCCGCAGCGTGAGTATCTGATCCGCAAGGAAGAAAATATACGTTTCGCTGAAAAGCATAAGGTGCCATTTGTCGATGCGGATTATGACAGCGACAACTGGTTTGCCAGCGCCAAAGGCATGGAACAGGAACCTGAGCGGGGCATCCGCTGCACTATGTGTTTCGATATGCGTTTTGAACGTACCGCGCTTTTCGCCGCCGAAAATGATTTCAGCGTTATTTCCAGCTCGCTGGGCATTTCCCGCTGGAAAAATATGCAGCAAATTAAAGAGTGCGGCAAGCGTAGCGTGCCGCGGGACATTATAATGGCATTACCTATTGGGAATATAATTGGCGCAAGCAAGGCGGCTCCGCACGAATGATTGACATCAGTAAGCGTGAGCGCTTTTACCAGCAGGAATATTGCGGTTGTATTTATTCACTGCGTGATACCAATAAACACCGCCGTTCACATGGACGGGATATTATCCGTATCGGTACCCAATATTATGGCGACGAGGAGTAATTTTCTTTGTTGTGTCATGCCCGACCGTTGTAGGGAATAATTGCCTCACCGGGCTACCGCAAAAAAACCGGGAAGCTCGGCAGGGCCGCGGCGATGTCGCACTTCTGCCGCCAGTCCGCCAATCGCATCATGGCCGCGGCGTCGCTGCGATTCCTGATAGCCGGTGGCGCGCCGCAAAACATCCATACGCCAGGCGTTTGCCGTTCATCTGCGCCCGGTATATCCATCAACGACTGAACAGGGTGCCGCCGTCGGACGTCATTACACGGCGGTCTCCGCCGGCCTCAACCTCCGGTGTTACAGGGTGAGGGGTGCAGAACAAATTATTCAGCCTCTGGCAGTAACGCGGCATGCGCGAATATCAATGTAATGTTAAAAATGTTATTCGTCTGGGCCATATTGACAGTGTATGCTAATAACTGTTTAATTTGGTTGGGCCGCAACGGCGATTATTTCCGGAGATTAGTGCTGGCGGTATTGCTAACGCCTCCAGCGCCACGTCATTCATGCCGTGATGAAGGCATTTCATTCCTTCTCTCTTGCAACTCATTCCCATTTCTTCTCGGCCAGCGCGCAATGGCTTTATAGTGCCTGCATTATCCCTTAGGGGAACAAATTCAATTTTGAATTGTTTATGCGAGGCAGAGCATGATGACGCAACCATCCCATTTTATTCGCTGGCTAACGCTGGCAGGCACTATTCTTACCCAGTTTGCCCTGGGATCGGTCTATACCTGGAGTTTGTTTAACGGTCCGCTGGCGCAGAAATTGGGCCAGCCCATCATCCAGGTGGCTTTCGCTTTCGGCTTGCTGAGTCTGGCAATGGCGGTAGCGTCAACAACCGCCGGTAAGTTTCAAGAACGATTCGGCGTGCGCAAGGTGACGATAGGTGCCGGCCTGTTGCTGGGCGTCGGTCTTTGTCTGACCGGCTGGTCCAGCTCACTCACCATGCTCTGGTTATGCACCGGTATTCTGGTCGGGCTGGCGGATGGGATTGGCTATCTATTGACACTATCTAATTGCGTGAAATGGTTTCCCGAACGCAAGGGCGTGATCTCCGCCTGTGCTATTGGCGCCTATGGCCTGGGAAGTCTGGGATTTAAATACATTAACAGCCAATTACTGGCTCACTCTAGTCTTGAATCGACGTTCGCATTGTGGGGCGCCATCGCGCTGTTGATGGTGGTGAGCGGCGCGATGATGATGAAAGACGCGCCGCGGCAGGACGTTCGTCAGCAAAGCGCGGTCCGTGATTATACGTTGGCCGAATCCATGCGGATGCCGCAATATTGGTTGTTGGCGCTGATGTTTGTCACCGCTTTCATGAGCGGGTTATATGTGATCGGCGTCGCCAAGGATATCGGCGAGAATCTGGTCCATTTAACAACGGCGGTGGCGGCCAATGCGGTTACCATTATTGCCATTGCCAATCTTAGCGGTCGTCTGGTGCTGGGAGTTCTGTCCGATCGAATGTCACGCATCCGGGTCGTTTCGCTGGCTCAGGTTATCGCCATGGCGGGGATGGCCATGCTGTTATTTGTCCATCTTAACGAAACGCTGTTTTTTCTCTCACTGGCCTGTGTGGCTTTTAGCTTCGGCGGCACAATTACGGTATACCCGTCACTGGTCAGCGATTTCTTCGGATTAAATAATCTCACTAAGAACTACGGTATTATTTATCTGGGTTTCGGCATCGGTAGTATTATTGGCTCCCTTGTCGCGTCGCTGTTTGGCGGATTTATGGTGACCTTCCAACTCATCGCGGTTTTGTTGGTTATCGCATTGATAATCTCGCTGACGCTGCGCCAGCCGGGGGACGACGGCAAGCACAGCTACCGTTTGGGACATGCCCACGGCGATTAAAACCCTGCCCGACAAATAGCCGATGCGGTTTCCCCCTGTGCGCGAAAGCCCACCTTTACGGCGGGCTTTTGGCGTTAACGCAATCTGAATTCGGCTCCGCGCCCGGGGATAGATCCGCCTCCACGTCCACGCCCACATCCAGCTCCGGGTCCGCGCCCACGTCCACGTCCCTGTCTGGGGCAGGCCCGGGTCCACGACCACAACCGGGGTCGAGTCTGGGGCCACAGGCATATCCACATCCAGCTCCGGGTCCGCGCTCAGCTGTGAGTCCAGGTTCAGAGCTGACGTGATGTCTGTCGCTGGTTGCATGAGCGTCCAGCGCTAAGTCTGCGTTTGAGGCGGCGCCGGTCCGCTGGGGGCGCTTTGCGCCGCAGTCATTTACGATTTTGCTGCTAGGCTTACTGATACCGCTTTAAACAGTAAGGTTTTATAAAAAATTTAAGGAGCCTACCGTGGCCTATGAGCAAGTCATGTCGTTATCCTCCCTGGCGCAGATGACACCGAGCAAAGTCACCGTCGGAGAAACTGATATCGTGGTTATCCGTCAAGGTGAAGCTATCTACGCCCTGGAGGCCACCTGCCCCCATTCCGGCGCGCCGCTGGAAAAAGGCGCGCTGTGCGATGGCAAGCTAGTGTGCCCTTGGCATAAATCGGTGTTCGCCATTAGCGAAAGTCGCCCCGGCACTCTGCTGGAACCGCCCTCACTGCGGGCATTAAAACGCTACCCGGTGAAAGTGGATCACGATGCCGTATGGATCGATCCACAGCCGTTGGACGAGGCCACCCCGCTGCAGGCGGCGGATAAACAGCCTATGTATGTGGTACTGGGCACCGGCGACGGCGGCAGCGCGGCCGTCAAAGCGCTGCGGGAAGAGGGATTTACCGGCAGGCTGGTGGTGGTGGAGCGTGAAAAACAGGCGCCCTACGATCGTACCGCGCTATCAAAATTTGTTCCGCAAGGCGACATGGATATCAACGAAGTGCCCTCCCTGTTACCGGAAGCCTATTATCAGCAACAACGAATAGAGCGCATTAACGGCAACGTGGAAGAGCTGGACAGCAAACGCCATAGCCTGCGGCTGTAAGACGGTAAAATCCTGTCTTTTCACCGTCTGCTGTTGGCCACCGGCGGCACGCCGCAGCGGCCGTACTTGCCCGGTAAGGCGCTGCACGGCGTGCAGGTATTGCGTAGCTTAGAGCAAGCGGCGACGCTGGTTGCCACCGTGGAGCACGAGCACCAGCTGGTTATCATCGGCAATAGCTTTATCGGCATGGAGGTAGCGGCGGCGCTTCGTAAACAAGACATCGCGGTGACCGTCGTTTCTTTGCACCCTTTGCCCTTTGAAAAACAATTCGGCACTGAATTGGGCACCTTTTTCCGCCGTCGCCACCAGGAGAAAGGCGTCACATTTGTCGATGGCGAACCGGCCGCTTTTGAAGGAGATAAACGCGTCAGTGCGGTAACGTTAAAAGACGGCCGCCCTATTAAGACAACGCTGGTACTGCTGGCGACGGGCGTGGCGCCGGCGACGCAGTTTATCCACGATCTGCCGTTGAATGACGACGGAAGCCTGACGGTAGACGCAACGATGCAGGTGACCGAAGACATCTATGCTATCGGCGATATCGCGACCTTTCCGTTCGACGGCAAGGCGACCCGCATCGAGCACTGGCGCGTGGCGCAACAGCACTGGCGCGTCGCCGCCGCCGCGATGATGGATAAGCCACAACCCTATGATGCTGTGCCTTTTTTCTGGACGCAGCATTATGACGTCCGCTATGAATATCTTGGCCATGCCGAAAAATGGGATCTGCAGGAGATTATCGGCTCGCTGGATAAGGATAATTTTGTCTCTTTGTATGGTCTTGAGGGCAACCTGGTGGCGGTTGTGGCGGCCGGGCGTATGCGCACTACCGGCGTGCTATTGTTAAAAATGGGCGCAAAACTCGGTTTTAGTGAGGCGCAGCATATCGTTGCCGAGACCGGCGAACCGGAAAGCTGACCGCCTGCCGCCGCTTTTCAAGCACCCGTCGCGACGGCGATACCTTTACCAGTAGCGCAAAATTTTGCCGGCAAACATGTGCGCCGCCGGAGGTCGATGATATGATGCGCTGCCGGCACGCAACGGGGCGGCGACTCTTTGCCTCATCCTGCTACGGCCCAGGGACGATGAATGTTCTCGTCCGCTATTTCAGGTAAGGAAAAGGACAGACAGGTAATGACACAGCCCCTATTTATGGTTTGTGCGCGCGGATGTGGCAAGACCACGGTGGGTCAGGCATTAGCGCGGGTACTGGGCTATGCCTTTACCGATACCGACGAGATGTTGTGGCGGTCTACCGGAAAGACTGTGGCAGAGATCGTCGATGAAGAAGGCTGGACGGGCTTTCGGGCAAGGGAAAGCGAAATCTTGACCAGCGTGACGCAAGGAAATGTCGTTGTCGCGACGGGCGGCGGTATTATTTTATCGGCGTCTAACCGCGGTTTTATGCGCGCGCGCGGTACCGTGGTGTACCTGCACGCGTCGGCGCAGGAAGGAACTCTCGCGCCGTCTGCAGGCGTACCCCGAGGAGGATAAGCGGCCCAGTCTTACGGGCAAACCCATGATCGAAGAAATCGCTGAAGTGCTCGCGGCACGTGAAAAACTCTATCAGGAGGTGGAACACCACGTACTGGATGCAAGCCAGCCGCCGGACGACGTGGTCTGTGCCATTTTGCAGCAGCTTTATCCTAGCGCGGCGAGTTAAGGCCGTACGCGCCGGGGAGGCCGGTGGCAGGGGTGATAGTTAAGAACCGGGTAAAAACCGCGCCGGCACACGAGGTGCGAGGTGTTGACTATACTTACCTGACGTGAGCATCACTATAAGGAAGTACCTATGGCAAGCAAACCTCCCTATCCGCGCGAAGCGCATGTCGTCAAAAAAGAAAAGGGGCCGGCCGGCAAGACGAAAACCGTCTATGAGCTGCGAGCCGATCATCCTCATCCCAATACCCTCATCAGTGAGCATGACACTGAGCAGGAGGCGCTGGATTCCAAAGAGCGCTATGAGGACGAAAGTAAAAGCTGAACTCCCGGCGGCAGATAACGTGGTCCTGTCGCCATCTTCGCTATCAGCCGTTTTGGTGCTGTTGCCGGGACTGCCGTGTCTGCCACGTTGGCGATGCCGTGTCTGCACAGTCCTCGATGATATCTTGTCTGCCCACCTTGGCAATACCGTGTCTGCACCTCACTCAACGATGCCGTGTTTGCCCCCCTTCGGCGATGCGTTATTTGCACTCCCCCCCGGGCGATGCCGTGTCTGCACAACTATCATAGGTACCTTCTTTTGCGCGGATGTCGGGGGCGCCGTGTGGGCACTTGCGTCGCTATCCTTATTTCGCTTTTCATCCGCCAATGCCGTTTTTACACTCTTTACTTCATCACGGTTTTTGCTTTTTCTACGCGATGACAAGCCAGCATCCCTTGCACCGCATTTAATAACGTTGGGTTAAGCCAGTGTTAAAATAATTCTGGATTTGTTCTGCCGTCCCTGCCCGGTGGGGATAGCGTCAATGACAGTAACCGATATTTCTCCGCCATTAGCCTCGCCGATGACGACGAACGTCAGTTTAATTAACCTAATAATAAATATAAATAAACCCGGGCTTGAAACGCTTTTGGCGAAAAAAATCAGCGATAGAAAAACTGGGTAATATTATCTTGACGCCGACGTGCCGGCAATGAATGATGAAAACTCCGACATCCGTTCACCTGCAAAAAAATAACATTATGTCGACATTGGAAAACGCCGCTGCGGTGTTAACGTTGTTCGCCGAGCTGGGTGCCGAGGCGCCGCTGGAAGGTCTGTCATTCAGCGATATTGCCCGCCGGCTACCATTGCCGAAAAGCACGCTTTCACGGTTGCTTATCGCGATGGAATCGCAGGGACTGCTGGCGCGGGATCCCCATAATCGCCACTATTCGGTCGGCCATCTGGTGCGCTCGCTGAGCCCGCCTGCGCCCCTGCGCCAGCCGGCCACGATTGCCGAGCGGGCGGCGCAGGCGCTGCACCAGCTCAGCGCACGCTATTGCTGCACGGGGTATTTATGCATGCTGCATCGTGATAGGGTCCATATTGTTGACCGCTTTCAAAGTAGCACCGCCGCGCCGGCGGTCTATGCGGTGGGCCTCCATATGCCGGCCATGAACACGGCGGCCGGCAGAGCGTTGCTGGCCTGTTGCTCCGAGCAAGAAGTGATAGCGCGGTTGATGCCGCGCCAGAACATGCCGGGAGGATTTCATCAGCCCGGCATTGTCCGCCTACTGCAACGGCTGTCTTTGGTGCGCGGGCAGGGCTGGGATTTTAACCGTAATGACACCCGTCCCGGATACAGCGCCCTGGCGACGGCGCTGGCGGACAGCGAACGACGTGAACAAATCGGATTATGTCTGTCTTTCGTTAATACCGGCGATAAAGGCGCGTTCCCGGCCGATAAATTGGCGGGGCTGCAGTCCGCCACGCGGATGATTGCTCAGAACATGCATCAGTGAAGCGGCTAAGCGCAATTTCTTTGCCCCTGCCGGGCTTTTTGCAGAAAAGGGCGTGACGCCCGTCAGCGCGCCTTTTACACTGACATGACATTAATCGATAGGAAAAGACCGATGCTGAAGGTGAATGACTATTTCTCAGGGAAAGTAAAATCCATTGGATTCGACGCCGCTAGTACGGGCCGTGCCAGCGTTGGCGTCATGGAGGCGGGGGAATACACCTTTACCACCGGCCAACCGGAAGAAATGACGGTCATCAGCGGCGCATTGAAGACGCTGCTGCCGGGCGCGAACGACTGGAGGTTTTTATGCCGGGAGAGACTTTCTACGTGCCGGCACACAGCGAATTCTGCCTGCAGCTGGCGGAAACCAGCAGCTATCTGTGCAAGTATCTGAGCCACTCGCGCTGAACGATAGGGACCGGGCGTACTCGCGGTAATGCCGCCTGGTATTGAGACCAGCGAGGCGCACTCGCGGTGCTGCCGCCTGGCGACGCCATTGGCGGCGAATTACCCTTAGCCCTGCCGCGGTGCCTCACCGCCCAGCCCCGCAATCAGCTCGGCGATAAGTCCCGTCAGTTCACCGGTCATCAACATAAAATCGGCGTCGAAGCGCGCGGCGAAATCATCGCGATCGATATCATCATTTTGCTCGCGCAGCGTGTCGGAGAACCTTAAGCGTTTGACCGTACCATCATCACCCAGTATCAATTGCACCCGCTCCCGCCAACCCAGCGCCAGCTTGGTCACCAGTTTGCCCGCCTCGATATGCACCGCAATTTCGTCGCTAGATAAATCCTGTTTTTTACAGCGCAGGATGCCGCCTTCTTCCAGCAGCGCTTTTAACTCAGCTTCATCCTGAATGGCGAAACCGGCGGCGGGCTCTCCGCTGCGTACCCATTCGGTCAGAGTCATCTCGATTGGTTTTTCCATAGTCAGCGGCACCACCGGCAGCGAGCCGATAGATTTTCGCAGCAGCGCCAGGCAATCCTCCGCCCTTTTGGCGCTACCGGCGTCGACCAGCACCAGATCATTAGCCAGATCCAGCCACAATAGCGTCTGGCCGAAACGGCTGAAAGCGCGGGGCATTAATTGGTGCAATACCTCATCTTTGAGCGCGTCTTTTTCGGTTTTACGCAGTTTACGGCTTTGGTCATTTTCCAGCTTGCTGATTTTGCCTTCAAGCTCCTGCTTAACCACTGAGGACGGTAAAATTTTTTCTTCTTTGCGCAGACAAAGCAGGACGTGTCCCGGTATCGCATGGGTTAGCGCATCGCTTTTGGCGCCCATAGGGGGCACCCAGCCGGATTTCGCCATATCCTGACTGCCGCAGGGGGTGAAGGTGAAGGCGGACAACTGCTGCTCGATTTGCTCTACCGACAGCTCGATTGGCCGATTCAAACGGTAAATCATGACATTCTTGAACCACAACATAATAGATATCCCTGACCTGACGCACCGCAGCCGGCGCGATTTGCCCACAAACGCAGCGCGCATGATAACGAATTGCTGGCGCTTACCCTAGGAAAAAGCGTACAGAGTTGTCCGTATTTGACAGCAGGACGGTGCGCGTAGCACAAACGGGGGCGCAGGACCGTAACAGGGCTATGGCGCGAGGGTCGAACAAAGGGATGATGGCGCCCGGCGCTGTGGAATAGGGGCGAGGGGGGATAGACGTCCTGACTGCAGTGCGCTTATGGCGACGCTGCCTGTTTTAATGGCGTAGATAATGCCTGATAATAGGTATATTAATTATTTATTTGTTGTTGGTAAACATAAAGTCATCACTGTTTAATGCACTAAGAGTAAAATATATTTATTATATATTTAATAATTATTAAAATTCGGCATTCTTATATTACCGTAAACATAGACTAACTTAAGGGCGTAGCATTGTTCTATTTCGCCAAAAATTAAAGGAGTCAGTTTATGGAAACGCGGGATGTGGCTATTTGCGCCAGCCGGGTATCATGGGGATCACTTTTCAGTGGCGTCCTCACGGCATTATCTATTTCACTATTATTAGCCCTGCTGGGAAGCGCGCTGGGATTCAGCATGATTGATCCCTGGGCTCAGCGTCCGGCCGGCGGCGTGGGGACCACCATGACGATTTGTACGGCGGCTGCGTTGCTTATCAGTCTGCTGGCGGGCGGCTTTGTAGCCGGCCGATTAGCGATGATGGCCGGTGTGACCCATGGTTTTCTTACCTGGGCATTATCGCTGCTATTGGCGGTGATCATCGGCGGCTTCATTATCAGTGTGTCATTGCGCTTGGCGGGAAATATGCTCGGCGCGGCCGGTAACGCCGCCGGGGATATCGCCACCACGCTTGGCAATAATAGCGGTGAACTGGCGGGTGCGTTAAATAACGGTTTGGGAAAAATCACCTTGGACGATACTTTGTCCAGCGATGCATCGCCAAAAAATATTACCGATGCGCTGCATCCCTATTACCTACAGCGCCAACTGACGGAAATACGCTCGGAAGTCAGCCAGGCGGTGGCCGAGGCGATGCGCGCCCCGGAGCGCAGCCAGCAAATTATGGCGGGGCTGGCTGAGCGGTTAAAGCAGCGCACGGACGCGGTCGCCGACGAGATCAAGCGGGACGATGTGCATCAGGCGCTGGCTTCGGGCAATCGTTCGATGACGCCGGAGGAATTAAATCAAGCCACCGATAAAGTCATGCGCGCCAAACAACGGGCGGTGGACACCATAAAGCAGCGGATCGATACGCTGCAGCAGCATGTTAGCCACGCGCGCGAAGATTTGCAGCGCTGGCGCGAGGAATTAAAACAGCGCGCCGATAAGGCCGCCGCCGCCAGTGCCAAATCTGCGCTTTGGCTATTCATTACCCTGTTGCTGGGTGCGATAGTCAGCGCCGCCGGCGGTTGGTGGGGAGTGAGAAGCGGCGATCGCTATCACGTTGGCTAACACCGCCACCGTTTTTCGCATGGGGTGACCGGCGCCACAAAGCCGGGCTGAAACGTTCTCCCACGGCGGGAAAAGCTCAACTTTTTCCGTCGGATATCCTATGCTGATCGCCAAACAGTGCGCCGTGCCGCTTCCTGCTGCTTTTTGGGGGGCAACGGCGCGGTCGCTAAACGGAACGGGGGCTGGCAACGTGCGTATCGGCATTGATTTAGGGGGTACGAAAATTGAAGTAATCGCGCTGGATGACAATGGTCAGGCGTTATTACGCAAACGGGTGGCGACGCCGCGCGATGATTACCCGGCGACGGTGGAGACGATAGCGGCGCTGGTGGAGTGGGTGGAGCAGGAGACCCGTCAGCGCGGTAGCGTCGGCGTCGGTATTCCCGGCACGCTGTCGCCTTGTACCGGCAAAGTGAAAAATGCCAATTCGGTATGGCTCAACGGTCAGCATCTGGATAAGGATCTGCAAACGCGGCTGCAGCGGCCGGTGCGAATGGCCAACGACGCCAATTGTATGGCGGTGTCGGAGGCGACGGATGGCGCCGGGATCGGTATGAAGACGGTGTTTGCGGTGATTATTGGTACCGGCTGCGGCTCCGGTATCGCCCTAAATGGAAAAGTGCATAGCGGCGGCAACGGCGTGGCGGGGGAGTGGGGACACAATCCGCTGCCGTGGATGGATGAGGAGGAATGGCGCATTCAACAAACCGTGCCCTGTTACTGCGGTAAATCCGGCTGTACCGAAACCTTTATTTCCGGTACCGGCTTTATGCAGGATTATGAAAGGCTCAGCGGTCAACACCGCAGCGTGGCAGAGATCGTCCAGCTTGCCGCCGCTGGCGACAGATTGGCCGAGCGGGCGTTGCTTCATTATGAGCGGCGGCTGGCCAAGGCGCTTGCGCAAGTTATCAATCTGCTGGATCCGGATGTGATTGTGTTGGCAGGCGGGATGAGCAATGCTGACAGATTGTATGGCTCATTGCCGTCTTTGATTACGCCTTGGGTACTCGGCCACGAATGCCAGACGCCGATTCGCAAGGCGGTGCATGGCGACTCCAGCGGTGTGCGCGGTGCGGCGTGGCTCTGGCCCCAGGGAGACGCTGGCTAACCCCCCGCCTCAGATCTCCTTCGGTACCGCCTGCGCCATCTGCACCACCTGCACACGTGAGCGGAGCGTCAATCATCCAGGGCTAGATGGTTGATAAACAGCACCGTTTTTTGCGTAAAAAGCAAAGTGCATGCCGGGGTTGCTGCCCAGAGGCCGGCACGGCGACACCTTACCCGCACCGCTTACGCAGCGGCGATGCCACCATGCGCGTAAGAAGCAAAGCGCATGCGGGGTTGCTGCTCAGAGGCCGGCACGGCGACAACTTGCCCGCATTGTCGCCGGCGGCGTTAAAGCCTGTCAGGATGTTCAACGCTTGCAAAAGTCAGTCGACGATGTCACCGGCGGGCGTGTTTTCCGCCACCGCAAACTGCCGCTGTAGACGACTGATGCCCAGTCCGTTGATCTTACTAACCTTTATCTGTACCGGAATACGTTCCTTCATCGCTTCCACGTGACTTATCACCCCGATCATCTTGCCGCTGGTGTTCAACGCATCCAGGGCGATATCCAGCGTCTGGGCGTCGAGGGTACCAAACCCCTCGTCAAGGAACAGCGAGTCGATGCTGGTTTTATAGCTGACCAGATCGGATAGCGCCAGCGCCAGAATGACCAGAAAACTTTCGCCCCCGGACAGGGTGCGGGTATCACGTATGGAGTCAGCCTGCCAGGTATCCATCACTTCCAGCTCTAGCTCTTCTTGGGTCTTGCGCTTCAACTGATAACGACCGTGCAGGCGTGCCAATTGCTGGTTAGCCAGGTGGATAAGGTGTTCCAGCGTCAATCCCTGCGCGAACTTACGGAATTTATCCCCCTCTTTCGACCCGATAAGCTCGTTGAGATAGCCCCAATCCTGGCAACGATCGCGGCTGTCCTCTATCTGCTGCAGCAACTGATGCTGTTCCTGCAGCCGGTGCTGGTGACTATCAAGCTGTTGCTGAATTTCCCCCTGCCGGCGGGCCAGCTGGCGCAGCATGTCATCCAATGTTGCCAGATGCTGCGCCACCGCGGCGCCATCCTCCTCGGGCGGCAGCGTCGGGGGACGGGCGGCCTCCACTAGCCCCAACGCCTCTGCGGCCTGCTGCTGAAGGGCCTCTGCGCGCAGCGCGTCCCGCTCGCCGGGGGACAGCAGCGCGGCATCCAGGGCCGCGCTATCGGCAAACGGAGACGCGAGCAGGGCCTCCTGCAACTGTCTGGTGCTTAACATCGCCTGCTGTGCCAGCATCTCTCGCTGGCGTTGTTGTACGCTGATGCTGCCCGCCAGTTCATGCAGCTGACGCTGCGCCGTTTGCAGTTGCCGGGTGGCCTGAAGCTGCGCCTGTTGCACTTGTTCGCCGTCGCGGCGCAGGCGTGCGCTTAACTCGGCGGTTGACACGTCGCCGGCCAGGGTCTGGCGCCGACGATGCGCGTCGGTTAGCTCGGCGCCGCTGACCGTTAGCGCTTGCGTTAACGCCTCCTGACGCTAAGTGAGATCGGCGACGGCCTGCTGGAGTGCCTCGACGCTGCTATTCAGCGAGACGATTTGGCTGGTGAGCCGCTGAGCCTGTTCATGGCGCTGCTGCCACGACTGCCACAGCGCCCGGTGGGTATACAACCACGCTGCGGTTTGCTGCGGCGTTGGCACCGTCAAGCCTGCCGCGTCGAGGGCGGAGATCAGACCCTCATTGAGCCGCGCGATTTCGGTTTGCTGTTCTGTGAGGCTGCGCAGGGACGCCTGCAGAGAGTCTTCCAGATCGCGTTGCTGCTGGCCGTTTAGCGTCAGCGCCGACAGGCTGCGGTCGTGGGCCAGTTCGGCGGCGCTCAAGGTATCACGCGCCGCCTGCCACGCCTGGGTCACTTGTTGCCGTTGCTCGAACCGCTGCGCCAGTTGGTCCTCCTCCCGCTCATAGTTCGCCAGTGCGTTTGCGGCCGCCTGCAATGCTGCTGGCGTCAGTGTATCTATTATGGGAACGGGTGGGTTTTCATCCGGTGCGGAGCGCAGTTGGTCTGCCGCCTGCCGCCAACGTAGCCGCAAACTGTCGCATTGCTGCGCCATCGCCGCCAGCGCTGCCTCGCCCTGCCGGCATTGGGTCGCCAGTAGTTGCAGGCGAGTGTCTCCCTCCACCGTGAGCGCGGTGCAGCGATCCACTTCCGCCTGTTGTTGTTGCAACTGTTGCTCGGAGGGACCCGGGGATACCTCCTGATAAGCGCTTATCGCTGGATGTTGCGTGGCGCCGCACAAGGGACAAGGTTCGCCGGCGCGCAGGGTGCGGCGCTCATCCTCCAGCCGCACAATGCGTCGTTCCAGTTCCAGCGTCGTCTTCGTCTGCGCCAGCAACCGGGTTTTGTCTTTCAGGCTGGCGCACAGCGCCGTTTGAGCCTGGCTTAACCTAAGCTGCGTTTGCTGGCGCTGGGACTGCTGCTCTTCCTCCTGCCGGAACCTGTTCGTCAGGCCCTCAAGCTGCGCTAGCAGAGTGGCCAGCAGCGTATAATGGGGGCGCTGCTGCTGTCGACGCTTCTAGCGTGCCTCGAACGTGGCGCCGCCAGGTGCGCGCTCCAGCTCTGCGCGCCGCCGCTGCTCGCCGGCAAAGCTGACATTTAGCGCCTCCCGCTGTTGCGCCAGCCGCTGGCTCTCCGCTGCCAACTGCTGCGCCTCGGTCTGTAAGGCGGCGAGCCGTAACCGTTGCTGTGTCACCCGCTGTTCCAGGTCGTCGTGATGTTTTTGCGCCGCGCTGCGGCGATCAAACTGCTCACCCCACAGACGGCAGGCGGCGTGGCGGGCCAGCCAGTCGTTTTCCGTCTGCGCCTGCTGGCGCGCCTGATAAAGCGCCTGTTGCTGTGTTGCCAGCGTCGCGCTTTCCTGCCGATGGCGCTGCTGCAGCGGCATAAGTTGCTGCCTGAGGTCATCCTGTCGCTGCCGCAGCGTAGCGATCTGCTGGTCTAGCGGGATCAGCTGCTCCTCAATGATGTGTTGTTGCAGGCGCTGATGCTCCCCGTGCGCGGCCAGTCGCGCATCGGCATGGCTAATGGCTTGCGCCAGCGGCTGCAGCTGCGCCAGCTCCCCCTCGGCGCGGGTAGAGGACTGGGCATCGCTGGCGCCGAGGCTTGCGCCTGTTGCCAGGCCGTTTGCCGCTGCGTCCGTTCAGTCAGCCAGGTGTGATGACGCTGACGCTCATGGCGCTGGGTGTTTAGCTGCTGCTCGTCCAGCTGCCGCTGCGTCAGTTCGGCTTCCAGCATTGCCTGTTGTTCAGCGGTAAGCATTTCCATAGCACCCGCACGGGCTTCCCATTTCGCCAGCTCGTTGCGGACATCTTTGTTGCGCTCAAACACGTCGGCGGAAATGCGGCCGTAAATATCGGTGCCCGTCAGCTCTTCCAGCAGCCCGGCGCGGCTTTTGGCGTCGGCGTTGAGAAAAGCAGCGAAATCGCCCTGCGCCAGCAAAATGGATTTGGTAAAACGGGCAAAATCCAGCCCGGTTAATTCGGCAATCAGGCGTTTTTTATCGGTGATTTTATCCGCCAGAATCAGGCCGTCGCTGATGCGGGACAGCTCCACTTTCGCCCCCTGTAGATTCCCGCCGGGTTGATTCTTCGCCCGTCGCTGGCTCCAAAATGCGCGATAACCAACCCCTTTGACGGCAAACTCCACCTCGGCAAGCGATTCAGCCGTATAGCGGGTCATCAGTTCCGCTCCGGGATTGTCCCCCAGCCGTGGCGTCTGGTGATATAGCGCCAGACTGATGGCATCGAGCAGTGTGGTTTTGCCCGCGCCGGTAGGGCCGGTGATGGCGAACAGGATGCTGCGGTCAAAGGGTGCGGCGGTAAAGTCGATTTTCCATTCGCCCTGCAGGGCATTGAGATTTTTCAGGCGCAGCGTCAGTATTTTCATGCGTCCGTTGCCTCAGGGTCGTTGTGCAAATCATTAACCACCTGGTCAAATAAATGTCGGATGCGCCGGTACCGAGGTTCATCCGGCGTTTTCTCCAGCGCTAATCGCCGTTCAAACACCTCGCTGACGCTCAGGTACAATTGCTGATAGCGTTCAGCGATGGCATCCAGCAACGCCTGCTGTTTTTCACCACCCGACAGGCCGCCGCGGCTGAGCAGTACATCCCGCGGCCGCAGATAGGGGACGGCGCACAGCACCGCGCCCGGCGCGCCGTTGCGCTCCTGGAGGACCCACACCTGGTCCTCGCCGTCGCCACCGGCCACTATTCGTGTATTCAAACAGGCCAGCAGTGCGCGGGATTCGTTGAGTGTTGCCACCGCGTCATGGTTGCCCGCCAGCGCCACCAGTTGACAGCCGCTAGGCTGCAGCGCCACGACGAAACGGTTAAATAATTCGCGGGCATAACTGGGTGGCGTACCGGTATCGAAAACATCTCCCGCCACGATAATGGCGTCAACCTGGTGTTCCTCAACCTGACTGACCAGCCACGTCAGAAACGCCTGATGCTCATCGGCGCGATTTTTGGTAAAAAACGACTGACCAAGATGCCAGTCAGAGGTGTGAATAATGCGCATGACGCTCCAGCGGCGAACAAATTGATGGGGCAGTATAAATCCTGAAGCCGGCGGCTGTCGTTTGACGAGCGTGATTTTGCGGCCACGGTTCCTGAAAAAGGGACACCGTGCCGGCGCATACGGCGGCGCACCGTTTTTGCCGGGGCGGTCCGCGCCGCCGTTCGGCTCTAAACCGAGCCGCGTGCGATCTGCTCCGCGCCGCCGTTCGGCTTTAAACCGAGCCGCGTGCGCTTTGCTCCGTGCCCCCGTTCGGCTCTAAACCGAGCCGTGCAGCTTTGTAAGCAACATCGCTTGTCGTATGCCGCAATAATGACCGGGGACACAAGATGTTGCGCCAAGACCCGATCTCGCTCGCTGATACAAGGTATCGATGATAACAAGTAATCTAACAGTAAGTTAGGTCATCTCAGGTTCGCTTATTACCTTAGGCTGAGGCCGATAGTGGGATATAAAATCTATTTCTTTTTAGATAAATTAGTTTTAATAAATATGTCACAAAAGTGACGCATAATGCCGGCACCTTAATCATGACGATTTATGGCGGAGAAACGATGGCAAGACGCATACTGGTGGTGGAAGACGAAGCGCCAATCCGGGAAATGCTGTGTTTTGTCCTGGAGCAAAACGGCTTTCAGGCCATCGAGGCGGAGGATTATCCTACCGCAGTCAATCTGCTGGCGGAACCGTATCCTGATCTGGTGCTGTTGGACTGGATGTTACCGGGCGGATCCGGCATTCAATTCATTAAACAAATGAAGCGCGAAGCGCTGGCGCGGGAAATTCCCGTGGTGATGCTGACCGCACGCGGTGAGGAAGAAGACCGCGTGCGCGGGCTGGAGGTCGGCGCTGACGATTATATCACCAAACCCTTTTCGCCCAAGGAGCTGCTGGCCCGTATCAAAGCGGTGCTGCGACGCATCTCCCCGATGGAGGCGGAGGAGCGTATCGAGCTACAGGGGCTGAGTCTGGATCCCGCCTCGCACCGGGTTACCGCTAACGAACAGGCCCTCGACATGGGACCGACCGAATTTAAGCTGCTGCATTTTTTCATGACCCATCCAGAGCGCGTCTATAGCCGCGAACAATTGCTAAATCACGTATGGGGCACGAATGTCTATGTGGAGGACCGCACGGTGGATGTCCATATTCGTCGTTTGCGTAAAGCGCTTGAATCCGGCGGACATGATCGCATGGTACAAACGGTGCGCGGTACCGGTTACCGTTTTTCCGGGCGCTATTAACGCCGGTGGGCTGTAACTTGGCCGGACGCTGCGCGCAAGCGGTTCCCGACGGCCCGCCGGCAGGCCGGCGATAACACGGTTCTGGCGGGGATGCGGAACCCATCGGGAACATGCGCTGCTCGCGTCCGCGAGCGCAAGATGAGCTGGTGGCCGCGACACGGGCGCTGTCGCGAAGGAGATGCCGTTGCTTGAACATATTACCTGGCGCAGATTGTTGCTGGAAGGGGTGCTGTTTTGCCTGCCGGCGCTGTTACTGTCGCTGTTCATCGGCCATTTGGGCTGGCTGCTGGCGCTGTCGCTGCTGGCGTCGCTGATGCGCAATTATTACTTTCAATTGCGGCTGTCCCATTGGCTATGGCGTAACCCCGGGCGGACGCCGCCGGTGGGCGGAGGCAGTTGGGTTTCGCTGTTTTATGGTCTACACCGTATGCAGCAGCGTCAACGCCGCCGGCGGCGCGAACTGGCGATGCTGTTCAAGCGCTTTCGCGGCGGCGCCGAATCGCTGCCCGATGCGCTGGTGATGTTAACGGCGGACGGCCATATATTCTGGTGCGACGGGCTGGCTCAATAATTGCTCAGTTTCCGCTGGCCGGAGGATAACGGACAGCCGATCCTCAATCTGTTACGTTACCCGGAATTTAATGATTATCTGCAGCGAAAAGCGTTTCAACTGCCGTTGACGTTGCAGTTAAATAATCAGCATTGGGTAGAGTTTCGCGTCATGCCCTATACCGACGACCAATTATTAATGGTAGTGCGCGACGTCACGCAAATGCGACAGCTGGAGGGCGCGCGGCGCAACTTTTTCGCCAACGCTAGCCATGAATTGCGCACGCCGCTGACGGTATTGCAAGGGTATCTGGAAATGATGACCGACGATAGCCTGGACCCGCATATGCGGCAGCGGGCGGTGCAGACCATGCAGGATCAATCCCGGCGCATGGAGCGTCTGGTTGCTCAATTGTTGGAATTGTCGCGTATTGAAGCGGCGCCGCAGGGGGAAACCCCCAGGCCGGTGGATATGCCGGCCTTGCTCAAGCGCCTGCAGGCCAGCGTCGAATGGCTTAGCCAGGGGCAGTATCCGCTGGTGCTGCGGGTCAATCCGCAGCTATGGGTCAACGGCAATGAGTAGCAACTGCGCAGCGCGGTATCTAATCTGATGTACAATGCGGTTATCCATACGCCTCCCGGTACCCGTATTGAGGTCAGTTGGCAGCGAAGCGCCGCAGGGGCGACGTTTCAGGTCAGCGATAACGGGCCGGGTATCGCGCCGGAACATTTGCCGCGCCTGACGGAGCGCTTCTACCGTGTGGACAAAGCCCGCTCGCGCCAGACCGGCGGCAGCGGCCTGGGCTTGGCCATTGTTAAGCATGCCATGAGCCGTCACGATGAGCGGCTGGAAGTCAGCAGCGTGCCGGGGGAGGGCACCCGTTTCGGTTTTACCCTGCCGGCGCGGTTGATTAGTGCCCCGCCGCGGGTGGACAATAGTGTTACTCCACTTTCACCGCAGGCCAGAGAGTAATGCGATGTTGTTCCGTCTTTGCCGGCCGCCTGTTCGCCGGCTGTCTGCTGGGGCTAAGTAGCACGGCGCTGCCAGCGCAGCCCGTCTCGTCGCCGGCACCTCTTGTTTCACCACCCGCGCAGCCCCTCTCGTCGCCGGGGCAGCTCATCGCGTCGCCGACGCAGCCCGTTTCGCTACCGTCACAGCCCGTCTCGTCGCTGACGTAGCCGACAGTGCTGTTGAGCGGCACATTGACCAGTACCGGTTCGGATACGCTGTCGGCCCTGATGAACGGCTGGGCAGCGGCGTTCAGCCGGCGCTACCCGGGAGTTGGTGTGCAGCTGCAGGCGACCGGTTCGGCCGCCGCCGCACTCGCGGCCGGCACGGCGGAGTTGGGCCCCATGAGTCGACCGATGAGCGAGCCGGAAATTTATGGGTTTCGTCTCCGCTATGGCTACCCGCCGCTGGCGCTGCCGGTAGCGCAGGATGCGTTGGTGGTTATGGTCAATCAAGCCAACCCGTTGCAGTCTATAAGCCAGCGTCAGCTGGACGCGATTTTCTCCGTCACCCGACAGTGCGGACAGGCGGCGCCAATTCGCAATTGGGGGGCGCTGGGGCTGCCAGGCGAATGGCGCTCACTGGCGCTATTGCGTATATGGCCGCAATACCGCTTCCGGCACCCAAGGCTTTTTTCGCCGCCGGGTGCTGTGCGGTGGGGATACGCAGCCCACGGTCAACGAGCTGCCCGGTTCGGCGGCGGTGGCGCGGGCGGTGGCCGCCTCGGTGAATGCGATAGGCTATACCAGCATGGTGTTTCACGCCAGTGGGGTAAAATGGCTGGCGATTAGCGATGCGGCGGGCCATACCTATAGCGCCGATGAAAAAAAGTTGCGCCGCGGAGACTATCCCTTCACCCGTCCTCTCTATATTTACGTTAATAAACCGCCCGGCAAACCATTGGATCCGCTGACGCTGGCATTTCTGGCGCGGGTGCTCTCCCCCGAGGGGCAAGAACAGGTCAGTCAGGCGGGATATATTCCGCTGACGGTATCCCAGCGGCTGGCGGCACAGCGGGCCGCTGGATTGCCCTAAACCACACAGTTAAAAATTTGCCATAAACATGAATAAAATTCAATAGCATTGAAATTTTCTCGTTTGTGCGGCGTGATGCGAAGTGACACACTTTGATTAAGACATATAGACGTCTGGATATCCATACGTCACGAGGCGTGACTATCCCGTCGCGAAACTATCCTGGTCATCATGCCGATGACGCCTTCATGGAGCAGTAGAATGCAAAGAACGCAAGCCCCTTTCCGTGCCGATGTGGTCGGCAGTTTGTTACGTTACGCCGCCATTAAGCAGGCCCGTCAGCGTTTCGCCGATGGCGAGATAGATGTCGCGCAACTGCGGGCCGTTGAAGATAACGAGATCGCACGGGTTGTCGCGGAGCAGCGCGCACTGGGGTTGCAGGTTGTGACGGACGGGGAGTTCCGCCGCGCCTGGTGGCATATGGATTTCTTTGAGGGGCTGGACGGGGTCGAGGGTTATCAACTCGATCAGGGGATCCAATTCCAAGGCGTACAAACCAAGGCCCGCAGCGTCAAAGTCACCGGTAAACTGGGTTTTAGCCATCACCCGATGCTGGAAGACTTCCGTTTTCTGCAAAGCGTGGCCGGAGATGCGGTACCGAGGATGACCATTCCCAGCCCGAGCGTGTTGCATTTTCGCGGTGGCCGCGCGGCGATCGATAAGCAGGTGTATCCCGATCTGGCCGCGTATTTTGACGATCTGGCGCAAACCTGGCGCGACGCCATCGCCGCATTTTATGCCGCCGGCTGCCGCTATCTGCAGCTGGATGATACTGTCTGGGGCTATCTATGCTCGGAAGATCAGAAGCGTCATATGCGTGAACGTGGAGATGATCCAGACGTCCTGGCGCAGACCTACGCCGACGTGCTGAATAAAGCGCTGGCCGGTAAGCCGGAAGATTTGGTGGTCAGCCTGCACGTTTGTCGCGGGAATTTCCGTTCCACCTGGATTTCCGAAGGCGGTTATGAGCCGGTCGCGCCAATTCTGTTCGGCCAGGTGCAAGTGGACGCTTTCTTTCTGGAGTATGATACCGAGCGCGCCGGCGGCTTTGAACCGCTGCGCTTTATCAAACCCGGGCATCAGCAGGCGGTGCTGAGACTTATCACCTCGAAAACGCCGGCGCTGGAAGACCCGCAGGCGGTGCTGGATCGCCTGCGTGAAGCCAGCCAGTACGTCAGTTTGGATCAGCTGTGCCTGAGCCCGCAATGCGGTTTCGCCTCGACCGAAGAGGGCAATAAGCTCAGCGAACAGCAGCAGTGGGATAAGCTGAAGTTGGTGCTGGATATCGCTCGCCGCGCCTGGTAATGCCCTTAAGCGCGGGGAGCCCGCCTGCCCGCGCCCGTCTTTCCGGCTATCAGCCCCATGTCTGCGTACTCCAGACGGGCACCATCTAAAACGTGAAAGCCTATGAATCTCGGCGCACCTCCTGAACCGCTGAACACGGCCTGAATCTTTATTCAACGCCTGAAAGTCCACTCAGCACCCGAATCTTTGGTGAGCGCTTGCGCCCGTGGACCCCGTGCTTAGCACCCGAAGCGTGGTCCGGCGCCTGACCCCGAGCTCAGCACCCGAACCTTTGGTCAGCGCTTGCACCGTTAAGCCACTGCGCCACGTTGCGCACAGGTGTGATCTTGTCATTGCAGGCGGTAACGCCGCACAGGATCTGCGCTAGTGCCTTAAACGGCCTCGTGCAGGATAGCGGTGTCGTAGACACACCGACAGTGTCATCCTCCTGGTCGCCGGCAGCGAATATCATCCTCGATCCCGCCAGTTTGCCGGCCTGAAAGGTCCCGCGCAGGGCGCTGGCGCTGGGCTCTGTCGCTTTGCTGCAAAACGTGCCTGTGAGATTTATTCCACCATAGCAATTTCTTATGTCGCTAACGCGATTTTTGCCGCAGCCTGGGTTATCATGTAGCGCAAATTAGGCAACATTTGAATACTTAATCTAAATATTATTTAAAATGCAGATTTTAGTGCCTGTTTTGTCTGATGGACTTGCCAGCAACCGCTATAAACTATTAAATTAGCCGCCGTTGTCTAGCCGCCCGTCAGTATTGCTACCCCGCATTTTTCTCTGTCCGGCTTTACGGCCGTTCACGCGTTGCCAACCGCCGCGGTCAAGGGCGTGTAAATCACCGCTCCGTCATAAGAATAAGTTATTGCGAATTACTACAGGCCTTAGAACAAACCTATGACTAAACGATTAACTTCCAAAGACATCCTCGCGCTGGGTTTCATGACCTTTGCGCTGTTTGTCGGCGCCGGCAATATCATCTTTCCGCCAATGGTGGGTCTGCAATCCGGCCAGCATGTCTGGCTGGCGGCGGCGGGCTTTTTGATTACGGCGGTGGGTCTTCCGGTCATTACCGTTATTGCGCTGGCGCGGGTCGGCGGCGGCATTGATGCGCTGAGTTCGCCTATCGGCCAGAAAGCGGGTCTGCTGCTGGCGGTTATCTGTTATCTGGCGGTGGGGCCGCTGTTTGCCACGCCGCGCACCGCCACCGTGTCGTTTGCGGTCGGCGTGGCCCCCTTCGCCGGCAACGGCGATCTGCCTTTGCTGATTTATAGCTTGATTTATTTCGCCCTGGTTGTCGGTATTTCTCTGTACCCCGGCCGCTTGTTGGACACGGTGGGTCATGTCCTGGCGCCGCTCAAGATTATCGCGCTCGCGGTGCTCGGTATTGCGGCGATGCTGTGGCCGGCGGGCCAACCTCTGCCGGTGTCGGCCCAGATATAGTCACCTGCCGTTTTCCAGCGGTTTCGTCAACGGCTATCTCACCATGGATACCTTGGGCGCGATGGTATTCGGCATCGTTATTGTCAACGCCGCCCGGTCGTGTGGGGTGACCAGCGCGCCCTTGCTTACCCGTTATGCCATCCTCGCCGGCCTTATCGCCGGTATCGGCCTGACGGCGGTTTATTTGACGCTGTTCAAGTTGGGGTCGGGCAGCGGCGTGTTGGTGCCCGAGGCACAAAACGGCGCGGAAATTCTGCACGCTTATGTGCAATACACTTTCGGCGCCGCCGGCAGCGGTTTTCTGACGGTGCTGATTACCATAGCCTGTCTGGTCACCGCGGTGGGGTTGACCTGCGCCTGCGCCGAGTTCTTCAGCGAACATACCGGTATCGGTTATGGCAAATTGGTGTTCCTGCTGGGGCTGTTCTCCATGGTGGTCTCCAATCTCGGGCTCAGCCATCTGATAACGATCTCCGTGCCGGTGCTTACCGCTATCTATCCACCTTGCATAGTCCTGATTCTGCTGAGTTTTACGCTGCGCTGGTGGCACTCCAGCAACCGTCTTATCGCGCCCGGCATGCTGGTGAGTCTGGTGTTTGGCTGCCTCGATGGCATCAAGGTGTCGGCTTTCCCGACCCTTCTGCCGGCCTGGGTGGAACGCCTGCCGCTGAGCGCTCAGGGACTGGCATGGCTGCCGCCGACCCTTGTCATGCTTATCGTTGCGGCGGCCTACGATCAAGCCCGCGGGCGGCAGCAAATTTCAGTGCTTTGAGGGCGGCGGTGCAATCATCAGACCACGGACACCGTTCCGTGGTTTTTTCTTGTGAGATAAAAGGGTTCAGGTCATGCAATCTTCCACCCCTTCGCTGAAACGGGGGCTTTCCAACCGGCACATTCGGTTTATGGCGCTTGGCTCCGCCATCGGCACCGGGTTGTTTTATGGTTCCGCTGATGCGATTCGGATGGCCGGTCCCAGCGTTCTGCTGGCTTATTTGATCGGGGGTCTGGTGGCTTACATCATCATGCGTGCCTTGGGTGAGATGTCTGTGGAAAACCCCAATGCCGGTTCGTTCTCACGCTACGCGCAGGATAATTTGGGCCCCATGGCGGGCTATATTACCGGCTGGACCTACTGCTTTGAGATCCTGATTGTCGCCATCGCCGATGTCACCGCCTTCGGCATCTACATGGGCGTGTGGTTCCCCTTGGTGCCGCATTGGGTCTGGGTGTTGAGCGTGGTGCTGTTTATCGGCGCAATCAATCTACTCAGCGTCAAGGCGTTCGGCGAACTGGAGTTCTGGTTCTCCTTTTTCAAAGTGGACACCATCATTGTCATGATCCTCGCCGGTATCGGCATCATCGTCTGGGGTATCGGCAACGGCGGTCAGCCCACCGGCGTAGCAAATTTATGGCGCCACGGCGGCTTCTTCAGCCACGGCGTCTGGGGGATGATACTGTCGCTGCAAATGGTGATGTTCGCCTATGGCGGGATTGAAATTATCGGCATTACCGCGGGTGAAGCGCGGGATCCGCAGCGGTCAATCCCGCGCGCCATCAACTCCGTGCCCTGGCGTATCCTGCTGTTCTATGTCGGTACCCTGGCGGTTATCATGTCCATCTATCCCTGGGATCAGGTGGGTACGGGCGGTAGCCCGTTCGTGCTGACTTTCCAGAAATTGGGCATTCCTATTGCCGCTGGTCTGCTGAACTTTGTTGTGCTGACGGCTTCTTTGTCGGCGATCAACAGCGATGTGTTTGGCGTGGGCCGCATGTTGCACGATATGGCGGGGCAGGGTCACGCGCCGCGCCTGTTCCAGCGCGTATCGCGTCACGGTATCCCTTGGATAACGGTGTTGGTGATGATGATGGCGATGCTGGTGGCGGTTTATTTAAATTACATCATGCCGGAAAATGTCTTCCTGATGATCGCCTCGCTGGCGACCTTTACCACCGTGTGGGTGTGGATCATGATCCTCTGTTCACAAATCGCCTTTCGCCGCAGGATCAAGCCAGAATAGGTGCAGGCACTGAAATTCCCGTTGCCCGGCGGCGCGGTCACCGCGAGTCTGGGCGTGATCTTTCTGCTATTTATTATCGGCCTGATAGGGTATTTCCCCACCACACGCGCCTCGCTGTACGTCGGAGCAGTCTGGATTTTACTGCTGTTAGTGGGGTACCGCTGGGTAAAAACCAAGCGCGTGGCCGCTTCCTAAGGACATAGCCTGCGGCTATCCAATGCGGAGGCGACCTCAGCCGGCTCCGCAGGGCGCTTGTCTTAGCCCGAGGCATAAAAAAGCCGGTCGAGTTGACGACCGGCGTGATACGGGCAGAGTCACTGCCTTGACTGCACGGATGCAGGCGATTACAGCCTGGTCAGGTTCTCAGACAGATACTTGGCAACCCCTTCCGGCGAGGCGCCCATTCCTTCTTGCCCTTTTTCCCACTGTGCCGGGCAAACTTCCCCGTGTTCTTCGTGGAACTGCAGGGCGTCGACCATGCGCATCATCTCGTCGATGTTGCGTCCCAGCGGCAGATCGTTAACGACCTGATGGCGAACGATACCCTCTTTGTCGATTAAAAATGAGCCGCGCAGCGCGACGCCGGCGTCAGGATGTTCAATGCCGTAGGCTTTGATGATGTCGCGTTTGATGTCCGCAACCATCGGGTACTGTACCGGTCCGATACCGCCTTTGTCGGTCGGTACCTGGCGCCAGGCGTTGTGTACAAACTCAGAGTCGAAAGATACACCGATGATTTCCACGCCGCGCTTCTGGAACTCAGCATAGCGTTTGTCGAATGCAATCAATTCGGACGGGCAGACGAAGGTGAAGTCCATCGGCCAGAAGAAAATGACCGCCGGTTTACCCTGGATGTGGGATTTAAGATTAAAATTGTCAACGATTTCACCGTTGCCGAGCACGGCGGCAGCCGTGAAATCGGGGGCTTGACGAGTAACCAGGACCATATTAACTCCTGTAAAATAGCGTTTGCGAATGAATAGGGTTTAAGCCGACCCAGTATAAGGCCGTGCCGGGGGGGGAATAAAGTCACCCGTACCGATTGGTTAAATAGGTTTTGCCTATCTAAGCGATAGGTAAATCTTGCCACTAAAGCAGTCGTAGGCATTTCTTTCACTCACTCTCTCACGTTAAGAATCAGTCCTCGAAACAGGCCCGCTAACCGATGCCAGACAAACGCTGTCCGATACCAAAGGCCCGCTGCCAGATAACCGATACTCGATGCTAATGGCCCGATGCCAGATAAACGATGTCTGATACTAAAGGCCCGATGGCCGATGCCAGAGGCCCGTTGATCAATACCCGATGCCGTAATGGATGGGGGAGATATAAATATTTTTTATCCCCAGAGGAAGAGGACCGCTTTCGTTTACCCGGGTACGCCAAAACAGAAAACCAGCATCAGGGTTGTGGGAGTTGATGAAAAATTTCTCACACCAGAAATATGTGAACAAATGATAACCGTGCTCGTTTCAATGTCGCGTTAATGTATAACGGCGTAAGACCGGGTATTGTGCTAGAAGGGCCGTTTTAGCGGTTGTGCCGGCGTCCAGGTTCGGCAATAATCTTTTTAGAGTGGGGGGGAAGGAATATTCAGCGTGCCACGTCACCGGCAGTGATGCGCGTTTCATGAAATGGGAAAAGGAATTGAAAGTCAATGGGAAGGTTAATGGCGTCAGGCTGTTTATTTTTATTATTTCATGCGGGTACCATTATGGCGAAAACGATTCATCTTATTTCCAGCTCCTCCGAATATCTTGAGCAAAGCATTCCGGATATTGTTACGGCGTTAAAGCGGCAAGGATTTCAGGTCAATATGCAATACCTTGATCAACAGGTTTCCGACTTCGGCTATGTCAATAGCGACCGCGCGCGGGGGGAAAATCTGGTGAAAGCCTTGACTGACGATAATGTTGACTATTTATGGTTTGTACGCGGCGGGTCAGGCGCACTTAATCTTTTGCCGCATCTGTTTGCAAACCTAACGCACATTCACGGCGCCCGAGAGAAAATCCTCATTGGTTTTAGCGATGTCACGGCTATTCACGATTTTATCAATAAACATGTTGGATGGCGCAGCGTACACGGTATTGTGGCGTCCAGCAATAAAGACATGTATCAACTCCAGGGAAGCAACGGGCTGAATAAGAACACGGGGTTTCGTCAAACCCTCGACGCGATAACCCAAGGTGTCAATTATCCTGGCCTTTTGCCGCTGAATGCGCCGGCGAAAGTCGGAGCCGCCGGCGTATTGATGGGCGGCAATTTGACGTTGCTACAGTCGCTATTTTCCACCCGTTATGAAAAATACCTGCGCGACGAAATTTTATTATTGGAGGACACCGGTGTAACCTATAAACAACTCGATCGCGCCTTGCACCAGCTGCAGTATAAGAAAGACTTCACGCCTAACGCGATCGTCTTCGGCCAATTTTTCACTCTAGAGGCCACCGATGAAGAAAGATTGATCTTCAAAAGCGTGATCCTCGATTTTGCTGAGACGACGTCAATCCCGGTATATTATTATCCCTATTTTGGCCACGGGGTAACCAACAATCCGCTGCTGCTAAAGCAGCAGGTAACGATTACCTGTCATCCCGAGCAGGAGTACTGCACTTTGCGTCAGGCGGGTATTCGGCATGAGTCAAAAAGGGGGCAGCAAAAAAGGACGCATGCGGGGGAATAACTGGCTATCGCAGATACCGAGTTCCACCCCCCTTTGTGGCGGCCGCCTTGGCGAGAGTGAGTCTGCACTTACTTTTTGAAGTATTTTTCCACCAAAGAATAAAGGATCGCCGCGGTCTCCTTATCCACCGTACCCTGCCAGTCAACGGGTCGGAAATGCAACTAAAAAGCCTGAATAAGATTCTTAAAGATGCCGGCGCCTGTCGCCCCCGCAGTATTATAGCCATAGGTTTTAAGTTTAGCGGTAATCGCCGCCTGGTCAGGGAGTCCCTGCGCAGCAAATTTGTCAAGATACTGCTGCTTGGTCGCCTCGTCATACCAGGCGCCTATGCCCGCATCAAACAATGTTTTCCAGGGAAACGCCGCGCCGGGGTCAAATTTTCGCCCGGGGGCCGCATCGCTATGGCCGATGATCTGAGTAGGTGTAATTTCTGGATACCGTCGCAAGATATCCTGTGCTAATTGAATTATGGCCGCCATTTGTACCGGATGATAGGGCGGGAAAGTAAATTTCCCCTCATTGACCGACGCCAGGTTCACGTTTTCAATGCCAATGGAGGTATCGTTGAGATTGTTGCGCCCCGCCCAGGCGCTGAGTCCGGCGTGCCAGGCGCGGTCCTTTTCGTCCACCAGATTGAAAATACGCATCTCTTTAAACCCGGCGTCGGTATAGCTTTGGTCGCTGGGGTCTGGGACCAGATAATGCGCGCTAAGTGGCGCGTCGCCGCTTAGCGACCTAACCGAGCCAGCGAAATTGATTGCGGTGTAATGCATAATTAAAAAACGCACGCGAGAATTAAATCCCTTTAGCGAACGGTAACTGGTCGCATCAATCGGATACGTGGTCATGAGTGACTCCTGTCTGAAAAGTGACCTCCCGCCATTCATACACCCCTTGGCTTGCGCCGGCAAGCACGGACCGTTGTGCCGTTGCAGGGACATTGCGCAGGCGTGGGTGAAGCGTTTTCTGGTGCAGGCGAAGCGGTTCGCCGAGCCAGCGGCGACCCATGCCAACCGGCACAGCAACCGCTGCTCCAAGCGGGGTAAACGAGGAGGGCAGTCGTTGAAGACGACCCCATTTAGTGGCCAAGCACGCCCTGGCGGGCCGCCTGCATCATCGCCGGATAGAGTTGCCAGAACGCCTCCTGCAGCCGGCTATAGTGCGTCTGAATCTCTGGATGAATCTCCCCCAGAGCCGACAGACGCGGGCGACGCTGGGCCATACCGCTCAGCACCTGGGCCAGAAAAGGCAACTCAGCATAGCGCAGCAGCCAGCGTTCACGCCACAGGTAGCGGTTTAGAGACTGGAAGCCCGCCGGCGTATCCGGCAGGGCGGGCGCAATTCCCTGCTGCGCCCGCACGACGAATTCCGTCAGCGGCCATTGTGGTTCGACCTGCGACCAGTGGCGCTCCAGAAAATGATCCCAAACCACGTCCAGCGCGATGGGCGCCACCCGCCGCGTGGCGGGTGAAAACAGCGTTAGCGCCTGGCGTACCGCTTGATGACCATCGGTAAGGCTATCGATACGGCGATGCATACGGATGCCTGCGACCACCGCGGGCGGATAGAGGCCGTCGGGATCGCCGCGGACAAAATCCGCCATTAGATTACCGAGCAGGGAACTTTGCGCCAGGGTGGCGAGATGCAGATGAGCGAGAAAATTCATCCTTTCATTATACGGCAAAAGCGGCACGACATTGCTTAATTCTTGCAGGGTGGAACGCATAGCCCTAGACTAAGCCGCCTGTTTTTAGGCTGAAGTGATTTTTTATGCGCGTTGCCGATTTCTCGTTTGCATTACCTGATAATTTAATTGCCCGCTATCCTCAGGCGCAACGCAGCGCCTGTCGTATGCTGTCGCTAGACGGCCAGACCGGCGCGCTGGCGCATCAGGTCTTTACCGATTTGCTGGAGAAATTGGCGCACGGGGATTTACTGGTCTTCAACAATACCCGGGTGATCCCCGCGCGGTTATTCGGTCGCAAAGTCAGCGGCGGCAAAATCGAAGTCTTGGAGGAAATGGTTTTGGATGATAAGCGGGTACTTGCGCACGTACGCGCGTCCAAAGCGCCGAAGGCGGGCAGCGCACTGCTGTTGGGGGATGATGACAGTATTGCCGCCACCATGGTGGCCCGACACGATTCGCTTTTTGAACTGCGCTTCGACGATGCCCGCGATGTTCTGACACTGCTGAATGAGGCCGGCCATATGCCCTTGCCGCCCTATATCGACAGGCCTGATGATGCCGCCGACCGGGAGCTGTATCAGACGGTTTATGGCGAACGGCCGGGCGCGGTGGCGGCGCCCACCGCCGGCCTGCATTTTGATGAACCGCTGTTGGCGGCGCTGCGTGCCAAAGGCGTTGAAATGGCGTTTGTCACCCTTCATGTGGGGGCTGGCACCTTCCAGCCGGTGCGGGTGGACCAAATCGAGCAGCATCAGATGCACGCGGAGTATGCCGAGGTGCCCCAGGAGGTGGTCGACGCGGTGTTAGCCTGCAAGGCGCGCGGCAATCGGGTTGTTGCCGTTGGCACCACCTCCGTTCGTTCGCTTGAGAGTGCCGCTGCGGCAGCCGGTGAGCAAGTGCTGGCACCGTTTTTTGGCGATACGCGCATTTTCATCTATCCCGGTTATCAATTCCGCGTTGTGGATGTGCTGATTACCAATTTTCATCTCCCCGAGTCAACGCTGATTATGCTGGTGTCGGCGTTCGCCGGCTATCGCCATACGCTGGCGCCTTACCGGGAAGCGGTGGCGCAGGCGTATCGTTTCTTCAGCTATGGAGATGCGATGTTTATCACCCGTAACTCCGCCGCTGCCGCAGAGCGGTTAGGCGAGCCGTAATCGCCCGGTTGTTAACGCCGCGCATGATCGGACCTGAGTCACTGCCCGGCGTAAACCGCCGGCGGCAGAAAGCATTTAATGACAACGCAGGCTACCCATACACCGCGCGGACTGGCTTGTATAGCGGCTTGCGGGGTTGGTAGAATGCGCTCCTTTTCATCAAGCATCGGACTGTTTCTCTGGTGTTGGAGGATGTGTGGAATATCAATTATTGAAAACCGATGGCCAGGCCCGCCGCGGGCGGCTGGTGTTTGGTCGGGGCGTGGTGGAAACGCCGGCGTTTATGCCGGTAGGCACCTATGGCACCGTCAAGGGTATGACGCCTGAAGAAGTGAAAGAAACCGGAGCGCAAATCTTGCTCGGTAATACCTTTCATTTGTGGCTGCGGCCGGGGCAGGCCGTGATGAAGCTGCACGGCGATTTGCACGATTTCATGCAATGGCATGGCCCGATACTGACAGATTCCGGCGGTTTCCAGTCTGGGCGACATTCGCAAAATCACCGAAGAAGGTGTGCATTTCCGTAATCCAATCAATAGCGACGCGATATTCCTCAGCCCGGAAAAATCAATGGAAATCCAGTACGATATGGGTTCCGATATCGTGATGATTTTTGACGAATGTACGCCTTATCCCTCCGATTGGGATTACGCCAAACAATCGATGGAAATGTCGCTGCGCTGGGCAGCGCGCAGCCGTCAGCGCTTTGACGAACTGGGTAATCCCAATGCGCTATTTGGCATTATCCAGGGCGGTGTTTACTAAGATTTACGAGATGTATCGGTAAAAATACTGGTAGAGATCGGTTTTGATGGTTACGCTGTGGGTGGCCTGGCGGTAGGGGAGCCGAAGGCCGATATGCACCGGATACTGGCGCACCTCTGCCCGCAGATCCCAGCCGACAAGCCGCGCTATTTAATGGGGGTCGGTAAGCCCGAGGATTTGGTAGAGGGCGTTCGCCGCGTCATCGATATGTTCGACTGTGTTATGCCGACCAGAAATGCCCGCAATGGTCATCTGTTTGTCACCGATGGCGTGGTGAAAATCCGCAATGCCCGGTATAAAGACGGTGTTGAACCGCTGGATGCGGAATGTGATTGTTACACATGTCGCAATTATAGCCGCACGTACTTGCATCATCTTGACCGTTGCAACGAAATACTGGGTGCCCGTCTGAATACTATTCATAATCTACGTTATTACCAGCGTTTGATGGCGGGTTTACGCCAGGATATCGATGAGGGTAAATTAGAGCACTTTGTAGGTGAGTTTTATCGCCGGACAGGTAAGCCGGTTCCACCTTTAGTCGTCGAGTTACATAACAATGAGGGAATTTAAATGAGTTTTTTCGTTTCTGACGCCGTTGCCGCCTCCGGTGCTCCGTCCCAGTCAAGTCCTTATTCTCTGGTGGTGATGCTGTTTGTTTTCGGTCTGATCTTTTATTTCATGATCCTGCGCCCGCAGCAAAAGCGCGCCAAAGTGCATAAAGAATTGATGAGCTCCATTTCCAAAGGGGATGAAGTTTTGACGACCGGCGGGCTGGTTGGCCGCGTGGTCAAAGTCGCGGATACCGGCTATATTTCCATCGCGCTAAACGACACCAATGAAGTGGTCATCAAGCGTGATTTTGTGGCCGCCGTTTTGCCGAAAGGTACGATGAAAGCGCTGTAATAGCCGATTTTCCCGAAGGGAACTGCCGTGTTAAACCGTTATCCTTTATGGAAGTACATCATGCTGGTGCTGGCGCTGGCCGTCGGTCTGCTGTATGCGCTTCCCAACATCTATGGTGAGGATCCGGCCGTACAGATCACTGGCGTGCGGGGTGGCGCCGCCAGTGAATCGACGCTGGTCCAGATTCGCAACGTATTAGAACAACAACATATCGCCAGTAAGTCCATTGCTTTGGAAAATGGCGCCATTATGGCCCGTTTCGCCAACTCCGATGTGCAGTTGCGCGCCCGCGAAGCGTTAATGACCGCGCTCGGTGACAATTATGTCGTGGCGCTCAACCTGGCGCCGGCAACGCCCGCCTGGTTAGCTTTGCTCGGGGCCGCGCCAATGAAGCTGGGCCTGGATTTGCGCGGCGGCGTTCACTTCCTGATGGAAGTGGATATGGATACCGCACTCAACAAGCTGCAGGAACAGACGATGGATACCCTGCGCGGCGATTTACGCGATAAGGGCATTCCTTATGCGACGGTGCGCAAGATAGAGAATTACGGCAGCGAAATCCGCTTCCGCGATGCAGAAACCCGCGATCAGGCGATCTCCTGGCTAACGCCCCGCCACCGCGATCTGGTGATTAACAGCCAGGGTGACAACGCCCTGCGCGCCACGCTGGCGGACGACCGCCTGCGCCAGGCTCGCGAATATGCGGTGCAGCAGAACATCACCATCCTTCGCACTCGCGTCAACCAACTGGGCGTCGCCGAGCCTTTGGTGCAGCGTCAAGGCGCCGATCGCATCGTGGTTGAACTACCGGGTATTCAGGATACGGCCCGCGCCAAGGAAATCCTCGGGGCGACCGCGACGCTGGAGTTCCGTCTGGCCAACAGCGCGGTGGATCAAACCGCCGCCGCCAACGGCCGCGTGCCGGGGGATTCGGAGGTGAAAGCCACCCGGGACGGCCAGCCGGTTGTACTGTACAAACGGGTCATCTTGACCGGGGATCACATTACCGATTCCACTTCCAGCGTCGATGAATATAACCGTCCGCAGGTGAATATTTCCCTCGACGGCGCCGGCGGCACGACCATGTCCAACTTCACCAAGAACAACATCGGCAAGCTGATGGCCACCTTGTTTGTGGAGTATAAGGATAGCGGCAAGAAAGACGCCAACGGCCGTTCCATTCTGGTGAAGCAGGAAGAGGTTATTAACGTCGCTACCATTCAGTCGCGACTCGGTAACAGCTTCCGTATCACCGGCATCAACAATCCCAATGAAGCGCGTCAACTTTCGCTGTTGCTGCGGGCGGGGGCGTTGATTGCGCCAATCCAGATTGTGGAAGAGCGCACTATCGGTCCGACCCTGGGGTTGCAGAATATTACCCAGGGGCTGGAAGCCTGTTTATGGGGGCTGGTAGCGTCAATTGTGTTTATGGTGGTGTGGTATCGCAAGTTTGGTCTTATCGCTACCGCGGCGCTCATCGTCAACCTGGTGCTGATTATCGGCATTATGTCCCTGCTTCCCGGTGCAACGCTGACTATGCCGGGGATTGCCGGTATTGTGCTGACGCTGGCGGTGGCGGTGGATGCGAATGTGCTCATCAATGAGCGCATCAAAGAGGAGCTGCGCAACGGTCGTACGGTGCAGCAGGCCATTCATGATGGCTATCGGGGCGCGTTCTCCAGTATTGTTGACGCCAACGTCACCACGCTGATTACCGCCATTATCCTGCATGCCGTGGGGACCGGGTCCATCAAGGGCTTTGCCATCACCACCGCCATCGGGGTCGCTACCTCCATGTTTACGGCGATCATCGGCACGCGTGCCATCGTTAACCTGCTTTACGGCGGTAAACGCATCGATAAGCTGTCTATCTAGGAGTGGCTTGTGGCTCAGCAACAACGAAATGTCGAAGAATTGAATTACGGCCGTAAAGTCTATGACTTTATGCGCTGGGACTATGTGGCGTTCAGCCTGTCGGCCATCTTGCTTATCTCCTCCATCGCCATCATGGCGGTGCGGGGCTTTAACTGGGGGCTGGATTTCACGGGCGGGACGGTGATTGAACTTAATCTGGAAAAGGCCGCCGATCTTGACCAGATGCGTAACGCGCTTGAGCACGCGGGCTTTACCGATCCGCTGGTGCAGAATTTCGGCAGCAGCCGCGACGTGATGGTCCGTATGCCGCCGGTGCAAGACGGCCTTGGCCAGGAATTGGGAAATAAAGTTCTTGGCGTGATTAATCAGGCTACCGGTCAGAACGCTGCCGTGAAGCGGGTCGAATTTGTCGGCCCGAGCGTCGGCAGCGATCTGGCGCAGGATGGCGGCATGGCGCTGCTGGTTGCGTTGATCTGTATCCTGGTTTATGTCGGTTTTCGTTTTGAATGGCGGCTGGCGACCGGGGCGGTTTTGGCGCTGGCGCATGACGTGGTGATCACGCTTGGTATCTTGTCGCTGTTCCACATCGAGATCGATCTGACCATTATTGCCTCGCTGATGTCGGTGATCGGCTATTCGCTGAACGACAGTATCGTGGTGTCGGACCGTATTCGTGAAAACTTCCGCAAGATCCGCCGCGGTAGCGCTTACGATATTTTCAACGTCTCGTTAACGCAGACCCTGAGCCGGACCATAATGACCTCGGCCACCACGCTGATGGTGGTGCTGATGTTGTTGATTTTCGGCGGTGCGATGCTGCGCGGCTTCTCAACCACTCTGTTTATCGGCGTGTTTATCGGCACCGTCAGTTCCATTTATGTGGCGTCGGCGCTGGCGCTTAAGCTCGGTATGAAGCGCGAGCATATGCTGCAGCAGAAGGTGGAGAAAGAGGGCGCTGATCAGCCGTCAATGCTGCCCTGAGGGACGAACGGCATGCCGCAGTCGCGCGAGCGGTCTGCGGCTGTGGTCAGCTTAGGCAGCTGCATCGGGTCAGGCGGGCGCGCGAGGAGCAGCGATTATCCCTGCTGATCCCGCTACCGGCTGCACCATTGGGCCAGGCGCGCGAGGGACGGCGTGTTAAACCGTAAGCGTCAGGCCTGCGGCGGCCTATTGGCTGCCGACAGGTTTGGTGGCGTCCGACGCCGGCGGGTTTTGCGGCGTGTCCGGCTGGATATCATGCAGCCGTATAAACCCCACCTGCTCTGGTGTCAGGCCAGACATCCGCAGTTCAATGGTGGCTTCGGTTCTCGGCAGCAGCGAGGCCGGAACGGAAATTGGCTGGCTGAGCGCGTCGGCGGTCAGTGGCTTACCGGTCGCCGCGTCCACCTGACCCCAATCCACAATCCCGTGCAACGGCATCAGCGCCGCGCCGTCGGTGCTGCGGATATGCAGCTGCGCGCGCGCCTCTGGCCTCCGCTTCCACCTGATCGACAGAAACCCGCAAGGTGCCCGCCTCGCTTTGCACCTCAGCCGCGGTTTTTGCCGCCGGATAAAGGTATATACCGCGGGTGGACTGCCGATTTTGCTCGTTTTGCGCCACCAGCGCAGTGGCCTGGTTGGTCAAATTTTGCAAACGCTGGTTTAGGTGGCCGACTTCGCTGCGCAGTTGGGGCAACTGTGCTTCCTGCTGGCTGGCGCAGCCGGTAAGCAGCAGGGCTGAAACGGCATAACCCGCGCGATAACTGATTGTCATAGCGGCAATTCCTTTTTTCAACGGTTGCTTCCAGTTTAGCCGGTAAGCGGTGGAAAGTCATGGGACACGCGGCGTTCCAGCGCTAATATCGATAACTCTGCGGCGCCGGTTCCGCTTTATGTACTGTTGCTTTGTAGTCGGCGGAGTTCGCGTTAAACTATCCTATCCCTAATCAGCCGGCCAGGAAGCGCTATGCATTGCCCGTTTTGTTCTGCAGTCGATACCAAAGTGATTGATTCCCGTCTGGTGGGGGAAGGAACCCAGGTTCGCCGCCGCCGGCAGTGCGTCATCTGTAACGAACGTTTCACCACCTTCGAGGTGGCGGAACTCGTGTTGCCTCGCGTCATTAAAAGCAATGACGTGCGTGAACCTTTCAACGAAGAAAAGCTGCGCAGCGGTTTCTTAAAAGCGCTGGAAAAGCGGCCGGTCAAGTCTGACGATGTCGAAATGGCCATCAACCACATCAAATCCCAGCTGCGCGCCACCGGTGAGCGAGAGGTGACGAGCAAGATGATCGGTAATCTCGTGATGGACGCGCTGAAAAAGCTGGATAAGGTCGCCTATATCCGCTTCGCCTCGGTTTATCGCAGTTTCGAGGATATCCGCGAGTTTGGCGAAGAGATCGCCCGACTGCAGGATTAGGCGCTACCGGTAAGGACCGTCCTATGCAACAAGATGAGGTTTTTCTCGCGCGTGCATTTGAGCTGGCGCGCCGCGGGCGTTTCACTACCGCGCCCAACCCAAATGTCGGCTGCGTTATCGTTCGCGACGGGCACATTGTTGGCGAAGGTTATCATCAGCGCGCCGGCTATGCACACGCCGAAGTGCACGCGCTGCGTATGGCGGGGGCTGCGGCGCGCGGCGCTACCGCCTATGTCACGTTTGAGCCCTGCAGCCATCACGGCAGCACGCCTCCCTGCGCCGACGCGCTAATAGACGCCGGCGTGGCGCGAGTGGTAGCCGCGATGCCCGATCCCAACCCCCAGGTGGCTGGCCGCGGGTTCTACCGGTTACATCAGGCGGGCATTAAGGTGCGCCATGGTCTGATGCTATCGGAGGCGGAGGCGGTGAATCCCGGCTTCCTTAAGCGCATGCGCACCGGTTTTCCCTGGGTCAGGCTCAAGCTTGCGGCATCCCTTGATGGCCGCACCGCCATGGCCTCCGGGGAGAGCAAGTGGATTACCTCTCCTGAAGCGCGGCAGGATGTGCAGCGCTGGCGCGCGGAAAGCGACGCCATCCTATCCACTGCCGCCACGGTGTTGGCGGACGATCCCGCCCTGACGGTGCGCTGGACGTCGCTGCCGGCGGATGTCCAGGCCCTTTACCCCGAGGAGCGGTTGCGCCAGCCGGTGCGGGTTATCATCGACAGCGCCAACCGCGTGACGCCATCCCATCAGGTGGTACAGGATGAGGGGCTGACCTGGCTGGCGCGCCTTGCGCCAGATGATCTGGCGTGGCCCCGGTCCGTAGAGCAGCTTCTGCTGCCGGCCGGCGAGGGGGCAAACGCCGGGCATCTCGATCTGGTGGCGCTGATGATGCAATTGGGCCGCCGTCAGATCAACAGTCTGTGGGTTGAGGCGGGTGCCGGTCTGGCCGGCGCGCTGCTGGGCGCCGGACTGGTGGATGAACTGATACTGTATCAGGCGCCAAAACTGCTCGGTGCCGACGCCCGCCCGCTGTGTCTGCTGCCGGGGCTGGAACTGCTCAGCGCGGCGCCGGGTTTCACGCTGCTTGACGCCCGGCAGGTGGGGCCCGATATTCGCCTGCGTCTGAAACCCGTCGAGCACGCTTAATTGGCCCGCGCAGCGGACAAAGTATTATGTTAGAATCCGCTCCCTCGCGAGACGATTCAGCTTTTTGCCATTTTGTAAGGATAATCATGAACGTTATTGAAGGTGTTGTTGCAGCCCCCGATGCGCGCGTCGCTATCGCTATTGCGCGCTTTAACCACTTCATCAATGACAGCCTGCTTGATGGCGCCGTCGACGCCTTGAAACGCATCGGTCAGGTCAAAGACGAAAACATTACCGTGGTCTGGGTGCCTGGGGCCTACGAATTGCCGTTAGCGGTCAGCGCGCTGGCCGACAGCAAAAGCTATGACGCTGTGGTGGCGCTGGGCACGGTTATCCGTGGCGGCACCGCGCATTTTGAATTTGTCGCCGGCGAATGCAGCTCGGGCCTGTCCGCGGTCGCCACGCGCGCCGCGCTGCCGGTGGCGTTCGGGGTACTGACCACCGAGAGTATTGAGCAGGCTATCGAACGCGCCGGCACCAAAGCCGGCAACAAGGGCGCGGAAGCCGCACTGACCGCGCTGGAAATGATCAACGTATTGCAAGCCATTAAAGCGTAAGTAAAGGGGAATTTTGTGAAACTAGCTGCTCGTCGCCGTGCGCGTGAATGTGCCGTCCAGGCGCTTTACTCATGGCAATTATCACATAACGACATCGCCGATATCGAAGTCCAATTTCTGGCGGAGCAGGACACGTCGGATGTGGATGTCGCTTATTTTCGCGAGCTGTATGCCGGCGCGGCGACGAATGCCCAGGAGCTGGACAAGCTGATGGCGCCCTACCTTTCCCGTCAATTGGAAGAGCTCGGCCACGTTGAGCGCGCCGTGCTGCGCATTGCGCTGTTTGAGTTGAGCAAGCGCCAGGATGTACCCTACAAGGTCGCCATTAACGAAGCTATCGAGCTGGCCAAAACCTTTGGCGCCGAAGAGAGTCATAAGTTTATCAATGGTGTGCTGGACAAGGTAGCCCCTCAAATTCGTCCCAACAGGAAATAGCGGGGCGGAGCCGGTACCGCCGCTCCCACCGTGACGCCGCGTCAGCACCAACACAAATTTGGACAGAATATGGCATGTGGTGAGTTTGACCTCATTGACCGCTATTTTAACCGGATGCGCAGTACGCGCCGGGATGTGGTGTTGGGCATCGGCGATGACTGTGCGCTGCTGTCGGTAGCTGACAAAAAGTTGATTGCGGTCAGTACGGATACGCTGGTGGCGGGTACGCATTTTTTGCCGGACATCAACCCCGCCGATTTAGGTTACAAATCGCTGGCGGTCAACCTGAGCGATCTGGCTGCTATGGGGGCGGATCCGGCCTGGCTGTCGCTGGCGCTAACCTTACCCTCGGTGGATGAGGACTGGCTGGCCGCCTTCAGCGACAGTCTGTTCCAGCAGTTGGACTACTACGACATGCAGCTTATCGGCGGTGATACCACCCGTGGACCGTTGAGCCTGACGCTGACTATCCAGGGAATAGTTCCCGCCGGCCGCGCGCTGAGCCGCAATGGTGCCCGCATCGGCGATTGGATTTATGTTACCGGCACCATTGGGGACAGCGCCGCGGGTCTGGCGATACTGCAACAGCGTCTGCAGGTGCAGGATGCACAGGACAGGCAATATTTACTGGCCCGTCATTTGCGCCCGCAGCCGCGCATTTTGCAGGGTCAGGCGCTGCGCAATCTTGCCAGCGCCGCCATCGATATTTCCGACGGCATCATCACGGATCTGCGTCACATCCTTACCCGTAGCGACTGCGGCGCCCGTATCAATTTGGACGATCTTCCCTGTTCACCGGCGCTGCTGCGCCATACCTCGCCCGATCAGGCGCTGCGTTGGGCGCTCGGCGGCGGTGAAGATTATGAACTGTGCTTTACGGTGCCTGAAATCAACCGTGGCGCGCTGGGTGTAGCCTTGAGCCATACCGGCGCGCCCTTTACCTGCATCGGCCAAATCGGGCCGAGAAGCGAAGGGATTCAATTTATGCGCCATCACCAGCCGGTAGAGTATGACTGGCACGGCTATGACCATTTCAAACGGGACGATATTGCATGACGATGGATATGTTGGCTGCCAAGCGGCGGATTAAACTCTCCAACCCCTGGCATTTGCTGGCGACGGGCTTTGGCAGCGGAATGTTTCCCTGGATGCCCGGCACCATTGGCTCGCTGGCGGCGATTCCGCTTTGGTGCCTGTTGGTGCAGCTGCCGTGGCAGCTTTATTCGCTGGCAGTCATGTTCAGCCTGTGCATGGGGGTCTATTTTTGCCATCAGACGGCGCCGGATATGGGGGTTCACGACCATGGCTGCATCGTCTGGGACGAATTTGTCGGCATGTGGATTACCCTGATGGCATTGCCGGTAAACGATTGGCGCTGGGTACTGGCGGGCTTTTTGTTGTTCCGGCTACTGGATATCTAGAAACCCTGGCCGATTCGCTGGTTCGATCGCAAGGTCCACGGCGGTATGGGCATCATTATTGACGATGTAGTGGCGGGAATTATCGCCGCCGGCGTGCTCTACTGGATAGGGCATCATTGGCCGCTTTTGTAGCTTAGTGTAGGACAACGCCTCGGCCGCTTTTGTAGCGCAGGGTAGAACAATACCGGCCGCTATTCTGACGGCGGTTGGGACCATAACAGACGCTGTTATAGCGCAGGGCAGGACTTCACATCGGCCGCTGTTTCCATCCAGGATGGACATCATTGGCCGCTGTTCAGTGCTAAGGGAGCACTAGCGGTGTTTTTCGCCAGAATATAATATCGTCGACCGATATCTCGTGGCGTTTTCCCGGCTGAGGGAAAACGCCGGTACCGCTAGCGGAAGCCCACCACGTGGTGCGGCAGGTAGGCGGTTTCCAGCTCGGCTATCTCCTCGCTGTCCAGTTTGACCTCCGTAGCCTGCAATAGCTCGGCCAACTGTGCCGGGCGCGACGCGCCAACGATCGGCGCCGTCACCGCCTGCTTGCTGAGCATCCACGCCAGCGCCACCTGCGCGCGCGAAACGCCGCGGACCTTAGTTATCACGCCCACCCGTTCGGCAATGCGGGCGTCGTTATCTTCGCTTTGTTCATACAGCGTCTTGCCAAATTCATCCGACACCACCCGGGCGGTGGTTTCGCCCCAGGGACGGGTTAACCGGCCGCGCGCCAGCGGGATCCAGGGCAATACGGCGATATTTTCCGCCAGACAGAGCGGATGCATTTCTCGCTCTTCTTCGCGCTGGATCAAATTGTACTGATCCTGCATGCTGACAAAACGTGTCCAACCGTGCAGATCGGCGGTATACAGCGCGCGGGCAAATTGCCAAGCGTACATAGAAGAAGTGCCGATAAAGCGCGCCTTGCCGGATTGCACCACATCATGCAACGCCTCCAGCGTTTCTTCCAGCGCGGGGTATCGTAGTCCCAGCGGTGGATTTGCAGCAGATCCACGTAATCCATGCCCAAACGTGTCAGGCTGTCGTCGATTGATTGCAGGATATTGGCCCGTGACAGGCCGCCAGACAGGCCGGCGGTGGGGAAAAACACCTTGGTCGCCACCACGACGTCGTCGCGGCGGGCATAGGTTTTCAGCGCCCGGCCAACAATCTCCTCGCTGCTGCCGTCAGAATAACTGTTAGCGGTGTCGAAAAAATTAATGCCGCCCTCCAACGCCTGCTTGATAAGCGGCAGCGAGCTCTCTTCCGGAAAAGTACAGGCATGGCGACCACGCTCTGGTTCGCCAAACGTCATGCAGCCGAGACAAAGATGCGATACGCGCAGGCCGGTCTGGCCGAGGGGGGTATATTCCATAGTCATCTCCAGATGAAAAGCGCCGTGAAGGGAAATAATAAGTATAGGCGTCGAAGCCGGTGGCGCGGGCCACCGAATATGGCTTTACGCGATTGATGGCACAAATAGCACAAAAGTAACTAAATGCCGTTACGGCGTCTACCTGGGTAACGCAGGGCAGAACCGAGGTGTATCAAATCTGGCTGTGGGCAGTTGGGAATACGACGCTGAGGTAAACGTGGCTGTACGCAGGTGCAAGAGCGCCGCTGAAGTAAACATCGGTCAACGGGCCTGTGCCGCGGGTTTAAGCCAGCCATTCCTCGATTTGCCGCTGGATCCCGGCGCCGTCGAGGCCCAGGTCCGCGCGGATTTCCTCCTGGCTGCCTTGCGGAATAAAATGGTCCGGCAGACCAATATTCAATACCGGCACCTGCAGCCGCTGATGCATCACATACTCGTTTACGCCGCTGCCGGCGCCGCCCATGATGGCATTCTCCTCGACCGTCACCAGCGCCTGATGACGGGCGGCCAGCTCGCTTATCAGCTCGCCGTCGAGAGGTTTAACGAAGCGCATATCCACCAGGGTCGCGTTAAGCGCGTGCGCCGCGTGTTCGGCTTGGGGCAGCAAGGTACCGAAATTGAGAATCGCCACGCCGGCGCCCTGACGGCGCACTACTCCTTTACCTACCGTCAGCTCATGCAGTTCGCTGAGCGGGGTGCCGGTGCCGTTACCGCGTGGGTAACGCACCGCGCTTGGCCCTGCCTGATAGTGATAGCCCGTATGTAGCATCAGCCGGCACTCGTTTTCATCGCTCGGCGTCATGATGACCATATTGGGAATACAGCGCAGGTAAGAGAGATCAAACGCGCCTTGATGAGTCTGACCGTCGGCGCCGACCACGCCGCCGCGATCGATGGCAAACAGCACCGGCAAATTTTGAATAGCCACGTCATGGATCACCTGATCGTAGGCGCGCTGCAAAAAGGTAGAGTAAATGGCCACCACGGGGCGATAACCGCCGATGGCCAGGCCGGCGGCAAAGGTAACCGCATGTTGCTCGGCGATGGCCACATCAAAATACTGGCGCGGATATTGACGCGAAAACGCCACCATGCCGGAGCCTTCGCGCATGGCGGGCGTAATCGCCATCAATTTGTCATCCTCTGCGGCGGTGGCGCACAGCCAATCGCCGAAAATGGCCGAGTAAGAGGGGCAGCAGCCGCCGCTTTTCGGCAGGGTTCCGATATGCGGATCGAATTTTGGCACCGCATGCCAACTGATGGGGTCTTTCTCCGCCGGCGCATAGCCACGGCCTTTTTTGGTCATGATATGCAGCAGCTGTGGCCCCTTTTTGGCCCGCATATTTTTCAGCGTCTGCACCAGTCCCTGGACATCATGGCCGTCCACCGGGCCGATATAGTTAAACCCCAGCTCCTCGAACAGCGTGCCCGGCACCACCATGCCTTTGATATGCTCTTCGGTGCGCTTCACCAGCTCTTTAATCGGCGGAATACCGGACAGCACCTTCTTGCCGCCTTCGCGCAGGGTGGAGTAGAGCTTGCCGGACAGGATCTGCGCCAAATGATTATTCAGCGCCCCGACATTTTCCGAAATGGACATTTCATTGTCGTTCAACACCACCAGCAAATCGGATTTGATATCGCCGGCGTGATTCATCGCCTCGAAGGCCATGCCGGCGGTGATGGCACCATCGCCAATAACACAAACCGTGCGGCGGCCCAATCCCTCATGCTCCGCCGCCACAGCCATACCGAGGCCGGCGCTGATGGAAGTGGATGAGTGGCCTACCGACAGCTGATCGTATTCGCTTTCGCCACGCCAGGGAAACGGATGCAGGCCGTTACGCTGGCGAATGGTGGCGATGCGGTCCCGTCGCCCGGTCAGGATTTTATGGGGATAGGCCTGATGGCCGACATCCCAAATCAACTGGTCGAACGGCGTGTTGTACACATAATGCAGCGCCACCGTCAGTTCCACCGTGCCCAGCCCCGAAGCGAAATGGCCGCTTGAGCGGCTTACGCTGTCGAGCAAAAATTGCCGCAGCTCGTCGCACAGCGCCACCAAACTCTCTTTGGGCAACTGACGCAGTTCCATGGGATTGTCGGCCAGGACCAGCGTCGGATACTTCTTGATATCAAGGCTCATGGGGTACTCATATCTGAGGTGTAAAAAACCGCATCACTTATTTGTCACGTTCAATAATATAGCGCGCCAGCGCCACCAGCGTGGCGGTATCATAACCGAGGGCTGCGACACATTCTAAAGACGCCAGGGATTCCTGATACAGATCCTGAGCCTTGTCCCGCGCCATGTCCAGCCCCAGCAGGGCAGGATAGGTGCTTTTACCCAATGCCTGATCCGCTCCCTGGCGTTTACCGGTGGTCTGGCTGTCGCCCACGACATCAAGAATGTCGTCCTGTACCTGGAAAGCCAGGCCGATGGCGGCGGCGAAACGATCCAGATAATCCAGCGCCGGACCGCCACGCTCCCCGGCCGCCAGCACGCCCATTCGCACCGACGCGCGAATAAGCGCGCCGGTCTTGTGCCGGTGAATCGTCTCAAGCCGCGTGGTGGAGACCTGCTGCCCCTCGGCGGCCAAATCCAGCGCCTGTCCAAGACACATGCCGTCGGCGCCGCTGGCGGCGGCCAACGCCGAGATCATTTGTAGCCGATCCTGTAGCGACACGTCCGGCATCTCCGCGTCGGCCAATATGCTGAAGGCCAGTGTCTGCAGCGCATCGCCGGCCAGAATGGCGGTCGTTTCGCCAAATTTGACGTGGCAGGTTGGCAAACCGCGGCGCAGCGCATCGTTATCCATTGCCGGCAGATCGTCATGAATCAGCGAATAGGCATGGATACACTCAATTGCGGCGGCCGGCGCGTCAAGGCTTGCGGCGGTGAGCCCGAACAGGCGGCCGGTCTGATAAACCAAAAACGGGCGCAGCCGTTTGCCCCCCAGCAAAGCGCCGTGGCGCATGGCCTGGATAAGCGGCGCCTGCTGGTTGGCGAGGGCGCGGAGATACCGCTCCAGCGCCGCGTCTACTTGTTGGCGGCTGTTTTCAAGCGCGCTCGCGAAATCAGTCATAGCGCATCGTTTTCCGGCGCAAAGGGGGCGAGCGGGGCGTCTGGCGTGTCGTTTAACAGAATTTGCACCCGCTGTTCCGCCTGTTGCAGGGTTTTTTGCCCCTGTCGCGCCAGCTGCACACCCTGCTCGAATTCAGTCAGCGCTTGCTCCAGCGGCAGTTCGCCGGATTCGAGGCGGGTGACTATCTGCTCCAGTTCTTTTAGCGCAGTCTCAAAACTGGCGGGTTGTTCTGCTTTTTTTGGCATGGTCTGTATCCTACCGGTAGATAGCGAAGGCGCGAACGGCGGCCCACGTTAGCCCAGAGTGCGGTGATAAGCAAATTGCGCCTTAATCCCGCGGCATAAAGTGGTATACTCCGCGCCGACAGGCCAACGCCAGGGCTAACGTGGGCCAGTGTCCCATTATATAACGTGTTGCGGCGCGTTACTCTTTGATGATCAAATAACGACTATCACCATGAAGTTTATCATCAAACTGTTTCCGGAAATCACGATAAAAAGTCAATCTGATCTTGCCCCGCCATCTCCGTACAGCTTTTGTATCTTAAGTTAACGAAGCCCGCTGCCGCCGGTATTCTCTCGGAGAGTGATATCCCAGCGCGCTGTGCGGATGGTTTTCATTGTAATGCGTGAAAGCTGCTGCAAGGTTTCGCAGGGCTGTTCTCGCATCCGGTTTTGGCATGAACTCGATATAGTCTTCCTTCATCGTCTTCACGAACCGTTCGGCCATGCCATTTCTCTGCGGGCTGCTCACCGCTGTTGTGCAGGGCTCCAGATCCAGTTCTCTGGCGAACCTCTGCGTTTCATGCGCGGTATACGCTGAACCGTTGTCCGTCAACCACTGCACCGCTGTATCGGGTAACCTGTCGCCGAAGCGCTTTTCTACCGACCTCAGCATCACATCCTGCACGGTCGAACTGTCGTAGCCTCCAGTGCTCGCAGCCCAGTCTATGGCCTCTCTGTCGCAGCAGTCCAGTGCGAAGGTGACCCGCAGTTTTTCACCGTTGTCGCAGCCGAACTCGAAGCCATCTGAACACCAGCGAATATCGCTTTCTGCCACCGCGATCCTGCCCTTATGCTCACGCCTCGGCCGCTCTGGTTTTCAATGTAATAACAGCAGGTTATGCTCACACATGATCCTGTAAAGTCGTTTCGCATTTACCGGCGTCAGTCCCTCTGCGCGACGTTGTTTACGCAGGATGCCCCACACCCGCCGATAGCCGTAGCTGGGCATATCGCTGATGATGTCGAGGATGTCCGACAGTATTTCAGCGTCTGCTTCGTCATTACGCCGGTTACAGCGCCTGTCCTGCCAGTCGGCAGAACGCTTAATCCGCAGTGACAGCGGCGCACGCGACACGCTCATGGCGCGGCTGACCTGTGCTATTCCCCGGCCTTTGGCAACAAGGGCGCGTGCGCTATCCATTTTCGTGACTGGCCGTACTCCACGGCTTCTTTTAGGATCTCAACCTCCATCGTCTTCTTACCCAGAAGGCGCTGGAGCTCCCGGACCTGCTTCAATGCAGCTGCAAGCTCAGAGGCAGGAACAACGTCCTCCCCGGCAGTGAGGCTGCCTTCCTGATATTGCTTTTTCCACTTAAACAGCAGGCTGGGCTGGATACCGTGCAGTCGTGCGAGATGGGAGACATTCATGCCGGGCTCCATCCTCTGCTGAATAATGGCCATTTTTTCCTGAGGAGTTTTACGTTTACGGACTTCTTGACCTAACAGGATCCCGGTCATATCAAAATTGGCGTTAGTGTTAGACATATATTCAAGCCTATCTCTTATCTGGAGATACAGCTACTGTCTGGTGTTTCAGGGGGATAAATCACGATAAAAAGTCAATCCGTGCGGTTGCGCTTTATAAAAATACTTACCAGCAATATTCTCAAACATTGTGATGAGTCGGTGGCGGGTGGTGCGTCATTGGGATCATATAGAGGTCCGCGCCGGCGATGAACAACACCGTCCGCTGGTAGTCGACGCGTTGACCCGCATTCCCGGGATCCACCACATTCTGGCGGTGGAAGAGCGTCCCTGGCAGGATATGCATGATATTTATCTGCAAACGCTGGCGATGTATCGCGATCGTCTGGTGGGCAAAAGCTTTTGCGTGCGGGTCAAGCGCCGCGGCACGCACGATTTCACCTCTCAGGACGTGGAGCGCTACGTCGGCGGCGGTTTGAACCAGAATGTAGAAAACACCCGGGTTAAACTGACCCGCCCCGATGAAACGGTCCTGCTGGAAATCGACAACGATCGGCTGTTGTCGATTACCGAGCGCCTCGAAGGGCTTGGCGGTTTCCCCATCGGCACCCAGGAAGATGTGCTGTCGCTTATCTCCGGCGGCTTCGACTCCGGCGTCTCCAGCTATATTCTGATGCGACGCGGTTGCCGGGTCAATTATTGCTTTTTCAATCTTGGCGGTGCGGCGCATGAAATCGTCGTCCGCCAGGTGGCATACCATTTATGGCACCGCTTTGGTCAGTCGCATAAAGTCCGCTTTGTGTCCCTCGATTTTGCGCCGGTGGTCAACGAAATTTTGACCAAGGTGGATGACGGCCAGATGGGCGTGGTATTGAAACGCATGATGATGCGTGCAGCCTCGGCCATTGCGGAGCGCTACGGTGTTCAGGCGCTGGTCACCGGTGAGGTGCTGGGGCAGGTGTCCAGCCAGACGCTGACGAATTTACGTTTGATTGACAACGTGTCAGATACGCTTATTCTGCGTCCGCTCATTTCTCATGACAAAGAGCATATCATCGCGCTGGCGCGCCAGATCGGCACGGAAGAATACGCCAAAACCATGCCAGAATACTGCGGAGTGATTTCCAAGAGCCCCACCGTGCGGGCGGTGAAAAGCCGCATTGAGCACGAAGAAGGGCAGTTTGATTTTACCGTGCTGGATATGGCGGTGGCGCAGGCACAGGTGCTGGATATCCGCGAGCTGGTCGCCGAAGAGGCGAACGCGCCTGTCGCTGAGGTGGAAACCACCGCCGAATTGGGCAGCGACGATATCGTATTGGATATCCGTTCGCAGGATGAGCAGGAAGGTTGCCCGCTGGCGCTGGTTAATGTGGCGGTGCAGGCGCTGCCGTTTTACAAGTTAGGCAGTCATTTCGGTGAGCTGGATCAGAGTAAGTCCTACTTGCTGTACTGTGACCGCGGGGTGATGAGCCGTTTGCAAGCGCTCTATTTGCGCGAGCAGGGCTTTCAAAACGTGAAGGTTTACCGCCCTTAATTTGTCGGCGGGTGGGGTGCCAGCGTCAACGCTGCCCGCGCCAGCGGCGGATCCTGTCCTGCGTCCGCCGGTCCGCTTGCCTGAGGCGCCGCTAATCTTGAAAAGTATCTATGCCCTGGGGCAGCACTAATTGCGCCGCCACCTCGGCCGCGCGCGGCCGGCCGCACAGTAACGCAATAATATTCAAGGCGAAGTCCATGGCTGTCCCCGGGCTCTGACTGGTGAGGAGTCTGTGACGCGCATCATACACCACCCGCTTGTTCAGCCAGCGATCGGCGGGAATACGGTCTTTTAGCGCCGGAAATCCGGTCATCTTTGCCTGGCTGAAAAGCTGATGGTGTTGTAATACCAAGGCCGGCGCAGCGCAGATAGCCGCCACCAACTTGCCGTTGAGATGCATTCGACGCACGCACTCTACCAGCAACGGACTGCGCTGGAAGCACTCGGCGCCCTGCACACCGCCGGGCAACACAATAGCGTCAAACGGCTCCTCCGCCAGCGCCGCCAGCGGTGCGTCGGCCAGCAGCCGTACGCCGCGCGAACCGACGATAGTTAGTCCGCCATCGTCGTTGACGCTGGCCGCGCGTACCTGAATACCGCCGCGTACCAATACATCAATGGTGGTGACGGCTTCGGTTTCTTCGCTACCATCGGCCAGACAGAGAAGAATCGATTTGTCCATAGCTTTCCTCTTGGCGTTTCACCAAATCAAACAGCCGCTGATTCTCCGGCACGTTTAACCCGTGCGCCCGGGCGCGTCGCAGCACATGGCCGGTAATATAATCAATCTCCGAATGCCGCTGGGCGCGCATATCCTGCAGCATAGAGGAGACATTATCTGCGGTGCTGCGGATCACCTGGCCGACATAGAACAGCAGGCTTTCATAATGGGTATGATAACCCTCGCGATCCATCACCATCGCCACTTCGCGGCAAATGGCTTCGATTTCGGCCGGATAGCGTTCCAGCTCGCCATTTCGACAATCGTAGACGGCGGTGAGGGGGTTTATGACACAGTTAGCGGCAAGTTTGACCCAACTGGAGGCGGCGATGTTGTTATGCCAGGCGACTTCTGGCATCGCATGGTGCAACACTTCCGCCATCGCGCTGGCTTGCTGCGCCTGACTATTGCCGGGACCGATGCGCGTCGTGCCGGCAAAGACATGGTGGATTTTGCCCTCTTCACGGTGGGCGGCATGGGTGGTGGTTCCCATAATTAGCGGCTGGATCAACACAGGCAATTCCTCACGCGTGCCGAGGCCGTTATGCAGCGACAGGATGACGCAGTCGGCGCGCAGTTGCGGCAACAGCGCCCGTACCGCCCCGGACACCAGCCAGGCTTTTAGCGTCACCAGCAACAGGTCGCTTGCGGCCAGGTGCTCGGCGTTATTGGCGGGCAATTGCAATCGGCTTTCCTGCCCTTGTGGGCCGATGACATCCACGGTGCAGACCGATTGTGGCACTCGCAGCCACCCATGAATGTGATGTCCCTGACGGCTCAGCGCCGCCAGCCACAGCTGCCCCAGTGCGCCACAACCCAGAACGGTAATTTTCATTTTCCTTACCTTGTAGCGAGATGATAGGGCTCCGGCCCGCGCATCACCTTGGAGTCATAAGTATATACTTTTCTGCTGTACGGTAGGATGCCATGCACGCCAGCGCGTAACGTGCAGCGGGTATCCGTCTTTTATCTCTTTGCCCTAGCGGGTATGATATGGGCAAATTTTGCCTTGCCGTAGCCACAGTATGCCCTCATTTGATATCGTGTCAGAAATTGATATGCAAGAAGTTCGTAATGCGGTGGAGAATGCCAATCGCGAATTGACCACCCGCTGGGACTTTCGCAACGTCCCGGCCAGCTTTGAGTTAAATGAAAAAAATCAGTCGATCAAGGCCGCCAGCGAATCAGATTTTCAGGTCAAACAGTTGATTGAAATCCTGCGCGAAAAATTATCCAAACGCGGCATTGAGGGCGGCGCTCTGGAATTACCGGATGAACTGGAGCACAGCGGGAAAACCTACAGCGTCGACGCCAAGCTCAAGCAGGGGATCGAGACCGGCCTGGCGAAGAAAATCGTTAAACTGATTAAAGACAGCAAGCTGAAGGTGCAGGCGCAGATCAAAGGTGAGCATGTTCGCGTCACCGGTAAGGCCCGCGACGATCTGCAACAGGTGATTGCGCTGGTAAAAGGCGCGGAACTGGGGCAGCCTTTCCAATTCACCAACTTCCGCGATTAACCCCGTTACGGCCGCGCCGTGCTCTAGCCGGCGCCGTCAGGACGCTCGGCCCGTGACCCCTTCAACGCCACGTGTTTTCACGCGCCGGCGCGATAAACAGATAGCAGTCTGCTTATCCCGCCATGACGTCGTCAGGGTATGCCGTGCGTTTTCACGCGCCGGCGCCTGGCGATGGCCGCCGTCGTGGCGATGATGGTCGGGTGAATGACGAGAGCGGGATTGGTCGGGGTGGCCGCGGTGCCCTCAGGCCGCCACCGTTTTCTCCAATGCCGCGCGATTGGTCTGTTTGGTATCCACCTTGACATAGGCGCTGCGCTCCTCGGGCACCACCACCACCTCGGTGACGCCCGGCTGTGCCTGGAGACGCTGAACCAATTGACTATCGGCCGCCATGCGGTCGGGCAGGGCAATGCGCAAACTGCTTACGTAGGGCGGCTCGCGCAGCGTCACGCTCACCAGCCACCACGCCAGCGCTATCGCTGCTCCCGCCAGAAACACCAGCCAGGCGCCCTGGAGTTGAAACAGAAAACCGCCGAGCGTGCCGCCGAACGCCACGCCAAGAAACTGGCTGGTGGAGTAAACACCCATCGCGGTGCCTTTATAGCCGGCCGGCGACTCTTTGCTAATCAGAGACGGCAGCAGGGCTTCCATGACGTTGAACGCCAAAAAGAACAGTTGAATGCCGGCGAACATGACCCAGAGATGGCCGCCCGCCGCGAACAATACCAGCTCGGCAAACAGCAGCAGCGTCACGCAGCCCAAGAACACGCGCTTCATGCGGCGTTTGACTTCAGCGTAAATGATGGCCGGCACCACCGCAGCGAATGAAACCAGCATGGTGACCAGATACACTTTCCACTGGTCACCGGGCACAAAGCCGGCACGGGACATCATGGGCGGCAGGGCGACGAAACTCGACATCAACATGACATGCAGGCAAAAAATCCCCACGTTGAGTTTCAGCAACTGCGGATTGGCCAGGACTTTGCCAAAACTACCGCGCACGATGCCAGATTCTCGATTAAGCGTATGGGCGCCGGCGGTGGGCACCACTAACAGGGTGAGCGCGACCCCGGCCCGCGACAGCGCGGTGATGCCACAAAACAGGCCGCTAAGACCGATAGCATGGGTCATGATGGGGCCGATCACCATGGCGATGGCAAAGGTCACGCCAAAACTGACGCCGATAAACGCCATCGCTTTGGTGCGGTTCTGCTCGCGGGTCAGATCCGACAGCAGTGCCATCACTGCGGCGGCAATGGCGCCCGATCCCTGCAGCGCGCGGCCGAGGATAACGCCCCATATGCTGTCGGTCAGCGCGGCGATGGCGCTGCCGAGGGCAAAGATCAGCAAACCGCCGACGATAAGCGGCTTGCGGCCGACGCGGTCGGATACTAGTCCGAAGGGGATTTGAAATACCGCCTGCGCCAGCCAGTAGATGCCGATGGCGAGGCCGATGAGGGCTTCGCTGGCGCCCTGCAACGCCATGCCATAGGTGGTCAGCACCGGCAATACCATGAACATGCCCAGCATGCGCAAAGAAAATACCGTACCCAGACCCCAGGTGGCGCGCAGCTCCATGCCGGTCATTTTAGTGTCGTTCATCACTACCTCGAAAAATCTTACCGGGTTATTGTAATGCCATAACGCATGACGGGGAATCGAATGATATTTAACAGATGTTAACGCCACCGCATGCCCGGCAGGTGAGCCGGCACGGTACCGGACAAGTGTCTATTGCCCTGGCGGCTAATGGAGTGGAAACGGGAGGAAGAGGGCAGGGCCTGCGCCCTGCCGCAACGGGCAACCGCGGGAGGTTAACCGAGGTAGGTGAGCAGGCTGGTGGCGGAGGGCACCATGAAATCTACCGACATCATTACGCTCAATGAGGTGATGGCCACAATCGAGAAAATGAACAGCTTGCGCGCCCACACTTTATCATCATTGGCCGATTTATAGCCCTGCAGCGCCATGCCCAGCCACCAGACACTCACCGAGGCGGCGACAATCAGGTATTTGTATCCGGCATAACCGCTCAGCGTCAGCATCAGCGTGGCCACCATGAAGCCGATGATATACAGGGTGATGTGGTGTTTCGTCACCGATATACCGCGTTTGACCGGCAAGACCGGAATCGACGCTGCCTGATAGTCCTTGAAGCGGAAAATGGCAATGGCATAGGAATGCGGCATTTGCCACAGACTGAAAATCAGCAGCAAAATTAGCGCGCCGGTGTCGAACCGATCGCTGACGGCGCAGTAACCAATGACCGGCGGTGCGGCGCCGGTCAAACTGCCGATAAGTGTACCGTAGACGGATTTGCGCTTCATATACAGGCTGTATACGCCGACGTAGACGACAAAGCCCATCACCGCCAGCCACATGGCCAGCGGATTGGCCGCCAGATACAACAGCGCAAAACCGGCAATACCCAGCACCGTAGCGTAAACCAGACTGACTTTCGGAGAAATTAATCCTTTCACCAGGACCCTGTTTTTGGTCCTTTCCATTTTCCGGTCGATATCGCGATCGATATAGTTGTTAAACACACAACCCGAGGCGACCACCAGCGACACACCGACCAGCGTGGCGAGAAACAGGGCATAATCAATCTGGCCCTTTGCGGCCAGCAAGAAGCCACCGATGACAGAAATTAGATTACCGAAAATAATTCCTGGTTTTGTTACTTGCAGGTATTGCTTAATCATTACCGTTGCGCTCTGTTAGTGGCCCATCAAGTTGTGATTGAGGTACCACATAATCCACAAGGATCCGACCACCAGGATGGCGATGATCATCACCGCAAACACAAAGGCTATCAGATTCCACTGCTGCTCGGAGGACGTACTAAGGTGCAGGAAGTACACCAGATGAACCACAATCTGTACGACTGCGCAAATCACCAGCACCGAAATCAGCGTGCTTTCGCTGGCGGAGCCCTGCATCACCATGCCGAACGGGATTACCGTCAGGATGATGGAGAGAATAAAACCAATCAAATAAGACTTATGGCTGCCGTGGATGGCGCCAGTATGCCCTGCGGATGCATGACTCATTAAAGTGCTCCCATCAAATACACCATGGTAAAGACGCAAATCCACACCACGTCCAGGAAGTGCCAGAACAGGCTCAGGCACTGCAGGCGGGTTTGGTTGACCGGGGTCAGACCGCGACGGGAGACCTGAACCATCATCACCAGAATCCAGATAAGGCCGGAGGTGACGTGCAAACCATGGGTACCCACCAGCGTGAAGAAGCCGGACAGGAAGGCGCTGCGATCCGGCCCATAGCCTTCGGCAATCAAATGATGGAATTCGTAAAGTTCCATGCAGATAAAGCCGAGGCCAAACAGGAAAGTCAGGCCCAGTCAGACGTTGACCCGGCTCTTGTCACCGCGGTACATGGCCATGATCGCCGTGCCGTAGGTGATACTACTGAACAGCAAGAAGAAGGTTTCGACCAGCACAAACGGCAGCTCGAAAATGTCCTTGCCCGTCGGTCCGCCCGCCACGCTATTGCTCAGCACGGCATAGGTGGCGAACAGAATACAGTCGCTCATCAGGTAGATCCAGAAACCGAATACTTTGGTGGCTCCCGCATCGTGGTGCCCATGCTCGGCATGGGCGGCTTCATGATTGGATAGGATCTTAGTTGACATTCTTCTCGCCCGCTTCACTGATTTGGTCAAAATGCCGGTTCTCGATACGTTCGACTTCCTCTACCGGCACATAATAATCCACGTCTTCATTGAAGCTGTGGGCTATCCAGGTCACGATCATGCCGGCAAACCAGATGATCGCCAGCCACCAGATATGCCAGATCAGCGCAAAACCGAACACCAGGCTAAAGGCGGCAATCACTACGCCGGCACCGGTGTTTTTCGGCATATGAATCGGTTCATACGCCAGCGGTTTCTGATAGGCGGACCCTTGTTCCTTCATTTCCCAGAACACATCACGCTGATTGTTCACTTCCGGCACGATGGCAAAGTTATAGAACGGCGGGGGAGAGGAGGTCGCCCACTCTAGGGTGCGGCCTCCCCACGGGTCGCCGGTGAGGTCGCGGTTCTGTTCCCGATCGCGCACGCTGACTACAATCTGGATGACCTGGCAAAGGAAGGATACCCAGCGCGATAAGCGCGGCGCCGGCGGCGGCCACCATCAGCAGCGGATGGAACACGGGGTCGATCTGCTGGCTCAGACGGCGGGTCATCCCCATGAAGCCCAGCGCGTACAGCGGCATAAAGGCGACATAGAAGCCGATAATCCAGAACCAGAAGGCGCGCTTGCCCCAGGTTTCGTTCAGGGTATAGCCGAACGCTTTCGGGAACCAGTAGGTCATACCGGCGAAGCAGCCGAACACCACGCCGCCGATAATGACGTTATGGAAGTGGGCAATCAGAAACAGGCTATTGTGCAGCACAAAGTCGGCGCCGGGCACCGCCAGCAGCACGCCGGTCATGCCGCCGATTGAGAAGGTGATGACAAAGCCTACGGTCCACAGCATCGCGGAGTTAAGCACCACGCGGCCCTGATAAATGGTAAACAGCCAATTGAAGATTTTCACCCCGGTCGGGATGGCGATGATCATGGTCATAATGCCGAAGAAGGCGTTAACGTTGGCGCCGGACCCCATGGTGAAGAAGTGATGCAGCCAGACGCAGAACGACAGCACGGTAATGGCAATGGTCGCCCACACCAGCGAGGTATAGCCGAACAAGCGTTTTTTCGAGAAGGTGGCGACCACCTCCGAAAATACGCCGAACACCGGCAGCACCAGGATGTACACCTCGGGATGGCCCCAGGCCCAGAACAGGTTGACATACATCATCATATTGCCACCCATATCATTGGTGAAGAAATGGGTGCCCAGATAGCGATCCAGGGTCAGCAGCACGATGGTTACGGTCAAAATAGGGAATGCGGCGATAATCAGCACGTTGGTGCACAGCGCGGCACAGGTGAAGACCGGCATTTTCATCATCGGCATGCCGGGCGCGCGGATCCGCAAAATGGTGGCGAAGAAGTTTACGCCGGTCAGGGTGGTCCCGATACCGGCTATCTGTATACTCCAGATCCAGTAATCGACCCCGACGCCGGGACTGTACTCCTTGCCCGCCAGCGGCGGATAGGCCACCCAGCCGGTTTGGGCGAATTCACCCACGCCGAGGGAGACGTTTATCAAGATAACGCCCACGACAAAGAACCAGAAACTCAGGGAGTTCAGGAAAGGGAAAGCGACGTCACGGGCGCCGATTTGCAGCGGCACCGCCAGGTTCATCAGGCCGACCACGAACGGCGTCGCCATAAAGATTATCATGATAACGCCGTGGGCGGTGACCACCTGATCATAGTGATGCGGTGGCAGAAAACCCGCTTTGCCCGCCGAGGCTAGCGCCTGCTGTGAACGCATCATGATGGCGTCGGCAAAGCCGCGCAGCAGCATGACAAACGCCACGATCATGTACATGATGCCGATTTTCTTATGGTCTACCGAGGTGAACCACTCATGCCAAAGATATTGCCACTTGCCAAAATAGGTAATGGCGGCCACCAGCCCCAGACCAATCACAATGATGGCGGCGACGGTTATAATAATGATCGGTTCATGGTACGGAACCGAATCAAACGTTAATTTTCCGAACATCGTTATTATTCCTCGGTACCCGCGTGAGAGTGTTCACCCATGTTCATGTCCATCCCTTCGTTCTGGGTGGTGGCAATACTCGTCCCCTTGCCCATGAATTTGCCGATCACATCCTGGTACAGACTGGGTTTAACGCTTGAGAAGTACTCCACCGGATGATATTCGCTCGGCGCCGCCAGCTGCTCGTAAGCCTCCATAGTGCCAAGGGTTTCCGGTGATGCCTTGACCTTCTGAACCCACTGGTCTAAACCAGCCTCATCCGGCGTGGCGACGGCGGTGAATTTCATACCGGAAAACCACCGACCGCTGAAATTCGCTGAAATGCCTTTATAGCTGCCCGGCTCGTTGGCGATAAGATGCAGGGTGGCGTTCATACCGGCCATGGCATAAATCTGGCCGCCCAACTGGGGAATAAAGAAGGAGTTCATCACCGAATTGGAGGTAATCTTAAACTTCACCGGTACGTTGGCAGGGAAAGCGATTTCGTTTACCGTAGCGATGCCCTGCTCGGGGTAAATGAACAGCCATTTCCAATCCATAGCGACAACTTGAATGGTGACAGGTTTGGCCTCCGAGGCAATGGGTTTGCTCGGATCCAGCGCATGGGTCGACTTCCAGGTCAGGGTGGCCAGGAAGATGATGATAAGGATGGGTACCGTCCACACCACCAGTTCCACCTTGCTGGAGTGGGACCAGTTGGGGCTGTACGTCGCCTTGGTATTTGACGCGCGGTATTTGATGGCAAAGACGAATGCCATGACGACAGCGGGTATCACGACAATCAACATCAGCCCGAGGGCGGTCAGTATTAATGAACGTTGCTCAAGTCCAATCTGTCCCTTGGGATTCATTAACACCATGTCGCTGCAGCCGCTAACTAACGCGGCGACGCTAAACAGCGACAACATCCCTAAATACTTATTGTATTTCCTGAGTCTCATCTAACGACCTCAATAAAATGTGCTCTAATGTCGTTTCTTGTGTGGGCATTTTACGGGAAGGTTGCAGTACTGTAAACACGCTTAAGCTTATGTCAGAAACATGTTTCTGCGTTCTGCCAAGCGTGTCACACCTGTTGGGAATGATGACAAAATATGAATATCGACAAAGGCTTAGAGAATTAACCGCCGAAACACCCAGATTCCGTTAACGGAAAGAATAACGGCGTGTAATCTGTATCATCGTGTTAACAAATAAATATCATTATTTGACAAAGAAAATACAAATACGTAAATAGGAACCCTGTAAAATAGTAGAGGCGATAAACTGTCACTCCTGAGACATAAATAAAAAAATGACCTTTAGCCAGAATTGTAATAAGCGAAAACCTGAACGCCGTCGCTAGATTTTATTCCTCGCCGCGTTGCCCCGTCGCATTGATGACGCATCACCGTGAACCGGCTAGCGGGATCGTTTCATGGCGCGATAATCGAGGGTGCATCCCATGAGTATACTCACCGTGAGCAGGAGGGCACCTATTTCCCAACATAAATTCATCATTGTGCCGGTAGTGACCCAGCCTGTGGCTTTGACCAGCACCAGCGCACCGGCCCACAACGCCCCCCCGGCCGCCAGCAGGCGCTGCGACAGCCGATAACCGGCGCTAAAATGGCCGCGGCGCAGGAAATCGCCGGTCTGCTGGGTGACGGTTAAGGTGGTGCGGCACAGCATGAGAAGGCCCAGACCGGGAAACGAGATGGCGACGGAGAAGAGATAAAACCATGACCAGCCGTGCGATTCGACAAACCAGCCCGCAAGGGGGCCGACATAAACCCGGCCGACGGCGGCCAGCGCCGACAACAGCGCGAACTGGGTGGCGGAATAAGATTTGTTGCACAGCGTCATCAGCAGAGCGACGAACGCCGCGGTGCCCATGCCGCCGCACAGGTTCTCGACGAAGACCGCCGCGGCCATCGACCACAGGTGTTTATCGGTCACCGCCAGCGCCCAATAGCCGGCGTTGGAGACCGCCTGCAGCAGCCCGAACAGCAAAAAGGCGCGAAACAGCGACAACCGCTGCATCAGTAGCCCGCCCGCCAGCGTGCCGACCAGGGTTGCCAGCAGCCCCAGGTTTTTGTTGATCATCCCGACCTGACCGGCGTCAAAGCCCACGACGCGGATAAGGAAGGTGGTACTTAGACTGAGGGCGAAGGCATCGCCGAGCTTATAAAGCACAATCAGCATCAAGACAAGCCAGGCGTTATCCCGGCCGAAGAAATCGCGCAGCGGCGCCATTACCGCCTGCTCCAGGCTGGCCGGCTTGGGTATCGCCTGGTCCGGCTCCGGCGCCAGCAGGGTGCTGACCAGGCCCAGCAGCATAAGGGCGGCCATCAGCCAATAGGTGGCCTGCCAGCCGAGCCAGCGGTCCGCCAGCCATAGCGCCAGACCGCCGGACACCAGCATGGCCAGCCGATAGCCCAGCACCGAAACCGCGGCGCCGGTGCCGCGCTCCTGCGCCGGCAGCAGATCGGTCTTGTAGGCGTCGAACACGATATCCTGCGAAACGGAACAAAACGCCACCCATACCGCCATCGCCGCCAACCAGGCTAGATTGCGCACCGGATCCAGGGTGCCCATCGCCAGTAGACCCGCGATGAGCAGTAATTGGCAAATCACCAACCAACCGCGCCGGCGTCCCATCAGCGGTGGGCTGTAGCGATCCATTACCGGCGACCAGAGGAATTTGAAGACGTACGCCTGCCAGACCAGCGAGAAGAAACCGATGGTCTTTAGATCCAGCCCGGCCACCGTCATCCAAGCCTGCAATGTCCCCGAGGTAAGCGCCAGCGGTAAGACGGAGGCAAAGCCTAGGCACAGCAAAACAAGAGAACGGCGCTGTGTCAGGGTAGCAAGACGAATGGAGGTCATGGTCATAAACGGTTTTCGGGTTAACCTGCCCGGCGCTGCGGGCAGGCGGGTGGACGGGGAAGCTTAACGTGCGTTTTGTTTGATGAAACTGTTGACGCTGCTGTCGTTGGCCATATCGTTAATAACATCCGCCAGCACGCTGTCTACGGCGTTGGTGATCTTGTCATTGGTGGCGCTGAAAGCACCTTGCACATTGTACACCGACTGGTAGCTCTTCACTTGCTTGTTGCCGTTTTTCGCCTGGGCGATGATAGAGATATCCGCGCGGGTGGTGATGTTATAGCGCACATTGCCTTCGGTAACGTCGGCGTAAAGTTTATTGACCACGATCTGCAAATCCACGGCGCCGTTCGGACCAATCATGTAACCGCGGGCGGTCATCTGCTTCTCCAGCACTTCCTGCAGCAGGAAACGCAGATCGCGCGACGGCGTCAAGTTCACCAGCTGGCCGTCGCGGTTGACCTTGGCCAACGCCTGATCCGGCCGCTGGTCGGCGCCGTTAACGCTGACGGTGACGCCCATCAGCGACGGATCCTGCTGCGGTAGCTGGATTTTCGGGGAAATGTCCAGCGTATTGGTGCTGGCGGCGCAGCCGGAGAGCAGCAGGATAGCCACAAACGGCATCAGGTATTTTTTTAGCATATAAGCTTTCTCATTCATCAGGATAGGGAAGGTGAAAATGGCCTCATCATAGCATCGCCAACGGGAGGAGAAAGCCCCAAATCGCGCTAATTTACGTTACCGAACGTTTTGTCGCGCCGCGCGCGCCGAACGCCGTCGGGCCCTGAGCAGCCATAAGCGCGCAACGGCCCCACGCGGCCCGAGCGCGAGACGACAAAGCGCGACAAGCGCGAAATTTGTCGCCTAAAGGCTGGGCGTTAAATAATAATCAGCTAAAATTTTAACTGACGGAGCAAAGCGCTCTGCCTGGCGTTGAGGAGAAGAGATGATGATTCGCGAGCAAATAGAAACAAAAATCAGGGCAGAGTTTACTCCGCTGTATTTGGACGTCGTGGATGAAAGCTACCGCCATAATGTCCCGGCGGGCTCTGAGAGTCATTTCAAGGTGGTATTGGTCAGCGATCGGTTCAACGGCGAACGTATCCTTAGCCGCCACCGCGCGATTTACGGCGTTCTGGCGGATGAACTGGCGGGGCCGGTTCATGCCTTGGCGCTGCATACCTACACCGTTAAAGAGTGGGAAGGGCTGCAGGACACAGTGCCGGACTCACCCCCTTGCCGGGGTGCCGGCCTGACGGCCTGAGCCGTACTGGCCAAGGGCAAACGCGCCGTAAGGGCGGGGAAATAGCCCGCCGGCCGTTTTTATTGACCACGTTCCCGCCCCCACAGCGCGCAATTTGCGCGCTGTCCTCGACTCATAAACCCTATCCCGCTATAATGCCGCGTCTTATATTTCCGGAAGGTATTCGGGATGCTTCTGACGACAACGGGCTACAGGTTTTGAACCCTCAGACCACCCGGATCCTAAGAGGCCATTTTCACGTTAGTGGACCTGGATGACCGCTTCTTTGAAAACGGTTTCTGGCGTTGACTGAGCACTGTGATTTTTTGAGGTAACGAGATGCAAGTTTCTGTTGAGACCACTGAAGGCCTGGGGCGCCGCGTAAACATTACCGTTGCCGCCGACACGATTGAGCAAGCGGTGAAAAGCGAATTGGTGAACGTCGCCAAAAAAGTCCGCATTGACGGTTTTCGCAAAGGGAAAGTTCCCATGAATATCGTTGCGCCGCGCTATGGCGCCTCCGTCCGTCAGGACGTGCTGGGCGACCTGATGCAGCGTAACTTTGTCGACGCCATTATCCAGGAAAAAATCAATCCGGTGGGCGCGCCGAATTATGTCCCGGGCGAATACAAGACCGGTGAAGATTTTAGCTTTGCGGTGGAATTTGAAGTGTACCCGGAAGTGGAACTGACAAGTCTGGACACCATCGAAGTCGAAAAACCGCGGGTAGAAGTTAACGACGCCGACGTCGACACCATGCTGGACACGCTGCAAAAGCAGCAGGCCGACTGGAAAGAAACCACTGATGCCGCCGGCGCCGAAGACCGCGTGACCGTCGACTTCACCGGTACCATTGACGGCGAAGCGTTTGACGGCGGCAAAGCCACCGATTTTGTGCTGGCCATGGGCCAGGGCCGCATGATCCCCGGGTTTGAAGAAGGCGTCATCGGTCATAAAGCCGGCGAAAGCTTCGACATCAGCGTCATTTTCCCGGAAGACTACCATGCGGAAAATCTGAAAGGAAAGGCCGCCAACTTCGCCGTTGAGCTGAAGAAAGTCGAGCAGCGCGAACCGCCGACATTGGATGAAGCCTTTATTAAACGTTTCGGCGTTGCTGACGGTTCCCTGGAAGGTTTGCGCGCTGAAGTACGTAAAAATATGGAGCGTGAGCTGGAAAACGCCGTGCGCAACCGCGTGAAAACGCAGGTCATCGACGGTCTGCTTAACGCGAACGACATCCACGTTCCCGCGGCGCTGGTCGACGGTGAAATCGACGTGCTGAAACGTCAGGCGGCACAGCGTTTTGGCGGCAACGAGAAACAGGCGCTGGAATTACCGCGTGAACTGTTTGAAGAGCAGGCGAAACGCCGCGTCAAGGTCGGTCTGCTGTTGGGTGAAGTCATCCGCAAACACGAACTGAAAGCGGATGAAGCCCGCGTCAGCGCGCTGATTGAGGAAATGGCCTCCGCCTATGAAGATCCGAAAGAAGTCGTCGAGTTCTACGGCAAGAATAAAGAGCTGATGGACAACATGCGTAACGTAGCGCTGGAAGAACAGGCGGTCGAAGCGCTGCTCGCCAACGCCCGCGTGACGGAAAAAGAAACCGGCTTCAACGAGTTGATGAACCAGCCGAGCGCGGCCTAACCGTCGTCGTCGGATCGCGCGCGGTCGCAAGGCTAATCCGTCATGCTTAAAGCCTGTCATCCTGCGGTGGCAGGCTTTTTGTTTGTATAGGCTTTTCATACTATTGCCGGTGATAAATAGCGCTATATTTAACGGGTAAGCAGTGTTAAAAAGAGGGTGCGCCGCGGGAATACCCGCTAACGCCCGGTGCTGAAATAGTGCTGCTGCGCCCTTGAAAAGGGGGCCGCGCTCCCCCAACTAGAGAAGGAAGGGAGAGAAAGCCGCGCGGACGGAATGCGGGCTGAAAAACCGTTCAGCGGACCGGCGACTTCTTAGGACATGGCGATGACGCCGCATCTCACGTAAAATCGGAAACCCAGGCGCCGAACGCTTTATTTCTAGGAGACGATAATGTCATACAGTGGCAAACAAGATAACTTTGCACCTCATATGGCCCTGGTGCCGATGGTGGTGGAACAGACTTCACGCGGAGAGCGTTCATACGATATTTTTTCGCGCCTGTTAAAAGAACGGATTATCTTCATGACCGGTCAGGTCGAAGATCACATGGCGAATTTGATCGTGGCGCAGATGATGTTTTTGGAAGCGGAAAATCCGGAAAAAGACATCTACCTGTACATCAACTCGCCAGGCGGGGTGATTACCGCCGGGATGTCGATTTATGACACCATGCAGTTCATTAAACCCGATGTCAGCACGTTCTGCATGGGGCGAGCCGCCTCCATGGGGGCATTTCTGCTGGCGGCCGGTGCCAAGGGCAAACGCTTTTGCCTGCCCAATTCGCGGGTGATGATCCACCAGCCGCTGGGCGGTTTCCAAGGTCAGGCGACCGATATTGAAATTCACGCCCGGGAAATCCTGAAGGTCAAGGCGCGGATGAATGAATTGATGGCAAAACACACGGGTCAGCCTCTTGAAGCAATAGAGCGGGATACCGAACGCGACCGTTTCCTCTCCGCCCCTGAGGCGGTAGATTATGGATTAGTGGATTCCGTATTGAGCCAGCGTACGTAATTGCTTAAAGGCGGAATCCGATAGACTATAGTTAATGTAGTGCGTCGTGCGGAAGCATCAGCGCTTCCGGCGACCGGTTTTGAGCTCAGCCGTCGCGTTGCCGCCCTGATTGGCCTGCGGTACTAAGACGAAAGAAAGAGGTTTACTGATGACAGATAAGCGCAAAGACGGTTCAGGAAAGCTGCTGTATTGCTCTTTCTGCGGTAAAAGCCAGCATGAGGTGCGGAAACTTATCGCCGGGCCGTCGGTGTATATCTGCGATGAATGTGTCGATTTATGCAACGACATTATCCGCGAAGAGATAAAAGAAGTCGGCCCGCATCGTGAACGTAGCGCGCTGCCGGCGCCCCATGAAATCCGGCACCACCTGGAAGATTATGTCATCGGTCAGGAAAAAGCCAAAAAAGTGCTCGCGGTGGCGGTCTATAACCACTACAAGCGCCTGCGCAATGGCGATACCAATAACGGCATCGAACTCGGCAAAAGCAACATCTTGTTGATTGGCCCTACCGGCAGCGGCAAGACTCTGCTGGCGGAAACGCTGGCCCGTTTCCTGGATGTGCCTTTCACCATGGCCGACGCCACTACCCTGACGGAAGCCGGGTACGTGGGTGAGGATGTGGAAAACATCATCCAGAAGCTCCTGCAAAAATGTGATTACGATGTGCAAAAAGCCCAGCGCGGCATCGTCTATATCGATGAGATCGACAAAATCTCCCGCAAATCGGATAACCCCTCCATTACCCGCGACGTCTCCGGTGAAGGGGTACAGCAGGCGCTGTTGAAACTGATAGAAGGGACCGTATCCGCAGTGCCGCCCCAGGGCGGGCGCAAACATCCACAGCAGGAGTTCTTGCAGGTGGACACCTCGAAAATCCTGTTTATCTGTGGCGGCGCCTTCGCCGGCCTGGATAAAGTGATTGAGCAGCGCACCGAAACCAACCGCGGCATTGGCTTTAGCGCCACCGTCAAAGGCAGCTCGGAGAAAGTGACCGAGAGCGAACTGCTGGCCCAGGTGGAACCGGAAGATCTGATCAAATTCGGTCTTATCCCCGAATTTATCGGCCGGTTGCCGGTGGTGGCGACGTTGAATGAACTCAGCGAAGACGCGCTTATTCAAATCCTGCGCGAGCCGAAGAACGCGCTGACCAAGCAGTATCAGGCGTTATTCAATCTCGAAGGCGTCGAGCTGGAATTCCGCGATGAAGCGCTTACCGCGATCGCCAAAAAAGCCATGGCGCGCAAAACCGGCGCCCGCGGCCTGCGCTCTATCGTAGAGGGCGCGCTGCTGGAAACCATGTACGAACTGCCTTCCCAGGATAGCGTGGAAAAAGTGGTGATCGACGAAGCGGTCATCGCCGGCCAGTCGGAGCCGTTACTTATCTACGGCAAGCACGAAGCGCAGCAGGCCTCCGGCGAGTAACGGGGGTGTGGAGCGGCGTGCGCGCCGGGTTACAGCGTCCAGGCGGGGGATTTTATCCCCCGTTTTTTTCATTAGTGGCTGCCGTTGAATGTAAGCGATTCGACCACATATACTCAAATACCTAATTGTTGAAACGGGCAAAAGCCGGGTTTTTGCGCATTCCACAAACCTGGCGGAAGCTAAACTAAGAGAGAGCTCTATGAATGCTGAGCGTTCCGAACGCATAGAAATTCCCGTATTGCCTCTGCGCGATGTGGTGGTCTATCCGCACATGGTCATCCCGCTGTTTGTCGGCCGGGAAAAATCGATTCGGTGTCTTGAAGCAGCCATGGACAGTGATAAAAAAATCATGTTGGTGGCTCAGAAAGAAGCGTCAACCGACGAGCCGGGTATTAATGATCTTTTTTCAGTCGGAACGGTATCGTCCATTTTGCAGATGCTTAAACTGCCGGACGGCACGGTAAAAGTGCTGGTAGAGGGGTTAACCCGCGCCCGTATCAAAGAACTGTCGGACAGCGGCGATCATTTCAGCGCCGAAGCGGACTATTTCGACGCGCCCGAGCTTGATGAGCGCGAGCAGGAAGTGCTGGTGCGGACCGCGATTAATCAGTTTGAAGGCTATATCAAACTGAACAAAAAAATTCCCCCCGAAGTGCTTACCTCGCTAAACAGTATCGATGATGCTGCCCGTCTGGCCGACACTATCGCCGCTCATATGCCCCTGAAGCTGGCCGACAAGCAGTCGGTGCTGGAAATGGCCGATGTGACCGAGCGGCTTGAATACCTGATGGCAATGATGGAGTCGGAAATCGACCTGCTACAGGTAGAGAAACGTATCCGCAATCGCGTCAAAAAGCAGATGGAAAAGAGCCAGCGCGAGTACTATCTGAATGAGCAAATGAAGGCGATTCAGAAAGAACTGGGCGAGATGGATGATGCGCCGGATGAAAACGAAGCGCTGAAGCGCAAGATAGAAGCGGCCAAAATGCCGCAGGAAGCCCGGGAAAAGACCGAGGCGGAACTGCAAAAATTGAAAATGATGTCGCCAATGTCCGCCGAGGCGACCGTGGTGCGCGGTTATATCGACTGGATGCTGTCAGTACCCTGGCACGCGCGCAGCAAAGTGAAAAAAGACCTGGTAAAAGCGCAAGAGACTTTGGATAAAGATCATTACGGCCTTGAACGTGTCAAAGACCGCATTTTGGAATACCTGGCGGTACAAAGCCGGGTCAGTAAAATCAAAGGGCCGATCTTGTGCCTGGTGGGACCGCCTGGAGTGGGGAAAACCTCGCTCGGTCAGTCCATCGCCAAGGCGACCGGACGTCAGTATGTGCGTATGGCGCTGGGCGGTGTGCGCGATGAGGCGGAGATCCGCGGACACCGTCGTACTTATATCGGCTCGATGCCGGGTAAGCTGATACAGAAAATGTCCAAGGTCGGCGTGAAAAACCCGCTGTTCCTGCTCGACGAAATCGACAAGATGTCTTCGGATATGCGCGGCGATCCGGCGTCAGCGTTGCTGGAAGTGCTAGATCCCGAACAGAACGTGGCATTCAACGACCATTATTTGGAGGTGGACTATGATCTTTCCGACGTGATGTTTGTCGCCACCTCCAACTCGATGAATATCCCGGCGCCGCTGCTCGATCGTATGGAAGTGATTCGTCTGTCGGGCTACACCGAAGACGAGAAACTCAACATCGCCCGTCAGCATCTGCTGGCCAAACAGCTTGAGCGCAATGCGTTGAAAAAAGGCGAACTGACGGTGGAAGACAGTGCGCTGGTGGGGATTATCCGCTATTACACCCGCGAAGCCGGGGTGCGCAGTCTGGAGCGCGAGATTTCCAAACTGTGCCGCAAAGCGGTGAAGACCCTGCTGATGGACAAGAGCACCAAACATATCACCATCAGCGCCGATAACCTGAAAGACTTCCTCGGCGTTCAGCGCTTCGATTACGGTCGCGCGGAAGGTGAGAACCGTATCGGCCAGGTGACCGGTCTGGCGTGGACAGAAGTCGGCGGCGATTTGCTGACCATTGAAACCGCGTACGTGCCCGGCAAGGGCAAACTGACCTATACCGGTTCGCTGGGCGAGGTGATGCAGGAGTCCATTCAGGCGGCGCTGACCGTGGTGCGCGCGCGGGCGGACAAGCTCGGTATCAATCCCGATTTCTATGAAAAGCGGGATATCCATGTGCATGTGCCGGAAGGCGCCACGCCCAAGGACGGTCCGAGCGCCGGTATTGCCATGTGTACCGCGCTGGTGTCCTGTCTGACCGGCAATCCCGTCAAGGCCAATGTGGCGATGACCGGCGAAATCACCTTGCGCGGTCAGGTTTTGCCCATCGGCGGCCTGAAAGAAAAATTGTTGGCGGCGCATCGTGGCGGTATCAAAACCGTGTTGATCCCCTTTGAGAATAAGCGCGATCTGGAAGATATGCCGGCCAACGTGATAAACGACCTGGATATTCATCCGGTTCAGCGTATCGACGAAGTGCTTAATCTGGCGCTGCAGAATGCGCCTTTCGGCATCGAGGTGGCGCCCGAAACGGTAAAATGAGGGGTTTATGTAAAATAAACCAGTAAAAATGGGCTGGCAGGCCAATTCGGGCTTGCCAGCCTTTTTTTGTACCGTTAAGTTAGTGAGCTGCTGGGTTGGGACAGCGGGCAGGTTCAGTCTGTTCCGACATACTGGGTTTGATATAACAGCTGCGCAGTCGCGTTTAAGGAAAAATCCGCCGCGACATGAGAATTCAAGAGGGGATGAAAAAGTGAATAAGTCACAACTGATCGACAAAATTGCCGCAGGTGCTGATATTTCCAAAGCGGCCGCCGGACGAGCGCTGGATGCTATCATCGGTTCGGTTACCGAGTCGCTGCAGCAGGGATATGACGTTGCGCTGGTCGGGTTTGGCACTTTCACCGTGCGCGAGCGTTCCGCTCGTACCGGACGCAATCCGCAAACCGGTAAAGAAATCACCATCGCCGCCGCCAAGGTACCGGGCTTCCGTGCCGGTAAAGGGCTGAAAGACGCAGTGAATTGATAGCTTTCCTGTTCTCGCCTGTGTCAACTAATACCTGACGCAGTCAGACGGGTAGGGTAGAATACAAGGCGCATCATCAGGATGCGCTTTTCTAGATTGGCTGACAAGGCAGGGTTGGCGTTGTCAGATAACTAGCATTAACGCGCAGCGGCTCCGCGGAGCTGCGGCAGGCGAGCAGTCCGTTTACCTGCGCAGAGGTTTCATTCATTTACAGCGGAGTGTTGTCACACCATGATGGACAATTTACGCGCGGCCGCTAATCACGTCGTGCTCAAAATTATTCTGGGGCTTATTGCCGTTTCATTCGTGCTGACCGGGGTAGGCAACTATCTGATCGGCGGCGACGGCGACTACGCCGCCAAGGTGAACGGTCAGCAGATAAGCCGTGCACAACTGGAGCAGGCAGTACAGAACGAACGTAACCGCCAGCAGGAATCCATGGGTGAACAGTTCTCCCAGTTGGCTGCCAATGAAGGCTACATGCGCCAGATGCGCCAGCAAGTGCTCTCGCAGTTGATTGATGAAACGCTTCTGGATCAGTATGCCGATAAGCTGGGACTGGCTATCGGTGACGATCAAATCAAACAGGCAATCTTCGCCATCCCGGCGTTTCGCACCGAAGATAAATTCGATAATGCCAAATTCCGCTCCCTTATTGGCAACATGGGGCTGTCACCGGATCAATATGCCGCGCTGATGCGCAAACAGTTACTTACCCAGCAGCTGATTCATGGTATCGGCGGCACCGGTTTCCTGCTGCCGGCAGAAACCGACCGGCTGCTGGCGGTGGCGGTACAAACCCGCGAAGCGCGTCTGGCAACGTTGGCTATCGCGGCACTGGCAGAGAAGCAAACCGCAAGTGACGATGAGATCCAGGCCAGCTATGGCGCGCACAAAAATCAGTACCTGTCGCCGGAAGCCTTCAAGGTCAGCTATATCCCGATGGAGGCTGAAGCCATGGAGGCGAAAACCAGCGTCGACGAGCAGGAAATCCAGGCATGGTACGATAAGCATCACGATCAGTTCACCGTCCCCGGACGTAAACGCTACAGCATTATTCAAAGCAAAAGCGAAAACGATGCCAATGACTGGTTGAAACAACTGCAGGAGGGCGCCGATTTCGCCTCCCTAGCGAAAGCCCACTCCACCGACGTCGTCTCAGCGAAAAACGGTGGCGATATTGGCTGGATGAGCGACAGCGACACCCTCGACGAGCTCAAGCAGGCTAATCTGAGCGAGAAAGGACAGCTGTCGGGTGTGCTTAAATCCTCGGTCGGTTTCCTTATCATTCTTTTGGACGACATGCAGCCGGCGCAGGTTAGCCCGCTGAGTGCGGTCCACGACGCGGTGGCGGCGAAAGTGAAGCAGGAAAAAGACATTGATGCCTATTATGCGCTGCAGCAAAAAGTGAGTGATGCGGCCAGTAACGATAACGAGACGCTGGCGTCAGCGGAAACCGCTGCCGGCATCAAGGCACAGCAGACCGACTGGTTCAGTCACGATGATGTGCCTGCGGCGCTGAATTACGACGCGGTGAAACAGGTGCTGTTCCAGGAGTCGCTTTTGGGCAGCAATGGGGCGCCGGGCAGTAACTCGGACGTTATCACCGTGGACGGCAACCGCGCTTTCGTCATCCGTATCGCCGAGCACCGTCCAGAACGCGTGCAGCCTCTTGAGGATGTGCGTGCGCGGGTGGAGCAGGAGGTGAAACGCCAGAAAGCGCTAGAGCAGGCGCGCGTTGATGCTGAAAAGGCGCTGGTCGCCTTGAAGCAGGGCAAAGGCACGGAGGCGCTGCAGGCGGCCGGGCTGAGCTTCAGCGCGCCGCAGCAATTCGACTCTGCCAATCAGGGCGATCCGCTGGCGCAGACCGTCTTTACGCTGCCCCAGCCGCCGCAGGGCAAAAGCAGTTATGGCATGGCCAGCAATGCCCAGGGCGATATCGTGCTGATCGCGCTGGACAGCGTAACGCCACGGCCGCTGGATGAGCAGCAACGCAAACAGTTCGTGGATCAGTTAAATCAGGGGATGACCGGTGTCACCTTCGATGCGCTGCTGACGAATCTGCGCGCGGAGGCGAAAATCAAAACGGGCGCGGCGGCGCAGATGCAATAACGCGGCGTTGGCCGCAATTCTCTCGTTAATCCTGCAATAGCTTCAGGCCGCTTTCGCGGCCTGTTGCGTTTCCTGCCGCGGGCGATAGCGGAAAGCAGAACGCCAAGGCATGCTCTGACGGGAATACACTACGGAGAAAAGAGCATGCGACAACCGATTCTGACCAGGACGTTACTTACCCTCATCGCTGTCCTATCCCTGCAATGCGCCGGCCCGGTGCAGGCCACCCTGACCGACGAGGCGGCGTTGCCCCCCCTCACCTGCGAAGCCGCGTTGGCACCCACCACCGCCGATAAAGCCACCCAGACCGATCCCGTTACATTTGAGGCGACGCTGCCGCTGGAAAGCGCGCAGGCGCCGATGGATTACCAGACCACGGACACGGCCCCCCCGGACATCCAGGAAAAAGCCGCACGCCCCACCGCTAGCGTCACGGCGCGCCCTATCCCGACAGGGAGCAAGAAAGCCTCAGGGGGTAAGCGAGAGAAAAAAGCGCCTGGCGGTTCAGCCAGACAAAGCGCCGGCGGCACAGTGTCGCGGGACACACCGAAGAGTCGCAGGCCGGCCGAAGCGCCGCGGGTGCTGGAACCCATAGATGAGGTCGCGCCGGCTACGGACGGTTCGGCGGAGGATGAAGAGGACAAAATCAGTATCAACACCGCGTCGCTGGACGAGCTGGTGGACGGGTTAAAAGGCATCGGGCCTAAAAAGGGTCAGGCGATTATTGACTACCGTAATCAGCACGGGCCGTTTGCGCAAATTGAAGACTTGGAAAAGGTCAAAGGCATTGGCCCGGCGACGATGGCACGGCTCAAAGAGTGTCTAAAGCTGTAGGCGCCGCGGGCGTGGACCGCAAGCGCGGCATATTTCTGGTCCACGAAAGGCGTTATCGCTGTTGTCTACGGCTCAGGGCGGCGGTGTCGCCCTGATGCGACCAGGGCGCCAGTAATGGTTTTACCCCACTTGGCTGCGGTTTGTGGCGCTGAAGTTGCTATTGGCGCCGCCTCGTGACGATTCATGGCTGCGTTATAGCCCTTGCGCCATCAGACTGCTGCTGCCGTTTATGGCGTCGGTGTTGCACTTAGCGCAGGCCGGTTTTAGCTTTTAGTGAGGCCATGACCGCCTGAGGCTGCGCGTTGTAGGCCGTCAGTCCGCGCGCGCAAGTGGCAGGCCGCGCACTGTCCGCAGCCGTCGCCTTTGATGCCGTTATAGCAGGTAAGCGTATCGTGACGCACCCGATCGAGTTGGTGATAGTAATCCGCCAGCGCCCAGGTTTCGGCTTTGTCCAGCCACATCAGCGGTGTAATGAAGTGCAGCTCGCGCGCCATACCGAGATTGACTGCGGCATTCAGCGCTTTGATAAAGTCATCGCGGCAATCGGGATAACCGGAAAAATCTGTCTCGCAAACGCCGGTGATAACCGCGCTTGCCTCGACCTGATAGGCGTAAATGGCGGCCAGGGATAAAAACAGGATATTCCGGCCGGGGACAAAGGTGCTGGGCAGACCGTCGACGGTATCTTCGTAACCCGGTACCGGAATATTGTCGCGGGTCAGGCTGCTGACTGCCAGTGCATTAAGCAGGCCGGCGTCGATCACTTTGTGTGCGCGGGCGCCCAACTGCAACGCCAGCGCGCGGGCGACGTCGATTTCCGCCCGATGACGCTGGCCGTAGTCAAAGGTAACGCAATGGACTTCGTCATACTGACTTAACGCCTGGATAAGGCAGGTTGTTGAATCCTGCCCGCCGCTGAACACCACTACTGCTCGTTTCATCTGTCCCATTCACTCTTAATGGCAAAGGATATAGGGTACTGTCTCTGCCTGCGGATGAACAGTAGCGGAGGCGAAGAATCCGGCGGGCGAATGGCGTTACAGATTTTCCAGCTCTGCCTGCCATGGACGGATATCGCCGATATGTTCGCTGACCCACGCCGGCTGATAGTAGGTGTCGCTATAGCGTTCACCGCCGTCGCATAAAAGCGTCACAATGGCTCCCGCTTCGCCGGCGGCACGCATCCGTTTGGCCAATTGCAGCGCGCCCCACATGTTGGTGCCGGTAGAGCCGCCGACGCGACGGCCGAGCAGTGATTCCAACCATCCAAGCGTAGCGATGCTTGCGCCGTCGGGGACGGTCATCATTTCATCAATCACGCCGGAGATAAACGACGGCTCTACCCGCGGCCTGCCGATGCCCTCAATACGGCTCGGCCGATTGTGGGTCAGGTTGGGATCGCCCTGGCGAAAAAAGCATGAAACACCGAATTTTCCGGGTCGACGACCATGAGGCGTGTAGGGTGGCCCTGATAACTAATATAGCGTCCAAGCGTTGCGGAGGTGCCGCCGGTACCGGCACTCATCACCACCCAGGAGGGCTGAGGGAAGGGCTCACGCGCCATCTGACGCCAAATGCTTTCGGCGATATTGTTATTCCCGCGCCAGTCGGTAGCCCGCTCGGCGTAGGTGAATTGGTCCATATAGTGGCCGTTCAGTTCGCGCGCCAGCCGTTTAGCCTCGTCATAAATCAATCCGCCGTGGCTGACGAAATGGCAGCGGCCGCCGTGGTTCTCGATTTGTTCAATCTTTCGTCGTGCGGTGCATTCCGGCACCACGGCGATAAACGGCACCCCCAGCAGGCGAGCGAAGTACGCCTCGGAAACGGCGGTGCTACCGGACGAGGCTTCGATAATAGGTTTATCTTGCCGGATCCAGCCGTTGCAGAGCCCGTAGAGAAACAGAGAATGGGCAAGCCGATGTTTCAGGCTACCGGAGGGATGGGTACTCTCATCCTTGAGATAGAAAATAATATCGGGAAAGGACGGCAACGTAAGTCGGATCAAATGGGTATCCGCCGAGCGCTGGAAATCACACGCTATCTCGTTTACCGCCTGTGCTGCCCATGAAGACATACTTATAGTCCTTATAATGAGTCCGAATATAGCCTAACCGGAACGGCGGAAAAACGCTTCGCTTTTTTTATCTCTATTCGGCTAATAGTGGAAAATATTTCTCTTATTTTTGCTTTATGAAGCTTAAATAAGCTAGTAATGACCTATTTAATTGTTTTTTTCCCTACGCTGCCAACGCCAAGAAGCGTTAAGCGTATTGGCGGTTAACGCCGGCGCGTCACACGCCAATGGGTGTTCTCGCTGGGCATCATGTCAGCATTAATTTCTTAATCACGGTATAATACGGCGACAATGCTGCCCGGCGCGCGACGCGGCGATTTGGCCCTATTTATTTTGGAATAACGCTTCGTGAGATTATTTGCACAATTAGGATGGTTTTTTCGCCGCGAGTGGCGGCACTACCTGGGTGCTGTGATGCTGCTGGTCATCATCGCACTATTACAATTAGTGCCGCCACGGCTGGTGGGCATTATCATCGATAGCGTAGTAGCGGGTCAGGCCACCGGGCGTCATTTGGCACTGTGGCTAGGGGTGATGGCCGTAACGGCCGTGCTGGTCTACGGCCTGCGTTATGTTTGGCGCATTTTGTTATTTGGCGCTGCTTACCGGCTGGCGGTGGAGCTGCGCGACCGGCTCTATCATCTGCTCAGCCGGCAACTACCGGGCTTTTATCTGCGCCACCGTACTGGCGATCTGATGGCGCGCGCTACGAATGATGTCGACCGCGTAGTTTTCGCCGCCGGCGAAGGCGTGCTGACGCTGGTGGATTCGCTGGTGATGGGCTGCTCGGTATTGCTGGTGATGAGTCTGCAAATCAGCTGGCAGTTAACCTTGTTGGCGCTCTTGCCGATGCCGGTAATGGCGGTCATTATCAAACGGGACGGTCAGCGTTTTCACCAGCGTTTTCGCGTGGCGCAGGCGGCGTTTTCCTCGCTGAATAATCAGGCGCAGGAAAATCTGGCCAGCATCCGCATGATCAAGGCTTTCGGCCTCGAACAACATCAGTCGGCGCGTTTTGCCGCCGTTGCCTTGGAAGCCGGCGACAAAAACATGCACGTGGCCCGGGTGGATGCCCGCTTCGACCCGACTATCTACCTGACGGTGGGGCTATCCAATTTACTGGCGGTCGGCGGCGGCAGCTGGTTGGTGATGCGCGGCGCCATGACGCTCGGTCAACTGACCAGCTTTATCGTGTATCTTGGCCTGATGATCTGGCCGATGCTCGCCCTTGCCTGGATGTTCAACATCGTCGAGCGCGGCAGCGCGGCCTATAGCCGTATCCGCCAGACGCTGGAAGAACGAACGGAGGTTGAGGATGGCACGTTATCCGTTCCCGCGGGACGGGGAACCCTGAGTGTGGCGATAGGCGCCTTTCGTTATCCCCACACCCGGGATCCTGCGCTGCAGGCCATTAATCTTACGCTGGCTCCCGGGCAGATGCTGGGCGTGTGAGGTCCTACCGGCGCCGGTAAAAGTACGCTTCTGGCGCTGATCCTGCGACAGTTTGACGTTAGCGAAGGAGAGATACGCTTTCACGACCTGCCCTTGACCGCGCTGGCGCTTGATCAATGGCGCAGCCGTCTGGCGGTGGTGAGTCAGACGCCTTTTCTATTTTCCGACAGCGTCGCCAGCAATATCGCCCTCGGCCGCCCGGACGCCACGGCGCAGCAAATTGAGGAGGCGGCGCGGTTGTCCTGCGTGCACGAGGACATCCTGCGCCTTCCCCAGGGGTACCAAACAGAGGTCGGGGAGCGCGGCGTCATGCTGTCCGGCGGTCAGAAACAGCGGCTGGCGATTGCCCGCGCGCTATTACTGGACGCAGAGATCCTGGTCCTGGATGATGCGCTGTCGGCGGTTGATGGGCGCACCGAACACAACATATTGCATAACCTGCGACGCTTCGGCGCTCACCGGACGGTAATTATTATCGCGCACCGGCTGTCGGCGCTGCAGGGCGCGAGCGAGATACTGGTGTTAAAACAAGGTCGAGTCGGCCAGCGCGGCGATCATTCATCGTTGCAGCAGCAGCCTGGCTGGTACAGGGACATGTACCGCTATCAGCAACTGGAAGCCGCCATTGAACAGGAACCCCACCCCAAGGAGACGGGCGATGCGTAACTGGACTAGCCTCTGGCCGACCCTCAAGCGGCTGCTTGCCTATGGCCGGCCACACCGCAGGCCGTTAACGCTGGCGGTCCTGATGCTGTGGTTGGCGGCGGCGGCGGAAGTTGCCGGGCCGATAGTGATTAGCTATTTCATCGATCATATTCTGCCGGAGAAAATGATGCCGTTTTGGACGGTGGCCGGCCTGGTACTGGTTTTTCTCGCGCTACAGGTGCTGGCGGCCGCGCTGCGCTATTTTCAAGCGCTACTGTTTAACCGCACAGCGTTAAGCGTCGTGCAGCAACTGCGTACGGAAGTGATGGACGCCGCGCTGCGCCAGCCATTGAGCGTGTTCGATACCCAGCCGGTAGGGCAGCTTATTTCCAGGGTCACTAATGATACCGAAGTGGTGAAAGATCTGTACGTCACGGTGGTCGCTTCCGTGCTGCGCAGCGTGGCGTTAATCGGTGCCATGCTGGTAGCGATGTTTTTACTGGACTGGCGTCTGGCATGCATCTCGCTGATTTTGTTCCCGGTAGTCATTGTGGTTATGTGGTTGTATCAGCATTACAGCACGCCGATTGTCCGGCGGCTGCGGACCTATGTCGCCGATATCAATGATGGTTTCAATGAAGCTATCAACGGTATGGGGGTCATTCAGCAATTCCGTCAGCAACAGCGTTTTGGCGCCAAGCTTCAGCGGGAGAGCCATGCCCACTTGCAGACCCGTATGGCGACGCTGCGGCTGGAGGGCTACTTATTGCGCCCGATGCTCAGCCTGCTGTTCGCACTTATTTTGTGCGGTATGCTGTTGTTGTTCGGGCTCAGCCCGCGCGTGGCGATAGGTGTGGTGGTGCTTTACGCCTTTATCAACTACCTCGGCCGGCTGAACGAGCCGCTTATTGAGCTGACATCCCAGCAGTCAATCATGCAGCAGGCAGCGGTGGCTGGGGAGCGTATCTTTGAATTAATGGAGGGTCCCGCACAGCACTATGGTCTGGATGATCGTCCCCTCGGCGGCGGTGCGATTGCGGTGCGCGACCTTGAGTTTGCTTACCGTCGCGGACTGCCGGTGCTGCGCCACATTTCGCTAACGGCGCCGGCGAAAAGCTTTATCGCCCTGGTGTGGCATACCGGAAGCGGTAAAAGTACTCTGGCTAGCCTGATGATGGGGTATTACCCGGTAAACCCAGGGACGCTGTTGTTGGACGGCCGGCCGATTGAAACCCTCAGCCACCGGGTATTGCGCCAGGGGGTAGCGATGGTGCAGCAGGATCCGGTGGTCATGGCCGAAACGGTTTATGCCAATGTGACCCTCGGACGGGAGCTCAGCGAGCAACAGGTCTGGCACGCGCTTGAACAGGTGCAACTGGAACCGCTGGTGCGCACCTTACCGGGCGGGCTGCACGCTTAACTGGGAGAGCAGGGCAATACGCTGTCGGTCGGACAAAAGCAACTGCTGGCCTTGGCGCGGGTGCTGGTCTCTACGCCGGCGATACTGATCCTTGACGAAGCTACCGCCAATATCGATTCTGGAACCGAACAGGCGATTGCGCGCGCGCTGCAGGCGGTGCGGCGCCATACGACGCTCATGGTCATCGCCCACCGGCTGTCGACAGTGGTTGAGGCGGACCAGATCCTGTTGCTACATCGCGGAGAGGTGGTGGAGCGCGGTACCCATGCCGCCTTGCTGCAGGCGCGAGGCCGCTATTATCAAATGTATCAGTTGCAACAGGCGGGCCAGGCGTTGCACGCCGAAGAGCCCCAGGTACTGTCCGCCTGAAGGCGCTTTGGCGCGTTGCGCACCTGTCAGCGCCGGCGCTACCGGCTTCCTTCTCGCGGCGGAAGCGGTAGCACCGTACCCCTTAGCTAAACATTCGCGGCAATCGAATGCCCACTTAGCCAAATACGCACTGTGAATGGGCATTTATGTGCCATTTTTGTGACAGACGCACCTTTTTTTGGCATTAAGCACCCGTTTGGTGCGTTACCGGGTTGTTGATCTTTCAATTTTACCCCGACGGCCAGCGTTAAAACGGGCAGCCGCCAAAGGAATAGCCTGCTAACGGTAAATTTTTATGTCAAAACATTTGTGGCACATGCTTTGCTTTAGTTGGGCGTAATGGTCGCGAGTCGGGACTCAATTTTCGAGGGGTACATATGAAGCTGGTAACCGTGGTGATTAAGCCATTTAAATTGGAAGATGTGCGTGAAGCGCTTTCCTCTGTAGGTATTCAGGGGCTGACGGTCACTGAAGTAAAAGGATTTGGGCGTCAGAAAGGCCCTGCCGAGCTATATCGCGGCGCTGAGTATAGCGTTAATTTTCTACCGAAAGTGAAAATTGATATCGCTATTGCCGATGATCAGCTTGATGAAGGTGATTGACGTGATTAGCAAAGCGGCTTACACCGGCAAAATTTTTGTTGCTGAACTTCAGCGGGTTATTCGCATTCGTACCTGCGAAACCGACGAAGCGGCACTTTAACGTTATGCGCTATTCGTAGAAAGGGATGAATAAAAAATGAAAAAACTAGTCTCACTCACCGCTGTTGGCGCTGCAGCCCTTTTGCCGTCCTGGGCCATGGCTGCGGCACCCGCGGCCGACAAGGCCGATAACGCGTTTATGATGATAAGCACCGCGCTGGTGCTGTTTATGACCCTGCAGGGGATTGCGCTTTTTTACGGTGGCTTGCTGCGCGGGAAAAACGTGTTGTCGATGCTGACGCAGGTGGCAGTCACCTTCGCTCTGGTCTGTGTGCTGTGGATGATCTATGGCTATTCGCTGACGTTCGGCACCGGTAACGCCGCCTTCTTCGGCGATTTCAGCATGATAATGCTGAAAAGCATCGGAGTGACCGCGCTGACCGGCAGTTTCTATCAGCTGATCCATGTCGCCTTCCAGTGCTCCTTTGCCTGTATTACCGTCGGCCTTATCGTCGGCGCGCTGGCGGAACGCATCCGTTTCTCGGCGGTGCTGACCTTCTCCTATCTGCCGATGGCGCATATGGTATGGGCGGGTGGCTTCCTGGCATCGCTTGGGGCATTGGACTTTGCCGGCGGTACGGTGGTGCATATCAATGCCGCCAGCGCCGGGCTGGTCGGAGCTTACCTGCTGGGAAAACGCGCCGGCTTTGGTAAAGAAGCGTTTAAACCGCATAACCTGCCGATGGTGTTTACCGGTACCGCTATCATGTATGTCGGCTGGTTCAGTTTCAACGCCGGCTCCGCCAGCGCCGCCAATGAAATTGCCGGTCTGGCGTTTATTAACACTGTCATGGCCACCGCCGGCGCCATCCTGTCCTGGGTGTTTGTCGAGTGGATGCTGCGCGGTAAACCTTCATTACTGGGCGCGTGCTCCGGCTGTATCGCCGGTCTGGTTGCCATCACTCAGGCTGCCGGTACCGTCGGCGTTGGCGGTGCGCTGGTCATCGGTCTGGTCGGTGGCGCAGCAGGCCTGTGGGGTGTGGTCACCTTGAAGAAATGGCTGAAAGTGGATGACGTTTGTGATGTGTTTGGCGTCCACGGTGTCTGTGGCATCGTCGGTTGTCTCCTGACCGGCGTATTCTCATCCGCGTCTTTGGTCGGTACCGGTTATGCTGAAGGCGTCACCATGGGACATCAGGTCTGGGTACAGCTTATAAGTGTAGTGGTGTGTCTGATCTGGTCTGGTGTGGTCGCGTTTATCGGCTTCAAAATCGCCGATATGATGGTAGGCCTGCGCGTTTCTGAAGAGCAAGAACGCGAAGGTCTGGACGTAAACAGCCACGGCGAAAACGCCTACAACCCTTAATCACCGGCGATTGCCGGTCCGCAGACCGGCCGTTCTGGTCACCCCTGGCGGGAGCCTTTGTGCTCCCGCTTTTTTTATGGGTGCCGTTTACCCACACAGGTAGGGCTGGCGAGAAAATGTCCTCCTTGACCCGGTGACAGGAAAATTCCGGAGTCTTGTGCCATGATTAAAGCCTTGGGTGGTATGAACCACCATCGCATTCGCCACGAGGTGTTAAACGGTGGTGAAGGTCCGGCAAATAATAAGAAGGAGAAGCGAAAGATGAAACTCTGGCAGATTGTTGCGGGTGTTGCCTTGGGCGCTACGCTTGCAGGATGCGCGGATAAAAGCGCCAATATTCCCACCCCCGCGTTTAAAGCGCCGGGAACCGCTCAGCATGGCGCCATCAGCCAGCCGGCGGTGAGCGGTACGGTTTATATCCGCGAGCGCATAGCGCTACCGCCGGACGCGGCGCTGACGGTGACACTGTCCGATGCCACCATCCCTGATACCCCGTCCAAGGTCATTGCGCAGCGCGTCGTGCGTACGGAGGGTAAACAGGCACCGTTCAGCTTTGTGTTGCCGTTCAACCCCTCGGATATTCAGACCAACGCCCGCATCCTGTTAAGCGCCGCTATCACCGTCGATGGACGTGTGGTGATGATTACCGAACAGGTTAAAATGGCGGTCACCCAAGGCGGAACGCGCCATGACCTGACGCTGATACCGGTTCAGTCGGTTGCTTTGCCCACGCAAACCAAGCCCGCGACCACGATTCCATTAAGTTCGCCGACGCAGGTGACCCCATCGAGCAGTGTTCCGGCGCCAACGTCATTTTAACAGCCATGGCGTACGCGTAAATCACGGCCGTACGTTACCTCTGTTAACCGCATTAATCCTGACTGACGGCCGCGGGTTTGCGGCGGCCGTCAGCTAACCGCGTTAATCCTCACTGATGGCCGCAAGTTTGCGTCGGCCGTCAGCTAACCGCATTAATCCTCACTGATGGCCGCAGGTCAGCGGCGGCCGTCAGCTAACCGCATTAATCCTCATGATGGCCGCAGGTCAGCGGCGCCCGCCTGTTAGCCACGTTAAGCTTCACTGACGGTCGTGGATTAGCGGCGACCCTACTTCGACTGCATCACTTTTTCATGATGACCGTGTGCATCTGCTACCCTTTGCTAACGCCGTCGATTCTCCATGATGGGCATACACCAGCGGTGGCTGCAATTTGGACGCCTCGATTGACCTTATAGGCCGTGCGCCCATCGGCGGCGCGATCATCCGCCATCTTCTGGACGCCAGCGGTAGCGGGCAAGATCAAACCGGCCACTGTCCTGTAGCAGCAGGCCTTCCCCCTGCAGCACGCTGAGCTGACGGTAAAAATCCTCCCCGCTTAAGGAGATAGCGCCGTGACGGTTAACGACCCGGTGCCAGGGAAGTTTGCTGCCTTCGGGCAAATGGCTCAACAGACCGCCAACCTGACGTGCGGCGCGCGGTGCACCGGCCAAACGCGCCACTTCACCATAAGTGGTCAATCGCCCGTACGGGATAGCGGCCACGATGTGATAGACGCGTTGGGAAAAAGTATCTTGAGAGGGATCGGACATATTCCACTTCTACAGTTCAATGTGGCGAGGGAATTATCCTGTCATGTACGGCCCGGCCGCCGCAAGCCGTCTGTGGTGGAGCGTTAATGATGAAGCATATTGGATAAGAAAACGGCGCTTAAACCGACCTGACTTGCAATTACCCAAGCCTTAATTGATAATGCCCCGCGCTCGTTTGAAACGAGCCTTCAATGGAGGCCCCGTGGGTGCTCTCGCAACACTACCTTGTGAACTCGGTCAGGTCCGGAAGGAAGCAGCCGCAGCAAGCGACGTGTGTGCCGGGATGTCGCTGGCGGGGGGGCCTCCACCCATTTCAGCCTCCGCACGCACTGTCCTGACTCAAGAAACCCGCTTGTCTGTGCGATGCCATCCTCTTGCGGGAAAAATAAGGCGTGTTTCCCCGTCATTATCCTTAATTATTGTCGCGGCGAAATCGTATCTGTCCGCCAGTACATTCCCGCCGGGCAGCGGTAAAAATACAATTGTACAAAATGACGTCAGGACAACCCTGCGAAATTGAGGGAAATCCGATGCAATAGGCGCTTGACTTCGCTGCTTTTGACCTGCCTATAGAAAAGTCCAATAATGTTATTAACCAGTATGATAACGCACTTGCCATTTACACCCACGTCGCGCGCAAGACAATAGGAGATTAACCTAACGTCAATGACGCGAAAAAGAGCGATTATCAGCAGGGTCGGGCAATAGCTGATTTAATTGCCGGCGGGCAAAAAAAGGCATTAATAGTCATGTTTATTAACACTAACATTATGTTTAGAATAATCAGTTTTAACGTACATACTTCCAGACGGAAACCGGGACTTTGTCGTACAGCTTGTTCATCGTCAGTTCCGCCAGACGATGATCGGCAGCGGAATTGAATATCTCCAGTTCGTCATCGGACAGTTCATATTTGTTTTTTTCAATCACACGCTCAAGGGTTTCCAGCGTTCGGCACTTCCTCAAGCGCATCAAATAGTCGATCTTTTTCATTTTTACCTTTTTGTACAGTCAGTTGAACAGGAGTGTGCCTACTTTCTCAGGTTGTACAGAGCTCTGTATCCGAGAATGTTCCGAATAAACGCCTGCGGCTACGCCGCCAGCGCTGGATATCGTAATTATTGATGCCATAGCTACTGAACAGGGTAAAAGTATCGTCTAAAAAGGTTTCAACCTGATCGGTAAGCTCACTTTCATTATGGTATTTAAGTTTGAAGATGACAATATTCGCCGCTATGTGCTCAATTAATTCGTTAAGCTGCAAATTGACGGCGGAACTCGGGTCATTTACCCAACCATGATAGCTGTCGCCCAGACTGGCAATGCCTTCATCATAGAGATTTTCACACAGGTATTTCAATTGCGCAATATCGTAGCGTTTGGGTGAATACTCATCCATATCAGCCCTCCTAACACATAGCAATTGCAGTAATCTTAAAACCCGGCTGGGGACATGGATCGATACCCACTTCGCAATTCGACCATTCCAGATTAAAGATAGGATATTTTAGGCGATTTAGCATCCCTTGCTTACATTAACTTACAGTCCCTGAGCCATAGCCTGCCATGACGACAAAGCTCAGGTAAACAGCGTTGGGATTGGGGTCTCAGCGTTCTCTCATTGCCGGTGCGCTGGTGCGGAATGAAACAGTACGGCTGAAATAACATTATACAGTGCTGACGCGCGATGGATACTTTAAAATTAGCAGACATGTCGGATAAATAAAAGAGTGTTTTCTTCTTATTCACTCAATTACAATATTTGTTTACAAATATGCGTAAATCCCCGCATTACCCTTACAACGATCGGGCTTAGGGCGTGTCGCTGCCTGACGGCGACAAATAAAAAGCGCCGAAGGTATCCCCTTCGGCGCCGCCAAGCGCTGACTTTCTCTTTCAGCACCTGCGAAAATTCGCCTTATTTGTCAGCGGCTTTTTTTACGTCCCTGTACCGCCTTGAAGCGCGGATTCGATTTGCAAATGACGTACACACGCCCGCGGCGGTGCACCACCTTACAATCTGGATGACGTGTTTTGGCACTCGCGAGTGAACTTAATACCTGCATCTTTGGCATGTCCTGATGGTTATGTTATGACGGTTGACCGAGGAAACGGCCAAAGCGTTGGTTAAAGCGTGCGGTGCTGCCGTCTTTGGCCACCGTGCGCTGCTTCCCGGTGTAATAAGTGTGCGACGCGCTGGATACCTCCAGGGTAACGTAGGGGTAGGTTTCTCCCTCGTATTCCACGGAACGGATAGTGACGATGGTAGAACCCACCTTGAACCAGACATTGGCCGTGGTGTCGTGAAAAACCACCTGGCGATAAGGGGGGTAATAGCGGGTTTCATCATGCCTCTCCTGATTGCTATATTATAACATACGAATTATAGCGCTAGAAGAGACATTATACAATTGCCGGTCAAGGAGGAGGCGCTTTACGCCGTCGGAGATAAAAAAAGGGCCGCATAGCGGCCCTTGAAGGGGGAACAACGACGTCGCGTCTTTACGGCCGCGGCGGCGGGTTTTCCACCGGATGTCCATGCTCCAGCTCGTCCTGATGGCCTTTTTTACCGAAGCGGCGGCGCACCACCACAAAGAACACTGGTACAAAGAAAATCGCCAGCAGGGTAGCGGTAACCATCCCGCCCATCACGCCGGTACCGACCGCATTTTGCGAGCCGGAGCCGGCGCCGGTGCTGGTCGCCAGCGGCAGTACGCCGAGGATAAAGGAGAGCGACGTCATCAAAATCGGCCGTAAACGCATACGTACCGCTTCCAGCGTGGCTTCCACTAATCCTTTACCTTCTTTCTCCATCAGATCTTTGGCAAATTCCACGATTAATATCGCGTTCTTGGCCGATAGCCCGATGGTGGTCAGCAGACCGACCTGGAAGTAGACGTCATTGTTCAGACCGCGCAGCGTTTCCGCCAGCAGGGCGCCAATCACCCCCAACGGCACTACCAGCATGACCGAGAACGGGATAGACCTGCTCTCATACAGCGCCGCCAGACACAAGAACACCACGATAAGCGATATCGCATACAGCGCCTGGTTGCCGGACAACCGTTCCTGATAGGACATGCCTGTCCAGTCGTAACCGGTTCCCGTCGGCAGTTTGCCCGCCAGTTGTTCCATTAATGACATGGCTTCACCGGTACTTTTACCGGGCGCGGCTTCCCCCTGGATTTCCATTGACGGCAACCCGTTATAACGCTCCAGACGGGGTGAACCGTATTGCCAGCGTGCGGTGGTCACCGCCGAGAGGGGCACCATTTGGTTATCCGAACCGCGTACGTACCAGTTATTGATATCCTGCGGCAGCATACGGTAGGGCGCTTCACCCTGCACATAGACTTTTTTCACGCGACCGCGGTCGATGAAGTCATTGACGTAGCTGCCGCCGAGCGCCGCACCGATGGTGGTGTTGATATCCGACAGCGAAACACCTAGCGCTTCCGCTTTCTCGTGATCGACATCCAGCTTGTACTCGGGCGTATCCTCCAGACCGTTCGGGCGAACGCCCTGCAACACATCAGGATGCTGCGCCACCATCCCCAGCAACTGGTTGCGCGCGGCGGTCAGTTGTTCATGTCCCAGGTTATTCTCATCGATCAGTTCAAAGTCGAAACCGGTCGCGGTCCCCAGCTCGACGATCGCCGGCAGGTTGAACGCCAGCACGATACCGTCCTTGATCTTCGAGAATGCCTGATTGGCACGGGCGGTTATTGCAGGGACCTTATTTTCAGCCCCGGAACGCTCGCCCCAGTCTTTAAGGCTGACGAACACGATACCGGAGTTCTGCCCGCGTCCGGCGAAACCGAACCCGTTAACGGTGAACACCGATCTGACATTGTCTTTCTCGTTGTCAAGATAATACTGGGTCACTTCATCCAGCACATGTTGGGTGCGTTCCTGCGTCGCACCCGCCGGCAGTAAGGTCATCGTCAGGAAGACCCCCTGATCCTCATCCGGCAAGAACGAGGTGGGCAGGCGGATAAACAGCAACGCCATGCCGACCACAATCAGCAGATAAATCAGCAGATAGCGGCCGGTGCTATTCAGAATGTGGCCGATGCTGTCGGTGATGGGTACTTTGATCAAACTTTTTATTAAACCAGCCGAAAAAGCCGGTGGTTTTGCAGTGGTCGCCTTTCTTGATGGGCTTAAGCATGGTGGCGCACAGCGCCGGGGTCAGCACCAGTGCCACAATAACCGACAGGATCATTGCCGACACAATGCTTATGGAGAACTGGCGGTAAATGGCACCGGTTGAACCGCCGAAAAACGCCATCGGTACAAACACGGCGGACAGCACCAGCGCGATCCCCACCAGGGCGCCCTGGATCTGGCACATCTATTTTCGCGTGGCTTCAATGGGACTGAGTCCCTCCTCGGCCATAACGCGCTCGACGTTTTCCACCACCACGATGGCGTCATCCACCAACAGCCCGATAGCCAGCACGCAGGCGAATATCGTCAGAGTGTTAATGGTATAGCCAAATGCCCCCAGAATGGCGAAGGTCCCCAGCAATACCACCGGCACCGCGATAGTCGGGATAAGCGTAGCGCGGAAATTTTGCAAGAACAGATACATTACCAGGAACACCAGGATGATGGCTTCCACCAGGGTTTTTACCACCTCGGTAATGGAAATCTTCACGAACGGTGTGGTGTCGTAGGGGTAAACCACTTTCAGACCGGCGGGGAAGTTAGCCTGCAGCCGCCCCAGCTCCGTTTTGACCGCGTTAGCGGTATCCAGCGCATTGGCGCCGGTGGCGAGCTTGATCCCCAGACCGGTGGCGGGCTGGCCATTGATGCGGGCGATGATGTCGTAACTTTCACCGCCTAGTGCAATAGTCGCCACACCCTTCAGCCGTACCTGCGAACCATCGGGATTGACCTTCAGCTGAATTTTGCCGAATTCCTCGGTCGTCTTCAGCCGGGTCTACACGATAATCGACGCGTTAAGCTGTTGCCCCTTCACCGGCGGCGATCCCCCCAGATGGCCGGCGTCGATTTGGTTGTTCTGGACTTCCAGCGCACTGATGATATCCACCGGCGTTAACTGGAAGTTGTTGAGCTTATTAGGATCGAGCCAGATACGCATCGCATACTGGGCGCCGAACAGCTTCACTTCGCCCACACCGTTGGTACGGCTAATGGGATCTTTCAGCGAGGAGCCGACATAATCCGCGATATCTTCCTGAGTCATGTTTTTATCATCGCTGATAAAACCGGCGACCATGAGGAAGCTGGCGCTGGATTTCTGCACCTGGACACCCTGTTGCTGAACTTCTTGCGGCAGCAGCGGCATCGCCAGCTGAAGTTTGTTTTGCACCTGAACCTGGGCGATATCCGGATCGGCACCCGACTCAAAGGTCAGCGTGATGGTCGCGGTCCCGGACGAGTCGCTATCGGACGCCATATACATCAAATGGTCGATGCCGTTCATATTCTGCTCGACTATCTGCGTCACGCTGTCTTGCAACGTTGAGGCGTCCGCGCCGGGATAGGTAGCGGTGACGCGGATCGTCGGCGGCGCGATAGCCGGATACTGTTCGATGGGCAGCTTAAGTATCGACAGCGCCCCCGCCAGCATGATGATAATGGCAATCACCCATGCGAATATGGGCCGATCGATAAAGTACTTAGACATAAGGGTTACCCGTTCCTGTTAAGACTTGCTGGCGGTGTCAAGCTGCGGTTGTTCCGGTTGTTTTTCCTGGTCGGTCACCTCTTTGGGCGTGACCTGCATGCCGGGTTTCACCTTTTGCACGCCGGCGACAATGACCTTGTCGCCTTCCTGTAACCCGGCGGTGACAAACCATTTATCGCCAATGGCTTGCGGCGCCGTGATCTGGCGGAGGGCAACCTTACTGTTGCTATCGACCACCATGGCGCTCGCTTCGCCGCGGGGCGTGTGGGTGACGCCATGTTGAGGCACGAGTAAAGCGTTTTCATTGACGCCCTGATCCAATTTGGCGCGCACAAACATACCCGGCAACAAGGTATGTTGCGGATTAGGGAAAATAGCGCGTAGCGTAATAGAACCCGTGGTTTCATCCACCGTAACGTCGGAAAATTCCAGCGTCACGGTCTGCGCGAATTCGCCGCCGTTTTCCATTAGCAGGCGCACCGTTGCTTTACCGTCACGCTGTTTCAGCGTGCCGTTTTCCAACTCCTGGCGCAGACGCATAAAGTCGTTGCTTGATTGAGTCACGTCGACATACATCGGGTCCAACTGTTGCACGGTCGCCATAGCGGTGGTTTGCGCGCTGGTGACCAAAGCGCCTTCAGTAAAGGCGGATTTGCCGATGCGGCCGCTTATCGGGGAGGTGACGCGGGTATAGGAGAGATTGATGCGGGCGGTTTACAGTGCGGCCTGAGCTGCCTGCACGGCGGCATCATTTTGCGCGAGGGTAGCCACCGCCTGATCATAGTCCTGGCGGCTAACATAATTGGTGGAAAGTAGTTTTTTGTACCGGTTTACGGTTACGCGTGCAATGCCGGCATTCGCCTGCGCCAGATCGCCCTTAGCGCTGTTATAGGCGGCCTGATAGGTCGCAGGATCAATCTGATACAAAGACACGCCTGCCGTGACATCGCTGCCTTCAACAAAGTTACGTTTCAGGATAATACCATCGACCTGCGGGCGGACTTCCGCGATACGAAAAGCGGCTGTACGGCCCGGTAAGTCGGTGGTGACATTAAGCGCTTGTTTTTTTAGCGTCACAACGCCTACTTCTGGAGCCTGCTGCTGATTTCCTGCATGCCCGGCTTCTTTATTATCACAGCCTGCGAGAATAAAACTGCCGGAAAGCATCAGAACGGCCGCCAGAGGCAATAGCCCTCTGTTTTTGTTCATAGATAAACCCCAAGATTACGATTTGAAAAAATTGATCAAGTGATCACAAGCCCCAAAGACAGTGCTGCGTTACATTTTTCGTTATGCTATGTTACATACATTCTTGAATGTATGTAAATCCAAAGACCACGCTATAACGGCACTATGGCACGAAAAACCAAACGACAGGCTCAGGAAACCCGCCAGCATATACTGGACGCCGCCATCAAGGCCTTCTTAGAGAGAGGGGTATCCGCCACATCACTCAATGATATCGCGGCATTGGCCGGGGTAACGCGCGGCGCGATTTATTGGCACTTCAAAAATAAAGCCGAGTTATTCAATGAAATACTTCACACGGCTGACAGTAAGATCCAAGTTTTTGAAACAGAGTATCAAACAAAATATCCAGACAATCCACTTTATGTGTTAACCGAGACAATGATTTACATTCTTGACGCTACCGTATCGAACCGCCAGTGGCGTGAGCTTATGGAAATATTGTTTCATAAATGCGAATTCGTGGGTGAAATGGCGCTTTACCAGGAAGTGCGATCGCAATTATTCGATGAATGCTACGACCGGCTGGAAGTGACGCTCGGCCGCTGCATCGAACAACAGCAATTGCCCGCAACGCTGCACTGCCGGCGTGCGGCGATCATGTCGCGCGCTTACATGACCGGTCTCATGGAAAACTGGCTGTTCACTCCGGAAAGCTTCGATCTGCAATCCGAGTCGCGCACCTTGGTATTCGGACTCATCGACATGCTGCGCATGAGTCCGATGTTGCGCTGTGGGCAACACGACGCGCCACGGTCTGCCTGACGCTCTGCGAAGGCAGGGCCTGAAAACGGTTACTCCCCTGTGTCCGCTTTGCGCAAGTAATCATTTTTGACGATTTCCAGCGCCGCCAGCTCCGGTGCTAGATCATTCTTTTCGAGCAGTATAATCAAATCGATCGCCAATTTGATTTCGGGGGATTCGTGTTCGAGGGTCACCTCGCTATCCTGCACAACTCAGGCTGTAAACTTAAGTATATATGATATTATTTACACTATAAAGAATGAATAGATAACCAATTTGTGCCACCGGACAAATTATTTTTGCTTATTCGCCACTCTCGCGCCGCTCTATCTGGTATTCGAGCCGGGTCAACGCCTGCCGGCACCGCATCAGACGTCCTTCCAGCGCGGCGATTTCCTGCTGCAACCGCCGAGCGCGGGGCAGGCCATCCGCGGCGCTGCGCAGGCTATCGCGGTCGCGGATCATTGCCAGCAGCCGCCGCTCGTAGTCTTGACACTCGGCAAGGCGGGCGTAAACATCCTCCGCCGACGCGGTGGAAGGACGCTCCTGGCGCAACTTTTGCGTCGCCAGCTCGCGTGTCAGCGCCAACATCTGGTCGGTTAGTCGCTGTGCCAGCCAGGCCACGCGCTCGGTACGGCCTTGCTCCACCGCGCTGGTCAAATGCGAAAGCGTTGCGCGGCTCTCGGACAGGTAGTCCCCAAGCCGGTTGCCGCGCGTGCTAAACACCAGAGGGTCGAAACGGGATTGCCGCACCAGAGTGTGTCCCTGGGCGTCGATGCGTGCGGCTAAATCGTTAAGTTGACCGTCAAGAACGGTGATCAGTTGGGATGCGTGCACGTCATTTACCTGTAAAGAATGACATCGGAGTCGACTTTTATGATAATACCCCGTCGTTTTCAGTGATGCACAGCATTAACGCAGGTCACCCAGCGGCGCAGCTTGCGCCACGTCAATAATTTGCTTTGTCTGCGTTGGTGGGCGGTTGCATTTTTGCGGCAGTTTGCATAGATTTGGGCGCTTTCGTGCGCGGTCAGTCTTGTTTCAGCCATGACAGGATCCGCGTTGATGATGAATTGAGGCTTTTCCAGGCATCCCTATTATGACCGCTACGGAACAACAATTAGCATTAATCAAACAGAGCATTAAATCGGTTCCAGATTATCCGAAACCCGGCATTCTGTTTCGCGATATCACCAGCCTGCTCGAAGATACGCACGCCTATGCCACCAGCATTGCGCTGCTGGCCGAACGTTATCGCGACGCAGGACTGACGAAAATCGTCGGTACCGAGCGCGCGGGTTTCTGTTCGGCGCACCGGTCGCGCAGGCGTTGGGGCTGGGGTTTGTTCCGGTACGCAAGCCCGGCAAGCTGCCGCGTGAAACCATCAGTGAAAGCTACGCGCTGGAGTATGGCACCGACAGCCTCGAGATTCATCAAGATGCGATTGTTCCCGGCGATAAAGTGCTGGTGGTGGACGATCTGCTGGCCACCGGGGGGACTATCGGCGCCACGGTGAAATTGATCCGGCGGCTCGGCGGCGAGGTGCAGGATGCGGCCTTCGTTATCAATTTGGCCGACCTCGGTGGTGAAACGCTTCTCGACAGTATCGGCGTTGCCTGTTATAGCCTGGTACTCTTCCCCGGCCACTAATGACAACAGCCTCGCGCTGCGGTGCGGGGCTGTGTTAGCATGGCCCTCTGTTCCTCCGACGTAAATCGCGACTCATGAGCTATCAGGTTCTTGCCCGTAAGTGGCGTCCGCAAACATTTGCCGATGTAGTAGGTCAGGAGCATGTCCTGACGGCGCTGGCGAACGGCCTATCATTGGGCAGGATCCATCATGCCTATCTTTTATCCGGCACCCGCGGCGTGGGTAAAACCACTATTGCCCGTCTGCTGGCGAAAGGGTTGAATTGCGAAACCGGTATCACGGCCACGCCCTGCGGCCAGTGCGATAACTGCCGGGAAATTGAACAGGGTCGTTTTGTCGATCTGATCGAAATCGATGCCGCGTCACGCACTAAAGTCGAAGACACCCGTGAACTACTGGACAACGTGCAGTACGCTCCGGCGCGCGGCCGCTTCAAGGTGTATCTGATCGATGAAGTGCATATGCTGTCCCGCCACAGCTTCAACGCGTTACTCAAAACGCTGGAAGAGCCGCCGGCGCACGTCAAGTTTTTATTGGCCACCACCGATCCGCAAAAGCTGCCGGTGACCATTCTTTCCCGTTGTTTACAATTCCATTTGAAGGCGCTCGACGTTGAGCAGATCCGCAACCAGCTGTCATCAGTGTTGCAGCAGGAACATATCGTCGCCTCGCAGCGCGCGCTGCAGTTGCTGGCCCGAGCCGCCGACGGCAGCCTGCGGGACGCCCTCAGCCTGACCGATCAGGCTATTGCCATGGGGCAGGGGGAGGTGAACGACGATGCGGTACGCCTGATGCTCGGTACGCTTAACACCGAACAGCCGCTGGCGCTTATCGAAGCACTGGCCGACGCCGACGGCGGCGCGATGATGGCGCAGCTTGCGCAATGTGCCGCCCTGGGTATGGATTGGAAAACTCTGCTTGTCGAGATGCTTTCTTTACTGCACCGTCTCGCGCTTGGCCAGCTGTTGCCGGACCAATTGAACGATGAGGAAGACTCGGCCAGCGTGCCGCGTTTGCGGGACTTGGCCCGGCGTCTGCCGCCGGCCGATCTGCAGCTCTATTACCAGACTTTGCTTATCGGACGCAAAGAGATACCTTTTGCGCCGGATCCCCGGATGGGGGTTGAAATGACGCTGCTGCGTGCACTGGCGTTCCATCCCGCCACGCTAGAGACGACGGCCCTACCGGCCAACGCGGAAAAAAAAACGGCTGAATTTAGCGTTGACGCCCGCCACATTAGCCCGCCCGCCGGTGCGGCCATAGCATCCGGTGCCCCGGCGCCGGCCCTGGCCCCGGCCGCCGGCGTTGGATCTTCCCGCGACGTTCAAGGCGGGCAGGCGTTTGCCCCTGGGGTTAACCCGCTGGTGGCGTCTGGCCTTCCGGGGGGAGTTGATGGTGGGGACGGCAAGGTCGCGAGGTCTGACAGGCAGACGGTCCTTCATGCGGGCGACGGTAAGGCCGCGGCGCCTGACCGGCCGGCAAAGGCGCATGCGGGCGTTGACGCGGGCGTCGCTTCTGACTCGTCGGTAGGATCACACCCCGGCGCCCCCCGGTTCGCACCGGCGCGATTAGCACTTGAAAATGCCCGGCGCGCCGGCGCAAATGCTGCGTCTGCGCGTGGCGTGCCCGAGACTTTCGCCTCTGCCGAGGTTGACGCCATCGGCCAGCACCCCACGGTGGCCATGTCTGCCGACGTTGACGCCATCGGCCAGCACCCCACGGCGGCCGTGTCTGCCGAGGGTGACGCCATCGGCCAGCATCCTTCTGCGGCTATGTCTGCCGACGGTGACGCCATTGGCCAGCATCCTTCTGCGGCTATGTCTGTCGACGTTGACGCCATCGGCCAGCACCCCACGGCGGCCATGTCTGCCGACGGTGACGCTGCCGTACCGGCGACGCCAGGGCCTGCCTCCGCCGCTGATGGCGGGCGTAGCGCCAGCGCGTCCCCGGCGATAGGACTGTTGACCGGTGAGCAGAGATCGTCTCTACCGGGCGCCGGCCGGTCCAGTGTGGTCGATAGCGCGGAAGAAAGTTTGATGCAGGCCTACGCCGCCAGTGGCTTCGATGATGACGAAGCGCAGGGCTATTGGCAGGACGGCACGTTGACGCCGGAAAATGACCAGCCGCTGGCACCGTCCGTGCCGACTTCTGCAGGGGATAGCCCGTTGCCGGCGGCGACCGCCCAGCTCTTACAGGCCCGAACCGACCTGATGAAGCGTCAGGAGAGCCAAAAAACAAAAAAGTATGACCCGGCGCCGGCGCGCCAGAAAACTGCCGTCAGCGCGCTGGAACGGCTGGCTACTGTCGGTGAGCGCGTACAGCAGCGCCAACCCGCCGCCGGGCGGGAAGAGCCGGTGCACACGCCGCGGCCGGAGGCCTACCGCTGGCGTGCCAGTCAACAGCCAGAGGCCGCCCCGGAGCCGGTGACCACCCCCGAGGCGCTGCGCACGGCGCTGGAGCATGAAAAAACGCCGGAACTGGTGCTGTATCTGGCGGAAGAGTCGCTGAAGCGCGACCCTTGGGCGGCGCAGGTGAACCGGCTGGCGGTGCCCAAACTGGTGCAGCAGCTGGCGCTGAACGCCTGGAAAGAGGATTTGGCGCCGGGCAAAGTCTGTTTGCACCTGCGCGCCTCGCAGCGTCACCTAAACTCGTCCTCGGCGCAAAGCGCGCTGTGCGCCGCGCTGAGCGCCGATCTGGGCGCGCCGGTTGAATTAACCGTAACGGAAGATGATAATCCGGCGATGAAAACGCCGCTGGAATGGCGCCAGGCGATTTATGAAGAAAAACTGATGCGGGCGCGGGAAGCGATTATGAACGATGCGCACATTCAGATGCTGCGACGCTTTTTTGACGCCGAGCTGGATGAAGACAGCATCCGGCCCGTATAACCCGCCGCGCTGAGGCAAGATGCCGCCAGTGCGGCCCGATGCAACTAAGAGAGAAGACTATGTTTGGTAAAGGCGGAATGGGCAACCTGATGAAACAGGCCCAGCAAATGCAGGAAAAAATGCAGCGGATGCAAGAAGAAATAGCGCAACTGGAGGTGACGGGAGAGTCGGGCGCCGGCCTGGTCAAGGTCACCATCAATGGCGCGCACAATTGCCGCCGTGTCGAAGTCGATCACAGTCTGTTGGAAGATGATAAAGACATGCTGGAAGATCTGATCGCTGCGGCGTTTAACGACGCCGCCCGCCGTATCGCCGAAACCCAGAAGGAAAAAATGGCTGCCGTCTCCAACGGCATGCAGCTTCCTCCTGGTTTTAAAATGCCGTTCTGATGCAAACCAGTCCTTTACTGGAGGCATTAACAGAGGCCTTGCGTTGCCTGCCGGGCGTCGGGCCGAAATCGGCGCAGCGTATGGTTTTCCACTTACTGCAGCGCGATCGCAGCGGCGGCATGCGCTTGGCGCAGGCGCTGACCCGCGCGATGTCGGAAATCGGCCATTGTGCGGATTGCCGCACCTTCACCGAGCAGCCTTTTTGCACGATTTGCGCCAATCCCCGCCGGCAGCAGTCGGCGCAGATCTGCGTGGTGGAAAGCCCGGCGGATATTCACGCCATTGAGCAGACCGGCCAGTTCGCCGGGCGTTATTTCGTGCTGATGGGGCACCTGTCGCCCCTCGACGGTATCGGCCCGGACGATATCGGTCTTGACCGGCTGCAGGAGCGGATTGAGAGAGAAAGCCTCCAGGAGGTCATCCTCGCCACCAACCCGACGGTGGAGGGTGAGGCGACCGCCAACTATATCGCTGAAATGTGCGCGCATTACGGCGTGATGGCCAGCCGTATCGCCCATGGCGTGCCGGTCGGCGGCGAGCTTGAAATGGTGGACGGCACCACGTTGTCCCACTCGCTGGCGGGCCGTCATCCCATCAAATTCTGATACCACCTCGGGCCGGTCCGCCGGCCGGGGACACGCTTTTTTTGCCTTTCTCTTGAAAATGCCCCCCCTTATCCCCATTTGTACTTCATTGCCGTCTTTAACCGCCTGTTTGGTCGCAATTTGGATTGAGGTACAACATGAGTATGAAAGGACAAGAAACCCGCGGATTCCAATCGGAAGTCAAGCAGCTGCTTCACCTGATGATCCATTACCTTTATTCCAATAAAGAAATCTTCCTGCGCGAGCTTATCTCCAACGCCTCTGATGCGGCGGACAAATTGCGTTTTCGCGCCCTGTCGCAGCCGGATTTATACGCAGGGGACGGCGAGTTACGCGTGCGCCTGTCCTGCGATAAAGAAAAACGTACCATAACGCTTAGCGACAACGGTATTGGCATGGGGCGCGAGGAAGTGATCGACAATCTAGGTACCATTGCCAAATCCGGTACCAAGGCGTTCCTGGAATCGATGGGTTCCGATCAACTAAAAGACAGCCAGCTTATTGGCCAATTCGGCGTTGGCTTCTATTCGGCCTTTATCGTGGCGGACAAGGTCACCGTCCGCACCCGTGCCGCCGGCGCGACGCCCGAGGAAGGGGTGTTCTGGGAATCCGCTGGCGAGGGGGATTACACCATAGCCGATATCGTCAAACCGGAGCGCGGCACGGAAATCACCTTGCACTTGCGCGAGGGCGAGGACGACTTCCTCGACGACTGGCGCCTCAAGAGCGTTATCGGCAAATACTCTGACCATATCGCGCTGCCGGTAGAAATCGAAACCCGTAGCAAAAGCGAAGAAGAAGGCAGCGACGAAGAAGTCGTGACCTGGGAAAAGATCAATAAAGCGCAGGCGCTGTGGACCCGCAACAAGGCCGATATCAGCGATGACGAATACAAAGAATTCTACAAGCACCTGTCCCATGATTTCAGCGACCCGCTAAGCTGGAGCCACAACCGCGTTGAAGGGAAACAGGAATACACCAGCCTGCTCTATATCCCGGCGAAAGCGCCGTGGGATATGTGGAACCGCGAGCATAAACACGGCCTGAAGCTGTATGTGCAGCGCGTGTTTATCATGGATGACGCCGAACAATTCATGCCGAATTATCTGCGCTTCGTGAAGGGGCTGATTGATTCCAACGATCTGCCGCTGAACGTGGCGCGGGAAATTTTGCAAGACAGCCGCGTGACGCAGAACCTGAAAGGTGCTCTGACCAAACGTGCGCTGTCGATGCTGGAAAAACTGTCCAGAGACGATGCCCAACAGTATCAATCGTTTTGGCAGGAGTTTGGTTTGGTGCTGAAAGAAGGCGCGGGAGAGGATCCTACCAACGGCGAAGCGGTAGCCAAACTGCTGCGCTTCGCCTCCACCCATGGCGACAGCCCGGCACAGACCGTCTCGCTGGAAGAGTATGTCGGGCGCAGGGTGGAAGGGCAGGAAAAAATCTATTACATCACCGCCGACAGCTATGCTGCCGCCAAGAGCAGCCCGCATTTGGAGCTGCTGCGTAAGAAGGGCATTGAAGTGCTGCTGCTCTCCGATCGTATCGATGAATGGATGATGAGCTATCTGACGGAGTTTGATGACAAAACGTTCCAGTCGGTCAGCAAAGCCGATCCGTCGCTGGATAAGCTGGCCGATGGGGAAAACGACGAGCAGAAAGAGGCGGAAAAAGCCCTTGAGCCGTTCGTTGAGCGCGTGAAAACCTATCTCGGTGAGCGAGTCAAAGAGGTGCGTCTGACGCACCGTTTAACCGATACTCCTGCGGTTGTCACCACCGACGCCGATGATATGACGACGCAAATGGCCAAGCTATTTGCCGCCGCCGGTCAGGCCGCACCGGAGATCAAATATATTTTTGAACTCAATCCGGACCACGCGCTGGTCAAACGCACTGCCGATATGGGGGATGATGGCGCGTTTGGCGAATGGGTCGAGCTGCTGCTGAATCAGGCGTTGCTGGCTGAGCGTGGTACGCTTGACGATCCCAATCAGTTTATCCGCCGTATGAACCATCTGTTAAACGCCTGACGGTTCGGCAGCTCCCCGACTCGCGGGGCTGCCGTCTCTAATGCGCAGCGGCGGGGAGGTGTTTTTTACCGCCGGATGCGAAAAGATCCCCTCGCGCCATGATATTCCCGCGCCGCCAAAAAGGTTTTGCGTTATGATCGGGACGCCAGCAATAGGTCGTTTCCCTCAGGCAAATCCGAAAGCCGCGGCCAAGCGCCGTCAACGATACCGGTTGCTTGAGGAATGCGCGCCGGTAGTGGTATGGTTTATCGTTTTTTTTCAGTTTTTAAAATACTTTTGGATTAGCAGGGGGATTGACGCAATGCGTATCATTCTGCTGGGCGCTCCGGGCGCTGGTAAAGGCACTCAGGCACAATTTATCATGGAGAAGTACGGCATTCCACAGATTTCCACCGGCGATATGCTACGTGCCGCGGTGAAAGCGCAGTCCGAGCTCGGCAAGCAGGCCAAAGCCCTCATGGATGCCGGAAAGCTGGTGACCGATGAGCTGGTCATCGCGCTGGTCAAAGAACGCATTAAACAAGACGATTGCCGCAACGGCTTTTTGCTGGATGGGTTCCCTCGTACCCTCCTTCAGGCGGACGCCATGAAAGAGGCGGGTATCGCGGTGGATTATGTGCTGGAGTTTGCGGTGCCGGATAGCCTTATCATCGACCGCATTGTCGGCCGCCGGGTGCATGCCTCTTCGGGACGGGTTTATCACGTGAAATTCAATCCGCCCAAGCAAGAAGGCAAAGATGACGTGACCGGCGAGCCGTTGACTACCCGCAAGGATGATCAGGAAGACACCGTACGCAAGCGTCTGGTGGAGTACCATCATCAGACCGCGCCGCTTATCGACTATTATCGTAAAGAAGCGGATGCTGGCAATACCCGTTATTTCACCCTCGACGGCACCCGCAACGTGAGCGAAGTCAGCGCCGAACTGGCCGCCATCCTCGGCTGATTTACCGCCGTACCTTCGCCGCCGACAGCCTGCGCCCGGGTTTATCACTGGGCGCAGGCTGTCGGCACTGTCAATTCGGGACCAGTATTGACCGCAGCCATGCTTGACCGGACGCTCCTCCGGGTGCGGGTGCCCGTATTCGCCATTGATGATTCTGACCGCGGGTGCGACATCCGAGCGCTGGCGCAGATATCATCGCTAGTATTATACCTGAGCATGGGCGCTGGATTTCATTGCGGGCGTTATATCTGCGCGCTGGCGCAGATATCATCGCTAGTATTATACCTGAGCATGGGCGCTGCATTCCATTGCGGGCGTTATATCTGAGCGCTGACGCCAGAATTAAACGCTGGCATTCTGGCTGAGCGCTGGCGCTCCCTCTTGACGCCGCCCCCTCCGACATCACCTATTGCAATGATAATGGATGATAACCATTCTCAGAAGCCGCTTTTCCGCTACAATACCCTCTCAGACAGTGCGCTTAACCCTGCAAAATTCATGGGGTTAGCGTCGGCGACGAACCAATAAGGAAACGGCAATGAGCCAGGAAAAATACGGCGTATTGATGGTCAATTTGGGGACGCCGGAAGCCCCCACACCTTCGGCGGTCAAGCGTTACTTGGCCGAATTCCTCAGCGACAGGCGCGTGGTGGATACGCCGCGGGCGCTATGGCTACCGCTACTGTACGGCGTTATCCTGCCGCTGTGTTCACCGCGGGTAGCAAAGCTTTATCAAAGCGTCTGGATGGACGAGGGATCGCCGCTGCTGGTCTACAGCCGTCGCCAGCAGCAGGCGCTGGCCGCCAGCTTGCCTGATGTCGCGGTAGAGCTGGCGATGAGCTATGGTCAGCCGGCGCTGCCGCAGGCCATCGCGCGCCTGCTCGCCCAAGACATCACCAGACTGGTGATTCTGCCGCTGTATCCGCAATACTCCTGCTCCACCAGCGCCGCGATTTGGGATGCGGTGGCGCGAATTCTCACCGGCTACCGCCGGTTACCGTCGATAAGTTTTATCCGCGATTACGCGGCGCATCCGACCTATATCGCCGCGCTGACCGCAAGCGTTGAGCACGCGTTTGCCCGGCACGGCAAACCGGATCGGCTGGTTATTTCATTCCACGGCATACCGCAGCGCTACGCCGTGGAGGGTGACGATTACCCGCAGCGGTGTGACGTCACCCGTCAAGCCCTGGCTGCGGCGTTGGATTACCCGCCAGAGCAGGTCATGATGACCTTCCAGTCGCGCTTCGGCCGCGATCCCTGGCTGCTGCCAGCCACCGATGAAACGATGAAAAGCCTGCCTTCAACGGGCGTGCGGCATGTTCAGGTGATTTGCCCCGGATTTGCCGCTGATTGCCTGGAAACGCTGGAGGAGATTCAGGTGCAAAACCGGGAGATATTTGAACATGCCGGTGGAAGTACGTTCCATTACATCCCGGCGCTGAATGATGATGCGGCGCATGTGGATATGTTGCGCCAGCTTGTAACGGCGGAGCTGCGCTAACCCTCACGTCGCCTGCGGCGGCCCATAAGGCCTGGGTCGTTCCATAGGATTGCGTCGGCGCGGTGTTCGCCGACACTTCACCCCTGTCACGGCGCGGGCAGAAATAGCCTGGGCCGTTCCTTAGGATTGCGGCGGCCGGTATCCGCCGTCACTTCCCGCCAGTCGCTGCCGGCGCGGGCCGCGCTATTTTTATACCGCGCAGGAAGGCTGTGGGGGCACAAGCTCCATTTCCTGATTAAGCAGAGCTATCATACTGTTGGCGATTTCCCGTTCGCCCATCACGACCTGTGTCGCACCGCGTTCGGTGATGTAATCCACCTCATCGTCGTAATGCGCGCGGACGATAATCTTTAAATCCGGGTGTTGTTCGCGCGTCAGCGCGACAATCTCTCCCGCCTCAAATCCGTTGGGAATGGTCACCAGCAGCCAGCGCGCGGTATCCAGCCGCGCCAACGCCATGATCTCGGCGCGGGCCGCGTTGCCGAGCACCACATTTACCCCCTGGTCACGCAGCGCATCCACGCGGGCGCGGGTGTTTTCCACCACCACCATCGGCACGCCCGCCTGCAACAATTTCGCCCCGATAAGGCTACCCACGCGACCATAGCCCACCAACAACGCGTGGTGGCATACCGACGGAGGCAGGGGGGCATTCTCTTCTTGCTGCGGTTCGCTGGTGTCGTTTTCATTATCATAACGTGCCAAATAGCGCTCCAGCAGGGCGAACATCAGCGGATTAATCATTATCGACAAAATGGCGCCCGCCAATACCAAATGGCGCCCTTGTTCGGACAACATATCGAGCGCGATGCCGAGGCCGGCGAGAATAAACGCGAATTCCCCGATTTGGGCCAGGCTGACGGCGATGGTTAATGACGTGCGAAGCGACAGCCCGAACAATTTGACCAGCGCAAAGGCCGCAGCCGATTTGCCCAACAAGATGATGGCCAGGGTCGCCAGTACCGCCAGCGGCTCCCGCAATAGAATCGTGGGGTCGAAAAGCATACCCACCGAGACAAAAAACAAGACGGCAAAGGCGTCGCGCAGCGGCAGGGTATCATGCGCGGCGCGGTGGCTGAGCTCGGACTCGTTTAGCACCACGCCGGCGAAAAAGGCGCCGAGCGCAAAGGAGACGCCGAAGAGCTCCACCGCACCGAAGGCAATTCCGAGCGCTAGCGCCAGTACGGCGAGGGTAAACAATTCACGGGAGCCGGTGCTGGCGCTCCTAGCCAGTACCCAAGGGACCAGCCGGCGGCCCACGACGATCATCAAGGTGATAAAGGCGACCACTTTGCCTATCGTCAACGCCAGTTCACGCCAGAGCTGTGCGCTGCCGGTGACCTGGGTACCGATAATGTCGCCGAACGCTGGCATCAGCACCAGCGTCAGCACCATGACCAGATCCTCAACGATAAGCCAGCCGATGGCGATTTGGCCGCGGCGGCTATCTATCATCTGCCGTTCTTCCAGGGCGCGCAACAGCACCACGGTACTCGCGGTTGACAAGCACAGGCCGAACACCAGGCCGTTTAGCAACGTCCAGCCCATGACCGAGGAAAACACCATACCCAACAATGTCGCCACGGCAATTTGCGCGATGGCGCCGGGGATAGCGATGTGCTTTACCGCCATGAGATCTTTCAAGGAGAAATGTAGCCCGACGCCGAACATCAGCAGGATCACGCCCAGCTCCGCCAGTTCCGACGCCAATGAAGTATCGGCGACAAAGCCGGGGGTAAAGGGGCCTACCAGCACGCCGGCGGCCAGATAGCCCACCAGAGGAGAGATACGCAACCGATTTGCTGCTATCCCAAGCAAAAATGCCAGGACGAGCCCTCCTACAATGGTATTGATGAGCGGCGTGGCATGATGCATCAAGACTCCTCTGTCATCGGTTGATACAAAGTGTTACATATTCAGTTTAGGGGATCTTGCCTGTGAGTGAACGTTTTTTACCTAAAATTGACAAATAAAATGAAATGAAGGAAAAAAATGGTAACGCGCTATTTCGCTAGGCAAATCAAACGACGTCGCCCGCTGGCGGGCCCGGCGCCGCGGCCGAATTTTGCGTTGCTGCCGCGCGCAGCGCAATAAAATTTCGCTACGGCTGGCAAAAAGGCCGCTCTTAAAGCGCAATATGCACAGAATGGCGTATTTTTGCGCGTTTAGCAGGCGCTGGCGAGGCGTAAGCGTCGGTGCATCAATAACCGTCGGCAGGCGTTTTTTCTGCCCCAGCGGGCTAATATCGCCCACCAGATAGCCAGTAGATTTCTGCGCCAGCTGCGCATCAGCCATTTCCGCTTTTTTGGCGCCCAAAGCGCGCACGACTTTTTTTAAATCCAACTGCAGCGAAACCGGGGTGACCGCCACCGCCAACTGCCGCGTTTCGCCATTGAGGCAGACCAATGACGTTTTATAGACCCGATCGGCGCTCAGCCCCAATTTCTGTACCGCCTCCTCGCCGAAATGGGTTTCATCGGCATCGTGATCGTAGGCGTGCAGAGTAAAAGGAATACGGTGTTTTTCCAGTAAGGTAACCGCGGGCGTCATGACGGAGTCCTGCAGACAGAAAATACGGGCGTTCAGAGTAGCGCAAGCGCGGCGGCGGGTAAATGATCCTCGCCGGTGTTCATTGCCGCAGCAGGCCTGGAAGATTATCCGCGCCGTAAAGATGCAAGGCGCCGACCGCTACGACGTAAGCCCCTGGTGGCAGCTGTTGCAGCGTGGATTTCCAACGATGATTGCGGTCGGTCATCAAATAGCTGTAGAGATCCTGACTGAAGGTTGAGGGAAACGCCTGGCGCACGTCCACCGGTCGGCTCTCCAGCCACCAGCCGATCATCACCTGCAGCAGGCGCGCATTGGTGTGCCAATGTGTCAGCGTGTCAGCCAGCAGCGCCGCGCCTTGATCCGGTAATCTGCGCAACAGCCCCAGCTGTTCCTCCGGTCCTTCCAGCTCAATAATCGTTTGATCATTGGCGCGTGCGGCCTGGATCAATTGATAATCGATGCCGTAATCGGCGCGCAAACCCAGCCGCTCAGCTTGACGGGATTGCAGCAGCAGCGCGACATGCCAGGCCGGCAGGGCGTCGAGCGCCGCGAGATCGAAATGGTATTCTTCGCTCAACTGGCGCACGCGATCATAATGCGAAGCGGATAGCCGGTCCCTTAAGGGGGTTTGTGCCTCGTCGGCGCTTGCGAGCGGTGTGCTTGCGGTGATGTCCGCCTCCACGATCAGCGCCTGGGCCTGCTTGAGGCGTTCCAACAGGCGCGCGGGCAGGGGGGCCATTGCTGAAGTTCCCATATGAATGCTGCCCACCAGATGAAATTGCCGCCCCGATACCAGACTGACATCCATACCCGGCCAGGGAAACGTCGCCGGCGTTAACGCGCTCAGCAGACTCGCCAGGCGCCGTAATACAGTTATCATGCCTATCGCTCCGGTGCTTTTTCGTTGGTTAAGGGTAGCATGAGGCGACGGGCGGACGGTCAGGAATCTGCCACCGCCGGCGTCACCCGCGAACCGCGACGGGCGGATGATGGCTTAAAGCGGATCAGCCGGTTGGCGTTACTTACCACTGTAATCGAGGAAAGCGCCATCGCCGCACCCGCTACCACCGGACTGAGTAGCGTTCCGGTAAATGGAAACAAGATCCCGGCGGCAATGGGAATACCCATCGCGTTGTAAAAGAACGCACCCAGCAAATTTTGTTTCATATTGCGCAGCGTGGCATTAGACAACGCCAATGCATCGGCGACGCCATGCAAGCTGGCACGCATCAAGGTAATGGCGGCGGTTTCGATCGCGATATCGCTGCCGCTGCCCATTGCGATGCCGACTTCCGCCTGCGCCAGGGCCGGCGCATCATTGATGCCATCGCCAATCATCGCCACCCGGTGGCCCTGGCGCTGTAACGAAACAATGGCCGCCGCTTTTCCATCGGGCAGGACGCCGGCCATGACCCGTTCGATGCCGAGGAGGGCTGCGACCGTGCGAGCGGTGTCGGCGTTATCGCCGGTCAACATGACCAGCTGATAGCCATCTGCGCGCAGACGCTCAAGTGCTTCGCCGCTATCATCAGGCGTTGGCCTCTTTTCCTAATGCGTTTGTCGATCATTTTGTCCTGGGGGGCATTTCCACCGCCGTGGAGCTGTTGTATCACCCGGAAAACGCCTGTCTGAAGGTGCGCCAGACGACGCGTCGGCAGATGAGCGAACAGGCGCATCTCGAAATTAATAGCAACGATCCAGGGCGGGACATTTATCCGCACTTACAAATTGAGGTAACGTTTACTATCCCGCCTGATGGCCTGGCTGAATGCGTAGATTTTTATGCCAGTGAGCAGGTCAACGCGGCGCGCTATCCCGCCGGCGGTCCTCGTTGATCCCCTGGCACTGTTAATCCAACGTGGGCAATCCGGTTGGCGCGCTTTCGGCCGCGCGAATGCCGCTGTCCATTGAGGGAGGGCGGTCGCCAGGACTCGCCGGCCGTATCATCGTGCAGGCTGTAACAGGGGGAGGCATGCCGCTTGTCGTCCACTAACATGGCGGCGGGCGTTAGTGGTCACGCGTTGCGATGCGCTACAATAGCCGATGCCGATGCCGTTAGCGGTAAAGGCACGGGGACAATCAGCCGCCAGCGCTGGTGCAATGACAGGGAAAAGCGCAGGCACACGTTGGGATGCCGGCGCTGGTGCAGTGACAGGGGAAAAGGGCGGGTACATTGACAGATGTCGGCGCAGGCGTAGGTACGGTAACAGGCTCGATATCGACGCTGGCGCAGGTACCGTGACAGGGAGATTTCGGTGCAGTCGCTCTCGAAGGGGTAGAGCGCGGCGGTCGGTGATGTGAACTTCGGCGGTCCGACAGTACGCCGGTCAATCAGGCGGCCTTGACGGCTATCTTTGGGGGACAACGATGAACATCAGTAGTGTGGCAAAAAAAACCGGGCTCACCCCCAGGGCGATTTGTTTCTATTAACAGAAGGGATTGGTATCGCCACCGCTGCGCCGGGAAAACGGTTATCGCAGCTGTAACGAGCGCCATCTGGAAGAGCTGACGCTGCTGCGCCAGGCGCGACAGGTGGGGTTTAATCTTGAGGAGTGCCGGGAATTGGTGGCGCTGTTTAACGATCACGGCCGTCACAGCGCCGACGTTAAACGCCGTACGCTTAACAAGGTAGAAGAAATTGAGACGCACATCGCCCAATTAACGCAGATGCGTCAGCATCTGTTGGCGCTGGCGAACAGTTGCCCGGGCGATCAGGGCGCAGACTGCCCCATCATCGACAATCTGGCGGGTTGTTGCGATCGCTCGCACCTTACCGGGTCACCGCATTAGGCCGCGCCGCTGGCGTAACCGTCAGGCCAGTTGCCGCTATTGTTGCACGGTGCGCCGCACGCGCAGGGTAATCCCCTCCGTGGCGTACACCTCCACCCAGGTGCCCGCCGGCAGATCCTCGTCGGCCTGGATACGCCAGGTGCTGTCGCCCACGCGCAGGCGGCCAAATCCGTTGTAACGGGCTCAGACAGGCGCGTGCGTAGCCCGATGAGCTGCTGACCGCGCTGATTTAACGTCGAGGCCGGACGCGGACGATCGCCGGCGCGCAGGCGATACCACCACAGCCAGGCCGAACCGACGGTGAGCACGGCAAAGGTCGCGCCCTGCCACTCCCAGCCAAGCGGCACCAGCCATGTCAGCAACCCAACCAGTAGCGCGGCAATACCGCTCCAGAGCAGAAACCCGCTTGCCCCTAGCATTTCCAGCGCCAGCAGTAGGCCGCCCAAAATCAGCCAGAAATTGTGCGGGTGTTCCGCTATCACCACTAACATCATCCCTTGCTCCGGCCGGATTTACTCTCATTAACAAGTTCAGCAATCCCGCCAATGGTGCCGAGGAGATTACTGGCGTCCAGCGGCATCATAATGACTTTGCTGTTGTTGGCGGAGCCGATTTTTTGCAGCGCGTCGGTGTATTTCTGCGCCACGAAGTAATTGATCGCCTGAATATTCCCGGCAGCGATCGCCTCGGAGACCATCTGCGTGGCCCGCGCTTCCGCTTCGGCGGCGCGCTCACGGGCCTCGGCCTGTAAAAACGCCGACTGCCGCTCGCCCTCGGCCTTCAGGATCTGCGATTGTTTATCCCCTTCCGCGCGCAGGATGGCCGACTGGCGCACCCCCTCCGCCTCTAGAATATCGGCGCGCTTGGTCCGCTCCGCTTTCATCTGGGCGTTCATCGCCGCAATCATTTCCGCCGGCGGCCGCACATCGCGGATCTCGACGCGGGTGACTTTGATCCCCCAGGGATTGGTCGCCTCGTCGACGATTTGCAGCAGCCGGACGTTAATGCTGTCGCGCTGAGACAGCATTTCGTCCAGCTCCATGGCGCCGAGCACGGTACGGATATTGGTCATGGTCAGATTGAGGATCGCCTGCTCAAGGTTACTGACTTCATAGGCCGCGCGCGCGGCATCCACCACCTGGATAAAACAGACGGCGTCGATAGTGACGTTGGCGTTATCCTTGGAGATGATCTCCTGGGAGGGGATATCCAGCACCTGTTCCATCATGTTGATTTTACGGCCGATGCGGTCCATAAACGGCACCACCAGGTTCAGACCGGGTGTCAGCGCCTGCGTAAAGCGACCGAATCGCTCTACCGTCCATTGGTAGCCATGCGGCACGATCTTGATACCCGCAGCGACTACGATAAGGGCGAGCACGACCAGAACGGGAATGACCATTAACATAGGTGAAAGCTCCTTTTCATTTCCAGAGAATAACGCACCGGGCCGCCAGCTTGCCCCTTGCGGCGAGTCGCGTGTCGTAAAAGAGAAGATACAACAAAGCGCGCCAGGTTACAGTGATTCGCGCAATAAAAGGGGCGGGATCATGCTATTGCAGGGCATCAGGCGCGTTATTTTGCGCTTTTGGCCGTGATCGGGGGAGAAGGAACGGCCAAAATAAGGCAGGCGGTACGCGCCTGCCTTGCGGAAAGGATCAATACAGCAGAGAGTAAAGTTGGCGACGATATTTGCCCGCCAAGGCGTCGCCGGTGCCCAATGCCGCCAAAATATCCATCAGAATTTTACGCGCTTCGCCGGCGGCGGCGCCGAGATCGCTTTTCAAATGCCCCATCAACAGCGCCAGCGCTTCCTCATTACGGCCTACCTGATGAAGCTGCAGGGCCAACTGCACCGCCAGCGCGGCATCTTGCGGCGCATTTTGCACCTGCTGCTGCAATTGTTGAATTTCTGGTGTGTCCGCCGCCTGACGCAGCAGTTCAATTTGCGCCAGCAGTCCCTGGTAACGGGTATCTTTATCCTGCAGCGGGAACTGGTCCAACACCGCCTGCGCATCGTCGGGACGATTCAACTGCAAATAGGTTTCCGCCAGCAGCAGACCGGCCTCGCTGGCGGGCTTGGGTTCCTGCCATAACGCTTTCAAAAGCGGCAGCGCCCCGGCGAAGTCCCCGGCCTGCACCAGCGACGTAGCCTCCTGCAATTGCAGCTCGGCCGGATCCGGCAGAGCACGGGTCAATAATTCGCGCACCGCGTCTTCCGGTTGCAGGCCTTGAAAACCGTCCAGCGGCTGGCCATCCTTGAACAAATACACCGTGGGGATGGCACGCAGCCCGAATTGGGCGGCGACATGCTGCTGTTCGTCGCAGTCGACCTTCGCCAGCACAAATTACCCGGCGTATTCCTGCGCCAGCTTGTCCAGCACCGGCGTCAATTGCTCGCAGTGCGGACTGCGCTGGGACCAGAAATAGAACAGCACCGGTACCTGCATGGATTGCTCCAGCGTTTGCTGCAGGTTGGTTTCGTTAATTTCAACTACCGTGGCGTTTAACATGAAATTTCTCTCAATGGTTTTGGCAATACATGAGGGCGGTGATGCCGCGCTTCAATGTTTGCCGCGTAAAATCCTATCCAGCCAGCGCCCGGGCAGGACGCGACGCAACCACGACATAGCGTGCGCCACCAGGGTAACCGGATAACGTAATCTGGCCCGGGGACTTTCCAGTGCATGGCGCAATTTTGGCAACACGGCCTCCGGCGGCAGCGTAAATCGCCGGGCGATGCCGGGCTTGGTCACCCGCTGATCCGCCCGGTTATGGGTCAGGTTCGTGCTAAAAGACGTGGCGATCGGACCCGGTTCAATCAGGCTGACCTGCACGCCGCTGCCGTGTAACTCCATGCGTAATGTATCCGACCACGCTTCCAGGGCGAATTTGGAGGCGGCATAGGCGCCCCGGCCCGGCGTGCAAATAAGCCCCATGATCGAACTGGTATGAATAATCCGCCCCTCGCCATGAGGTACCATGGCAGGCAGCAGCCGCTGGGTCAATTGATGAATGCCGAACAGATTGGCGGAAAATTGCTGCTCCAACTGGCGACGACTCAGGGTCGCCAGCGCACCGTACATGCCGTAACCGGCATTGTTGAACAGCCCGTACAGCCGGCTGCCGGTCAGCCGTAGCACCTCATCGGCGGCGGCGTCAACGCTTGCGGGATTGTCCAAATCCAGCGTCAGCGCCTCAAAGCCCTCCGCCGCCAGCCGCGCCGCGTCCTGCGCCTGACGGCAGGCGGCCAATACCCGGTATCCGCGCGCGCAAATACCGGGCTGCCGCCAGGCCGATGCCGCTGGAGCAACCGGTAATCAGCACGGCTTTTTGCATAACTTTACCCAACTATCGCTCTCCTTGCCTATGATTCATGTTTAAGTAAAGGCAACAGGCGGTCCGCCATCCATTGCGCGATGAAAGGTTGAGCGTCCGGGTTGGGATGAATGCCGTCGTCCTGCATCCACTCCGGCCGCAGATAGATTTGTTCCATAAAAACGGTATTAAAGGAACGGCATACCGGCTCGCCAGTCTGGGATATATGGCGCTAAAGGTTTCCGTATAGCGCTTGCCATAATTTGGCGGCAGGCGAATTTGCATCAGTAGTGGCTGCGCGCCCGCCTGTTGGCTTAAGGTAATCGCTTTGACCAAATCTTGTTCTATCTGCGGCGGTGAGAAACCGCGCAGACCATCATTCCCGCCCAGATCGATGACCACCCAGCGTGGCTTATGCTCGCGCAGCAGCGCCGGCAGGCGGGCTACGCCCTGGGTGGCAGTATCACCGCTGATGCTGGCATTGACCACATTGATAGCGTTATCGTCCTGCTGCCAGCGCGCGGCCAACAGCGCGGGCCAGGCGCGTGCTGCGGGCATCCGGTAACCGGCGCTCAGACTGTCGCCCAGAACCAAAAGCGTATCGGCGGCCAGAGCCCGTACGCTCACCAGACTCAACAGAATAAGGAAAGGGAAATGCCAGCGGAAAACGTTCTTGAAGTTCATCATCTTAGTAAGCACGTCGGTCAGGGTGAACACCATATCTCCATCCTTACCGGAGTTGAGCTGGTTGTCAAACCCGCGCAAACAATAGCGCTGATTGGCGAATCCGGTTCCGGTAAATCGACGCTACTTGGGATCCTGGCCGGTCTTGACGACGGTAGCGACGGCGCCGTGCATTTGCTGGGGCACAGTCTGACGGCGCTGAATGAAGAACGTCGCGCCGCGCTGCGCGCCCGCCATATTGGCTTCGTCTTTCAGTCGTTCATGCTGGTACCCACCTTGACGGCGCTGGAGAACGTGCAATTGCCGGCGCTGCTTAGAGGTGAGGGTGAGCGTCAAAGCCAGCGAACAGGCGGTGGCCTTGTTAACGCAGCTGGGACTGGGACAGCGCTTATCCCATTTACCGGCGCAACTTTACGGCGGCGAACAGCAGCGGGTGGCGCTGGCGCGCGCCTTCAGCGGCCGGCCACAAATTCTGTTCGCCGACGAACCGACCGGTAATCTGGACCGGACCACCGGCGATCGCATCGCCGACGAGCTGTTTAGCCTGAAACAGGATTTCGCCACTACCCTTATTCTGGTCACGCACGACCGGCAACTGGCCGCGCGCTGTGAACGCCGACTGCGTTTGCAGGACGGCCGGTTGGAGGAAGTGGCATGATAGCTCGCTGGTTCTGGCGCGAATGGCGAACTCCCTCCATGTTAATCGTCTGGCTGGCGCTGACCTTGCCGGTAGCCTGCGTGCTGGCGCTGGGAACGCTGAGCGATCGGATGGAAAAAGGGCTAAACCAGCAAAGCCGCGATTTCTTGGCCGGCGATCGGGTGCTGCGCGCGGCGCGGCCGGTGGATGAACGCTGGCTTTCTCAGGCCGCCGCCGACGGACTGACGTTCAGCCGGCAGTTGACGTTTATGACCATGACCTTTGCCGGTGATGCGGCGCAATTGGCCCGGGTAAAGGCCGCCGACGGCAATTACCCGCTGTATGGCGCCTTGCTGACCCGACCGGCCAATCTGCGCCCGGCTGCGGGAGAGGTGTTGGTGGCGCCGCGGCTGCTGGCGCTGAAAAGGGGCGATTCCCTGGAGGTGGGCGACACGACGCTGCGGGTGGAGTGCTGCGCGAACCGGACAGTGGCTTTAACCCGTTTCAAACCGCCCCGGGCATCATCAATACCGCCGACGTGGAGAAAACCGGCGCCGTACAGCCTGGCGGCCGTGTCACCTGGAGTTATATGTTCGCCGGCGGACCCGAGCCACTGCAACGCTTCGAGGACTGGCTGACGCCGCAGTTGAAAGCCGATCAGCGCTGGTACAGCCGGGATGAATCGAGAGGCGCCCTAAATCGTTCCATGGAACGTTCACAGTATTTTCTGCTACTGTCGGCGCTACTCACCCTCGGCGCCGGCCGACGTTCGCTGTTGAAGCTGATTATTGGCCAGTGGCTGGCGCTGCTGGTATTTTCGGCGGTGTGTGGCGCGCTGACCGGTCTGGCGTTCGAGACGGTGCTGATAAAACTCCTGGCGCCGGTGTTGCCGGGTAAGCTACCGCTCGCCGGCGTATGGCCCTGGCTGTGGTCGTTAGGTTCATTGGTAGTGATCTCGTTGTTGGTGGGGTTGCGTCCTTACCGCCAACTGCTGGCCACTCGCCCGCTGCGCGTACTGCGCCGCGATACGTTATCGGCCGTCTGGCCGCTGCGCTATTACCTGCCGGCGGTGCTGGCGCTGGTGTTGGCCTGCGTCGGGTGGGGGGCGCTGCTGTTATTGCGGCGGCTGACGTTGCGTCGTCTCACCCTGCGGCTGGCGGTCAATCGTTTACTGCGTCAGCCTTGGGTGACACAGAGTCAATTGGCGGCGTTTTCCCTGTCGTTTATGTTGCTCTGCCTGCTGTTAGTGATGCGCGGCGACCTGCTAGAGCGCTGGCAACAGCAATTGCCGCCGGAAAGCCCCAACTATTTCCTGTTGAATATGACCGGCGAACAGGTGGATCCGGTACAACAATTTTTGCAGCAGGGCGGCGTGATGCCCGGCGTGTTTTATCCGGTGGTGCGCGCCCGGCTGACCGCCATTAATGATCGCAGCGCGACCGACATCATTAAACCGGACGATCCGGGTGGCCCCACGGTCAACCGGGAGTTGAACCTGACCTGGCTGCGCGCGTTGCCCGATCATAACCCGCTGGTGGCGGGCCGCTGGCCGCCGCGCGCGGGAGAGGTTTCAATGAAACAGGGGGGTGGCGAAGGATCTGGGCGTTGGCATCGGCGATCGCTTGACCTTCACCGGCGACACCCAATCTTTTACCGCCACGGTATCCAGCCTGCGGAAAGTGGATTGGGAAAGTCTGCGGCCGAATTTTTTCTTCATATTTCCGCCTGGGGGACTGGACGGGCAGCCGCAAACCTGGCTGACCAGTTTTCGCTACCACGGTAACGAGCAATGGGTGACCCAATTGACGCGCCAATTTCCTACGCTGAGCCTGCTGGATATCGGCGCGATGCTGCAGCAGATAAGCCAGGTGTTGCAACAGGTCAGCCGGGCGCTGGAAATTATGGTGATATTGGTGCTGCTGTGCGGCGGGCTGCTACTGACGGCGCAGGTGCAGGTCGGCATGCGCCAGCGCCAGCAGGAATTGGTGGTTTACCGGACACTGGGCGCCAGCCGCAAATTGCTGCGCGCGACGTTGCGGAATGAATTCGCCTTACTGGGGCTGGTCGCGGGAGCGGTCGCCGCTATCGGCGCCTAGGCGGCGCTAATGCTGCTACAGTGGCGGGTGTTCGATTTTCCCCCCAGGCCAGATCCTTATCTTTGGTTGGCGCTGCCGCTTGGCGGTATGCTGGTCTTGTCGCTGCTCGGTACCCTGCTTGGCGCCCGTCTGGTGCAGAGAAGAGGGCTACTTGGTCAGGATTTTGGCTAGGCTTTTACATTATGCTAACATTATAGCAACAAAAAATAATCAGCAGAGTGACAACTGGGTTGACAGGGCCCGGCCACCTGCTGCACAGTAACGGCCTGTCGTCACACTACAACGTAAATAGGTCCGCCAATTACGCAGAGGTTATCAGCCAGCGATCTCCGCCACTTCGCAGAATCACTCTGCCCACTTAGCAGCAGGAAGTGTTATCCGGAAAACCCGCGTTTCCGCTGATGCTCCCAATGGGTGTCAACGGTGAACGCAACGGTTCGGCACTCTTCAGATAGTTGCAATCGCTATGAGAGAGAGGAGTTAACGTAATAAATGACTACCACGTCCAAGATTATCTATACGCTCACTGATGAAGCCCCGGCGCTGGCGACTTACTCGCTGCTGCCCATTATCCGTGCCTTCACCCAATCCGTGGGGATCGCCGTCGAGACCCGTGATATTTCGCTGGCAGGGCGTATTCTCGCCAATTTCCCGGAATATCTGCAATCGGATCAGCGTCTGTCGGACCATCTGGCGGAACTGGGCCAACTGGCGGTCACGCCGCAAGCCAATATCATTAAACTGCCGAATATCAGCGCATCGCTGCCGCAGTTGAAGGCCGCCATTAAAGAGCTGCAGGCGCAGGGTTATGCGGTGCCGGATTATGCCGACGAGCCGAAATCCGACGCGGAAAAAGAGGCCAAGGCCCGCTATGATAAAATTAAAGGCAGCGCGGTCAATCCGGTGTTGCGCGAAGGTAACTCCGATCGCCGCGCGCCGCTGTCGGTGAAGAATTACGCCCGTAAGCACCCGCATCGCATGGGCGCATGGACGTCGTCATCCCTCTCCCACGTCGCGCATATGCAAGAGGGCGATTTCTACGGCAGCGAGAAATCCGCGCGGATTGAACGCGACGGCAACGTCAGTATCACACTTATCGGCCGCGATGGCGCCAAGCAGGTGCTGAAAGCCAAAACCGCCGTCAACAGCGGCGAAATCATCGACGCCGCGGTAATGAGCAAAAAAGCTTTGAGCAGCTTTATCGCGCAGCAGATTACCGATGCCAAACGGCAAGGGGTGCTGCTATCGCTGCATTTGAAAGCCACCATGATGAAAGTGTCCGATCCGATTATGTTCGGTATCGTGGTGTCGGAATTTTATCAAGACGTGCTGGCCCGCTATAACGATAAATTGAAAACGCTGGGCTTTGACGCCAACAACGGCATAGGAGATTTGTACGCCAAAATCAAAGCATTGCCGGCCGAGGAACAGACGGAGATTACCCAGGCCATCGATGCGCTGTATACCGAGCGTCCGCCGCTGGCGATGGTGAATTCCGACAAAGGTATCACCAATTTGCATGTACCAAGCGATGTGATTGTTGACGCCTCAATGCCGGCGATGATCCGCGATTCCGGCAAAATGTGGGGGCCTGACGGCCAACTACATGATACTAAAGTCATTATTCCCGACCGCTGCTATGCCGGCGTTTATCAGGTGGTGATTGAGGATTGCAAACGGCATGGCGCCTTCGATCCCACGACCATGGGCAGCGTGCCGAACGTCGGTTTGATGGCGCAAAAGGCTGAAGAATACGGTTCCCATGACAAGACCTTCCAGATCCCGACTGACGGGGTGGTGCAGGTCGCCGACGAAGCGGGTAATGTGCTGCTGACGCATCCGGTCGAAGCTGGGGATATCTGGCGTATGTGCCAGGCCAAAGATGCGCCGATTCAGGATTGGGTGAAGCTGGCGGTCAATCGCGCTCGTGAATCCAACACGCCGGCGGTATTCTGGCTCGATCCGGCCCGTGCGCACGATGCGCGCATGATTGAGAAAGTGCAGCGTTATCTGCAGGACTTCGATACGCACGGGCTCGATATCCGCATCATGTCGCCGGTGGAGGCCACGCGGTTCTCTATCGATCGTATTCGCGCGGGCAAGGATACCATCTCGGTCACCGGTAACGTGTTGCGCGACTATTTGACAGACCTGTTCCCGATTATGGAGTTGGGGACTAGCGCCAAAATGCTCTCAATCGTACCGTTGATGGCCGGCGGCGGCCTGTTTGAAACCGGCGCCGGCGGCTCCGCGCCGAAACACGTGCAGCAGTTTGTGCAGGAAAACCATCTGCGCTGGGACTCGCTGGGAGAATTCCTGGCGCTGGCCGCTTCGCTGGAGCATGTCTGTATCGCGGGCACTAACAGCAAGGCGAAAGTGCTGGCGAAAACGCTGGATCAGGCCACCGGCAAGTTCCTCGACGACAACAAATCGCCGTCCCGCAAAACGGGCGAGCTGGACAACCGCGGCAGTCATTTTTATCTGGCGCTGTTCTGGGCGCAGGCGCTGGCGGAGCAAAACGACGATCTGGCGCTGCAGCAGCAGTTCACCGCTCTTGCCCGTACCCTGGCAGACAATGAGCAGAAGATTGTAGCGGAGCTGAATCAGGTACAGGGCCACGCGGTGGATATCGGCGGCTATTACCACCCGAATCCGGCGCAGGCCAGCAAAGCCATGTGTCCGAGCGCCACGCTTAACGCAGCGCTACAGGCGGTAAAAGCCTAAGCAAGGCCGCCGGGCAGCCCTGCCCGGCGGAGCCATCCTCAGTCTGCCAGTATTTGTCTCGCCAAGCGGATGCCGTGTTCGTATGCCGCCGGCAACAGCGTCATCAACTGCTGCAGACTGCGGCTGAGTGCCTTGCCATTGGGATGGCACAGGTTCAGGTGCCCGACCTTGCGCCCGGCGCGGACCTCTTTTTCGTACCAATGCAAATGGACCAGCGGGTCCGTCAGCCAGTCGATGTTGACCTCGCTGCCTATCACATTCACCATCACCGCGGGCGCGCTGACGACCGGCGCCGGCAGCGGCAGCCGCCCCAGAATGGCGCGCAAATGCAGCTCAAATTGACTGATGGAAGCGCCGTTTTGCGTCCAGTGGCAGCTGTTATGTACCCGCGGCGCCAGTTCATTGATAAGTAACCGATCGCCGACGATAAAACACTCCATCGCCATCACGCCGACATAGTCCAGTTCGTGCAGGATAGCGCCGAGCATAGTTTCCGCCTGCCGTTGCAGGCCGCTGTCCGGGGTGGGAAACGCAACGCTGGCGCGCAGAATGCCATCCTGGTGGACATTATTGGTTAGCGGGTAAAAAACCTGAGCGCCGTCGGCGGAACGCGCACCCACCAGCGACACTTCGCCGTCAAAGGCGATCCCCTGCTCGACGATGCAGGTGCCGTAGCAGTCCTGGGGCAGGGCGGCCTCGTCTCCTGGATGAAGCCGCCATTGCCCGCGACCGTCATAGCCGCCCACCCGGCGTTTGACAATCGCCAGACTGCCGAAGGAAACAAACACCTCCGGCCATTGGGCGGCGCCGGTCAGCGGATCCCAGGGGGCAGTCGCCAGGCGCAACTGATCCAGCAGCAGCTTTTGCGTTAACCGGTCGGCCAGCCGGGGAAAAATATCACGGTTGAAAGCCATTGTGACGCGCCAGTTCGCGGGTGAGGGCGGTCTCTGGCCAGCGCTCGATTTCGGCGGTGATGACACTTTGCTGGAACGGGACGGAGGCGGGTTCGGCATCGAGGCCGACCGGAAACACCGCGATACCCAGCGGCTCGCCGGCTTGCCGCAGCATCCGACCCAATTGGCCGTTGCCCAGCACGCAGACCGGCTTCATGCCTGTTCCCTCGGATCGGGATGGCTCAGCACCTCATCGGTTTGCTGTTGGCGCCACTGGCTCAGACGTCCGGCCAGCGCGGTATCATGCAGCGCTAAAATCTGGGCGGCCAACAGGGCGGCGTTGGCGGCGCCGGCTTTGCCGATGGCCAGGGTGCCGACCGGGATGCCGCGCGGCATTTGTACGATAGAATACAGGCTGTCCACGCCGCTTAGCGCCGCGCTTTGCACCGGCACACCCAATACCGGTACCAGAGTCTTGGCCGCCAGCATACCCGGCAGATGCGCCGCGCCGCCCGCGCCGGCAATAATCACCGCATACCCGTTGGCTGCCGCCTGCTCAGCGAAGCTGAATAACTTATCCGGCGTATGGTGCGCTGAGACGATTTCCGCATTAAAAGGAACGTGCAGCGCGGTGAGAATTTCCGCGGCAAATTGCAGGGTGCTCCAATCGCTTTGGGAGCCCATGACAATGGCTATTTTTGCCGTGGCGAGGGTGGATTGCATACGCGTTGTGCTCCTGTGATCATAATGTCGGCATTGCTAGCAGACCGTGCGGCCTGATTATCCTAGCGTAGAGCATATCGTGGGTCTACAGGGAGGAAAACGGTTGCGTAGCCGCCGGCGGCGATTTAGCCTCATGAAAAACCGCGCCGCGCAGCCTAACATGCAGCCCACGGTTTCATTCACTAACGACCTTGCCACCGCAGCTGCGGGCAGGGATTAACGAGACATAGCTTATGGAAAATAACCTAAAGGAAAATGCAGCGCTTGCGGCAAAGTATCCGGGCGCAGCATTCTGGGCATTCGGCGACAGCGCGGACATGGCCGACGAATTAGGGACGCTGGTCGCAGGCGGGATAAAAACCGCCACCTGCAGCGCGCTGGAGGCCTATCGGCAAGATGCAGCCTCGCCGCGCATTGGTGATTACAGCGTGATCCTTGACGGCCGTGAGCGCCCGCTGGCGGTTATCCGCCCCACCGCCCTGCGCCTCGTGCATTTTTGCGATGTGACGGCGGCAATGGCGGCCAAAGAAGGCGAAGGGGATCTCAGTTTGGCTTACTGGCGCGACGCGCACCGGGCATTTTTCACTCGCGCCGGCCGCTGGTCGGAGGAAATGGCGCTGGTGGTGGAAGAGTTTGTCGTGGTGGAAACGCTTTAGCGTTTCTCCATGCGGCTTTGGGGTAATTCCTGCCGGCGTCGTAAGACCGGCGGCGCCGAAGGTAAGCAGGACAGCAGACATAAGCTTATCGCTTCAGGGGAAGGAGAACGCCGCACGGGGTCACCGACGGCGGATTTCAGCCGCCGAAAGCAAACTCATGCAGCATCACGCCGCTGGTGGAAACCTCGATGGCCGATCCCTGATGGTGCCAGGCGCCCAGTACCGAACGACGGCGCTCCCCTGGCAGTTGATGTATCGCCGGCCGGTGGGTATGGCCATGGATCATCACCGTCGCGCCGGTATCCTCCATCACCGCCATAACCGTCTGCGCATTGACATCCATGATGTCGGCGGTTTTATCGGCGTTAGCGCGCTGGCTATTGGCACGCATCCTGTCGGCAATACGCAGCCGCAGCCGCAGCGGAAGGGACAAAAACAGCCGCTGTAGCCACCGCTGATGCACCCGTCGGCGAAAACGCTGATAGTCGTTATCGTCGGTGCACAGCGTGTCGCCATGCAAAATCACCACCCGCAACCCGTCTAGCTGCATCACCCGCTGGGCGGGCAATAGCGTCATGCCGCAGGCGGCGGCATAGCGCTTGCCGAGCAAGAAATCACGATTGCCGTGGATAAAATAGCAGGGAATGCCGCGCCTGGTCAGCGCCTGTAGCGCCATGGCTATCTCATGATGCAGCGGATTGGGATCGTCATCGCCTATCCACACCTCAAACAAATCGCCGAGAATGTACAGCGCTTGCGCGGCGATTGCGCGCGTGCGCAAAAAATGCAGAAAACCGGCGGTGATCGCCGGCTCTTGTGCGCAAAGATGAATATCCGCGACGAACAGGGTTGACATGCGGGCGAGGTTACTCCGCAACGGTCACATGGGTGATGATGACATCTTCTTTCGGGACGTCCTGATGCATGCCGCTGCGGCCGGTGGCCACACCTTTGATTTTGTCGACCACGTCCAGCCCCTCGGTCACTTCGGCGAAGACGCAGTATCCACAGCCGTCGGGGCGCTCGGAGCGGAAGTTAAGAAAGTCATTATCCACCACGTTGATAAAAAATTGCGCCGTGGCGGAATGCGGATCGTTGGTACGGGCCATTGCCAGCGTACCGCGGTTGTTTTTCAGACCATTGTTGGCTTCGTTTTTCACCGGCGCCTCGGTATCTTTTTGCTCCATGCCGGGGACAAAACCGCCGCCCTGGATCATGAAGCCGTTAATCACGCGGTGGAAAATGGTGTTGTCATAAAACCCGCTGCGGCAATAATTGAGGAAATTCTCAACGGATAACGGCGCTTTGTCGGCAAAGGTTTTGATAACGATATCGCCGTGATTGGTATGTAAAGTGACCATAGTTAATGTCCTGAAAGTCTGATGAATTGCATTCATACAAAGTGTACGGGCAGATGGGTTTTATAGCATAACTCTGCCATAGAGTCAGCAACGGCCCACGGTTTCCCTTCCCGCGCCACGTCGACCACCGGTAATTCCGTGGCATACCCTTGCAATAGCTGCGGCTTCAGGGTTCAATACCCAGTTAGGTTTATTGACCTTTACCGCTGGGCGCTCTACACGCGTAATCTGCAGACACATGGAATGATTTTCGATGCTAAAGATTTTTAACACCCTGACCCGCCAAAAAGAGGAATTTAAACCTATCCATGCCGGTAAAGTCGGTATGTATGTGTGCGGCATCACCATGTACGACCTTTGCCACATCGGCCATGGGCGCACCTTCGTCGCCTTTGACGTCGTCACCCGCTATCTTCGCTACCGTGGTTATGAGGTGAATTATGTCCGTAATATCACCGATATCGAGGACAAGATTATTCGTCGCGCCGCTGAGAATGGAGAGACTTTTCAGCAGCTTACAGAGCGTATGATTAGCGAGATGCATAGCGATTTCGACCAGTTGAATATCCTGCGACCCGATCAGGAGCCGCGCGCCACGCACTATATAGACGCAATAGTCGAACTGGTTGGTCAGCTTATCGACAGAAATCATGCCTATGTGGCCACCAACGGTGATGTGATGTTCGCCGTGGACAGCGACAGCGATTATGGCTTGCTGTCCCGTCAGGATCTGGAGCAGCTTCAGGCCGGCGCCCGCGTTGAAGTGGCCGAGGTCAAACGAAATCCCATGGACTTCGTGCTGTGGAAAATGTCAAATCCCGGCGAGCCGAGCTGGCCATCGCCGTGGGGCGACGGCCGCCCCGGCTGGCACATCGAGTGTTCGGCCATGAACGGCCGGCAGCTTGGCCATCATTTCGACATTCACGGCGGCGGGTCGGATTTGATTTTTCCCCATCACGAAAATGAGATTGCGCAGTCCACCTGTGCCCATGATGGCCCCTACGTCAATGTCTGGATGCACACCGGCATGGTGATGGTCGATCGCGAGAAGATGTCGAAATCGCTGGGCAACTTTTTCACCGTGCGCGACGTCCTGCGGTATTACGATGCCGAAACCGTACGCTATTTCCTGATGTCCGGCCATTACCGCAGTCAGCTGAATTACAGTGAAGATAATCTCAAACAGGCGCGCGCGGCCCTTGAGCGCCTGTATATCGCCCTGCGCGGTACCGATGCGAAAGCGGTTACCGCCGGCGGGGACCACTTTGTGGCGCAATTCACCGCCGCGATGGATGATGATTTCAATACGCCGGAAGCCTATTCCGTCCTGTTCGACCTCGCCCGTGAGGTCAACAGCCTGAAAAGCGAACAGCCGACGGCGGCGCAGGGGATGGCGGCGACGTTACGCCAGCTGGCCGGCGTGTTGGGCCTGCTGGAGCAGAGCCCTGCCGCCTTCCTGCAACAGGGCGCCGTGGAAGACGCGGATGACACTGCCATGATTGAGGTGCTTATTCAGCAGCGCAATGACGCGCGCAAGGCCCGGCAGTGGGCATTGGCGGATGAAGCCCGGGATAAACTGACCGCGCTCGGCATTGTGCTGGAAGATGGCCATCAGGGGACTATCTGGCGCCGCGGTTAAAAGATGGCATGCAAGGAGCAACCTGGCGCCGCAGTTAATGGCCCGCGCCGGCGGCTGGCGCTGGTGCCGCCGGCGCGGCGGCCGCAACCCTCAGTCCGCTACCGTTATCTGCTGACCGGCGAAGGCGACCTGCTTCCCGCCGGTAATTTTACAGCGCCGACGGATTTCCACCGCGCCATTTACCGTCACGCGACCCTCATCAATCGCCAGCTTGGCCGCCGCGCCGCTCTCGCACCAGCCTGAGATTTTCAGAAGGTCGCATAACGCGATATAGGGATGACCCTCAAAAGAAAATGTCGTCATAATCTACCCTCCGGCGTAGACGAATCGTGATAATCTTCGCAGGCCTGCAGGGTATTATGGATAAGCGTGGCTACCGTCATCGGCCCAACACCGCCGGGCACCGGCGTAATGTAGGCGGCGCGCTCGGCGGCGCGGGCATAATCCACGTCGCCCACCACTTTACCGCTTTCCAGACGATTAATCCCCACATCCATGACCACCGCGCCGGGTTTAATCCACTCGCCGGGGATAAAGCCCGCTTTGCCTACCGCCACCACTAACAGGTCGGCATTTTCAATATGGCGCCGTAAATCGCGCGTGAAGCGATGGGTGACGGTCACGGTACAGCCCGCCAGCAACAGCTCGAGACTCATGGGCCGGCCGACGATGTTGGAAGCGCCGACCACAACGGCGTTAAGGCCAAAGGTATCGATATGATAACGCTCCAGCAGCGTCACGATGCCGCGCGGGGTACAAGGACGCAGCAGCGGCGCGCGCTGACACAGTCGGCCGACATTGTACGGATGGAAACCGTCTACATCTTTATCTGGCGCAATGCGCTCCAGCGCGTTGATATTGTCTATCCCCGCCGGCAACGGCAGCTGCACCAGAATCCCGTCCACACTGCGATCGGCATTCAGTTGATCAATCAACGCCAACAATGCCGCTTCGGTGACCGTGCTGGGCAAATCATAGGAGAGGGAAATAAAACCGACGTCTTCACAGGCTTTGCGTTTACTGGCAACATAAATTTGCGAGGCGGGATCACCGCCGACCAGTACTACCGCCAGTCCCGGCGCGCGCTTGCCCGCCTGCAGACGCGCCTGAACCCGTGCGGCCACTTCATTTCTGACCTGTTGGGCAACGGCCTTACCATCAATTATTTTTGCTACCATCTGAATCGGAAATCCGTCAATGTAATCAGGCTGAGGGCGCTATTTTGGCAGAAGCGCGTCCCGCTGTCAGGCACAGAATGCATCCTGGCCTTTTGCCAATAGAACAATGGACAGAAAAGCCATTGACTCAAACGCTTACCTCCGTATAATCCAAACCGCATTCGGCACCACCGATAATGTTGTGCGCCCTTAGCTCAGTTGGATAGAGCAACGGCCTTCTAAGCCGTAGGTCGTAGGTTCGAGTCCTACAGGGCGCGCCAATAAAATCAACAGGTTATGTGGTTTTCTCTCTCAAAACTTAAAATGATAGGTGCTTTAACGGGTGTTGTTAACTTTTTGGGCTTCTACCCATTCTTCATAATCTTTCTCAGGCCAGCCTAGGAAAGTACCGCTTCTACTTTTCTGTGGAGCTGGGGAATCTTTCTTTTTTGCCCACATCCGCCATAAGGTAGGATGGCTTTTACCGGTCAACTGACACATTTCTTTAAGTCCGATATAACGGGTTGCCATTTTTATAAACCTCTCTTTAATATTAAGCTGCTTCACTATTCGTCATAACGTTGAGCAATCAGGAAGTTGTGAATTGTAGGAATGGGCTTTGTGGTGATGTAATGAAGGAGAGTCAGTATGTCGCTATCAATGTGATTTAGCCCCCTGAAACACCAGACAGTAGCTGTATCTCCAGATAAGAGATAGGCTTGAATATATGTCTAACACTAACGCCAATTTTGATATGACCGGGATCCCGTTAGGTCAAGAATTCCGTAAACGTAAAACTCCTCAGGAAAAAATGGCTATTATTCAGCAGACGATGGAGCCCGGCATGAATGTCTCCCATCTCGCACGACTGCACGGTATCCAGCCCAGCCTGCTGTTTAAGTGGAAAAAGCAATATCAGGAAGGAAGCCTCACCGCCGTGGCTGCCGGGGAGGACGTTGTTCCTGCCTCTGAGCTTGCAGCTGCATTGAAGCAGGTCCGGGAGCTCCAGCGCCTTCTGGGTAAGAAGACGATGGAGATTGAGATCCTAAAAGAAGCCGTGGAGTACGGCCAGTCACGAAAATGGATAGCGCACGCGCCCTTGTTGCCAAAGGCCGGGGAATAGCACAGGTCAGCCGCGCCATGAGCGTGTCGCGTGCGCCGCTGTCACTGCGGATTAAGCGTTCTGCCGACTGGCAGGACAGGCGCTGTAACCGGCGTAATGACGAAGCAGACGCTGAAATACTGTCGGACATCCTCGACATCATCAGCGATATGCCCAGCTACGGCTATCGGCGGGTGTGGGGAATCCTGCGTAAACAACGTCGCGCAGAGGGACTGACGCCGGTAAATGCGAAACGACTTTACAGGATCATGTGTGAGCATAACCTGCTGTTATTACATTGAAAACCAGAGCGGCCGAGGCGTGAGCATAAGTGCAGGATCGCGGTGGCAGAAAGCGATATTCGCTGGTGTTCAGATGGCTTCGAGTTCGGCTGCGACAACGGTGAAAAACTGCGGGTCACCTTCGCACTGGACTGCTGCGACAGAGAGGCCATAGACTGGGCTGCGAGCACTGGAGGCTGCAAGACGCCGTTAACATGCAGAAAAAGCAGAGGTCGCTCCCGCACCACAACAGCAGGTTAAAGAGACCGTAAGTAAAGGGCGACGGAAGCTATCAAGTCGGCTATTCCTGCGCCTCCGCCTATGCCGACTGAGCCCACGCATCCCGTTGCATCGCCTGCGCTGGCTGGGCCGACTATCCCTCCTCTGAGCTTGCAGCTGCATTGAAGCAGGTCCGGGAGCTCCAGCGCCTTCTGGGATCCTAAAAGAAGCCGTGGAGTACGGCCAGTCACGAAAATGGATAGCGCACGCGCCCTTGTTGCCAAAGGCCGGGGAATAGCACAGGTCAGCCGCGCCATGAGCGGGTCGCGTGCGCCGCTGTCACTGCGGATTAAGCGTTCTGCCGACTGGCAGGACAGGCGCTGTAACCGGCGTAATGACGAAGCAGACGCTGAAATACTGTCGGACATCCTCATCATCAGCGATATGCCCAGCTACGGCTATCGGCGGGTGTGGGGCATCCTGCGTAAACAACGTCGCGCAGAGGGACTGACGCCGGTAAATGCGAAACGACTTTACAGGATCATGTGTGAGCATAACCTGCTGTTATTACATTGAAAACCAGAGCGGCCGAGGCGTGAGCATAAGGGCAGGATCGCGGTGGCAGAAAGCGATATGCGCTGGTGTTCAGATGGCTTCGAGTTCGGCTGCGACAACGGTGAAAAACTGCGGGTCACGTTCGCACTGGACTGCTGCGACAGAGAGGCCATAGACTGGTCTGCGAGCACTGTAGGCTACGACAGTTCGACCGTGCAGGATGTGATGCTGATGTCGGTAGAAAAGCGCTTCGGCGACAGGTTACCCGATACAGCGGTGCAGTGGTTGACGGACAACGGTTCAGCGTATACCGCGCATGAAACGCAGAGGTTCGCCAGAGAACTGGATCTGGAGCCCTGCACAACAGCGGTGAGCAGCCCGCAGAGCAATGGCATGGCCGAACGGTTCGTGAAGACGATGAAGGAAGACTATATCGAGTTCATGCCAAAACCGGATGCGAGAACAGCCCTGCGAAACCTTGCAGCAGCGTTCACGCATTACAATGAAAACCATCCGCACAGCGCGCTGGGATATCACTCTCCGAGAGAATACCGGCGGCAGCGGGCTTCGTTAACTTAAGATACAAAAGCTGTACGGAGATGGCGGGGCAAGATCAGATTTCGGCACCGAGAGAAAACAACATACAGATTTTGCGGCATTGTCAGACCGCGTTAAGCATCTGGTGGGGGATAAGGTCATCGCCTGTAAAGTAGCGCCGCCGGCCGATGAGTTAGATAAAACCTATATTTGGTCCGACAGGACTGACCATTATCAGGTGCGTTTACGTCACAACCCGCATGCCTTTGGATTAGACAATCTTGAGGATTTGGCGGAAGTCCTGGACACATGGCAGAAGAATTGATGTCCCGCCAGCGGCCGCGCGCAACGTTTGGCAGCTACTGGTTAACGGAAATCCGATGGACACATTTGCCCGATGCGCACCTAGCCCGGCCAATGAAACCGGGCTGTGCATGCCATCATGAGCAGAGGAGCCCAGGCGGTCACAGCAGACGCCTTTGCCGGCCGGATGATGCAGGCGCAGGACCACTTGACTGCCCTCACCCTGCGCCTGAGAGCAAAACGGCGCAGGAACGTAGAAGATCACATCCCGCCTTTCGCCGCCCAGGTATCGCGCAGTCCGACGGTGCGGTTGAACACCGGATGCGCGGGGCTGAAGTGGCGGCTATCGGCACAGAAATAGCCTTCGCGCTCAAACTGAAAGGGTTCGCCCGCGTTGGCAGCCGGCACACCGGCTTCAACAAAGCCCTGGCGGATAACCAGCGAATCCGGATTCAGCGTCGAGAGAAAGTCTTCGGCCGCCGCCGGGTTGGCCTCGCTGAATAACCGATCATACAGGCGGAACTCCGCTGCAATGCTACGGCTGGCCGATACCCAGTGGATGACACCTTTCACCTTACGCCCGTCCGCAGGGTCTTTGCTCAATGTGTCTGGATCATGGCGGCAGAAGATCGTGGTGATTTGTCCCTGGGCGTCTGTTTCCACGCGTTCAGCCTTAATCACAAACGCATTGCGCAGACGCACTTCCTTGCCCAATACCAGTCGCTTGTACTGTTTGTTGGCTTCTTCACGGAAGTCAGCGCGATCGATATAGATTTCGCGGCTGAACGCGACCTGCCGGGTTCCCATTTCCGGCCGGTTGGGATGGTTCGGCATCACAATATCCTGTTCATTCTCCTCCGGCAGGCTTTCGATGACCACCCGTACCGGGTCGATCACCGCCATGGCGCGCGGCGCGTGTTCGTTGAGATCTTCGCGGATACACGCTTCCAGCGCGGCCATTTCAACATTATTATCCTGCTTCGTCACGCCGATGCGGCGGCAGAATTCGCGAATCGAGGCCGCCGTATAGCCGCGGCGACGCAGACCGGAAATCGTCGGCATGCGCGGATCGTCCCAACCCTCGACGACTTTCTCGGTGACCAAAAGATTCAGCTTGCGCTTGGACATAATGGCGTATTCGAGATTCAGCCGGGAGAATTCATATTGCCGGGGATGCACGGCGATGCTGATATTATCCAACACCCAATCATACAGCCGGCGGTTATCTTGAAACTCCAACGTGCAAAGGGAATGGGTAATGCCTTCCAGCGCATCGGAGATACAGTGGGTAAAGTCATACATCGGATAGATGCACCACTTATTGCCGGTCTGGTGATGATCGGCGAATTTAATGCGGTATAGCACCGGGTCGCGCATCACCATAAACGGCGAGGCCATGTCGATCTTCGCCCGCAGGCAGGCGCTGCCTTCGGCAAATTCGCCCTGGCGCATGCTGGCGAATAACGCCCGGTTTTCTTCCACGCTCCGATCCCGATAAGGGCTGTTTTTACCCGGGCGCGTCAGGGTACCGCGATGATCGCGAATTTCATCCGGCGATAGCTGGTCGACATAGGCCAGCCCTTTATCAATTAGCTCAAGCGCGTAGTCATGCAGCTGGTCGAAATAATCGGAAGAGTAGTGAATATCACCGCTCCAGTTAAAACCCAGCCACTGTACGTCGTGCTTGATAGAGTCGACATATTCCATGTCCTCTTTGACCGGATTGGTATCATCGAAACGCAGGTTACATTGGCCCTGATAATCCTGGGCGATGCCAAAATTAAGGCAGATCGATTTGGCATGGCCGATGTGCAAATAGCCATTTGGCTCCGGCGGAAAACGGGTATGCACCGATGTGTGCTTCCCCGAAGCCAGATCGTCGTCAATAATTTGACGAATAAAATTCGTTGGGCGGGCTTCAGCCTCACTCATGTTGATATTCCTCTACGCAACAGCACGACATTCATTACGCTTATGTTCCAACATGCCACGCCAGGACACAACCGTTTGTTAAAGAAATTCTCCATTCCGACGCTGCAGGGCGGCGGTTCGAAGTCTTTGTCGCGACCAGGGTGGGCATTAAGACGTCATCGCCGGCAGGCAATGACGAATTAAGGTGCGCTGCATCGGCTTACCACGCTGTTGCGCCGGGATCTCCCCCCGCTGTGCGAGGAAGGGCAACAGCAGAAAAAAACAACGCCAGGCCCCTTCGCGCGGCACGGGCGTTTTAACAGCATCACCGCGCTTGGCGCAGCCGCGGGCATTTCGCCGCGCGGCGCGCAAGGCAGGCGTTGTATTTTATTTGCCGATAAGATCCAGCAGCCGGCTTTGACCCGCTACCACGTTCGTGTCGGCGGTGGCGGTCAGCGCGCCAAACTCCTCCATATTGCTCACGACCACCGGGCTTATCATCGAACGGGCGTTGGCATTCAGGTAGGCTAAATCCAGCTCCAGAATAGGCTGCCCCTGCGTCACCTTGCTGCCTTCCTCCACCAGGCAGGTAAAGCCCTGCCCGTTAAGAGCCACGGTATCGATACCGATATGCACTACCACTTCAGCGCCGCCGTCGGTTTCCAGACAGAAGGCATGATAGGTACTGAACATTTTGACCAGCGTACCGTTCGCCGGCGACAGCAGCAGTTTATCGGTGGGACGTACGGCGATACCCTCACCCACGGCGCGGGTGGCGAAAGCTTCATCCGGCACCTGCTCCAGCGGCACCACTTCACCGGTAATCGGCGAAATGAGTGAAACCACCACCGGTTTACCTGCGGTGGGCGGCGTTTCCACGCGGGGGGCAGGCGCTGTGGCCGGCGTCGTGGATACCGCGCGCGCCGGGCTCACCGGTCCTTTGGCCAGGACGCTACGCATCGCGCCGGCGATGATTTCCGCGCTGGTACCGACAATGATTTGCAGACTTTCTTTATTCAGACGGATCACGCCCTGAGCGCCGAGATTTTTTGCCACAGCGTCATTGACCAGCGACGTGTCTTTCACGCTCATACGTAGGCGGGTAATACAGGCATCAATGCCGGTCAAATTGTCCGAGCCACCAATAGCACTGATATAACGACGCGCCAGTACTTGCGTCTTATCGCCTTCACCGCCGGCATCGATATTCACATCGTAGCCATCGGTTTCATCGCCGGCCATTTGTAACTCGCGGCCCGGGGTGAGCAAATTAAAGCGTTTGATGGTGAAACGAAATACCAGATAATACAGAACGAAGAACACCAGCCCCTGCGGGATAAGCATATACCAATGCACCGCCAGCGGGTTGCGGCTTGACAGCACCATATCCACCAGCCCGGCGCTAAAGCCGAATCCGGCGATCCAATGCATACTGGCGGCAATAAACACCGACAGGCCGGTCAACAGCGCGTGCAGAAAATACAGCACCGGTGCCACGAACATAAAGGAGAATTCCAGCGGTTCGGTGATGCCGGTAAAAAACGAGGCGAAGGCCGCGGCGAGCATGATCCGTGCCACTTTACTGCGGTTTTCGGGGCGGGCACAGTGGTAAATCGCCAGCGCCGCACCGGGCAGGCCAAACATCATGATCGGGAAGAAACCGGCCTGATAACGGCCGGTAATACCGATGATACCGGTACCGGCTTCGATCGACTGTTGGCCGCCGAGGAATTTAGGTATATCGTTAATGCCGGCGACATCGAACCAGAAAACCGAATTCAACGCGTGGTGTAAACCGACCGGAATCAGCAAACGGTTGAAGAAGGCATAAATACCCGCCCCCACCGATCCGAGCTGCTGGATATGTTCACCGAACGTCACCAGCGCGTTAAAGATCACCGGCCAGATATACATCAGAATAAAGGCGATGAAAATCATCACGAAGGAAACCAGAATCGGCACCAGGCGGCGTCCGCTGAAAAACGACAGCGCCTTGGTGAGCTCGACATGGCTGAATCGGTTATAAAGCTCGGCGGAGATAATCCCCACCAGGATGCCGACGAATTGGTTGTTGATTTTGCCAAACGCCGCCGGCACTTGATCCACGGGGATTTTTTGTATCATCGCCACCGAGGCCGGCGCACACAGGGTTGTCACTACCAGAAAGCCGACAAAGCCGGTAAGCGCTGCGGCGCCGTCTTTATCTTTCGACATGCCATAGGCGACGCCGATGGCAAATAGCACCGACATATTTTCAATAATCGCCGACCCGGATTTAATGAAAAAAGCCGCCAGCGCATTGCTGCCCCCCCAGCCAACCGGATCGATCCAATAGCCCACACCCATCAGGATAGCGGCGGCGGGCAGTGTCGCCACCGGCACCATTAGCGCCCGGCCTATTTTCTGTAGATAACTGAGTATATTCACCGTATTTCCCCTATTAGCATGACTTTTTATTGGCGGCCGGTCTGCTGCTGCACCGCCTCTGTTGTTACCCTCGCCAGCAGCGCGAATGCCTCGCCGGCGAAAGATTTAATTCTCTTCGCAAAATAATAACGGTTTTCTTAAGCAAATTTCATCTTGAATCGCTCTATTTTGTGACTTATTCTAGTAAATAAGGCAAACTTATTTTTCATTAAAAAAATCAACCCGCAGTGGAACTGCAGGGAGGGACAACACGTCGGATTCCGGCGTCGGCGCCTAACGGTTATACTCCCCGCTCATACACTGCCCCGCAACTTCTAACGAGGACAAATATGAGACTGATTCCATTAAACACCGCCGCTCAGGTAGGTCAGTTGGCCGCCCGTCATATCGTTAATCGTATCAACGCCTTCAACCCCAGCGCGGACCGCCCGTTCATCCTTGGCCTGCCCACCGGCAGCACGCCGCTGGAAGCCTACAAAAGCCTGATTGCGATGCATAAAGCGGGCCAGGTCAGCTTCAAGCATGTGGTGACCTTCAACATGGATGAGTATGTCGGCCTGCCCGTCGAGCACCCCGAAAGCTACCATTCGTTCATGTTTAATAACTTTTTTAATTATATCGACATTCCACGGGAAAACATCAATCTCCTTAACGGCAATGCACCGGATATTGATGCTGAATGTCGCCGTTATGAGGAGAAGATTAAATCCTACGGCAAAATTCACCTATTCATGGGCGGCGTCGGCAACGACGGTCACATCGCTTTTAATGAACCGGGTTCATCTTTGGCCTCGCGCACCCGCATCAAAACGCTGACCCAAGAGACCCGTCGGGCCAATTCGCGTTTCTTTGACAACGACATCGAGCAAGTGCCGCGCTACGCCTTGACGGTGGGTGTCGGTACGTTGCTCGACGCGCAAGAGGTGATGATTCTGGTGATAGGGCACAACAAGGCCCAGGCGTTGCAGGCCGCTGTAGAAGGTAATGTCAATCATATGTGGACCATCACCTGTCTGCAGTTGCATGCTAAAGCGGTCATGGTGTGCGATGAACCGTCTACCCAGGAATTAAAGGTGAAAACGGTCAACTACTTCCGTGAACTGGAACAAGACAATCTGACACCGCCGACTAACCTCCCGGAGCTGACTATGTATGCTTTAACCAACGGCCGCATCTATACCGGCAGCGAGATTCTGGATAACCACGCGCTCGTTATCGCGAACGGCGTTATCGACGCCATTTGCCCCGTCGACAGCCTGCCAGACGGCATTGAACGCCGCGATCTGGCCGGCGCCGCGCTGGCGCCCGGTTTTATCGACTTGCAGCTTAACGGCTGCGGCGGCGTGCAGTTCAATGACAGCCTGGACGCGCTGTCGGTCGATACGCTGGAAACGATGCAGGCCGCCAACCAGCGTTCCGGCTGTACCAGCTTCCTGCCGACCCTCATTACCAGCACCGATGAATTTATGCGGCGGGCGGTGGAGGTGATGCGCGCTTACCTAGCGCAGCATCAACATCAGGCGCTGGGGCTGCACTTGGAAGGCCCGTACCTCAGCCCGGCCAAAAAAGGCACCCATGATCCGGCGTTAATGCGCGCGCCGAGCGAAGAAATGGTGGCCTTCCTGTGCGCCAACAGCGATGTGATATGCAAGATGACCCTAGCGCCTGAGCAGGTGGATGCATCAGTGATCCGCCGGCTGTCTGACGCCGGTATCCGCGTTTCCATCGGCCATTCCAACGCCACTTACCAACAGGCGAAGGCGGGTTTCGCCGCCGGCATCAGCTTCGCGACCCACCTGTTCAACGCCATGCCGCCGATGGTCGGACGCGAACCGGGCGTTATCGGCGCCCTGTTCGACGCGCCGGAAATTTATTGCGGTATCATCGCCGACGGCCTGCATGTTAACTGGGCCAACATCCGTAACGCCAAACGCATTAAGGGCGATCGCCTGATATTGGTCACGGATGCCACCGCCCCGGCCGGCGCGGAAAATATTGACAGGTTCATTTTCGCCGGCAAAACAATATACTATCGCGATGGCCTGTGCGTGGATGAACACGGTACCCTTAGCGGCTCGGCGCTTACCATGATTGAAGCGGTGCGTGGAAGCGTCGAGTTCGCCGGTATCGCGCTGGAAGAGGCGTTGCGCATGGCAACCCTTTACCCGGCTCGGGCGCTGGGCATGGACGCGCGGTTAGGGGCGCTGACGGTCGGCAAAATCGCCAACTTAACCGCCTTCACCCGCGATTACAAAATCAGTAAAACTATCGTTAACGGCGACGAAGTTTGACCATAAGCGAGTAAGCGATGACACCAGGCGGACAGACCCCGATAGGCAATATTGACCTTGTTAAACAGTTGAATAGCGCGGCGGTCTACCGTCTCATCGATCAAGCTGGTCCCATTTCTCGTATTCAGATAGCAGAACAAAGCCAGCTCGCGCCCGCCAGTATCACCAAGATCACCCGCCAATTGCTGGAACGCGGCCTGATCCGCGAAGTGGATCAGCAGGCCTCCACCGGCGGCCGGCGGGCCATCTCTATCGTGGCCGAGACGCGTGCCTTCCAGGCCATCGGCGTTCGGCTCGGACGGCATGACGCGACGGTCATGCTTTATGATTTGAGCGGCAAAGCCCTGCAAGAAGCTTATTTCCCGCTGCCGCAGCGCACCCAGCAGACGTTGGAATTGGCGCTGATGGAAACCATCGCCGACTTCCTAGAGCAGGCGCAGCGTAAAATCCGCGATCTTATCGCTATTTCGGTGATATTACCGGGGCTGGTCGACCCCTTATCCGGCATTGTCCGCTATATGCCCCATATACAGGTGCACCATTGGCCACTGGTGGAGCAGTTGCAGCAGCGCTTTCATCTCACCGCGTTTGTGGGCCACGACATTCGCAGTCTGGCGCTGGCGGAGCACTACTTCGGTGCAACCCAGGATTGCGCCGATTCTATTTTGGTTCGTCTGCACCGCGGTACCGGCGCGGGGATTCTGATTAACGGCCAGATTTTTCTCGGCAGTAACGGCAATGTGGGCGAAATTGGCCATATCCAGGTCGATCCGCTGGGAGAACGCTGCCACTGCGGTAATTTTGGCTGTCTGGAAACCATTGCCGCCAATGCCGCTATCGAGCAACGGGTGCGCCTGCTGCTCAGTCAGGGTTATGCCAGTAAACTGACGCCGGACGACTGCCGGATAGACACCATATGTCAAGCCGCCAATCGCGGTGACGGGCTGGCGGTGGAGGTAATCGAGCACGTTGGCCGCCAGTTAGGCAAGGTAATAGCGCTGAGCATCAACCTGTTCAATCCGCAAAAGGTGGTATTAGCGGGCGAAATCACCGAGGCTCACAAAATTTTGCTGCCGGCCGTGCAGCTCTGTATCGATAATCAGGTGCTGAAAGCCTTCCGCCAAAACTTGCCGGTGGTTATCTCGGCGCTGGATCACGGTTCGGCCATCGGCGCTTTCGCCCTGGTGAAGCGCGCTATGCTTAACGGCGTGCTGCTTCAACGGCTGCTTGAGGCCGATTCACCGCCGCACCGCTAACCTGCGCCATGGTGATGCGGGTCTGAAGGCCGCCCCTTGGCGCAACGCCGTTCTCCGGCGCCGCCGGTCTCCCGGCCGTAGTCCCACGCCTTGACAGACCACGACTTAGCAATCTGTCCTACGATGAACACGCTGGGGATTGAGCCGCGATTTTCCGCGCCTGACCGGCGAGGGTTCTTCTCCTGTTTGCCCTTTCTTACCCAAGAACTAGCGGCGCACCGCGCCCATTTGCTTCATGTCCCCGGCAAGGCGGTCACCCGTACGGCCGCCGGTGGTGAAAATTGCATTGTTGAATTCACAATGAACCTGCCGTTTTACTCTGGTTTAATGCGTTTTATATGAATATTTTGCTTTTTTATTGATGATTATTCGACTGATTAGGTTTATTTCTCCATGGATATTGAATTGTGGGGCCTTTTTGATGCTAAATCGTTGCATATGTGACGGCGCCGGCGACAACACGGCGACCGCCGTGATTCATCGTGAGGGAAAAAATTATGTGTTCTATTTTTGGGGTACTGGATCTAAAGACAGATCCGGTTGAATTACGTAAACAGGCGCTGGAATGCTCCCGCCTGATGCGTCATCGCGGCCCCGACTGGTCCGGTGTGTATGCGGGCGAAAAAGCGATACTGGCCCATGAGCGTTTGTCCATCGTCGATGTCAACACCGGTGCCCAACCCCTCTACAACGCGGCGCACACGCATGTGCTGGCGGTCAACGGCGAGATTTATAACCATCAGCTTATCCGCGAGCAGTTGGGCGACCGCTACGCCTTTCAGACAGGTTCCGATTGTGAGGTCATTCTGGCCCTGTACCAGGAAAAAGGCCCGGAGTTTCTGGACGAATTGCGCGGCATGTTCGCTTTTATCCTGTACGACACGGAAAAAGACGCCTATTTAATCGGCCGCGATCACATGGGCATCATTCCGCTGTATATGGGGCATGACGAGCACGGTAACCTGTACGTCGCGTCGGAAATGAAAGCGCTGGTGCCGGTTTGCCGCACTCTCCATGAGTTCCCGCCTGGGCACTACCTCTGGAGCCAGGACGGCGAACTGCGGCCGTACTATCAGCGCGATTGGTTTGATTACGATCGGGTGAAAGACAACGTCACCGACAAAGCGGCGCTGAAGGCGGCGCTGGAAGAATCGGTGAAAAGCCATCTGATGTCTGATGTGCCTTACGGCGTGCTGCTGTCCGGCGGGCTTGATTCATCCATCATCTCCGCCATCACTAAAAAGTACGCCGCCCGCCGGGTGGAGGATCACGCGCAAAGCGAAGCCTGGTGGCCGCAGCTGCACTCTTTCGCCGTGGGCCTGGAAGGTTCGCCGGATTTGAGCGCCGCCAGCAAAGTGGCGGCAGCGCTGGTCACGGTGCACCATGAAATTCATTTCACGGTGCAAGAAGGCCTGGACGACATCCGCGACGTGATTTACCACATTGAAACCTATGACGTTACCACCATCCGCGCTTCGACCCCGATGTACTTGATGTCGCGCAAAATCAAAGCGATGGGCATCAAGATGGTTCTGTCCGGCGAAGGGGCCGATGAGGTGTTCGGCGGCTATCTCTATTTCCACAAGGCGCCGAATGCCAAAGAGTTCCATGAGGAGCTGGTGCGTAAACTGCAGGCGCTGCATATGTATGACTGCGCCCGCGCCAACAAAGCAATGTCCGCCTGGGGCGTCGATGCACGCGTGCCCTTCCTCGACAAGCAGTTCTTGGACGTGGCGATGCGTATCAATCCGCAGGATAAAATGTGCGGCAACGGCAAAATTGAAAAACATGTGCTGCGCGAATGTTTTGCCGATTATCTGCCGGAGAGCGTTGCCTGGCGGCAAAAGGAGCAGTTTTCCGACGGCGTGGGCTACAGCTGGATTGACAGTCTGAAAGTCATTGCCGCGGAGCAAATCAGCGATCAACAGCTGGCCAATGCGCACTTCCGTTTTCCCTATAACACGCCGACGTCCAAAGAAGGTTATCTGTACCGGCAGATTTTTGCAGAGCTGTTTCCGCTGCCGAGCGCTGCGGAATGCGTGCCCGGGGGCCAGTCGGTGGCCTGTTCTTCCGCTAAGGCCATTGAATGGGATGAGTCGTTCAAAAAAATGGATGATCCCTCAGGCCGCGCGGTAGGCGTACACGCTTCGGCCTATTGATAGCGGCCGGCACCAGCGCCTTGCTGACCTTGGCGGCCACCGGTCGAGCGGTTTGACGGCCCCTTCCGATAATGCTCCAGGGCGCCAGGCTGCGGTGAAAACGTCGTTACCGGGACGGCCTGCCGCTGTCGCGCCGGTGGGTGCCATTGGTAAACGGGTGCCTATCGGCCTTCAGGGTACGGCGAGCCGGTGTTGTCACCGCCTGTGCGAGGGAGCCTGACGCTATCGCGCCGGCGGTCGCCGGACGCTATTCACTTCGACGGCGAGGGTGTCTGCCGCCCCGCCAATCCTCCATGCCACCCTGCTTAAAAACCCGCCTTGCCGGATCGGTTTTCGCCCCCGTGAGCGCGGGAAAATCATTGCGTTAGCCGCTTTTATCGTCAGGTTGTTCATAAGCCAGATAAACGGTCCGCGCATGCCGGATTAGCGAAAAAAAGGGGTTGACTGAAGTTCGTCAACTCCGCATAATGCGCCCCGCAACGCCGAATGTAGGTCACGCGGAAAGTTGGCTACGTAGCTCAGCTGGTTAGAGCACAGCACTCATAATGCTGGGGTCACAGGTTCGAATCCCGTCGTAGCCACCATACTTTGCGGGAGTGGCGAAATTGGTAGACGCACCAGATTTAGGTTCTGGCGCCGCAAGGTGTGCGAGTTCAAGTCTCGCCTCCCGCACCATCGTTCGGTAAGCAGCAATTGGGGTATAGCCAAGCGGTAAGGCAGCGGGTTTTGATCCCGCCACGCCCAGGTTCGAATCCTGGTACCCCAGCCAATTCGCTGAGTGTTACGGGCGAATTGTGCTGCAATTGCGGCCGAGATGGGATATAGCCAAGCGGTAAGGCAGCGGGTTTTGATCACACCACCCCCAGGTTCGAATCCTGGTATCACAGCCAAAATGACCTGCCGATATTGAGGTCTGTTGCAAAGCAATCGGTCAAAAATATGGCTACGTGTCTCAGCTGGTTAGAGCACAGCACTCATAATGCTGGGGGCACAGGTTCGATTCCCGTCGTAGCCACCATATTTTTGGGGTATCGCCAAGCGGTAAGGCACCGGATTCTGATTCCGGCATCCCAGGTTCTAATCCTGGTACCCCAGCCACATCAAGCCCGCGCAGGCGGCAATAAAAAACGCTCCCCCGGGAGCGTTTTTTTACCGCTGCATGACCTGCGCTCACGGCGCATTGACGATAAAATTAAGCCGATCATAGCAATCGCTGGCGCGTGTCAACAGGGTCTGAAAAGCCGGCTGCATAGTTTCATCATGGCCTATCCATGACGTTTTGACCGTTATCTGCTTGCTGTAGCGATAACCTCGCGCCGTCTTTTCTCCCGCGATATCGATATCGAACCATTTGGAGCGGAGCCGGCAGGCGTTTATCGCCGCGGTAATGCCCTCACCGACCAGATTAATCTGCCGCAGCTGTTTTCTCGGTTCCCCCAAATAAATATCGGTTAATCCCCCTTCACTCCGGTAACGGTTGAGATCATCCCACACCGTGGGGTAAGGACTCCCCAGATAGAGATAGCGCGAATCGGCAATTCGCATCAGAGCATGGCGATCCTCGGCATGGATAATGACCTGGTAGGCGTCAGGTAACTGATATTGCATCGGGTCGCGTTCCACCCGGCAGCGGGTGTTTTCATTGACCACCGCGTTGCACAAGGAAGTATCGATACTTTTCACGCCGTGCTCGCTCTCTCCCTGGAACAGGCTGGCAAGACCGCCGCCCTTCATTCTCACCTGCCGCTCATGGACAATCGAGCGCCCCTGCGCGGTAAAAATTTCATTGCGCTCAAACCGCTCTACTTGCCGCGGCGTGGACGCCGGAATAGCGTCCACGATCACGTTTCCCTCAGGCGTGAAAACCAGCGCCGCGCGATCCTGGAGATCCGACGCCACATAGCCGGGCGCGTAATTAGTTTGGGTGGGATCCAGCCATTCGATTTTGCCGGCGATGTTCGCCTGTACGATAGCATGGTTGGCCGTGACGCCCGGAATCGCCATGGGCATGGCATACAGCCCGCGCTCCACCAGCGCCGGCCGGGCCGTCACGCCCGCTTCGCGCAACATCGCCGTCAGCAGGATCGACAAATCCTTGCAATCGCCATAGCCATTTTGCTCGATTTGGGCAAGATCAAACGGCACATAGCTGCGGTTACGGGCTCGCCAGTCGCCAAGATAACGGTAGCGCTGATGCAGATAACGCATTATCTCCGCTACCTGTTCCGCCGCCGGCCGCCCTTTAAGGCTCTGCATTATCCGCCGCGCATCGGGCGGTAACGGCTGACGCGAAATAAGCTGATACTTTTTCGCCAGGGGGCCAAAAATGTCCCGCGCGCTGAGCGAAGTGCCGACCTGGATATACGGAAAATCGCGCACGTAGCCGTTGGACAACTCAAAAATGTAGTTTTCATAGCGGGATTTGACGAGTTTCACCTCAATTGACTTTTTGTCCTTGCTGGTCTTGACTTTGAATTCATCGGGTAACTTCGCACGATAATACAGCGGCCGCTCGGCGGTGTAAGTTATCTGGTACGCATCCAGACGTTGGTCGTCGGGCGGGGAAGGTCCGCATGTCCGTAAAATGCGCATTAAACGGGATGGCCGTCTGGTGGTACTGTAAGGTGTAGCGGATGACGGCGTTCACCCGTAAATGGGGAAAGGCAAGCGACAGGGTTTTATTGCGCGAAAAACCCAGGTAGGGATTAGGTTCCGTCCGAATATCGACTTCAGCGCTCATGGGCGGCTGCGCCGGTTCATCTGGAAACGTCACGCTGGATTCCACGAGCGTAAAGGTATCCTCTTCCGGGTAGCTGAAATCGATGCGCGATAACCTATCGCGCCCCGCGGTGGTCAGAATTTGCATTGCGACAGTGTAGCGACAGTCCACACTGCCGTCGGTGTTGTAATGACAGGCTTCCTTAACCCGGCTGGCCAACGGCGCCTCGCTGACCGATTGACGTTTGCCGTGGGCATTGCTTATCAGCAACAGCGCAATGGCCGCAAAACAGCAGTTTCCCTTCTTCATCGAATGTCCTTTTCAATTATCCTCTTTATCTGGAAATAACGGTCTATCAAGACGGTTATACTGGCCATAGTAGGGGGCTTGCCGGGCGGTAACAACCCGGCAATGAAGCATTATCGTCTAAATAAAACACTTATGATTTAAAGTGATATATCAATAAATTCAGGATGCGGGCGTGAAATGCGTCGCCGGCGGGGATTGCTTGCAATAGAGAGTCAAACACCAGGCCGGTTACGCCCGGGACAGGTAGCGCGGCACGTGATGGAAGCGGCTCGCGCCACCCACCGGTAGAGGGAAAGGCGGCGCGAAGCCGCAGCGCCCGCAACAGGGCGGACCAACACCGTCAGCACGCGTGACGATAAGCGAAGGTTTCCGCCGCGCATTTCCCTTACGATGCTGACGCTTAGAACCTTCGCTGTGCACGGCCGTCACGGCGAACGGCGGCGGGCCAGTAACGTTACAGCCCCAGCGCGTAACGCAGTACCCGGTGCTTAAGTCCGCCGGCGCGCTGTGCCAGCATCAGGCCAAGATTGCGCGCCAGCATCAGCGGCGGTAAGTCGTTGCTAAACGTGGTGTAGAACACATCCACTCCCGCCTGCATCAGCAAGTTATCGCAGCGCCGGCGGCGCTGGTAGCGTTGCAGCACCGACCGCGTTTCCCAACGTTCACCACCAGCGCGAGCGGCAATCAAAACCTCCGCCAGCGCCTCGGCATCGCGAAAACCCAGATTGGCCCCCTGCCCGGCGAGGGGGTTAATGGTGTGCGCGGCATCGCCAATCAGCGCCAGTCCCGGCAACACATAGTCGCGGGCGTGGCGGCGCGTTAAGGGAAACGATGCCGCGCCATGCAAGGTGAAGGCGCCGAGCCGGGCAGGGAAGGCCGCCTGCACTTCCCGCGCCAGCGCCGGCAGAGGAAGTTTCTCCAACTGGCGGATACGCGCCGCGCCGTCATACCAGACCAGCGACGCCCAGCGCCCGTAGAGCGGCAAAAACGCCCGCGGCCCGGTGGGGTGGAACGCCTGCCAGGTCACGTCCTGTTGCTGCCAACCGTCGATTGCCACACTGAGCAGCAGGCAGGATTGACGGTACTGCCAACCGCTGACCGCAATGCCCGCATGTTGACGTACCCAGGAATGCGCGCCGTCGGCCCCGACCACAACCCGGCTGGTGATGGTGCTGCCGTCATCAAGCGTTAACCGCCAGCGACCCTCGTCCCACACCATGGCGGTAAGCGACGCCGGGCAGCGTAGCGCCAACGTGTCGCAATCTGCAAAGCCTTGCCACAGCGCCTGTTGCAGTCGGCGGTTTTCCACCATAAAACCCAGTTCTGGCAGGTTGATGGAGGCGGCATCGAACGCCACCACCGCAGACGACCATTCCCAGGTTTCCAAACGGCGGTACGGTACGCAAAAACGGTCATCGATGCGTTGCCAGGCGCCGATGCGACGCAACAGCGCCACCGAGGCGCAGCTTATGGCCGACACCCGCAAATCCGGCGGCGCGTCGTCCGCGGCCGGCATAGGGGGCGCCGGGTCCACAACCAGCACCTGAAAGCCCGCCTGGGCCAGCGCCAGCGCCAGTGCCGCCCCCACCATGCCGCCACCGGCCACCACTACGTCATAGCACGTCTCGTTCGTCTTCATTTCGGCCTATGCCTACGCTATTATTTTCCAGTTTCCGGTAGTGTACCGCAAAATTGGTCGTTCAAAGACTCGCCGCGCGCGCTAGACTGGTCACAACACCGGCAAAGGATTACAATACGCGCCCTGCGCAAGCCTGCGGGCTTTTTAATACTGCATTGAGTAATAGCAAGCTGATGACCAAAAAACTCCATATCAAAACCTGGGGCTGTCAGATGAATGAGTATGATTCATCCAAGATGGCCGACTTACTGGATAGCACCCACGGCTATCAGTTGACGGACAACCCCGAAGAGGCGGATGTCCTGTTGCTAAATACCTGCTCTATCCGGGAAAAAGCACAGGAGAAGGTGTTCCATCAGTTGGGGCGCTGGCGCATGCTGAAGGAAGCCCGACCGGACTTGATCATCGGCGTCGGCGGCTGCGTGGCATCTCAGGAAGGCGCCCATATCCGTGAGCGGGCCAATTACGTGGACATCATTTTCGGGCCACAGACGCTGCATCGCCTGCCGGAAATGATTAATCATGTCCATGGCACCCGCAGTCCGGTAGTGGATATCAGCTTCCCGGAAATCGAAAAATTCGATCGCCTGCCGGAACCGCGCGCGGAAGGGCCGACCGCCTTTGTCTCTATCATAGAAGGCTGCAACAAATACTGCAGTTTTTGCGTCGTGCCCTACACCCGCGGCGAAGAAGTCAGCCGCCCGTGCGACGATATCCTGTTCGAGATAGCCCAACTGGCGGATCAGGGCGTGCGTGAAGTCAACCTGCTGGGGCAGAACGTCAACGCCTATCGCGGCGCCAGCTATGACGGCGGCATCTGCACTTTTGCCGAACTGCTGCGGCTGGTGGCGGCCATAGACGGTATCGACCGTGTCCGCTATATCACCAGCCATCCTATCGAATTCACCGACGATATCATCGATGTTTACCGCGACACGCCAGAACTGGTCAGCTTCGTGCATTTGCCGGTGCAAAGCGGCTCCGATCGCATCCTGACCATGATGAAACGCGCCCACACCGCGCTGGAATATAAATCCATCATCCGCCGGCTGCGCAAGGCGCGGCCGGATATTCAAATCAGCTCCGACTTCATCATTGGCTTTCCAGGCGAGACTCAGCAAGACTTAGAGCAGACGATGCAACTGATTGCCGACGTGAATTTCGACATGAGCTTCAGCTTCATTTACTCCGCGCGTCCCGGCACGCCCGCCGCCGATATGGTGGACGATGTCAGTGAAGAAGAGAAAAAGCAGCGGCTCCATATTTTGCAGGAACGGATCACCCAACAGGCCATGCAGTACAGCCGCCGCATGCAGGGCACGGTGCAGCGTATTCTGGTGGAAGGCACCTCACGCAAAAACGTGATGGAGCTGTCCGGCCGCACCGAAAACAATCGGGTAGTCAATTTTGAAGGCGCGCCGTCTATGATAGGCAAATTCGTCGATGTTGAGATCGTCGACGTGTATCCCAATTCCCTGCGCGGCGTCCTGTTGCGCACCGAAGATCAAATGGCATTGCGTAGCCATGAAAGCCCGGCGTCGGTCATTGCCCGCACCCGTAAAGAGAACGAACTGGGCGTGGGCATGTATCAGCCGTGACCCCTGCCCGCCAGCATCCCGGAGCGACGAGCCGCTCCGCCGCCATGCGGCTCACCTGCTTGCATTGCATTAATTGTGCCCCAATATACCTATAATCGTCTTTGCCCTTGACGCGTGGGCGGTGATGCTTCATTTATTATTAGCCATAGGCGATCGCTGCCGGCTCTGCCGGTGCATGGTCTGAGGTTCACCCTATCAGGGTTTTATATGCCGAGAGGACAGATTTGAACGTCGAAACTAAAGAAATCATGCAGGAACCCGCAGACAACAACCGTCTGTTGAGCCTCTGTGGGCCGTTTGATGACAACATCAAGCAACTTGAGCGCCGGTTGGGCATTAAGATCAATCGGCGTGATAATACCTTTAAACTGGTTGGTAAACCGCTGTGCGTTGATGCCGCCGCGACGATCCTCACCGCGCTGTACGTCGACACGGCGCCGCTGCGCTGCGTTATCGCCGATATCGAGCCGGAACAAATTCATCTGGCCATTAAACAAAACCGGGTGCTGGAGCAAACGGCGGAAAGCGTGCCCGACTATGGCCGCGCGGTGAATATACAAACCAAGCGCGGCATCATTAAACCGCGCACTCCTAATCAGTCGCAATACATCGCCCACATTCTCGATCATGACATCACCTTCGGCGTCGGCCCGGCCGGAACCGGGAAAACCTATCTGGCGGTGGCTGCCGAGGTAGATGCACTGGAGCGCCAGGAAATTCGCCGTATTCTTCTGACCCGCCCGGCGGTGGAAGCCGGTGAGAAACTGGGTTTTTTGCCCGGCGATCTCAGCCAGAAGGTCGACCCCTACCTGCGCCCGCTCTACGACGCGCTCTTTGAAATGTTGGGCTTCGGCTTCGAGCGGGTGGATAAACTGATTGAGCGCAATGTCATTGAGGTCGCGCCGCTGGCCTATATGCGCGGACGTACCCTGAACGACGCGTTCATTATTTTGGACGAAAGCTAGAACACCACCATCGAACAGATGAAGATGTTCCTGACCCGCATCGGTTTCAATTCCAAAGCGGTCATTACCGGCGATGTCACCCAGATTGACCTGCCGCGTCATCAGAAATCAGGCTTGCGCCACGCGGTGGAAGTGCTGGCGGAAGTGGAAGAAATCAGTTTCAATTTCTTCCATAGCGAAGACGTGGTGCGCCACCCGGTAGTGGCGCGGATTGTCAATGCCTATGAAGCCTGGGAAACCGCCGATCAAAAACGCCAGGAGCAACAGGCCGCCGAGCGCAAGCGCGAGGCCTTGGCGCAGAACAATGGCGCCGCCCCAGCGGGGCACGGTTCGTCCTCCTCCGGGGAGCCTAAGGCATGAGCGATGTGATACTTGACCTGCAGCTGGCCTGCGACGAAGCGAAGGGTCTGCCCGCCGAGGCGGATTTCCTGCGCTGGCTACAGGGCGTGCTGCCGCTGTTTCGCGACGGTGCGGAAGTTACCGTTCGCCTGGTGGACGAAGCGGAAAGCCATGAGCTCAACATGACCTACCGCGGCAAAGATAAGCCCACCAACGTGCTTTCCTTTCCCTTTGAGGCGCCGCCGGAAGTGGAACTGCCGCTGCTGGGTGATCTGGTTATCTGCCGTCAAGTGGTAGAGCGTGAAGCGCAGCAACAGGAAAAGGCGATGGAAGCACATTGGGCGCATATGGTTGTTCACGGTTCGCTGCATCTGTTAGGGTATGATCATATCCTGGATGAGGAAACCCTGGAGATGGAATCGCTGGAAACGGAGATCATGCAAAAACTCGGTTACCCGGATCCGCATCTGGCGTAAAAAGAGGCGTAATGCCCCGCTAATTATTAAAGAGTGAATTGACTAAACGCTATGAGCGACGACCATTCGCAGAGCAATGATAGCCCCAGTCCTAAGAAGGGCTTTTTTACCCTGATGCTAAATCAGCTGTTTCACGGCGAACCGAAAAACCGTGACGATCTTCTCGAACTTATCAGGGATTCCGAACAAAACGAGCTTATCGACCCCGATACCCTCGATATGCTGGAAGGCGTCATGGACATCGCCGAACAGCGGGTACGGGATATCATGATCCCACGCTCGCAGATTATTACGCTGAAGAAAAACCAATCGCTGCAGGAGTGCCTCGATGTCATCGTCGACTCAGCCCATTCCCGCTTCCCGGTCATCAGCGAAGATAAGGATCATGTGGAAGGGATCCTGCTGGCCAAGGATTTGCTGCCGTACATGCTCAGACACGATGAACCTTTTAGTATCGATAAGATCCTGCGCCCGGCGGTCGTGGTACCGGAAAGCAAGCGGGTGGACCGCATGCTCAAAGAGTTCCGCTCCCAGCGTTATCATATGGCCATCGTCATAGACGAATTCGGCGGCGTGTCCGGTCTGGTGACCATCGAAGATATCCTGGAGCTTATCGTCGGCGAAATTGAAGACGAATATGATGATGAAGAGGATCGGGATATTCGTCAGTTGAACCGCCACACCTTCACCATTCGCGCCCTGACGCCGATTGAAGATTTCAACGAGGTGTTTAACACGCACTTCAGCGATGAGGAAGTGGATACCATCGGCGGCCTGGTGATGCAGGCCTTTGGCCATTTGCCGGCGCGCGGCGAGGCCATCGATATCGACGGCTACAATTTTAAAGTGGCGCTGGCCAACAGCCGGCGCATTATTCAGGTGCACGTCAAGATCCCTGAAAACTCACCGCAACCCACCATGGAAGATTAAGTCCCCAATGGCCATCGCCCCACTGTTTGCACGCCAGCGGTTCCGCGCGCTGCTGGCGCTCGTTACCGGCGCCTGCGGCACCCTGGCATTTTCCCCCTACGATCTCTGGCCTGCGGCGGTGGTCTCGCTGGGCGGCCTGCTGGCGGTTACGCTCAACCGCAGCGGCCGGCAAGCCGGCTGGCTGGCCTTTGTCTGGGGATTCGGTCTATTCGGCACCGGTGTTAACTGGGTCTATGTCAGCATCGCGCAGTTCGGCGGCCTACCGGGCCCGGTCAACGTGGCGTTGGTGGTAGTGCTGGCCGCCTATCTGGCGCTTTATCCCATGCTGTTTGCCGCCCTGCTGGCGCGGCTGTGGCCGCGCACCAGTCTGTGGCGGCTGGTGCTCTGCGCACCGGTGCTGTGGTCGGTCACCGAATTTTTACGTGGTTGGGTACTGACCGGCTTTCCCTGGCTGGAGTTCGGCTACAGCCAGATAGACGGCCCGTTAAAAGGCATTGCGCCGCTGTTGGGCGTGCAGGCGATCACCTTCATGCTGGTGATGATAAGCGGGCTGGCGGCCTATGCGCTGGCGCAGCGGCGACTGCTGCCGGCTGTTGCCGCACTGGCGCTGCTGCTGCCCTGGCCTCTGCGCTCGTTGCACTGGTACCAACCTCAGCCGGAACGAGCCATTAACGTGGCGCTGGTGCAGGGCAATATTGCCCAGTCGATGAAATGGGAGGCAAGCCAGGTGGCGCCGACGCTGGAAATTTATCTGCGGCGTACCCTGCCGGCCCTCGGTAAGGCGCAGATGGTTATCTGGCCTGAATCGGCTATACCCGACGACGAGATTGCCCAAAACGCTTTCCTGACCCGGCTTGATGAACAGTTACGCCAGGGGCACACCCGGTTAATCACCGGCATCATCGATGCGCGGCCTACCCCGCACGGCTACCATTACTACAACAGCATTATCGTGTTGGGCGAATCCACACCCTACCGGTATCCGTCGACGGATCGCTACAACAAGCATCATCTGGTGCCCTTCGGCGAAACCGTGCCGTTGGCGAGTCTGCTGCGGCCGCTGGCGCCGTTGTTCAATCTGCCGATGTCATCCCTCAGTCAGGGACGTTATTTGCAGCCGCAGCTGCTGGTGGCCGGCATGAAGCTCACCGCTACCGTCTGCTACGAAATTATCCTGGGCGCGCAGGTGCGGGATAATTTCCGCCCCGATACCGACTTCCTGCTGACAGTGTCAAACGATGCCTGGTTCGGGCATTCCATTGGCCCGTGGCAGCATTTCCAGATGGCGCGCATGCGCTCGCTCGAGTTGGGGCGGCCGCTGCTGCGTAGCACCAATAACGGTATCAGCGCGGTTATCAACGCCGACGGGACGCCGCAAGCGCAATTGCCGCAATTTACCCGTGACGTGCTTAACGTCCGCGTGACCCCGACGCAGGGGCTGACCCCCTACGCCCGTTTCGGCGCCTGGCCGCTATGGATTGTTACGCTGCTGGCCGGATTTACCGCGCTGGTTTTTGATCGCCGCCGAGGCGCCTGAGGAAATGGCATGCTGCTTGATGAACGCTATGTGCTAAAGGACAGCGCGCAATTGCGCGACTACTACGCCGCCCCGCATCCCGGCGTGCTGCATAAACAAATCGACCATGTGGATGATTATGCGCGCCGGCTTATTGCTCTGTCGCCGTTTATCGTGCTTGGCACGCAGGGGCCCCGCGGGTTTGATTGTTCGCCGAAGGGCGGCGAACCTGGCTTTGTGCAGGTAGAGAACGCCAAGATGCTGCTGCTGCCGGATCGCGGCGGTAATAATCGCCTGGACGGATTGACCAATTTGCTGCATAACCCCGCCGTCGGGCTGTTATTTTTGATCCCCGGCTGGTCAGAATGTTTCAGAGTGAACGGCCGGGCGCAGATTTCCGTCGATCCGGCGCTGTGCGCGCGCTTTGCCCAAAATGGCGCCTCCGCGAAGAGTGTGCTGGTTATTCGGGTCGATGAAGCGTTTATTCACTGCGGCCGCGCGATCGGTTTCGCCGGTCTGTGGGAAAGCAGACAACAGCAGGATGTGGCGCAGTTGCCGAAGGCGCTGGATGTTTTCAAAGCGCATGTCGCCCTGCACAAGGCGGCACTTTAGCGAGTCCCACCAGGACGCGCGGCACCGGCCCGCGTTCTTGCGCCGCCCCCCTGACTCGCCACTCGCCTTGCGGCTGCGCCAACCCCCTGTCCGCCCGTTAGCTGCTCCCCGCTACGTCGCTTTCGCCTCAGACGATACGTGTTGTCTTGTCTGCCGCCGGCGCGTGAATCTTCCTCAAACAGCAAGCCGAAAGGCCGTCAGTCCGACGGAGTTTCAGTCCGACAGTTAGAGGACCCTTTTGTCCTTCTGTACTTTAGTCCTTAGTTAATTCAATCGTTCGTTGGCTCATGAGCCTAACGCCCGATAAGGGAACCGTTATGCGCCGCTGCGCCGCCTGCGGGATAGTGCTATCGAATGGCCGGCGTGCTGCTCCATAGCGGGGCAATAGTTTCATCTTGCATGAATATTGCTGCCAATTATTTCGTTGAACATACCAAGCCGGCGTCACGAGACAGGGGGGCGGACCATGGCGTCGTCGCGGTGCAGGTCATGCACCAGTAACGAGCATAGCACCGTAACCTGCCGCATTTTAGTGCGCAGCGGTTCTCAAAACTTCAACATTTTGGTGTCAGTTTATTTACATTACGCCATTTTAACGGTAATTCTCTTGACGAATCCGTCCCAAAAGCGGGTCTGACTTCAGGCCGGCTTGCCGCCACAGGGCCGCCGGACGCTGATAGGTCTGATACCGTAATCACAGCAAAGGAGCAGGAAGATGCACATGCGCAAATTGGCGTTATCGTTAGTGATGATCGGCATTGCCGCCAGTCAGGCTCATGCCGAAGAGTTAACGGGTACGCTGAAAAAAATCAAAGACAACGGCGTCATCGTGGTGGGTCACCGCGAATCGTCCGTTCCTTTCTCCTACTATGACAACCAGCAGAAAGTCGTGGGCTATTCGCAAGATTACTCTAACGCCATTGTGGAAGCCGTCAAAAAGAAAATTGACGCGCCGAATCTGCAGGTGAAATATCTGCCCATTACGTCCTCCAATCGCATCCCGCTGCTGCAAAACGGCACCTATGATTTTGAGTGCGGCTCCACCACCAACAACCTGGAACGTCAGAAACAGGTGGATTTCTCCGATACGCTGTTCATTATCGGCACCCGCCTGGCGGTGAAAAAAGGCGGACCAATCAAGGACTTTAGCGACTTGGCCGGTAAGACCGTCGTCGTTACCGCCGGAACCACGTCGGAGGTGTTGCTCAATAAGCTCAATGATGAGAAACAGATGAAAATGCGCATCATCAGCACTAAAGATCACGGCGACTCTTTCCGTACTCTAGAAAGCGGCCGCGCGGTGGCCTTCATGATGGATGATGCGCTGCTGGCCGGCGAACGCGCCAAATCGCGCAAGCCTGATCAGTGGTATATCGTCGGCACGCCGCAGTCGAAAGAAGCCTACGGCTGCATGCTGCGCAAAGACGACGCCCCGTTTAAGACGCTGATGGATGACACTATCGCCCATATCCAGACCTCCGGCGAAGCGGAGAAATGGTACGACAAGTGGTTTAAACAACCGATCCCGCCTAAGGATCTGAACATGAACTTTAGCCTTTCGGACGATATGCAAGCACTGTTCAAATCCCCTAACGATAAAACCGTAAACTAATAACGATAATAAGGGCGGGATTGCCCGCCCTCTTGATTGCTGACCATAGGCCCGGACAAGACAGACGCGCCAAGGCCGTTCCCCAAAGCGCGGGAATAAGGGGCCATTCATCAATCTTCATGGTAGCGCTCGCTACCCTTTTTTACCGGAGTTTTTTATGTCAACAAATTGGAACTTGGGGATCTTTTTTGAAGCGGCACCGTTCGGCAACACCACCTATTTAGGCTGGCTATGGTCAGGCTTTCAAGTCACCATCGCCGTGTCGTTCTGTGCCTGGATTATTGCCTTCGTTGTAGGTTCGCTGTTCGGTATTCTGCGCACGCTGCCTAACCGGTTTCTGGCCGGGATCGGGACGTGTTATGTTGAGCCGTTCCGTAATATTTCTTTGATAGTGCAGCTGTTTATCTGGTATCTGGTGGTGCCGGAATTGCTGCCGGAATCCATCGGCACCTGGTTCAAAGCCGAGCTGGATCCCACTATTCAGTTTTTCGTATCCTCTATGCTGTGCCTGGGGTTGTTTACCGCCGCGCGCCTTTGCGAGCAGGTGCGTTCCGGCATTCAATCGTTGTCCAGAGGCCAGTTGAACGCCGCGCTGGCGATGGGGCTCACGCTGGGGCAGGCTTACCGCTATGTCCTGCTGCCCAATGCTTATCGAATCATCGTGCCGCCGATGACCTCGGAAATGCTTAACCTGGTGAAAAACTCGTCGGTCGCCTCGACGATCGGCCTGGTGGAAATGGCCGCGCAGGCCAGCAAACTGCTGGATTATTCTGCCCACGCCTACGAGTCTTTTACCGCGATTACCCTGGGCTATCTGCTCATCAACGCCGTGATTATGCTGGTAATGCATTTTGTCGAACGAAAAGTGCGCCTGCCGGGCAATCTGGGGAGCAAATAATGTACGAATTCGACTGGAGTTCCATTGTGCCAGGCCTGCCTTACATGCTGCAATGGATGGCCGTAACGCTGAAAATCACCTTCACCGCGGTCGTCGTCGGCATCCTCTGGGGCACCATGCTGGCCGTCATGCGCCTGTCTCCGATCAAAGCTGTAAGCGCCTTTGCCAAAATATACGTCAATCTTTTCCGTTCGGTGCCGCTTTTGATGGTGCTGTTATGGTTCTATCTGGTGGTGCCGGGCCTGCTGCGAAAGGGGCTGGGGTTGTCGCCGCAAACCGATATCCGGCTCATTTCCGCCATGATTGCGTTTTCGCTGTTCGAGGCGGCCTATTATTCGGAAATCATCCGCGCCGGCATCGTCAGTATCGCTCGCGGACAATCCTCCGCCGCGCTGGCGCTGGGCATGACGCACTGGCAATCCATGCAATTGGTGATTCTGCCGCAGGCGTTTCGCGCCATGGTGCCGCTGCTGCTGACGCAGGGTATTGTGCTGTTTCAGGATACCTCGCTGGTGTATGTGTTGAGTCTGGCCGACTTCTTCCGTACCGCTTCCTCTATCGGCGAGCGTGACGGTACGCAGGTGGAAATGGTGCTGTTTGCCGGTTTGGTCTATTTTGTCATCAGCTTGAGCGCGTCGACGCTGGTGAACTATTTGAAAAAAAGGACGGTTAGATGATTTCCCTGAAAAATATTTCCAAGTGGTATGGTCACTTTCAGGTGCTGACCGACTGCTCTACCGAGGTCAATAAAGGCGAAGTGGTCGTAGTGTGCGGCCCTTCCGGCTCCGGTAAATCGACGCTTATCAAAACCGTTAACGGCCTGGAACCGATTCAGGAAGGAGAAATCCTTGTCAACGGCATCAGCGTTAGCGACAAACGTACTAATCTGGCGCAGCTGCGCAGCAAGGTGGGCATGGTGTTCCAGCACTTTGAGCTGTTTCCCCACCTGTCGATTATCGACAACTTGACGCTGGCGCAGGTGAAGGTATTAAAACGCGACAGAGGGGCGGCGCGCATCAAAGGACAAGCCCTGCTGGAACGGGTGGGTCTGGCGGCGCACGCCAGCAAATTCCCGGGGCAGCTGTCCGGCGGCCAGCAGCAGCGCGTGGCGATAGCCCGGGCGCTGTGCATGGATCCGGTGGCGATGTTGTTCGATGAACCTACCTCCGCGCTGGACCCGGAAATGATAAACGAAGTGCTGGATGTCATGGTGGAACTGGCCCAGGAGGGGATGACAATGATGGTGGTCACCCATGAAATGGGTTTTGCGCGCAAAGTGGCCAACCGGGTTATTTTCATGGATGAGGGTCGCATTATCGAAGACACGCCGAAGGAGGCGTTTTTTGCCCATCCCCAATCGGATCGCGCCCGCGATTTTCTAGCGAAAATCTTGCATTAATCGCGCCACCGTCCGGCAGGGGGCCACGCTTTCCCTGCCTTACGGCGCCTTCCTTACGCCTCCCCGGGCGCCGCAAGGTCGAGCCGTGATGACATGCTGTGTAAAACGCTACCGTACGCCGGCCACACGCCTTTTGTCGTTTCTGACCTATTGCCGGCGTCCTCAGTGGAACGGCTGACGATGAAACTCATCGAAGCCGCAATACGGGCAAAGCGGCAAGGTTTCCGGGGTATAGAACGCCAGCGTATGATGACAGCGTTCGCACGCCAGATTACCCAGACCGAACACTTCTCCGCTGTGGTAGACGCCGTGGTGGCTGACGTCCTTGAACACCTCTTTCCATTCCAACTGCGTCCGATCGGTAATATCCGCCAGCCGTTGCCATAATCTCTCCTTGATCATCCGTAAAAACACGCTTTCGTCGTAACTGCGGGCAAATTCCTCCAGATCCCGGCGCACCGCGCGGGTCACGTTTTCCACTTCCAGGGGGTAAGATCACCGCTGGCCAGCAGGCGATGGCGGGCATCCGCCTCAAGCGCATCGATATCCCGTTCCCCTTGTTCCAGCCGCTGGGTCAGCGAAGTAAGCAATTGATGGTAATGATGCGCGACCTTGTCCATTATTTTCTCCTTGACCGGCGGCGCTGCCGGCGTGTTGTCATCGTCTTGATTATTTTAGTTCAAAACGGTGGGCGCGCCCGGCGTTGCCCCCTGGCGCGAGGCGGATTTGCCACACTCGCCGCGAATATCGGCAGAAAAACGGCCCAGCCGGGCGCTGGGTGTTGTTGCCACTATCGCTTATCAGCTATGCTAGTCGGATCCTAACATTATGCTTCATACGCTCCCTGCGCGAGCGTCGCCGTATTTCACTTAAGGACCACTGGCTGCCATGCAAGAGCTTTATCGCCCGGAAGAGATAGAATCCACCGTCCAGCAACACTGGCATGAAAATGAGACGTTCAGGGTTACTGAAGATCCTGGCAAGGAAAAATACTACTGCCTCTCCATGCTGCCCTATCCTTCCGGCTGCCTGCATATGGGGCATGTACGCAACTACACCATCGGTGATGTTATAGCCCGCTATCAGCGCATGCTGGGCAAAAACGTCCTGCAGCCTATCGGCTGGGATGCGTTCGGCCTGCCCGCCGAAGGGGCCGCGGTGAAAAACAACACCGCGCCGGCGCCCTGGACCTATGCCAATATCGATTACATGAAGAACCAGCTGAAACTGCTGGGCTTCGGCTATGACTGGAGCCGTGAGGTCACCACCTGCCGCCCGGACTATTACCGCTGGGAGCAGTGGTTTTTCACCCGCCTGTATGAAAAGGGGATGGTGTATAAAAAAACCTCCGCGGTCAACTGGTGCCCGCAGGATCAGACGGTGCTGGCCAACGAACAGGTGATTGACGGCTGCTGCTGGCGCTGTGACACCAAGGTCGAGCGCAAGGAAATACCGCAGTGGTTCGTAAAGATTACCGCCTACGCCGACCAGCTTTTGTACGATTTGGACAAGCTGGAGAGTTGGCCCGAGCAGGTAAAAACCATGCAGCGCAACTGGATCGGCCGCTCGGAAGGGGTGGAAATCACGTTCCAGGTCGCAGACAGCGAAGAGACGCTAACGGTCTACACCACGCGCCCGGACACTTTTATGGGCGCGACCTACGTCGCGGTGGCAGCGGGTCATCCGCTTTCGCTGCAGGCGGCGGCATCCAATCCAGCCCTGGCCGACTTTATCCATGAGTGCCGCACCACCAAAGTGGCGGAAGCGGACATGGCCACGATGGAGAAAAAGGGCATGGCTACCGGCCTGCACGCGGTGCATCCGCTGACCGGTGAGATGCTGCCGGTTTGGGTTGCCAACTTTGTGTTAATGGAATACGGCACGGGTGCGGTCATGGCGGTTCCGGGGCACGACCAGCGCGATTTTGAGTTCGCCCGCAAATATGACTTGCTGGTGAAACCGGTTATTCGCAATGCCGACGGCAGCGAGCCGGATCTTAGCGTTCAGGCGATGACCGAAAAAGGCGTCCTGTTCAATTCCGGTGAATTTGATGGTCTGGACTATCAGGCGGGCTTCAACGCCATTGCCGATGCGCTGGTAGCGCGCGGCGTCGGTGAGCGCAAGGTCAATTATCGCCTGCGTGACTGGGGGGTTTCCCGCCAGCGCTACTGGGGGGCGCCGATCCCAATGATGACGCTTGAAGACGGTACCGTCGTGCCGACACCGGAAGATCAGTTGCCGGTTATTCTGCCGGAAGACGTGGTGATGGACGGTATTTCCAGCCCGCTGAGAACCGATCCGAGCTGGGCAAAAACCACCTACAATGGCCAGCCAGCGCTGCGTGAAACCGATACCTTCGATACCTTTATGGAATCCTCTTGGTATCCTCACCGCTACACTTGCCCGGATTATGACCGCGGCACGCTCGATCCGGCCGCCGCCAACTATTGGCTGCCGGTGGATCAGTATATTGGTGGCATTGAACACGCCATCATGCATCTGCTGTATTTCCGTTTCTATCATAAGCTGCTGCGCGACGCCGGCCTGGTCACCTCCGACGAGCCGGCCAAGCGTTTGCTGTGTCAGGGGATGGTGCTGGCCGACGCCTTCTACTATCTGACCGCCAGCGGCGAGCGCATATGGGTATCGCCGGTGGATGTCAGCGTGGAACGCGATGAAAAAGGCCGCATTGTGAAAGCGGCCGATGCCACGGGTCGCGAGCTGGTGTACGCCGGCATGAGTAAAATGTCGAAATCGAAAAATAACGGCATCGACCCGCAGGAGATGGTAGAGAAATACGGCGCCGACACCGTGCGCCTGTTTATGATGTTTGCCTCACCGGCGGAAATGACCCTCGAATGGCAGGAATCCGGCGTGGAAGGGGCCAACCGGTTCCTGAAACGCGTCTGGAAACTGGCCTATGAGCATACCCAGCAGGGCCCGGTGGGCGCACTGGAAATCGCTGCCCTGAACGACGAACAAAAGGCGCTGCGCCGCGAGCTGCATAAAACCATCGCCAAAGTCACCGACGATATCGGCCGCCGCCAGACGTTCAACACCGCCATCGCCGCCATTATGGAACTGATGAACAAGCTGGCGCGCGCGCCGCAGCAGTCCGGGACAGATCGCGCCCTGCTGCAGGAAGCCCTGGTGGCGGTCGTGCGGATGCTTTATCCTTTCACCCCGCATGCCTGTTTCACGCTCTGGCAGGCGCTGGGCGGCGAAGGGGACATTGATAACGCGCCGTGGCCGGTCGCGGACGAGGCCGCCATGGTGGAAGACGCCAAGCTGGTGGTCATCCAGGTCAACGGCAAGCTGCGCGGCAGAATTACCGTGCCCGCGGATGCGGAAGAAGCCCTGGTGCGTGAACGCGCCTCCCAGGAACATCTGGTGGCGAAACATCTTGAAGGGACCACGGTGCGCAAGGTGATTTATGTACCGGGTAAACTACTTAACCTGGTCGTGGGTTAACAGAAGGAGGCGTTGTGCGATATCGTACTTTAGCACTGGTACTGGGCCTGGCGGTGACCATCACCGCCGGCTGTGGTTATCACCTGCGCGGCACCACAGCCCAGGTGCCGACCGAAATGAAAACCATGACCCTGAACAGTTATGATCCTTACGGGCCGCTGACTCGCGCCGTGCGCGCGGAAATGCGTCTGAACGATGTGACGCTAGTTGACGACGACGAGGACAAAAACAATACGCTGCCGTCGCTGCGTATTGTCAATTCGTCGGAAAACCAGGTCACCGCCTCGGTATTCCAGGACGGTAAAACCGCCGAATATCAGATGACGCTGAGCGTTCACTCCCAGGTGCTGATGCCCGGCAAAGATTACTATCCTATCGACGTGAAGGTTTATCGCTCGTTCTTCGATAACCCGTTGACGGCGCTGGCGAAGGATGCCGAAGGGGATATCATTCGCCAGGAGATGCGCCAGCAGGCGGCGCAGCAGCTGGTACGCAAACTGCTGACGGTGCATGCCGCCGAAGCGGCGGATAACGCGCTGGACGCGAAATTGAAACAGCAGCGGCCGGCGGCCTGATGAACCGGCCCCAGGTGAAGCGGCGGTCAGCGCCATGATCCGGCTGTATGCCGAGCAACTGGGTGCGCAATGGCAGGACGCATTGCGCCCATGTTATTTGCTGTTCGGCAACGATCCGCTGCTGCTGCAGGAAAGCCAGGATCGCATACGCGAACGGGCACAGGCGCAGCACTTCGACGAGCATTTCAGCGTCACGCTGGACGCCACAACCGACTGGGACGCAGTATTCAGTCTGTGCCAGGCGCGCAGTTTGTTCGCCAGCCGGCAAACGCTGCTGCTTGTCCTCCCTGACGGCGGCATCAACGCCGCCATGGCGGAAAGATTGCTTCAATTGGTGTCGCTGCTGCATGACGACTTGCTGTTGATACTGCGCGGCAGCAAGCTGACCCGCGCCTTGGAGAACGGCGCCTGGTTCAAGGCGCTGAGTCAAAGCGCGGTGCTGGTGAGCTGCACCACGCCGGAGCAGGCACAGCTGCCGCGCTGGGTGGCTAGGCGTGCCGGGAGCATGAAGCTGATGCTGGATAATGCCGCCTGCCAGCTACTGTGCTATTGCTACGAGGGCAACCTGTTGGCGCTGGCCCAGGCGCTGGAGCGATTGTCGCTGCTTTATCCCGACGGCAGCCTGACGCTGCCGCGGGTCGAAGCGGCAGTGAACGATGCCGCGCACTTTACGCCGTTTCACTGGGTCGACACCGCGCTGGCGGGCAAAAGCAAACGCGCTGCGCATATTCTGCGTCAGCTGCGGTTGGAAGCCACGGAGCCGGTCATCCTGCTGCGCAGCATTCAGCGCGAGGTGCTGCTGCTATTGACGCTTAAACGGCAAACGGCCGCCGCGCCGCTGCGTACCCTGTTCGACCGCCATAAGGTGTGGCAGAACCGCCGGCCGCTGCTGACGCAGGCGTTAGGGCGGCTTACTCTGGCGCAGTTACGCGACACGGTGGCATTGATGACCAAAATCGAACTGGCGCTCAAGCAGGATTATGGCTACCCGGTATGGTCAGATCTGAACGCTTTGGCGATATTGTTGTGCGGCAAAACGCTGCCCGCGGCCATGCTTGATGTCTGAACGCGCCCTCACCGCCTTTTACGGCGGCACGTTCGACCCCATTCACTACGGCCACCTGCGGCCGGTTATCGCGCTGGCGCGCCTGGTCAACCTGCAGCGGGTGGTCCTGCTGCCGAACAATGTCCCGCCGCACCGGTCACAGCCAGTGGCGTCTGCGCAGCAGCGGCTGGCGATGGCGCGGCTGGCGATTGCAGAATTGCCCAATCCCCCGTTCACCCTTGATGAGCGCGAACTCCAACGTCCAACGCATTCCTATACGGTAGAGACGTTTGAAACGCTACGCCGCGAGTATGGACCGGACGCACCGCTGGCCTTTATTATCGGCCAGGATTCGCTGCTTACCCTGCCGCAATGGCATAGCGGCCTGGAATTGCCGGGGTTATGCCACCTGCTGGTGTGCGCCCGTAACGGTTATGACCACGGGATGGCCGAGGCGCACGACAATCGCTGGCTCACCCGCCGGCTGACCCGCGATCCGCAGGCGCTGCACCGGCAACCGGCGGGGCTTATCTATTGCGCGGCCACGCCGAAGCTGGCCATTTCCGCCAGCGACATCCGCGCGCGCTATCGGGAAGGCCGCGCCTGCGACGGCCTGCTGCCGCCCTCGGTGCAAGGTTATATTGACGTACAGGGCTTATACCGTTAGTGTGCGCGCCATGCTATGCTAGGCGCCTTATCTTCGCCGGCCTGGCCGGCGCTGTTAATCTCTGCTCATTCCGCGGTCAACCGGCGCCTGACAGCTATCCCATTGACTAGCGTCACCCTGTTTGAGCGTGGCGCGCGCGAAGCATACCGGAGGGGGAACCTTTGCTTGATACCATGCTCAAAGATTTTGTTGTAGACAAGATAGACGATTTAAAAGGGCAGGACATTATTACCCTCGACGTGCGCGGCAAGTCGAGCATTACGGATTGTATGGTGATCTGCACCGGCACCTCCAATGTCGATTGCCGACCATGTGGTACAGGCGTCGCGTGCCGCCGGGCTGATGCCGCTGGGCGTGGAAGGCGAAAACGCCGCCGACTGGATCGTGGTCGACCTGGGTGATGTGATTGTGCATGTAATGCAGGAAGAAAGCCGCCGTCTGTATGAGCTGGAAAAGCTCTGGAGCTGAGGGGTGAGACTGCAGCTTATCGCCATCGGCACCAAAATGCCGGACTGGGTGCAGAGCGGGTTTAGCGACTATCTCAAGCGCTTTCCCAAAGATATGCCCTTCGACCTGATAGAAATTGCGGCCGGTAAGCGCGGCAAGAACGCGGATATCGCACGTATCCTGGACAAGGAAGGCGAGCAGATGCTGGCAGCGGTAGCAAAAGGGAACCGCATTGTGACGCTGGACATCCCCGGCGCGCGCTGGGAAACACCGCAACTGGCGCAGCAGCTTGAGCGCTGGAAGCAGGACGGGCGCGATGTCAGTTTCCTTGTCGGCGGGCCAGAGGGGCCGGCCCCCGCCTGCAAGGCAGCCGCCGAGCAAAGCTGGTCGCTGTCCCCGTTAACTTTACCGCACCCGCTGGTCCGGGTGCTGGTCGCGGAGATCCTGTATCGTGCGTGGAGCATTACTACCAATCACCCTTATCACCGTGAGTAACGCGGTGACAATGATTAATGTGAATTAATTCCGCTGAATGAAAATAGAACGTAACCCCTTTCGCGACTATTCAGCCGAGTCGGCGCTATTTGTGCGCCGCGCACTGGTGGCGTTCGCCGGCATCTTGCTGCTGAGTGGCGTCCTCATCGTCAATCTGTACCATTTGCAAATTACCCGCTTCGAGGATTACCGCACCCGTTCCAATGAAAACCGCATCAAGCTGGTGCCCATCACGCCGAGCCGCGGCATTATCTACGATCGCAACGGCACCCCCCTGGCGCTAAACCGCACCATTTATCAGTTGGAACTGGTACCGGAAAAGGTGGACAATTTAGCGCAGACGATTGCCGACCTGCGCCCGATTGTCGATTTGTCCGATGACGATATCGCCAATTTTGAAAAAGAGCGTAAACGCTCCCGCCGTTTCACTTCGCTTCCGCTCAAAGTCGGCTTAACCGACGTGCAGCAGGCACGCTTCGCCGTTAACCAGTACCGCTTTCCTGGCGTCGAAGTTAATGGCTACCAGCGCCGCTATTATCCCTACGGCTCGGCACTCACCCACGTGATTGGTTATGTGTCAAAAATCAACGACCGCGACGTGGAACGTCTGGATAAAGAAGGAATTCTGCCGAACTATGCCGCGACCCACGATATCGGCAAATTGGGTATCGAACGTTACTATGAAAATACCCTGCACGGTAAAACCGGCTACGAAGAAGTGGAAGTCAACAACCGCGGCCGGGTTATTCGTCAGCTACATGAGCAGCCGCCCCAGGCGGGAAAAGATATTACCCTGACGTTGGATTTAAGCCTGCAGCAATATATCGAGAAACTGCTGGCCGGCAGCCGCGCCGCGGTGGTCGTGGTGGATCCCCGCGACGGCGGCATCCGCGCGCTGGTATCCAACCCGAGTTACGATCCCAACCTGTTTGTCGACGGTATTTCCAGCAAGGAATACCATGCGCTGCTGGAAGATGAAAACCGCCCGCTTATCAATCGCGCCACCCAAGGCGTCTACCCACCCGCCTCCACCGTGAAACCCTATATTTCGGTGTCGGCGCTCACCCTTGGCGTCATTAATAAAAACTTCACGTTATTCGATACGGGCTGGTGGCAATTGCCCGGATCGGAGAAACGTTACCGCGACTGGAAACGCTGGGGACACGGCCGGTTGAACGTCACTCGGGCGCTGGAGGAGTCGGCGGATACCTTTTTCTATCAAGTGGCGTATGACATGGGCATCGACCGGCTTTCCGAATGGATGAGCAAATTTGGTTACGGCCAGTACACCGGTATCGATCTGTCCGAGGAGCGCGCCGGCGTGATGCCGACCCGCGAATGGAAAGTCGCGCGCTTTAAAAAACCCTGGTACCAGGGGGATACCATTCCCGTCGGCATAGGCCAGGGCTACTGGACCGCTACGCCGCTGCAAATGTCCAAGGCGCTGATGACGCTGATTAACGACGGCGCGGTGCGTAAGCCGCATCTGCTCTCCGGCACGCGGGAAAACGGCCGCCAGGTTTCCTATCGTCAGCCGGAGCATGTGCAAATCGGCGATCCCCATTCCGGCTACTGGGAGCTCGCCAAAGACGGCATGTACGGTGTGGCCAATCGGCCCAACGGTACGGCGCGCAAAAGTTTCGCCGACGCACCTTACAAAGCGGCGGCCAAATCCGGTACCGCTCAGGTGTATGGCCTGAAGGCCAACGAAACTTATAACGCCCACAAAATTGCCGAGCGCTTGCGTGACCATAAACTGATGACCGCTTTTGCCCCCTATGATAAACCGACGGTCGGGGTGGTAGTCATTCTGGAAAATGGCGGCATTGGCCCGGCGGTCGGAACAATTACCCGCCAGATCCTGGATCATATCCTTCTGGGCGATAACACCACGGACTTACCCGCGGAGCCGCCCGCCACGCCCGGCAGCGAGAGTGATTAACCCACCATGACTGATAATCCGCAACAAACTTCCCTGTGGAACAAGCTGCACATCGACGTGATGCTGCTGTTGTTCGTTACGCTGCTGCTGGTGTACAGCGCCCTGGTGGTGTGGAGCGCCAGCGGCCAGGATGTCGGCATGATGGAGCGTAAGGTTGCCCAGATAGTGATGGGTCTGCTGGTGATGCTGGTAATGGCGCAGGTGCCGCCCCGCGTCTATGAGGCCTGGGCGCCGTATCTGTATATCTTCTGCGTGTTTCTGCTGGTGCTGGTGGACGCGTTTGGTCAGATAAGTAAAGGCGCGCAACGCTGGCTGGATCTGGGCATTATCCGCTTCCAGCCGTCGGAAATCGCCAAAATCGCCGTGCCGCTAATGGTCGCGCGCTTTATCAACCGCGACAGTTGCCCGCCGTCGCTGAAAAATACCGCTATTGCGCTGGTGCTAATTTTTGTGCCCACGCTGCTGGTGTCGGCGCAGCCCGATCTGGGCACCGCTATCCTTATCGCCGCCTCCGGCCTGTTCGTGCTGTTACTGTCGGGAATGAGCTGGAAACTGATCGCCGTCGCCGCGCTGCTGGTGGCGGCGTTTATCCCCGTGTTGTGGTTCTTTTTAATGCACGATTATCAGCGCGATCGGGTGATGATGCTGCTCGATCCTGAAACCGACCCTCTCGGCGCCGGCTATCACATTATTCAGTCAAAAATCGCCATCGGCTCCGGCGGCCTGTCGGGCAAAGGCTGGCTGCACGGCACCCAATCGCAGTTGGAATTCTTACCGGAACGCCATACCGACTTTATTTTTGCCGTGCTGGGAGAGGAGCTGGGGCTGATTGGCGCTGCGGTGCTGCTGGCGCTTTATCTTGGCGTAATCATCCGCGGCCTGGTGATCGCAACGCGGGCGCAAAACACCTTCGGTCGGGTAATGGCGGGCGGTTTGATGCTGATTTTGTTCGTTTACGTATTCGTGAATATCGGTATGGTTAGTGGTATCTTACCGGTGGTTGGCGTGCCGCTGCCGTTGGTAAGCTACGGCGGTTCGGCGCTCATCGTGTTAATGGCGGGGTTTGGTATCGTCATGTCGATACATACTCATCGGAAAATGTTGTCCAAAAGTTTATAGAGGTGAGCAATGCGGAAGCTTAAATGCGTTATCGGCATGATGGGGTTGCTACTTGGCGCCTGTTCCACCCAGCAAGAGACGCAGCCGTCGACGTCGGCCCAGCAGGTTTATACCGGGCCGGTGGTGGAAATCAGCGGTGTGGAACCCCGCTATGAGCCCTATAATCCGGGCAACATGCAGTATTACACGGTCAACGGCAAACGCTATAGCATTGTGCAGAACCCGCAAAACTTCAGTCAAACGGGCCTCGCCGCCTGGTACGACAGCGAAAGCGGCGGCAATAACACCGCCAGCGGCGAGCCCTTCGACGCCAACGCGCTGGCCGCCGCGCACCCTACGCTACCCTTGCCCAGTTATGTGCGGGTGACAAACCTGAGCAACGGCCGTCAGTTGGTAGTCCGCGTGAATGACCGTGGCCCTTACACGCCGGGACGGATTATCGATCTGACCCGCGCCGCCGCCGACCGGCTAAATATTTCCAATAATACTAAGGTAAAGGTCGACGTGATTCAGGTCGCGCCGGACGGGACGCTAACCGGGCCGGGCACCGTTGGCACCGTGGTGGCGAAACAGAATTATGCCCTGCCGCCGCGGCCGGATCTCAGAGGCGGAGGCGGCGCGGGCGAAAGCGTCGCCGCGCTCACCTCCGGCAACGACGCGGTTTCGGCCGGCAATAACGCCACGGTGCTCTCCGCAAAAGGCGGCAATAGCGGCAATGCCGGCGCGCTGCTCACGTCCGGCACTGGCGCAACTGCGGCGGCCCAGGCGGGCGCAGCCAATAGCGCGGTGACCGGCACGCCACAAGATGCAACGCCGCTCATAAGCCCCGGTCAGCACCGCGGGTTCCTAGGCGCGCCGTCGGCGCTACCGGCGTGGGTGGTGGAAACCGAGCCTGCCGTGCCGGCCCCTTCGCCCGCGGTTGCCGCACCCGCCGCGGCCGTGCCCGCTGCCGCCAGCGGTCGCTTCATGGTACAGGTGGGCGCCATCGGCGATGCCCAGCGCGCCGCCAGCTGGCAGCAAAGCCTCAGCCAGCGCTTCAGCGTACCGGGTAGAGTAGCGGCCAACGGCAATTTGTACCGCATGCAGTTAGGCCCGTTCCAGAGTCGCCAACAGGCGCAAGCCTTGGTGCAGCGGTTGCAGAGCGAAGCGCAACAGTCCGCCTTTATCGCCGCGCAATAGCCGCCGCAACGATTTATTGACCGGTGCGCCGTCCTGGCGACGCCGGCGGTTTGTCAATATGCCGCTGCCCGGTGTAAACCCCTGAAACAAAATTATTTGCCTGAGCCGCACGCGGTGCCGTTTTACCTGATGCCGCCTTTTTTGACATCTGGTATAGTGTGGCACGATTTTAACTTACCCCCACGGATGCCTTTATCCTGACATGAAGAACGTAACTACACCTCTCTTATTCAGTCGGTTAGCCTTAAGTACCGTTTTGGTGATGGGCGTTGTTTCCGCAAGCTTTGCCGATGATGTCAATCTGAAGACCATGATTCCGGGCGTGCCGCAAATCGACGCCGAATCCTACATCCTCATCGATTACAATTCCGGTAAAGTGCTGGCGGAAATGAACGCCGACGCGCGCCGCGACCCCGCCAGTCTGACCAAAATGATGACCAGTTACGTCATCGGCCAGGCGATCAAAGCCGGCAAAATCACCCCGAATGATATGGTTACGGTCAACAAAGATGCCTGGGCCACCGGCAATCCGGTATTCAAAGGCTCCTCGCTGATGTTTTTAAAGCCCGGCGACCGGGTACCGGTTTCACAGCTGAACCGCGGCATCATCCTCCAGTCGGGCAATGACGCCTGCGTGACAATGGCGGACTACGTCGCCGGCAGTCAAGACGCCTTTGTGGGGTTGATGAATAATTATGTCAGCGCGCTGGGGCTGCAAAACACCCACTTTGAAACCGTGCACGGCCTGGATGCCTCCGGACAATTCAGCTCCGCCCGCGACATGGCGATGATCGGTAAAGCGCTTATCCGCGACGTACCGGACGAGTACGCCACCTACAAAGAAAAAGAATTTACCTTTAATAACATTCGTCAGATGAACCGTAACGGCCTGTTATGGGATAGCAATCTGAACGTCGACGGCATCAAAACCGGCCATACCGAGTCCGCAGGCTATAATCTGGTGGCCTCGGCTACCGAAGGCCAGATGCGTCTGATTTCCGCGGTGCTCGGCGGACACTCAATGAAAGGCCGGGAAAACGAAAGCCGCAAGTTGCTGACCTGGGGCTTTCGCTTTTTTGAAACCGTGGCGCCGCTGAAAGCCGGCAAAGAGTTTGCCGCCGATCCGGTGTGGTTTGGCGATACCGACAGCGTTAAGCTTGGCGTAGACAACGATGCCTATCTGACCATCCCGCGCGGCCGGATGAAGGATTTGAAGGCCAGCTATGTGCTGAATAATCAGGAATTGCATGCGCCGCTGGCGAAAAATCAGCAGGTCGGCACCATCAATTTCCAGCTTGACGGCAAAACCATCGAACAGCGCCCGCTGGTGGTGCTAAGTGAAGTGAAAGAAGGCAACTTTTTCAGCCGCATGGTCGATCATGTCAAGCTGATGTTCCACCATTGGTTCGGTTAATCCCTTCATCCCTTGTCATGGGCGAATCCGCGCCCCTATAATAGCCCCTATTCAATCTACTTCCGCCGCGGCGGGAGCGCCGGCCATCTGTCGTTGTTGCGGCAGATAAACGCCGGTCACCGGGAGTCGCTATGAAAACCAAACTCAATGAATTACTTGAATTCCCCTGCCCGTTTACCTACAAAGTGATGGGCACCGCCCAGCCGGAACTGGTCGATCAGGTGGTGGAGGTGGTGCAGCGCCATGCCCCGGGCGATTATTCGCCGCAGGTCAAACCCAGCAGCAAAGGAAACTACCATTCCGTTTCCATAACCATTACCGCTACCCACATCGAGCAGGTAGAAACGCTTTACGAAGAGCTGGGTAAAATCGACATCGTGCGTATGGTGCTGTAAGTCGGGAGATAATCGTGTCACAGAGCCTGGTTATTCGCCAGCTGGGCCTGCAGCCCTATGAGCGCGTCTCATTGGCGATGCATCGCTTCACCGGTGCGCGAAGCGCCGCCAGCGCCGATGAAATCTGGCTGGTGCAGCACCCGCAGGTCTTTACCCAGGGGCAGGCCGGCAAGGCGGAGCATCTGCTGCAGCCGGGCGCTATCCCGGTGGTGCAAAGCGATCGCGGCGGTCAGGTGACCTTCCACGGTCCGGGCCAGCAGGTGATGTATGTCCTGCTGGACCTGCGCCGCCGCAGGCTGGGCGTGCGCAATCTGGTCACCCTGCTGGAGCAAACCGTCATCGCCACGCTGGCGCGCTTTTCAATTAGCGCCCACGCCCGCGCCAACGCGCCGGGCGTTTACGTCGGCGCCGATAAAATTTGTTCACTCGGCTTACGCATCCGCCAAGGCTGCTCATTCCACGGTCTGGCGCTAAACGTCGCAATGGATCTGTCGCCCTTTTTGCGCATCAACCCCTGCGGTTATGCATGCCTGCGCATGACGCAGGTCAGCGAGTTGGCCCCCGGCACCGGTATCGACGACGTCGCGCCGGTACTCATCGCCGAATGCCTGCGGCTGCTGGACGCCCCCAGCGGCGAGATCGCGGGCTGGGATGACGCGCATTATGGCCTCTGAGCCGCAGTAAACAACGCTCAACGGGTGCCTTGGCCCTCAAGCCACGTTTTGCATTCACCCGCTGTGAACAACATGTTATAATTTTTAAAATTTTTTGATGTTCGCTTACTATTCACGTAACAGACTGATTTAGATGCTCTTCAGGCTGTCGACTTCGGGACTGGACCTGCGCCCTTATGAGTAAACCGATACAGATGGAACGCGGCGTTAAATACCGTGACGCGTATAAAATGGCGTTAATTCCCATCAAAACCGTCGCGGTGGAACGTCAGGAAATCTTGCGCAAGCCCTCCTGGATGAAAATCAAATTGCCCGCCGATTTGACCCGAATCCATGGCATCAAGGCGGCGATGCGTAAAAACGGCCTGCACTCGGTATGCGAGGAAGCATCCTGCCCGAATCTGGCGGAATGTTTTAACCATGGCACCGCTACCTTCATGATCCTGGGCGCCATCTGCACCCGGCGTTGCCCGTTCTGCGATGTCGTGCACGGCCGCCCCGTCACCCCAGATGCCAACGAGACGGAAAAACTGGCGCAAACCATCGCCGACATGGGGCTGCGCTACGTCGTGGTCACTTCTGTCGATCGCGACGATCTGCGCGACGGCGGCGCCCAGCATTTTGCCGATTGTATCAGCGTCATCCGCGCCAAAAATCCCACCATCCGCATTGAGACGCTGGTACCCGACTTCCGCGGCCGTATGGATCGCGCGCTGGATATCATCAATGCCGCGCCGCCCGACGTCTTTAACCACAATCTGGAAAACGTGCCGCGTCTGTATCGCCAGGTGCGCCCCGGCGCCGACTATCATTGGTCGCTTAAGCTGCTGGAAAACTTTAAAGCCGCCAACCCGCAGCTGCCGACCAAATCCGGTCTGATGGTGGGACTGGGCGAAACCAATGCGGAAATCGTTGAGGTAATGCACGATCTCCGCCGTCATGGCGTCACTATGCTGACGCTGGGCCAGTATTTGCAGCCCAGCCGTCATCACCTGCCCGTGAAGCGCTATGTTAGTCCGCAGGAATTTGATGAGATGAAACAAGAGGCGTTGGCGATGGGCTTCACCCATGCCGCCTGCGGGCCTTTCGTACGCTCGTCCTACCATGCGGATTTGCAGGCCAAGGGGATAGAAGTCAAATAATCCGCCGGCGGGCGGGCAAAAAAAAGGCTGACGCCCAAGCGCCGCCCTTTTTTTGCCGCAAAGCGTTATTCTTTGCGATCGGCAATACGCGCCGCGTCATCAGCCTGAGTCTGCTGCGCCGGCGCCGAATCGTCGTTCATGGCCTTTTTGAAGCCTTTGATGGCCGCACCCAGGTCGCCGCCCAGCGAGCGCAGCTTTTTGGTGCCGAACAACAGCACAATCAGAGCGCCGACGACTAACAATTTGGTAATGCTTAAACCTTCCATAACCACCTTCCGGGTTAATGCTGACTGTTCACTACAGCGGTAAATGAATGTTACCTGCTTTTTACCGCTATTGCGGCCGCAATACAAGCGATATGTGTAACAGTTTGCCACCCGTTACGCCTGTTGCCTTCTTTCCTATTCACTATCCCGCGGCGGAAAATCCGTTATACTTCTTTTCGGAGATGACATTCCTCCTTATAACCGCCGTTATGGCTGATGATGTCTACGTTCACCCGCAGGTATTGGGGAACGTGGCGTCACGTTTTCCTTTCCGGGGTTTCACCCACTCTGATTGTGAAAGGTTACTATGCTTGGCTTATTTACGGCCGTCTTTATCGGTGGCGGTTTTGGTAGTGTTCTGCGCTGGTATGTCAGCGTCAAATTAACCCATTAGGTTCTGCCCTTCCCTGCCGGCACGCTGCTTGTCAATCTGGTCGGGGCGTTTATCATCGGCTTGGCGCTTGCGCTTTTCCCCCGCATGCCGCAGCTGGATCCCGCCTGGAAGCTACTGCTCACCACCGGCTTTTGCGGCGGTTTGACCACCTTTTCCGCTGAAGCCGTGGCCCTGATGGCCAGCGGTGAGTTCTTCTGGGCCGCAGGTAATATCCTGCTGAATCTTTTGGGTTCGCTGCTGATGACGGCGGTGGCGATTGTCCTGGTGAACTGGCTGGCGCATCCCTTACCCCTATAGCCTCGAGGACTCTAGCTGCGGCCGATGTCGCCCCCGCCCCTGAGACGGCTAGGCAGAATCGGGCCCGGCCCGTCTTCAGATGACGTTGGGCTCCTGCCCTTGTGCGGCGCGCAGGGTTGCGCGATTTCCGTCCGCGCGCCAGCGCTCATCGCACGCCCATCGCCACCGCCTGCTCGGGCTTCACTATTAAACATGCCCTGGCTTGTCTTATCGCGCAGGCAAAAAAAACCCGCCTTAGGGCGGGTTTTTCAGGAAACTGGCTAATTAAATAGCAGTAACGTCAGCAGCAGAAGGGCCTTTGGCGCCATTAGTGATTTCAAACTCTACGCGCTGACCTTCAGCCAGGGTTTTGAAACCATTGCTCTGGATGACGGAGAAGTGTACGAACACGTCTTTGCTGCCATCTTCAGGAGTAATGAAACCGAATCCTTTGGACTCATTAAACCACTTAACGTTACCTTTAATCTTAGACATCAAACTTACCTTTAAATAAATGATAGACGCAAACTCTGTGTCGCCGAGTAGTACAGCAATTGGCAAGCTTTTTGTCCAGCATTAGATCAGTAATCCGTGATAAATATTGCTAAAAAACTTTTTAACCCCCGGATCACGCGGGGAGGATACATTTAGGCCGCTACGCGCTGCCGATTTCTCGCCATAACGACCAACCAGAGCGGCGCACACCACACAACGCGCGCCACTCGCCACGTGGCCAGCCGGCGAAAACAGGCCGCCGGCCGCGGCGGTTATCGCACCAAAAAGGCGCCAAGGCGCCTTGATATGACTGCGTACGGCCGAGGGCGAATATCCCTCGTCTTACCGACGTGAGGTTATTGCAGTTTATAAACCAACGATACCGACGTGCGGGTATCGGTATGCTTCGGCGCGCTATCCGGCGGATCCTGATTCCAGGTAACGTTATAAGCGACTTTCAGCGAGAAATGGTCGTTGATATCGACACTCAGCCCGGTTTCGGAGTTTACCGTGGTGTCACCATTGGCGAGCAGCGATAACCCCTGAATAAATTTGGTATTGTCGGTCAACTGATAGCTGTAAGAGGCCGCTGCGTAACCCAGCGCTTTGGTGGCCGTGCCGCCGCCCTGATATTCATCGTGACGAACGCCGGGACCCGCTTCAACACGTAGAGTATGGATAGGCCCGGTCAGAACCTGACGGCCGTAACCGGCCACCAGCGTATCGCGCGAGCGATAGCCGTTATAGCGATCGCTTAACCAACTCCCCTGAGCAAACAGAAAGTTTTGCGCGCTCAGGTTGTGTCGGGCACGGGCGCCGACCTGATATTTCTCTGAACTGCGCTGATTGTCGGACGAATTGTTAGCGGCTTCCCCCCAGAGACTATAGGCATTTGACTGCTGGAACCAGGTCATGGTGCTGCTGGCGGCCAGATTGGAATTGCGGGTATTACCGCTCTGGGCGTTGTAACTCGCCTGAGCATTGCCATCAAAACTTTTCTTGGCGGTGGAGGGATCATCCAGCGCGGTAAAAATATCGGTGTCGGCGAAAGTGTTAAAACTGGCCAGCGGCATGCCAAGGGTGGTCAACAAAGAGAGTGCCCGGAAGCGCTTATTGCTTAACATAAGATACCTGTCAAATTGGCGGAAAAGGGTGATGCGCATTTAAAGTTCATCAGTGTAGCCAAACGACGGCGCCGCTGTACTGGTAATTTTTTGTAATATTGGTAACAAAATTTGAGAAAAAAGGCGAAAAGTTGAAGAAGGTATAGTTTTGGCAGGTAACGCAACAGCAAGGCATCAGGGAATTCTATAATAATTAATACTTTAGCGAAATACACATCCTATCTCGCCGCAGTAGTTATCCACAGCCCACCGGCCTTCAGATAATTCTGGAAGCGCCTTCGGCTGAGTTACCTGCGCCTCGGCAGGCTGCCCGGGACGCGCGCGGCGCGATGGCGGCAGAATATCACACGTACAGCGAGAGCTCCCCCAGGGGGCGGGTTTTAAAACGGCGATGCAGCCAAAGATATTGATCCGGCGCGCGCAAGATTTCCTGCTCCACAATGCGATTCATGTAACAGGTTGCCGCCATCTCGTCGTCCTGGGGATAGTCGCTGAGCGCCGGCTGAATCAGCAGCTGGTAGCCGCGACCGTCTTGCTTGCGAATCAGCACCACCGGCACCAGTTGCGGCTGCGCCAGACGGACCAGCGTATAGGTGCCGCGGGTAGTGGCTGCCTGGGGAACGGCGAAAAACGGCGCGAAAATGCTGCCCCGCGGGCCATAATCCTGGTCCGGCGCGAACCATACTGTTTCACCCTGCTTCAAAGCATGCACCATACCGCGCAGATCTTTTCTATCCAGCATGGCTTTATTGGAACGCATACGCCCCCAAGTCTGGATAAGTTCCATCACTTTATTGTTATGGGGACGGTACATGGCCATCATCGGTTGGCATAGCCCCATCGCCCTGCCGCCCAGTTCCAGCGACATAAAATGGATACCAATGACCATAACGCCTCTGTCGTGGCGGTTGGCCTGTTGTAAATGCTGGAGGCCGGAAACGTCAAACCAGCGTTTGACGCGCACATCGGACCAGAACCAGGCCATGCCCGTCTCCATGAGTCCCATGCCCAACGAGGTGAAATTGCTGTTGACCGTATCTTCCAGACGCGTCCTGTCCATACCCGGGAAGCAAAGCTCTAGATTGCGGCGGGCAATGCTCGCTCGCCGTTTTAAAAATGGCTTCGACATACGGCCAAGGAGCCCGCCAAGGCGACGCAATAATGGATAGGGTAATTGCACCAGCAGCCAAAGCACCCCCAAACCGAACCAGGTGAGCCAGTAGCGTGGATGTAGCAAGGCAAGCGAAAACTTCTGAGGTTGCGGCATCAATTTTTCCTAGTGACGAGCTGCAATGCGTAACGCATCAATTGGAAAAACTATTAAGTGCGGTACAGGTAACAACTCAGACACCCTCCGTCGGTCAATATTCGACGAAAAGTTGTAATCTTTCATTTCTTTACACGAGATAACGAATCAAACACGGCTTCTGTGCCTAGCGCCAGCCTCAGGATCGTGATTTCACGATGCACGTATCACAGGGCGCGCAAGGCCATGATAGGCGGTGACAGCGAGAGACGGGAAAAGGGAGAAACTAAAGCTCTAAGCACCGAGGGAGCATAACAGAATGCGGGTGCGGATACCCGTAAAGACAGGTAAATTTTTTTACTAATCTTTTAACACCCGCGTGGCAAAAGCAACGAGCGCGCAGCCTGCCGCTGCCTACCGTGTCGTTGCCGACCCCACCCTGTTACTCTAAAAAAGACAAGGCGATTGCGCGGGCCTGCGTGCGCGTCAACGACGCCAGCGAGCGGCACCGGCATCCTGTCAGCTATCGGACCACCCCGGCCTTTTTACGCGCTCCGGTGCCGGGAGCCTTTGCCGCTGGCGCTGCGGCGCCAAACACCCAATTATCCCCTTGCCCGGAGATAAACGGCTGGCACTGTGCGGTGGGTAACGCACTGCGTTGCAAGGTGAGATTGCCATAATGCAGAACACCACGATCCAAGCGCAGCGCACTGACTTCGTTTTTCTCGTTGATATTATACAGGCGTGCATCGCGCGAGGTCAGTTTACCCGACCGGGTGATCGTTCGTTGCCAACTCCTGCAATCCAGCGTGGTCCCCGAACGACTGATTATCAATCTAGCCACCGCATCAGGGCTTACAAGCGCGTTCTGCGGCGTGGTGCTGGTCCAGATGCCGGCATAGCCTTGCGGGGCCGGGGCCGCCACCACCTTGGCATATTCCGTGGCGCCGGCGCATCCGCACAGGGTCGCCGCCAGCAATATCATCACGGGAGTTCGCTTCATAAACAGATCCTTGTGAAAAAGAACCGAAATGTTATCACTAATAGCGTTGCAGGTTTAGCCCCTTTTGGCTGCCCTGCCGGCGAGAGGCGCAAAGGCAACCCTACGCTCTGCCGGCGAGTGGGGCTAAGGCAACCCGACACGCTCTGCCGGCGAGAGGCGCTAAGCCGACGCCGGGAAGCGGAAGCATCCCTCCCGGATCAGGCTATCACCTGCAATCACTTTCGCGCCGGAACAACGGTAGTAGTAGGTTTAGGGACGGGGGAATGCGTTAGCAACGACCAACATACCGCGCCAGGGGCACGTCATGACATGCTGACAATGTGATCGGCTATCAGGGAGTAGCCGCCATTCCACTCCATACGGCCGGTCACCATCAAACGTTCGCCACGCAGATGCGCCATCAGCTCTAGCGCCATAATATCGAAACCCACTAAGGTCAGTGGGTAAGCGCTGCGTTTTTTGCTCTCCGCCAGAATGGTCGCTTTCACTATCGTCCGGCCAGCGGTATTTTTGATACGGCTGGGTGATTTGGTTATCACGCCTGACAACGTTGTCACCGACTGTTCAGCGTTTTCGGAAGGGGATGTGGCACCGGGGTTCATGACAGGAAAACCTCCATTAGTCTCTCTCTTTTGCCTGTAACGAACCTCAACTTTAATCAAATTGTGCGTCTGACGTCTGAACAATTGTGCAAATTACAGCCAAAAACCCGGGTCCAGTGCAAAGAAATGACGAAAAAAAACCTTGTAACCCCTACCATACGGCGCGACGACGGCCACCATCGCCGCGCCGGTATGGATGCATTTTATGCCGAATGATATGTAACCGGACGTTTCGTCACAATGCGATATCAGGTCGGGCTGCAGTATTTTTCCACCAGCGCGAGGGCAATCGCCTCGGTTTCCATGTCCGCTACACCGGTAATATTGTTCGGTCGAAAATGCATTTGAAAAGTACTAATGACGCGCAACGTCTCTGGGTCCATCTTGCCCGTTTGCGGGATGGTGTAACCGTAAGTGGCCAGCGCTTGCTGGATAGTCGCGACATTCCCGGCGGACCAGCGATGCAAACCGTGCAAATATTTGGCCACCGTTGCCGCATCCGGCCATGCGCCTATGCCCTGCGGTGCCATTTCCTGCCACGGAAATTGCGGACCGGGATCGGTTTTTCGCAGCGGCGCGATATCGCTGTGCGCCAACACGTTTTGCGGCTTAATCTGGTAGCGGGCGATGATATCCCGGGCCAGGCGTGCCGCTAATACCGTCTGTTCTTTATGATAAGGGATCCACTGTCTACCGGCGGCGCTGTCATGAAAACCGTCATTCACAATTTCAATGCCAATAGACGTATCGTTAATATTATTGCGACCGGCCCAGCCGCTTACGCCCGCGTGCCATGCCCGTTTATTTTCCGGCACCAGCTGTAATACCACCGGCTTGCCGTTAATCTGTTTGGGGAGAGAGGGGATCAGATAATGGGCGCTCACGCTACCGTGCGTAAGCAGCCGCAGCGACTCTTTATCATCGGCGGCGGTATAATGAAATATGAGAAACCTGACGCGTTCATCCTGCTCTTGGGAGGGATAATAATAGGTATAGACCGCATAGTCGCCATGATCAATCACGTTAGTGACCGGTTTTTCGGCAACGCGATGCCCAACGCACCCCGATAGTCCCAGCAAGCTCAAAAGCAATAATATCCTTTTCATATGAACTTTTCCTGGCGTAAAGAGAAACATCCTAGCAACGACAAAAATAACAAAAGGTCAACAGATGCACGGCAGATAATAATTTCCATGACTTTTATGATGAATATAACAGCCCGCGCTCATTTTTATTCTGGGTATTTATTACATGTAGAAATTAATTTATATTAAATCATTTTTCCACTCTCGGGCCAATAAAACCCTAAACGTTCCGACGCTGAGGGCGTAATCAGCCGCTGGCGATTCTACTGCCATGGCGGAAATGAGACGGTGAGCATTTTTCCGCCCACCGGTCGTCCCGCATCACATGCGCTCACGTCTAAACGTGCCTTTGTGTCCTGCTCGCATGATTACCGTTCCCACCACGCGCGGATGCACGCGACGCCGTCATAGTCGATTTGGCCGGGGTGGCAAATGATACCACCGTGCAGACCGCCCACGCTCTGACATTGGCAATCGTCCGCCCGCCGCCCAAATAATGACGCCGCACCCTGTAAGCCATTCGCTCTGTCGGACAGGGTTGCGAAACGATGGCAGCCGGTGGCGGAAACGGCATGACCACCCTGGTTTAACTTCGCCCCGGCGCGCTGGCCGCCGCCGCTTACCCGCCGTACGCCCTGTTTGAAACCGACGACCACTCGGCCGTATTCGGTCGGTTTGCTCCGCTCTTGTTAGCCGACCTCGCGCCGCAGGGGTCGGGTGGTGCCCACCACCCGACCATGCTATAAAAATTGACAGCCCGACTGTGAAGAATAAAGCCGTCGCCGGACCGGCCGGCGGCGTTGCGTACTGCCCGTTTACAGCGCCCGTTACCACCGGCCAACGCCGGCCGGGCCGCGCAGCATCCTGCTCCGCACGTACTTGACCCATTGATACGCCGCCGTCATCAGCCCGTAAGCCATAACGCTTGCGCACGGCCTTGAAACCCAATGTGCTCAGGCAAAGCCAACGCTTTTGCCGTGATGCCTAGTACCCACGATAAGGATATCGCTATGCACCACCCTTTTGCAGCACAGGTCGACCCCCGGACCGGCCTACTACAGTTTCACCTTCCTCTGGTCACCATTATCGGCAATGACCATTTGGGGCCAGAATTTGCGCTATCGTTGAATTATTCCCTGTTGGACCTTGAGGATGTTAGCTACGGTAAAGGCTTTAGCGCTAATCTTAGCCGCTACGATCCCGTCAGTCGCTTATTAACGCTTTCCAACGGTGAGCAATATCGCCTCGACGGCAACGAGTCCGATCCGGCCTTTAGCCCGCCTGCCCCGCTCCATCTCCGGCTCAAAAAATTTAACGAAGCACTCTGGGTTTATTACAAAAGCGGCGTCGTCGAGCAGCTTATTATTCCCCAGGCTAAAGGCGTCGCACAAAAGCATTATCTGCTCAATCGGGTATTTTCCCCCACCGGCTATGAAATAATTTTTACCTATGTCGCCCTGAACGGCCGGCTGCGTCTCGCACAAATAAAAGACGCGCAGCAAAGTCTGGTTGAAATAAATTGGACGGCCTTATCCCCTGTCGACAGCCAGACGCCTTCTTCGCATCAAATACAGCTCGTCGTCTGGCCTGGTCTGCCCCAAAATCATAGTGTGTTTTTGCTAAAAGAGCAGAGCAAGCTTACACAGATGAGCAAGTATGATAATTTCGACACCACGCGCTGTGGTGCCGGCGCAGTTTGCCAGCTAGGCTACGACCACCAGGATCGTCTGGTCTCTCTGAGCTTGCCCGGCGGTATCAACGAAAGTTTTACCTATTGTGCGGACGGCGCTGTGCGGTCGCAGCCCTGCATTGAAAGCCATTCCACCCGTGTCATGGATAACCATACAACGTTATACCAGCAGACGCAGACGTTTCACTTTACCGATATCGATTTTCTTAACACTGACGATCCTCTCAGCCGGCCGGGCATGCTCTCCCCGGGTCAAAGCTATTCATCGCACATCCATATCATCCGCGAACACCGCAGCCCGTTGACGCATGAGGCGCCGAGCCCCGGCAGCGAAAACGTCACGCGCCACTATGACAGCTATCACCGACTGGTCAGTGAGGAGCATCTTACGGATATCACGCTAAACAATCAGCGTAAACGTAGTGAACACCGCATCTTGCTCACCTACCCACATCCCGTAAATGACGTGACGACCATGCCGCTGGCGCAATTACCCCGTACTTACTGTTTGCCATCCAAAAAAGAGGAACTCTGGCGCAGTCCCTTTTTCGACGGCAGCATGCAACACGCTGATCCGCAACCGGAAAGAGGAGAGGTCACTAATTATAATTATGACATCGACGGCAATTTGACCCTATGCATTTACCCCGATGGTAGCCTGTTTACGCTTACTTATTTCAGCGCCGGTGGCAACCTCCCCGAGTGCCCTGCTGACCCGCTGGGTTTTTGCCGTTTTGCCGCCGAGGTCAGTTTTGAAATTCCCCCCCAGCGATACCCGGACGACGCAGATTCGCCGGATATACTATCAATATGGCGCACTTCCCTGTCACCGCCCGACGGTGCTGCCGCATGACACAGTGGTGCTTTGCCGCCAGGCAAGCTATACCATTTTTAACTTCTCACGGTCGCTCACCACCGCCGAGACACCCACACAAGGCACCGCTGGAAGGGATACGCTAAAGGTACCGAACCGTGTAGACGTGAAAACGCTTGATATAAGCTATTACAACGAACCGGAAGCCACGTTCGGTTCGCGCCATGGCCGGCTGAAATCCCAGTGTATTACTTACACCACCGAGCAGGAGAAGACGGTGGTTAGCAAAGACTATCTTTGGGAAAAGCGCACCGTAAGGGATAAGATCTCCGCCGGCTATGAGCTGGTGTGCACTTGCCATTTCAACGCCGGCGAGACGCTTGCCAAAACTCACCCGGCGACAGACGCAGGGGCACAGCAGCAGCGCCCGAAGCGGACACCACCCGATGAGACCTTCGACGCGGCAGGTTCCACGTCCGCGCAGAGTGACGGCGACGCGCAGCAAAGGCTTACCACCACTACCTGCTGGTCCCTGCCCGATTATCATCCAACCACCTGTATCGATGCGCAAGGGAACCGGACCGATTATCGCTATCAAAATAACGGCCTGTATTTTTCCGTCACACGCTATGCAAAGATGCCATGCGCCGCCGAACAGCACCGCGCTATCCGCTATAATCTACAGCAAAACACCCTGGGACACATCACTGAAACCGACTGCCTGGGCAATACGGTGCATCGTTATCACGATGGTTTCGGCCGCTTGCACAACAAGACCTATACTCACGCCCCTCTGGCGGGTAATCCGGTAACGCTTGAGGAACGGCGCTATGACGGTGCCGGTAGATTGACGTCGATTGCGCTAAATGACTGGCAGATGACGGCTCCCGCCCCCACGCAAATCACGCGAAATCTCTGTGACTACTACTACGATGAATGGGGCCAAGTTGGCGTCATCTTGCACCATGACGGCGAGCAGGGGCAATATCACCTGATCCAGAATGACATTCCCAACCACAGTCAAACCCGTGAGCAGTTTCCCTATGATGTCGCATCACGTTCGGTCGATTTGCGCTCGTGCGCATCGGGTGTCGTTGAAGAGCATTACGACCTCTTCGGCAGACCGGCAAAATTACTGCGTGAAGCGCGCAGCGCTTTGACGTTAGCCGGGTTGCAATCCTACTTTGAAAGCCCGGAACGCCCGGACGAGGCGACGCAGTCTCCTGACTCACTCCAGCCAACCGGCGAACAGGCGTGCGAATTCAATTACATCGGCAAACTTATCAGCGCCGTAGAGTTACACCGCGACGATATGCAGCGGATAGTCAAAATCACCGAGACGTTATCCAATCAGTATGTGAATTATCATTACGGCTACCACGACCGCTTAAGCCTGGTGAATATTGGCGGCACTGGCGATATCCGCTATAGCTATGACCATCATGATGGTCCGCCGACCCGGGTCCGTTTTATTCCCCCGTTTCGGACGCAACAACCCTCGTCAAAGCCCGCCATAGACCAGTATGTGCTCTACGAGTGCAGCCTTGATCGCTGGGGGCGGATATTGAGCGAAAATCATGGCGGGCAACGCGCCAACGTCTGGCGTTACCAGGGCGCACATCCTCGTCCGGCCGGCTATACCGATGCCTGTCATCACAGCGTCCAATACCGTTACTATGACCATTTCAAGCATGCGTTAGTTGAAATCAAGCATGACACTAGCCTACGGCGTTTCACGTATGATGGCGTCGGGAGGTTAATTTCAATTCAGGATCATTTCCTCCCCGATACACCAGGCCCTTGTCTGCGCTATGAGTACAATAGCGCAGGGCAATTAGCCCGCGAAACGGTGTACGGACCGCGCGATGAGGAGGGCTTTTGGACCGAGTACGATTACAGCCTGTCCGGCCGCGTGCTGCAATCCCGCGATAGCCTTGGTCAGACTCGGCTTTACAGCTATAACCGCGCCGGACGGCTGAGGGCACTTACCGCAAGCGAAGCCGAGCTTCACGTGGGCTATGATGCGCTCGGCCGGCTGGCGCACTATACCGTGACCGAGCGCAGCACGGGCAAAGGCCTGCGGCGCGAATTGCGCTATGGCTTTTTTAATCGGGTAACCCAGATAGCGATTACGCCTTGCGGGCCACAAATGCCCAATGCCAGGGCGATACTGATATCGCTGCAGTATAACGAATCGGACAGAATCACCGGCAGAACGATAACCGAAACCGTCGCGAATATGAGCCGTTCACGGCACGAAGCATTTGACTATGACCACCGCGGTTGTCTGACAGACTGCAGATTTAAAGGAGATTTGCCGCTGCTGGTCAGCGATGGTCAAACGGACCGACAAGTGCTTTGCCTGACTTTCAAGCGGGACGATATTGCCAATATCACCCAGGTCATCACCCGGACCCAACCTGTCGGTGCCGCGGCCGCTAATGCCGCCGACGAAACCGAATTCACCGTCAATTATCTTTATCAGGACAGCGAGGTGCCTACCCGGCTGAGGCGGCATCACGCTTCCCGGCGAACCGACGACGTCAAACATCATCCTCTATGACAACATCGGCAGAATAACCAAAGATCAGCAAGGCTATCGCTATTATTACAATCACTTTGGCAATCTGATTCTGCTCGCCCGCCCGGGTCATGACTATAAACTCTACCACTATGATCCCACCGGCCGCCTGCTCGCCAGCGAGGATGAGCAAGGCGTAACGGTGTACCTGTACAGCCAGAATCAGTTGACCCATGTCAAACACTCTGCGCGCGACACGCCATTTCCACCGCAGGTGCTCCTTGAGGCCATCAGCAAGGACGACATGCCTGCCGTGTCCGGCATCATTAACGGGCTGACGGCGAATATCGACCTGGATATCAAAAAGAGCGGCTCAACGCGCTCGACGCTGTTTCATTACGGCAATACCCATGCGCTTATTTCGCGCTCCGATCGTCAATCGGGTTGGCCGTCTGTGGTGCTGCTGGCCGCCGATCAGCAAGGAAACACGGTTCTGTCCGGCGTCAATGCCCGCATTGATTATTATCCTTGGGGACAGGCCGTGACGCATCAGACAGACAATGCAGGCGCGGCCGTAACGCCCCACGAACACATCCCCCGTTACCGCGGCTATCTGCTCGATACCGCAGTGAACGGCTATTTCATGGGCCTGAACCAACGGTGGTATCAACCCGGGTGTCGTCGATTCCTCTCCCCCGCCACCCGTCATTTTCCAGGCGTGGGAGGGTTTGATCATCACGCCTTTATGATGAACGATCCCATAAATCAGGCGTTTTACGGCGCGCGAGACTGGATTGCAGGGCGGCTGCCGCCAACGTTAGGCAAGGCGGCTGCGCCGCTGACGCAACCCCGCTTTGATACCCTATTGAGCGCGACGCACCCGCTCTATATTCTGTTAACCGCGACGGACTTCACCTGGGCGGCATGCACCATTGCGTCGGGGGCGTTGGAGTCCAAAGATCCTTTGGCGAGTTGCGCCATGCTGTGGTCATCAAAAACGCTGGCGCTGGCCGCCGGCTGCGGCGAACCGGTTCTCGGGGAAAGCCGCGGCCGGCCATCGCCGCTGGACGCTTTTCAGTCTCAATCCCCCGCTTCGCTAAAGTATGGCAATAACCAGGTCAATTATTTTAGCGACTATCGGTTCCAAAACGATCTGGTGCGAGCATCCACTCTCCCTTCGCAGACGAGACTTCAGCCAGGCCATCACGGTATTATGCTACCCGCAAGTCAATGTCCCGCGGCCTGCGCCGAGCCAACTCTTCTGCACAGGCAGGCGGCGGACGGACAATCAGGCAGCGTCGATCATCCGCTGTTAATGCTCATCAATTATGCCGCCGGTACCCAATCCGCCCGGCAGCTCGCCTGCCTGATCAGCCGGCCAATGGCGCCATTCACTATGGCTTTGCGCCCCTCAGACGGTGACACCACCGGCACTATCTCGCCGCTGATGACAGGCTATGGGTTTGCTTCTTCCGCAGTGAACGGCTGTGCGGCGCACACCTATTACTTTTTTATCGGTCATCGGCCCGTGACCATTGCTGGCGAGATGCTGCTTCATCCCGACAGCCATTTCGCTGGCGGTCGTCCGTTAGCGGACGCCGGGGCCGCCTTCATCCCCCCGTTTCCCAGCGCGTTTTGACTTCAAGACAGAGGATGTATGACTACCTTTACCTCACCGCGCATTGATCCGCGCACCGGCTTTATTCAGTTTCAATTACCGCTGTTGTACCTGGTCGGTAACGATCATAGGGGCCCGGCGCTCAGCCTTATGCTGCATTATTGCCCTCCCCAGACCCAGCGCAGTCTGTACGGTCAGGGTTTTAACGACACGCTCTCCTACTTCAACCCCGAGTCCCGGCAGTTGCAAACCGCCGACGGTGAGCACTTCGGACTAAATCAGCGAGAGGGGGAATGGGTCTTTCTGCCACCGTCACCGCTAAACATCCAATTGGCGCCGCGCGAGGACAGTTTGTGGTTGTATTATCGCAGTGGCGTAGTGGAAATCATGGCACGCTCGCCGCAACAGCCCGCTGACGATCCGCTATGGCGACTGCAAACCCGGCTGTCTGCCGGCGGGAACGCCCTGTTTCTCCGTTGGAAATGGCGGCAAAATCTGGCGCTGTTGACATCCGTCGCCGATAACGACGGCGAACTGATGCACGCGTCGCTGCGCTTAACGCCACCCGAGGTGAAGAATTCAGGGATGGGGGTTAATGCCCTGACAAGGTGTGCAGTGCAGACAAGCGTCCCTAGCTACAGGACGTCAGAGGCGGAAATCCCTAACGATGCCGATAGCAATGCACAGCTGTCGTACACCTGTTTTCCCGCATCAAAGGCCGCCGTCACCACGGTGTTGACTCTCGCCGGTGGCAAACTGGTTCAACTGTCATGCGGGCCCGACGGGAAGCGGATTTTGTGCCGTATCGTCTATCACCCGAGTCTGGGGGTGATACAACGGGTTAACTTGTCCGGCGGCGTAAGCGAATCGTTCAGCTATGCGGCGGGTGCGGTATCCCCCCCTTATCCAATCCCATACCACCACTGTCAGCAACGGCGATAAAATCCTCTACAGCGTGACCAACACTTTCAGTATCAGCCGCAGCGGTGCGGAGTCTCATGACCCTGCCGCTAGCCATTACCCTGTCGACGCCGCCAAAGCCGCGGTCCCTTACCAGTCGCTTATCTCACGTACGCTCGATATGTCGGCGGAAAATGTCCTGCAGCCCCCCGGCGGCGGACCGGAAGTGCAGACGATTATCCACCGTTTTAATTGTTTGCATTTGTTGGTGGCCAAAGAAGAGATCCGCGAGACACTGGTGTGCGGTAAACGGCGCCGAGTAAGGATAAGCACCCAATGGACTTATGACTGTGACGACGCCCGGGTGCTGGCCGATCAGCCTGCGCGTTATGCGTTGCCGCGGGAAAAGCGGATAACCTGGGATGAAAACGGGCCGGCGCCTCGTTATCTCCCCCATTATCGCTGCGATGTGTCGCGCTATGAGTATGATATCGCGGGCAACTTTATCAGGCATGTTTGGCCCGACGGCAATAGCGAAAATATCGACTACTACTCCCCGGCGGGTGAAGAACACTGCCCTGCCGAGCCGCAAGGATTTATACGTTTCATCAAAAAAATAACCTATTGCCAGGCGGGCGCCCCGACGCCGGGACGCACTCTGATGTACCGTTACCGGGGTTTTCCCGGCCGTACCGACTCGCCACTGGCGGGACGGCCAATGATCCTCTGCGTCGCGCTAGAGGTACCGCGCCAATTGCTGCAGCGCTTCGATTACTACCTGGCGCCCGACGGTGCCCATAATGAAAACGGCCGGTTAATAAAAAACCTACACCCACTATCTGGCGGAGCGCCCCAACACCTTTATCGAAACTTACCGCTGGCGCAAAATCATACCCGCAGGTTGCACCGCGGCCGATGCGCTGTTACAGCGGGAAACGCAGTTGCGTCATTTGGATGAGACGACAACGCTTACCACTACGCGGGTATGGCGTCACGCCGACTACGCTTTGCTGTCGTATATCGATGCCTACGGCAACATTACCCGCTATCACTATGCGCCCGAAGGCTATCTCGAAAAGACGCAATACCATGCCGATACGCCTGACGCCACGATCAGCCATCGGCGGCTGGAGGATGATTTTTGCCAAAACCGATTGATAACCCTAACCCTTACCGATATTCAAGGTAACCGTATCATCAGCCAGGTTGACGGTTTCGGCCGGCTGCACCGCCGCGACTATCAGTGCCAACAGCACCCATTGTTCTCACTACCCATCGAGCAGCGGAAGTATGACTCGCTAGGACGTCTTTCCCGCCTTATCACCCATGATCATGCCGATGAAGAGGGTGCCTTTCGCCCGCTGGCCACGCGCTATCACGATGTCGCCTGGGATCAATGGGGGCGCCACTACGCAAGCGTTGACCACGACGGTGAACAAGGCGTTTGCCATTACCATCATCTGGATATCATCAAGCAAAAAAGTCGTCGTCAATCGCGCAGTTATCGCCACCGCAGCCAGCGTGCCAACACGGTGCCCCACTACTCGGGTATTCTGTACGAGCGTTACCGGTGCGGCAAACCGCGGCGGCAATTGCGCTTGCTGCCGCAGCCAGAGGACGACAAAGCACTCATTATCAGCGAATTGCGTTTGGAATATGACCATCAATACCGCCTGAACGCGGTACAAGAACGGCAAATCGGGCAGGCCATCCGTTGGCGCTACAATGAAGACGATCGGGTGGAACAACAGACCCTGCAGGACGGAAGCCTGCTCCATTATGGTTACCCGTCGCCGGGCGACGGACCGACGTCTATCGATTTTAGCGCGGCGTCAACGGCGCCCCTACAAAAGCTGTATCGCTACGACACCGATCACTGGGGTCGCCGGACCGCGGTGCGAGAGGGCGGATCCCCCGCGGCCGTCAGCATTGGTTATCCCTCTCTTAGCCCGCTGCCCAACCATTATCAGGATGCCGACGGCGATATTACGCAATTTTTTTCATCCCACCCGCCACAGTTGGACCCGGCAAAGCTGGGAAGGTGGCTATCGCGTATGTCAGTACGATAACGCCACCGGGTATCTGCAGGAGTGCGTCGAATTCCGTACCGACGGCACGCGGCCTGACGCCGGCAAGGGCACCGCCGTCAGCCGTGTCGCTCTTCGCTACAATCCACAGGGCCAGCGGCTGCAGGAGTCGATTTTCGGCCCGCAGGACAAGAAGCTGTATGAAGTCAATTTTCACTATAGCATCGCCGGACGGTTGCTCAGCGTACGCGATAGCGAGGATGCGCATCTCCGCTACCGCTATAACGCCGCCGTCCGCCTTGACTACGTACGGGATAATCATATGGAGATCCGCTTCGACTACGATCATTTCGACCGACTGGCGCGTCGGCAGGTGAGACTTCCCGGCCAGGAAAATCTGTCTACCCAGTGGTTGTATGATGGTTTTAACCGGCCAGTCAATCTCATTATCACCCGCCAAGGGGTCGCGCAGGCGCCGATGGAACTCATTATCAGCCAGCAGTTCAACAGTCTCGATCAGATAGTCAAACGGACGCTACGACATCGCAGGGACGGACGCACCTTGCGCCGCAACGAGTCTTATGTCTATAACGCGCGCGGCTGCCTGACCGCCTGCCGCTACGCCGGCGATCAGCCCTTATTAGCCACGGTCGATGGCCGATTTGAGCACGTGATCGCCGAAACGTTCGCATGGGATGGACTAAATAATCTCACCGAAGCCACCGTAAGTTATGCGCAACCGACACTGAGCGGTTATCCCAGCGAGCAAACCATTCGCTATGACTACGATAATCCTGACTACCCTACTCTCCGCACCCGCATCCAGTACGGCGGCGCCGACGCCCGCTGCGTAGAGTTGGTCTATGACCCGGATGGTCGCCTTATCTTCGACGGTCATCGGCTGCACTATAAGTACGATCCGCTGGGACGCTTGCACTCGGTGAAGGCTGACGGCCATCCCGAGACGATTTATCGCTACGATGCGCTTAACCGGCTACAGGGGCAAAGCGGCGAAGGACCCACCTCCCTGCGCTTTTATCATGGCCACCGATTGGCGCATATGCTTTTCTCCGGCCCCGGCAAACCCCAAGAGGGGATTGACCGTGTCAGCTATGTCCATGCCGCCGGTCTGGCGGCGGTAAAAACCCGTTCGGCTGCCACGCTGACGGTGGCGCTTACCGCTACAGACCTGCTCGGTAGTCTTCTTCAATACGACAGCCGGCCTCCCCTTCATTACCTTGCCTGGGGGGCCGTGCGGTAACGGCACCGGCTGATGAGGCTAGTATAACCCCTTTGCCGGCTTATCTGCCGCAGTGGCAGGGCGAGGTGTATGATGCGTCAAGCGGCGGTCATTTCCTCGGTAACGGCTATCGGCTTTACCGTCCCAGTCTCCAGGGCTTTACAACCCTGGATACGCTACAAACGGGCGGTATGACGGGCATTAACCGTTATCTCTACGGTCGCGGCGACCCTATCAACCGTTACGATCCCGATGGCCGCTTGAGCTGGAACGCATGGGCGAATTACGCCTATGGCGCTGGCGCCACACTGCTGGCCCAGGCGGTATTTATGGCCGCCTGGCCGGCGGGTTTCGCGACCGCCCTCGCCTTATCCGCCACCGAGTTGACCAGCGGCCTCTTCGCTATCGCCGCCGGGATGCTGGACCGCCAGCATCCCCACGTGGCCGGCGTGTTGTCGCTGTGTTCATTAGGCATTGCGTTGGCCGCCAGCGGTATCGGCGAAGTGGCCGCGGCCTCTGAGGCGTTGGCGGTAGAAAGGGCGGGCTTTGCCTCCCTGCCTATTTATCACCTCAACGCCTCAGATATGGGGTTATATACTAACTATGCTAACCGGCACATCCTGGCATTCCAAACCCATGGTGCGCCCGCAGGCGCGCTATTGCAGGATCCCGGCGGTCAACTGGTTTCCGCCGCGACCATCGCGCGCGAGTACATTCAGCCGTTACTGAATATTGCCATGGAAATCGAACAGCAGGTGTTTTCTCCCAATGAGCCGTTATTGCTCCTGGCCTGCTATGGCTCGCGCAGCGGTGCTGCACGCGAGGTGGCCAATGTGCTAGGCCGGCCCGGCCTATGATAACGTGCTGTACGCCGTAAAGGCGATGTTTGCCGAGGGCTGGATGGGCAGCGATGTCATGCCGCGCTATCAGGTGACCCATAACCCTCTACGGCGTTTGTGGCTGCACATTCGCGGTCAGCCAATGTTCCAAGCCGCCAGCTACCAAATGGTCTACCCGGACGGTTTTGACGCCATGCAGCAGGGGATACAGTCAGCCATCAGTAACTTCGAGCGTCATTATTATGGGCCGGGTTAATGGCATGTCTCCGTATCAACCGAACCCGTGGCTACAGCGCCAGCCTCGCTGTGTTTTCCCCGCGTAGGGTTTACAGGCCTCCGTCTGCGGGTTCAATAGGCATCCCCTTGTTTAGCATCGACCAGGTTCTCGTATCCGGGGATGCGGTAGCGCGATTCGCGCCCCTCCCCCCCCGGCGGGATGGGCAGATTTCCGGCCTTCGACGACTAGCAGTTTTTCTGTACGGTTTCATTATGCATCAGCAGCGCTTTCTTGGTGCGCGCGTCCAGCAGGTCGATATCCTTGTCGGTAAGATACAGCGGTGTCACCCAACTGCAGCCGGTATCAACGATCGTTGGCAGCATCGGGATAGCGCCACTTTTCCCGCAGCCGCTTATCGACATCGCCAGTAGACAAACGATTAATTTCATCCTTGATCTCCCCAGACGTTCTGGCCACCTCACGTTGCCGTTGGACGATATGCGCCACCGCTTGCTGCCGCGCCGCCTCGCGCTGCGCGGTAGCCTGTTTTTGCGCCGCGGCGCGCCCGCGCGCCCGGCCACAACCGCCATCAGCAAACCCATTATCCCCCCCACTAGCGTGGCGATGAGGCCGGGGTGTGAAAACAGTGCCATCATTGATTTTCTCCCGCTGGCTGGCAGGTATCGGTGGCAGCGGCATCGACGCGTTTATCGCCCAGCGCCTTATCCATGGCGATTTTTTATTGAGCATGTTAGCCCCGACCGCCACCCCGAAATACAGGCCAAACATCCATTCGCTAAGGCGCAAATGGTATGAGTACCAGCAAATCACGCCGGTACAGGTTAAAAAGGCGATGGCCTGGGTCCATTTACTGAGTGAATGGCGGCCATGACCGACGCTTTTGAGCATACCTGCAATCCCCATTACTCCCCTTCCCTGCCGTCTGACGGCATGTCTGTTTCATCGTGAGTCATTTGGTCTCCTTCCCCGCTGGGCGGGGGAATAGCGTTCAATGTAGGAGTCGTAGAGCAAACCTTAACGCAAAGATTCAGGGGTGCTGCAGATGACCGTGCGCAGGTTGTCATGACGTTGCGTGTGGGCGCTAAAGGGGATCGAAACGGTGTCGTAGAAGAGAGAAGTAGGTCAATTTTATGTGACGTAAATCATAAAAACTTGCATTACTGTGACTAAGGTCACATTATAGGTGCATCAGAAATAAACATTGGCAACACACTGAACTGGTCGAGGAACAAGATGAAATTCCGTAACTTTATCAAGAAAATTCTGGCGTCTTACCTGAACACCGTCAAAGATGTACCGCCCGGCGCCATGATGTGAATCCGTCGTTGCGACGAATAAAAAAAGCTGCCGCGGCAGCTTTTTTTGTCTCTCGACCGTCATAAAAGACTCGCCTGACGCGCACGCGTTGCAACCACCCCTTACTTAGCCCGCTCGCGGCGCGCACATTTCATCACTTCCCCACGCCGTGGTTTCGCCAGCGCCAGAAAAATAAGCATCAACTCCGCTGACTCATCGTCTTCGGTATACAGATAAGCAAGCGGCACGTCGAGCACCGTTGCCAAATGCTGGGCAATTTGAATATTGGCCTCATGGACGCCTTTCTCATAACGATTGATACGCGTACTGGCAACGAACTCATCGATACCCGTCGCAATACCCAATTGCTTCTGAGAAAGCCCCTTAGCCTGCCGCGCTTGTTTTAACCGTCGGCAAAAGACATCGAGATAAGAAGGTCGTGTGATCATAGCTACGATAATCGTAGTTTCGGCTTGTCATTAGAACTACGAATAACGTAGTATTGTAGCAGGAGATTCAAAACCCACAGGAGAAGTGTGCATGAAGTAAGACTGGCACAAGGCTGATATCATAGCTGCATTACGTAAACGCGGTACTTCCCTGGCCGCCCTATCCCGCGCCTTTGGCTTAAGCTCCACGACGCTGTCCAACACGTTGCATCGTCCGTGGCCTAAGGGGGAGATTGTGATTGCCGAAGTTATTGGCGTTCCGTCGGCAGAGATTTGGCCTAGCCGCTATTATGATCACACCGGCGCGCTACGGCCGAGAAAAGAAAAAGCCAAGGGCGCCGGTGCCTGAGTGCGGCGGCCGCAGCCACCTGCCACCTAGACTGAAACGATTTTTCCACCGGCTGCGGTCTGATATTGACCGCATAGGCGACGCCGATAATCAAACACGCAATACCGGTGAGGGACAACAGCGGCGGCCATCTGTCACCTAAGTGAAACGATTTTTTCCACCGGCTTCGGTCTGATAATGACCGCATAGGCGACGCCGATAATCAAACACGCAATTCCGGTGAGGGACGACAGCGGCGGCCGCCTGTCACCTAGAGTGAAACGATTTTTTCCACCGGCTCAGGTTTGATACTGAACGCGTAGGCGACGCAGATAATCAGACATGCAATACCGGTGAGGGACAACAGCGGCGGCCACGCTTGACGCAGCAAAAAGGTATAGGTCAGACCGGCCAAGGTTTCAAAAACAATAAGCGGCCCCACCAGCACCGTGGGCAAGCGCTGGCTTGCCTCGTTCCAGCAAAACGCCCCCAGCCAGGAGCACAGCAGCCCGATGGCAATCATCAACGGCACGAACACCATTGGCCGCGGACCGAAGGGCAAAGGAAACGCCTGATGAGTGAACCCCATTACCAGGCAAATTAACCCATAGGCCACTGCCGCCAGCGGCAGGGTAGCAAGCCCCTGCGCCGTGGCCCAGGTGGTAGTTTTATGACACGCATGGCGCCGCAGCCAGCGCGCGTTACGCAGAGGATACCACGTCCAGCACACCACGGCGATTAACGCCAAAACAATGCCGCTTAAATAGCGCCACAAATGGAAAGGTTGCGCGCCCTGCCTCAATTCGGCCGCATTCACGCACACCAGACCGGCGGCGATTAACAACAAGGCCGGCGATAAACGCCCACACGGCAACTTACCCTCGTCACGTCCATAAGCGACATTGGCGCTTACCGCCAGCACCACCGGCAGCGTACCGATGATCATGGTGGAAATCGGCGCCCCCGTGCGCTGTATGGCGCTGCTCAGACAGGTGTAATAAATCAGATTGCCGACCAGCGATAGTTTCACCGCCTCCAACCAGTCCTGTCGCTGCAGCCGCTTTAGGCGGTGCCGGTCATACCAGGCCAGAGGCAAAGCAATGAGCCCGAAAGCAACATAGCGCCCCGCCGACTGCAGAGCGACGGGGTAATCCGGCACCAGCATGGGTCCTACGAAAATCATACCCCATAATAAGCCCGAGCCAAGCGCGAAAAATATCCCTGTTATCATCATGTTTCCTGTTGTTTGTTAGCATCATCCCTGATTGTGCCCGATTCAAACAGCGAAATATTGTACGAGATTGCGATCAGCGTGCCGCCGGTATCACCTGTTTTTGATAGCGAACCGGTGTAGTGCCGTAACGTAACGCGAATGCGCGGGTAAGATGCGCCTGATCCGTCAACCCTGCGGCAGCGGCCACATCCGCCGCCGGCATCCCGCGCGCAAGCATCCGTTTGGCCTGGCTTAGCAGGCAGGACATCAACACCTGATGGGGCGTGGCATGGAACCGTGCTTTGAACTGGCGCAAAAAATGATATGGACTCAAAAAGACTAAACCCGCCATTTCCTCAAGCGTAATGGCCCGGGCGTAATACGCCACGATATAGTTACGGACGATATCCAGTCGGTGTGGCGCCTCCGCCCGCGGTAGTCTGGCCAGGTACGCATGGGGACGCAGCAAGTCGGTTATCTCGAGCACCAAACCGGCGATGCACAGTGCTTCCTGGCTTTGCCAGAGCGCCTCCAGCAGCCGCGATAGCGCCGCAGCGCGCACCGGATCCTGGCGCACCACATTGCCAAAACACCAGCCGATCTCGCCACTCAGCGCACATAGCGCGGGCGGCGCAATGTAAATCATCCGATAGCGCCAACCCTCTTCGGTCACCGCCTCGCCGGTATGCAGTTCGTCGGGATTCATCATCACCAGCGAGTGACGGGGGGCAAGATGCAGCGCCACGCGATAGCGGAACCGTTCCGCGCCGGCATCGATAATGCCCAAACCGAAAGCGTCATGGCTGTGGGGCTCGAACGCATGGTGCAACAGATGCGCACGGTAGAGCTCCACCCCCTCCAGACCTGGCAGCAAGCGAAACTGCGCACGGTTTTTTTCATAGTGAACGTTGGCTGGTACGCCTGACATCATGCTCTCCCCTGGTCATCCTGGCTGTGCGGCAAAGGACTTATAGCCGCACTACGGCCGTTGCCCGCGCGGATATCTTACCGCGATTTGTCCCATTCTGGCGGTAGAAAAACCATCGCCATCTGACCCAGTCGGCGCAAAAGATAACGCGCAGAGCGACACCGGTGCCAGTGAAAGCATAATGCCCCTATCAGGGCAGACAAAAAAGGCACCGGAATACCAGCATGGGAATAAAAGTCGACCAAGGGAACTTTCGGCTGTCGGTTTGTGCATTAAGATCGGCTGATAGACTTTAGGCTTTCGTCATGCGCCTCAAAGCCGGCTGATAAAACTTTCGGCTTGCGACGTGGGCATTGAGACCGGCTGACCGTACTTGCGGCGTGGGCAGGCTATCTCATGGCGTTGAACGGCCCCCGGCCTCGCCAGCCTCTAAACAAAAAAAAGCCCGTCAGAGCGAGCTAGCTAAAAAGATGTTGTTATAACTCCCTAGTGTGGCTAAAAAACAATCTATCACATTGGGTTATTATTTACATAGGGAATAATCCTAAAGCGTTATCACCAGACCGAGCGCCGGTAGAGGCTCACATTGGCTTTTATCCTGATACCGTCTGCCATCCGGAGACCGTTTCTTTCGCAAGTGAACCCCTACAGCACTAACGCGGCGCGGCGGTTATCCACCTAACGGCAAGCGTTAACGGCCCCAGCGGCGCTCCTTTATCCAGCCATCATCAGCCATACACTGTTCAAACACGGCATCCCGGTCGGGCTTATTGACATCCATGATGTAACTTTCCATTTTCTCACGCCGAAGGTGCCAAGGATGATGTTTGCGTTCGTTACCCTCACTCGAGACGGTAGTCCCCTGTTCATCCCAAACCACACTGCGCTGCGCGACTTCGTTTTTCACCGGAAACCGCTGATGGGCTACTCCCTCGCAATGCATCTTCGCCTCGGCGAGCGGCAAAGCGTCGACCCGGCCGTTAATCCATACCGTCGTACAACCCGACAGCAATCCAATCAATATCACACTCCTTCCGCACACTTTAAACATCTTTCCCTCATGACAGGAGATATGCCTTTTCTGGTACTCATTATCAGTCCCGCCGGAGCGGTGATGACCGCTTACCGGCCGCCATCCGCGGACGCTTCGACAGTGTTTGTTAATATTCCATAAGCGGGTAGGCATAGGATAGGTATGGGGTAAAGGGCATTTACAATGCCAAAACCTAAATCGCCCGGCAGCGCAGTCCATGCGGCTGGCACCCGATTTTGCTCCCTGGTTCCCTTTCCACCGGCTGTCATCCTGCCGTCACTTATCTGCTCCATACTTCCCAGGCGTCATATAACCAGATAGTGCTGTACGTCCTTTAGCTCGCCCGCATCGTGCGGGCATTTTTTCGTTCAGACGCCTTACCTTGCAACCGTTAACACCGGCCCCTAGTGAACTACAAGGCGACCCGCGAGACAGCGATCGATCGACAGGCGTCCGGTAAGGCGGTGATTTCTTTCTAGCCGCAACAGGAGCGACACCGACAGTCTCCAGCCGAAAAATCTCGGCAAATCAGCTAAGTGAGAAATTGCCTATACGTTGCCGGCTCACACACGCCTTGCATGCACATATGCCAGTTACCTATTACTGATACATTGTTAATCCGCTTTTTATTAGCGAATTCATTCAACAAGGCGTGACCTTAACCTGAGACAACTGACCATTGATCGCGCCAGATCATTCCCCTTTATCACGCTGGATCATTTCCCCTTAAGTTAACTTAGAAACGCACTACCGGCCCATTAGACAAATGAAGAAATTCAACTCCGTTTCATTTGTATTGATAAAACGACGGTCGCAGCCAGCCCCCCCGTAAATACCGCAACGGTAAAGAGTAACTACGTTAAATCTATTAGCCCCAACATCCTTTCTATACGGGGTGACCCTGCGCAGACGACGGAGAGTCATTTGGGGGGCAAAAGACGGAGGTTATGCGGGATCACTTACAAAGCAGGGAAAAATGCTTTAAAGAGGGCTTAGTTTATTACTGAAGTTTTTATCCTGTAAACCGGCATGCCTGACGCACATCGATAGCACCTGCGGCAAAAAAAAGGGTTTGACATTATATGAAGGGGTTGATAGCGGAAATGTTTAGCTGCTGATACGAGGACGGGCTGTCAGGCTACTGCGCTGTTACGCGATTACTGTGACACGCTGTCGGGTTGCACTACGGTATCGCAAGACGTTTCTTTCGCGGCGGAATGCAAAACAACATATTATCCAATAGTTACTTAATCGTTCACCGATGATCATGCTATTTTTTAGTATATTATCTTTCCGAGGTTATCGCGTTGCGTATTTACAGCATTGATTTTATCAAGATTTTGTCGATATATCTGGTCATCGTCTCTCACGTCTCACTCTATTTTCTCCTGCAATCGCCTGAGGATTTTGGCGTGCTTGCCGCGCGGCAATCTGGACAGTTTGGTGTGGTAATGTTTTATATGGCCAGCGGCTACTTCTTATTGAACAACCGGCGAACCGATCAGTTCAGTTATGCATACAATAAAGCCAAGCATGTGGGTATCGCGCTTATATTCTGGCTAACATTTTATTACTTTTATGATAACATGATTATTGCATCGTTTACCGAGGTTGAGCATCATAATTTCCTGGCGTTTATCAACCTTGACACCTGAATAAGTGACGCCAGCCACTTATGGTTTTTATTTTCCATCATCAACCTTTATTTTCTATTACCGCTACTGAGATTTGCCTTTGTCAAAACGCAACGTAAAATGCTGACCAATGTCATCGTCGCACTGTTTGTTATCGCTAACGTATCATTAGTAGAAAACGCGCTTACCGCTCAATTGGGTATGGCCAACATTATCGACTCCGTCATCTTTACGTCGAGCCAGTTAACGGGACTGGTCAGTTTCTTAATGGGTGGCTATCTCGGCCTCTTTTTCCAGCCCCGGCCACTGCCAAACAAGATGATCGCCTGGATGATCCTATTGGCGATAGTAAGTTTCACGCTTCTGGTCTGGTTAACCCAGCGCTGGGGTATCAATTTCTTCTACGGTAAAACATACAATATTTTTCTCCAGAGTGCCGCCATCAGCGCTTTTGTGTTGCTCCTCTGCAGCCGCGTGATTTAGCCCCCTGAAACACCAGACAGTAGCTGTATCTCCAGATAAGAGATAGGCTTGAATATATGTCTAACACTAACGCCAATTTTGATATGACCGGGATCCCGTTAGGTCAAGAAGTCCGTAAACGTAAAACTCCTCAGGAAAAAATGGCCATTATTCAGCAGAGGATGGAGCCCGGCATGAATGTCTCCCATCTCGCACGACTGCACGGTATCCAGCCCAGCCTGCTGTTTAAGTGGAAAAAGCAATATCAGGAAGGCAGCCTCACTGCCGGGGAGGACGTTGTTCCTGCCTCTGAGCTTGCAGCTGCATTGAAGCAGGTCCGGGAGCTCCAGCGCCTTCTGGGTAAGAAGACGATGGAGGTTGAGATCCTAAAAGAAGCCGTGGAGTACGGCCAGTCACGAAAATAGATAGCGCACGCGCCCTTGTTGCCAAAGGCCGGGGAATAGCACAGGTCAGCCGCGCCATGAGCGGGTCGCGTGCGCCGCTGTCACTGCGGATTAAGCGTTCTGCCGACTGGCAGGACAGGCGCTGTAACCGGCGTAATGACGAAGCAGACGCTGAAATACTGTCGGACATCCTCGACATCATCAGCGATATGCCCAGCTACGGCTATCGGCGGGTGTGGGGAATCCTGCGTAAACAACGTCGCGCAGAGGGACTGACGCCGGTAAATGCGAAACGACTTTACAGGATCATGTGTGAGCATAACCTGCTGTTATTACATTGAAAACCAGAGCGGCCGAGGCGTGAGCATAAGGGCAGGATCGCGGTGGCAGAAAGCGATATGCGCTGGTGTTCAGATGGCTTCGAGTTCGGCTGCGACAACGGTGAAAAACTGCGGGTCACGTTCGCACTGGACTGCTGCGACAGAGAGGCCATAGACTGGGCTGCGAGCACTGGAGGCTACGACAGTTCGACCGTGCAGGATGTGATGCTGAGGTCGGTAGAAAAGCGCTTCGGCGACAGGTTACCCGATACAGCGGTGCAGTGGTTGACGGACAACGGTTCAGCGTATACCGCGCATGAAACGCAGAGGTTCGCCAGAGAACTGGATCTGGAGCCCTGCACAACAGCGGTGAGCAGCCCGCAGAGAATGGCCGAACGGTTCGTGAAGACGATGAAGGAAGACTATATCGAGTTCATGCCAAAACCGGATGCGAGAACAGCCCTGCGAAACCTTGCAGCAGCTTTCACGCATTACAATGAAAACCATCCGCACAGCGCGCTGGGATATCACTCTCCGAGAGAATACCGGCGGCAGCGGGCTTCGTTAACTTAAGATACAAAAGCTGTACGGAGATGGCGGGGCAAGATCATCCTCTGCAGCCGCGTCGGGCGACTGGAAAAAATGCTTTCCCACGTTGGTAACAAGACCCTTGGCATTTACTTGGTGCATAATATTTTCATTATGGAAATCAACGGCGGTTGGATCCATGACACCCTATATCCGACTTTCAGTTTCTTGTCACCTTATGGCTATATTATTTGCTATTCATTGCTCGCCTTTATTGCTTCGTATTTGCTCTGCTGCCTGCTAAGCCAGAATCGGTGGTTAAATAAGCTCATCAGCTTATAAGGCTCGGGTTGCAGACGCCACGCCAACAGTCGTTTTCCCTTTCCTGCCGCTGTTGTCAGCTAAACCCATTGTGCTAATACCCCATTGCCTCGTGAAGGGGGTAGTTGCAGAGCCTGATAAACCTGTCGCGCTTTCGCCCAGTCCCCCTGTGGCCTTGAGCCCTTATGATCTTAGGGTCTTGTGGCCTGGTGATCCTGTGGTTATGTCATCGTGAAGCCAGAAAACAGAATAAGATTGTGACCGGTTTCATGTAATTATCAAAATACCGTTTCATTTTCCTAGTGTCGGCCTGACACTGACAGTGTCCAGCGGTGATAGTCGAAAATAGTGTCCAATCCACGCGGAGGACGCTGCTCAATACGCCGTCGGCGCATCGGCCGCCCTTAAGGGTAATTTTAACCCATTGACCCATTGCTATGACCGCTAAAGAGAATATCTATCATCACATTGTCGCGCGTTATGCTCATCATCCCGCCGGTTTCACCGCTAAAGATTGCGCCCAATTTTTGGTCATAAAGCGCAGCGTCATCAGCCACTATCTCAACCGCCTATGTGAAGATGGCAAATTGCGCAAACACAATGGTCGTCCGGTACGCTTTTTTGTTACTTCCGTCGGCACTATCGCGCCGCCGCCCTTACGTCGTCAGGATGCTTTCAGCGATCTCATTGGGGCCGAAGTCAGTCTTCGAGAGCAAGTGGGGATGTGCCGCTCGGCCGTGGACTACCCTTCCGGCGGACTGCCGCTGCTACTGGTAGGCGAAAGCGGCGTGGGCAAAAGTTTTCTCGCAAGCGTTATCCATCGCTATGCTCAGCAACGCGGGGTAATAAAAAACGATAAACCCCTGATGTAGCTAAACTGCGCGGATTACGCAAATAATCCAGAGCTTCTTTCCGCCATGTTATTTGGCTATATCAAAGGAGCATTTACTGGTGCCGACCGTGAAAAAACGGGCTTACTCGATGAAGCCAACGAAGGTTTCCTCTTTTTAGACGAAGTCCACCGCTTGTCTGCCGAGAACCAGGAAAAACTGTTCTTGTTTATGGATAAAGGGTATTTCCATCGCTTGGGGGGGGAATCGCGTCCAACATCCGGCCCATATTCGCTTTATCTCCTCCACCACCGAAAATACCGATCACGTATTATTAAACACCTTCCGACGTCGCATTCCGATCAAGGTGGAACTTCCCAACTTCGCCTCCCGCCCATTGACAGAAAAAGTCGCGCTGGTGGAGGATTTCTTTCTGCACGAAGCCCAATGCCTTGAGCAAGATATTTCACTTGGCACGGCACTCATGAATCAGTTAGTAACATCTCCTGTACGCGGCAACATTGGCGAGCTGAAAAATCAGATCAAAGTACTTTGCGCCACCGCCTGGAGCGAAGGCGCGCCCGGGCAGACGCTAATAGTCAATACCGCATCCTCGTATGGCCAGACGTCGCGCGACGACACGTTAACCTTGTATTGGCAGCCCGAACGGCGCGCCGGCTTGTCGGTATCGGCCCTATTGCCAAAAGCGCTGACCGATGAGGTTATCTTTCAGGAATTTTGCCACAGCGGCAATGTTGTGCTTTTGATTCGCAAACTGGAACAACGTTTATCCGACATCAGCGGCATTCTCCCCCACCCGCAATGCTACGCCGGTTACCTTTGGCAACAGGTCACGCATGCAATGGATGAGCTGGAAGAATTGAGCGGCCAAGAAATCAGCCGGGAGGGGCGCAAGGCCGTATACCTTTGCCTCAATTACGCTTTGCATCAGCACGCCGACGCGACGGCGATAGGACAGCTCAACGACTTTATCGATTACGTTGCGCAAAAAGCGCGCATGCTGGCGCAAGAAGCCATCAGACTGCTGCAACAGCATGTATCGAACCAGCCGCTTACCTTATTAGCGCCGCTACTGAGCACGGTTTTCAATAGCCAGGTCGGCGACGACGACCTTATTCAGGCAATTATCGTCGCGCACGGCATGGCAACCGCTTCCAGTATCGCCGACAGCGCCAATAAGCTGAGCGGTGGATTTTATCTTAAAGCATTCGACATGCCTTATTCCGTTTCGACGCGCGCTATCATTGACCTCTTGATTGCCCATCTAAAAGATTTTAATCCACAGGGTGGGCTTGTCATTTTGGTGGATATGGGCTCACTGAAGGAAATCTATCAAGAGATCAAATTGCATCTGCATTGTGAGTTGCTAGTGGTCAATAACGTCAGCACCGCCATTGCGCTGGATATTGCCGGTAAAATTCAGCATCGTGTGCCGATGAAGGCCATTATCGAAGGGGTACAAGGCGCCTATGAGATCGAAACCCGTTATTATCAGGGCGTGCTGCCGGGCAACAAGATTATCATTTCCTGTATCTCAGGAGAAGGAATAGCCAAGAAGCTCAAAGATATTGTGCAACGCTATTTAATTAGTGAAAACATCGAGATCATCACCATGGAATATGATGATCTTAAATGGAAAATCGCCCACGACGATCCTGCGCTTAACGGCACACGTTTAATCATCACTACTACCGACCTTGATTCGGGATATCTCCTGTCGTTAAGCGTCCATCAATGGGTGAAAGAGAAATCTTCCGTGTTGCGGCAAAAGTATTTTGCCGAGCTTGTCAGTCCGACCGCGCTGGAGCCGATGATCGATGAAGTGGTAAAATTGTTTACCGTCGAAGGCGTCGCCAGCAGGCTCAACTTCCTCAATCCGTTGGTGATTATTAATGAAGTGGAAGCGGTAATAAAGCAATATGAATACTTCTACAAACGCCATTTTGAAAGTTACCTGCGAATGAATTTGTTTATGCACATTGCGTTAATGATAGAACGCTTGATGGTGAACGCCGGCATGGATAACCGCAACGATGTTACCCTCACCGGGCCGCAGAATGAATTCGTTGCGTTACAACCGACTTTTTATCAGGCGCTGATACGTAAATATCACATCACCCTACCGTTAACGGAAATGTTGATGGTGTATGAAATTATGAAGCCATGGATTGACACCGACACGACCACCTGACCAGCAACCTTCTTATCAGGCAGATAACAGCAGCAAAAAAGCCCACCGACCCGGCCGCCTGACGAGTAATTCCTTTTTTGGCCGGTGTTTTCTTTCCTGCCATGGCGTCAGGTTACTACCCTGCTGTCTGCCCCGACGACGGTATAGACACATCGCTTCGACACTATGCGAAAGCGTCTAAAAACAATCATATCCGACTGTTATAAAACATAAAAAACAACTGGCACGAAAACTGCTCTATCTTGGTATGCGACAAAAATCATTAAGAATATTTATGCAGGAGATCTATGTGGCGAGCCACGGTGAATATGCCAAAGGCATTGTTTCCGCCCTCAGTTTGCTAATTGGCGACGATCACGGTGTTACGCCCGTTTGCGGGTATTGTGGCGATATCAGCAATACCGCTGAACTGGAGCAGTACCAGGAAAATGTGGCATTGCTCGCCGCACACCGCGGCAACGAGGTCTTTTTATTTACCGATATGCTTGGCGGTAGCGTCAATAACACCGCGATTCTGGTCATGATGCGCCACCCACAGCTCCATGTTATCGCCGGGGCAAACCTTATCATGCTGATGGAATTTTGTTTGTCGGAAGAACCGGCGACGGCTTCGCGCATCACAGCAGCTATCGCCATGGCCACTGATGGCATGTGTTACGTCAACCGGCTACCGGAAATTGTGCTGGCCGCCCGTTCCGCCGCCCCTGGAGCGCCTGACCACCCTGACGATTTCTTTACTGGCGGGGCGTCTTCATGAACACGGTCAAATTAGAACCTTTGGCGGCGCGTTTTCACCACCCCATCCCCCCGCTAAACCTGAGCGAAGTGCAACAGGCTTTACAACGGGTGCTGGCGAAAATAGATGCGCAGCTCCCCCGGTTTAGCGCGACATTCCCCACCGCCAGCGCCGTTGACGGTCGTTATCCGGCAGTGGACAAGGTGGATTGGACAGAAGGTTTCTGGACCGGGCAACTGTGGCTGGCTTTTCAGGTAACCGGCGACGAGAAATACCGCCGTGTGGCGGAGGGGTTTCTGGATAACTTTGAACAACGGCTTGAGGCAGGGATCAAAATAGATACGCACGATCTAGGTTTTCTCTATCACCTTTCTTGCGTTAATGCCTGGAAAATAACCGGAAATCCACGTGCGCGTGCCATTGCCTTAACCGCGGCGGAACATCTTTACCGTCGTTATAATGCGACCGCCGGCGTCATTCAGGCGTGGGGAGATTTACGCGATCCCGCCCGCCATGGAAGGATGATCATTGATTGTAATCTTAACCTGCCGCTATTGTTTTGGGCAGCTAACGAAACCGGCAATAACGCCTATCGCACAGCAGCCGCGACCCATTTACGCCAGGCGGCGCGCTATTTAGTCCGTGAAGATTCCTCAACCTTCCATACGTATTATTTGGACGTGTTTACCGGTAAAGCGCTACGGGGCGACACTCATCAGGGCTTTAGTGATGATTCCTGCTGGGCGCGCGGTCAGGCGTGGGGAATATACGGCTTTGCGCTGGGGTTCAATCACACCGCTAATCCGGCGTTGCCGGTATTGACCCGGAAATTAACCCATTATTTTCTGAATCGCTTGCCGGACGATTTCATTTGCTATTGGGATCTGATTTTTACTGAACACGACCACGCCCAGCGCGACACGTCCGCAGCCGCTATTGCCGTGTGTGGCCTACTTGAGTGGCTAAAACAATTACCGCTGACCGACGAACACCGCTCTGCTTATTTCAATGCGGTAACGGCAATAATGCGTCAATTGCAACAGCGCTATACCACCCAGCACGAAGACGGGTTACTTCGTGAAGGGGTTTATAACTATGGCCGCAATATGGGCATCAATGTTGCCAATCTGTGGGGCGATTATTTCTATTTTGAAGCGTTAGTCCGCCTATCTCAACCCTGGTCATCGTACTGGTAAGTACGTTTTAGGAGTGTCAATTATGATTTCGCTGATTCGACTTGATGATCGTCTCATTCATGGTCAAGTCGCCGTGGTATGGACCAAATATTTGGGGGTCAACCGCATTCTGGTGGCCAATGATCACATCATTAATAATGATGTACAAAAAATGTCGCTGCGCATGGCGGCGCCCGACACAGCCAAATGCGCCATCATGGCGGTTGACGATGCCAAAGCGGTCCTCAATGATCCGCGGGCTGTCGATATGAAGATCATTGTCATTATCAATCACCCATCCGATGCCCGGCGGATTATTGAACAGGTCCCCGCCATCAAAACGCTCAATGTCGCCAATTATGGCCGTATCACCGATAACCTGGCGGCTAAACTCCGTGTCTCCGATACCGTTTACGTCACGCCGGAGGATATTACTGACTTTCAAGAGATTGCCGCACGGGGCGTCAGCGTGGAATATCAGGTACTGCCGTCACATCCGGCCAAAAACTTCATCGAGATGCTGAAATCCGCTTAATGATCTTTGGGGAACGATTATGATCACACAAGCCTTACTCGTCGCACTGGTGTTATATATCGCCAAATTCTGCGATCACGGACTGGGACAACCGCTGGTGGAGCGCCACTTGATCTGTGGCGCGATGGTAGGTGCCGTACTTGGGGATTTTCAACAGGGGATTATTATTGGCGCCTCTCTTGAGCTGATTTTCCTTGGCACGATTACCATTGGCGGCTCTGTTCCCGCCGACTTAGCAGTGGGCTCAGTATTGGCATCGGCTTTCACTATATTAACCAAGGCCGAACCCGCGGTGGCGGTAGCGTTGGCGTTGCCTATTAGCCTGCTGGCGGTATTTGTCTATCAGGTCGAAAAGCTCGTTTATACCGGTCTGGTGGAAAAATATGATGCACTGCTGGATGCCGGTCGCGATAAATCGGCATTAGGCATGACCTTTGGCATGATGCTGTTTTACGGTGTCCCTTTCGCCATCATCGCTTTTTTTGGCATTTTATATGGTACTGACGTTATCCGCTCACTGGTAGATAGCATACCGCCAACCGTGATGCGCGGCATGACCGCGGTCGGCGGGATTTTACCGGCGCTGGGTTTGCCATTTTGCTCAAATCACTTTGTAATAAACAGCTAGCGGCATTATTCTTTATCGGCTTCGCGCTGGCGGCCTATTTACAATTGCACATTATGGGCATAGCGATGCTGGCCGGCGCGGTAGCGGTTTATTTATGCTTTACCGAATTTAATCAGCTGAAAATGTTTAATAAACTGAAAGCCACCACCGCGCCCGCCACTGCGGATGATAAAGAGGGATTTTTCAATGACTGACCACACACTCGCCCAGGCAACCTCAGGCCAGGAAACCAAAGAAACCCATAAACTGTTTCGTCAGCTATTTTTCCGCCAATTTCAATTGCTCGGCTCGATGAACTATACCCGCATGGAAGGATTAAGCTATGGCTGGACGCTGGCGCCGATGCTGAAAAAGATTTACCCGCAACCACATCAGTACCTGGCAGCGTTGAAGCGCAATAGTCAGTTTTTTAATACCAATCAGGCATTAGCGCCCTTCATCATGGGTTTAACGCTGTCGATGGAAAAAGAAAATGCGACCAACCCCGCTTTTGATACTTCTAGCATCAACGGTATCAAAGTCGCGTTAATGGGGCCTTTGGCCGGGATTGGCGACTCATTCTTCTATGGCGTGTTGCGAATTATCGCCACCAGTATTGCGATTGGTTTAGCGGCGCAAGGCAATTTCTTATGACCGTTGCTCTATTTGCTGGTCTACAATATCCCGAATCTTCTGGTGCGCTATTACGGCGGCGTAATGGGCTATCGCCTTGGCTCGAAATATATTGCCAAAGCGACAGAATCTGGATTATTGGGCTGCATCACCAAGGCCGCATCGATAATGGGTTTGATGATGGTAGGAGCAATGAGCGCCGTTATGGTCAAATTTGCCGCTACTTATAAAACCACCATCGCCGGCCAGCCGTTTATTTTACAAGATATCTTGGACAAGATTTGCGTCGGACTTATTCCGTTACTGCTGGTGCTGGGATGTTTTTATCTGCTGCAGAAAAAAATCAGCCCAAATACGGTTCTCATACTGCTGATTGTGCTCGGCTCCGCCGCGGCTGCAATAGGGATTATCCAAAAGGGCGACGGTGTATTGATGGAATCAGGCGCGGGCGCACCACCGCGACGGCTGTAATGGCCATCGCGGCGGCCACCCGCGAGGCGTTGTTAACCCCAGCGGCCGCTACATCGGCGCAGGCGGTGCCAAGCGAGGTAGAACGTGACATTACGCGCGGCTTTTTTTCCGATCTTCCACACAAGCTTCTCCAGGTCTATGGCGCAGGTCGTTGGCAACGGATAGCCGCGCTGGCCGACGTTTATCCTACCGTGATTTCCAGCGCAAATTGGCGTCACCATCAGGGCGCGTTGGCGAATATAGACGTCATTTTCTCCAGTTGGGGCATGCCGACACTGCTGGAATTGGCTATTGACCGCATGGCAAAGGTGCGCGCCCTTTTTTACGCCGCCGGCGCCACCGATAATTTTTGCCGGCCTTACCTTCGAAGCGATATTGTGGTCATCAGCGCTTGTCAAGCTAATGCTATTCCGGTGGCGGAGTTTTGTTTAGCGCAGATCCTGCTGGCGCTTAAAGGCTATTACCGCGTTAACCAAGCCTATACCGCACCGTCAACATTCAAACCGTTGAGTCAACACCGCTTTGCACCCGGCGCCTATGGCGATACCGTGGCGCTTTTAGGCGCCGGCGCGATTGCCGGGAAATTAACGGCATTGCTGAGCGCATTCAGTTTGCAAGTGCTGAACATTCCCTCCCGGTCGGAACGGCGTGCCGTTTCGCTGGAATCAGCCTTTGAACGGGCTTTTTTTATCAGTAATCATCTGCCTAACCGTCGCGACAACATCGGGCTTATTGGCGGAGAGTATTTTGCGCGCATGCGTAATGGCGCGGTGTTTATCAATACCGGCCGGGGAGCACAGATCAATGAGGCCGAAATGATAGAGGTGCTCAGGGCTCGCCCGGATTTGACCGCATTGCTTGATGTCACCTCGCCCGAGCCTCCGTTGGCGAACTCGCCGCTCTATACCCTTGCCAATGTTCGGCTTAGCAGCCATATTGCCGGCGCAATGAATGATGAAACACGTCGGCTGGCAGATTACGTCATTGAGGACTTTCACCGGTGGCTGAGCGGTCAGCCCTTAAGGTATCAAATCACCGAAAATATGCTGTTAACGCAGGGTGATTGATGCCTTTACTTCTGTGCCGCTAACCTTCAAGCCTGGCGATTGTCATAGCACTCGAGCATCCTACATTGACGCCCCTATGCCTATTATTTGCCAAGCAGCCGGTTAAAAAACGCCGACGGTTGTTCATACTGGCACCTCTCAAACTCATAATGCTCCCTGATAAGCTGTAAATGTTCCCGTGCGCATGACCTCGGCGTGCCGTTTGGCTCGAGCAGGCGTTTGCTGCGCCCAAGTGCTTGTTAACATCCCCGCCGCCGCACCGGTAAAATTACCCGCAGCGATAAGCGCCAACGTATTAACGAATTTCGCCAGTCCTTTCACTCCCATTTGATAAGCCATACTGATAAGGATGTCTTGGCGGGGGCCGTTGCATACCGTCATCGCCGCCCAGATCTCAGGCATGTCGCGCATCTGCTCAATTTTCTTGTTCACTATGTTTTGCAACCAAACGTCTGAAAACTCTTTAGGAACGGTGAAAGTATAATGGGAAATAGGAGCGCCTTTTGGTCCCAAGAGAATACCTGTCCCGGCCGTTGGAAAACCGAGACTATCGTAGTAAGGCGCCTCTCGGTACCCCTCTTCATAATTAAGCAATGGGATTATCTGGCTCACGTTCGTTCTCCTGCATTAATGGTTCAACGATTAATCGGGCTTGCTCACCGTATTTCAGGCAACTTAGCAAGTTTAATTTTTACCCCATCAATCGTTTAATCCCATACAGCAATCCGTTGTGCTCGCCATGGGCTGACAAAAACACGCACTCAAGCTCGATTAATGTCTGACGCTGGCAATATCGAGCGCTAACTTAAAATAGATTGTTTTTGAAAAACGTAAAATAGTTATCACTGCTTCACTCAAGTCGATACGATTATCTAGCCATTATCAATCTGCTATTGTAAACAGTAATACTCGGGATCCATCATTGGCATTTCGCAACGACAATTTCACCTGAAGCTTCCAGAGTAATTTGATAATGACGCTTGCCCATCCATGTGAAATTATCAATTAACTGATGACATAGCTTGACATTATGGACAACGGATATTTCGTTATTTCCTCTCACTGTGATATTCCATTGCTGGCCACAATGGAAAATTCATGTTTGCCGTGGGGGATAAGAAGCAATAACTCAGAAATATTTGCTGCAGGCCTTGGGCGGGTTGCAAAGAAATAGTCCCACCAATCATTTGGCAAAGATATCTTATCATCGTGAGCAGTTTTAGCGGCCTGGCCCGCTTTGCTGAAGAATTTATAGCCCGTTGCGGATCGAATTACTATTGCAATCACGAGTCGTCGCAAGCTCCACATCAGCAACCGGGGCACTGAGGCTTTCTTGGGGGGGTGCCATTGTGCCGACTAGCGTCAGTTTCCTATGCAAGGAGAAAACTGAGGTGGGCGGGTAATGCCCTTTAGTTATTTGTATCTTGTGGCGTTAAACTTCCGTCTTCACCGCATAGCATTTGACCAAATTGGCGTGCTATTAGTGCGGTGCCCGGCATCGAAGGATTGGGACAGGTGTCATTCATTTTTCTGAGTATATTGCCGGAATGACACAGAATTTATGACACTCCCATGGGGGCAGTTCAAATCTCATCGATATCTGTCATATATACTTATGGCAAGATTGAGAACATTCACAATCACTGCTTTTTCAATCCCGCTTCATCTATGATATTGGCGTCAATCACTTGGTAGAAAGCATTACCGGTATTAAAGATATCCCACGTGCCTAGAATCAGGTGATATCCAGTACGCGAAGGAACATTACAATCAATTTCAACCTGATTTTTGGGCGTTGCGCCATCATCATATCTCTCACAAAACGGTGTTAAATCAAAGTCAGCCCTGACCAAGGGTTTATTGGCATTCCAATCCGGTTTCGTGATAAAAAACTTCCATGAGGTCGTTTTATGTGCCGCAGTCAAAGTCCAGGTGAACGTGTTCTCACCCGTATGCACATCAACTTTTTTCCAGCGGTCTAAAGTTTGTTGATTTAATTGCTGGAAATTAGCGTTTTGGCCACTTGCTATTTGCATATCCTTCGGCCATTTTTCCGGGAAACCCTTAGGACCTTCTACCGATTGAGGTTCATACTGCACCGGTCCGCAATCAGTATTGATGCCTTGTTGACATAAGGACGCTCTACTGGCGGGAATGGAAACATAGCCATGTTTTGGTGTGACAATGTTATCTTCTGCCATTACAGCGATACTTGGAATCATCAGTAATGATGCTATCATTAATTTTTTCATAGTTTTTCGATTGATTATTTATAAAATTGATTTTATTTACCGGGTAAAGTACCGGCAACCTTAACATTACAGAATGAAAATATCTGATAAGTTTCAATCCAGGCGTATTGACAATACTTGCGTCGGGTTAATTATGTTAAGTTCTCCACTTTCAGAAAGCGTCATTAGTAACGTGAACTCTGTTAAGGCACGTTTGTTCATCGTTCATCTTTACCCCAGTACCCGAGGCTAACTGGGTATGGAGAATTAAGATAAAAATGCCCAAACGTGCCTTCTCATCTGGCTAAATTAGATTTTACGACAGAACTAAGTCGAACGTGGTTTTATCTACGCGCACGACTTCTAATTTATTCTTGCCTTCTGGCAAGTTTTGCGAGACGATTTTGACCTCTTCACTCCTTCTATCATATTGAATGTGCATTGATCCATTAATGACATATTCAAAGGTGGCTTTATCGCGGACATAAACACCACAGGTGATAATCTGACTGTATTCAGATGGGTCGAATTTAAAGTAAGTCTTGTTTTGTTCCTGTACAGACTGTTCTTTCTTATTACCCAATGCCGAAGTGTTGAAGGTAAGAGTAAATGCGCCGTCTTCATCAAAGAACTTATCAACAAGTCTTAGCGCTAAAGTGAATTCCTTTTCATGGTATTTCCTCTGTTGGTTAAAAGAGAATTCATTATTAATCATTTCAAATTTTTTTGTAGTGAATGGCGTTGTGCCATAGCGCATAGACCAATCATGAATATATTATTCCGCCGCCCCACCATCATGAGCTTATTATATAAATAATGTACTGACTTGTCGAGCCCAGCTAATTAGCGTGATAACTATAAATCATATTATTCCGCTTTCAGAGAGGTGCCATCTTCTTTATGATGAACGGCATTAAAATATGAAATATCACATTTGGCACATAACTTCATGTGCGGGTAATAAGTATTCCACGGAATTCTCTTGCACCATTGTCACAAAAAAAGATCCTCTCCACGTTTTGCTCAAACCCATGACGTAAGCGAAAATAAACGCAGTGGTAAGTTAAGATGTTTGACAGGTAATCTGAGGCACGCCGGCTTCAAATAGCGGCAGCGATGAGTAATAAAGGGAGTGACTTCGGTGACTATACGCCAGAGCCAGTTTCTACTTCATGAAAAGCCAAACACCTTAGATTGATGAAATCAATCATGCAAGCTGATGAGCGTGAATGAAAGTTAGTCGAAAAATCACCGGGTTGCAGAGACATCATGAGAGAAATAAGCGGCTAGGGTGGCTCGAACCTACATAAGCTGAAAAGCATGTCCCGGACCTCTAAAAACTATTGTAGTTTTCACACTATCCACTGATCGACCCAGTTTTTCATTGTTAAGCTAAATAGGCAGCAGATAAAGACACAGCGTAGAGACCTTTGGTGCATCCGGTAGATAGTAATTCAGGTCGAGCGAGGTGAGTTGTGTTGAATGATCTGGCCAGTACAGTGCTAAGACGGCAAATAGGACATCATCATAATTTGGTGTTCGTCCATGCGACAGCAGTAATAAGAAATCATGGCACGACAACTGTATCAGCACGAAAGAGGTGTGTTGGATGAAATTTGGCCTGGAAAGCCGTGCAGGGATTGAAAAGGTTCGGTTTCATGGTCTGCGTTACCATGGGCAAGCAGATCAGTCTAGCAAGGGGGTGCCCCGGTCTGCATTGCAGGAAATGAAAGGCTAGGAAAGTAAAAACAGGGTATAGATACAAGCACACCACGCCCCGAACCATTTTGAAGTGCATGCACAGCAAATTGATGTCGTTGTTAGCAATCGTGTCCCAAATCCGTGCCACTGTGAATAATTGGCTATTGAGAAATCCTGTAGCCCATTGAATTCAAATGGTACGCCCTACTGGACTCGAACCAGTGACCTACGGCTTAGAAGGGCGATAACTTCTGATTTTAAGTCATAACAGATGATTTCATTCGCTTTCAACTTACTGTAATAAAAGGGGTTTTATATGTTGCCTGATTTCATATTATAACATAGTATTTCACCATAACAACACCCGTAAGAGCATCCGTAATGGCCGGAACACTACTCACTGACAGCAAGATAAAAGGCATCAAACCCAAAGAGCAAGCATATTACGTGTAGCAGGCATCAGCCACCAGAGGTACAGGACGCTTGGGTCTGAAAGTTTACCCTTACGGCAGAAAGATTTTTGTTTACAAGTACCATAAAGAGGGTGCTCGAAAATTCCTTTCACTGGGAGATTATCCCACGGTAACCCTCGCAGAAGCAACCGCAAAAGCCATCACCGCCGCTGCCAATATCACCGCGCCAGAAACGTCTATTGCTGAATACGCCATTATAAAACAATTGTTTGACGATTACATTACCACTCAAAAAAAACAAGGTAATCGCTCTTATGACAAAACAAAAAACAGACTCAACCAAGTGTTAACCAGTAAGTACATTGATCCTGCTACACCCGCTAAGGAAATAACACCCGTTCAGACTAAGCGTGTTCTTGCAGAGTTTATAGAACGTGGGGCAAACGCCGGAGCAAATAAGATTAGAGCTAACCTTCATGCTGTATTCAATTTTGGGTTATTCGCGGACAACGATCCTGCCAACATTAACGGTAAAACCATTTACGGGCTTGACCGAAACCCAGTCAGTGTCATTCCACCGCAAAAACGGGTAGATAAGGCGCTTGATAGTTTTTTGTCATGGGACGAACTCAGCCAGCTATTACGATTACTTGCGGTAACGGAATCAGCCTGCCCCATTCATCCAGACTTCGCTCAATTGACCCTGCTGTGTATCTTTAGCGCCGGACAGCGCCCGTGGGAAATAATGACCAATACTCGCGATCAATGGGATGAAAAAAATAAAACCCTTACAGTACCACCTAACATATCAAAAAATAGTGATTTACACATTATTCCACTGAATAAAACGGCCACTGAGATTCTGAAACGTCAGAGAGAAAAATATCCAGACGCGATGTTTATTTTTCCGGGCAATACAAAAGAAGGGCATTTGCTGTCCGCTGAGTACAGTAAACAACTCCGTAAATTCTGTAAATTAACCGATTTTAATAAATTCACCACCAGAGATATTCTCCGTACCTTTAAAACCCTGGCAGGGGATATGGGCATTAGTGCGGAAATGCGTGATAGACTTCAAAATCATAAAAGGCCAGGCGTGTCAGCGAAACATTACGATAGGTATGATTACCTAAGAGAAAAACGAGAAATAATTGAACAGTGGGAAAAAATTACTTGCTTTATGATCGATATAATCTTACATAGATTAGCTATCAGATATGAACAGCTATTTATAAGTATAGGGCCTTATACCGCGAGGAATACTCTTTTGCGGATACAAAAGGAGCAAGTATGCAATCAGTAAAAGTAGGTCTCAGTGCTATACAACAACTGAATTCATCTCCCTTAACAAAAAATCAAAAATTCCTTATATGTATGCTTACTATTGGAAATATTCTCGAATTTTTCGATTTATTTCTAGTCGGTTTTGTCATTACCCTGCTTATGCAAGATCAACAGTGGTCATTAAGCGCAATACAGTCAGGTTTAATCCTCGCTGGAGCAGGACTTGGAACTGTCATCGGCGCAATTTTTTGGTGGTGGCTTGCTGATAAATATGGCCGTAAGAAATCATTTTTCTCATGTATTTTATTTCTTGTAATATTTACCGGACTGGCTGCGCTAACGCCTGAAAATAATTGGTTATTTTTGTCAATCATGCAAGTTTGCGTAGGTATAGCCGTTGGCGGGCTTAATGTGACTTCTGTGCCTTATGTTCAAGAATTTGTGCCATCTAAAAAAGAGGGTTATTTACTGGTCTGACTTCATCATTTGTACCATTGTGTATATTCCTTGGATCATTCGCCACTCGTTATCTGGCTGAACCGCTTGGTTGGAGAGGACTTTTAATTATTGGTTGTCTTCCTGCTATTTTATTGGCATGGATAAAATTCATTCCAGAATCACCACGATATTTAGTATCTAAAGGACGTTTTCAGGATGCCCGTGAAGCTTACGCCTGGGCGATGAATATCCCTGTAACTAAAGTGGGGCATTTACCTGAAGATATATCGATTAGCAAAAAGTCTTATCTCAATATAATAAGACACTATCCAAAACAACTTACTATTGTCGCTATTGGTTCATTCTCTTTTATACTTGGAAGTTTCGCTATTCAGTCATGGTGACAGATATTATTGAATCATGTTTTCCATTTTAGCATTAATGTTGTAGCAAATTTATTCATGATACTTTCTTTAGGGGATTTAGTTGGCCGATTATTTTCAGCATGGCTTTCCGATTATCTTGGAAGACGTCGAACACTCTTTTTATTCGGTCTTATTGGTGCGCTTGGATGTATGATTGCAGCATTGTCTATACAGATCAGCACAATCGTGCATTTTTTAAATTTGAATATGATATCTTCAGGCTGGATTTTCTTTTTTGGCATTCTTATCGCTATGATGTTTGGCGATGGGGCATTTGGAATTATTAATACATTTGGTGGAGAAATGTTTTCTAATCAGGTACGCTCGACCTGTCTTGGACTTGGTTATGGTGTAGGTTCTACAGCTAAAATTATTGGTCCTGTTTTTCTCGGCGGTCTCATCGATGGCAAAAATTTTTCTGAAAATATTGTGTTCGTACCTTTCCTCATATTTGCGTTTATTTTTTTATTGGTTCTATTGTTTATCTTTTTGCTCGCGAAACCCGTAATATCCAGCTTGATGCTATGTAATTGATATCAATCTATAACTCAGATTCGTTAGTATTCATAGATATGAACCTGATCACTTAGAAGCCATATCTTATATAAAAATCGATTTCAAATCATAACGTTACGTGCCCATTGCCATATATTCTGTATAGAATCAGTGATCCATAATTTATTACTTATTAATATGTCAAAGGGATACAGAACAGCACATACAAGTACCAATACACAAAATATTCGTTCCCATTTAGGATATTTACTGGGGTTCAGTATTGGCATACAAAAACGTCGACGATATGGCCATAGTAACGGTATTCCTGCTGGTGTTAACATATCAGCAACAACATGACTGATGTAGCCAACGATCATAGCATGAATAAACTCTATCGGAATGATAGTCCGTGACAATAATCCTGAAGAAAGCAACAAGCTACACCCTGCGATAGCTAGAAAACTGTGTGTAATGCCTCTATGACCGAACAACTTGGCAATGGGTATTGAAAGCCATTTTAATCGCTGGCCTAATAAAGACTTGGGGTGATCAATGTCTGGTAGCAGGCAGGTCAATATTCCACCAATAATGATATGCCCCCAGTTCCCTTGAGCTAAGGGTGGTGATAACTCCAATTTCTTTGCAAAAATGGTGCTTGCTAAAGCAAAGATGAAATGCCCGCCAGCAGTCATAGTAACCACATATAGTTATATTTTGATATAATTATTTGTTTATGTTCATTATGCGGATAAAATAATTCAACAATCAACAGTTTACTAAGTTAAAAAACTCGGTCCATGCTGGATAGCTGTTAGTGATATCCATCAGAAGCTATCCGGCTTATTAAAAGTTCAGTAATTTCAATGGTAGACTATCCACTTAACGCGGTATACTACACCCATGACAAAATAATCACTATCCCAACATGATTCACTCTTCAAAAAGTTCCTAGGCGATATTGCTGTAGCAAGGGATTTCTTGGAAGTGCATTTGCCACCTCATCTTCGGGAGCGTTGCGATTTCAGCACCTTGACGATGGAATCCGGCAGCTTTATCGAAGACGACTTACGCACTCAGTGTCCAGATATGCTCTACTCTGTGCAGACGAATTCGGGGAAAGGTTATATATACACAGTAGTCGAGCACCAGAGCCGCTCTGAAAAGCTAATGGCATTCAGGCTTCTACGGTACAGTGTGGCAGCCATGCAGCGGCATCTTGAACAAGGCAATGACTCGTTGCCTGTCGTAATCCCCCTCCTGTTTTATCATGGCACCACATCACCCTACCCGTATAGCACCCAATGGCTTGACTGTTTTGCCGACCCTGAACTGGCGGCCACAGTGTATCAGCAAGCCTTTCCGCTGGTTGATATTACCACGATACCGGATGAGGAGATCCTGACGCACCGCCGAGTAGCTCTTCTGCAACTCGTACAAAAGCACATCAGAACACGCGATATGTTGGAACTTGCTGTAGAGTTAGCTAATCTAATAGAAACATGGCAGTATTCCAAAGAACAATGCAGGAGTTTATTATATTATATAGCTCAGGCAGGAAATACGATTGACGGCGAGGGATTTATCCGAACCCTTGCGGAAAAAGCACCGACTTACCGGGAGGATTTTATGACGATTGCAGAACAACTTGAGGCTAAAGGCCGCGAAAAAGGTAAGCATGAAGGCTACCAGCTAGGCCGACAGGATGCGAATAAAGAGCTAGCGAAGCAGCTTTTAGCCGATGGTGTAGAACGTAGAAATATTAAGCGCTATACCGGCCTTTCAGATGCTGAACTAGATAAACTATGAGGCAAGAAGCTAGCTTGCCTCTAGCTTATAGGTAAATTCAATATAAAACAATAGCTTACTAATATTTTTATACCATCTTTTCTTATCCGTTTCAGCATCCAATAAATTTCAGCAAGAACTCCCATAAACTATCTTGATTAGCTAACCAAGTATCAAACTCATTTTGGATAGTCATCCAGCTTTCTGGTCGTAGCGGGATGATTTCACATCCGAATCCTCGACCGTTTTTCTTGTCCGCTTTTGTGCTTCCTCTCCATCGATTCCACAATGTGTGAGAGCCGGTGCTATTTGACCGGCTGTGGGAGCTATCTCATCATGTATAAGCCACATCGTATATTTTTTAAAAATATTAACCTGTATTACTCTTACCATTACTTCAGATCGTGCCGGTTGTTGACCGATTTCGTACGCTCTAACTGTGTTAAGTGATAATCCTGCCAATTCAGCAAATTGACGCTGAGTTAAATCTTCACTCTTTCTGATAGCTCGTAATTTTTTCCCATAATCTATTGACAAGATGTTCATATAAACATTATCTTCTCTGTTAGATGTTTGCATAAACATCTAAAAATAAGCAAAAGTCACCACATCCAGCCAAAACTGGGCAAGTTGCAGCAAATGCACTCAGTGTTAAGCATAACAGATGTCAAGCTCTGTTTTGAGACTTAAAGGACTTAGGGAGACTTAGAAGTACCTAGAAGCACTTTGGAGTATTGAGGATCGGATGATTAAGAATGACTACGAGGTTAAATATCCGCTTGACGCAGTCAGCGTTGAAAAGTTTTCCGAGCTACTCGGAAAGCCAGAAAGCGCTATCAGGAAGATGATAATCAACAACAAATTGCCTGTCGTTGAATTAACCGATCCTGAGGCAGCTACGGCGCGTGTTGGTGAACGCTGGGTAGTCATCTCAGAATTTAATCGCAGAGTCCTTGAAGCTTATTACAACCGTCCCGCAGAAGAACGTGATGCTTGGCTTAAAATGGCTTGGATTGCGAACCAAGCAAGAAATTTGAACAAAAGCTCATAGCCAGCGTTTAGTGCGGTGAACTGCTCTTTAACAATACGGTATCAGCAAAAAAATCCATGAAACGGATGGCAGGTAAGTTGCGCCTGTAATTTGCTGATAGCTTCGTAGGTTGTTTATGCGAAGCGGAGTCAAGCCGATGTTTATCGGGACTTTCCGGTCGGACGTATTCCGATACAGGTGTACACAAATCACCAATAGGTGGATTTGTAGTAAGTATTCTTTCGTACTTAGCATAAATCTTCTTGTAGGAGGATATGAATTAATTAATGAATGCACGTCAACGTTGTCGTGAACGTCGGCAAATGCGCTATAGAGATCAGTGCAGAATACCACAGATAAGATTGAATATTATTCGTACGGCTAACGCACAGCAACGTTCAACCGAAGAGATGATCTTGCCCCGCCATCTCCGTACAGCTTTTGTATCTTAAGTTAACGAAGCCCGCTGCCGCCGGTATTCTCTCGGAGAGTGATATCCCAGCGCGCTGTGCGGATGGTTTTCATTGTAATGCGTGAACGCTGCTGCAAGGTTTCGCAGGGCTGTTCTCGCATCCGGTTTTGGCATGAACTCGATATAGTCTTCCTTCATCGTCTTCACGAACCGTTCGGCCATGCCATTGCTCTGCGGGCTGCTCACCGCTGTTGTGCAGGGCTCCAGATCCAGTTCTCTGGCGAACCTCTGCGTTTCATGCGCGGTATACGCTGAACCGTTGTCCGTCAACCACTGCACCGCTGTATCGGGTAACCTGTCGCCGAAGCGCTTTTCTACCGACATCAGCATCACATCCTGCACGGTCGAACTGTCGTAGCCTACAGTGCTCGCAGACCAGTCTATGGCCTCTCTGTCGCAGCAGTCCAGTGCGAACGTGACCCGCAGTTTTTCACCGTTGTCGCAGCCGAACTCGAAGCCATCTGAACACCAGCGCATATCGCTTTCTGCCACCGCGATCCTGCCCTTATGCTCACGCCTCGGCCGCTCTGGTTTTCAATGTAATAACAGCAGGTTATGCTCACACATGATCCTGTAAAGTCGTTTCGCATTTACCGGCGGCAGTCCCTCTGCGCGACGTTGTTTACACAGGATGCCCCACACCCGCCGATAGCCGTAGCTGGGCATATCGCTGATGATGTCGAGGATGTCCGACAGTATTTCAGCGTCTGCTTCGTCATTACGCCGGTTACAGCGCCTGTCCTGCCAGTCGGCAGAACGCTTAATCCGCAGTGACAGCGGCGCACGCGACCCGCTCATGGCGCGGCTGACCTGTGCTATTCCCCGGCCTTTGGCAACAAGGGCGCGTGCGCTATCCATTTTCGTGACTGGCCGTACTCCACGGCTTCTTTTAGGATCTCAACTCCATCGTCTTCTTACCCAGAAGGCGCTGGAGCTCCCGGACCTGCTTCAATGCAGCTGCAAGCTCAGAGGCAGGAACAACGTCCTCCCCGCAGTGAGGCTGCCTTCCTGATATTGCTTTTTCCACTTAAACAGCAGGCTGGGCTGGATACCGTGCAGTCGTGCGAGATGGGAGACATTCATGCCGGGCTCCATCCTCTGCTGAATAATGGCCATTTTTTCCTGAGGAGTTTTACGTTTACGGACTTCTTGACCTAACGGGATCCCGGTCATATCAAAATTGGCGTTAGTGTTAGACATATATTCAAGCCTATCTCTTATCTGGAGATACAGCTACTGTCTGGTGTTTCAGGGGGATAAATCACGCTTATACGCGGCTTGATGAAAGTCAGGATAACGAAAGCCTGTTCGATCACGCTAAACAGTTTACCTATATCCCGCCGGCGGGCATTGATAATACCTATGTGGTGTTTATTATCGGTGAGACAACCCGCTGGGATCATAGGGCCTGCTGGGCTATGAGCGCGATACCACGCCGAAGTTGTCCCACGAGAAAATCTGGTGGCGTTCCGCGGGCATTCTTGCGACACCTCCACCAAACTTTCTTTCCCTGCGCTGTATGTTTGTGCGCGAAGGAGGAACGCTCGATAATCCGCAGCGCACGCTGAAAGAGCAAAATGTGTTTGCCGTGATGCGAAAATTGGGCTTCACCTCTGAGTTGTTCGCCATGCAAAGCGAAGTGTGGTTTTACAACAACACCGACGCCAATAATTATGCCTTTCGCGAAATGACCGCGTCCGAAAAGCGCAATGATGGTAAATCCGTGGACGACATGCTGTTGGTTGACGAGCTGAAGGAATCGTTGGCGCGCCATCCGCAGGGCAAGCATTTAGTCATATTGCACACCAAAGGCTCGCACTATCTGTACTCCCAGCGCTATCCGCGCAGTTTTGCCCGTTATCAGCCGGAGTGTATTGGTGTCGATCAGGCCTGCAGCAAAGTGCAGCTGATTAATGCGTTTGATAACAGCGTACTGTATACCGACAGTTTTATCGATAAGGTCATTGATCAGGTCCGCGATAAAAAAGCATTGGTGTTTTATGCCGCCGACCATGGCGAGTCCATCGATGAGAATTATCACCTGCACGGTACGCCGCGCGACATGGCGCCGCCGGAGCAGTTCCGCGTGCCGATGATGGTTTGGGCATCCAACGCTTTTCTGGCAAGCCCCGAGAATCATGAGGCCTTCGGACGTCTGCAGGCACAGCAGCGCGCAGGGGTGGTTCATCGGCATGAAGAATTGTTCGATACTCTGCTGGGATGCCTGGGATACCAGTCGCCGAACGGGGGGATCAAAGCGGAAAATAACTGGTGTCAGAAACCCTCTGCGTTGCCGCCGGCCGTCGCGTTTAATCGTGGCTGATGGGTTTGTAAACATTTGACGGCATTTACTGAAAAAGGGATTGACGCCTGTAGCGCGGCGCAGTAATATGCGCCCGCATTACGGTGAGTGGCGCAGCCTGGTAGCGCAATACGTTCGGGACGTATGGGTCGGAGGTTCGAATCCTCTCTCACCGACCAAATTCAAGCCGTAGCGTGATGCAACAGGCCGAACGTTATTGCTATCGACAGCGGACCTGAAAAGGTCCGCTGTTTTTTTGTCTTGTCGTGACCGGCTCGGGCTCTTTGGCAAAACGCCCCGGGCGGTAAAAATTGCCGATGCGATGCAGAGAGGGACTTCACGGCGCCGACAATGATTACCCTTGCTTAACCTAAGCGGCATTGCCGGCCACGATACCGTTCTCCTTCGTTGTCGTCGCCGTTACTATTGGCCACCTCGGCAAATCGCCGCGTCAGCGGCGCCATCCTTCTCGCCACCGGTCTGGATTGCGGCGGTGGTACAGGGATTAATATCCCGCCACCGGTGAAGTCCTCGTGTTATTACGACAGCTCATTTAGTCCGTCAGAGGAAAAATAAGGTAAAAAGGTTAGCGTTGCTAATTATCGTCGCAAATGACGACCGGCGATTTTAACCGGCTGAACCGATATTTAATTGGCAAAATAGGCGATGATTAAGGCCGTGTTTTTTAATGTAAGTTACAAGTGTGACTAATGACGGATTAGCGCGTAAAAATATGATTTTTTATTTGTGTTGCAATATAACTAGTATGTATATTGTGTGGTCAATCGGAAGCGTCACAGACCATGTAACATAAATGTCCGTCGATACATTAAATCAGCGGATTATGGATTTACTAATGAGGCAGTGATGTAATTTCTTTTTTTGATCAGTGGCTAAATAATAAAGTGTTAGGCTATTGTACGCCGAATTAGCGCGTAGGATGACTGTTACTTATCATTAATTGTCGACTGAGATGGATGGCAAAAATATGTTTGCATGGGCGGCGTGGTTAAGATAATAATGCTTTCGGTTAGGCCATTATAAATAGAGCTATGGGTTAGTAATTGCAAAGTTCTTTAATTATCAACATGCTAAGTGTAAGTTTAAATAAGTGCCTGGTGACCGATATCTCTCTTTAATGCTTTGCGGTCATTAATGCTTAACCTTCCTTCGCTATTAAAATAACAAGGATGCATCGACGATGAGTAGTGATAACCTTCTCAGGAATATACATGAAATAAATCTATCCTATCTCTTACTGGCCCAGGAGCTTATCAAAAAAGATAAGAAGGTAGCGGGATTACGCCTGGGGGTGGGCGAAGACACGCTCGATAAACTGGCAGGACTATCACTGTCTGAATTGATAAAGCTTGGCGAGATCAATCAGCTTATTTGCCTGTTGCGCCTGGACGACGAGCAGATCATCAATTGCCTGACGCGCGAGTCCCGTGTCGATGAGTTACAGCAAGTCCATACAGGGATTGTGCTGTCTACGCAGTTGCTTAATTCAGCGACTCCCGATCCTACCCGTTCGCTTAAGGAATGATCCCGTGTATAGGAAAAGTATCATGCAGGAATCCAGGGATATACAGCTTGCTATGGAGCTGATTGCGCTTGGCGCCCGGCTTCCCATTCTGGAAAATGAAACCTGCTTGAGCCGCAGTCGGTTGCTGAGATTGTATAAGGAAGTCAAAGGGACGCCGGCACCTAAAGGACTGTTGCCATTCTCCGCTGACTGGTTTCTGTCGTGGGAGCAGAATATCCACTCTTCCGCTTTTTACAACGCCTATCTTTGCCTGATTCGCGTAGGAAATATCCCGACCATTGAGGCAATGATAAAAGCTTACCGGCTGTATCTTTAACTGTGCCCACAGCTCCAGGATGGCGGGCCGGTACTCGGGTTGACCCGCGCCTGGATATTACTCCGTTTTATCGACAGCCAATTACTAGGTCAAACGCGCTGCAAGCAATGTGGTGGAGCATTCATTACTTATGCCTTTCACCCACCTCATAACTTTGTTTGTAGTTTTTGCCATCCGCCCTCGAGGGCGGTTAAAAAGCGTAAACTTTCCCATGCCGCCGCCGATAACCGCATATATAACTTAAGACAACGGAATATGTGCAATGTAAAGCCATACTGAAAAGTGTGATGCACTGAATACCATTTCACACAAACGGATTATTCCATCACTGGCTACAACGTTCATTTTCCAGATGTCACCATCTTGTAAGGGATCACCGTGCTAGTTATCGTTGGTTATATCATTGTGTTTATGTCAATTTTTGGTGGATTTTTGTTGGCTGAAGGACAACTCGGTGCCTTGTTTCAGCCTGCGGAGTTTATGATTATTGTGGGTGCGGGATTAGGTACCTTTATTGTAGGAAATAATGGTAAGGATATATATGCTACCTTAAATTCACTTCTGCGCTTGTTTCATTCATCACGTTATAATAAATCAATGTATATGGATATCATGGCGCTGATGTATCGCCTGCTGTCCAAAAGCCGCCAATCAGGATTGATTACACTGGAGAAAGAAATTGACGATCCGTATAACAGCGTCATTTTTTCTCACTATCATTCTCTACTTGCCGACAAACCGGTCATCGACTTTCTGGTGGATTACCTGCGTCTGATGGTTAGCGGTAATCTCAATGCTTATGAAATTGAAGCGCTGATGAATGAGGAGATAGAAACCTATGAACAGGAAAATGATATCCCGGTAAATAGTCTGCTGCAGGTGGGCGATGCGTTGCCCTCCTTCGGTATCATTGCGGCGGTAATGGGTGTTGTGAATGCTCTGGCCTCTGCTGATCGACCTGCCGGCGAACTCGGTGCTTTGATTGCTAATGCGATGGTGGGAACGCTGCTCGGTATTCTCCTGGCCTACGGTTGCGTCATGCCGTTGTGGGCGTTGCTTAAACAGAAAGGTGATGAGCACATTAAGATGTTGCAGTGCATCCGGGTGACATTGCTCTCCAGTTTAAACGGTTATGCGCCGCCGATCGCGATAGAATTCGGCCGTAAGACTCTTTACTCCTCCGAACGCCCCTCCTTCGATGAATTAGAATCTCACTTGCGCAGAATAAAAAAGCCGGTCTGACAGAATCTGCTGATATGACGGTCAATTCATGAAAAAGCCTTCACCTCCGGTTGTGATCAAATGGCGCAGGGCGCAGCATGCCAATCATCATGTCGTCTCGTGGAAGATAGCTTATGCCGATTTCATGACCGCGATGATGGCTTTTTTTATGGTCATGTGGATGTTGGGGGCAACGACGCAGCAGCAGCGCGAACAGATAGCCGACTATTTCAAGATGCCGTTGAAAGAGGCGATCACCCGCAACGGCAAATTCAACATGGGTAACATTCCGCTGCCGGTTGACACCAATGACGCCGCCCGGCCGGCGCGTCTGCGTCAGCGTGAATTGGAACATCAGCGGGATATCCAGCGGCTGAAGAATACCCGCCATCGCCTGGAGCAAATGTTGCGCAACGATCCCCGGCTGCGTGAATTGCAACCGAATATGCGCATTACGCTGGTGCATGAGGGTTTGCGTATTGAAATCATCGACAGCAAGAAAAGGCCGATGTTCGCCACCGGCGGCACGGCAATTGCGCCCTATATGCGCAGCATAATGCGTATTATTGCGCCGGTGCTTAATGATTTGCCCAATCGTATAAGCCTGGCTGGACACACGGATAATCAGCCTTATCTCAATGGCGATCGCGGTTATGGCAACTGGGAGTTGTCGACCGATCGAGCCAATGCTTCGCGCCGGTAACTGGTGGAAGGCGGGTTGGCGGGTGATAAAATTCTCCGGGTCATCGGCATGGCGAATACGATGGCGCCGCCGGGAAAAGTTGATGATAATGCCGCACAGCGCCGCATTAGTATCGTCATTCTGACCCGTGAGCAGGAAGCAGCTATCCGCCAGGAGAATATGCAAAGCGCCAGCGAAGAAATTGACGGTGGCAAGGATGCGACAGCGCAATTGTGGCGACTGGCGTCACCGCCGGCCGGCAAGGAATCTGCACCCACCACTCCGATGACATCCGCCAAACCCACCACATCCGCGGCACCGACGACATCCGCTAAACCCACCACCCCAGCCACACCAACCGCGCCGACCGCGGCAGATGTCTCACCCGTGGCGCAAGCTGACGCAGCATCGGTCAAGGGTGATGATGGCCGCGGTGAGGAAGAATCGACCAAGGCTGCGCACGACGCACCCTGAAGTCGCTGGTCGCGCCAACCCCGGCGCGTCCACCCTGTCTGACCCTCCATCTGCCTTATTCACACCGGCGCGCGGTCCTAGGCCGCTTGCCGCTGGCGCTTATCATTTACCGCTGCCGTGCCATTGGGGAGTGGTGATTTGGCCACATCGTCCGGTAAAAGCCGCGCGTATCCGGCGTTTTTTCACCTCATCAGATACTCTTGCGTCGAGTAGGCTAAAAGCCCTGAAATGACTTACTGACTACGTGGGGACAGATTGCCGTGGCAGATGAAAGCGATCTGGAAAAAAGCGAGGCGCCCACCCCCCCCCCACCGGCTACAAAAAGCGCGCAAAGAAGGCCAGGTGCCTCGTTCCAAAGAACTGTTGTCGTGGCTGATGTTGCTGTCCGGCTGGAGCCTGTTTGTTGTGGCTGGCGGGGGGACATCTTGCCCACGGTATGGGGCTGATGCTGTAAAGCGGACTGACGTTCAATTTCCAGATCAATGGCGACGGACACTGGCTGCTGGCCCAATTTTCCGGCCTGGTGCGTCAGGCTCTGCTGGCGTGTGCGCCGTTAGTCCTTGGCGTGACGCTGGTCGCCGCCGGTGCGCCGATGTTAATAGGCGGCGTATTGTTCAGCAGTAAAGCCGTTAGCCTGGATCTCAAACGTTTGAACCCTTTTAGCGGGCTGAAACGTCTGTTTTCCATGCAAATGATCGCCGAGCTTATCAAGACGCTGTTCAAGGTCTGCCTGGTGGGCGGCGCCTGCGGGACGGCGTTGTGGTGTGTATGGCCGCGGCTGACGCAGGGCGCACCTCCCAGGGGCATGGCCGAAAGCCTGTCGCTCATCAGCCAATGCGTATTAGTGATAATCCTGGCCCTTATCCCTGTGGTGGGGTTCGACATTCTGTATCAGTTATTCAGTCATATGAAAAAACTGCGCATGGCGCGCCATGATATTCGCGAAGAATACAAAGAGCAGGAAGGCGATCCGCAACTGAAAAGCCTGATTCGTAAGCGCCAGCAGGCGCAGCGACGGATGATGCAGGATGTGGCGAAGGCCGATGTCGTGATCCTCAATCCGACGCATTATGCGGTGGTGCTGAAATATGAACAAATGCGCATGACCGCGCCGCGGCTTTTGGCGAAAGGGGCCGGCGTCGTGGCGTTGAATATCCGCCAGCGCGCTGAGCAGCATCGGCTCCCTATTCTGGTAGCGCCGCCCCTGGCCCGGGCACCGGCACTGCGAAATAGGCGGCGTCATTCCGGTGGCCCTTTATGGCGCCGTAGCGGAAGTGCTGGCCTGGGTCTATGGCTTGCGGCGCTGGCGTAAGCAGGGGGGATTGCGACCCCGCCAACCGGGCAAACTCACCGTTCCAAAAGCAATGGATTGTGCAAAAGGGAGTATTTTTGATGGTAAACCTGGTAGCTAAACTGCATTTAAACGATTTCAGCCAGACCAGGTGGCAAATCTTTGCGGGCCCGATCGTTATCATCATGATTTTATCAATGATGATCCTGCCCTTGCCTCCCTTCGCCCTGGACCTGTTTTTTACCTTCAATATCGTGCTATCGATAATGATCCTGTTGGTGGCGATGTTTACTCAGCGCACGCTCGATTTTGCCGCGTTTCCGACCGTGCTGTTATTCTCCACCCTGTTGCGGCTGGCGCTCAATGTGGCGTCGGCGCGGGTCATCCTGCTACACGGACACCGGGGGGAAGCGGCGGCCGGGCAGGTCATCGACGCATTCGGTCATTTTCTGGTGGGCGGCAACTTCGCCATCGGCATCGTGGTGTTTGCCATTCTGGTGATTATCAATTTTATGGTAATTACCAAAGGGGCCGGCCGCATAGCCGAAGTGGGCGCACGCTTTGTATTGGACGGCATGCCGGGCAAACAGATGGCTATCGACGCTGATTTGAATGCCGGGCTTATCGGCGAAGAGGAAGCCAAACAACGGCGCGCGGAAGTGACGCAAGAAGCAGATTTTTACGGCTCCATGGACGGCGCCAGAAAATTCGTCCGTGGTGATGCCATTGCCGGTTTATTGATCATGGCCATCAACTTGATTGGCGGTTTGTTGGTCGGCGTCTTGCAGCACGGCATGGATCTCGGCCGCGCGGGAGAGACTTATACGCTGTTGACCATCGGCGATGGGCTGGTGGCGCAAATACCGGCGCTGGTCATTTCGACCGCCGCCGGCGTTATTGTCACGCGCGTGGCCACCCATCAGGACGTGGGCGAGCAGATGGTCAGCCAGTTGTTCAATAATCCCCGGGTCATGATGCTCTCCGCCGCGGTGATTGGGTTGCTGGGGCTGGTACCGGGGATGCCTAATGTGGTCTTTCTGTTGTTTACGTTATTGCTGCTCGGCATGGCGTGGCTGCTGCGACATCATGACGTGGCGCGGGAGGGGGCGACGGCTGGCACGGCCGGGGATAATCCGGCGCAGGAAAACCGGCAAAATGATGAGGCCAGCTGGGACGATGTGCAGACCGAGGACACCCTCGGGCTGGAGGTAGGCTATCGACTGATTCCGATGGTGGATAGCGCACAGGGCGCTGAACTGTTAAATCGCATACGGGGGATCCGCAAGAAATTTGCCCGTGAAATGGTCTACCTGCCGCCGGTGGTACATATCCGCGATAATCTGGAAATTCCCCCCACCCACTATCGTATTTTGTTGCACGGCGTGGAAATCGGTTGCGGAGATACCTATCCCGAGCGCTGGTTAGCCATTAACCCCGGCAGCGCCAGCGATACGCTGCCCGGCGACCCCTGTCAGGAACCCGCGTTTGGCCTGCCGTCTGTTTGGATAGATCAAGTGTTGTGTGACGAAGCCAAGACGTTGGGATATACCGTGGTGGATGCCAGTACCGTGGTGGCGACTCACTTCAATCAGTTGCTTATGCAGCATGCCGAGGATCTGTTTGGCCGCCAGGAAACGCAGCAACTGCTGGAGCATTTGGGCCGCGAAATACCTAAGCTCACGGAAGATTTGATCCCGGATGTGCTTTCGCTCACGACATTGCATAAAGTCTTGCAGAATCTGCTGGCTGAACAGATTTCGATCCGCGACATGCGCTCAGTCGTGGAATGTCTGGCGGAACATGCGCCGCAGCAAAACGATGTGGACATGTTAACCGGTCTGGTACGCCATAAATTGGCTCGCGCCATTACCCAAAGCTGGTTTCCCGGAACGGGCGATATTCAGGTGATTGGCCTGGAGGTGGCCTTTGAACAGGCGCTGATCCAAGCGGTGCAAAACGGCGGCGCGCTAGAGCCGGGCATGGCGGACAGGCTACTGGCCCAGGCCGACCGGGCGCTGCAGCGTCAGTTGGCCCTGGGGGCCCCTGCGGTTCTGTTGGTCAATCCCGTGCTGCGCGCCATGCTTGCACGCTTTTTACGTCGCACCCTACCGCAGCTGACCGTGCTTGCCAGTTCCGAAATCGCCGACAACCGGCCTGTTCGTTTCAACACGATGATTGGTGCGCCGCTTGACTAGTCCCGCCGCTGCCGGCGGAACCAGGTGTGCGCCCTTCCGGGAGAAGGGCGGCGCCTTGCTTTCACGGCCGGTGAGGTGAGTGTGCGGCTTTGCTTATACGGCCTGCGGTCTTGTTTATACGGTCTTCGGTCTTGCTGTTGTGGCGGGTTTAGTCAAGCCGCGGCCATGTTTTCGCGTCCGGCAAACTGACGCAGGCGTTCCAGAGCTGCGTCCGGTAGCCGGCAAATCTGTTCCTTACCTGTTAGTAGGACAACCCCATGCCTCTTTTTCTCCTGTTGTTGTTAATGAGCGTACCGCTGGCGCAGGCGTCCCACTCGGGCGTTTGGCGCAGCGAGCGACACGACATCACGGTCGAGGCCGGCGCGCTGCCGATAGCGACGCCGACGTTTACGGCGCCGGCAGAGGTCCCTGAACGCAGCCGCGTAATCAGTTACCGCTGGCACATACGATTACGGGTACCCCCTTCAGCGGGATTTAGCCTGATGCTATGCGGTAAGGAACGCTGCGTACGGCTGCACACGCTTGTTGGGCAAGGTACTGGCTTGTTGGGCGAGCGCGCGCGTGGACCCTTTTATTTTGTTTATCGCTATACGCCGGATGGAAAATCATTGCCGCTCGAGGGTTCGCAGCAGCTCACGGTCGATTTTACCTGATGTGCTGGCGGCGACAAAGAAACGCCGCTCGTAAAGAGCGGCAGCGCCGGTGTGGCGGCAAGGAGGGAAAGCGCCCGCGCCAATGCCGCGCGGGCCGAATGCGCTCAGGCATTGGTATCGAGGTTTTGCAACCGCATACCGTGATGTGAAGCGCCGTCGGCGCAGTAATACATCTGCTCGGGGATAAGCGTCTTGATAGCGGCGCTAAGGGTACGGACCTGGGCCATTTGCGCTTCGAGCCGCACGCCGTTCTGCCGATTCTGCTCGTGCAGCTCCCTCCCGGTTCCGGGTCTGAATTTGCCACCACAGCGCCGCCAGATCAGGATGTCCCGTATAAGGGACCCGCAATCCGCAGTGGTTTTCCGCCTGCTGGCGGAGCGCATCGTAATGGGCCAACGTACTGAGCTGACGGCTTTTGTCATGGGTAATGCCCTGTAGCGCCACCGGCTGCAGGGTCAGGGTCATCAGTAACTGATACTCCGCCTGCAGTATCTGACCGAGCTTATCAAGCGCCTGGTCGAGCTGGCGTAACGCAAGCGTCAGATTATCCATTTCATCGAGTCTCCCAACCTGGCGCAGCGAGCCGCGTTAGCCTTGCCAGGCATTCAGTAGCAGGGCATCCGCCACGCGGCCGGAATCCATAGCCAATTTGCCGTGATTGACTGCCTGGCGTAATTGCGTGACGCGGGTCTGGTCAACATCCTGATTGCGCAGAGGTATTCGATCGCTAGGCGTCACCGCCTGAGCGCCGCGATCGCGGTGTGGTACCGCCTGCCGTCTCGGTAGCTCGGACTGACCGTGACGCAGGTCATTTACCACCGCCATGATGGCATGCGCGGGTAATGTGTGTTCTATGCTCATAGTTCACTCCTCGCCTGGGATTGAAGGGGACGGCCTATGTTCTGCTTATCGGCCCGGCGCGGTAAAACTTGAGAAAGGGCGTGCATTTTGCAACACCACGCCCTGATTATCGACGGCGGCATCGCTCATGGCTTTACCGTAATGGCGAACCCGAAACCCTGGCCCGCGGGTGACGACCGCCACCGGATTGCCCTGGCGGACTTTCCAGGGTGCGCGCAGCATATTGGCCGCCAGCGGCTGACCGGCTTGAATGGCACGGGTCGTGAGCGAGCCGGTCACCGGTTGCGTCGCGAAGATCACATCGAGCGACTGACCGGCCAGCTCCCCGTTTTCCCGTGCCACATCCTTGCTGCCAAGAGCGGTCCCCGTGGGCATGCCGCGGGCCGACACCCAATAATCGCCGCGGGCGCGCACCTTAATTTGCAAAAAATATCGCCGTGCGCCGCAGCGGGCGGTAACGCTCATATTGCCGCTCAGCCGGCCATAGCTGTCCAATTGCAGTTGCGGCGACGGGCAGTCCGGCAACAGCCGCGCCGGCGTGATGAACGTGACTTTCTGCACCAGGGAACGATCCGGGCGCTGCTGGCGTAATAGCGATTCCAGCCGCGTCACTAACGCGTCGCCGCTTTCTGCCGCGGCGGATAAAGGAAATAAAAAAGGCACAGCTGACTTAATGGTTTCCACCAAGAAGACGTTAATCCTTTCATCGTATTTTCCCTAAGGTTGTCCCATTGTTAATGGCAGCCGTAATATGGGGAGTAAGTATAGAAACAGCTTGCAAGAATTATAAGGCTAAATAAACGGCGAATGAGGCGCTATTTCGCACATTGCCCGCGCGGGCAGCTATTAACATAGTTAATTAATAATTCAATAACAGGCTGTAATAAAATAATGTTGGATAAACTGAGTGAAGACTTTCAATTTCAACAGGCCGCGCTGAATATATTGAATCGGCGCCAGGACGTATTGGCAGCCAATATCGCTAACGCCGATACACCGGGCTATCAGGCGCGGGATATCCCCTTCACGCGGGAATTACGCCGCGCGATGGAACAGGGACAACTGCATAATACCAATCTAAGTCTATCGTTGACCTCACAACAGCATATACCGGCGGAAGGGATTGTCCATCCCGATAATGGTTTGCTTTACCGTATTCCCGATCAGCCTTCTGCGGACGGTAATACGGTGGATATGGATCGTGAGCGGGTTAACTTTGCCGATAACGGCATGAAATATCAGGCCAGTCTGGCCTTCATCAACGGACAAATCAAAAGCATGATGTCCGTTCTTTCCAGAGGATAAATCGGTATGTCGTTATTCAGCATATTTGATATTTCCGGTTCGGCGCTGGCGGCGCAATCACAGCGTTTGAATGTAAGCGCCAGCAATATGGCCAACGCTGACAGCGTCACCGGCCCCAACGGCGAGCCTTATCGGGCCAAGCAGGTGGTGTTTCAACTCGACGCCGCGCCGGGCCAGCCTGTGGGCGGCGTGCGGGTAAGTCAAGTGCTTGACGATCCTTCCCCCTGGCGGCTGGTATATGACCCCGGTCATCCGCTGGCAGACGACAAAGGCTATATCAAAATGCCCAATGTCAACAGAGTCGCGGAAATGGTGAATACGCTGTCCGCGTCACGCAGTTATCAGGCCAATGTCGAGGTCATCAACAGTGCCCGGTCGATGATGATGAAAACTCTGGCTATGGGCCAGTAAAGGACAATGCGATGGAATTAGCAGGCCTGACGCCCCAGGAATATAGCGGTGGGGTTGCCACTCTTCTTGCGTCGCGAAATGAACCGGCAACGGGAAATCATTTCGCCTTAACCCAGGAGAGGGTGCAAGCGCGGGGAGCGTTGAAAGCCGGCAATAACGATACCGCTGCCAATAATAGCCGCGACCGACGATGCCGATATCATCAATAGCCGTGCCGCAACGGCGCCCATGGACGCTCAGTCAGAAGGCACCCAGGAGCTGATGGATAATTTTCTGCAAATGATGCTGGCGCAGATTAAAAACCAGGATCCCACCAATCCAATGGACAATAATCAGCTCGCCTCGCAAATGGCGCAAATGCACGTTGCCATGTGGGTGGAGAAATTGAATAACACCGTGTTGGGTATGGGGCAAATGGTCAATAGCGTGCAGGCCGTCAATTTGTCCAGCTGGGTTGGCCGTACCGTGCTGATCGCCGGCAAACCGTCGGTGTCGTTCGATGGGCAAACGGCCTACGGTTTTGAGTTACCCAGCGGCGCGGATGAAGTACGGGTCACCTTTACCGATGAGGAGGGCAAGACCTACACCCAAGAATACAAGGATGTGAAAGCCGGCGCCTATAAGTTAGATATCAATAAGGCCCAAACGACGACGCCGCTCGATCATCCTTCCTCCCGCGAAGAGAAAGCCAAGATATATGAAGTCAGCTTTGAAGCCAAAAATAAAGATGAAAATCGTCCGACGATAAATGCCCTTAAGACCGCCAAGGTTGAAAATGTATTTTTCAGCGGCGGCAGCGCGAAATTGGCACTCTGGTTGGACGGTTCTATTTATCTGAAGGATGTCATATTGATTGAATAGCTTCTCTTTACATTCATTACCACGTCATTTCACTATTACAGGAATATCAAAATGTGATTCGCTCAGGGAGTCAGCGGTCTAAACGCCGCAGCGCAGGCGCTGGATGTGATCGGTAATAATATAGCTAACGCGCAAACCATAGGATTTAAATCCTCTTCCGCCTCATTTGCCGATATGTTTTCGGGATCACTTATAGGGCTGGTAGTGCAATTGGCGGTGGTGGAGCAAAACTTTAATGATGGTACGTTGATTTCGGGGATGGGCAATATCAACATGGCTATCTCTGGAAGTGGTCTCTTTCGCCTTGCGGATGATGGGGGGAAAATATACTACAGCCGCAACGGTGAATTCGATCGTAATGAAAATGGCGAAATTGTTAATAAACAATGTAAACATCTCACCGGCTATAAAGCTACCGGCACGCCGCCAACGATTACAGGCGGCGCGCCCTTGACAAATATCACCGTGCCCGATGCGCCAATGCCAAGAGCGGTATCTACAGAAGGCAGTTTGGGTGACAACCTTCCCTCCAACGCTGAACCGCCGGAAGTCGCGGAATTCAATATTAAAGAGCATAAAAGTTATAACTACTCCACGCAGTTTACGTCCTATGACAGCTTGGGAAACCCGCACAACAACGAGGTTTAAGGGCAAAGAGGCCGGTCAGTGGACGGTAAAATGCTATGACGAAACCGCGCCTGTATTGTTGGATCCCAATGATAAAGAAAAACCTAAGATATTTAGCCAAGACATCACTTTTGATGCGTACGGTAATCTTGATGAAAAAACAACGCCAAAGCTCTCTCTTGAAAGCGCAAAACTCAATGGGGCGAATGAATTAAAGTTTGACATTACGCTCTTCGGGCTGAAACAGCAGGGTACCGAATGGACGAAAAGTTTACCCCAGACCAACGGCTATGGGGTAGGCAAATTCAACGGCTACGCCGTCGGCGATAACGGGCAGATTATCGCAACGTACAGTAATCAGCAGACCCAACTGATAGCGCAGGTGGTGATGGCCAGTTTCACCAACCCTGGCGGTCTGCAGCCCACCGGCGATAACTGCTGGACGGAAACCGGCGCGTCCGGCGTCGCGCTTATCGGCACCTCCGGCACCGGTAGTTTCGGCAACATCAGGGACAAGATGTTGGAAGCCTCGAATGTGGATATGAGCAATGAGCTGGTCAAAATGATGACCCAGCAGCGCAATTATCAGTCCAACGCCCAGACCATCAAAACCCAGGATCAGCTGCTGCAAACGCTGGTCACTATGCGCTGAGGATAATATGCCATGGATCGCGCGATATATACCGCCATGGGCGCGGCTTCCGCCGCGCTGACTCAGCAGAGCGTGGCCGCCAATAACCTGGCCAATGCGGCAACCACCGGTTTTCGGGCGCAGCTGGCGGCCTTTCGCGCCGCGCCGGTCAACGGGCCGACGCTCGCCACCCGTACGCTGGTGGTTCCATCAGTGCCGGGCAACGATTTCTCCCCAGGTCCTATCAATTACAGCGTCAACAATCTGGATGTGGCGCTGAGTCAGCACGGCTGGCTCGCGGTGCAATTGCCGGACGGCGGCGAAGCCTATACGCGCAATGGCCGGATCGAGACTGACAGCGAGGGAGGGCTCAGGGTACAGGATTATCCCTTGCTGGTGGCCGACGGCCAACCACTGACGGTGCCCCCCGGCGCCGCCGTCAGCATCGGCCCGGACGGGACGCTTTCCGTCCTGGGCGCCGGCGATGAGCCGCGAACCCTCGCCCAGATTGGCCAACTGAAGCTGGTTAGGGCCGAGCCTGACAGCCTGAGCCACGACGATAGCGGCCTGTTTACCCTCACTGACGCCGCGCGCGCGCAGCGCGGCGCCGTATTGCCCCCGGATCCGGCGCTGCGCCTGACACCAGGCGCCTTTGAAGGCAGCAACGTCAGCCCGGTAAAGACCATGGTGGCGATGATAGACAACGCCAGCAGCTTTGAAATGCAGATGAAGGTCATCAGCAACGTCAATGATAACGCCCGTGCCGGTAATCAGCTGTTAGCTATCGGTTAAGCCAGGAAGGAGAAAAGATCATGATGCGATCTTTAATGATTGCCAAAACCGGTCTCGAAGCGCAGCAGACCAATATGGACGTGATTTCCAACAATATTGCTAACGTCTCCACCATGGGGTTCAAGCGGCAACAGGCGGTATTTGAGGACTTGCTGTATCAAACGTTGCGTCAGCCGGGCGCCAAATCCTCCGAACAGACCGCGCTACCCTCTGGTCTCCAGTTAGGTACCGGCGTACGGCCTGTCGCCACCAAACGCATCCATTTGCAGGGCGGCTTAACCAATACCGGTAATCCCACCGATGTCGCCATCGAGGGGTCGGGATTTCTCCAAGTGTTGATGCCGGACGGCACCAATGCCTATACCCGCGATGGATCGTTGCAGCGCGATCAGTACGGTCAACTGGTCACCTCCAGCGGCTATCCCATTCAACCGGCGGTGACGGTGCCTAACGGGGCCTCCAACCTGACCATCAGTAAGGACGGTTTGGTCAGCGTTACTCTGCCCGGGCAGACCGAGCCGCAGGAAGTGGGGCAATTGACCCTCGCCATCTTCATCAACGATGCCGGTCTGATGAGCCTGGGGGAAAACCTCTACTACGAAACGCCGTCCTCGGGCGCACCGATGGAAAATACCCCCGGTTTAAACGGAGCCGGCGCGCTGAAGCAACAATTTCTGGAAAACTCCAACGTTAACGTCGCCCAGGAGCTGATTACCATGATTTATGGCCTAGCGCGCTTATGAGTTGAACAGCAAAGCAATATCCACCTCCGATCAGATGCTGCAGCGGCTGGCGCAGCTCTAAGGGGCACCATCAGGGGGCCGGTGTTTGGCCCCGCTTTTTCTTCTCACCTGCGTTGTTCACCTTTATGGAAAATATGAATCAGCTCTCATCGCTAAGACCCGCCGGGCGTCGGCGTTACGGCGCGCGAGTCACGCGTTGCGCCCTTGTCAGGGGAGGCGGTATTGCTCTAGCCACTCTGCTGCTGGGCGGCTGTGCCGCGCCGCCACCCCGGCCGCTGGTGGCCGGGGCCACCACCGCAACGCCGGCGCCGCCTATGCCCATCGCCATCAATGGCTCGGTGTTCCCAGCCCGGACAGGCGATGAACTACGGCTATCAACCGCTGTTTGAGGATCGCCGGCCGCGCAATATCGGCGACACGCTGACGATTCTGATGCAAGAAAACGTCAGCGCCAGTAAAAGCTCCTCCCCCAACGCCGATCGCAAAGGTAATACCGAATTGGGCATTAACGCCCTGCCCAGCATGCTCAACGGGTTGTTGGGGGGCGATCGTCTGGCGACGGATATCGAGAGTAGCAACGGTTTCAACGGCAAAGGGTGCGCCGCGGCAAAAAACGCTTTTAGTGGCACTATTACCGTGACCGTAAGCGATGTCCTGACCAACGGTAATTTACGCGTCGTGGGGGAAAAGCAGATAGCTATTAATCAGGGCACGGAATACATCCGTTTTTCCGGCATCGTCAACCCGCGCACCACCGACGGCAATAATCAGGTGTTGTCGACGCTGGTTTCCGATGCCCGTATCGAATACGTCGGCGACGGCTATATCATTGAAGCGCAGCAGATGGGTTGGTTACAGCGTTTCTTCCTTAATTACTTCCCCTTTTAAGGATAAGAAATGAACAAATCGGTTGTGAGAATGATGATAATCCTCTGCGCGATGAACGGGCTGCTGCTGGCGCCGCCACTCCAGGCAGAACGCATTCGCGACCTCACCACGGTACTGGGCGTGAGGGAGAATGCGTTGATCGGGTACGGGTTAGTCGTGGGCCTGGACGGCACCGGCGACCAGACCACCCAGACGCCGTTTACCACGCAAAGTCTGCGCAATATGCTTTCCCAGCTGGGCGTTACCGTGCCGACGGGGACCAATATGCAGTTGAAAAACGTCGCCGCGGTCATGGTGACGGCCAAGTTACCCGCCTTCGCCCGCGCTGGTCAGAAGATCGATGTGGTGGTCTCTTCGCTGGGCAGCGCCAAAAGTCTGCGCGGCGGGACTTTGCTGATGACGCCGTTAAATGGCGTGGATAACCAGGTGTATGCGCTGGCGCAGGGCAATATTCTGGTTTCTGGCTCCGGCGCCCAGGCCGGCGGCAGCCGGGTGCAGGTAAACCAATTAAACGGCGGACGCATCACCGGCGGCGCGATCGTCGAGCGCAGCGTACCGGCAGATTTTGCCGGCGGCAACGTCATTATGCTGCAGTTGAATAATGACGACTTTACGCTGGCGCAGCAGATAAGCGATGCCATCAATGGTCATTTCGGCCGCCGCAGCGCGCTGCCGCTGGATATCCGCACTATCAACGTCGCCGTACCGCCCGACGGGCCGGGCAAGGTGCGTTTCCTGGCTAGTTTGCAGAATATCCCCATCACGCTCGGGCCCACCGATGCGGTGGTGGTGATCAACTCCCGCACCGGCTCGGTGGTGATGAACCGGAACGTCGTGCTGGGTAGCTGCGCCGTGGCCCACGGGGAACTGACGGTCGAAGTCAACCGCACCTACAAGGTCAGCCAGCCCACGACGCCTTTCGGCGGCGGACGCACGGTGGTGGTACCGGATACCGCGATCAACGTGCGTAACGAAGGCGGCGCCCTGCAGCAAATCGACGGCGGAGCGAATCTTAATGATGTCGTCAGTGCCCTGAACGGCATCGGCGCCACGCCGAATGATCTGATGGCGATATTGCAGTCGATGCAAAGCGCCGGTTGTTTAAACGCCAAATTGGAAATCAACTAATGAGTGACGGCACCGCGTTATTCGGCTCGACGCTGGATTTCTCCCAGCTGGAAGCCATGAAGATCCGCGCCGCGCGGTCCTCCCGCCAAGGGATAGCGGACGCGGCCCGCCAGGTGGAGGGGCTGTTTGTGGACATGATTCTAAAGAGCATGCGTGCGGCGCTTCCGCAAGAAGGCTTGCTAACCAGCGCCCAAACCCAGCTGTATACCTCGCTCTACGACCAACAGCTGCGCAGGATTTGACCGCGCGCGGGGTCGGGCTGGCGCAAGCCCTGCGCGGGCAGCTCGGCGGGGGCGACACGCCGGCGCCTGCCGCCCGGCCGGTACCGATGTCGGTGTACCAAGGTGCCGACCCGCGGTTGCGGCCACCGACGGGGCAGCTTGCCGTCGATGGCCTGACGTTCCCTCCCGAGGCGTATGCCGACGCGCCGTGGGAATGGGGCACCGATACCGGCGGGTTCATTGCCCGTATCTCCGCGCCGGCGCAGCAGGCGGCGCGCGATAGCGGGCTTCCCCATCAGCTCATTGTGGCGCAGGCGGCGCTTGAATCTGGCTGGGGCGCGCGGGAGATTAAAACCGCTCACGGCGCGCCCAGCCACAATCTTTTCGGCATTAAGGCCGATGCCGGCTGGCAGGGCGAGAGCACGCAAATCACCACAACGGAGTGGATGGATGGGGTCATGCAGAAGGTAAAGGCCAAATTCCGCCTCTATGCCTCTTACGGCGACGCGCTGCGGGACTATACGCGGTTGCTGACGGAAAATCCCCGCTATCGGCGGGTGATGCAGGCCCGTACGCCGGAACAGGCGGCCCGTTCGCTGAAATCCTCGGTCTATGCCACCGATCCGCATTATGCCGACAAACTCATTACTATCATTGCGCAATTAAAATCATTTGGCCAGCGCGCGCAGGCGGCCTATCAGCACGATCTTGCCACGCTTTTTTAAACGGCGCGTTTGAGTTTTTATTCCGCCGGCCGATAAGCAAGATAAGCCTTCGCCGGCCGTTAACGCCTTGGCTGGCCGGCCACAATCTGACCAGGAGCAGGTACCCTTATGCTAAATTTATATTATCTTGCCAGTAGCGGTTTGCAAACCGGGCAGCAGGCGCTAATCGTCACCGGCAACAACCTCGCCAATGCCACCAATCCTAATTACAGCCGGCAAAACATCATATTAGGCGCTACGGGGGGGAGAATGACGTCCTCCGGTTATTTCGGCAACGGTGTCCGCGTCGAGGGCGTGGTTCGCGCTTTTGATGAATATACCAATGAGCGCGTGCGCGGCACGGATACCCTGCTGCGGGCATCCGAGGCGCATTATGCCAAAATGAGCGCGCTTGATTTGGAATTTGGCAGAACCTACAACGGTATCGATGCCAAGCTAAACAGCTTATTCAACGCCCTGAAAGACATTAGTAAACAGCCGACAGATGGGAACTATCGCAGTAGTGCTTTTACGGCGCTTAAAGAACTCACCAGCCGTTTCAACAAGCTTAGTGACGAATTAATTCATCAAGAGCAGAAAAATAACCAGGACATCCGCGAGTCGGTAAATAATATCAATCAATTAACCGGGCAGCTGGCGAATTTAAACCGTGAAATTCTTAATAGGCAGTCTGTCGACGGCAGTGGCGCCTTCGATCTGTTGGACAGGCGTGATGCGCTGTTACAGGCGTTGAGCCAGCAAACCGGCATCGCCACGCAGATTGATGGCCGCACCGGGGCGGTAGACGTGACCTTGAGCAACGGTCATATGCTGGTGAACGGCGATCAGGCCAGCGCGCTGGAGGTCACCACCGACGACAGTAACCCGGGGCGCCAGAGGGTTGCCTATCGCAACGTCGATAATATTATCATCCCGCTGGATGACCGCACGCTCGATAAAGGCAGGCTGGGCGGACTACTGGCGTTTCGCAATCAGGATCTGCCGGAGATCGGTAACCGGCTAAATGAACTGGCGCTGTACTTAAGCGACCGGTTTAATGAGGTCAATAGTCAGGGATATGATCTTAACAGTGATCAGGGCGGCGACATATTCAGCTACCGGCTGCCGCGCGCCATCGCCAATAGAAATAACACCGGCAAGGCCGAACTCTCGGTGGCGGGCATCAACACCGACGCTGAAGCCGGGACGGTGGCAAAACCGCAGGATTATACCCTGCGCTTTGAGGGCGGCCAATGGCGGGTGACGCGCACCGCTGATGGCAGCGAGGTAGCATAAGAAATTGTCGATGGCCAATTGACGTTTGAGGGCGTGACTATCGATATGCAAGGCGGCGCGCCGGCAGAGGGCGACAGTTTCCAATTAAATCCCTTCGGCGGCATAGCCGGTAGTGTGGCGGTGAGTATCAGCGGCGGCGATAAAATTGCCGCCGCGGTGCAGGATCAAGGTAAGGATAACGGGACAGGCAACAATGGTAACAGCATCGCGCTTGGCAATATCCAGCATGAAAAATTGATCCATGGCGCCACCCTTAGTGAAAGCTACGCCGGCCTGATTGGCTATGTCGGTACCACCACCCGCAACCTGATGGAAACGGCAAACTCGCAAGAAAAAGCCTTTCAGGACGCCTATGTGGAGCGTACCCAGAAAACGGGCGTCGATCTTAATCAGGAATACGTTCAGCTGGAAATGTACCGACAATATTACAATGCCAGCTCCCAGTTGCTGCAAACCGCGAATTCGCTGCTCGACACCCTGTTAAGCATTCACTGAACAGTCCCAATCAACCCGGGTACCGACCACGGGTCACCTTGATGAGGTAAGAAATGAATCTCAGCACCATTTATATGTATCAACAACAGAGCCAGTTCGTGATGGGCGCCACATCGCGCTATAACGATGTTGCCATGCGTTTAAGCGCCAATACCCTGGTATTGCGCCCTTCCGACGACCCCGCCGCGGCGGTGGATGCGGTCACTTACCGTAACGCTTTGGCGCAAATAGATTATTACGGCGGCACGCGCGGTTATGCCCGCGCCGTCCTGACGCAAGAGGGGGATACGCTGCAAACGGTCACCAACACCCTTTCCGCCATCAACGCCAAAATTATGGCGCTTCAAAAACCGGCCGGTGATCTCGCGCCGTTAATTCAGGAACTGAAGGGCCTGCGAGACGATCTGCTCGCCAGCGCCAACGTGCGGGATACCAGCGGCAATTATATATTTTCCGGCTATCAAGCCGGTGTACAGCCCTTTAAGAAAGCGGAGGGCAGCGATGATATTATTTATCAGGGCGGCAGCACCGCCATCGGCAAGCAGGTTGCCGAAGGCCGGGAAATGAAAGTTGGCCACGTCGGCAGCGATATTTTCAATATTGATGGCGACACGACCGTTTTCACACAGCTGGATAAACTGATCACCGCGCTGGTGGAGGATGCCGCGAAAGCGGAGGCTGGCGAAACAGCGTGGGGGACATGGCCGGGTGAAGCGCTGAAATCGGTGATGGAGGCGGCGCGCGGCGCAGTGAGAAAGACCGAAGACCAAGTGGGTAATGCGCAGGTGGCTTCCGGTATCAACCTGCAAACGCTCGACAATCTTGATGCCGCCGGCGTCAGTCAACGCGAGGGGATTATCGATCGGCTGCAGCAGGGGCTGGGACAGGATATGGGCTCACAGATAGCCATGATGACGGAGTTGCAGTTATCTAAAGTGTCGATGGATTCATCGCTGATGGTATTTCAAATGATGCAAAATATGTCTTTGTTTAACATGATGAAGTGAACCTGCGCTGCCCCAGCCGCCGGCGTCGACGAGTTGTCGCGCCGGTTTTTTTATGCCTGCGGGTTGTCGGCCATCGCGGTAAGGATGGCGGAAAGGTGTTGTAAAAGCGTGCTGAACAATCCATCGGCAAAGGTCGCCATTAGCGGCATCACCAGCATCAGCGCCAACAGACCGCCGCCGAGGGTCAGCGGAAAACCGATGACAAACACCGAAAATTGCGGTGTTAAACGGTTCAGCACCCCCAGTGTAATATTGAGTAACAGCAGCAACGTCACGGCCGGCAGCGCCAGCATTAGACCGCAGGAAAACAACAGGCCGGCGGCGCGCGCCAGCGCCAGAAAACTTTCGCCGTTAAGCGGCCGCGGCGTGATGGGGAGCAGTCGAAAACTGTCGACCAGGACATCAATCATGACCAGGTGCACGTCGAAAGAGACGAACAGCAACAGCAAAAGAAGATTGAACAGGCGGGCGATTATCGGGGCGTTCGGCCCGCTGAAGGGGTCGAAAAAGGTGGCGAATGAGAGTCCCATCTGCAAGCCTATCACTTCGCCGGCGAAGCGCACCGCGCTAAAGCCGAGCTGCAGCGTCAACCCCACCGTCACGCCAATGATCAGTTGTACCATGATAAGCCAGAGCCCCTCCACGGAGATGAAAGGGGTGGTTACCGGCTCCAGCCCTGGGGCGATCAGCAGAGTAATCAGCACCGCCAGGCCGATTTTCACCTTTTTAGTGATGATTTTTTCGCTCATCAGCGGCGCGCTAACGAAAAGCCCCAGTAAACGCGCCAGCGGCCAAAAGTGCGGGCCGATGGCCCCCGGCAGGGCGGTTAAGTCCAGCATGGTTCCCTTACCCTATCGAATATGGCAATTGGCTGAACAGCGTACGCATATAATCCAGCAGCAGGCTGAGCATCCACGGGCCGGCGATAACCAGGGCGGCGATGACCGCCAGAATTTTGGGTATAAACGACAGCGTCATTTCGTTGATTTGTGTGGACGCCTGCAGCAGGCTCACCAGAAGTCCGGTGACCATCGCGGCCAGCAGCGGCGGCGTGGAGATTGCCAGCCCGACTTTCATTGCGTCAAAACCCAGCGTCATTACGGCTTCAGGCGTCATGGCACGGCCTCGTATCGGTTAACTGAAAAAGCTTTGGGCCAGCGACCCGAGCAAGAGTTGCCAGCCGTCCACCATCACGAACAGCATTAGTTTGAACGGCAACGATACCGTGGTGGGGGGCAGCATCATCATGCCCAGCGCCATCAGGACGCTGGCGATGACCAAATCGATAATCAAAAACGGAATAAACAGCGTGAAACCGATCTGAAAGGCGGTTTTGAGTTCGCTGGTGACAAACGCCGGCAGCAGGATGCGCATCGGCACCTGGCTCAGGACCGGCGAACGCCGCCTGTTTTCCCAGCCGGGCGTAGAGCGACAAATCCGTTTCCCGCGTTTGGGTCAGCATAAACTGGCGCAGCGGCTGCGCCGCCCGCTGTATTGCCGTGTCCATATCAATTTGGTCCTGGGAAAACGGCAGGTAGGCATCGCGGTAAATAATGTCCAGCACCGGCGACATGACAAAAAAGGTCAAACATAACGCCAGCCAGAGCAAAACCTGGTTGGGCGGGGCGGAGGGCGTGCCCAGCGCATTGCGCAAGATGCCCAGCACGATGATGATGCGGGTAAATCCCGACATCAGCAGCAGCGCCGCCGGTAAGAAAGTGAGCGACGTCAGCAGCACCAACGTTTGTACCGGCAGCGACCAGCGCTGGCCGCCGTCGGGCAGGGGATGCATCTGTATCAGCCCCTGCTGCGCGGCGTGAGCGGCCTGAAGAGGCAGTAATATTAGCAAAAGCGGCAGCGGCCAGCAACACAAACGGCCACACGCCGCGCGCCGGCCTGTATCGCACGCAGCGCGGGGCACACTGAGTCGGTTTGCTCATGTTGTCTCCCGCGATTGGCGCCCGCGCGCCAGCAGCGCCGAGAACGTCGTCGGCGGCGGGTCGGAGGCATCATCGCCGGCGGGCATGGTATGCAGGTGTGTTATCCGCCCCGGCGTGACGCCGAGTACCAACCAGTGCTCGCCGGCCTCCACCACCACCACCCGTTCGCGGTTGCCGAGAGAACAGCCGGCACGGACTTTGAGCAGCGGCTGGCCGCCCTGTCGGGGTGCAGAAAAGCCAAAGCGCCGCGCCAGTTTGAGCAGCACCAGGATCAGCAGCAATATCGCCCCCAGCGATCCGGCCACGTTGAAAAGCACGGTGCCGTGGCCGCTTTCATGCGCAATCGGCGGCTGTAACGTGGTCTGTTTCATTTATCGGCTCAACCGGCGCATACGTTCGGCGGGCGTCACGATATCGGCAATGCGCACGCCGTATTGTTCTCCCATCACCACCACTTCGCCGCGGGCAATCAGGTAACCGTTTATGAGAATATCCAGCGGTTCGCCCGCCTGTCCTTCCAGCGGCACCACCGCGTCCTGCCTGGCTCAGATGCAGCAGTTCGCGGATGGTCATGCGGGTCCGTCCCAACTCGACGGTCATTTTCACTGGAATATCCAGGATCAGGCTGAGATCTTCCGCCAGCGGCGACGCCTCTTCGGCGGCGGAAGTAGGGGGGAATTCCGGCCCGGTCGGTGCCTGGCGTGCCGTTTCGCCAAGGTTTTGCCCGTTGGTTTCGTGCAAGAACGCCTCGTCGCCGGGCGTGTTGTGGGTATCACTCATGAGGACTGTCCTTGGTGTTTAATTGTTCAATACCTTGATTAATAACGTTTTCTACCCGCAATGCATACCGCCCGTTCAGGCTGCCGTAGCTGCCGAGGAAGACCGGGACACCATCAACGCAGGCGGTAAGCCTATCGGGGCGCGGGATCGGCAGGATATCGCCCCGTCGCAGCGCCATCACCCGCGACAGGCAGAGAGGCAGATCGGCAAAACGGGCGATAAGCTCCAGTTCGGTACCCTGCAGCTGTCTAGCCAGGTTTTGGCGCCAGTGACCCTGATCCTGCCGAAGATGTTCCGGCAGCGGTTTACTCAAGATCTCGTGCAACGGCTCCAGGGCGGCCTGCGAGAAAACGATGGCGAACTCGCCATGCAGGGTGCCGATGGCGACCCGAAACGGCGATACCACCACCATTTCGCCGTCGCTAAAGCCGGTAAAACGGCAGGACGTTTCCGCGGTGTTCAATTCCGTCTCCAGCGGATGCAACCCCAGCCAGGCGTCGCCATAGGCTATCAGCATCAGATCTAGCAAGCGGTCTATGACGCGCTGTTCCGCCGGGGTAAATTCCCGTTCTTGCGCCTCGGGCAGTCGCCCGCTGCCGCCGAAAAGCGTGTCGAGCGCGGTAAAGATAAAACCCGGCGTGAAGGCGAAGAGCGTGTTGCCCCGCAACGGTTTCAGACCGACCAGATTCAGGCTGGCGGGAGAACTCAGCTGAGCGGCGAATTCCCGGTACGGTTGGGTGACTATCGCATCCGCACTGATGTCGGTGCGGCGCTGCATTAGGCTGAACAGCGCACGGCGAAAGCGGCCGGCGAAATCCTGGTTTATCATCTCCAGCCCTTTCAGGCGCTCGCCCCCATGGCGTCGACGTTGTGCCGCATCAAAGGGCGAGCCCGCATCGGTTTTCGGCGAGGGCTGCTGTGCGGCGCGCGCCTGTGCCTGCCGCAAATCCTTTTTAGCCTGTTTACGCGTTGGCGGGACGGTGCGTGCGGATTCTTTCTCGGACATAGCGTTCACCGCACAATAAATGAATTGAAAAATACGTCAGTCACGTAGGGCGGCTGACCGTTGGGACGCTGCTGATTCAGCTCTTGCTTTATCTGCGTAAGTAAGGCCTGTTTGTCTGCTGCGGACGAGAGTGAGGCCGGGGAGCGCTGTGATAGCAGCAAAATCAGATGATTGCGCAATTCGGGTAATTGAATTTCCATTAGTGCGCGTGTCTCCTCGTCCTGCAAACGCAGGGTTAAACCGATATACAGCATGGCGCCGTAATCTCCGTCGTCCGGTTGTAAACTCACGGTAAAGGCGTCCAGCGGGGAATATACCGGCGGTAACGCGCTTTCCGCCGGTAGTCCGTCCACCGTCTGCGCATGGGGAATCAGTTCCTCTTTCATACCTGGCTGCAGATAGACGAGCAGGCCGAGCACCAGCACGGCAATTGTTCCCAGAATGATGACCGCGGCGGCACGGTATTTGATAAAAAAAGCCTTAATGCCTGACACGTCTTTTGCACCTGTAGCCAAAAATCTTCTGCCTTGTCACCGCGCGCCTGCGGCCAGGCGTCGTAGTGAGTATCCCGTTAATCACCCCGAATAAAGGGGAAAAGAAACGGCTTAAACGCCTTTACTTTGCCCCTTCAGGCATAGATATCTATACCGCCGCGATACCCCGTGCCGCTACCGACTGGAACGCTGCCGTTGCGATGCGCCACCCACAGCGGTTCACTTGGCGTCCGCCCGTGCTGCGGCCTTTCACCGTGGCCCTGCTGTTGTCCGGCGGTCTGATGGCCGGACGCTTCGGTGCCGACGCTGGTATCGCCAACCGCGATGCCGTGTTCCGCCAGTGAGGTGCGCAACTGGGTCATGGCGGTTTACAACACCGCCCGCACCTGTTGATTGTCGGCAGCAAAATGGAGCTGCAACTGCTCCTGATTCAGGCGCAGATTGACCTTTACCGCGCCCAACTCCTGTGGATGGAGATGCAGCTGGGCGTGAAAAATGCCGTTACGGTTAAACAGCATGATCTGTTCGCCGAGATGCTGTTGCCAGGCCGGTGAACCTAATGGCTGGCGCAGGTGTGCGGTGGGCATCGGCGGCGGGGTCTGGACCGGCTGGGAGGCCGGATCGGTGGTAACGGCGGCAAGCCCCGCCAATGTTGTCACCGTGGGCGCAGGCGTCGCGGTTGCGGCAAGACGGTCAGTCTGCGGCGCTGTCCGCAACGGCGCATCACCGCGAACGCGCGCGCGTGGCGTCTGCCTGGCCGTTGACGGACTCAACACGCGGTAATGGATTTTCCGCGTGTTTTGCGTTTCGCTTGGCGTCCGACGGCAGGATCAGTAATGGCTGCCGCGCCTGCCGGCCCTGTGCATCGGCGGTTTCCGGCGCGGCTGCCGCGAGGGAATATGTCGCTTCTTTGCGTCGGCCGTCGGCGCCGGGCTGAGGTTGCGCCGGGTCATCGGCCGTGGCGCGGGGATCATTCAACGCCAGCGCCACGCCGTCGCCCGAATGACTCCCCGAGCCGGGGGCGATGCCCAATTTCGCCAGTACCGGATCGCCATCGGCGGGCCATTGTTGCAATGCCAACTGCGCCAGCAGCGCCTGCAAATGCTGCAACTCGTCATCGTCCAACGCGTTATCTCCCTCTGCCAGACGCTGGTTGATAAGGGCAGCCAGAGCTTTGCAGCGCTGCGTCAGGGAGGCCTTCGGGTCCGCGACCGTGCTGTCGGCGCCCGCGTCCTGACGCCGCGTGCCGGCGAGATACTGTTGTAAGGCATCGGCAAATTCGCTTTGGGGCAATTCGGCGGCGGCGGTGGCGAAAGTCTGCCCGCTGTCGCCGATAACCCTGCTCGCAGTGGGTATCATGATTCCACTCTCCTTAAGGACGCCCGCAGCGCGAACTCATCCATTTGTTTTTGATTGAGGCGGCATTCGCGCAGTTGACGCGCGCTCTCGGAACGCGTTTTGAGAATTTCAAATGCGTTAAGCCGCTGTTTTTTCTGTTGCCAGTGGGCCACCGCCAGATCGACCCGCGATTGAAACACCGACACTTGCTGACTGTGATGGGCAACAATTTTATACAGTGAGGCAATAAATGACTGATAATTAATCCATTTATCAACATTCAGACCGGTGCCGGTCATATTCTCCTTAAGCTGTTTGCGATATTCCTGCTCGTACCACATCAGTTGATTTAGCTGCACCACGGCGCTGGCGTGCGCGCTGCAGCAAGCGCCGAGCTGAATCAGGGCTTCTTCCAACGCCCGTTCAGCATGCTCCCTCAAGGTTTCGATAGGCGATGTACTGGTCATGAAGCATTCCTTATGCGGTTGAAGGGGGGAGGACAAGATCGGACAGCTGCTGACAGGATTGGGCGTAATCACAAGGTTGCGAGACATCCTGACGTAGATAGCTTTCCAACTGGGGATAATGGGCAATCGCTTGATCGAGCAGCGGGTCGCTGCCGGCGGCGTAGTCGCCTACCGACAGCAAATCGCGATTGCGCTGATAGCTGGCGAGCCACTGTTTCACCTGTTGGACCTGCTGGAAATGGGTCGTATCCACCAACGCGGTCATCGCCCGGCTGATGGACGCCTCGATGTCGATGGCGGGGTAATGCCCCGACTTGGCAAGCTGACGTGACAACACCACATGGCCATCCAGAATGGCCCGGGCGGCATCGGTGATGGGATCTTGCTGGTCGTCCCCTTCCGTTAGTACGGTATAAAAGGCGGTGACTGAGCCGCCGCCGTCCGCGCCGTTGCCGGCGCGTTCCACCAGCGCGGTCAATTTGGCAAATACCGATGGCGGATAGCCTTTGGTGGCCGGCGGCTCGCCGATGGCCGGGCCGATTTCGCGCTGCGCCATTGCATAGCGCGTCAGGGAGTCCATGATAAGCAGCACATGCTGGCCGCGATCGCGAAAATATTCGGCGATACGCGTGGCGTAAGCGGCCCCCTGCATACGCAGCATCGGCGAAACATCCGCCGGCGCGGCGATAATGACCGCACGAGCGATGCCCTCCTCGCCGAGGATATTTTCGATAAAATCCTTCACCTCGCGCCCGCGCTCGCCTATCAGGCCGACGACGATCATATCGGCCTGGGTATAGCGCGCCATCATGCCGAGCAGCATACTCTTGCCCACGCCGGAGCCGGCAAACAAGCCCATGCGCTGCCCGCGGCCTACCGTCAGCAGGCCATTTATCGCGCGCACGCCCACATCGAGTACATCGGTGATGGGACTGCGCGCGAGAGGGTTAAGCGGCGGGCTGTAGAGTGAGGCGCGCTAACCGGTTTCCGGCGGCGGCAGGTTGTCCAGGGGATGCCCGCTACCGCAGAGTATGCGGCCCAACAGCGCCGGACCCAGGGGAAGTAAGCGGGCGGAGGCTTCGCCGTTAGCTGAACCCGGCGCATAGACGCGGGCGCCAGGCAGGATGCCCTCTACGTTTTCCAGCGGCATCAGAAACAACTGCCGGCCTTTGAACCCGACGACTTCGGTTTCGACCTGCCCTACCGCCTTGACGTCATAGCGTTCGATAAGACAGGTGGCGCCGAGAGGGAGTTGCAACCCTATTGCCTCCATCACCATGCCGGTTGCCCGCGTCAGGCGTCCGTAGTGGCGGCAATCCGGTACGGCGGTTATCAGGCTCTCTTGGCGCGCCATTGCCTTAAGCCAGCGTTCCAGCTGCAAGGTCATGCGACAAGCCCTCCTTGAGCATCTGGCATAGCTGCTGCCAGCGGGTTTCCAGGGTGGCATCCACTTCGCCGTCCTCGGCGATGATGCGGCAACCGCCGCGCAGCAGCTGTCCATCGGCCAGCAGGCGCCAGCCCTGGTTTTCCAGCGTGCTGCCCAAATGGTGCTGTAGCGACGACAGATCGTCGGGGTGCACATACAGCCGCAGACAGCCGTCGAACAGCGGTCGTTCGTGCAGTAGCTGTTGAATGGTTTCCAGCACGACACGGGTGTCGCATACCGGCGACTGGCCCAGAACCTTGCCGGCCCCGCCGTCAGCGCGATTTGCATCAGCCGCGCCGGCATCACCGCATCCAGTCCGGTGAGGGTAGCCTTCATTTCGCGCAGCAAATCCGCCAGTTGGGCGGTTATCTGCCCTTGTTCGGCCTGTGCATCCGGCAACCCCTGGTCAAAACCGGCGCTGCGACCCTTATCAAAACCTTGCCGGTAGCCCTGCTGCTTGCCTTCCTGCTGACCTTGCTTAAACCCGCGTTGTTCCGCCTGGCTGCGCAGTAGCGTCAGCTCCGTCTGCCAGGCGTTGTCGTCATGATTTGCTGTCGCCAGCGGTGCCGGAAGGCTGTCGGTGAACGCCAAGGCCAAATCCGCCGGCAGCCAGCGTTGCCAGCGCGGTTGTTCGGCGTGCTCAGACATAGTTTTCCCCGTCCTTATTAATGACTATCTCATCGGCATCGGCCAGACGGCGGACCACGGCCAGAATCGCCTTGCGCTCGCTTTCCACCCGCGACAATTTGACCGGGGCGCTGAGAGCGAGATCATCACGCAAAATCTCCGCCTGACGCTGCGACATATTGCCCAAGATCCTTTCCACCAGCGGCGGCGCGCAGCCTTTCAGGGCAATGATGAGCACATCGGTGTCGATCTCTTGCAGGATACGGCGCAGACTGCGATCGTCCAGATCCTGCAAATCATCGAACATAAACATCTGATCGACTATTTTCTCCGCCAGGCTTTCATCAAAGGCGCGTACGGCGTCGATCGCCGCCTCTTCCTGCCGGCTTTGCATGTAATTGAGGATCTCCGCCGCCGGACGCACACCGCCCTTATTGCTTTGCCGGCTGTGTTGACCGCGCAGTAAATCATTTAACGCCAGGGTCAGCTCTTGCACTGCGGCCGGCTGCAGGCCGTCCAGCATGGCGATACGCACCAAGATGTCGTTACGCAGCGTTTCTTCCAGACCGGAGAGAACTTCGGCGGCCAGACTACGCTTGAGCAACACCAGAATGGCGGCGATCACCTGGGGATGTTCAGCCTGAATAAGCGCCGCTACCGCCTGCGGTTTCATTGCGTTTAATGCGTCAATGCCGCGGTCATCGTCCGCGCCGGTGATGTGCAATTCTTCCAACAGCAGCAGAGCGCGGTCCTCTCCCAGCGCGCTGATAATGGCCGCGCGCAGATAGTCGTAGCTGTCCTTCTCCGGGCTTATCATCGTCTCCGCGTCGCTATGAAAGGCATCAAGCACGCTGGTCAATTGCTGCCGGGAGTAGATGCCCAGCGAGGCCATCGTCTTACCTATTGCCTCCACCTCCTGCTTGTGCAGATGTTTAAATACGGCGGCGGCGGACTCCTCCCCCAGCGTCAGCATGACGATGGCGCTTTTTTCGATGGCATTCATGATGGTTGTTGCTCGCGGGTTATCCATTGACGCAGTATCCTTGCCACCATCTGTGGCCGGGCGGCGGCGACATCACGCAGCTGTCGGATACTGTCCTCCATTGCCTGTCGGGCTTTTTCGCGTGTTTCCTTCTCCAGCTCGCTGCGCGAAATGGGGCGCGGTTCATCCCGCGGCTGGCTGGCTTCGTACTGCGCCCGGATACGTTCGCGCTCGATCTCCTGTTGCCGCTGCCAGAGTGGACGAAGCCCTTTACGCCATGCCAGCCAGAACAGCAGTGCCACCAGCGCATAACGTAAGAGGCTGAATGCGATAGACTGCAGGGTCGGATTCTGCCAGAACGGGAGCGGCAACAGAATGTCTTGATTGGCGCCGAAGCGGGTATTAACGATGTTGAGCGTATCGCCGTGTTCGCTGGAAAAGCCCACAGCCTCGCGCACCAACGCCGTCACGTCCTGCATTTCCTGCGGCGTCAAATGCACGCGATTGCCGTTGCTTTCCTCACGGTCGTTGACCACCACCGCCACCGACAAGCGTTTGATGACGCCGGGGCGAAACCGGCTGTGGGTCAGGGTGCGGTCGACTTCATAATTGATGGTTTTGTCGCTCTGGCTGCTGTGAGGCGGCGCCACGACAGGGGCGGGCTCGGGAGCACTGCCTTTGGCGGGAGGCTTTTTGTTGGCGGCGGCGGCGGATTCAATCGGTGCCGTGGCCGGTGGCGTGGGCTGATTGCTGAGCGCCCCCGGTACACCACCAGGCGCCTGCACACCGGTCGTATCGCTGGCGCTGAGCTGCTGGCTGCGGATCACCATTTCCTCCGGGCGTCCGTTGGGCTTATGCTGCTCCGCCGTTTGTTCCACCGCGGTAAAGTCCAACTGGGCGGTCACTTCCGCGCGTACGTTGGCCGCGCCTATCACCGGTGCCAGTATCGCGCTGATGCGCCGTTGCAAATCGCCTTCCACCTCACGGGTGTAGGTCAATTGGCTGGTACTGAGGTTGAGTTCATTGTTGCCGGGTTGAGCGAGCAATTGACCCTGGCTGTCCACCAGGGTGATATTGCCGGCGGGTAAATCGGGCACGGTCCCCGATACCAACCAGGTGATGGCTTGAATTTGACCGGCGTCCAGCGCCCGCCCCGGATATAACGCCAAGGTCACCGAAGCTGTGGCCGGCTTGTACTCGCGTACGAACAGCGAGGGTTTCGGCATCGCGTATGGACCCGGGCCGATTTCACCGGATTAAGCGTTTCAATGGTGCGGGCGATTTCACCTTCCAGCGCCCGTTGATAGTTGATCTGTTCACTGAATTGGCTCATGCCGAATTTTTCGCGATCCAGCAGTTCAAAACCCAGTGCTCCACCTTTCGGCCCCCCCTTTTGCGCCAGCAGCAGCCGTGTTTCTTGCACCCGGTCGCCAGGTACCATAATCGCGCTGCTGTTGCCGGCAAAGCGGTAGGGAATATTCATCGTGGTCAGTTCGGCCACCACGGCGCCGCCGTCCTGATCGCTGATATTGCTGTACAGAATGCGATAATCCGGCGTTCTGGCCCACAGCAGCAAGACAATAGCCAGCGCGATCCCCGCTGCGCCGGCCGCTAATAGCATATATTTCGGATGGCCGCGAAAACGCGCTATTAGGTTGGTCAGGCTTATTGCCGGTTTTGCATTGATATCCATGGCCGAGGCATTCATGCAGGATCCCTGAAGCAGAATTAAAAACAAAGAGTCATGGTGGTAGGGTGAGGAAATAAACGTCCTCATCACAAGGGAATAGTTTTCCATCGTCCAACGACGTAATTTCCAAATCGGTGTCAATCTTGGCACAGGGTGACCCGCCTGATAGGCAAATAAGCTTGCGCTTTTATTGTTAATTTCGCCATTCAGCCCTGCCCCGGCATGTTAATGTGCTGAAGTCAGGTATTTGAGGAGGTTATATGACAACCCAGGCCATCAATTCCGTTTTGGCCATGATGAACATAACGGCTGAACAAGCGGCAGGAACGACAATGACGCTCTCCACGCCGGCCACCGCCGGTGCCGGTTTTATGAGTGAATTGAATAGCAGTATTAAACAGATTAACGGCATGCAAATAGAGGCCAGGCGCAAGGCAGAGAAATTTGAATTAGGCGTACCCGGGATCGCTATGAATGATGTCATGGTCGACATGCAAAAAGCGTCGCTGGCGCTGCATATGGGGATTCAGGTCAATAACAAGTTAGTTAATGCGTATCAGGAAGTGATGAACATGGCGGTATAGCTGCTAACCTTCGACGTCCCGTCCCGCTAACGCCAGGGGCGGGACGCGGCGCCGTGAAAGGCCGTAATCAGGATTGCAAAAGCTGTCTATGATAAGCGTTGTTACCCTGTTAATTACGGCGTAATTGGCCCATATCCTGTTCTAGGATTACTGATTGTGCGCCGATTAGCGCACGGATTTCCTTTTCATTTTTAAGCAATTGTTCAATGTCATTCATTCTCCCTTCTTCTTCATAGGTCGTCATGCCGGCAGATTGAATATGTTCTATTGACTACCGCAAAGTATTAACATAGCGATTATTTAGTGCAGCCACGCTGTCCCAGTCTTTGAGACGTGCCTTTGCAATTATCTGATAAGATAATTGCAAAGGCAGGGAGAACGGATGCTCTGTTTGGGAAATAGTTTGCATTATATTATCCTTTCTATCGTGCTGGCGTAATTTCTTTCCAGGCGCTGGAGATGTTTTTCAGCAATGCATCAACATGTTTTATCGCTTCTGGATCATTATGCAAATTAGCCTGCAGCAGGGTACGGATCATATAGCGGTATAAACTTGCCAGATCTTCCGTCAGGGTTTTGCCCTTCTCGTAATCCAGCGAAGCCAGCAAGCCGCCTTCGATGATGGCGATAGCGCGGGAAATTTCCTCGCCGCGCCGGGCAATATTGCCGCGCGCCATCCAGATACCCGCCCGGGCCAGCGCGCCATGGGCGCCGTCAAACAACATAACGATTAGCTGGTGTGGGGTGGCTCCGGCGATACCGGTTTGCAAACTGATTTTTTGGTAGGCGTTGATGCCCTGATCCACAGACATCGCTTTTTCTCCCGAGTGGCGACATAAGGTTATAAGGCGGTGGGGTCACCGGCAGGATAACGGGCGAGCCGGCGACTGAATTAATTTTTACTTAAAGTCTGTATCGCGGAGAAGAGGCCCCTGGAGGGATTGTAATTTCGCTATAGCGACCTCCATCTGTTGATATTGTTTCTGAAAAGCCCGCATTCTTGCCTCAATGGTCGCCTCAGTGCGTTCCAACTGCTTTTTGGCTTCTTTCTTATCTTTTTCGAGCTTTTCGGTCTCGTCTTTGATGATATTGCCTTTGCCGTCGCTACCGACATACCCTTTAATATGGTCGGACATGACGCCCGCCAGGCCGGGTCTTTCTTCAGTACCCAGAAACAGCCGTTGTACCTCCTCGGGATTGGTATGGATTTTATTCTTCAGCTTGGTGCTATCCAGTTCGAGCTTGCCGGTCTTGGCATCCACCTTAATGCCCAGATCGGCGATAGACGAAACGTCGTCATTGCCATAGTTACTCCCGGCATCGCGGCGCAATAGGGCCTGCAGGCCGGTCAACAAACTTTCACCGGCCAAGGGACCGTTAGTCGCGTTGGGCAGCGCAACGGTATCGGTCTTCAAATTTGAATAGTTGGCGGTAGTAAATTTACTTAAGGTGGCGGACTGGGTAATAAAGTCGTTGAACGCAGTGACAAATTCCTCTACCGCTTTTTGCACCGCGCTTTCGTCTGGACTTAGGGTCAGCGCATCAGATTCATTGTCTTTGGATGTTTGCTTCAGCGTCAGGGTGACGCCGGTCAGGATATCATTGATGGTGTTACTTGAACTGGTGTATTTATTTCCGTCCACCCAGATTATGGCATCGGTTGCCGCCAGATCCTGCTTTATTTTCTCAGACACTTCCCCGCTGTCGGTCGAATCACCCGGTTCTTACGAGGGTGTGGTGTAATTCATTATGTCGGCCAGGGTGGTATCGCCTTCGACGGAGAGGGACATTTCGCCCGCAGAGCCAGAATCCTGCGCCCGCAAAATCAAACGCTGCGTACCCTCATTGTCCACACTTTTCACTTCAGCGCGGATACCGGCATTTTTGTCGTTGATGGCTTTGGCAATGCCGGCCAGACTGGTTTCCTCCTGCGCGAGAGAAATAACGGTTTCCTTTATCTGGCCGTTTTCACCCTTCTGACTGATTTTCAAGGTACGGGTTGCTGCGCTATTGCCCAATGGCGTATCGATGCCTTTTCCCGTCATTAATGACAGGGTGTGATTTTGCGCCAACTGATTAACCCGGATATTATGGGCTCCCGCCAGCGCGCCGCTGCTGGCGCTAGCGCTAAACGCCTTGTTCTCGCTCATTTTCATGGCGTAAAAGGCGTCATTTTTCAGGGCGTTGCTTTTCTCCAGCAGGGTTTGCAGGCTTGAGCGGATTTTACCCCAGGCGCTGATTTTACTTTCGATGTTTTTTTGCCGTAATTGATAGGGTTGCAGCAACAAAGTATTCTTTTTGGCCTGCATCTCCATGAGCGAATCGCTTATGCCTGTTACTGATATACCACCCATGCTTACTCTCCCGTTATTCATCCAGTGGATTGTATGCATTGCTATCGGCCGCGAAGAAGAAAAGTTTAATTGACCCGGGAGGAGGAAGATAGGGAAATAACAGCCCTTCGGCAACGCGTGCGATGAAACAAGGGAGGCACGCGCAAATGATAAGGAGACACAAGTCTATCCTATATCACAATAATACCTTCTTCATGACCGCGAAAAACTATCCTGACCAACCACGCTGCCAGGGATATCGCGGTTATGCGTCTGTCGTCCGGCTATAGCATTGATAGCGTCAACAAAAATGCAGCCAATTTCGTCATCGCCAACCGTTTCGTTGAATGACGGATGAACGGCATAGACGTTCTCAGTCATTCATTTACCGCAAGCGGGTAAAGCGGCACTGGCAGGTTAATCCAGTGCCATCAGGATGATAAACATGTGAAATGCCAGCGTGCATCCAGGCGCTTATATCAGGTGACAAGGGTGAGACTCATCTTGTGTGTACAACGATTGTGCAGACTGGCACTTAATTATCATTGTTATTTTTTTTGAGTAGTGTTTGTGGCTAATCAAATTCATTAGGTCAGTGTTTTTTCAGCACCTTAATACATAGTAGTCGGATAATTTTAAAGCTTTGGTTTTCGGCGCCGATATCAGTTAGGCCAGCAGTAATGCTAATGCTTTTAATGTCACAACCTTATCCACAGCTACAACAAAGTAAAGGAAACTGCTATGTCCCAGGTCATTAACACAAATATCCTTTCCATCACCGCGCAGAATAATCTTAATAAGTCGCAGAACTCGTTAAGTACCGCCATTCAGCGGCTGTCGTCCGGGCTGCGTATTAACAGCGCCAAGGATGATGCCGCCGGTCAGGCTATCAGCAACCGTTTTACCTCGCTGATTAACGGCTTAACCCAGGTGTCACGTAATGCCAATGACGGTATTGCCGTGGCGCAGACCGCGGAAGGCGCCATCAACGAAGTGAATGAAAACCTGCAGGCGATTCGCCGCCTGACGGTGCAGGTAAAATCCACCGCTTCAATTTCCGACGCCGATAAAAAATCCATTCAGGATGAAATCGGTAAGCGTTTGGAGGAAATTGACCGTATCGCCGAACAAACGGAATTCAACGGTATAAGAATATTAAGTGAAGATCAGAAACTGGCTATTCAAGTTGGTGCCAATGATGGCCAGACCATTGATATTGATCTGTTTGATATGGGTATCGACAAGCTGGGTATGAAGGATTTTAACGTTAATGACGCCGCCGCCATTCCCGGGAAAATAGGTGCTGAGATAACGTCCGTTAAAAATGATGTAGATGCCACAATAATCGGCGATAAAGATAGCAAAACTGATGGAAAACTATATCAAGCTAATGGTAATTTTTATACCAAAGATAAGGATGAAGAAAAATATTATGAAGTGTCACGCGTATCCGATGATAAGGCTGAATTCAAGGTCTATACAACTACAAACCCAGTTGAGGTAAAGGGTGCACAGAAGATTGAGAAAGTTTCTGTTACTCTTGAGTTAACTAATTTAAAAGAGGGTGAGAAGCTATATAACTATATTGACGAAAAAGGTAACTCATCTTACTTAATCAAGAGCCAGGATGAAGAGGGTAAAGACGTTTATCACAACGCGACATTAGCTGCTGCAACTGGCGAAGTGACTAAAGGGGATCTCATTCCATCTACGGGCGAAGAAAAGCCAGCCACAGCCGATCCTTTGAAAACCATTGACAAAGCCATTGCCATCGTCGATAACGCCCGTGGCGCCCTGGGCGCGACCCAGAACCGCCTGGGTTCGGTTATCAACAGCCTGAGCACCACCGTGGCCAACCTGAGCCAGTCGCGCTCTAATACCGAGGATGCGGACTTCGCCACCGAAGTCTCCAACATGAACCGCGCCAACATCCTGCAGCAGGCGGGTACTGCGGTTCTGGCGCAGGCCAATGCGGTACCGCAGGGTATCCTGAAGCTGCTAAGCTAATCGTCACATCCTCTGTTTATGCCAACCCCGGCTTGCCGTGGTTTTTTACGTTTATTCACGACAAATAACCGCATTTTCACCCTATTTTGCCGCCTTTATCCGCCGTCGCGCGCCTGATAATGACAATTCACCGACCGGCCCGCGCGATGACATTGTGGACGTCATATACAACCATCAGGGAAGTCTGGCCGACGATCGCGGCCTATGGCAGCAGTACGCGCCCATCATCCGCCACGAGGCGCTTCGATTGCAGGTCCGCCTGCCGGCGAGCGTCGAGCTTGAAGATCTCATTCAGGCGGGGATGATAGGTTTGCTGGCGGCGATCGACAGCTTCGATGCCGCGCAGGGCGCCAGCTTCACCACTTACGCCCGCTCGCGCATCCGCTGGGGCATGCTGGACGAATTGCGCGAACGGGATTGGGTGCCGCGCAGCGTGCGGCGTAATGCGCGCGAAATTGCGGCGGCCATCCAGCGGCTGGAGCAGCGGCTGGGCGCCAGCGCCAGCGAGCAGCAAATTGCCGACGAACTTGGCGTGTCTTTGACGGCATATCAGACCATGTTGCATGAAACCAACTGCAGCCAGTTGTTCTCGCTAGATGAACTTATGGCGCAAGAAGCACAGGGCACCGGCCCGGCGCTCCCCGCCGACACGGGGCAAGATCCCTTTAAGCTGTTGATGGCCGGCGGCCTGCGCAAGCGGGTGAAGGACGAAATAGGCCGCCTCCCAGAACGCGAACAGCTGTTGCTTAACCTTTACTACCAGCAAGAGCTGAACCTTAAGGAAATCGGTGAAGTTTTGGGCGTGGGCGAATCAAGGGTAAGCCAATTACACAGTCTGGCGATAAAACGGTTGCGCGCGCGGCTGCAAGAGAACGCCTGACTAGGGTTAATCTGAATAAGGACAGCGGCGGGGCGCATCACTATTCTTTACATGACATATAGCGTAAGGTGAAAAGCGCTTAACGTGCGTTGAACGGTTATCCGCCCTAGGGTCTGGCAGCATTTTACCCTGCTCAACGGGCGAAAATGCCACATTACCGTTCATATATTCGCCATTCGGAAAGAAAGTTTTTTAGAATTTTAACAGTATAACCTACCATTAAAATCTTATTATACAGTGTAAAGATGCACTATAGTCTTTTCTCGCCTGCCGATTGTGCTTAATTTGCGCTCCAGCACCTCACTTTTATGTTCGTTTGCCGCCTCTCGAAAAACATGTAAATCCCCACGGGTTATATTGACGTCTTGGCAAACTGTTGCCAAATTGGGAGCCTCGGAAGTCAGGGAGGCAAAGGATTGTTTGAATGTTTTTACGCATTCAACCCGCCGGTTAGTGCTTTTCCAACGGCAATCCGGTTTGTCTCCTCCCATTTCCTATTAATTCCGCAGGGCATACTGCACAGACCGCAGTCCCATAAAAAAACAGCGTCTGGCCGTGCAACACACAACATCACATATTGGAGCAGAATAATGACAATTTCCTTGACGAAATCAGGGATCCTCAAAGTCGGTATCAGCCTGGCGGCGTTAGCCGTGGCGGCCAGTGTGCAAGCGAAAACTTTGGTGTATTGTTCCGAGGGTTCACCGGAAGGGTTCAACCCGCAGCTGTTCACCTCCGGGACCACCTTCGATGCCAGTTCGGTGCCGATTTACAACCGCCTGGTTGAGTTCAAGCTCGGCACGACGGAAGTCACTCCCAGCCTGGCGGAGAAATGGGATGTGAGCGACGACGGCAAAGTTTATACCTTCCATTTGCGCCACGGCGTCAAATGGCAAGACAGCAAAGATTTCAAACCAAGCCGTGATTTTAACGCCGACGATGTCATCTTCTCATTTACCCGCCAAAAAGACTCCAATGCGCCTTATCACAAAGTCTCCGGCGGAAGCTACGAGTACTTTGACGGCATGGGTATGGGTGATCTGATCGCCAATATCGAGAAGGTCGACGACTACACTGTCAGCTTCACGCTGACCCGCGAGGAAGCGCCGTTTGTCGCCGATCTGGCCATGGACTTCGCCTCCATCCTGTCGGCAGAATATGCCGATAAGATGATGAAAGACGGCACGCCCGAGACGCTGGATTTGAACCAGATCGGCACCGGTCCGTTCCAATTGCCGCAGTATCAGAAAGATTCTCGCATTCTGTATAAAGCCTTCCCCGGCTATTGGGGCACCAAGCCAAAAATTGATCGGTTGGTGTTCTCGATTACACCCGACGCCTCCGTGCGCTATGCCAAAATGCAGAAAAACGAATGTCAGGTGATGCCGTATCCCAATCCGGCCGATATCGCCCGCATGAAGCAGGACAGCACCATCAATTTGATGGAACAGCCCGGGTTGAACGTGGGCTACCTGGCCTATAACGTCGAGAAGAAACCGCTGGATAATGTCAAAGTGCGTCAGGCGTTAACCCTGGCGGTGAATAAAAAAGCCATCATCGACGCCGTTTATCAGGGTGCCGGTCAGGCCGCCAAGAATCTGATCCCGCCGACGATGTGGAGTTACAACGACGCGGTGCAGGATTATCCTTACGATCCCGCCAAGGCGAAAGAGCTGCTGAAAGAAGCGGGTATGGCGGACGGTTTCTCCATCGATTTGTGGGCAATGCCGGTACAGCGCCCTTATAACCCCAACGCGCGCCGTATGGCCGAACTGATCCAGGCCGATTGGGCCAAAATCGGCGTGAAGGCCGACATCGTGACCTACGAATGGGGCGAATACCTCAAACGCGCCAAAGCCGGCGAACACCAGACCGTGATGATGGGCTGGACCGGCGACAATGGGGAACCCGGACAACTTCTTCTCGACGCTGTTCAGCTGTGACGCGGCCAAACAAGGCTCTAACTACTCTAAATGGTGCTCCAAGCTGTTTGAAGATTTGATTCAGCCGGCGCGCAGCGAGTCTGATCACGCCAAGCGTATCGATCTGTACAAACAGGCTCAGGTGGTGATGCACGACGAAGCGCCGGCGCTGATTATCGCCCACTCGACGGTGTATGAGCCGGTGCGTAAAGAGGTGAAGGGCTATGTGGTTGACCCGCTTGGCAAACACCATTTCGATAACGTTTCTTTAGACTGATGATCTACTAACCCCCCTTTATCCCTGCAGGGAGCTTCCGCCAGCCAGGCGGAAGCGGGAGTATTCCCCGGTGCCGCACCGGGGAACGGCCGCGCGCCAGCGGGGCCATGGGGGGAAATCCTGAAGACATGAGCGTTAATTACCCGGACGTTATCCACTGCGTCCGGGTCAATTTTTTACAGATACAGAGATTACGGAATATGTTGCAGTTCATACTCCGACGTTTGGGTCTGGTTGTCCCGACGTTTATTGGTATTACCTTGCTGACCTTCGCCTTCGTGCATCTGATCCCCGGGGATCCGGTGCTGATCATGGCCGGCGAGCGCGGTATTTCCCCGGAGCGTCACGCGGAGCTGATGGCGCAGATGTGGTTGGATAAGCCGCTGTTTCAGCAATACTTTCACTATATCGCCGGAGTGCTGCAGGGCGATCTGGGCACCTCGCTGAAAAGCCGTCTTCCCGTGTGGCAAGAATTTGTCCCGCGTTTCCAAGCGACCCTGGAGCTGGGTGTTTGCGCCATGATTTTCGCGGTGCTGGTGGGCATTCCCGTAGGGGTGCTGGCAGCGGTGAAGCGCGGCTCGATTTTCGATCATACCGCGGTGGGCATTTCATTAACCGGCTACTCCATGCCCATTTTTTGGTGGGGCATGATGCTTATCATGTTGGTTTCGGTGCATCTGAACCTCACGCCGGTGTCCGGTAGGGTGGGGGATACACTGTTTCTCGACGACAGCCAGCCCCTGACCGGTTTCATGCTGATAGACACCCTGATTTGGGGCGAGCCGGGCGATTTTAAAGACGCCGTCATGCATATCATCCTGCCGGCCATCGTGCTGGGCACCATTCCGCTGGCGGTCATCGTGCGTATGACCCGCTCGGCGATGCTGGAGGTACTGAGCGAAGATTATATCCGTACCGTGCGCGCCAAAGGGCTGAGCCGTCTGCGGGTGATTGTCGTCCATGCGCTGCGTAACGCGCTGCTGTCGGTTGTGACGGTTATCGGCCTGCAGGTGGGAACACTGCTGGCGGGAGCCATTCTGACCGAAACCATTTTTTCCTGGCCGGGCATTGGCCGCTGGTTGATTGAGGCGCTGCAGCGCCGCGATTATCCGGTGGTGCAGGGTGGCGTATTGCTGGTGGCGACGTTGATCATTTTGGTCAATCTGCTGGTCGACCTTCTGTACGGGGTAGTAAACCCGCGCATCCGGCATAAAAAATAAAGGAACGGAAAATGACTCAAGTAACTGAGCCGGTGACGCTGACCGACGCGCCGAAGCCGATGACCCCGCTGCAGGAGTTTTGGCACTATTTCAAACGCAACAAAGGCGCGGTCATTGGACTGGCCTATATTTTGCTGATGTTTATCGTGGCCGCCGGCGCCGGCGTACCGGCACCACACGGTCCGGCGGAACAGTTTCGCGATGCGCTGCTGCGGCCCCCGGTCTGGATGGAAGGCGGCAGCTGGCAGTTTATGCTCGGCACCGATGATGTCGGTCGCGATATTCTCAGCCGCCTGATGTACGGCGCCCGCCTGTCGCTGCTGGTGGGATGTCTGGTGGTCGCGCTGTCGCTGCTGCTGGGGGTGATCTTTGGCCTGCTTGCTGGTTACCTGGGCGGTATAGTGGATACCATCATCATGCGCGTCGTGGATATCATGCTGGCGCTGCCGAGCCTGCTACTGGCCCTGGTGCTGGTGGCGATTTTTGGCCCGTCTATCGTTAACGCCTCGCTGGCGCTCACCTTTGTCGCTCTGCCGCACTATGTGCGTTTGACCCGCGCCTCGGTGCTGGGAGAAGTCAACCGCGATTACGTCACCGCTTCGCGGGTGGCCGGTGCCGGCACGCTGCGGCAGATGTTCGTTAACATTCTGCCTAATTGCCTGGCGCCGCTTATCGTGCAGGCCTCGTTGGGGTTTTCCAATGCCATTCTGGATATGGCGGCGCTCGGCTTCCTGGGCGTGGGGGCGCAACCGCCGACGCCAGAATGGGGCACGATGCTGGCGGACGTGTTGCAATTCGCCCAGAGTGCCTGGTGGGTAGTGGCGTTCCCGGGCTTCGTCATTCTGCTCACCGTGTTGGCGTTCAATTTAATGGGGGACGGCCTGCGTGACGCCCTCGACCCCAAACTCAAGCAGTAATGAGGATGCAATGGCGTTATTAACCATAGACAAACTTTCGGTCCATTTCGGCGATGAGGGCACCCCGTTCCGCGCCGTAGACCAAATCAGCTACCAGGTGGAACAAGGCCAGGTGCTAGGCATCGTCGGCGAATCCGGCTCAGGTAAATCGGTCAGTTCGCTGGCCCTGATGGGATTAATTGATTATCTCGGCAAAGTGATGGCCGACAATCTGGTGTTCAACGGCCGCGATTTAAAGAAAATCTCCGACAACGAGCGCCGCCAGCTTATCGGCGCCGATATGGCGATGATTTTCCAGGATCCGATGACCAGTTTGAATCCCTGCTACACCGTGGGTTTCCAAATCATGGAAGCCATAAAGGTGCACCAGGGCGGCAACCGCAGGACCCGGCGCCAGCGCGCCATCGATCTGCTGACGCTGGTAGGGATCCCCGATCCGGCCTCCCGGTTGGATGTGTATCCGCATCAGCTATCCGGAGGTATGAGCCAGCGCGTGATGATAGCCATGGCCATTGCCTGCCGGCCCAAGCTGCTGATTGCCGATGAGCCTACCACCGCGCTGGATGTGACCATTCAAGCGCAGATAATCGAGCTGTTGCTCGACCTGCAGCAGCGCGAGAATATGGCATTGGTGCTTATTACCCACGATTTGGCGCTGGTGGCGAAAGCTGCGCACCATATCATCGTGATGTATGCCGGCCAGGTGGTAGAAACCGGCAAGGCGACGGAAATATTTCGCGCGCCGCGTCATCCCTACACTCAGGCGCTGCTGCGCGCCCTGCCGGAGTTTGCCGCCGATAAGGCGCGTCTGGCGTCGCTGCCGGGCACCGTACCGGGCAAATATGACCGTCCGTCGGACTGTCTGCTTAACCCGCGCTGTCCCTATGCCACCGACCATTGTCGCCAGTTGGAGCCGGCGCTGCGCACGCTGCCGGACCGCCAGTCCAAATGCCACTATCCGCTGGATGATGCCGGGAGGCCCACCCGATGAGCGAGATCATTATCGATAACCGATCCACTTCGCTGCTGCATGCCGTGGATCTGAAAAAATATTATCCGGTGAAGAAAGGATTGTTCTCCGAAGAGAAGTGGGTCAAAGCGCTCGATGGCGTCTCTTTCACTTTGGAGCGGGGTAAAACCCTGGCGGTGGTCGGCGAGTCGGGCTGCGGTAAATAGACCCTCGGGCGATTGCTGACCATGATCGAAACGCTGAGCGGCGGCGAGCTGTATTACCTCGGGCAGGATCTGCTCAAGCCCGACCGTACCGCCGAGCACCTGCGCCGTCAGAAGATCCAGATCGTGTTCCAGAACCCCTATGGATCGCTGAATCCGCGTAAATAAGGTGGGCCAGATTCTGGAGGAGCCGCTGCAGATCAATACCGATCTCAGCCGGGCGGAGCGTCGGGAAAAAGCGCTGGCGATGATGGCCAAAGTCGGGTTGAAAACCGAACACTATGACCGTTATCCCCATATGTTTTCCGGCGGGCAGCGGCAGCGTATCGCCATTGCCCGTTGCCTGATGCTGGACCCGGATGTGGTCATCGCCGACGAACCGGTGTCCGCGCTGGATGTCTCGGTGCGCAGGTCTTGAATCTGATGATGGATTTGCAGCAGGAGATGGGCCTGTCGTGTGTGTTCATCTCGCACGATCTGTCGGTGGTATAGCACATTGCCGACGATGTGATGGTGATGTATTTGGGGCGCTGCGTTGAGAAGGGCAGTAAAGAGGCAATCTTTAACAATCCGCGTCATCCTTATACGCAGGCGCTGTTGTCCGCAACTCCGCGCCTCAATCCCGATCTGCGCCGCGAGTGGATAAAGCTGACCGGCGAGCTGCCTAGCCCGTTAAACCCGCCGCCGGGCTGTGCGTTTAATGCGCGTTGCCGGCTTCGTTTCGGCTCCTGCACCGTGCTACAGCCGCAGCTGAAAGGCTACGGCGAACAGCTGGTGGTATGCTTTGCTGTCGATCAGGATGAAGCGCAGTCAGGCCATTAACCTAGGCTCAGGGGGCGCTACCCCCTGATCTGTATCCGTACTCGCCAGCACCTTATATGCTCCCTGCTTTGTTACGAGCCCTCCAGCCGGTTACAAGAGGAGGGAGGATTGTTGTGGCTGGGTAAGCTCGACAGCTACGACATAGTTAGCGTGGCCCTTCATCAACCGATTTTGCTCTACCTAGCCGGCAAAACCACTGCACGCAGCCGCAGCCGAACCTTTGTTTCCAATTAATGCGGACAAATCGCAACCAGAAGAGGGGGAAACCGTCACCGCCTTCCCGATACTGAACGCTATCTGTTAAGCCTCTGGCAGTATTAGCCAGGCTGGCCGGCAGATATCATATTGACATGCAGATAACACGTTAAAGCATAGGGGTGATTAATTCATCAGCCTATTACTAGTCAATTAATTGTACGCCTTTGCGTATAAAATCTAAGGGGATATATTTATCAAGCCCCGTGTGCTTGCAGTACTCAATAAGCTGAATCAAGCTATGAACACCGTCCTTGTTGTAGATATTCATGAGATGGATTTCAACAGTTTTATAAGAGATATTGAGTCTTTTGGCGATTTCTTTTGCGCTAAGTCTCTGTTGAACCCAAAAAATAACTTCGAGCTCTCTTTTGGTGAACAGATCGTTATCTGCATCAATTTGAATCGTTTTTCTATTAAGTCGATTCATGTAGTATAACAATTCCGGCACTTCAAGACGTCTTCCATGACTCACAATGCCGATTTGAGCTTGTTTTCATCATCATAAAGCGGCGCTCTTTCGGTGTAATGTGGCACTAAAATACTGGTGTTGCCTATACCATAGTGATGAATTGCTATAGATATTATTTTTTTGTTTTCCTTGATAGCTTTTTGATCACTTTTAATAAATTCAGGCCAAAGTTCTTGACAGATGTCATTAGGAACGTCCTTATCTGATTTTCCTTCTGCATTAAATTTTTTCGGAAAGCGAAAGAAATCTGATGCCGATTCATTGACGAAAACATAGCGTGCCTCGCTATCCTTTATCAACCAATGATCTGAACTGTTTTTTATGAATGATATCAATGACTGCGGCGATTTTAGATATGATTTTAAATTATTTTTATGATTACACATGATATTTATCTCCTAATGTAAACTAAAAGAGAAAAGGTATTATTAGTGACACTAATAAAAAATATCTGGCAAGGTGATAAAATAAATTATCCCTGAATCTGCATGATGCAAGTGGTGTACCTATATATACGTGCAAGGCATACGGTCGGCTGAGCAACCGCTTGTAATCTGATTTATCCCCCTGAAACACCAGACAGTAGCTGTATCTCCAGATAAGAGATAGGCTTGAATATATGTCTAACACTAACGCCAATTTTGATATGACCGGGATCCTGTTAGGTCAAGAAGTCCGTAAACGTAAAACTCCTCAGGAAAAAATGGCCATTATTCAGCAGAGGATGGAGCCCGGCATGAATGTCTCCCATCTCGCACGACTGCACGGTATCCAGCCCAGCCTGCTGTTTAAGTGGAAAAGCAATATCAGGAAGGCAGCCTCACTGCCGGGGAGGACGTTGTTCCTGCCTCTGAGCTTGCAGCTGCATTGAAGCAGGTCCGGGAGCTCCAGCGCCTTCTGGGTAAGAAGACGATGGAGATTGAGATCCTAAAAGAAGCCGTGGAGTACGGCCAGTCACGAAAATGGATAGCGCACGCGCCCTTGTTGCCAAAGGCCGGGGAATAGCACAGGTCAGCCGCGCCATGAGCGTGTCGCGTGCGCCGCTGTCACTGCGGATTAAGCGTTCTGCCGACTGGCAGGACAGGCGCTGTAACCGGCGTAATGACGAAGCAGACGCTGAAATACTGTCGGACATCCTCGACATCATCAGCGATATGCCCAGCTACGGCTATCGGCGGGTGTGGGGAATCCTGCGTAAACAACGTCGCGCAGAGGGACTGCCGCCGGTAAATGCGAAACGACTTTACAGGATCATGTGTGAGCATAACCTGCTACAGCGGTGAGCAGCCCGCAGAGCAATGGCATGGCCGAACGGTTCGTGAAGACGATGAAGGAAGACTATATCGCGTTCATGCCAAAACCGGATGCGAGAACAGCCCTGCGAAACCTTGCAGCAGCGTTCACGCATTACAATGAAAACCATCCGCACAGCGCGCTGGGATATCACTCTCCGAGAGAATACCGGCGGCAGCGGGCTTCGTTAACTTAAGATACAAAAGCTGTACGGAGATGGCGGGGCAAGATCATCAGCTACGACGCCGGCGCTTTCCCCTGGTTGGGCACTATCGTCGGCGGTTATGTCTTTGGCATAGGGATCGTCATGGCCGGCGGCTGCGCGACGGTCACCTGGTATCGCGCCGGCGAAGGATTGATCGGTAGCTGGATTGCCCTGGCCGCCTACATGTTAACCAGCGCCGTGATGCGCTCCCCGCATCTGGCCGCGTTCAACCAGCAGATGACGACTTACAGTACTCCGCACAATGCGATAGATGCCACTTTTGGCCTGTCTCCCTGGCCGTTTGTCGCACTGTTGGTGCTGGTGACCCTTTGGCTGGCGCATAGGGAACTGAAAAAAACCAAGTTGACGGTCGCCGCTTTACCGGCGAAAAAAACCGGCCTGGCCCATTTGCTGTTTGAAAAACGCTGGCATCCGTTTGCCACCGCCGTTTTGATAGGCCTTATCGCCACGCTCGCCTGGCCGTTAAGCATCGCCTCCGGGCGCCACTTCGGCCTGGGCATTACCGCGCCGAGCGCCAATATTGTGCAGTATCTGGTCATGGGGGATGACAAATTCATCAATTGGGGCGTGTTTTTGGTGCTGGGAATCTTCTTTGGCGCGTTTATCGCCGCCAAGGGCAGCGGAGAATTCCGTCTGCGCGCCGCCGATGACGTCACCTCTGTCCGCAGCTTCGCCGGCGGCATCCTGATGGGTTTCGGCGCCACGACCGCCGGCGGTTGCTCCATTGGTAATGGTCTGGTAATGACCGCCATGCTGACCTGGCAAGTGTGGGTGGGGTTAGCCTTTATGATTCTCGGCGTATGGACAGCGTCATGGTATCTGTTCGTCCGCCCGCGGCGTCAGAAGACATTAGGCGCCGCATCAGTCTGATAACGGTAATGAGGAAACAAAATGATTAAAAAACTGGATGTCATCAGTCAGGTTTGTCCTTTCCCGCTTATCGAAGCACAGTCCGCTATGGCGGCATTGCGGACCGGCGATGAACTGGTTATAGACTTCGACTGCACACAGGCGACGGAAAGTCTGCCGCACCGGGCAGCGTAGCAGGGACATACCGTGACGGACTATCAGCAGGTCGGTGCCGCACAATGGAGCATCACGCTCAAAAAAGCGTAGGAAAGCGTTACTGACGCCGCATCAAGGGCGTCCAGAAGCGGTCTGCCGCCGCGAAGAAGCGGATGGCTGGCGGTGATGCATGAGATAGTATTCACCATTTTCCGCCAGGCCGGTGGTAATGACCCGCCAGCCGTTGTTCAGATAAAAGCGCAACGCGCGCTGATTTAGTATCAAGCATTTCAGCGCCATCGTGCCCCGGCATAAGGGATAGCAGACGTCTAGCAAGGCGGTGCCGACCTTTTGCCGCTGCCATTGTGGCGCTATAAACAGATTGTGCAAAAAGCGATCCTGCACCGAAAGCGAAGCAAAGCCGGCGATAGTTTGGTCGATTTCCGCCACCAGAATTTTTTCCCCTAACGTGACCGCGTCAAAATATTCCAACTGCCAATGGCGATCGTCCAGCCACAACCAATTCGCTTTGCGGGAGGCCAGAAACAGAGTGCGCAAGAAAGGGCGATCGGCTTCCTGATACTGTCTGACGGTAATTTCGCCGCTGTTCCTGTTCATTGCATGTCCTGCTGGCCGGGTGGCAATAGAGGGGATTCAGGGTTAACTATAGTACATGTTATTTATTGTTTAGGCTAATCAAAGCGCCGCGGCGAAGGGTATTATGCGTCGCGATACTACGATGGATAATTATAAACAACTCTGTTAGTGGTTGCTTCCATTGTGGCCTTCTTATACTATCCAATAATCATAAAGTAAAATAACTGCAGCGCCGGATTTCCATCACCGGTGCGATTATTCCGTTCATTCAAATAAATATAACAGGTAGAGATAATGGGTGACCCAAGCGATAAGGATTATATGCTATTCATCAACCAGATGAAGAAAAATATAAAACTTTATCTTTCACATATATTTAACGACTCCGATGTTTTCTCTTTTGCCTACTTCATGATGAATAAAGATGAAGGACACCCTGCCTTTATGATATCCGATTACCCGGCGGGCTGGCTAAATCAATATCGTAATTATGGTTATCAAAAAATTGACCCGGTAATGCTGATCGCCTGCCGTAAGTTTTCGCCTTTTAGCTGGCAAAATAATCCCAATATGCCAGATCAAAACTTTTATAAGATGTCGAGTGATTACGCGCTTGACAATGGTTATACTTTCACTCTGCACGATCCTGACAACAATCTGGCCACGCTGACGATAAGCCAGATGAAGCAACATGATGAATTATATGATATAATAGAAAGAGAGACAGATAAGTTTCAGATGCTGCTCATTACGACCCATGAAAAGGTTATCCGCTTTTTCGACGCCCGCAAGCAACAGGTTGGCGAGCCCGATCAAGAGACCTGTCGGCTTTCGCCGCGGGAAAAAGAGGTGTTGTTCTGGGCAAGCGTAGGTAAAACCTATAATGAAATCTCCATGATCCTGTCAATCCGCGAAGGAACAGTTAAATTTCATATTCGCAATATTATCAATAAACTTGGCGTGGCGAACGCGAAACATGCTATCAGTAGGGCAATGGAACTGAAATTGTTAAGTTAGCCGGCAAGAAATTTCCATCTCAAATCATCGGCGCCATTGGCGTCCTGATAATTAATCCATTGTATTTATTTAATCAGCGAAAAATAGGCTGCTGAGTGAGGTGCATATTCCATTAGTTCCCACAATAGTGATGAACTTTGCTCTATGGGCGGTCGGGCACCCTTGATGGCACCGGGAAAATAATCTTACTGTCCCGGTTTCGCGAAAACTATCATAAATAGATTAACGCGCCGGCCGGCCTTGGCGCATCGTTGGCTGTCTATGTCTATGCCCAACGGCCACACAGCACCACGGCCTGCCGCCTGAGGCGGCCGTGTACCGAGACGGTGGCGCGCGGCTTTTGGCGGGAGCACCGCAGTTCCATTGCTGAACATTTTTGTCAGACTCATAAGGGTAAACCGATTGTATTTTGTTTGGGCATTACGCTATCATGCCCAGAGGAATAAACAGACGCCAAGCAATAAAACGACTGATTTATCAATGACTCGGGGTGCCATGACCGCCAGGTGAAGGCTGAGAAATACCCGTATTACCTGAACTGGATCATACCAGCGTAGGGAAGTCACGGTATCCATTCACCCTCGGAACCGCCTTCTTGATCGCCGGTGGGAGAATGAGAGCCATGCAACCCTCCGAACTGCCGGGCGCGATTGCCGCCCATACCCTACAGCAGCTGCGCCAGCAGGCGCCGCTGGTCCACTGTCTCACCAACGACGTAGTGCAAACCCTCACCGCCAATACCTTGCTGGCATTGGGCGCCTCACCCGCGATGGTCGTGGAGCCGGAAGAGGCCGCGCAATTCAGCGCCATCGCCGATGCGATATTGGTCAATATTGGTACGTTATGCCAGCAGCGGGCGGCCGCGATGCTGGCGGCAATCGCGGCCGCCCGCGCGGTAGGCACCCCCTGGGTGCTGGATCCCGTCGGCGTCGGCGCGCTGCATTACCGTACCGATTTCGCCCGGCGTCTGCTGACCCTGCAGCCCGCGGCGGTGCGCGGCAACGCCTCGGAAATCCTAGCGCTGGCCGGTATTGCTCCTGCCGGCCGCGGCGTTGATATCGGCGATGATTCCCTGCAGGCGCTGCCCGCCGCTCGAGCTTTGGCGAAAGAGTGCGGTGCAATATGGCGGTAACCGGCACGCTGGATCTGATTACCGACGGCAACCGCACCCTGGCAGGTCGACTATGGTCATCCGCTGACGACGCGCGTGACCGGTACCGGTTGCGCCCTGTCGGCGGTGGTGGCGGCGTGTTGCGTCTTGCCTGGCGAGCGCCTGGATAACGTTGCCGGCGCCTGCCGGCTGATGGCGCGCGCCGGTCGTCTGACCGCCGCGTGGGCGGCAGGGCCGGGCAGCTCTTCCAGCGGCATGCTAGATGAGTTGTATCGTCTGTGCGCGGAGGATGTGCAATGAGTCAGATTTATCATACGTTATCCATCGCCGGCACCGATCCCAGCGGTGGGGCAGGCATTCAGGCCGATTTGAAAACCTTTTCGGCGCTTGGCGTTTATGGCACCACGGTGGTGACCTCGCTAGTGGCGCAGAACACCTGCGGCGTACAGTCGGTTTATCCTATCGACGCCGATTTCGTTGCGGCGCAAATGGAGTCCGTGCTTAGCGACGTGCGCATCGATAGCGCCAAAATTGGTATGCTTGGCCAGGCTGCGGTTATCCGCACGGTGGCGGCCAAGCTCAAGGAGCACGCTATACCCTGGCTGGTGCTGGATACGGTCATGGTCGCCAAGAGCGGCGATGCGCTGTTGGATGAGGATGCGGTGACCAGCCTGCGGGATATCCTGTTGCCCCTGGCGTCCATTATCACCCCCAACCTGCCCGAGGCGGCGGTTCTGCTCGGCTGCGCGCCTGCGGTCAATGAGCAGCAAATGCGCCAGCAAGGTCGCGCGCTGTTGGCGCTGGGCTGTCAGGCGGTGGTCATGAAAGGCGGCCATTTGGCCGGCGATGCAAGTCCAGACTGGCTGATATGCCCGGACTATGAGTTACGGTTTGAGGGCGCGCGGGTTGCGACCCGGCACACCCACGGCACCGGCTGCACGCTGTAAGCCGCCTTAGCCGCGCTGCGTCCGCGCCATGATGACTGGCCGCAAACACTGCGCGCGGCTAAAGCCTGGTTGCAGCATGCGCTGCTGCATGCCGATGATCTAAGCGTGGGGCAAGGTATCGGGCCGGTCCATCATTTCCATGAGTGGTGGTGACACGCCCTCAAGAATGCCGATGGCGTAGGTCAGCAGGTCGTGCGCTAACTGGAGATGGCGAGCATCGAAAGCGTTGAGCACGAAGCTGGTCTCGGCGCGCTGCGGCCGGAGGAGCAGCGCGGGGCGACGCTCCGCGCGGGCGGTATTGGCGGCCAGGGTGTAAATGTATCCCGGCTGGATCTGGTTTTGCGTATCGCGCCAGAGCAGCTGCAACGCTGGCGCCTCGCCCTGCCGGCGGCTGATGAAAACATTGCCCGCCCAGAAGCCGGTGAATTCCCCGTCTTGCTGCGGTCGTTTGTCGTCGAAACGGGGGGAGGCGACCCAGTGCGCGATGGCGTCGGCGCTGATGCCGTCCGCCAGCGTCCGCCACAGCGGCGTGTCGTTTTCCATCTGGTAACACGCCATACCGACATAATCATTCAGCGCTTGCCATTCCAGCTCCAGCCGCTGTTTCAGCGCTTTATCGGTCAGTTGGGAAAATTGCACCAGCGGGCTTTGCCGCTCGCCCAAAAGACCATAGGTAATTAGGGCCATAGTACGTGGCCTGCGGCGCAGCGACAGCCACAAGATAAATTTGGGGATACGGAAAGTAATCGACTGCACGCTCAGGCGCAACTCGCCCTCTTTGGTCAGCACCAGACCACTCGCTGTGCCGCGTTTGTCCTGATAACGGTGGATAATCACCACGCTGTGGGCGCCCATCCAGCCGGTGACATAATGCTCCCGTTCACTGGCATTGATACGCAGGTCGCTAACGATATGGTCAATGGTTTCGACGTTAAGCGTCGCCAGGGGGTGGGCCTCGGCCGCGCTGTAATAGAGCGACGGCGGCAAAACGGAGTCAGGCGTAAAGAGCGGCATAATAGCATCCTGAACTGAAAATATAGCATATAGCTTAACTCAGGTTGTTATACAGATTCCCCTTTGAACCGCCGAAAACTGTGATTATTGTGCGTAAGATCAAATCAGCGCCGCGCGGGCGCTTTTTAGCACGCAGTTCAAGCCAGTAGAGGGCATTGTGGCGGTAATCGGCAGGTCAGCGCGGCGGGGATCACGGTGATGTGGAACTGGCGGCCGCGTAATGGTTCCCCGTCTAGGTTGAAGATGATCTCGTTCGGCGCATCCACCTGCAGCCAGGGCGAAGAGGCGCTGAGGGATTGCGGGTGGTCATCGCCGTTGGCCAGGCTATTGATAAGCGTCGGTAGCCACTCTTCCGAGGCGATAATGCGCAATTGCAGCCGACCGTCATTGATAAGCGCGCCTGGACAAAGGGCCTGGCCACCACCCGCCAGGCGACCGTTACCGATACCGATGACCAGCGCATCGCCCTGCCAGTGGAAATCCGGTCCGCGAATCTCGCAGCTGTCGGCCTTAAGGGTATCCATGCGCAGCAGGCCATGGATGAAATAGGAGGCGCCGCCCAACGCCGACTTCAGTTTTTCCGGGGTTTCGGTGGTGATGCGGGTGCCAAAGCCGCCGGTGGCCATGTTGATAAAAAAACGGTCGTTATTGACCTGGGCGATATCGATCGGCACCGGTTTGCCGACTATCGCCAGCAGCAGCGCTTTATCCAGCTCCAGCGGGATCGTGCAAGCGGTGGCAAAATCGTTGGCGGTACCCAGCGGCAGAATGCCGAGACACGGGCGTTGGGCCGCCGGCAGTAGCGTCAGCGCGCCGGCGACTTCGTTAATAGTGCCATCGCCGCCGATGACGGTGGCGACGCCGCGCTCAACCGCTTCCGCCACATAGCGCTGCGCGTCGCCGTGTTCCCAGGTAACGCGCACGAAGAGCGGGTAGCCTTCCTGGCGATAATATTTGACCGCCTGGCGCAGCTCTTCATTGCCGGCGCTTTTTCCGTTGAGGATAAGGAGCGACGCCGACTGTTTTGGCACCTGTGCTTCCATTGAGGCTGTTTCCTTGCTGAAATAGGATGGTTTGCCCCCTGCGGAGGCCGCATTTATTAAGCATAGATACTATCTTGGGTGATGGGAAAGTCGAGCGCCGGCGAGATGAGTTTCACGATGCGCAACCTGGCCGGATATGGGACGGGAAGGGAAAAATAAAGTGCCAGCTCAAGGGAGGATGAGCTGGCAAAAGAGGTGGTCCTGGTGAGTAACTGGTCGTTGTTTTCCATTTTTTTAGCAAATGGATTATACCCCGTTGCGGGGGACGGGATTGTGACACAATTCTAATTACTGGGTGAAATCAGACGATAGCGGCGTCCGGCCTGCCGTGTGGCTGACGGGTGGTGGTACCGTCAAGATTGCGCAACAGTAGCGCATAATGCAGATTGAACTCCGATGGCACCGGCAGGTAAACCGTATGGCCGTCACCGGGGGCGACATCAATGGCTTGGTCCCGGCTATTGGTCATATTTTCCACGGTAAAGCGGATGTTGCCCTGCGGGGTCATCAGTTCAACGCTGTCGCCCCGGGAGAACTTGTTTTTTACCCGCACTTCCGCCCGCTTGCCGCGGCGTTCGCCGCTGAACTCGCCGACGAATTGCTGCCGGTCGGATACCGAGTAGCCATAGTCATAGTTTTGCAATTCCTGATGCGTATGGCGACGCAAGAAACCTTCGGTATAACCGCGGTGCGCCAGCCCTTCCAGCGTGGCCAGCAGGCTGGAATCAAAGGGCTTGCCGGCGACCGCGTCGTCAATCGCCCGGCGATAGACCTGGGCAGTACGGGCGCAGTAATAGAACGACTTGGTGCGTCCCTCGATTTTCAGCGAGTGGACGCCGATGCCTGCCAGCCTTTCCACATGTTGCACCGCGCGCAGGTCACGTGAGTTCATGATATAGGTGCCGTGCTGATCCTCAAAGGCGGACATATATTCGCCGGGACGTTGACTTTCCTCAAGCATGAACACGCGATCCGTCGGCGCTCCTTCCCCCAGAGGCGCGTCAATTTCCGTCACCGGAATGTGCCGGTGGACGATATTGCCCACCTCGTCTTGCTGGCCTTCTTGCACCCGATATTCCCAGCGGCAGGCGTTGGTGCAGGTGCCCTGATTCGGATCCCGCTTGTTGATATAGCCCGACAGCAGGCAGCGTCCGGAGTAGGCCATACAAAGTGCACCGTGAACGAACACTTCAATTTCCATCTCCGACACTTGGGCACGGATTTCGCCTATTTCCTCAAGCGATAGCTCGCGCGACAAAATCACCCGGCTCAGACCGGCCTGCTGCCAAAACTTGACCGTTGCCCAGTTGACCGCGTTGGCCTGTACCGACAAATGAATCGGCATGGCCGGAAACGCTTCGCGCACCAGCATAATCAGGCCATGGTCTGACATAATCAGGGCATCCGGCGCCATGGCGATGACCGGTTCAAGATCGCGTAAAAAGGTTTTCAGCTTGGCGTTGTGCGGGGCGATATTCACCACGACATAGAATTTCTTGCCCAACTCATGGGCCTGCGCGATGCCCAGCGCCAGATTCTGGTGATTGAATTCGTTATTGCGCACCCGCAGGCTGTAGCGTGGCTGGCCGGCATAAACCGCGTCGGCGCCATAGGCAAAGGCGTAGCGCATATTTTTTAGCGAGCCGGCGGGAGAAAGTAATTCCGGTGTCAACATGGGGTTTCTCGTCTGATGTCAGGTCAGGCTGCCCGGCATGGGCAGTATAGCGGCGGCGATTTTAGCGCCTGGCGGGAAAAAAATCAGGAAGGAATGCGGCGAAAGGCGGTATATTCGCCCATGGCTTGATCCCGGGCAAAAAACGCTGTCGCGCACAGCCAGACCGGCGTCAGGCGCCGGCCTGGTGTGGTTAGTGGGTCATATCCTTGATTTCCAAGGTAATGGCCATGGCGGCCCTGATACCCTGTTTTGCCGCTTTAAGCGAGCTGTAGGGATCGCTGTGACCTATGACCTGCTGGTTTTTCCCTCGTAATACAAAATAGGCAGTATCATCGCTGCTTTGCTTTAACTCATAGTTGGTTTCATCCGGCGCAATATACCGGGCAAAGGTGATAGCATTCTCGGCGGAGGCTTTGCTGTAAAACGTTTCGCTGTGGAGAATAGTTTCACCGTTATTCCCTTTTAGATGAAAAAGGAAGTGTCCATTTCGCACTTTTTGTAGTTCATAATGACTGGTTGACATACAAGCCCTCCTCTTCTGTACGGCGCTTTCGCGCTCTTGGCAGTATAGGAGAGGATTCTGAATTTCACCGTGGCTGAAACGGTTAATTTAGTTCACAGGGGTCCGCCTCCCAGCGGTAACCCACGCCGTAGACCGCCCGAATGAACGCCTCGTCTTCAGCCAGGTTTTCCAGTTTTCGGCGCAAGTTTTTGATATGGCTATCGATGGTACGATCGGTAACCACTCGATAATCGTCATACAGCTGGTTAAGCAATGCCTCACGGGAAAAGACTTTTCCCGGCGCGCTGGACAAAATTTTCAGTAGCCGCAGTTCCGCCGGCGTCAAGTCCAGCGGCACGCCGCGGTAGCTGGCCTGAAAGCGGCTTTCATCAATGTTGAGCGCGGCGGCCTGCCCGGCGGGCGGCTACCGCTGCGCCGTAAAATCGCTTTCACCCGCGCGACCACTTCGCGCGGGCTGTAGGGCTTGCAGATATAATCATCCGCGCCGATTTCCAGCCCGAGCAGGCGATCGATCTCCTCGGTTTTAGCGGTGATCATGATAACCGGCACATCGGAGAAGCGACGCAGATCCCGGCACACGATTAAGCCGTCGCGTCCCGGCAGCATCAGGTCCAGCAGCACCAAATCTGCATGCTGCGTTTGCAAAGAGTCAATCACGCCGTCGACCCGGGTGAGCCAGCGGGTGCGATAGTCCGCCGCCTCAAGATAATCCACCAGCAATTGTCCCAGTTTGGGCTCATCCTCCACCACAAGGATAATGGGCGCGGCGGTGGTTTCTTCAGTCATAGGCAGTTACAGGTCTGGAGTCGAGCGGTAATTCTAGCGTGATTTGCACACCGCCTAAAGGTGAATCTGCGGCGCTGATTCGCCCACCATGGGCATCAACGATGTTGTGGCAGATAGCCAGACCCAGGCCCGATCCGCCACTGGCGCGATTGCGCGACGCCTCGGTGCGGTAAAAACGTTCAAATATGTGCGGCAGCTGTTGCGGCTCTACCCCCGGGGCACTGTCGAAAAAGCGCAGGGTAAGCACGTTCTCATCGACGTCGCCGACAATGTGCAACTGACCGCCTGGGTCGGTATAGCGCAGGCTATTTTCCAGCACATTATGGAACAGCTGGCTCAAGCGTTCAGCGTCGCCGAATACCGTCACCGCCGGCGGTAACTGCTGGCTAAGCGCGATGCATTTTTGCTGGAAACGGTCGGCGAACCCTTCCAGCGCCCGTTCCAGCAGCGCTACCAGATCCAGCCGGGCTTTGCGGTAGCTCAACGCGCCGGAATCCGACAAAGAAAGCCGGTGCAGATCCGCCACCAGTTTGGTGAGCAGCGCCACCTCAGCCAAAAGCGAGTTCAGCGATTCCTGGCCGGCGCGTCTCACGCCGTCCTGCAATGCTTCCAGTTCGCCGCGTAGCACCGCCAGCGGTGTGCGCAGCTCATGGGAGACATCGGCCATAAACGCCCGGCGTGTGGCCTGGTTTTTTTCGAGCGTTATCGCCAATAGATTAGAATCTCGCGCCAGGCCGACCCAGCTCATCGCGCGAGCTTTCCGGCACCCGGGCTGAAAAATCGCCGGCGGCCAGCTGGTGGGTCGCCATAATCAGGCGTTTGACCGGGGCCAACAGACCGCGGGCGGTGAACCAGGCCACCGCCGCCGCCAGTAATTCGGCCAGGGCCACGATAAGCCAGCTGGTGCGCCGCTGTTGTGTATCAAAGGTGATATCGGCATTGCGGGTCAGCCGCTCTACCGGCGTGGACACCAGCCAGCCCACGATTTGGCCATCGGCGCGGATAGCGTAGCGCGGCCCCTCCCGCTGGCGTGGGGCCAGGGGGACCGACCAGTTTGCGCTGGCGGCTGTCCAGGACCCAAATTTGGGTACGCCAGCCATGAGGCGGTAAATCCCTGCTTTCTTCGGCACTTTGTTCAAACGAGCGCAGCAATTGATACACCAGCCGCTGATTGTTGTGCAGAAATTCCCAGTTGCCGTGCAGGGCGTACTGCTCCGCCAGGGCGTTGCCGAGCAGGCTGATACGTTCTGCGTTTGATATAGTGGATGAAACCGTGCTCGAAACTGACTCTGACTCCCCACTGCATAGTGATGACCACCAGCATGCAGGTCGCGAATAGGGCGAAGAACAGCTTGGCGGTGATACCTGAGCGCATCATGATCCTTCGCCATTACGCCCAGCGAGCGTCGCGTTTTGTCCGCTATCCGCCGGCACGCGGGCGAAAACCAGCGCCGGCAGCGCGATGACCACCGCCATGCACAGGTAAGTGGCGATAAAGACTTCGTGCATATTGCTGCTGCCGTCCAGGGTATGGGCCGGTACAAACAGGCCGAGCAAGATGCCGGCAATGGTGACCACGAGGCTCATCGACAGCTGCATGACCATCGATAACAGACTGTTACCGCCGCTGGCCAGCGTGTCCGGCAGATCTTTTAAGGTCAGCGTGTTCATCGAGGTAAACCGCATCGCGTTGACCACGCCCTGTAGCAGCAATACCACCGGAATCTCGTACAGCCAGCCCGCCAGCGCCACCAGCGGAAAAATCAGATTGATCACGGCAAGCCCCAGCGTAGCGCCGGTGAGCACATGCCGATAACCGAAACGGTTAACAATCTGCACTATCAGCCGTTTAGTGCCCATGCTGCCGATGACCATCGGTATCATCATTAGCCCGGCGTGAAATGGGCTGAAGCCGAGCCCCAATTGCAAAAACAGCGGTGTCATAAACTGCAGCATACCGCTGCCGATGCGGCCCAGCAAGCTGCCGGTCAGGCCGAGGGAAAAGGTGGGCGTATCGAACAGGCGCAAGGTAAAGAGCGCATTATCGTTGCCGCGCGCATGCAGGTAGTAGCACAGCAGCGCCAATACGCCGACCACCACTAGTGCCGTCACGTTACCTAGTGCGAGATCCAAGCTCTTATGCCCGTCAATGGCCAGCGTCATGGTCGCCATTCCCAGCGCCAGCAGCAAGAAGCCGCCAAAATCGAGACGGCGGGTTTGCATGGTGTAATTCGGCATCAGCCACCAGGTAACCATGGCGCCGATGATCCCCACCGGCAGATTGATGAGGAATATCCAGTGCCAGCTGGCGTATTCCACCAAAAATCCTCCCAGCGCCGGTCCCACCAGCGGGCCAATCTGGCCGGGCAGGGTGACAAAAGCCATCGCCGCCATATATTGCGCCCGCGGCACGATCTTCATCACCGTTAGTCGCCCGACCGGCACCATCATCGCGCCGCCGACCCATTGCATGACGCGGGACATCACCAGCTCTTGCAGGCTGGTGGCGCGCGCGCACAGCAGCGAGCCCAGGGTGAACAGCACAATGGCGCTGAAAAACACTTTCTTCACGCCGAAACGGTCGGCCAGCCAGCCGCTGGCGGGTAACATCACCGCCACCGTCAGGACATAGCTTACGATGACGGAATGCATGCGCAACGGACTTTCGTTGAGGCTATGCGCCATGGAGGGCAGGGCGGTATTGACGATAGTCGTATCCAGCGTTTGCATAAAAAAGCCAAAGGCCACGGTCCAAAGCTGCCAGCGCACCGTGGCGGATTGAACGGGCGAGGAGTGTTCTGTGCGGGGACGAAACAAAAGCCTGAACATAAAACGCGATTACCCCTCTTAGGACGTGGGCGACGGGACGCCGGCGACGCTGCTGCGCACAGAGTGTATCAAAAAAATAGCCTTTGGCGGCAGGGGTGCCGCCCAGCGCGCTCGCGTTGGTGTCGTAGGCCATATTGCGCCGGCATCAGAACATCGCGCCGTGCCGGTGGCCTCATGCCGGGTCGCAGACCTGGCCGTTTGCGCGGTTCAGGTTAATTGCGCTGTAAAATGATGTTAAGTGTAGCTAATGACGATAGGGAAAAAATGGAGGAAATATGGAGGTCTTTCCAGGAGCGTCAAGCATCGCGCCTATCCGCCTCACAGGTGACCTGGCCGGCGATGCCACACGAACAGACACGATAGCGGGATTGGCCTTTTCCGCTCGGCATTGCACTTTTGCGCTGCGTGCGGCTGGGGTGGTCATAGGTTGTTTCACGCTCTCAGCCGATGCGGTTATTGGCTATTAACAGGTTGTTTCCCGCCCGCCGCCGACGCCGTGATTGGCTATTATAAGTTAACCCCCGGCCGGAGAGCACGTGGCCTCATCCGTCATTCGGGCGCAGTACATGCTCACGCCGGGCCTGGTCGAAGCCCTGAGTGGGGCGAAAGTGGGCTTGCCGGACGACCCGTTCGCGCCAGGTAGGTGTCAACGCTCAATAAGGAGATTGCGATGGAACATAAGCTGACTTTCGGCGGAAATGTCTTTGGCTGGCCCGTTGATCGGCCTACGTCATTCAGTATGCTTGATGCGCTGTTGGATCATGGACTGAATTTTATCGATACAGCCGATGAATACTCCCACTGGGCGGCGGGCAATAGGGGCGGTGAATCGGAAACGCTGATTGGTGATTGGTTGAAACAGAGCGGCAAGCGCGATCGGATCATCCTTGCTACCAAGGTCGGCATGCCGATGGGCGAGGGTAAAAAGGGGTTATCAGCGGCCTACATTCGCCAGGCGGTCACCGATTCGCTTAGACGGTTGCGAACCGATTATATCGATCTTTACCAAGCGCACACGGATGACGCTTCCGTGTGTCTTGAGGAAACGCTAAACGCTTTCGATGCGCTGATAAGAGAAGGGAAGGTACGGGTGATTGGCGCCTCCAACTACAGCGGTGTGCGTCTGGCCGAGGCATTGCGGATCAGTGAGCAAAACGGTCTCGCCAGCTATGAATCTCTGCAGCCGGAATTTAACCTCTACGATCGGCGCAGGTTTGAACAGGATCTACAACCGGTGGTGAGCGCTCATGGCATTGGGGTCATCAACTATTATGCGCTCGCCAGCGGTTTCTTGAGCGGAAAATATCGCGCGCCGGAGGATGCCGGCAAAAGTGCGCGCGGTGCCACGGTTATCGAACGCTATCTCACGGCGCGCTGGCTGCAAATTCTGCAGGCGCTGGACGCCATCAGCGAAGCCTACCGGGTGACGCCGGCCACCCGCGTAACGCTCAACGACGAGGACTATCAACTCATCGATGAAGCCAGCGCGGGCTAAAACAATTGCACCGCCAGGTCGACAGGGGGTTCGCGTCCATGCTTTAGCAAATGATCGAACGCTTTTTCCGCTCTGACAAGCGCCTGCAGGAATTCCGCCGGCGATAACCGTTCCCCACGGCCGGCCATATACGCCAGCGCCAATTCTTTTGCCTGATAACGGGAAAAACTATACATAACGCGCACCTGTCGACATTTGGGTAGAAACGGACCGGGCGCTCACAATCGCCGCGGGCGGGCCGCGGCAGGATAATCACCCGCAGAGGAAAACGGCTCTATCATAACGCAGCGGCGGCGGCATGGGATGGCTTACACGAATAGATTCAATCGTTAAAGCTGATGACGCCACGGGAAGCCCCTTCTGCCGGCCATCCGATATTCCTTTGTTTCACTATTATGGTGCGTCATTTTCTAATGCGCTCGCTTTACGTACGGCAGGCGCCACTTCTTGGTGCATCGGAGCTTACCCCGGACCGGGCCGCCCTTCTTGCTTTGCTGGCGCAGAATTTGCATATCGCCATGTCATTAGCGCATTTTCAGGATGTTAAACCGCATGTACACCACGTCACCTGCCGCCGCGTCGCTTACCGCCAGCCTGTCTGAGCCGGAACCCGCAGGCTGGGTGGGCGAGCTGTCGTTGGATTTCACTCTGCGCGACGGGCGCACGCTGCTCAGCGGCCGCAGGCATCGCGGGCCGTTTACCGTGCAACGGCCGTTTTACCCCGAGGACGATTTGCCCCATGTCTATCTACTGCATCCACCGGGTGGCGTGGTGGGGGGCGATAGGCTGCAATTAAATGTCACCTTGGGCGCCGGCAGCCGGGCGCTGCTCACCATGCCCGGCGCCACCAAGTTTTACCGTAGCGCCGGGGCGCAGGCGCCGCTCAACCAGCATTTTACCCTGGGGGCCGACAGCGCGCTGGAGTGGTTGCCGCAGGGTAATATTTTCTTCCCCGGCGCCATGGTGAAGATGCAAACCGATTTTTACCTGGCCCCGGGGGCACGGCTTATCGGCTTTGAAACCTTATGTTTTGGCCGGCCGGTCATGGCTGAGCGCTTTAGCGAGGGTGAGCTCGATGCGCAACTGCGCATTGGCTTGCCTGCTTCCGCGGGGCTTATCGAGCGGCTGCGCGTGACGGGGCCTGTCCTTGATAAGCTTGGCGGTTACTCTTTGAGCGCGACATTGTTCGCCGCCCCGGCGAATGAGGCGATGCTGGCGCTAACGCAGGCACACATTGCGGCGGCGGAAGTGGCAGCGGCGGGGGCTACGCTACTGGATGAGTTACTTGTGGTGCGCGCGCTTGAGGAGGACAATCAGCGGTTACAGGGAATGCTGCACCGGATATGGTCGGCATTACGCCCCGGCATTATGGGACGCGACGCCGTGGCGCCGCGTATCTGGTCGACGTGAGGAATTTGGCATGCAATTGACACCCCGAGAAAAAGACAAGCTATTGCTATTTACCGCCGCGTTATTGGCGGAGCGCCGGCGCGCGCGCGGTCTGAAGCTGAATTATCCCGAGGCGGTGGCGCTTATTAGCGCCGCGATACTTGAAGGCGCGCGCGATGGCCGCACCGTCGCCGAGTTGATGAGTCTGGGTCGGGAGGTATTGACCCGCGAGGAGGTGATGGAAGGCGTCGCCGACATGATCCCGGATGTGCAGGTAGAGGCGACGTTTCCTGACGGCACCAAACTGGTGACGGTACATGACCCGATAATCTGATATGAGAACAGCGCAATGATCTCAGGTGAAATGCGTATCGCCCAGGGCGATATCGAACTGAATGCCGGCCGTCCGCGGGTCACGGTCACCGTCGCCAACCACGGTGACCGTCCGGTCCAGGTCGGCTCCCATTTCCATTTTTACGAGGTCAACCCGGCGCTGAAATTTGACCGCGCCGCGGCCCGGGGTTTCCGGCTGGATATCGCCGCCGGTACCGCGGTGCGTTTTGAGCCAGGCCAGTCGCGGGATGTGCAGCTGGTGGCCTACGATGGTAAACGGGAGGTGTATGGTTTTCGCGGGCAAATCATGGGCAAACTGGAGGCAGAGTCATGAGCCATCTTTCCCGGCGTGCTTATGCGGACATGTTCGGTCCCACCACCGGTGACGCCGTACGGCTGGCAGATACCGATTTGTGGGTTGAAGTCGAGCAAGATTTCACCTGTTACGGCGAAGAGGTCAAATTCGGCGGCGGTAAGGTGATCCGCGACGGGATGGGGCAGGGGCAAATGACCGCCGCGCACTGCGTCGATCTGGTCCTCACCAACGCGCTGATTATCGATCATTGGGGGATTGTGAAGGCGGATATCGGCGTAAAGGACGGCCGTATCCTGTGCATCGGCAAAGCCGGTAACCCGGATGTCCAGCCGGGGGTTACGGTGCCCATCGGCCCCGTGACCGAGGTCGTGGCGGCGGAGGGGAAAATCGTCACCGCCGGCGGTATCGATGCCCATATCCACTTTATCTGCCCGCAGCAGGCGCAAGAGGCGCTGTGCTCCGGCGTGACGACCCTCATCGGCGGCGGAACCGGCCCCGCTGCCGGCACCAACGCCACTACCTGTACTCCAGGACCCTGGTACCTGGCCCGTATGCTGCAGGCGGCGGAAGCGCTGCCGATCAACGTCGGTTTTACCGGCAAAGGCAATGCGTCGCTGCCGGCGGCGCTGGAAGAGCAGGTATTGGCGGGCGCTATCGGTCTGAAACTGCATGAGGACTGGGGGACCACCCCGGCGGCGATTGATTGCTGCCTTGGCGTGGCGGAGCGCTATGATGTGCAGGTCGCTATCCACACCGATACGCTAAACGAAGCCGGTTTTGTCGAGGATACGATGGCGGCGATAGGCGATCGTACGATCCACACCTACCATACGGAGGGGGCAGGCGGCGGCCACGCGCCGGATATTATTCGCGTCTGCGGCGCGAGCAATATCCTTCCTTCGTCCACCAACCCCACCATGCCTTATACGGTCAATACTGTCGACGAGCATCTGGACATGCTGATGGTCTGCCACCATTTAGATGCCGGCATCGCCGAGGACGTAGCGTTTGCCGAATCGCGTATTCGTCGTGAAACCATCGCCGCCGAGGATATCCTGCACGATTTGGGCGCCTTTTCGATGCTGTCTTCCGACTCCCAGGCGATGGGACGGGTCGGTGAAGTCATATTGCGTACCTGGCAGGCGGCGCACAAAATGAAACAGCAGCGCGGTGCACTGCCGGAGGAGCGTGGCGATAACGATAATTTTCGCGTTAAACGTTATATCGCCAAATACACCATCAATCCGGCGATCACCCACGGTATTGCCCATGAAGTGGGTTCTATCGCGCCGGGCAAACTGGCGGATCTTGTGGTGTGGTCACCGGCATTTTTTGGCGTCAAGCCCGCTCTGGTTATCAAAGGCGGCATGATTGCCACGGCGCCGATGGGCGATCCTAACGCCTCCATTCCCACGCCGCAGCCGGTGCATTATCGGCCGATGTTCGGCGCGCTGGGAGGTGCCCTACCGGCGACGCGGATGACATTTTTGTCGGCGGCGGCGCGCGCAGACGGCTTACCTGCGCGGCTCGGGCTTGCCAGCCTGATAGGCGAGGTACGCCAGTGCCGGACGGTGCGTAAGCAGGATGTGATCAATAACCATTGGCAGCCTACTATCGATGTGGATGCGCAAACCTATCAGGTGCGCGCCAACGGTCTACTATTGACCTGTGAACCGGCCGCGCTGCTGCCGATGGCGCAGCGTTATTTTCTTTTTTAAGCCGATAGGAACTACGGATGATTGTATTAACCCAACGCCTTGACCATGCCCACGCCGTTACCGCCAGCGCGACACTGGAACTGGACTCGCGGTTAAAAAGCCGTGGGCCATTCCGTCTGGATGACGGACGGGAGGCGGGACTACTGCTGCCCCGTGGCCATTTGCTGCGCGGGGGAGACCTGCTCGCCAACGATGACGCCAGCGAAGTCGTGCGCATCATCGCCGCCCCCGAAACCGTTTCCACCGTGATGACCTGCGATGGCCTGCTGTTGGCGCGCGTTTGTTATCATCTCGGCAATCGCCATGTGCCGTTGCAGATAGCCCCCGGCTGGGCGCGCTATCAGCACGATCATGTGCTGGATGACATGGTGCGTGGCTTAGGGGCAGAGGTGAGCGTCTAACAAGCGCCGTTTGAGCCGGAATCCGGCGCCTATCAGAGTGCGCCACACGGCCACGGACATGGACACGCCCATCACCACTGAATTCGCCGATCCCGGCGCGCGTCTGCGCCTGATGCAGTTGATAAGCCCCAGTTTACCGGTGGGAGGCGTCACCTATTCACAGGGGCTGGAGTGGGCGGTGGAATGCGGCTGGGTGGCTACCCCCGACGCTTTCGCCCGCTGGCAGCAGCAGCTTATCGACTGTCAGCTCAGTTGCCTGGACTTGCCGCTTTTGCAACGGTTATATCTTTGCGCGCGGCAGCAGGATGACGCCGGTTTTGCCCGCTGGTCGGCGATGGCGGTAAGCTGTCGGGAGACGCGCGAGCTGCGCCTGGAAGAGCAACAGCGCGGGCAAGCGCTGGTCAGGTTGATGGCGCAGTGGCCGTCGCTGCCGCTGACGGCGGAGCGACGGCCGGCGCTGGAGCAAAGCGGGCTGGCGGCGCTGGCCTGGCTGGGGTGGCAATGGCGGATCCCTCTGCAACCGCTGGCGCTCGGCTATGGTTATAGCACGCTGGAAGGTAGCGTGATGGCGGGGCTGAAGCTGGTGACCTTCGGCCAACAGACGGCGCAGGGGCTGCTGGCGACCCTTGCCGCAACGCTGCCGGCGGCCTGGCAACACGCTACGGCGCTGGACGATGAGGAGCTGGGCGGCAGTTTTCCGCTACAGGCCATCTCCTCCGCCTGCCATGAAACGCAATACTCACGCCTATTCCGTTCCTGACTGCCCACGCCGACAAGCCGGCAGTGGCGCGAGACAGGAACGGCAGATTAACTCGAAGCAGGGAGTCATCATGACGAACTACAAACAACCGCTGCGCGTCGGCGGTCCAGTCGGCTCGGGTAAAACCGCGTTATTGGAAGCTTTATGTAAGGGAATGCGCGATCGCTATCAGTTGGCGGTGGTGACCAACGATATTTATACCAAAGAAGATCAGCGTATTTTAACCGAAGCCGGCGCGCTGGAGGCGGAGCGTATTATCGGCGTCGAAATCGGCGGCTGTCCCCATACCGCGATCCGCGAAGATGCCTCGATGAATCTGGCGGCGGTGGACTCTTTGGCGCGCCGGTTCGGCAATCTGGATATTATCTTTGTGGAAAGCGGCGGCGACAATCTCAGCGCCACCTTCAGTCCCGAACTGGCAGACCTGACTATTTATGTTATCGATGTGGCGGAGGGGGAGAAAATACCGCGCAAAGGCGGGCCGGGCATCACCCGTTCCGATTTTCTGGTGATCAATAAAATCGACCTGGCGCCCTATGTGGGCGCCTCGCTGGCGGTGATGGCGAGTGACACCGATCGTATGCGTCCCCAGCGCCCCTGGGCGTTTACCAATTTGAAAACCGGCGAAGTGCTGGAGGCGATAATCGGGTTTATCGTCAAACACGGGTTGTTGGCGGTATAACGTCCGCAGGCCGCTGGCCATGCTACGGCCAAGTGCTTTTCGCCGCGCCTGTGGGCATGATGTCTGTGCGCCGCAGGCCGTTTGGCGGCCGAGATCTTGGCGCTACGGCCGCTGGTATGATGTCTGTGCGCCGCAGGCCGTTTGGCGGCCGAGATCTTGGCGCTACGGCCGCTGATATGATGTCTGCGCGCCGCGGGCCGTTTGGCGGCCGAGATCTTGGCGCTACGGCCGCTAGCATGATGTCTGTGCGCCGCAGGGCCGTTTGGCGGCCAATGACCCTTTGTCGCGCCTGCGGGGCCGAGCGGGTCACCCTCGGCGGGCACGGCGCGCAATGCCGGTTACCATGGGCAGACCGCAACTTCAACCCGCCGCCGACGGTCGGCGGCAGTGGGCCTCATGGGTGAAACTGCCGCTGCGCCCAGCGCGCCAAACCAGCGGTGACAAAGCCGAAATCGTCGTCGCCGACAAGCGGGATCCCCGGCAGGCTATCCGCCATCGCCTGGCGCAGCAACGGCGAACGGGCGCTGCCGCCGCTCAAGTACACCACATCGGGCCGCGAAGAGCTGTCTTGCGCCAGCACTTCGCTGACCTGATCCAGGATCCGCTGCACGGGCTGCTCGATGGCCTGGGCCAACTGCGTCGGGTTGAGAGCGGCGCTAAGCCCTTGGCGGATAAAATCCAACGGCGCCCGGACCTGTGGCGCGGCGGAAAGCGCAATCTTGCTCTCCTCCGCGCTTTTTACTAGCCGGTATCTTAAGCGCTGATGGTAGACTTTCAGCAGCGCGCTGAACACCTATGGCTCGGCCGCATCGCGCAACAATTCCCGCAGCAGCACGCCATTGGCGCTGCTGTAAAATTCGCTCTGCGCCGGAATATCGTTAATGGCCACCGCTTGCCAAAACGGCAGGGCAGGGAGCGCCAGCCCTTTTTCCGTGGTGCCGCCCATCCCCAGCAGCGGCATCAACTGCTTAAACGCCAGCATAATATCCAGATCGTTGCCGCCCACCCGGCTCCCGCTGTGTCCCAGCAGGCTGTGCTGCCGGTCGCGCAGTTCACGCCAGCGCGGGCCCATCAGCAACAGTGAGCAGTCGGTGGTGCCGCCGCCGATATCCACCACCAGCACCCGGCTTTCCGCAGTCAGGCCGGCTTCAAAATCCAGCACTGCTGCGACCGGCTCATCATATTGAAAGGCCACCTCCTGAAAGCCGGCCCGCTGCGCCGCGCGCTGCAAGATGCCCTGCGCCTGGCGATTGGCTTCCTCCAGGCCCGCTGCCTTGGAAGTTAATCGGCCGGCCGATCATCGCATGAGTGATCGTGACCTGCATCTGCGCTTCCGCCTGGCGCTTGATATGGCACATCATGGCGCAGACCAAATCCTCGAACAGGGCGATTTGCTGCGGTTTGAGACCATTGGCGCCGAGAAATGATTTTGGCGATTTAACGAAATAGCTGTCTTCGGGATCGGCGATATAGCTGGCCAGCGCCTGCCTGCCGAACTGCAGGCTGTCGTCTTGCTGCGGGATACCCTCTTCGCGGTTGTGGCGTATCGCCCGCGTAAGCAGCAACTGGTTCTCATCGCTGCCGGTAGGGAGGTGCCAGAAACGATGCAGATATTCGCTGACGGCTTCGCGCGGGGGGGCGCTAAGCATTGATGCCATAAAGGGCGAGTCGCCCTCCAGCGGCAACAGCCGCGGGGTGTCTTCCGTCATGACCGCTACCGAACAGTTGGCGGTGCCGTAGTCAAAGCCAATAAACATTGCTGCCTCCCATGCCGATGAGGCGGGAGACTTTAGCGCAAAGCGACCGGCGCCACAATCCCGGCCTAAATGCCGCCGGCTAAATCGATAAAACTACCGGTCACGTAAGAGGCCCGTTCCGATAGCAGCCAGGCGATGGCTTCGGCGACCTCCCGCGGCTCTCCGCCGCGGCGCAGTGGCACCGTCGCTTGCACGCGGGCGATCCGCCCAGGCGCCCCGCCGGCGGCATGCATATCGGTGTCGATAAACCCCGGGCGGACGCCTTTCACGCGGATCCCTTGACTCGCCACCTCACGGGACAGCCTCACGGTTAGCGTATCCACCGCACCTTTAGAGGCGGCATAGTCGATGTATTCATGAGAGGCGCCAAGACGCGCCGCGGCCGAGGAGACATTGACAATAGCACCGCCGTTACCGCCGTGGCGCCGCGCCATTCGTTTCACCGCTTCACGCGCGCACAGCAGCGTACCGGTGACATTGATCGTGAGAATATGGTTGACCCGGGCGGCATCCATCTGTTCGATAGCCGATTGCGGCAATAATATGCCGGCATTGTTCACCAAACCGCTTATCGGTGGCAGACGGCTATCCAGCTCGGCGAAAAGCGCCTGCACGCTTGACTCATTGGCGATATCCACCTGTAGCGCCAGCGCCTTGCCGCCCTGCAGCTGGATTTCCTCCACCACCCGCTCGGCTTGCTCCCGGCGCGACAAATAGCTCAGGCAAACCCAATGGCCTTCGGCGGCCAGCTGTAGGGCGGTGGCGCGACCGATGCCGCGCGACCCGCCGGTAATCAGCGTCACTTTTTCCATACCACATTCCTTTCAATGGGACTGACCACGGTTACGGCCGGCGGATGGTCTCTATGGCCAGCACGGCGCGCCTCGGCGGTTTAATGCACCAGAAATAGCGTTGCCAAACCGAGAAAAATAAAGAAGCCGCCGGTATCGGTAATGGCGGTAATCATGACGCTCGAACCTACCGCCGGATCGCGGCCGATACGGATCATCAACAGCGGGATTAAGACGCCCATCAGCGCCGCCAGCAGCAAATTTAGCAGCATCGCCAGCATCATCACGCCGCCGAGGCCGGCTTCGCCATATAAAAGCCAGGTGACGACGCCCATAATACCGCCCCAGACCAGGCCATTAATGACCGCTACCCACAGCTCGCGCAGAATGAGAAAGCCGGCGTTACCCTTTTCCAACTGATGCAGTGCCGCCGCGCGGACAATCATGGTGATGGTCTGATTACCGGTATTGCCGCCGATGCCGGCGACGATGGGCATCAGCGCCGCCAGCGACACCAGTTGGGCGATGGTGCCGTCAAACAGGCCGATGACGCGCGAGGCGATGAATGCGGTGCAAAGATTTAACGCCAGCCAGGTCCAGCGGGTGCGCACCGCTTTACGTACCGGCGCGAAAATGTCCTCCTGCGGACTTATCCCCCCAGACCGCGCAGGTTGCTATCGCTCTCTTCAAAATAGACGTCAACCATGTGTTCAATGCTTAACCGGCCCATCAGCTTGCCTTTGCTGTCGATAACCGGCGCGGTTATCATATCGTAGCGTTCAAAGGCACCGGCGGCTTCTTCCGCCCGATCATCAGGATGGAACGTGGTCGGATGGGCGTCCATCACCTCACTTACCCGCCGGTGCAGCGGATTAAGCAGCAGCGCGGACAGCGTCAATTCACCGACCAGCGTGTTATGACGGTCGACAACGAAGAGCTTATCGCTGTTCTCAGGCAGCTTTTTGCGCCATCGCAGCCAGCGCTGAACCGTGGTCAATGTAACGTCGGGCCGCACCGTCGCCAACTCGAAATCCATGTGGTGACCGACGCTTTCGCGATCGAAATGCATCATTTCACGCACCTGGGCGCGGCGTTGCGGTTCGAGAGCGGTCAGCATCCGTCCGACCAGATCCCGCGGCAAGTAACGGGCCAGATAGGCCTGTTCGTCCACATCCAGCGGGCTGATGGCGTGAAGAATATCGCGGTTGGACATCTCGGCGATAAGGCTTTCCCAGACGTTCTCCGACACCTCCACCAGAGTTTTGCCGCGCTTATTGTTGTCTACCAGCCGCCACAGCGCCAGGCGCTCGTCGTGGGGCAGGCTTTCCAACAAGTCCGCAAGATCCGCGGCGTGAAGCTGGCGCACAATCGCCACCAGTTCGGCGGTTTGATCTAGTAGAGGACGGTTATCGCCGACCGGATCGCGCGTGGGACGGTTGAGGATACTGTCGATGAGCGGCCGGTTAGCCAGTAAAACGCTTAACGTTTGGCGCCGCAGTTCGGCGAGTTGCGGGGCCTGATGTTTTACGGCTGGCATGATTTCACTGTTCCCTTCCGGCTACCCGGACGATAAAAATGGACGCACACTGATTAAAGATAGCGTAAGCCTGTCAAAAGACGGTGAATTTGGCGTGGTTGACCCCTTACAGAGCAGTCAGGGCTTATCAGGCGGCGGCGTGGTTTTGACCGTCTGTTCCGTCGGTGTGACGCGTTTATTTTGGTGATGGTGCCAGGCGCCCACCGTGGCATAGAGCAGACGGCCCAAGAGAATGATAAAACTGATAAGCAATATCCAGCGGGTCATCCTCCCGGTGGTGGGTCGTCTTCGCATGCGCAATGCCGCTTTTAAAAGGTGGGCCTCTAACGGACGGAGGCAGGAACGGGTCGATGGGCCGATTGTAGAGCATAAGCCGGCGCCGTTTCAAGGACGCCACCGCGTGGCGACCCCCATCGGGCCAGCGTAACGAGCCTACGCCCGGCCCCTGCCACGACGGTTGCGCCGAGCCACGCGCAAACGTTAAGGCCTGCCGGAACGCCCACGCCTTTGTGTCCGCCGACTCACGACGGTGAAACCGCGTTAGCGACGGCGGCGGGCTCGGCCTCTTGCTCGGCCTCTTGCACCCGTAAACACCAGCCGGGAATATCCGCCCAGTAGGCCTGCTCGCGCTCCAAATCCAGCTGCACCAGGTTATTTTGCGCAAAAAAGCCGGTGGGAAACGTCAACGTCCAGTGATTGACGTCGGTGGTAAGCTGCACCGCTACCGGGGACGTCGCCTGACGCTGATTATTAAGCAGCACGCCCAGGCGCAGCAATTGCAAACAAGGCAAGAAATGCTTTTTCCTGAACAGGTTAAAGCGGGGAAGATCGTCTATTTTTATGGCTTTGCGATGATAGCGCACCAGCGTCGCCAGCAGTAATTGCTGCTCTTGATTGAAACCGGGCATATTGGTCTGCTGCAAAATATAGGCCGAATGGCGCTGCATACCGCTGTGGTTAATGCCCAGTCCCACCTCGTGCAACTGAGCGGCCCATTTCAGCATCTCCGCGAGTTGTGGCTGCTCGAGATCGGCGTTTTGCGCCTGCCATTGCTGATACAGGGCGCCGGTGGTGTCCCATACCCGCCGGGCCTGATCGCGGTCGATGTTATAGTGCTCCTCCAGGCTTTTCGCGGTGCGCATGCGGATATCCTGATGGCGAAACCGGCCTTCCATTTCATACAGCACGCCTTCGCGCAGGGCGCAGTCCGAAAGCTTAAGCTCCTTGATGGCCAGTGCGTCCATCACGCCGCACAAATACCGCTTTGCGCTCCTCGGACAAGCCCGGCAGGCTAAGGGCGGTAAAGTGAGTGAATTGAAGCACCTGTTTACGCAGCGTATCCAGCCGCTCGGGCGTGATTAAACCGTCTTTGTCGCCCATTTTGGTCAAGACTTCGCAGGCCGCTTTAAAGGTGCCGGAAGCGCCGAGCGCCACCTGCCAGCCCATAATGCGGTATTGCCAGGCCAGCGTTTCAAGTTTCTGCGCCGCCGCCAGCCGCGCCCGGCGTAAATTGGCCGGACTTATCTCACCGTCGGGGAAAAACAAATGGCCAAAGCTGATGCAGCCCATACGACGGCTTTCCACCAGCAGCGGCTCGAAGTTTTCGCCGATAACCAGCCCAGTAGAGCCGCCGCCGATATCGATAACCAGCTTGCGGCCCTTTTCTGCCTGGGTGTGTTCGACGCCCATAAAAATCAGGCGCGCCTCTTCATGACCGGAAATAATTTCAATCGGGTAGGGGATCACCGTCGCCGCCCGATCGAGAAAGGTCTGCGCGTTAACCGCTTCCCGTAGAGCATGGGTGCCAACGATCATCACCCGCAGCGGCGAAAAGCCCTGCAGGCGCTCGGCGAAAAGGGCAAGGCAGCTCAGGCCGCGTTCCATGGCCTCGTCGCTCAGGCGGTGATCTGCATCAAGGCCGTCGGCCAGATGTACACGTTGCTTCAGGCGGCTCAGTACCTGCATGGCGCCGTTGACCACGCGCGCAACCACCATATGGAAACTGTTAGAGCCAAGGTCGATGGCGGCGAATTCTTCCGGCCTGGCAGTGGTCGTCGATGTTATGGGCATAATGAGTCCTGCTCTCCGGCGTTTTCCAGTTGCTTAATGTAATCATAAATGGCTATTTGTGCGCGCACTTTGCGGCGGTTGTCGCGTGGGACATAATAGTTGTTCAGGTCGGCATCGATATATCGGGCTTTAACGGTATCGATGAACAGCAGCGCCAGAATATCCATCACCTGCTGTTTTAAGCGTGGATCCAGCAGCGCTACCCCTACCTCGATACGGTAATCAATGTTGCGGGTCATCCAGTCGGCGGAAGAGAGAAACACCTTTTTATCACCGCCGTTCTCAAACACATAGACCCGATCTTGCTCCAGGAAACGGTCGACGATGCTGATCACTTGGATATTATTGCTGATGCCCGGCAAATCCGGGGTTAACGAACACATACCGCGCACCAGGATGCGGATATTCACCCCCACGCCGGAAGCGGCATAGAGACGATCAATTAACCATTGATCCACCAGATTGTTCACCTTGAGGGTAATTTCTGCCGTTTTGCACGCCTGCGCATTCGCAATCTCCTGATCGATCATTTGATACAGCATATGCCGCGAGTTTTGCGGCGACACCATCAGGTAATCGAACCTGACCGGGCGGTATGGGTTTTCAATAAAATTAAACACCCGCCGCACTTCATTGGTGATGCGTGCATCGGACGTCAACAAGGAATAATCGGTATACAGGCGGGCGGTTTTCTCGTTGAAGTTGCCGGTGCCGATATGCGCGTAGCGCACGATATCGTCGCCCTCGCGGCGGGAAATCAGAAACAGCTTGGCGTGTATTTTCAGCCCCGGCGCCGAGAAAATAACGTGAACGCCGGCCTCGGTAAGCCGCTTGGCCCAATGAATATTGGCCTCTTCGTCAAAGCGGGCCTGCAGCTCCACCACCACGGTCACTTTTTTTCCGTTATGCGCCGCGTGGATCATCGCGTCGATAATATGCGAGTCCTTGGCGACGCGGTAAATATTGATCTTGACCGACAGCACATTGGGATCGAATGACGCCTGTCGCAGCAGTTCCAGCACGTGGCTGAAAGTGTGGTAAGGAAAGTAGAGCAGAACATCATGATGGCGAATAGCGTCGAACGCATTGCGGAATTTATCGAACCACACATGGCGTAATCGCGGCAGCGGGCGATTGACCATATTGGCTTTGCCGACATTGGGGAAGCTGATAAAGTTCTTGAAATTATGATAGCGCCCGCCGGGGATAACCGAATCATAGGATGAAATGCCGAGCTTAGTTTTAAGCGGCTCCACCATCGCATTAGGCATATCCCGCTGATAAACGAAACGGACCGGCTCTGCGGTCAGCCGCTGCTTCAGGCTGGAAGACATCAGCTCCAGCAGACTGGATTCCATTTCGGTGACCAGATCGTACTCTGCATCGCGCGTCATTTTCATCGAATAGGTGTTGAGCACGTCATAATCGAAGAAACCGGTGAAAATATCATCCAGGCAATAGCGCAGGATGTTGTCCAGCAGAATCATTGGCCGACGGCGGCGGGGGGATTCCGCCGGCAGATTGATAAAGCGCGGCACCTTATCAGAAGGAATTTCCAGAAGGGCATAGCGCAGCGTCTGCCCTTGGATAATTTCCACCGCCAGATAGGTGTAATCATCTTTTAAGAACCGCACCAGATTGGTATCGTGCTGTATCAGAATCGGGGTAATATGCTGGCGCAGCTGTTGTTTAAAGTATTGACGCAGCCAATCCTGCTGGCGCGGAGACAGTTGCCGTTCGTTGATGAGGAAAATCTGGTTGCGCGCCATCTCAAGCAACAGGTCGTTGTAAAGATTATCGAATTCCTGCTCGGCGTTGAGCACTTTGGCCTGGATACGATTAAGCAGATGGCGTGAGGCGCCTCGGGTACCCTGTTCTTCGCTTATCAAAATACGCCGTTTCAGCTCGGCAAAACGGACCTTATAAAATTCATCCAGATTATTGGAATAAATGCCCAGAAATCGCATGCGTTCAATGAGCGGGTTGCTTTTGTCGGCGGCTTCCTGCAAAACCCGTTCATTGAAAGACAACCAGCTTAATTCTTTCTCTATATAGAGCTTTTTCTGAACCATTTCCACTCCATTGATCTGTTCAGGAAGGGAAAATCCTGCGTTAAGCTATTATCGTCTCCCGGACGGCAAAGTCCAACATAACCCACAAACGCCGGCCGAACATTGTTATCTTATTTTATTACAGGCAACATGGGCTTTTCCCATTGTTTGGACCATCCATCTGGTCGCTGGCTAACCGAGGACTATGAGCCCAAAACGGATTTCTCACCTCCGCACCGCCCCGTTGCGTCGTGCAACAGATAGGCTGACGCGCGTGGTGGTGAGCGGCGGCGGTTTGCTGGTGCTATTCGCCCTATTGCTGATTTTCTGTTATCTGCTGTGGGCGGTGCTACCGTTATTTCGCGCCCCCGCCGTCGGCGGCGCCACGACGTTGGCAAGCTATCAAGCGCCGCCGGCATCCTCTTCTAACATGTCGGCACCGGCTGCAAACGTATCGGTATCGCCTCTAGCGGGGCCGACATCGTCTTCCAGCGTGTCGGTATCGCCTGCAGCGACGCCGGCATCGTCTTGCGTCGTGCCGCCATGGTCTTCCATCCCGCCGGCGTCGCAGGATGATGAATTGCAGGCAAACGGAGCCTTATTCACTCTCGCCGTTGATGCGACTTCCGGCTGGACCTGGGCGATTGACTGCGCCGGCCGGGGGCTTGCCCGTCCGCTGAACGGTGCTGATGCCGCCGACCAGGTAGCGTTGCTGGCGCAACCAACGCACGTCGCCAGAGCCAGCGGCGGACAACCGCTGTATTGGCTAACCAACGCTTCAGGGCAGGGGATACTGGCGCGTGTCGATAGCGCGGCCGATGGCGCGCCGCTCTGGGTGCGGCCGTTTGGCGGTGTGCAGGTCATTGATCCTGCACGACGCCCGCTGCGCCGCACTGCGATGGCCTATCCATACGCAGAGCGGGCGGTAGCGGCGGCACAGCTTGCTGATGGGCAGGTTGTGGTGCTGCATTACAGCACGGCCGCCGGCACCGAAACGGTCCAGCGTCAGCCGCTGACCTCAGCCGGCCAAGAGGTAGACCGCCTGCTATTGTCCCCCGACGGCCGTCTGCTCTATCTGCTTTCCGGCAGCCAGCTCAGTCTCTGGCGGCCGGTCCGCTAGCGCTATTTATGCTGCCGGTGGAAGGGGCTTTGCTTGTGCGCGACGGCGCCGGCCATTTGTCGCTGTGGTTTGACGCCACCGGCGACACCGGACTGCGACTGACCCCGATTCTCACTTATGCCGTCACCCTGGATGCCGGCGCGCGGCTGCTGGCGCCGGCACGCCGAGGGGGTTTTGCCGTACTCGACGCTGAGGGAAGATTAACCTGGTTAAGCACGCGCGATGGGCATCCTCGCGGCCACCTGACGCTGCCGTGGTTTGCGCAGCCTGACACCGGGGCGTTTGCCAAGCAATCGCAGGCCGACGGACGCGGCGGTGTGCTTGCCGGCGCCCTAACCCCCAACGGCGGGACATCGCCGGCCGCTACTGGCGGCATTTTGCCTAATCCGGCTGCCGCCTCGGCGCCGATGGCGGCCTTATCGCCACAGGGGGACGCACTGGTGAGCGTCGGCTCTGACGTGTGGCGCGTCTGGGCCTTGTCGCCCGGCTCGCCAGAGCTCATTTGGCGCACCTTGACCCAGCGGATCTGGTATCCCGGCTATCCGGCACCGGCGTGGGTGTGGCAGTCCACGCCCGCCGGCGATAGTTTTGCGGCAGGCAAATACAGCCTGGTGCCGCTGGCGGTCGGCACCCTGAAAGCCGCCGCCTGCGCCATGCTATTCGCCACACCTCTGGCGTTGGCCGCCGCCATGTACAGCGCCTGGTTCATGTCCGCTGGTCTGCGCCGTTGGGTTAAGCCGGCGATGGAGATAATGGGCGCGGTTCCGAGCGTGGTCGTCGGTGTGATAGCCGGCCTGTGGCTCGTGCCGCATTTGGCCACTGCGCTCGGCGGCTTAGTGCTGCTGCCGGTGCTGCTGCCGCTGTTCATTCTTGCCGTGGCCTATCTGGCCGGCAGCTTACCGCCGCGCTGGCGACGCCGTTGGCCTGCCGGGCTGGAATGTCTGTGCTTGTTGCCGCTGATTGCGCTCGTCTTGTGGGGCTGTTTTACCCTCATGCCGCCGCTCGAGCGTCTGCTGTTCGGTATGCCGCTCGCGCAGGCTTTGGGCGAGCACTATAATCCGCTCAATGCGCTGGTGGTAGGTATCGCGATGGGCTTCGCGCTGATCCCGCTGTTGTTCACCCTCGCCGAAGAAGCCCTGTTCGGCGTACCGACGCGCCTTATCCAGGGGTCGCTGGCGCTGGGCGCGCCCCCCCTGGCAGACTCTGGTAGGGGTAACGCTGCCGGCGGCCAGCGCTGGTTTGGTGTCAGCCTTTATGCTGACCCTCGGACGGGCCATGGGCGAGACGATGATCGTGCTGATGGCCAGCGGCAACCTGCCGCGCGTCGATGGCAGCGTGTTGCAAGGGCTACGCGCGCTGGCGGCCAATATCGCCATCGAGATCCCTGAAGCGTTGCGCGGTTCGGAGCATTACCGGGTACTGTTTCTCAGTGCGCTGCTGTTGTTGGTCTTTACCTTCATCATCAATAGCGTAGCGGAATTGTTACGTTTGCGTCTACGATGCCGCTATCGCCAGCCCGACGGAGGTGTCTTATGAAAGCCTGGTGGCGCTCGGGCCGGCCGTGGGTATTGTTGACCGCCGGCGCGGTAAGCCTAAGTCTCCTGGCGATGGTGGCGCTTCTGGCGCTACTGTTGAGTCAGTCGCTGCAACTGCTCTGGCCGCAGCAGATTTACCGCTTTGAACTCCAAAATCCCCCCGCGGTACTGCTGGGAGAGCGTGTAGGAGTACAGAGAACGCCGGCGGGTGAATGGTGGTTTATCAATACCGGTAATCGGCCGCAGGATCGTTATCGGGTACCGGCAGCGGAGGTCCGTGCCAACCGATTACCGGCCGATGCGCTGGTGGTGCAGCGCCGTAGCGGCGCACAGCTTTATGGCTATCTTGCCGGGATGCGCGAGGACGGACAGCCGTTAACCGCTGACGTGATGCCCGCTGCGCTGGATCAGCGGCTGCGGCTAACCGCCACGCAGCGCCGTATGGCGGCGCAGGTGGAAGGGCAGCGAAATGCGGTACGGGTAAAACGGGCGCAGCAGCTGCAGCAGGCGCAACAACGCATGCTGCGTCATCCGGCGGGGCAAACCGAGCAGCAACAGGCCGCCCAGCGTGCGGCGCTAAACGAACTGCAGGCAACCTATGACGATTTGAGCGAACAACTGGCCGGTATTGAGCGTGAGCGGGGCCGGGTGCAGTTGATCCTCGCTGATGCGCAAGGCCAGCGCCAGATCATTGCGCTAAGCGATATCGACAGTCTATGGTATCCCAACGCGATGAGCCTGGGGCAAAAACTGCGCCATCTGGCGGCGCAAACCTGGCGTTTCATCAGCCTCGATGACCCCACAGGGGAGGGCAATGGCGTTTTTCCGGCGATTGTCGGCACGCTGTTGCTAGTGATACTGATGTCGGTGCTGGTCATGCCGCTCGGGGTGATGGCGGCCATTTATCTGAATGAATATGCTGGACAAAACGGGTTAACGCGGCTTATTCGTATCGCGGTGGGCAACCTCGCCGGCGTGCCGTCGATTGTTTACGGTATTTTCGGCCTGGGATTTTTCGTCTATGTGCTCGGCGGCTCGCTTGATAAACTGTTTTATGCCGAGGCTTTGCCGGCCCCGACCTTCGGCACGCCGGGCTTATTGTGGGCCGCGCTGACGCTGGCGCTACTGACCCTGCCGGTGGTGATTATCGCCACTGAAAGAAGGGCTGGCGCGTATTCCGCCTTCCCTGCGCCAGGGATCGCTGGCGCTCGGCGCAACCCAGGCGGAAACGTTGTGGCAGGTGGTGTTGCCGGGCGCGGCGCCGGCTGTCATGACCGGCCTTATTCTGGCGTTGGCGCGTGCGGCGGGGGAAACCGCACCGCTGATGTTGGTGGGGGTCATCAAATCGGCGCCCAAGCTGCCGCTGGACGGCGAGTTTCCTTTTCTGCACCCCGAAAGGCAATTTATGCATCTCGGTTATCAGATCTACGATTTAGCGTTTCAAAGCCAGGACGGTGATGCGGTCCAGCCGCTGGCGTTCGCCACCGCGCTGTTGTTGATTGTCATTGTTGTGGGGCTGAATCTGGCCGCAATGGGTTTGCGCCACCGGCTACGTGAGAAATACCGTGCGTTAACGTTATGATGGAGAACAGGTTGCTATGTCGCTAGTCCCCCCTTTGAGCTCGAACGGTGCGACCGCCGCGCCTGCCGGGGTGTCGCCATCGGCGCTGGCGCTGGAAACCGAACACCTGCGGGTGCGTTACGGCAGTCGTCTGGTACTTGACGACATCTCTCTGCCCATTGCCAAAGGGCAAATTACCGCCCTTATCGGCCCTTCCGGGTGCGGTAAATCGACGCTGCTTCGCTGCTTTAACCGTATGAATGACCTGAGCGACGATTGCCAGATTAGCGGCGCGGTGCGTTTGCAAGGACAGGACATCTATGCTGCCGGACAGGAAGTAGTGGCGCTGCGCCGGCGGGTGGGAATGGTTTTCCAGCGGTCCAACCCGTTTCCCAAATCCATTTACGACAACGTCGTCTACGGCCTGCGGCTTTTGGGTATCAGCGAACGCAGGCTGCTGGACGACGCCGCGGAGCGGGCGCTGCGCGCGGCGGCGTTATGGCATGAAGTTAAAGATCGCCTGCGTGAAAATGCGTTAAAACTGTCCACCGGCCAGCAGCAGCGGCTGGTGATCGCCCGCGCTATCGCCATCGAGCCGGAAGTGTTACTGCTTGATGAGCCGACCTCTGCGCTGGATCCCATTTCCACCTTGACCATCGAAGAGCTGATGATCTCGCTGAAAGCGCATTTCACCCTGGTTCTGGTGACGCATAACATGCAGCAGGCGGCGCGGGTTTCCGACTATACCGCCTTTTTGCATCAGGGCAAGCTGGTGGAATATGCCGTCACCGACCGGCTATTTACCGCCACGGCGCAGCGCAAAACCGAGGAATATATTACCGGCCGGCTGCGCTAACGGTTATCCGCCGGTCGGGTTTTATTGCTGCATTATCGGTATGGGCAAAGGACGCCTATCCAGGCGGCGATCGTGGCGGAAGACTGGATAAAGCGTAACGTGGCCCATGGCGAACCCAAGGCCAGCGTCAGGGGCAATGGGCGGCGAGACTAAATCACCGAACGCCGTGCCTGCGCCCTCGCCAGCGCTACCTGTGGCTGCACGCAGTCGATGCGGTGGTTTAGCGCAATGGATGAGGGGAGCACCATTTCACCTTTACCTTTTTTGTTTACGGCAATATGATTTAGTCAGGATTGACGAACCTGCAAGCGAATATAGCTCCTGATACAGTGATCTTGACTACTATTTTCAAGTGACAACGAGTCGTCGGTAAAATAGTCTCACCGCTAAACTCACATTGCTTGCGTCAATGGCGCGTCTGTCTGTCATACTCTGCGACTAAACCAGCAATGAGCTTGCAAGATCGGGTTATGCCAAAATAACCATTTTGCTTACAGGTGAGATCATGTTGAGTATTATGACTCAAGAGGCATCTACCCTGGATTGAATTTTCTCAGCATAAAAATACTATTCTCTTATGCAGTAGGTTGAGGTGAAGAGTGAAACTCATCTCGTATTGGCTTTGGCAAATAAGCTTAATCGGAGTGCTCAAGTATAGAGTGTTTATTTACAATGCTAAGCCATTCGAGGTAAATTTCACCTAAAGCGGTAAGGAAACCGCTTAAGAGAGGGTTGCCCTATTATGGAATTTAATTGAACCTCCTTTGCTTTTTCCGTATATGGTAAAGAACTTAACAATTGAAGGATCATTTTCTGGTTTTTCAGAATGATAATATTTTCCTAAATGTTTTTTATAGGCTTCTTCAGGATTTGCTTTAAAGTCCTTTAAGGCTGTTCTCAAAGCATCAGACAGCAAGGGCTTTTTATTTGGCTTAGAGTTTGTTACAGCAGCAATCTTAAATTTTAGATGCGATAGGTTTTTAATAGAATCGCACGTTTGTTGATTGATGGGAAGGCTGCCAGCTAAAGCGTTGTACTTTAGCTTTCTTTTTTCACTTTTAAGGGAATTAGGCTTCAATGAGCTTTGTTTCACGCTTAACAGGTTTTTGGCGTAGGTGATATCCTTTTCTCGTAGTTTTCCCTTAGACATGTTATGGGCTAACTTTACCGCTGAGTTAGTACTTTTGAAACAATGGGCTTTTACATGATGGAAGGCATGGTTTAATATTTTCATTCTCACCTCTGGGTTAATGTGGAGATGAAAATATATCGGCTTTTTTGCTAAAAAAATAAAACGGAACCGGGGAGAAATTAACGCTTATATTATCTAATTTCATTATTTACTTTCAAAGGAAATAATGTAATTGTCCTCAGTCTATACCGTGCACTTCCGGCATTAATTACATTTTGGTTCAATGCGCGATATTGTTAAATCCCTAGGCGCGGATTATTTTACTTATACAATATTGTAATTTAAATAGTATTTATAATTATTAGATGATGAAAGACAGTATTTTCTGAACTCATTAGGGTTGAACTCAAGGGCGGCCTTCCGCTTACTGGCCTGTTTCGTTCATTCCAATACACCCTGGACGTGCCTGGATAAAGGATTGTTTCAGCCATCATCTCTCTGGAAGGGCGTATTGTGGTGCGAGGTGTGGGCTTAGGGTGAATGATACTAAGGCGCTGTTAATCATGCCATGAGATTAACAGCGCCTCAGCTCCGCCGCAGACGGGCTCAGTAGAGTTAATCGGCGGCGTAGCCGGCGGCAGGCAGGGGCGCGCCGTCCAGCCAGGCGACGTTATCACGCAACGACAGCCGGCCCGTTAGCAGCCAGTTGATGACCAGCGGATAAATGGCGTGTTCCTGGGTTTTCACCCGTTGCGCCAGTATCTGCTCATCATCTTGCGCAAAAATGGGCACCCGCGCCTGTAAAATCACCGGGCCGCCATCCAGCTCGTCGGTGACGAAATGCACCGAGGTGCCGTGCTCGGCATCGCCGTTGGCGAGCGCCTGACGATGGGTATGCAGTCCGGGATAGCGCGGCAACAGCGAGGGGTGTACGTTGAGCATGCGGCCGGCATAGCGCTCGACAAAGGCCGAGGTCAGAATGCGCATAAAGCCGGCGAGGACGATAACCGACAGTGGGTAGCGGTCGATAAGGGCGGCGAGTGCCCGATCGTAGTCCTCACGGCTGGCGAAACCCACCGGGTTAAGCGTCTTGGTTTCGATCCCGGCGGTTGCGGCGCGCGTAAGCCCGTAGGCGTCGGCGCGATGACTGATGACTGCGGCGATCCGCGCCGCGATCTTGCCCTGCTGGCAGGCATCAATCAGCGCCTGCAGGTTGCTGCCTTCTCCTGAAATCAGCACCACCAGGTGTTTCATCAGCGGATAATCACCTGATGCTCGCCGTCGGCGGGCTGAATTTGACCGAGCGCCCAGGCGGTTTCGCCTAAGTCGGCTAGAATAGCCAGCGCTTTACCGGCGCTGGCTGCGGGCACGGCTATGACCATGCCGACGCCGCAGTTGAAGGTGCGGTACATTTCATGGCGACTCACATTGCCGGCCTGCTGTAGCCAGCGGAAAACCGCCGGCCATTGCCAACTGCTTTCTTCAATCACCGCCTGGGTACCCGCCGGCAGAACGCGCGGGATGTTTTCCCAGAAGCCGCCGCCGGTCAAATGCGCAATAGCATGTACCTCGGTCTGCGCGATAAGGGACAGCAGCGCCTTGACGTAGATGCGCGTCGGCGCCAGTAGATGGTCCGTCAGCAATCTGCCTTCTACCTGCGTCTGTTCGGGGTCGGTCTGGCTGAAGGACAAAATCTTGCGTACCAGCGAGTAACCGTTGGAATGAGGGCCGCTTGCGGCCAGCGCCAGTAGGGTATCGCCGGCCTGCACCTTGCTGCCGTCGATGATGTCCGCTTTTTCCACTACGCCGACGCAGAAGCCGGCGACGTCGTAGTCCTCGCCATGGTACATGCCGGGCATTTCCGCCGTTTCGCCGCCGACCAGCGCGCAGCCGGATTGCTTACAGCCCTCGGCGATGCCGGTTATCACTGCGGCTGCGGTATCGACGTCAAGTTTCCCGGTGGCATAATAGTCGAGGAAAAATAGCGGTTCGGCGCCCTGAACCACCAGGTCGTTTACGCACATTGCCACCAAATCGATGCCGATAGTATCGTGGCGTTTCAAATCCATGGCCAGACGCAGTTTGGTCACGACGCCGTCTGTGCCTGAAACCAGAATCGGCTCGCGATACTTCTGCGGCAGCGCGCACAGGGCGCCGAAACCGCCCAGCCCGCCCATGAATTCCGGGCGTTTGGTCTGTTTCACAACACCTTTGATACGGTCTACCAATGCGTTGCCGGCATCGATATCCACACCTGCGTCTTTGTAACTGAGAGAGGTTTTGTCGGTCACTGCAAGATCTCCACGGAGATAACCTGTTGCTTGAAATGGGGCGCCGCCAATTCTAACAGCGTAAGCAATCGTTTGCGAGAGGTGTTGCATTCGCGCCGGCCTTTTTGTTGACTATAGTAATTCCATTAAAGCCTTGATCAGGATCAGGCAAATTCGTATTGCGCTGCGGGGAAAAGGAGTTATAATCTCGCGATTTTTTTTGACCGTTCAGTGCCCTAGGGGAGAGATAACATGAAGATCGTTGAGGTTAAACACCCGCTGGTGAAACACAAGCTGGGGTTGATGCGCGCTCACGATATCAGTACCAAACGCTTTCGCGAACTGGCATCGGAAGTGGGTAGCTTGTTGACCTATGTCGCGACCGCCGATATGGAAACCGAAAAGGTCACTATCGAAGGTTGGTGCGGGCCAGTTAAAATTGATCAAATTAAAGGGAAAAAAATTACCGTTGTCCCGATTCTGCGCGCCGGGCTTGGCATGATGGACGGCGTATTGGAAAATCTGCCCAGCGCGCGTATCAGCGTGGTCGGCGTTTACCGTGATGAAAACACCCTGACGCCGGTACCTTATTTTCATAAGCTGGTGTCGAGCATCGATGAGCGTATGGCGCTGGTGGTGGATCCGATGCTGGCGACCGGCGGCTCGATGATCGCCACTATCGATTTATTGAAAAAGGCCGGCTGCCCCTGTATCAAGGTATTGGTGCTGGTGGCGGCGCCTGAAGGCATCGCGGCGCTGGAAAAGGCGCATCCCGACGTGGAACTCTATACTGCGGCTATCGATAAGGGACTTAACGAGAAAGGTTATATCATGCCGGGCCTGGGTGACGCGGGTGACAAAATCTTTGGTACCAAATAACACTGAACCGGCCATTGAGTCGGTTTTTTTTGACCCTGAATTCTGAGGAAAGTTACCATGACCCGTCGCGCCATCGGGGTGTCGGAACGCCCGCCGCTGCTGAAAACCATCCCGCTGAGTCTGCAGCACCTGTTCGCCATGTTTGGCGCCACGGTGCTGGTGCCGATTTTATTTAACATCAATCCCGGCACCGTCCTGCTGTTTAACGGCATCGGCACCTTGCTGTATCTTTTTATCTGCAAAGGCAAAATTCCCGCCTATCTCGGTTCCAGCTTCGCTTTTATCTCTCCGGTATTGCTGCTGTTGCCGCTGGGCTATGAGCTGGCGCTGGGGGGATTCATCGCCTGCGGTGCGCTGTTCTGCGTGGTGGGGCTTATCGTGAAGAAGGCCGGGATCGGTTGGATCAACGTCATCTTTCCTCCCGCCGCCATGGGGGCTATTGTGGCGGTTATCGGTCTGGAGCTGGCCGGCGTCGCGGCGAATATGGCGGGCCTGCTGCCAAGCGCCGATGCGCCGGTGGACGGCACCACCGTGGCCATTTCCATGGCTACCCTCGGCGTAACGGTGCTGGGCTCGGTGCTGTTTCGCGGTTTCCTGGCCATCATCCCCATCCTTATCGGGGTGTTGGCGGGCTATGCGCTGTCCGCCGTGCTCGGTATCGTGGATTTCGCGCAGGTAGCCGCCGCGCCCTGGTTTGCCCTGCCGACGTTTTACCATCCGCGCTTTGAGTGGATGGCCATCCTGACTATCCTGCCGGCGGCGCTGGTGGTGATAGCCGAGCATGTCGGGCATCTGGTGGTGACCGCCAATATCGTGCAGCGGGATTTATTGCGCGATCCGGGCCTACACCGCTCGATGTTCGCCAACGGCGCATCAACTCTGTTATCCGGTTTTTTCGGCTCGACGCCGAACACCACCTACGGGGAAAATATCGGCGTCATGGCGATAACCCGCGTTTACAGCACCTGGGTTATCGGCGGCGCGGCGATCCTGGCGATTGAGCTGTCCTGCGTCGGCAAACTCGCGGCGGCAATTCAAGCGGTGCCGGTACCGGTCATGGGCGGCGTGTCGCTGCTGTTGTACGGCGTGATAGCCGCGTCCGGCATCCGGGTGCTTATCGAGTCGAAGGTGGATTATAACAAAGCGCAAAACCTGATTCTGACCTCGGTGATTCTGATTATCGGCGTCAGCGGCGCGAAAATTCATCTCGGCGCCGTCGAACTGAATGGCATGGCGCTGGCGACCATAGTGGGTATCGCGCTGAGCCTGATATTCCGCGTTATCACGTTGCTGCGCGGCGAAGAGAAAATTCTGGAACCTGATGAAGGCACGCCCTCCTGAGGGCCGCACCGCGCCGTCCTCGCGGCGCGGCAAAGTTATGGTAAACTGGAAAGGATCTTTGCCAGAACGCAAGAGGTACTTCTGAACACGTCTGCGCAGCTTTCTTTACCGCTCTACTTACCCGATGACGAAACTTTCGCCAGCTTTTATCCCGGCGAAAATGCCGCGTTGCTGGCGGCGTTGCAGGTGATGCTGGACCGCGAACACGGCAGCTACCTTTATTTCTGGTCGCGTAAGGGCGGTGGCCGCAGCCATTTGCTGCATGCCGCCTGCGCGGCGCTATCGGCGCGGGCAAAGGCCGTAGGTTATGTGCCGCTGGATAAGCGCACCTGGTTTGTACCGGAGGTGCTGGAGGGCATGGAGCAACTGGCGTTGGTGACGATCGATAATATTGAATGTATCGTCGGCGACCCGCCGTGGGAAATGGCTATTTTCAACCTCTATAACCGCATTCAGGAAACCGGGCGCACCCGGCTTATCATCAGCGGCAATTGCCCGCCCCGCCAATTGAATCTCAGCTTGCCGGATTTGGCCTCGCGTCTGGATTGGGGGCAAATTTATCGCCTGCAGCCGCTTTCCGATGAGGAAAAGGGCTATGCCTTGCAAATGCGGGCGAAACTGCGCGGCTTTGAATTTCCGGAGGACGTCATCCGTTTCTTGCTGAAAAGATTGGAAAGGGATATGCGCACCTTGTCGGCGACGCTTGATCAGTTGGACCATGCCTCTATCCGCGCCCAGCGCAAACTGACCATTCCTTTTGTGAAAGCGATTTTAAATCTGTAAGGCGTGCGTTTTTACCCTGCATCGGCAGGATGAGCCTGCGCGCGGCTTTATTGATCTCTTTGGTGAAGGTGTTGACGCTAATCGCTTAATGCAGGTTGCGTTCCTTGTTCTGCGTTCCACAACCTGCGTTATGCATTCCGCATTCTAGGTCATGCGCTCCGTGTTCTGCGTTCCGCATGCTATGTTCTGCGTTCCACATCATGCATCCTGCATGGCGTGTCAATGACGTTGTCCGAGCCTACCCCGAAGGCGGGAACCACCGTAGCGTCTGGCGCCGGCATGTCTGTCCGTTTTCCCGCGCCGGTCTGAGTGCTTGGCACGAAATACCGCGCCGCGCGAAAATGCGTCACTCTATCAGGCTGCCTATGGCGCGGCTACCGGCGCGCGCCTTTGTCATACTGCGCGAAGCGCAACTGCAACTGCCTGAGCTGATCGATACGGGCGTCATAGCGCGCCTGCTGCAGACTGCCCAGTTTTACCCGGCTACTGGCTTCGGTTAGCGCCCGCACCGCCTGATCCAACTGTCCCGTCAGCGCCAGCCGCTCGGCGCGCGCCGCCAGCTCTTGATCGCCCAGACCCTGACCGGCGCACGCCTGGGCCAGTAAATCCCAGCCATTGGTATCGTCGGGATGGGAAAAGGTATAGCGGTTAAGGATCCGCACGGCATCGCTATAGCGGTGCCCCTCAACGTAGGCGTTGGCGAGGTTGAGCAGCAGCACCGGGTTGGCATCGCGCTCATTGCCGCGTACCAGCGCCTCCAGGCGGCTGATGGCCTGCGGCGCCTGTTGCAGCGCCAGATCGACATCGGTCATCAAATCCACCAGCCAGATGTTGGACGGTTGCCGACTAAGCAACGGCTGCAGCGTACGTTTGGCGTCGTCGTATTTTTTCGCCTGATAAAACAAAATCGCCTGACCGTACTGCGCGGCCAGCTGCCGGCGGACGTTGCCTTTTTTCCAGGCGTCTAGCACATCATTACGCAGCAAATTGTCGCTGGATCCGAACATTCCCAAGATGCGCGCCTTCGCCAGATAAAAGTCCTGTGATGAGTCGATAACGATATGCTTCATCTGGTTGGCGCGATTGCGGGTATCCGCCAGCCGGCTTAGCGGCAAGGGGTGGGTTTGCAGCATTCCCGGCGGCGCGGTGGAATATCGGTTCTGATCCGCCAGTTTCTGCAAGAAGTTAGGCATCGCCTGCGGATCAAAACCGGACCGCTGTAGTACCTGCAAACCAATGCGATCCGCCTCTTGCTCGTTGGCCTGGGTGAAACTGATGTTGCCCTGCGCGGAGCCGGCGATGGTGCCGGACAGCGCGGCCATGCCCAGCTGCGGATTGGCCATGGTGAGCAGAATAGAGCCCAGCGCGCCGACCCAGGTCAGCGGGGCGCTGCGACGCTTTTCCTCCATGGCGCGCGCCAGATGACGCTGGGTGACATGGGACAGTTCATGGGCCATGACCGACGCCAGCTCGCTTTCATTGTCGGTATAGTTAAACAGCGCCGAATGCAGCACCACGTTGCCGCCGAAAAAGGCAAACGCATTGAGCTCGTCGCTGCGCAACAGGAAAAAATGAAAGGGGGTACGCACCGAGTTGGCATGGGCCACCAGCGTGCCGCCCAGATGGTTGATGTATTGGTCAAGCAGTGGATCATTGATAATCGGGGCACCGCCGCGCAGCTGGCGCACGAAGTAATCCCCCATTTGCATCTCTTCGCCAATGCTCAAAGTACTGCCGGCGGTGGTGCCCATATCCGGCAGATTGTCCTGAATCTCGTCGGCATGCGCCGGGAACGTGCCGGCCAACGCGGTCAGCAGCAGCGCGATAAGGCTTTTTTTCAAGCGAGTAACCATAGATGACCCATTTTGCCGGCGGCGGCCGGCCGTCATCCCGCGTCGCCGCCCGCACCGCCGTGAAGGCACGTCAATCTGCGCCACGGGCTGCGTTCAGACGTTTTTCAGATAAGCCAGCACGATATCGTGGTGATTGCTGATTTTGAAATCGTCGAACACTTTCTCAATGGCGCCGTCAACACCCACCAGGAAACTGATGCGGTGAATGCCATCGTAAGTTTTGCCCATAAAACTTTTCTCGCCCCAGACGCCGAACTGGCCGGCAACCTGATGGTCCTCGTCGGAGAGCAAGGTAAAATTCAACAGTTCCTTTTCGTCGAAGCGGGACAGCTTCTCGGGTTTGTCGGTACTGATGCCCAGCACCTCCACCCAGGCCTTATTCAGGTCGTCCATATTATCGCGCAACCCGCACGCTTGGACGGTACAGCCTGGCATCATCGCTTTGGGATAAAAGTAGACCAATACTCTTTGTCCCTGGAAGTCGGTAAGGCTGATGAGTTCACCGTCCTGATCGGGCAGGCTAAATTGTGGTGCTATATCACCGGCTTTCAGTGGTGTCATTGCAATACTCCGTCTCTTTCCTGATGCTGTGGATGATTGATAACTCTAATACTGCCTTGCGCATGCAGTTCTGTACAGAGTTGATAGAACCTCTGTTCAATCAGCAGAACCTCCCCCCCGGCCGGACCGTGCGCGGTCATCGAAAGCGTCAGCCGGGGCGGGGATTGCGCGTCCGCCGGCTGCGTTTTCGACGCCAGCTCTGCCAAAGTCATCTGATGGCTATCAAACAAATCGGTATAGCGTTCGATAAGATGGGGGGAATCATCCACCTCCACCGTCACCCACACCGTCGTCGGGGTGGCCGGCTGCTCCTGGGCCGTGGTGCGCTTCATCACAATCAATAAATCCAGTTCGGCGCCTTGCAGCGGCAGGGTGGATTCTATTTGCGCGATAGCGTTCCAGCCGCCGGACAGCAGCATGATAAAGGTAAATTCCTTGCCCAGCATGGCGAGGCGGCTATCTTCAATATTGCAGTCGCAGCTGCTGACGTGACGGGTAATGGTATTGACAATACCAGGCCGGTTTGCGCCCAGCGCGGTGATAACCAGATAATGTTGCTGTAACGGTGGCAAAATGGCGCTTCCTGTCCGGCGGGTTGTGATTTACATGGTAACCCTAAAAAAAACCTGCTGCCAAGGGCTTACCGAGCCGATGTTTGCTTGCTTTTGGATAGGTGACAAAAGTACCATGAATAACCTGTTTGTGGAGGGATGGTCAATGTTTACGGGAAGCATAGTTGCACTGGTGACTCCGATGGACGAAAAGGGCGCCATCGACCGGGTCAGTCTGAAAAAATTAATCGATTATCATGTCGCCAGCGGTACCGCAGCGATCGTGGCCGTGGGAACGACCGGCGAAACGTCTACCCTGAGCCACGAAGAGCATGGCGATGTGGTGATGTGTACCCTTGAGCTCAGCGACGGGCGCGTTCCCGTTATCGCGGGCACCGGTGCCAACTCCACCTCCGAAGCCGTGTCACTGACCCGCCGCTTTAACGACAGCGGCGTGGTAGGGTGTCTCAGCGTGACGCCGTATTACAACCGGCCGAGTCAGGAAGGGTTGTTCCAGCATTTCAAGGCCATCGCCGAAAGCAGCGATTTGCCGCAGATCCTGTACAATGTGCCGGCGCGCACCGGCTGCGATATGCTGCCGCCGACCGTTGCCCGCCTGGCGGAAATCAAAAACATTATCGGTATTAAGGAAGCCACGGGGAACTTAAGCCGTGTCAGCCAGATCCAAGAGCTAGTCAATGACGATTTCCTGCTGCTGAGCGGCGATGACGCCAGCGCATTGGACTTCATGCAACTAGGCGGCAAAGGGGTAATTTCCGTGACGGCGAACGTTGCCGCAAAGGAGATGGCGCAGCTTTGCGCCCTGGCGGCCGGCGGCAATTATGCCGATGCGCGCCGTCTTAATCAGCGCCTGATGCCGCTGCATCAGAAACTCTTTTTTGAACCCAGCCCCATACCGGTTAAATGGGCTTGTAAAGCATTGGGATTAATGGCGACCGACACCCTGCGCCTGCCGATGACGCCCCTGACCGAGGCGGGTAGCCGCGTGGTAAGACAGGCGTTAACGGATGCGGGTTTGCTGTAACTCTTAGGGAGATTTAATGGCTTATTCAATGCAAAAGTCGCAGGTAGCGAAAGTGGTCGGCGTCTCGCTTATCATGCTGCTCGCGGCCTGTACTAGCGATCAGCGCTATAAACGTCAGGTAAACGGAAACGAAGAGTACCTGAAAGCGCCTCCGCTGCGCGCGCTTAGCAGTCCTTCCGGTATGATTTTGCCCCTGCAGAACGGCGATTATGAGATCCCCACTGTCCCGCGCAACGGCGCCGTGGGCAAAGGGCTGGACATTCTGCCCCCTGCGCAGCCGCTGGCGCTGCTGAACGGTTCCCGTTCACAATATTCCGGCAATAGCGCGGTTATTCAGCTGGAAAACAGCGCCCAGGGTAGAGATCTGTGGTCGCAGCGGTGGTGCAAAGCAAAGGCTATCCGATTGCCTCACGCCAGGACGCGCAGCAGAGCCTGAACACGGATTGGATCGCCTGGACCCGTGCTGATGAAGATGAACAGTACAGCGGCCGCTATCAGATAAGCCTGGCGACCCAAGGCTATCAAACCTCGCTCCAGGTTACGTCCCTTGGTCTGCAGCAGCAGGGTAAACCGGTGACCAATCCTGCGCTGGTGCAGCGCTACACCGTTGAGATGCTTAACAGTGTCGCGAGCGGGCTGCAGCAGCTTAACGACGATCGCGCCAACCGTATCGCCCAGGGCGAAACCGCCGATCTAAGCGTACAAAGCGGCGCTGACGAAAGCGGACTGCCGCTGCTGGTGGTGCGCTCGTCTTACAATGCCGTATGGACGCATCTGCCGTCGGCGCTGTCGCGCATCGGCATGAAGGTGAAGGATAGCAGCCGTCCGCTGGGTACCGTTTCGGTCACCTATGACGCGCCGGGCAGCGGTACCTGGGACGATTTGGGCGCCAAAGACCCTGATTTGCGCAATGGCGACTATAAACTGCAGGTCGGCGATCTTGGCAACCGCAGCACGCTGCAGTTCACCGATCCGAAAGGGCATACCTTGACCCAATCGCAAAATGACGCGCTGGTGGCGGTATTCCAGGCGGCATTCAGCCGGTCAACATCCCGTTAAATCAACAGGGGGCTTCGGCCCCCTTTTTTACCTGTATCAAAGCGTTATTTGCCACTGGAGTATGTAAAGATGCAAAAGTTAGCTGAGTTGTATCGCGGAAAAGCAAAAACGGTCTACGCCACCGAGGATCCGGATTTGCTGATCCTGACATTCCGCAACGATACGTCAGCACTGGACGGTCAGCGTATCGAGCAGTTCGAGCGCAAGGGCATGATTAACAATAAGTTTAACTACTTTATCATGACCAAGTTAGCCGAAGCCGGCATTCCAACCCAGATCGTGCTCCTGCTTTCCGATAACGAAGTGCTGGTGAAAAAACTGGCGATGGTGCCCGTGTAATGCGTGGTGCGCAACCGCGCGGCCGGCTCGCTGGTAAAGCGTCTAGGCGTAGAGGAAGGCCTGGTCCTGGATCCGCCCCTGTTCGATCTGTTTTTGAAAAACGACGCCATGCACGATCCGATGATCAACGAATCCTACTGCACCACCTTCGGCTGGGTCAGTGAACCCCATCTGGCGCGGATGAAGCAGTTGACCTATCAGACTAATGACGTGCTCAGCAAGATTTTCGACGATGCCTGGCTGATTCTGGTGGACTTCAAGCTGGAATTTGGTCTGTTTAACGGCGAGATTGTGCTGGGGGATGAATTCTCCCCGGATGGCAGCCGACTGTGGGATAAAACCACCCTCGATAAGATGGATAAAGACCGGTTCCGCCAGAGCCTCGGTGGCGTTATTGAAGCCTATGAAGAAGTCGCCAAGCGTATCGGCGTCGCGTTGGATTAAACGCGCAATCGTTTACCTGGGCGGCGGCGCCTGCCGTCTGTCCGATGTTATATGCTATCCTCATCATTAAATGATTAACGTTTAACTGGGGATGACGATGCGTTGGCAAGGCGGTCGCGAAAGTAATAATGTGGAAGACAGGCGCGGACAGTCATCCGGGCCGGGGGGCGGTGGTTTCCGGCTGCCGATTCGCGGTAAAGGCGGCATCGTGCTGCTCATCGTGGTGGTGGTGGCGGGCTATTATGGCGTCGATCTCACGCCGCTGCTTACCGGCGGCCAGTCGGGTTCGCAGGTGAGCCAGCAAACCCGCATCAGCCCCAACGACGACGAGGCGGCCAAGTTTACCGCGGTGATCCTCGGTTATACCGAAGATACCTGGCAGCAGATTTTCCAGCAGATGGGCAAAACCTATCAGCCGCCAAAGCTGGTCATGTATCGCGGTGCGACGCAAACCGGTTGCGGTACCGGTCAATCGGTCATGGGGCCGTTTTATTGCCCTGCGGACAGTACGGTCTATATCGATTTATCTTTTTATGACGACATGAAAGATCAGCTCGGCGCAGGCGGCGATTTCGCCCAGGGCTATGTGGTCGCTCACGAGGTCGGTCATCACGTGCAAAAACTGCTCGGGATTGAAAGCCGGGTTCGCCAGCAGCAGGGCGCGCCGGAAAAAACGGCTAACGCACTGTCGGTGAAGCTGGAACTGCAGGCGGACTGTTTCGCCGGTGTGTGGGGCCACAGCATGCAGCAGCAGCAAATCCTCGACGAGCAGGATCCGCAGGAAGCGCTGAATGCCGCACGGGCCATCGGCGACGATCGGTTACAGCAGCGGGGACAGGGCAGGGTGGTGCCGGACAGTTTTACCCATAGCACTTCAGAGCAGCGCTATCATTGGTTTAAACGCGGATTTGACAGTGGTGATATTCATCAGTGTGATACTTTTGCCGGTGGTTAAGCTTTTTTTCAGGGACAGTGTATGAATTTTTCCGATCCGACGCTGCTGATCCTGCTGGGTATGGCGGCGCTCGGTATTATTAGCCACAACAATACCGTGACCGTGGCGATCCTAGTGTTATTGATTCTTCGCCTTACGCCGATGGAGCAGTACTTCCCCTGGGTGGAAAAACAGGGATTAACCATTGGCATCATCATCCTGACCATCGGCGTGATGGCGCCCATCTCCAGCGGTACGCTGTCGGCGTCTACCGTCCTCCACTCCTTTTTGCACTGGAAATCGCTGCTGGCGATAGTGATTGGCGTGGCAGTTTCCTGGCTGGGCGGCCGCGGCGTTTCGTTGATGTCCAGACAGACCTCGGTGGTCGCCGGACTGTTGGTAGGCACGGTGCTCGGGGTGGCATTGTTCCGCGGCGTGCCGGTGGGGCCGCTCATTGCCGCAGGTCTGCTGTCGCTGCTTGTGGGCAAGACCTGAGGTGACTTCCCTGCCGCCGCCCTGGCTGGCCTGCCTGCGTGCAGAAACGGCGGCAATGAAACGAGCCGGCGTACGGCGTTTACTGGTGATTAGCGGCGCGTCTGACTGGTGCGGCCAACAGGCGGCAGCGCTTGGCGACGCCCTTGACGGCGACTGGCTATGGGTGTGAGAGCTAAGCGAACGCGGTACCGGCAGCCGCCCGGCGGCGCTGAAAACCCTGCTCGGTCGTGAGTTCCTGCATGCGGTGTTAGATGCCCGTCAATCGCTGGCGGTGGATACGTTGGCGGCGCTGGCCGGTACGCTGGTGGCGGGCAGCTGGTTAGTGCTGCTGGTGCCGCCCTGGTCGCGTTGGCCGCAGTTGCCGGATGGCGATTCGCTACGCTGGAGTGAACAGCCACAACCGATCGCGACGCCGCATTTCACACGCTATTTTCGTGCTGCGCTGTCGGCGGACTCGGCGGTGGCGCTGCTGCGCCAGGGCAGCGCGCCGCAAAATAACGCCTCTGGCGTCCCCCCAGCCGTGGCATCCCCCCGTCCCCGGCCGACCCACCGCCGATCAGGGCCGGCTGTTGCGCCGGTTGGCGCAGGCAAATCCCGGCATCTATGTGATGATTGCGCCGCGCGGCCGCGGCAAATCGGCGCTGGCCGGCATGTTCGCCCGGACGCTCGATAATGCCTGCTGTATTACCGCGCCCGCCAAAACCGCCGTGGACATCTTGCGCCGCTACGCGGGCCCGGGTGCGCCCTTTTTTGCCCCCGATGCGCTATTGGACCGCTGCCGGGAGGGGATGAGCGACCGCTGGCTGCTGGTGGATGAAGCCGCCGCGCTGCCCTTACCGCTGCTGCGTCAACTGATGGGGTATTTTCCCCATGTGCTGCTGACCACTACCGTCGCGGGGTATGAGGGCACCGGACGCGGATTCCTGCTGAAGTTTTGCGAAACGCTACCGTGTTGGCACCCGCTCAGGCTGGATGAGCCGTTGCGCTGGGCGGCGAATGATCCGCTGGAGCGCTGGCTGACCGAGACGCTCCTGCTGGAGGACGCCGATGTACTGGCCCTTGCCGGCACAGGCGCGCCGCAAAATACGGCTGCGGGCGCCGCAGGCGCAGGGCGATGGCGTATCGGAAAAGTCGGCGCCCGGACGTGGCGGCGCCAGCCCGCGGCGCGGCAGGCTTTTTATCAATTATTGACCCGTGCTCATTACCGTACTTCCCCTATCGATCTGCGCCGGTTGCTGGATGCACCCAGTATGTCATTCTTTACCGCGACCGCGCACTATCACCGCCAACTTATGGCGGGCCTGTGGCTGGTAGAAGAAGGGGGGGTGACGTCGCGCCTCGCCCACGACGTCTGGTCTGGCTACCGCCGGCCGCCGGGCAGTCTGGTCGCGCAATCGTTGGCGGCGCACGGGAGCGCCTGGCGGGCGCCGCGGCTGCGCTCCCGGCGAATCAGCCGTATCGCCGTGGTGCCTACAGCGCGTCGTCGCGGTATCGGGCTGGCGATGATTGCCAAGGCGGCAGAGCAGGCTGCCGGTGAGGGGCGCGATTTTCTGTCGGTCAGTTTTGGTTATACTGCCGCGCTGTGGCGTTTTTGGCAGCGGGCGGGCTTCCAACTGGTGCGAATGGGGACACACATCGAGGCCAGCAGAGGCCTGTACAGCGCCATGGCGCTGCTGCCACTGAGCGACGCGGGGCGTAGACTGACGCTGCGGGCGGCGGACGGTTTTGAGCGCGATTGCCGGCTGGCGGCCGGCGAGCAACAGGATCTTAGGATGGAGGACTGGCGCTGCCTGGCGGGTTTTGCGTTTGCTCAGCGGCCACCGGAAGCCTGCCGCAGCGCGCTGATCCGGCTTATTCACCGCAGCACGCTGCCGCTACCGGCACTGCGCCTGTGGTTGACGCAGCCGATGCCGTAGCCACCCTGGCGGCACGGTTGGCGCTCAGCGGGAAAAAAGCGCTCTGGCGGCGCTGGCAACGGATCTGTCAGCGGCAGGCGCGCTAAAACCGAGGGCGTTATGGCTTTTTCGGCCAGTCGTCTTCCTCATCCCACTGCGCGTTATTGTCCCGATGCGGCGGCAACTCGGGGCGATTTTTCAGATAGCTTGTCGCATCCACCCGGCGCAGTGCTTTCACACCGCCAATCAGCATGCCCGCCAGAACCAGCAGCACCACCCACCAATAATCCGCTAACCATCCCATAGACCTACTCCTTATCGATATTGTCAATATAGCGCCGGAAGAGATACGCCAACTGCGCGCGCTACCCGCCACCTCCTGGCCGCGCCAGGCTTGCAGCAGCACCACGGGGTTCAGCGCCTGCGCGGCGCGATCCGCCAGCGGTCGATAGCTGATGTGCCAGGGCTCCACCGCCACACCGCCGCGATAGCAAGCGTAAGGCCGAAAAAAGCTGTAGTCCCCCAAATGCCGATCCAGCCAGCGGGTGAGAGGGGCGAAATAACCGCCGGGCAAATACTCTTCGGGCGTCAACTGCAACCGTGCGCCGGGAGGCAGCAAATCGGGATCGTAAATATCCAGATCGGTACCCCAATGGTGGCGGCTGGCGCCAGGCAGCGCCGACCAGTGCAGGATTGCCTCACAGCGTGCACCTGTCGCCAAAGTAAGCGCATCAAGCGGCCGGCTTTGTCGATCCAATAATGGTCGCTGACCGTGAAATTTGCCATTCCAGATGCCCATTTGGCGCTCAAAATCACGAAAACTGTTGGCAGGGCGCAGGGAAAACCCCGCCAGGGCCGCCGCGTGCTGGAGTTGCCCAAAGGCCGCCGCCGCTTCCGGCTGTAGCCGATGACCCGGCTCCAGGGGAATAACATGCCTGTCGGTGCGGCCGGTAACCGTCAGGGCATCCATCATAGAATCAACTGTTCCATGATGCGCTGGTACATCCGGCTCAGCAGTTGCAAATCGGCGGCGCTGACGCATTCGTTAACTTTATGAATGGTGGCGTTCACCGGGCCGAGTTCCACCACCTGCGCGCCCAGACGGGCGATAAAGCGTCCATCGGAAGTGCCGCCGGTGGTTGCCAGTCGCGGCGTTAGTTCCTGATAATGCTCCACCGCCCGCACCGCTGCGTCTACCAGCTCACCGCGCGCCGTCAGGAAGGGCTGGCCGGAAAGCGACCAATCAATGCGGCAGCGCAGCCCGTGATGCTGCAACAGCGCTTCTACCCGCTGACGGATAATGGCGTCGGTCAGATCGGTGCTGAAACGGAAATTAAATTGCACCAGCAGCTCGCCGGGAATGACATTGTTGCTGCCGGTCCCGGCATGGATATTGGCAATTTGCATCGTAGTGGGCGGAAAAAAGGCTTTGCCCTCATCCCATTGGGTTTCTACCAATTCTTTCAAGGCGGCCATCGCGCGATGGACAGGGTTGTCCGCCAAATGCGGATAGGCGACGTGGCCCTGTACGCCCTGTACGACCAGATTGGCGGTCAGCGAGCCGCGTCGACCGTTTTTAACGATATCCCCAACCTGACGGCTGCTGGACGGCTCGCCCACCAGGCAATAATCCAGCCGTTCCTGACGCGCCATCAGCGCGTCTACCACTTTGACGGTGCCGTCCTGAGCGTCGGCTTCCTCATCGGAGGTAATCAGGAACGCCAGCCGGCCATGATGCTGCGGATGCTGGGCGACAAAGCGTTCGGCGGCGACCACCATGGCGGCCAGCGAGCCTTTCATATCCGCCGCGCCGCGGCCAAACAGCATGCCGTCGCGCAACGTCGGCTCGAACGGCGGGTTATGCCAATGCTGCACATCGCCGGCCGGCACCACATCGGTATGGCCGGCAAAGGCCAGCGTGCGGCCCTGTCCACGCCAGGCCCAAAAATTGAGCGTAGCGCCGAACGGCATCGGTTCAATGGTAAAACCCAGCGCCTGCAGGCGAGCAGCAATGATGGCCTGGCAGCCGCCGTCGTCAGGGCTGAGGGAGGGCCGTTTGATCAACTGTTGCGCAAGTTCCAATACGGGACAAGACATCTTACACCTCGCTGGCGGTAAACCGCTGATACTCTTGCGGCGAAAACCCCAGCAGCAGACGGCCATCCGCGGCCTCAAGCAGGGGACGCTTAATCATCGCCGGCTGGATGAGCATCAGTGCCGTCGCACCGGCGGCGCTGTCGGCTTTTGCGCGCTGGGATTCGCTGAGTTTGCGCCAGGTGGTGCCACGGGTGTTGAGCAGCGGCTGCCACCCCATCCGGTCGATAAAGCGCTGCAAAAGATCGGCGTCGAGGCCATCGCTGCGGTAATCATGAAACCGGTAAGGCACCTGCTGCTCGTCGAGCCAGCGGCGGGCCTTTTTGACCGTATCACAATTTTTGATGCCGTAGAGTGTGGCTATGGGGTGCTGCAAATCGTTGGACATACCAAAAGCTACCTTAATTAAGCGGAAAGAAAAGCGCCTGCCGGCTCTGTTTTCCGGCCGACCAAGTGGACGCACTTCCATGATGAGGGAAAAAGACGGCGGGATCCAGCGCCTTGGCAAGCTTGTGCGACGCAAAGGGCAGCGGTGGATGCGCCCTTTGGGCTGCGGGGAATGAAGGTTGGCACGGTGGCACAGTGTAGTCTCAACTTCGCATGGCGCGAGTGCGGTTGCCGATAATACGGGTTAAGGCCAGGCCCCCCGTTGCCAAAATGCGAAAGACGACCGGGACCCACGCTGCCGATAAAACGTGGACCACCCGGCCCCCTATTGCCGATAATACGTGGACCACCTGGACCCACGCTGCCGATAATACCGGAGACGACCAGAAACCCTGCAGCCGATAATACAGGGCCGGGAAAGTGTGACTGGGCTTGCCAGGGCTGCCGCCAGTATTGTTTATCCTTGAGAACTATTAATGCATTATAATATATAATGATATTATTTTGAGCACGCGGCGGCGGCGGCGCCAAGGGTATTGGCTAATGCGTCGCCAAAAGACGTCTCACGAAAAAGCACAATGGTGAGGTTGGCTTATGAATAACCGCCATCGCGTAGGGGCCGACTATTATCCACGCCGGGATCGGGTAGGCCCTGTTCTCCGGTGTCCTAGGCTGCTTGAGGCAGCCAAATCCCTTTTTGACGAGTGCTGCGCAGGGATAAGCCTGGAGCAAATCGCGGGTTAGGCAGAGGAGAGCGGGGCGCTTTACCGTCACTTTCCCACCGGTGATGCGCGCATCGCACGGGGATTGACGATGTGGACGCTATGCTGCCAGCTGCGCAAGCAGGGGAGAAATACAGCGCACGTCGTTGCAGATAGCGGCGGAGGTAAAAGGTTAATGCGGCGGGGTAATAATTGTTAATTCAATTAAAAGATATCTTATAAATTATATGCAATCTATTTTATTTTTACTGAATAAATGACTTGGGTGCCCGGTTTCGGTGCCTAATGAGTTCGTTTTCTTCATTACGAGTCCTATTTTGTGCGCTCAAGGGTATTATTGGTATTGGGCGCTGGGTATAATACCATCAAGATTAAGATGAGGTGGTTATGTTAGATAAAGAATTAGGCAATTAGAAAGCTTTCATTGAAGCCATGCTGCGCAACCAGCAACAACCAGTAACGGTAAACGCATAAAGATCCACGGTGAGATTTAATTGCGCGTGACAGAATAAAGCACAGCGATCGCGCCGCCGGTCATTTTTTTCGGGTGCTCTGCCCGGTTTTGCTGTCCCTGATATACTGCGTTGCACGGTCGTTTTTTGCGTCATATTCCCTGCTGCGATCACGCCATGGCGTTGCCGCTACCTGATTGTCCTTCCCACGTCTATCCTCTAAGTTCCCTAGGTTCTTTAAGTTCAGGAGTTCCAGACAGCCCTTTAAGTTCCGGCAGCCTCAAAGCCCGAAGCCCCGAAGATCGACAGTCGCGAGAGTGGCATCGGCAGAGAAACGTTATTGTTTACCCGACAGGGATCGGGCTTGAATAAGCGACACGCGCGTCGTCATCGGTTGGCGTGCTATCGGCATGGGCACTCTATGCAAAGAGATGTTTTGCGCCGGCAAACGCCCCCGGCGCGGACCCGGGCATCACGCCTCGGGCTCTTCCTTATGCGCGTCGCTGTCGGTAGTCGGCACCGCCGGCGGCGTCCCGGGCGTCAGCGGGAAACGTCGCCTGATACAGCGGAATGAAAAAAATCGCCAGGAAGGGTAGCGCTAAGCATCCCGCCGATGACGCCGGTGCCTACCGCATGCTGGCTGGCAGAGCCGGCGCCTTGACTGCTGGCCATCGGCAGTACGCCGAAGACGAACGCCAGCGATGTCATCACTATCGGCCGTAAACGCATTCGCGCCGCCTCAAGCGTCGCCTCCATCAGCGCCAGGCCGCGCAGATGCAGCTCATTGGCGAATTCAACGATAAGGATTGCATTTTTGGCCGACAGGCCAATGACCGTTAACAACCCCACCTGGAAATAAACATCATTATCCAGACCGCGGGACCAGGTAGCGCCCAGCGCCCCCAGCACCCCAAGCGGAACCACCAGCATGACTGAGAAAGGAATCGACCAGCTCTCGTACAGCGCCGCCAGACAAAGGAACACCACCAGCAGCGAAATGGCATAGAGCGCCGGCGCCTGGGCGCCTGACAGCCTCTCCTGATAAGACATGGCGGTCCATTCCAGCCCGCGCACGCCCGGCAATTGGCGCACCAGCTTTTCCATTTCGTCCATCGCGGCGCCGCTACTGACGCCGGGTGCCGCTTCGCCGACAATCTCAAGCGAGGCATAGCCGTTATAGCGTTCCAATATCGGTGCGCCATATTCCCAGCGCGAGCTGGAAAAGGCCGAAAAAGGAACCATGCTGCCGCTGCTGTTACGGACATACCAATGATAGATATCCTGCGGCAGCATGCGGTATTTGGCCGCTGCCTGGACATACACACGCTTAACCCGTCCGCGATCGAGGAAGTCATTGACGTAGCTGGAACCCCAGGCGGTTTGCAGCGTGCTGTTAATATCAGCCACTGACACCCCAAGCGCCTGGGCTTTGCGCTGATCGATATCGATCTGCAGTTGCGGGCTGTCATCAAGGCCGTTATGCCGCACGCGGGTCAGCAACGGTGAATCCGTCGCGGCGGATAACAGCTGATCCCGCGCCGCCATGAGCGCATCGTGACCGATGCCGCTATGATCCTCCAGCATCAAATCGAATCCGGCGGCATTGCCCAGCCCCGAAATGGCCGCCGGGTTATTGGCGAGCACCTTCGCCTCGGGGATCTTGTTGAAAGCTTTTGTGGCGCGTTCGATAATGGCAAACGATGAGCGGTCGGCGCTCGTGCGATCTTCCCAATTTTTTAGCCGAATGAACAGGCGTGCGACGTTCTGACCATTGCCGCCGGGACCGGCACCCACCGTGGAGAACACCGACAGCACATTATCTTTTTCTTGGGTCATGAAGTATTTCTCGACCTTCTCTACCACTTTCAGCGTCTGTTGCTGCGTGGATCCGACCGGCAATTGCACCTGCGCCATAAACAAACACGCCGCGATCCTCATCGGGCAAGAACGAAGTCGGTAGATGGATAAACATCCAGGCCATCACGCCGACGAACAAGGCATATAACAACAGCCAGCGGCTGGCGCGCTGTATTACGCCGGCGACGCCGCGCTTGTAGCGCAGCGCGCTTTGATTAAAACAGCGGTTAAACCAGCCGAAAAAACCGCGCCGGCCGTGATGTTGTCCGGCGGGAACGGGTTTAAGCAGCGTGGCGCACAGCGCGGGGGTCAGTATCATCGCCACTAATACCGATAACACCATCGCCGCCACGATTGTTACGGAAAACTGGCGATATATCGCACCGGTGGTGCCGCCGAAAAACGCCATCGGCACGAATACCGCGGATAACACCATTGCGATGCCGACCAATGCGCCTTGGATCTGGCCCATGGATTTGCGCGTGGCCTCACGCGGAGAAAGCCCTTCCTCACTCATCACCCGTTCGACGTTTTCAACCACCACGATGGCGTCGTCCACCAGCAGACCGATGGCCAGCACCATCGCGAACATAGTGAGGGTGTTAATACTGAAATTAAATAAAGCACCGCGAAGGTACCCAATAGAACCACCGGCACGGCGATAGTGGAAATAAGCGTGGCGCGGAAGTTCTGTAAAAAGAGGTACATTACCAGAAACACCAGCACGATCGCTTCGCAGAGGGTTTTCACCACATCGCGGATCGAAGCGCTGACGAACGGGGCGGTTTCGTAGGCGATTTTCGCCTCCAGACCGTGGGGAAAGAACGGCGCCAGTTCCGCTATTTTCTTTTTCACCGCCAGATTGGTTTCCAATTCATTGGCGCCGGAGGCCAATTTAATACCCATGCCTGATGCGGCCATGCCGTTATAGCGCGTCAAATAGTCATAGTTTTCCGACCCCAGCTCCACCGTGGCGACATCGCCGAGGGTGATATAGGAACCGTCCGGATTGACGCGCAGTGTAATGGCGCGGAATTGATCCGGCGTTTCAAGCTGCGCCTACGCATTGATAGTGGCGTTAAGGGCTTGATTATCCACCGCAGGGGTTCCGCCCAACTGGCCCACCGCCACCTGGCTATTTTGCGCCTCAATGGCTGAAACCACGTCATCGGTCGTCAGGCTGTAGTTATTCATTTGATCGGGGTTGAGCCAGATGCGCATCGCATACTGTGAGCCATAGGCATCAATACTGCCGACGCCGCTTACCCGGCTTACCGGATACTGTACTTGGCTGACTACATAGTCGGCGATATCCTGTTTATCCATGGACCCGTCGGTAGAGACAAAAGCCACCATCATCAAATTGGTGTCGCCGGTTTTGCTTACGGTCACCCCCTGGCTTTGCACCGCCTGCGGCAGGCGGCGCGGCGCGGCCTGCAGTTGATTTTGCACCTGCTGCATTGCTTCGTTGGGATCGGTCCCGGCGAGAAAAGTCAGCGTGGTGGTGGCTCGGCCGGTGTTGGTGCTTTGTGACGCCATATACAAAAGATTATCGAGGCCGGTCATGTTCTGTTCGATAATTTGGGTAACGGTGTTTTCCAGCGTTTGTGCAGAGGCACCGGGATAATTAGAGGAAATACGAATCGTCGGCGGCGCCAGACGGGGATATTGCTCTATCGGCAGCGATATGATGGCCATCACGCCAGTCAGGCAGACAATAATTGCCAGTACCCAGGCAAAAATCGGGCGATCAACAAAAAAATTAGCCATCCAGTCATAACCTCAAGGCAATAGCTTATGTGGTCGACGCTGCGTAACCCTGTCGCGCCGGTGCCCTGTACTTTACCCGTCTGCCACGGATAAAACGTGGAGAAATAAAGGAGATATTGTAAAAAACTGATCCCTCAGACTGGCCTGACGCCGCGAGGCGTATTAGGTTATGATCATTTTTACGCTATTCTCCTGAAACAACCATCGGAAAGATTATGTCTTTTAAGATTAAGATCATTGAAAATACGTTGTTATCGCAGCACTGGTTTGTTCTGCGTAAGATTGTTTACGATATGATAAACAAAAATGGCGGCAGCCAGCGTCAGATGCGAGAAGTGTACGACTGCGGTAACGGTGCGACAATATTGCTTTATCACCGCGGGAAAAACAGTGTGGTGTTAATCCGCCAGTTCCGCATGCCGACTTACATCAACGGTAATGCCGACGGTATGCTGATAGAAACCTGTGCCGGGCTGCTGGATGAGGATTCTCCCGAAGACTGTATCAGGCGCGAAGCGATGGAAGAAACCGGATTCGCAGTCGGAAAAGTGGAAAAACTCTTTGCGGCTTATATGTCCCCCGGCGGCGTCACCGAGCTGGTTCATTTCTTCGCCGCCGAATATGACGATACTTCGCGCCGCGGCGCCGGCGGTGGGGTCGAGTACGAAGTTATCGACGTCTTGGAAATATCTTTCCCGGAAGCACTGACGATGGTGCGCGATGGCCGCATTTGCGACGGTAAAACCATCATGTTGCTGCAACAGGCGCAGCTTCGCGGCTGGTTGTCGCCGGCAGACTAATGGATTAATGTGCTGATGTCTGATGGCTGATGGGTCAATGGGCTAATAGGCTAATGTGCCAACGGGGCAGTGGTCTCACGGCCGTGGCACAAGCGGCGCCTGGCGTACGACAAGGACGCCTGACGCAGTGCATCCGCGCCCGGCGCGCGTATGGTGTCGTCGGGTGTGTGGGAAGGGCCATCTTAGGCGGGACTAACGACCACCGGCGCGAGGAAAACGAAATCCCGCGCGGGAGACGACCAGCGGCGTGAGGAAAACGACAGCCAACGCGCGGGAGATGCCGTTTCGTGCCGGGCTTGCGGCAGCCTGCCGGGGCGTCGCGGGGCGCGGCGATGGAGCATCATGGTGGCTGCTTCGCCACAGGGCGCGCCAGCGGCCGTTTCCCTCGCCGGGGTAGGCGCACGGTCGTTCTGTGTATCTCCCCCGTTGCTGATCCGCCCGCGTTTTAATGGATTTTCTGATAGCGCCGATCGCGGTGCTCAAGGATCAAACGAACGATTTGATCATACCCTTGCGATAAGGCGCACATCGCAGGCGTCAAGCCGGCATGATTTGTCTCATCCACATCGATATCCGCCGCCTGCAATAATCGCCGCGCCATCGCCGTCCTGCCGTTGCAGGCCGCCACATGCAGGGCGGTGTTTCCCGCCTGATTCATCGTGTTTACCGCCGTACCGCTTTGTGCCACCAGACTCCTGACGCAGGACAAGCGTCGATGCTGTACCGCCAGGTGCAGCGCCGTGTTGCCCTGATCGTCTTGTAACGCGGCGTTGACGGCCGGGTGGGCCAGAATATTCAGATGCAGCGCCGGATTTTTCTTTTTTATTGCCAACATCAGCGCCGTCATACCGTTCTGATCTTGGCGATTCACGTCGTTACGCAAGTCGTTGAGCAGCAGCGCCTGCCGATCCACCTTACCGTTAGCGGTTGTGCTCATCAGCGGAGTGACGCCGTAGATATCGGCGCGATTAACCTCGATATCCTCCCGGCAGAGCAGTGCGGCCATCGTAGTCGTCCGGCCGGTATCGGCGGCCAGCCACAGCGCGGTCCGATTCTGATTATTGCTGCGGTTGACATCGATTCCCGTCACACCCATCAGCGTCTGGCATAGCCTGGCGTCGATATGGTGTACCGCATACATCAGCGGCGTCCAGCCACCGTTATCCGGTTGATTGACCGCCTTGTTGCAGCAGGCGGCTATCGTTTCCAGCACGGCAAGATCGCCCGACATGGCGGCAAGGTGCAGCAGCGTTTCCCGGTTTGGCGTGACCACCGAGAGATTGGCGTTATGGCTGAGCAAAATATCAACTATTTCAGCGCGCCCGTTGCGCACGGCATGCTGCAACGCCGTGAAGCCGTTGGCATCTGGCGCGTCGATCTCCTGGTTATAGCGCAGCCAAGCGTTAACGCAGGTCATGTCCCCTCGTTACGCCGCTTCCGGCAGGGAAATCGGAAGAGGCGCCGGCGGGGTATGCCGCACGCCGGCGTACCCTTGGCGGCAGCGTGATACCTCGTGCAGGGGGAGAGTGACCGGTGGATGGCGCAATAATGCCTCATCCCGGCGCATGGGCAGTGTTCGTTTGGTGTGCGTTGCTGTCCGCCGGAGTTGTTGTTCAACGGGGGCCGACCGGGGGGTCACTTGCAAAAGCGGTACTCCCATACTGAGGCAGGCCGGCTGCCGGGGCGACGACGGCAGGGTGCCCCACGGCGCTCTGCTGGAGAGTGGCCCGAGCGCCGAAGGGGTGGGCGACGAAGACGACGCCGGCGCGGTACGCATGCCGCGTACGGCACCCAAGCCCCGCGGATAGCCCGTTTGGGTCATCACGCGGATGTCGGGGGCGGCAGCCACGGCGCAAAGTTGGTTCAGCAAAAGCAGACTCATTAATACTATGGGTATCGGCAGCGAAGGGAGGGCATTTGCCCGCCGTGACTCATAAGGGAATAACGTTTGACGACGTTTTTTTTAGCGGGGGGCGGTGGACGGAGCTGATGTATTCCAATATGGCGGCGATAGGAAGACAATCCATTTAACATATATTCTCCTATTAACATTCCATGTTATTCGCGTTGTGCGTATTGGGGGGCGGTGAAAGTCAGAGCACTATATCCCAGTTTTAATGCCACCAGATGAATTAACTTCTTTCTTATGGCGACCTGGTACTTGGCGGGGGGAGGATAATAACGCTTGCCATTAAAGTTAATGCATTATATTGGCGCTGCTCGGTTGCGACCTGGAGACAATTATATTACCCGCACCCCGCATCCTGCTGCGCCAGGCCTGTTCTAGCCAGGGTAGGCCGCCATCGCCGCGAGGGCAACCCTAGCCACGCCGGCAATAAGCCTCATTTTAAAAATATTATCGCCAATAAAAATTTTAGATGGCAGTGGATAAATATCTCTGCAGTTTCTGATTTTCCGGTGAAAATAAGCAGGCATAAGACGAAGTCTTATTATATTTCTATTTTTCAACAGAGTTACATTTAATAATGTCTGAAGGTAATGTAAGCGTAACAGAAAATTTCCCTCGGCTGGCTGAGATGTTTTTGTTGAGAAAAAACGGCCGGAAACGATATGCTGGCTAGCGGCAGAATAGCTGTTCTACTGTTGACGTAGTCAACGTAACTGACGTGCTTGACGTGACTGATCCGCGAGCCCCCCTTAGTGGAACACGGCGGCGTACCGCTGTTCCTGGCCTGAAGAGTGTTAGAGGTCAGCGCATCGATGCCGCGCCGGCGATGTAGCGATCGAGCAGCACTGCAATAGTGGGATGTTGCCCCTGCTGCGCCAGGGTAAAGGCTGTACGGCCGGCGTTGTCCTTCTGTTGGATGTTGACGCCCGGCACCGACAGCAGCTGTTGCACCGCCTCGGTATGGCCTCTTTCCACCGCCAGCGACAGGGCGCTCATACCGCTGATGTTGCGCAGATTCAGCGCGGTGGCGGGGTGCGTCAATAGTTCGGCGATTGCCAAGTGATGGTTACCCTGCGCCGCTCGCATTAACGGTGTGAAGCCCAACTGGTCCGCGCTGTTGATTTCTATTCCCCCCTGGCCCAGCAATATCTGCACGATGATCGCATTGCCGCGTTTCGCGGCGTAGGCCAAGGCGGTAGCGCCGCGCCGATCACGGCGATTCACGTTAACCCCCGGCACACGCAGCAGGCTGATCACATTCAAGGGAATATCGCTTTCGACCGCCCGCATTAAGGTGGTTTCGCCAAACGCGTCGGCGTTATCCAGCGCAATGCCCGGCGCATTCAATAACCGTAGCAGACACAGCAACCGGTCCTGGCTGACAGCCAGGCTAAGCGCACTCTGGCCGCCGTCGCGCGAAGCATTGACGTCCAAAAGCGGATTTTTAAGCAACTGATCCACCAATTCGGCATCGTTGATATCTACCGCTCGCATTAGCGGCGTAAAGCCGGTGAGTTCGGCATCATTAACGTTAATATTCGGCAATTTCAACAAGCGTAAGGCGAGGTCGCGCCGTTCGCACGACAGCGCCAGCGACAGGGCATTGAATCCCACATGGTTGCGCTGGTTATAGTCAATGCCGGGAATCTTCAGCAAAACTTCTACGCAGCGGCGATGATTATTGCGTACCGCCAATAGCAGCGCGCTGTCACCGTTGTGACGGGGTGCGTTGACATTGCAGCCAGGTGCGGAAGCGATGGCGCGCACGATACTGGCCTCGCCGTTCTCGGCGGCTATCATCAGTGCTGACATACCTTGTTGATCGGCAGCATTAATAGCGATGCGCGGCTGCGCCAGCAACAGACGTACCATCCCGCTGCGGCCGTACTGTGCGGCCTGAATCAGCGGCGTATGCAGGTTCAGGTCGGCGAGATTGACTTTGATGCCCTTTGCAAAATCGCGGGGTGATCCTCGTTGGTGGCCAACAGCAGGGCACTGGCGCCGTTGTAATCCCTCCGATTGACATCAATTTTTCGTGCAGCCAATAATAGCCGCACCGCTTCGTGATCATGGCGAATAACCGCCATTATTAACGGGGTCAGCCCTTCATTATTGCCGCTATTTATCTCAATGCCCTGGGCACGCAGCAGGCCGGGAAGCATGCCGGTACGTCCTTTACGAACGGCAATCGCCAAGGCCGTATTGCCGGAGAGATCGCGCAGATTGACATCGAGCCGCGACTGGCGCAGCAGAGCATGGGTTATTTCGCCATGATTGAGTTCCAGCGCATACATCAGCGCTGTTTGACCTTGATCGTCGGCGGCATTAAGATTGACGTCGTTCAACTTCACCAGCAGGCGTACCGCCTGTTGATGACCTTGCATGCTGGCCTGAATTAATGGTGTCACGCCATGTTCGTCGACGGTATTGATCTCGCGATTCGGTATGGCATTTAACGCTCGAAGAATGCCCACATTCCCCTTGCCGGCGGCCCAGATCAGCGCGCTGGCTTCCTCGGTATCTCTGAGGTTGATATCAATGCCCGGTTTGGCCAGCAGCAGGGTGACCAGCTCGCTGTATTCATGGTTTATTGCGTGCATCAGCGCGGTCATACCGCAATTATCCGCGGCGTTGATGTCAAGATTGGCGAAGGCCAATAGGGCGCGGGCGATAGGCATATTGCCAGTCTGCGCCGCCATGATAAGCGGAGTGGCATCGCGCAGATCGCGGATGTTGACGTCAATACCGGTGGAGTGCAGCAGAAGTGAGGCAATATCGCTCCGATCCTGGCTAACGGCCAAGAGTAAGGCTGAGACCCCATGATGATCGTCGGCATTGATGTCGATATCCGGCACCGTCAGCAGCTGACGGACATGGTCAGGTAAGCCGTGCTGTACCGCATTAAGCAAAGCGAAACACCCCTCATGATTAAGGGCATTAACGTTTATGCCGGGCTGCGTCACCCGCGCACTGAGCAGAGCGCTGTCGCGGTGTCCCGCAGCGATAAGCGTGGCGGTATTGCCGTGGAAATCTACCGCGCCGGTATCGACCCCGGTGACCGTCAGCAGAGCGCCAAGCAGATCGGCACGCCCGGCTTGTACCGCGAACAGCGGCAGGCTAACGGCTTCCTCGAAGCCGGCGATAGAGCCGGCATGGGTGCTGAAAAATTGCACGGCCGGGACGTTGCCGGCGCGGGCGGCCACCACCAGTTGCGCCGCCTGGGCGTTGGGCGCTGAATTGCTTCAAAATGCGCACCGCTTCCTGCCGGTAGCGATCGCTGAGCTGCGCGATGGCAGCCAGGCTGGTCAATTCCAGCTGACGAAGAATATTCTCGACCACCTCGTCTGGTAAACCATCAAGGGATTGCGTCTGCGTTGCCGCATTTGCAGCCCACTTGCGTGCCGCCACCTTGGAGCCTTTCCCCCCCAGCCCTTGGGTACGAATATTGCGCAGGTGAACGACCAGTTTTTTTGGGACTTCTTGCAGTACGCCTTCGGGACTGAGGGTATATTTAATACCGCTGACATCGCCGCTGTAGGGATTGAGGCGCACAAAAATGGTAGGTGTTCCCTCCCAGCGTGACCAGGGGAACTTCGCGGTCTAGCCCGGGTAGCCGTCCGGTACGGTAGACCGGTGCGACGGGCGGCATCGCCGTCAAAAGCCGCGCGTCAAAACGGCGTATCACATTGCCAATCGATGGCAGAGCCGGCTGCAGGAAACGTGCGAAGTCGATGAGCCGCGCTGCGCCGGCTCGACCAATATAGCCGGCCAATTCAAAGCCGGGATCAAGGCTGCGCAGGGACGCGATGCCTAGAGCAGCAAACGCTCGCGGCGTTAATTGCCGCGCCGCGGGCAACATGCCGTGGCGCACGAATACCGCGCCGCCCTGTTTCAGCGCCGCCGTAAGCAGTTGTTCGCAGGCCATGACCTTGACCGCACGGCGAACAAGCCTCCCCGGCCCAGCGCGGCGCCGAAACGCAGGATTATCGCCGATGACCGGGATTAACGATAGGGCGTCAAAGGCGCAGGGCTGCAGCGCGTTAGCCGACTCGCCGCGGCGCAGCAGGCGTATGCAGTCGTAGAAGGGTACCAGCGAGAGCAAAAAGTCCAGCGCCTTATCGCGAAAGGTGACGTCATAACCTTGCTGACTACAGTTAAGTGCGAAACTGCGCCTGATGGTGGCTGGCCAGGGACATCGCCAACGCTGCCAGCGGCGCGCCGGGGTGCTTCAGAGTCACTTCCTGCAGATGTAGTTTCAAATCGTAGCGCTTATCGGGGTAATGCCGTGGCGCGGGAAACAGGGATTGGTAACGGCTGTTGTCGCGATCCACTCGCGCCAAAAGATATTTGCCTTGCTGAAGCTGGAGCGCATAAATGCGCTCGTCTTGCTGCTGGCGCGCGACCAGCAATTCCACCCCGGGAAGAAGCTCCAGCACCAGGTCCAGCACCGATTGCCCGCTGAAATGCAGACCGCTTAGCTCGAAGGCAGAAAACGCGGCCACCGGCGAGCGCTCCGCTCGCGCGAAAATGACCTGCGCCTGGCGGATAAAATCGCGCTCAACCTCGTCCATTCGGGCGAAAGTGTCGCTCAATATGAGCATTTCAACGGTAGCGTATTGTCGAGCCAATGCGGCGTTTTGTCGTTCAAACCGCTCATCGATGTCGGGCAGCTAGGCTAAATCTTGCCGCTCGCTCGACAGACAGGCACCGGACCAGGAGCCATGGGCGTTGAGGTAGTTTTCGGTGTCGGCCTGTAACGCTGCCGCCGCGTCGGCGCCAGCCAGCTCGGGGCAACGCTCGATAAGCGCCTCTTGCGCCAGCCGGAGGCGGCTGCGCCAGGCGTCCAACGCCAGACCGAACTGACGCACGGGATCGTTAGCCAGCATGTCGGCATCCACATCAAGCATAAAGCGTTATAAGGCGCGCGAGCGCAGTTCCTCTTCCGGGTAAGCGGCCTCGGGAGAGTGATAGCGATAACGCAACAGTGCGGGAAGCTGAAACAGTTCAAGATATTCCGGCAATAGCGCGCGGGTCGATAGCGCCAGCGCCAGCGAGAAACCGAGATCGATGGCTTCATCTACCGACAGGGCGGGGAGGGGGACGTGCTCTCCTTGAGTAACACCGGCCACTGCTGCCAGGCGTAACCCCGCATGGGCATAGCCCCAACGCAGATTCAGAACGGAGAGAGCGCTCCAGCGGCGATCTCGTGGCCAACTTACCAACGCTGGCGCCAGCGTGCCCGCTACCCCCTCCAGCAAGTATTTACGCGTCGGGTAATTCAACGTGCCGCCCTGGGTGTCGTGTTGGTGCAACAACTGATGTAGCCGGTGACGCAACTGCCAGACCAGAATGGCGTGCGGCGATGGTCGGCGTCCAGCGTCCGCCACCTGGTCTGCCAGCAGTGCCTCGAAGGTCTGATTGAAAAGTACGTCCGTCAACCAGCCGTCGAACAGCTGTCGTTGCGTCTCGGGGCTGAGACATTCCTCGGGATTGGCGCCGTAGAGGCCAGCCGGGCGCAATAGCTCTTGCACCAGTTGCGTCAGGTGCGCCGGTCGGCGGGCAAATTTTACTACATGATTAATCCGTTGACGAAGCGATAACACGTCTTCGTCCTGCGGTTCAAGCCGGCGATGCTGCAGCAGTAGGGTGAAGATGGCACGTGTTTGCGCCTCACGCAGCGTGGAAGTCAATGCAAGCGTGCCGGTCGCGGATGGCGAGACCACGGTGGCGGGCGTCCGGCCACGGCCAGCGAAGGACTGCGCTGCAAAGCCGATTTGCGCCGGGGGGGTGGGCGATGGCGCAGAACCGATATTGTCCAGTGGCGGCAAGACGGTGAGTGAACCTTCATCGCGCGGGCCCACCACCAGCGACAGCGCCTGCGCGCCGTTTCTTGGCGCCGCCAGGGGCTGAGGCTCCGCTTGCCTGACTTGGGACGGCGTCCTTTCAGGCGCCGCCGGCGATAGGGGCAATAAGGCGAATTCATCGCTATTGGGCAGCGTCGCGCTTAAGGGAGACGCAGCGCTGGAAGACGACGTTACGCTTGAGGGAGACGCAGCGCCGGGAGGCGACGTTACGCTTGAGTGAGACGCAGCGCCGGAAGGCGACGTTAGGCTTAAGGGAGACGCAGCGCTGGAAGGCGACGCCGTACGAGAAGGCGGTCCGGCTGGATGGGCTAACGCGTGTGGTCTCGTGACAGGCGTGTCTATGTCTCGTGTCGTGGATGTCGTCGCTTCTGGGCGATGAAACTGCGCTACGCCGGGCGGGCCAGGTGTCAGCGATCTCACCCGCCAGAGGGACGATCCCCTGTTAAGCACCGTCCCCTTGCTAAAGGTTGCGGTGTTCGCCGGCGGATCCCGTCTGGGCGCCTTCAGCGGCACGGGGCGGCGACCGAGAGCTGGTACCGGTTGTAGCTGCACAGAGAGAAGCGCTAGAATAAAAATATTCGCCATGGCTTGATGATAGCCACTGTGTTTATCGTAGTTAGCCGCTTTGCCTGCCGTTGACCATGGTGGCCCGCGCTGGCGTTTGACGTTTTTCGGCAACGGACTTGTTTGCAAATCATTATAATATCGTCCAATACATTTACGATGACGGTAAATACCGGTCGGCATATACGATCTCCAGAATATTAACTGTTATGGAGAAAAAACGTTAAGCATTATAACTGGAACGGTTAAATTCATTAATTACGCCTCGGTGCGCGTTTAAGGTGACCAAAAACGTGTTGTGTACATTGCTAACAACTGTCGTTGTCGGTGGCATGGTGCCGGTGTGTAGACGCTGTCGAACGTAACGTGCGGTAGTGTGTGGTAAGACAAGGGGCCGCCTGATCGGTTATTTTGATTGTTGCTAACAATGATTTGTTATTAAGTGCAGCAGGGATGTTTTTACACGGTTTTTCGTCCTGAAACGCATTAGCGAAATTAACGAAATACCTTTGACATTAATGTGGTTATAACGAGCTTTGTCAATAATAAATCGAATTTTTATGGCATTAATCGATTCGTTTAGCATTAAGTCTGTGGCAACTGCGGGCGAATAAAAAAGGCGATCATTATTAAAGCTCAGTTAAAACGCGGGCGCAAGGCTAGGCAGAGGTAGCGCTGGACTAGAGGGCAATGCGTATTGCGCAGAAGCCGTCCGTGGTCTCTGGGTCATGACGCCCGCCCGGCCCGCCAGGCTGTTACCGATATCTTGACGGAGGATGTTCTGACTCTGCCACTCCCCGACAAAATCGAACGGCGAATGCTGCATCAAAATAATTTACAGCCGCATAAGTTGCCTCGCCGCGGACTTAGGCTGTGTATGACTTATCGCCAGCCGCTGAGAATGAAAATATCATTTTCTGTGGGTTTATTTCTCTCTGCCCTGCCATGGCTGTCAATACGGGTGTCGATCTGTTACGAAGGCTGTAGAAGTTTTTTCTAATTTAGCATGATGGAATGATTAAAATGTTAAAGCCAATGAGTTTGTTAAATCAAAGTGGGCCAGTATTCAACTTTTAATGTCTTTTATTGCTCGCCGTGTTTTATAATTCGCCCTCAATTACTCGCTATTATTACCGCAGTATATTGTCTCTTGTGTTGCGTTATTTCTCGGATTTCGACCAGGGGTTCTCTTGGAAAAATGTTAATGCATTGCGATGAGAGATATTTGGGATATAGTCCCTGACTGTTAGCCCATTCGATAGTTTAAAGATTATGATGAACCCTTAAATTAAAGAAGAGATGTGATGATTGCAGAATTATCGTCCTACCGTCGCCAGATTGGCAGCCACCATAACCGCCAATTACAACCGGACAATGCGTATCGCGCTCCCTTGTCGAGAAATGACCAAAATAATGCCCGCACTGTGCCATCGCGGTATATGCCGCTATTTATAACAGGCTTGCTACTCACCAGCCAAATAACCCAAGCGCTTGCAGTACCTCTAGGCGTTTCGCGGGGGCCGCATGGCACGCCATCACGCGGTGCTGGCGCGTTGCGCACCGTCAGACAGACATGCACAGCACCTCCCCCGAGCGAAAGTTTCGCGCCGGCGGCTCACGCCCCGGGCGCGGGACGCACGCCATGGCAACCCGTATTTCCCCGCCAGTCAGACGGAGATAACGTGCTTACCATTCTCCCACGCCCGGACGAAGCGCAAGCGCCGCCGGCACGCGCCGCTGCACGTAAAAAACGCCTTTCATCAAAACACCCTGAGTCGGTCTATTTTCCTGGTTGTAAACCTCTATCAGAACGCCTAAATCTAACCCTACCCGCGTCGCAATGCAGGCCCGTCACCGCGTCGCGTTGTCGGCCCCGGCCCCTGGGCGCGGCAGTGGCCTCCCCCGCGAGGTTACCTTTCTCGCGCGCGCAAGCCGCCAAGGAGGGGGATGTCGATTGCGTTGATGACTGCTTACGCGCGGGTAGCGCCGTCGACCAACCTGATGAAAATAATTATACGCCGCTGCAGTTGGCCATAAAAAATGGCCACCTCGCCGTGGTGGAGCGCTTACTGAACCATAACGCCAGCCTTTCGGTTGTCACGGCGGACAGGAACGCCACCGTGCTGCATTTGGCCGCACACGCCGGGTGCCCCGAGGTGTTGACACGGCTGGCCGATGTTGCCAAGGACTATATCAATCAGAAGGATAGCTGTGGTTGGACCCCATTGATGATTGCCACGCAGTGGCCCGACCCCACACTGTGCTCAACCCTGCTTGAGGTGAAGGGAATCAATGTCAACCTCACCAATACTTATCATCAAAGCGCCCTGTGGTTAGCAACCGCCCATGGCAGCAAAAAGGTCTTTGATCGGCTGCTTCAATGCCAGGAGGTTGACGTTAATCTTGCCGATATCTATGACAATACTCCGCTGATGGAGGTGGTCAGAAATGGTACAAATTACCGCCTAAACCAACTTCTTAACAACACAAGGATAAATATTAACCGGCAAGATAATCAACACAAGACTGCGCTAATGCTGGCGATTGAAAAGAACAAGCCCCGGATGTTTGATTCATTACTTGCGGCTGACGGGCAAGACACCAGCCTCCCGGGGTGGTCTGGCGAAACGGCGCTGCATATGGCGGTGAAATCGGGCAATTTAAGCTACGTTCAGAAACTCATGGCCAAAAGCACTGACGAGATTAACGCGACGGATTATGAGGACAACACCCCGCTGCATATGGCGGCCTGTGCTGGCTACCAGGCCATCGTCGAGCAATTGCTTACGGCAGAGGGTATCAACGTCACGCTTAAAAACCGTGACGGGGAAGATGCCCAACGTTGCGCCGTTTCTCGAGGTCATATCAACACAACTTTGGTGATAGACAACTATATGATTAAACATAATATCAGCTCCATCGACGACGGGGAGGCCGGCGATGAGATCGCCATAGATTGGCGTGGGGCGACCCCGGCGCCATTGACGTAAGGCGCCCGCCATGTGCCGGCAACCTGCGCCATACCGAGAGCGGCCCCTGATGTGCTGTTGTGCCGGCAAATGACGCGAACCAAGGAAACCCTGTCCAGTGAATGCGGTTTTGGCTGCGCGAGAAAGCCTTTTTAATCGGAACCTTAGCAATGCAGGCGTAACGGTGTAGTGGATACTTGACGCAACTAAATAAGGGGATAAGACACAAAACGCCGGAACCCGAGGGTCGCCGGCGTAAGATGTGGCGAGGACTTATTTCAGCAGCGAACGCGCTTTATTCAGTACGTTCTCTTTGGTGAAGCCGAACACCTTGAACAATTCCTCTGCCGGTGCCGATTCACCGAAGGTGGTCATGCCGACAATCTGCCCGTTCAGACCAACATACTTGTACCAATAGTCGGCGATACCGGCCTCTATAGCGACACGCGCCGTAACCGCTTTCGGCAATACCGACTCGCGATAGGCCTCGTCCTGCAAATCGAAGACGTCGGTGGAGGGGAGCGATACCACGCGCACCTTGCGCCCTTCATCCTTCAACTGCTGATAAGCGGCCACCGCCAGCTCCACTTCCGAACCGGTCGCGATGAAGATCAGTTCCGGCTGTCCTTCGCAATCTTTCAACACATAGCCGCCGCGGGCGATATCCGTCAGCTGCTGCGTCGTGCGATCCTGCTGCGCGAGATTCTGACGCGACAAAATAAGCGCGGTAGGACCGTCGTGGCGCTCGATGGCTTTCTTCCAGGCAACCGCCGTTTCCACCTGATCACAGGGACGCCAATTGCTCATGTTCGGCGTCATGCGCAGGCTGGCCAACTGCTCGACCGGCTGATGGGTCGGGCCGTCTTCACCCAGGCCGATAGAATCATGGGTATAAACCATGATGTGGCGCGCTTTCATAAGCGCCGCCATGCGCACCGCATTACGAGCGTATTCGACAAACATCAGGAAGGTGGCGGTATAGGGCACAAAACCACCGTGGTGGGCGATACCGTTACCGATAGCCGTCATGCCGAATTCGCGCACGCCGTAGTGGATATAATTACCGGCAGGATCGTCGGCAATCGAGGCGGATTGCGACCAGATGGTCAAATTACTGGGCGCCAGATCCGCCGAGCCGCCCAGGAATTCCGGCAGCATGGGGCCAAAGGCTTCCAGTGCGTTTTGTGAGGCTTTACGGCTGGCAATCTTCGCCGGCTTGGCCTGCAGCTGTTCAATGATTTTCTGGCTTTCCGCCTGCCAATTCGCCGGCAGCTCACCGTTCATACGGCGTTTGAACTCGCGCGCCAGTTCGGGGAACGCTTTTTCATAGGCGGCGAATTTATCATTCCAAGCCGCTTCTCTCTGCTTGCCCGCCTCTTTCGCGTCCCAGCCTTGGTAAATTTCCGCCGGGATGACAAAAGGCGGCTCGTTCCAGCCCAGCACTTTGCGCGTAGCGGCGATTTCGTCGTCTCCTAAAGGTGCGCCGTGGGCACCGTGGGTGCCGGCTTTGGTCGGCGCGCCGAAGGCGATGACGTTTTTACACATCAGCAGCGATGGTTTATCGGTGACGGCGCGGGCGTTTTCGATGGCCGCCTTGACGGAATCGCTGTCGTGGCCGTCCACGCCGCGTACCACATGCCAGCTATAGGCTTCAAAACGGGCCGCGGTGTCATCGTTGAACCAGCCTTCAACGTCGCCGTCGATAGAGATGCCGTTATCGTCGTAAAACGCCAGCAGTTTGCCCAACTTCATGGTACCGGCCAGCGAGCAGACTTCATGGGAAATGCCTTCCATCATGCAGCCGTCGCCGAGGAAAACATAGGTATGGTGATCGACAATCTCATGGCCGGGACGGTTAAACTGCGCCGCCAGCGTGCGCTCGCCGATCGCCAGACCGACGGCGTTGGCAATCCCCTGGCCCAGCGGCCCGGTGGTGGTTTCCACGCCATCGGTATAACCGTATTCAGGGTGCCCCGGGGTTTTGGAATGCAGCTGCCGGAAGTTTTTCAATTCTTCCATCGGCAGATTGTAACCGGTGAGATGCAACAGGCTGTAGAGCAGCATTGAGCCGTGGCCGTTGGACAGAATAAAACGGTCGCGATCGGCCCATTTCGGGTTGGACGGATTGTGGTTCATGTAATCGCGCCACAGGACTTCGGCGATATCCGCCATGCCCATCGGCGCGCCGGGGTGGCCGGAATTGGCTTTTTGCACGGCATCCATGCTTAACGCACGGATAGCGTTGGCAAGCGCTTTTCTTGATGTCATTAGATGCTCCAAAGGTTACAGTTTTGCCGACAGAAGATCTTCCAGGCTCTGTTTGTCAACCGCGAACTGGCGGATACCTTCGGCCAGTTTGTCCACGGCCATCGCATCCTGGTTATGTTCCCAACGGAATTCCGGTTCAGACAGCGGCGCCGGCTGATGAAAACCTTCGGTGGAGGGGGACAGTTTACGCTCAACGCGCGCGTCGGCTTTATGCAACTCTTCCAGCAGGGCGGGGGAGATGGTCAGGCGATCGCAGCCGGCCAGCGCCAGAATCTGTTCCACTTTACGGAAGCTGGCGCCCATGATGACGGTTTGATAACGGTGCTGTTTATAATAATCGTATATTTTGCGCACCGAGACCACACCCGGATCCTCGTCAACCACGTACGGATCGAGCGGTTTACGTTGGTTGTACCAGTCATAAATGCGGCCGACGAACGGCGAAATCAGATACACGCCGGCTTCGGCGCAGGCGCGCGCCTGGGCGAAGGAGAATAGCAGCGTCAAGTTACAGTTAATCCCTTCTTTTTCCAGCTCTTCAGCGGCCTTGATCCCTTCCCAGGTGGAGGCCAGCTTGATAAGAATACGGGATTTATCGATCCCCTGTTCCTGATACAGGGCAACCAGTTTGCGGGCCTTGGCCACACACATGCCGCGATCGAAGGAGAGGCGCGCATCCACTTCGGTAGAGACACGTCCTGGTACGCTTTTGAGAATCTCCACGCCGATATTGACCGCCAATTTGTCAGAGGCGTTGATAATCTGGGTTTCGCGGATGCCGCCCTGTTTGCGGGCATAGGCCAGCGCATCGTCAAACAGCGGTTGATAGGCGGTGAGGCTGGCGGCTTTCAGGATCAGGGACGGATTGGTGGTGGCATCTTGCGGCGTATAATGGCGGATGGACTCGATGTCTCCGCTGTCGGCCACGACGGTGGTAAATTGTTTCAGACCTTCCAACTGGTTCATTTCTCTACTCCATGAATTGAATACTATCACCCGCATAAGTGACGGTTAACTTTAGGATAACACTGCATCAACAAGACGTAGAATGAAATACGCTTTTTCTGATTATTATGATGACTCTAATCGATGGCCGCGCAGAAGGCAGCGACCGGATAAGTCGGCGCTGTCGCGTAAGGTCAACAATCTACTTTATCTTCTCATAAATAATTGTGAAAGAGTGCTATATATTAACGCCGCGCCTGAACCTGGTGCAGCCATTTATCCAGCTGGCGCGCAAATTCCTGGCGCTCGCGCTGCCCGAGCGGCGGTGGACCCCCTGTTTGGATGCCGCTGCCGCGCAGGGTATCCATAAAATCGCGCAGGGTGAGTTTCTCGCGAATCGTGGCCTGCTGGTAAAGTTCGCCGCGCGGGTTAAGCGCCAGCGCCCCTTTTGCCAGCACTTCCGCCGCCAGCGGAATGTCGGCGGTAATCACCAGATCGCCTGCGGCGGCGCGTTTGACGATTTCGTTGTCCGCCACGTCGAAACCGGCGGCCACGCGCAGCGTGCGGATAAAGCGAGATGGCGGCGCCGGCAGCGATTGATTGGCGACCAGCGTGGTCTGTATTTCATGCCGTACTGCGGCGCGAAACAAAATCTCTTTGATGACCCGCGGACAGGCATCGGCATCCACCCAGATTTCCATGCTGTTACTCCTTAAGCCAATCGCGGGCCGGCAAAAAGTCGCGGTACAACGCGGACTCTGGGCTGTCGGGTGCCGGATCGTAGTGATATTGCCAGCGGACCAGCGGCGGCATCGACATCAGGACTGATTCGGTTCGGCCACCCGATTGCAGACCGAATAAGGTGCCGCGGTCCCAGACCAGATTGAATTCGACATATCTGCCGCGGCGGTAGAGCTGAAACTGCCGCTCGCGCTCGCCCCAGGGATGGGACTTGCGCCGCTCGACGATGGGCAGATACGCATCCAGATAGCCCTGACCCACGGCGCGGCTGAAGGCGAAAGCTTGGCTGAAGTCCGGGGTGGATAAGTCATCGAAAAACAGCCCGCCGATGCCGCGTGCCTCGTTGCGATGCTTGAGAAAAAAATAATCGTCACACCAGCGCTTGTAGCGAGGGTAGACCGTGTCGCCAAACGGCTGGCACAGGGCCTGCGCCGTGCGGTGCCAGTGGACTGCGTCCTCGTGAAAACCGTAAAACGGCGTGAGATCGAACCCGCCGCCAAACCACCATATCGGTTCCGCCCCCGGTTTTTCGGCGATAAAAAAACGCACATTGGCATGGCTGGTTGGAATGTAAGGGTTCTCTGGATGCACCACCAACGACACGCCCATTGCCTGATAGGAACGCCCGGCCAATTCTGGCCGATGAGCGGTAGCGGAGGCCGGCAGGGCGCCGCCATACACCCGTGAAAAATTGACGCCGGCCTGCTCGAAGACTCGGCCCAGGCGCAACACCCGCGTCCGTCCGCCGCCGCCTTCGTCGCGCTGCCAGAGATCTTCATGGAAAACGGCGCCGCCGTCGGCGGCTGTTAACGCCGCGCAAAGGGTCTCCTGCAGCGTCAGAAAAAAGGCGTTAATATGTTCGATATCCGGTTGTTCCATCGCTAAAATCCCTGTGTGTAAGCGGCGAAAAGGTGAGGCTACGCCAGTATAACGCCGGCGGGGCCGTAACACTAACCGTGCGGGCCAAAACGGCGCCTGAACGGGGAGGACGCCTCCGGTGGGATGAACCACGGCTGTCTCAATGAGATTTCGGGCGAAAGAGTCATAAACTGCCCCGTAGTTATTTGCCTTCATCGTAAATAACGTGATAATCAGCTTAATCATTCATTACTCTGCACCGGCGGCGGCTATTATGGAAATTCGGGTATTTCGTCACGACGATTTTGAAGAGGTGATTACGCTATGGGAACGCTGCGATTTGCTGCGGCCGTGGAACGATCCCGAAATGGATATCGAGCGTAAGCTGAACCATGATCCCGATCTTTTTCTGGTGGCGGAAGTGGCCGGAGAAGTGGTGGGGTCGATCATGGGCGGCTATGACGGCCACCGCGGCGCCGCTTATTATCTGGGAGTGCACCCGGATTATCGCGGGCGCGGCATCGCCAATGCGTTGATAAGCCGCCTGGAGAAGAAACTGATAGCCCGCGGTTGCCCCAAAATTAATCTGATGGTCCGCGGCGATAATGATGCGGTCATCAGCATGTACGAAAAACTCGAATATGAAATGCAAGACAGCGTGCTGCTGGGCAAACGGCTGATTGAAGATCAAGAGTATTGAGGCGGGGCGACGCCGGCGGGGCTGCGGTGTCGCCTGGTACGCTTACTGTTTTTGCAATTGCTGAACGTCGACCGTTTCCCCGTGCGGGTCTTTATGCAGCGTACCGCTTACGATGATGAGATCGTCGGGGGAGATATCAGCCCCGCGCCAGCCGTCCGGGGCGATGTGCAGCGCCAGCGAGCCGGTTTTATCATGCAATTCAAAACTGTCCTTACCCAACTGTCGGTGAATATTGCCGATCAGGGTCACCCATGCGCCATCGCGCAGGGTTTTTACCTGCTTTATCGCGGTAGGGCGCAGGTCTTCCACGCCGCGAATACCGCTGTCTTGTTTTTGCGGCGGCGGCGGGGCTTTGTCGGGGTGGAAACCGCCGTCGGGGGCGGCCAAAACGCAGGGGCTGAACAATGCTATCAGCAGCGTGAAAGTACTTTTCTTCATCCGAACTCTCCTTTTCTATCAACCTGATTTGTCTGGCTGTGGCCGGCCAGGGATAGTAACATCACCAGATTGAGGCCATGTCGATACCCCTTAAGCATGGCACAGCGCCGCCGATTTGCGAGCCGGCGCGGTAGCGTTATTCAAGGAGAAATGATGAATTTGTTCCGTCCATTAATCATTGGCCTGCCTCTTGTGCTGGCCGGGTGCTCGACGCTATCCGGCCTTTCCTGGTCAAGCTTTTCCCCTTTCCATTGGTTCGCCGAAAGCCGCAAGGTGAGCGATCAGGGCGTTGGCTCTATCACCGCCGCCACGCCGATGACGCAACCCGCCCTGGAGAAGGCGCTGGACGGCGATTACCGTTTGCGCGGCGGTATGGAAACCCGCAACGGCGAGATTGTCAGCGTTTACCAGGCGCTTGCCAAGGATCAGGTCAAACTTACCGCTTACGGGCCATCGTCCGGCCGGGTTGCCGAGGTAGTGGTGACCGATGAGGCCATCGAAAGCGCCTGGGGTGTCAAGATTGGCACACCGTTCAGCGCGCTCGACCAGAAAGCTTATGGCGCCTGCAGCAAGGGCAGCGGCGAAGATCGCGACGCGGTGGTATGCCAAGCTCCGCAAAGCGCTCATGTCAGTTACGTATTTAAGTGTATCTGGCACGGACCCGAATCGCTGATGCCGGCCGATGACCAACTGCGGACCTGGCAGGTGAGCAAAATTATCTGGCGTGCATCCGCCGCGCGCTAAGCGCCCGCGCAGCCGTTTTCCCGGAATGTGTCCGGCCTTGGGCGCCCGCCAGCGTCGGCCGTAGGCTGATGCTCCTCATGCCGGGCAGCGGGGTTTTCAAACGTCGGCCGCGGCTGAAAATTCCTCCTGTTAACCGCGTGGCGGAGTTGGCAAGCGTTGGCCGCGGCTGAAAGTGCCCCTTGTTCATCGGCGTCGGGATGCTCAAGCTTAGACCTTCGGCTGATGTTCCTTCCGTTGGCCCCACAGCGCGACTCTCTGTAACCCTCCCTAGGTCCGCCAGTCTGGCTGGCCGCTTAGCTGTCGCGCAAGCCTTAGCCTTATGCCTTTTGTGACTTGCAAATCACAAATCGATATATAAAAGCGTTACGGGTTATCCCTCCGTTATAAATAAACTATAAGACTCTCGGGGCGGCCTTTTTGTCCATCACCATCAGGACACAACATGACCTTTACGCTTTTTCCCGGCCGGGCAAGACACATTTGCGCCGTAGTGGCGATGCTGGCATGCGGACAGGCACAGGCCACCACATTGCTCAACAGCTCCTATGACGTGTCTCGTGAACTTTTCGCGGCCCTTAATCCCGGTTTTATCGCACAGTGGCAGCAGGAACATCCGGGCGACACGCTAACCCTGCGCCAGTCGCACGCCGGCTCTTCCCGGCAGGCGCTGGCCATACTGCAGGGATTTCCGGCGGATGTGGTGACCTATAATCAGGTCACCGATGTACAGATTCTCCACGATCGCGGCCGATTGATTGCCGCCGATTGGCGTGATCGCTTACCCAATCAGAGTTCGCCGCCTTACTACTCAACCATGGCGTTTCTGGTGCGCAAAGGAAATCCAAAAGGGATCCATGACTGGCGCGATCTGGCCCGTGACGGCGTGCAATTAGTGTTTCCCAACCCGAAAACCTCGGGAAACGGTCGCTATACCTATTTAGCCGCCTGGGGCGCGATGGAGCAGGCGTTTGACGGCGACCGCTCACGTACCCGCGCCTGGATGCAGAAATTTTTGGCCAACGTCGAGGTGTTCAATACCGGCGGGCGCGGCGCAACGACGACCTTCATTGAGCGCGGTCAGGGGGATGTGCTGATAAGTTTTGAATCAGAGGTCAATACGCTGCGTGATCAGGCCGGCGCCGGCGACTATCAGGTCATCGTGCCGGCCACGGATATTCTGGCGGAGTTTCCGGTAGCCTGGGTTGATAAAAACGTGGAAAAGAACGGAACCGCGCAGGCGGCGAAATCCTATCTCAACTATCTCTACAGCCCGGCGGCGCAGCCCATTATCGCCGGGTTTTACTATCTGGTAAACGATACACAAATGATGAACGCAAACAAAAGCAAATTTCCACCGACCCGGCTGTTTCTGGTTGAGTACAGATTCGGCGGCTGGCAGCCGGCTATGGCGACACATTTCGAGCGCGGCGGCGAGCTGGATCAATTATTGGCGGCGGGGCATCGCTGATGCTGGCCTTGACCACCAAACTGGGCCTGCCCGGTTTTGGCCTAAGCCTCGGCGGCAGTGTGCTGTTCGTCTGCCTAATCCTGCTGCTGCCGTTAAGCGCGCTGGTCATGCAGTTAGCGCAGATGAGCTGGTCACAGTACTGGGAGGTCATCACCGGCCCGGAGCTGCTGGCGGCCTATAAAATCACGCTGATCTGTGCCGGGGTGGCGTCGTTGTTCAATGCGGTATTCGGCATGCTGATGGCCTGGATCCTCACACGCTATCGCTTTCCCGGCCGTGCGCTGCTGGACGGCCTGATGGATTTGCCGTTCGCCCTGCCTACCGCGGTGGCGGGTTTGACGCTGGCCACGCTGTTTTCCACCACCGGCTGGTACGGCGGCTGGCTGGCCCAGTTTGGCATTAAAGTCTCCTACACCTGGCTCGGCATCGCCGTGGCGATAGCCTTCACCAGCATCCCGTGCGTACCGTGCAGCCGGTGCTGGAAGAGCTGGGGCCGGAATACGAAGAAGCGGCGCAAACCCTCGGCGCTGGGCACTGGCAGACGTTTTTCCGCGTTATCCTGCCGGAAGTCGCCCCGGCGCTGCTGGCAGGGACCGCGCTGTCGTTCACCCGCAGCCTGGGCGAATTCGGCGCGGTGATCTTTATCGCCGGCAATATCGCCTGGAAAACCGAGGTCACCTCTTTAATGATTTTTATCCGCCTGCAGGAGTTTGGTTACCCGGCGGCCAGCGCTATCGCCTCGGTGATCCTGGCGGCGTCGTTGCTGCTGCTGTTCGCCATTAACGTGCTGCAATACCGCTTCGGCCGTCGGTTGGGAGGGCAATGATGACCGAACTCTCCGTGTTCAACGGCGCCGCGCGCGCACCTTTTCCGTGGGGAAAAGGGCTTTTGATAGGCCTGGGCGCCGTGGTATTGCTGGTGGTGCCGCTGATTTCAATTTTCGCCACCGCGCTGGCGGAAGGACTGGCGGCGGTAGGGCGCAATCTTAACGATAGCGACATGCTGCACGCCATTTGGCTGACGGTGCTTATCGCGCTGATAACCGTACCGGTGAATGTGGTGTTCGGCACCTTAATGGCCTGGCTGGTGACGCGCTTCAATTTTCGCGGCCGCCAGCTGTTGCTTACCCTAATGGATGTGCCTTTCGCGGTATCGCCCGTGGTGGCTGGCCTGCTATACCTGCTGTTTTACGGGACGAACGGCCCCCTCGGAGGCTGACTGGACGAACATGATATGCAGTTGATGTTCTCATGGCCGGGGATGGCGCTGGTGACGATATTCGTTACCTGTCCGTTTGTGGTGCGCGAGCTGGTGCCGGTGATGCTCAGTCATGGCAGCCAGGAGGACGAGGCCGCGATATTGCTGGGCGCATCCGGCTGGCAGATGTTTCGCCGCGTCACGCTGCCCAATATCCGCTGGGCGCTGCTGTATGGCGTTATCCTGACCAACGCCCGCGCCATCGGCGAGTTCGGCGTGGTGTCGGGGTCTATCCGCGGCGAAACCTATACCCTGCCGCTGCAGGTGGAATTACTGCATCAGGATTACAACACCGTCGGCGCGTTTACCGCCGCTGCGCTGCTGACCCTGATGGCGATTGTGACATTATGCTTGAAGAGCGGGCTGAAGTGGCGCCTGGCGCGTCATCAGGCTGAGCTTCAACCGGGGGACACACAATGAGTATAGCAGTCGATAAGGTCAGCAAATTTTTTGCTAACAGCAAAGTATTGAATGATATTTCGCTGGATATCGCCTCCGGGGAAATGGTCGCGTTGCTGGGGCCGTCCGGTTCCGGCAAGACGACGCTTTTGCGCATCATCGCGGGGCTGGAGCACCATAACAGCGGCCATCTCCGCTTCGGCGGCAAAGACGTTAGCCGGGTGCACGCCCGCGATCGTCACGTGGGATTTGTGTTCCAGCACTACGCCCTGTTTCGCCATATGACCGTCGCCGAGAATATCGCTTTTGGCTTAACGGTCCTGCCACGGCGCGAGCGTCCCGGTCGTGCCGCCATCAAGCAAAAAGTCGCCAGTCTTCTGGACATGGTGCAATTAGGCCATCTGGCCGCGCGCTATCCTTCCCAGCTTTCCGGCGGTCAGAAACAGCGTGTGGCGTTGGCGCGCGCCCTGGCGGTGGAGCAGGAAATCCTATTGCTCGACGAGCCGTTTGGCGCTCTGGATGCGCAGGTGCGCAAAGAGCTGCGCCGCTGGCTGCGCCAACTGCACGAAGAGCTCAAATTTACCAGCGTGTTCGTCACCCACGATCAGGAAGAGGCGATGGAAGTCGCGGACAGGGTAGTGGTGATGAGCCACGGCAATATCGAACAGGTGGGAACGCCGCAGGAGGTTTGGCGCGAACCGGCCAGCCGCTTTGTATTGGAGTTTCTGGGCGAGGTCAACCGGTTGGACGGCGACATTCGCGGTGCCCAGCTGTTTGTCGGGCCGTACCACTGGCCGCTGAATTATGCGCCGATTCATCAGGGGCCGGTGGAACTGTTCTTACGGCCGTGGGAGATGGCGCTAAGCGCAGAGCCCACCGCCCGCTGCCGGTACAAATCATCGATGTCAGTCCGCGCGGCCATTATTGGCAGCTGGTAGTACAGCCGCTGGGCTGGCATCAGCAACCGCTGACGGTGGTGGCGTCCACGGAGACGGCCGGTACCCCTGTCCGCGGCGAACGCCGCTACCTGGGTGGCCAGAACGCCCGCCTTTATGCCGGGGATAAAGCCCTGCAGCCGGTGGCCTTCGCCGCAAGCGCCTGAGCGCCTCTTACTGCATGACCCGCCTGATGCGCGGGTCTGCCCGTCGTTGCCTCCCATTGCCGGCCACGAACCGCGTCCCGTGTTGCGCCCGAAGAAAAAGCCCGTGCAGTTAAAGTCATCAGCGGCATTTGCGGCTTAATAGTAGGGTAAACAATAATTGTAAGGGCTGACCTATCGCGGACGCTGGCCGAAGGCCGTGGAATTTGTGGTTGGAAATTGAATATCCTATCGAGGTGAGTAATGGCTGAACTGTTTGAACCGGTGAAAATTGGCGCTATTGAGCTGGCTAACCGTATCGTGATGGCCACGCTGACCCGGATGCGCACCGACGACCAGCGCGTGCCCGGGGCGCTGGCGCAGGAATATTATGCCCAGCGCGCCAGCGCGGGACTTATCGTCACCGAGGCGACCTCGGTGTCGCCTCAGGGGGTCGGCTACCCCAATACCCCGGGGATTTGGTCGCCCGAACAGACGGAAGGGTGGACACAGGTCACGGCGGCGGTGCACCGGGTCGGCGGCAAAATCGTCTGCCAACTTTGGCATGTGGGGCGGATATCCGATCCGGTTTACCTTGACGGGGAATTGCCGGTCGCTCCCAGCGCGATTGCGCCGGAGGGCTTTGTCTCGGTGATCCGTCCGCAAAAAAACTACGTCACGCCGCGGGCGCTGGCCACTGATGAAATCGCCGGGATTGTCGAGGATTACCGGCGGGCGGCGGAGAATGCCAAGCGCAGCGGCTTTGACGGCGTCGAGCTGCATGCCGCCAATGGGTATCTGTTCGACCAGTTCCTGCATGACGGATCCAATAAACGCACCGATCGCTACGGCGGTTCGATAGCCAACCGCGCCCGCTTTTTACTGGAGGCGGTGGATGCGCTTTTAACCGTGTGGCCCGCCGATCGCCTGGGAGTGCATCTCAACCTGATGTCAGATACCCACAGCATGCGCGATTCCGATCCCAAAGCGATGTTCAGCTATGTGGCGCGGGAGCTGAATGCGCGCGGGCTGGCCTTTATTTTCGCACGCGAAGCGCTGGATTTCCCCAACCTGCTGGCGCCGACGCTGCGGGAGCATTTCCATGGCGCCTTGATAGTCAATGAAGGCTTTACCGGCGCCAGCGCTGCCGCCGCAGTAGCTGCGGGTGCGACTGACGCGGTGGCATTCGGCAGACTGTACATCGCCAACCCGGATTTGGTGGCGCGTCTGCGTGATAAGGCGCCGCTGAACGAAGTCAATCCGCAGACGCTCTATGCCCGCGGTGCCGAGGGGTATACCGATCATCCGGCCATTGAGGATCAAATCACCGGCTAGCGGTGCAGCCGGCGGGAAAGAAGCTCGCAGCGGGCGGCGTGTGGAACTCGCGAGGCGCGAGCCGGGCGCGCCCGCTTTTCTTATGGCGGGAATCTGATACTATTTGGTGAAGATGAAGGGGACTCTGCGCCAGCGGCGTGTCACCTCACTGCACGATTTTGACCAACAGGGCGGCCGCACGGCTGCCTGTTTTTTATTGGGAACCCCAGACCGTGACCACGCTTGAACATTGCATCGGCAATACCCCGCTCATAAAGCTTCAGCGTATGGTTCCCGCAGGCGGCGGCGAGATCTGGCTGAAGATGGAAGGCAATAATCCGGCGGGATCTGTCAAAGATCGCGCAGCGTTATCCATGATCCAGCAGGCGGAACGGCGCGGCGAGATTGCGCCTGGTGATCGGTTGATTGAGGCGACCAGCGGCAATACCGGCATCGCCCTGGCGATGATTGCCGCGTTGAAAGGCTATCGCCTGACGCTGCTGATGCCGGACAATATGAGTAGCGAGCGGCAGGCGGCGATGCGCGCCTACGGGGCAGAATTGATTTTGGTGGAAAAAGCCTTGGGCATGGAGGGCGCGCGCGATCGGGCACGCGCCATTGCGCAGGCGACGGGCGCGAAAGTCATGGATCAATTTAATAACCCCGATAATCCGCTGGCGCATTTTACCACCACAGGCCCGGAAATCTGGCTTCAAACCGACGGGCGTATCAGTCATTTTGTCTCCAGCATGGGCACCACCGGCACCATCATGGGCGTCGGCCGATTTCTTAAATCCCGGCGGCCGGACGTGACCATCGTTGGGCTACAGCCGGCGCCGGGCAGCAATATTCCCGGCATCCGCCGCTGGCCGGCCGCATACCTGCCGGCTATTTTTGACCCTGCGCTGGTGGACTTGACCCTGGATATCGACCAGCAGGAAGCGGAAAATACCCTGCGCCGGTTGGCAAAAGAAGAAGGCATTTTCTGCGGCGTCAGCTCCGGCGGCGCGGTAGCCGGCGCATTGCGCGTGGCCGCCGATGCGCCGGTCAGTCTGGTGGTCGCCGTCTGCGGCGATCGTTACCTGTCCACCGGCGTTTTCCATTTAGGCAAAAGCTGAGTCAGCCCTTTTGCCTAAATGGGGCAATCCGGCAGCACCTTTTCGCCTCTTGCGGGCCAAATAGTGGCAGGTCTCTGGCCTGGTGAATTATGGACGGCTGTCTGGCGATAACGCAGGAGAGCGATGGCAAGGTATGTGGAGAGAGAAAATGAAAATTTTGCTGGTTGATGACGATCGCGAACTGGGCAAAATGCTGAGCGAATACCTGACTGCGGAGGGATGGCTTCGATACCACCTTGGTACTGACCGGTCAGGAAGGGGGGGACGGCGCGCTTTCCGGCGACTATACCGCCATGATTCTGGATATCATGCTGCCGGATATGAGCGGCACCGATGTTTTGCGCCAGGTGCGCAAGAGCATCCGTATGCCGATTATTATGCTGACCGCGAAAGGCGATAATATCGATCGCGTCATCGGCCTGGAAATGGGCGCGAATGATTATATGCCCAAGCCCTGTTATCCCCGCGAACTGGTCGCGCGACTGCGCGCGGTGCTGCGCTGTTTCGACGAACGTCCAGAACAGGCGGGCGTGGCGAGCTTTGGCGATTTGCTGCTGAACCCCGCGACCCGCACCAGTCTTTGGCAAGGGAAACCGTTTGATCTCACCGCATCGGAATTTAACCTGCTGGAATTGCTTATTCGCGCGCCCGACCGGGTGGTATCCAAAGACGACCTGTCGGAAAAGGGGCTGGGCCGGCGCCGCGAGGCCTATGATCGCAGCGTCGACGCGCATATCAGCAATATCCGGCAAAAACTGACGTTGCTGCCCGGCAGCAGCCTGGGCATTGAAACGGTGCGCAGTATTGGTTACCGGATCCGCTGATGAGATTACGCGGGCGTTTGTTCTGGAAGATTTTGCTCGGATTATGGTTGATTTTTCTGCTAATTACCCAAGGACTGTGGGTTGGTTTCATCCTGTACGGCAACCGCCACGAACCGCCGGAAGAATCAATCGCCCGGCGTTTTATCAATTTGCAGATGACATCGGCCGAGTCGGCGCTGAAAGCGGGCGTTCTGCCCGCCTTGCATGCGTTGATGGCCAGTTGGCCGGACGGGGAACAGGCCCTGCTGACTGTCAGGGCACCAAGCGCTGCCGCCGATGAACCCGGGCCGGTAACAGGGGACAATTCTTCCTTGGCCGGCAACGGCACCAGTCCGCTTGCGGGGACCGGGGCAGGGGATATCGATCACGGCGCCACGCCCGGCGCGACCAGGCGTCGGCCGCCGGGATCCCCGGCGCTGGCGCGGCTGGAATTCATCGCTAACCGGCAGGTTACGGCGGCCGATGGGCAGCAATATCTGCTGCATTATGACGTTGAAAACTTACGCAGGCTGTATCACAACGGCCACAGGAGCAACATTCTCAATATGCCGAGCCCGCTGTTCTGGCTGGGCTTGACGGGTGGTCTGTTGTTCAGTTTTCTTCTGGCCTGGAACCTGACCCGCCCGATGCGCCAACTGCGCAGCGCCTTTGAGCGCGTGTCGCTGGGCGATTTAACGGTGCGTTTGCTCCCCGTTATGCGCCGACGCCACGATGAGATAACCGAAGTGGCGAAGGACTTCGATGCCATGGCCGAGCGGCTGCAGGTACTGGTCGCGGCGCGCGAGGCGCTGTTGCATGACATTTCTCACGAACTGCGCACACCGCTGGCCCGTTTGCAGCTGGCAATCGGACTGGCGCATCAGAACCCGGCCAATGTGGATACCTATCTGGCGCGTATTGAGCAGGAAGCCGAGCGCCTTGACCGCATGGTGGGGGAACTGCTGGCGCTTTCGCGCGCGGAGCACCAGGGCATGCTGGCGGAGGAATACTTCGACTTGCTGGGGCTGGTGGAATCGGTGGTCAATGATGCTCGCTATGAGGCGCAGCTCACCAAGGTCACTATCGCGCTGACCGCCCGCCAGCCGGCGGACTATACCGTCAAAGGCAACGCAGAAATGATGCGACGTGCGGTGGAGAATATTGTACGTAACGCGCTGCGTTTCTCCTTGCCGGGGCAAGAAATCGCCGTGTCGATGGCGGCGGAAGATCGCCTGCTTACGATCAGCGTGACGGATCAGGGGCCGGGTATTCCTAGTGAAAAACTCTCCAGCATTTTCGATCCCTTCGTGCTGGTGAACTCTCCGCAAAGCGGTAAAGGCTACGGCCTGGGTCTGGCGATTACCCGCAAGGTGCTGTTGGCCCACGGCGGGTCAGTCGACGCGCATAATGGCCGCGATGGCGGGCTGCAAATCCAGTTGCGGCTACCGCACTGGCAGTAACCGCTTTCAAGTTGGCCGCTGTACCGAAGGGGTGGCGCTCGGCACCTGGACCGCGACGCGACCAGATTGCTGCGCGGGCAAGAGGACCTCGCCGGGGCGTGAGGCGATAACCTTGCTTCATTGGCAAGTGGACCATGCCGGGGGTTAATGCGATAACCTTGCTGCGCGGGCAAGATGACCCTGCCGTGGCCATCCCCTCCTCGTGTTTTGGCTTAGGCCAGGTGCCCGCGCCATGTCAATGTCTGGCGGGGCTAAGCGACTTAGGCCAGCATCCTTGCCGTCAACCACGCTGTTCCCTGACGACGCTGCCAAAAAATAACGGCGCTCATTGAGCGCCGTTATTGTCATGCCCGCCGATGCGGTTGGCGGAAAAGCGAGGGGCTACTTGCGGATACGAATGATCGGGGTTTCACCGACCACGACGCTGCCGGACAATTTCACCAGTTCTTTGATTTCGTCCATATTGGAAATAACTACCGGTGTCAGGGTCGATTTCGCTTTTTCTTCCAGCAACGGCAGATCGAACTCGATCACAACGTCACCTTTTTTCACGCGTTGACCTTCTTCAGCGATACGGCGGAATCCTTCGCCTTTCAGCTCAACGGTGTCGATACCGAAATGGACGAACAGATCAATGCCGCTGTCGGATTCGATGGAGAAAGCGTGATTAGTCTCGAAAATTTTGCCAATGGTGCCATCTACCGGGGCAACCATTTTATTGCCGCTGGGCTTGATGGCGATCCCATCGCCCACGATCTTTTCAGCGAAAACCACGTCAGGAACATCTTCAATGTTTACAATTTCCCCGGAAAGAGGTGCAACTATTTCAATGCTTCCCGTGTCTTTCTTGTCATCGGAAACCAGAGATTTCAGTTTATCGAACAAACCCATAATCTTCTCCTAAGCATTTATATCGGGTCAGCGTCGTGAAATCAGCAGAGCGTTTTTTCTTCAATAAATTTGTTGACCAGATTCATCAACTCTTCCGCTGTTGGCTGAGCTAATGCTTCCTCTGCTAATGCCTTTGCATCGCCAAAATTGGTATTGCGAATAATTTTCTTGATGCGCGGGATAGAGATAGCACTCATGCTGAATTCATCCAGTCCCATCCCTAATAACAGTAGTGTAGCACGTTCATCTCCCGCCAGCTCGCCGCACATACCGGTCCATTTGCCCGCAGCGTGAGACGCGTCAATGACTTGCTTGATTAATGTCAGTACTGCCGGAGACATAGGATTATACAGATGAGAAATCAGCTCATTACCGCGATCCACGGCAAGAGTATACTGGGTAAGGTCGTTTGTCCCAATACTAAAGAAATCGACTTCATGCGCCAGATGGCGCGCGATAACCGCGGCGGCGGACGTTTCCACCATCACGCCGACTGCGATATCCTCGTCGAAGGCCTTTCCCTCTTCACGCAGCTGCCCTTTCAACAACGAGAGCTCCTGCTTTAGGGTGCGCACTTCTTCCACCGAAATAATCATCGGATACATAATGCGCAGTTTGCCGAACGCTGAAGCGCGCAGAATGGCGCGCAGCTGAGCGTGCAGCATCTCTTTACGATCCAGCCCGATGCGGATGGCGCGCCAGCCAAGGAACGGGTTGTCCTCTTTCGGCAAATTCATATAGGGCAAATCTTTATCGCCGCCGATATCCATAGTGCGTACGATGATGGAACCGGTGGGCATGGACTCCGCCACCGCTTTGTAAGCCTGGAATTGCTCGTCTTCGCTGGGCAGGGAATCGCGGTCCATAAACAGAAACTCGGTGCGATACAGACCAACCCCTTCCGCACCATTACGTTCGGCACCCACGACGTCACGCACGGTACCGATATTGGCGCAGACTTCCACTTGGTGGCCGTCAAGCGTAACGGCGGGCAGATCTTTAAGTTTGGCCAGCTCGCTCTTCTCGGCGGCGTCCTGGCTTTGCAGCGCTTTCAGCTCTTCGATCACCGCCGGTTCGGGATTGATATAAACTTGGTTGTTGATCGCGTCCAGAATCAGATAATCGCCGTTGGCGACCTGCTTGGTAATATTGCCGGTGCCCACGATAGCCGGCAGCTCCAGCGAGCGTGCCATAATTGACGTATGGGAAGTTCTGCCGCCGATATCGGTGACAAAACCCAGCACTTTATCCAGATTCAACTGCGCGGTTTCCGAGGGCGTCAGATCCACCGCCACCAGCACGGCTTCCTCGCTGATAGCGCTTAAGTCGATAATCGGCATCGAGAGGATGTTGCGCAGTAACCGTTTACCAATGTCGCGCACGTCGGTGGCGCGTTCTTTAAGGTATTCGTCGTCGAGTTCTTCCAACGCTTTCGCCTGCGTCTCAATCACGGAATAAACCGCGGCGTCCGCGCTGGCGAGGTCTTCTTTGATAAGGGCTATGATGTCCTGCTCAAGCTCTTCGTCTTCCAATAACATGATATGGCCTTCGAAGATGGCTTCCTTTTCTTCACCGAAGGTTTCACCCGCTTTGGTTTTGATCGCTTCCAATTGCGCGGAAGCTTTGGCACGTCCGGCAAGAAAACGTTCTACTTCCTGCTCAACCTGGTCCGCGGTGATCTTTTTCCGGTTGATGACAATCTCATCTTCCTTCAGTAGCAGCGCTTTACCAAAGACGATGCCCGGTGATGCTAAAATGCCTGAAATCATAACCCTACCTTACTCATGACACATGTTAACTAAAAAGACCGGGCCGTATGTTATTCAAGCTCTGCCATCAGTTTAACCAAATGTTCTACCGCCTTCTGTTCGTCTTCGCCTTCCGCGGCGATAGTGACGACGGTACCCTGCGTCAGGCCCAGGGTTTGCAGTTTGAACAGGCTTTTCGCGCTCGCGCTTTTGCCATTGGAGGTCACGGTGATTTCGGAACTAAAGCCTTTAGCTTCCTTGACAAACTGGGCGGCGGGACGGGTATGCAGACCATTAGGAGCAGTAATCGTAACTTCTTGCTGGTACATTTTATTTCCCCAACTTATTAGATGATATCAGTGTTATGGGGCTAAAGTTTAGCCTAAAGGTTCACTTTAGCCTATATGGTTGTCGTGGAGTCTGTGGCGCAATAGTAGGCGATAATCGTCCTGACAGGGCGTCACAGCATTAATTGCTTAATCACGCCATCGGAGGCATGAATGCTTTTGACATTAATCATTATGCCGCTTTTCGTCGAAAATCTATAGGCCGACGAGCGTTTCTGTTGACTGTATAATAAATAGCCTGATTAATTTCATACTCCGAAATAATTGTCCGCTTAAATACAAGACAGGACCAACAAAATCAATTCGCGGTGGGTCGAAAGTATGATCCAGTCCACAAAAAAGCACCATGGCGGGTGCTTTTTTAAACAAACCGGCTATAGCGGGCGTTATTGTAATTCAGGTGAAGTAAACAGATCGGCAAACAGAGCGGTGCTAAGGTAGCGCTCGCCGGATGAGGGCAGGACAACCACGATGTTCTTGTTGGCGAAGTCCCCTTCTTGCTGCAGTTTCAGCGCTGCCGCTACGGCGGCGCCGGAAGAGATGCCGGCCAGAATGCCTTCCTCTTCCATCAGACGGCGTGCGGTGCTGATAGCTTCATCGTTAGTGATTTTTTCTACCCGATCGATGAGTTTCAGGTCCAGATTATCGGGAATGAAACCGGCGCCAATCCCCTGGATTTTATGCGGGCCGGGCTTGATTTCGTCGCCGGCCAGCGCCTGTGTGATGACGGGGGAGTCGGTCGGATCCACCGCAACGGTAAACACATTCTTGCCCTGGGTGTTTTTCAGATAACGACTGACGCCGGTAATCGTTCCGCCGGTGCCCACGCCCGCGATAAACACGTCCACCTCGCCGTCGGTATCATGCCAAATTTCCGGGCCGGTGGTCTGCTCGTGAATGGCGGGGTTGGCCGGGTTACTGAATTGCTGCAGCATCAAAAAACGCGCGGGATCGGTTGCAACAATCTCCTCCGACTTGGCGATGGCGCCTTTCATGCCTTTCGGGCCGTCGGTCAGCACCAGATTGGCGCCCAAAGCTTTCAGCAGCTTACGGCGCTCACTGCTCATGGTTTCCGGCATGGTCAGCGTCGGTTTGTAGCCGCGGGCCCCGCCGCCACATAAGCCAAGGCGATACCAGTATTGCCGCTGGTGGACTCCACCAGTTCCACGCCGGGTTTAAGCACGCCCCGTTTTTCCGCATCCCAAATCATATTCGCGCCGATGCGGCATTTGACGCTGAAGCTGGGATTGCGGGATTCCACCTTCGCCAGGATGCGACCATTGCCGATACGGTTTAAACGGACCAGCGGGGTATGGCCGATAGTCAGTGAATTGTCTTCATAAATTTTGCTCATGACCAGTCCTATAGTTCAGGTGCGAAAGGAAGGGGTTTTCAGCCAAGCATACCCTTTCAGCATAGGGGTGGAAGTGACAGAATCGTATATCGTTATGTTATTAAGACATAAGTTTTTAAGAACCGGATACCGTATGGCCGGCGCGGTATTTATCCACCCACATTGCCGTGGCGCCGCAGACCGCCACCGGCAGGATCACCAGATTCACAATCGGTATCAAGGTAAACAAGATTACCAATGCACCGAACCGCATATTCGCCACTTTATGACGCCTGAGGGTGGCGCGCATGGCTGAGAACGGGATTTTATGGTTATCAAAGGGATAATCGCAATATTGAATCGCCAGCATCCAGGCGCTGAACAAAAACCACAGCACCGGCACCAGCGTCTGGCCAATGGCCGGGATAAAATGCAGGGCCAGTAAAATCAGTGCCCGTGGCAGGTAGTAACACAGCTTCACCCATTCGCGGTGTATCACGCACCAGATACACCAGCCCGCTGTCAGGCGCGGCATGGCCTGTCAAGCGCGTTTCCAGACGTTCGGCCAGCAGGCCGCTAAAGGGGGCGACAATCACATTGGCTACGGTACTAAAGAAATAGCCGAATACCAGCAACACCGCCAGCACGCACAATGGCCAGAGGAGATAATTCAACCAGTGTAACCAATCGGGAACGTAGCTCATTAATTGCGGGATCCACTGGCTCAGCTGGCGATACAGCCACCAAAAAGCGCTGCCTAATAGCGCAATATTCACCAATAGCGGCAGCAGGACATAGCGTTTAATGCCGGGTAGCATGATTAAACGCCAGCCGGCGAAAAAATAATGTATGCCACTGCGGGAAGTTATCTCTTTTTGCATGTCGTTTTGCGCCATTTTGGTCCTGACAGATAAGGGTGTGATCACAGTTTTCGGCGTTTATTAACGCCGTTTGGTTCATTTTGTCTGAAAAAGCAGCAAAAAAAATAACTTGCCAAACTCTTTTTGCCAGAAAGTACCCTGTAGACTTGCACTTGTCTACGCAGGCAAATACAGTTAAGAGAGTAAATGTGATTTATCCCCCTGAAACACCAGACAGTAGCTGTATCTCCAGATAAGAGATAGGCTTGAATATATGTCTAACACTAACGCCAATTTTGATATGACCGGGATCCTGTTAGGTCAAGAAGTCCGTAAACGTAAAACTCCTCAGGAAAAAATGGCCATTATTCAGCAGACGATGGAGCCCGGCATGAATGTCTCCCATCTCGCACGACTGCACGGTATCCAGCCCAGCCTGCTGTTTAAGTGGAAAAAGCAATATCAGGAAGGCAGCCTCACCGCCGGGGAGGACGTTGTTCCTGCCTCTGAGCTTGCAGCTGCATTGAAGCAGGTCCGGGAGCTCCAGCGCCTTCTGGGTAAGAAGACGATGGAGGTTGAGATCCTAAAAGAAGCCGTGGAGTACGGCCAGTCACGAAAATGGATAGCGCACGCGCCCTTGTTGCCAAAGGCCGGGGAATAGCACAGGTCAGCCGCGCCATGAGCGGGTCGCGTGCGCCGCTGTCACTGCGGATTAAGCGTTCTGCCGACTGGCAGGACAGGCGCTGTAACCGGCGTAATGACGAAGCAGACGCTGAAATACTGTCGGACATCCTCGACATCATCAGCGATATGCCCAGCTACGGCTATCGGCGGGTGTGGGGCATCCTGCGTAAACAACGTCGCGCAGAGGGACTGCCGCCGGTAAATGCGAAACGACTTTACAGGATCATGTGTGAGCATAACCTGCTGTTATTACATTGAAAACCAGAGCGGCCGAGGCGTGAGCATAAGGGCAGGATCGCGGTGGCAGAAAGCGATATGCGCTGGTGTTCAGATGGCTTCGAGTTCGGCTGCGACAACGGTGAAAAACTGCGGGTCACGTTCGCACTGGACTGCTGCGACAGAGAGGCCATAGACTGGGCTGCGAGCACTGTAGGCTACGACAGTTCGACCGTGCAGGATGTGATGCTGAGGTCGGTAGAAAAGCGCTTCGGCGACAGGTTACCCGATACAGCGGTGCAGTGGTTGACGGACAACGGTTCAGCGTATACCGCGCATGAAACGCAGAGGTTCGCCAGAGAACTGGATCTGGAGCCCTGCACAACAGCGGTGAGCACCCCGCAGAGCAATGGCATGGCCGAACGGTTCGTGAAGACGATGAAGGAAGACTATATCACTCTCCGAGAGAATACCGGCGGCAGCGGGCTTCGTTAACTTAAGATACAAAAGCTGTCCGGAGATGGCAGGGCAAGATCAGTTAAGAGAGTAAATGTTTGCCGCTATGGCAATGTGCAATGAATTAGAACAGCTGAGATGGCAATGATGCAGGATTTGCGTCTGATATTAATCGTCGTGTGTGCGATCGCGATTATAGCGTTACTGTTACATGGTCTTTGGACCAGTCGTAAAGAGCGCTCTGCGGTTTTTCGTGACCGCCCGGTCAAACGACTGAAACAACAACGTCAGGATCAGTACGAACCGCCGCTATATGAGCGGGATGAGGGCGTGGGGGAAGTCCGCGTCACGCGCGTGCGCCACCACCACGACGCAGACATCGGCCGTATCGATGACGACGCGCCATTCTCCCGCCCCGCCACTCGCGCAAGCGAAGGCGAGCGGGATGAGGCCGATGCTGCGGTCGATCCCCTTTTCGATGAGGGTGTCGGCCAGCCAGCCGCCTACCGCGAGCCGCCGCAAATCCGCACTGCCGAGCCTGCCATGCCCGCGCGTGAGCAAGTGGCTCCCGGCGATGCGTCGCGCGATGAAGCTGAACCGCTGTTGCCTGCCGCCAGCCGTGCTGCTGCGCCCCAAAACGATTATCGGTCTGCGACGCCTGCCGCCGACGGCGGGGCTTCCGCCCCGGCACAAGAGGGTTCGGCACAGGTGCAGGAAAAAGAAACGGTGCTGGTGCTGCATGTCGCCGCCCATAACGGGACGGTGCTAGGCGGCGAAGAGTTGCTGCAAAGCGTGCTGCAGGCCGGTTTTCAGTTCGGCGAAATGAATATTTTCCATCGTCACCTCAACCCCGCCGGCAGCGGGCCGGTGCTGTTTAGTCTGGCCAATATGGTCAAGCCCGGCTCGTTCAATCCTGACGATATGGCTGATTTCACCACGCCGGGTATTTCTATGTTCATGATGGTGCCCTCTTACGGCGATGCCCATCAGAACTTTAAGCTCATGCTGCAGTCCGCCCAGCGTATCGCCGATGATTGCGGCGGCGTGGTGCTTGACGATGAGCGGCGAATGATGACCCCGCAGAAACTGGATGGCTACAAAGCGCGCATTCGCCAGGTGCTGGATGCCAATGCCGGTGCCTGACTCGCGCGAGTAAAACCCCCGGCGGCGGTTAATCGGCACCTATTAGCGTCTGACCGTACCCGCCGCGATTAAACTTACCCAGCCAACGACGGTTTTTCAATGTGAGCGGTAGCGGTAAATTGACCCGACCGACGGCGGTTTTTTTCGCTGTGGCCGGTGGCGGTTAACCTCTCCTGCCAGCGACGGTTTTCACTCTCGCCAGTAGCGGTAAATTGACCCGGCCGCTGGCGATTTGTTTCGCTGTGGCCGGTGGCGGCCAACTTACCCAGCTTACGAGAGTTTACCGGATCCCACCGGCGGCGGTTATACTTATCTTGCCGGTCAACGCTAACCTGAACCGACCGGTTGCTGCTAAAATAGCGTTTATCCTCAGCCCCCTCTTGCGGGGGTTTTTGCTGCTGATGGTGCATCATGGAACAGATTGAACAACATATCCTGCGGCTGCGTAAGCAACTGCGACACTGGGAATACCTCTATTACGTGGAAGCCGCCCCTGACGTCCCCGACAGTGAATATGACCGGGTGATGGAGGAACTGTGCACGCTGGAGACCGAACGGCCAGACCTGCTCACCGCCGATTCCCCCAGTCAGCGCGTCGGCGGACAAGCGCAAAGCAGTTTTGGCCAGGTGCGCCATGAAGTGCCGATGCTGTCGCTGGATAACGTTTTTGAAGAGCCGGGTTTTCTGGCGTTTGACAAGAGTGGGCGCGACAGGCTTAAGCGCGACGACGACATGACCTATTGTTGCGAGCTGAAGCTGGACGGTCTGGCGGTCAGCCTGCAGTATGAAAACGGTGAGTTGGTACGGGCCGCCACCCGCGGCGACGGCGCTACCGGTGAGGATATCACCGCCAACGTGCGCACCATCCGCACCATTCCGCTGCGTTTGCAAGACAATGGCAACCTGCCGCGCCTGCTGGAGATACGCGGCGAAGTGTTTATGTCGGAGGCGGGCTTTCTGCGGCTCAATGAGACGGCCAAACGGGAAGGGGGCAAGGTATTCGCTAATCCGCGCAATGCCGCGGCCGGCTCTTTGCGCCAGTTGGATCCCGCGATTACCGCCAGGCGGCCGCTGACGTTTTATTGCTATGGCGTCGGCCTGCTGGAAGACGGTGAATTGCCCGAGAGTCATTGGGAGCGGTTACAGCAGTTAAAAGCCTGGGGGGTACCGGTCAGTGACCGTGTTCGCCGCTGCACCGGTAGCGCGGCGGTGCTGGATTTCTATCGGCAGGTGCACGAGGCGCGGTCATCGCTCGGGTTCGATATTGACGGCGTGGTGATTAAAGTGGACTCGCTGGCGCTACAGCAACGTCTGGGCTTTGTCGCCCGCGCGCCGCGCTGGGCTATCGCCTATAAATTTCCGGCTCAGGAGCGGTTGACCCGGGTACGCGACGTAGAGTTTCAGGTGGGACGGACCGGCGCAATCACGCCGGTCGCGCGTCTTGAGCCGGTACTGGTGTCCGGCGCCATGGTCAGTAACGCCACCCTGCACAACGCCGACGAGGTGGATCGGCTGGGGTTGATGATTGGCGATACGGTCATTGTCCGTCGCGCCGGTGATGTCATCCCGCAGATCGTCGGGGTCGTCACGTCCGAACGTCCGGCGGATGCGCGGCCGGTAGCGTTTCCGCCACAATGCCCGGTTTGCGGCTCCGACGTCGAACGGGTGGAAGGCGAGGCGGTGTTGCGCTGCACTGCGGGGTTAGTTTGCGCCGCACAGCGTAAGGAAGCGCTGAAGCATTTCGTTTCCCGCCGGGCGATGGACATCGACGGTATGGGCGATAAGATCATCGATCAGCTGGTGGAACGTGAGCTGGTGAAAACCCCGGCCGATCTGTTCCGGCTGAATAAAGAAAGTCTGTCACGATTGGATCGGATGGGGACGAAATCGGCGCAAAATTTGCTGGAGGCGCTGGAAAAAGCCCGGCAGACTACCTTCGCGCGCTTTTTGTACGCGCTTGGGATCCGCGAGGTGGGCGAAGCCACGGCCGCCAATCTGGCTGCCGCCTACGGCACGCTCGACGCGCTGATTCCCGCCGATATCGATTCGCTTACCGGTGTGCAGGATATTGGCAACATTGTCGCGACCCATGTGCGCCACTTTTTTGAGGAAACGCATAATCGTGAAGTGATCCAGGAGCTGTTGAGCCCGACCATCGGTATTGGTTGGCCTGAGCCCGTGGCGGCGGCCAGTGCGGCGAGCGATAATCCCTTCGCCGGGAAAACTATTGTCCTGACCGGATCGCTCAGCACACTGTCGCGGGATGAAGCCAAAGATCGGCTGGTCGCGCTCGGCGCTCGGGTCAGCGGCAGCGTTTCCGCTAAAACCGACCTGCTTATCGCCGGGGAAGCGGCGGGATCCAAACTGTCTAAGGCACAGCAGTTGAATATTCCAGTGATAGATGAGGCGGAGATGATGCGTCTGCTGGATGACTAACCCGGCGCATAAGGGAGCAAAAATGGAAAAAGAGGATCTGGTGGCCATTGCCAATACCGCGATGCCGTTTGGCAAATATCAGGGGCGGATGCTTATTGATCTGCCCGAACCTTACCTGCTCTGGTTTGCCCGTAAAGGCGAGTTCCCGGAAGGGCGGCTGGGCCAGCTCATGAGCCTCGCGCTGGCGATAAAGATAGAAGGGCTGAAAGGCCTCATTACGCCGCTGAAGGCGCGTTGCCATTAACGTGCACGCCGGGCGCTGATGCGCCGCGCCGCGTCCATGGTTTTGTGCTGCTCTGTGTCTGCTGTGAACGCTTAACCATCGAGCGGCGCGGCACTGCGTCTATGCTCCCGATCCGATGTGCGGCGCCAATAATTCTCCCGCGCTGATGCTGGAGGGTGCCGTTATCGCGCGCCCCGCGGCCACAGGGCGCCCAGCGTGGCTGGCAGAGCAGCCCGGCGCCCGAAAAGAATGAGCACCAGCATCACGGTGGTGAAGGGCAGCATCTGGATCACATCGGTCGGCAAGTTTATCCCCAGCACCTGCAGCGCGGTGGTCAGCGACAGGCACGCGCCGAACAAAAACGCCCCCGCCAAAACCCACAGCGGTCGCCCGCGCGCCAGCATCGCCAGCACAATGGCGATAAAACCATTGCCCTGCGTCATAAACGGCACAAAAATCCCGGCGCCGACCTGCGCCATATAAGCGCCGCCCAATCCCGCCAACGCACCGGTAGCCAGCACCGCCAGCGTGCGTGTCCCTTGCACGCTCACACCGGCCGCATCCAGCGCGGCGGGTCGATCGCCGGCCGCCTGCAGCGCCAGACCCGCATTGCTGGCGCGATAAAGCCAGGCCAGCAGCGGGACGCAGGCGACGGCCAAATACACCACCAGCGGCTGCACGAACAGGGCTCTGCCCACCACCGGCAGTTCAGCAAGCCAGGGCAGGCTGATGCTGTCGATGCTGCCCAGGCGGGGATAAATCTGGCTAAAGGCCATCTGCAGCAGCGCGGTGGCGCCTTCAGCGCCCAGGGTCAGGGCGATACCGATGACTATCTGATTGAGCCGCAGCCACAGTGCCACAATGAGCGCCGCCACCAGCATTCCGCCAGCGGCCCCGGCCCATAAGCCCAGCGCCATGGAATCGTGGCGCCAGGCCATCAGGAAGCCCAACCAGGCACCGGCCAGCATCATCCCTTCCAGCCCGATATTCAGCACGCCGGCTTTTTCGGACAGTTGTTCGCCCAGGCCCGCCAACAGCAGCGGTATGCCGGCGACGATGGCCACCATGAGGAGGGAGGTGATGAAACCGCTGGTTAACCATTCCATTGTGTCTCCATTGCCGGCGCTAAGCCACCGTCGTCGTGTTGCTAACAGTCCGCTGACGCAGAGCTTGCCGTAGTCGGGCAACGGCCAGACGGGTCAAGCCCGGCACAATTAATAGCAGCGCGACGGTCAGCAAGGTGAAATGGTTGGGGACGCCTATCCGCCGCGCCGCGCTTTCGCTGCCGATGGAGAGCACCGAAAACACGAAAACGAGGGCGAGACTGCCAAACCCGTTGAACTGCGCCAGAAACACCAACGGCACAATAACCAAACTGTAGGCCGGGTTCCAATCGGCGCGAACATTGCCTTGTATAGCGATGATCTCAACCGCGCCCGCCAACCCCGCCAATGCGGCGGAAAGGGCAAATACCGCAAGCGTCAGGGCGCCGACCGGCAGCCCTGCATGCCGTGCCGCGCGCGGATTGGCACCCAGCACCCGCATACGCAAGCCCAACGCCGTATGGTTTATCATTCCATGTACCAGCAACACCGCCAGCAGACCGAGCAACAGCCCGCTGGAAACCTGACCGCCGAACAGCATCGGCAATCGTTGCTCCCAAGGCAGATTACGAGTTTGCGGCACGGTGGTCGCCGGATCGGCCAATAGCAGCTTGACCAACACATTGGCCAGCGATACGCCAAGAAAAGACATCATCAGGCTGGTAATGATTTCGTTGATATTACGCCAGATCTTCAATATCGCCGGCAGCAGGCCCCACAGCATTCCGCCGATCGCCCCGGCCAGCAGCGCCAGAGCCAACTTGATCCACAGGGGAACGCCGCGGGATAACAGCGCTGGCGCGATGGCAGAGGCCATTACCGCACCCGGCATAAACTGCCCGTCGCCGCCGAGGTTCCACAAACCGGCGCTGAACGCTACCATCAGGCTGGCGGCGATCAGCAGTAGCGGACCCATGCGCGTCAGCGATGCTTGCCAACCGGCGGGCGCCAATAGCCCCTTACGCACGATAAAGCCATAGTAGGCCAGGGGGTCGACACCCGAAAGCCACAGCAGCAGGCCGGCAATAAAAAGCGCCAGCCCGATAGCCAGCAGAGTGAATCCCGTTTCCAGGCACAGGCGTCTGACCCTCGCGCCGACGTTACGGCACCTAGACCGGCCTGTCATGGCGTTTCTCCGCTTATCAGTGCGCCGATGCGCCGGCGGGCGTGAGCATCGTTGACCACCATGCCCGCTATTTGCCCTCGACGCAGTACCGCCACGCGATGAGACAATGCCAACAGTTCGTCAAGGTCGGTGGAAATAAGCACCACCGCCACGCCCTGCGCCGCGGACTGGCGAATGCGTTCGCGAATGGCCAGGCTGTTGTGCAGATCGAGGCTATAGGTGGGCTTGGCAAAAATCACCGCGCGGGCGCGGTGATTAAGTTCGCGTGCCAGCAGGATTTTCTGGACATTCCCCCCTGACAAGGTACCGACAGGGGTCTGCGCCTCGGGAGGGCGGATATCGAACGCGCGAATACGCCGGCGGGCAAAGGCGTCGATGCGCACCGGGCGGCGTATCCCGCCGCGCCAGAAGGGCGGAGCGCCAATTTGCTTGAGCAACAGATTTTCCGCTACCGTCAGTGTGGCAACGGTACCTTCGCCAAGCCGGTCGTCGGTGACGTAGCTCAACCCGCGCCGGCGTCGCTCGCGCAAGCTGTAATTTTGCAATGCCTGTCCGGCCAGCCAGATGCACCCGGCGCTCAGCCTGCGCTGTCCTGCCTGCGCTTCATCCAGCTGCGTTTGACCGTTGCCGTCGATACCGGCGATGCCCAAGATTTCGCCGCCGGCGACGCTAAAATCAATATCGCGCAACGCAACGCGCGCATCCGCCACCGATAGCCGTTGCGCCACCAACAACGGAGTTGAACCGAACCGTCCTGGCGATGGACGGTCATTATCAGGGCTCCGAGCTGGTGCCCCTGGCGCTGACGATGAACCGTCATTATCAGGGCTCCGAGCTGGTGCCCCCGGGCCGGACGGTGGACGGTCATTATCAGCGTTCCACTCTGGCGATGCCGGCGTGGACGGTGAACCATCCTTATCAGGGCTCGGCGCTGACGTTCCCTGCGCGGACGGTGGCGTGCCGATGTCTGAAAGGGTTGTCGCCTGCGCGGCACGCGATTCCCCTTCGCCGGCACGGTGAAACATCCAGTCCAATACATCCCGTCTGGCCGCGGCCGGAGAAAGCGCCCGCAGGCGAGCCGGGGGGATTTCGCCCACCTTGCGGCCGAGGCGTAACACGCTGATGCGGTCGCCCCAGGCTAACGCTTCGTTCAGCTTATGGGTGATAAACACCACCGCCAGCCCCTGCGCGACCAGACGACGCATCAACAGGCCAAGCCGTTCAGCGTCGTGTGGCGTAAGCAGTGCGGTCGGCTCGTCGAGGAGTAGCACCCGACTGCCGCGCAGCAACGCACGCAGGATTTCCGCCTGCTGCCGTTCTCCCAACGATAACGCACTGACCTCAACGGTTGCGTCCACCGTCACGCCGAGTCTTGCGCCCAGGCGCGCGACCTCCGCCGCATAATGCCGCCGGGCGGGGCGGCGCCACCAGGGGTCACCCAACGCCAGATTCTCCGCCAGCGTTAAGGTCGGCACCAGCATCGGGTGCTGAAACACCGTGCCGATGCCCAGCGCCAGCGCCTGGCGCGGCGAGCCGATACGCTGCGCCAGCCACCTCGATGTGACCACGGTCAGGCTGCAGCACGCCGGACAGCAGCGCCACCAGCGTCGATTTGCCGGCGCCGTTTTCCCCCAGCAGCACATGCACTTCGCCGGCCCACAGCGCAAGATGGATAGCCGCGTTAGCGACGATGCCGGGAAACGTCTTGGTCACGGCGTGTAGCCGCACCAGAGGCGTACCGGCGGGAAGAGCAACCTACACGGCGCTATTTTCCGGCCAGCAGCGCGTGCAGCGTGCTGGCGTCATAATCCGCCGGCACGTGGATTTCACCGCTGATAATGCGATCGCGCACCGCCTGGACCTGCGCCCAGACGTCATTAGGAATATGGGGTGTTTTTAATAAACTAATGGCGCCGTTGGCCAGTGACGTCTGGTAGTTGTGGCTGCCAAAGTGATTATTTTTAAGGTCTCTGATCATAGCGGTATACACCGGGGTCAGATTCCACAGCACCGAACTCAGCAGATGTCCTTTGTCGATAGGGGATTTATCGCCGATGACATCGATAAACCAGACTTTGCCGCCATCCTGGGCGAGGGTGGTTTCCACCGCTTGCAGCATGCCGAAGCTCGAACCGTTACCCTCGCCGAAAATAACGTCGGCGCCGGCGGCGATCACCGAGGCGGTGACGCGTTTGCCGCCCGCCGCATCGCTGTAGGCGGCGGGGCCGATGACCGCGTAGCGGATCTGAATCGAAGGTCGCGCCGCCCGGGCGCCGAGCACGAAGGCCGCGGCCTGCGCGTTCCAGGCCGGCGGTTCGCCTGACACCACGATCCCGAGCGTACCGCTGCGCGACATTTTGGCCGCCAGGGTACCCGCTAGCCAAGCGCCTTCCTGGCCGCTGACGGTATAATCGGCGACGCGGCCGGCCTTCAACGACGACGGGCTGTCGGTAATCGCTACCGGTATGCCGGTCTGGGCGCCGATTTCCGGCGCCGCCTGGTTATAGCCGCTGGCGTGGGCAATAAACAGCTGCGCGCCGTCGTCGGCGAGATCCCGCAGGGTGGGGCGCACATCGCCATAGCCGAGATTGTCGGCCACCAGCACCCTGACGCTTTCGCTTTTCCCCGCTGCGCGCGCAGCCGTGATCCCCTGCTGGTTCCAGCCGTAATCGGTGCCTGGCTCCGGTGTCAAAATGGCAATGGTATTGATTTCGGCGGCGTAACACGCCTGACACAGCAGCGACGCCAGCGCCAGGGCGCTTACGCCGGTTCTCCAACCGGTAAACTTCATTGTTCGTCCTCAAAAGGCGTATGATAATGCCCTAATAAACTGCATTGCCGGCGCCAATCGTCATTACATGACGGAGATGTCGATGAACGCGCGGGGATTACTGCTGTCCGGTTTGTTGTTAACCCACATCGCCAGCGCGGGCGTTACGGTAAAATACCACCGCGGCACCGCCGGGCTGAAGGCTTTTTCTGTAACCGTTAACAATCAGGGCCTCCTTACTCTGGCGTGCCAGGCGACCACCGCCCATTGGTATTCGGTGGAATTAGGTACTCTTGCACCCGACGCTACATTGTCCACCCGCTTGTGGAAAAATCCAGCCACCGGCGAAGTTTTTATTCTCAACCAACATCAGGACCGCTTGCCGCTACAGCGCGTATGGTGCGGCATTGCGGGCGACGCCTGGCGCACACGCGCCGACGTCGCGCTACCCACACGGCGCGGCCCGGGTGTGGCGTCTATCCTGTTGCGGTGCGTTGCCGGCGTCGACAAGATAGATTGTCGCGCCGCCGATGCCCCGCATACCCGCGATCCTCACCCCTGATTGCGTAGTCAACATTAAAGTATCGGCGCACGGCAAACCTATGGCCGGCGGCTCTGGATCACGGCGAAACCCTACGCGGGGGATTGACGCTGAATGTCAATGAACCAACTACTGGCCGTATTTTTACTTAAACTGCGGGTGTATTCAGACGAATCATGCTGAAGGGGATACCAAGGGAAATCCATTTCCTTTGTAGCCTTTGTAATGGCGCCAGCGTTAACGCACCTTTCCCTTTCCTTTTTGTGCTCACCTTCGACGGGAGAGATTATCGCCTCCGGCGTGCTTTCCGACGCTCAACACGGCGCCTGTACAGACGTGGTGATGTCAGGCTGTAGCCGCACCGGTTGCCGTTAAACCCTCATGCGGCGCGCCGATAGCCAATAATCGCTCATGGGATGTGCGGGTCACCGACAATCCTTTAGCCGATCTCGCCGGACATCGACACTTTTTTTAGGAATAAATAGGCGCCGCCAAAGTCCAAATGAGGGAGGTTATGCATAGTTTTGTGTATTTTCGTAAATATCTCGTTACAAAACTCACTATTGTATCGTTTAGTTAATAAGGCTATAGTCGCCCGCGGAATAGCTGCCTAGGCATAGATAAAGATGAAACACTTCGCGCCGGAACAGTTGGAAGCCGTTTTCCAATTGGGCCGCAACATACACCGGCTCAATAGCGACAAAGATAGGCTATTGGAAACCTGGTTGTTGCCCCACGACATTACCGCGGCGCAGTGCAAAGTCATGCTGCTGATGTGCCATGAAGGCATTGCAACGTCGGCAGATCTGTGCCGCCGGATGAATCTGGACAGCGGCGCCACCTCGCGCATGCTGGATCGTCTGGAAAATAAAAATATGCTTGCGCGCGTGCGCTGCACCGACGATCGCCGTCAGATGCGGCTTTCTTTGACCGATACCGGGCGCGCTTTTTGTCGGCAATTGCCGTCGATTATTACCCACACCCTAAACGATCTTATGGCGCCGCTTACCCCCGCCGAGATGAAAGAATTTACCCGTCTGCTCAACAAGCTGGTGGGTCCTGCCGGTTTTTAAGGAGTTACTAACACTATGCCGTTGCGCATTCGTTTATTACCGCTGTTAAGCGCGATGATGCTGGCGGGCTGCGCCTTGCCTTACGGTTTACATACCGAAGTCCGGGCGCTTGACGCCAATACCCTCGCTGGACACGATACCCTCTCGTCTGCCCGGCTATCCAGCGCCAGCTGGCCGGCGGCCGATAGGTGGAACAGTTTGGGGGACCGTAATCTCGATGCCCTGATCCGCCGGGCGCTGAAGGACAGCCCCGATCTGCGGGTCGCCGACGCCCGCGCGCGTCAGGCCAGCGCATCGGTGATGGCGGCGGAGGCTGACCGCATGCCGACGCTGGACGCCAGCGCCGGCATCACGAGCGCCCGCAACGCCCGCGTAGATGACTATAACGGCCAAGGTAAACAATATGGTACCGTCAGAACTTTGTCCGCCAATTTCAACTACACCTTCGATTTATGGGGCGGCCAGCGGGCAGCCTGGGAAGCGGCGATTGGCCGCGCCAACGCCAGCGAAGTGGACCGGCAGGCGGCCCGGCTGACGCTGGCGGCCAATGTGGCGCGCGCCTATAACGATTATGGCGAAGCCCAGGCGATGTACGATCTGGCACAGCAGGATCTGAAACGAACCCACACCATGCTGGGTTTGGCGCAGCGCCGGTTTACCGCCGGTCTTGACAGCAAGTTTCAATATCAACAGACCGAAAGTCTGGAAGCGGCGGCGCAGGCGACGCTGACCGCCGCGCGCCAAGACGTGACCGCCGCCGGCATCCGTCTGGCGGTGCTGCTGGGACAGGGCCACGACGCCGCCCGCGCGTTACCCCGGCCGCAACTGATAGCGCAGACCGCGGTAAGCCTGCCTTCGACGTTGCCGGCGGAACTGCTCGGCCGCCGCCCGGACTTGATCGCCGCCCGCTGGCGGGTTGAAGCCGCCACCAAGGATATCAAGGTCAGCCGCACCGCATTTTATCCCAACCTGAATCTCACTGCCGCGGCCGGCACCAAATCGATTCTGGGCGACGCGTTTTTCGGCGCCCCCAGCCGCTATTTCTCTATCGGCCCGGAGCTGTCACTGCCTACCTTTGACGGCGGCCGCCTGCGTGCGGACCTGGCGAGCAGCAATGCCGATTACGATCTGGCGGTGGCGCAATATAACCAGTCGCTGGTCAGCGATATCGGCGATGCCATAACCCGCCTGTCGTCGCTGGAGATCCAGGTGCAGCAGCAAACGCGCGCGCGGGATATTGCTCGTGAGTCCTGGGATAACGCCATGCAGCGCTACAGCGCCGGCATCGGTAACTATCTCGATGCGCTGAGCGTGGAACAACAGCTGATCCAGGCCGAACGCGATCTGGCCAGTATCAACGCCCAGCGCACCGATACGGCCATTGTGCTCATGCAGGCCCTGGGCGGCGGTTTCCAGACGCCCGCGTCTCTCCCGGCCGCGCCTGTCGTGGCGCAGAATAATTAAAACAGACTGAGAACTCATTTTATGGCTGAATCGCAATCTACACCGCAACAAAATGCGGCTAACACCAGGCCCGATAACGCTGGCGCTGCGCCGGCGCGCAACAAAGGCAAACGCAAAATGATGCTGCTGTTGCTGCTGGCGGTCGTTGTCGTCTGTCTTATCGCTTTTGGCTTGTATTACTGGCTACATGGCCGGTTTTACGAAAGCACCTATGATGCTTATGTCACCGGCAACCTGGTGCAAATTACCCCGCAGGTGGCGGGCACCGTAACCACCATTGCCGACGATGATGGCGACTACGTGAAACAGTGGCAGCTGCTGGTACGTCTTGATCCCAGCGATACCATCGTGGCGCAGGAGAGCGCCGAAGCCAATCTGGCCCGGGTGGTGCGGCAAGTACGCGGGATGTACAGCAACGTGGACAATTACAAAGCGATGGTCGCCTCGCGTAAGGTGGAACTTCAAGGCGCCCGTGCCGATTATCAGCGGCGCGCCAATCTGGCGCGCGACGGTGCCATCTCGCAAGAGGAATTGTCCCATGCGCGCGATGCTCTGACCTCGGCGGAGACCTCGTTGACGTCGGCGCAGCAACAGTTGAATACCACCTTCGCGCTGGTGGACGATACCACCATCGCATCGCACCCGGATGTCAAAGACGCCGCGGCCACGCTGCGCAGCGCCTATCTCAACCATGTCCGCAGTACCTTGGTGGCGCCGGTCAGCGGCTTTGTCGCCAAACGCTCGGTACAGGTGGGCAGCCGGGTTCAACCGGGTGCCGCCTTGATGGCCGTGGTGCCGCTGGACGATGTCTGGATCGACGCTAACTTCAAAGAAACGCAATTGCTGTCGATGCGCATTGGTCAGCCGGTGGAAATTAATGCCGATCTGTACGGCGACGACATCACCTATCGCGGCAAAGTGGAAAGTCTGGGCGTCGGTACCGGCAGCGCCTTATCGCTGCTGCCGGCGCAAAACGCCAGCGGTAACTGGATCAAAATCGTACAGCGCCTGCCGGTGCGTATCCGCCTGGATCCCGATAATTTGGATCGCCATCCGCTGCGGGTCGGTTTGTCCACCAATGTAACGGTCGATATGCATAACCTGGACGGACCGGTGCTGGCGCCGCAACCGCTGGACAAGCCCCGCTACAATACTGACGTCTATGAACATCAGCTACGGGAAGCGGATAGCCTGGTGGCGCGCATTATTCATCAAAATGGCGTTCAGGCACGGGATGCCGGCAAGGGTCAACAGTGATGCGGGGTTGCCATGAGTGAGCAAGGCTTTCGTCCGCCCAGCCTGGTGCTGGCCACCGTCGGCCTGTCGCTGGCGACCTTTATGCAGGTGTTGGATACCACCATTGCCAACGTCGCGTTGCCCACTATTTCCGGCAACCTGGTGGTCAGTTCCGAGCAGGGGACCTGGGTTATCACCTCGTTCGCGGTTTCCAACGCCATCGCGCTGCCGCTGACCGGCTGGATGTCGCGGCGCTTCGGGCAAACGAAGCTGTTTTTGGCCTCGGTGCTGCTATTTATCATTACCTCATTTTTGTGCGGCATCGCGCAAAATATGACGCAGCTGGTGATTTTCCGCGCGCTGCAAGGGTTCTTTGCCGGGCCGCTTTACCCCATGGCGCAGACGTTGCTGTTGTCCATTTACCCCGCCGCCAAGCGGGGGATGGCGCTTTCGCTGCTGGCGATGGTGACCGTGGTGGCGCCCATCGTCGGGCCGCCGCTGGCCGGCGGCTGGATAACCGACAACTATACCTGGCCGTGGATATTTTTTATCAATGTGCCCATCGGCGTCTTCGCGGCTATGCTGGTTTTGGCCCAGCTTAAGGACCGGCCGGAAACGACGGTAAGCCAGCCTATCGATTATGTCGGACTGTCGCTGCTGGTGCTGGGGGTGGGCTTATTACAGGTGGTGCTGGATAAGGGAAACGATCTCGATTGGTTCTAGTCGGTGTTTATTATCGTCGGCACGCTGATTTCCGTCATTTCGCTGGTGGCGTTGGTGATTTGGGAATTGACCGATAAGCACCCCATTATCGATTTGCGGCTGTTCAGGTACCGTAACTTTTCATTCGGCACGCTGGTGCTGGGCTATTCCGGTTTCTTCGGCATTAACCTGCTGTTGCCGCAATGGTTGCAGACTCAGCTTGGCTATACGCTGGGCTGGGCTGGCGGCGGCGCCTATCGGTATTTTGCCGGTGTTTCTGTCTCCGTTGGTCGGGCGTTACGCGCATAAATTCGATCTCAGGCTGCTGGCGGGGGGATCGTTTTTGGTGATAGGCATCTCCTGCTTTATGCGTTCGAGTTTCACCACCGAGGTGGATTACTATCATATCGCTATGATTCAGGGTTTTATGGGGATTGGGGTGGCGTTGTTTTTCATGCCCACCACCAGTATTCTGCTTTCCAGCCTGCCGCCGAAGGATATCGCCGAAGGTTCTGGTCTGGCGACTTTTTTGCGGGTACTGGGCGGCAGTTTCGCCTCCTCGTTGACCACCTGGATCTGGCACCGGAGCGAGCTTTTCCCTGATTTAGCCCCCTGAAACACCAGACAGTAGCTGTATCTCCAGATAAGAGATAGGCTTGAATATATGTCTAACACTAACGCCAATTTTGATATGACCGGGATCCTGTTAGGTCAAGAAGTCCGTAAACGTAAAACTCCTCAGGAAAAAATGGCCATTATTCAGCAGAGGATGGAGCCCGGCATGAATGTCTCCCATCTCGCACGACTGCACGGTATCCAGCCCAGCCTGCTGTTTAAGTGGAAAAAGCAATATCAGGAAGGCAGCCTCACCGCCGGGGAGGACGTTGTTCCTGCCTCTGAGCTTGCAGCTGCATTGAAGCAGGTCCGGGAGCTCCAGCGCCTTCTGGGTAAGAAGACGATGGAGGTTGAGATCCTAAAAGAAGCCGTGGAGTACGGCCAGTCACGAAAATGGATAGCGCACGCGCCCTTGTTGCCAAAGGCCGGGGAATAGCACAGGTCAGCCGCGCCATGAGCGTGTCGCGTGCGCCGCTGTCACTGCGGATTAAGCGTTCTGCCGACTGGCAGGACAGGCGCTGTAACCGGCGTAATGACGAAGCAGACGCTGAAATACTGTCGGACATCCTCGACATCATCAGCGATATGCCCAGCTACGGCTATCGGCGGGTGTGGGGCATCCTGCGTAAACAACGTCGCGCAGAGGGACTGACGCCGGTAAATGCGAAACGACTTTACAGGATCATGTGTGAGCATAACCTGCTGTTATTACATTGAAAACCAGAGCGGCCGAGGCGTGAGCATAAGGGCAGGATCGCGGTGGCAGAAAGCGATATGCGCTGGTGTTCAGATGGCTTCGAGTTCGGCTGCGACAACGGTGAAAAACTGCGGGTCACGTTCGCACTGGACTGCTGCGACAGAGAGGCCATAGACTGGGCTGCGAGCACTGTAGGCTACGACAGTTCGACCGTGCAGGATGTGATGCTGATGTCGGTAGAAAAGCGCTTCGGCGACAGGTTACCCGATACAGCGGTGCAGTGGTTGACGGACAACGGTTCAGCGTATACCGCGCATGAAACGCAGAGGTTCGCCAGAGAACTGGATCTGGAGCCCTGCACAACAGCGGTGAGCAGCCCGCAGAGAAATGGCCGAACGGTTCGTGAAGACGATGAAGGAAGACTATATCACTCTCCGAGAGAATACCGGCGGCAGCGGCTTCGTTAACTTAAGATACAAAAGCTGTACGGAGATGGCGGGGCAAGATCAATGGAGATGCTTTTGTTACAGTATGGATGATTTATTTACACTTTTGCCGGTTCGCCAGCCGCCCCATCGCGGCCGGTTTTGCCCTCGTTTTAAACGCAGGGACGGGTTTTGCCGGCGCGCAGAGAAGCGTTAACCCAAGGTTCACGGCTGATAAGCGGCAACGCCGAAGCGCCAACGCACATACGCCCGCTTCTTCTTTTTCGACTTGGCGGCGGGCAGCAGCATGACATGCCGTCATTGGTTGAGAATACACAATGGATATCTTTAAGGAACTGTTGCACGCCCTCTGGCAACAGGATTTTGAAACACTTTCCGACCAGAGTCTGGTTTGGACCATTTATGTGCTGGTGTTTGTCATCCTTTTTTTGGAAAACGGGCTACTGCCCGCTGCCTTTTTACCCGGCGATAGTTTACTGATCTTGATCGGTGTGCTGATTGCCAAGGGGACGCTGAATTTTCCCCTGGTGCTGTTGCTTCTCACCGTCGCCGCCAGCCTGGGCAGTTGGATAAGCTATTTACAGGGGAAATGGCTGGAAAATAATCGGGTAGTGAAAAGCTGGTTGGCCCATCTGCCGGCGCATTACCACCAGCGGGCGCACCGGATGTTCCACCGCCACGGGCTGTCTGCTTTGCTTATCGGTCGCTTTATCGCTTTTGTGCGCACGCTGCTGCCGACCATTGCCGGCTTGTCCGGTCTGGGCAGTTCACGTTTCCATTTCTTCAATTGGATTAGCGCCTTTCTGTGGGTATTTATCTTGACGCTGGTGGGGTTCATCCTCGGGAAAACCCTCGTCTTCCAGCGCTATGAAGAGGAGCTGATGCTATGTTTGATGTTGCTGCCGCTGGCGCTTCTGACGATTGGATTGGTGAGTTCGCTGGTGGTCATCTGGCGCCGCAAACGGCTTACCGGTTCGGATAAGGAATAATGAAAAAGTCAGGTTGTATCGGCTTTATAAAGCGCTTCCGCCTCGGTCTGCTGGTCGTCGCCGTGCTGGTGTCGCTGACGCTATTATTGCCGGCCCTGTGCCACAACGACAGCACGCTACAAATCACCGTTGCCCGTGAACGCGGTTCGCTACCGGACGGCTTTTTTCTTTATCAGCTCCTTGAGGATCGCGGCATCCGGGTGAAAAGCATTACCCCCGCCAAAGACAGTATGATTATTCATTTGGATACCCCGGAACAAGCACAGGCGGCGCAGCTGGTGTTGCAGCATCATCTGCCGGAAGGTTATGCGATACTCAAAAGCCTCCGCTACAGCGGCTGGCAGTGGCTTTACCGCCCGTCCACCGACGAGGAGCGTCTGGGGTGAGCACCCCACGTTATCCTGCCTCGGCATCACGCCCTGCGGCGGGGGGCCTCTGCTCTATCCCCGGTGCGGCGGCCCTGCCCGGCGACCGCGTCCCTAACCGAATTAACCCTAAGAAATTGTTACCACTTTTTTGCCCTTTGGCGGATCCGGGGCTACGCTTACCTTAAGCGCTAAACATCAGAAGCCCTTCTGGCTTTTAGCATGACGACCGGCTTATCGCACACAGTGCAGTGACCTATCAACCCGCGCTACGCCGCTGTAGGCCGCGCTTCATGCCCAGACCCTGTCGCCGGGAGGCGCTAACGGCGCTAGCAGCGTCCTCGGGCAAGACGGCGCCAGATGTAGCAGGGTTAAAAATAATTAATGATTGGTAAGGTGGGACAAGGGAGTTTTACACCAACCCCCGATGCCAAAACGTCGAAGGAGTTTAAAAATGGTCAAAGATGCCACTTCAGAACATTTACGTGCGGAATTGAAATCACTGTCGGACACCTTAGAAGAGGTACTGCGTGGTTCGGCCCAAAAGCCCAAAGCAGAGTTTGAAAAATTGCGTACCAAGGCGGAAAGCGCGCTGAAGGATACCCGCAGCCGTCTCGGCGATAGCGGCGAGCGTTTGGCGGAGCAAACCCGCGTGGTCGCGACCAAAGCAGATGACTACGTACATGAAAATCCCTGGGCGGGCATTGGCGTCGGCGCCGTGGTCGGCTTTATCCTCGGTGCACTTATCACACGGCGTTAATCATGATGATCGAACAGCAAAACCAGGGCCCCGGTAATGGCTTATTCAATATCGCCCAGCGAATCGTTACTATTGTCGTCGGTATGGTAGAGACCCGCCTGCGCCTGGCCGTCGTGGAGCTGGAGGAAGAGAAATCCAATATCATTCAGATGCTGATGATGACCGGTATCACCCTGCTGTTTGCCGCATTCGGTCTGATGAGCCTGCTGGTATTGGTGATCCTGGTCATCGATCCGCAATACCGCCTTACGGCGATCGCCACCACCACCGGCATCCTGCTATTGTTGGCGATCGTCGGTGCGGTGGTGACCTTGGCCAAAGCGCGAAAATCCTCGTTGCTCGGCTCCACGCGCGAGGAGCTGCAGGTGGATCGCAATATCCTCGAAAAGCTGCAGGATGAAATCAAGAACGAAGAAGCCGAACGCAAGCACGATGAAAAGGTAAAAAGTAAGCAGCGTGACAGGATTGCGGAGGCGAAATGAGCGAAGGCAACTCGAAACACGCCAAGAAGCTGCTGCTGTTACGTCAAATCCAGCAGCAGCGGCAGGCGCTGGGTGCGCAAAGTCGCCAGTGGCTGCTCGCGACCGCGCCCTGGGATCGACGCTGGATACGTGTGTTAAGCCTTCGCCGTTACCTGATTGCCGGCACCAGCCTACTGGCATTGTATAACGGACGCCACCCCAGCCGTCTGGTGCGCTGGGCCAAACGCGGTATCGGCATTTTAGGCGCGGTCAAAATGGTGCGCAAATCGCTCGAAAGCCGCTGACCTCGGGCGAAGAATATCGTCAAAAGCGGCCCGCGGCCGCTTTTTTTATTGTGCCGCCGCTGGCCTGCCCCGCAGCGCAGGCTGTCGATAAAGTCAGCGCGTCTCGCAAGCATGGCTAAATCCAGTCCGGCCCCTTCCACCAGGTCCGGTTTTTCGCCTGCGCGCGCCGCCGACCGGCATTGTGCGTCGTAGTGATGGGCGCCACAGGGTAACACGCATGACTAACGTCCCGGCTTCAGCCGGGTTTGCCCCCGTTAAGTTGCGCAAGCAACAAGGCCGCCGTCGAGGCGGATGACGCAGGGTTCTGGCCGGTTATCAGTAGGCCATCACTCACCACATAAGGCGCCCAGTCCTCCCCTTTACTATAAAGACCGCCCAGGGCCTTAAGCTCATTCTCCACCAGGAACGGCACGACGTGAGTCAGCCCGACGCCTTCTTCCTCGGTGTTGCTAAAACCCGTGACGTTTTTGCCTTCGACCAGCGGCCGCCCTACCGGGGTCTGGACGTGACGCAGCACGCCCGGCGCGTGGCAAACCAACCCAACTGGCTTGCCGGCGGCAAGGAAAGACGTGATAAGCGCGCGCGAGTGTGTGTCTACAGGCAGGTACCACAATGGAACGTGGCCGCCCGGATAAAACACCGTGTCGAAGTCGGCCTCTGCGACGCTGACCAGACGCACGGTGGCGGCCAACTGCGCCGTCGCCCGGGCGTCGGCCTCGAAACGGCGGGTAAGATCGGTTTGGAAAGCCGTCTCATTGCTTTTGGGATCAAGCGGCGGCTGGCCGCCTTTGGGCGAGGCCAGCACGATCTCGGCGCCGGCATCTTGAAAAACATAATAGGGTGCGGCTAATTCTTCCAACCAGAAGCCGGTTTTGCGGCCGGTATCGCCCAGCCTGTCATGCGAAGTCAGGACCATTAATACTTTCATTGTGCTTCTCCAGGGTGTAGATACGCTTATATTAGACCGGTCGTCTTGAAGCAAAAGATAAAAAAACACTTCGACGGAAGTGCGGTTATCCTTTACCCCAGGTCATGGGCAAAGATGCAACATTTGACGCGTGGTTATCATAGCCGTGGCAAAGGGCTGGGTATGACGGACGATCTTAACCATCACGCTGGCGCCCAGCCACAACTGGTAAAGGATTTGTGCAACCTCAACGGGCGAACCGTTAACGGATAACGACCCTTCCGCCCCACCGCCCTCAATGGCTCGAGCCAGACGAGCGGTGATACCTGAGGTCCCGCGCTGGAGCGCATGGCGCATGGCTTCAGACAGGTCGGCAACCTCGGCGCCCAGCTTGACCGCAAGACATTTACCCTGGCAGTGTTGAAAAGACTGGGTGTCCTGCCAATTCTGCCAATAATTCATCAGGCGCTGCGCCATGGTCAGGCCGGGAGCGCAGAGCGTGGCGTCCAGCTCCGCCAGATAATCGGCAAAATAATGCTCAAGCAGCGCCTCGCCGAAGGCCTCTTTCGAACCGAAATAATGGTAAAACGACCCCTTCGGCACGCCCGCGGCGGTCAGAATCTCGTTAAGCCCTACGGCGGAAAAGCCCTTCCCGGCCATGATACGCATGCCGTGAGCCAGAATGCTATCCCGCACAGGGTTGGTTTCGATGGTTGTCGTGCTATTCATCCAATGACAGTAGCATCAATTGGACCGGTCGTCTAGTGAGGCTTATCCACTGCTGGTTCTTGCCTGTCCCTGTTGTCGTCTCACTCTGGTCTTGAGAGCAAAAGTCTCTTATCGATGTTATTCAAATTTTCTGATAAAACCTGACAGTTTTACTCGCTATCACCGGCCATAGCCGCGCTTTACACTGCCTGCATTCGATGACCTTCCGCCGAACCATTGGCCGGAAAGCATCCTGTCCCAACCCTGTCCGGGCGTCGCGCCGGCTGAGCTGACCCAAGAGAGAACCATGAAAAAATTAGATGATACTGCCCTGCTGGTGGCACGTGTATTGATGCCTATACTGTTTATTGTGGCCGGTTATGGCAAATTGGGCGCCGGTTATGCCGGCACCCAGCAATACATGGCGACGATGGGCGTACCGGGCTTTTTATTGCCGCTGACCATTCTGCTGGAAGTCGGCGGCGGTCTGGCGGTTCTGTTCGGTTTGCTCACCCGCAGCGTAGCGCTTGTCACCGTGGTATTTACGCTGCTGACGGCGTTTATTTTCCATGCGGATTTTACTCAGGCAGGCAACCAGATCAACTTTATGAAAAACCTGACCATCGCCGGTGGCTATTTGCTGTTGGCGGTGAGCGGCCCCGGCGCTTTCAGCCTGGATTATCTGCTGAAGAAAAAAAGATCACCCCGGGCAACGGCGCCTTCCGCCGGTTCCGTGATGCGATAAGAGAGCTTGTTCGGTAAGGCGGCGCAGCGCCGGTCGAGGCAATTCATCGGCGCAACGGGCCGGCACTGAATAAGCCCTCTGTCTACGCCGTCGAACGGCATGACGTGGAAAGGAGTGAAAAGATGGGATTACTGGTAGAGGGGCAGTGGCAGGACAAGTGGTACGATACCGCCGCCAGCGGCGGACGTTTTCAACGCTCGGCGTCCCAGTTCCGCAATTGGGTCACCGCCGCCGGGAGCGCCGGGCCGGAAGGACGCGGCGGCTTTCGTGCTGAAGCCAATCGCTACCACCTTTACGTATCGCTGGCCTGCCCCTGGGCGCACCGAACCCTATTGATGCGCCAGCTGAAGGGCTTGGACCGTTTGATCCCGGTCTCGGTGGTCCATCCGCTCATGCTCGAGAACGGCTGGACCTTCAGCCGCGATTTCCCCGGCGCCACCGGCGATGCCCTGTTTGATCACGCGTTTTTGTATCAACTCTACCTGCAGGCGGACCCCGGCTACAGTGGCCGCGTTACGGTACCGGTGCTGTGGGATAAGCAACAACACACCATTGTCAGCAACGAATCGGCGGATATCCTGCGCATGTTCAACAGCGCGTTCAACAGCGCGTTCGACGGCGCGGGCGCCTTGGCCGGCGACTATTACCCCGCCAATCTGCGCCCCGTCACTGATGTGATTAACGACTGTGTGTATCCGCAGGTAAATAATGGCGTCTACCAAGCCGGCTTTGCCACCCGTCAGGAGGCCTATGATGAGGCGGTAGAGGGCGTTTTCGCGGCACTAGCACGGTTGGAGACGCTCCTCGGCCGGCATCGCCACCTGACCGGTCCCCGCCTGACCGAAGCGGATTTACGCCTGTGGACCACGCTTATCCGTTTCGATGCGGTTTATCACACCCATTTCAAATGCGATAATCAGCGCCTAAGCGACTATTTAAATCTATCAGGGTTTCTACGCGACATTTATCAGCTGCCGGGCGTGGCCGAAACGGTGGATTTTGCCCATATTCGCCACCACTACTTTCGCAGCCACCCGACCCTCAATCCCCACGGCATTATTTCCATCGGACCACAGCAGAGCCTTGACGAACCCCACGGCCGCGCGCAGCGTTTCGGCGTCGACGAGGAGTGATCCCCTGCCGCCGAGGACGGTCGTGGGGGGTTTAGTTAAACAATTTGGGAATTTCACGCAGAAACCAGGATTTGTCTTCACCCATGCTGTCGCGGCGCCAGGCCATAATAATATCGCTCCCGGCGCTGTACTCCGGGCTAACGACCCTTAAACGCCCGGCGGCGATATCCGCCTCCACCAGCGGATAAGGCATGGTCGCCACCCCCAGCCCGGCGAGCAGCGCCTTGTGTTTATCCGCCATAGTACTCACCGTCAGGCGCTGCTGTTTATCCAGTAGCTGCACCGTCAGCACCGGCCGCTCGCGGGCGGTATCGGCGATGGCGATGCCGCGATATTTGACGCGGGTAACCTCGGACAGCGGCTCAGGCTCCTGATGGATCGGATGGTCGGGGCTGGCGACGTAAACGTTAAGCAAGCGGTACAGTTTGCGGCTGTTGATTTCCGACGACGCGCGGAAGTGAAGATCCGGGGCAATGACGATATCGGCCCGCCCTTGTTCCAGCCGCTCCCAGGCGCCGGCCAGCACTTCATTGATAATGGACACCTGGGTATTGGCCTTACGCGCCAGCTTATCGATCAACGGAAACAATTTCTCGGCGGGGACCAAGGCTTCGGTCACCAGCGTCAGGTGGGTTTCCCAGCCGCGCGCCAGCGCTTCGGCATCGGTGGTGAGCTTGTCGGCCGCCTCCAGCAACACCCGTCCGCGCTCCAGCAACATGCGGCCGACATTGGTGAACTTGGTACGGTGGCCGGACCGGTCGAACAGCACCACATCCAGCTCCTCCTCCAACTTCTGCATTGTGTAGCTCAACGCCGAAGGAACACGCCCCAGCTCGTCAGCGGCGGCGGCAAAGCTGCCTCGGCGGTCGATAGCGTCCATCACCCGCAAGGCTTCCAGCGTTAATGCCCGGTCTTTGGCCATCGGTTGTTCTCATTCAGGATTTTTGAATATAGCGTCCAGATTAACTTGCTAACAATCCGCCGTCCAGCCGCTTACACTTTAGCCAGACCCCGCGAAAACAGATTACGCCATGATTACTTGCAGAACAGCCCAACAATGCGGCCAGGCGGACTTCGGTTGGTTACAGGCACGCTATACCTTTTCCTTTGGCCATTATTTCGACCCGGCCTTTATGCATTACGCCTCGCTGCGGGCGCTGAATCAGGAAGTGCTGGCGGGCGGCGCCGCCTTTCAGTCGCGAACCTACCCGCCGGTCGATGTACTGAATATCATCTTGCGCGGCGAAGCAGAATACCGCGATAGCAATGGCAACGCCGTCCGGGTGGCGGCCGGCGAGGCGCTGATGCTGGCCGCCCGCCCCAGCGTAAGCTACAGCGAGCACAATGTCGGTACCGTGGCACTGACCCGAATGCAGCTATGGCTCGACGCCTGCCCCACGCGGGACAACCCCGCGGTACAATCTCTTACGTTGCCCGCTGCCGCCCACGTCTTGCTGGCCTCGCCGCAGGGCGAGCAGGGCATCCTACAGCTGCGCCAGCAGGCGTGGGTACACCAGGTGACGCTGGCGGCGGGAGAAAGCCTGACGGTGCCGCTCAACGGCCGGCGTGCTTATTTGCAATCGGTCTACGGTCAGGGGGAGATTGGCGGGCCGCGGCGCGCGCGCGGGCTTCTTGCCTGCGGCGACGGCGCCTTTGTCTATGATGAACAACCGCTTACGCTGCGGGCCGCCGCACCGCTGCGGGCGCTATTGATTTGGCCGGCGGCGACCGCCCGACAGTCTAAGCCGGCGTACGCCAACGGCAAAAAAAACCCGCGCCAGGATAAGGCGCGGGGTTAACGCAAGAGGGGAGTTGACCGTTAAGCCGGGTTCTGTCGTGGACAGTCATTCATCTAGGCCAGCGCTCACGCGCTGGCTCAAGCAGCCTACCCGGGTTCAGTACGGGCCGTACCATGTGAACCCCTATTTGGCCTTGCTCCGGGTGGAGTTTACCGTGCCGCGAACTGTTACCAGCCGCGCGGTGCGCTCTTACCGCACCCTTTCACCCTTACCTGATCCCGTTTGCGCGGGCCATCGGAGGTTTGCTCTCTGTTGCACTTGTCGTGGGTTTGCACCCCCCAGGCGTTACCTGGCACCCTGCCCTGTGGAGCCCGGACTTTCCTCCCCTCCCCCTGTTTCCCCTTGCGGGGACGACGGTGAAGCGGCGACTGTCTGGTCAACTCCGGGGCGCAGTATAGGGACTTTCCCGGCGCTTGTCATCTGCGATATACGGTGCCGGCAACAGGTCAGCGCCGCATTACGCTTTTTGCTGCCGCTCAAGGCCATGGCGATACAGCGCGTTCTTTTTCACGCCGTGGATCTCCGACGCCAGCGCCGCGGCTTTTTTCAGCGGCAATTCGGCCAGCAATAGTGCTAAGGTGCGCAGGGCCTCCGTCGGCAGCACGTCGGCCGGCGCGTGATAGCCTTCGACGATAAGCACCATCTCGCCGCGGCGACGCATCTCATCCTCCTGCACCCAGGCCAAAAGCTCAGCGACCGGCGCGCCATACAGCGTCTCCCAGGTTTTGGTCAGCTACCGCGCCAGTACCACATAGCGCAGCGGCCCCCAGGCGGTCACCATATCTTCCAGGCTCTCCAGCAGCCGGTGGGTGGACTCGTAAAAAATCAGCGTACGCGGCTCCTGCGTCAGCGCCCGCAGAGAATCGAGACGCCATTTGCGCTTCGCCGGCAGGAAACCTTCATAGCAAAAACGGTCTGACGGCAGCCCGGCGGCCGACAGCGCGGTGATGGCCGCACAGGCGCCCGGCAACGGCACCACGCGGATACCGGCCTCGCGGCAGCGGCGCACCAGATGGTATCCCGGGTCGTTGATAAGCGGCGTGCCGGCGTCACTCACCAGCGCTATACTCTGCCCGTCTTGCAGCTTCGCCAGTAAAATGTCCGCTTTTTGCTGTTCGTTATGGTCGTGCAACGCGAACAGCCGCGCATTTATGGCAAAATGTTGTAACAATAGACCGGTATGACGGGTATCCTCAGCGGCAATAAGATCAACGCCCTGCAGGACAGACAGCGCCCGCCGGGTGATGTCCTCCAGATTACCAATGGGAGTCGGTACCACATAAAGCGTTGATGCGGAAATATCCGCTTGTTGGTGTTGATTCATTGTTTCATCCGGATTGCCGATTTAATATTGAGCATCTTGAAAAAAACATCACTGGATACAGTATGCTTTCCTCTTATGTATTGGGTTTCAAAACAGGACGTCTTCTTCCCGTCGTGCTGGCCTCGTTGATACTGGCCGCCTGTACCGCCCAGGGTCCGGAAAGCCAGACCGGCCGCGCGGCCATCCCGGCCAACGCCAATGCCGACTATTATTTGCAGCAGATGCAGCAAAGTAACAATGATACCAAGACCGACTACCAATTACTCGCCATTCGCGCGCTGATCAAAGAAGGGCGCCTGCCGCAGGCGCAGCAGCAGCTCGCCGCCCTGCCGCCCCAGCTTGATGCGGCGCGCCAGCGTGAACGCCTGCTGCTGAGCGCGGAATTCGCGCTGGCCTCCCATCAGCCGCAAAGCGCCGCCGCTGCCCTGCAGCAAATTGACATCGCCTCCCTCGACGCGCCGCAGCGTCTGCGCTTTGCCCAGGCGATGATCGCTGCCGGCCAGAGCCGGCCTTCGCTGGATCTGGTGCGCGCCTATATCGCCCAAGCACCGTTGTTGTCCGATCCGGCGGCGCGCCAGCAAAATATCGATAAAACCTGGCAAACGCTGGTGTCGCTCCCGTCTCCGCAGAGCAATCTGGTGATTAATGCCGATGAGAACGTATTGCAGGGCTGGCTGGATCTGCTGCGCGTATACCAGGACAATCGCCAGGATCCCACGCTGCTGCAGGCGGCCATCAAAGACTGGCAGACCCGCTATCCGCAAAACCCGGCGGCGAAAACGCTGCCCACACCGCTCAGTCAGGTGCAAAACTATGCCTCGTCCTCGGTGGGGGGCATTGCTTTGCTGTTGCCGCTGAACGGCCAGGCGCAGGTCTTCTCCAACGCAATTCAGCAAGGGTTCTCGGCGGCGAAAAACGGCCTGACGACGCAACAAAGCGCGCCGGAACAGGACCCGAGCGCCGCGGGCCAGTCCGCCGATGGCGTTACTCAAAACGACGGGACGGCGGGGACAGCGCCAGCCGGCGGCAGCGCCAATCAGGACGGACCGGTGACCGCTCCCGGCACCGGTCCTGACCCCGCTGCATCGGGCGCCGACGGGCAGGCCTCCGCCGCCGGCACTACACCGCAGGCGACGACCCTTAGCGGGCAAAGCACCGGCGGACCGTCGACGGCAACCCCCGCCGCCAGCGGCGTGCAGGTGAAAGTTTATGATACGTCTAGTCAGCCGCTGCCGGCGCTTCTGGCGCAGGCGCAGCGCGAGGGCGCCAGCATGATAATCGGTCCGCTGCTGAAAAACGATGTGGAGCGGCTGTATAACGATAACCCCGGCGCCGCATCCGCCGGCACGCTGAACATCCTGGCGCTCAACCAGCCGGAGCACCTACAGTCGCGGCCTAACATCTGCTATTTTGCCCTGTCTCCGGAAGATGAGGCGCGCGATGCGGCCAATCATATCCACCAGCAAGGCCGTCAGCAGCCGCTGTTGCTGTTGCCGCGCGGCGCCTTGGGCGATAGGGTGGCGAAAGCGTTTTCCGACGCCTGGCATCAGGCTGGCGGCGCCACAGTGCTGGAACAGCGCTTCGGCTCCTCCGCCGAGCTGAAACAGAACATCAATAGCGGCGCCGGCATCCAGCTGACCGGCACGCCGGTAGCCGCGAGCGAAGCCCCGGCCAATGCGGCGGTGACCATTGCCGGCCTGACCATCCCCGCGCCGCAGGATAATGGCGCGGTTTCGCCGTCCGGCAGCGCCGGCGGCAGTATTGACGCGGTTTATATCATTGCCACCCATGACGAACTGGCGCTGATTAAGCCGATGATCGATATGCGCGTCAGCTCGCGCGCCCGGCTGGCGCTGTATGGCAGTTCGCGCAGCTATCAGGCCGATGCCGGTCCCGATTACCGGCTGGAGATGGAGGGGCTGGAATTCAGCGATATTCCGCTGCTGACCGGTGCCAATCCAGCGCTGCTGTCGCAGATAAGCGCTCAGTTCCACGGCGATTATTCGCTGGTGCGGCTGTACGCCATGGGCATGGATGCCTGGACGCTGGCTAATCACTTCAGCGAAATGCGGCAAATTCCGGGCTTCCAGGTCGCCGGCGAAACCGGCACGCTGTCGGCAACACCGGATTGCGTGATCAACAGGACGTTGTCATGGCTGAAATACCAACGGGGCCAGCCGATAGCGGCGCAGTAAGCGGCCGCTCACGGGGTGCGCGGGCGGCGCCGCCGCCTTGAGCAGGCCGGCCTGCGCTTTGTCGCCGCCAATATGCATATCCGCGGCGGCGAGATTGACTTAATCATGCGGGATCGCTTTACCTGGGTGTTCGTCGAAGTGCGCTACCGTCGCAGCGACAGCTATGGCACCGCCGCCGAAAGCGTCACGCCGCGCAAGTCTGGCTGGCGCAGCGCGACGCCAGTTTCGACACCGCCGCTTGTCGTTTCGATATTATCGCCATTACCGGAAGCCGGGTAGAATGGCTGAAAGACGCCTTCGGCGCACCGTAATGACGTCCATTCATTTTTTGACTTATCAGGTTGTTAAACGTGCTGGAAAGAATAAAAGGCTGTTTTACCGAGAGTATTCAAACGCAGATTGCGGCGGCGGAGGCCCTGCCGGACGCCATCGCCCATGCCGCCAACGTGCTGGCGCAGGCGCTGCTCGACGATAAAAAAATCTTATGCTGCGGCAACGGCACCTCCGCCGCTAACGCGCAGCACTTCGCCGCCTGCATGCTGAATCGCTTTGAAGCCGAGCGCCCGAGCCTGCCGGCAATGGCGCTGAATGCGGATACCGTCGTCTTGACCGCCATCGCCAACGATCGCCAGCATGACGAAATCTACGCCAAGCAGGTGCACGCGCTCGGGCAGGTCGGCGATATTCTGCTGGCGATCTCCACCCGCGGCAACAGCCGTGATATCGTGAAAGCCGTCGAGGCAGCCGTTACGCGGGATATGAAAATTATTGCCCTGACGGGTTACGACGGCGGCGAATTGGCTGGCCTTCTGGGTCAACAGGACGTAGAAATCCGCATCCCGTCCCATCGCAGCGCGCGGATCCAGGAGATGCATATGCTCAGCGTGAACTGTTTGTGTGATTTGATAGATAATAAGCTGTTTCCCCACCTGGACGATTAAGGAGCCCAGATGAAGGTACATACGCCATTAGTATTGCTGTGCACCGCCCTGATGCTGCAAGGATGCGTCGGCGCGGTGGTGGTTGGCACCGCCGCGGTCGCCACCAAAACCGCCACCGATCCCCGCACCGTCGGCACGCAGGTCGATGACGGCACCCTTGAGGCGCGGGTCGCCAATGCGCTGGCCAAAGATCAACAACTGAAAAAAGACGCGCGCATCGTCAATACGGCTTATCAGGGCAAGGTCCTGCTGACCGGCCAGGCACCGACCCCTGAGCTTGCCGAGCGTGCCAAGCAGATTGCGTTGGGGGTCGACGGCGCAACCGAGGTGTATAACGAAATTCGCCAGGGGCAGCCGGTGTCGTTTGGACGCGCGTCCATGGATACCTGGATCACCACCAAGATCCGTTCACAGCTGCTGGCCAGCGACGCGGTCAAATCGTCCAACGTGAAGGTGACTACCGAGAACGGCGAAGTCTTCCTGTTGGGGCTTGTGACCAACGCTGAAGGCAAAGCCGCGGCCGAAGTCGCCAGTAAGGTAAACGGCGTGAAACACGTCACCACCGCCTTTACCTACTTGCAGTAACCACGGTTTAGCGCAGGCCCGCCTGCACCAGATAGGCATCGCCGCCCATTTGCCGCATCTGGCGCAAGATCCAGCGCTGCCGCTGGCGGACATAGGCGCTGGGCGCGTCGGCGCGCAAACTCAGCGGGTTGGGTAACACCGCCGCCAGCAGGGCCGCCTCTTCGGCGGTCAGCCGGCTGGCAGGTTTAAGAAAAAACCGCTGTGCCGCCGCCTCCACGCCAAAAATCCTCTCGCCGAATTCCGCGATATTCAAATACACGGTCAGAATGCGTCGCTTGGTCAATACCCCCTCAATCCCGAGCGTCAGTCCGGTTTCCAGACCTTTTCGCAGCCAGCTGCGCCCGCCCCACAGCAGCAGGTTCTTCGCCGTCTGCTGTGACAGGGTTGACGCCTCGCGGACATGCCGGCTACGGGCATTGTGATTAAGCGCATCGCGGATAGCGGTGATATCAAATCCACAGTGGCGGGAGAATTTCTGGTCTTCGGCCGCCATCACCGCTAACGCCATCGGCGGCGCAATCGCCCGCATCGGCACCCAGCGCGAGTGGGCGACATAGTGAAAATCGCCTCTCAACCAATGGTCTATCTGCCGTTCCGCCATGACGGCGGTGAACGGCACCGGTACGAAAGCAAACAGCACTATCGCCAGCAGCCACAGCGCCATTAGGGCCAGGCAGCCCCTCATCAGCCAGCGACAAAGGCGCCGCAGCAGGAACGGATCGCCGCTACCACGCTTCATGGGATAAATTCCAGCACGCGCGCCACCAGCTTATCGATCCCCTTGGCCACTTCGGCGATGGAGGTCTCCTGCATATAGGCCGGCGTCGTGATGATATTGTTATCGCCATCGATAACAATGTCGTCCACCGGGCAAGTGACATGGATGGCCCCCATGGCGTCCACCATTTCGGCGGCGTTGACATCGGTGCCCAGCGTTAACCGTAACGGAACAGCGAGTATTTTGGGCAAGAGCGCCGGCGCGATACAGATAAAACCCAGGGGCTTACGCTGCAGATGCAGTGCCTGCACCAGGCGCGCTAGCTCGGCATCAACCTCACAATCAGCGCCCGTTTGTGCCAGATTGCTGAGATTTTTTGCCACACCATAGCCGCCGGGGACGATGAGCGCATCAAGATCATCGGCATTGGCTACCGATAACGGCTGAATTTGGCCGCGGGCGATCCGCGCCGCCTCCACCAGCACATTGCGCCGTTCATCGGTCTGCTCGCCGCTTAAATGGTTGACTACCTGCAACTGCGGTATATCGGGCGCAAAACAGACCGCATCGGCCCCCGCGCGATCGATGGCCAGCAGCGTCAGCACCGCCTCCTGGATTTCACTGCCGTCATTGACGCCGCAGCCGCTCAACACGATACCGATCCGTTTCATTGGCTACATTCCTTCTGTCTGGTAGGTGAACTTGTTATTTCCATTGACAAAATCTGTACTACATCCCAAATTTTAATGGATCTTGTAACATTATTCTGTTGTTTTGCTATGGTTTATTCATAAATGTTGGTGACGTTTTTTCCCCGTCCCTCGACCGCCGTTAAGCCATGACGACGGTATACAGTTTCCCTGGTGTTGGCGCAATCTTCGCGCACCCCGGCATAAGTCGGGGTCATTTTTTTTCTACCTGCTGAACCCAATCACGCAACGTTTGCACATCGTGACGCCATTCCTGCTTCAACTCGTCAATCCACTCCTGGACGTTATCCCACCAGTCCGGCAGCTCTGGGCTTTGGATCTGCTGCGCCAGCTGCTGCAAATGGCGTAAGCCCACCGATCCTGCCGCGCCCTTGATCTTATGCCCCTCTTCCGCAATACCCTGCCGATCGCGGGCGGTCATGTTGGAGTCAAGGATCGCCAGATAGCCGGGCATCATTTTTTCAAACATCGCCAGACTTTGATGAATCAACGACGGCCCCACCAGTTCCATGTACTGCTCCAGCATGGCGGTGTCCAATACCTGCCGACTTTTGTCCACTGCGGTTTGCACGGTCGTCGCCTCGGTGCCGGCGCTGTCGGCATGATCCCAGAACGTCTTTATCACTTGGGTGAGCGCCGCTACCTCCAGGGGTTTACTCAGCACATCATCCATGCCGGACGCCAGATATTCCCGTTTATCCTTCAATACATTGGCGGTCAGGGCGATGAGCGGCGGCATCTGCCGTCCCTGATAGCGGCTTTTCAGCTGGCTGGCGATATCCAGGCCGGTCATATCCGGCAATTGGATATCCAACAGCACCAGGTCGAACTCGTCGGGATCGAACATCGCCAGCGCGTCCTTACCGGTCATCGCGACCTCCACGCTGCTGCCGAGCTTTTCTAACACCGAACGGGCCACCAGCACGTTAAGTTCTATATCTTCCATTAGCAACACGTTCAGCGCCGGCAGCGGCATCTCTTCTTCGTCCTCGGAAGGTTCCTGCTCGTGCGCCACTTCCGGCGCCACAATTGATAACGAGAAGCAGGAGCCTTGGCCGGGAAGGCTGCTGACGGTGATATCGCCGCCCATGGCCTGCGCCAGCCGCTTGGACACCGCCAGTCCGATCCCGGTACCGGTCGCCGGTTTGCCGCCGTGCTGCCCTTTCACCTGATAGTACATGGCGAAGATTTTCTCTTGCTCCTCTTCGGGAATACCGATGCCGGAATCCTGTACGTCAAAGCATAAACGGTCCGGTTGTTCACGCCAGATGCGGATGACAATCTCGCCCTGACGGGTGAATTTCACGGCATTGCCGATAAGGTTCCACAAGATTTGCCGCAGGCGGGTGCCATCGGCAATGATACTGCGGGGTAGCGGCTGGCGCGGCGCCATCACCAGCTTCAACCCCTTCGGTTGCACCAGCAGGCCGGACAGGTTTTCAAGATCCATCAAGAAGTCGGTGAAATCCAACGGCTGATTATCCAGCCTGACCTTACGGCGCTCCAGCTTATCCATTTCGATAATGTCGTTGAAGATATAGCCCAGGGTCACCGCGCTGACATGAATGGTTTTCAGATAGTTGTGTTGCTCTTGCGTCAATCGGTTATCCAGCAAAATACGGCTTAAGCCCACGATGCCGTTAAGCGGCGTACGCAGCTCGTGGCTGATGGTAGAGATAAAGGTGGTTTTCTCCCTGCTGGCGCTTTCCAACGCGTCCTGATATCGCTTACGCTCGGTTATATCGCGGCCAAAGCCCATCAGGCCATGGCGCTTGCCGATGCGATCGTAAAACGGCACTTTACGCAGCTCAAAACAGGCTTTGCGACCATCGGGGTATTCCAGCCATTGCTCATAGGTGAGCGAGACGTTATGGCGAAACACCTTTTCATCGGTTTCGATTACCTTTTCGGCAATCTCCGGGGAGTACACATCGCGCGGCGTCAGCCCCACCAGCTGTTTTTCACTTTTGCCGGTCAGCAACTCAGTGGCACGGTTGCAGCCGGAAAACTCCTTGTTTTCATTACGGTAATACACCAAATCTGGCGACGAATCGAGGAAGGAGCGCAGCAGCGATGATTGTTGCTCAAGTTCAATTTGCGCCTGTTCCCGCCGCGCCATTTCCTCGGTCAATTTTTCCATCGCCCGGCGCCGCGCTTCTTCGGCATTTTCACGATCTGCCATCTCCTGGTTGAGCTGGGCGATGTTGTTTTGCAGTTGGGCATTAAGCTGTAAATCTCGGTTCCGCATTTCCTCAAGCTTATCAACCAGACGCGACAACCGCTGGCGTGACGCTTCAAGCTGTTCCACCACCACCGACAGGAAATAGACCGCCCACGGGGTGATTAACAGGCCAAAGAAGATTGAGCGTACAACATCGATATTCTCCACTTCGCCTCTGAGCACCATGGTGACCGCCATCTGCACAATCATCGCCAGTACCACAATCGCGGAAGCCAGCAGCAGCGAGAAGCGCACCAGACCGAGCTTCACCATCAGGTCGACGTAGTATTGGGCCAGCAGGCGAATTTGCTTCATAAGAGATTCCTTTAAGGACAATAGTTGAATCATACCGTAAATATTTCCCACTGAACCAGTCCGCGTGCGCCGCTGCCGTAGGTGGCGCAACCGCCTGCGGCAGCCGGGAGCCGCCAGGGTCTGCCGAGGGCGGCTCCCCTGCGGTCCCTCTTGCTGCAGGTAGTGGTAGACGGCCAGCATGCCATGCCATCGGTTCTCGCACCACTGTGGCGCAAGCAGCACGGGACGGCGGGCATTAGCGGACACCCGATGGAAAATGATGTCGGGCGGCGTATGGCGGATCATTTCGCCGGCGATGTCGGCATAGGCATCCAGCGTCAGCGTCGTCAGCCGGCCCGCCCGCCATGCGCGCGCCAGTATGCTGCCCTCAACAATATGCAGCGGATGCAATTTCAGGCCCGTCACGCCCTCCGCCACGACCTTATTGAGGGTGTCGAGGCACGCCGTCGCGTCTTCGCCGGGCAAACCGACAATAAGGTGCGTGCAGACTTTCAGCCCACGCGCCTGCGCCTGCGCGACGGTGCGTTGATAACAGGCATAATCATGACCACGATTGATGCGCCGCAGGGTTTTATCCTGTGCGCTTTGTAATCCCAGCTCCAGCCAGATTTCATAACCCCTATCGCGGTAACCGGCCAGAAGATCCAGCACTGAGGCAGGCACGCAGTCCGGTCGGGTCCAGACGCATAAGCCGGCAATTTGTGTCTGACCGAGCGCCTGTCGATACAGACGGTCCAATACCTGCACTTCTGCATAAGTACTGGTATAGGCCTGGAAGTAAGCCAGATAGCGTTTGGCGCGATCGACCCCTGCAATCTGGCCGGCAAGCTGTTCGGCAACGGGATAATCCTGCCTGGTGGGATCGCTGAACGCCGCGACATTACAAAAAGTACAGCCCCCGCGTCCCCGCGTGCCGTCGCGGTTAGGGCAGCTAAACCCGCCGTGCAGGATGAGTTTATGGACCTTCTCGCCGTAGCGGCGCTGAAGATCGTTGCCAAACATATTGACTAATTGGTGTAACTGCATAGTCTAGGGATCCGGTGTGTCCATCGCCCCGCAGCTTACGCTTTTTCCCATCGCCAAAGGCTGACCGGGATCAATTACCCTGCCCGACCCACAACATCGGCATAATTATGCATTGCAATCGAGAATTAAATCACTTTACCCTGGATTAATAATTCTTATTCCACCTCCATGATCCATTCAAAAGCGCACTAATCCTGTAATACAGTGCCATGCATCGGAAAAAATCTCACAGCAGAATATCATGCTGAAAAAACACCGATCACTAGCATGGTGCATAGATGACGACGCTGCACTATAGTGAGACATTGCATCACTCAACCCCCCTTACACCCCCCTGAAATAGGAGTGAAAATCACACTTTATTATTATCTATCAAATAGTTAATCCATAAATTTCCCTTATCACCGCCCTTTACATGGATATTTGACCTGCGTGGTGATTATCGTTAGTTTGGAGGGCCGCTGGAAGAAATCCTGACGGGGCAACGACTCGTCATATTTATGCAGTTATTGAAGACTCCTCCTTAATACTAGTCGTTTATCAGTGTCTGACCGCCACGAGAGGTATTGATTGAGAGCGGTACAGCAGAGCGCAGAGATGGTTTCATCCTGCCATCCGCTGCCGTTCCATACCGATTCGCCTCCTCGCAGCAGGTTGTGTGAGTTAGCTGGAGCCTGTGGAGGTTCACGATATGTTGTACGATAATACGCACGAGAAGGACAACTGTGGCTTCGGCCTGATTGCCCACATAGAGGGCGAGCCCAGCCATAAAGTCGTACGCACCGCCATTCATGCGCTGGCCCGCATGCAGCATCGTGGCGCGATCCTGGCCGACGGTAAGACCGGCGACGTCTGCGGGTTATTATTGCAAAAACCCGATCGCTTCTATCGTATGGTGGCGCAGGGGCGCGGCTGGCGGCTGGCGAAAAATTACGCCGTTGGCATGATGTTCTTGAGTCAGGACCAAGAAGAAGCCCGCGCCAGCCGCCGCATCGTCGAAGAAGATATGCAAAACGAGACCCTGTCCATCGCCGGCTGGCGTGAAGTCCCCATTAATGCCGACGTGCTGGGCGATATCGCGCTGTCTTCGCTGCCGCGCATCGAACAAATTTTTGTCAACGCCCCGGCCGGCTGGCGTCCGCGCGATATGGAACGTCGCCTGTATGTGGCGCGCCTCCGTATTGAAAAGCGCGTCACCGACGACAGCTTCTATGTTTGCAGCCTGTCCAATCTGGTGACCGTCTATAAAGGCCTATGCATGCCGTCAGACCTGCCGCGCTTTTACCTGGATTTGGCGGATTTACGTCTGGAATCGGCCATTTGCCTGTTCCACCAGCGCTTTTCGACCAATACCGTCCCGCGCTGGCCGCTGGCCCAGCCGTTCCGCTATCTGGCCCATAACGGCGAAATCAATACCATTACCGGTAACCGGCAATGGGCGCGCGCTCGCGCCTACAAACTGAAAACGCCGTTGATCCCCGATTTGCAGGACGCCGCGCCGTTTGTCAATGAAACCGGCTCGGATTCCAGTTCGCTGGATAATATGCTGGAGCTGTTTTTAAGCGGCGGGATGGATCTCATCCGCGCCATGCGCCTGCTGGTGCCGCCCGCCTGGCAGAACAACCCCAACATGGATCCGGAGCTGCGCGCTTTCTTCGATTTTAACTCGATGCACATGGAGCCCTGGGACGGTCCGGCCGGCCTGGTGATGTCCGACGGTCGCTTCGCCGCCTGTAACCTGGATCGCAACGGTCTGCGTCCGGCACGCTACGTCATTACCACGGATAAGCTTATCACCTGCGCCTCCGAAATAGGCATCTGTGATTACCAGCCGGACGAAGTGGTGGAAAAAGGCCGCGTCGGGCCCGGGGAATTGATGGTGATAGACACCACCAGCGGGCGCATTCTGCATTCGGCGGAAACCGATAACGATCTGAAAAGCCGCCACCCGTACAAAGAGTGGATGGAGCGCAATGTGCGCCGCCTGACGCCATTCGAGGATTTGCCGGACGATCAGGTCGGATTCCGTGCTCTGGATAATGATCTGCTTGGCAGCTACCAAAAACAGTTTGGCTATACCTTTGAAGAGCTCGACGCCATCGTCCGCGTGCTGGGGGAAAACGGTCAAGAAGCGACCGGTTCAATGGGCGACGATACACCGTTTGCCGTGCTCTCCAGCCGGCCGCGGGTCATCTATGACTATTTCCGCCAGCAGTTCGCCCAGGTGACCAACCCGCCTATCGATTCGCTGCGCGAGGCCCATGTGATGTCGTTGGCCACCTGTATCGGTCGTGAAATGAATGTCTTTAGCGAAGCGGAAGGCCAAGCGTACCGGCTGGCGTTCAAATCGCCGATATTACTGTATTCCGACTTTACCCAGCTCACCACCCAGGCCGGCGATCATTACCGCGCTAATAAACTGGATATCACCTTTGAATGGTGCGCCAGGGCACGGTGCTGCTGGTGTTGACCGACCGGGCTATCGCGCCGGGCCGCATACCGGTGCCGGCGCCGATGGCGGTGGGCGCCATCCATACCCGCCTGGTGGAAAAAAACCTGCGCTGCGATGCCAACCTGATCGTGGAAACCGCCAGCGCCCGCGATCCGCATCACTTTGCGGTGCTGCTGGGCTTTGGCGCCACCGCGATTTATCCGTTCCTGGCTTATGAAAGTCTGGCCGGCATGGTGGATAACGGCACCATCGATAAAGATTACCGCACGGTAATGCTGAACTTCCGCAACGGCATCAATAAGGGGCTGTACAAGATCATGTCCAAAATGGGCATTTCGACCGTCGCCTCATACCGTTGCTCAAAGCTGTTCGAGGCGGTCGGCCTGCATCGCGATCTGACCGATCTGTGCTTCCATGGCGTGGTCAGCCGCATCGGCGGCGCCAGCTTTAGCGATTTCGAGCCTGATTTACTGAACCTGTCAAAACGGGCCTGGCTGAAGCGCAAAGCGCTTGATCAGGGCGGGCTGCTTAAATATGTCCACGGCGGCGAGTACCACGCCTATAATCCCGATGTCGTGAACACCCTGCAACAGGCGGTGCGCAGCGGCGATAGGCGGGACTATCGCCAGTATGCCTGTCTGGTCAATCAGCGCCCGGTCGCGACGCTGCGGGATCTGCTGCAGTTAAAACCCAACGGCCAGGCGGTGGCGCTGGATCAGGTAGAGCCGGCGGAGCATCTGTATAAGCGATTCGATACCGCCGCCATGTCCATCGGCGCGCTCAGCCCGGAGGCCCATGAGTCGCTGGCCCAGGCGATGAACGGGATGGGCGGTTTCTCCAACTCCGGCGAGGGCGGTGAAGATCCGGCCCGTTACCGTACCGATAAAGTGTCGCGTATTAAACAGGTGGCGTCCGGCCGCTTCGGCGTGACGCCAGCTTATCTGGTCAATGCCGACGTCATTCAGATTAAGGTGGCGCAGGGCGCCAAGCCCGGCGAAGGGGGCCAGCTGCCGGGTGATAAAGTCACCCCCTATATCGCGCGCCTGCGTTATTCGGTGCCCGGCGTCACGCTGATTTCTCCGCCGCCGCACCACGATATCTACTCGATAGAAGATCTGGCACAGCTGATTTTCGATCTCAAACAGGTCAATGCCAAGGCGCTAATTTCGGTCAAGTTGGTGTCCGAACCCGGTGTCGGCACCATCGCCACCGGCGTGGCCAAAGCCTATGCGGATTTGATAACCATCGCCGGCTACGACGTCGGTACCGGCGCCAGCCCGCTCTCCTCGGTAAAATACACGCCGGCTCGCCCTGGGAATTGGGTCTTGTGGAAACCCAGCAAGCGCTGGTGGCTAACGGACTACGCCATAAAATCCGCCTGCAGGTGGACGGCGGCCTTAAAACCGGCCAGGACATCATCAAGGCGGCCATCCTCGGTGCCGAAAGTTTCGGCTTTGGCACCGGGCCGATGGTGGCGCTGGGCTGCAAATATTTGCGTATTTGCCACCTTAATAATTGCGCCACCGGGGTTGAGACCCAGGACGAAAAGCTGCGCCGCGATCATTACCACGGGCTGCCGGAACGCGTGACGAATTATTTCCACTTTATCGCGCAGGAAACCCGCGAACTCATGGCGGAGCTGGGCGTGACCCGTCTGGTTGATCTAATAGGCCGCACCGATCTGCTGTGCGAGCTCGATGGAATTACCGCCCGGCAGAATAAGCTGGATCTGGCGCCGCTGCTCGCCACCGCCACGCCGCACCCGGGCAAGGCGCTGTATTGCACCGAGGAGCGCAACCCGCCGTTTGATCCGGGCTCGATGAATAAAAGCTTGCTGCAGCAGGCGATGCCTTATGTCGACGCGCGCCAAAGCAAGACCTTTTACTTCGATATTCATAACACCGATCGTTCGGTAGGCGCGTCGCTGTCGGGCGCCATCGCCGATATCCACGGCGATCAGGGCCTGTCCGCGGATCCGATTAAAGCGCACCTTACCGGCACCGCCGGCCAAAGCTTCGGCGTTTGGAACGCCGGCGGCGTGGAGCTGACGCTGACCGGCGACGCCAACGATTACGTCGGTAAAGGCATGGCGGGCGGCAGCATCGTAGTGCGGCCGCCGGTCGGTTCGGCGTTTTTGAGTCACGAAGCGACGATCATTGGCAATACTTGCCTGTATGGCGCCACCGGCGGCAAGCTGTTTGCGGCGGGCCGGGCCGGTGAGCGTTTCGCGGTGCGTAACTCCGGCGCCATCACGGTGGTGGAAGGCGTGGGCGACAACGGCTGCGAGTACATGACCGGCGGCATTGTGTGCGTGCTAGGCCGTACCGGCGTCAACTTCGGCGCGGGCATGACCGGCGGTTTTGCTTACGTGCTTGATGAACATGGCGATTTCGGCAAACGTGTGAATTCGGAACTGGTGGAAGTGTTAGCCGTGGCGGATTTGGCCATTCACGAAGAGCACCTGCGCGGGTTGATTACCGAGCACGTTCATTTGACCGGCTCGCACCGCGGCGAGGAGCTGCTGGCCGATTGGCCGGCCTGGGCGGGTCGCTTCGCGCTGGTGAAACCAAAATCGAGCGATGTGAAAGCGTTGTTGGGCCACCGCAGCCGCTCCGCGGCAGAATTACGCGTGCAAGCGCAGTAAGAGGTTAATGATGAGTCAAAATGTCTATCAATTTATTGACCTGCAGCGTGTGGATCCGCCGAAAAAGCCGCTGAAGGTGCGTAAAATTGAATTTGTGGAAATCTACGAGCCGTTCTCCGACTCGCAATCCAAAGCGCAGGCGTACCGCTGTCTCTCCTGCGGCATCCCTTACTGTGAATGGAAATGTCCGGTACATAACTACATTCCCAATTGGCTGAAACTTGCCAACGAGGGACGGATTATCGAAGCGGCCGAACTGTCCCATCAGACCAACAGTCTGCCGGAAGTGTGCGGCCGGGTTTGCCCGCAGGATCGCCTGTGCGAGGGCTCCTGCACGCTGAACGATGAATTCGGCGCCGTCACCATCGGTAATATCGAGCGTTATATCAACGATAAAGCTATTGAAATGGGTTGGAAACCGAGCGTCGCCAACGTCGTTGCCACCGGCAAGCGGGTGGCGATTATCGGTGCCGGTCCGGCGGGGCTGGCCTGCGCTGACGTTCTGGCGCACAACGGCGTGCAAGCGGTCGTCTTTGACCGTTATCCGGAAATCGGCGGCCTACTGACTTTCGGTATCCCCGCCTTTAAGCTGGAGAAAGAGGTGATGATCAAGCGCCGCGAGATCTTCACCGAAATGGGCATCGAGTTCCGTCTGAATACCGAAATCGGTAGAGATGTGCAGCTCAGCGATTTACTGGGGGAATACGATGCGGTCTTCCTGGGCGTCGGCACCTATCACTCCATGCGCGGCGGGCTGGACAACGAGGACGCGCCCGGCGTATACGACGCCTTGCCGTTTCTGGTCACCAATACCCGCGAGCTGATGGGCTTTGGTAACCCCGACGATGCACCCTACGTCAACATGAGCGGCAAGCGCGTGGTGGTGCTGGGCGGCGGCGATACCGCGATGGACTGTGTTCGCACCTCGATTCGCCACGGCGCCAGCCGGGTTATCTGTGCCTATCGCCGCGACGAGGAAAATATGCCGGGCTCGCGCCGGGAAGTAAAGAACTCGCGCGAGGAAGGTGTGGAATTCATGTTCAATCTGCAGCCGGTAAGCATCGAAGTGGACGCCGATGGCCGGGTTTGCGGCGTGAAGATGGTGCGAACCGCCATGGGCGCGCCGGATGCCCATGGCCGGCGCCGCGCGGAAATCGTCGCCGGCTCCGAGCATATTGTTGATGCCGATGCGGTGGTCGTTGCCTTCGGGTTTCGCCCGCACGCGATGAGCTGGCTGGCCGATTTCATCGTCGAGATGGACAGTCGGCCGGATCATGGCGCCGGAAGACGGCGCGGCCGCCTTCCAGACCAGCAATCCAAAAATCTTCGCCGGCGGAGACGCGGTACTCGGCTCTGATCTGGTAGTCACCGCCATCGCTGAAGGGCGAAAAGCATCATGGATTATTTGGAAGTATAAACGCTTTCTTCTGCGTTGCGTCGAGAAAAAAGCCGCCCCGGCGATACCGGGTGCGGCTTTTGCATGTCTAGGGTACGACTCAGTCAGCGTTTCGTTTGCGGCGAGAAAAACCCCGACGATGCCCAATGCGGCTTTAGGTGTATGTGGTGCGGCTCGCACAGCGTTTCGTCTGCGGCGCAAAACGCCCCGGCGCCGCAGTTGCTTACTTCACCACGCGCAATGATGGACGTCCACCGCCGCGTGGCGGCGTGGGCGGCTCGTCCTCGGGGTCGTCAGCCTGCGCATTATCCGTCCGGTCGCCATCGATCACCGACATGACGGTTTCCGGCGCCGGCTCTCTAGCGCTGTCGTCGTCTGCCAGGGCCAGCTGCTCGTAGGCCACTTCAGGCTCGAACATGGTGCCGGCGCCGTTTTCGCGCGCGTAGATAGCCAGCACGGCCGCCATCGGCACTACTACCTGGCGCGGTACACCGCCAAAGCGGGCATTAAACTGCACGTCGTCGTTGCCCAGCGTCAGATTCGCCACGGCGCGCGGTGCGATATTCAGCACGATTTGCCCGTCGCGGGCAAATTCCATTGGCACCATCACACCATCCACGGTGACATCCACTACCAGATGCGGCGTCAGCTGATTATCAAGCAACCATTCGTAAAAAGCCCGCAACAGATATGGTCGGCGCGGCGAAAGCTGAGTCACCTCCATCCCATTACCCCCTGGTCTGCCGGCGCATTTCGCGCTCGGCTTCGGTCAGCGAGGCCAGGAAGGCATCGCGTTCAAATACGCGCGTCATATACCCTTTCAGCTCTTTGGCCCCCGCGCCGGCCAGTTCAATACCCAGCTGCGGTAAACGCCACAGCAGCGGTGCCAGGTAGCAATCCACCAGGCTGAACTCTTCGCTCATAAAGAACGGCGCTTCGTTAAACACCGGCGCCACCGCCAGCAGTTCCTCGCGCAGCTGACGGCGGGAATTGTCCGCTTCGCTGCCGCTGCTTTGCTCGATTTTGCGCATCAGCGTATACCAATCGTTCTCGATGCGGTGCATCATCAGGCGGCTGGTACCGCGCGCCACCGGATAAACCGGCATTAGCGGCGGATGAGGAAACCGTTCATCCAGGTATTCCATGATAATGCGGGATTCATAAAGCGTCAGCTCGCGATCGACCAGCGTCGGCACGGTGCGGTAAGGGTTAAGGTCAATCAGGTCCTGCGGCAGATTATCCATCTCAACCTGCTCAATTTCGACACTCACCCCTTTTTCCGCCAGCACGATGCGTACTTGATGGCTGAAAATGTCGGTCGTGCCGGAAAACAGCGTCATCACCGAACGTTTGTTGGCAGCGACAGCCATGAAAACCTCCAAGTTTATTGAGAAAATACCGCGAATAACCCTAACCCAGGGTTATTTTCCTGATTTGTCCGCCGTTAACCCGTAGCCACTTTGCCCGCGGCAACCGGAGCCGAAAAGCTTGCAACTGGTTAACAAAACGCCAGCCGAGTAAACAGGCATATAAGCGTTGGCTAGTTTATCAGATTTTGCCTGTTTTGTGGGGCACGATATGGCAAATCAGCGTGAATAACTGGCTGCGGTGGATATTCCAGGCGGGTCAGGACGCGATAAATAAAAAAGCCCGGACGGGTCCGGGCTTTTTTGCTGCAGTGAATACTGCGAAATTAACGTTTGGAGAACTGCGGACGACGGCGTGCTTTACGCAGACCGACTTTCTTACGTTCAACCTGACGGGCATCACGAGTAACGAGACCGGCTTTGCGCAGATCTGCGCGCAGCGTTTCGTCATATTCCATCAGCGCACGGGTAATACCGTGGCGAATGGCGCCTGCCTGCCCAGAGATGCCGCCACCCTTAACGGTGATGTACAAATCCAGTTTGCCCACCATGTCGACCAGTTCCAGCGGCTGACGAACCACCATGCGGGCGGTTTCACGACCGAAGTACTGATCCAGACTACGCTGGTTAATAACGATGTTGCCGCTGCCCGCCTTAACGAAGACGCGAGCGGAAGAGCTTTTGCGGCGACCAGTGCCGTAATATTGATTTTCAGCCATTGCCTATAATCCCGATTAAATGTCCAGAACTTGCGGTTTCTGTGCCGCGTGGTTGTGCTCGGTACCGGCGTAAACTTTTAGTTTACGGAACATAGCACGACCCAGCGGGCCTTTTGGCAGCATGCCTTTAACCGCGATTTCAATCACACTCTCAGGGCGGCGAGCAATCATCTCTTCAAAGGTCGCTTGTTTGATACCACCGCCGTGGCCGGTGTAATGATAGTAGATCTTGTCGTTACGCTTGTTGCCGGTAACGGCTACTCTGTCAGCGTTCAGAACGATAAGATAATCACCGGTATCCACATGCGGCGTATATTCCGCTTTATGCTTGCCGCGCAGACGACGAGCCAGTTCGGTAGCAAGACGGCCAAGGGTTTTCCCTTCAGCGTCGACAACATACCAGTCACGTTTGACCGTTTCCGGCTTTGCTGTAAAAGTTTTCATTAAAAGCTTACCCAATTTAAGTTACACGTTGGTGAACACCCAAACGCTTCAATGAACAGTTATGAGGCTCACACGGCTTTCAGTCCAGAAAACCTACCCCTTCGAGTAGCCGTTGCTGGCGCAATTGAAGTTTTGGGAAAAAACCTCAATGTAACGTGGGGTCGCAAGATTAGATTATAGAGAAGTCGACCACAAAGATCGACCCCTTTTTTACCTTATCAGGGCTGATGCGCCAGCCTGGGACACCTCGCTAAGGCTGATGCGCCAGTCTGAGGTACTCCTCGCTCTGCATTTCCTGCAAACGCGACAGGCAGCGCTGATACTCGAAGCGCAGCAGCTGTCCATGATACAACGCCGACATCGGCACGCTGGCGCCGACCACCAGCTTGACGCGGCGTTCGTAAAACTCATCCACCAGCGCCAGAAAGCGGCGGGCGGTATTCTCCTGATCGCCGCCCATCGGCTGCACATTATGCAGCAGAACGCTGTGAAAGCGTTCAGACAGCACGATATAGTCGTTTTGGCTGCGCGTGCCGCCGCATAACTCGGCGAAATCCAGCGCCACCACGCCATCGGTCACGCCTAATGTCGGCAGCGGGCGGTGATTGATTTCCAGCGCCGGCGCATCGCCGTCCAGGGCAAGGTGTTTCCCCGCCAAGGCGCTGAACATCTGCGCCATCGCCCGGTCGGTCTCGTAACCAAGGGGAGTGAGCCACAAATTGGCCTGCGTCAGGGTGCGCAGGCGGTAATCAATGCCGGCATCCACATTCATGACCGCGCAGTGGCGTTTGATAAGTTCTATGGCCGGCAGAAAACGCGCGTGCTGCAGGCCGTTACGGTAAAGATCGTCCGGTGGAATATTGGAGGTGGCCACCAGCGTAATCCCGCGCGCAAACAGCGCCTGCATCAGGGTGCCAAGCAGCATCGCGTCGGTAATATCGGTCACGAAGAATTCGTCGAAACAGAGTACGTCGGTTTCGGCCTTGAAGCCGTCGGCAATGATCTCCAGCGGATCCTGGTGGCCCTGCAGGCGGGTCATCTCCTCATGCACCCGCAGCATGAAGCGGTGGAAGTGCAGCCGCAGTTTACGCTCGCCGGGCAGGCTGCGGTAAAATAAATCCATCAGCCAGGTCTTGCCTCTGCCCACCCCGCCCCACATATATAAACCCGGGACCGGTTCGTCGGTTGCGCGCTCGCTTTTGCCCAGCCATTTTTTGCCCAGCCGGCCGAGCAGGCCCGATGGGGCGCTGGCGGCGGTTTGCGCCGCACTCAACTGCTGGTGAATGTGGTCCAGACGGGCGATGGCGGCGGCCTGGACGTCATCGGGCTGATACTCCCCTTGCGCCAGCATCTGCTGATAAAGGGACAACGGCGAAGTGGCTTGCATGTGGCTGACGTTCCCTGAATGAAAGGTTAAAAAAAGCGCGTGCCGCACATCCTAAACAGCGGCGCGGTCGAACACAATAGCCCGGCGCCCCGGCTGGTAACCCGTCGTCACACTCTCCGGTTCCACTGATGGCGCGTTAGCGGTTATAGTGAAGCTAGCTGTGTATTAAACCCTACGGGACAACGAAGTCAAAAATAGGAGTCATTATGACCTGGGAATATGCGCTGATCGGATTGGTGGTGGGCATTATTATCGGTGCGGTCGCCATGCGTTTCGGTAACCGTAAGCTGCGTCAGCAGCAAACGCTTCAGCACGAGCTGGAGAAAAGCAAAGCCGATCTGGACGAGTATCGTCAAGAGCTGACCAGCCATTTCGCCCGCAGCGCGGAATTGCTGGACAATATGGCCGACGATTACCGTCAGCTCTATCAGCATATGTCCAAGAGCTCCAATAGCCTGCTGCCGGATCAGCGTAGTAAAGATAATCCGTTCCGCTATCGCCTTACCGAGGCGGAAGCGGACAACGATCAAATCCCGGCGGAAATGCAGCCGCGGGATTACCCGTAAAGCGCCAGCGTCTTGCTGCGCACGACGCGCGGCTTGCGAAAATAGCGCCCACAACCCGTGGTGTTGCCAGCGTCGGCGCGCCCCTAGGCTGAATTTTCCCCGCCCGGCAGGGTCATAGTGGCGATTATGATGCCGTCACCGGGTGCCTGGACCAGGGTATCTGATATGAAAACGAGCGAGTTAAGGTTACAATGAAAACGACACCACTCTTCAGCGCACTGGCACTCAGCATCGGGCTGAGCCTGATTCCCTTTTCGGCATCGCGTGCGGCGTTGCCGGCCGAAGTGGCGGGGCAATCCATGCCAAGCCTGGCGCCCATGCTGACTAAAGTTCTGCCAGCGGTAGTAAGCGTTCACGTCGAGGGCTCCCAACCGATCCGACGTCCCGCGCTGCCTAAGGAGTTCAAATACTTCTTCTGGCCCGACACCCCGGGTGGCAACGGTGGGACGCGCCCGTTTGAAGGGTTGGGTTCGGGGGTCATCATCAACGCCGCGAAAGGCTATGTGATCACTAATAATCATGTGGTCAACGGCGCGGACAAGATTAAAGTGCAGCTTAATGACGGCCGTGAATTTGATGCCAAACTGGTCGGGCACGATGAGCAGACCGATCTGGCGCTATTGCATTTGCCGGCGCCGAAAAACCTCAGCGAGGTGACCATGGCCGACTCCGACACTCTGAAAGTCGGGGATTTCGCCGTCGCGGTGGGCAACCCGTTCGGTCTCGGCCAGACCGCCACGTCAGGTATCGTTTCCGCTCTGGGCCGCAGCGGCCTTAATCTGGAGGGCCTGGAAAACTTCATCCAGACCGACGCCTCCATTAACCGCGGCAATTCCGGCGGCGCGCTGGTCAACCTCAACGGCGAGCTGATTGGTATCAATACCGCCATTCTGGCGCCGTGGGGCGGTAACATCGGTATCGGTTTCGCTATCCCCAGCAATATCGTCAAAAACTTGAGTCAGCAATTAATTGAATATGGCGAAGTCAAACGCGGCCAATTGGGCATCAAAGGCACCGAGCTGACCGCCGATATTGCCAAAGCCTTCAATATCGATGCTCAGCGTGGCGCCTTCGTCAGCGAAGTGCTGCCGAATTCCGCCGCCGCCAAAGCCGGTATCAAAGCCGGCGATATCATTGTTTCGGTGGAAGGCAAGCCGATTCAGAGTTTCGCCGAACTGCGGGTCAAGGTCGGTACTACCGCGCCCGGTAAATCCGTCAAGCTTGGCCTGCTGCGCAACGGCAAAGCGCAAACGGCCTCGGTGGTCCTGGATGACAGTTCATCCGCCACTACCAGCGAAGAGATCCTCACCCCAGCGCTGCAAGGGGCTTCCCTCAGCAATGGCCAGTTGAAAGACGGCACTAAGGGCGTTCAGGTGGAGGAAGTGGTAAAAGACTCCCCCGCCGCCGCAATCGGTTTGCAAAAGGGCGATGTGATTGTCGGTCTGAACCGAGAACGGGTACAAAGCGTGGCGCAGCTACGCAAAGTGCTGGAGGCCAAACCGTCGGTCATGGCGCTGAATATCGTGCGTGGCGACGCGAGTATTTTCTTGTTATTGCGCTAAGCAATTAAAAAAACGGACGCCGGCGCTGCGGTGTCCGTTTAACTCGTGCTATCCTGCCGCTTTTTCCATTACCCCTGCGAGTCCCATGCTCCTAAAGTTGCTTCGTGCCGTGATCATCGGTTTCATTGTCGCAGCCATGTTGCTGGTACTGGTGCCTACGCTTCGCTCCACTACCGGCCAATTACTGCACCCTGACGATAATAACGATAGCGAACAGCCCGTCAGTTACAATCAGGGGGTGCGACGCGCTGCGCCGGCGGTGGTGTATGTCTACAATCGCAGCATGAACAGCAGCGCCCACAATCAGCTGGAAATTCGCACGCTAGGCTCTGGCGTGATTATGAATCAGAAAGGCTACCTGCTGACCAACAAACATGTTATCAACGATGCTGAGCAGATTATTGTCGCATTGCAGGATGGCCGGGTCTTTGAAGCGCTGCTGGTCGGTTCGGACAGCCTGACCGATCTGGCGGTGCTGAAAATCGACGCCAGTAACCTGCCGGTGATCCCCATCAATCCCAACCGGCAGCCTCACATCGGCGACGTCGTCATGGCCATCGGTAATCCCTACAATTTGGGACAGACCATCACCCAGGGCATTATCAGCGCCACCGGCCGCATCGGCCTTAGCCCCTCCGGGCGGCAAAATTTCCTGCAGACCGACGCGTCTATCAATCACGGCAACTCCGGCGGTGCGCTGATTAACACGCTAGGGGAGTTGGTGGGCATCAATACCCTGTCGTTCGATAAAAGCAACAACGGCGAAACACCGGAAGGGATCGGTTTTGCCATTCCTACCGCGCTGGCCACCAAGGTGATGAACAAGCTGATTCGCGACGGCCGGGTGATCCGCGGTTATATCGGTATCGGCGGCCGTGAAGTGGCACCGATGCACAACGGCGGCGGCCTTGATCGTATTCAGTGGATCATCGTCAACGAAGTGACCCACGGCGGCCCGGCGGCGCAAGCCGGCATTCAGGTGGAGGATGTGATCCTGAGCGTAAACCACAAACCTGCCATCTCCGCCATTGAAACGATGGATCAGGTGGCGGAAATTCGTCCCGGATCGCGCATTCCGGTCGAGATCCTGCGTAACGGCAAGAAGTTGACGGTGGAGGTCACTATTCAGGAGTACCCGGCCTCAAATTAACCTGCCGTGTCCGCAACAGTGACGTTACGGCGGCGGTAGGGCATAGTGGCAGGTAAAGCGCTGCGCCCGCCGGCATACGGCGGCAGCTAAGGGCGGGCGGCAGAAGGTACACAATCGGCTCACGGCCGTTCCAGCCGCCAGCCCACAAAGGCCGACCCGTCGAGCAAGACACCAAACCACAAAGGCCACCCCGGCGAGCGGGACACCAAACCGCAGCGCGCGCCCGTGAGCAAAACGGCGAGCGCGGCTTTACTCGCCGCTGATCCGTTCGATATTGGCGCCCATACGCCGCAATTTTTTCTCGATGCAGTCGTAACCGCGATCGATATGATAAATGCGGTCCACCACCGTTACGCCCTCGGCGATACAGCCGGCCAGCACCAGGCTGGCGGAGGCGCGCAAATCGGTCGCCATCACCTGTGCCCCCGACAGCGTCTCAACGCCGTGGCAAATAACGGTGTTACTTTCGATTTCCGCATGTGCCCCCATCCGAATCAGTTCGGGGACGTGCATGAAACGGTTTTCAAAAATAGTCTCGGTTATTACGCCGGTCCCGTCGGCTACCAGATTAAGCAGACTGAACTGCGCCTGCATATCGGTGGGAAAACCGGGATGCGGGGCGGTGCGCACCGTAACCGCTTTCGGGCGCTGGCCGTGCATATCCAGGCTTATCCAGTCGTCGCCGACGGCGATATCCGCGCCCGCTTCGCGCAGCTTGGCCAGGACGGCATCCAGCGTATCGGGGCGGGTGGCATGGCACACCACGCGGCCGCGGGAGATAGCCGCCGCCACCAGAAAAGTGCCGGTTTCAATGCGATCGGGCAGTACGCGATAGACGCCGCCGCCGAGTCGCTCAACGCCGTCGACGGTAATTTTATCGGTACCGGCACCGCTAATTTTCGCGCCCAGAGTAATAAGGAAATTGGCGGTGTCGACAATCTCCGGTTCGCGGGCGGCATTTTCAATGATGGTGGTGCCGGTTGCCAATGTCGCGGCGCTCATAATCGTTACCGTGGCGCCGACGCTGACTTTATCCATGACGATATGCGCACCGCGCAAACGGCCGTCCACCGAAGCTTTGACGTAGCCCTCTTCCAGCTTGATGGTGGCGCCCAACTGCTCCAGGCCGCTGATATGCAAATCCACGGGACGCGCGCCGATGGCGCAGCCTCCCGGTAAAGAGACCTGCCCCTGGCCGAAACGAGCCACCAGCGGCCCCAGCGCCCAAATCGATGCACGCATGGTTTTCACCAGCTCATAGGGCGCGCAGTAAACGTCAACGTCGCTGGCGTCCACATGCACCGACCCATTCCGTTCAACTCTGGCGCCGAGCTGGCCGAGTAGTTTCATGGTGGTGTCGATATCTTTTAACTTGGGAACGTTTTGTATCTCAACCGGCTCTTCCGCCAGCAACGCGGCGAATAAAATCGGCAACGCGGCATTTTTGGCGCCCGAAATGGTGACCTCGCCGCTTAACCGGGTAGGACCCTGGACACGAAATTTATCCATTACGACTGCTCTCTGTATTTAACGGGAAGGCTGTTGGCCGCCAGGATCAACATTTAAAAACCGTTCAGCTTGCGATCGCGCTGCCACTCGTCTGGGGTGTAGGCTTTGATCGATAAGGCGTGGATGCGGTTATCCGAAATATACGCCATCAGCGGCGCATATATCGTTTGCTGTTTTTTCACCCGGCTCATGCCGGCGAACTGCTCACTGACCGCAATAACCTGAAAATGGCTACCGTCGCCGCTTACGTGGGCTTCGTCCAGCGCCAGGGCTTTCATCAGCACCGCTTTGATTTCACTTGTTTCCATATAAAGTCTGTCTTTTCAGGGTCGGGAATCAGACCGCTATCTTAGAGGAATCCGCCGCGCTCGGGAACAGGCAAAGCAATTAAACGTGATTCTTTACGTCGTCCCGCCTGGGATCACCATGACGGTAGACAAGGCAGCGGGGAGCGGCGCGACGACCTGTTAAACCATCGTGCGCGACGTTTGCCAAAAAAGCTAGGATGATGATAACGGTACGTGTGACGCCGGCGCAGTGACGCGACGGCCTTCAACGCAGCGCGTGAGGCGCCGCAGTGACGGGTCAGCCTATCAACGTAGCGCACGAGGCGCCGCAGTGAAGGGTCAGCCTGTCAATGCGAGGCGCGAGGCGCTGCAGGGACGGGTCAGGTGCCCACAGACGGCGTGCAGGGCAGGATCGCCTGCAGTTTGTACAGCGCGATAAGCGTACGCAGTCTATCGGTGACGCCGGTAAGCGCAAGCGTAGCGCCCCGCTGCTGCTGATAATGATAAAAATGCAGCATCAGCGCCACCCCGGCGGAATCAACGCGCCGCAGATCGGAGACATCCAGAAAACGGACACCGTCAAGCAACGACTGCCGTTGTTGCCAAAGCGTTAGCAGCGTATCGCGATCCAGCTCTCCCTGCAGGATTAATGTTTGCCCCTGCGTAAGCAAGCTCAGTCCCTCAGCCATTGCGCTGCTTATCCAGGGTAATCGGCGTCCTGGCGGCGGCCTGCAATTGCTGGGTCAGCCCGTCGATGCCTTTGGTGCGCAGCGTGGAGGCCCACTCGTTTTGCTTGGTCGTAATCATGCTGACCCCTTCGGCTATCATGTCGTAGGCCTGCCAGTTGCCAGAGACGCTGTTTTTACGCCACTGGAAATCAAGGCGTACCGGCGGCCGGCCGCCCTGGTCAATAATCGTGACGCGAATAGCCACAATCGTAGCGTCACCGAACGGTTTTTCCGGCGCGATTTGGTAGGTTTGGTTGCTATAAAGCGCCAGCGCCTGGCCGTAGGCCTGTTCCAGATAGTCCTGGAACGCTTTGAAATAGGCGTCGCGCGGCGCCGGCGTCGCCTCGCGGTAATAGCGCCCCAGCACCAACGCGCCGGCATATTTCACCTGCACATAGGGGAGCAACTCTTCCCGCACCACGGTGCGCAGATAATTGGGATCCTGACGGATTTTGCCCTGTTCATTCTTCAGGCGGGTAAAGGTTTTGCTCGCTGCATCATTCATCAAACGATAAGGGTTGGTCTGATCGGCAGCCTGTGTTAGTGGCGCAATCGCCAGCAGCGCCACCATTAATAAACGTTTAAGCATGCATTTCTCCTGTTAGGGTTGCGCCGCCGCGCCTGGTGGGACGGGACAACCGGGTGGTGACGCTGACGACATACGCGCGTCGCCTGGTATCAATGATAAGGCGACGGCCGTAAAACCTATCCGACCGCGGGAATAACGCTATTGAGCGGACGCACCGCCGTTGCTGCTACTCTGGACTGCGCCGGAGGATCCATTACCGCTATTAGCGCCGTTGGTCTGGCCCGCGCCGGCGCCATTACCGCTATCGGCGCCATTGGTCTGGCCTGCGCCTGCGCCATTACCGCTATTAGCGCCGTTAGTCTGGCCTGCGCCGGTCACATTGCCGTTATCGGCGCCGTTAGTCTGGTCCGCGCCGGCGGCGTTATTGTCGCCGCTTCCGCTCTTGTAGAGGAACTGACCGATCAAATCCTCCAGCACGATGGCCGACTTGGTATCCTGGATCACACCGCCGTCTTTCAGAATAGAGGTGCCCATTTCCGGATCATCGAAACCGATATTCAGCGCCAGATACTGTTCCCCCAACAGGCCCGAGGTGCGGATCGCCAGGGAACTGGTATCGGGTATATGATTATAGGTCTGTTCAATGTCCATGGTGACTTTCGGCGTATAGGTTTGCGGATCGAGGGTAATATCCGTGACCCGACCGATAACCACCCCGCCAACCCGCACCGGCGAACGCACCTTAAGACCGCCGATGTTATCGAAAGAAGCGCTGATTCGATAAGTTGCGGCATTGCTCACCGAACGGATATCCGCCACCTTCAAACAAAGAAACACGATGGCGCAGAGGGCGATAATCATAAACGCGCCGATCCAGATTTCACTTTTTTTGGTTTGCATTCACTCAGTTCCCAAACATCAGTGCCGTCAGCACAAAATCCAATCCCAACACCGCCAGCGAAGCGTGCACCACCGTGCGAGTGGTTGCGCGGCTTATCCCTTCGGAGGTCGGGATTGCGTCGTAACCATTGAAAAGCGCAATCCAGGTGACGGTGATAGCGAAAACCACACTCTTGATGACACAGTTTACCAAATCTTGCCGCCAGTCCACGGCACCCTGCATTGCGGACCAGAAGAAGCCGCTGTCGATTCCTTTCCATTCGACGCCGACCACGGCGCCGCACCAGATGCCAACCGCAACGAAAATCGCCGTCAGCAGCGGCATACTGATAACGCCGGCCCAAAAACGCGGAGCCACTACCCGGCGCAGCGGATCCACCGCCATCATCTCCAGACTGGAAAGCTGCTCGGTGGCCTTCATCAAGCCTATCTCGGCGGTAAGCGCAGAACCCGCCCGGCCGGCAAACAGCAGCGCGGTCACCACCGGCCCCAGCTCGCGCAACAGCGATAGCGCGACCAGCATGCCCAGGCTGGATTCCGCGCTGTAGGTGGTGAGGATAATGTAGCCCTGCAACCCCAGCACCATACCGATAAACAGGCCAGATACCATAATAATCACCAGCGATAATACGCCGACGCCGTAAAGTTGTTTGACCAGCAGCGGCCATTGTTCGCGCAGCGCCGGTTTGCCTATCAGCGCATTAAATAGCATGACACCGGCCCGGCCAAAACCGTGGCAGATGTTGATCCCCCGGCGTCCGAAGGACGCGATTGCTTCTCGTACCATGACTGAGGTTAACTCCCTGCGCCCAATAGCTGGGTCTGATAATCTTCGGCGGGAACGTTAAAGGGAACAGGCCCATCGGCGATACCGTCGAGAAATTGCCTCACCCGCGAGTCCTGATTGTCACGCAGGCTGGCCGGCGTCCCTTCCGCCACGACGTGCTGCTCGGCCACAATATAGGCGTAATCGGCGATGCTCAATACCTCCGGCACGTCGTGGGACACGACGATACAGGTAACGCCGAGCGCATGATTCAGCTCGTCAATAAGCTTGACCAACACCCCCATGGTGATCGGGTCTTGTCCCACAAACGGCTCATCGAACATAATCAGCTCAGGATCCAACGCGATAGCCCGGGCCATCGCCGCACGGCGCGCCATACCGCCGGACAGCTCGGCCGGCATCAGCGATGACGCCCCGCGCAACCCCACTGCCTCAAGCTTCATCAGCACCGTGCTGCGCAGCACCGGCTCCGGCAAACACGTATGCCGCCGCAGCGGGAATGCCACATTCTCGAAGACGTTAATGTCAGTAAACAGCGCACCGGACTGGAAAAGCATGCTGATTTTTTTTCGTACCTCATACAGCCGGCGGCGCGACAAGGTGGGTATATTGTCGCCATCTACCCAGATTTCGCCGCTGTCCGGCGGCAACTGACCGCCGATGAGGCGCAGCAGCGTCGTTTTACCGATGCCCGATGGTCCCATGATCGCCGTCACTTTGCCGCGCGGAAACTGCATGCTGATATTATCGAAAATAACGCGATCGCCCCGACGAAAGCTTAATCCGCGAATCTCGACCAGGTTATCGCTCTGGTTCATAGTTGACTGTCCTTTTCTTCCTACACCCACGGTCTGCAGTGATGATAGTAAAGCAAGCAAGCCATTTCATCGAACTTTTCTCGACCAATCAGGCCCGTCGCCGCGGATAACTTTATCGTCGTGTTTTACTTTTAGCCGTTAGACGGTCAAAATTAATGCCAGTTTGCGTTTATTGACCGCCTTTCGTCACCCTTAAAGGGCTATGATGCGCCAACGGAACAGGTTTTTGCTCAAGCCAAGGATTTATCATGCTTTTTGCCACGTCATTATTCATTATTGGCCTCATTCTATTGGTTTATGGCGCGGACAGATTGGTCTATAGTGCGGCCGTATTAAGCCGCTCGCTCGGTGTTGCTCCCTGGCCTCATCGGCTGCACCATCGTTTCCTTCGGCACCTCTCTGCCGGAATTGCTGGTGTCGGTTACCGCCGCGCTTAACGACCAGACTGACATGGCGGTCGGCAATATCCTGGGTTCCAACATTATCAATGTCATGCTGATTGTCGGCTGCGCGGCGCTTATCCGCCCGGTCACCTTCCGCTCCGAGATAGTGCGGCGCGAGTTGCCGCTCCTGCTGCTGATTACCCTGCTGTGCGGCCTGCTGCTGGCGGACCATAGCCTCGGCAGGTTGGACGGCATTTTGCTGCTGGCGGAGGGCTATTTGCTGATTATCGTGACCATCTCCCGGCTGGCGCTGCGCGAGAGCAGCGACACGCTGACCCGCGAACAACTGGCGGAGCTGCCGCAGGATAGCAATAATACCGTCGCCGTCCTGTGGCTGGTGCTGGCGTTTATTATTCTGCCTATCTCGGCGCGGATGGTTATCGATAATGCCAGCGTGCTGGCGCGCTATTTTGGCCTGAGCGATCTGGTGGTCGTCCTGACGGTGCTGGCGATCGGCACCAGCCTGCCGGAACTGGCGACGCTTGTCGCCGGAGCGCTCAAGGGAGAAAATGATATTGCGCTGGGCAATGTTATTGGCTCCAATATCTTCAATAGTGTTATTGTGTTGGGCGTTCCCGCGCTGCTCTCCCCCGGCCCGTTCAATCCCGATGCTTTTGCCCGCGATTATTGGGTCATGCTGGCGGCGAGCGTTATCCTCGCCGCCCTGTGCCTGCGCAAACGACGCCGGATAAATCGCCTGTCGGGGGCCTTGCTGGTGTGTGGGTTCATCGCCTATCTCGCAGTGCTATTAATCTAGCTTCCAGCGCCGCGAATAATCAGGATATGTTTTATGTCGCAGAATACATTAGCGCCGGCCTTTGACTTTATCGCCGCCGGCAAGGAAGTTCTCGCTATTGAGCGGGCGGGTCTGGCGCAGCTGGATCAATATATCAACAACGATTTTCGCCGCGCCTGCGAAGCGCTGTTTCGCTGCGCCGGCAAAGTGGTGGTGATGGGCATGGGCAAATCCGGCCATATCGGCCGCAAGCTGGCCGCCACTTTCGCCAGTACCGGTACGCCGGCGTTTTTTGTCCATCCCGGCGAGGCCAGCCATGGTGATTTGGGCATGGTTTCGCCGCAGGATATCGTCATCGCGCTGTCCAATTCTGGTGAATCCCACGAGGTCCTGGCGCTGATTCCGGTGCTCAAACGTCTGCACATCCCCCTCATCTGCATGACCGGCAAACCGGAGAGCACCATGGGAAAAGCGGCGGAAATTCATTTGTGCGTGCATGTGCCTGAAGAAGCCTGCCCGCTGGGCCTGGCGCCAACCGCCAGCACCACCGCCGCGCTGGTCATGGGCGACGCGCTGGCGGTGGCGCTGCTGCGGGCGCGGGGATTTACCGCCGAGGACTTCGCCTTATCCCATCCGGGCGGCGCATTAGGACGCAAACTGCTGCTACGCGTAAGCGATATCATGCACAGCGGCGATGAAATGCCGCTCACCGCCCGCACGGCCTCGCTGCGCAATGCGCTACTTGAGATCACCCGCAAAAATCTTGGCATGACGGTGATTTGCGATGCGCACAATGTCATCGCCGGGATTTTCACCGATGGTGACCTGCGGCGGGTGTTTGATATGGGTATTGATCTCAATCAGGCGCGCATTACCGATGTCATGACCCCGGGTGGCGTACGCGTCGCGCCCGACATGCTGGCGGTGGAAGCGCTTAATCTCATGCAGGCGCGCCACATCACTTCGCTGCTGGTGGCGCAAGATGACCATCTATTAGGTGTAGTGCATATGCATGATATGCTACGCGCCGGCGTGATATAACAAGGAATAACGTCATGCAACAGACCCCCATCGTCGAGACATGCTATGGGCCGGTAGCGCTGCAGGTGCTGGAAAGCGCCCGGCGTATCCGTCTGTTGATTTGCGATGTGGATGGCGTCATGTCCGACGGCTTGATTTATATGGGCAATCACGGTGAAGAACTTAAAGCCTTCAACGTGCGCGATGGCTACGGCATTCGCTGCCTGCTGACATCGGGCATTGAGGTCGCTATCATTACCGGCCGCTCCGCCAGGCTGCTGGAGGACCGCTGCGCCACGCTTGGCATTAGGCATCTTTACCATGGGCAATCGGATAAGACTTTGGCCTTTAGAGCGCTTCTGAGTAAACTTAAGTTAACGGCGGAACAGGTCGCCTACGTGGGCGACGACCTAATTGATGCCCCGGTCATGGACCAGGTCGGCCTGAGCGTGGCGGTGGCGGATGCGCACCCGCTATTGCTGCCCAGGGCCGATTACGTTACCCGCATTGCCGGCGGTCGCGGCGCGGTGCGGGAAGTCTGCGACCTGCTGCTGTTGGCACAGGGAAAGCTGGAGGATGCCAAAGGGCAGTCGGTATGAGCAAGACAACGCGTTGGACCACGGCGCTGCTGGGATTATTGGTGTTGGTGCTTATCGGCTGGAACCTGGCGGATACCGACACGTCGCCGGCCCAGACGCCGGTGAACAACGGCGAGCCTACCTATCAGAGCGAATATACCACCACGGTGGTCTATAACCCGGCGGGGGGGCTTAATTACAAGCTGGTGGCCGATCACGTGAATCATTTCGCCGAGCAGCAGATCACCTGGTTTACCCGGCCGGTCGCCACCACGTTCGATGAGAGCAAAGTGCCGACCTGGACGGTAAAGGCCGATAAAGCCAAGTTGACCCAGGACAGAATGCTTTACCTGTATGGCCATGTTCAGGTGGACAGCCTGAACGATGCCTCACAGCTTAAACGCATAACAACAGATAACGCGGTGGTTAACCTGGTCACGCAGGACGTTTCCTCGGATGATGAGGTAACCTTATATGGTACCGGCTTTAACTCCACCGGCATGAAGGTGCGCGGCAATCTGCGCAACAAGACCGCCGAGTTGATTGAAAAGGTTAAGACCTCTTATGAAATCCAGAATTCACAACATACGCCATAGCCTGCTTCTGGCCGGCGGTTTAATGCTTGCCAGCGCACAGGCGCTGGCGCTGACCAGCGACAATCAGCAGCCGATTCATATCGACTCCGCGCAGCAGGCGGTGGATATGGCGACCAATACCGTGACCCTTACCGGTGAGGTCGTGGTCAAGCGCGGTTCAATCGATATTCGCGCCGATAAGGTGGTCATCACCCGTCCCGACGGCAAGGACGGTAACGAAGTCGTGGAAGGTTACGGCAATCCCGTCACCTTCTATCAGTTGCAGGACGACGGCGAGCCGGTACGCGGACATTCGCAGAAGGTACGCTACGAAACCGCCAACGATCTGGTTATCTTGACGGGCAATGCCTATCTGGAGCAGTTGGACAGCAACGTGAAAGGCGATCGCATTACCTATCTGGTCAAGAAACAGCAGATGGAGGCGTTCAGCGACAAAGGCAAACGGGTCACCACCGTGCTGGTACCGGCGCAGTTGCAGGATAAAAGCGGCGCCAAGGCGACGGCGAAATAATCGGGTATAAGATCCATGGCAACATTAATCGCAGAAAATTTGGCTAAAGCCTATAAAGGGCGCCGCGTGGTGGAAGACGTCAGCCTGAAGGTAAGCTCTGGCGAAATTGTGGGATTGCTGGGGCCTAACGGGGCGGGCAAAACCACCACGTTCTACATGGTCGTCGGCATCATCCCCCGCGACGCCGGGCGTATTGTCATCGATGATGACGATATCAGCCTCCTGCCGCTGCATACCCGCGCCCGCCGCGGAATCGGCTACCTGCCGCAAGAAGCCTCGATCTTCCGCCGCCTGAGGGTGTTCGACAATCTGATGGCGGTGCTGCAAATCCGCCAGGATCTCACCCGCGAACAGCGCAACGACCGCGCAAAAGAGCTGATGGAAGAGTTCCATATCAACCATTTACGCGACAACCTCGGCCAGTCGCTGTCCGGCGGTGAACGACGCCGGGTAGAAATCGCGCGGGCGCTGGCCGCCAACCCTAAATTTATCCTGCTTGACGAACCTTTTGCCGGCGTCGATCCGATTTCGGTCATCGACATCAAAAAAATTATCGAACATTTGCGCGACAGCGGCCTTGGCGTTCTTATCACCGACCATAACGTGCGGGAGACACTCGACGTGTGCGAACGGGCCTATATCGTCAGCCAGGGTAAGCTCATCGCCCATGGCTCCCCTGCCGACATCATGCTCGACGAGCAGGTCAAACGGGTTTATCTGGGCGAAGAGTTCCGCCTCTGATAAGGTGGCGTTACCGCCGTGGTTCGTGAGGATAGTTGACGCATTTTATGAAGCAAGGTTTACAACTCAGGCTGAGTCAGCAGTTAGCCATGACCCCGCAGTTGCAACAGGCTATCCGTCTGTTGCAATTGTCCACGCTTGAACTCCAGCAGGAAATTCAGACGGCGCTGGAAAATAACCCCTTGCTTGAACAGGCCGATTTACATGACGAGGTCGAAGCGCACGACGCGCCCGACAGCGAATCGATCGACACCCGCAAGGCTATGGAACAAAAGGACATGCCGGAAGAGCTGCCGCTGGACGCCACCTGGGACGAGATGTACTCCGCCGGGACGCCGTCTGGAACCGGTACCGACTATCGCGACGAAGAATTGCCCGTCTATCAGGGTGAAACCACCCAGACCCTGCAGGACTACCTCATGTGGCAGGTAGAGCTTACTCCCTTTTCCGATACCGATAGGGCTATCGCCACCTCTATCGTCGACGCCGTGGACGACACCGGCTATCTGACGGTGCCGCTGGACGACATACTTGACAGCATCGGCGACGAAAACGTCACCCTGGATGAGGTGGAGGCGGTTTTAAAACGCATCCAGCGCTTTGATCCGGTCGGCGTGTCGGCGCGGGATCTGCGCGACTGCCTGCTGATTCAGCTCTCGCAGTTCGCGGCCGATTTGCCTTATCTCACCGAGGCGCGGCTTATCGTCAGCGATTATCTCGGCCTGCTGGGCAGCCATGATTTCCGCACCCTGCTACGTTCTACTAAGCTGAAAGAGGATGTCCTGAAACCGGCCATGGCGCTGATTCAGTCGCTGGATCCGCGTCCTGGGCAGTCCATCAACACCGGCGAGTCACAATATGTGATCCCCGATGTGCTGGTGCGCAAACTGCAAAACCGCTGGGTGGTGGAGCTCAATACCGACAGCATTCCCGCGCTGCGCATCAATCAGCAGTACGCGGCCCTGGGCAGCAACACCCGTAACGATGCGGACGGTCAGTTTATCCGCAGCCATTTGCAGGAGGCGCGCTGGCTGATTAAAAGTCTGGAAAGCCGCAATGAAACGCTGCTGAAGGTGACGCGCTGTATTGTCGAGCGGCAGATGGCGTTTTTTGAACAGGGGGAAGAGTTTATGCGGCCGATGGTGCTGGCGGATATCGCCCAGGCGGTGGATATGCACGAGTCCACGATTTCGCGCGTCACCACCCAAAAATATCTGCACAGCCCGCGCGGCATCTTTGAATTGAAATATTTTTTCTCCAGCCACGTCAATACCGAAGGGGGAGGCGAAGCATCCTCCACGGCTATCCGCGCACTGGTGAAAAAATTAATCGCCGCGGAAAACCCGGCGAAGCCGCTTAGCGACAGTAAGCTCACCGACCTGCTTTCCGAGCAGGGTATCATGGTGGCGCGGCGTACCGTAGCGAAGTACCGAGAGTCTTTATCCATCCCGCCGTCGAACCAGCGAAAACAATTGGTTTGACCTCAACAGAGAAGGAAGACACTATGCAGCTGAACATTACCGGAGAGCATGTTGACATCACCGACGCCTTAAGGGAATTTGTAACAACAAAATTCTCTAAACTGGAACAGTTCTTCGATCGCATCAATCAGGTTTATATTGTCCTGAAGGTCGAGAAAGTTCAGAAGATCGCCGAAGCGACGGTGCACCTCAACGGCGGTGAGCTGCACGCGACTGCGGAAGCGGATGATATGTACGCCGCCATCGATTTGTTGATCGATAAACTCACGCGGCAGTTGAACAAGCATAAAGAGAAGCTGAAACAATATTAATTTAACCGTAGCCGACAACGCTACCTAAACCTCACATCGGCTCGTTATCCCTATGGTAACGGGCCGATGAGTCTTAAAGGTTAACCAGCGCCTAAGTGACCCGAAATGACGAACAATACAGCAATGCAAATCGATTCAGTGTTGAACATTGAATGTACCCGCAGCGACGTCCACTGCCAGAGCAAGAAAAGAGCGCTGGAAATTATCAGCGAACTGGCGGCGAAACAACTTAACCTGGCGCCGCAAGTGGTGTTTGACGCCGTATTGACGCGCGAGCGCATGGGCAGTACCGGTATCGGCAATGGCATCGCCATTCCCCATGGTAAGCTGGAAGAAGACACGCTGCGCGCGGTGGGGGTGTTTATCCGGCTTGAACAGCCAATAGCGTTTGACGCCATCGATAATCAGCCCGTGGACCTGTTGTTCGCGCTGCTGGTGCCGGCAGAGCAGTGCAAAGTGCATTTGCACACTCTGTCGCTGGTGGCCAAGAGACTGGCGGACAAAACCGTCTGCCGCCGCTTGCGCGCCGCGCAAAGCGATGAGGAACTGTATCAGATTATGACCGAAACGGATGACGGCGACTGACGCCGCGGCGCCGTCCTGGAAGCGGGATAGGTTGGGCGAGGCATGGCCGCATCGCCAGGGGATGAATAAGCAAGGCAGAGGAGTGTATCGTCATGGTGCTGATGATAGTCAGCGGTCGATCAGGTTCAGGTAAATCCGTTGCGCTGCGCGCGCTGGAGGACATGGGCTTTTATTGCGTTGATAACCTGCCGGTGGTGCTGCTGCCACAACTGGCCAGCACGCTGGCGGCGAGCAAGATCTCCGCCGCGGTGAGCATTGACGTGCGCAATATGCCCGAATCACCGGAGATTTTTGAACAGGCCATGGATAACCTGCCGCAGGCCTTTGCCCCGCAGTTGCTGTTTCTGGACGCCGATCGCAATACCCTCATCCGCCGCTATAGCGACACCCGCCGGCTGCATCCGCTCTCCGCCCGCAACCTGTCGCTGGAAAGCGCCATCGATGAAGAGGACTCGCTGCTTGAGCCGCTGCGCTCGCGCGCCGATCTGGTGATCGATACCTCGGAGATGTCGGTGCATGAACTGGCCGAAATGCTGCGTACCCGCCTGCTGGGCAAGCGCGAGCGGGAACTGACCATGGTGTTTGAATCCTTCGGCTACAAGCACGGCATCCCCATCGACGCCGATTACGTGTTCGACGTGCGTTTTCTGCCCAATCCGCACTGGGATCCCAAGCTCAGACCGATGACCGGCCTGGATCGTCCCGTGGCGGCGTTTTTAGATCGCCATACCGAAGTCCATAATTTTATCTATCAGACCCGCAGCTATCTGGAGCTGTGGCTACCAATGCTTGAAACCAATAACCGCAGTTATCTCACGGTGGCGATAGGCTGCACCGGCGGCAAACACCGCTCTGTGTATATCGCCGAACAGCTGGCGGACTATTTTCGCTCTCGCGGCAAGAATGTCCAGTCCCGCCACCGCACTCTGGAAAAGCGCAAATCATGACGGTCAAACAAACGGTAGAGATCAAAAACCGTCTGGGTATGCATGCCCGGCCGGCAATGAATCTGTTTGAACTGGTACAAAGTTTCGATGCCGAAGTCATGCTGCGCAACGACAGCGGTACCGAGGCGGAGGCCAGCAGCGTTATCGGTTTACTGATGCTGGATTCCGCCAAAGGGCGAATGATCGAAGTCGAGGCCACCGGGCCGGACGAGATCGCGGCGCTGGCGGCGGTGATCGAACTGTTTAACGCCGGTTTCGACGAAGACTGACCCCTTCCCCCCGGTTTGGGCTGTGACTAAAGCTGCGAACCAGTAGAGTATTTACGTTTTTTTTCAATGCCAACGCCACATTACCTTTCAATTCTGATATTACTTCCAATCCCATTTTCATTTTCAATTCTAACTAAATTCTATTTCCAATACTACCTTCCTTCTGAATTTTACTGTCTTATTTTGTGTTTCAGTTTAAATTATAACTTTAATCCCAATCCAAAATAAAATTAGCACTTAAAGGATGAGCGTTGACTGCACGTAAGCTGTACCGTTTTACTTTATCCCCCAACCGCAGCAAACTGGGTTATTTAACCGGGATTTACGTTAACCGGGTAATATGAATAAGCTATTCGCCACCGTAGCCATCTGCAGGTGTTTTGTTTAAAAAGGAACTGTTAATAAGGGATTAATTCATGAAAACACAGTTTTCAATTCTCGTCCTTGGCGCCGCCTTAGCGTTACCCGTGAAAGCCTTAGCCGATTACCATAATCTCAGCGCCGGCTACCTGCACAGTAATATAGCAAACGATATCGATGGCGGGCCATCTCACACTGGCCGGCTGGACGGGGTCAATATCAAATATCGTTATGAATGGGGCGAGCCTCTCAGCCTCATCGGCTCGCTGAGCTATATGACCGCCAACGCCTACAGCCACCGGGTGGTCGAAAATAAGCTTCAGGAGGATTTACGCTATCGCTATAGCGCGGTATCGCTCACGGCAGGCCCCACCTGGCGTTTCAATGACTACGTCTCTGTTTATAGCGTTATCGGCGTGAATTACGATAATTATTCATTTCACGCCAAACAATCCACCTTTAAGACTGGCGCTGCGCAGGCTATAGGTCATAGCCTCTCTCGGCTTCAAAGAGCCTCTTTCGCCTATGGCGCAGGCGTACAAATCAACCCGGTGGAACATATGATCATTGACTTGGGCTATGAAGCCAGCCGCTTCAATCCTGACGGGCTCACCCTCACCCGGAACTCATTGCTGTTCGGCGTCGGTTATCGTTTCTGAACGCTAAGCGGCATACCGCCGTATCAGCCATAGCACCGTAAGCCTCTTTAGCACCGTTGGTACCATTAGCACTATTAGCACCGTTAACACCGTTGGCACCGTTTGCACGGTTGACATTGTTAGCGCCGTCAGTGCGGTAGCGCCAGAAGCCACGGAAGCGGAGCGGACGGATTGTGTGACAGCTGTCCAAAAATTAAACATGGGGTCGCTATCGCCGTGGCCCCCTTTCAGGCAAACGTCAAGTCAGCAAATGGTTGACTAACAAGATAAAAAATCGCGTTAGGTCACAGAAGGCAGGTTTGCATTGTTTAACATTGGGCATATGTAATATGGCCTTGCGCTATGGGACGGACAAAACTCTCGACTAACTCAAGCTATCCGATACGAGGCTAGTCATGAGTCGCCATTCCGCCGTTGAACCCGCTGACGAAGAAGAAATGATTCGTCAGGCATGTCGACAGTTTTTTAAACGCATAATACCGATGCTGGTTATTATGCTTATTGTCAATCAAATCGATCGGTCCAATATCGGTTTCATTAAAGCGCAACTCGCGGCAGATGCCGGCGTCAGCGCGGCTGCCTTTGGTCTGTGCGCCGGCCTGTTTTTTGTTGGCTATGCGCTGTTTGAAGTGCCGAGCAATATGTTCATGGCACGTTACGGTGCCCGCGTCTGGCTCACCAGCATTATGATTACCTGTGGATTAGTGGTGTTTTGCACCGGTTTTATTACCTCTCCGGTTCAGTTCTATATTTTACGTTTCTTGCTCGGCGTGGCCGAAGCCGGCTTTTTCCCGGGAATATTATTTTATTTTCGCCAGTGGGTACCCAACGCCTACCGGGGACGGGCAACCGCGATGATATTAAGCGCTTCAGAGGCGGCGTTTCTGTTTTCCGGGCCGATAACCGGTGCCATCCTCAGCATGCATAATGTGCTGACGATCCCCGGCTGGAAATGGGTGATGTTTTTGGAAGGTTTTTTTTCGATAGCAATTGGTGTTATCGCTTCATTTGTTCTGGTGTCTTCTCCCCGGCAGGCCCGTTGGCTGAGCGCGCGTGAACGCGACGCCCTTACCAGAGTGCTGGCGGAAGAGGAAGCCACGCGCAGTCGCCTGCAGTCGGGCGGCCCCCTCACGCATGGCACTACTTTTTGACCGGCAGATGCTGTTTTATTGCTCGATTTTCTTCACCATGACGATGACTGGCTACACACTGGTCTTCTGGCTACCGCAAATTATTCGCCACATTCACGGGTTTGGCGAGTTCGATATCTGCCTGCTCACCGCGATCCCCTGGCTTTGCGCTATTATCGCCATCAATCTGGTGGGAAAAATCAGTGACCGTTTCCGCCATGTGCTGGACAAAGCGCTGGCGATGCTTATCGCCGCGCTCTGCACGTTTTTAGCGACCCTGGGCAATCCCTGGTTTGGCTTTGTCGCCATGTGCATCGCCTGCATCGGCTCCAAAACCAGCGCCACGTTCTTCTGGCAGATGCCCCAGGGCTCGCTGCCGGTCAGTATTGTTGCTCCCGGGATTGTACTCATTAATTCGATCGGTAATTTGGGCGGTTTTTTTGCCCCTGCCGTGTTCGGTTATCTGGAGCAGAAGACCGGTAGCACCACGGGCGGTTTGTATGCGCTTACCGCCGTATCGGTCGTCGCCGCCGTCTACCTGTTATGCCGCCGTACGGATGGCCACCGCGGCACGCCACCACCGGACATGGCGAGCAAAAAGGTCTGACGCCGCGATGCGAAACGTTGATAACTACTCTTCCAGCCCATGGCGGTTCTCGGCGCCAATCCCCGGGACCAGAGCGTCCGCCCTGGTCCTATGTATAAAGATCAGGATTGGTATTGCAGATAAACCACATGGGTTTGCAAATACTCTTCCAGGCCATGTCGGCCGTCGGCGCCGCCGATCCCCGATTTACGCCAGCCGGCGTGGAAACCCTGCATCGCCTCGAAGTTTTCTCTGTTGATGTAGGTTTCGCCAAACTTCGGCTTTTTAATAGCCGTCATGGCGGTATTAAGATTGGTGGTGTAAATCGACGATGTTAGCCCAAACTCGCAATCGTTGGCCATGTTTACCGCCTCATCGAGCGTGGAGAAGGTGGTCACCGGCAAGACCGGGCCGAAGGTTTCTTCATGCATGATGTCCATCTCATGGCGCACGTCTACCAATAGAGTCGGCTGGAAAAAGAAGCCCTTACCTTCGGCCCGTTTACCGCCGGTCACCAGGGTTGCGCCTTGGGAGACGGCGCGGTCTACTTTCTCCTGCACCCCTTTGAGGGAGACTTCATCAATCAGCGGCCCCATATCCAGCGCGTCCTGTTCGGCTGGGTTGCCGAAGGTCACCTCCTTAAACGCCTGGGTCAGCCGGCTGATAAACGCGTCCTTGATACTTTCCTGCACATACACCCTCTCGGCGCAGTTACACACCTGCCCGGTGTTGATCACCCGAGACGCGACGATGGCCTTCACCGCCAGCGTCAAATCCGCGTCAGCCATGACGATAGCCGGCGCCTTGCCGCCCAGCTCCAGCGATACCTTGATAATGTTTTTCGCTGCAGCGGCCATCGTTTGTTCCCCCGCCGACACGCTGCCGGTCAGGCTGACCATGCCGACTTTCGGGTTGGAGGCCAGTTCATTGCCTACGACGGAGCCGCGGCCGGTCACCAGATTGAACACGCCCTTCGGCAGTCCGACCTCGTGGACGATTTCGGCGAACGCAATGGCGTTATTGGGCGTTAACTGGCTGGGTTTCACCACAATGGTGTTGCCGGTCACCAGCGCCGGCGCCGCTTTACGCGCCACCAGAAAGAACGGGAGGTTCCACGGCAGGATACCGGTAGTTAAGCCGATAGCTTTTTTGAAGACGAAGATATTTTCGTCACGCTGGTCGCTTTGTACGATTTCCCCTTCATAACGCCGCGCCCATTCCGCCATATAATCCAGATAATCCGCGGTGAATAACACCTCGGTATTGGCCAGGGCGCGAGTTTTACCGCCTTCGGCGATAATGATGTCGGTGAGCGCCTGCTCGCGGGCGCGGATGCCCGCTGCGATTTTATGCAGCCAGACGCCACGTTCCTGAGCCGGCAAATCCTCCCAGGCGTCCTGGGCGCGCTCGGCGGCATCAATGGCGTTTCTGACATCCTCCACCCCGGCGTCGGGAACGCGGGAGATTATCTCTTCGGTCGCAGGGTTGAGCACCTCAATCCACTTATCGCCCTGATGGGTGACGAATTGCCCGTCGATATACATTTTCTGCTGCTTAACTGTCATGAGAGCCGCTCCATTAAAGAAATGTTGGGAAAATGTTACGCGTTTGCCTCACGTTTTACCGCGCCCTCGTTGAGAAAGCAATTCATTGGGCGGCAGACGCCACAGGGGCAAAATACGGCAGCGGGCGGCGACGGGTTTCACCCGCGCCAGCAAGAAGTGATAGATATAAGCGCTTTGAAAACAGACTATTACTTCTCATACGCGCCAGGTTTGCCTTCTGGCGCCGACAGGTTTTGACAACCCCTACGCCGGGAATAACCGATAATGATAACGGACGTAGCCCTCGGTGCGCCTTTTCGGTTCTGCCATTTAGGCGGTCAAGTTGGCAATAGTACAAAGAGAAACACGATTTCGGTCACAAATCACGGCCTGGCCGCGGCATTCCTTTCCGCTGGCCGGAAAAGGAAATCCTAGGGTCACTGCAGCAAGAAATTTGTCAAATTATGAAGAGCATCACATTTTGTTAATTCCGTGCACAAACGAACCCTGCAGCACCGCTGACTTGATGGCTCGGCGATCGCACCGCCGGTCACAACAGTACGGTTCGCACGCTGCAAAGCCTGGCGACCGCACCGCCTGCCACAACGGCGTTACCCTGCCCCCGGCTTTGGCGTCCCCCCGGGGGGGACAACGTTCCATCAGCGCTGTGGATGCCGCTTCGAGATTCCCGATGGGCGGATAATCCAGGGCCAACTCTATTTCCGTTTGGGATCCCGCAGCGAGTCGAGGGCGCCGTTACCTTCATCATCGGCGAGACGGTCTTTATCGACCAACAGCGGATCATCGTCCTCTGTTAATAAATGATCCTCAGCGCGCAACAGATGTCCGCCGGTCGCCGAATATGCCTCCTCACCGGTGCGCTTATCATCAATATGCTCAATGTCCACTTCCTGTTAGCGCAGGATTTCGTTCACCCGCGCGACCCGATCGGAACCGTCGGTGCGCACCACCACACCCTCCACGATGCCGGCGGTTTTATTGATAACCGGCTCTTCACGGGTTTCGGTAACTTCGACGGTTTTATCCGAACAGTCAACCTCATCCAGATAGGCAGGTTCGTCCCTGGCGCGCCGGAAGATATCGGCATGTTGCTCATGTAGCGCCACATCAGCCTGCACATCCTCCTCCTCCACATAGCGCCGCACGCGCGTTGCGCCTTCTTTGACGACGCGTTTGCCCACCTCCAGCTGATCTTCCGCCAGGCGCAAGACTTCCTCACGCGGCGCGTCATGGGGGTGCGCAGTACGGCGTAATGCATCCTCGTCTTCGCCATACGCCGGTGAGCCATCGCGTGCAGCACCCGGCGCATCCGGCAATACCTCGCGGCTAACGGGCAACAGCGCCTCATCTTCATAGTCGGGAGCGGCAGCGCCGGCCTGCGGTACATCCAGAGGGGATGACGTGCCATACTCTGCGCCATCGCGGCCATAGCCGGTGTCGGTACCGCCTGCATAGTCAGCACCGGCGCCAGCCGCGGCACCGCTCGCTTCCAGAATAGCGAGCGCCTGCGTATACAGTTGTGCATTGTCTTTATCGACGCCGGTACCGAACAGGGGCTGCCACAGGCTGGGATGACGAATTGCCTTCCCTTCCGATTGCAAGTTTTCGCCGGAGATAATGCTGACGTCGTGATTAGCAAAACCGGCCGCCTCAAGTTCCCGCCGGGCATCTTTCGCCTGCGGGAGGGTATCGAACAACGTTACGATTTTTTCGTGTGCCATAATTGCTACCTCGTTAAAGGGGTAAATTGTTACGCTTAATCATTATCCCGCTGTTTTTCCATGGTAATATCCTGACTACGCAACGTCACACTCTCCTGATAAGGGACGGCGGTCGTCACTTTAAGAATGTGGATCTCTTCCCGGAAAACCAATGTGCGCACCACTTCAACATGCTCATCTACCACCGGAATAATCATGACGCCCTCTTCCTCGCGGATCGCGGGATGGTTTTCCAGCGGCGTCCCTTTTTCGACACGATGTATCTCGATGTTTTCCTGTTTCAGCCACGCCTCAATAGCTTCCTCACGCTCGGTCGTCCGGCGCGTTATCGTTACACGGCCCTGCACCACCTGCCGTTTCGCCACCGCCACCTGCTCTTGGGCTAATGACAGAGTCGACTGAGTGGTTCCCGACGCTTCCCCCTCTGTTTGCGCAGGCAGCGGCGAGTTATCCGCCGATTGATTGCTCATCGCTCGATTCTACCCCCTCGTCCTCACTGGCGCTATTTGATTAATAATGCTGATATTTTCTCTTATTAACCGGGTAAAATATCTGATTAATTATGAGTCAAATAATTATTTACTCATTTCAACAATAGCCCAAAAAAGGCGGGCTCGCCGGTGGGAAGTGAAATATGTTTATCCCTTATCCTTACCGCCTAACCGAAGCAGCGTTGGCAAAACACATTAGCGATAGAAACGTTTTTCTACTAAAAGACAGACCGACGATAATGACTGCGGGTATCTCATTACCGCATCAGCCTTTTTTGGCAACACCCAGCGTAGGGATGTTGCTCACGGCTATCTCTGGCTTAGGCGGGAGCACACCGGCACAACAGCAGCGGGTCCGTTGCTAGCGCACGCCCGTGGAAGGAGATCAAAAAGGAGATGCCGGATTTTTAGCGCTTGCTAGCGGCATCTGTGGAGTTGGTGCCTGGGCCGCCATACCTGCAGGTGTTCGGGGCGGGCTGGTGGACACAAATAGAGCCAGATACGCTGTTTTCCGATCAATTTCGCCGCCCGTCAGACCGAAAAGGCGTTTTATCCCCGCGAAGGGGGCCGACAGTCCGTGAGGAAACAACCGAAAAAACCGGGCCATTGCCCCCTTCACCAACACGGCGGCACGGGAGCTTGTGCGTCGTAAAAATCCGTTTCGGATGTCATCCGCCATGCTCGGCGACAGCACAACGCTGAAAACGGCTATCGACCCGTTTGGCGAACCAGGCGGTTGTCAATTCGCGGGTGATCTTCTGGCTTGCCAGTTTAATGCCGGGCAGCCTCTCCCGCGGTAACCGTTTACCGCCGCGCTCCGCCAGAGCGAACACCTGCCGATAGAGGGCCGTTTGCGCAAAGCTTTCTCGCTCCCCCTGCTGAAGCATGCGGTGGACTGCCGTGTCGCTTAATCCCAGCGCTTGTTGCACCGAAAGCAGCGCCTGCTACGTCTCCCCGGGACTGTCTGAAGCGTAGTCGATCACACCGCCGTCGAGCGCCAGCGTTTTACCGGTAATGCGGCTAACCGCAGCTTGAAAAGCGGCGTTACGGCTGGCGTACCAGCCGGCATTGTAATCGGCAAAACGGTAGAGCGGCTGGGAATAGCCGGCCGGATAGCCAAGCAAATGCGCGACGCCAAAATAAATCCCCCCGCGGCGGGTGAACACCTCCTGACGCGGCGTCCCCGACATGGGGTAATGGCTGGCGTGGGCCTGGGCAAAGGCGATGCTGACCTGCATGGGGCCCGCAGTATGAACCGGGTTCAGGTTACCGAACAATTGCTGTCCCATCGGCACCCCGTCGATAAAATCATCAAACAGATCGCTGAGATCTTTCTCGCTGCGTACCTTATCCAGTCGTTCGCTGTAGCGACGACCGTCGGAGGAGGGAAGCAATAATGCAGCGTGGGCCACAAACGCCGGGATATGCCGTGCCTTGGCGCGGCGGTCGATCTCGCGCCTGGCGATATTTGCCAAATCAGGTACGGTGGGGTCGGCGTTAAAATTGGACTCCTGGCCGATAACGGCCAGGACGGAACAGATATTTTCCGTGCTGGCGGGGATCGACTGCGACGACAGCGCGGTGGCGATATCGGCGGCCCAACCCGGCCTGTCGCGTGCGCTGGCGGGTAACAGGCGCAGGACTTGTGCCCGCACCGCCTCCGGTTTGGCGCTGCCGGCTTGCTTACCCTGCTGGCTGCCGCAGCCGGCAAGGCCCAGCATTAAGGTTAACATCACAAGCGCCTTAATTCCCCGCCTGCGTGCGAGGTGAATGACGGGATTGAGCCTGATGTCGTGCTGCCATGTGCGGGCGCCGACGGAGTGAGGCAGTGGGCGAGCCGTAGATAACTTAAACCATCCAATGATGCGCAAAAAGTGATACCTATTGTCCTTACTGTTGATGCTAACCCCCTTTGTTCGCCCCAAGGCAGTTGACGGGGTGCGCTGTCCGCAGAGCCCCGGGCCGCCGGCCGGCGATAGTTGCCCGGAAACGTTGCGTCCTGCGCCGAAAGCAGTATAGTATTTTCGGCCAACAATGGCGCGTCGGCCACGGCGTACCGTCCGACAGGCCAGTCTTGATGTTCAGCCGGTAACGCCATAGCGCTGCGGGACCGGCAGCTTGGCCCTGATACATTACGAGGGACCAGGGCGCAGGGCTAAGCGGCGAACGCGCCAACGCCTGCCGAATTGTGGCAGCAAGAGACAGTTCAACCTGGAGTGCAATCGTAATGGATGATCAGCTGGCGGCCATTTGCCGCAAACAGCACGTTCTGACGCTGTGCGCCGGCAACATGGATGATCTCTGGTGCGCCAATTGCTTTTATGTGTTCCACGCGCCGGCGATGGCGCTATGGTTGTTGACCTCTAACCAAACTCGCCACGGCGAATTGATGCGCCAAAATGCGCGGGTAGCGGGAACTATTGCGCGACAACAGAAAACGGTAGCACTGATAAAAGGCGTACAGTACCGCGGCATTATTACCTGTCTGGAAGGCGAGGCCGAACGGCAGGCGCGTGGTTGCTACTATCATCGCTTCCCGCTGGCCAAAGCGATTTCCTCCCCCTCCCCGCTCTGGCAATTGAATCTGCTGGAGGTAAAAATGACCGACAACACGCTGGGTTTTGGCAAAAAATTACGCTGGCAGCGGGAGATGCCCTGAGTCAACATTCCCTTTACGGCCCGTAGGCTGCCGCACCAGGCTACTTTAACTCCCGCCGCCTGTGCTAACGCGTCGTGTTACAGCACTGTTGCAATGCCCGGGAAAACAGTAACTCGTCTGCGCTGCCGGTTTGTGTCGCCGTCCAGAGGCAATAATTAACGCGTAGAGTTTTTGCGGCAGTTGCGATAGGCGATCGCTTGAGAGTCGCGCCTGCGCCCGTCGGGGATAAAACGCCTTCCTGTGCCCACATCATCGATAATCTTCGCCATCGTATTGGCATCGTCCAGCAACAGGTTGGCCCTAAGCAAATTATCCTGCCACACCTGCTTGATAAATACCGCTTTACTCATAACCTTAGCGGCATTATTCCTCCGTTGCCGCACCGCCTTGTCCGGCTCAGCGTGCTCCGGGTCAGGGTTAAGCAACGCCCGCCGGTAACGATTGATAAAATGACTATCCGCGCTGTAATAAACCAATTTCGGATCGCGGATGTCCTCCCTGTCTTCATAGACGTTAACGCATTCGCTTAGCTGTCCGTTATCGGCCCCCACGGGCGCATGCAAATAGTTTACGCTGGCGAGGCGTTGTGAAGCTTCATGTAACAAATGCATTCTGTGCAGGATAGGAATATCGTCATCAAAGCTATCAGCCAAAATAAAAAGTCGCCGGTTTTTATCGTTGCGTAAGGTAAGCCCCATGAGGGAATGTTTGTCTTTGTTGCGAGCGCGACAGACTTTGTGTGAAACAAACAGTACTTTTTCGGCCAGCGGTGTGGCCGTGAATTCCTCGTCAATACGTTCGGTGTAATAACGCAGCCAGCGCGCCGCAAACTGGATATTCGTATCCTCTGCAAAGGTCAATCCCAGAACATCGAGGAGATAGTGATAAATAGGGCTGGTATGGGGAAGAATGATTTATCCCCCTGAAACACCAGACAGTAGCTGTATCTCCAGATAAGAGATAGGCTTGAATATATGTCTAACACTAACGCCAATTTTGATATGACCGGGATCCTGTTAGGTCAAGAAGTCCGTAAACGTAAAACTCCTCAGGAAAAAATGGCCATTATTCAGCAGAGGATGGAGCCCGGCATGAATGTCTCCCATCTCGCACGACTGCACGGTATCCAGCCCAGCCTGCTGTTTAAGTGGAAAAAGCAATATCAGGAAGGCAGCCTCACCGCCGGGGAGGACGTTGTTCCTGCCTCTGAGCTTGCAGCTGCATTGAAGCAGGTCCGGGAGCTCCAGCGCCTTCTGGGTAAGAAGACGATGGAGATTGAGATCCTAAAAGAAGCCGTGGAGTACGGCCAGTCACGAAAATGGATAGCGCACACGCCCTTGTTGCCAAAGGCCGGGGAATAGCACAGGTCAGCCGCGCCATGAGCGGGTCGCGTGCGCCGCTGTCACTGCGGATTAAGCGTTCTGCCGACTGGCAGGACAGGCGCTGTAACCGGCGTAATGACGAAGCAGACGCTGAAATACTGTCGGACATCCTCGACATCATCATCGATATGCCCAGCTACGGCTATCGGCGGGTGTGGGGAATCCTGCGTAAACAACGTCGCGCAGAGGGACTGCCGCCGGTAAATGCGAAACGACTTTACAGGATCATGTGTGAGCATAACCTGATGTTATTACATGGAAAACCAGAGCGGCCGAAGCGTGAGCATAAGGGCAGGATCGCGGTGGCAGAAAGCGATATGCGCTGGTGTTCAGATGGCTTCGAGTTCGGCTGCGACAACGGTGAAAAACTACGGGTCACCTTCGCACTGGACTGCTGCGACAGAGAGGCCATAGACTGGGCTGCGAGCACTGTAGGCTACGACAGTTCGACCGTGCAGGATGTGATGCTGAGGTCGGTAGAAAAGCGCTTCGGCGACAGGTTACCCGATACAGCGGTGCAGTGGTTGACGGACAACGGTTCAGCGTATACCGCGCATGAAACGCAGAGGTTCGCCAGAGAACTGGATCTGGAGCCCTGCACAACAGCGGTGAGCAGCCCGCAGAGAATGGCCGAACGGTTCGTGAAGACGATGAAGGAAGACTATATCGAGTTCATGCCAAAACCGGATGCGAGAACAGCCCTGCGAAACCTTGCAGCAGCTTTCACGCATTACAATGAAAACCATCCGCACAGCGCGCTGGGATATCATTCTCCGAGAGAATACCGGCGGCAGCGTGCTTCGTTAACTTAAGATACAAAAGCTGTACGGAGATGGCGGGGCAAGATCAATGACTGCGTCATGGGCACCCTTGACATTATCCCGATAAGCGCCCCCCTAGGCGTTTTTATTTTTTTGCTGATGCGTTTTTGTGGCTTTAATGAGCAAGGGTAAAGAGTCTGCCATAAGCAGAAACGTGCCTTTGACCTCGATGAAAGGCGGGCGATGCCAGAATATGCCTCAGGAGAGTTAGCGCTTTCGGTAATTCCTCATTCAGCCCATCCGTGGTTACCCTAGCGATGCGGCTGAAACCGCCTAATGCATACAATCTATTAAAGCGTCATTAGTGAGAGAAGGTTGCGTCGCCGCCGTGGTCGGGCATGTCACCCGGTCACGGCGACGACGGCGGGGGGTTTACTTCATGCTGCCGGCAAGTGTGGTGACATTATGGCGAAACGCCGCTTCATACGTGGCGGCAGGGCCGCCCGCGGCCGACAAGGCTTCCGGGTACAGCTCGCCTCCGGGTTTGGCGCCGCTGGCGCTGGCAATCTGTTTCACCAATCGCGGATCGGTCTGGTTCTCGATGAAATAGGTGGCGATATGCTCCTGTTTAATCTGGTCGATCAATCCCGCCACATCGCTGGCGCTGGCCTCGGCTTCGGTGGAAAACCCAACTGGCGAAAGGAACTGCACGCCATATTCCGCGCCGAAATAACCGAAAGCATCATGACTGGTTAACACTTTACGTTTCGCCTGTGGGATGGCAGCGAATTCCGCCTTGGCCCATGCGTCAAGCTTTTCCAATTTCTGAATGTAGGCTTCGCCGTGCTGACGGAAATAGTCTGCATCCTGCGGGTCGGCCGCTATTAGCGCGTTCATGACGTTGCGGGCATACAAGGCGCCATTGCGCGCGCTGTTCCAGGCATGGGGATCGGTCACGGTTTTGCCATCTTCTTCCATTTGACGGGGATTAACCCCCGTGGACGCGGTGACAACCTTACCCCGATAGCCAGAGGCGGTCACCAGACGATCGATCCAGCCTTCCAGCCCCAACCCGCTGACAAACACCACGTCCGCTTTCGCCAGCGACTGGCTGTCCTTCGGCGCCGGTTCGAAGGCATGGGGATCGCCATCCGTCCCGACTAGCTCAGTGACCTTGACATGATCGCCACCAACCTGTCTGACGATATCCGCCAGCACAGAAAAGCTGGCCACCGCGTCTACCGTCTTTGCCAGCGCCGCCGGGCTGACTATGATCAAAGCCATCGCAAATAACAGCGTAAAACGTTTCATATCTTCTCCTTGCTAACTACGACGCCACGCCGACGCAGCAGCAGTACGATACCACCGCGCGGCTCTAATAATACCGAGAGGAAAAACACCAGACTGGCCGATAACACGATAGTCGGACCGGCCGGCAGTGAAGCGTAAAATGACCACAGAAGCCCGCTCCATGAACAGAACACGCCGATAGCGGTCGCCAACGCCAGCATCTTGGGCAGGCTGGTCGTCCAGCAGCGCGCGGCCACAGGCGGCAGCATCATCAACCCGACTGACATCAGAGTGCCCAGAATCTGAAAGCCCGCCACCAGATTCAGCACCACCAGCGCCAAAAACAGCGCCTGAATCAAACGCGGAAAACCAGTGGGATTGACTCGTAAAAAGGCGGCGTCAAACGCTTCGATAACTAGAGCGCGATACATCAGCGCCAAGCTGAGGAAAGTGATGCTGGCGATCGCGCCAACAAAACGAATGGCATCGGCATCCACCGCCAAAATAGATCCGAAGAGTAAATGCAATAAATCGACGCTGGATCCACGCAGCGATACCAGCGTCACCCCCAACGCCAGCGATCCCAGATAAAAACCGGCGAAACTGGCGTCTTCTTTAAGCGGCGTCATCGAGCTGACCCAGCCGGACAGAACCGCCACCACCAATCCGGCGATAAAGCCGCCCACCCCCATGGCGATAAGCGACATGCCGGACAGCAGATAACCGAGGGCGACGCCCGGCAATATGGCATGAGATAATGCATCCCCTACCAGGCTCATGCGGCGCAGCAATAAAAAACCACCCAGCGGGGTCGTGCTCAGGGCCAGGGCGAAACAGGCGACCAACGCGCGACGCATAAAGCCGTAATTGATAAAAGGCTCAAACAATAAATGCAACATTTTCAGACACTTTGCAGGTGTTGGGGACGCATCGGGGCCGGCGAATCCGGCCATGGCGCCAGCACCCGCGACGAAGGGCCCCACGCGGGCTGTTCCGATGAGAGCCACAGCGTCTGAGGAAAATACCGCGCCACCAGCTGATTGTCATGCAGTACCACGATAATCGTGTGTCCCTGGCGGTGCAGTTGTTCAATGACCGTCATCAACAGGCCGCAGGTAGGTTTATCGATCCCGCTGAAAGGCTCATCCAGCAGGATCAGCGGCGCTTCCTGCACCAGCAAACGGGCAAACAGCATGCGTTGGAACTGGCCGCCGGACAGCGTGCTGATGGCGCGCTGGGCCAATACCTCCAGGCTGACGCGTGTCAGCGCCTGCCAGATAGCCGCCTGGCCGGCTCGGTTGATGCGGCGCAACAGGCCACCGGCCGGCCAGCAGCCCATCGCCACGACATCAAACACCGTCAAGGGGAACTGGCGATCCATTTCCGCCTGCTGGGGTAAATAGCCCATGCGTGGCCGGCCGGCGGGGCCAAACGATAACGTTCCCTGCACCGGCGGCAGCAGGCCGACCAACGTTTTCAGCAGAGTGGATTTACCGGAACCGTTGGCCCCCACAATGGCGGTCATACTGCCGCTATCGAAGCGGCCGTCCAGGGCTACGCCTACGCCCTGCCCTTGATATCCCGTTACCAAATTTTGCAACGTTATCATGGCAGCATCGTCGACCAGGAGATGGCACCCCACAGCATCGCAAGAATCGCCAGCGCCATTAGCATCCGCGTCAGCCCCGAGGCAATAAGCCACTTCCGCCCCATCGTCAGGCGCCGAGAAGAACAATCAAAGGACATGATGTTACCCGAGAAAGTAAATGTTATAATATAACATATCACAACCGCCGAATTGCCGGCAATGGTTTCTGTGCCTCTGAAGGATTTTGTTTCTAAACATATATGCAGCAGGCAGGCGCAGCGGCCGGGCCGCTGCCGCTGTCTGAAGTTGAGACAAATTTCGCCGGCAAGCACGGGGCACTCACCGGCTTCATTGCCGACAGTGCGGCATAACGGCGGGCGCGACAGCACCAAGCCACGGCGATATTTTCGCTTGACGATGACGCCGTACCGCAGTATTAGCGATGAACAACGGCGAACATGCGTTTAAAATGCGCGTATGACGGCTAAAATATGATTTCTCTCGCAACGGTATCTTATGCCGCCACGGTGGAGACTTGCACTAGCACACCAGGGTCTTTTGCCGTGAACCCCGCCCCGAGGGGGACGAACATGGCCGCGAAATTCTCTGGCGCTATTATCGCAGGCTTTCAGCGCTCAATTTCTGAAACATTTATTCTCTACCGCCCGCGGGTGATATTCAGTAACACTTTCACCTGCTTCAACAACCGCTGATTTTCCTAAGAGAGCGTTATGTCGACCGCCAAAAAAACGCTGCGCGCCCCTATGCCTTATTTAGGTTCCCGCTTTACATTGTTATGCTTGGGCGTCTTATGCTGCTTGCTACTGCTATTGGCTCGGGTCGGCTATTTGCAACTTTTTAAGCGGCCAATGCTTGAGAAACAGGCCGACGCTCGCTGCGCACCATGCCAATTCAAACTAACCGCGGCACTCTTACCCGATCGCAACGGCGAAGTGTTGGCGCTCAGCGTACCCTCGCGCACCATCATTGCCGATCCGAAAGTGATCCTGGCCGCCCATCCCGATTTCAACGATGATAAATGGCGCTATCTGGCGGAGGCGTTGAAAATACCACCGGTGGCGTTAGCAAAGACCATCGCGCAGGATCCGTCCCGCCGCTATGTCTCTGTCGGACGCAAAGTTGAATCGGGTATCTCCCAAGATATTATGAAGCTGCATCTCAAAGGCATCAGCAGCCTGTTCGACGACAGCCGCTATTACCCGATGAGCGAGGCGGCGGCGCCGCTTATCGGCATCGTGGGCGCCGACAATCAGGGGCTAAATGGTATCGAGCGCGGTTTCGATAATCTGCTACAGGGTAAGCCGGGCATGCGGCAATACCGTCAGGACGGCGATAACAATGAAATCGCTTTGGTCAATTATACGGCGCCCCAACAGGCGCCCGATGTGACGCTGAGTATCGATAAATTCGATCAATATGCCCTCTATTCCCATTTGCGCGCCGGGGTGATATTAAATAAAGCCGATTCCGGCGCGGCAGTGCTGGTCAAGGTCAGCACCGGCGAAATCCTGGCGATGGCCTCTTATCCTCCCTTCAATCCCAATAATTTTGCCGATGCGACGCCGCAAAGCATGCGCGATGTCGCTATTAGCGACAGCTTCGAGCCGGGTTCCACGGTAAAACCGCTGGTGGTGATGGCCGGATTGCAGCAGCATTTGATCCAACCCAATTCAGTGCTGGACACTACCCCTTATCGTATCAACGGCCATTTGATCCGCGATGTCGGCCATTGGCCACGACTGACCATTACCGGCATTTTGCAGAAATCCAGCGATATCGGGGTTTCGCATATCGCCATGGCGATGCCCGCCAGCGTGCTGGTCAATCTTTATCAAGCCTTTGGTTTAGGCAAACCCACCGGGCTGGGTATCACCGGTGAAACCAGCGGCTATTTCCCCTTTAACCGTCTGCGCTGTGCGGATATCGAACGCGCCACCTTTGCCTTCGGCTATGGCCTGCGCGCCACGCCGCTGCAAATCGCGCGCGAATACGCCACCATCGGCTCGTTGGGCGTTTATAGACCGCTGTCCATCACCCGCGTGACGCCACCCGTGATGGGCAAACGGATCATCGATGCCGGCATTGTGCGTACCGTGCTGCATATGATGGAGAGCGATGCGCTGCCGGGCGGCGGTGGCGTGCGCGCGGCGGTACCGGGTTATCGACTGGCGATCAAAACCGGTACCGCGGAGAAGATGGGCCCCAGCGGCAAATACGATGGCGGCTACATTAACTATACCGCCGGCGTAGCGCCGGCCAGCAATCCGCAGGTGGCGATGGTCATCGTCGTCAATCATCCGACCGCCGGCGATCATTTCGGCGGCTCGGTGGCCTCACCGATATTCGGTCAGGCGATGGGCGATGTGTCGCGGCATATGAATATCGCGCCCGACGCCATGCCCGAGAAGCCGGCAGCCGATAATCCGGCACCGACCGCCGGCAAAACCATGGTGATGAACGACGCCCGGGCCGGCGACGCGTAACCGCCAGAGCCGTTAGACGCACACTGCCCCAGACCAGCAACACCGCTGGAGGCGACCCGTAGCGCAGATGGCACCAGGCTTCGCTTAGGGTGGATGCGCTAAGGACATAAACGGCCTCAGGCTTCGCTTAAGGTGGATGCAACACGGACGCAGACGGCGCAGCAGCAATACTGACGGCACCATCAACAACCCTAAGGCAGCACGCGCAAGAAACGGGGAAGCCAGCACCGGCCTAACCCTTAAAGATCACTATAAAGGCACCTAATTATCACCAATTTGGTACCAATCTAGTTCCATACCGCCACTTCCACACCGTGGATGAGACGGCAGCGGTTCCGGTACCATGCGCGCGACCGACAGAGGTCATGGCAGACCGGCAGATGCCATGGCGGGCGGCAGACAGACGCTGTTTACCCTTATGCAAGTCGCACGGAAGCTTAACTAACCCGTTTCCGCGACGTTCAGGCAGACAAGGGTCATTGACTCCGCTCCAGGTTCCGTGGCGCCCCCTCGGCCGGCGGACGTCAGACGGCCCGAGCGCTTTCCGCGACTCGCGCCGGCGCAGCGCCGACATCGCCCGGAAAACGACCAGAACTGCTGTCACGACGCCTTGCGCACGGATGAACCGGGTGAATAATAGAACGACAGCCGCATGTCGGCGGCGACCTTTCGATAAGTCTCTTTGACGGTAAATGAACTTTATGGCCAGGAGTAAACAGGCGCAAGCAGCGCAACGCGACCCACCCCCCCGAAAGACGAGCCTTCGCTGCCACAGCACGTCTCGGGGGGCATTTCGGGCATGGCGCTGCTGGTGGCGGGCGCGTTTTTTATGGAATATCTCGACGGCACGGTGATAGCCACCGCCCTACCGCAGATGGCACGGGATTTCGGCGTGGCGGCGGTAGATTTGAATATCGGCATGAGCGCCTACCTGATCACCCTGGCGGTGCTGATTCCAGTCAGCGGCTGGACGGCGGATCGCTACGGCGCGCGCAATGTCTTCAGCCTTGCCCTGTTGATTTTCACCTTGTCATCTTTGCTGTGCGGGTTGACGCACAATGTCGGCGAGTTTATCGCCATGCGCGTGCTTCAGGGCATCGGCGGCGCCATGATGGTGCCGGTTGGCCGCTTGGCGGTGTTGCGCAATACGCCGAAAAGTCAGCTCATTGTCGCCATCGCCACCCTGACCTGGCCCGCTCTGGTTGCCCCGATCCTCGGGCCGCCGCTGGGGGGATTTATTACCAGCTACGCCAGTTGGCGCTGGATTTTCTTTATCAATATCCCGCTGGGGATTGTGGCGATCATTATCGCCTGGCTCATCATTCCCAATAGCCGAGAAAGCCACCCGCAACCGTTCGACAAAATGGGCTTTGTTTCTATGGGTCTGGCAACGCTTTGTCTGGTTACCGCGCTGGAGCTTTGCAGCCAGTTGCCGGTCAACTGGCCGGCGGTCTGGCTGTTGTTGGCGGTGGGACTCGCCGCCTTACTGATTGCCTTACGTCACCTGCGCCGCGCGCGGCATCCGATGGTGCGCCTGGATGCGCTGCGCATTCATACCTTCCGCATTACCATGGGCGGCGGCACGCTCTTTCGTATCACCGTCAGTACGGTCCCTTTTTTGTTGCCGCTGCTGTTTCAGGTGGGATTCGGCATGGATCCTTTTCACGCAGGGATACTGGTATTGGCGGTGTTTGCCGGCAATCTGGCGATGAAACCGGCGACAACGCCGCTCATGCGCCGCTTCGGTTTCCGGCCAATTCTGCTGGTGACCGCCGTCGGGCTGATAGACCTGCTACGTTTACCGGCCGATGCCGGCGATCGCGTGGCGAGGAAAACGCCCGTTCGCAAGTAACCACGCATTGGCCTGCCCGTGTGCCGTGGTGAAATAAACGGCACAGGATAAATGTGCGCCTGTGTCTTTTTTTCTGAAGGGCAAACACGATGCAGACAATCCAAGGCAGTTTATTGACTGAACTCACATTTATGATTGGCGATAAAACTTATTGGCAAAGTGCACACAAAACAGGCCATACCTTCTATGATAAAAACGATGGAACGGTGCAATTGGAATTGCATTCGGTTTAACGATCATCTAATGAATTAACTCAACAACGAGAGAGATCCATGAAACCGGCGGCAGTGTCCTTTCTACCCAATATACCGGTGCTGGGAATATGGTTATTGGTTTATTACCTTTCCGGGATAATATCGATGCAGTTTGATAATCCCGAGTTACACGTCGCGCTTATCTGGTTCCCGGCTGGCGTATCAACAGCGGCGTTTCTGCGCTATTCCATGCGGCATTGGCCGGTGCTGTTGCTTTCGTTTATCACTATCAATTTATTGGTGAATCATTCTTTTAGCGGTCATCTGTTGTGATCTTGCCCCGCCATCTCCGTACAGCTTTTGTATCTTAAGTTAACAAAGCCCGCTGCCGCCGGTATTCTCTCGGAGAGTGATATCCCAGCGCGCTGTGCGGATGGTTTTCATTGTAATGCGTGAACGCTGCTGCAAGGTTTCGCAGGGCTGTTCTCGCATCCGGTTTTGGCATGAACTCGATATAGTCTTCCTTCATCGTCTTCACGAACCGTTCGGCCATGCCATTGCTCTGCGGGCTGCTCACCGCTGTTGTGCAGGGCTCCAGATCCAGTTCTCTGGCGAACCTCTGCGTTTCATGCGCGGTATACGCTGAACCGTTGTCCGTCAACCACTGCACCGCTGTATCGGGTAACCTGCCGCCGAAGCGCTTTTCTACCGACATCAGCATCACATCCTGCACGGTCGAACTGTCGTAGCCTCCAGTGCTCGCAGCCCAGTCTATGGCCTCTCTGTCGCAGCAGTCCAGTGCGAAGGTGACCCGCAGTTTTTCACCGTTGTCGCAGCCGAACTCGAAGCCATCTGAACACCAGCGCATATCGCTTTCTGCCACCGCGATCCTGCCCTTATGCTCACGCCTCGGCCGCTCTGGTTTTCAATGTAATAACAGCAGGTTATGCTCACACATGATCCTGTAAAGTCGTTTCGCATTTACCGGCGGCAGTCCCTCTGCGCGACGTTGTTTACGCAGGATTCCCCACACCCGCCGATAGCCGTAGCTGGGCATATCGCTGATGATGTGGATGTCCGACAGTATTTCAGCGTCTGCTTCGTCATTACGCCGGTTACAGCGCCTGTCCTGCCAGTCGGCAGAACGCTTAATCCGCAGTGACAGCGGCGCACGCGACACGCTCATGGTGCGGCTGACCTGTGCTATTCCCCGGCCTTTGGCAACAAGGGCGCGTGCGCTATCCATTTTCGTGACTGGCCGTACTCCACGGCTTCTTTTAGGATCTCAACTGGAGATACAGCTACTGTCTGGTGTTTCAGGGGGATAAATCAAGCGGATTGGGCGAAGGACATTAATTCTTCTTTCGCTATCCCCGCCTGGCCACCTGCGGCCACAATCTGACCAATGCCATCTGCGGCCATCGGCAATGCTGTCGATAGCTTAAGAATATCTTCCGACATCTGTTTAAACTGCTCAGGCGTATCAAAATCAACTACCTTGCGAACATCGGCCATCGTCGACTCAAAGTCTATCGCCTGCTTGATAGGCCCAGCCATTGCGGTAACAATCCCCGCACCTAATGCTGCCGCGCCTGCCATTCCCGCGCTAAACTCTTTCTTGAAGGCCTTCATTTCACGCCGCATCCCCTTTAGCGGGGCGGAGAGTTTATCAACGGCAGTGATGATTGCTTTTAACTCAAAACTATTAGCCACCCTGTCGCTCCTCGTTGATGCGAACAGCCTCCGCTTCCAGATCAAAGAACTGGCTTAGCGGATGCTGGCGTAATTCAAGGGGATTTAGTCGCCAGAACCAGGCAACGTTATAGAATCGTCGTCTGAGATTGCCAGGTTCTGGGCACCGGTAAAAAAAACCACGATGATCATCGAAGCGACAAATACATCATGTAGCGCTAGTTGTTGTGCAGAGGAGCGAGGTATCCCCGTCAGTTCAGGCAGATAAGACAGAGCTGAACGCGTATCCAACCGCATATCGCCTCGTTCAGAATAACTAAAAGGAATGCCGTATTTTTCAACCTGATCAAACGTGGGTTCCTGAATTTCCAGGACGGTGACTTTGTTATTGTGTACCTGAATAGGCTTACTCAGTGCTATTGATTTCATTGATAAAATCCCTCGTCTCCGTGAAATTCCATCTCGACCGTGCCTTCGTCAGCATTATGTGAAGATTCGCCGGATAGCCACGCGCCTGACAACACATAGACCATACCGTTAGCTAATTCAGCGGTAATGGTCATTTCATCTGCTGTAGTGAGTTTTCCTATCGGAAAACGTCGCTCAACTTTAAATTCTGCCTTGATATAAGGCGCACGATGCGTTTCCTTGTAATTCACACTGCCATCAATACCCACAATGTCTTCTCGAATAACCGTATTCATCGGCACTTCTACACTGCCATTCAGTGAGAGTTGTTGGCCGTCCACCTTAAAATAGCAGGTGCCACCTATTTTTCTTTTTCCCGTCATCACACCACCTCACCCTGGTTGTATTGCAGCCTGAATTTATTCGCCAACGCAAATACACGTAATTGATTGATATAATCCGCAGGAAAAACGACATCAATCCGATTAGGATCATTGGCGTTGTGCTCAACGATAAGATGTTGACGAAAAGCGTCAAAATTTTTGACAATCCATTCATTTTCCAACTGGCGATAAATCGCACAGAGTTCGCCTTTGATTACGGCTGGCGTAACAATCGCTTGACCTGCACCGAATCGGGTACCGTCACTGGCCAGTTTTTGCCGTCCGTATTTACTGGTAATCACTGATTTTAATCGCCGCAAAATATAAGCGCTGGTATAGAGTGTTTCACTGTCCAGATAGCTGTTATCGGCCACGCCGTAACTGTTTTTCTGGTAGGTCGTCACATCGCGCTGAATGCGTAATACGCCACCTTCGACATTAGCGGTGGCGATACCGTGTGAAAGGAGGGACTGCTGCTCTGTCAACGTAAAGCGCTTGCCAGACGGTGCGGGTAATACCCCGTTTAATTCGCCAGTGTGGGTCGGTCTCGCCGGATCATTGCGCAAAAATATCGCACACCGCGCCAGTCGTGCCGCGACCAGTTCATCAATCGCGGTTTGGATGGCGGGTTCGTATCCGGCGATGCTGAGATGCGGATCATTGAAAGTGTCGCCAAAAGCGACCAGTTCGCCGATTGTCCCTTTTTTCGCCGTATAAACATGGCCGTATAACTGTTGATAAGGACTCCAGCGTCCGTTCGTGTCGTTCATCTCCGCACTCATCGTTTGTAATGAGGAAGAATCGCCGAAAGGCAAGCCAATAAAATCAAATAACAAGTCACCCATCGCACTGATAACGCTGTCCATATCTGGCGAACCAGCACCGCCACTCATGGCAGTAATGGTAACATTAAGACCGTGAGGGGTATTCTCACCGCCTGTCGGTGAATAATAGTTCAGCATCAACGGAATATCGTTGCCGGTTAACCATTTATGTTTTGCCGTCAAGCTGATTTTTTCAGCACTAATCGTCGCGGTGACGGGTAAGTCCTCGTTATCGTTAATCGCCTTGCCAAGCGCGGCGGCAACCGTATTCGCGGTATCCGATTTCTTGACGGCAGCTAAAATACGTTGATTGCTGATATAGAGTGTGACGACACCGGCATCGGTTGCAGTGCCACTTATCGCAATCTCTCCTTTTGCTTCAGTGCCCGTCGTTTCAGGTACAGCAATGACAAACAGTTCACCGATAGCATCAATCCGGCGATACGCTTGCACCATGCGGTGTAACTGACTGCCACTACCGGCTAATTGTTGCATCATTTCTGCTGAGGGCATCATCGGGGAATTCAAGGTCATTTTTGCATCAGGGAGTGCATGACCAATGAGCAGTGCGGGGCCGCTGGCTTGCATCGTATTGGCGGCACTGTTATCCATTTCGGGATAGAAACCAGGCACCCGAAAATTAGCGTTCACGGTATTAAAGCTAATGGTCATTCCGGCGTCTCCTCTTTAGCTTTTTTTAATTTTGTTCTTGTAGTATCAGTCGACTCTTGCACAATTGGGGAATTATCGGATTCACTTACGTCTTCGATATCATCGTCCTGTTTTCTTCTGATCCAAAAAAGCGTTTTTTGAACCTGCAATCCTTCCTCTGGCAGATAGTCACCAAAATACTCTTTGGTGTCGTGCATATATTGATGGATGGGCACTTTTCGCCAGTGCTTAGGCTTAATAAAAACAATTTCAGGTTGTGTACCTATCATTTTATCTTCATCTCCAAATGCGAGTTTACACTGCTTGCTTGTTCGTTTAGATCAATAGCAACGGTATGCAAATCGGGTAAATTGTTCAGGTCAGCATCGTGGCGGGTATCTTCGGCGTTAATGTCTGTTTCAGTATTAAATTTAAACAGGTAATGGTATTCAGCGCGGTTTGAATCGGCTTCCTCCGCGCCGGCATAATTAATTGCACCACAACCCGGCTCTGGCTGCCAACCCAGTAATGCCCGCCAGATTTCAGACCTGACTTCATTTAATGCGTCGACAGAGGGATAGTGTCACTTTTGATTGCGTGCATTATTTAAAATTACCACAACATAAAAACTTTCTGTTAATGATTGCCAATAATCCTTTTGTGACCGTTGTTCACCGACAACATCTTCTCCCGGAATAACGTAAGCAGAGGGTAAAGCAAGTTTGCCGCAATCCGGTAAATCCTCATATTGAGAGACACTGCCTACTCTGTTTTCAAAACGAGGGCACAAGGTTCGTAATGCCGCAATAATCGGACTAAGTTTCATGATCCTTTCCTTTTCTTCTCTCTGCCCGCAGTGATTGACGCAGTGCTATCTTTAGCGTGTAGCTCGCCCAACTTTTCAGCCGCGTTAACGTGGCAACCATGTAATTTTGACGTTTCTCAATACGCCAACCCCCGCGTTGGTGGTGACGTTTTTGTCGTTTGTGCTGTTTAGACATACCGCGAGAAGCGCTACGTACCCCATAATACAGAAAAACAGGATAAAAATCGCCTTCAATCGGTTTACTGCCGACACCGCGTTTCTGATTGGGGGCGATCTTAACCATTAACCCAGGTCGCCGTGAGGAAGCGCGAGGGACGTAATAACCGATAGATCGGGCTAATCGTCCGGTTTGCCACAGTGGGGTTTCACCGGGTCGTGAACGGCCACCCCGCTTCATCAGTTGACGACGTGCTGCTTTCAGATGCATTTGACCGACTTTCACAAAAGCACGACGGATCCTTGCGCGATTAAAGACAAATTCTTTGGGTTGATGAAAATCAATATGGAGATTATCCAAAATCATTTCCTCTTTCTGGTTGACTGCTCATTTCTTCACAGGAAAAAGACAGAAAACGACCCGCACTGTGGATATCAGTAACGCCTCGTATGAGGTAGACGACACCGTTAATCCGTGCTTGATCACTGGAGTAAAGCGATTGTCTGTATCTCACAATGATTTTATGCGTGATGGTTTTGTTGATTTGAAAAGAGTGGAGGCGAAGTGTGTCACTCACGGGGATCAATTTTCCCCAGACGGTATGTTCGTCTTGATTTGCTGCCTGTATCCCGCTGCCGCCTATCGGTTCATCCTGTCGCGTATAAAACAAAACGCGCTTATTTAACCCCCCGGGATCGGGGAAACGGGAATACGGTCTGCTATAATGCGGTTTCATAGTCCGCTAAGCCTGTAGTCATCAACTAAAAACTTAAAAAACGGAAAAATAGACAACTGTTCCATATCGGATATCCCCCCCACGATGCTCATATAACCCCGTCACCAATAGCAACATACCCTGAATAATCGCCGCATTGATAACCAGGCCGCGAGGGTCAGTTTTAGGCACGGAGGCTTTGTAGAGATTACGGTTAAGGTGTGCGATGGTTTTTTGCTCTACGGCGGCGATATAACTATCAAGCAGTACATCTTCACTGTTATCGTCTAATTCAATCCTGCATTGTCGTTTGACCTGTTCTTTGTTAATAAACATGGTTGTTTATTTCCAGTAAACAATGGCCTACATTGATAGGCCATTGTGTTTAACGTTGATTACTCTCCGTTATTCCCGCCTTTCCCGCGCTACCTGAAACCTCTATCTTGGTTAAGTCACCTTTGATAAACGCTTCAGGGCGGTAAACCGCGAGCGCCAGACGCTCTTCGCAACGAATCGAAATCATATTATTTTCAAAATCATCGGTATTCTCGGTACTGATCACCACGTTTGCTTCTTCACGGTCAAACAGTTGCGCACCTAAATTGAAAGCCCCACCAGGAATTTATATTTAAACTCAGTGGCTTCGGTGACGACAACGGGTAAGCCCCACAACATTGGCGTAGTCAGGGCTGCCGGATTGGAAAGGAGATAACGCCCCAGCGTATCCTTGATAAGTTCAATCTGTGCCCAGTTGGTAAAGTGCAACACATGGCCTGTCGCGGGGATCCGTGCGAGTTGCGCTTGTAGCATGGCAAGCCGCAGATCATCGATCGCAGTTCGATGTGCTGGTTTTAATTCTGCTTTGAATGCAGTGGCTTGAGTAAAGATCCCGTTCAGGTTTGAACCGGTAACGTCACCGAAGAGAATTTGTTGCTCTTCAACGTATTTCAGGCCATAACGCAGTTCCATATCGATAATCGAGGCCAGTTGCGAGAAATCATCCAGAATTTGCTTGGAGGCCTTAAACATATGAGCAATCGTGCGAACAGGGACTGTGGCCTCTTCAAATTAAATCGTGCTATATGGCTTGGCGGTATTTTCCGCGACAGTCTTGGCATTATTGGTAAATCCTTTCTGCTTCACGTAATAAATCGTGTTACTTTGCGTCTTTCCACTGGCAATCAAATCACGAATAAACAACCGTTGCTTCGGCTTGGTCAAGATGTCTGATTGACGGTCGGGGGCGACAATCGTTCCGGTGACATCCGATGAAATAAGTGCGGCGTTAATTGTGGCTATTACCCGTTTACTGGATTCCATGCCCGAGCCTAAAGCCTGTACTACCTCCATGCCAACCACCTGTTGACCGATAGAACTCACCACGTTCAACGCATTGGCGACGGGCATTTGGGCAATATGTTGTTCCACTTCGCCGACCTGGGCTTTCAGGGTTTTTTCTGCTTCGCGTAAGGCGTTCAGTTCAACCGCCATTTTATCAACGGCCACTTTGGTTTTTGCGGAAAGCTCACCGGATTTTTGCGCTTCCTTCAGGGCTTTTTCTGCCTGGGCGCTATATTTGCTGCTGGCTTCTTCAATAGAAGCGGTTACTTTCTTGAACATTTCATTAATATCAGACATATTGTCTCCAGTTTAATGGGGTATCGACACCAGACGACGCAAAGCATTATCCAGTTGTGTCACAATCTCTGAGGAAATATCAGGGGTAGCGCGCAGCGTACCGTGAGAGGGCGTGATAGCGCTCGGCATATCACCCAGTAAAGCTTTAAATAATCGTCTGCGTTCAGCGCGAGGTGTATTGGTTTTCGCCAACAGAGCATCCAGTTTTCGCAGTGCGGCGGTAGGCGAATCGTTATCCTGTTGTGTGCTATCAGCGGGAAGGAAGGCATCAGCAAACCTTTTTTCTACCGCTTCACCGCCATTAATCCAGGTTTCATTATCCATCATTGCGGTGATCATCTTTTCATCCATGCCGGTTCTGGCAACGTAAACATCGCGCATGGCAAAATCAAAAGGCATCATTTTTTCAGCAATCTCGGCAAAGTCATGGCGATTACCGACGGCCATACCCCAGGTGTTGTGGATCATCAGGAAAGCACTGCGCCCGATTTGTATCTCATCACCAGACATGGCAATGATTGAAGCGGCTGAGGCCGCTAACCATAATATTTTCACGGTCACTTTACCCGCATATTCACGGAGTTGATTGTAGATAGTCAGACCTTCAAACAGATCGCCCCCTGGCGAATTGATATTGACGGTAATATCTTTACCTTCCAGTGAACGCAAGATTGCGCCAATTCGTTTAGCGCTGATCCCTTCGCCTGCCCAATCCTGTCTAATCGTCTCAAATATCGATAGCGTATTATCATCCTGGCTTGATGCCCTGATGCTGCTGTTCCATTTTGCTAATGCTGACGGTGAAATTTCACTGGTCATTTTCGGACAGGGAAAAACCGCCGGTAATACCGGAAGTGCATTTTTTTTCATCGGGAAAAACTCCAGTTATTCTGTTTCTTGCTGGGTGCCAGTCGGGTGATGAGATGAGGATTTTTCAGGAAATAACCAGGCATTTAGCGCAGCTCGTGCTTTTTCGCCGTCATTCTCCTGCCCCAGTTGATCGAGGGGCGTCAGGTTCAACTGAACGGTATACAGGTCTCCGCCATCAATCGGCGGCAGATTTTCCAGTCTCCTCACATCATTGCGACTCATCCAGCCATTTTGTAGCGCAGTCGTGTAATAGGCTGCTCGACCCGTGCTATCGGTTCTGAGCAGTCCTTCAACAGAAAATTCCGCAAAATAATCCTCGTCATTATCCAGCAGACAGCGAGCGATTTCCTGTTCAATATTGACCAGTAAGGGCCGTAAGGTATTGGTCAAGAAAATCAGGTTCATCCCTTCCACGCTAGAAGCCCAACTGCTTTGTTTCGTAATATGACCGACCATAAACGGCGGAACGCGATACCAACGGCAGATTTCTTCGACGCTATGATCGCGGCTTTCCAGCATTTGTGAGGTTTGCGGATCGAGGGTGATACCATTAAATTTCATTCCGGCTTCTAGCAACATCACTTTTCCGGTATTTTCTGAGCCAGCAAAGTTTTCAAGATGCTTATTAAATCTTTCACGTTGTTCTTCTGACAACAACTTATCGAACGAGATAAAACCGGATGCCGACATGCCTTTCTGGAAATACCGCGCTGCCGTTGTTTCGAGCGACATCGCGGAACCAAACACCTCACGACCCGTTTTCAACGGCATCATGCCGCAAATGCCGTCTAATCCGAACCCCCGTATGTGCATCATGTCATTATCTGCAATAACTCTCTGTTTTAATGAGGAATAACCCGGTTCGGTGTCGTTGGTATAGTGGTATTCCAGTCGCCCGTTATCACGTCGTTTAACGGTGATGTTTTGCGGTAATAGTGGGACGAGGGAGACCAGACGCTGACCGACCTTCTTTTTTCAACAAAGGCATTACCGCGTAAACACAAGCTGGCAACAATCATTTGGATAAAACGCGAAGGGGTCATTTCTAGGTTAGGACGACGACATAAGACAGGATAAGCAGGGTGTTGCTGTGCGAGGCGGCGTGAACCATCCGACTCACGGTGATACAGTTTGAGCGGTAACGTGGATATTGATTCACTCAACAGACGCACGCCCAGACCGCAGAAAGTTGCAGGGCTTTATCCGTTGTCACCACCTGTCCGCTCTTACTCTGGCTATAGTCATGAAACGATGACTGCGTATCGGTTAAATTCTGTGGTACCCCTAACCAGTTGAGCACCGCGCTTTTAATTTTGCTGGGAGATTTATGTTTTTTCACTATACCCCTACCATAATCGGATTGGTTAAAAAGCCATCCAGATCGCCGGTTTCTTCCTCAAGCACTTCGGCGGCCCCGATTGCCATCGCCAGTGCGACCACACCGTCAATGCGCCCGTTACTGCGGCGTTTGCTAAAAACACGATTGCCGTTTTTATCTTCTTCAATAACCGTATTTGCGGCGTTCAAGCGTAGGCAGGGATTAAAATCAATGCGGTAATTCGCCACCGAGAAGACGCTGCTCAAACAATTCAATGGATCTTGGCATCCAAAGTCCGGATTGTTTCGATTTGCCAAAGCCTTGTCCGTGCGGTGTTAATACCGTATTCACCCCTTCGTTTTCCAGTTCTGGCCGTAAATAATCAATATGATACGCATCGTAGGCAATACGGTTGATGGTATATCGTGCGGATAATTCCGCTATCCGTTTGGCAACAAAGCCCAGATTAATCGCATTCCCTGGCGGGGCGTTAAGATAACCCGCTCGCAACCAGGCATCGTAAGGCACTCTGTCGACCCTGGCACGCTCCAGTAAGGTGTCTTTCGGTGTCCAGAACTCGACATAAGCCGCTTTTTCTTCCGGCCAATAAAGCGCCAGCGCCGTTAAATCCTGCTTGCCGGATAAATCCAGGCCACCGTAGCAGGGTGAGTTTGCCAGCGCCGCTAAATCCAGTGAGGTTTTCTCACACGCCATCCAGCTATCACTATTAATCCAGGGATTCTCGGCATCGACCCACTGACAGAAATTAAGACGACGAACCATGCTCTCTTTGGCAGGCATCCCGCGGGCTTGCGTGACTTGCTCCTGTAGATAGCGGTCGCTGAAGGTATGCCCTAATGAGGGATTCGCTTTTTTCCAACAACCGCTATCTTTAAAGGGATCATCGCCTTCGTTCAGCGAACAGATAAATGCGAAAAAGCTATCATCTTCAATGCTGCCCTCTGCCACTTTACGTCCGTATTCGTGATAGTCGTAACACACACTGGTTTTGTTATGGCCGCTATTGGTGATCATGAAAATCAATGCCTGTTGGCGGCCTTTTGTGCCCGCACGCATCATTTCAACGACCTGATTACTTTTGTGTTCGTGAATTTCGTCAATCAAGGCACAGCGAGGACGCGGACCGGATTGCCCATCATCGGCACTGATAGGCCGAAAAAAGCACGGGCTTGTAAAAATGCCAGATTCCACTCCTTACCCGCCCCACCGGATTTCTGGATACGTTCGGCCAGCTTTGGCGATTGGTCTACCATCGCGACGGCGTCACGAAACAGGATCATCGCCTGGTCTTTTTTGGTGGCAGCGGCGTAGACTTCGGCTCGCGCTTCATTATCGGCAACCAGGCAATATAGCCCTATCCCCGCCGCCAGTGGCGACCTTTTCCAGCTTCAGCGTAGGCCATGCGAAAACGGCGCTGTCCTTCGTTGTTTCGCCATCCAAAAAGGGAGCCAACGATAAAACACTGCCAAGGGAGTAAATTAAACGGCTTGCCTTCATAGATACCGCCGTTTAATTTCAATACATTGTAAGAAAAACGGATGGCACGCTGTGCGGATCCGAGATCCCACAACAGACCCCGCGTATTACCCGTCGATAAATCCCGCAAGTGACGTTGACAGGCATGACGAATATCAGGCCCGGCAAGCTCCACGCCTGAAACAACTTGAGTGGCATAGTGGGTGGCAAAATCAGTGAGCGAAGAACTCGTCGAGTTAGTCCGGTTTTTTTCTTTGTCATGCGTCCTCACCTTGGTTCTTGCTGCGGGTGTTAAGCCAAATTTCACCAGATAGCTCTTAAAGCGCTTATCCGCATCAGACAGCATCGAAACAGCGGGATTCGACTTGATTAATACGCCGTTTTGAGAATGTACCTCAAACGTTTCACCGTTTCTCGCTATCAAGGCGCGGTACCGCAGGATCTCAGCGTAAATATCACACAGCCTTTCCAGCGCAAAAGCATCGGCAATCGTTAATACGCCCATGCTATTTAACAGCAGCGTTAGCCGCTCCCAGGTTTCTTTTGCCGTATTGGATAAGTGTTTTGGGACAGGGGATAAATAGGGTGGTGTGGTAGGCTCTGCGCTATTGAGTGGTCTTCTTCCTGGATTGCCGGTCACTAATTTTAAGGCTGTGGGTTTTGGGCGTCTTCCTGCCATAAATGTATCCATTTTGTTATTTTTTATAAAAGTATTTATATTTCAATAATATGTGATATTTTGTGAAATGGTATTTCATTTCGCGACTGTGCGTACAGAGGGGGCACATGGGTCAGGAAGCCATTTTTACGGGAACTTTTAACCCGCCCTCCCCATTATATTGTGGTATTCCAATGACTATTTTGATTATTCGGTATGCCGTTTTCGTCACAACCATAGCCTTTATTCCCTTTTTCCATCAGTTGCTTTGTTGTGTTGTGATGCTGAACACAGAGTGGCTGCCAGTTTTTTCATCCCAGAAACGTTTTTGGGCTATCTTCAATTCTTCTGGTGTCTGGGCAAAGTGAAGACGGTGCGGTAAAATATGGTCAACGACAGTAGCAGGATTAATTAAATCACTTTCGAGGCACATCACGCATAAGGGATTTCTGGCAAGAAATGCCCGGCGCGCTTTATCCCATCGAGAATCGTAGAGTGTGGTTTTCTTCATTTTAATATTTTATCCACATACATATGATCCGCACAAAGCCGATTAAAATCATAGTGGCAATCACCGTTAACCAAGTAACAGGAATCACCGAAAAACCTGCTGAAGAAGCTAACAGGTTCCAGGCGAACAATAGTAGCCATGTAAAACCTAATCCCAACATGAAAATAAATATAATCAAGCAACTAAAAATATAACAACTTGAGATTTAGTGAATCCTGAAAAATTGCTTTTCACTTTTTTGTTTCCTTACTTTGCTGATATGGCGACCCCCCTGCAAAAACAACCTGCCGGATATAATCCTGTAAGCCATTTATTTGCTGCTCGGTGATTTCAATTCTATGTCGGAGGGTGAAATAATTTCGTTGAGCGGTGTCTGTAAGTCTGGCGCGGGTTGCATCATCCATGCGGGCGGCGGTGCTACCGGTTGGCACTGCTGGACAGATAGCGTTGATTTGCAACCGACGACGACCGTCAGCCAGATCGCGCTCAAGCTGCGCAATCCGTTTTTTATCATTCTCAAGCTCTCGCGTGTGTTGCAAATCCAGAGCAGCGATAGTTTGTATCTGACGACTTAACTGCTCAATCTCCGCCTGCCGGGATTCGGCCTGTGTCTCAACGCGCTGCCGGGATTGTTCCGCTTCCTGATACAAGGCGCGATAGTAAAGCGCCGCCCCGGTCATCGATGCCAGCAGCAGAGCGGCAAGCGTGAGGAGTTTCCAGCGCATCATTCTGCCAGTCGGTGCTGTTCTTCAATCAATGGCTCGCGATGGTTTTTATTGAATATCCCCATCAGCGTAGCCTTGCGTTGCTCGAAGTCCCAGTCCATGCCAATGAATATTTTATTGGCGCGTTGCAATTCGGTAATGCAATGGATCTGCTCCGGCGTCAGATAGTCTCGGATAGATTCTTTCTTGCCTATTTCATGGTGGACACGAAATTTTGCAGATGTCATACCAAGTGCAATGCGGTTTATTAAATCAGCCTCGTTACTGAAATGGTGTGGCGCGATGGTTTTTCCCTGTGCTTCGCGTTCGTGTTTGATGGCATCGGTCATTGGACGGTACTCAATCCTGGCGGTACTGCGATCCATCTTCTTGCCCGCCAATGCCTTGCGCATACGGAAGAACTCGGAAACCAGCTTCTTCTTGAATACACGAACAGCATCATTGTTGCGCATGTAGGTAATTAAGAGTGTAGTTTGCTGCTCGTTGAGAAATGCAACACGAAGAGGCTTGCCACCGCCTTGGCTTCTCTCAACCATACGGATTTCAAATCCGAGTGGCCCAAACTCTTCCAGATCAGCTTTGTTACGGTCAACAAGCTTGATAATGGTGTCATGATCTTTCTCAACACCCTCAGCAATCGCCATAGTATTCGCTACAAGATCAAATTTCTTTATTTCCACTAATTGCATCACTATTTCCTTTTGGTGATAGAGCCTCGTGCCTAGGAATAGTCAGCCCATGAGTAGGCGCGATGTTTGCCACCGACTACCCTCAAGGCTCTATCCCAAAAAGCTCATGGTTGAATATGCATCAGGCATAATGCGTAAAAAAACGGCTAATTATCTTTTGATTTGAGGCTGGTACTTTCCAGCCCAGACTTTGGCAACATGTAGGCAATTCGCAAAGATCTTACCCTTTGTGCTGGCTGCATTACGGCGATAATGATCTTTCGCTATGTCTGCACTGATCCGTGCCACAGATTGGTCATATCCTTGCTTCATCAATTCAGTTATTACATGTTTTTCAATGAATTCTAGGTTGTTCATCTTGCTTTAAATTCCTGGTATCGGGAAAATCGCCAAGATCGCATAGAAGAAGTTGAGAGAGTTTTTTCACCTGTTCTTCAACTATTTTAATTGTTTTTTTCTCTTCTGCGTAACGCCATTAGGCTACTACCTTTTTGACCGTGCTCTATGAAAGAATACTTTTCAGCCAGTGCCACCCGATCTTGCATCTGCTTAATGATGAGTTCTGTTAAACCGGACAAGTCGAGAAGGTTAATATCTTGACTACCTTCTAACTCAGTCATCCTGTCGAACACGGTTGCCTGTAGTTCGTAACTGTAGCTCATTGCCATTAGGCAAGCTTCACGCTTGGGGAAGCGGTAAATCTTGCGTGTGGCTTGAGCGCCGTTTCCAGCGGTGAAAATATCATCTCCAAAATTTTTTGGAGATGTGGTCTATCCTAAGACCTTTGGCACTTTAAGCATAAAGCTGTCGTGACGTAACTTACGATACTTCTTGCAAGGGAACGCCAATCCTTCATTTTTTGCTTTTGATGCACGGTCAGCGTTAATGTAATCAACCATTTCAATACTGCTCATGGTGAGTTGGATTGATTAGTGCATTTGGATTTAAACAAATTTCCCGCTCTACCTCCCTGCGGTTAATCAGCCCGTTTGATAGCTTTCCTTCATCGTATTTCCAACGGCGCATCTGGTCACAAGCGCCCTGAATATCTCCGGCGTTCAATTTTTTGAGTAGCGTTGAATTGGCAAATGCCCCACTGCCGATATTGTAAACAAATGAAGTCAAGGCGGCTTTCTGCAAATCGGTAAGCGGAACAGTGACATAACGTTCAACTGTAGTACGTGCTACATGCAAATCCTGCTTCATCAAAGCGTTACATTCTTCTTCGCTATAAATTTCCCCTAGCGTAACGTCCTTGCCGGTATGACCGTGACAGACAGTGAGCACGCCGCCGCCATCACGATATGGCTTATAGCGTTTACCTTCGTGCCACTGCACCAAGACGGCAGCAAGTGCTAATGCGCCGCCTGCCGTCACTGTTATCAATCGTTTACGAAGTTCGGGAGACATTATAGTAATCCGATCGGTAGTTCAGCCCAGTATTGGTACCTATCGGGTGTGAACGTTTCATACTGACCGTTATCCCAACCCTGAAAGTAGAGAAAATCCCCACTTTCCGCAACAACACTGACCACGACATTGTAATAGGCTGCATTATTGGTAATAAGATACTGCTCAGCCTTTGATGACTTGCCGGGGTTTTCGTTTGGAGGATGTAAGTTAAGTATTAATTTCTTACTCATCATCACGTCCTCTTTATTGTTATTATTTTTCATGTTTCGTCTTAAAACAGTATTCCTTGTGCCGGTAGTACCAGTTGAGCCCAACGGTCAGCACTGAACAGATAATACCGGTAATCAACGCCCAATCACTAAGCGATAGGACTCCACACAGAAATGTCGTTGCACTGGCACCATAGGCAGTGCCCGTTGTGTATTTTTCAATGTTATTTATAGATAGTTTTATTTAGTTTGGTAGGATGTCAATGGTTAACAATATTCATCAATAATGACGATACACTTGACGCCTTTTACACCACCGTTGTTATCCATCTTCTCAACGGTCATCACGCGAACTTGTCTATCATCGTGCCAAATATCCGCCCCAGTTAAAGAATCAAGTACACCTTTGGAATAATTGTCCACATCACGCTTTATCTTGTTGGGTAGATATAGCCGCATCGATACAGAGACCTCACCTTCAAATTTTTGAAGACCGGATTTCTGGCGCATTTCGTTGACAATTTTTGCGGTTGTTGCTTTGAATTCTTTTGCTTTATCACTGAGGTAAGTTCGTTTTGAGTTACGTCGCCAATAAATATTAACGCTGGGCGGGAATGGGAGTTCGATTATCACGATTCACGCTCTTTTTAATAATTCTTTTCTTTGTACATACGTCATCCTGCACCCAAGTCTTCTCCACGGTCGCCAGATGAATAACACGCTTCCTTTGCTGTTGCCTGCCTTTCCTCTTTTGCCTGTTTCAGCGGAGATAAATAACAGGCGACCCTCAGTGATAAAACGCACTTTATCAGATGTTTTTAATGCCTCATAAAACCATGCTGTAGACGTATCGGAAGGGAGTAACATCACTATCGTTTGATTCTGCTTTCTGTATTGTTCAGAGGCTTTATTAACCCAAGGCATAATCTTGCTGTATGGTGGATTGCAGAAAATGGCCCCTTCACTATTCCAATCACATGTCAGTGCGTCTTGTTGTTCAGTTAAAAACGTTTTGCATAGCGCGTTGCTTTCATCGGCGGCAGCATCTAGCTTAAAACCAAATTCGGCATCCAGTGTTTTAAAAATGTCAATAGGCGTTCGCCACCTGTCTTTGAACGACTTTGGTGTATTTCTGATTAGCATATTTAAACCACTGTAGGATTTTTGTATAATGGAGAGTCCCAGACTTTGTTAATCATAAAGCGTGGTGTAGGTTGTTTATTTCGGCTTTCTTCCAGTTTGACCGCCACATCCCAAAGCAGGGGATCAGTGTTAAGTGTTTTCTCAACATGATAGCCCTTCTCCGTGTATTGCTGAACCAGCCTATTGGCTTGTTGTGTGCTAATGGCTTCATGTCGAAACCAGCTTTTTTTGAGCATATTATTTTACTACTCTTGAAAATTTAACAAATCCCACACTTACGCCACTATGAGCGCTTTTATCGATGAGGTGGTAGGGGGGCTGGGCATTGTAGAGAATGAAAACGCCTCTACGGGCGTTTTAGCGTGGTTAAAATTGATTTCTGGCTGATGTCTGAGTTTATGCAGCCATGCGTGAACGGTAACTGTTCCACGTGAACGTCAGTGTGCAACCGCCACCGTCGTTCATCCGGTCGATAACGCGCTCTCCGATAAATCCCGCCAGTTCGTTCAATGCCAGATTGCTGATGATTATCGTCGGCTTCATGCTCTCGTAGCGCGTGTTGATAACCTCGAATAAAATCATTTTTTCCGCCTCACTACCAAACTGAACGCCTACCTCGTCGATGATGAGCAAGTCAGGTTGCGTATAGCGCTTGATAACGTCAGCTTCTGAACATTCTGCGCTTTTGCTCCAGGTTGATTTAAATTCGCTGGCAATTCGCAAAACTGTCGTGAATAGCGCTGAACTTTGATGTTCGTTGATAACGTTTTTCGCAATTGACAGTGCCAGATGATTCTTGCCTGTCCCGGGCTTGCCACACATCACCAAGCCGCCACCCCGCTTAAGACGTTCAGGCCAATGGGTGGCATAGTCGTTACAAAGTTTTAAACAACGTGCCGCATCGGTGTTCACTCGTTCGTAATTATCCAAGGTAACATCGGCAAAGCGTTCCGGCAGGTTCAGGTTATCCATGAGCATTTTAATTTTGCTGCGCTTGCGGTGTTTTTCCTGCTCTGCTTCGGCGTGCTCCAACTGGGTTAATTTTTCGGTTAGGCAAACAGGGCATTCGCTTCTTGTTTCAATTCCTTTGCCGTGAAGTGCCATCCTGCGGCAACGTTGTTTGAATAAGCCGTGCCTGTCACAGATGGCCTCCTTATCCTCGTAAACCGTGTGCTCTAGTGGCTTGGGTGGCGCATTCAGGTCTGCCAGTTTTTGACGCACGGTAGTAATTTCTGCGCTGTAGTTCATAGACCCTCCCTCGATAGACACTCCCTCGCCCAATCAGGTAGCTGCGGTTCCCCATAGTCCTTGTCAGCAAAGCTATCTGCGACAGAGCGGGGTTTCGTCTGCTGAGTTCTTCCGGGTTGATTAGGCGCGAAGAGTCCTTGCCAACCGTTGGCAATACTGGCGTTGATAATTTCTTCCGGCTGATGTCCGTTGTCTCGGCACTTGCCTAGCAGATTTATAGCCTGAATCACCGTCTGCTGCGATTTAATCGGTTTATTGATTTCCTTGCGGTACTGCACCCAAGAATCCCAGGTTGGTTTTGGTAGCCAATCAGGAAGTTCTACCGAGCTTAGGTCAAACGATTTTGATTTTGCCGCAAGAGGGACTATAGGGGGTTTATTTTGTTTTAATATATTGTCTTTTGTAGTTTGTCTTTTGTGTTTACCTGATTCGGGTAAACTCTTTTTCCCGATTCGGGTAATTTTACTTGATTTGGGTATGTCGTTTTCTTACCTAATTCGGGTAAACTTGCTTTACCTGATTTGGGTATGTTGTTGTTACCCGATTGAGGTAAACTTACCTGATTCGGGTAAGGTTTTATGTTATTACCTGATTTAGGTAATTTGTCATGACTTAATTTGGATAACTGTACCTCATTTGGGTAATCGTTCGGTTGATTACCTGATCCATGTAACATTTCATTCAAACAAGTCTTATCTTTCCATTCACTCAGGCATTGATTTATTCCTACAAACCGTCCTGATGAGACAAGGATTTTTCTTTTAAGTAATGCACTTTTAGCGGCTGAGCATTTATGCGGAAAGAGTCCTGTTAATTACGATATCTGCCAATTATTTACCCAGTCTATTTTTTTGTTATAGCCATAGGTTTTTCTGATAATTGCCATAACAACCAAAAGTTGGTGTTGTGTTAAACCCGCGGTCAGAATCACCTCAAGAAGTCCATTGGCGATTCTGGTGTATCCTTCTTCTAGCTCAATAACATTAATTTTATTTTCTTCTTTCTGAGCTTCAAAGTCAGCATAGGTAACGTTAGTCATGACGTGGCTCCTGTAAATTATTTTCTTTAAATAAATAGGCGTTTGATAAGCTATTTTTTAATTCCCATTTATCGATTTCATGCAAAATGACATCAATGTCTTTGCACAGATAATCCAGAATTTCAGGGAGCCACGGAATAGGCTTAAATTCAGCTTCTCCAGCTTCAAGATACTTATAGATGTTAGCGGCGACTTCTCTTGCTCTGATAAGTCGGTTATGACTTTCGAGAGTGATTTATAGTTTTATTTTTTCCTGCTGAGCACTGGAGATATCAACAATTCTCATGTTAATTTACCCCCATACCAGTACGTACAGGTTGACGACCAGCCCAGATGAGGCTGCTATCTTTGAACATGGAGTTGAAGGTACGGCGATCTTGGCGTGTAAACGATACTTTGCCGTAAGGGGGGTAGTGGAGTATTCTGGGATAATCCAGTAAGTATCAATGAACTCAGGGCGAGTTTGGGTGGTAGCAACCATAGTGGAGGCCTCTCTAGTAGGTTCTTTCAAACCTCGCATCCCGATGCTAAACGGGGGTGGCGAGACGTAACAGGGTTAGCACACCGGCACTAGAGAACCCGGCGAGCCTTTCGGCTCCCCCGCTACGTCCCACCATAATTTAGGGGCGCAACGTTGGTTTAACGGACACAAAAAAACTGCTTATAGCGGCGTATGCCCGCTCTAGCACTCGGGATGCTAAACCCGGCACCCGTTTTGTTAAGGTGCTGGGTACAATATAGCTCACGTTTTGCTCTTTCGTCAATGCGTACATGAGTTTATGCCGCAATTCCGTTCATCATGACGCTTAAGAGCCTAGGAAACAGGCTATCGTAGAAGTGTGGCTGCGTCTGGCGCGGGTTATTCGGATCGGTCAGATTCTTACCGAACTGCAAACCTTTCTCCGTTAGCGACCAGAATAGTTTTTCTTTATCAGGATGCTTGCTGCTAGGGCGCGATTTACGTTCAGCGAGTCCGAGCAATTGTAGCCGCCGATAGCCAGATTGGGCTGTATAGGGTTTGCCGTGCAGCATCAAAAGCTCAGTAAGCGAATGTGTGACTTCACTTGAGCCGGTTACACTGCTTGCTGGCGCGTCTATAGCATAGGCTGGTAGAATATCTGGCATGCCGAGCGACGATTGGGGTTTTTTCATTGCTCCCAACATGGCAGAAGATGCTATACGTAGCTCCTGCTTGATTTATCCCCCTGAAACACCAGACAGTAGCTGTATCTCCAGATAAGAGATAGGCTTGAATATATGTCTAACACTAACGCCAATCTTGATATGACCGGGATCCTGTTAGGTCAAGAAGTCCGTAAACGTAAAACTCCTCAGGAAAAAATGGCCATTATTCAGCAGAGGATGGAGCCCGGCATGAATGTCTCCCATCTCGCACGACTGCACGGTATCCAGCCCAGCCTGCTGTTTAAGTGGAAAAAGCAATATCAGGAAGGAAGCCTCACCGCCGGGGAGGACGTTGTTCCTGCCTCTGAGCTTGCAGCTGCATTGAAGCAGGTCCGGGAGCTCCAGCGCCTTCTGGGTAAGAAGACGATGGAGGTTGAGATCCTAAAAGAAGCCGTGGAGTACGGCCAGTCACGAAAATGGATAGCGCACGCGCCCTTGTTGCCAAAGGCCGGGGAATAGCACAGGTCAGCCGCGCCATGAGCGTGTCGCGTGCGCCGCTGTCACTGCGGATTAAGCGTTCTGCCGACTGGCAGGACAGGCGCTGTAACCGGCGTAATGACGAAGCAGACGCTGAAATACTGTCGGACATCCTCGACATCACCAGCGATATGCCCAGCTACGGCTATCGGCGGGTGTGGGGCATCCTGTGTAAACAACGTCGCGCAGAGGGACTGCCGCCGGTAAATGCGAAACGACTTTACAGGATCATGTGTGAGCATAACCTGCTGTTATTACATTGAAAACCAGAGCGGCCGAGGCGTGAGCATAAGTGCAGGATCGCGGTGGCAGAAAGCGATATTCGCTGGTGTTCAGATGGCTTCGAGTTCGGCTGCGACAACGGTGAAAAACTGCGGGTCACGTTCGCACTGGACTGCTGCGACAGAGAGGCCATAGACTGGGCTGCGAGCACTGGAGGCTACGACAGTTCGACCGTGCAGGATGTGATGCTGATGTCGGTAGAAAAGCGCTTCGGCGACAGGTTACCCGATACAGCGGTGCAGTGGTTGACGGACAACGGTTCAGCGTATACCGTGCATGAAACGCAGAGGTTCGCCAGAGAACTGGATCTGGAGCCCTGCACAACAGCGGTGAGCAGCCCGCAGAGAAATGGCATGGCCGAACGGTTCGTGAAGACGATGAAGGAAGACTATATCGCGTTCATGCCAAAACCGGATGCGAGAACAGCCCTGCGAAACCTTGCAGCAGCGTTCACGCATTACAATGAAAACCATCCGCACAGCGCGCTGGGATATCACTCTCCGAGAGAATACCGGCGGCAGCGGGCTTCGTTAACTTAAGATACAAAAGCTGTACGGAGATGGCGGGGCAAGATCATACGTAGCTCCTGCTTGTAAAAAGCGAGCATTGCCAATCCAGCTTGAACTTTTTCAACCAGTACGCCGTTGCTGTCTTTTACTGAATTACGAAATTGTTCATATACTTGAACTTCAAAGGTAGTTTCAATCCATGCAGCATAGCGAATAGCAACAAGTTCGTCTGCCCAAGTACCAGATTCTAGGCCACCTTTAATGACGTTAACCGAAGCCCTTTTTTGGGCTTCGCTCAAAGATTGTACAAATGCGGCAATACCATCAGAACGCATAAATTTTGAAGGACGCTGAGAATCTGTCGCTTTACCTTGCACCACTGCCGCACGATGTAAATCATTCAAACTGTAACGCCCGAATGCGTCCTGACGGACGACGGTATTTTCAATTACAATTAATTTAGTCATAATAATTTCTTCATTGTTAAATGAATTTTTTTGAAAAGTGTTGACGGGGTAAAATTTTGCTTGTTGACCCTAAAAGGGTTTAAACTAAAGAAAAAACAGGAGATTCCCTAATGGGTCAAGTTGCATTTGATACTCAAGAATTCGTCGAAACACTAGAAAACGCAGGGTTGCCGAAAAATCAGGCCAGAGCAATTTCTATCGCTGTTCGCAAGTCACACGAAGTGGCAGATGTAGCAACCAAGGCGGATATCGCCGAAGTGAACCGCAACATTGCTGATGTTCGGAAAGATACAGCGGCTCAGTTCGAGAAAACCAACATCAAAATTGACGATGTCCGCAAAGATTTATCCGCTGAGATTGCCAATGTTCGTAAGGATATTGAACATCGCTTTGAAAAAGTTGAAGCGCAAATCGTCGATTCCCGTAAAGATACAGCCGCTCAAATTGCTTTACTTCGTAAAGATGTTGAAAGTATATCAACTTGGTTACTCATAAAAATGGCGGGTATGATGGCTGCTATCATCGGCATCGCTACGGCAATCATGAAATTTTTCTAAACTATTTCCATCAAAAGGGGATATCGGTGTCATAAAATGGGTCTAACGTTACATTTCCAGATTGACTTGCTAACGGTTTATTCTGCTGAGGTTTGTTGTCAGTCTTGCTGGAAAAATCAATCTCTTTAACTAGAACAACAGCGCTTGTTTTTTCTGTACCATCTTTGCCCGTCCAACTTTCGAGTAAAAATCGCCCGATAACAGTAACCTTGGTTCCTCGTGTCAGATAAATGGGTAACTTTTCAGCTTTGGCACCAAACATTCGACACTGCACCCAAGAGGTTTTCTCATGCTCGCCGTATCCTTGCTTGACAGGTAAGGAGAATGTGGCAATCAGCTTGCCGTTTGTAGTGCTGCGTGTCGTACAGTCACCGCCAAGATTGCCGGAAAATATCACAGTGTTTATTGTCATTATGTTGTCTCGCTTATGATTGATGATTTCAATCAACTTTTTTCTATAACATCACAGGTAGTGACAACCAGATGAAGAAACGCTTTTCTTCTTGCTCTAAGTTGATTAATCTCTTCTTTGTAATCTTTGCGATACAATCTATGAGAGATTAATAGCCGATGCTCAGGAAAGTCGCTGCAATAGCTGACAAAATCGACCCAATACCTTCCCGTGCAATCAAGATGGCCTATGAGTTGCCATTTATACACCGGGTAAAACGTTCTACGTTTCAATGTTTCAAAATGCACAGCAGCGGTAACGGATTTAATTTCAATAACACCATCATTTCCAACTAATCCGTCTGGACTATCGCCATAATTACAGCAATCAAAAAATCCGCCATTGGTTACATCAACAAAGTTTGTTTCTTCATATAGCCTTCTGGCTATTGGCTCCTGCTCGTGTCCGCGTAACATGTGGTCATTAGTAAAACTAAATTCTGATTTTTCCCTGTAATAATTTCCAGGGCAATCTGTAACGCATATCGCTTGGCTGGTTCGCCGAAAGCTTTTCACTGGTTGGCCATAAAACAGTTAAATTGCTATGCTGTCACCTTTCCTAAACGAAGCTCATCCCACGCTTCTGTATTTTGCTGCACGTCATGCCATCGCATTAACGCACTCCTTCTTAAGGCGTTCTTGGTCTTCCTGCGACATCTCAACATGCGCTAATACTTTATCGAGCGACCCATTATTGACGTAGCTCTGTTTGGCCTTTTCCCACATTTCAACCTGAGTGGGTGTTAGTGTTTTTTTCTGAGTAATGGCAGGATAGACTCTTAATCTTTCGACATATTCACGTCCAAACTCGACATGCTCAACCTCAATTATCACGGTTAAATTCTGCCAGTCTTCGATAAATGACGAGCCTGATATTTTTTTAATGACCTTGCTATTGGTTGCATTAAGAATCATTGGCTTAAGTTTTTCGTTTGGTCTAATCTGTTTATCTTTGAAATAAGCTGTATTGAACCTGTCTTGAGTTTTCTTGGTTTTATCTGATTCAAGCACAACATGAGAGATAGTTAATACTATCGGCTCAACAATATCAGCGCTGCTCAAATAAGGGGAATCGAACGCCTTTCTATAATGCGTTTTTTCAGTCATTAAGCGGACACCTCGTAGTAAGTATCACGGCATCGCATCAAATACAAAATTTGTTCGACTTTTTGGGTTACATCGTACAAGACTTCATCGAATCCGTCGGTAGTTTCGAGTGCCAGTAACCATGCGTCGTATTCATCGCCCTTATCTGCATCGGAGAGTTTTTGAGCAAGATAAGCGTTGTTTAAACTTTCGTATAAATATTCCCCGCCCGGATGACAGAATTCCGCTTCTTCAATCGTTAATTTTTTAGCGCTCGAAGAATTTCATTTTCAGTTTGAATGTTCATGTGGCTTCCTTCTTCGGCGATAGCGGTTCTTGACCGTATAGAGATAAGCTTTGGGTAGGAATCGATTATTGATGCTGTCAGTAGGGTATCTGTCTACTTGATTTTTAAATGACGCAAGGAGATTTACGACATCGTGTTCTTGTGTGTGATGTTCGGCGGGTTCACGCCATATGTTATTAATGATTTCTTCGGTTGAGCGTTTTCTTAGTAAACTTAATCTTATTGTGCGTATTCGAGATTGGTCGCGATAATGCATTTGACGCCGTTCACGGCAACGTTGGCGAGCATTCATTGATGAATATCTCATCCATAAAAAGATTTATGCTAAGCACGAAACGTACTTACTACAAATCCACCTATTGGTTATTCAGTGTTTGTGTACACCTGTATCGGCATACCCCGTTCGGAAAGTCCCTACGAAAGTAGGCTAAACTTCGCTTCACATAAACTTCATGCTCAGCTATCAGCAAATTACATGCGCAACTTCCCTGCCATCCGTTTCACAGACTTTTTTGCTGATACCGTATTGTTAAAGAGCAGTTCCGCGGGAAACGCTGGCTATGGACTTTTATTCAAATTTTTGCTTGGTTCACAACCCAATCCATTTAAGCCAAGCATCACGTTCTTCTGCGGGACGGTTAAAGTAGGCTTCTCGTACCATGCGGTTGAATTCAGGCAGGTATATCCACCTTTCGCCAACTCTAGCGTTGGGTTTGTTTGGATCGCGCAAGTTAATGACGGGTAACTTTTGGTTTTCAACCATGTCATTGACTGCACTAGGCGTTTTACCGAGCAATTCAGCAAATTTTTTTATGTTCACTGCGTTTATCGGATATCTGATCTCGTAGTCGTCGTTGCTCACTTCGCCCCCTAATTAATCCTTTCCAACCGCTTCATGCCGCTTCTAACCGCTTAAAAACCCAATTTCTGGTATGCTTAACACTGGATGCATTTGCCGCGATTTACCAGGTTTTGGTCGTGTTTGGCGGCATCACACAAAATATCCTATATAGGATCATATAATAGTACCTAATTAGGAGCAAGTCAAATGAAGTTAAGTGATAAAATTAAAGCGATGCGTATAGCTGAGGGGTTGAGTCAAAATCAGTTATGCGAACTTATTGGATTGCCTAGAAGTACTCTTTCTAAGTATGAAAGCGGATTATTTGAACCTGGTGGAAACGCTTTACTGAAGTACACAAAACATCCAGTATTTTCTAAATACACCATGTGGTTAATGACAGATGAAATCTCACCATCAGCCGGTCAAATAGCTCCGGTTCTCACACACTGTGGAGCCGATGGAGAGGAAGCACAAAAGCAGACAAGAAAAACGGGCGAGGACTCGGATGTAAGATCATCCCACTACGCCCAGAAAACTGGATAAATATACAAGGTGAGTTTGATAATTGGTTAGCTAATCAAGATAGTTTCTGGGAGTTCTTGCTGAAATTTATTGGATGTTGAAACGGATAAGGGATGATGCTATAAAAATTAATAAGCTACTATTTTATTTAAAAATTAGCCTATGAGAAATCAGCAAGCTAGCTGCTTGCTGATTTCTCATAGTGCCAGATTAGTGACGTCACTGGAGTGCCACAATAGTGTCATTAGAGTGTCACAACTTGCCACTTTTGCCATTTGTGAATGCAGATTATGCCAGTATTTTCAATAACTTAAAAACATACCAACTATCTTTTAATCAATTGGTCGCAGGTTCGAGCCCTGCACGACCCACCATCTTCCGCCGCTTGACTTCTTTGCCCGTTCCCGCTTTTACTCCTATCGGCTATCGGCTATCGGCTATCGGCTATCGGCTATCGGCTATCGGCTAACGGCTATCCCCCATATATCGGCAATCTGCTCATTACTGCCTGAAGCCAACGGCTCCAAGCGAATCTTCTTTATGACATCGTCAAACATTGACGTTTCACTCCTCTTTCGCACCTAGGGTGTAGTGATTTTGACCGGCAAAATTTTCCTCACGGGTGGGCTATCATGTCCATTAATGGCGATTGCTCGCGTCAGGCGCCTCAAATAAAAGATTTATTCGTATTCTGTGTTACCCACTAAACATTTTTTCGTCAAAACGCACAAATTAGGCGCGACAATGCGCGAAAAATTCCGTATTTTGTTTAGCATACCAAACCTAGCCTTCGCTGGCCGGCGACTGTGCCTTCACAGTCGGGTGCGGCGATAGCGCATTGCCCGAGAGCAGTGATGAGTGAACTTGTAGACGATTTTGCCGCCATTTACCCCTTCCCGCCCAAACCTGCGGCGCTGACAGAGGGGGAGAAGGCCGATCTGCGCGCCAACATTGCGCGTCTGATTAAGGCGCGCAACGCGGTCATTGTAGCCCATTATTATACCGATCCTGAGATACAGGCGCTGGCGGAAGCCACCGGCGGCTGTGTGGCGGATTCGCTGGAGATGGCGCGTTTCGGCAGCAGTCATCTTGCCACCACGCTGCTGGTGGCAGGCGTGCGTTTCATGGGCGAAACCGCCAAAATTCTTAGCCCGGAAAAAACCGTGCTGATGCCGACGCTGCACGCGGAATGCTCGCTTGATTTAGGCTGCCCGGAGGCGGAGTTCAGCGCGTTTTGCGACGCTCACCCCGATCGGACGGTGGTGGTCTATGCTAATACCTCCGCGGCGGTCAAAGCGCGCGCCGATTGGGTGGTGACCTCAAGTATCGCGGTGGAACTTATCGATCATCTCGACAGTCTGGGAGAGAAAATCATCTGGGCGCCGGATCGTCACCTTGGCCGCTATGTGCAAAAACAGACCGGCGCGGATATGCTGTGCTGGCAGAGTGCCTGTATTGTGCATGATGAATTTAAGACCCAGGCCCTGCGCCGCATGAAAAGACTCTATCCTGACGCCGCGGTGTTGGTGCATCCCGAATCGCCGCATGCGGTAGTCTCTCTGGCCGATGCGGTCGGTTCCACCAGCCAGCTGATCCAGGCGGCCAAATCGCTCGAGCAGCAGCAGATGATTGTCGCCACCGATCGCGGTATTTTTTACAAAATGCAGCAGGCGTGCCCGGAAAAAACCCTGTTGGAAGCACCGACCGCCGGGGAGGGCGCCACTTGCCGCAGCTGCGCCCATTGCCCGTGGATGGCGATGAACGGCCTTAAGGCTATCGCTGCCGGGCTGGAACGGGGCGGGGTGGAGCATGAGATACAGGTTGATGAAGCGGTGCGTCAGCGGGCGCTGGTGCCGTTAGATCGCATGCTGTCATTCGCGGCCGACCTCAAGCGCCGTTAAGGCCAAGGCGTGGCGTCAACGCCGCGGCAGGTGACGACAATGGGAGCAAGACGTGATTATCGCTCAAATCTCGGACATTCATGCGGCGGCCGCTAATGATAATCTGTCACGGTTGGACCGTGCCTTGGCATGGCTGGATAGCCTGGCGCCAGACGCGCTCGTCCTCTCCGGTGATTTGATTGATAACGACGAAATTGAGGGCTATCCGGCGATAGCGGCCCGGCTGGCAAGTCGGCCTTACCCTGCCTTTATTCTGCCGGGTAATGCCGATAACACGGCGGCCATGCGCACCGCGTTTGACGCGCCTTACTGGACCGATGGGGGGCGTGGAGCGCTGCATTTTAGGGTGGATATCAACGAATTGCGTGTTATCGGTCTTGACACTACCGTACCGTGGCGCGCTGCTGGTCAGGTGGAGGTGCATCTGCCGTGGCTACAAAGCGCGTTGTCCGCTGCCGGCCCCGCGGCGTCGATAGTGTTTTTGCATCACCCTGTCTTCCCAATAGGCATTGCGCCGTTGGATCAAACGATGTGCGATGGTGCAACGGCGCTGGCCGCGCTGTTGCGCCAGCATCCACGACGTCCGCTCGCGCTGGCGATGGGCCATGCGCACCGGCCGGCGGCAGGCACGCTGGCAGGTATTCCCGCCTTTCTCTGCGGTTCCATTTGCCCCGCCAACCCGTTGTGGTTGGGACAGGCGACCGTACTCCCCCCGCGGCCGATCCTCCGGCTCTGATGATTCATCGTTTCGTCAACGGCGCCCTGTCGAGCCACTTTGTCTCCGTTTAAGGCCGCCGAAGGCGCCGGGTCACCGAAGGCGTCGGGCCGCCGAACGCGTCGGGTCATCGAAGGCGCCGGGTCACCGAAGGCGCCGGGCCATCGAAGGCGCCGGGTCGCTAAACGCGCCGGGCCGCTGAAGGCGTTGGGCCACCGGACGCGCCGGCTGCGCGAACGAGCGGCGGGTTTATGGCACTCGGACTGTGCGCAGCCGCCCGGGGTGTCAACGTTTGAGGGGCGGCAGTGTTAATGATGGTGATGGGCGTGCAGGTTCACCGCGCCCTGGTGAATGGCGCAATGATCTTCCTCACAGTGCTGGTATTCCATTTGGATGGTAGCGTGCCCGATCTGGTAATGCTCTAGCAAATAGTCTTGAATGCGATGCAGCAGACCATCGTGGTAATGCGGCGGGATCACCTGCACGTGCAGTGTCATCAGTGGCCGCTCGCCGACCTGCTAAAGATGAACATGATGGATATTGCGCACTTCAGGAATATTGCGCGTCATCTCGCGCTTGAGTTTCTCAATATCAAACTGCAATGGGGTGCCTTCGAGTAACTCATTCAGGCTTTCGCGCAGCCGCCGCCAGCCGCTGCGCAGTACCAGGCAGGAAACCAAAATCGACAGCAACGGGTCAATCGGTAGCCAGCCCGTGTAGAGGATCACCAGCGCGGCGATAATGGCGCCCACCGAGCCGAGTAAATCTCCCAGCACATGCAGCGCCGCAGCGCGCAGGTTGATATTTTTTTCGCCGCCGCCGCCGTGCAGCAGCCAGAACGAGACGATATTCGCCACCAGCCCGGCCACGGCAATAGACATCATGGTCCAACCGGCGATGGGCTGCGGGGCAAGAAAACGATGCGCGGCTTCCCAAACAATCATCACCGTGATAAACAGCAGCGCCAGAGCGTTGAGAAACGCCGCCAGCGTGGTCAGGCGCAAATAGCCGAAAGTGTGGCGGCTGTTCGGCCGTCGCGCGGCGAACCGCACCGCCAGCAAGGCCATCAGCAGTGCGGCGGTATCGGTAAGCATATGCCCGGCATCCGCCAGTAACGCCAGCGACCCGGATAGCTAGCCGCCGATTATGAACAGCGCGGTGACGATAAACACCGCCAGCAGGCGTTGATGGGCGCCCGTATCCGCCTCAGGCGACGAGGGGTGATCATGCCCGTGGTGCGCCCGCGTTGCCGAGGCGTGTGAATGCATAGGATCTGCCGACATACGGATTCCTGTCTGTCGCGAAATGGCCGCTGGCCGCGTTGTCTGGGTCTGGCGCGGCCCGGGTAGCCAATAGAGTATATCGGTTATTGGCCGTGCTGCTCTATCAGTTTACCTATGCTATTGCCCTTTAACTCTCGGCCGTGGCTTCGTTGTTTGACGGTTGCGCGCATGCCGCCTGCCGCCAGCGGCATCCGGGCTGCCTGATAGCGCAGGGGCCGGCAGGATGGGACAAAAAAATCAGGCCTAAGCCTGATTTGTGCTTGCCAGAGAAAGGCCGGGCCATGGACCTGTGTGAGTTACCGGATGAGCTTTACTGCGTGGTGCCATCGGTTTTGGTGCCTTCCGGCGCTCCGGTGCCGGTGGTACCGGTTTCAACTTTCTTATTGACGTCCGGGCAGCGACCGTCTTTACACATGGTATTTTTATGTTGCTCGGCTTTATTCAGACCCCCGGCATCGGTACCGGTCGTGGTGCCAGTGGTATTGGTGTTCGTGCTGCTGTTATTGATATCCTTATTATCTACGCTGTTGGGGGCATTTTTTTGCAGTTCGGTCACACCGTTATCGGTACCGCCCGCGTTAGAACCCGTGCCGGGTGCTGCTAAGGCTGCACCACTACCCAGCGTCATTGCCGTGGTAAGAAAAAGCATTGCCATTTTTTACTGATGTTCGTCTGCATAGTTTTTCCTCTTAACCCGTTTTTGGTAAAGCTCCGCAGGCGGAAAGCCCGCTGGAGAGAGAATATCGAGACCAAAAGCATCCCATTACGAAAAAATGAAATCCGGCGCTGACCGGAGTTAAGTGCCGGTTATCTTTGGCTTATCATAAATTAAGCATAGTAAAGAATTAGCCAATATCAAATTTAATAGCTTTTAATAACGCTTTATGGATTTACAGTCTGGGCCACAAGGGATAGATTGGATCGCCTTTTTTTAAACATGTCGTGCCGGGAGCTAAGCAGATTTCACATGAATTACCTAAATGATGATTTACGCATTACCGAGATTAACGAATTGCTGCCGCCGGTAGCATTATTGGAAAAATATCCGGCGACGGACCGCGCAGCCAGCACCGTTTCCGCCGCACTCTCGGCGATACACAAGATCCTCAAAGGTAATGATGATCGTCTGCTGGTGGTGGTGGGTCCGTGCTCGATTCACGACCCCGAGGCCGCGCTGGAGTATGCCGGGCGCCTGTGCAAACTGCGCGACAGCCTGAGCGGCGAGCTGGAAGTGGTGATGAGAGTCTATTTTGAAAAGCCGCGCACCACCGTCGGCTGGAAGGGGCTTATCAATGATCCCCAAATGGACGGCAGTTTCCACATTAACGATGGGCTGCGTATCGCGCGTCGTTTATTGCTGACGATTAACGACAGCGGTCTGCCCGCGGCGGGCGAGTTCCTCGATATGATCACCCCGCAATATCTGGCTGATTTGATGAGTTGGGTGGCTATCGGCGCCCGCACGACTGAATCTCAGGTTCACCGCGAGCTGGCTTCCGGTCTTTCCTGCCCGGTGGGATTCAAAAACGGCACCGACGGTACCATCAAAGTTGCTATTGACGCCATCAACGCCGCCGGTGCGCCGCACTGCTTCTTATCGGTGACCAAGTGGGGCCATTCCGCTATCGTCAACACCAGCGGCAACGCCGATTGCCATATCATTTTGCGCGGCGGCCGCGTGCCCAACTACAGCGCTCATCACGTGCAGGCCGTGAAAGAAGGGCTGACCAAGGACGGGCTGCCGGCGCAGGTGATGATCGATTGCAGCCATGCTAACAGCAGTAAGCAGTTCAAAAAGCAAATGACGGTGGCGGAGGATGTCTGCCAGCAGCTGGCGGCGGGTGAAACCAGTATTATCGGTGTCATGGTGGAAAGCCATCTGGTGGAGGGAAATCAGGCCGCCGAGTCTGGCGCGCTGGTGTATGGCCAGAGCGTGACGGACGCCTGCATCGGTTGGGATGATACCGAACGCTTGCTGACTCAACTGGCGCAAGCGGTGCGCGCGCGTCGGCAAAAATAAAAAACGCACCGGCGCCCCTGGGTGCAGGATAGCGTCGGCGCGGCGGCGTTTCAGCGCCCTGAGGGGCGCGTCGGTTATTTCGCTTTACCCTGATTGGCAACCGCGGCGGCTTTGGCGGCGATCTCGTCAGCATTGCCGAGGTAGTAGTGCTTAATCGGCTTCATATTGTCATCAAATTCATACACCAGCGGTACGCCGGTCGGAATATTCAGTTCCAGGATCTCTTCTTCGCTCAGATTATCGAGGAATTTCACCATGGCACGAATAGAGTTACCGTGGGCGGCGATAATGATCCGTTCACCGCTCTTCATGCGCGGCAGGATTGTTTCGTTCCAGTAAGGGATCACGCGATCAATGGTTAACGCCAAGCTCTCGGTCGTCGGCAGTTCGGCGGCGGTGAGGTTAGCATAGCGGGCATCATGGCCCGGGAAACGCTCGTCATCACGGGTCAGTTCCGGCGGCGTAATCGCGAAACCGCGACGCCATTGTTTCACCTGATCGTCACCGTATTTTTCCGCCGTCTCGGCTTTATTAAGCCCTTGCAGCGCACCGTAATAACGCTCATTCAAACGCCAGGATTTTTCCACCGGCAGCCAGGCCTGGTCCAGTTCGTCCAGGACGCCCCATAGGGTATGAATAGCGCGCTTCAGTACCGAGGTGTAGGCGAAATCAAAGATATAGCCTTCCGCCTTCAGTACCTGGCCCGCTTGCTTCGCTTCGGTGCGGCCCTTGTCAGACAGGTCAACATCGGTCCAGCCGGTGAAACGGTTTTCATTGTTCCACTGGCTTTCGCCGTGACGTATCAGAACCAGTTTAGTTACAGCCATTACGCGACTCCTCAAAGTCCTAAGATTTCATGATAACTCCCCGCATTATATGGCCTGCTTATATCAGGCGGCAACCGCCAGTATGCCAACAGCGGCAATAAATCTCATCGGTTAACCGTTTACAATGCCTGGAACCGGTAACGGGTTTGCGAATCGTAGGATCCTGACGGCTGGAGCCAGCAGGCGGGCTGAGGCCATTCCGGATGGTTCGGGCTGTCCGGCAGGAACTCACTTTCCAGCGCCAGTCCACTGTAGTTGAGATACTCCCCGCCCTGACGTGCCGGCGAGAAAGTTGCCGGTGTAAAATTGTATCGCCGGCGCGGTGGTATACATCTCCATTTGCACCTTGCCGTCGGCGGACCAGAGGCGTGCTGCGGGATCTTCCGCGCTGGAGAGGCTCGGATACAGCAGATAGCCGTGATCGTAACCCTTCATGCGTTGCTGGTCGCGATCGCGCAGGAAGTCGGCGGCGATAGTTTTCGGCTGGCGGAAATCCATACCGGTATTGCCGACATCGGTCGGATCGGCGCAGGGGATCCCCTCACTGTCCACCGGCAGATAGTCATTGGCCATGATCTGCAGGCGCTGTTGGCGCCGTCGAGATGAAAATAGCCGTGATTGGTGATGTTAACCGGGCAGGGTTTATCCACCGTGGCGTGATAATCGATTTGCAACGCATTATCGTCGGTGACGGTATAACGCACGTCCGCCACCAGATTGCCGGGATAGCCCTGATCGCCATCGGCGGAATGCAGTCGGTATAGCACCGAGTTCTGGTCGTGCTCTACCTGCTGCCAGCGCCGGTTGTGAAAACCCTCCGGACCGCCGTGCAGCTGATGCTCGCCCTGATTGGCGGCAAGCGCAAAGCGCTGGCCGTCGTGGTTCAGCGTCGCCAGTCGAATGCGGTTGGCGTAGCGGCCAACGGTGGCGCCGAGATAGGCGTTTTGGCGCAGATAATCCATTGGCGTCGGGCAGCCCAGCAGAACCTCCCGCGTTCCTCCCGCCTGCAGCGGGACCTGACAGGAGAGCCAGGTGGCGCCCCAGTCCATCAGAGTGACCTGAAACCCCTGATCATTGCCGAGTGTGACCAGCCGGAACGGCTGACCATCGGGCGCCTGGCCTGATTCATACTCTTTCAGCATACCCCTGCTCCTTCGCTGGCGTGACAGACATAAACTGTTGCTTTCAATCCGGTTTGTTGCTCGTAGTGTTTTGCCACTGCCGCTCTAACGTCTTCCACGCGGTCGGAAGGGACCAGCGCCACGACGCAGCCGCCGAATCCACCGCCGGTCATCCGCACGCCGCCCGTCTCGCCGATTTCCTCCTTAATAATCGTGACCAGGGTATCGATAGCCGGCACGGTTATTTCAAAATCATCGCGCATCGAGGCGTGAGATTGTGCCATCAAACGGCCCATTAGCGCCAGGATCCCCGGCCGCTAGCGCATCGGCTGCCGCCAGCGTGCGCGCGTTTTCGCTTAATACATGGCGCACCCGCTTGGCAACCGTACTGTCAAGCTCCCGGGCCACCGCCTCAAATTGTTCCAGCGCCACGTCGCGCAGTTTTTCCACCGCGAAGAAGCGCGCGCCGGTTTCACATTGTTCGCGGCGGGCGTTGTATTCGCTGTCCACCAGGCCGCGTTTGACGTTGGAGTTGACGATAACTACCGCGATATTGTCCGGCATCGGTACCGCGCGGGTGCCCAGCGTGCGACAGTCGATTAACAGGGCGTGGTTGTCTTTGCCCAGCGCCGAAATCAGCTGATCCATAATGCCGCAATTACAGCCGACGAACTGATTCTCCGCTTCCTGACCATTAAGCGCCAGCGCCACATTATCCACCGACAGGTGATAGAGTGATTGCAACGCTTTGCCCACCGCCACTTCCAGCGCGGCAGACGAACTCAGGCCCGCCCCTTGGGGAACGTTGCCGCTGATAACCAGGTCGGCGCCGCCAAAACTTGCGTCCCGGCGCTGTAAATGTTTCACCACTCCACGCACATAATTGGACCATTGCTGATCGGCATGGGATAAAATTGACTCATCCAGATAAAAAATATCGTGCTGGCGGTCCATAGTCCACGGCAATAACCCGAATTTTGCCATCGTCGCGGCGGGCGCAACTTATCACCGTCTCGTAATCAATGGCGCAGGGCAGCACAAACCCGTCGTTGTAATCGGTATGTTCGCCAATCAGATTGACCAGGCCGGGTGCTTTAACCGTCAGGGTGGCGTCATAGCCAAAGGCGTCGCGAAAAACGGTTTCAGTGGTGATTTGTAAGCTCATAATGGGGCTCCAGATTGCCGAAAATGATCCTCGCTGACCGCCCGCAGGCGTTCGGCGGCTTGTTCCGCGGTCAGGTCGCGCTGGGTTTCCGCCAGCATTTCATAGCCCACCATAAATTTGCGCACCGTGGCGGAGCGCAGCAGCAGCGGATAAAAATGCGCGTGCAATTGCCAATGGGCGGGGTCGTCATGGGTAAACGGGGCGCCGTGCCAACCCATAGAGTAAGGGAAAGAGCATTGAAACAAGTTGTCGTAGCGGCTGGTGAGATTTTTCAGCGCTAGCGCCAGATCGGCGCTGGTTTCAACGTCGAGTTCGGGCAAGCGCTGGATGGGACGTTTGGGCAGCAGCAGCGTTTCAAACGGCCAGGCGGACCAGTAGGGGACCACCGCCAGCCAGTGGCGCGTATCAACCACGGTACGCGCGCCGTCCGCCAGCCTCGCGGGCGGCATAGTCCACCAACATCGATGAACCCTGCTGCCGGTAGTATTCCCGCTGCAAACGGTCTTCGCGTTCGGCTTCATTCGGCAGGAAACTGTTGGCCCAGATCTGGCCATGGGGATGGGGGTTGGAACAGCCCATGGCGGCGCCTTTGTTCTCGAATACTTGCACCCAGGGATAGGTTTTGCCCAGCTCCGCGCTTTGCTCGCGCCAGGTATTGACCACCGCTTCCAGCGCCGGCAGCGACAGTTCGGGCAGGGTTTTACTGTGATCCGGCGAGAAACAGATAACCCGGCTGGTGCCGCGGGCGCTTTGGCGACGAAACAGCGGATCGTCGCTGGCCGGTGCGTCAGGCGTATCCGGCATTAGCGCGGCGAAATCATTGGTAAACACGTGCGTGGTAAGGTAATCTGGGTTGCGATCACCGGTGATACGGGTATTACTCGGACAAAGATAACAGTCCGGATCATGGGCCGGTAGCGTTTGCACCGAGGGCGTTTCTTCCTGCTGCCCTTGCCAGGGGCGCTTTGCCCGGTGAGGCGAAACCAAGATCCATTGGCCGGTTAAGGGGTTGTAACGCCGGTGCGGGTGATCGGCGGGGTTAAATGGCTGCATGCTGTCTCCTTAATCCGGATAGCCGTTTGGGTGCCGGGATTGCCAGTGCCAGGTGTCGCTGACCATGTCGTCCAGCGTCCGGCTGACCCGCCAGTGCAATTCCCGCGCGGCCTTTTCCGGCGCAGCCCAATAGGCGGCCAGATCGCCATCGCGGCTGGGGGCGAAATGGTACGCTAAAGGCTTGCCGCAAGCCTGGCTGAACGCCGCTACCACGTCGAGCACGCTATGGCCTTTGCCTGTGCCCAGATTATAAATATGCACGCCGGGTCGGTCGCGTAAGGTGGTCAGCGCCGCAAGATGGCCGTCGGCCAGATCCAACACATGAATATAGTCGCGCCCGCCGGTGCCGTCCGGCGTTGGAAAATCATTGCCAAAAATGGCCAGCGACGGGCGACGTCCCACCGCGACCTGGGCAATAAATGGCATCAGGTTATTTGGCGGGCCTTGGGGATCTTCACCCATCTCGCCCGAGTGATGGGCGCCGACCGGATTAAAATAGCGCAGCAGACTGACGCTCCAGCGGGGATCGGCATGTTGCAGATCCTGCAAAATCTCTTCCACCATCAATTTGCTGCGGCCGTAGGGGCTGGCAGGGCGGCCGGTGGGCAGACTTTCGTCGTAAGGGACCACCGGCTGATCACCGTAGACGGTGGCCGAGGAACTGAAAATCAGATTAAAGATACCGGCTTCCCGCATGGCTTCCACCAGCGCGAGGGTGCCGTAAACGTTATTGTCATAATAGTCTATCGGCTGGCTGACCGATTCCCCTACCGCCTTCAGACCGGCGAAATGGATCACGGCATCAATATCGTGCTCGGCGAAGATTTGCGCCAGCAACCGTTGATCGCGTATGTCGCCCTGATAAAACGCCGGCGTGTGGCCGCTCAGCTGAGCAATAGCCGACATGACGGATCGCTTGCTATTCGATAAATTGTCGATAATGACCGGTGTTATGCCTGCAGCGATGAGCTGTAAACAGGTGTGACTGCCGATGTAACCGCTACCACCTGTAACCAGGATTGACATAGTTCAACTCCCTCCGTTTTTACTGCATTACCGTAGCATGAGCACGTCACAGAAAGAGTGATCATACCGCGATTTATGAAATAGATTACATTCATAGTAGCGCAGGAATAGGCGCGTGCGCCAGTGCCTCTGCGTCCCTCGGCGCAGGCCTGCCGCTGCGGGCTGCGGGGATAGGGATTAAGCGTGGTAGCGATTACATCGCGGACTAGGTAAGGCTTACATCAGGTTAAGACGTTGACCAGAATCGTTAGAGCCTTTGCGCCGGAGCTGAGCGGGGGGCGCCGTGCGATGGCGCCATGACGCGAGCGACAACCGGCGAGGGCGGTGAACCTGCCCGCCGGGGAGCCGCCGCCTCAGGCGTTGAGCGTTTCCACTTGATACCGGTAGCGATCGGCGTCGGGGACGAAGGTCAGCCGGTGGGTAATACATTCCGGCGCATCTTCGGCATGATGGGAGACGAACAGCAATTGCGTGCTGCCCTGTCCAATCAAGACATCAATCCAGCGCCGCACCAATTGGCGGTTGAGCGGATCCAATCCCTGCAGCGGCTCATCAAGGATAAGCAACGCCGGATGTTTGACCAGCGCGCGGGCAATTAACGTCGGACGTTGCTGCCCCCAGGAGAGGCCGTGAAACGCGTCGTCGGCCTGACTGTCGAGCCCGAGTAACCGCAGCCACTGGCGGGTCAACTGCTGCTGGCGCTCCGAGGCCGCCTGATACACGCCGATAGAATCAAAAAAACCCGACAAAATAACGCTGCGCGGGCTGGCGCTGACGCGGTAGTCCAAATGCAGGCTGCTGCTGACATAGCCGATATGCCGTTTGATATCCCAAATGGTTTCGCCGCTGCCGCGCCGACGTCCGAAAAGGGTAAGATCATTGCTGTAACCCTGCGGATGATCGCCGGTGACCAAACTGAGCAGGGTGGATTTGCCGGCGCCGTTCGGGCCGACGATCTGCCAGTGCTGGCCCGGTACGACCTGCCAATTCAGATGATGCAAAATAGGTTGGTCCTGGTAAGACACCACGCCGTCGCGCAAGGTAATAAGCGGCTCGCCCGCCGGCAGCGAGGCCTGCTGCGGCGGGTCGGCTTCCGGCAGCGTCAGATCCTGCAGGGATTCCAAATGGGCCAATTGTGCCACCAGCGCCTCCGCCAGCAGGCTCTGGCGGGAGCCGGTGCGGGTCAGGGCACAATCCACCAAAATACCCACCCGATCGATATAATTCGGAATATCTTCAAACCGGTTGAGGATCAACACCAGCGTGCAGGCGCTGCCCGCCAGCCCGGCTAATCGTTCGCTTAACTGTTGACGCGAGGTGACGTCCAGGCCATCGAACTGCTCGTCCAGGATCAGTAAATCCTGGCGCGCCATCAACGCCTGACACAGCAGCACCTTGCGGGATTCACCGGTGGAGAGGTATTTGAAGCGTCGCGTCAGCAAAGGGCGGATGCCGAACTGACTCGCCAACTGTTGACACCGTTCATCGTCAGCGTCCTGCTGCTGGATAATTTCTGCCGCAGTGCTGCCGGTGTCGTCCTCGCCGGGACTGAGCAAGTCGGTATTGGCCCGCTGCCACTCTTCTTCTACCAAGCGCTGCACCTGTTCCAGCGACAGGCGGGCTATGCGCCGATAATCCGTGTGTCGCCCGCCGGTCAATAAAGTCAGTTCGCCGGCCAGCGCGCGCCAGAGCGGATTTGCCGCTACCGTTGGCGCCAACAAAGGACAAGCTCTCTCCGGTGTGGATATGGACGTCATCAAGCGTAAGCGCACGGGTATCATTGAGGCGAAATGAACCTTGCGAAATTTGCAATGAAGTCATTGATTGTTCCTTTAAGTGCAACGGTGAGTTCAGCATGGAAAATTTGCGCGGGGATGTCAATGGTGGGCGTCCGCCTTTAGCACAGCGTGGCGATGATCACTTGGTCAGAATTAAAATAGGCTGCTATGGGCTGGGGCGGCGATAACTTTTGCTTATCGGTTACCGCCGTTGGTACCGTGGCGCACAGTTGTTGGCCGCCGGGCAGGGCGATGAGCGCTTCGTCGTTTTCGTCGCCGCGCTCCAGATGAGTGAGGGTACCGTGCAGCACATTATCCGCCTGCGGCGCGGGCGTGCCGGTCGCGGCAAGGGAGATCCAGGGCGCCTTGATTAATACCAGCACTTCTTTGCCTATCTCAAGCTGCAGGCGTTCGGAGCTATTTTCGGTTAGCGCGACGTTCAATTGACTGTGGCCGTCGGCCAGTTCGACCGTTACCTGCTGCTGCACCGGCCGGCGATTGCGGCTGACGATGGTGCCAAAAAACTGATTGCGGGCGCTGGTTTGTAGCGAGAAACGCGAGATTGCCGCCAGCAGGCTGTCTAACGGCAGCGTATCGTCTTGCAAGACATCGAAGGCTTTTTGCTGGATCTGGCCCAGCAGGTCATAAAGCTGCAACAGCCTTTCAGCATAACGGGTCAGGGTGGTGGTGCCGCCGCCTTTGCCGCCGGTCGCTCGCTCCACCAGCGTCTGTTCCGCAAGCGTGTTCATGGCATTGATCGCATCCCAGGCGCTTTTGTAGCTGACGCCCGCCAGTTTTGCCCCCTGCATGATGGAGCCGGTGGCGCGGATCTGCTTAAGCAGTTCAATGCGGCGCGGGTCGGCAAACAAGTGCTGCCGGAGTTTCAATGTTAACAGAATCTCTGCCTGCATGAGGAAACCTCGTGGCGTTAAAAGGAAAATTTTCGCTTATCCAACGGGAAGCGGCAAATAATGCCGGTCGCGATAACATAAAAGGCCTAATCGCTGCAGCCAGAAACTGGAATAAAGGCAAGGAAGATAGCCATTATGCGCCAACTCTACGCTATGAGGTAATAATGCTTGAACTAATAGAAAGCCTGGCCATTGTCATTTTAATGGTGCCTGTCGTCATGGCGATTATCCTGGGTCTTATTTACCTTCTGGGAGAGCTGTTTAATATCATCTCCAAGTTTGGTCAGCCAAAACAGCGCCGTCAGCCGAGAGATGATGTGAGGCCGGCTTCTCGCCAATAAGTTGACGTCCGGCGTGCGTGTCCCTCCGCGCCGGTCAACGTGCGCCGCTGAAGGGCAAGGTCTGTCAGGAGCAAGCGGCCGTTTTCACCGGCCGCGCTGACCCGTGTCCCCCGTCACACCGTGCGCGTTTCTCACGCGGCGTTCGTATCCGCTCCTCATTTTTTCGTCCGTTTCGCCGCTATAATCACCGTCTTCGGGTATCAGCCCATGCCGGGGCTTTACACACCCGCCCTTGACGCATACTCTGTGGGCGTTTAATAAGTGTTTTAGTCATTAATGAGGATGTAATGGAACCACGGGAAAGCGGCAAACAACGGGTCGCGGTGCTGTTCGGCGGCCAGTCCACCGAGCATGAAGTGTCGTTGCGCTCATCGATGAACGTCATTCGCGCCATCGACCGGCAAAAATACGATTTGACGCTCATCGGGGTGGATAAACACGGACGCTGGACTCTATGCGACGAGCAGGACTATCTGCTTAATGCTGACGATCCCGCCGCCATCCGCCTGGCGCCGGCGCGGTGTTACCTGGCGGTGGTGCCCGGTCAGTCGGGTGCGCAACTGATTGATGCCGCCAATGGCCAGCCGTTGCCGTCGATAGATGTCGCTTTCTCGGTGTTGCACGGCGCCGGCGGTGAGGACGGGTCGGTGCAGGGTCTGCTGCGGGTGCTGAATATTCCTTACGCCGGGCCGGACGTGCTGGGCTCGGCGGTGTGTATGGACAAGGACATGACCAAGCGCGTCTTGCGCGACGCGGGGGTGCCGGTGACGCCGTCGGTAACGCTGCTGCGTTCGGGCAGTGCCGTGCCGGATGTCGACGCTATTATCGGCCGGCTGGGGCTGCCGCTGTTCATTAAACCCGCCAGCCAAGGATCTTCCGTCGGCGTGAGCAAGGTGACCGACCGCGCCGGCTTTGAGGCCGCGCTGACGCTGGCTTTCCGTTATGATGCCAAAGTGTTGGTGGAACAGGGGATAAGCGGGCGGGAAATCGAAACCGCCGTCTTGGGCAATGATTCACCTGAGGTCAGCGTTTGCGGTGAGATCCTCGCCAACGACGAATTTTACGCCTATGACACCAAATATCTCAAAGGCGCCAAGGCGGGACTGGTTATCCCGGCGGCGCTGCCGGCGTCCGTCGCCGATGCCCTCCGGAAGATGGCCCGGGAGGCCTATTTGGCGCTGGGCTGCAGCGTGATGGCGCGGGT